>NZ_CP114882.2:0-2400000 GCF_027474525.2 Flavobacterium lacustre
ATGAACAAAACTGCTCAATCAGTATGGGAAAACTGCCTGTCTTTTATAAAAGACAACATTCAAGATCAAGCTTACAAAACTTGGTTTGAACCAATCAAATCAGTTGAACTTACCGATAATGCATTATATATTCAAGTGCCAAGTAAATTTTTCTACGAATGGTTGGAAGAGCACTATGTAAAATTATTAAAAGTGGCATTAACTAAAGAACTTGGTAAAAACGCAAAGTTACTCTATAAAATCAAAATGGAAAACACTTATGGCAATAAACAACCGTTTACGGAACAATTGCCAAGTGCCAACAGAGTTCCAATGAAACCGCAAGATGTTGATGCACCATTTAAAAACCTAAACCCTGAATTAAAAAATCCTTTTGTAATTCCTGGTATTCGAAATTTAAAAATCGAATCTCAGTTGAATGCCAATTACAGTTTTGATAATTTCTTGGAAGGAGATTCTAATAGATTGGCGCGCTCTGCAGGTATGGCTGTTGCCAATAAACCTGGAGGAACTTCGTTTAATCCTTTACTTATTTTTGGTGGTGTAGGACTTGGAAAAACCCACTTAGCACATGCTATCGGTGTTGAAATAAAAGATAAATATCCTGAAAAAACAGTTTTATATATTTCCGCTGAAATTTTCACCCAACAATATATTGACTCGGTTAAGAAAAATAACAGAAACGACTTTATTCATTTTTATCAATTAA
Source organism: Flavobacterium lacustre (assembly GCF_027474525.2). Classification (NCBI taxonomy): domain Bacteria; kingdom Pseudomonadati; phylum Bacteroidota; class Flavobacteriia; order Flavobacteriales; family Flavobacteriaceae; genus Flavobacterium; species Flavobacterium lacustre. The sequence goes on from NZ_CP114882.2 coordinate 710, forward strand.
TTGATGTTTTGATTATTGATGATGTTCAGTTCCTTTCTGGTAAATCTGGAACTCAAGATGTATTTTTCCATATATTTAATTACTTACATCAAAACGGAAAACAGGTGATTTTGACTTCGGACAAAGCTCCTGTTGACATGCAAGATATTGAGCAACGCTTACTTTCCCGTTTCAAATGGGGATTGTCTGCTGAATTGCACCAACCGGATTATGAAACCAGAATTTCTATCCTGAAAAACATTCTATACCGAGATGGTGTTGAAATTCCGGACGAAATAATAGAATATGTTGCCCGCAATATAAAATCGAATGTCCGGGAACTTGAAGGTGCCATTATATCTTTGATCGCACAATCTTCATTCAATAAAAAAGAAGTTACTATAGAACTTGCGAAAAGTGTCGTTGAAAAATTTGTAAAAAATGTAAAACGAGAAATTTCTATAGATTATATTCAAAAAATAGTTTCGGATTATTTTCAATTGGATTTAGAAACCCTTCAATCCAAAACTAGAAAAAGACATGTTGTTCAAGCCAGACAATTGGCCATGTTTTTTGCTAAGAAATTCACAAAAGCATCCTTAGCTAATATTGGTTCACAAATTGGTGATCGCGATCATGCAACTGTATTGCATGCTTGTAAAACAGTAGATAATTTAGTGGCTACTGATAAACAGTTCAAAAAATTTGTGGAGGATATCAATAAGAAACTAACGCTGTAAACGCATCATGCCAGTACAAATTTTAATGGTTTGCTTAGGAAATATTTGCCGATCTCCATTAGCCGAAGGAATTTTAGCATCAAAATTACCCAAAGATAAATTCAGAGTAGATTCTGCCGGAACCGGATCTTGGCATATTGGCCATACGCCGGATGAGCGTTCTATTGCTACTGCAAAAAAGAATGGTTTAGACATTTCAAATCAACGCGGAAGACAATTCAGTTCTTCTGATTTCGATACTTTTGATTATATTTTTGTGATGGACAGTTCCAATTACGAAACAGTTATTTCACTTGCCAAAAGCCAGGAGCATAAGGATAAAGTACGAATGATTTTGGATGAATTGTTTCCTAATGAAAATGTAGATGTACCGGATCCGTACTTCGGATTACCGAATGGATTCAATATGGTGTACCAAATGCTGAATGAAGTTTGTGATGTTATTTCAGAAAAACTGATTGCAAAACACCAATAAACTATTTTACTTTTAATTTAAAGTAAATTCAGTCTCACCGTCAATGCCCGTTTAAATTTTAAATTAAATCCATGAAATCAACCCCACTTTTAGGAAAACTTTATTTAATCCCTACAACAATGGGTGATTGCGACCCTATGGATGTATTGCCGCAAACGATAAAAAGAAGCATCGATTTTATTGATTATTATATTGTAGAGAACGAAAAAACGGCGCGAAAGTCTATTAAAGAAGTTAGTCCTGAAAAAAAACAATCGGAACTTATTCTTTTTACTTTAAACAAACATACTGAAACCAAAGAACATCTGGACTTTATAAAACCTTTATTAGAAGGAAAAAACGTGGGATTAATGAGTGAAGCCGGCTGTCCTGGTGTAGCAGATCCCGGTGCTGTAATTGTAAAATTAGCACATGAAAAAGGAATTCAGGTTATCCCGCTTGTTGGTCCTTCTTCTATATTATTAGCGATGATGGCTTCGGGAATGAATGGTCAAAGTTTTACATTTCATGGCTATTTGCCTATTGAAAAAGACGAAAAAAAAGCAAGTTTCAAAAGCTTAGAAAGAATATCTTTCGAGAAAAATCAATCTCAAATTTTCATCGAAACTCCATATCGCAATAATAAATTACTGGAAGATTTATTACAAACTTTACATCCAGAAACCCATTTATGTGTAGCTACGGATATCACTTTACCAACAGAATACATCAAAACTAAGAAAATTGCGGCATGGAAAAAAGAGACTATCGATTTACATAAACGCCCCACTATTTTTATCATACACAAAATGTAATCCTGACAAATTATTTTTCAATTAATAAGAAAAATCCTTTTCGGATTTTGACTTAAACCTTTGAAAATCCTTATTCATATAGAAGAACAGCGACTAATTCGCTGTTTTTTTTTTGATTAAAATCACTTAAGTTTTCCTGCCAAAAGCACCTCTGAAAGCACCTCTAAATTAACAGTCTTTATAGAGACCATTAACCCATCTGCTTGCAAAATATAATTAATTTTACTAATGTCAAACACTTAATTCATTTTAATATTTTCAACTAAATTATTGATAAATAATGATTTAAATAAATAAAAACGATAAGGAAAAAGAAAAGAACAAAAAACCTTATATTCTTATTGAATCATTAAAATGACCTGATTTAATTATAATTTAAAATTTAGAAACTATGAAATCTATAATAATTGCATTGTTATTTTTAAGTTTGACTACAGCGGCTTTTCCTCAAGATAAAGAAACTAATTTAGAAGAAAAAGCAATTAAAATGGAAGATTTACCTGCTGTTGTCATTAAAAGTGTAGGAAAAGATTTTTCTGTGTATTTACCGGATAAAAACCCTGACAGAAATGTTAGAGCGCTAGAAGAAAAATTCATTTCTTACGATTTAGGGAAAGATTATGAAGGATACGAATCCTATTTGGTAATTATGGAAACTAAGAATGGTACTTTATCGGCAACTTACAATGAAAACGGTAAATTAACCCATGTCGTTGAAAACTATCAAAATGTAAAACTTCCCAGTAGCGTGATTTTCTCGATTTATAAAACATTTCCCGGATGGCAAATTGTAAATGATAAATTTCTTTACACCCAAAAAGAAGGAGATGTCCTTAAGAAAGAGTACAACATCAAAATTAAAAAAGACAAGGAAGTCCGCAGATTAGTTGTGAATCCAAATGGATATATTGTAAAAGGAAAATAAATAAAAATTAAATTTAAAAGAAAAAGCTATCGAGAGGTAGCTTTTTTATTGTGTTCTTTAGTGCGACACGTATTTCAATTGTATAAAAAGAATAAAATTAATATAAAAACAAGTACTTTTATAATTACAATTTTAGGTTTTTATACTATGAATAAACTTCCGCATATTGGCACGAGTATCTTTACGGTGATGTCAAAATTGGCAACTGAGCACAATGCTATCAATCTTTCGCAGGGCTTTCCTGATTTTGAAGTTGATGAACGATTAATTGATATAATTTCCAATCGTGCCAAAGATAATGTTCACCAATATTTACCCATGTCAGGTTATCCGCCACTTTTATCAAAAATAGCGAAACTAGTCAAGAAATCATATGAAAGAACTCTTCAGCCTGAAACAGAAATTCTTATAACAGCTGGTGCCACTCAAGGAATTTTCACAACTATACTCGCTTTGGCCGAAATAGATGATGAAATTCTGATACTAGATCCAAGTTATGATTCCTATGAAGCTCCGGTATTATTATGTCACGCACATCCTGTCCGAGTAGCATTAAATGATGATTATACACCAAATTGGGAGCGAATTGAAAAAGCCTGTTCTTCCAAAACTAAAATGATTATCATCAATAATCCACATAATCCGACCGGGAAAATTTTAACCGCGTCCGATTTTGAAATACTCGAATCCCTATTGCAAAAATTCCCGGAAATCATTGTACTTTCAGATGAAGTGTATGAATACATCACTTTTGAACAAAAACACATATCAGCTCATACTAGGGAAAAACTCCTAAATCGCTGTGTAATGGTTTCCTCTTTTGGAAAATCGTTTCATGTTACCGGTTGGAAAGTTGGGTATCTTGTAGCTCCTGAACATTTGATTTCAGCAATCAAAAAAGTACACCAATTTTTAGTTTTTAGCGTCACCAGTATTTGTCAAGTGGCGATAAGCGATTATTTAGACTTCGTTTCTGTTGAAGAAATAGGGCCTTTTTATCAGGAAAAACGAGATTACTTTCGAAGTTTACTCCAAGAAAGTCGCTTCCAATTAATGCCTTGTGAAGGAACTTATTTTCAAGTCGTTTCGTATGCTTCGATTTCCGATGAAAATGATGTTGACTTCTGTAAACGTTTAATTACCGAATATGGAGTTGCAGCAATCCCAATTTCAACTTTTTATGCCAATAAAAAAGACTTAAAACTCATTCGTTTTTGCTTTGCTAAAAATAATGCCACGCTTGAAGCTGCAGCTAAACGATTGTGTAATATTTAATACATTCGCTTTATATTTTTTTATTATGCATGCATACAATTAATTTTTTGCTACATTTACAATCCAAAAAAACAAAATACTATGAGTTATACAGATAAAATGTTGCGTGACGATGCCTTAAAAGGCAAAGTAATTGTGGTAACCGGAGGCGGAAGTGGCTTAGGAAAAGCAATGACAAAATATTTCTTGGAATTAGGTGCTCAAGTAGCCATCACATCAAGAGATTTAGAAAAACTAAAAAGCACAGCAACTGAACTGGAAACAGAAACTGGAGGAACTTGTTTACCACTACAGTGCGATGTGCGCCATTATGAACAAGTCGAGAATATGATGCAAGAAGTTCTTAAAGCATTCGGAAAAGTAGATGTGTTATTGAATAATGCGGCAGGGAATTTCATTTCACCAACCGAAAGATTATCCGCAAATGCCTTTGATACTGTCATTGATATTGTTCTGAAAGGTTCTAAAAACTGTACACTCGCTTTTGGAAAACATTGGATTGACACCAAACAAAAATCAGCTACAATCTTAAATATAGTAACTACTTATGCCTGGACTGGTTCTGCTTATGTGGTGCCAAGTGCCACTGCAAAAGCTGGAGTTCTTGCCATGACCCGAAGTTTAGCTGTAGAATGGGCCAAATACGGAATTCGTTCTAATGCTATTGCTCCTGGACCTTTCCCTACCAAAGGCGCTTGGGACCGATTGTTACCAGGCGATTTAGCCGAAAAATTTGATATGTCAAAAAAAGTACCGCTAAAACGCGTAGGAGATCATCAGGAATTAGCCAACTTAGCGGCATATTTGGTATCCGATTTCTCAGCTTATGTAAACGGTGAAGTGATTGTTATTGATGGTGGAGAATGGCTGAAAGGTGCTGGACAATTTAATATTCTGGAAGCTATTCCGGAAGAACTTTGGGATCAATTAGAAATGATGATCAAAGCCAAGAAGAATAAATAAACGATATAATATCCTAAAAAAAGAGAGTTTAAAATGACTCTCTTTTTTATTTTATATCTTCCAAGGCAAGTAGTATTTCACTTTTCAGTAAACCGCTTCCTCCGCCATAATGCTGAACAATTATGCAGTTCGGATTTTGTTTTTTGAAAAAAGAACACAAATTGGTTTCGCTTTCATACTGAATCCCCGAACCCAATAATACAATTGAAAACTCTTTTTTACAAAAAATTGCTTTAGCTTCCTCATCATTTACAGTTCCGATTCCAACCCAATTTTCATTGGTATTCAAAAGCCTGACAACTGTTTCCGTGATTTCAGGATGTCTTCCTATGTAAAGAATAGCGATGGTTTTCATGATTGGTTTTTATAAAATAAAACCTCAAAGCTATTTATTTCTTTGAGGCTAATCATTCTATTTTTAAATATAAATTATAGTTTTACAAATTGCAATTCGATATTCAATCGAACTTCTTCACCAACTAAAACCCCACCAGTTTCAAGAGCTGAATTCCAATTTAATCCCCAATCTTTTCTGTTAATTTTACCTTCTAATGAAAAAGCTAATTTTGTATTTCCCCATGGATCTTTCATCAATCCACTGAATTCTGCTGGCAGTTTTACTGATTTAGTAACTCCATGCATCGTTAAATCACCAACTAATTCATATTCTCCTTCATTAATTTTGGTAAATGAAGCCGCCTTGAATTGGATTTCAGGAAACTGTGATGCATCAAAAAAATCAGGACTCAATAAATGCGCATCTCTATCTGTATTTCCGGTGCTTATCGAATCAATTGCTCCTGTAAATTCAATTTTTGCATTTTCAAAACTATCATTTTCAGATTCAATTGAAGCTTCAAATTTTAAAAATTTTCCTGAAATAGTTGTAAACATCATGTGTTTAACTTTAAAACCAATTTCTGAATGCGTTGGGTCTATAGCCCATTTTGTTGTTGACATAATCTTATTTTTTAGTATATATTGTTAAATTGTTTTTATTTTAAAATTACAATGCCATTGGTACTTCCATCAAAAGTATTTCGGCATCAGGAGTATTTGCAGTAATTGAAATTGTATTCGTATCCCAAATTCCCAATCCGTCCCGTTCGTTCAAGGAAATGTTGCTTATAGTGAAGTCCCCTTTCAAAACAAAAGCATAAATCCCATTACCCGCTTTTTTTAATGGATAGGAAGTAGAAAAACCGTTATCAAATTTTCCAAGATGAAACCACGCATCCTGATGAATCCAAACGCCTTCATCTTCTGGATTTGGAGATAAGATTTGTTGTAATTTGTTATGGCGATCGTTTAGGTCTAACGTAATTTGGTCGTAACGAGGCGTTACATTTTTTTTATTTGGATATACCCAAATCTGTAAAAACTTAACTTCCTGATCTTTGTTTTTATTGTATTCGCTATGAAAAATTCCAGTACCGGCACTCATTACCTGAATATCTCCTTTTTTGATCACCGTTACATTTCCCATACTGTCCTGATGTTCTAAATCCCCTTCAAGCGGAATAGAAATAATCTCCATATTATCATGCGGATGTTTCCCAAAACCCATACCCTGATTGACTCTATCATCATTCAAAACACGTAAAACACCAAAATTCATACGTTCCGGATTGTGGTAATTGGCAAAACTAAACGTGTGATAGGATTCTAACCAACCGTGATTGGCATGCCCACGAGTGTTTGCTTTGTGCAAAACATAATTAGTAAGTGCTTCTTCTTTTAAAATAGTTGTAGTGTCCATTGTCATGTTCTTTAATTATTATGATACAAAGTTGCGTCAAAAAAAAAGCTTATGCATTGAACTAGGACAAGAAATGAAAAATTAAGATAAAATTAGTGTTTGGCTATCTTGGTTCTGATTTTACTTAAAAACTCAGCCGAAATTCCCAAATAAGAAGCTATATAATGCTGGGCGACCCTTTGTGAAAGCGTAGGATAATGTTCCAGAAATTCAAGATATTTCTCTGTAGCCGTTTTCGAAATGGTATTAAACAACCGATTTTGAGTTACCGCCAAATTGCGTTGCATAAGTATTCTAAAAGCTCTTTCAAACTTTGGCGCTTTAGCAAATAAGGCTTCTTTAGTTTCCGGGCTGAACATAAAAAATTCGCAATCTTCCACTGTTTCAATACACACACGACTAGGATTATCTTCATAAATACTGAAAGAAATGTCGCTTATCCAAGCATTCTCAATGGCAAATTGAAGAATTACTTCAAAACCATTGGCATCAATATAATATTTCCTGACACAACCTTTAATCACAAATGCTTCAAAATTGCACATTTCCCCCTCCTGAAGCAGGATTGTTTTCTTGGGAACTTTTTTATATTCTAATAGTGAATTAAAAATTTCCAATTCTTCCAAGTCAAAAGTGACATACCGACTGATATTTTGATTGATTTGCGAATACACGATTTCCGTTTTAGATTCTAAAGATAAAAAATGAGAATCAATAACACTAAATAAGTATATTAAATTAGCAAACATTTTGCGAAAAACAAAATTCACTCCCAATTAAATTCCTACTTTTGTTTCCATAAATAGATAATACATATTTTATGCTCATTATAGGAATTGCAGGTGGAACAGGAAGTGGAAAAACAACCGTAGTTCATCAGATTATGAATGAATTACCAGAAACTGAAGTAGGGATTATTTCACAGGACTCCTACTACAAAGTAAATCACGGCCTTTCATTTGACGAAAGGGCTTTGATAAATTTTGACCATCCCAGAGCAATTGATTTTGAATTATTGGTTGCGCATTTAAAGGAATTAAAAGAAGGAAATAATATTAATCAGCCTGTATATTCGTTTGTAACCCATAACAGAACAGATGACACCATTTTTACACATCCAAGAAAGGTAATGATTGTAGAAGGGATTTTAATTTTGGCAAATCCTGAATTAAGAGCACTTTTTGATGTAAAAATATACGTTCATGCAGATTCAGATGAGCGGTTAATTCGTCGTCTAAAAAGAGACATTGCTGAACGTGGAAGAGATATGGAAGAGGTTTTAAATCGGTATCAAAATACTTTGAAACCTATGCATCAGGAATTTATAGAACCTACAAAAGCCTTTGCCGATATCATCATACCAAATGACAAATACAATACAGTGGCCATAGACGTGGTTCGTGCAGTTATTAATCAAAAAATTCTATAATTACGTACCAAAGTTGGTAAATAATAAAGTAAGTAATTGGGACTAAAAAATATTTTGAATGACAAATCCATATAAAGATAAACGCTGGTTTAAATTTTTAAGTAACAAGTATATTTGGGTCTTATTGTTTTTTTCGACTTGGATGATTTTCCTTGATAATTATTCCTATTTCGACCATCGTTTTCTTGACAAACAAATTAATGAACTGGAAGACAACAAAATATACTACCAAGAAGAAATAAAAAAAGACCAACAAAATATCAAGCAGTTAAAAAACGCGGAACAAATTGAGAAATATGCGCGCGAAAAATACTATATGAAAAAAGACAGTGAAGATATTTACATCATAGAATTTGAAGGAGACAGCACCAATATTGACCAATAAAAAATAGAAATCCGGCGACCGAAAATAACAAACCAAATGAAAAAACTTTTCAACGATTTCAATCCAATTTCTACCAAACAATGGAAACAAAAAATCCAGTTTGAGCTCAACGGAGCGGATTATAATGAAACATTAGTCTGGAATTCTCCCGAGGACATTAAGGTGAAGCCTTTCTATGACGCATCCGATTTGCCTAAATATTTTCCTTTGGCCACAAAAGCATCAGAGTTTAAAATTTGCCAAAATATTTTTGTTTTTGATATCGAAAAATCAATTGAAAGAGCATTAGACACACTAAATCGTGGTGCCGAAAGTCTTCGTTTTACAATAGAAAATGAAGCTGTAGCTATTGATACGCTTTTAGAAAAACTACCTTTAGAAAAAATAACGGTTTACTTTCATTTGCGTTTTATTTCAATCGATTTCGTTAAAAAAATTGATGCAATTGCTAAACAACGAAATGCAACCATTTTTTGCAATCTTGATCCAATTGGACAATTAGCTAAAGATGGAAATTGGTTTTCAACATCAGAAAAAAACAACTTCGAAACCCTTTCTATACTCTCAAAAGAAACCTCAAATGTTTCCTTAATAAGCATCGACGGTTCATTATACCAAAATGCCGGTGCCAATATGGTACAACAAATAGCTTACACTTTGGCGCATGCCAATGAATATTTCAATAGAATTGAATTGATTAATAAACCAATCGTTTTTGAAATTTCGGTAGGAACCAATTACTTTTTTGAAATTGCAAAACTTCGTGCTCTGCGATTACTTTTTAATCTGATTGCAAAAGAATACAACCATAATTTAGATTGCCATCTTTTGGTTTCCCCAACAAAAAGAAACAAAACACTTTACGATTATAACGTAAATATGTTGCGAACCACGACGGAATGCATGAGTGCAATTCTTGGAGGAGCGAATGCAATTGCCAATTTACCTTATGATGCTTTGTACCATAAAGACAATGAATTTGGCGATAGAATTGCCAGAAATCAACTGTTGATTCTCAAAAATGAAAGTTATTTTGACAAAGTCAATAATCCGGCTGATGGCAGTTATTACATCGAAAATCTTACTCATCAATTAGCCGAAAAAGGACTATTGTTATTTAAAGATATCGAAGCAAATGGTGGTTTTCTAAAACAACTCAACGACGGAATCATCAAAAGAAAAATTCAAGAAAGTGCCGATACTGCACAAAATTTATTCGATTCCGGAAAAGAAATTCTTCTTGGAACCAATAAACACACGAACAAGGAAGACAAAATGAAAAATGATTTGGAGCTGTTTCCTTTTATAAAAGTAAAACCGCGAAAGACTTTAATTACTCCAATTATCGAAAGACGACTTTCCGAAAAACTGGAACAAGAACGACTTTTAAAAGAGTAAAAAGCGTGCTCCAAAACGAAAATAAAAATACAAATTTCTGTAATTCCTGGCTTTAGAAATGATACGAAAAAATCTCCAACACATACAATTAAACTGTACTTCCGAAATAGAAAACCGTGATTCTTCATCGGACACTTTCCTGACTGCCGAAGGGATTGAATTGCAAAAAACGTATACTGCACCAGACATCGAGAACTTAGAACATCTTGAATTTGGTGCTGGCTTTGCGCCAAATTTACGCGGGCCTTATGCCACAATGTATGTTCGCCGCCCTTGGACAGTGCGCCAATATGCCGGATTTTCTACTGCCGAGGAAAGCAACGCTTTTTATAGAAGAAATCTTGCTGCCGGACAAAAAGGACTTTCCATAGCTTTTGATTTGCCTACTCATCGCGGATACGATTCGGATCACGAGCGTGTTGTTGGCGATGTAGGGAAAGCAGGAGTCGCCATCGATTCTGTAGAAGATATGAAAGTATTGTTCGACCAAATTCCGCTTGACGAAATGTCCGTTTCTATGACCATGAACGGAGCCGTTTTACCGATTATGGCTTTTTATATTGTCGCTGCCGAAGAACAAGGTGTGAAACCGGAATTACTTTCAGGAACGATACAAAATGATATTTTGAAGGAGTTTATGGTGCGTAACACTTACATCTATCCGCCTGCTCCTTCGATGAAAATTATTGCCGATATTTTTGAATATACGAGCAAAAAAATGCCGAAATTCAACTCTATTTCTATATCCGGTTATCATATGCAGGAAGCGGGAGCTACGGCAGATATTGAGCTGGCTTACACCCTTGCCGATGGATTAGAATATATTAGAACCGGGCTGGCCACAGGCATGAAAATTGATGATTTCGCTCCGCGCCTTTCTTTCTTTTGGGCGATTGGTATGAATCATTTTATGGAAATTGCCAAGATGCGTGCCGGAAGAATGATTTGGGCAAAATTAGTCAAACAATTCAATCCCAAAGACGATAAATCTCTTGCTTTACGGACCCATTGCCAAACTTCGGGCTGGAGTTTAACAGAACAGGATCCGTTTAACAATGTGGCCCGAACATGTATTGAAGCAGCTGCAGCCGCTTTTGGAGGAACACAATCATTACATACAAATGCGCTGGATGAAGCCATAGCATTACCTACTGATTTTTCAGCGAGAATTGCCAGAAACACGCAAATTTATCTTCAGGAAGAAACTAAAATAACCAAAACTGTTGATCCATGGGCAGGAAGCTATTATGTGGAAAGTCTAACGCATCAAATTGCCGAAAATGCCTGGAAACTCATTGAAGAAGTAGAAGAATTGGGTGGCATGACCAAAGCTATTGAATCGGGAATTCCTAAACTTCGTATTGAAGAAGCCGCTGCCAGAAAACAAGCCCGAATAGACAGCAGCCAAGATATTATTGTAGGAGTTAACAAATATCGTTTAGAGAAAGAAGATCCGTTACAAATTCTGGATGTCGACAACCAAATGGTTCGCAAACAACAATTAGAACAATTAGACCGAATAAAAGCAACGCGAGATACTGAAAAAGTAAAAAAATCACTAGAAAAACTAATCCTTTGTGCTCAAACCGGAGAAGGAAATTTACTGGAAATAGCTGTGGAAGCAGCAAGAAACAGAACCACTTTAGGCGAAATCAGCGATGCACTTGAAACTGTTTTTGGCAGATATAAAGCACAAATTAAATCCTTTAGCGGCGTGTATAGTAAAGAAATAAAAGACGACAAAAGCTTTGAAAAAGCAAAACAACTGGCCGATCTTTTTGCCAAACAAGAAGGCAGAAGACCTAGAATTATGATTGCCAAAATGGGACAGGACGGACACGATCGGGGGGCAAAAGTAGTAGCTACAGGTTATGCCGATGTAGGTTTCGATGTAGATATTGGCCCACTTTTTCAAACACCAGCCGAAGCTGCCAAACAAGCCATAGAAAATGACGTACATGTTTTAGGCGTTTCTTCACTTGCAGCAGGTCATAAAACACTCGTTCCACAAGTAATCGAAGAACTCAAAAAATACGGTCGTGAAGATATTATGGTCGTTGTAGGAGGAGTAATTCCTGCGCAAGACTATCAATTTTTATTCGATGCCGGTGCAGTTGCCGTTTTTGGACCCGGTACAAAAATTAGTGAGGCCGCCATTAAAATACTAGAAATCTTAATCGGATAAAAATAAAAAGAACTTTCAATTTCTTACCAAATAATACAAATAACCACAAAACACCATGCGTAAGTCTGGTGTTTTTTTATTTACACATAAACCATTACATATCAATAAAATAACTCAATTATCTTATTAAAATAAAACCTGTAAAATCCATTTTTGTTAACATAAATTGCAAAATAATTAACGGTTATAGAGTATTAAATGTATTAATTTTACAAGAGTTATTTTTATTAAAATAAATTAACACCGCCTCAAAAAAATCATAATTTTTCACTTACCATATTGATGTATAATGAATTGAAATAACAAAAAAGGGGAAGAAAACTGCAAACCTTAGAATCTTTGTTTATTAAATTTAGAAACACTCAATATTAATTTAAAACTGAATATTATGAAATCATTTATTATTATTTTGCTATTTTTAGGACTTACGTCATCATCCTATTCTCAAGACGAAACTGAAAAAGGAAAAATGAAAATCGAGGAATTACCGGGTGTCGTTATCAAAAGAATTGGCTCCGATTTTTCCATTTATATTCCCGATAATAATCCAGACCAAAGTGTAAAAGCAGTAGAAGAAAAATTCATTGCATATGACCTTGGTAAAGAAAATGAAGGGTATGAAGAATATCTTTTAATCATGGAGGTAAAAAATGGCTCTTTGGCGGCAACTTATGATGAAAAAGGAAAATTAACCCGTGTGGTTGAAGATTTTAGAAATGTAAAACTACCCAGTCAGGTAATTTTCTCTGTTTACAGAACGTATCCGCAATGGTCTATTGTAAACGACAGATTCCTTTATACCCAAGAAGAAGGAGATGTTATTAAAAAACAATACAATCTTAAGATAAAAAAAGGGAAAGAAACCCGAAAATTAGTTGTTCGTCCAAACGGAGAGATTTTAAAAATAAAGTAATATTTCGAAATAAAACTTAAAGAGGCTGCTAGAAATACATCTAACAGCCTCTTTTTTTTTATATCTAAAAAATCTAAATGTTTTTTACCGTTGCATTACTATCTGCGACAATAAACGAGGTGTCATATCCTCCAAACGCTTTCATGTACGTACGTAGTGACGTTCCGTAAGCATCTCTAAAAAAACGTTTTCCGTTGTTTTTGAAATACTTTTTTACTGATCCGGCACCACCAAGATGAGCAGCAGCCAAAATTCCGGATTCCGTTACGCGAATACCATTTAAAATAGTTCCTTCATATTTTTCAATCTCATCTCTTAGCTCCCATTTATTTTTAGCTAAAAGAGCAATAAATGCTTTTTCCTGCAATTCAGGACTGTTCAAAAACTTAGAACTATTGTGAACACCAACTGTTTTTAATGTTTCAGTTCCAAATTGGTATTTTCCTAAATACCCTAGTGAATTAATTTTTTTGTATTTGCCTTGAGATTCTTTGAAGGCGATTGCTTCTTTGAAACCAATAAAGAAATTTCCAGTAAAAGGGATGTTCAAATTGGTGTAATCATTCTGTTCTTGCGATGGATATAAGTAGTGTGTTCCATCTGAATCGTCAATTAGAAACCAGTGGTCGGTGTCTAAAGTAAAAGGTTTAAAACCTGAGCTTAAAAAAGCAATAATAAGAGCCAAACTTGTATAAAAATACCATTTCTTTATCATAAATTGTTTTTCTTCAAAACGCTGTCCCGTTAAGAAATTTCTACGCGCAAAGATACAATAAATTTCATAAAGCTGAAAATCAACCCGTTAAACTTTTCTAAAAATACAACCAGTATCCCTTAAGTCCCTCGTTAGCCGAGTATTCAATCGTTGGAGCCGGAATTTTAATTGTATTAAAAACAGAAAAAATCGTCTTCAAAAAGTGTGATTTAGTTTCAATTTTTGTCAAATCAACGTCAAAACTCAGGTAAAACTGTCTAAATCTTTCTACTTTTTGAGTGCTGTTTTGAGGGTTATTTTCTGTATTTCCGAAGACCATTCCATTGGCTCCATAGCCAATTGCCAAATTCAACCATTTAGGTATTTTTGAACCTTTAGAAAAAGAATATAAATTAGTCGAAAGCCAATACGTTTGTCCGTTATAATCTTTCAAAATTTGTTCGGATAATGAACGTCCTAAAACATCAGGTCTGTAGGCTGCAAATTGAGTCGTGTGAAAAGAAAATTTGGGTGTAATTCGTTGTTCTTTCCAAAGAAGTTCTTGTGAAATATACAATGCGGTTCCGGAAGCATTCGCAATTACATCTCCGGTTGAAGCGCCCCACTCTGAAGAATAGCCGTCTAAAACTTCAACAGCTGTCAGAAATGCAAATCCTAAACCTGCGCCGTAAATTAATTGATTTTTTTTGCTGGTACCACTCCAATGCAACATTTTGGCTCCAAATTGCCCCAAATGATAGGATGAAAAAGAATGTCCCAATTTATCCATTTGAAGCCATTCTGAATTATCATTGATAAAATGAAAATTAGATTGGGGGTAATCTGCGTACCAAAGCTGATTTAAACCAACTAACGCACCTGCCGCCAATACACTTTCAGCAATGACAACTGAATTTTGTCTTTTATTATCTAATGAATCTGATGGTTTCAAAAAACTACCCACAGCATTTTGAGCTGATACAAAATGAAATCCTATGAGAAATACTAAAAAGAAGAAGCTTTTTTGATGTTTCAAAACTATCTTTTTACCCCTTGACTGTTAATCCAGTTGTAATATTTTTTGGCATTTTGCTCGTGTTCAGCCTGTGTTGTGGCAAATTCGTGATACCCAAAACGCTCTACACTGGCACAAAAATAAATGTAATTGTGTTTTTCTGGATTCAAAACAGCCTCTAGCGCCGTAATATCTGGCATTGCAATTGGCCCCGGAGGAAGTCCTGCTGTATAATAAGTATTATAAGGAGAAGCGATTCTCAAATCTTTATTCAAAACTCTTTTAATCACCTGTGTAAAATCATTAGTACTCTTTTTTACAGCATAAATTACGGTTGGATCTGCCTGTAAAAGCATTCCTTTATTTAAACGATTCAAATAAACTCCGGCAATTCTTGGTCTTTCGTCTTTTTTAACGGATTCTTTATGAACAATTGAGGCTAATATTGTCGCTTCAATTGGAGTTAATCCTTGCTTTTTGGCTTTTTCTACCCGTTCTTCATTCCAAAAATTGCGATATTCCTTAATCATTTTATCACGAAATTTAATCGCTGATGTATTCCAATAAATTTCATAAGTATTCGGAATAAACATTGTCAGCACATTTTCTTCGTTGAAACCATTCTCTTTCAAAAAAGTGGTATCTTTAAATGCAGTCAATAAAGACAAACTATCCGCTTCGATTTGAGAACCAATTCGACCGGAAAAATCCTCTAATCGTTCCTGATTGTTGAATGCTAAATTTACAGCAAGATTCAATCGCAAAGCGTTAATCAGTTCGTTACTGTTCATTCCTTTTTTGAATAAAAAACGACCTGATTTTACATTTGCAGGATAACTTTTTTTGTTGGCGACCACATCAAATCGGTTCATATCTTCAACATAAGGAGCCACTATTTTTTGTACTTGTTCATAATTAGCATCCGTTGGAACAAAAACATAGACTTCGCTTTCTTCAAATTTGGTGTTATCGGCAAAGATTTGTCGTATCAAAATAAATCCGTAGATCATTAATACTGATATTAATACAACAGCTGCAATGGTTATGATTTTTTTTATATTCAAAACTAAAAATTTTAAAATGAGTGATTAAATAATTGAAAAACAGCTTCGTCCTTATACTTGTTATTGACAAAAGTCCAGTCTTTTTTGACTCCTATTTTTTCAAATCCAAATTTAGTAAAAAGAGCAATACTAGCTTCATTTTCGGTGCTAATATTTGCATACAATTGATGTAAGTTGAGATTGTAAAAAGCATATTGAATTAACAAGTCTAAGGCTTCAGAACCAATTTTCTGATTTCTGTTTGTTGCCGACTGAATAACGATACCCACACCTGCTCTATTATTTTTTGGATCAAAATCAAATAAATCAATTAATCCTACCGCCGGAAAATCCTCGTCTTGACAAATCGCCAATCGCAATTGTTTCGCTTCATAAATATCCTGATGCGCATTCTCTAAATATTGTTTCACCAAAAACCTGCTGTAAGGAGTATGAGTGTTGCTTACTTCCCAAATACTTTGGTCATTTTCTATGGCATAAACAAATTCTAAATCATTGGGTTCTAATGCGCGGAGATAAATATTTTCGCCTTTTAAAGTTATCATTTGTGAAGAATTAAATTTCAATCGTGCCTTTAAATACAAATTCTGCCGGACCTATTAGGAAAATATTGGTATAGTGTCCATCATTTTTGTCGAAAGAAACAGCTAATTTTCCGCCTTCCACATTTAAATGTATCGATGTCGCATTTGTTTTTCCTGTCGCATTCATCGCAATGGCAACAGCCGTTACACCCGTTCCACAAGCTAAAGTTTCGTCTTCTACTCCTCGTTCATAAGTACGAACTGAAAAAGTAGTATCGTCAATCTTTTTCACAAAATTGATATTACTGCCTTGCTTTCCATACAATTCACTGTATCGAATGGCAGCTCCGTTTTCTTTCACATTATACTGTTCTAAATCCTCAACCAATTGTACATGATGTGGAGAACCAGTATTCAAAAAAGAGAATTCAGGAGTCGTTTGTATAGCATCAACATCAATCATTTGTAAAGAAACTAATCCATCGGCGCTAATGGTGGCGTGATGCAAACCATCGGTTGCGATAAATGTAGTATTGTTTTCGATAACATTCAGCTTTTTGGCGAAAGCCACCAAACAGCGTCCACCGTTACCGCACATGGAACTTTGATTCCCATCGGAATTGTAATACACCATTCTGAAATCCGTTTCAGTGTCATTTTCTAATAAAATAAGACCGTCTGCACCAATTCCAAAACGTCGATCGCATAAATGTTCTATCAACTGTGTATTGTTTTTAGGAAAAGTTGCTAATCGATTATCAATCATGACAAAATCATTTCCGGTGCCTTGGTATTTATAAAAATCTATTTGCATTTTTTTTGAATTGAATTCCACAAAAGTACGAACTATTAATGAAATGTTAATCATTGTTAAAGAGCGTTAAACCGTATTGCCAGAAAAAAATATCGCATAATTTTGTAACTAAATCACTAATAAAAGCAAATCGTATTATGAAAAAATTTTCAACCTTATTTTTGGTATCCCTACTAAGCGGAGCCACAACATTAGGCGCTTACAAACTGTTGTTTGATGGCAATGGTTATTTTTCTAATTCTAAAAATAGTCTTGTAACCGTTGCGCCTGAATCTTACGGAAAAAATGTAGGTTTAGCCGCTGAAACCGTTGATTTTACTGAAGCTGCCGACAAAACCATTCACACAGTTGTCCATGTAAAAAACGTTTCCCGAAAAACAATTTCAAACCCAATGCTGGAGTATTTCTACGGGTACGGCGGGCAGCAACAACAAGAACAAGTAGGTACAGGTTCTGGTGTAATCATCTCCGAAGACGGTTATATTGTAACCAATAATCACGTGGTAAAAGACGCTTCTCAGATTGAAATTACACTGAATAATAAAAAATCATACACTGCAAAACTCATTGGAACTGATTCTAAAATGGACATTGCATTATTAAAAATAAACGCCGATGAAAAATTACCCTATACTGTTTTTGCCAATTCTGATTCGGTAAAAGTGGGTGAATGGGTGCTGGCTGTCGGAAATCCTTACAACTTGACATCGACTGTTACTGCTGGAATTGTTTCGGCAAAAGCCAGAAATCTGGACACCAGCGGCATTCAATCTTTCATTCAAACAGATGCTGCGGTAAATCCGGGAAATAGCGGGGGCGCATTGGTCAATACAAGAGGCGAATTAATTGGAATCAACACCATGATTTCATCAATGACGGGTTCGTATGTTGGGTATTCTTTTGCGGTTCCATCAAACAATGCCCGAAAAATCATTGAAGATTTAATGGAATTTGGAAATGTGCAAAGAGGAATTCTGGGTGTTGAAGGTGGCGAATTAAACGCAATCGCTTCGAAAGAATTAGGCGTATCGCAAACGCAAGGATTCTACATTAATAAAGTGACTAGAAATTCGGGTGCTGAAAAAGCAGGTTTGCAAAAAGGCGATATTATTGTTCAATTAGACACTCAAAATGTAGCTACTTTTGCTGATCTTTCCGGTTATATCAACACCAAAAGACCAAACGATAAAGTACAAGTCACCTACATTCGTGATGGAAAAAATAAAACAGTTCCAGTTATTTTGAGCAAAAATGAATTTTTCAGTACTGAATTTAAAGGAATTGAATTAGAAAACATTGATGCTTCCGACAAAAAGAAATTCAAAATTGATTCTGGTGTAAAAATAAAATCGATTACCAATGAAAACCTGTTGCAATACAGCGAAGAACTTAAAGGAAATATCATTTTGAGTATTGACAATGTGAAAGCTACTAATGTGGAAACCATCTCTAAAATTTTCAAAAATAAAGATGAGAAACAAAGTATGCGAATTGAGATGATTAACAAAAACGGAGAAATTTTCAGAATCATCATTTAGTTTTTAAAACTATAAAATGCACAAAGCCATCTTGTAAAATCAAGATGGCTTTTTTATTTGAAAAAAAAATCACAAAAGAGTCTACGAAATCGATTGAAATAAGGTACTTTTGCGCAAAATTAAAAAAACAATTCCTTTTTTTTCCTAATTTTTCAACATGAAAACCACACTTAAATACGAAAAAGAGATTTCGTTTCAAGCCGACAGAAGACGTGCAGGAGTAGAATTAATCAAAGTAATCAGCGATTTATGGTATGATAAATCAATAGAAATGGTTTTATTCCGGAATCAGTTAATCGACAAAAACGTGAGTGAAATTATCAACTTACATGATTATGCAGGAGAATTTGTAGGCAAACCTATTTCTGTTTTTGATTCTGTTGAAATAGCTAAAGTCATTTTATCTTTAGACTTACCGCCTTCCAAATTAGATATTGGAAAACTGACTTACGAATACCGTTTAGACGATGAAAAATATCCTGACGAACGTTATTTTGTTTTGGACAAATTAAAAAATGCTAAAAACTCGGAGGAAATCCAACCCAAAGATGTTGTTTTATATGGTTTTGGAAGAATCGGGCGCTTACTGGCTCGTGAACTGTTATCTAAAACCGGAAAAGGAAACCAATTGCGATTGCGAGCCATTGTAACACGCGACAAAAATGATGCGATTTCTCTTGAAAAAAGAGCGTCATTACTGCGTTACGATTCCATTCACGGTGATTTTCAAGGTTCTGTAGTTGCAGACAGCAAGAATAGTGCACTGATTATCAATGGAACAACAGTACATATGATTTCTGCTAATGCACCAGAAGAAATTGATTACACCCGTTACGGAATAAAAAATGCTCTTGTTATTGATAACACAGGAGCTTTTACCACTCAAGAAGCTTTAAGTCGTCATTTAACCGCTAAAGGAACCGAAAAAGTGCTGCTTACCGCTCCCGGAAAAGGGGTGCCAAACATTGTTCACGGGGTAAATCATAACGAATACAACCCGGATGAAAACACCATTTTTTCGGCTGCTTCTTGCACCACAAATGCAATTACACCAATTCTAAAAGCTATTGAAGATACGTTGGGCGTTGTAAAAGGACATCTGGAAACCATTCACGCCTATACAAATGACCAAAATCTGGTCGATAATATGCATAAAAAATACCGTCGCGGAAGAGCTGCGGCATTAAACATGGTCATTACCGAAACCGGTGCGGGTACTGCTGTTGCAAAAGCGATACCGTCATTGCAGGGTAAATTAACGTCTAATGCTATTCGAGTGCCGGTGCCTAATGGTTCTTTGGTGGTACTCAACCTTGAAGTAAGCCGAGAAACTTCGATTGCAGAAATTAATTCCATCATGAAAAAATATGCTTTGGAAGGCGAATTGGTAGAACAAATCAAATATTCCTTGAATAATGAATTGGTTTCATCGGATATTATTGGGACTTCGGCGCCTTCTATTTACGACAGTAATGCAACGATTGTGTCTAATGACGGTAAAAATATTGTGCTTTACATTTGGTACGACAACGAATTTGGATACAGTCATCAAGTCATTCGATTGGCAAAATATATTGCTAAAGTAAGACGTTTTACGTATTACTAGCCTCTCTATTACAGGTTGTAAGTTGCTGTTTTTTGTTTTAGTTTTTTTAGATTTTTTTAGATTTTTTTAGATAAAGCAACCCAACCTGAATTATTAGAAAATCCGTTTCATTCTTGAAGCGGGTTTTTTATTTTCCGGATGCCTCATGTTATACCAGCGATACACACAAACCATTTTTAAATGGGTAAAACAGTCGTACTCTTTACTTCCGAAATAATAAAAAAACTGTTAATCAGTGAGACCTCCGGCAAAACCGATAATTTTTTTTGGTGAAAATGATGGTAACTTTCCATATCAGGCAAAATGATTTTGAGCATATAATCAAAACTTCCGGAGACAAAATTGCATTCTACCACTTCTGGCAAATTCAATATCGCCTGATTAAATGCTTCCGATATATCATAGGTTTGTTTGACGAGTGTCACTTGACAATATACGGTCAAATTCTTTCCCAGTTTCTTTTTATTCAAAATAGAAACATACTTCTCAATAATGCCTTCTTTCTCTAAACGTTTCACGCGATCATGAACTGGAGTGAGCGAAAGATTGATTTGATTGGCAATATCTTTCAAGGTCAAATGTGCATCTTCCTGCAAAAGACGCAAGATTTTTTTATCGGTTTCGTCCAGAATCATAAATTGTCATTTAGGTTATACGGTAATCAGTAGTTTTTTTTTCTTTTTAGAAGTATAAAAAACGATATATCAGAAATATTTAATGCTAAAATACTAAATAAAATGAATATTTTCTTAATTAATCCCCATATAACAAGAATATTTTCTTTTGCATTATTTTTGTAATGCAATTATTCTCAACCCCTTAAACAAACTACTATGATAATCGGAATCCCAAAAGAAATCAAAAACAACGAAAACCGTGTTGCCCTAACTCCAGCAGGTGTTGCTGAATTCAAAAAACACGGACATGAAGTTTACGTACAAGCAACAGCAGGAGAAAACAGCGGTTTCAGCGATAAAGCGTATGCCGAAGCCGGAGCAAAACTATTGCCAACTATTGAAGATGTGTACAGCATCGCCGAAATGATTATCAAAGTAAAAGAGCCTATCGCTTCTGAATATCCGTTGATTAAAAAAGACCAATTACTGTTTACCTATTTTCACTTTGCTTCTTCTGAACCATTAACACACGCTATGATTGAGCGTGGCGCAGTATGTTTAGCTTACGAAACAGTCGAAAAAATAGATCGCAGTTTACCTTTATTAGTACCAATGTCTGAAGTTGCCGGTAGAATGTCTATTCAGGAAGGTGCTAAATATTTAGAAAAACCAATGCAAGGAAAAGGAATCCTTTTAGGCGGAGTTCCAGGAGTTCCTCCTGCAAAAGTAGTCGTGTTAGGTGGTGGAATTGTAGGAACTCAAGCAGCAAAAATGGCTGCTGGATTTGGTGCCAAGGTAACAATTATGGATGTCAGTTTAGCGCGTTTGCGTTACTTGTCTGATATTATGCCAGCGAATGTAACAACAGTAATGTCTAATCATTACAACATCAAAGAAGCTATCGCCGAAGCTGATTTAGTAATTGGAGCTGTTTTAATTCCAGGTGCCAAAGCGCCTCATTTAATCACCCGTGACATGTTGAAATTAATGAGTCCGGGAACTGTAGTTGTTGACGTAGCCGTAGATCAAGGCGGTTGTATCGAAACCTGTACACCAACAACTCACGAAAACCCAACCTTTGTTATTGATGATATTGTTCATTACTGTGTAGCAAATATGCCCGGCGCTGTACCATATACTTCTACTTTGGCCTTGACCAATGCTACTTTACCATATGCCCTGCAATTAGCAGATAAAGGATGGAAAAAAGCCTGTCAAGATAACGAAGAATTGAAAAAAGGACTAAACGTAGCCGATGGTAAAATTGTTTACAGAGGTGTGGCCGAAGCTTGGGGATTGCCCCTTAATGAAGTTGAATCGGTATTGCACGAAACATTAGCAACTGTCTAATAATACCAAACCATAAACAAGCAAGAACCTCAACTTGCCCGTTATAAACAAAAAATCCGTCGCGTTAAACACGACGGATTTTTTTATTTAAACCTTAAATTCGAAACACTTAAATCTGAATCCTTACTCTTTAGGTTTAGTCAAATAATACACCGGAATACCCGTCAGCATAATCAACACTCCCCAACCGCAAGTAGAAAATTTGGTAAACAACAACGAAATACATACTGCCGAAGCAATAATTATATATAAAAACGGAAGGAAAGGATATCCAAACGCTTTATAAGGACGTTCCACATCCGGCATTTTCTTGCGCAGAATAAAAATTCCATAAATAGTCAAAATGTAAAAAATCAAAACAATAATGATTACAAAATCCAATAAATCGCCATATTTTCCTGTCAAACACAAAGCCGAAGCCCAAACACATTGTACCCAAAGCGCCCAAGCCGGAACACTCGCATCATTCAAATTAGCTGCTTTTTTCAAGAACAACCCATCTTTAGCCATCGTATAATAGACTCTCGCACCCGCCATAATCAATCCGTTGTTACAGGCAAAAGTCGAAATCATAATCATCACCGCAATAATAATCGTTCCCATATCGCCAAAAGTATATTGCGAAGCCACCACAGCAACCCGATCTGATTTTGCCGTAGCAATTTCGTCAAGCGGAATCACAGCGAGATACATCAAATTCGTCAACACATAAATAATAGTAACAATAAACGTCCCCAAGAATAAACTCAAGCCCACGTTACGCTTTGGATTCTTGATTTCACCCGCTATAAAAGTCACGCCTACCCAAGCATCACTCGAAAACAAAGAACCCACCATCGCTGCTGAAATTCCCGTAATCAAAGCCGTTCCGCCTATCGGCATCCACGAACCAGTGTTGGTATCAAACGAGCGCGTACTCCAGGCATCAGCCCAGTTTGCATTCCAAACTTCCGCTTTGGCAGCCAATAGAAAGCCAAAAACAATTAAGCCAAACAAAGACAAAATCTTAATCACAGTCAAAACTGTTTGCAAAATTTTACTGTTTTTCACCCCGCGACTGTTCACATACGTCAGCAAAACAATCGTGATAATCGAAACAATTTGAGCCGCATTGAGTTTAAAAGCTCCCAATTCATACAAAATATTCTCATCGCTCAAAGGCGGATATAAATACGCCGCAAATTTAGAAAACCCCACGCCTACCGCAGCAATCGTCCCGGTCTGAATCACCGCAAAGAAACTCCAACCGTACAAAAACGCAATCAGTTTATTATAAGCCTCTTTCAAATACACGTATTGCCCGCCCGCTTTGGGAAACATCGCGCTCAATTCCCCGTAACTTACCGCCGCAATCATCGTAATTAATCCCGAGATAAGCCAAATCAAAGTCAGCCATCCCGCCGACCCCACTTGTCGGGCAATATCTGCACTTACAATAAATATTCCCGAGCCTATCATCGACCCCACCACAAGCATGGTTCCATCGAGTAATCCCAATTCTCTCTTAAAATCTTCTGGTTTGTTATCTTGCATAATTCTTGGTTTTGGTTTTTGGTTGGCTAAAGATATACTTTTTTAGGAAATTTCAGAAATCGATAAAAAAACATATAGCATTTGGGCGTGACCCTCCGTAAAAACTCTGGGTCGGGCTGTACGCTGTATCTTTTTCGTCAGAACCTACCGTAGAATACCAGCACCAATCCAATAGACGAAAAAGGATGCCGCTCCCATCCCTCACGCAAACCCGTAATAACATGGGATGGTTATATATCAAAACTACCTTTTACCACCCATAAAAAAACCTCCTCAATTTCTTGAGAAGGTTTTCATTAGTATTGGTATTTGAAAAATTAATTTTTTACTACTTTTTTAGTTTTATAAAAACCATAAACAGAAGCTAAAACTAATGCTCCGGCAATATAATCATCTATTGGAGCTGGTGGAACATCCTCAACATCATCTCCAAAAGCTGGTCCGTCTTGAGCAAAACTTATATTTATAAAAAATAAAAATAACAAAGTGTATAATAATTTCTGAGTGGTATTATGTATTTTCATAACTTATTTTATTATTAATTTGTCACTGGTTGTTTTTCCTCCGTCAGTTATTTTTACAATATAAGTGCCGGGAGCAAGAGACTTGTTCGGGTTGATTTGATTTGAGGTATCCGATTTTAAAGCAGTCGTATACACTTGTTGCCCAATTATGTTGTAGATGCTTAATTTGGCATTGTTTGAGACATTAGGCATCAAAACATTAAAACGACCTCCTTTTGATGGATTAGGATATAGGGCAAAGTCCGCTTTTACAATATTCCCGGTTCCCAAACCTTTACTCGTAAATGTTACACTAAAACGATCTGAAGCAGAAGTTGCCGCATCACCTGCATCTATAGTGTAAGCATAATTCACAGTCCCCGAAGGAGGAATTGGAGTATAAATATCTAAATGTTTGTCATACAAATAAGCTGTAGCACCATCTAAATTCGTTCCTTTAGCAACAATCGTATAATTCGTTCCTCTGTATTGAGCAATTTTTAACGGAATAATATCGGTATCCACTGCCGTAGTTCTACTCTCAACACTCAATGATTTTCCATCGTTGGTTGTCGAAAACGTTTCATCCAGATTGGTAAACTTACCAGCATCACTACCATCAACAGCATTAGTATAATTCGCTCCAAAAAACACCAATAATCCATCCAATGCAGCTTCATTAGCACGAAGCGCATTACTGTCATACAATGTCAAACGAATGTTTGAAGGATTGGAAGTTGCGATACGAAACACACCTTCATTAGTAGTAGTTGTATATTTGTGACTTTCCTCAAAAGTCAATGAAGCTGTTCCTGCCGAACTGGTTTTAACAAAACAAGCTTGTCCAGGTTGCAAATAATTATTGACCAAAGAACCAGAAATAGTGTTGGTACCATTTGCCAAAATACCGGTAACATAAGCGCCACGAGTACTCATTTTTGGATCCCAAACATAATAAAAATTAGTATTTAGGTTCACTGCACTTGCTAATACCGCTTCCATATCTACAGGAGCTTGGTATGGATTCCCTATAAAATTATAGGCATCGGCAGCCTCATTCAATCCATCTACCAATTTTGAACCTGTAAACAAAGTTCCAATAGAGCGAAGCGTTGTAGTAGTAGGTGTTGGCGTATTCGTTGCCATAGAAATAGTTCGGTCACCACGCACCATCAATCGGTAAGGAACTCCCGCACTAAGCGTGTTTAAATTAGTATTCGTTACGGCATTCCAGCTAGAAGCAGTATTATCAAAAGTAAACAACGATGGACTATTACTCACCGTTACATCAAAACCACCAATTGCACCAGTAGCACCAGTAATATGTGTTCCAAGTCCCGCTGTAGTTCCTCCGTTTTCTTGCCAGTTCGCATAAATAGACGTTGTAGTCGTCACCGGTGATGACACAAAACGATACGCTCTTTTTGCAGGAATATAACGTTCAGCTGTTACATTACCCGACACTGTTGCAGCAATACCTACTGGAGCTACAACAGCTGTTTTAGCAGCCGTACTTTTTAGTGTCAAATTACCATTGGCATTAAGTGTTCCTGCAGTTGCAGTCAACTTTCCTGTTATATCAATTGGACTATTTAGCACACTAGTCGCCGCATTATGATTAACAACCAAGCTATTCAAAGTCATTGTCCCTGAACCGGCATAAGTCACCCCTCCAACAAAAGCAACACTTCCTTCTGTATCGGTATAAGTAGTGTTATTAGTCAATGTTCCAGCGCCAAAAACCAAGTTCACTCCTCCCGAAGGAACCAAATTTGTTCCCGATGAAATGGTATAGGTATTCTGTGCTCTAGCAATAAGGCCAAGCATCAAGAATAAAAATAAGATATATGTTTTTTTCATAATTGTATTTTTTTAATGAATTACTGTTGCCTTAAAAGTAAAACTTTCTCCAAAAAAACCACCTGCATCATATAAATACAGGGTTACGGTATCGTCTGCCGTTACCGCAGCAGAAAAAATTGGAGGATAAGACCCTAAAGGAACTTCAGTTCCTAAATTAATAATTACTGCATCACCCACTAAAGCTCCTACAACAGTGATATTATACTGAGGACTAGTATAAGTAGTAGGAAGCGTAAAAGTACCTGAACCAGTCAAGATACTAACACCACCTCCTCCAGCAGGAGCAGACCAAGTACCATCTCCTCTTAAATAGGTAGTACCATCTGCAGTTCCTGAACCCAATCGGGCAGTTGGAACCGTTCCTGTAGTTAATTTTGAAGCATCAAGAGTAGAGCCTCCGTTTAATAATGCAATCCAACCGGTACCATTGTAGGTATAAAATCCAGTAGAACCATCCGTTTGGTAAATAGTTAATCCCGTTGCAGGACTAGCAATAAGGGCTTTTTGAGCAGCAGTCATTCTAGGCGCTAACAATCCTTTTGACGTACTTTGTACATCCAGTATTGCAGAAGCATCCGCAGCAACTCCTGTTCCGTTAACCGCTAATGACTGCGCATTTGATATATACGTGCAAAAAATAAATACACAAGAGAGTAATAGTTTTTTCATGATTATTTTAATATGTTTTTTTTATTATATCTTAATTAAATTATGCTCCTGGTACTTCATACCAATTTACACCATCCGATATGTATTCTGAAGTTAATAATGCTCCTATATAAACATCATTTCCACTTCCTGTACTACCAAATAATACCCCTGAAACTGTTTTTGCAGTAATAGTATAATTACTAGTCCCACCACCATAATTGTAATAACCAAGTTTAATTCTCGCTCCATTACCTACGATTGTTGGATCAGGCAAATTTAACTGAACAAATATGTTACCGCCGCTAACAGTACTTTGAAGATTAAAAAGAAAATAACCACCCATGTAAGAACTAAGAATTTCTATATCTTGTGTTCCAGGTGTTGTTCTAACATCTACTGTATTTATAGTATAAACTATTTGAGAAGGAGCTCCCCATGATAAATTAGAGCCATCGGTTGTTAAAAACTTACCTGTGTTTCCTGTTTGCGTAGGTAAAGTAGTACCACCTCCAGCAGGAGCAGACCAAGTACCATCGCCTCTTAAATAGGTAGTACCATCAGCAGTTCCTGAACCCAATCGAGCAGTTGGAACCGTTCCCGTAGTTAATTTTGAAGCATCCAAATCAGAGCTACCATTTAATAATGCAATCCAACCAGAACCATTGTAGGTATAAAACCCAGCGGAACCATCCGTTTGGTAAATCGTCAATCCCGTTGCAGGACTAGCAATAAGGCCTTTTTGTGTAGCAGTCATTCTAGGGACTAACAATCCTTTTGACGTACTTTGTACATCCAATATTGCAGAAGCAGCAGCAGCAGCTCCTGTTCCGTTAACCGCTAATGATTGCGCGTTTGTCAAATAAGTGCAAAAAATAAATGCACAAGAGAGTAATAGTTTTTTCATAGGTCAAATTTAATTTAGGGTGATAAAATGAGTGTGTGTGTTTTTGGGGTTTGTGATTTTTATTAAACTTTATTTGATTAATATAAATTTAATAAAAGTTTTATTTTTGTGCAAATATAAGTACGCAAACACTCATACTATTTTAACTTATTCATACTTATTTTTAAGCAATAAATCTTTTTTTTTTACTATTTTACATTCCCTAAACAACAGATAAAAAGTAAACTTTTTTACTTTTTTTTAAAAATCTGCGAATAGCTATAAAATTAATCATTACCCCTTATTTAGAGATTATACAATTTTCTGAACACTCCCGTTTCTTGAGGCTACAGTTCCAATTCTCCGATATACATTCCCGATTCTCCTATGCACATTCACGATACTCACATGCGCATTTAGGATATTGCCATGCACATTCACGATTCTCCTATGCACATTTAGGATATTGCCATACACATTCACGATTCTCCTATGCGCATTTAGGATATTGCCATGCACATTCACGATTCTCCTATGCACATTTAAGATATTGCCATGCACATTCACGATACTCCTATGCATTTTTAGAATTTCCCTCTTTTAAAACATCACAATAAAGAGAACCAATTTTGTTTATTCCCAAATAAAAAAGCAATACTCGTTATCAAAACAAAACATAAACAACTGAAAATTAACTAACAAACCCAAAATTACAATCTCTTTACACCTCCTTCAAAAAGATATTTTACTACCTTTGAATGAGCAATCCCCATGCTTCTTGTTACCTGTTTACACAACCTGCCTGTTTTCAAAAAGTAGATACAATACGTCCTTTTGTAAAATATAATGGTATGAAAAAAAAGATATTCATAGTATTTTTCCAAATTGCAATGCTCTCTTTTGCTTTTAGCCAAGAGGCCAAAGACATTGTCAAAAAAGCAGACGAAAAAGCCAAAGGAAAAACCTCCATCGCCGCTATCACCATTCAAACCATTCGCCCCGGATGGACACGCGAAATGAGTGTAAAAGGATGGACAAAAGGCAATGATTTGACCTTGATTTTGGTTTTGGCTCCAGCCAAAGAAAAAGGCGTCGTCTACCTGAAACGCAAAAAAGAAGTCTGGAACTGGATTCCGGCTATTGAACGCAACATCAAAATGCCCCCTTCCATGATGAGTCAAAGCTGGATGGGAACTGATTTTACCAATGATGATCTGGTCAAAGAAGCCTCCATTCTCGAAGATTACAACCATTCCTTTCTGGAAGATGTCACCATCGACGGAAGAAACTGTTACAAAATCCAGTTGCTGCCCAAACCAAAATCGGCAGTAGTATGGGGCAAAGTCATTATGGCAATAGATAAAAAAGAATTCATGATGCTCCATGTCGAATATTTCGATGAAGACGGCGCTCTCATCAATACCATGCATTGCTCGGATATCAAACTCTTGGGCGACCGCCTCCTTCCCGCCCGAATGGAAATGATTCCTGCAAACAAAAAAGGGAACAAAACCGTATTAATCTACAGCTCTCTGGTTTTTGATACCCCGCTGAACGATTCCTTTTTTAGTACCCAAAACATAACCAAAGTAAAATGATACTCAAATTAATTTGGAGAAACCTTTGGCGCAATAGCCGACGAACGCTAATCACAATGGCTTCAATAGCATTTGCCGTTTTGTTCGCCGTTTTAATGCAGTCCTTACAGAACGGTGTTTTCAATAATCTGATAAAAAATGTGGTGGGTTATTATTCCGGATATGTCCAAATTCACCAAAACGGCTATTGGGACGAGCAAGTATTAGATAACAGCTTTGAACTAAAAAAAACATTAACCAACCAACTGCAACGCAATCCCCACATCAATGAAATAGTTCCCCGACTGGAAACTTTTGTTTTAATTTCTAAAGAAAACACTTCCAAGGGTTGCATACTCGTAGGAACCGATGTCATAAAAGAAGACAAACTGACCCAACTAAAAAACAAATTAATAAAAGGAAGCTATTTTAAAAACGATGAAGAAGCCGTGCTCCTTTCCGAAGGCTTGGCGAAACGGCTCAACGTAACCGTCAACGATACTATTGTGCTTTTTGGGCAGGGTTTTCATGGCGTTATGGCTGCCGGAAAATACAACATAAAAGGAATTATTCATTTGGCGTCCCCAGCTATGAATGATGCATTTGTATACTTGCCATTGGCTGCGACCCAATATTTTTTGAGTGCCGAAAACAGACTCACCTCAGTCTCTTTAGGAATCGACACTCCCGAAAACACAAATACCATTGTGCAAAATCTAAAGCAAAACATCGGGACAAAATATGAAATCATGCCCTGGCAGGAAATGATACCCGATGTTGCCAATCACATCAAAGCCGATGGATTCTCGTTTTATATCTTTTCAGGAATATTGTATCTCATCATTGGATTTGGACTTTTCGGAACGATTCTGATGATGACCGCTGAACGCAAATATGAATTCGGAATGCTCATCGCCATCGGTATGAAAAAATCAAAACTGGAATTGATTTTATTGGGAGAAACAATCCTTATCACTTTGTTTGGAATACTTCTGGGTATTTTGTTCAGTTTACCATTAGTCATTTATCTGAATAAAAATCCAATCCGTTTTGGCGGAGAAATAGCTAAAGCATACGAGCAATTTGGCTTTGAAGCCCTCTTCCCTGCCGATGTCGACCCGAATATTTTTATCAACCAATCACTAATAGTTTTAGCAATGGCTGTAGTTATTGGCTTATACCCTATTTGGCATGTGAACGGTTTAGATCCCGTAAAAGCAATGAAAAAGTAATGTAATATCTGTTATTCTAAACACTAAATAAAACAAAAATGCTAGTAAAAATCGCCAGCAGAAACATTTGGAGAAGCAGGAAACGAAGTCTCATCATTATCACCGCGGTAAGCATTGGTTTATGGGCGGGAATTTTTATGATGGCCTTTTATAACGGAATGATTGAACAGCGCATCAGTTCCGCAATCGCAGACGAACTCTCCCACATTCAGCTGCACCACCCTGAATTCCGAAAAGAATATGAAATAAAATACCTTTTGCCGCAAGGCAAAAAAACACTCAAAACCATTGCCAAAGACAGCCAAATAAAAGCGGCCACAGGTCGCATTATTATAAAAGGAATGATTGCCTCCGCCTCCGGAAGCAGCGGAATAACAATAAATGGAGTGATGCCAAAAGAGGAACAAGCACTAACAAATCTCAATGAAAAAATCATCAAAGGAAACTATTTTGACCCCAAGAAAACAAACCAAATAATCCTGAGTGAAAAGCTCCGCAAAAAACTAAAACTCAACCTCAACAAGAAAACCATTCTGATGTTTCAGGATAAACAAGGCAATCTGGCATCGGGAGCGTTTCGGATTACCGCCATTTATAAAACCATAAACGGGCCTTATGATGACAGTAATGTTTTTGTAAAAATCACCGATATTGATTCGCTCGCCGGGATTCCAAATGAGCTCAATGAAATTGCCGTTCTCCTACAATCCAATCAATTATTGGATGAAGTTCAAAGCAAACTGAACCAAAAATTCCCCAAAACAGAAATAAAAAACTGGATGGAAATTTCACCCGAACTGGGATTAACAATTTCCGTAGGCGACCAAATGGTCTATATTTTTATGGGAATTATTCTGCTGGCTTTGGCTTTTGGAATTATCAATACCATGATGATGGCCGTATTAGAAAGAACTCGGGAAATAGGCATGTTGCTGGCTTTGGGCATGAATAAATTCAAAATATTCATGATGATTGTACTCGAAACTCTTTTTTTGATACTAGTTGGATGCCCATTGGGAATACTGCTGGCCCTTGCCACAATTGCCATCACGCAACAAACCGGAATCGACTTTAGTCAATTTTCCGAAGCCTATTCCAGTTTTGGGTATAGTTCCATTATTTACCCCAGTCTGACGGCAAGACAATTTGGGATTATCATGTTGCTGGTTTTTAGTACCGCACTATTCTCGGCTTTATTCCCAGCCCGAAAAGCGTTGCAATTAAATCCCGCCGAATCTTTAAAAAAATAAATGCCATGAAAGAAACAGTAATAGACGCCCATAATTTATCGAAAATATACGATGAGAAAACCATTCCGGTCTATGCGTTAAATAAAGTACATCTTCATATTTTGCGTGGTGAATTTACAGCTATCAAAGGTCCGTCGGGTTCGGGAAAAACCACTTTGCTGAACATGATTGGCGGTTTAGACATTCCTTCCGAAGGTTTTGTCGAAATCAACGGAACCAATATCACGGAACTTAAAGACAACAAACTGATTGATTTTCGGTTGAACAATATTGGTTTTGTGTTTCAATCCTATAATTTGATTCCGGTGCTTACCGCCAAAGAAAATATAGAATTCATTATGCTGTTGCAAAAGCGCCCCAAACAAGAAACTGACCAACGGGTTTTAGAATTACTGAAACAAATAGGTTTAGAAGACAAAACCAACAAACGCCCAAAGGAATTATCTGGTGGACAACAACAGCGCGTGGCCGTGGCGAGAGCATTGGCACCAAAACCACAATTCATTTTGGCCGACGAACCTACGGCAAACCTCGATTCAGTTTCAGCAGAAAATTTATTGGACATGATGCTCAAACTCAATCAGGAAGAAAACATGACTTTTGTTTTTTCGACACATGATCAAAGAGTCATCAATCGTGCCCGCCGCGTCATCACGCTCGAAGACGGAAAAATTGTTTCCGATACTGCTCCAACCACCGTCGTTCATAAACAAACCGAAAAAAATAAGTTATTGTGAAACTTTACAGCTTCATATTGACCTCAATTCTGTGCTTCATTTGCACCACAATTTTCGCGCAAACCGATAGTACAAAAACACCTTTGATAACGCTCAACGGCTATATCAAAGACTTGCAAAGCACTTATTTTATCCAGAAAATTGATTCTAATGCATCGATGAATCTCATTCACAATCGGTTGAATTTTAAGTTTATTATTTCACCCAAAATAAGCGGAAGACTCGAAATAAGGAATCGTATTTTTTATGGCGAACAACTGAAAATGATTCCTGATTTTGGCAAAACCATCAATCAATACAACGGTATATTCAATCTCTCCTATTTGTGGATAAACGAAAAATCTTTCGTGGCACATTCCGTTATTGACCGTATGCTACTGCAATATTCAGATGAAAAATGGGATATTAAAATAGGACGACAACGTATCAATTGGGGCATAAATAACATTTGGAATCCCAATGATATTTTTAATGCCTACAACTTTTTGGACTTTGATTATGAAGAACGTCCGGGTAATGATGCGGTTCGGATTCAGCATAATTTCAAGAGCAATTCGGTTTTAGAATTCGCCTTTAAACCCGGAAAAAACAAGGACGAAAATACTGCCGCTTTTTTATATCAATTCAACCAATGGAAATATGATTTTCAGTTCCTTGGTGGAATCTGTCAGACGGACTATGTCGTTGGCGGAGGTTGGGCGGGAAACTTTAAGGAAGCCGGATTCAAAGGCGAAATGAGTTATTTTATTCCAAAGAAAAATACTTTGGGGACCTCCGCAGCATTCAATTTTTCTATCATGGCCGATCAAACTTTCAAGAACGATTGGTACATTTCGCTTGCCGGTTTGTACAACAGCAATCCTACGAATACTTTTACCGCCAACGGAAGTTTTTATAATCCGAATTTGTCAGCGAAAAATTTGTTTCCGTTCCGGTATAATTTTTATGCAACGCTGATGAAAACCATTTCTCCTATTGCTTCCTGCAATTTATCATTTATATATTCGCCCGAAAAAAACACATTGATTCTGGTTCCGACTTATGCTTGGAATGTAGCCACTAATTTTGATTTAGATTTTACGGCACAATCTTTTTTTGCAACACAAACCCATTCCTATAAAAACACACTCACCGAAATTTATATCCGGGGCCGATGGAGTTTTTAACCATTAACCAAACTGTTTTTCGTTGTGTAACAAATGTTACTGAAAAGCCTTTTATCTTGTATTACTTTTGTATCTGAATAATAAAAAAACACAACTAAAATGATAATCCAAAAACTAATCAAAGAAAATGCTTGCACCATAGTCGATGTGCGAACTCCTGATGAATTTATGGGCGGACACGTAGTAGGTTCGATTAATATTCCGTTGAACGAAATTCCACAAAGAATGGAAGAAATTCAAGCACTCAAAGCGCCTTTGGTACTCTGCTGTGCTTCCGGAAACCGTAGCGGACAAGCACAATACTTCCTCTCACAACACGGAATCGAATGCTATAACGGTGGCTCCTGGCTAGAAGTTAATTACCATAAATCCATCTAATACAAATACATACATGATTAATACCATCAAAAAATTATTCGGAATAGGATCGCAAGTAAATTATGCCGAATTAGTGCAACAAGGAGCCCTTATTCTGGATGTTCGCAGCAAAGGAGAATATGCAGGAGGACACATCAAAGGATCCATCAATATATCTGTAGACACCTTGAATAATAACTTGAATAAACTCAAAAATAAAGAGCAAACAATCATTACATGTTGTGCCTCCGGAATGCGTAGTGCTTCGGCCAAAAGCATTTTGAAATCACATGGGTATACTAAAGTTTATAATGGAGGTGGCTGGAGCAGTCTGCAAAATAAAATCAGCTAATCTAAAAGAGATTACCACTCTGATTTTCAATTCTAATAAAAAGTTAATTGTGTGTAATAACACAACTATTCTTATTTTCAAATAGTTAATTAACAACTACTTAAGTTTCATTTTGTTTAATTTTACTCTACTTAAAATGAAGTATAGTGCTTGACGAATGAATATCCTTATTGGGTATTTAAAGCAAAAAATTAATCATTAAATACACGTATTATGGAACCAAGAATGAAAAGTCAAGAAGAAGTAAAAGGCGCTGTAAAAGCAAAATCAAATGCTGCAAAAGGGCTGAGAGAATTGTTTGAAGTCGGACTGAAAGATATTTATTGGGCCGAAAAAGTATTGACAAAAACGTTACCAAAAATGGTAAAAAATGCTTCTTCGCCAGAATTGGTTAATGCCTTAAAAAATCATTTATCCGAAGCCGAAGAACATGTGAACCGTTTAGAAAAAGTGTTTGAAACCACCGGCATCAAAGCGGAAGCAAAAAAATGTGATGCGATGGAAGGACTGATAAGAGAAAGCGACGGCATAATGGAACAAACCCAAATGGGAAATGTTCGTGACGCAGGAATTATTGCCTCTGAACAAAAAGTAAAACATTATGAGATTGCAACATACGGCACCTTGCATGCTTTTGCTAAAACTTTGGGAGAAAATAAAGCCGCCGAATTATTAGCTATGACACTCAGTGAAGAGAAAAAAACTGACGCCGCTTTGACCGGAATTGCCGTATCAGCAATTAACAGCAAAGCCGCAGCTGCAAGTATCAGACATTAATATGGTTTGACACCACACAATTAATATAAATTAAACAATAAAGGCCTGTATCATGCAGGCCTTTTTTATGGTCTAAATTCATTTTAAGTAACAATTGAAGAACAACGAACAGCACATTAAAAATTCAAAAAACGTTTGCGGTAACCCTAAATAAAAATTACATTTGCAGCAGTTTAACTTTTACACACAAAATGAAGCCTAACACACAACAATTAAACGATTTAACTATCCAAGTCAGAAGAGATATTCTTCGCATGGTACACGCAGTCAATTCAGGTCACCCAGGTGGTTCCTTAGGTTGTACTGAATTTCTTGTAACCTTATACCAAAATATAATGGAACGCAAAGAAGGTTTTGATATGGACGGAATAGGAGAAGATCTTTTCTTCCTTTCAAACGGACATATTTCACCAGTATTCTACAGCGTTTTAGCGAGAAGCGGTTATTTTCCGGTATCGGAACTGGCTACTTTCCGTCTAATCAATTCAAGATTACAAGGTCACCCAACTACACATGATGGTTTACCTGGAATCAGAATGGCTTCCGGTTCACTTGGACAAGGATTATCTGTTGGAATTGGTGCTGCTCAGGCAAAAAAATTAAACGGTGACAACCACATTATTTACACACTTCACGGTGATGGTGAATTACAAGAAGGTCAAAACTGGGAAGCCATCATGTATGCTTCTGCTAAAAAAGTAGACAATCTTATTGCTACTATTGACCTTAACGGAAAACAAATTGACGGAACAACTGACGAAGTTTTATGTATGGGAAGTATCCGTGCAAAATTTGAAGCTTTTGATTGGGATGTTTTAGAAATTGAAAAAGGAAATGATATTGAAGCTATTATTGCCGGAATGAATGATGCTAAATCAAGAACAGGAAAAGGAAAACCAGTTTGTGTTTTATTGCATACTGAAATGGGTAATGGTGTAGATTATATGATGTACAGTCATGCTTGGCATGGTAAAGCACCAAATGATGCGCAACTTGAAAATGCTTTAGGACAAAATTATAATACTGGAGGTAATTCAGACTACTAGGAAGTATTCGATAATTAGTGTTCTGTTGAATACTGCCAAAAATCTAAATTAGAAAATGAAAAAATATACAAATACAGGAAGTAAAGATACTCGTTCGGGTTTTGGAGCGGGAATGACTGAATTAGGTCAAACCAATGAAAATGTTGTAGCACTTTGTGCGGATTTAATTGGTTCATTAAAATTTGATGATTTCAAGAAAAATCACCCGGAGCGTTTTTTCCAAATTGGTATTGCGGAAGCAAACATGATCGGAATCGCAGCAGGATTGACCATTGGTGGAAAAATTCCTTTCACAGGAACTTTCGCTAACTTTTCTACTGGAAGAGTTTATGATCAAATCCGTCAATCGGTTGCTTATTCAGAGAAAAATGTAAAAATCTGTGCTTCACACGCAGGATTAACTTTAGGAGAAGATGGAGCAACACACCAAATCCTTGAAGATATCGGATTAATGAAAATGTTACCTGGAATGACTGTAATCAATACATGTGATTACAACCAAACCAAAGCAGCGACATTAGCATTGGCAGATCATCATGGTCCTGCTTACTTGCGTTTTGGTCGTCCGGTTGTGCCTAACTTTATGCCTGCTGACGAGCCTTTCGTAATTGGAAAAGCAATTCTTTTAAACGAAGGTACCGATGTAACTATTGTTGCAACAGGACATTTAGTTTGGGAAGCGCTAATTGCTGCTGAAGCTTTGGAAGCAAAAGGAATTTCTGCCGAAGTAATCAACATTCATACTATCAAACCATTGGATGAAGAGGCAATTTTGAAATCATTGGCTAAAACTAAATGTATTGTTACTGCTGAAGAGCACAATATTCTTGGTGGTCTTGGCGAAAGCGTTTCAAGAGTATTAGCATTAAACAATCCTGCTCCACAAGAGTTTGTTGCAGTTAATGACAGCTTTGGAGAATCTGGAACACCGGAACAATTAATGGAAAAATACAAATTGAACAATCAAGCAATTGTTGAAGCTGTAGAAAAAGTAATTAAGAGAAAGTAATTTCTCTCTTCTAAATAAAAAAATCCCATTCATTAATTTGAATGGGATTTTTTGTTTTAAACCTTATCCTAAACAAGTTGTTTTATGTAAACTTATTTAAGGATGTTTATAATTTAAGGATGACAAGTTGCATCTAAATAATTTTTCTTCCCTGAAGTACAAGTGGGGATATCAGCAAACGGATAAGGCAATCCAGTTGCAGGGTTTTTAATTTCCAATTTTGTGGTATAATTATCCCCATCATCATCTACGTCAGCGAAGTCAGGAACATAATCTCCATCCGTATCATCAGGATTCGTAACACCTGATGCAAAATAACGAACATAACCGTCTCCGTCTTTATCTTCTAAATAAGATGGTATTCCATCTGCATCCTGATCCAATCGTTTAATTTCATATAATTTAAAACTAAATACTAACGGAGAATAAGAAGGTATAGAACCGCTTCCTGAAGAATAGTAACCCAATCCCGAAGGCAAAAACATAACTCCTGCTCCAAAATCATTATAGGTAATAGTACCATTTGGATTTGACTCATAAGTTCCGGTTTTAAACTCCGGAAACGTTTCGCTCCAGCCTGAAACCGTACCATATAGACTTAAAATAGACTGTGGGTATTTTACTTGTTCAAATTGAGTTGCTGTAAGTGTCGTCACATTATCCGCAGTAACCTGATTTAAATAATCCCCTTTATAAGATGCTAATACACCGTCAACATTGCATGGAGATTGTCCTGAACCTTCTCTTAATACTAAATAATATAATTTATATGTAATATCATGAAGCACTACTTCTTTCGACAAAAGTTTAGGAAACCCTGCATTGTCTTTATAAGACATAATAGACGGCTGATTACCTCCGGCAGGAATTTTTGTAAAAACAACATCCTGATCATCAGTTCCGCTAGGGTTATCTGTAACTGTTATATAATAGGTAGTCAAATACTGTTCAATATTAGCAATATCAGTGGCATATTGCACTGCATAATCCCTAATAGGCTCTACATCAGCAGTATCATTTTTAGAACATGAAAATAAAGAGATTGTTGCAACTAATAAAATAAAATAATACTTAAATTTGTTCATTATGGCTGATTTTTAAGTGCGCAAGATACAATATTGATTTATTTTTGTAAACTATTTAACTCCGATTTTAGAAAATTTATGCGAATAGATAAATATTTATGGTGTATGCGGTATTACAAAACCCGAAACATGGTTACTGAAGCTTGCAAAAAGAATCATGTTACTGTAAACGGTCAAGTTGCCAAACCTTCAAAGGAAGTTTTTCCTACCGATAAAATAACATTCCGAAAAGACCAAATTACCCAAATCATTACCGTTTTGGACATTCCGGATAATCGTGTGGGAGCTAAACTTGTTGATATCTATCGTCGCAACGATACGCCTGCCGAAGCCTATCAGCACTTAGAATTACTAAAATTATCGAAAGAACATTATCGAAAAACCGGAACAGGAAGGCCTACCAAAAAAGACCGAAGAGACATTGATGAATTCGGAAATGAAATTGTAGATGAAGAAGATACAGCGGAATAACAATTGAAAAACACTTTCTTTAATCTACTAAAAACGTCAAACTTTAAACAAAAAAAATGAGCAAAAATATCATCTTAACGAATCAGGAAATCGAGCACAAAATAAAAAGAATTGCGTATCAAATCTATGAAACTTTTGTAGATGAAGACGAAATTGTAATTGCAGGAATCGCGAACAACGGGTTTGTATTTGCCAAAAAAATCGCATCGTCACTCGAAACAATATCCTCTATAAAAATTTCATTGTGTGAAGTCAAAGTCAACAAACAAAATCCAGAGTTAGAAATCCATACTTCTTTGACCAAAGAACAATATGCCAACAAAGGAATTATCCTTGTAGATGACGTATTGAACTCTGGTACAACCTTAATTTATGCTGTGAGACATTTTCTAGACGTTCCCTTAAAAAAATTCAAAACTGCCGTATTAGTAGACCGCAATCACAAAAAATATCCCGTAAAAGCAGACTTCAAAGGAATCTCACTTTCTACCTCTTTATTAGAACATGTACAAGTAGTTTTTGACGAAAAAGGAAACAATTATGCTTATTTAAGCTAAAACAGCCACAATATCCGAAACGGTTTGATCGATAGTTTTATCATCTACCACTACTTTATACTGGGCATGATTGTAATAAAAACTTCTGTCAAAAAGATGCTTGGCAATGAACTCTTTCATTTCATCATCACTTTTATCAGCAATAAGAGGGCGCTTGCTTTTATTAGCCGTTAATCGGTTGAATAAAGTCTCAATTGATGCTTTCAGATAAATAGAGGTTATATTATCGCCTTTTAACAACTCATGATTATTGGCATAACATGGAGTTCCTCCTCCTAAACCTATAATCAGGTTATCCGGAGAATGCAATAATTCTATAAAAACTTCGCGTTCTAATGTTCTAAAATAAATTTCTCCATGCTTTTCAAAAATGTCATTTATGGATAAATTTACTTTCTCTTCAATCTTTTTGTCTAAATCCACAAAAGGGATTTCGATAACTTTTGACAGTTTATTAGCAATTGTGGACTTCCCACAACCCATATAACCCAATAATATAATTTTTCTCATTTGAATAAAACCTTACAAATTAAGGTGTTGAGTGATTTTGTTAAAAAAAGACAAATTTATAATAAAATTGCTTTGAAAACTCCAAAATAAGTTCTTATATTTGCACCCGCATTCAAGGAAAGAATATGACTCGATAGCTCAGTTGGTAGAGCACATCACTTTTAATGATGGGGTCCTGGGTTCGAGCCCCAGTCGGGTCACAATTTTAGTGATCAACACATAATTTCCTTGAAAGCATTGACTCGATAGCTCAGTTGGTAGAGCACATCACTTTTAATGATGGGGTCCTGGGTTCGAGCCCCAGTCGGGTCACAAAAGGTTGAGTAATTTATTACTTGACCTTTTCTTTTTTAAGGCCACGTGGAGAAACGGTAGACTTGCCAGCTTGAGGGGCTGGTGCTCGCAAGGGCGTGTGGGTTCAAATCCCACCGTGGTCACTTTAAAAATTTGAAGCCAATTCTATAACATCCGTTATTGAATTGGCTTTTTTGTTTCAATAAAACACATACTAAACTTCAAATAAAAGCGTTAAATAAAGCATTCTTAATAAGTAGCCCTTTTAAATCATCCCCCATGAGACAACTATTGCTTATCACTCTATTCATAACCACATCAAACCTCTGGAGTCAAAATCCCATTTCTTTTGAGTATTTTGACAAAGCGTTAAAAAAAGCCGAAGCCGGAAATACGAAAGGCGCCATTGCCGATTATACCAATGCCATTAAAAATGATCCATTATTTGGCGAAGCCTATTTAAACAGAGCTTTGCTAAAACAAAAAATAGGCGATGTAAAAGGTGCATTGGCCGATGTAAACATCACCATAAGTATAGAACCCCGAAGAAGCGATGCGTATACTACCAGGGCCGACATCAATTACAAGGCAAAGGAATACAAAAGCGCCATCGAGGATTGCAAGCAGGCTATACAATTGAACCCCAAAGATTATATTGCCTATAACATAAGAGGGCTGTCATACATTCATATTCAAGATAAAAAAAGTGCTTGTTCTGATTTTTCAAAAGCCATTCAGCTTGGTAGTCAAAGTGCTGTCAAAAACAAGAAAATGTTCTGTAAATAATGTCGTTTACTCCATCGAAAACATAAAAAAAGCGTCTCTACACTGCTGTCGAGACGCTTTTTTATAAATGAAAAATAATTATTTTATCAATTGTTGCAACGGTTTAAGCTGTTCCATATCGATATTAGATTGCTGCAATACACTTATTAGTGTCATAATATTGGTGGGATTCATATCCTTGCCCAACACTCGAACTACCGCAAAACCATTTTCTTTTTTATTGGCAAACAGCACAAATTCTTCAATATGATCGTCCGTACCTACAAAACTCACTGATGCTCCTTCTTTCCCGGAACCAAATTTCATTAGTTGTTGGTACTTTACATCTTTTAGAATCGAATTCACCTTGGCGCGTTCTATTTCGAACTTTGCCTTATTAGTGGCATCTAATTTGAAAGCCAGAATATTCATTTTATCAAACGATTTTAGAGCTTCGCTCTGCTCCATCGATAATTTTGCTTTATCTAAATTTAAAATCGACGAAGAAACGTCTAAGGCAATAAAGTCCTTGTTTTCGGTATTGTCTACAAAATATTTCTGCAAAGTAGGTTCTGAATTGCAACTGACCGCCAATAAGCAAAGCAGCACAATACTGTAAATAGCTTTCATGTTACTTTTTACCTTTTGTTGCTTTCTTCAAATCATCTCCACCCGGAAATCTCATTTTATCGGTAAGAACGGAGATTTCATTCAAATCAAAATTACCGGTCAAAGACATCAAAACGGTATCTTCATTTTTGGCGCCTTCAATAAACATCAATAATTCTCGGATTTGTGTGTCTTTGGCTCCAGATTTTACCATAATTTTTATGGTTCTTCCGTTTTCATTGACACGCATCAATTCTTCTAATGCTGCTGTCTTGATGTATTTTTCGGCAGCCACTTTCATTTCTCCTTCTACTCGGGTACTTTTGGTGGTAAATACTTTTAAATTATCTAATTTTTTGATCAAGCTTAAGTATTGTTGAGTTTCTTTGTCAGAAGCATCCACTTTTACTTTACTCATTAATTCAAACATTTTTTTATTGACTACTATTGAAGTCACATCGTCTTGTCCGTCGAATTTATCGAAGGCAGATTGTGCAAAAAATGGACTTGAAACTAAAATTAGTACTGCTGTTAAGATTAACTTTTTCATTTTATTTGTTTTTTGATTTATTGATTAAAAATTTTTTCTTTTGAATTATCGTATTCTTGAATAAGCTGCACACTTTCTATGCCTGTGTTTACATGGCCTGACAACAAGGCTAATGCTTTTTGGGTTTCCCTGAAAGCAATTTGAGGATCATCATAAGTCCCCAATTTTTGATTTTCATTAACCAAATCATTGTTGGTGTAAACATACATTCCTATTCCGAGCAAAACAACTACAGAAGCAGCTACAGAAAACCATGCCAAAGCACTTTTTTTGACCCGGCTTTTCGGGAATTGTGGTATTTCCTGCGTATTCTTTTGTTCTTTTGCTAAAGAGAAATAACCAAATAATGGTTTGTATTGTTCCAAATGCTGCGCAACATCGGATGAGGAAAAGTAATTCGTCAACTCCTTTTCTTCGGCTATACTGGTTTCTCCCTGAAAGTATTTTTCTACTAGTATTTCTATTTTATTGTATGCCATAATTATGTGTTTTTGTCATGCGTTCCCGTATCGTTTTCCTTGCTCTGGAAAGTGCCACGCGAATGGCAGTTTCATTCATTTCTAATACTTTCGCAATTTCTTCAAATTCATAGTGTTCAACATCTCGCATCTGAATAATTAACCGTTGTTGCTCGGGCAGTTGATTGATTATTTTTTCGACCCAATCTAAACTGTCCTTGTCCTCCACTTTTTGTTGCAAACTTGGAGCACCGTCTGTAAAGTTCGAATGTGCGATAGACATATTGCCGGCTCTTTTAGATTTTAACTGATCCAAGCAATAGTTCTTGGTTATAGTCATTGCAAATGCTTCGACACTCCCATATCCGTTTAAACGTTCATTTTTATTCCATAATTTAACCCAAACTTCCTGAGTTGCATCTTCTGCTTCTTCTGTGCTTATGAGCAATCGCTTAGCCAAACGAAAAACTTTGTCTCGAAAAGGAGTGATCAAAAGCACAAACTCATTTTGGTTCATAAATGGTTTTAATAAATCGGTTATACAGTCAAGACGAATCACAATTATTTTTGTTACAAAAAACAAGAAATAAAAAACTAAAGTTAGTATTTTTACGTTTATTAGTGATATCGAAACCCTAAACATGAAAAAAACATTCCAATTTACGCTTTTATTACTTGTAGTGGCTTTTACTTTTCAAGCCTGCCAAGACAATGATGATACCGTAACTCCAGCCCCAGTAAACTTAGAAGTTCAAGATTTTATTTGGAAAGGACTCAACCAATATTATTTATGGCAAGGAGATGTTGCTAACTTATCAGACGATCGTTTTGCCAGCCAAACCGAATTGAATACTTTTTTAACAGGATATCCGGTTCCTGAAAATTTATTTGACGCCTTAAGAGTCAATTCGACTATTGACCGATTCAGCTGGATTGTCGATGATTATTTAGTTTTGGAACAAGCGCTTGGCGGAATTTCAAAAAACGATGGTGTTGATTTTGGTTTAAGCTATAAACCCAACAGCTCTACTGAAATATTTGCGTATGTACGTTATATTTTACCTAATTCTGATGCTTCCACTAAGGAAATTAAACGCGGTGATATTTTCACAGGCGTTAATGGAACGCAACTTACCATTAGCAATTATCAAAGTTTACTTTCTTTAGAAAATTACACTGTAAATTTAGCAACCTACAACGGAACTACTTTTGTTTCAAACGGAAAATCAGTAGCTTTAACTAAAACGGTTTTGGCTGAAAATCCAATTTATATTAACAAAGTAATCGAATCCGGTTCTCATAAAATTGGCTATTTAATGTATAATGGATTTTATGCCGCTTATGACAGCCAGTTAAATGATGCTTTTGGTTCTTTAAAAGCACAAGGAATTACAGACTTAGTTTTAGACTTGCGTTACAATAGTGGCGGTTCTGTCCTTACTGCAACTCGATTGGCCAGTATGATAACGGGGCAATTTACAGGAGAAGTATTTGCGAAGCAACAATGGAATGCTAAAATCAATGCTTATTTTGAATCCGAAAGTCCAGAATCTCTAAAAAATAAATTCACAGATAACATCGATAATGTAGCCATCAACAGTTTAAAACTAAACACCGTTTACATCCTGACTACCGCAAGTACCGCATCGGCAAGTGAACTCGTAATTAACGGATTGGCGCCGCACATCAACGTGGTACAAATTGGCGATTTGACTACTGGTAAAAATGTAGGTTCCGTTACTTTGTATGATTCACCAACTTTCAGTTCCGAAAATAGAAACCCAGATCACCGTTATGCCATGCAACCTATTGTGTTAAAAATTGTCAACTCTGTTGGTTTTGGCGATTATTACAACGGACTAACTCCTGATTTTTTACAAAAGGAAACTATCAGTACTTTTGGAATTCTTGGAGACACATCGGAACCATTATTAAGTACCGCAATTGCAAAAATTACAGGAACCGGAAAAATGATTCAACAAACTCCCGGTAAACAATTTGACTTTTTCAAAGATGCAAAATCTTTGAAAGGAATTCAAAACCAAATGTATATT
This sequence comes from Flavobacterium lacustre, assembly GCF_027474525.2. Lineage (NCBI taxonomy): Bacteria > Pseudomonadati > Bacteroidota > Flavobacteriia > Flavobacteriales > Flavobacteriaceae > Flavobacterium > Flavobacterium lacustre. The sequence continues at coordinate 45,441 of NZ_CP114882.2, forward strand.
GAAGAAGCGCCTGAAGGTCTTTTGAAAGCATTAAAATAAAAACTACACCCAAAACAAAAGAGGCTTTCATCACTGAAAGCCTCTTTTTTTATGCACTGTTTTTTAGTTACAAATTGATATTCAATCCCAATTTGAAATTTCTTCCTCTAGTACTATATCCAACAGATTCAACAAATTCTTCATTAAAAATATTGCTGACTAACGCAAATACGTTCAGTCTGTTTTTGATTAATTCATATTTCGCCGTTGCATTAACCAACTGATACGAATCTAATGAAGAAACTACCGGCGGATAGCCCATAAAACCATCTCTTTTGTCTAAATACTGATAATTTATCCCAAGATAAGCGCGTTTATTAATTTGGTAATCCACATTTGCATTCACTTTATGTTTCGGGTTGTATAAGTTCGCTTTGGCATCCGGAAAAGTATTATTTACTGCTTTTTCTTCCACCTGAGTAAAAGTATAATTTGCATTTACACTTAATTTATCGCTCAGCGTATATATTATTGTTGTTTCAACACCTTTGGCATTGTATTTCCCCAAAGCATTAAAATAAGAAGACTCATAAGTTACAGGATTCGAAAAATATTCTATCGCTGTATCTTCTTCTCGGTAAAAAGCTACCGCATTGATATTCAATTTATTTTTCAATACTTTAATTTCGAAGCCCGATTCAATAGTTGAATTTTTTTCTGCTTTCAATGCTAAATTACCGGAATACACATCATACAACTGATACAAACTCGGCGCAATATAAGCGGTGCTGTAAGACGCCAATAATTTTAACGGCAGTTCCTGAAAACTATACGACGGATTTACATTATACACCAGGTGATTCCCGTAATTGCTATGAATATTAAGACGCGTTCCAGCATTTACATTCAGACCAAAATCAGAATTATAAACCACATTTACGTAAGGATCCACCGTATTCATTTTGGCGACAGCGTTACTAATTCCGCCATACAAAGACTCTGAATTCGCATCATAAAACTGAAATTGTCCTCCAGTAACCAGAAATAATTTTGTAGAAAAATTGTATCGGTTATACACATCAACATTTGTATTTCTTGCTTTGTATTTTGTCAAACTTCCATAATTAAAATAATCTTTTTCAATTAAGGAACCCGAAGCTTCTACTACTAATTCTCCTTGGTTGTATGTATAATTAGAGTTCACTCCCGCTCTATATTGATTGGTCAAACCATAATTCTCCAGATTATCAGCACTCGCACCTGAATCAAAATCACTGTTCAAACGGTCAAAACTTACAAAACCACGCACTTTTAGTTTGTCATTTACTTTATATCCTAATTGAACCAAAGAGTTGACTCTCGAGAAACGATCTGCTTCAAAAACAGAAGATTGAGGTGCTACTGCTTCAGAAATTCCAGTCGTTTCGGTACTATTTAAAGAGGCATAATAATCAAATTTTTTCAAACGACCATTAACCGCAAATCCTTGATTATAATCCTGCGGTAGATAATTCGTTTTATCGGCTGTAGTTTGCGTCCCCATGCTCATGTAAGCAGTTCCGGCAACAGCCTTATTCGCCGTTTTTTTCAACGTGATATTTATTATTCCTGCGGCAGCTCCAGAACCATATAAAGTACTCGCAGCGCCTTTCATCACTTCAATACTTTCTACTTGCTCTACAGGAATCAGACGTAAATCATAATCCATATTAATTCCTGAAGCGTCAGACATTGGGATTCCATTAATCATAATCAGCGTTTGACGGTTGCGTCCTCCACGAATATAATACCCTAAATTCTTGCCGGCACTTCCTTGATTTCCATTAATTTCAAGCCCAACAACGGTACTCAAAATTGTGGCAATGTTTTGTCCGGATTTCTTTTTTAAATCTTCGGCCGTGATTTTAGTTATCACTTTTCCTGATTTTTCTTTTGCCAAAGCAAATTTAGAATCTGAGATTACGACTTCATCCAATTCATTTCTGGAAGCAATAGAATCTTTTTGTTGTGCAAAGGCACACGAGGTCACTAGTACGCATAACGCACTAATACGAACGATTTTGTTGTTCATTTTAATAAACATTTAGTAACAGTTTTATTTTACTGCTACATGACTAAAAATGGGGAGAAAAGCATAGAATTACCCATACCCAAACCTTTTTTCCCGAAAGTTTGATACTCGATGTAATAGGCAGGTCTCCTGGCTTGCGTCTTGTTGTTTACCTTCTCATTCGCCGGGCGAACAATGGTTTTGTAGAAACAACAAGCTTGGTAGCTCACAGTTGCGGGTACAGCTCAGGTTTTAAACCTGATTCCCTTTTAATGCTATTTTGAAAAATCAAAAAAGCAACCTCAATACGGGTGCAAATATAACAGAATTGAAAGTGTATTATAGAAATATCCCGTAAAAAAAATTAAAAACAAAACAGAAAACACCACTTAACGACAGCAAAACAATGACAATCAGAAAAATACAAATTGGTTATTTTTTAGTTCCATCCTTCTTTTTAGAAAGTTTAAACAGCAACCAAACAAAACCAACTAAAAAATGCAATACAATAATTCCGGCAACAACATATAAAAACGTATTTGAATGGTCTCTCATGAGTTCTTTTTACTGTAAAAATAAGTTCTTTTATTGCTGCTGAATGTATCAAATGTTACACAAGTTTAATTTTATAAAAACAAAACGATACTTTTGTAAAAAAATCCACCCATGAAATTCGTGCAAAATACAACACTCCTTTTTCTAGTTTTTTTTCTTTTTATCCAATGCAAAAAAGAGTCACAACAAGAAGCTGAAATTCAATCTCCCGCTAACGAAATTCACTATGCCAAAGGCTTAGAAATCTACAAACACAATGGCTTTACAATTGTAAAAATAACAAGTCCGTGGCCCAATGCAAAAGAACAGTTTACCTATATTTTACAAGAAAAAAACGGAATAATTCCAGACAGTTTAAAGCAGTTTACGGCCATTTCGGTTCCGATAAAATCTATTGTAGTAACTTCAACCACACACATTCCGGCATTAGAATTATTGGGAGTTGAAAACACCTTAGTTGGTTTCCCAAATACCGATTATATTTCTTCTGTAAAAACCCGAAAATTAATTGCTACCGGAAAAGTTAGAGAAGTAGGCACTAACGAAACGTTAAACACCGAAGTTTTAATTGATATGAATCCCGATGTGATTGTTAGTTTTGGTTTAAACAATAGCAATCCTACCTTAGACAATCTGAAAAAAAGTGGTTTAAAAGTAATGCTCAACGGTGATTGGACCGAACAATCTCCTCTTGGCAAAGCAGAATGGATTAAATTTTTTGGCGCTCTTTACGGATTAGATTCCAAAGCAAATACTCTTTTTTCAGAAATTGAAAAAGAATACAAAAATACTTTGGCTTTAGCCCAAAAAGCAACAAGAAAACCTACCGTTTTAAGTGGTGCTATGTTCCAGGAACAATGGTACGTTCCGCAAGGCGAAAGCTGGGCTTCCTTATTCCTGAAAGATGCACAAGCGAATTATCTATGGGCTGACAGCAAAGGAACGGGCAGTTTATCGTTGCCATTTGAAACGATTTTAGAAAAAGCACAAGAGGCAGAATATTGGATTTCGCCGGGTGATTTTTCTTCTCTTCAACAAATGAGTGAAAGCAATCCGCATTACAAACAGTTTGCAGCATTCCAAAATAAAAAAGTATATTCGTACGCTATAAACAAAGGCGCAAAAGGTGGAATTGTTTATTTTGAATGGTCTCCCACCCGCCCCGACTGGGTCTTAAAAGATTTAATCAAAATTTTTCATCCTGAGTTGTTGCCCGATCACAAACTTTTTTTCTTTCAGAAATTAGAATAAATTGACAAATACCAGCCGAAATACAATCCTTTTTACATTCCTGACCATCGGAATGGTTGCACTGTTTCTAATCAACATCAGTTTAGGTTCGGTTTCTATTCCTGTAAAAGAAGTTTTCAATAGCTTGACAGGCGGTGTTTCAAGTAGAGAAACTTGGGAATACATTATCATCAATTATCGGTTACCCAAAGCTATTGCTGCTATTCTTACAGGCATGGGATTATCTATCAGCGGATTGTTAATGCAAACTTTATTCCGAAATCCGTTGGCCGGACCTTATGTTCTTGGACTGAGTTCCGGAGCCAGTTTAGGCGTTGCTATGGTCATTTTAGGCTCGGCTTTTTTGCCTGTTTTTTTATCGACTTTTCTATTGTCATCCTACGGGATTGTAATAGCCTCCAGTTTAGGGAGTTTTTTAGTTTTATTAGCTGTTTTAGTCGTATCGCAACAGTTACGTGACACCATGGCAATTTTGATAGTTGGGTTAATGTTTGGGAGCTTAACCAGCGCTATTGTGGGAACTTTAACGTATTTCAGCACAGCAGAACAATTACAAAAATTCACCTTTTGGTCTATGGGAAATTTAGGCAACTTATCGTGGACTTCCATTTCTATTTTGTCAATTTCTGTCAGTATTGGTTTGTTGTTAAGTTTGTTTAGTATCAAACCTTTAAACGCTTTACTTTTAGGGGAAAACTATGCTAAAAGTTTAGGATTGAATTATAACAAAGCGCGTTTAATCATTATTTTCGCCACCAGTATTTTGGCAGGAAGTATTACTGCTTTTGCTGGTCCGATAGCGTTTGTGGGATTAGCGGTACCGCACATCGCCAAGTTGGTTTTTCAAACGAGTAATCATACTGTTTTATTTTGGAGCACCTTGCTTTTTGGGGCTAGTATCATGCTTATTTGCGACAGCATTTCACAACTTCCGGGAAGTGATATTACCTTGCCCATTAATGCCGTAACTTCTATATTTGGAGCACCAATTGTGATTTGGCTGTTAATCAGAAAACGTAAAATGATCGGATAATGGAAAATAAAATCATCTTACAGGCATCCCAAATCAGTATTGGCTATTCTTATAAAAAAGAAAAAACGGTTGTTGCTTCCTGCATCGATTTAACTTTAGAAAAAGGGAAACTCATTGCTTTAATCGGTGCAAACGGAATTGGAAAATCTACTCTTTTAAAAACAATAACCGGCATTCAAAAACCGCTGTCAGGAACGGTGTCTCTCAACGAAAAAAACATTCATGAATTGGATTCTTTGAGTTTAGCACAAAATTTAAGCCTTGTTTTAACCGAAAAATTACCACCCAGTAATCTAACTGTTTTTGAACTTATTGCTTTGGGAAGACAACCCTACACGAATTGGATTGGAAAATTAACGGAGCATGATATCGCCAAAGTTGATGAAGCTATGGAGCTGACACAAATTAGTCATTTGGCCACCAAAAAGCATTATGAAATCAGTGATGGCCAATTGCAAAAAGTATTAGTTGCAAGAGCTTTGGCACAAGACACACCTTTAATTATTTTGGATGAACCAACCACTCATCTCGATTTACTACATAAGGTAGCGCTTTTTAAATTGCTAAAAAAACTCACGCAGGAAACTGAAAAATGTATTCTGTTTTCTACACATGACATTGATATGGCCATTCAATTGAGTGACGAGATAATCATTATGACTCCGGAAACTGTGGTTCAAGACCAACCTTGTAATTTGATTATGAAAGGAAGTTTCAACACCTTATTCAAAGATGAACATATTATTTTTGATGCCGAAAAAGGAAAATTTGTGATAACTTAATACGAAAACACAGAGTTTAAAAATTAAATACTTATTTCGCAACATTAGAAACTGCTATCTGCCTTTTTGCTTCACCAACAACAAATGCAACCGAATTAGCGATATTAAAACTTCGAATTAATGGTGACATCGGAATTGTCAATTGATTTTTTTGATCAAATAATGCCAAAAATTCACCACTCAACCCTTTACTTTCTTTTCCAAAAACCAACCAATCACCGTCTTTAAAATCATTTTGTAAATACGATTTTTCGGCATGGGAACTCATCAGAAAGACTCTTGATTGATCTGGAATTTGAGTCATCCATTCTGCTACATTTTGGTATTCTGTCACATCAAGATGCACCCAATAATCCAGCCCGGAACGTTTTAGATTTTTATCATTGATAACAAATCCAAAAGGGTGAATTAAATGCAAACGGCTTTCGGTGCCTACGCACAAACGACCAATATTTCCGGTATTATTTGGTATTTCAGGCTCTACTAAAACAATGTTTAACATAGTTTATTTGTTTATTCGGTTATTCGTTTAATTGGAAAACAGAAACGAAAAAAATTCATAACTCATCATTCAAAATTCATAACTTCTTTCACTTCTCCAGCTTGTAAATCCTCGAGTTGCACATTCCCTATTCGGACACGAACCAATCTTAAGGTAGGAAAACCAACTGCCGCAGTCATTTTTCGCACTTGGCGAAACTTACCTTCATTGACCGTAATCGAAGCCCAGGAAGTAGGTCCGTGACGCTCATCCCGTATTTTTTTTCCTCTGGCTCCAAAAGCAGGAATTTCAAGAATCAATTTTGCTTTGCAGGGTTTAGTGGTATATTTAGTTCCATTAAACCCTATTTCAACTCCTTTTTGAAGTTCATCAATCGCTTCTTGAGTAATAATTCCGTCTACTTGCACATAGTATTCTTTCTCTACTTTTTTACTTCTGATGATTTCGCTCCTCATTCCATCGGTAGTCAGAAATAAAAGCCCTTCTGAATCTTCATCTAATCGACCTATTGCCATAGTTCCGGCAGGAAAATCATGTAATTCACCCAAAAGCTTCTTTTTTCGTTTGAGTTCATAGATAAATTGGCTCAAATAGCCGTACGGTTTGTGTAGTATAAAATGACGGTGCTCCATTCAAGCTATTTTTTTTAGAAGACAAAGATAGTTTTGTTTTGGCACTATAAAAATAAGGTTGCCATACATTTAACCACAAACCAAACGCTATGTTAAATGATTGAATTACTGGATATAAAAGCTGTATCATTATAGTAATTATAAAACTAATATTAAAATACAACCATATGGAGAATACAAATTTAGGTTCAAAAATGTCTAATAACAAACAAAATCCCGATGTAGAACCCGTAGGTGCAAACAACATTCCAGAGACACTAAAACTGAACAGCGAAGTAGAAATTGACGCTAACGGAAACGAAACAATTGTACAAAGAGCCCGAAATATTGCTGGCACAATTCCAACTATTCCGCAACCGACGGACAAAATACAACAAGAAAAAGAAGGTTTAAATCGGGGTGTTTTAACCGATAAAGACACTCAAAAAACAATCGAAAATAAAGATCATAATTCCGACATTATTCCGAATCGCTATCCGAATTCACATCCTGACAATAAGGAGAACAGAGGAAATATGACATTGGATGAATAGGATTTTGACTCCTTTAGAAAAAAAAACTGTCTTTTGGCAGTGTTTTTTTTTGTTAACGCTCGCGATTTATTTATCAAAAGTCGGAACCTTTTTTCTTAAAATGATTAAAAAGGTACTTTAATTCGAAATATAATATGATTTTTCGACATATTTCATAACCTATTTAAGCTTAATACAATAAGGCTATATGCTGATGATGTAAATTTTTAGTCCTGCTTCGGCGGGACTTTTTTTATCTTAAAAATTGATATTATTCCTTACTTTTACTTTTTTGAAAAAAACTATTCTTTTATGTCAGCTATACTTCCGTTTTTATTCGTTTTTATTATCGCACTCGCCATTGGTATTTTCATTGGAAAACTCATTTTTTCGGCTCGTTTTCAATCTGAAAAAATTAGTCTGGAAGAAAAACTGATTGCTTCCAATTCGCAATTCGATCAATTGAAAGAACAATTAACCCGTGAAAAAATAGCTTTCGAAAAACAATTGGAAACCATAAATTCAGAAAAAGAAAGCATTCGTAATGAAAAAGACAGTCTCGCCATTCAGCTTTCGAAAAAAGAAGTTGATTTTGATAATCTTTGGGAACGCAACAAAGAACAAAAGGACGAAGTAGAAAAATTACAAGAAAAATTTACCAAAGAATTCGAAAATCTGGCGAACAAAATATTAGACGAAAAGTCTACTAAATTTACCGAGCAGAACAAAGAGAATATGAAAAATATCTTGACGCCTTTGCAAGATAAAATTCAGTTATTCGAAAAGAAAGTCGAAGACACCCACAAAGAAAGTATTGATTATCATGCTGCTTTACGACAACAAATTCTGGGTTTACGCGAAATGAATATTCAAATGAGCAAAGAAACCATCAACCTGACCAAGGCACTGAAAGGCGACAGCAAAATGCAAGGAAACTGGGGAGAATTGGTTTTGGAACGGGTTTTAGAAAAGTCCGGTTTAGAAAAAGGACGGGAATATGAAGTCCAACAAAGTCATGTTGCCGAAAACGGAAATCGTGTTTTTCCTGATGTAGTGATCAATCTTCCTGACGGAAAAAAGATGGTAGTCGATTCAAAAGTTTCATTGACAGCTTATGAAAAATACATTAATGAAGAGGATGACATTTTAAAAGTGGGGTATTTAAAAGAGCATGTAAATTCTATTAAACGCCATGTAGAACAACTGGGAGATAAAAATTATCAGGATTTATATCAAATTGAAAGCCCGGATTTTGTCCTGCTTTTTATTCCGATTGAACCCGCTTTTGCAATCGCGCTCAATGAAGATACCGCTTTATACAACAAAGCTTTTGAGAAAAACATTGTGATTGTAACGCCATCGACATTATTAGCCACATTGCGAACTATTGACAGCATGTGGGCGAATCAAAAACAACAGGAAAACGCTTTTGAAATTGCGCGACAAGCTGGTGCTTTGTATGATAAATTTGAAGGTTTTGTGGCTGATTTAATCCGAATTGGAAAGAAAATAGACGAAAGTAAAACGGAATACAGCGGCGCCATGAACAAACTGGTAGAAGGAAAAGGCAATTTGATTACAAGTGTCGAAAAATTGAAAAAAATGGGAGCCAAAGCTAAAAAAGCACTTCCGGAAAACATACTAAACAGAGCTGAAAAGGGCGATAACCAACTTTTAAATTAATCAACAATGAAACGGATTTTAGGAATTATTGCAGGAATCATCGCATTGGGACTCGTTAGTTATTTTGCCTTTATTTATTATGTTCCTTACAGCGAAGGGATTCGTTCCGGTGAATTAATCAAGCTGAGTCATAAAGGAATAGCCCTGAAAACTTGGGAAGGCGAATTGAGCCAAGGAATTTCGGGTGCGCAGATTTTCAGTTTTTCGGTTTTAGACAGTGATGCAAAAGTAATTGAGGACCTGAAAGGATTGCAAGGTCGTTATGTAAAACTAACTTATGTAGAGCGTTACAAAACGTTTTCCTGGTGGGGAGAAACCCGCTATTTCATCACTTCCGTACATCCGGAAACATCACCATTTAAAATACAATAAATATGAATACGGGTTTTAAAACTGTCGCTTCTTCTCATATTACGATTTCAGAATTAATGTTGCCTTCGCATACTAATTTCAGCGGAAAAATTCATGGTGGCTATATTTTATCTCTATTGGATCAAATTGCCTTTGCCTGTGCCTCTAAATTCTCCGGGAATTATTGCGTAACGGCTTCTGTTGACACGGTCAATTTTTTGAAACCTATTGAAGTTGGCGAATTGGTAACTATGAAAGCGAGTGTGAATTATGTGGGCAAAAGTTCCATGATTATTGGTATTCGTGTCGAAGCGGAAAATATTCAAACGGGAGCGATTAAACATTGTAACTCCTCCTATTTTACAATGGTTGCCAAAGATAATGATGGAAAAAGTGTTTCTGTACCGGGATTAATTATCTCGAATCTTGCCGAAGTTCGACGGTTTAGCAATTGCATCAAGCATATCGCTTTAAAAAAAGAACGAGAATTACACGAAGAAGAATTCAACCACAGCTCTTCGGAAACCTTGGCAAGCTTTAGTAAATACAATGTTAAATTAGAGTTGAAATAGATACAATCACTTTTCGATTCAAAAGAAATGCTTCAATCTTCCAAAAACCTATTGGGATTGAAGCCTTTTTTATTAAAACTTTAGGACCATTCTCTCTTTTTGATATCAATAAAATTGCGTAACTTTAAGTAATTTAATTCATATTCCGCTATGAAAAAAATTACGCTACTACTCCTTCTATTTGTATCTGTTACAAATCTGGCTCAAGAACGATTGATAACTACTGCAGGAATCATCAATTTTGAAGCTTCTATACCTTTTTTTGAAGAGGTAAAAGCGACAAATGATAAGACTATTTGCATCCTTGAACTAAAATCCAGCAAGTTGACTTGTGTCGCAATAATCAAGAACTTCAATTTCAAAAGAGCCTTAATGCAGACTCATTTTAATGAAAATTATTTAGAAAGTCACCAATATCCAAAAGCTGTTTTTAAAGGAAAAATAGAAAAATTTGATTTAAGAAATATCGATTCGGAGGCGAAAGATTATACCATCAAAGGCAAACTGGAAATTCATGGCGTAACAAAATTTATAGTGGTCGGAGCCAAAATCAAAAAAGCAGGAGAAGGAATAGAATTGATTTCAGAATTCGATTTGAATACGGATGATTTTAAAATTGAAATCCCTTTTATAGTTCGAAGCAAAATATCCAAAACAGTCAACACCCAAATTATTTGTGTTTTACAATAAATTTAGTTAAACAATCTTTAAGTGCAAGTTGTAAACTTTTATATTTGAACTCAAAGCCTGTTTTTTCAATTTTATCAGACGAAACCCTTAAACCGGTGAGTACAATTATGGCCATTTCTCCCATTACAATTTTTAGTACAAAAGCAGGAACATTAGGCAACCAAATGGAATACCCCAGTACTCGCGCTAACGTTCGTGAAAAAACAGCATTGGTTGTTCCGTCATTGATTGCGGCATTATAAGGCCCCTGCATTTTAGGATTTGAAATCGCTTGCAGATAAATCGAACACAGATCATGAATGTGAATCCACGGCATGAATTGTTCACCGGAACCCAAAGCTGAGCCCAATCTGAGCTTAAAAATTGGAAGCAATTTTTTCAAGAAACCATCATTTTTTCCCAACACTAAACCTGTTCTAATTTGAACAGTTCGTATGCCTAATTCCGTTATAGCTCGTGTGGCTAATTCCCATTTTTGACAGGTAACACCCAGAAAATCATTAGCTGCAGGTGTATTCTCAGCACAAATTTGTTTACCATTCAGCGCTCCATAAATACCAATTCCTGAAGCCGAAACAAAAGCTTCCACTTTCTTGTCATGTTTTTTCAAAACCGAAGCAATCAGCTGAATGGATTGTTCTCTACTCGCAATTATTTCCGCTTTTCGCTCGTCTGTCCATTTTTTATCTGCTATATTTTCTCCGGCCAGATGTATAATGTAATCCGCATTGAGTACTGCTGCTTCTTCGATACTGTTTTGAGATACATCCCATATATAGTAGGAAATAGTATCTGTATTTTTTTTGCTGGTTCTGCTAAGAATCGAAACAGAATATCCTTTTTCAAGCAACATTGCTGTCAAATAGCGCCCAATAAATCCAGTACCTCCCGTCAATAATACATTTTTTTTCATAACACGTGCATTAGGTATCAATTAATCCTATACAAATATAACAAAATATTTTGTTTAACTATATTAATAATTCATTAAACATTACGTACCTTTATACTCTAATTAAAATAGAATTAAAATGGCAACTAAAAAATCTCCTTTATCCAAAGACAAAATTGTTTCAATGTATATGAATTATACTTTAGAACACAATGAAAAGCCGAAGTCTGTATTTCATTTCACTAAGATAAATGATTTTACTGAAGCTGAATTTTACATCTATTTTGGCAATTTAGAGATCATCGAAAAAGAAATATTCAATATGTTTTTTGACAAAACCATTGAATTACTGAATAAAAATACCGATTACGAAACCTACGACATGAAAAGTAAGTTGCTCAGTTTCTATTTTACTTTTTTCGAATTGGTAACAGCGAACAGAAGTTATGTGGTATTGACATTGAAACAACATCAAAATCAGTTGAAAAATGTAATGATTTTGTCTGATTTGAGAAAGAAATTCAAAAGCTATATTTCAGAAATTATCACCGACGATTTCAGAACACAACAAGAAAAGTTGCAAGAATTTCAAGAAAAAGCGACTACAGAATCGTTTTGGTTTCAATTTTTACTAACCATCAAATTTTGGCTCGATGATTCATCAGCCGCGTTTGAAAAAACTGATATTTATATCGAAAAATCCGTAAAAGCATCATTTGAATTGATGAATATCACTCCTATTGACAGCTTAATTGACTTTGGAAAATTCATTTTCAAAGAAAAAATCTACAACAAATAAATGAAAACAATCGATTATATTCCAACTTCAAAAATTGAAAGAGCCTCAAAACTGGTGCAAACCGGTGCAAAAGTAGGTGTGAATTATTTGAAATATTACGGCGAAAAAATGGTCAATTCTGATTTGACACGTGATAAACTCAACGAAGACAATGCCGAAGATATTTATGACGGACTAAAAAGCTTAAAGGGCAGCGCACTCAAAGTCGCGCAAATGTTAAGCATGGACAAAAGTTTTCTGCCTCAAGCGTATGTAGAAAAATTTTCTTTGTCGCAGTTTTCGGTTCCACCATTATCTGCTCCATTAGTTTTAAAGACCTTCAAAACTAATTTCGGAAAAACACCTTACGAGATTTTTGACGAATTTAATGCGAATTCTGTTAATGCGGCCAGTATTGGACAAGTGCATTTGGCCGTGAAAAACGGAAAAAAATTAGCCGTGAAAATTCAATATCCGGGTGTTGCCAATAGTATTTCATCTGATTTGGCTTTGGTAAAACCTATTGCCATCCGAATGTTCAACCTGCAAGGAAAAGATTCCGACAAATATTTTAAGGAAGTTGAAGACAAACTGATTGAGGAAACCAATTATTTATTGGAACTCAAACAAAGTCAAGAAGTAGTAGAAGCCTGTAAAAAAATTGAGAATCTGGTATTTCCTAATTACTATCCGAAATTTTCTTCTGAGAAAATAATCACCATGGATTGGATGACAGGAATTCACCTTTCTGAATATACCGCAAAAAATACCAATCAGGAATCGGCGAACGCCATTGGTCAGGCACTTTGGGATTTTTACATGTATCAAATTCATATTTTAAGAAAAGTACATGCTGATCCACATCCCGGAAACTTTTTGGTTAATGATCAAAACCAGTTGGTTGCTTTGGATTTTGGATGTATGAAAAAAATACCGAGCGATTTCTATATTCCTTATTTTGAATTAATTGACAAAAAAGTAATCGACAACAAGCAATTGTTCAGCGATAAACTTTTTGAGTTAGAAATCCTGAGAGTGGATGATTCTGAAGAAGAAATCAAGTATTTCACCCAAATGTTTTATGATTTATTGTCTTTGTTTACCAAACCTTTTCAGGAAGAAAATTTCGATTTTTCGGATGCCGTTTTCTTTGAAAACATAGCACAATTGGGCGAACGCTTTTCGAAAGACACTAATTTGAGAAAAATGAATGGCAACCGAGGTTCGAAACATTTTATCTATATGAACCGAACATTCTTTGGTTTATACAATTTAATGTTTGACTTGAAAGCTACGATTGTGGTGAATCAATATAAGAAATACGAATAAATTGAAAAAGGAAAATCTGCCCACAAAGGTCTGTTTGGTTTGCAAACGACCTTTTACCTGGCGGAAAAAATGGGAAAAAGTTTGGGAAGAAGTTAAATATTGTAGCGAAAAATGCAGCAGAAACAAAAAGGGTTAGTTTGGTTTAGAAATAATTTAAGAGTCCATGACAATGCGTCATTAACTCAGGCAATTCAAGAAAATGAAACTGTAATAGCCGTATATTGTTTCGATCCCAGACATTTTGAAAAAGATGCTTTCGGATTTAAAAAAACCGAAAAATACAGAGCTCAATTTTTGATTGAATCGGTAAATGAGTTAAAAACAAATCTGGAAAAAATTAATATTTCTCTTTTTGTTTATCACGATACACCCGAGAACAGTATTAGCGCTTTCGCAAAAGAGCATCAGATTAATACGATTTATTTTCAGGAAGAATGGACTAGTGAGGAAGTTGAAGTTAGTGCTAATTTGAGAACCCAATTACAAACAACGGTTACTTTTACGACCCATTACGACCAGTTTTTATTTCATCCTGATGATATTCCTTTTGATTTAAATAGCATTCCAAAAGTTTTTACGCAGTTTAGAACGCTATGTGAAAACCGAGTAAAAATAAGACCTATTTCGGTTTTGAGTTCTTTGGATAAACAAAATTTAATTGCCAATAGTACACTAATTCCTTCCCTGACCGATTTAGGACTGGATACATTTACAAAGGATATGAGAACTGCTTTTCCTTTTCGAGGTGGCGAAAATCAAGCCTTAAAGCGAATGGAGCATTATTTTTGGGACACCGAAAAATTAAGCGTTTACAAATCCACCCGAAACGGATTGATTGGCACCGATTTTAGTTCAAAATTTTCGCCTTGGCTGGCTAATGGTTCCATTTCGGCAAAGATGATTTATTGGGAAATCATGCAATATGAACAACAAATCGTCCGAAACGATTCGACCTATTGGCTGATTTTCGAATTGATTTGGAGAGATTATTTCAAATACGTCTCGATGCAATATGGGAATTCTATTTTTAAAATTGGTGGAATTTTAGACAAAAACTATGATTGGAAAACCAATACAGCTGAAGTCAGCAATTGGATTAACGGGAATACGCCGGAACCGTTTGTGAATGCAAATATGATAGAATTGCAACAAACAGGCTGGATGAGCAATCGAGGTCGACAAAATGTAGCTTCGTATTTTGCTAAAAACCTGCTTCTGGATTGGCGCATTGGAGCAGCTTATTTTGAATCGCTTTTGATTGATTATGATGTTCATAGCAATTATGGCAATTGGATGTATGTTTCCGGAGTTGGCAATGATCCGAGGGATCGAAAATTCAATATTAAGTTACAAGCAGAGAATTACGACAAACAATCAAAGTTTCAACAATTATGGCTGCAACAACAATTATTTTAGAACAATAGATGAATCACAATCGAAATCATATTAATGTAGTTTGGTTCAAAAGAGACCTGCGTTTGCTGGATAACGAGGCGATTTACAATGCCATTCAATCAAATAAGCCAACGTTGTTGCTTTATGTTTTTGAAAATTCGTTAGAAAATGATCCGCATTACAACGCAAGACATTGGAATTTCATCAAACAATCTATTGTAGATATCAACAAACAATTGGCTGCTTTTAACACCAAGATATTGAGCGTTTCCGGTGAAGTAATTGCTGCTTTTAATAGCATTCAGGAAAATTATCGAATAGATACCGTGTATTCGCATCAGGAAACTGGGTTGAAAATCACATATGAAAGAGATAAATCCTTCAAAAGATTTTGTAAAAACAATCGAATTGAATGGGTTGAAAATGTGAATAACGGCATTTTTAGAGCGTTAAAAAACAGAAGCAACTGGGTGGAAAAATGGGAAAATTACATGAATGCATCTCAATTTACGTTCAACCCAACTGCTGAAAACTTCTTGAATACAGATGCGATTCTGGAATTAGAAAATAGCTTAGAAAAACCCAATTTATACACTATTCCGGATACCGTTTTTCAAAAAGGAGGATTCACCATGGCCAATAAATACCTGGACAGTTTTTTTAACGAACGCTATCACGGCTATAGTTCTAATATTTCAAAACCATTATTAGCCAGAAAAAGTTGCAGCCGATTATCACCTTACATCGCTTGGGGAAATCTATCCTCAAGACAGGTTTTACAAAAAGCAGCGACATTCCGGTTGACGTGTACGGATAAAAAACAAATTGATTCTTTCGTTTCGAGATTGACTTGGCAAGCGCATTTTATTCAAAAGTTTGAAATGGAGGAAATCATGGAGTTTGAAAGTGTCAATAAAGGATTTCATTCATTGAAAAAGAAAGTCAATGAGAACTATATTGAAGCTTGGAAAACCGGACAAACAGGATTTCCGCTGATTGATGCCTGCATGCGTTGTTTGAACGAAACCGGCTATCTAAACTTTAGAATGCGCGCGATGTTAGTTTCTTTTTTTACCCATAATTTATGGCAGCCTTGGCAGGAAGCTACCCAACATTTGTCGCAAATGTTTCTGGATTTTGAGCCGGGCATTCATTTTCCTCAATTGCAGATGCAAGCCGGAGAAACAGGCATCAATATGTTGCGCATTTACAACCCGATAAAAAACAGTTATGAACACGATCCTGAAGGGGAATTTATAAAGAAATGGGTACCCGAATTGCGCGATTTACCCAAACAGTTCATCCATGACCCATCGAAAATGACTTATCTGGACCAAAAATTCAGTGGTTTTGAACTGGGTGTTCATTACCCGAAACCCATTGTAAATATGGAAAGAACCCGAAAATTTGCCAGTGATTTTTTATGGGGAATGAAAAAAAACCCTTTAGTAAAAGAAGAAAGTTTCCGGATTTTGAAACTGCACACCATGGCCGATATTGGCGACAGTGAATAATTGTTCCATAGAAAATTTAAATCAATAGTAATTTTAATTAAAAAATATCGTGACTACAAAAAAAGAACTTACCGATATCGATAAAGACCGAATTATAGAAATGGCATGGGAAGACCGAACTACATTTGATGCTATTTTACTGCAATTTGGATTAAAAGAACAAGAAGTAATCGACCTAATGCGGGCAGAAATGAAACGGTCCAGCTTCAAGATGTGGCGCGAACGCGTTCAAGGGCGAAAAACAAAGCACGAAAAATTGAGAGATTTTAGAGAAGGCCGTTTTAAATGCTCTATGCAAAGACAAATAAACAACAACAAAATTGCCAAAAGATAGGTGGCGCTTTTGAGATTAAACTAACTATAAACCTAATAAATTTTTAAATAACAGATTGAATAATACATATGAGAAACATAGTAATCATTGGCGGAAGCAAAGGAATTGGAAGTGCTATTTTATTGCAACAATTAGAAAATAATAAAGTATATAACATCAGTAGAACCGCTCCGGAAGTTTCGCATCCTAATTTAGTGCATTTCCCGATTGATATGCTGCAGGACGCTTTACCGGAAATTGAAGCCGTCGATGTTTTAATTTACTGTCCGGGTTCGATTACACTGAAACCAATTTCAAATTTGAGCATTGATGATTTCAGAACTGATTTTGAAATCAATGTGATCGGTGCTGTAAAAGCCATTCAGAAATATTTACCAAATTTGAAAAAAGGACAAAATCCATCGATTATTTTGTTCAGCACAGTAGCAGCAAAACTAGGAATGCCATTCCACGCCAGTATTGCCACCGCAAAAGCAGGAGTTGAAGGTTTAGTGAAATCGTTAGGAGCAGAATTAGCATCGGTAGTACGCATCAATGCCATAGCTCCTACGATCACTGAAACTACCCTTTCAGCAGGAATTTTAAGAAATGACCGAATGAAAGAAAACATGACAGAGCGCCACCCGATGAAAGGGTATTTGAAACCGGTTGAAGTCGCACAAATGGCCAACTTTCTGATATCAGAAAATGCGAAGTCTATATCAGGACAAGTATTCGAAATGGATTACGGCATTGTCACTTTTAAAATATAAAAACTAAACCCATTTAATATAGAAGACCAAAACAGCATGATAAAAGAAATGAGAAGTTACGAGAAAATTGAACAATACGACACGGAAGTAACCAATGCGTTATCCGAAAATTACAAAATAATCATTGGTAATTTAGGCGAAGATGTGACCCGAGAAGGGCTCGAAAAAACTCCGGAGCGCGTGGCAAAAGCCATGCAATATTTAACCCACGGATACGAATTAGACCCGTTAGAAATTTTGAAATCGGCATTGTTTAGCGAAGACCACCAACAAATGATTGTCGTAAAAGACATTGAAGTATACTCTATGTGTGAGCACCACATGTTACCGTTTTTTGGTAAAGCACACGTTGCGTATATTCCGAACGGGAAAATTGTCGGATTGAGCAAAATCCCAAGAGTTGTAGATGCTTACGCCCGCAGAATGCAAGTTCAAGAGCGATTGACAGACCAAATAAAAAACTGTATTCAAGAAGCCTTAAATCCGCTTGGAGTGGCTGTCGTTATTGAAGCGCAACACATGTGCATGCAAATGCGCGGGATTCAAAAACAAAACTCTGTTACGACAACTTCTTCTTTTACCGGCGCGTTTGAAAAAGACAAAACCCGTAAAGAATTCATTAGTTTAGTGTCCAATCGCTTGAGCTAAAAATAAAGAAAAAACCAAACCATGAAAATTCTCTTAACAGGCGCAACAGGTTATATCGGGAAGAGGCTGCTCCCTATTTTGGTCGCGCAAGGTCACGAAATAATCTGCTGCGCAAGAGATAAACATCGGTTTTATTGCCCAAAGGAATTCGAAAAAAGTGTAACAGTTATCGAAGTCGATTTTCTGAAACCAGAAACATTGTCGGCTATACCTCCCGATATTGATGCGGCGTATTATCTGATTCATTCGATGTCCGGTTCAGCATCTAATTATGATGAATTAGAAAGTATTTCGGCGCTAAATTTTGTAGAAAGAATCAATCAAACCCGTGCCAAACAAGTGATTTACTTGAGCGGTATTGTTAATGACAAATCCCTCTCTAAGCATTTATCCTCCCGAAAAGCAGTAGAAGATATCTTGAACATGGGCGTCTTTGCAACCACCACTTTACGGGCAGGAATTATTGTAGGTTCCGGAAGTGCCTCGTTCGAAATTATTCGGGATTTAGTGCATAAACTTCCCGTGATGATTACTCCAAGATGGCTGAATACTAAGTGCCAACCCATTGGTATTCCTGACGTTTTAGAATTTTTGATGAAATCTCTATTAAATCCAAGTACGTACAATCAGAGTTTTGATATTGGCGGACCAGACATTTTGACTTATAAAGAAATGCTTTTGGGTTTTGCAAAAGCAACACATGTTAAACGGTGGATTTATACCGTTCCCATCATGACGCCCAAACTGTCTTCGTATTGGCTGTATTTTGTGACCTCAACCTCGTATAAATTAGCATCGGCATTAGTGAGCAGCATGAAAGTAGAAGTGATTTGCAGCGACAACCGAATCAATGATTTACTGCAAGTAACCCCCATGACTTATGAGCAAGCCTTGTCACGAGCCTTGATAAAAATCAATAAAGACGACATCCCGTCGAGCTGGAAAGATGCTATGATTAGCGGGCGCTTCAAAGGAAGTTTGATGGATTATCGTAAAGTACCCAAAAAAGACTGTTTTATAGACCGTCGCAAAATGGAAATTGAAAACCGTGATTTTACCATCGAAAGAATTTGGTCTATTGGTGGAGAAACTGGCTGGTATTACGGCGATTGGCTATGGAGTTTGCGTGGTTTTATCGATAAATTGTACGGTGGCGTGGGTTCCCGCAGAGGAAGAACCAACAAACACGATATTCATTCCGGAGATGCATTGGATTTTTGGCGTGTTTTATATGCCAATAAAGAAGAAGGCAAACTTATTTTGTATGCCGAAATGAAATTACCCGGAGAAGCCTGGCTTGAATTCAAAATCATCAACAACACCTTATACCAAGCGGCAACATTCAGACCAAAAGGCGTTTGGGGAAAATTATACTGGTATTCCGTTTTGCCGTTTCATGGTTTTATTTTTAAAGGGATGTTGGAAAAACTGATTAAATAATTCTGCTGAAAACGAAAATTTCTATTGGGAAGCCTACTATAGAAACACAATCACCTAAAAGAATCTAAAAAGGTCAAATTTGGGGTTAAGGACGTCATCTATGACGCGCTTGAGGTCATATTTGACGTTGACGACGTCATATTTGACCCTATACCACGTCAAATTTGAGGTTCTTGACGTCAAATTTGACGTAGCGGACGTCAAATTTGAGGTTCGCTACGTCATGCATGACGTTCTGTTCGTCAAATTTGACGTTTTGGAGGTATTTTGAGGAAAATTACTTTACGATTC
Source organism: Flavobacterium lacustre (assembly GCF_027474525.2). Taxonomy (NCBI): domain Bacteria; kingdom Pseudomonadati; phylum Bacteroidota; class Flavobacteriia; order Flavobacteriales; family Flavobacteriaceae; genus Flavobacterium; species Flavobacterium lacustre. The sequence goes on from NZ_CP114882.2 coordinate 65,406, forward strand.
CTGCTTTATAGGTAGCAATGGCTCGGTCTCTGGCCATAGCATGTTCCACAATGGGTTTACCGTATCCCAAATTGAATTCGGGTATCCATTTGCGGATGTAAATTCCTTTTTCGTCAAATTTTGTGAGTTGAATTTCGGGATTAAAAACTCGGAAATACGGTGCAGCATCACAACCGGTTCCCGCAGCCCATTGCCAATTGCCAACATTAGCCGACAATTCGTAATCTAATAATTTCTGGGCAAAATACGCTTCCCCCCACTGCCACTGAATCAATAAATGTTTGCATAGAAAACTGGCCACCACCATCCGAACCCGGTTGTGCATATAGCCCGTTTCGTTCAGTTGACGCATTCCGGCATCAACCATCGGATATCCGGTAGTTCCGGTACACCAGCGCTTGAACTCTTCTTCGTTATTGCGCCACTGAATGCCATCGTAAGCCGATTTGAAATTATGGGTAACCACTTTTGGAAAGCTGAATAGAATTTGCATAAAAAACTCTCTCCAAATTAATTCACTCAAAAAGACTTCGTTTTTACGAACCGCCCAATTGACTAATTTTCGGATACTGACGGTCCCAAAACGCAAATGTGGCGACAAATAAGAGGTGCTGTCTATTGCAGGAAAATCGCGGGTTTCGTGGTAATTAGCAATTTTTGATAAGTTGTGTGGTTGTACTTTTATGGTGCTTTCTTCAAATCCGATTTGTTCCAATGTTGGAAAATCAAAATGAAATTTAAAGAAATTTGAAAAGATATTAACCGCCTCAAATTCTGGAATCGGTGCCATGGATTTGTATTTTTCCAGCCACTTATTTTTATACGGTGTATAAACGGTATAGGGCAATCCATCGGCTTTTGTGATTTCTTTTTCTTCAAAAATCACTTGGTCTTTATACGAATGTGGTTTTGTTTTATTGGATTCTAATAATTCGCTGATGGCCAAATCCCGCTCTAATGCATACGGTTCGTAATCTTTATTGAAATAGACTTCCTTTACTTCAAATTCCTGAAGGAGTTCTTGCCAAACTTGCTGTGTTTTTCCTTTTTTTACCAAAAGGGAACTACCAATTTCCTGCAATTGTTGGTTGATTTTAGCCAAGGATTCGTGTATAAAACCAACTCTGGCATCGTTTTTTGGTAAACTGTCTAAAATCGCATCGTCAAAAATAAACAAGGGAATCACCGGAAATTTTGATTGTAAAGCGTGGTACAAACCTACATTATCTTCTAATCGTAAATCACGTCTGAACCAAAAAAAAGTTACTTCTTGCTTTGTCATTATTTAGCATTAAAAAGTTGATCTACCATGACGTGTCTGTGGTCAAAAATGGCTTTCAATTTATTTTTTACTATTAATGTATTCATGATACGGCCAATGAAACCCAGTGGTAAACCGTAATGAACTAAATCGGTCATTTTGACTCCATTTTCTGTTTCTTCAAAAAAATGTTTGTGATGCCAAAGTGCATACGGTCCAAAACGTTGTTCATCAATAAAATAACTATTTTCTTTTACGAAAGTAATTTCGGTTACCCAAGGCAGTTTTATACCCAAAAGAGGAGAAACTTTGTATTGAATTATTTGACCTGCATACATTTTTTTTCCATCAAAATCGGTGATTTGAAAACCCATTGTTTCAGGAGTAATTTTCTGCAGGTTTTGTGGACTGGAGAAAAAGGCCCAACATTCTTCGATACTGGCATTTACATATTGTGTGCTTTCTTTGGTATAGAGTTTCATGGGTAGGATTGTTGTAGTTTTTAATAGGTTTTTTGGAGTAAATTGGAGTGCGTGAGGGATAATAGTGGAGCTCTTTTTGAGGTTGGCTTTTTGGCCAGCCTCAAAAAAGCGGGAACGGATAGCCCGACCCTTGTGGTCACGCCCAAATACTGTTGTTACATTTTGTAATATTTGAAAGGCACAAATAACATACCGAAGCACTCGCCATGCTCTTTTCCAAGATGTTTGTGGTGTACTTTGTGGGCTTTTCGCAAACCAACCAGGTACTTGTTATTGGTGTTTTTAAACCATTTGAAACGTTGGTGAATTAAGACGTCGTGTATCGTGAAATAGCAAAAACCGTAAAAGGTTATCCCTAAACCAATGAAAAATTTGTAGTTCATACCGCCTTCTACCCCGAAGTAAAAAAGAATGATGCTGGGTATGGCAAAAATGACAAAAAAGATGTCATTACGCTCAAAAACACCTGCATATTTAGGCTGATGATGATCGGCATGAAAATACCACATCAAGCCGTGCATAACGTATTTGTGGGTACACCACGTAACACATTCCATAAAAAGGAAAACGCCCAGAAAAATCAAAAAAGATATCATTTTGTTATTTGTTTAATGAAAAAAGTGTCTTTATAAAAATACAATTATTGAACTAATTTTAATTTATAGGATACGAAAGATTGTGCCAATAATCCGGCTTTGGTATAATTTGACACCCGAATTCTAGTCGTGCCAATTTCGTGACATGGTGTGTTTTCGAGTTTCTTAAGCAGCTTTTTGTAATAGACAAAAGCGGTGTAAACACCAAATTTAGCTTCTATCGGCAGCTTGATAATTCCTTGATACGCTACTCTAAAATCTTCTTGTATCTCTTTTATGATGGCAATTTTTGACTTTTCGTCAAAGGAATTCAAATCGACACCAGGGAAATAATTACGGTTTAAAACCAAATTATCATCTTTCAAATCGCGTAAAAAATTCACTTTTTGAAAAGCAGAACCCAAACGCATCGCCTCGTCTTTGAGTTGGTCGTATTTAGTGTTATTCCCTTGCACAAAAACTTTGAGACACATCAATCCCACTACATCAGCCGAACCGTAAATGTACTCATCATACTCGGATTTACTTTGGTATACTGATTTAGTCAAATCGAGTTTCATACTTTTCAAAAAAGCCTGAATCAAATCATCGGAAATATTGTTTTGCTTCACCGTAATTTGAAAGGCGTTTAAAATAGGGTTTAAACTAATTCCAGAATCGTATGCTTTGTAATATTCTGCTTCAAAATCATGGATAAGGTTTTCTTTTTCGAAACCATGAAAAGAATCTACAATTTCATCGGCAAAACGCACAAAACCATAGATGCTGTAAATGGCATCCCTAATGCTTGGCGAAAGCATGTAAACCGCCATTGAGAATGAAGTGCTGTAGTTTTTGGTAACCAATTTGCTGCACTTAAAAGATACCTCATCAAATAATTGCTTCATATTATGCTTCTGAAAATTGTTTATTTATTAAATCTGATACTAGTTTTCCTGAAATTAATGCCGGTGGAACTCCGGGACCAGGAACGGTTAATTGCCCTGTGAAATATAAGTTTTTTACTTTTTTACTTTTTAATTTCGGTCTCAAAAATGCGGTTTGTAATAACGTATTGGCCATTCCGTATGCATTTCCTTTGTAGGAGTTATATTCTTCTACAAAATCATTTTTGCAAAATGAGTGTTGAAATATAACATTATTTTTTACACTTTGCTGTGTCAAAGCCTCAAAACGATCAATAATTTTATCAAAATATTCAGACCTCAAGGCTTCTGTATCTTCTATTCCGGGTGCTAATGGCACTAAAAAGAAGGCTGATTCCATTCCTTCGGGCGCAGCAGTTGGATCGGTCAAAGAAGGAAAGTTAGCATAAAACAAAGGCTCCGCAGGCCATTGCGGTTCATCATAAATGTCTTTGGCATGCTGATAAAAATCAACATCAAAAAACAATGCATGATGCGAAATATTCTCTATTTTTTTGTTAAACCCAATATAGAAAAGCAATGACGATGGTGCAAAAACTCGACTGTCCCAATATTTTTCGGAGTAAACACGATGCTCTTCGTCTAATAAGGTTTCGGTATGATGGTAATCGGCTCCGCTTAAAACCAAATCAGAATCTATTCTTTCTCCATTTACAATAAGTGCTTTTGCTGTTTTATTTTCAACAATAATTTTATCAATTGCTGCATTGGTCACAAATTTTACACCTAATTCTTTGGCTAAACTTTCCATGGCAAAAACCACATCAAACATTCCTGTTTTTGGATGCCAAGTTCCTAAACCAAAATCTGCATAATTCATAAAACTATAAAACGACGGTGTATCTGATGGTTTCGCTCCAAGAAACAAAACTGGAAATTCAAGAATCTGAATCAATCGTTGGTTCTTAAATTTTTTGCGAACATCTCGGCTGATTGTACTGAAAAACTGCCCCACTTTTTTAGCTGTTTCTACTGTAACTAATTCTAAAGGAGAAACTCCCGGACGGTAAACCAAATCTTTTATGGCAATGTCATAATTGCTTTTGGCTTCAGCCATAAAATCTTGTAAAATTTTACCGCTTCCTTTTTCAATTCCTTCAAAAGTGGCTACAATTTCCTCCAAATTATCCGCTATTGTAATGTAATCATCAATGCCATAGTACACTCTGTAAGCCGGAGACAACTTTATCAGTTCGTAGTAATCGGTTGTTTTTTTGTTGAAATCAGCAAAAAAACGATCAAAAACATCTGGCATCCAATACCAACTTGGTCCCATATCAAAGGTAAAACCTTCTGCTTTTAACTGTCGCGCTCTTCCTCCTGTGGTTGCATTTTTTTCATACACGGTAACTCTGTGTCCGCTTTGCGCTAAATAGCATGAAGCAGCCAATGAAGAAAACCCAGAACCTATAATTGTAATATTTTTTATCTTTGTCATTTGTTCAGCAAAAGTATAAAATGTTTAAACAAAAATACTATAACAGACTAACTAATTCTGAGATAGAAGTGAAAATTGAAATTTTATCGGACAGGTTTTCCTTTTGGATAAACTCTACTTGTCGGCCTGTAAACCACAACTCAGTATTTTCATCAACCAACTGTGAAGTCATTTCATTGATATATGTATCGATTGAATCCCTTTCCGGCTGAACGGTAAGATAAGAAACAAATACAATAGCGTCATAATGTCTTTTTAAATCTTTCAGATTCTCAATAGGCATACTTTCACCCAAATAAATTGACTTGTAACCATTTAACAGAATTTCGTAATGCAAATACATCAAACCCAACTCATGAATTTCATTCATAGGAAGCGAAAGAACGAAGACTTTATCATTTTTAGTTTGTTTTAAAACTTGAAGTTTTTCGGTGTTGACTAATAATTTTTGTTTGATTAGATAGCTTATAAAATGCTCATGTGCAGGCGTAATCGTATCTGACTGCCATAATAATCCAAGTTCATTCATCAAGGGAATAAAAACTTGATGAAAGATTTCTTTGAATGATTTTTCAGCAATAAGCCAATTGTAAGTCGTAAAAAAGAGCTCTTGATCAAAGTTCATCATTGCCATTTTAAAATCACTTATTGCATGACTTTTGGCCGTTTTAGACGAAATTATTTCTCTTACCAAAGAAGGAATCTTATCTTCGGAATAAGTTGCTATTTTTGATATTTTGTATCCGTAATCATGTAACAATGTAATATTCAAAAGTTTTTGAAGACTCGGAAGATCATACAGTCTGATATTTGTATCGGTACGCATGGGTTTCAAAACATTATATCTTTTTTCCCAAATTCGTATGGTATGCGCTTTTATCCCGGAAAGATTTTCAAGATCTTTAATGCTAAAAACATTTTTTATATTGTTCATCGAATATTAAAATTTATTAAACAAATGTAAAATAAATTTTGTTATAAATCTAACGAATTCAAAAACTATCTTTTATGGTTACTTATTGCTTAATTACTTTTGTGGTGGTGAAAGTATTTTCATCATAAATGGTAATAAAATACAAACCTTTGGAATACGAGCTAAAATCAACTGAAATCATATCTGTTTTTGGTTTGATTTCAGTTATTAAATGCCCTGAAACATCAAAAATTTTGACGCCTTTAATTGTTTTTTGAACACGAATATTTAAAATATCAGCAACCGGATTTGGATAAACCGAAATTGTAGAAGTTTCAACATAAGATGGAGTTGCCAAAGTTACACTCGATGACGAAATCCAACTCGAAGCCAAACCATTGTCTAATGTCGTATCAATTAATTGCAAATAACTGCCTTGTCCATCGGCATCGGCAGGCCAAGGTGCTACATCAAAATATTCTACCGAATCGATGGTGTTTCCATATCCATCCGCCAAAACCAGTTTTTGAGAACTGTTAGATAAATTCCTTGTAAATTGTCCAAACGCCGTTATTCCGTACTTCGCCTTAAAAGTAGTTGGATTACTTGCCAGAAAAATACTTTCATTAGCCAAAACCGAAGAATTAGCCGGAAACTGATAACTCACACCCAATTCCCGCAAATAGAAACCCGTCAAATTAACGGTAGTAGCGCCTGTGTTTTTTATTTCGATGAATTCTAAATCATTCGCTGGAAAACCATCAGAAATTACAGGATTATAATTTATTTTATTGATTACTAATGCTGGAATTACAACTGAATTACAATCGGAATAAGAACCCAAATTAGTTGTAATCCAAGAAATTCTATTAGACAAAAACGCTTTCAAATTGGTTATTTCCGTGTCTTGATTGGTTACAGTTCCCCATTTTTGATGTTCTCTGACTTTGGCTTCACTAATATAATTCAGTGTTGCATCAACAAACTGAACCAGACTAGAATAATTCAAAGGCTGTCCGGTTTGAGTAAGCTGGTTCCATCTTTTGGCGAAATAGCATTTATACAGTGGATTATTGAATAAATCAGTCCAAAATTTAGCTCCTTCATTGTCTCCGTTTGAAAACTGCCAGATATCGGTTTTGCTTCTGTCAAATCCCCATAAAAACAAATCATTCCCGTATGTTAAATTAAAATCCCAAATAGGTCCGGCACGTAATTTTCCGTTTCTGTCTTTGTGAAAATAGGTACTGAATTGATAGGCATCAGCGTTAGAAGCCAATTCATTAATGAGCATGAAATCTACAAAAGAAGGCACATCGATTACGGAAGGATATCCATTAATTACACTCGTTGCATTAGCATTTGAAGTGGATGCCAATTGAAGAAACTGATCGTAAATATAGGCCGTTTGTGCTGGCTGAACAGCTGCAGGCTTTGGCAATTCATGAATAAAATCTACTGTTGTGGTATAAGATGGCATTGACCAGGCAATTGGATCGCCTCCTGTGGTTTTATCCGCTTTAGTAATAAAACCTCCTGTAACATTTGGCGAAGTAATATCTGAAGTCCCAATTTTTAAAACATTGACACGATCAGAACCTGCTTTGATTTTTTCCTGCAAAATATACAATCCTTTGTACTCGCCATTTATTACAACCTCACAATATGCGGTTCGGGTGGCATAATTCCCTATTTGTCTGGACAAGTTATATGACAAGTAATCTCTAACCAATGACGGATCAAAAGCGATTCCGTTTAGAATCCAGTCATTTTCACTGGGCATTCCTAATAATTCTACATTATTATTACTGGTATTATCTGCTTTTAAAGTAGTTAATCCGTAGCCTTTTTTAGGCAAAGTTTGCGAAGAGGAACCTCGGATTTCAATACCTATTCTGCCGTTATAATTTAAAAAAGTCGGTGTATTTATATCTGTAAGATAGTTTCTGGTTCCATCCGGTCTTTTGATGATTTTCATAGTCGCCAAAATTTTGGGATCATCCAAAATATCAAGAGGCAAATTTGTATTGGGATTATTATCTGTAGTAATACTGACAATTGGTAAATTACTGTCGGTAAAAGTCTGCGCAGAACTGTTAAAAGAGAAGAAGAAAACAAATCCTAAAAGAATATTGGAAACCGTAAAAGGTCTTACAAAGTAAAATTTTATCATAACTAATTTATTTCGATAAAAATAAGAAATAAATCACAAATAAAAACATAAAAGTCCCGTTTAAATATCTTTTAAACGGGACTTTTTATAAAATTTTAATTCAAAAAATAAACGCTACTTTTTAAGTATTTTTTTGGTAGTCTGACCATCTTCATCATAGACTGTTATAAAATACGTTCCATTGGCATACGCACTCAAATCTGTATTTATGGTTTCTGATTTTGCTTTAATCTCTTGAATTAAAACGCCTGAAATCGAATATATTTTAACCCCATCCATCGTTTTTGTACTGTGAATCATCAATGTATTCGTAACCGGATTAGGATATATAGACAAAGATGATTTAGCAGCAAAAGATTTATTTGATAAAACGACATTATTAGAAGCTACCCAATTTGTTGCTATATTATTATCCGAAGCCGTATCAATTAACTGCAAATAACTTCCTTTTCCATCAGCATCTGAAGGCCAAGGCGAAGCATCAGAATATTCAACTTTGTCAATAACATTACCGTAAGCATCCGCTAAAACAATTTTTTGCGTCTTATCCGAAAAATTTCTTGAATATTGACCAAAAGCAGGAAAGCCGTATTTGCTTTGAAATGTAGCCAAATTACTGGTGAGATAAAGACTTTCATTAGCTCCAATAGTTGAATCAAAAGGAAATTGATAACTTGTTCCTAACTCTTTAAGATAAATTCCCGAAAGATTTACCGTTTCTGAACCGGTATTTTTAATCTCAATAAATTCTAAATCTTTAGACGTGAAATCTGTTGAAGCTACAGGATTATAATTGATTCTTGAAATCACCAAAGGCGGAGTAACTACATCTGCACATTTTGTATAAGAACCTATATTACTTGATATCCAACTGATGCGTTGAGCAATAAAGGTTTTTATACGAGTCACATCAGTTTCATGATCTGTCAAAGTTCCCCATTTCTCATTCTCTCTGGGAATTGCTTCGCTAATATAAGCCAATGTATTGTCTATAAAAGTGTTTAAAACATCCACATTCATTGGTTGACCTGAAGCAATCATCTCATTCCATCTTTTAGAAAAATAACATGGGTACGTTTTATTATCAAACAATCCAGCCCAAAACCAAGGTCCTGTATTGCTGTTATTGCTAAATTGCCATTGATCAACATCACTTCGGGGCGTAAAAGTAGTTCCAAAAGTAAGATTGAAATCCCAAACTGGTCCTGCTCTTAATTTCCCTCCTCTGTCCTTATGGAAAAAAGTACTGAACTGATACGCATCAGCATTTGATGTTAATTCATTCACCAACATAAAATCAACAAAAGAAGGAACATCAATAACAGATGTATATCCATCCAACAAAGAATCATTGTACAAATTATCCGCTAATTTATCGAACTCGCCTTTGATATAAGCCGTTTGTTCTGCAGTAGCATTTTCCGGTTTTGGCAATTCATTGATAAACTGTGTTTCTTCCATAACCCAAGCCGGTAATTCTCCTTCATCTGTTCGGTCAGCTTTTGTAATGTAACCTCCTGTAACGTTAGGAAAATCAATATCGGACGAGCCAATCTTAACCACATTTACTCTGTTTTCATTCGATTTTATTTTTTCCTGAAAAATATACAATCCCCTGTAAGAACCATTTACAATCACTTCACAATATTCAGTTCGAGTAGCATAATTACCCATTTTTCGGGCCATATTATAAGCAATATAATCTCGAATTAAGGAAGGGTCAAATGCTAATGAATTTAAAATCCAATCATTCTCACTCGGCATTCCTAATATACTAACATTATTATTAGACGTATTATCTGATTTTAAAGTAGTTAAACCATATGGCTTTTTGCGTAATTCCTGTGACGTAGAACCTCTTAGTTCAATTCCTATTCTACCATTATAATTTAAATATTCAGTAGTATTCTGGTCCGTAAGATAATTTCGGGATCCATCTGGTCTTTTGATGATTTTCATCGTAGCCAATACTTTCGGATCGTCCAAAATTGCAAGAGGAGAACCTGTTAAAGGATCTGTATCTGTAGTAATAATAACAATTGGCAAATTACTATCAGTAAGGGTTTGAGAAGAAACTCCCAAAGAAGATAATAATACAAAAGCTAAAATAATTTGGGAAACTAAAGTGATTTTTTGGGGGTAAAGTTTTATCATAAAAAAATTAATTTTTACAAATGTAAGAATAAGTTTAATTAAAAAGAACTAAAAAAGTTCGCTTCTTCATCAGTAAAACATTAATCCATAATTTAATACAAAAAATTAGGCATCCAAAATGATTGTAAAAGTGGCTCCTTTTCCAGTATCACTTATTGCGGTAAGGGTTCCGCCTTGTTTTTCGATACTGTTTTTAGACAAATACAATCCTATTCCGGTTGATGGCTCATTTGAAGTTCCCAATCGGCCTTCTTTCGTGAATTTTTGAAACAACACTTCTTTTTGATTGGAGTCAAAACCAATTCCAGAATCAGAAACGGTGAAGATTATTTTTTTAGCTTCCAAATAAATTCGAACATGAATCTCACTATCTGGAAATGAAAATTTAATGGCATTATTAACTAAATTTGACAAAACGCTAAGCAAGGAATCTTGATCTATTTTCAGAAATACTTCCGAAACTTCTATTTCCGAAATCAATTTGATGTTTTTCTTGTTTAATGATTGTGTCGCTAGTTCAGTTACAGATGCAATAAGTTCCGCTGGACTGATGCGGTTTTTCTGTTCTGTTTTTTTAATAAACTGATCCTGATCTTTCAATACTTTTATAAAATTCTCTATATATACGAGTTGCTGTTTAGACGATTCTACAATTAATTCTGCTAATTCTTGAATTGCTGCCGAAGGATTTTCGTCTAAAATAAGGGTAGCAATCGCTTGTGGATTTCCGGCAAATGTCCTTAAATCATGAGAAAGCAAATAAACCATATCTTGTTTATCCTTGATAAAAGTTTCATTATCCTGAATCGATTCATGAATATTGCGCATCAACAAACCGGCTTCATCAGTAAAATTTAATGGTAAATCCGAAAAAACTCTGTCGGTTCTGTAATCATTTAATGCTTTAGAAGCCACTTCGATTGGTTTTATTAACCTTTTCAGAATAAACAACGTCAATATCGTAGCGGTCAAAGTCATTACAAGTGCAAAAACCAAAATCATATTGGGAGAAATATTCTGACTGCCGTAAAGAACAAAAAACAACAATCCTATAAGCGGAATATGAATGCCAATAAAGGCAACAAAAAGAAATTTAAATGCATAACTATTTTTGAGAAATCCAATCTGAGCTAATTTTTTATACAATACCATAAACACTTTATTTTTACAAACTCAACAGAGTTTTGATTTTCAATTTGTTAAAACTTATAAAAATAATATTAAAGTTATAATCAACTGTAAAAAAATATATTTTTAATTTATTCTGTTATTGTTTTTGTATATCAGTTTTTTTTAAACAAAAAAGAGGCTCAATTTATACCTAAACTGAACCTCTTTTTTTTATGAAAATTTTACACTAAAGTCGCTGTAGTAGAAATTTCGGTGTTGAATAATTTTGAAATAGGGCAATTTTTCTCTGCCTTAGTCACTAATTCCTGAAAAGCTTCATTTGCAATCCCTTTAACTTTGGCAGTAACCGTCAGATGAGATTCAATAATTGTTCCTTCAACCAAATTAATATCACATTTTGTTTCGATACTTTCTATCTCAAAACCGCCTTCGCTAATGTAAGCCGAAAGCTGCATAGTAAAACAACCTGAGTGAGCGGCTGCAACCAATTCTTCAGGATTTGTCCCTACGCCTTCTTCAAAACGGGATTTGAAAGAATATTGCGTATTCTCTAACGTCGTACTTTGTGTCGTTAATTTACCGGCGCCTTCTTTAAGCGAACCGGTCCAAACTGCGGTGGCATTTCGTTTCATAATAGATTTTTTAGTGTACTCAAATTTAGCTTTTTAAACAAAGTATGATTTTATAAGGTTAGTTTTTTAACGAAAATTTAAAACTAAATCCACATTCCAGAATTTGAAATTAGACCTATTTAATTACTTGATTGCAGTTATTGAAGCAAAAAGCAATTGTAGATTTAAATAAAAAACAGCCGATATTAAAAATATTTCCCAATTTGAATTTATAAAACCATTCAAACACTTATTTTTGCGCTATGGCAAAGAAAAATACAGACAAAGTTGTCTTTCATCAAATAAAAGTCCTTGATGCTGGTGCAAAAGGCGTATCGGTAGCGAAAGCTCCTGATGGGAAAGTAGTTTTTATCCCCAATGTAGTTCCGGGTGATGTAGTTGATGTGCAAACCTTCAAAAAGCGCAAAGCCTATTATGAAGGAAAAGCAGTGAAATTTCATGAATTCTCAGAACACAGAATCGAACCTATTTGCGAACATTTTGGAGTTTGTGGTGGTTGTAAATGGCAAAATATGAAATACAGCCAACAATTATTCTACAAACAAAATGAAGTTAAAAATCATTTGCAACGCATTGGAAAAATAGAACTTCCGGAATTTGAACCAATTTTAGGTTCTGAAAAACAGTTCTTTTATAGAAACAAAATGGAGTTTTCGTTTTCAAACAGCCGTTGGTTGACCGAAAAAGAAATTGAAAGTACCGAAGATCTAGGCAACAGAAACGCACTTGGTTTTCATATTCCAAAAATGTGGGACAAAATTCTGGATATCAATAAATGTCATTTACAAGAAGACCCTTCAAATGCGATTCGAAATGAAGTTCGTGCTTTTGCAAACGAGCATGGTTTGACTTTCTTCAATCCAAGAGATCATGAAGGTTTGTTAAGAACTTTAATGATTCGTACCGCTTCGACAGGTGAAATCATGGTTTTGATTCAGTTTTTTGAAAATGACAAAGCCAACAGAGAATTACTTTTAGACCATCTTTACGAAAAATTCCCTCAAATTACTTCGCTTCAGTATGTAGTCAACAATAAAGCAAACGATACTTTATACGATACCGATATTAAATTGTATAAAGGAAGAGATTATATCTTGGAAGAAATGGAAGGGTTGAAATTTAGCATTAATGCCAAATCTTTTTACCAAACTAACTCGGATCAAGCCTACGAATTATATAAAATTACCCGCGATTTTGCCGGACTTACCGGAAATGAAGTCGTTTATGATTTGTACACCGGAACCGGAACTATTGCACAATTTGTTTCAAAAAAAGCAAAAAAAGTAATTGGTGTAGAAAGTGTTCCTGATGCGATTAAAGACGCTAAAGCAAATGCGGTACGCAATGAAATCACGAATTGTGAGTTTTTTGTAGGTGATATGAAAGTAGTGTTCAACGATGATTTCATCGGACAACACGGACATCCTGATGTAATTATCACAGATCCGCCAAGAGATGGAATGCATAAAGACGTAATTGAACAAATCATGAAAATTGCTCCCGAAAAAGTAGTTTATGTAAGTTGCAATTCGGCCACACAAGCGCGTGATTTAGCGTTAATGGACGAAAAATACAAAGTGACTCGTGTTCGACCTGTGGATATGTTTCCGCAAACGCATCATGTGGAAAATGTAGTACTTTTGGAAAGAAGATAATATTTTGTAATTACAAATTGAAATTTTCCCTTGGGCTGTCCAATTTTGTTCGGGTTTACACAAAAATAAATGGTAAATGAAAAAAATAATTTTATTAGTATTGCTGGTCGTTTTTGCTTTCTCAGGTTGTGAGAAGGATGATATTTGCGACGCCAATACGGCTACTACGCCCCGATTAGTCTTATCTTTTTATGACATTAATAATTCGACAGTTTTAAAAAATGTAACCCGATTAAAAGTAGTGGGAGAAGGAATGACCGAAGGTGTTATTTTTAACGCCTCCGCATCTGGCGAATCAAAATACCTAACGAGCGGAAACACGATTTCTATTCCTTTAAAAACGGATGAAGACACCACCACTTACAGCTTTACATTCAATTCAGGAAATACAAATCCTGACTTAATTTTTGTAGATAACGTAACGATCAATTACACTCGAAATACGATTTATGTATCCAGAGCTTGCGGGTATAAAACTATTTTCACACTAAACCCAACGAATGCGATAGTCCATACTGCAGAACCTGTTTCTAGTGAAACATGGATGCAATATATTTCAGTTGAAAAAACTAACATAGAAAACGAAAATGAAACACATCTTAAAATATTCTTTTAGTTTCTGTCTTTTGTTGTCTTTGTTTTTGGCGAAAGCGCAAGAAACTACTTCAACTAAACCCAATCCTAAAACCACCCAAATTGAGGAAATACTTCCTGAACCTCCAAAAAAAGTGATTAAAAAACTTCCAGAGGAAAAAGTGCTTGACAGTATAGCTCCAAAAACAAACCGATATGGATTGCGTGTAGGTGTTGACTTGTATAAATTAACACGTGCCTTATATGACAGCAATTATAAAGTAATAGAATTAGTGGGAGATTACCGATTAACCAAAAAATACTATTTGGCCGCCGAAATCGGAAATGAAAATAAAACAACCGATGATGACCGACTGAATTCAACCGCAAAAGGAACATATATCAAAGCAGGTTTTGATTACAATGCCTATGAAAACTGGCTGGATATGGAGAATATCATTTCTGTAGGAATGCGTTATGGCGCAAGTACTTTCAGCCAAGAATTAAACAGTTATAAAATTTACAATGCAAATCCATATTGGGACGAAGTACCTTCGATTACCAGCGGAGAAAAATACAACGGATTATCTGCCAGTTGGATTGAAGTGGTTACTGGTGTAAAAGCTAAAGTTTTCAATAATGTCTTTATTGGCTTTAGTTTACAATTGAAAATGCTAATTACCAATAAGCAACCAGACAATTTTGAGAATCTTTATATTCCGGGATTCAACAGAACCTATAATGGCGATTTTGGAGTAGGATTTAATTATACCGTATCGTATTTTATTCCTATTTACAAAAAGAAAGCAGTAGCCGAAAAGAAGAAATAATTACGATTCAAACTCAATAAAAAAAGTGCCAATTTAAATTTTAAATTGGCACTTTTTTTTCTAGTTAATCTCTTTGATTCCTTTTACAAAAATCCATTTCATAAATAGCTTCTCCCCGTCTTTGGTCTTTACCGCTTGGAATTTTGGAGACAAAACAGTTCCAATCACAAAAGCAGCCAATGAAATATAAAAACCGGTTAAAGGCGTGTACTCTTGAACTAAATATCTAAATGATGTGAATAATATCGCAAAACAACCTATTTGGTATAGAAATGCGCGTACTTGTAATTTGGTCATTTTCTGGTTTAAAGTTTAAGTTTTAAAAAAGTATAAAATAGTAAATACAGTTATTTGAATCTAAATACTGGTGTCTGGAACAACCTGAAATTTGGTTCTTTTGCTTCCTTCATACATTTCGTATTTTACCAAACGAGCTTCTAGGCTGGCATTAAAAAGTTTTATTTTTCGGGAAGGTTTTAGTCCAACAAATTTTAAAGCTTCCAGATTTGCAGTAATAAACCAAGCATTAGTTCCCGGATAATTTTTCTTTAAGGTATCGCCAATATTTTTATAGAATTCTTCCATATGAATGTCCAATCGCTCATCATAAGGCGGATTAAAAACCATATGTAATTTTCCTTGAGACGTTTTTTCGGTATCAAAAAAGTTCTTTTCTTCGATAGAAATATATTCGTCAAGATTGGCATTTTTGATATTGTCTTTGGCTTTTTGAACCGCACTTGGCGCTTTGTCATAGCCTTTTATA
The DNA here is from genome assembly GCF_027474525.2 of Flavobacterium lacustre. Classification (NCBI taxonomy): domain Bacteria; kingdom Pseudomonadati; phylum Bacteroidota; class Flavobacteriia; order Flavobacteriales; family Flavobacteriaceae; genus Flavobacterium; species Flavobacterium lacustre. The sequence goes on from NZ_CP114882.2 coordinate 80,936, forward strand.
GTGTAATGAAACTCCCGCACTCTTTTCAACAAACTATCAGTAATATTGTCGAATAAATCGTTGTCCCAATCATTCCATTTTTCGAAAGCAAATTCTTTACGGTTGATATTCGCCGGAATATTACAAGCAATCATTGCTGCTTCGGCCAGAAATGTTCCGGAACCACACATCGGATCCAAGAAATCGCCTTGACCTTCCCAACCCGAAAGCAATAAAATTCCTGCTGCCAAAACTTCATTTATCGGAGCAATATTGGTAGCCGTTCTATAACCACGTTGGTGTAAAGAATTCCCGGAAGTATCCAGCGCAACCGAAACCTGGTCTTTGTCGATATGAATATTAATTCTCAAATCAGGAAAAGCCTTATCTATACTCGGACGTTGCCCGGTTCGTTCTCTAAACTGATCTACAATCGCATCTTTACATTTTTGGGAAACAAACTCAGAGTGATTAAAATACTCTGAATGTACCGTTGCATCAATCACAAAAGTCTGATTGGCATCAATGAATTTTGACCAATTTACTCCTGAAATTCCTTTATACAATCCTTGCTCATTATTAGCTTTAAAAAAATAGATGGGTTTTAAGATTTTAAGAGCCGTACGCAAAGACAAATTTGCTTTGTACATAAATCCCTTATCGCCTTTAAAACTAACCATTCTAACCCCTTGCTCCACGTCTTGTGCGCCCAACATTTGCAATTCTTTTGCCAATATTTCTTCAAAACCAAAAAAGGTTTTGGCAATCATTTTATAATTATTTTCCATTGTAAAATCAAGTATTCGTTGCAAAAATACACTAAATTTGCGGTACTTGAATTAATTGAAAACGAATAAATGCCGAATTCCGAAAAACACGAAACCTTAAATCCACAAGAGCCCACTCAAAACTGGTTTGCTTCTTGGTTTGATACTCCTTATTACCACATTCTGTATAAAGAAAGAAACTATAGAGAAGCCCAGATTTTTATGGATAATCTGACGCATTATCTCAACCTGCCCGAAAAGGCAAAAGTATTGGATTTAGCGTGTGGCAAAGGCCGTCATTCTATTTACCTGAATCAATTGGGATTTACTGTTCTGGGAGCTGATTTATCTGAAAACAGTATCGCCGAAGCTACTAAAAACAGTAATGAAAACTTGCAATTCAAGGTTCATGATATGCGTGAAACTTTCGAAGAGAAATTTGATGCTATTTTTAATTTGTTTACCAGTTTTGGCTATTTCGAAAATGATGAAGACAACCTCATCACCTTAAAAGCCATAAAAAACAGCTTATCTGAATACGGATTTGCAGTAATTGATTTCATGAATGTCAATCAAGTTCTTGACACTTTGGTTCCTGAAGAGACAAAAACAGTTGATGGAATTGACTTTTACATCAAAAGATATTTAAAAGACGGACATATTTACAAAGAAATTGACTTTGAAGATAAAGGACAAAAATTTCATTTCACCGAAAAAGTAAAAGCCCTGACGCTCAAAGATTTTGAAGAATTAATGGAAGAAGCCGGGATTTTCTTATTGGATGTTTTTGGCGATTACAAATTAAAAAAATTCCACAAAACAGAAAGCGAGCGATTAATCATGATATTTAAATAGGTAAATTGTTTATAGATAAAACCATTAACCCATTCAACGATTCAACAAGAAATATGAATTACCTTTTACCCTTACTTTCTGTTTTATTAGGCTACATACTGGCGTTAATCATAAAGCCAAAAGACAAAACTAAACTCAAATTATTATTAGCATTTAGTGGTTCTTTTTTGCTTTCGATAACGGTTATGCACTTATTACCCGAAGTGTACGAAAACAATAATCAGAATGTTGGAATATACATTATGCTTGGAATTTTATTTCAAATTATATTGGAATTTTTCTCCAAAGGTGCGGAACACGGGCATGTACACGGACACAAAAAAATGTTACATATGCCTTGGCTACTGTTCATCAGTCTTTGTATTCATGCTTTTCTAGAAGGATTTCCGGTAAGCCATCATCATGATTTAGCCATAGGAATTGCGATACACCATTTGCCAATCGCTATTATTCTGACGACTTTTTTCATCAATTCATTCTTAGATAAAAAAGAAGTTTTTCTATTTATGGCAACCTTTGCCATAATGACGCCACTAGGAACAGTCCTTTCGGATTATTTACCCATTTTGAATGACTATTATACCGAAATTACCGCTGTTGTAATCGGAATATTGTTTCATATTTCTTCCACTATCATTTTTGAAAGCAGCGAAGGACACAAATTTAATATCGCTAAAGTTTCAATGATTATTTTTGGAATTGCATTGGCTTATTTTATATAATATTCACCGTACGGACAACTCGTAAGTTTTCCCTTCAAAAAATATAAAAATGACTTTTACCAAAACGACTGAACAATCCTCAAAATACGAACATTTAGAAAAAATGTCGGTGAAGGAATTACTTTTCAATATCAATCAAGAAGACCAAACTGTGCCTCTTGCTGTAGAAAAAGCAATGCCGCAGATTGCCTCTTTGGTTGCCGAAATCGTAACAAAAATGAAACTTGGCGGACGATTATTTTATATCGGGGCAGGAACTTCAGGACGATTAGGAGTCGTTGACGCATCAGAATGTCCACCAACATTTGGCGTTTCATTCGATTTGGTTGTAGGGATAATTGCAGGTGGTGACAAAGCCATTCGCAGAGCCGTAGAAAATGCCGAAGATAATGCCACACAAGCTTGGATAGATTTGAAAGCATTTGATGTAAATGAAAATGATGTCGTTGTAGGAATCGCAGCTTCAGGAACAACTCCATACGTTATTGGCGGGTTACAAGCTTGCAACGAACACAATATAAGCACCGGAAGTATTTCCTGTAATGCAGAAAGTCCACTTTCGCAAACTGCAAAATTTCCTATTGATGTTGTCGTAGGACCCGAATTTGTTACGGGAAGCTCCCGAATGAAAGCAGGAACTGCTCAGAAATTAGTGCTCAACATGATTTCAACCGCTGCCATGATTCAACTCGGAAAAGTGAAAGGCAACAAAATGGTTGATATGCAATTAAGCAACAGCAAATTAGTCGATCGTGGAGTAAAAATGATTATGGGAGAAATTCCGGTTTCATACGAAGAAGCATCACAATTATTAAAAGAATATGGAAGCGTGAGAAAAGCAGTTGATTATTACCTGACTAAATAATGGTATTTATTTTCTATTTTCTTTTGTCACTAATTCCTGTTTTATGGATAGTAACAGTCTATTTTTTAAGAAAATGGAAACACATTTACAGGTTTTGTTTCGTGAATATTTTACTGGTGGCACTTTACTTCTTTTTGCAATTTAATTCCACTTTACGCATTTTCAAAACGGATCCTATGGGACTAAAAAACGTTTTTTTATTTCTGTATCTAATTGTTTTTCAAACAGTATTCGGTTTTATTTTTGCACTGTATTATAAATTTAAGTTATCTAAAAATGGCAACTAACAAAGAACAGTTAACAAAAGGAATTAAATATTTAGCCGGTGCATTACCGCTATTATTTATTGGTCCGGTCGTGATTCATAATGCATTTATGAACCAACAGAATATATGGCATTATTTGGTTTTAGCCATTGGAATAATAGCTTGTATTTCGGCGATGTATTTGATGTATTGGGGTTTAAAAACAATTATGAAAGGATTATTTAACGACTAATGGAAAAAATGGAAAGCCTAATTCACGTTCAAAAAACATTTGAAAAAGTAGTTTACATTGATAAAAGAATTAACCACAGGGAGTTTGATGATTGCGTTTTTAAAAACAGTGATTTCTCTAACAGTGATTTCTCCTATAATAGTTTTATAGATTGCGAATTTATAGATTGTAATCTTTCGATGCTCAATTTGGGCGGAACAAGTCTAAAAACAGTTCGTTTCAAAAACTGTAAATTGTTAGGTATTCAATTTAATGCTTGCGAAGATTTTTTATTCAGCGTTGAATTTCAAGATTGTGTTTTAGATTATTCTCTATTTAATAATAAGAAAATGCCAAAGACAAAATTCAATTCCTGTTCGATGAAAGAAACGAGTTTTATTGGGACTAATCTAACGAATTCGGTTTTTGACAATTGCAATTTAGACAACGCTATTTTTAATGATACTATATTAGCTGCAGCCGATTTTACAACGGCTTACAATTACAAAATAGATCCTGAATTCAATCCGATGAAAAAAGCTAAATTTTCTACGCGAGGAATTGCGGGACTTTTAGACAAATATGACATTAAAATCGAATAATAGTAAACTAGAATTCTACTTATGAAAAAAATAATTGTACTGCTTCCGCTCCTATTGCTATTTTCTTGCTACAATGTCGAAAATAATTGCAAAGATTTTAAAACCGGAAAATTCAAATTTGAATATGAAGTGGATGGCATTAAGAAAACCACCGTTTTCGAACGCAATGACAGCATTGAAGTCGAAACTTTTGAAGGTAAAACTGATACTGCTTCTATCCGATGGGTTAACGATTGTGAATATATATTACAAAAATTACATCCAAAAAATATGTTGGAAGAAAAAGCAATCGTTATGAAAATTTTGACAACATCAAAAAATTCCTATACCTTTGAATTTGGGATGGTTGGCGTAGATGCAAAACAAAGAGGAACCGTAACCAAGATTTCCGAATAGGACTTTTGAACAAAAAATAAAAATCATAAACTATAACTAAATAAAATGGAAGTATTTTTAAATCCCGATGCTTGGATTGCCTTATTGACCTTAACTTTTCTGGAAATCGTATTAGGAATCGACAATATTATTTTCATCTCGATTGCCACGGGAAAACTTCCTGTAGAAAGTCGTAAAAAAGCGACCAAAATAGGAATGTTCCTTGCCATGTTCATGAGAATTGCGTTGTTGTTTGGTATTAATTTATTGATTCAAATGAAAAAACCTTGGTTCACGATAGATTTCAGTTGGTTATCAGCAGGAATCACCGGGCAAAGTGTCATTTTATTCTTAGGGGGTTTATTTCTTATTTACAAAAGCACCAAAGAAATTCATGAGAAAGTAGATATAAAAGGGCATGAAGAACAAGAAATAAGTAAAGCAGCAACAAAATCATTACAAAGCGTGCTTTTGCAGATAATAATGATTGATTTGGTTTTCTCTTTTGACAGTATTCTTACTGCTGTCGGGATGACAAACGGAGTTCCTGGCGCATTATACATTATGATAACTGCAGTTGTAATTTCAGTATTAATAATGATGCAATTTGCTGTTCCTGTTGGGAATTTTGTCAATAAACATCCTTCAATTCAAATTTTAGGTTTATCCTTCTTGATACTAATTGGATTCATGCTATTAACAGAAAGTGCTCATTTATCTAATGCCCTTATTTTAGGAAGTCATGTAACACCGGTACCAAAAGGCTATTTATATTTTGCCATATCATTCTCTCTATTTGTTGAGATTTTGAATATGAAAATGAAGAAAAAAGAATAAAATATTCTATTAGAAAAAGCTCCATTAAGGAGCTTTTTTTTATACAGAAGACAAATTAATTCCAACCCGTTAACCAAACTAAAATAAGTGCAAATTTGATCTTTTTTCTTTTCCACTATTATTTTATAAATTAACTTAGTTGCTACAAATAAGCGTTATGAAAAATACAATCTCCCATAGAGTTGCAGACTTTTTAAAAAACTTCCCTCCTTTTAACTTTTTGCAGCAAAAAGAAATCGAAACACTTTCCGAACAAATATCAATTATTTACAAAGAAAAAGACAGCGTGGTTTTTGCCGAAAATGAAGAAACGCATTCTTCTTTTTATGTTGTCCATAAAGGAGCTGTAGCACTCCGAAAAGGAGAGAAAAATGATGTTTTGGACATGTGTGACGAAGGAGATATTTTTGGATTAAGACCACTTATAGCCAATGAAAACTATAAAATGGAAGCCAGAACCTATGAAGAAAGTATTCTTTATGCTATTCCTATCGCCATATTTAAACCTTACGCTCTTGAAAATAAAGCTGTAGGGAACTTTTTAATAGAAAGTTTTGCTTCTAACACCCGTAATCCTTATTCTAAAAGTCATCGCGGAAAATTATATGGTGACGCAACAGGTGGCGAATTATTAGATTCTGATAAAAATTTATTAGACTTACAGCCTGTAAAATATTCTAAAAAACTAATTACCTGTTCTTCGACAACCACAGCAAAAAACATTGCTGAAATCATGACCAAAAAAAATGTAGGCGCTATTCTCGTAGTAGAAGACACATTGCCAATTGGTATCATTACTGATAAGGATTTGAGAAACAAAATTGTAACGGGAGAATATCCAATCACTACCTCAGCCGCTGAGATAATGACAGCGCCTGTAATCACGTATCCAAAAAAACTGACCATCACGCAGGCTCAAATGGCCATGATGAAAAGTAATATCAGCCATTTATGTCTTACAAAAGATGGAACAACGAATACTAAAGCTGTTGGAATCTTGTCTAAACATGATGTCATGGTATCGCTGGGAAACAATCCGGCAGTATTAATAAAAGCTGTAAAAAGAGCAAAAAAATTCAAAAACATAAAACCGATACGAGCCGGAATTATGCATTTGCTACAAGGATATTTAGATCAAAATATTCCTATGACGCTGACTTCTAAAATCATTACTGAATTAAATGACGCTTGCATCAAGCAAGTCATAGCAATAGCATTAACCAAAATGAAAACGCCTCCGCCTGTAAAATTTGCATGGTTGGCATTGGGAAGTCAAGGACGAAGTGAGCAGTTACTACAAACAGATCAAGACAATGCTTTAGTTTATGAAGATGTTCCAGAAGAGTTAGAAGCAGCAACCAAAAAATATTTTTTAGAATTGGCGACACATGTCAACAAAGGACTTTTTGATATTGGCTATGAATATTGTCCGGCAGAAATGATGGCTTCGAACCCAAAATGGTGTTTGAGCCTTGGTCAATGGAAAGATTTAGTCTACCATTGGATTACTAATCCCGGGAAAAATGAAGTCTTATTATCGTTTATATTTTTTGATTACAGTCTTTCCTATGGCGATAGCGAATTGGTAAATAATCTCTCCGACTCTATTTTCGAAAACATAAAGGCGAATCCTGTATTTTATATTCACTTAGTAAGTGGCGCTTTGCAAAGCCCATCACCAACCGGTTTTTTCAGACAGTTTTTATTGGAACAAGACGGCGCAAACAAAGATTTTTTTGATATAAAAAGACGGGCTCTAATGCCTTTGACTGATGCCGCAAGAGTATTGATTATCTCACATTCGGTAAAATCCATCAGTAATACTCCAGAACGTTTTGAAAAATTAGCCGAGTTAGAACCTGCCAATAGAGAGTTGTATTTAGCCTGTTCCTACTCCTATAAAACCTTATTGAAATTCAGAACCAAACAAGGTCTTTTACATAATGATTCCGGGCAATATATTGCCTTGGAAACGCTCTCTAAGCTAGAAAAAATAAAGCTGAAAAGCACCTTCAAAACCATTAAAGAATTGCAAGAACTTATTACTATCCGATTTAATGTTTCAAATGTATTATGATAAACTTCTTCCAAAAAATCAAAGCAGTTTTATCTGATTTTTGGGGTAAACCCGATGAATCATTCGATGAATCAATATCTATAGATTCGACTCGTTTTGTAGTCTTGGATACTGAAACTACTGGTTTCGATTACACAAATGACCGAATACTCTGTATTGGAGCACTCGTTTTACAAAACGGTGTAATTCCCATTAACGAAAGTTTAGAAATTTTTATCCAACAGGAACATTACGATGAGTCAAGTGCCAAAATTCATGGAATCTTAAAAGAATGCGTGATAGAACGTCCCTCAGAATTACAAGCGTTACAAGAGTTTCTAAGCTTTCTGGGAGATTCAATCATAATTGCGCATCATACCGTTTTTGACATTACGATGATTAACAAAGCATTAAAAAGAAATGGTTTACCAGAATTAAAAAACAAAACACTAGACACTGCAGTTCTTTACAAAAAAACATTATTGATTTCTAATTTATTAGAACGCAAGGAAGCCTATAGTTTAGACGAGCTGGCCGATAAATTTGATATTTCTAAAAAAGACAGACATACCGCAATGGGCGATGCTTACATTACCGCAATAGCTTTTTTAAAAATTCTAAAAAAATTGAGAGAAAAAAAGGAAATGACGCTAAAAGAATTATTCAGATAAAAACAGCAAACAATTCCTAAAAGTATTTAAATTAAAAAAGCTCCTAAAAAGGAGCTTTTTTTTCTATTCTAAACTTAATGTTATTTGTCCGTCATCTTCAAGTTGACCAGAAATAGCATCAGAATCCGTTTCGCCTTGAACTTCTATTTCTTCGGGAATAATTTCCTCTGGTGCTTCATAAGGCAGCGGTTCCAGTAAATTAACTTGTTTCAATTTATCTGTTGTTAATTGATTTCCTAAAGCTTTAAATCCTTTCACAGCAATAAAAGACTCAATATCTACCGTCATGTTTTCTTTTTGAACTCCTTTCACTTTAGTGAAAATTAATTCGGCAACAGGACGATAATCCGTAGCAACAATTTCCAATTGAGAATTAGGATGTTCCGTTATGAAAATTTCCTCTTTATTTTCGGTTTCCACCAAAAAACGCTTGATGTAATACCGTTCTTTTTCACCATCATAATAAATGGCAGAAATTGGTTTTTTAGGAATCCATTTTTCCAAAACAACCATATCTTCATCAAAATGAGTAGATAATTCCGGCGTAATCACTTTCAGTTTTCCCGATTGATGAATCACTAATATTTTGTCATTTGGCCTGAATTCACCTAACAATTCTCCTCGCGCATCTACATTTAATCTTTGCACAGTGTCATCAAACCAGACTTTTCTTGGTAATAAAGTAGAAATTCCTTTCTCTTTCAATTCGATTTTTTTGATTGGATATTTGGTTACCAAATTCCCTTTAGACGCTCTGCCTTTTATAGCTAAATTAGCAAAATCAATATCGAATTTTAATTTTTTCACACTTCCAACCTGACGTAATATAATCGTGATAACCTCCGCTTCTCCGTTTGGATTGCAGGAGAAATAAAGAATTTGTGAACCAGCGGTTTCATTAGTCAAATCGTATGCTTTATCACGAGTCACTCCGGAAACATTAAATCGTTTAATGTAAGACGGACCTGATTTTCCGTCGCGATAAATCATATTGTAAATCGTTCTTTTATCACTTTTATCAAAAATCGCAATATGAATGATGTCCTTACCTACGAATGTTTTTGCATCCACTTTGGTAATCATCATTTTTCCATCTCGCAGAAAAACAATTACATCATCAATATCAGAACAATCGGTAACATATTCGTCTTTTTTCAGGCTTGTTCCCACAAAACCTTCTTCTCTGTTTACGTAGAGTTTTGTATTTCTTAAAACTACTTTTGTCGCTTCAATATCATCAAAAATTCGAAGTTCTGTTTGGCGTTCCCGTCCTTTACCGTATTTTTCTTTTAATTTGGTAAAATAGGCAATCGCAAAATCAATCAGATGCTCTAAATTATATTTTACTTGTTCGATATCACCTTCCAGTGATTCGATTTTATCCTGTGCTTTATTGCTGTCAAATTTAGAAATACGCATGATTCGAATATCCAACAAACGCAAAATATCTTCTTCGGTAACGGCTCGTTTCAAATGTTTAATGTGTGGTTTCAAACCATCATCAACGGCCTTAATTACCGTTTCTCTCGTCGTCATTTCTTCAATATCGCGATAGATTTTATTTTCAATAAAAATACGTTCCAATGAAAGGAAATGCCATTGCTCCTCTAATTCCCCCAACTGAATTTCGAGTTCACTTTTCAAAAGTTGAACCGTTCTGTTGGTCGAAATTTTCAACATATCCGTCACCCCGATAAACAATGGTTTATTGTCTTCGATCACACAACCCAGTGGCGCCACCGAAGTTTCGCAAGCGGTGAATGCAAACAAAGCATCAATAGTTTTATCCGGAGAAACTCCAGGAAAGAGATGAATTAATATCTCAACATCGGCAGCTGTATTATCTTCAATTTTTTTGATTTTGATTTTCCCTTTGTCATTGGCTTTCAAAATACTGTCAATCAAAGTCGTCGTATTGGTAGAAAACGGGATTTGGGTAATCACCAAAGTATTTTTATCCAGTTGGCCAATTTTTGCACGCACACGCACACGACCGCCTCGCATTCCATCATTGTAATTCGACACATCGGCAATACCTTGCGTCATAAAATCCGGATACAACGTAAACGGTTTTCCTTTTAATATTTTTATGGAGGAATCAATTAATTCATTGAAATTATGTGGCAATACTTTTGTCGAAAGTCCCACTGCAATACCTTCGGCTCCTTGTGCCAAAAGCAACGGAAATTTCACAGGAAGATTGTTCGGTTCTGCACGACGACCATCATAAGAAACACCCCAATCGGTTATTTTTGGAGAATATAAAACTTCTAAAGCAAATTTTGACAAACGCGCTTCAATATAACGAGAAGCCGCAGCGCCATCTCCTGTTAGAATATTCCCCCAGTTTCCCTGGCAATCTATAAGTAATTCTTTCTGACCAATTTGTACCATTGCATCACCGATACTCTGATCTCCGTGCGGATGATACTGCATGGTGTGACCAACAACATTAGCCACTTTATTGTAGCGACCATCATCAAGCTCTTTTAGAGAGTGCATGATTCTGCGCTGCACCGGTTTGAAACCGTCCTCAATAGCGGGGACAGCGCGCTCCAAAATTACATACGAAGCATAATCCAGAAACCAGTCCTTGTACATTCCCGTAACTTTGGTAATGGTATCGTTTCCGTCTTCTTGATTTTCGTAAAAATGCTGTCCTTCAAAAGATTTTCCTTCAAACTGATTTTCATCAATTGAATTATCCTCGTCTTGCCCTTCTGGAATTGTATTTTCGTCTTCTTCGTCTTTCATTTATGCTAATTCGAAATTAAAATTCGATTTTATTTTCAATTTAAAAAAGCAAATAATCCTGATGCTTTTTCTAATTTTATAAAACTGTAGATTACTCTACTAATATCTTTTTCATGCAATCAGATTATTAACTTACCTCTATTACATCTAAATCTACTTTTAGATTTTTAATAATAAACTCTTGTCGGTCCGGTGTGTTTTTCCCCATATAAAAGGACAGCAATTGCTCGATTGAGGTATTTTTGTCCATCATAATCGGATCTAAACGAATGGTTTCTCCAATGAAATTTTTAAACTCATCCGGAGAAATTTCTCCCAAACCTTTAAATCGAGTGATTTCTGGTTTCGGTTTTAATTTTTCAATGGCATCTTTACGCTCGTCATCAGAATAGCAGTAAATCGTTTCTTTTTTATTTCGAACCCTGAAAAGTGGCGTTTGCAAAATATACAAATGCCCCTCTTTGATTAATTCAGGAAAAAATTGCAGGAAAAAAGTAATCAATAACAGGCGAATGTGCATTCCGTCGACATCGGCATCGGTTGCAATCACGATGTTGTTGTACCGCAATTTTTCCAATCCGTCTTCAATATCTAATGCCGCTTGCAACAAATTGAATTCTTCATTTTCGTATACAATTTTCTTGCTCATTCCATACGAATTCAACGGCTTACCACGCAAACTAAAAACGGCTTGTGTATTTACATCACGTGATTTGGTAATCGACCCGGAAGCCGAATCTCCCTCAGTAATAAAAAGGGTGCTCTCTAAACTTTTAGGATTTTTAGTATCCGGAAGATGCGCCCGACAATCTCTTAATTTCTTATTATGCAGATTCGCTTTTTTGGCACGATCTGTTGCTAGTTTTCGAATACCTGATAATTCTTTACGCTCTCTTTCGGCTTGAAGAATTTTTCGCAACAATGCTTCGGCAGTTGGAGGATTCTTATGTAAATAATTGTCTAATTTCGTTTTCACAAAATCATTTACAAAAGTACGAACCGAAGGCATTCCGGGTTCTGAACCCATATCTGTCGAACCCAATTTGGTTTTGGTTTGTGACTCAAAAACCGGCTCCATCACTTTGATACTAATCGCCGTAACAATCGATTTTCGAACATCAGAAGCTTCAAAACTTTTATTGTAAAATTCACGAATGGTTTTTACAATTGCTTCACGATAAGCAGCTAAATGTGTTCCGCCTTGCGTTGTATTTTGTCCATTCACAAACGAATGGTATTCTTCGCTGTATTGAGTTTTACTGTGCGTTAAGGCAATTTCTATATCATCACCTTTCAAGTGAATGATTGGATATTCCAGATCATCCGCATTAATAGTTTCTTCTAATAAATCTTTCAGACCATTCTCTGAAAAATATTTTTCACCATTAAAGATTATAGTCAAACCATTGTTTAAGTAACAATAGTTTTTGAGCATTTTGATGATGTACTCAAATCTGAATTTATAATTTTTGAAAATCGCTTCATCCGGAATAAAAGTAACTTTGGTTCCTTTTCGCTTGGTCGTTTCAATGATATCTTCTTCGAGAACTAAATTTCCTCCACAAAATTCTGCTGCTTTTTGTTTATCGTCACGTACGGATTCTACACGAAAATAATTAGATAAAGCATTAACGGCTTTTGTTCCAACCCCGTTTAAACCAACGGATTTCTTAAAGGCTAGTGAATCATATTTTCCACCGGTATTCATTTTAGAAACAACATCGATTACTTTTCCAAGCGGAATTCCACGACCATAATCCCGAACGGTAACCGTTTTATCCTTGATGGTTACTTCAATAGTTTTGCCCGCACCCATAACGAATTCATCGATACAGTTATCGAGCACTTCTTTTAATAAAATATAAATACCATCATCGGATGATGAACCGTCGCCCAATTTCCCAATGTACATTCCAGGACGCATACGGATGTGTTCTTTCCAGTCGAGAGAGCGAATATTGTCTTCGGTGTATTGATTTTGATCGGACATGAGAAATTTTATCGATTTTGTGCTAATGTAAGCTATATCGATAGATTTTAAAAGAGGAAAACACCAAAGTTATTAAGAATGATATTGACAAAAAAAAGTAAAAATTTGAAGTTTCAAAAATTAAAAACCCTTAACGATGTCTTTCAGTTGCTTATCTAATGCTGGGTTCGAAATTGTATTATTTACAACATCAAAATTTTCATTGAAACTAGGTAAGGAAAACGTTGCTTTAATATTTCCTCCATAACGAGGCAAAGCATTTTTTGCTATTTCCAATACACTTAATCCGCCTCTGGCTCCCGGCGAAGTTGCCATGAGAAGCATAGGCTTATCTTGAAATACTTTGGCACCAATTCTGGAACACCAGTCGAAAATATTTTTGAAAGCCGCAGCATAATTTGCGTTATTTTCGGCTAATGAAATTACTAAAATATCCGCTTCACTAATTTTAGAAAGAAATGCTTTTGCGAGCGGGTGTTGACCAATCTCAGCCTCGATGTCGACACTAAAAATTGGCATCTGAAAATCATTCAAATCCAAAACTTCCACTGTGGCATTTTCGAACAAATGTGCGGCATAAGTGGCTAATTTCTTGTTGATTGAATTTTTACTGGGGCTTGCGCCAAAGGCTATAATTTTCATAAGAATTAGTTTTTTTACTAAAATTAATCGAAATATAAATAGTAAACCAACACTTACGGATTAAATTATGAAAAAATTAGAACTTTAAAAAAAAGAGATACTTATTCTTTGTAGTATTTACACAATTTTCTATTCAAATCTCTAGGGATAAACGGTTTTGTAATATACTCATTGACGCCTATTTGTATTGCTTTTTCCAAACTCAAGTAAGAAGTTGAAGCCGTTAAAGCTATTATAGGAATCGAAGAATTTGTTCTTCTTATAATTGCTGTCGCTTCATAGCCATCCATTACAGGCATGGACAAATCCATCAAAATGAGATTATACATATTTTCTTTAAACTTTTCTATAGCCTCAAGCCCATTTACAGCAATATCAACATCAATATTCCAGCGCTTTAATATTCTATCGGCAACTTTAATATTGATTAAATTATCTTCAACCAAGAGTACTTTAAATCCACTCAGGTCTTTTTCTTGATAATCATCCGAATTACCAATTGCATTTAACTGGCTATTTTTTTCTGCTATCGGTAAGTCGAGAACAAAACTAAAATTAGAACCTGAACCTATTTCACTTTTTAATTCAATCTCAGAAAGCAAAATTTTAAGTAATTTTTTTACAATTATCAAACCTAATCCTGAACCACCATATTCTCTTGACGTCTTATTATCAGCCTGGGTAAACTTTTCAAAAATAGAATTAAACTTTTCTAAATCGATTCCAATTCCATTATCAATGATTTGAACTTTAAAAACAGAATTATTATTCTTAACTCCAATTTGATCTATTTTAATCTGAATCAATCCATTTTTAGTGAACTTTATTGCATTCATAACCAAGTTGGTTATAATTTGACTGATTCGTAATGGATCACTAATAACACTAGTTACAAAATGATCATCAAAAAGCACTTCTATCTGATTTCCATTCTCTAATGCTCTTGTTTTAAGTGATTTAACTACATCTAAAACCAATTCTTTGAAGTCAAACGGAATAGTTTCTAAAATTATTTTTCCAGCTTCAATTTTATTAAAATCTAAAATATTATTGATTAATAAGAATAAATTTTGAGCGGAATTTTTTAAGACATCTAGATTTTCCTGAAAGCTTTCTATCGTCCCTTCCTTTTCCATGATATACAAAAGACCAATAATTGCATTCAATGGAGTACGGATTTCGTGACTCATAATCGACAAAAAATCAGACTTAGCTTCGTTTGCTTTCTCGGCATTAAGTTTAGCTGTAAACAATTGACTTTCTGCTTCTTTTTTAAATTCTATTTCATTTTGCAATATTTGCAACAACTCAACTAAATTATCATCAGTATCAAGCGCTATGTTATTATTTGTATTTAATTGTTTTATAGCGCCAATCAACTTTTCTTGAATACTTCTTTTTTTATCTAATTGATCTTTAATTCTGTTATTAATATCATAAAATTCTATATCGTTTAAACGAATAGATTGTTCAAATAGTTCCGCATCTTTTTCATAATTCAAATAGGATTGATTTACCACATCAATAAATTTTTGAATCGAAGGATTATCATTAATAATTTCCTCTGACAAAAACTTATTAATTTGTCTTTTTAAATGAATATGCAAATCAGTACTATTCATGCAATTATTCCTCCATTATTGTTAAAACAGCTATCGTTTGATTGTGTAATTCACATGTTTTATTTTTATCAACCACTGGTGCAATTTCTCCATAAGAATAAAACCCACAAATTAATGTTTCATTCCCAGAAGCTTCTTTTACCGATTCAAATTCCTCCTCTATTCTATCCCCAAGCACCACTTTTCTTCCTACACAACTTACAACCAATGCTAGTTTTGGTTTTTTTGAATGGCTCGAAAATGAATCCATTGTTGCACTATATGAGGCGTCAATTAGTTTATCGACATTTCCTTTCATTAAACGAACAAATGAACCTTGCGGAACATTTCCTGCAAAAGTCATTGATTTACGATTTTCATCAATAGATAAAATAGTTCGCACAACCGGCAAAGAATGTTTGTTTTCTTTCATTGAAAGCGGAAAATACAATGCCGATCCTGGTAAATCATTCGCATATTTGCCCAAATATTCCTTATATAAATCCAAGGCAAATCGGTCTCCTATTTTATATACTATATTATTCTCTGCAACTGAAACCTCTCTTTCCGGACCAAAATCAGACCATCCCCCTTCACAACCATATCCTAAATGTATAGCATCGCCGTAAAAACCAATAACCACGATTTTTCCTTCACTTCCATCAGCATTAAACCCCACCAAAGTTCTTTCGAAATTAAGATTATCTCCAGCCAAACCTCCAAAAATTGGAATTTTGAATTCGGTTTGTTTTTCTAACTCATTTACTAACTCACTTCCATTAACATAACTCCCTTCAGAAATAACTAAAAGAGATTTCAAATCTTCTGATAAAAGTTCTTTTTTAATGACTTCTCCTAAAGCGCTAATACTATTATTTTCCAAAAGGTCAATCTCGGCAACTTTAATTTCAGTTTTTTCGAATGCTATCGCTGTCGCAATAACATTTTCAGATTCTATAGTATTATTTGAGATTTGACCGGCAGTAGAACAAATAACAATTTGAGCATTAGGATACAATTCTTTCAGTTGAGCATAAGGCATAGAAACCTCTAAAATAACTCGTTCTCCAAACACCAATACTAAATTTGCTTGTGCTGCCAAAAAATCAGGATTAGAAAAAATAATTTCCGATTGATTTTTATCACTAATTTTAATTTGCTGTAGTTTCATGTTACTTTATTCAAATATTAGCTTATTTGCTATTAATTGTATTTAAATTATTAAAAACAAATTAATTTAATAAATAAAAATACTGTTTTTTACGATTAAATAACAGAAACTAATATATAAAAGCAAATTAAAAAGCTATAAATTAAAATCTCAAACGAAAATTTAACTTCCTATTTCTTAAAATAAATTAAATTTTATAAAAAAAGCTGCAAAATTACTCTTGCAGCTTTTTTTATTACCATTACTATTTTTCAAATTTAAACACCTGCCTTTAAATTAAAAGTATTTGTGTTCAATTGAAAAGATTTTATAAATACAAAAGACATTCCTGCCTCCTGAAACGTATCTTACTAAACGTTGAATCTAAAATGCATTACATCACCATCTTTTACAACGTATTCTTTTCCTTCTACTTTGAATTTTCCGGCTTCTTTACATTTAGCTTCTGAGCCATAGTGAACGAAATCTTCATATGAAATAACTTCGGCACGAATGAATCCTTTTTCGAAATCAGTATGAATAACTCCTGCAGCTTGTGGTGCTGTTGCCCCTACATTGATTGTCCAAGCACGAACTTCTTTAACACCAGCAGTAAAATACGTTTGTTGTTTCAATAATTTATAAGCCGCACGAATTAATACAGATGCTCCCGGCTCTTGTAATCCCATGTCTTCCAAAAAAACCTGACGCTCTTCGTAACTTTCCAGTTCTGTAATATCAGCTTCGGCACCTACCGAAAGTACAATAACCTCTGCTTCTTCGTCTTTTACCAATTCACGAACTTGGTCAACATATTTATTTCCGCTAACTGCTGAATTCTCATCAACATTACAAACATACAATACTGGTTTTGCAGTAATCAATTGAAAACCTTCCATTAATACTTCCTCGTCATTGCTTTGAGGAATTACAGTTCTGGCAGATTTTGCTTGAAGCAACGTTTCTCTGATTCTATCTAAAAGTGCTTTTTCGGTTTGCGCTTCTTTGTTACCGGTTTTAGCTGCACGGTTCACTTTTTCCAAACGTTTTTCAACATTTTCAAGATCTTTTAACTGCAACTCGATATCAATCGTTTCTTTATCTCGAATTGGATTTACGTTCCCGTCAACGTGAACAATGTTATCATTATCAAAACAACGCAACACATGAATAATAGCATTACATTCTCTAATGTTACCCAAAAATTGATTTCCAAGTCCTTCGCCTTTACTCGCTCCTTTTACAAGACCTGCAATGTCAACAATATCAACTGTTGCCATTTGTACACGTTCTGGTTTGACCAACTCTTCTAATTTTTCCATACGGGAATCAGGAACATTGACAACTCCTATATTAGGTTCGATTGTGCAAAAAGGAAAGTTAGCACTTTGCGCTTTTGCATTAGATAAACAATTAAACAATGTTGATTTTCCAACATTCGGTAATCCTACAATTCCTGCTTTCATGATATTTTAGTTTACAAACAGCAGTTTCCTGCTAAAAGTTTTTAGTACTTAACTTTAAAAGTTTGCAAATATAAGATTAAAAAAATTTTAGAAAGCATAATGCTTCCATTAATCCATTAAGATTGGTTCTTTTTCGTATTATCAATTCAATATTATTTTTTGCATCATTTTATTTACTCCATAATTTTAATTATTGATTTTAGTTTATCCGTAATATTTACAAAAAAATAAATCGACTGTAAATGTTTTGTTAAAAAAAATCTATATTGCACCTAAATTAAACCAAACCAAACAAAAATTCAACAGATTATGAAAAAAATGACCTTATTGTTTTTTTTACTGAACATCAGCTTTCTTTTTGCTCAAAAAGAAGTTTCCGGTGTGGTAAAAGACAACGCCGGAGCAACACTTCCGGGCGTTAATGTGATTGAAAAAGGGACCAAAAATGGAGTTTCTACCGATATGGACGGAAACTACAAAATCAAAGTCAACGAAGGTGCTACTTTAGTATTCAGTTATATTGGATACAAATCAGTTTCAAAAGCGGCTACAGACACTACAATTGATGTAGTATTATCTGGAGAAGGCGAACAAGAATTGAAGGAAGTTCAAATTGTAGGTTCCAGAAATTCTAAAAGAACAGTAGTAAATTCAGCCGTGCCGATTGACATCATAAGTGTTAAAGATGTTACTACACAAAGCGGAAAATTAGAAATTAATGAATTATTGCAATACGTTGCTCCTTCATTTAACGCAAACAAACAATCCGGTTCTGATGGTGCGGATCACGTTGACCCAGCTTCGTTAAGAGGTATGGGACCGGATCAGACACTTGTTTTAATTAACGGAAAAAGAAGACATCAATCGTCACTTATCAACCTTTTTGGAACACGCGGAAGAGGAAATACAGGAACCGATTTGAATGCAATTCCAGCTTCTTCTATTAAAAGAATTGAAATTTTAAGAGATGGTGCAGCAGCACAATATGGTTCTGATGCCATTTCTGGAGTTATCAATATTGTTTTGAATGACAATGTAAACGAATTAACCGGTAGCGTAACTTATGGCGCTTTTAACACCAACGCCAAAGGAGATTTTCCTGCGGGAACAGCTAATACAGACGGGAACCGTTTAGATCAAAACGGAAACGGGAATACCTTTGGAAAAGACAAAGCTTTTGACGGAGGTTCTGTAAAAGTAGCTGCAAATTATGGTGTTGCTCTTGGCGAAAAAGGTGGTTTTGCTAATTTCACAACAGAATATTTAAGTAAAAACAAAACTTTACGTCCTGGATTTGATTTCAGAAAAGGATTTGGAGAAGCTGAAATACAAGGTTTCAACTTTTTTGGAAACATGGCAATTCCAGTGTCTGATAAAACAGAATTTTATGCTTTTGGCGGAAGAAACTACAGAGATACTGATGCCTATGCTTTTACCAGAAATGATGGAAAAAGAGTGGTAGAGTCTATTTACCCGGGAGGTTACACGCCAAGAATCACCTCTAATATTCTTGACAACTCCTTTGCTGCAGGTTTCAGAACTGAAACGGCCAGCGGTTGGAAAATTGACATCAGTAATACCTATGGAAAAAATCTTTTTCACTACTTTATTAAAGGAACTATCAATGCTTCTTTGGAAGAAGCTTCACCAACAGAATTTGATGCGGGTGGACATAGTTTAAGCCAAAATACAATGAATTTTGATTTTTCAAAAAATTATAGTTCTGTTTTAAACGGAATGAATATCGCTTTTGGAGCAGAATTCCGTACTGAAAAATTCAACATTTTTGCTGGAGAACAAGGCTCTTATGCAACTTACGATACAAATGGATTGCCAATTACTAATCCTGCAACACAATCTGCGCCTATCGACCCAATTTCGGAAGAAGCAAGACCAGGAGGTTCTCAAGGTTTCCCAGGATACAGTCCAGCAAATGCAGTTGACCAAAGCCGAACAAACTTATCTTTGTATTCTGATGCGGAGTTTGACTTGTCAGAAAGTTTCTTAGTAAGTACAGCAGTTCGTTATGAAAACTACAGTGATTTTGGAAGTACCCTTAACGGAAAAATTGCCGCCAGACTGAAAGCTTCTAAAAACATTAATTTCAGAGGTTCATTGAGTACTGGATTCAGAGCACCTTCATTGGCACAAATTTACTATAATTTAAGATTTACCAATTTCTCTTCTAGTGGAGCATCAGAAATCTTACTTTCTCCAAACAACAGCCCGGTAACAAAAGCTTTTGGAATAGATAAATTGAATGAGGAAAAAGCGATTAACGGTTCCTTAGGTATGACGGCAAATTTTGGAGATTTCACCGCTACTATTGACGGATACATGATAAATGTAAAAGATAGAATTGTATTGACCGGATATTTTGATGCATCAACATTTGATATTGGTGTAGATGAGGCTCAATTTTTCGTAAATGGTGTAGATACTAAAACAACAGGTCTTGATGTCGTTTTGGCTTGGAAAAAGAAATTTGGAGACAGTTCTTTTGGAGCTACATTAGTAGGAAACGTTAATAACATGAAAATTGACAAGGTTAAAAACGGATCTTTAGACAAAGAAATTTTCTTTGGAGAAAGAGAAAAAGCGTTTTTATTAGCTTCTGCTCCAGAAAACAAATTTGGTTTAAATTTGAATTTCGACCAAAAATGGTTTAATGCTGGCTTAGCATTCACTCGTTTTAGCGAAGTAAAATTATTAGATTATCAAATGTATGAAAGCGTTGAAGACTATGGTACTTTTGCTGACCAGATAAAAGCGGCAACAGATACTTATGGAGCTAAAATCGTAACTGATTTAACTTTAGGCTTCAAACTTTCTAAAGCTACTAAATTAAGTATTGGAGCAAATAACTTATTCAACATCTATCCTGATCAACAAGATGACTGGGTTGAAGCTGGTGGATATTGGGATGCTGTTCAAATGGGCTTCAATGGAGCGTATTATTATGCCAGATTAGGATTTAACTTCTAATCAAGACACATATAAAACAAAAAAATCCTGAGTTAACACTCAGGATTTTTTTATATAAAAATATTTTTTTTTTAATCTATTCGTTGTGCAATAATGCTTGTCTGTTAAGCAATGTTTCCTCGCTTTCAACATGATTATCGTCAGGAATACAACAATCTACTGGACAAACTGCAGCACACTGCGGCTCATCGTGAAAACCTTTACACTCGGTACATTTCCCAGGAACAATATAATACACTTCATCAGAAATTGGTGTTTGTGCAGCATCAGCATCTATCTCAGTTCCATCTGCCAAAATCACTTTTCCTTTTAGCTTTGTACCATCTTTGTATCTCCAATCATCTGCTCCTTCGTATATTGCAGTATTTGGACATTCTGGTTCACAAGCACCACAATTGATGCATTCATCTGTTATTATAATTGCCATTTTCTTATTGGTTATGAGTTAGAAAGTTATGTATTGTGAAGGAAAACTGTTGAACATTTTTTTCTCCATTGACTTATAACTTATTATAGCTTATTTTTGTGCAAAATTACAATCAAAACTATTCATATACAAATTACTTATGTTACAAAACGAAAAAAAAAGAAGTTTTATTGAATTAGGAAAATTTTTAAGTCAGTTTTCCGAAAATAATTCATCAAAGAATCCGACTGTTTTACATAACGATATTTTTTTTGAGGATTGTATCAAATTAATCCATTTATCGCAGTCTCACAACGGCTGGTATACTCCGGAACAAGTTTATTTTGCTATAGAATCATGGGCAGAAGCTTTAAAAGAAGAAAATTTAGGCCAATGGTTATCTGCTTATGAGCCTATAATAAATGAACCTAAAAATATAGCCTTAATTTTAGCAGGAAATATTCCTCTGGTGGGTTTTCATGACTTTTTATCGGTATTGATTTCCGGTCATAACGTATTAGTGAAAACATCTTCAAATGACCAACATTTACTGCCTTTTTTAGCTAAATACATTATTTCTGTTGACCCTGAATTGACACATAAAATCACTTTTGTGGATGGAAAACTAGAAAATTTTGATGCTGTAATCGCAACAGGAAGCAACAATACATCCCGATATTTTGAATATTATTTTAAAGACAAACCTTCTATCATTCGAAAAAGCAGAAATTCGGTAGCGGTTTTAAACGGCGAAGAAACCAAAGAAGACTTAATTGCTTTAGGAGAAGACATATTCCGCTATTTTGGTTTAGGTTGTCGCAATGTTTCTAAATTATTTGTTCCAAAAGACTATTCCTTTAATTCCTTTTTTGAAGCTATTTTCGAATATCAAGACGTTATTCATTACGAAAAATATGCTAATAATTATGATTACAACAAAGCAGTCTTCCTGATGAGTAATTTCAAATTATTAGATAATGGTTTTCTTACTTTAAAAGAAGATAAAAGTCATGCATCACCTATTTCGAGTGTTTTTTATGAATATTACGAAGATCTTACTAATTTAGAACAACAATTACAATCGGAAAGTGAACATATTCAATGCATTGTGAGCAATAATCTGGTTGAAAACAGTATTTCTTTTGGGCAGACTCAAAGGCCTAAATTATGGAATTACGCAGATAACAGAGATACCATTTCGTTTTTGTTAACAATAAAGTAGAAAAATGTTTAATTATTTCGAATTATTTAACGCTTTTTAAACTCCTATTCCCGAAATTTGCATTTTTAAATTTTGGACATAAACTACACCATGAAAAAACACAACTACAGCGCAGGACCTTGTATTTTACCACAAGAAGTTTTTGAAAAATCAGCACAAGCTATTTTAAATTTCAATAATTCTGGCTTATCTATTTTAGAAATTTCGCACCGAAGTAAAGATTTTGTTGCCGTAATGGAAGAAGCAAGAGCACTCGCTATTGAATTATTAGGATTAGAAGGCAAAGGATATCAAGCGCTTTTCCTAGCCGGCGGAGCTAGTTTAGAATTTTTGATGGCACCATATAATTTGATGAAAGAAGGCGGAAAAGCTGCTTATCTTGATTCAGGAACATGGGCAAGTGCTGCAATAAAAGAAGCTAAGTTTTTTGGAGAAACTGTTATTGTAGCTTCTTCAAAAGAAGAAAATTACAATCACATTCCAAAAGGATATACTGTACCAGCTGATGCAGATTATTTCCATTGCACGAGTAACAATACTATTTTTGGAACTCAAATGAAGGAATTCCCTTCTCTTGATATGCCAATTGTATGTGATATGAGTTCTGATATATTTTCAAGAGTATTAGATTTCTCTAAATTTGATATTATTTATGCCGGAGCACAAAAAAATATGGGCCCTGCAGGAACTACTTTGGTTGTTGTTAAAGAAGAAATTCTTGGTAAAAACGGACGTGCAATTCCTAGTATGTTAGATTATACGAAACATATTAAAGCAGAAAGTATGTACAATACTCCACCTGTTTTCCCAGTATATGCTTCATTACTAACGTTACAATGGTTAAAAAACCTTGGCGGAATTGCTGCAATTGAAAAAATAAACAATGCCAAAGCGGCTTTGCTTTATGCAGAAATAGACAGAAACCCATTATTCAAAGGAGCTGCTGTTACTGAAGATCGTTCTAATATGAATGCTACTTTCTTATTAAATGACGAAGCACATGCGCCAATTTTTGATGCTATGTGGAAAGAAGCCGGAATTTCAGGATTACCCGGACACCGTTCAGTAGGAGGTTACAGAGCTTCTATGTACAACGCACTTCCATTAGAGAGCGTTCAAGTATTAGTGGATGTAATGAAAGAATTAGAAACAAAAGTTTAGTCGGTTAATCGTTAATTTGGTTAAACGAAATAACCAGATAACAAATCGATTTTTTAATAAATATCTACGTTAATCAAAATCTAAACGATTAAACGGTTAACCAAAAAAACAAATAAACTAAAAATGAAAGTATTAGCAAACGACGGAATTTCAAAAAGCGGAATTGTAGCTTTAGAAAAAGGTGGATTTGAAGTAATCACTACAAAAGTAGCACAAGAACAAGTGGCTAATTTTGTAAACGAAAATAATGTAAGTGTAGTTTTAGTTCGTAGTGCAACCAAAGTTCGTAAAGATATTATCGATGCATGTCCAGGTCTTAAAATCATTGGTCGTGGTGGTGTAGGAATGGACAATATTGATGTGGATTATGCAAAAAGCAAAGGAATTCACGTAATTAATACCCCTGCATCTTCATCAGAATCTGTAGCAGAATTAGTTTTTGCTCATTTATTCTCTGGTGTTCGTTTCTTACATGATTCAAACAGAAATATGCCTCTTGAAGGAGATTCAAATTTTGAAGGTTTGAAAAAAGCATATGCTAATGGAATTGAATTAAGAGGAAAAACTCTTGGTGTTGTAGGAATTGGCCGTATTGGTCAAGCTACAGCAAAAATGGCATTAGGTTTAGGCATGAAAGTTATCGCAGCTGACAGTTATATTGATAAAGTAGATGTAAAAGTTGAATTTTTTGACGGACAATCTATTACTACAACTATTGTTTCTCAATCATTAGAATCTTTATTTAAAGAAGCTGATTTCATAACATTGCACGTTCCTGCTCAAGATGGTTACATCATCAGTGAGAAAGAATTAGCGATAATGAAAGACGGTGTGGGTATTGTAAACTGTGCTCGTGGTGGTGTTATTGACGAAGTGGCATTAGTAAAAGCATTAGACAGCGGAAAAGTATTATTCGCAGGGTTGGATGTTTTTGAAAACGAACCAACTCCTGAAATGACTATTTTAATGAATTCAAAAATCTCATTAACTCCTCACATTGGAGCTGCAACTGCAGAAGCTCAAGATAGAATTGGAACTGAATTAGCTTCACAAATTATAGGTTTATTGGGTTAGTCTATTTCAATTAAAAATAAAAAAAGGATGTCCACAAAAGACATCCTTTTTTTTATGTTAAAATACAAATAAGCGATGATTTGTTTTTGTAACTTTATGCATCATTTCAACGTCATGAAAAATAGTTTTTACATAGTCGTCCTTATAGTTTCTGTTCTCGTGGGATGTAAAACCTCAAACTCAGGTTTTACAGAGACGAAAAAACCTGCAACATCAATAAATGACACCGTAAGAATTGCAAATGAGGAATTAGAATATGAAGTTATTATCATTGATCCAGGCTTCAGTACTTGGCTAAATACAATGGCTTTACCTCGTGGTTATTATTCCCAATCCTATTTAGAAAGTAAAAATCAGCTTTATGTAAGCGAATGGAATAATCGTGTTATGCAACCGCTAAGATACAACCCGAATCTTTATGAAATGACTATTAATTATGACCCTGCAGTTAATTATGGTTATGAAGTAAATTATTTAATATACAACTATATGATTTATTTTCAGAACAAATACAAACAAAGACTTTTTGGTCATGTTCCCATAAGATAATGTCCCAAAACTTGAATGCTTCATATATTGCAGATGGAAAAATTAAAAAAACGTTGGGGAATTGAAACCAACTTACAACTCACAATCATATTTATCGTTTTTGCGATTACCGGTTCCGCTTCAGCTTGGGTTTCAAAACCATTTTGTTTTTGGCTGGGAATTGTAAAAGAAGACTTAGGCTATTTATTCACACCTATCAGGTTGCTATTAATTTTCCCTTTATACCAAGTTTTATTAGTTGCAATTGGATTGATTTTTGGACAATTCAAATTCTTTTGGGCATTCGAGAAAAAAATGTTGAAACGAATGGGATTAGGTTTTCTGTTTAAAGAACAATAACATTATTTGACACGACCTTTATTCTTTTTTTATCCAATAATTATAGATCCAAGTCATTGTAAATGTTGGAATAAAATCTGAAAACGGTAAAATTTCTTCTAAATAAGTAATCACTCCTCCTACTTTTCCCACGGTTCCTTTATACATCCAAGTCATCAGAAATCCCGCTAATGGCGCCCAAACTACATCTGTAAATTCACCCACAAAAGGAATCGTAAACGACAACATACCTATAGCATCAAAAAGTAATCCTAAGAGCAGCTGTTTCTTTTTATTTGTTTTTGTTTCCGATGCGGTTTCTATTGGTATTATTTCTTTCATTATCACTAATCTAAATTTTAAATCTAGTTAACAAAACTAATGCCAATTACTTTTTGAGTTTATCTGAATATACCTTTTTCAACTTCTCCATTTTTGGTGTGATCACATAATTACAATACGATTGTGTTTTATTTAGATTGTAATAATTACTATGATACGTTTCTGCAGGATAGAAAATTGGCGCTAATGACACTTTGGTTACGACTGGTTTTCCAAAAGTATTTTCATGATTCAAAATCGAAATATACTCTAAAGACAGTTGTTTCTGATTTTCATTATGATAAAAAATTTCACTTCGGTATTGAGTACCAATATCATTTCCTTGACGATTTAAGGTTGTAGGATCATGAGTCGCAAAAAAGAGTTCCAGTAATTCCCCGAAAGAAATTATATTTGGATCAAAAACAATCTCAATTGCTTCTGCATGACCTGTATCTCCGTTACAAATTTCTTTATATGTTGGATTCTGCGTCAATCCACCAATGTAGCCCGAGCGAACTGACTTTACACCTTCTATTGCTAAAAAAACGGCTTCGGTACACCAAAAACAACCTCCCGCAAATGTTGCCGTTTCTAATTCTTGATTCATTTCCATTATTTTTCTTAATTGATTATAAATTCTATTTCTAAAAAAATCAAACTGATTCCTTTTCTTCTTTTCAAAGTTATTCATTATTATTCATCTGCCCATTTATTAACTTTTATTTATAGTCTGTTGCACTTAAATTTATAAGGTCTTCCATTTCATTATCGACAGAATCTTTGTTTCTTTGTAAAAACAGTTTCAAATGATACAGGCAAAAAACATACATAAATATTACGATCAACTTCAAGTTTTAAAAGGAGTCGATTTACACATTTTGAAAGGCGAAATTGTTTCGATTGTTGGCGCTTCCGGTGCCGGAAAAACTACTTTATTACAAATTTTAGGCACTTTAGACAAACCAACTATAGAAGCAGGAACAACTTTATCTATCAATGGCGAAGAAGTGCTAACCATGAATGACAAATCACTATCTAAATTCAGGAATTTGAATTTAGGTTTTATTTTTCAATTTCATCAACTTTTACCTGAATTTACCGCTTTAGAAAACGTATGTATTCCCGCTTATATTGCCGGAAAAAAACCTGCAGAAACAGAAATCGAAGCAAAAAAATTATTGGATTATCTGGGGCTTTCGCACCGCATAAACCACAAACCAAATGAACTTTCCGGTGGCGAACAACAACGAGTTGCCGTAGCCAGAGCATTAATAAACAAACCTGACGTTATTTTTGCCGATGAACCTTCGGGTAATCTTGACACCCATTCTGCCGAAAATTTACATCAATTATTCTTTCAACTTCGCGATGAATTCGGACAGACTTTTGTTATTGTAACCCATAACGAAGAATTAGCCAATATGGCCGACAGAAAACTAGTGATGGTTGACGGACAAATCAGTTTATAATACTCAAAAGTTTAGTTCAAAAAATGAATTCATCCGAACTCAAAGAATTTCTTGACGAAAAAGTGTTGTTGTATAACAACTTTGACTTTATCGAAAGTGATCCTGTACAGATTCCGCATTTATTTTCTCAAAAAGAAGATATTGAAATTTCCGGATTTTTGAGCGCAACAATCGCTTGGGGAAATCGCAAAATGATTATCAAAAATTCTCATAGAATGATGGATTTGATGGGAAACTCGCCTTATGATTTTGTAATGTCTCACTCCGAAACCGACTTAGAACGATTAGAAAATTTTGTTCACAGAACGTTTAACGGACAGGATTTTACGAGTTTCATCAAAAGTTTGCAGCATATCTACAAAAATCACAACGGACTGGAAGCTGTTTTTTCGGCGAACCAAGAAGCACATTCGATGCAAAAAAGCATCCATGAATTCAAAAAAATATTTTTTGAAATACCCCATCAATACCGAACACAAAAACACATTTCGGATCCCTTAAACAATTCTGCGGCAAAAAGAATAAATATGTACCTGAGATGGATGATTCGACAAGACAATAAAGGAGTTGACTTAGGGATTTGGAAGAACATTTCTCCCGCACTTCTGTCCTGCCCTTTGGATGTTCATTCCGGAAACGTGGCTCGAAAATTAGGAATCCTTACCCGAAAACAAAATGACGGAAAAGCATTAACCGAATTAGATTTGAAACTTAGAGAGTTCGATGTTGAAGATCCGGTTAAATATGATTTTGCTTTATTTGGTTTAGGTGTGTTTGAGGGATTTTAATGTAATACGTCGAAAATTTTTTTTTAAGGGCTGTTTTATTTGTAATATTACAACATAAAACACTGTATATCATGGACTTATTTATTTTATATCTAAAATATTATATCATTCCGACACTACTAATTTCAACTGTCTTATTGACACTTCTCTTACTTTTTAAACGAATATACTACGAGCAAAAAAAACCGCTCAAGGAATCAATTACTAATAAAGTAGAAATTTTCCTGACAGAAATGATTCTGTCAAAATCAAATAAAGAAATCCTAAGGAAGAATTTATCTGAATTCAGAAAAGAAATTCCACTTCATAAATCATGGTGTAAGGAAATGGTCATTAACGATATGATTCGTTTTAAACAAAACTTAAAGGGAAAATCAGCTGAACATGTAAATTATTTTTATCAGGTTCTTAAACTCAATACGTATTCGGCAGGATTAATTCGAGATTTTAGAAACTATAACAAATGTGAAGGTTTTTATCATTATCAGGCTTTGGATTATAAGGAAGGAATGCCACTAATAAAACCTTATCTCAAACATTCTAATATTATTATTCAGTCGAATGCTAATATGGCCTACATCTCATTATCCAAAAACATCATGGAAAGTTTCAAGGAATTTTCCGCTAAAATTTCCTTTTTGAACAGCATAAAAATAATGGATATTTTTCATGAGAAAAAAGTCCCTATGCCAAAAAATATTGACGAATGGATAGCAACCAATAACAATTCGGTAACACGATTAGGGCTAAAAACTATGGTCTATTACAATTACAGAAACAGGTCAAAAGAAATCATAGCATTGCTTAAAAAAGAAGATGATGTTTTAAAGAAAGAAGTTCTGATTACTGTTCGAGAACTCTTTTTGACAGAGGCTAAAGAAGATTTAATGTCCCTTTTTGAAACTTCTTCTGTAGAAATAAAATCAGAAATTCTGGAATCATTGAAAGTCATTGGTGATGAGAGTATAATTCCGTTCTTAAAACATCAAATACAATTAGAAACGAATAAAGACATCAAACTAAAAGCTGTTGATTGTTTGAATCAATTGAACAAAACAGCCTTAGATGAATTGGCAGATATGGATTCTGACACTGCAAAAATGGTTAAACACGTAAGAGAAATTTATTTATGATACATAATATAACCTATCAGCTCATTCATTCTTATGAAATTTTCATATTCATTTTTTCTGTAACCTACATTTTGATTTATGTTATTTTATCGTTTTTGTCTTATTATGCAATCTCAAAACATCTGAGATATCAAAAATTTATTTCGGAAGATATTCTCACCAGATCCAATCATGTATTAGGTGTTTCGGTTGTTGCTCCTGCTTTTAATGAAGGCGTAAATATTGTATATAACGTAAAATCATTATTGTCATTAACCTATCCGAAATATGAAATCATTATCATAAATGACGGTAGTACTGATGACACATTAACAAAATTAATAACTGAATTTGAATTGGTTAAAATCGATTTTTACTATCAGGAAAAAATTGTGACCCGACCCGTAAACGGACATTATAAATCGACCAATCCTATCTATTCAAAATTGATGGTTGTTGATAAAGAGAATGGAAAAAGTAAAGCTGATGCTTCTAATGCCGGTATTAATTCCGCTCAATATCCTTTATTTTTATGTACTGATGTAGATTGTATCCTTAAAAGAGATACCATTCTCAAATTAGCAAAACCTTTCATGGAGAATGAAACCAAAGTAATTGCAACCGGAGCCGGAATCCGAATTTCAAATTCCTGTGAAGTTGAAGAAGGTTTTTTACACAAAGTACATTTCCCGAAAGATTGGTATCCAAGATTCCAAGAATTAGAGTATGTTCGTTCGTTTCTCTTTGGTAGAATGGCTTGGAGCCAAATCAACGGATTACTTTTAGTTTCAGGTGGATTGGGAATGTTTGACAAAGAAATCGCTATTAAAGTAGGTGGTTATTGGCATAAATCATTAGGCGAAGACATGGAACTAATTACCCGAATGCGAAAACACATGCACGAAAACAAACAGAAATTTTTAATAAAATACATTCCTGAATCCTTATGCTGGACAGAAGTTCCAGAAACAAGAGAAGTCTTATTAAGACAAAGAACCCGCTGGGCAAGAGGACTTGTTCAAACACTTTACTTACATCGCAAAATGTTTTTTAACCCAAAATATGGCAAAACTGCTTTCCTGATATTACCATTCTTCTTTATGTTTGAATTTTTGGTACCCATCATAGAATTCTTTGGAATTATTGCTCTGACAACAAGCTTTATTATGGGATTTACAAATATTGAATACTTGGTAACGGTAAGTATATTTGTATATATTTTCTATTTATTAATTACATTGATTTCTATTTTGATAGATGACTTACTGTACAAAAGCTATGCAAATCACAAAGAATTAATCCTCTTAATTTTAATGGCCGCCATAGAACCCTTTGTTTATCATCCGTTAAATGTTTTTGCTTCGCTAAAAGGATACTGGCTCTTTTTTAGACAAACAGAACAAAAATGGGGAATAATGATTCGTAAAGGATATGGCACCATACAAAAACAAACCTCTTGATTAACCTTAAAACCAGAAGTATAATTTGTACTTAATTTTACCAGAATTCAAAATACTGTTGCCGGTTTATCCATTCGGCAAACCATTAATACTCCGTTTGATTGCGTAACTTTGGTCCCAGAAAAGTTCAAATCTTTAGATTCGTTCAACAATAAATGGAGAATCTTTTGAAGTATTAAAACTACTCCAGAAACTAAAATACCATTTAGCGTTAACGATAATTAACATTGGCATTATAAATTTAAAAATATGTACTCTAAACAACTAATTTTATTCAGAATACTATTTTTCTTAATTCTTTTCAGCTTCAAAACGATGGCTCAATCTACTATTATTATAGAAAATAAAAAAGCATCCGAAAATGTAATTCACATAACAAATGAAAGTGAAAAACCAGCTGCGTTACTTTTAAAATCCTATTTAGATAAAAGCTTTTTAAATTCTTTTTTAATTGAACTCGGAAATAAGAAAAATGAAAAATCGGCAATAATTAATCTTGAAATAACAAATGTAGAAGATGCTTTGGCAAAAAACACATTTACTATTAAAAGTGATGCCACGTCTATTTACTTGATTGCTCCTAATGAAAAATTATTGCGATATGCTGTTTATACACTTTTAGAAAATTGGGGATTTAGAAAATTCACTTCAAAAGATACTTACATACCACAGATAAAACAGGTTGAATTTCCAAGAAACACAGTGCAACAGCACCAACCTTCATTTGAATATAGAGTATTATTGTATCCGGATGCATATGATGAGGATTTTAGAGATTGGCATAAACTGGATTGGCATTTAGACGATTTTAGCGTTTGGGGACATTCGTTTGACAAACTGTTGCCTCCAGGAACTTATTTTAAAACCAATCCTGATTTTTTTGCACTGTACGAAGGCAAACGTATGGCGGAATCTATTTGTATGACGAACGATAGCGTCATAGAACTTGTGGCCAATAAAATGCAAAAAGTAATTGACGAAAATCCAAATCTTTCCTTTTACTCTGTAAGTCAAAACGATAATGCCATTTATTGCGAATGTGATAAATGTGGATTATTAAATGAAAAATACGGTGGTCCGCAAGGTTCTCTTTATTCGTTTTTGAATAAAATTGCTATCCGTTTTCCTAAAACGAAAATAGTAACTTTAGCTTATTTACATACGTATAAACCACCCATTGACCTGCCATTAGAAAAAAACATATATACTTTGTTTTGCCCAATTGAATTGAATCGAGGAAAAGCAATCATAGACGATACCGATGATACTTTTTTTATAAAAACACTTCAAAATTGGGATAAAACGGCTTCCCATCTTTATTTATGGGATTATACCGTTCAGTTTTCAAATTACCTGTCGCCTTTTCCTAACATTCATACTTTTGCAGATAATTACAAACTCTTTAAACAAAATAATGTAAAAGGTGTTTTTGTTCAAGGATATGCTGATGTTCCCGGAGATTTTACAGAGCTAAGACAATACCTTTTGGCCAAATTATTATGGAATACCGAAATAGATATTGAAGCCACAACCGATGATTTCTTAAGAGGATTTTATGGAAAAGCTGCACCTTATGTAAAAAAATATCTGAATCAATTAACGGAAAACCAACTAATATCAAATGCTGTTTTAGACATATACTCCGGTCCTGTTCAAAGCAGAATGACATTCTTGTCTCCTGAAAAAATGGATCTTTATGACCAATTGCTAGATGAAGCTGCAGTAGCCGTTGATGAAAACCCGAAATTACAATACCGAATAAAAAAATTACGACTCGCTTTAGAATTTGTATATTTTGAACAATCAAAGTTTTACGGAAAAGACCAGCACGGCATGTTTTTTATAAATGATAAAGGGTTGAAAGAAGTTAAAAAAGGACTTAATGAAAGAGTACGGAATTTTGCTGAAAATTGTAAAGAATTCGGAATATATGAATTGAGCGAGGGCGGATTATCACCGGAACAATACTATCAGGAATGGATTGAAATTGGATCAAAAACAATACACCATCTTGGAGAAAACTTAAAGGTTAATTTTATAACTCCTCCTGCAGAAGACTTTAAAGGAAAAGGAAGTTATGGCCTAGTTGATGGAGTTATTGGCAACAAAGATTATAACATCAACTGGATTGGCTGGTATGGAACAAATCCGGAAATAGAACTGATAACCAATAAACTCGAATTTAATCGAATTAAAATTAATTTTTTGGACAACCAAAGACATTGGATTTTTCCGCCTGAAAAAATTGAAGTTTATGGTTTTAAAAATAAAAAATGGCAAGTTCTCACTCATAAAAATTTAGATAATTTAACAGAAAATTATATCACAGAAATTACTGAAATAGAATTAGTTAACGAAAAATTTAGTAAATTTGATAAACTAAAAGTGGTTCTTCACAATCAAGAAAATTTACCCCTTTGGCAAAAAAGAAAAAACAAAAAACCAATGGTCATGATAGATGAGATTCAATTGTATAATAACTAAAATTTCTCAAAATGAGTAGTACAAAAAAAATATTAATAATCGACGACGATGAATTAATGATCAAGATTCTAAAATTCATTCTCCATAAAGAAGGCTATCAATTAAGCGTTGCAAAAGATGGTTTAAGTGCAATGAGACAGATGACTTTAATAGTTCCGGATATGGTAATTACAGATCTTATTTTACCATACAAATCCGGGCTTGAGGTAATTAATTTTGTTAAAAATAATTTTGAGAAAACTGCAATAATTGTTTTATCAGCTTTAGGTGAAGAAGAACAATCAGTCACTGAAGCATTCAAACTTGGTGCTGACGATTTTGTTTCAAAACCCTTCAATCCAAAGGAATTATTACTAAGGGTAAAGCGATTTTTAAAATCTGAATCCAATGAAAAACAATCAAAAGGACCAGTATTCCTTAATGATTAAAATTTATTTTCCAAAAGCACTCACAACATTACTTTCAACTACTAAATTTAAAAACAATCCACTAAACCAGTCATAATTCAAATTTAAAACTCAATCAAAATCAAGTTATTCTGTAAAAAAAAATTGATTTAATTAATGCTTTGACCGTTAATTTTTTATATTTACCTTTATGCTGTTAAAATTCACTTACTATTACAATAGTACTTAGTGTTATTATTAACTAATTTAAGGATACAACTATAGAATAAATCAAACAAAGCATGGTAAATTACTTGTGGTTTCTGATTAGGAACACTTACAATATGATTTTTTTTTCAAATTCAAATTCTAGCTTTGAAGATTTCTTTGCAGGTGCAAAAAAAGAATTATCAAATATTAATTATTCCTTTTTTACTACTGAATTTTCGTATGAAATACTTAAGTATTTTGTTATACCTTTTTTATTATTCCTTATCATACTTTTGGTAATTTTGTTAATTGCAAACCGCTATGGTTTTGAAAAAAAACTGATTCTAAAAAAAGAAGTTGAAATAAAAATAAATGATTTTCTTACTGAAATTATTTTCTCTGACTACACACCTCAAGAAACAAAAGAAAAAATAAATTTGTTTAAAGAACAAGAAGTTCCCTTTAAAAAAAAATGGTGTAGAGGGATAATCCTAAATAATATAATTACTGTAAAACGAAATATCAACGGAGTCAATCCAAACCAGATGTTATTGATTTACAAATACTTTGGATTTCACGCTTACAGTGACAAACTCATTCGAAGTAGTAACTGGGAAAATAAATTATTAGGGATTTATCATTATCAAATATTAGAATATAAAATAAAAACAGGACATATACGACCTAATATATATGTCAAAAATAAGTTTTTAAAGTCTAATGCCTTGATTGCAGTCATATCTCTTTCAGATGAAAAATTTGAATTTTTAAGCAAATATCAGAAAAAAATATCAACTGCTGATGAGCTTAAAATACTTGATATAATCTATCAGAAAAAATCTGCTTTACCTAAAAATATTAATGATTGGATCCACAATAAAAATAGCTCAATTGTAACATTGGCTATCAAATTAATGGTGCGATATAGAGAATCATTGACAATTGATCAAATAAAACATCTTTTGACTAATCCAAATGACCGCGTACGAAAAGAGACTCTGTCAGCCATAAGAACACTATATACAATCGAAGCGTCTGATATTTTAATAGATTACTATAAAGCCGAAACTAATAAACGCAATAAAATTTCTACTCTAAAGACTATGAGCGTTATAGGCGACAATGAAACTAAAGATTTTATTGCGAGTATAATGACACAAGAAAAAGACTTGGAAGTAAAATTTGAAATGATTAATTGTATTATTAAAATTGACAAAACCTTTTTTGACACATACAAATCAGATGATATCTCAGAAAACGAAGTCGTGAATAGAATTATTTTACATGTTAATAACCCACATTTAAATTGAATACATTAAAAAATATAATCAGGGCATATGAAATTTTTATTTCTTACTATTCTGTAAGCTATATTATTTTCTACTTATTATTAGCTATACTATCATGGGTAGCAATAAAAAGATATTATAAATCTAAATACTTCTTACTTAAAGAAATACTCGTAAAATCAAATCATGTTGTTGGTGTATCAATAGTTGCACCAGCTTTTAATGAAGAAACAACGATAGTATATAACGTTAAATCTTTACTTTTTCAAGAATATCCAAAATTTGAAGTTGTCATTATAAATGATGGTAGTACTGACAGCACCCTTGAAAAATTAATAAAAGAGTTCAGCCTTGTCAAAGTCGACTTTTTTTATCAAGACAAAATACCAACTCAACCAGTAAGAGGACATTATAAATCTACAGATCCAATATATTCAAAACTGCTTGTTGTGGATAAAGAAAACGGAAAAAGTAAAGCTGATGCCTCAAATGCTGGTATCAATTCTGCAAAATACAGTCTTTTTTTGTGTACTGATGTAGATTGTATTTTGAGAAAAGATACCATTTCAATGTTAGCTAAACCTTTCATTGAAAATACAGAAAAAGTTATTGCTACAGGAGCTGCAATACGAATTTCAAATTCTTGTGAATTTAAAGACGGAATGCTTTATCAATCCCATTTTCCGGACAACTTTTTTGCTCGCTTTCAAGAATTAGAATATATTCGTTCTTTTTTATTCGGCAGAATGGCATGGAGTAAAATAAATGGTCTACTTTTAGTTTCAGGAGGTTTAGGCATGTTCGACAAACAAACCGCAATAGAAGCAGGAGGATACTGGCATAAATCGTTGGGGGAGGACATGGAACTCATCACGAGAATGAGAAAACTGATGCATGAGAAAAAAGAAAAATTTTTAATCGTTTATATTCCTGAATCACTTTGTTGGACAGAAGTTCCTGCTAGTATGACTATTTTTCTAAGACAAAGAGTTCGCTGGGCAAGAGGTTTAATTCAAACGCTATTCTTGCATAAAAAAACAATTTTTAACCCTAAATACGGGATGACAGGTTTAGTAATACTACCCTACTATTTGTTCTTTGAATTTGCAGTACCCATTTTAGAAGTTTTAGGATTGATTGTACTAACATTAGATTTTTTATTTTTTTCAATTAATTATAATTTCTTGTTTATAGCTAGTGCTTTTGTATATTTATTTTACATTACAATAACTCTAATTTCTGTATTTTTAGATCAATTAATTTATAAACATTATACAGGAATTAAGGAAGTACTTATTTTGTTAGTGATGGTGTTCATTGAACCCGTTGTTTTCCACCCTATAAATGTTTATGCTTCTATCAAAGGGTATTGGCACTTCTTTAGACAAAAAGAACAGTCATGGGGAGTTATGATCAGACAAGGCTTTAACAAAAATGATTCATTACAATAAAAAACTAAATAGAAAACATCATGAAAAAAATATTAATAATTGAAGACGATAATTTAATAATCAAAATTCTTGATTTTATTTTAAAAAGAGAAGGTTACGAAACTTTCATCTCTAAAGATGGAAACGATGGTATAGATAAAATAGGCAAAGTACAACCAGATTTAATAATCACTGATATTATGATGCCTTATAAATCAGGTTTAGAAATTACTGCTTATTCTAAAAAAAATTACCCAACCATTCCTATCATTATAGTTTCAGCTTTAGGTAAAGAAGATTTAACTGTAATTGAAGGATTCAAATTAGGTGTTGATGATTTTATAGCAAAACCATTTAATCCAATCGAATTAGTACTAAGAGTTAAACGTTTTGTATAAAACAATTACAGTCAAAAAAACAACTATACTAAAGCACAGCTCACTATCCTCATA
Organism: Flavobacterium lacustre; assembly: GCF_027474525.2. NCBI lineage: Bacteria > Pseudomonadati > Bacteroidota > Flavobacteriia > Flavobacteriales > Flavobacteriaceae > Flavobacterium > Flavobacterium lacustre. Next base: position 117,864 of record NZ_CP114882.2, read on the forward strand.
AAAAACGTATCTTTGCACAAAATATACGTTTTATGACCACTTTTGAGCAATTCAATCTACCAAAATCAGTACAAAAAGCAATCGATGAATTGGGATTTGTAACCCCTACTCCCATTCAAGAAAAATCATTTTCTGTAATAATGTCAGGACGTGATATGATGGGGATTGCACAAACTGGTACTGGTAAAACATTTGCTTACCTTTTACCATTACTTAAATTATATAAATTTACTCCTGGGCATACACCAAAAATTGTCATTCTTGTCCCTACACGTGAACTGGTGGTTCAAGTAGTAGAAGAAGTAGAAAAACTGACAAAATACATGTCCGTTCGTACTATTGGTATTTTTGGTGGTGTAAATATTAATACTCAAAAAAAAGCTGTTTATCAAGGTATCGATATATTAATAGGAACTCCTGGTCGGACTATGGACTTAGCATTAGATAATGTAATTCGATTTGAGGAAACTCAAAAACTCGTCATAGACGAATTTGACGAAATGCTAAATTTAGGTTTCCGAACACAATTGACAGCACTTTTGGCAATGATGAAAATCAAACGTCAAAACATACTCTTTTCAGCAACTATGACTGACGAAGTAGATGCTATTTTGAACGACTATTTTGATTATCCAGAAGAAGTTACGCTTTCTGCATCTGGAACTCCATTAGAGAATATTAAACAAATTACCTACCAAGTTCCTAATTTCAATACAAAAATAAACCTATTAAAGCACTTATTACAAACTAACAAAGACATGAGCCGTGTGTTAGTATTTGTAAACAATAAGAAGATTTCTGATATGGTTCATGAACGTATTGAAGAAGATTTCGAAGGACAATTTGGAGTTATTCACTCAAATAAATCACAAAATTATCGTTTGAGTACAATGGCATCTTTTCAAGAAGGAAACTTACGTGGACTAATCACAACCGATATTATGGCAAGGGGATTGGATATTTCAAACATTACTCATGTCATCAACTTCGAAATGCCTGAAATACCCGAACTATATATGCACAGAATCGGTAGAACAGGTCGTGCAGATGCTACCGGAACAGCGATAAGTCTTATAACTCCTCGCGAGGAAGAATCAAAAGTTGAAATAGAAGTATTAATGAATATGGAATTAGAAATTGAAGCTTTTCCAGAAGTCGTAGAAATTTCATCAAAATTGATAGAACCCGAAAAAGACAGACAGCCAATTAAGTTTTTAATGAAAAAACAAAAATTAGATGGTGATGGAGCTTTTCATGAAAAAGATAAAAAAAATAAAAAAGTAAATCTAGGAGGCCCATCCAAAACAAAGAAAAAAACGCATGGTTCGGTAAATAGAAATATGTTAAAAACGAGAGATAAAAAGAGAAAAGACAAGAACAAATAATATAGAAATATCTACTAAAGGGAAAGGCTTAAATTAAATTTAAGCCTTTTTTTTGCGATCTAAAATAATCAAGCTACGTTTTTATCTAAAAGAATTCGGTGCTATTTAGGATTCATTTTTTTTTCGAAGCAAAACAAGTATCATTTCAGAAGATTATTGCAGCTTGTTCTCTCGAACGATAGCATTTAGAAAGAATGAAAAACGCAATGAGATAAAATACAGTTATAAAACAAAAAAGCCTATTCCGATAGGAATAGGGTTTTCAAAAGAAAGTCGACATTTGATAGTAAGAGGAGGAATCCCAGTGTGCTTCAGGTATTTAAATACTTATTAAAAACAAAAAAAGCCTATCTTTTCAGATAGGCTTTCAAAAGAAAGTCGACGAACCGAGGCTTTAGCCGAACACGTCGTTCCTATAAAACAAAAAAGCCTATCTTTTCAGATAGGCTTTCAAAAGAAAGGCGACGACATACTCTCCCACATAACTGCAGTACCATCTGCGCAGGCGGGCTTAACTACTCTGTTCGGGATGGGAAGAGGTGAGCCCCGCCGCAATAACCACCTTAAGGTTGTTAGTCTAAAGTCGAAGGTCTTAAAGTCTAAAGTTGCCTTTTGGACTGTTGACTTTCGTCTTTGGACTGCTCTTGCGTCGAGCAAATATCTTAACATACTGAGATAAAGAAAATAAAAAGTTTATCCTGAACTTGATTCAGGACCTAAGAAAGTTTCTTCCTGCCGATTGCTCGGCAGGAAAAGCGTACATAAGCTTACGGGTTATTAGTACTACTCGACTATGACATTACTGCCTTTACATCTATAGCCTATCAACGTGGTCATCTCCCACGACCCTTAAAAGAAATCTCATCTTGTGGTGGGTTTCGCGCTTATATGCTTTCAGCGCTTATCCCTTCCAAACGTAGCTACTCTGCCATGCCACTGGCGTGACAACAGATACACTAGAGGTTTGTCCAATTCGGTCCTCTCGTACTAGAATCAGATCCACTCAAATTTCTTGCGCCCACAGTAGATAGAGACCGAACTGTCTCACGACGTTCTGAACCCAGCTCGCGTGCCACTTTAATGGGCGAACAGCCCAACCCTTGGGACCTTCTCCAGCCCCAGGATGTGACGAGCCGACATCGAGGTGCCAAACCCCCCCGTCGATATGAGCTCTTGGGGGAGATCAGCCTGTTATCCCCGGCGTACCTTTTATCCTTTGAGCGATGGCCCTTCCATGCGGAACCACCGGATCACTATGCTCTACTTTCGTACCTGATCGACCTGTATGTCTCTCAGTCAAGCTCCCTTATGCCATTGCACTCTACGCACGGTTACCAAGCGTACTGAGGGAACCTTTAGAAGCCTCCGTTACTCTTTTGGAGGCGACCACCCCAGTCAAACTACCCACCAAGCAATGTCCCCCCGATTGGGGGTTAGGCCTCAGATAAACAAAGGGTTGTATTTCAACAATGACTCCACAACGCCTAGCGACGCCACTTCACAGTCTCCAACCTATCCTACACATCATTTATCCAAGGTCAATACTAAGCTATAGTAAAGGTGCACAGGGTCTTTTCGTCCCACTGCGGGTAAACGGCATCTTCACCGTTACTACAATTTCACCGAGCTCATGGCTGAGACAGTGTCCAGATCGTTACACCATTCGTGCAGGTCGGAACTTACCCGACAAGGAATTTCGCTACCTTAGGACCGTTATAGTTACGGCCGCCGTTTACTGGGGCTTCAATTCAATGCTTCTCCGAAGATAACATCTCCTCTTAACCTTCCAGCACCGGGCAGGTGTCAGGCCCTATACTTCATCTTACGATTTTGCAGAGCCCTGTGTTTTTGATAAACAGTCGCCTGGACCTCTTCACTGCGGCCAGCATTGCTGCTGGCGACCCTTCTCCCGAAGTTACGGGTCTATTTTGCCTAATTCCTTAGCCATGAATCTCTCGAGCACCTTAGGATTCTCTCCTCGACTACCTGTGTCGGTTTGCGGTACGGGTACTTATTACCTGAAGTTTAGAGGTTTTTCTTGGAAGCCCTTAGGCGCACTATCTCTTTGTCCGAAGACTCCGAGTACTATCGTATTTCCCCAAGCCGCGTGGATTTGCCTGCGCAGCTTATAGGTAGGTACTTCAACGAACTATTCCGTCAGTTCGCGGCGCTTTCATCACTCCGTCACCCCATCACAGTAATAACTAGTACGGGAATATTAACCCGTTGTCCATCGACTGTCCCTTTCGGGTTCGCCTTAGGTCCCGACTAACCCACAGCTGATTAGCATAGCTGTGGAAACCTTAGTCTTTCGGTGTGCGGGTTTCTCGCCCGCATTATCGTTACTTATGCCTACATTTTCTTTTCTAACCAGTCCAGCATGCTTTACAACACACCTTCTACCCTGTTAGAATGCTCCCCTACCACTTGTAATAAATTACAAATCCATAGCTTCGGTAATATGTTTATGCCCGATTATTATCCATGCTCGTCCGCTCGACTAGTGAGCTGTTACGCACTCTTTAAATGAATGGCTGCTTCCAAGCCAACATCCTAGCTGTCTGGGCAGACAAACCTCGTTCTTTCAACTTAACATATATTTGGGGACCTTAGCTGATGGTCTGGGTTCTTTCCCTCTCGGACTTGGACCTTAGCACCCAAGCCCTCACTGTTATGAAACATTATATAGCATTCGGAGTTTGTCAGGAATTGGTAGGCGGTGAAGCCCCCGCATCCAATCAGTAGCTCTACCTCTATATAACTTTACGCATAACGCTGCACCTAAATGCATTTCGGGGAGTACGAGCTATTTCCGAGTTTGATTGGCCTTTCACCCCTACCCACAGGTCATCCGAAGACTTTTCAACGTCAACCGGTTCGGACCTCCACTATGTGTTACCACAGCTTCATCCTGCCCATGGGTAGATCACACGGTTTCGCGTCTAACACTACTGACTAAAGCGCCCTATTCAGACTCGCTTTCGCTACGGATCCGTGGCTTAACCACTTATCCTTGCCAGCAACGTTAACTCGTAGGCTCATTATGCAAAAGGCACGCCGTCACCCCACGAAAGGGCTCCGACCGCTTGTAAGCGTATGGTTTCAGGATCTATTTCACTCCGTTATTCACGGTTCTTTTCACCTTTCCCTCACGGTACTGGTTCACTATCGGTCTCTCAGGAGTATTTAGCCTTAGCGGATGGTCCCGCCAAATTCAGACAGGGTTTCACGTGCCCCGCCCTACTCAGGATACCACTATCGTTATCTTCTATTACTTATACAGGGCTATCACCTTCTTTGGCTCTACTTTCCAGTAGATTCTAATTCTATCCGCAACAAATATCGTGGTCCTACAACCCCAGTATTGCCGTAACAACACTGGTTTGGGCTAATCCGCGTTCGCTCGCCACTACTTACGGAATCACTTTTGTTTTCTTCTCCTCCGCCTACTTAGATGTTTCAGTTCAGCGGGTTTGCCCACCTATCGGTGTACTATGTCTTCAACATAGTGGGTTGCCCCATTCAGGTATTTACGGATCGTATCGTGTGTGCCAATCCCCGTAACTTTTCGCAGCTTATCACGCCTTTCATCGCCTCTGAGAGCCAAGGCATCCCCCATACGCCCTTATTTTGCTTATTGTACCAACACATTAATTAAAATGTGCCGTTTCTTTTACTTGTCTAATGATAAACAAGCAAAAAATGCTTTCTACTTTTTATTATTTCTTATCTCAATATGTCAATGAACTTTTATGCTGAATTTATTTCAGCATATTGTGGAGAATAACGGAGTCGAACCGTTGACCTCCTGCGTGCAAGGCAGGCGCTCTAGCCAGCTGAGCTAATCCCCCATTTCTAATTTTAAATTATGAATGTTGAATTTTGAATTACAGTAATTCATACTCATACTTCTAAAATTTCCTTTTTTTAAGTCTAAAATAGTTGTCTCGGACAGACTCGAACTGTCGACCCCTACATTATCAGTGTAGTACTCTAACCAGCTGAGCTACGAGACACTCTTTTCTTAAAAATAAAGCCGCTGCTTTGCAACGTCTCTAACGTGTATTATTTGAACTAACAGCAAGAGTAATATAATGTCCTTTTTTGTTTCCAATAGTCTTTTCGTCTTCTTTCTTTAGCGTGCATTAAGCTAACACTAAAGCTCTAGAAAGGAGGTGTTCCAGCCGCACCTTCCGGTACGGCTACCTTGTTACGACTTAGCCCTAGTTACCAGTTTTACCCTAGGCAGCTCCTTGCGGTCACCGACTTCAGGCACCCCCAGCTTCCATGGCTTGACGGGCGGTGTGTACAAGGCCCGGGAACGTATTCACCGGATCATGGCTGATATCCGATTACTAGCGATTCCAGCTTCACGGAGTCGAGTTGCAGACTCCGATCCGAACTGTGACCGGTTTTGTAGATTCGCTCCTGGTCACCCAGTGGCTGCTCTCTGTACCGGCCATTGTAGCACGTGTGTAGCCCAAGGCGTAAGGGCCGTGATGATTTGACGTCATCCCCACCTTCCTCTCAGTTTGCACTGGCAGTCTCGTTAGAGTTCCCGACATGACTCGCTGGCAACTAACAACAGGGGTTGCGCTCGTTATAGGACTTAACCTGACACCTCACGGCACGAGCTGACGACAACCATGCAGCACCTTGTAAATTGTCTTGCGAAAGATCTGTTTCCAAACCGGTCAATCTACATTTAAGCCTTGGTAAGGTTCCTCGCGTATCATCGAATTAAACCACATGCTCCACCGCTTGTGCGGGCCCCCGTCAATTCCTTTGAGTTTCATTCTTGCGAACGTACTCCCCAGGTGGGATACTTATCACTTTCGCTTAGCCACTGAAGTTGCCCCCAACAGCTAGTATCCATCGTTTACGGCGTGGACTACCAGGGTATCTAATCCTGTTCGCTACCCACGCTTTCGTCCATCAGCGTCAATCCATTAGTAGTAACCTGCCTTCGCAATTGGTATTCCATGTAATCTCTAAGCATTTCACCGCTACACTACATATTCTAGTTACTTCCTAATAATTCAAGTCAGACAGTATCAATGGCCGTTCCACCGTTGAGCGATGGGCTTTCACCACTGACTTATCTGACCGCCTACGGACCCTTTAAACCCAATGATTCCGGATAACGCTTGGATCCTCCGTATTACCGCGGCTGCTGGCACGGAGTTAGCCGATCCTTATTCTTACAGTACCGTCAAGCTGGTTCACGAACCAGTGTTTCTTCCTGTACAAAAGCAGTTTACAATCCATAGGACCGTCATCCTGCACGCGGCATGGCTGGATCAGGCTTGCGCCCATTGTCCAATATTCCTCACTGCTGCCTCCCGTAGGAGTCTGGTCCGTGTCTCAGTACCAGTGTGGGGGATCTCCCTCTCAGGACCCCTACCCATCGTTGCCTTGGTAAGCCGTTACCTTACCAACAAGCTAATGGGACGCATGCTCATCTTTTACCGTTGTGACTTTAATAATGTGTTGATGCCAACTCATTATACTATGAGGTATTAATCCAAATTTCTCTGGGCTATCCCTCTGTAAAAGGTAGATTGCATACGCGTTACGCACCCGTGCGCCGGTCTCTAGTTCCGAAGAACTATACCCCTCGACTTGCATGTGTTAAGCCTGCCGCTAGCGTTCATCCTGAGCCAGGATCAAACTCTTCATCGTATATTGTTTGAGATTAGATAAATCTTCTCTCTTTATTTATTCGACTCAAATTCTAGTGGTTTTTTCAAATCTATCGATTCTATTACTCTTATTTTATTTGTTTTGAAATCTCTTTCAAAACGGCTGTCAATTCAATATGTCTAGGAACGTGTCTTATCTTATTTTTCCCTTCTCAATTCACTTAGCGTGTTTCTCGAAGCGGGTGCAAAAGTATAAATTATCTTTTTAACTGGCAAGAAAATTTTGAAGTTTTTTTGAGATTATTTTAATCCCCTTTTCTCCTCTTTCCCTTATCAGTCTCTCAATGAACTTAGCCCGTTTACGGGGTGCAAAACTACAACCTCTTTTCTAATTCTACAAGCTTTTTTGAATCTTTTTTAGAAAATAAATCTTCTAGTTTTATTCCTTTTACTTGTCAACTTATTAATGAACCTATGCGCTGTTGCGGGTGCAAAAGTAACACCTTTATCCGCTTTTACAAACATTTTTAATCCTTTTTTCTATTGTATTTTTTAATTCACTGACTTTTTGATATTTACAGAATGTCTTTTTTGCCATTTTGTAACCAATAGTCTTTATACTCAATAGAAATCAGTTCTATATCTTATAGAATAGTTTAAAATATCCTTGAAAATTGTATAAAAAGAACACCAACATGAACAATCAAATCAAAGCATACTACATTATCAAGAAGATGTTCTAAAACTCATAGACTCTTTTTATCCAAATCTTTATAAAAGAGAAAAATATCTAATTAAAAAAACAATTTTGAGAATTGTGGAAAATATAAAATATTGATTCTTATATCTCAAAAATATTTAGGAATGAAAGATTCATTTGTAGAACTTCTCAAATTATTATTACCAGAAATTACAGTGAATTACTTTTTATGAAAAGGAGAAGAAGTACTATGTTTTTATTTAAGAAAGATTAATTCAGTAACTAAAGAATATAGACAATGCAAGTTAGAATCCAAAAGATTCTTTAACCTAGTAACTGTTCCGTATTTCCCAATTCGTGAACACCAAGTATATATTTATATGATTCGCAGAAGATGACTCAATGAAGACATCAGAAAAGTAGTTTTTAGAGATTAGAATTTAGTAGCAGACAAAACTCATGTAACACCGAAGTTTGCGTCTTTTTTTAAAGGAATATAGAATCGAAATGCTAACATCGCGTTCTATGGCGTTAGAAGTAATAACTTATAATATAATTACAAGCATTTTTTGAGCGATTTTAAAATTTAGTAACAAAAAAACAAAAAAAGCAGTTGCTTTTCTCTAAAAAAATTGGAAAACGTTTGCAGATGGATGAAACCTCCTTATCCAATTTTAACCAACAAATTTGTTATAAAAAAGTCTTCAAACTAGCGTTTTTTTTCAAAAGAAAGTCGACATTTGATAGTAAGAGGAGGAATCCCAGTGGGCTTCAGGTATTTTAAAACTTATTAAAAACAAAAAAGCCTATTCCGATAGGAATAGGGTTTTCAAAAGAAAGTCGACATTTGATAGTAAGAGGAGGAATCCCAGTGTGCTTCAGGTATTTAAATACTTATTAAAAACAAAAAAAGCCTATCTTTTCAGATAGGCTTTCAAAAGAAAGTCGACGAACCGAGGCTTTAGCCGAACACGTCGTTCCTATAAAACAAAAAAGCCTATCTTTTCAGATAGGCTTTCAAAAGAAAGGCGACGACATACTCTCCCACATAACTGCAGTACCATCTGCGCAGGCGGGCTTAACTACTCTGTTCGGGATGGGAAGAGGTGAGCCCCGCCGCAATAACCACCTTAAGGTTGTTAGTCTAAAGTCGAAGGTCTTAAAGTCTAAAGTTGCCTTTTGGACTGTTGACTTTCGTCTTTGGACTGCTCTTGCGTCGAGCAAATATCTTAACATACTGAGATAAAGAAAATAAAAAGTTTATCCTGAACTTGATTCAGGACCTAAGAAAGTTTCTTCCTGCCGATTGCTCGGCAGGAAAAGCGTACATAAGCTTACGGGTTATTAGTACTACTCGACTATGACATTACTGCCTTTACATCTATAGCCTATCAACGTGGTCATCTCCCACGACCCTTAAAAGAAATCTCATCTTGTGGTGGGTTTCGCGCTTATATGCTTTCAGCGCTTATCCCTTCCAAACGTAGCTACTCTGCCATGCCACTGGCGTGACAACAGATACACTAGAGGTTTGTCCAATTCGGTCCTCTCGTACTAGAATCAGATCCACTCAAATTTCTTGCGCCCACAGTAGATAGAGACCGAACTGTCTCACGACGTTCTGAACCCAGCTCGCGTGCCACTTTAATGGGCGAACAGCCCAACCCTTGGGACCTTCTCCAGCCCCAGGATGTGACGAGCCGACATCGAGGTGCCAAACCCCCCCGTCGATATGAGCTCTTGGGGGAGATCAGCCTGTTATCCCCGGCGTACCTTTTATCCTTTGAGCGATGGCCCTTCCATGCGGAACCACCGGATCACTATGCTCTACTTTCGTACCTGATCGACCTGTATGTCTCTCAGTCAAGCTCCCTTATGCCATTGCACTCTACGCACGGTTACCAAGCGTACTGAGGGAACCTTTAGAAGCCTCCGTTACTCTTTTGGAGGCGACCACCCCAGTCAAACTACCCACCAAGCAATGTCCCCCCGATTGGGGGTTAGGCCTCAGATAAACAAAGGGTTGTATTTCAACAATGACTCCACAACGCCTAGCGACGCCACTTCACAGTCTCCAACCTATCCTACACATCATTTATCCAAGGTCAATACTAAGCTATAGTAAAGGTGCACAGGGTCTTTTCGTCCCACTGCGGGTAAACGGCATCTTCACCGTTACTACAATTTCACCGAGCTCATGGCTGAGACAGTGTCCAGATCGTTACACCATTCGTGCAGGTCGGAACTTACCCGACAAGGAATTTCGCTACCTTAGGACCGTTATAGTTACGGCCGCCGTTTACTGGGGCTTCAATTCAATGCTTCTCCGAAGATAACATCTCCTCTTAACCTTCCAGCACCGGGCAGGTGTCAGGCCCTATACTTCATCTTACGATTTTGCAGAGCCCTGTGTTTTTGATAAACAGTCGCCTGGACCTCTTCACTGCGGCCAGCATTGCTGCTGGCGACCCTTCTCCCGAAGTTACGGGTCTATTTTGCCTAATTCCTTAGCCATGAATCTCTCGAGCACCTTAGGATTCTCTCCTCGACTACCTGTGTCGGTTTGCGGTACGGGTACTTATTACCTGAAGTTTAGAGGTTTTTCTTGGAAGCCCTTAGGCGCACTATCTCTTTGTCCGAAGACTCCGAGTACTATCGTATTTCCCCAAGCCGCGTGGATTTGCCTGCGCAGCTTATAGGTAGGTACTTCAACGAACTATTCCGTCAGTTCGCGGCGCTTTCATCACTCCGTCACCCCATCACAGTAATAACTAGTACGGGAATATTAACCCGTTGTCCATCGACTGTCCCTTTCGGGTTCGCCTTAGGTCCCGACTAACCCACAGCTGATTAGCATAGCTGTGGAAACCTTAGTCTTTCGGTGTGCGGGTTTCTCGCCCGCATTATCGTTACTTATGCCTACATTTTCTTTTCTAACCAGTCCAGCATGCTTTACAACACACCTTCTACCCTGTTAGAATGCTCCCCTACCACTTGTAATAAATTACAAATCCATAGCTTCGGTAATATGTTTATGCCCGATTATTATCCATGCTCGTCCGCTCGACTAGTGAGCTGTTACGCACTCTTTAAATGAATGGCTGCTTCCAAGCCAACATCCTAGCTGTCTGGGCAGACAAACCTCGTTCTTTCAACTTAACATATATTTGGGGACCTTAGCTGATGGTCTGGGTTCTTTCCCTCTCGGACTTGGACCTTAGCACCCAAGCCCTCACTGTTATGAAACATTATATAGCATTCGGAGTTTGTCAGGAATTGGTAGGCGGTGAAGCCCCCGCATCCAATCAGTAGCTCTACCTCTATATAACTTTACGCATAACGCTGCACCTAAATGCATTTCGGGGAGTACGAGCTATTTCCGAGTTTGATTGGCCTTTCACCCCTACCCACAGGTCATCCGAAGACTTTTCAACGTCAACCGGTTCGGACCTCCACTATGTGTTACCACAGCTTCATCCTGCCCATGGGTAGATCACACGGTTTCGCGTCTAACACTACTGACTAAAGCGCCCTATTCAGACTCGCTTTCGCTACGGATCCGTGGCTTAACCACTTATCCTTGCCAGCAACGTTAACTCGTAGGCTCATTATGCAAAAGGCACGCCGTCACCCCACGAAAGGGCTCCGACCGCTTGTAAGCGTATGGTTTCAGGATCTATTTCACTCCGTTATTCACGGTTCTTTTCACCTTTCCCTCACGGTACTGGTTCACTATCGGTCTCTCAGGAGTATTTAGCCTTAGCGGATGGTCCCGCCAAATTCAGACAGGGTTTCACGTGCCCCGCCCTACTCAGGATACCACTATCGTTATCTTCTATTACTTATACAGGGCTATCACCTTCTTTGGCTCTACTTTCCAGTAGATTCTAATTCTATCCGCAACAAATATCGTGGTCCTACAACCCCAGTATTGCCGTAACAACACTGGTTTGGGCTAATCCGCGTTCGCTCGCCACTACTTACGGAATCACTTTTGTTTTCTTCTCCTCCGCCTACTTAGATGTTTCAGTTCAGCGGGTTTGCCCACCTATCGGTGTACTATGTCTTCAACATAGTGGGTTGCCCCATTCAGGTATTTACGGATCGTATCGTGTGTGCCAATCCCCGTAACTTTTCGCAGCTTATCACGCCTTTCATCGCCTCTGAGAGCCAAGGCATCCCCCATACGCCCTTATTTTGCTTATTGTACCAACACATTAATTAAAATGTGCCGTTTCTTTTACTTGTCTAATGATAAACAAGCAAAAAATGCTTTCTACTTTTTATTATTTCTTATCTCAATATGTCAATGAACTTTTATGCTGAATTTATTTCAGCATATTGTGGAGAATAACGGAGTCGAACCGTTGACCTCCTGCGTGCAAGGCAGGCGCTCTAGCCAGCTGAGCTAATCCCCCATTTCTAATTTTAAATTATGAATGTTGAATTTTGAATTACAGTAATTCATACTCATACTTCTAAAATTTCCTTTTTTTAAGTCTAAAATAGTTGTCTCGGACAGACTCGAACTGTCGACCCCTACATTATCAGTGTAGTACTCTAACCAGCTGAGCTACGAGACACTCTTTTCTTAAAAATAAAGCCGCTGCTTTGCAACGTCTCTAACGTGTATTATTTGAACTAACAGCAAGAGTAATATAATGTCCTTTTTTGTTTCCAATAGTCTTTTCGTCTTCTTTCTTTAGCGTGCATTAAGCTAACACTAAAGCTCTAGAAAGGAGGTGTTCCAGCCGCACCTTCCGGTACGGCTACCTTGTTACGACTTAGCCCTAGTTACCAGTTTTACCCTAGGCAGCTCCTTGCGGTCACCGACTTCAGGCACCCCCAGCTTCCATGGCTTGACGGGCGGTGTGTACAAGGCCCGGGAACGTATTCACCGGATCATGGCTGATATCCGATTACTAGCGATTCCAGCTTCACGGAGTCGAGTTGCAGACTCCGATCCGAACTGTGACCGGTTTTGTAGATTCGCTCCTGGTCACCCAGTGGCTGCTCTCTGTACCGGCCATTGTAGCACGTGTGTAGCCCAAGGCGTAAGGGCCGTGATGATTTGACGTCATCCCCACCTTCCTCTCAGTTTGCACTGGCAGTCTCGTTAGAGTTCCCGACATGACTCGCTGGCAACTAACAACAGGGGTTGCGCTCGTTATAGGACTTAACCTGACACCTCACGGCACGAGCTGACGACAACCATGCAGCACCTTGTAAATTGTCTTGCGAAAGATCTGTTTCCAAACCGGTCAATCTACATTTAAGCCTTGGTAAGGTTCCTCGCGTATCATCGAATTAAACCACATGCTCCACCGCTTGTGCGGGCCCCCGTCAATTCCTTTGAGTTTCATTCTTGCGAACGTACTCCCCAGGTGGGATACTTATCACTTTCGCTTAGCCACTGAAGTTGCCCCCAACAGCTAGTATCCATCGTTTACGGCGTGGACTACCAGGGTATCTAATCCTGTTCGCTACCCACGCTTTCGTCCATCAGCGTCAATCCATTAGTAGTAACCTGCCTTCGCAATTGGTATTCCATGTAATCTCTAAGCATTTCACCGCTACACTACATATTCTAGTTACTTCCTAATAATTCAAGTCAGACAGTATCAATGGCCGTTCCACCGTTGAGCGATGGGCTTTCACCACTGACTTATCTGACCGCCTACGGACCCTTTAAACCCAATGATTCCGGATAACGCTTGGATCCTCCGTATTACCGCGGCTGCTGGCACGGAGTTAGCCGATCCTTATTCTTACAGTACCGTCAAGCTGGTTCACGAACCAGTGTTTCTTCCTGTACAAAAGCAGTTTACAATCCATAGGACCGTCATCCTGCACGCGGCATGGCTGGATCAGGCTTGCGCCCATTGTCCAATATTCCTCACTGCTGCCTCCCGTAGGAGTCTGGTCCGTGTCTCAGTACCAGTGTGGGGGATCTCCCTCTCAGGACCCCTACCCATCGTTGCCTTGGTAAGCCGTTACCTTACCAACAAGCTAATGGGACGCATGCTCATCTTTTACCGTTGTGACTTTAATAATGTGTTGATGCCAACTCATTATACTATGAGGTATTAATCCAAATTTCTCTGGGCTATCCCTCTGTAAAAGGTAGATTGCATACGCGTTACGCACCCGTGCGCCGGTCTCTAGTTCCGAAGAACTATACCCCTCGACTTGCATGTGTTAAGCCTGCCGCTAGCGTTCATCCTGAGCCAGGATCAAACTCTTCATCGTATATTGTTTGAGATTAGATAAATCTTCTCTCTTTATTTATTCGACTCAAATTCTAGTGGTTTTTTCAAATCTATCGATTCTATTACTCTTATTTTATTTGTTTTGAAATCTCTTTCAAAACGGCTGTCAATTCAATATGTCTAGGAACGTGTCTTATCTTATTTTTCCCTTCTCAATTCACTTAGCGTGTTTCTCGAAGCGGGTGCAAAAGTATAAATTATCTTTTTAACTGGCAAGAAAATTTTGAAGTTTTTTTGAGATTATTTTAATCCCCTTTTCTCCTCTTTCCCTTATCAGTCTCTCAATGAACTTAGCCCGTTTGCGGGGTGCAAAACTACAACCTCTTTTCTAATTCTACAAGCTTTTTTGAATCTTTTTTAGAAAATAAATCTTCTAGTTTTATTCCTTTTACTTGTCAACTTATTAATGAACCTATGCGCTGTTGCGGGTGCAAAAGTAACACCTTTATCCGCTTTTACAAACATTTTTAATCCTTTTTTCTATTGTATTTTTTAATTCACTGACTTTTTGATATTTACAGAATGTCTTTTTTGCCATTTTATGAATTAGACATAGGTATTTTTGACAATTTGATCAGTTTTTGCCTGTTTTGGTGATTGTGTTTGATTTAAAAACGTCTAATTAGGTCGTGATTGAAGGATTTATATTCTGAAAAAGGATTAATATTACTGATGTAGTTTATGTTGTTCAAGAAATTGGAACAAAACTTAGAAACCGCATAAAAACATTCACCTTATATATAGTACAAACTTGTCATTATATAAGGATATAAAAAGTATACAATATAAAATCTTATTAAAGTTACAACCTAAAATATCATAACTACTCATTACCACACTATATAATAAGCACTTACAAAAATAAAAGCCTGTTTTTTATTCTAAAAAAAGCATTTGTAAAAAAATAATTTATTAAATTTACATAACATATTTTAATAAGAAGAGAATCCTACTACTCTCGATTTTTTTAGTTCCTCAAATCGTCAATTTTTAATTTAAGTAATGCTTTCAGGTTTTTAATAACCTGAAAAAACAACTCGCCTCAAATATTTTTCTATTGTACTATTCCATCAGATCCCCTACTGGTCTGCTTGTATTTAAAATACATACAAAATGAAAAATTATAAATATATTCTGTTTTTTAATCAGATTGGTATTGGTTCTATTGGCAAAGTTGGAGGTAAAAATGCGTCTCTTGGCGAAATGTACAATCAGCTAAACCCTATGGGCATTAATATTCCTAATGGATTTGCTTTGACTGCCAAAGGATATCGGCTTTTCCGTAAAGCAAATAATCTGGAAAAACCATTGAAAGATTTATTGTCTTCATTAGACACAAAACAGTACTCTAACCTTTCTTTCATTGGAGAAAAAGCAAGAAATCTTATTTTATCTGCAACTATTCCGGAGGAAATTCGGCTTGAAATACATTTTGCTTACCAATCGCTATGCAAACAATGCGGAGTAGATTCTCTTGATGTAGCCGTTCGAAGCAGCGCTACTTCAGAAGATTTACCTTCCGCAAGTTTCGCCGGTCAAATGCAATCTTTTTTGAATATTAGTGGAGAATCTCAATTAGTGGATGCCATACACCGCTGTTTTATATCCTTATATACTGATCGTGCTATTAAATACCGCCATGATATGGGCTTTGCCAAGCTAGGCATTGCTATTTCCGTAGGCGTACAACAAATGGTGCGAAGCGATAAAGCGTCCTCTGGAGTTGCTTTTACTATTGATCCAGATTCAGGATTTGAGAACACTATTATCATTAATGGCTGCTGGGGATTAGGCGAAAACATTGTGCAAGGTACCGTTACTCCTGACGAATGGATGGTGTTTAAACCTATTTTGGGCAATCCTGATTTTAATCCTATTCTAAAGAGAAATTGCGGAAGAAAAGAATTTACCATGATTTACTCCGAAAAACCAGAAAGTTCCTCTGCAGAAGATACAATTGTAAATACTAATACTGCTTTAGAAAAACAAAATCAATTCTCATTAACAAACCAAGAAGTGATTCAGCTTTCGCAATGGTGCTATACAATTGAGAAACATTATAAAAAAGCTATGGATATAGAATGGGCAAAGGACGGGTTGAACAATCAACTATATATTGTTCAGGCGCGCCCGGAAACTGTTCATGAAAAAGCAAATAAAAAGGTCCGGGAAATTTACAAACTCAAAGAAAAAGGAACGGTTTTAACCCAAGGAATTGCTCTTGGCGATAAAATTGCTTCCGGAAAAGCCCGGATTCTAAACAATCCACAAGAGGGTCATTTGTTGCAAAACGGAGAAATCATCGTTACCGATTTGACAAATCCTGATTGGGATCCAATAATGAAAAGAGCATCGGCAATCATTACCAATAAAGGAGGACGCACCAGCCATGCCGCCATTGTTGCCCGTGAATTGGGCACCGTTGCCGTGGTAGGATGCGGAAATGCAACTTCTGCAATAAAAAACGGTCAGGAAATCACTGTATCCTGTGCCGAAGGAAAAGAGGGTATTATTTACGACGGAATTCTGAAATGGGACATAAAAGAACATGATTTCAGTCTGCTTGAAATGCCAAGAACGGACCCAATGCTGATTCTTGCTGATCCGGAAAGAGCTTTTGAACTGAGTCATTACCCCAATCAGGGTGTGGGTTTGATGCGAATGGAGTTTGCAATTTCGAATACAATTAAAATTCATCCCTTGGCTTTGTGCGAACCTGAAAAGATAACAGATGAAAAAGTGGTCTCCCAAATAGCCGAATTAACGAAAGGCTACACCGATCCTAAAAATTATTTTATCGACAAACTGGCCGAAGCAGTAGCAATAGTCGCAGCAGCTTTTTATCCGAAAGATGTTATTGTGCGAATGAGTGATTTCAAAAGTAATGAATATGCCAATCTCATCGGAGGGAAATATTTTGAACCTGATGAAGAAAATCCAATGATAGGTTTTCGGGGCGCTTCCCGTTATTACAGTGATTTTTATCGAAAAGGTTTTGCTTTAGAATGTGAAGCTATGAAAAAAGTACGAAACGAAATGGGACTTCATAATGTAAAACTGATGATTCCTTTTTGCAGAACGGTCGATGAAGGTGAAAATGTACTTACAGAAATGGCTAAAAACGGATTAGTACAAGGCATCAACGAACTGGAAGTATATGTAATGATTGAGATTCCAAGTAATGTATTAATGGCCGATGAATTCGCCAAACTATTTGATGGATTCTCTATTGGTTCTAATGATTTAACACAACTTACTTTAGGTTTAGACAGAGACTCGGCATTAGTAAGTTATCTGTTCAGCGAAGAAAATCCTGCTGTCAAAGCTTTAATCAAAGAAACGATTCGGGTGGCAAAGCGTTTCAAAATAAAAGTGGGTTTATGCGGACAAGCTCCAAGTGACCTTCCGCAATTTGCGAGATTTTTAGTAAACGAAGGAATTGACAGCATCTCATTTAATCCTGATGCATTAATAAAAGGCATTGAAAATATTTTGGAAGCCGAAAAAAAAATAAAAAGAAAAATTTTAATGTAATACGTTCTATTATGGAAACACCATTCAAAAATAAAGTAGCTATTGTAACAGGCGGTTCATTTGGAATTGGACAAGCAACGGCTCTAGCTTTCGCAAAAAAAGGAGCAAAAGTTGTCATTGTAGATTGGAAAGAAAATACTGAAACGTTAGATTTTATTAAAAATTCAGGAGGTGAAGCTCTTTTTATCCAATGTGATGTTTCAAAATCCACAGATGTAAAAGCAATGGTCGAAAAAACCATTAAAACTTTCGGCCGATTAGATTATGCTTTCAACAATGCCGGTATCGAAGGAATTCAAGCTCCTGTAAAAGATTGCAGCGAGGAAAATTGGGACAAAACCATTGGTGTAAACCTAAAAGGAATTTGGCTTTGTATGAAATATGAAATCCCCGAAATGATAAAACAAGGAAAATGTGCTATTGTTAATTGCTCCTCGGTAGCGGGACTCGTTGGTTTTGCTGGTCTGCCTGCTTATGTAGCTTCAAAACATGGCGTTGTAGGATTAACAAAAACCGCAGCATTAGAATGTGCTAAACTTGGCGTCAGAGTTAATGCCGTTTGTCCCGGAGTGATACAAACTGCGATGATGGATCGAATTACCGGAAAGAAAAAAGAAGCCGAAGAACAATTTACTGAACTTGAACCTATTGGTCGTTTTGGTCAACCCGAAGAAATTGCTGCTGCTGTATTATGGTTGTGCTCCGACGAAGCTTCTTTTGTAACCGGACATGCAATGGCTGTAGACGGTGGTTTTGTAGCGCAATAATTAGTATGAATTCTAATTTTTTAATTTAAAAACAGATATCAAATGCAAACGTACGAAGTAAACTTAAAATGGACCGGCAGAAGAAAAGGAGTTCTCAGCTCTCCGGTTCTGCCAAAAGAAATTGAAGTCGCCACACCTCCTGATTTTCCGAAGGGAATGGAAGGAATCTGGTCACCTGAACATTTATTCGTCGCATCGGTCAACAGTTGTCTGCTGAGTACATTTTTGACTATTGCCGAAAATTCTAAATTAGAATTTGTCAGTTTTGAAAGCAAATCTACTTGCAAAGTCGATCTCGTGGACGGAAAATACACCATAACAGAAATCATTTTGAAACCAAAAATCGTGATTCCTTATTCGCAAAAACCAGACAGAGCAAAACATATTATAGAAATGAGTGAAAAATCATGTATTATTTCTAATGCCATCAAAACAACTATTCGCTTAGAACCGGAAATATACGTTGAACACAGCCTTATAAAACTTAGTGATTTGCCCTAAGTCGCCTATTCATTGAAAACAGCTTAATCAACAATTAATTTTAAAAGTATGATTTCCATCAAAAATAAAACAGAACACCACCTTTTGGATTATGAAAAAGTTCGTACTTCTTTTTCATGGAAAAATATTGCACAAGAATTAAGCGGTCTTCCTGACTCAAAAGGACTGAATATTGCCCACGAAGCCGTTGATCGTCATGCTGAAACAGAGCTGAAAGATACTGTTGCGCTACGTTTTATTCGAAAAGACAGGAGTTTTCAAGACTTTACTTATGGCGAATTACAGAAACTAACTTCCAAATTTGCTAATGTGCTACAGAATTTAGGAATAAAAAAAGGAGAACGCATCTTCTCTTTAGCTGGAAGAATTCCCGAATTATACATTACTGCATTGGGAACCTTGAAATTCACGGCTGTATTTTGCCCACTTTTTTCTGTTTTTGGGCCTGAACCTATTTTTCAAAGATTAAGCAGAGGTGATGCGTCCGTAATAATTACAACTTCAGCTTTATTTGAAAAAAAGATACAATCTATACTCGAAAGGCTTCCCGCGCTTCATTATATCATTCTTATTGATACCAAAGAACATCTTTCGAAAAAAATACTATCCTACTCTAAACTAATGGAACAAGCCAAAGACGAGTTTATCATTCCGGAAACAAATCCGGAAGATTCGGCACTTTTGCATTTCACAAGCGGTACCACAGGAATGCCTAAAGGAGTTTTGCATGTTCACCAAGCCGTTCTCACTCATTATATAACCGGCAAATATGTAC
This sequence comes from Flavobacterium lacustre, assembly GCF_027474525.2. Lineage (NCBI taxonomy): Bacteria > Pseudomonadati > Bacteroidota > Flavobacteriia > Flavobacteriales > Flavobacteriaceae > Flavobacterium > Flavobacterium lacustre. Next base: position 137,437 of record NZ_CP114882.2, read on the forward strand.
TGGATTTTCATAAAGGCGACCGGTATTGGTGTACCGCAGATCCTGGCTGGGTTACCGGAACATCATACGGAATTATTGCTCCGTTACTTCACGGAATCACCAGTATTATTGATGAAGAAGAATTTGATGCCGTAAGGTGGTATTCTATCCTCGAAGAACATAAAATAAACATTTGGTATACCGCTCCCACTGCCATCAGGCGATTGATGCGGATGAATATAAAACCCTACAAAGAATATAATCTCAAAAATCTGAGGTTAATTCTGAGCGTAGGAGAACCGCTTCATGCCGAAGCAGTCCTTTGGGGTCAGAGAAATTTTGGGATTCCAATTTTGGATAATTGGTGGCAAACTGAAACTGGAGGAATTATGATTGCCAATTATCCATCAATGAAAGTAAAACCCGGTTCTATGGGAAAACCTTTACCCGGAATTGAAATTGCGATTGCCGAAGTCAATAATAAAGAATTAAAAATAATTACAGAGCCTGATTTTCAAGGTCATTTGGTTTTAAAAAAAGGATTTCCATCTCTTTTCAGAAGCTATTTACATGAAGAAGAACGCTATAAAAAATGCTTTATTGGCGAATGGTACCTCAGCGGTGATTTAGCCAAAAAAGATATCGATGGCTATTTTTGGTTTATTGGTCGAGCCGATGACATTATCAAAACTTCAGGTCATATGGTTGGTCCTTTTGAAGTTGAAAGTACACTAATGCGTCATCCTGCTGTAGCCGAAGCCGCCGTAATAGGAAAGCCCGAAGCAACTATTGGAGAATTAGTCAAAGCTTTTGTGGTATTAAAACCCGAAAAAGAAGCCAATGAGGAAACCAAAATGGATATCATGGCTTTTGCTCGAAAAGAAATGGGACCCGCAGTTGCTCCCAAAGAAATTGAATTCACAGACAATATTCCCAAAACACGAAGCGGGAAAATTTTAAGACGATTGCTAAAAGCCCGAGAATTGGGATTACCGGAAGGAGATCTTTCAACATTAGAACAATCGTAAACTATCAAAAAATAAAGTTGTTTTTAAAAAACACAGCGAAACTAATTTTTAATAAATCAATTTGAGTCATGACAACATTCGGAAAAAGAAATTGGAAAAATACTGGAATATATTGGTTGTTTATCCTTCTATTATTTCAAGGATGCCAGGCACAGGATAAAAAAAGCGAAAAAAATATTGACGTAATTCAACAAAATGCGGCATCAAATCCCGAAAAAGTTTCTTACACCGGAAATGTAGATTTCAGATTAGCCGCCAAAATAGCAACTCCAGGCGTAGTACACATTAAATGCTCTTTCAAATCTCAAATGCAACAATATAGAAATGAGGACAAAAATGAATTCTATTTTTATGACATTCCTGACCCACTAAAAGATTTTTTCAAAAGTGATCCTTTTTTTAGGGATTTTAAATTTCAAGTTCCAAAAGGAGAACAGTATGATTCTCTTCCGGTTATTGGCAGCGGATCTGGAGTAATACTAACACCTGACGGATTTATTGTAACCAATAATCACTTGGTCAAAGACGCCTATGAAATCAACATTACTTTATTTGACGGACGCTCCTATCCTGCAAAAGTAATTGGTAATGATCCGCAAACAGATTTAGCACTCCTTAAGATTAACGAAAACAAACTTTCCTTTATCCAATTTGGCGATAGTGACACTATTGAAGTTGGAGAATGGGTAGTTGCAGTAGGAAATCCTTTCAATCTAGCCTCAACCGTTACTGCAGGAATTGTAAGTGCCAAAGCCCGAAACATAAATATCCTGACAGATCAAGGGGCTATTGAATCCTTCATACAAACCGATGCTGCCGTAAATCCCGGTAACAGCGGCGGTGCATTAGTTTCATTAGAAGGAAAACTCATTGGGATTAATACCGCAATAGCAACGCCTACTGGTGTTTATGCGGGCTATGCTTTTGCTATTCCAGTAGATATTGTAAAAAAAGTGGCTAACGATCTTATGAATTTTGGTACTGTACAAAGAGGCGTTTTAGGAATTGTAATTCGGGATATGAACAGTACACTTGCAAAAGAAATCCCTATTGACCGTGCCAATGGTGTTTATGTCGATAGCGTAACAGCAGCCGGTGCAGCAAAAGAAGCTGGCGTGAGAGCCAAAGATGTTATCATCAGTATTGATGGTATTGAGACCGTTACCTCGGCAAAACTACAAGAGATTGTTATGCGAAAACGTCCTGGTGAAAAAGTAAAAATTACATTAATCCGAAACGGAAAAGACCAAAAAGAACTTACTGCAATTCTCAAAAAACAAGAAGAAAACATTCCTATCATAAAAAATACCGAAAAAGTTTTACTTAAAAATTTAGGAGTGGAACTAGTTGCGATTAATAAGGAAGACCAGAAAAAATATAATGTTAAAACCGGACTAAAAATCACAAAGCTTTATGATGGAAAACTAAAACAAAATACGAACATAAGAGAAGGATTTGTAATTACGGCAGTCAATAACCATGTAGTTTCTAACATTTCATCATTTGTTGAAGCCCTTAAATCACAACAAAGAGGCATCATGCTTGAAGGAAAATATGCCGGCGATCCCACTTTATATTATTACGCATTTGGCCTGTAATTCCTGAATATTGAAACAATACCATTTTATCATTTGCAATCCAATTTTCAAAAAAAATAAAATACTATGTTACAAGCAACCACTATTCCTAAATCTATTGATGCAAAAAATGGCTTGCTCCATTTGTATCAAATGCTGCTCATTCGACGATTTGAAGAAAAAGCTGCTGAACAATATAGCAAAGCCAAAATTAGAGGTTTTCTACATTTATATATTGGAGAAGAAGCTGTAGCTGTTGGGGTAACACAAGCTTTAACTGATGACGACATTATATTAAGTACTTACCGAGAACACGGTCATGCTATAGCTCGAGGAATAAATCCCGAAGTTATCATGGCTGAAATGTATGGCAAACTAGAAGGTTGCAGCCGAGGCCGAGGCGGCTCAATGCATATTTTTGATGTCTCAAAAAAATTTTACGGAGGCAATGCAATCGTTGGCGGGCATCTTCCGATGGCAGTCGGAATGGCATTAGCATCCAAAAAACAAAAGAAAAAAACCATTACTTGTTGCTTTTTTGGTGAAGGCGCCGCTGCTGAAGGTGAATTTCACGAAGCGCTGAATCTGGCGTCAATTTGGAAAGTTCCCGTATTATTTGTCTGTGAAAATAATTTGTATGCCATGGGAACAGCACTCAAGTATTCTCATGCCGAAACTGAATTGAAAAAAAAGGGAGTTTCATATGGAATTGAAGCTTCTTCAGTTGACGGAATGGATTTAATGGCAGTTATAGAAGCTACAAATTCAGCAGTACAAAAAATAAGAAGCAACGGAAAACCGTACTTATTGGTATGCAACACCTATCGCTTTCGGGCACATTCAATGTTTGATGCCGAGTTATACCGCGATAAAAAAGAAGTGGAAGAATGGAAAAAAAGAGATCCAATTCCGCAATTTGAGCAGTTTCTTTTGCAAAAGCAATGGATAACGGCAGCTGAAATTGCCACTTTTGAAAGGAAAATAGAGATAAGCGTTCAGAAAGCAGTAGATTTTGCGGAAGCAGGAACATGGGAACCTTTAGATCAATTGACAAAATTTGTTTACAGTGAAAAATAAATATAACTAATAAAACCTTAAACATCATGAAAGCCATTAAACTAAACTCTTTAAAAAACAAAAGTATTGAAGACATTCAATTTTGTCAAAGTTGTGGCGTGCCACTTAACACAAATAAAATTAAAGGAACGGAACATGACGGTATTAAAAGCAATGAATATTGTAAGTATTGTTATGAGAACAGTAATTTTAAAAATCCCGAGATGAATTTGGATGAAATGAAAAAGAACGTCAAAAATAAAATGGAACAATTAAATCTTCCTAATTACATGGTTCAAAAAGCACTAAATATTTTGCCGGCTTTAAAAAGATGGAAAAACAAACAATTTGTTATTTAAAAAATAAAAACATGAAAAATGAAACAATCTGTCAAAGTTGCGGTATGCCAATTGACTCAGAAGTGATAAAAGGAACAGAAAAAAATGGTTCAATAAATAATGACTATTGTAAGTTCTGTTATGATGATGGTGTTTTCAAAAGCCCCAAAATGAATTTGGACGAAATGAAAAATAACGTAAAAACTCAAATGAAAAAATTGGATCTTCATGAGTATACCATTCAAAAAGCGATAAATATCTTACCTGCACTAAAACGCTGGAAAAGTTAACATTCCAATAATTTTACACATGCAAAACAACGGCGCAACAATAACCATCACGTATAGAGAAGCCTTAAAACAAGGCCTTCGTGAAGCATTACAAAATGACGAAAGTGTTTTTTTAATGGGAGAAGACGTGGGTCGCTACGGTGGTGCTTTTGCCGTGAGCAAAGGATTGCTAAAGGAATTTGGAGAAGAACGCATTATGGATGTTCCACTATCAGAGTCTGGTTTTGTGGGAGCGGGTATCGGTGCTGCAATAGCCGGAATGAAACCCATTATTGAAGTCATGACTGTTAATTTCAGTTTACTGGCCATGGATCAAATTGTGAATAATGCCGCTACTTTACAGCATATGTCGGGCGGGCAATTACATGTTCCGTTAGTTATAAGAATGGCTTGCGGAGTTGGAAGACAATTAGGAGCGCAACACTCTCACAGTTGGGAACCTTTTTATGCACACATTCCGGGATTAATAATTCTATCTGTTGGCACTCATGAAGATGCCCGAAATATGTTGCGATCGGCGTTACAAAGTACAGATCCTGTTATCATTTTTGAATATACGGCAATGCTGAATATGGAAGAAAAAATTGATTTAAACCCAACAATTGTTGATATTAACAAAGCAAAAGTACTAAGAAAAGGAAAAGATATTTCTATTATCACTTATGGCACTGGCGTCTATAAAAGTTTACAAGCCGCTATAGAATTAGCCGCTGTAGGAATTGATGCCGAAGTGATTGATTTGCGGGTTTTACATCCTTTAGATGAAGAGACTTTTCTGGCCTCGGTTGCCAAAACACATCGGGCAATTATTGTTGAGGATGCTTGGCGTTCTGTAAGTATTTCATCAGAAATTAGTGCGCGAATCATGGAAAAAGCCTTTTATGAGTTGGACGCCCCAGTACAACGGTTATGTGGGATAGAAGTTCCCATTCCCTACTCTGCCCACATGGAAGAAGCTTCTGTTCCTCAACAAAATGATATTATCAATGCAGTAAAAAAAATGATACGCCATGATTGAATTTCGAATGCCCAGTCTGGGTGCTGATATGGAAGACGGCACATTAATCGAATGGAAGAAAAAAACAGGCGATACGGTGAAGCGCGGAGATTGTATTGCCGAAGTGGAAACTCAAAAAGGACTCATTGAAATTGAAGTATTTGATGAAGGAATTATTGATGAAATACTAATCCCAGAAGGAACCAAAGTACCGGTAGGAACCATTATGGCGATGATAAAACCAAGCAGCGTTTCATTAGAAACAAAACCAACTACTTTACAACCAACCGAAGAAAAAATTACCGAACCAATATTGATAGAAAATATTGAAGAGAAAAGTATCAAAGCATCGCCTTTGGCCAAACGAATTGCTTCTGATAATCATATTGATATTTCAAAAATAAAAGGAACAGGTGAAGACGGAGTGATTACTAAAGATGATGTGGAGCAGGTTATCAGACAACAAAAACCAACTGAGACAGCAAAAAAAATCCCTTCTACTGAAACCATTCGCGCTGCCGTAGCTGCTGCAATGAGTAAATCGAATAGAGAAATTCCGCATTATTATTTAGAGAAAAAAATAAATATAACCCAAGCGTTAGTATGGCTAAAAGAACAAAATAAAGAACGAAAAGTAACTGCCCGACTTCTTCCAGTTGTTTTATTTATAAAAGCAACTGCAAAAACCCTGACCGGATTTCCTGATTTGAATGCCGTTTGGGAAAATGGTTTACAACCAAAGACGTCTATTAATATTGGTTTTGTAGTATCACTGCGTACCGGTGGAATTATTGTTCCTGCCATTTCAAATGCTAATCTAAAAAGTATTGACGAAATTATGGAAACACTAAACGATATTATTCCACGGGCAAGAGCATTGAAATTGCGAAGTTCAGAATTGAGTGATTCTACAATTACCTTGACAAACCTTGGCGAAGGTGGAGCCGATTCTGTTTTTGGTGTAATTTATCCTCCGCAAGTTGCTGTTATTGGTTTTGGAAGTATATCCGATCAGCCTTTTGCCGAGAACGGAATGTTAGGCATTCGGTCTGTTGTTTCTGTAAGTCTGGCCGGAGATCATCGCGCCACTGACGGACTTACTGGCAGCCGGTTTTTGAGTGCTTTAGATACTAATTTACAAAATCCGGAAACCTTATGAACGAAGATGAAATTAAACAAACTGTTTTTCAATTGTTGAAACGAATTGCGCCCGATACGGAACCTTCGGAATTAAAACCCGATCAAAACATCAGAGAAATACTCAATATTGATTCATTTGATTCGCTGCAATTCATTGTGGCATTAAACGAAAAATTAGCCATTGAAATCCCGGAAGAAGATTATGGAAAAATACCTACGCTGCAAAAATTAGTCTCTTATATAAAGGACAAGATGAAATAATATTGGTATTGTAAATAGCAACCCGTACAGATAATCAGGAACAGAACTTATTTTGGACACCAAAAAAAAACAAAATGAAAGGATCATTAAAACTCGGAAAAATTGCAGGCATCGGAATCTTCATTCATTGGACATTCTCCCTACTCCTTCTTTTCATCATTTTTATAAATTACAGAACTGGCTACAGCGCCTTACAAACGGCGTGGTCGGTGTTATTTATTTTAGTGGTGTTCGTTACCGTTTTATTACATGAACTCGGACATGCTTTAGTGGCCAAAAATTATCACATCAAAACCAAAGACATTACGCTTTTACCCATTGGAGGTTTAGCCCAATTAGAACGAATTCCCGAAAAACCTATCGAAGAATTACTCGTGGCTATTGCGGGACCTTTGGTAAATTTAACTTTAGCATTGCTTACTGGATTTTTTATATCGGTTCCTGAAACTGCCGAAACCCTTTTGGCAGAACTATCAAAAGGAATCAACGCCAATAATTTTTTCCTTAATTTCTTTCTGGTCAACATCTGGCTGGCTATTTTCAACCTGATTCCTGCTTTTCCTATGGATGGCGGAAGGGTTTTACGAGCTATACTTTCTTTTAGATTTAAAAGAAATGTAGCCACAAAAATCGCAGCGCGAACCGGACAACTCTTAGCAATCGGATTTATTATTTTAGGTTTTATTTCGAATCCATTTTTAATTTTTATAGGATTATTTGTCATTGTGGGAGCGCAAATTGAAACCGAGCATGCCGAAGCAAAATATTTGCTCAAAAATTACAAAGTACGTGATGTTGTAATGACGCAATACCAAACAATTGATGCTGATGAAAAAGTAGAAAAAGCAATAGCAATGTTGCTTGACAGCCAAAATAAAAGTTTTTTGGTAACCGAAAACAAAGAAGCCGTTGGAACATTGCATCGAGATGAAATCATAACTGCGCTTGCTCTAAAAAAAGAGAATGAAACTATTAAAGAAATCATGAATAAAAACTTGATTTTCTTAGATGTTGATGCGCTTTTGGAAGATGTTTTTGAGAAAATCTATGAAAATAAATTAACTTTAATGCTAGTTAACGAAAATGACAAAATCATAGGAACCTTGGATACCGAAAATATTTTAGAGTTCATTTTAATCAAAGAGGTTAAAACTAAAAAAGCGTATGCTAATTTCTAAAAACACTCTTCCTACCACAGAAAAAATAACACTGGTACATAGTGGTGACGATTATTTTTCTCGTTTAGAACAACTAATTTCTGAGGCACAATCAGAACTTCATATCCAAATTTATCTTTTTGAAAACGACGCTACAGGAAAAAAAATAATCCATGCGTTGCAAGAAGCGGCGAATCGCCAAGTAACAATATATCTTTTATTGGATGGTTTTGGTTCTCTGTCACTTCCTTTAGAAATAATCAATAAACTGAAACAAAACGGCATCAACTTTCGCTATTTTTCCCCATTATTTTCGGCAAATTCATTTTATCTTGGTCGAAGATTACATCAAAAAGTAGTTGTCGCTGATGCAAAAGTTGCCTTAATTGGCGGAATTAACATTGCCGATAAATACCACGGAACCAAAAATGAGAAACCATGGCTGGATTATGCCGTACTGATCAACGGAAAAATCGCAGCGCCATTACAAGAACTCTGTAAAGCGATTTATTGTAAAGAAAAGAAAATTCAAAGAAAAAAAATACTTCCTGCTTTTCAACCGCAACAAGAAGCACTGATTCGGATTTTGCAAAATGACTGGCTCAATCGAAAAAACGAAATTTCTAATGCGTACATAAAATCCATTCGCAATGCCAAAGAAGAAATAACCATTGTAGGCAGTTATTTTCTTCCGGGTCGAAAGCTGACCAATGCCTTAAAAAAAGCATCTCAAAATAAAGTTCGCATTCGATTAATATTATCTGGCGTTTCCGATTTGCCGATGACCCGTCGCGCAACTTGCTATTTTTACACCAAACTTCTGGGCTATAATATTGAATTATACGAATGGAATCAATCTGTTTTACACGGAAAAGCGGCGGTTGTTGATTCGATATGGACAACAATTGGTTCCTTTAACCTCAATAATCTGAGTTCTTACGGAAGTGTTGAAATGAATATTGGAATCGATTCAGCTATTTTTTCAAAAATGTATCAAAATCACCTCAACGAAATTATTTTGCAATGCCAAAGAATCACTCCGGAATCATTGAAAACGACTGATACTATACTTTCAAAAATCATAAACGGATTATCGTATTACAGTACCAGAGCAATAGAAATCATCATGACTTATTTGCCTTACAGAAGGTTTAATAATTAACAACTACAAATCAGTATTGCTATAAACAATTCAAAAGAATTGAACCTAATTTTTACAACTGTAAAATTCATGTTAAATACTTTATTTTTTTGCGGGCTTAATTATTATTTTTCGTAACTTTATTTAGTTAATTTTTTTATTTAAAATATTGAAAATAAACAAGTTAAATACTTTTCAATTTATATAAAAACACTTCTAATCAAACCGAAAAAATGGACTCTGACAAAGCAAAAAATAAAAAAAAGGAAGATTGGATTCTAAAGGATTTAGAGCACAAAATCCGAAAATTGAAAACAAAAACAGTCTTTATTCCAAAATATAATGAATTGTACTTTTAAGTCAATTCATAACGAAATGTTAGTTTCGACTAGCGTCGGAGCCGTGAGTCACTGCTCTGTAATTGAACGCTTTTTCAAGCACAGGATTTAAAAGAGCTCCGCAGAGCTACACTCTTTTAAACCTGCTTTCTTAATTGGAGTGCGGGATTTAAAACTCCCCACTCCATTAATGATTCAAACTATGGAATTTACCCTATACAAAAACAGTTTTACTAAGGAAGCCCAGAATTTAGGCTATACAGAACAGACTATAAAACACTGTCTTAATTATGCAGCCGTTTTGTTTTCTAATCACGTTCCTATTATATACAACACCTCCCACTTGTCAGGACTTGTGGGTTACAAAAAAGAATACTTGAAAAAAGCGATACTTTATCCAAATTCTTTTTATAGGGATTTTCAAATTCTAAAAAAAAACGGAAAGAAACGCGAGATTTCAGAACCGCTTCCGAGTTTAAAAGAAATACAACTTTGGATACTCAAAAACATCCTTTATAAAGTTCCCGTAAGTCCTTTTGCGAAAGCATACAAACCCAATATAAGTCTTATTGAAAACCTGAAATTTCATAAAAATCAGCCTAAAGTGTTTACATTGGATTTAGAAAACTTCTTTCCATCGATTAAAATACAAGCTATCGAAAAAATTTTCATCGGATTGGGCTATTCCAGATTGGTTTCAAAAATGCTTTCTAAATTATGCACCCGAGAAGGAGTTTTGCCACAAGGTGCGCCAACAAGTCCTTATCTTTCGAATCTAATTTTTAAAAATGCCGATGCAGAGATAGCCGATTTTTGTAAACAACGAAAAATAAGATATACCCGTTATGCGGATGATTTGAGCTTTTCCGGTGATTTTGATGAGAATGAACTTCTAACCAAAATAACTGAAATTATCGAAAATTTAAACCTGAAAATCAATCCCGATAAAACAAAACTCATGACTCCCAACACCCGGCAAACGGTTACAGGTATTGTCGTCAACGAAAAACCACAAGTCGTGTTTCATAAACGAAATGAATTAAGACAGGCAATGTATTACATTAAAAAATTTGGTTTTGATGAACATCGGGAATACAAGGAAATCAATCAGGCCAATTATTTAGAACATCTGCTGGGAAAAATAGATTTTGTACTGCAAATAAATCCGAAAGATTTAGAGTTTATAGGCTACAAAGCCTATCTTATTGATTTGAAAATGAAACAAGAATTGAAACTAAAAAAACCAGATACCATACTGATTTCCAAAACAACCGTTTTGATTACAATGTAAAATATTTTCTTTCGAAAAAAATCAGAATAAACCATTAATTATTTTGATAACCATTTGAAATAAAACATTTTATAACCGATACTACAACTTTAAATTGATTAAATTTGATAAAGAAAATATCCCATAGAATGATTGATTTTATTCCTATTGAGGTAAAAACAGAAATCAGAAAAACAAGGTAAAAATGGCATTTATAGACTATTATAAAATATTAGAAGTAGATAAAACCGCGACAGAAGCCGAGATAAAAAAAGCGTATCGAAAAATGGCCAGAAAATACCATCCTGACCTAAATCCGAACGATAAAGAAGCTGAAAAAAAGTTCAAGGAAATCAACGAAGCCAATGAAGTATTGAGTCATGCCGAAAATCGAAAAAAATACGATGAATACGGAGAGAATTGGCAACATGCGGAACAATATGAAAGTGCGAAACAGCAACAGCAATATCAAAGAAGCAGCCAAGGTGGGGGATTTGGTGGATTCGGTGGAGGCGGAGATTATTCGGATTTTTTTGAATCTATGTTTGGAGGACGTTCTGCAAGAGGAGGACGCCGAACTTCGCAATATAAAGGAGAAGATATTAGCGCTGAATTGCATCTTGATTTAAAAGACGTTTACACCACAAACAAACGGACCTTAACAATAAACGGCAAAAACATACGACTTACTATTCCAGCCGGAGTTGAAAATGGCCAACAAATAAAAATCAGCGGACAAGGTGATGAAGGAATTAACGGAGGACCAAAAGGAGATTTATACCTCACTTTCACGATAGAAAACCATACCAACTTTAAAAGAGACAAAAACAATTTATACAGTACTGTACCTATTGATTTGTATAGTGCCATTCTGGGCGGAGAAGTGACAGCTGGTACTTTTGACGGAAAAGTAAAACTAACCGTAAAACCGGGAACTCAAAACGGCACTAAAGTAAAATTAAAAGGAAAAGGCTTTCCCATTTATAAAAAAGAAGGAGAATTTGGCGATTTATACATTACCTACCAAATAGAAATCCCAACCAACCTCTCCGAAAAAGAAAAAGAATTATTTGCGGAACTTGCTAAGTTAAAAAACTCATGAACATCGAAAACCTCATCCCAGTAACTGCCTTATGTACCTATTATAAATTAGAAATGCCTTTTTTTGGTCATTTAAATGAAATGGGACTTATAGAAATTCAAATTATTGAAGAAATCCAATATATCCATCCCGATGCCTTATATGAAATAGAAAAAATGATACGAATGCATCAGGAATTAGCGATTAATATTGAGGGAATAGATGTAGTTTTTAATCTGTTACAAAAAATAGATGCTTTACAAAATGAATTAATTGCCGTCAAAAACAGATTGCGACTTTATGAAAGTTAAAATTCAGTATTCTTACTACTCCATTTATTGTATTCAATTATAAAAAATAAAGAACATGAACTGGCATTTAATCCCTATATCGGAAATCGCCCAGTTATTGAATACAAAACCATCAGGTATCGATTCTGTAACTGCTTCACAACTCCTTATTCAATATGGAAAAAATGAAATAGAGGACAAAAAAAAGAAATCTATTTTACAAATGGTATTACACCAGCTACTGGATTTCATGATTCTCATTCTTATTGTAGCAGCAATTATTTCGGGATTATTGGGCGATGTAACAGACACCGTGATTATTCTTGCCATTGTTTTAATAAATGCTTTGGTTGGAGTCGTACAAGAATACCGAGCCGAAAAAGCAATGGAAGCTTTGAAGAATATGATTGCAAATCATGCCTGTGTTTTGCGAGAAGGAAAACCCATAGACATTCCGGTTTCTAATTTAGTTCCAGGAGATGTTGTCATACTTAAAGGAGGAAACAGCATTCCTGCCGACATTCGTTTTTTTGAAACCCATCAGATAAAAGTAGACGAATCAACCCTTACCGGAGAATCACATAATGTAGAAAAAAATACTGAAACCTTACCCGAAGCGGAATATTCTCTTGGTGATTTTTCGAATATGGGATTCAAAGGAACCTTTGTCACTGCGGGTCGCGCACTTGCTTATGTAGTGGCGACAGGAATGGACACAGAGTTAGGGAACATTGCAAAATTGATTCAAACCGACGAAACCTCAACGCCTTTACAAAAAAGATTAGCAGCTTTTGGCAAACGTTTATCAGTAGTGATACTTATAATATGTACCGCAATTTTCTTGATTGGCTGGTTGCGTGGTGAATCTGCTTTGACTATGTTAATCACCTCCATTTCACTTGCCGTTGCTGCAATACCCGAAGCACTTCCGGCCATGGTAACTATAGCACTTGCCTTTGGCGCAAAGCGATTAGCCAAAAATAATGCACTAATTCGTAAACTGCCGGCTGTAGAAACATTAGGTTCGGTAACACACATTTGCACTGATAAAACAGGAACACTTACGTTGAATAAAATGACTGTTGAAACCCTCTATGAAACTTCAGATGGAAAACAGTTTCCCGATTTTACAAAAGGGAGCGCCTTATTGCATGCCATGGCTTTGAGTAATGATGTCTCAAAAGATAAAAAAGGGACTTGGCTGGGCAGTTCCACCGAAATTGCTTTGGCACAATTTGCTTTCAATGAAAAATTAGAAAGAACCAATTTAGAAAAAAAACACCCACGAATTGGTGAATTACCTTTTGATTCTACCAGGAAAATGATGACGACAATTCACCAATCCGAAAATGGGATTCTGATAATTACCAAAGGTGCCGTTGATATTTTGCTAAACAAATTGGTTGATAACCAGTCTTCACAGGTTTCTGAAATAGAGCATAAAGCAAATGAAATGTCTGAAAAAGGATATCGGGTATTGGGATATGCCATAAAAGTACTGCCTAGTTTACCCGAAAAATTAATTCCTAATGAAATCGAATCTGAGTTAACATTTATCGGTTTTGCAGGAATGATTGATCCGCCGAGAGAAGAAGCAAAACAAGCCGTATCAGAATGTAAAGAAGCAGGAATTATTCCCATCATGATTACCGGAGATCATAAATTGACAGCTAAATCTATAGCAGAAAAATTAGCAATCATTACTTCTGAAGAAGATCTTGTATTGACTGGAGCCGAAATGGCCAGATTAACTCGGGAAGAATTTATTGAAATTGTCGAAAAAGTACGCGTTTATGCCCGCGTGAATCCGGAACAAAAATTAAAAATTATTACCGCCTTACAGTCTAAAAATCATTATGTAGCCATGACCGGCGATGGTGTAAACGATGCTCCGGCGCTAAAAAATGCTGATATCGGAATTGCGATGGGAATTAATGGAACAGAAGTTTCAAAAGAAGCGGCTCATATGATTTTGCTTGATGATAATTTTGCCACCATAGTAATTGCCGTAAAGCACGGACGAAAAATATTTGATAACATCCTAAAATTCATCAAATACATCATGACGGGAAATTCAGGCGAAATATGGGCTATTTTCTTAGCACCATTTTTTGGATTACCAATTCCGCTCTTGGCCATACACATTCTTTGGATTAATCTGGTAACAGATGGTTTGCCCGGATTAGCTTTGGCCTCCGAGCCTGCCGAAGCAGATATCATGAAAAGACCACCCAGAAAACCCAACGAAAATATTTTTGCAGGCGGTATGGCCATTCATATTTTATGGGTTGGCTTTTTGATGGGAATCGTAACACTTGGAATGCAAGCTTGGGCCATTCATTCCCAAAATGGTCATTGGCAAACAATGGCTTTTACCGTACTTTGTTTCAGTCAGTTGGGTCATGTTATGGCCATTCGTTCAGACTGGAAATCTATTTTTCAAACAGGGATGTTTTCTAATAAATCCATGTTAGGAGCACTATTTATAACTATTGCTTTGCAATTAATGTTGATTTATGTTCCGTTTTGTAACGCTATTTTTAGAACTCAACCGCTCACAGTTTATGAATTAGCGGTAACTCTGGCTGTATCAAGTATTATTTTTTGGGCTGTAGAAATAGAAAAATGGATAAAAAGCATGAACCAAAAAAGGACAAATTAGTTCCCGTAATGCACTCTTTCTTTATTTTAAAAATAAAAATAGAGCATTATAAAAAGCTCCATTTTCCAGCTTTTTTCTGAGTATTTATTTTTTCGACAAAAGCCCTGATAAAACAGATAAACTACATGTAAAATATCTGATAATCAGCATAATAATTGTATATTTGATAAGCCGTTTCTTCTTAAAAATTAATTCATCCGTTTTATGAATAGCATTTTTAAAATAGTCGAATTATTCAATGTTTTTTTACTCGAAATTGGTGAACTATCCTACTTTGCAGGCCGATTTTTTAAAGAAGCTTTTAAGCGTCCTTTTGAGTTTAAGGAGTTTCTTAGGCAATGTTTTTATATGGGGAATCGATCTTTACTCCTTGTAGCTGTTACCGGATTTATTATTGGTTTGGTTTTTACACTGCAATCCCGGCCAACACTTCAGGAATTTGGTGCTGTTTCCTGGATGCCTTCAATGGTAAGTATTTCAATCATTCGAGAAATCGGACCTATAATTACGGCTTTGATTTGTGCAGGACGAATTGGCTCCGGAATTGGGGCTGAGTTAGGTTCTATGCGAGTAACAGAACAGATTGATGCCATGGAAGTTTCTGGCACAAATCCTTTTAAATATTTAGTAGTAACACGCATATTGGCAACGACATTTATGCTTCCTGTATTGGTTTTCTTTGGAGATTGTATCGCTATTTTTGGCTCCTTTCTGGTCGAAAATTTAAAGGGAAATGTCTCTTTCCTGTTGTATTATAATCAGGTTTTTGATGCTTTAGAATTTGGTGATTTAATTCCGGCAACGGTTAAGACTTTCTTTTTTGGATTTGCAATAGGACTCGTCGGTTGTTTCAAAGGATACAATTGTAAAAAAGGCACTGCCGGCGTAGGTTTAGCAGCAAACTCAGCGGTGGTTTATACCTCGATGCTGCTTTTTATTATTGACTTTATTGCTGTTTTTGTAACGGATATTTTTTATGATTTATAACCCAGATTATGAATAATTCAACACCTAATCTAAAACCTATTATAGCAATCAAAGACTTAAAAAAAAGTTATGGTGACAACCATGTTTTGAATGGTTTTAATATGGTTTTAAATGAAGGGGAAAATTTAGTTATCATGGGGAAATCCGGTTCCGGAAAATCTGTAATGATTAAATGTTTAATTGGATTAGAGGAATATGATAGCGGCACAATACTCGTGATGGGGAAAAATATCAGGGAATTGAATCATGAGCAATTAGATGAACTTCGAACCGAAGTGGGTTTTTTATTTCAAGGAAGCGCGCTTTATGATTCGATGACGGTGAGAGAAAATTTAGAATTTCCATTGCGGCGACATACCAAAAAGTTTGGTGTTATAAAAGATACAACACCATTGGTTATGGAAGCTTTAGAAAATGTAGGATTGGCACAAACGGTTAATCTGATGCCCGAAGAACTTTCTGGCGGAATGAAACGTAGAATTGCCTTGGCTAGAACATTAATTCTGCAGCCCAGTATTATTCTTTATGACGAACCAACCACCGGATTAGATCCCATTACGGCAAAGGAAATTTTGTTACTAATGATATCCATTCAAAAAAAATACAACACTTCGGCTATAATTATCACGCATGATGTGGATTGCGCCAGAGTGATTTCGAACCGAATGATTTTATTGGTAGATGGCATCAATTATGCCGAAGGTACATTTGAAGAGCTATCAACCTCAACAGATCCTAAAGTACAAGCTTTCTTTAAATAAATATAAAAATGGAAAAAACTGCTTCACAAAAAATACGACTTGGACTATTTGTAATCATCGGCTTATTGATTTTTATATTGGCCGTGTATTTTATTGGAGATAAACAAAAAATGTTTGGGAAAACCAATCATCTCAGCGCGGTTTTCAATAACGTAAGCGGATTACAATTAGGCAATAATGTGCGTTATTCCGGAATAAACGTGGGAACCGTTAGAGCAATCGAAATGATTAATGATACCACAATCAAGGTTGATATGATTATTGATAAAACTATTTTTAAACATATCAAAAAAAATGCAATTGCCATAATTGGTTCTGACGGTTTAGTAGGCAACATGATTATAAACATTCTGCCCGGTAAAGAAGACCAAACTCCTGTTGAGCCTGGAGACCAAATTAAATCTATGAGCCGCATTCGAACTGATGACATGCTCAATACACTTGGTGTTACCAATAAAAATGCATCATTGCTCACCATAGATTTACTCAAAATAACAAAAGAAATCACGCAGGGAAAAGGAACCGTTGGTTTACTGATTAAAGATTCAGTTTTATCCAAAGACTTGAAAGAAACCATGCGGTATTTGAAAATTACCGGAAAAGAAACCTCCGAAGCGGTGACCAAATTAAATACTCTCATGGGTTCTTTAGACAAAAAAAATAATGTAATTGGTGTTTTAAAAGATACGGCTGTAGCCAATAATATAAAAACAATCGTTTCGAATTTAGATCAATCCAGTACTGAGATTACCAAAGTGGTTGGTAACCTGAACACGACCATTTTGAATGTTAAAGAAGGAAAAGGCGCAATAAATTACCTTTCTAATGACCCAAAATTAGTTCGGAAAATAGATTCTACTATCACCAACATTAATGCTGCCAGCATCCGTTTGAACGAAGACTTGGAGGCTCTAAAACACAATTTTTTATTTAGGGGCTATTTCAAAAAACAAGAAAAAGCAAAATTAAAAGAGCAAAAAAAATAAAACGCTCAACCACACTATCAAGTAAAAAAATCAAATTATGATAACAATAGAAAAATTAGGCATTGTTCTTAGTCCTACTGATTTGGAATTTGAGAACAATGGCGTATTCAACCCAGGAGTTTATCAGGAGGGAAATACGATACACTTTTTATACAGAGCTGTAGAGCATGGTAATTATTCGACCATTGGTTATGCAAAAATGGAAGGACCACTTAAAGTAATTGAAAGAAAGGAAAAACCATTGATAAGCCGTGAATTTGATTACGAAAAACACGGTGTAGAGGATGCCCGAATTGTAAAAATTGACGGCATGTACTACATCACCTATACCGCTTATGATGGCGTCAACGCTATGGGAGCGCTTATCACTTCAAAAGATTTAGTTCATTTTGAAAAGCACGGAATAATAACGCCACATGTAAATTACCAAGAATATGAAGATTATGTAAAGTGCTGTAATGAAGCCAGACTAAATCCGAAATACCATCAATACTATAACCTTTTTGCACAAATTGGATTAGTAGAGGATGAATTTCGTTTGCTCCGAGATAAAGATGTGGTTTTGTTTCCAAGAAAAGTAAATGGAAAATTTGTATTGCTACATCGCATTTGGCCAGGAATTCAAATAGTACAATTTGAAAATTGGAGTGATTTAACCGAAGCTTTTTGGGAAGATTATCTTAGAAACCTTGATAAACATATAGTACTTGACCCCAAAGATATCTTTGAGGTAAACTACATTGGCGCTGGTGGCCCTCCCATAGAAACTGAATTTGGCTGGTTGCTTATTTATCATGGTGTACAAGAAACTCCAACAGGAAAAATATACCATGCCAAAGCTGCTTTATTACAATTAGACAAACCCGAAATTGAAATAGCGCGATTACCTTATCCTCTTTTTTCTCCAACAAAAAAGTGGGAAATAGAAGGAGAAGTCAGCAATATTGTGTTCCCAACCGGTCATGCTTTATTCGGGAATGACCTTTATATTTATTACGGTGTGGCTGACAAACACATCGCTGTAGCAAAATTAGATATTAACGAATTGCTTTTGGAACTAAGAAAGCAACCTTAAAAATTACCACCATGAAATTTGAAAAAGGAATAAAAATGCTACTGGTAAGTTCGTATCCGCCAAGAGAATGTGGATTAGCAACTTTTTCAAATGACATTGTAAATGCAGTGGAGCTTGTTTTTGGGAACACCCTTCCCATTGAAGTTTGTGCTTTGGAAAACAACAATCATCAATTCACCTATAATGATGAGGTGAAATATACTTTATCCGCTTCTTGTTTAGACGATTATCGGCAGGTTGCAGAAAAAATAAATGAACGAAACGACATTGGTTTAGTTTGTATTCAGCATGAATTTGGGCTTTTTGGAGGAGAATATGGCGACTATATTCTCTCTTTTATCTTAGCATTAAACAAACCAATTGTTACTGTTTTTCATACAGTATTGCCAAATCCTGATGAGAAAAGAAAAAAAGTGGTTCATGCCATTGCCGATTTATCCGATCGCATTATAGTATTGACCAAAAATTCCCAAACCCTTTTGACAACTCATTATGACTGTCCTAAAGCAAAAACTATCGTAATTCCGCATGGAACGCATAGCATTCTTTGGGAACAAAAAGAAAAATTAAAAATCAAATATGGATTCTCGGACAGGATTGTATTATCTACTTTTGGTTTAATCAGTGAAAACAAAAGTATCGAAACCGTATTGCATGCTTTACCCGAAATTGTTGCTAAATACCCAACCGTTATTTACTTAGTCATTGGAAAAACACATCCTGAAGTTATTAAAAATGAAGGCGAAAAATACCGCAACAAACTTACTAGCATTACAGAAGAACTTCATTTAGAAAATAATGTTCTTTTTATTGACGAATACTTAGAGTTGAAACAATTACTGGAATATTTAACTTTATCTGAAATCTATTTATTTTCTTCTAAAGATCCAAACCAAGCGGTAAGTGGAACTTTTGCTTATGCTTTGAGTTGTGGATGCGCTGTAGTTTCAACCCCGATTCCGCATGCAGTTGAATTACTGGTTGATGGCAACGGAATTTTATTGAAAGAGTTTGATAATCCGAATGAATTTAAAAATGCTATTTTACATCTTATCGAAAATAAGGATGAGCGTATTGCAATGGGGAAAAAAGCTTTTTCATTGGCGCACGCCACAACTTGGGAAAATATTGCTATTCAATATCGATTGCTTTTTGACCAATTAACCAACAGAGAAGAGGATTTAAAGTTTAATTTTCCTCCGATGAAACTGGACCATATAGAAAAACTCACTACAGATTTTGGCATACTTCAGTTTTCAAAATTTAGCGAACCCGATCCAGAATCCGGTTATACTTTAGATGATAATGCCAGAGCCTTAATCAACATGACTTTATACCAAAAAGCATATCCAAATGACGTTAACCTTAAACTGGCCAATACATACTTGAGTTTTATTGAAGGCATTCAACAAGACAATGGTTGGTTTAATAATTACAAAGATTTTGATCATGTGTTAACAAAACAAAATGGAGAAGTAAACCTTGAAGATGCTAACGGAAGAGCGTTATGGAGTTTAGGAACTGTAATTGGTCATACTAATTCCTTACCGAAAGATTTAGTGAACCGGGCAGAAATCTGTTGGGACAAAGCCATAGAACGAATAGACGACATCCTTTCACCACGCGCTATTGCATATAGTTTGAAAGGACTTTACAACTATTATTCAACTCACAAGGAAGATTCCATAAAAAGAAATATCGAACGATTGGCGGATAAACTATTACATCATTATAATATTAATTCTGATGAAAGTTGGTGCTGGTATGAAGATTATATGACGTATGCCAATAACGTTTTACCAGAAGCAATGATGTACAGCTATCTGGTCACCGGAAAACAGAAATACAAAAAAATTGCGGCCGTCACCTTTGATTTTTTGCTGTCTCATTATTTTATGAAAGGACAACTAAAAGTGATTTCAAACAGAGGATGGTTCAAAAAAGAAAACGAAAGATTTTTTTACGGCGAACAACCCATCGAAGTTTCAACAACCATTATTGCGCTGGACTTATTTTATGAAGTGACAAAAAATACAAAATATAAAGAGCAACTTAAGTTGGCTTTCATTTGGTTTTTAGGAAACAATCACCTCAAACAAATCATGTATAATCCGGAAAATGGAGCTTCATATGATGGTCTTGAAGACAAACACATCAATATAAACCAAGGTGCCGAATCTACTTTATGTTATTTTAAAGCGCGATTAATCATGGAAAAATATGCCGAGAATTAGTGTTTAAATCCTTCAGAAAAAACAATTCTCGGTTTTAAAATTTAGTTCGGCTTTAAGACGCAATTGCCCGTAATGCAGATTGTTAATGATTTTATTTTTCTAAATACTTTTCAAAGCTTGAATAAGTAAATCGATATCCTCTTTGGTGTTTTCATGACTAAATGAGATTCGCAGACTCGGTTTTTTTAAATCTTCATTCGAAAGCATTTCTGCCAAAACATGAGACGGTTTTATACTTCCGGATTGACACGCACTTCCGCGGGAAACAGCAATTCCTTTCATGTCCAAATGAAATAAAATCATCGCCGTTTTATCTTCTGAAAAAGGCAATAAGACATTTAAAACAGTATAAAATCCTTCTGAACTTCCGTTGATTTTAAATTCGGGAAATTCTAATTTCAGTTGATTTATAAGATATGTTCTTAGTTCAGTAATACCCTTTTTTTCTGCTTCTAAATTTGCATACGAAAGCGACAAAGCCTTAGCCATACCTGCAATTTGATGCAACGCTTCGGTTCCTGCTCGCAATCCTTTTTCTTGCTCCCCTCCGTAAAAAAGAGGCTGTAATCCTGAATTTTTTCTAACAAAAGCAAATCCAACTCCTTTAGGTCCATGAAATTTATGGGCACTTGCCACAATAAAGTCAATTGGCAATTTTTGTAAATCAATGACTGTTTTACCAATAGACTGCACAGTATCCGAATGAAAAAGAACATTGTGCTCTTGACAAATTGTACTTATTCGGTCTAAATTTAAATCCGTTCCAATTTCGTTATTGACATGCATCAGGCTCACTAACGTTTTCTTTTCCTGTGAAAGTAATTCTACTAAGTGGGTAATATCTACTTCACCATTGGGTCTGACGGCTACATAATCAACTTGAATATTATATTCTTTTTTCAAAGCCAAAACGGTATATAAAACAGCATGATGCTCTATTTTGCTGGTTATGATTCGTTTTACTTTCAAATCTTTGACCGCTGAACGGAGAATCCAATTAGTCGCTTCGGTTCCACAAGAAGTAAAAATAATCTCTTGGGCGGAGACGTTAAAATGCTTTGCAATAGATTTTCTGGAAAGTTCCAAAATACTTTTTGCATTTCGCCCAAAACTATGCGTTGACGAAGGATTACCATAATCTTCACTCAAAATTTTAGTCATTTCAGTAATGACTTCCGGGCGAATGGCTGTTGTGGAGGCGTTATCGAGATATACTTTTTTCATTGTTGCAAAGTTATGAAATATCAATTGTGAATTCTCCAATATCATTTGTCAATTTTTTCACTATTTTTGACCCAAATATTATAAAAATGAAAAGAGTTGTAAGCCTACTGATAGTATTATTGGCCTTAAACAGTTGTGATGATGGAGATTTAATTCAAGAAGACATTAGTTTTGAAGATACTAAAACACTTAGTTGTACCACAAACAACATTATCTTTAAACTAAAAGATAAAGAATCATTACTGTTAGAAATTCCTGAAAGTTCCTTTGTAAATGAGCCTACGCCAGAAGGAGAACCTACGATAATAGCTATTAACAGTACAAATCGTGTGGTGTATCGTTTTTACAGTGGAACCGTTTCTCAAGATAATATTTGTGAAACAATACCGCCTGCATCACCTGCCGTGACAGACCAATGGACCGCCACTGATGGCGAAATCCAAATTACAACTACTGCAGTAAAGACAACAAATACCTCTACTGGCCGTACAACAATCACGGGTTATAATCATAATATTGTTTTCAAAAACATTACGTTTGACAAAGGTGACGGAACTTCATTCGTCAAAGAAACTTTCCCATTTGGTGACTATGTAACAACAGCTACCACACTACCTTTTGGTTTTGATGAGGTTGTAGAACAATGCAGCACTTCGAAACAAATTTACAATTACACTAGTAGTGAGGCATTAACATTAGATGATATTGATCCTGATTTAATCAAGAATGAAATTACTCCTTTAGATGCTCCAAGAACCGGATTGACAGGAACTACTGTAAACAAACTTGTGTACCGTTTATACTCTAATGGAGTGTTAACGCCTAGTTATTTTTGCAACACAACAACCCCTACACTTCCTACAAAAAGTGAAGAGTGGATTGCTGATGCCGGAGTCGCAAATGTGAGTGGTATTATTGAGGTTACAACAACGAGTGTATTAGGAACATTCATCCATAAAATTGTTCTCAAAAAAGTAATTTTAACCAGCGGAAATAGTAATTTTACTCTTGGTGACAGTTACATTTATGGTGAATTAATCACTACAAATTGATAAAAAAAGCTAAAAAAAAACGCGAATTAATCACATAAAAAAACGTCAGTATAAATTTATACTGACGTTTTTTTATGCGGTTTATAATCTAAAAAACGATTATTTGCTGTTTTGTTTGATATAAACTTCGGTTGCACCTAATCCATATTTTTGATAATTTCCATCTTGAAAAGCAATATTATCATAACGTCCCAATAAAAAATCGAGCTCCGCTTTTAGAATCCCTTCACCAACTCCATGAATAAAAACAATCTTCGGAATGCGATTTCGAATAGCAAATTCGATGTGTCGTTTTGCCGTTTCAGATTGCAGTGTTAAAATATCATAATTAGACATTCCACGTTTGTTTGGCACTAATTTTTCGATATGTAAATCAAATTCAGGAGCTGCAATTTCGTTCTTTTCTTTGCGTTCTTTGACAAAACTTCTTGGTTTTGGAATCTCTTTCTCCTTTGCCGCTTCAGCTATATTGATTCTTTTGATAGAATCCATTAAGTTACTGGTATTGTTTATTTTAATCAATTCATTGACAAAAAATGTCATCACAAATCCATCCTTTGTTTCGATAGTCACCTGCTTATCTTGAACCGATAACACCACTCCGTCAACAGCTTCATCAAGTACTGAAACTTTATCTCCTTTACTAAACATTTCCTTCTTCTTTATCTTGATTTTTACTTGGTGTTTTAGCACTCAACCGCATCATTCCGAACATAAAAACAGCGATTGCAATTACCGTTATATATACATTTTTATCTTGACTTCTTTGCTCATAAAAAGCAACCAAAATCGCAATAATCATTATTGGGATTAAAAACTTTTTCATCTTTCTATTTTTGAATTTTCAAAAGTAAGGAATTTAAAATAGCTTCAATTTATTATCGCAACCGTTTCTTATTTTTTTGTAAAATTGTAAAAATAAAAAACCATTGAATTTAGAGAAATACATGATTCCTTGTCTTAGCAAAACACTCTTTGGAATTGAGTGTTTAGGTTGTGGATTTCAGAGAGCATTCCTCCTACTCTTGAAAGGAGAATTTTCGATGGCTTTTCAAATGTATCCAGCAGTTTATACGACCCTTATTTTTTTAGGATTTTTAGTATTACATTTTGTTGATAATAGCAAAAATTACAAAAAACCACTTACAAGTATGGCTGTAATAAATGTCTTGTTTATGGTTGCCGGATATTATTACAAGCACTTTTAAAAACTATTTTTTTATTCGGCTCAAAATATCATTCATCATTTCGATTTGTACTTTCTGGATTTCAATCAATTCGTGTTGTTGATGCTGTATCAAATGATCTAATTTGTCGTGCAACATTCTAATTTCGAGTTCTGATTTTAGATTAATCATATAATCTTTTCTAGCCCGTTCTCTGTCTTTTTCCTCCTGACGATTTTGACTCATCATAATTACAGGAGCTTGAAGCGCGGCAAGACAAGATAAAATCAGGTTTAATAAAATGAACGGATATGGATCGAAACCTTTATTTAATAAAATGTAAATATTAGCTAAAATCCAAAGAAGAATAAAAACTCCAAACAGAATTATAAATTTCCAACTGCCACCAAAATTAGCCACTTGATCCGCTACTTTTTGACCTATTGTTCTGGTTTCAATCTCATCTTCTACTTGACTAACCAATGAGGTGTCTTCTTTCAAAGAACCCATAACATGCTTTTCGAGATTAGAAAGTTCTCCTATTTCGGCCAACAAATAATTAGAAATATATTTTTCCCGATACAAGTTCAATTCACTTATCGAAATAAATTGATCGCTGGTAAAATCCGGATGATCTTTAATTATTAATCCTAAAATAGGATTTTGAATCGATTTACCGGAAATTCTTTCATTCACTGGAAATTCAATATCCGAAATGGCGCTCTTAAATATTGAACTGGTTTTCATACAATCTATTTTAAGGACTAATTTACGCATTAAAAAAATGACTTTGCGAAAAAAATCAATTAAAAATTCACTAAAAAATCAGCTAAAAACCTACAAAACAATCACTTAAATTCAACAAGAATAAATATAAAAATAAGAATAAAACTGTAAGTAAATAATTATATTTGTATGTATTTTAACATTGTTTTAAATACAAAATCAGCTATTATAATGCTATTAAAAAAACAAACAACCTAACCCTTTACAAAAATTTAAACTCCTTTTAGAAATGAAACTTTCGAAAATTATTTTTTTATTATCATGTGCGTTTTTATTTAATAGTTGTGCTTCTGGATACAAAACTATAAATCCAACTTCTTTAAATTACATTTCAAATAACACCAGTAATGGCGTAACTCTTGAGTATAAATACGACTTATTAAACAATAAAAAATACATCAAAAAAGAGAAGAAAAACGGAATACGACTAATAGCTATTAGAATAAAAAACGATACTGAAAAAGATTTAGTTTTTGGAAAAGACATAAAACTAACCTATGAAAATTGGAATGAAATATACATCATAGAAACTGAAACTGTTTACAAAGAATTGAAACAAAGCCCTGCTTCCTACTTGTGGTATTTATTATTAAGTCCTATACAATTTTACACCACAAAAACAGACGCCTACGGTTATACCGAACAAACTAGCTCATTCCCTGTTGGCCTGATAGCCGGACCAGGATTAGCTGGCGGAAATATGATTGCAGCAAGTTCCGCAAATGCAAAATTAAAAAAAGAGTTAAACGACTTTTCTATTAATGGAAAAATCATAAAAAAAGGAGAAACTGTTTTTGGATTAATCGGAATCAGAGCATATAATTACAATGCGCTACGTCTTAAAATTCAGTAAATAAATTTAGGAAAAATAAAAACACTAAAAATCATGAATCTATGAAAAAAGCACTTCTGGCTCTCTTCTCATTACTATTGTTTAGTTGCAGTCCAAAAATCACAACCAGTTTTGAAACCACTGCTAAAGCTTTGACTATTGAAGATAAAGTAGCTTTTCTTGACCTTCACCATGCAGTTCCTGAAGGCGCTAAAAAAATAGGAAATGCCCATTTTCAAGATAGCGGATTTTCTACGGATTGCGATTTTAATTCCAATTTAATTAAAGCCCGAAAAATAGCTAGAGAAAAAGGAGCGAATATCGTAAAAGTAACCGAAAAGAAAACTCCTGATTTATGGAGTTCTTGTTACCGAATAAAAGTGGACTTCTATTTTTCTGAAAAAGATGTCACTAAAATTCCTCAATATCAATTACAAATTAATTAACCCTTATTTAAAAAAAAATGAAAAAAACAGTACTCGTTGCAACATTATCATTGAGCTTACTCGTATCAAGTTGCGCAACAATCATTTCAGGTTCAAAACAAAAAGTTAACTTTCGAAGCAATCCTGCAGCAGCATCAATCTTTATTGATGAAGTAGAAGTTGGAAAAACCCCTTTTGAAATTAAATTGGAAAGAAAAAAAGAACATCATGTAATGATCAAATTAGACGGATATCAAACTTATGAAACTAATTTGACCAAGAAATTTAATGCTTGGTATATTGGAAATATAGTATTTGGTGGATTAATTGGAATTATTATTGACCCAATTACAGGAGCAATCTATAATTTATCTCCAGACGAAGTTAATGCTGAAATGAGTAAAGGAACAGCATTTAAAGTCAACAAAAGTGATGTCTATATTGCAGTGGCATTAAATATTGATCCAAATTGGAAAAAAGTGGGACAGTTAGAAAAACTAAACTAACAGAACCTATTGTAATTTCTCTTTAAAAGAAATAAAAAAAAAAAAGCTACAACTCTCCCTATATAATGGGAGGTTGTAGCTTTTTTTTAATAAAACAAAAACACTTCAACAGGCCTCAAAACCAAATTGTTTCCTTGAATTTCACAAATTTCTTTGAACTTTTGTTTCTGCTTTCTCTAAAAACGCCTTACTTTTACTGCTTTCATTTAATAATTCAATTTTATAATCGTGACAAAAAATCAGATTATCCAAAATATCAGCTCTTTAAAGAGTCATTTTTCCATCAATTACGGGATTAAAACAAAAACAGAAGCATTCACTGAAAAACTTTTTTATACACTATTTGACGGTAACGCTCCCTTGAACGAAAGTATCGACGAGTTAGAAAAACAATTTAAAGAAATCTCATCAATCGCTTGTAAAAAAACCGATTCTTTATGTGATTCTATTTGGGAAAAATTTCTGGAAAAATTACCCACCGTACTTGAAAAGCTTAATCAGGATGCCGCATATATTTTAGAAAACGACCCGGCTTCAAATGATATTGAAGAAGTATATCTTGCTTATCCGGGATTTTATGCCATTGCTATTTACCGTTTAAGCCACGAATTATACTTACTTGACTTATTGCTTTTCTCTCGGTTAATGAGCGAATATGCGCATCGTATTACAGGAACAGACATTCATGCAGGTGCTACTATTGCTTCGCCATTCTTCATTGACCACGCAACCGGAATCGTAATTGGTGAAACAACTGTAATTGAAAAACACGTAAAAATTTACCAAGGCGTAACTTTAGGTGCTTTGAGTATTACCAAAGACATGAAAAATTCCAAAAGACATCCTACCGTGGAGAAAAATGTTTGCATTTATGCTAATGCTACAATTTTAGGAGGAACAACCACTATTGGAAAAAACAGTATCGTTGGTGGAAATGCCTGGGTAACCAAATCGATTCCCGCAGATTCAATTGTAACTAACACCACAACTACCGAAGTAAAAGTAAAAGAGAAAAAATAGCATGAAGCCACAAAAATTATTAGACCTGATAGGGAATACTCCTTTAGTGGAAACTACAAATTTGATTCAGAATCCAAACGTAAAACTTTTATTAAAACTTGAAGGAAACAATCCTGGAGGCAGTGTAAAAGATCGTGCGGCATACAATATGATAGCCTCAGCATTAGAAAGAGGAGAAATAAAAAAAGGAGATAAGCTAATTGAAGCGACCAGCGGAAACACTGGAATTGCTTTGGCTATGATTGCCCAATTATTCAACATTGAAATTGAATTAGTACTTCCGGAAGATTCAACCATTGAGCGTACACAAACCATGCGCGCTTATGGCGCAACCGTAATTTTAACTCCGGCAAGCACGGGAATTATTGGCTCCAGAGATTATGCCGATAAGAAAGTTGCTGAAGGCGGTTACATCATGCTCAATCAATTTGCGAATGACGACAACTGGAAAGCACATTACAAAACTACAGGTCCTGAAATATGGAACGATACCGAAGGAACCGTAACCCATTTTGTATCTGCAATGGGAACCACAGGCACAATTATAGGGACTTCTTCTTATTTAAAAGAACAAAATCCAAACATTCAAATTATTGGCGCTCAACCTAGTGACGGTTCTCAAATTCCAGGAATCAGGAAATGGCCTCAAGAGTATTTACCAAAAATTTTCGATGCCTCAAAAGTTGATACTGTTATCGAAGTCAGCGAAAAAGAAGCACGCATCATGACCAAAAGACTGGCTCTTGAAGAAGGCGTTTTTGCAGGAATGAGTAGCGGAGGTTCTGTTGCTGCTGCTATAAAAATTGCAGAACAATTAGAATCCGGTGTCATCGTTGCCATTATCTGTGACCGAGGCGATCGATATTTGTCTTCGGATTTGTTTGATTAAAACAGAAACTTTTTTCTAAATCAGAATCAATCACTAATCTATTTTATTTAATACAAAAAAAAATGAAAACCAAAAAATTAACGTATTGCATTCTATTCTTATCCATCTTTATGGGACAAAAAACAATAGCACAGGATTGGGCGAATTTAAATAAATACCAAAACGAAAATGCGAAGTTGGCAGTAGCGGAGCCAGGGAAAAACAGAATCGTATTTATGGGAGATTCCATAACGGAATTTTGGTTTCCTACTGACCCCGATTTTTTCTCCGGTAAACCTTATATCAACAGAGGCATAAGCGGACAAACCACACCGCAAATGTTAGTTCGTTTCAGAGCCGATGTGATTGCATTAAAACCTGAAATCGTATTGATTTTAGCAGGCATCAATGATATTGCCGGTAACACAGGACCATCAACGTTAGATATGATTAAGGACAATATTTTTTCGATGGCAGAACTGGCAAAAGCAAATCACATCAAAGTCATTCTTTGCTCAGTATTGCCTGCCTATGATTTCCCTTGGAAACCCAATCAAAATCCTGCCGATAAAGTAGTAGCACTTAATGGAATGATAAAAAAATATGCAGAAGCGAACAAGATGGTATATTTAGATTATTATTCCGCTATGGCGAATGAACAAAAGGGACTAAAAGCAGCTTACTCAGGCGACGGAGTACATCCTAACAAATTGGGATATCAAGTAATGGCGCCCCTAGCCGAAAAAGCAATAAACACCATTTTATCTAAAAAATAAATTATCTTCTTAAAAAACTGGATATGAACTATCGTAAACTGGGAAAAACGAATTTTAAAATTTCGGAAATAGCACTTGGAACATGGCAAGTAGGCGGAAAATGGGGTTCTCCATTCAATGATAAAACCGCAGACGAGCTAATCAATACCGCTATTGATAATGGCGTAAATTTTATTGACACTGCCGATGTTTATGAAAACGGATTAAGTGAAGCCGCGGTAGGAAGAGTAGTTCGTTCTCGTTCGGAGCGTATTTATGTTGCCACAAAATGTGGACGGCACATTAATCCGCATGTAAACGAAGGCTACCAACCGAAAGTACTCCAAAAATTTGTAGAAGACAGTTTAAAAAGAACCGGATTAGAAACTTTGGATTTAATACAACTGCATTGTCCTCCGAACCAAGTATTTTACCGACCTGAAATTTTTGAATTATTTGACCGTTTGAAAGAACAAGGAAAAATTTTAAATTTAGGTGTAAGTGTCGAAAAAGTGGAAGAAGGATTAAAAGCAATCGAATATTCAAATGTAACTACAGTTCAAATTATATTTAACCTTTTCCGCCAGCGACCATCAGAATTGTTTTTTAAAGAAGCGCAAAAACGAGATATTGGTATTATTGCAAGAGTTCCATTGGCCAGCGGACTGCTTACGGGATTATTCAATCCTCAAACTACTTTTGGAAAAGAAGACCATAGAAATTTTAACCGAAACGGAGAGGCTTTTGACAAAGGGGAAACATTCTCTGGAATTAATTATGAATTGGGTTTAAAAGCTGTTCAAGAATTAAAAGCATTATTTCCGGAAACTACAAATTTAGCACCAATTGCATTACAATGGATTTTGAATTTCAAGGAAATCAGTTGTATTATTCCCGGCGCTTCAAAAGAAAGTCATGTGCTTTCGAATTTATCCGTTTATGATTTACCCAAATTAACGGATGAAAAAATTGCCGCTATGAATGCCATTTACGAACGTTACATCAAGCCCGAAGTACATCAACTTTGGTAAAGAATAAAAAACATTCTATTAAAGCTTAATGCTTCAAAATACTTTAAAACAAAAAAATCCTGAATAAAATATTCAGGATTTTGTATTTATAAAAAAGATGCAATAAGTACATCTTCAATTTTTCAATTAAGAAAGTGCTGCTTTTACTTGATCCGCAGCTTCTTGAAACTCAACAGCAGATAAAATTGGCATTCCTGAATTATCAATTAATTCTTTTGCAATTGCAGCATTAGTTCCTTGTAAACGAACAATTATTGGCACTTTTATAGCATCACCCATATTTTTGTATGCATCAACAACTCCTTGCGCCACACGGTCACAACGAACGATTCCACCAAAAATATTAATTAAAATTGCTTTTACGTTTTCATCTTTCAAGATAATACGGAAAGCAGTTTCCACACGTTTTGCATCAGCAGTTCCACCTACGTCAAGGAAGTTAGCAGGCTCAAAACCAGCATACTTAATTAAATCCATGGTTGCCATAGCCAAACCAGCTCCGTTTACCATACATCCAACAGTTCCGTCAAGATCTACATAGTTTAATCCTACTTCTTTTGCTTCTACTTCGATTGGGTTTTCCTCACGAATGTCACGCATATCAGCATATTTCTTTTGTCTGTATAGCGCATTATCGTCAATGTTTACTTTAGCATCTACTGCCAAAATTTTATTGTCAGATGTTTTTAAAACTGGATTGATTTCAAACATCGAGGCGTCAGAACCAATATAGGCATTGTATAGAGAATCGATGAATTTCACCATTTCTTTGAAAGCATTTCCAGAAAGACCTAAGTTAAAAGCAATTCTTCGTGCTTGAAAACCTTGTAATCCTACAGCTGGATCTACTTCTTCGGTAAAAATTAAATGAGGTGTGTGTTCAGCAACTTCTTCAATATCCATTCCACCTTCAGTAGAATACATAATCATGTTACGACCTGTTCCTCTATTTAATAAAACAGAAACATAAAATTCAGAAGTTTCACTTTCACCTGGATAATAAACATCTTCCGCGATTAAAACTTTGTGTACTTTTTTACCTTCAGCCGAAGTTTGAGGTGTTATCAATTGCATTCCGATGATTTGTTCTGCAATTTCTTCCACTTGTTGTAAATTTTTAGCAAGCTTAACTCCGCCTCCTTTTCCACGTCCACCTGCATGAACTTGGGCTTTAACAACATACCAACTTGTACCTGTTTCGGTAGTTAATTGTTTTGCAGCAGCAACAGCTTCTACTGGACTATTAGCCACAATTCCGCGTTGTATGCGAACTCCATAGCTAGCTAAAATCTCTTTTCCTTGATATTCGTGTATGTTCATAATATAGAATTTGTCTGGATTCTGAATTTATTTCAGAATAAAAGTGGGACAAAAATAGCAAAATTAAACTTAACTGTTATTTTTTTTTTAATATATTGTAAGAGCCTCATTTCTTTGATATAAACTCAATTAAAAAAAGGAAGTGAATTTAAAAATTTAAAAAATACTTGTAAATTTGTTATAAATCTTCAACTAAAATTCTAACTGAATTTTTTAGTTAAAAAAAAGGACATTATGGCTTTTTGCTTGCTTTCTTTTTATTAATAAATCAATTCCGATGTAATTAAATAACAATATTGTCATTTATCGAACGTTTTTCTGTTATTATAGCAAAAATAAGCTCAAAAAGGCATTTCAATTCATTATATGTTATGAAATCTTTAATTTTGTAAAAAAAATAGCAAGCATGAAAGTTAAAGAACAAGGCCTTTATTTGCCTGAATTTGAACACGACAACTGTGGCGCAGGATTTATTTGTAATTTGAATGGAATAAAGTCTAATGACATTATCCATAAAGCTCTCGACATCTTAATAAAACTAGAGCATCGTGGAGCCGTAAGTGCTGATGGAAGAACCGGAGATGGAGCAGGAATATTGTTTGATATTCCTCATGATTTTTTTAAGAAAGTATGTGATTTTGATATTCCAGAAACTAGAGAATATGCAGTTGGAATGGTTTTTATGCCTAAAAGCAAAAATCAGGTCTCATTCTGTATAACAACATTTGAAGATTCTATAAAAGCTCAAAATTTAGAAATCATAGGATGGAGAGATGTTCCTGTGGATGTTTCTAATTTAGGACAAATTGCTGCAGAAAAAGAACCAACCGTAAAACAAGTATTTGTTGGTAAAAACGGATTGGATTTAACAGAACAACAATTCAACGCAAAAATGTTTGCTGCAAGAAAAATTGCAGAACACACCATCAGAAATTCAAGAACTTCGGAAAGTCATATGTTTTACTTTTCAAGTTTTTCTACAACAACGATAATATATAAAGGTCTGTTGATGCCGGAAGACATTAGCAGGTATTATACCGATTTATTAGATGATGACTTGGTTACCAGATTAGCTCTTGTACACCAACGTTTCTCTACTAACACTTTCCCTTCTTGGGAATTGGCACAACCTTTTAGATATATGTGTCACAATGGTGAAATCAACACATTACGTGGAAACATCAGCAGAATGCGTGCTCGTGAAGAGTTAATGCAAAGTGATGTTTTTGGTGATGATATCAAAAAATTATTCCCTATTATATTAGAAGGAAAATCAGATTCTGCTTCTATGGATATGGTTGTTGAGTTATTATTAATGACTGGACGTTCTTTACCGGAAGCTATGATGATGGTTGTTCCTGAAGCTTGGGAAAAACACCAAACGATGTCGGAAGACAAAAAAGCGTTTTATGAATACAATGCTTGTATCATGGAACCTTGGGATGGTCCAGCTTCTATTCCGTTTACCGATGGTAATGTAATTGGTGCTTTATTAGATAGAAATGGATTACGTCCATCAAGATATACACTTACAAAAAGCGGTTTTGTAATTATGTCATCAGAGATTGGTGTTCTTGACATCAAACCAGAAGATGTAATACAACACGGTCGATTGGAACCAGGAAAAATGTTCCTTGTTGACATGAATGAAGGTCGTATTATTGAAGACGAAGAAATTAAAAATTTAGTTGTAACTAAACGTCCATACAAACAATGGTTAGATGAGAATTTAGTTCAACTGGCACAGATTCCTTACACAAATAACCCAATACCTACTGAAACTATCGATTTCTCGACAAGACAACGTTTGTTTGGTTATACTATTGAAGATTTAAAAACGATCATCAACCCAATGGGAGCTAATGGTGCGGAAGCAATTAGTTCTATGGGTAACGATACACCTTTGGCCGTTTTATCAGATCAACCACAATTATTATACAACTATTTCAAACAATTATTTGCTCAAGTAACTAATCCACCTTTGGATGGTATTCGTGAAGAAATCATTACTGATATCAGTTTAGCAATTGGTGGAGATTTCAATATTTTTGATATTGAACCAAAACATTGTAAAAAATTAAAAATTCAAAATCCAGTTATATCAAACGAGGATTTAGATAAAATAAGAAATATTGATCACGCAGATTTCAAATCAGTAACTATTTCTACTTTATACAAAATAGAAAAAGGTGTTAATGGTTTAGAGCGCTCTTTGGAGAAATGTGTTCAAGCTACTTTTAAAGCGGTATCTGAAGGTTGCAATATTGTTATTCTTTCAGACAGAGGTGTCAGTGAAAAAATGGCTCCAATACCAATGTTATTGGCGTGTTCTTACATTCACCATTCGCTTAATATATTAGGAGTACGTTCTAAATTTGGAATCATCATTGAATCTGCTGAACCTCGCGAACCACATCATTTCGCTTTATTATTTGGTTACGGTGCCAGTGCGATAAACCCATACATGGTAAACGAAATTATTCACGACCAGGTAAACCAAGGATTTATTACAGGTGTAAAAGCAGATTATGCAATTACCAATTACAATAAAGCTATTGCTAAAGGTATCCTTAAAATCATGAACAAAATTGGTATCTCTACATTACATTCTTACAGAGCTGCACAAATTTTTGAGATTTTAGGTTTAAATAAAACATTAACTTCTAAATATTTCCCTTATACTCCTTCAAGAATAGAAGGAATCGGTTTGATGGAAGTTGAAAAAGAAGTGAAGAAAAGACACCAGAAAGCATTCCCTAATTCAAAAATTGCCAACTTATTGCCATTAGAAATTGGAGGTATTTACAGATGGAGAAGATCAGGTGAAAAACACATGTTTAACCCAACTACTATTGCTAAACTACAACAGGCAGTTCGTTTAAACAGTCCAGAAAGCTACAAGGAGTATTCTGATATGGTTAACAATCAGAGTAAAAACCTAATGACAATTAGAGGTTTATTTGAATTTAATAATTTAGACCCAATTTCTATTGACGAAGTAGAGCCTTGGACAGAGATTGTGAAAAAATTCAAAACCGGAGCTATGTCTTATGGATCTATCAGTTTAGAAGCCCATGAAAACTTAGCAATCGCAATGAACAGAATTGGTGGGAAAAGTAACTCTGGAGAAGGTGGAGAAGATCCAAAACGTTTCCAAAAAGAACTTAACGGAGATTCTAGAAATAGTGCTATCAAACAAGTAGCTTCTGGAAGATTCGGGGTATCTATCAATTATTTGACTAATGCCAAAGAGATTCAAATAAAAATGGCTCAAGGTGCTAAACCTGGAGAAGGTGGACAATTACCTGGTGAAAAAGTTGTGCCTTGGATTGCAGAAACTAGAAATTCAACACCTTATGTTGGACTTATTTCTCCTCCGCCGCACCACGATATTTATTCTATTGAGGATTTATCACAATTAATATTTGATTTAAAAAATGCCAACCGCGAAGCAAGAATTAACGTTAAGTTAGTTTCTGAAGTTGGTGTTGGGACAATTGCTGCGGGTGTTGCTAAAGCAAAAGCTGATGTAATCTTGATTTCTGGATATGATGGAGGAACTGGTGCTGCACCACTTACTTCATTACAACATACAGGTATTCCATGGGAACTTGGACTTGCCGAAGCACAACAAACTTTAATCTTAAATGATTTAAGAAGTCGTGTAGTATTAGAATGTGACGGACAATTGAAAACTGGACGTGACGTAGCAATCGCTGCTTTACTTGGTGCTGAGGAATTTGGTTTTGCAACTGCTCCTTTAGTAGCTTCAGGTTGTATCATGATGAGAGCTTGTCACTTGAACACATGTCCAGTAGGTATTGCGACTCAAGACCCAGAATTGAGAAAAAATTTCAAAGGAACACCAGAACACGTTATCAACTTCATGTATTTCATTGCTGAAGAATTGAGACAAATTATGGCACAATTAGGATTCAGAACGCTTAAAGAAATGGTAGGACAATCACAAAAACTGAATGTCAACAAAGCTATCAAACATTATAAAGCAAGCGGTTTAGATTTATCTACTATCCTTTACAAACCAGAAAAAGCGAAAGTAGTTCCAAATCATAATACTACAAGCCAAGATCACGCATTAGAACATGTTCTTGATTTTGATATTATAAAAGCAGCTATCCCTTCTATTTATAGAAAAGAAAAAACAAGAGTTACTTTTGACATCAAAAACACAGATCGTTCTGTTGGTGCTATTTTGAGTAATGAAATTTCAAAAATATATGGTGCACAAGGTTTACCGGAAGACACCATATTAGTTGACTTTGCAGGTTCTGCAGGACAAAGTTTTGGTGCATTTGCCACGAATGGATTGTCATTCAAAATTCATGGAAACTGTAATGACTATTTAGGAAAAGGTCTTTCTGGAGGTAAATTGATTATCAAAGTTCCGCCAACTGCTACTTTCAAACCAGAAGAAAATATCATCATTGGAAACGTAGCCCTTTACGGCGCAATTACCGGTGAAGCATATATCAATGGTATGGCAGGTGAACGTTTTGCTGTAAGAAACTCTGGAGCAACAGCAGTTGTTGAAGGAATTGGAGATCATGGATGTGAATATATGACCGGTGGTACAGTTGTAATACTTGGAAAAACAGGTAGAAATTTTGCAGCTGGAATGAGCGGTGGAGTTGCTTATGTTTTTGATGAGAAAAAACAATTCGAGAACGGTTTGTGCAACATGGAAATGGTAGCTTTAGAAACATTAGAATCAGATGACTTAACTAAATTAAGACGCTTGATCAGAAACCATTCTATGTATACCAACAGTCCTTTGGCCAAAAGAATCTTGGGAGATTGGGAAAACCAACAAAAACACTTTATCAAAGTAATGCCAACCGATTACAAAAAAGCATTATTAAGATTAGCAGAAGAAAAGAAAATACAAGAAGAACTAATAGCAGTATAGTCATGGGCAAGATAGGTGGATTTAAAGAATACAATAGAACAGACGAAAGTAATGTTGCTGTTTTAGAACGTGTATCAAATTATAATGAATTTACAATTCCTTTAGCAAAAGAAAAAATAAAGGAACAAGGATCAAGATGTATGGATTGTGGTATTCCTTTTTGCCACAGTGCCTGTCCGTTAGGAAATTTAATTCCTGATTTTAACGACATGGTACACCAAGAGGAATGGGAAAGCGCATTAGCTATATTGCAATCAACAAATAACTTTCCAGAATTTACAGGTAGATTATGCCCTGCTCCATGTGAAAAATCATGTGTATTAGGTATCATCAAAGAACCTGTTGCTATTGAAAATATTGAAAAAAGCATCATCGAAAGAGGTTTTGCTGAAGGTTGGATTAAACCCCAGACTCCAGCAACAAGAACTGGTAAAACAGTAGCAGTTGTAGGTTCTGGTCCTGCTGGATTAGCGGCTGCACAACAATTAAACCGTGCCGGTCATACAGTAACTGTTTTTGAAAGAGATAACGCTATCGGTGGTTTACTTCGTTATGGAATTCCAAATTTCAAATTAGAAAAAGGAATTATCGACAGACGAGTAGCTATTTTAGAAGCCGAAGGAATTGTTTTCAAAACAAATGTAAACGTTGGTGTAAACTTCAGCGTTGAAGAATTGAAAGCTTTTGATTCTATTGTATTATGTGGAGGAGCTACTGAAAGAAGGGGCTTACCTACTAAAGGTGCTGATAGCAAAGGTGTTGTTCAAGCTATGGATTTCTTATCACAACAAACCAAAGTTTTATACGGAGAAAAAATCGAAAATCAAGTTAAAGCTACTGGTAAAAACGTTATCGTTATTGGTGGTGGAGATACCGGTTCTGACTGTGTAGGAACATCAAACAGACACGGTGCATTATCTGTGACTAACTTTGAGATCATGCCAAAACCTCCAGTAGGAAGAAGCGAAAGTACTCCTTGGCCATTTTGGCCTTTGCAACTTAAAACTTCATCTTCACACGAAGAAGGTTGTAACAGAAACTGGTTAATTAACACCAAAGAATTCATTGCGAATGAAAAAGGAGAATTGACAGGTTTAAAAACCGTTGAAGTAGAATGGAAAATGACTCCTGGACAAAGACCTGAATTAATTGAAAAACAAGGTTCAGAAAAAATCTGGCCATGCGATCTAGCGTTATTGGCTCTTGGATTTACAGGTCCGGAAAAAACATTAAGCGAACAATTGGGATTAGAAACTGATATGAGAAGCAATTATAAAGCGACTAATTATCAAACTAATGTACCAAATATATTTACAGCCGGAGATATGAGAAGAGGACAATCTCTAATCGTCTGGGCCATTTCTGAAGGTCGTGAAGCGGCCAGAGAAGTTGATTTATATTTAATGGGCTGCACCAATTTGCCAACTAAAGGCAATGGCGATTTACCTAGCCTATAAATAATGCCTAATTACAAAATCCCTTGATAATTGATTTTATCAAGGGATTTTTATTTTAAAAAAGTTACAAAAAACAGCATAAAAACACTAATTGTTTAAAAACAAACATTTTGTTATAATTTGTTAAAAAGAGTGTTTTTATTTGTTTGTATTGATAAAGAATAATAAATTTGCGTAAAATTATATCAAAATGCAAGGAAAAGACTTATTACAATTAGCAGAACAATTTGGTAGCCCCTTATATGTTTATGATGCCGAAAAAATACAATCTCAATACAACAGATTAACAAAAGCTTTTTCAAAGGTCGATAAGTTACGCATTAATTATGCAATGAAAGCCTTGTCAAATGTGTCAATTCTTCAATTATTGAGAGAAATGGGTTCTGGTTTAGATACCGTTTCTATTCAAGAAGTTTTGTTGGGTTTGCATGCAGGATATGACCCTGAAAAAATATTTTATACGCCTAATGGAGTTTCTTTGGAAGAAATTGAAGAAGTAGCTGCAATGGGAGTTCAAATCAATATTGATAATTTATCTATTTTAGAACAATTTGGAACAAAATATCCAAATGTTCCTGTTTGTATCCGAATTAATCCTCACGTAATGGCGGGAGGAAATGCCAATATTTCAGTAGGACATATTGATAGTAAATTTGGAATTTCTGTACATCAGTTACCTCATTTGGTTCGTATTGTAGAAAATACAAATATGAATATCGTGGGGATTCACATGCATACCGGTTCTGATATTTTAGACATTGAAGTGTTTTTATATGCTGCCGAAATATTATTTGATGCCGCAAAAAACTTTAAAAATCTAGACTTCTTAGACTTTGGTAGTGGTTTCAAAGTACCGTACAAAAAAGATGATATCGAAACTGATATTGAAGAATTAGGTAAAAAATTATCTAAAAGATTCAATTCATTCTGTGCGGAATACGGTAGAGAATTAACTTTGATTTTTGAACCTGGTAAATTTTTAGTAAGTGAAGCTGGATTCTTTTTGGCCAAAGTAAATGTGGTAAAACAAACTACCTCAACTGTTTTTGCAGGAATCGATAGTGGTTTTAATCATTTGATTCGCCCAATGTTTTACGGATCACAACATCATATCGAAAATATTTCGCACCCAAAAGGAAAAGAACGTTTCTACTCTGTAGTAGGTTACATTTGTGAAACGGATACTTTTGCCAATAACCGAAAAATTGCCGAAATAAAAGAAGGAGATATTTTATGTTTCCGAAATGCAGGAGCTTATTGCTTCTCTATGGCTTCAAATTACAACTCGCGATATAAACCAGCAGAAGTATTATGGATGAACGGCGAAGGACACTTAATCCGAGCACATGAAACCTTTGAAGATTTATTACGAAATCAAATTCCATTGCCCGTAGCAGCGGCAACAGTTTAAATATAAATCCCGTCTCCTAACTGAGACGGGATTTTTTTATGTCATAAATAATCAAATCTTAACATAGCCAATGAATTAGTTTATTTACTTTTGAAATTCTTACAAAAAAAATACAAACCATGAATAGACGGAAATTTTTCAAGAATGGTTCTTTATTTGCAATTGGAGCAAGCCTTATAAATCCTTTTGAAGGAAATGCACAAGAAGTAGATTTTGATACTTTAAAAAAAAATAAGAAAGCTAAAAATATCATTGTAATTGTTAGTGACGGTATGAGTATTGGTACGCTGAACATGACTGATATTTATTTAAACAGAAAAACGGGAAAAGGAAGTAATTGGCTTCAATTGTACAAAGACAATAAAGTAAGTCGTGCCTTGATGGATATGGCTTCGGCATCATCAATCGTAACGGATTCGGCAGCGGCAAGTTCCTCTTGGGGAAGTGGTTTTCGTGTAAAAAATGGTTCATTGAATGTAGGTGTAAATGGAGAAGAATATCTTCCTATCTGGCAGAAATTTAAAAAGGCAGGAAAAATGGCGGGTTGTGTAACCACAGTTCCCATTACTCATGCCACACCAGCCGGTTTTTGTATTTCCTCTGAAAGCCGTAACAGCCAAAACAGTATTGCCGAAATGTATCTGGATCTAAAATTCGATATCATGATGGGTGGTGGTAATAATTATTTCTCCCCCGAAAGCCGTAAAGACAAACGCAATATGTACCAAGAATTTGCTGAAAAAGGTTTTACTGTTGTAAAAAATAGAGCCGAAATGCTTGCAAGCGATAACAGCAAACCAATTCTTGGTGTTTTCTACAACGACGGACTTCCGTATTCTAAAGACAGAGAAAACAGCAAAGAATTAACTGATGCAATTCCTACATTAGCAGAAATGACAGAACGCGCCATTGATAAAATGAAAAATCATCCCAATGGTTTTGTACTTCAGATTGAGGCCGGAAAAGTAGATTGGGCTGCTCATGGAAATGACATTGCAGGTCTTATATACGATCAGGTGGGACACGACGAAGCCATAAAAGTAGCTATGGATTTTGCCGAAAAAGACAAAAATACATTAGTCATCATCACCACAGATCACGGAAATGCGAATCCCGGAATTATCTACGGAAAAGACGCTAACGATAATTTTGACAGCATTCAAAACTACAAACATACCAATGAATGGATTTTGAACGGAATGGGTCAAGAAACCTCTATTAATCAAGTGATAGAAAGAATTGAATATGCTAATAAAATAGTTTTGAAAGAAGATGAAGCCAAAGAAATTTTAAATTATTATTCGAATATTAAGTTGGAAGACGGTTTGTATAATCCCAAACATTTACCATTCAAGAAACTATCCGATATTCAAAAGAAACGCAATTCTGTGAGTTGGATAAGTATGGATCATTCGGCTGATTACAGTGAAACCGCCATGTTTGGACCTGGAAGTCATTTATTAAAACCATTCTTAAAAAACACCGATTTGCATTATTTAATGTTAGAAGCAGCTGAAGTAGAAAATAATTTTTAGAACAACAAAAGCTTTCATGCTAAAACAAAAAACTCCCGTCTTTATATTAGACGGGAGTTTTTTTGTTCAAATATATAAAGGAATCTATCCGATTATTTTTTTTCTAAAAGTGTTTCCAATACTTCGGATTCTGTTCCGTTTGGAAATGGAATTTTCAATAATTGTGAAAGTGTCGGTGCAATTTGCGTAATGTATTTTTTAGCATGCAACTCCCCTTTTGGAATCTGCCATCCATAAAAAAGCAATGGCACATGTGTATCATAACTATTCGGAGATCCGTGTGTCGTTCCTGTCGCTTGATATTCCATGAAACCGGTCTTGTCTAAAATAACAATATCCCCATTTTGCTTTGGATCATAACCTTTGGCAATACAACTCAAAAAATAATCATCCCCGGACGAAGCCAAAATATCTTCCTCAGTATAGACTCTTTTAACTTGCTCTTGTGTCATCAAAAAATCTTTAAAACTTTGTTTTACTTTAGTCAATTCCAGCCCTTTCAATTTTATAGTTTCTTTATTAAAAAAAAGATTAAAATTAGAGTAATCCAAAATTAAATCGGCACCAAACGTATCTGTTGAATATTTTTTCAACGCATCAACAATATCTTTTGTCGGAACATTTTTGACATTGTATTTATTGTCTTTCAGGTAATTTGAATTCTCAGCACCAGCATGATCCGCAGTCAAGAAAAGTAAGTAATTATCTTTGCCAACCGTTTTATCCAAATAGGCTAAAAAAGTAGCCAATGTTTGGTCTAAACGCAAATACGTATCTTGTAATTCCATAGAACGAGGACCAAAAGTATGTCCAACATAATCCGTTGAAGAGAAACTAACCGTCAAAAAATCGGTAATATCATCTTTTCCCAAATCTTCTTTTTCAATGGCTTTCATGGCTAAATCAGCCAATAAATCATTACCAAAAGGAGTCGTGCGCAAAACATCTGCACCTTTTTCTTTATAAATTTTGTTCAAATCGTACGGGAAAACCGGACCTGTTGTTTTATCTATTTTCCCTTCGTAAGGATTGTCATCAGGAAGACTTTCGTTATAAGTGGCAATAGGTTTCAACAAATTCCATCCTTTATTGATGTAATTCATATAGCGCTTTTCCTGATTGAATTCCGTAACCCAATTCGGCAATGTTGAACCATAAAAAGTACTGGAAATAAAAGATCCTGTTTTACTGTACCAAAAAGCCCAATTCGCAAAATGACCAGCAGGCAAAATTGCACCACGATCTTTAATACTTAAACCGATTACTTTTCCTTTAAAATTTGTCGCCATGCGCAATTCATCAGTAATTGTAGTACTCAATAAATTTTTAGGAGACATCGCACCCTCTTTTTCAGTTCCGTCACCCAAGATTTTTACAGCGGCATCATCCGTGCAATACATGTCTTTTCCTATCGCTTTATTGAACCAATCATTTCCCACAATTCCATGTGTAGAAGGCGTTGTTCCTGTATAAATTGAAGCATGTCCCGGTGCTGTATATGTCGGTACATAATTATAATGCATGTTATGAAAAGTATATCCATTATTCATGATTCTTTTGAAACCATTGGCAGAGAAATCATCCGAAAAACGATATAAATACTCCATTTTCATTTGATCGACTACAATTCCAACAACCAATTTAGGGCGTTGCTGCGCTTGACTATTAATAAAAATACTTAAAGCCAAAAACAAAATTATTTTTTTCATATCATACTTTTTTATAGGAACAAAAATACAGATTAAACTTTGAATTTATTTTAAAATCAGAAATGATAAAGAAGAATTAACAACCAATACCGCAACTAAAACCCGCTATTTCTGATTTTCTTCAAAATATCGGGCTTCAATTCTTTTGATGTCTTTTATGGAATTTCTCGCCCAAGCCAAACGTTTTTCTAAAATTTCTTCTTCAGAAAGATGCCAATCGATAGTTGAATTGCGCAATCGATTCGTCAGGTTTTGAATAATGATAGCGGCCGAAACCGAAATGTTCAAACTTTCTGTAAAACCAACCATCGGGATTTTAAGAAAACCATCTGCTTTTTGAAGAATTTCTTCGGATAATCCGTCCCGTTCTGTACCAAAAAATAAAGCGCTGGGTTTTGAAATATCAAAATCTTCTAAGAGACAGTCGTTTTCGTGTGGCGTTGTGGCAATAATTTGGTAACCTTTATTCTTTAAGGTTTCAACACAATTCGTAATACTGTCAAAAGTGTTAATATCAACCCATTTTTGGGCGCCCATTGCAATTTCCTTATCGATACTTTTCCCGTAACGTTGCTCGATTACGTTCAATTCCTGAATTCCAAAAACTTCACAACTGCGCATCACCGCACTGGTATTATGCATCTGAAAAATATCTTCAACAGCAATCGTAAAATGATTGGTTCTGTTTTGCAATACTTTCAAAAACTTTTCTTTTCGGTTGTCGGTAAGGATATTTTCGAGAAAATTAAGGTAATCAATGTCAATCATTATGGATTATTTTTTGGCAAAAATACTAACTATTTATTCTACGAATTCACTAATTTTATCTTTTATGTAAATTGCAATACTTCGAAATTCAAGACAACATACAAACTATGAAAAAGAAACTGGTCGTTTTGACGGGAGCAGGAATCAGCGCCGAAAGTGGCATCAAAACCTTTCGTGACAGCGACGGACTTTGGGAAGGTCATAACGTTATGGATGTAGCAACTCCTGAAGGTTGGAGGAAAAATCCGGTGTTGGTTTTAGACTTTTATAACCAAAGAAGACAGCAACTCAAAGAAGTACAACCGAATCTTGCCCATCAGATTTTAGCCGAATTAGAAAACGATTTTGACGTCTTTATCATCACCCAAAATGTTGATGATTTACACGAACGTGCCGGAAGTACAAGCGTTTTGCATTTGCATGGCGAATTATTAAAAGTAAGAAGCAGCATCAATCCAAATTACATTCTGGATTGGCGTGAGGATTTAAATTTGGGTGACACCGACAAGAATAACAATCAACTCAGACCACATATTGTTTGGTTTGGCGAAGCAGTTCCTGCGCTGGAAGAAGCTGTTGCAATTACTCAAAACGCTGATTATTTTGCCGTTATTGGCACATCATTACAAGTTTATCCGGCTGCAGGATTACTTGATTTTACAGCACCCCAAATTCCTGTTTTTTATATTGATCCAAAACCAATTAAAATTCCAAATCTCAGAAACCCATTGGATATTATCCCGGAAGTGGCTTCTGAAGGAATGAAAATACTAAAAAAGAAGCTTCTCCCTTTTATTTAAAAAAGCAATCGTTTTCTAAATTGTTTCTAAAGGTTTATATTTGTGCCTTTCGAACAAACAACACGACAATGACAACTTTAAATGAATTGAACGCCATCTCTCCGATTGACGGAAGATATAGAAATAAAACCCTTTCTTTAGCTCCTTTTTTCTCAGAAGAAGCGTTAATAAAATACCGCGTATTGGTTGAAATTGAATATTTCATTGCTTTATGCGAAGTTCCTTTGCCACAATTAAAAAATGTTGACGCAAACTTATTCGAAAGTCTGCGTGATATTTATAAAAATTTCTCTACCGAAGATGCTCTTTGGATTAAAGAAACTGAAAAAGTAACCAACCACGATGTTAAAGCGGTGGAATACTTCATTAAAGATGCTTTTGAAAAATTAGGTTTATCCGAGTACAAAGAGTTTATTCACTTTGGTTTGACTTCACAAGACATCAACAACACAGCAATTCCG
Organism: Flavobacterium lacustre; assembly: GCF_027474525.2. NCBI lineage: Bacteria > Pseudomonadati > Bacteroidota > Flavobacteriia > Flavobacteriales > Flavobacteriaceae > Flavobacterium > Flavobacterium lacustre. Next base: position 182,138 of record NZ_CP114882.2, read on the forward strand.
CTTTCGACTAAAGAAGCTTTTGAGAAAGTATACATGCCTTCTTTAATTACTTTAACTTCAAAATTAAAGGATTTAAGTCAGGAATGGAGAGACATTCCAATGCTTGCGCGTACTCACGGACAACCTGCTTCACCAACTCGTTTGGGGAAAGAAATTGGTGTTTTTGTAGAACGTTTAGAAGAGCAAATGCGTTTGTTGTTTAACATTCCTTTTGCTGCAAAATTTGGTGGTGCAACCGGAAATTATAACGCACACCACGTGGCGTATCCGCAGATTGACTGGAGAAAATTTGGAGGAAAGTTTGTAGAAGAAAACCTTGGTTTACACCACTCCTTCCCTACTACACAAATTGAACATTACGATCATTTCGCCGCCTTTTTTGATGCGTTGAAAAGAATAAATACCATCATCATTGATTTAGACCGAGACATTTGGACGTATGTTTCTATGGAATATTTCAAACAAAAAATCAAAGCAGGAGAAATAGGTTCTTCGGCGATGCCACACAAAGTAAACCCGATTGATTTTGAAAACTCTGAAGGGAATTTAGGAATAGCCAATGCTATTTTCGAGCATTTATCTGCTAAATTACCGTTGTCAAGATTGCAACGCGATTTGACTGACAGTACGGTTTTGAGAAACATTGGTGTACCAATGGGACATACTATAATTGCCTTTGAAGCTACTTTGAAAGGGTTGAACAAATTGTTGTTGAATGAGTCTAAGTTTCACGAAGATTTAGAGAAAAACTGGGCAGTTGTTGCCGAAGCTATTCAAACGATTTTACGTCGCGAGGCTTATCCGAATCCGTATGAAGCGTTGAAAGGATTGACCAGAACCAATGAAGCGATTGATAAAAATGCGATTCACGGTTTTATTGCCACCTTAGACGTTTCGGATGCAATAAAAGAGGAACTACTGCAAATCACACCTAGTAATTTCTTAGGAATATAAGCCCTAAAAAATTATTTGAATCCTAATAAATTCCTGTTGAAAGAAGTATAAAAAGCCTTTTCAACAGGAATTTTTCTGTTAAAGAATCGGTAAAAAGGGTTGTTCCGGGAGATTTATCTTTTTAGAACAGCGTTTTTTTCTTATCTTACCAAAATACCTTTTTACATCAATACAAATAAATGCCTATGACTCCAACAGAAACTGTAACACAAGCCACACAACACTTAGAGCCACTTATCAGCGATCTTGGACTTATTCTTATGACCGCAGGAATTGCCGTTTTGTTGTTTAGAAAACTAAAACAACCACTCGTTTTGGGCTATTTGATTGCAGGTTTTATGGCTGGAAATCATTTTGATTTTTTCCCTTCTGTAAAAGACATTAAAAGTGTAGAAGTTTGGGCAGAGATAGGCGTTATCTTTTTATTGTTCAGTTTGGGACTGGAATTCAGTTTTAAAAAGCTGATGAAAGTTGGCGGAACCGCTTCCATTACAGCCACTACACAAATCCTCACCATGATTTGCATTGGTTTTCTTGTGGGGCAATGGATGGATTGGTCTAAAATGGACAGTATCTTTCTGGGCGTTATTCTTTCTATTTCATCGACTACTATTATTCTGAAAACCTTTGATGAACTGGGAGTAAAAGCACAAAAATTTGCCGGAATCGTTATTGGTTCACTTATTGTTCAGGATATTGTTGCCATCTTGATGATGGTTTTGCTCTCTACTATTGCCGTTAGTCAGCAATTTTCAGGAATGGAATTGATGCAATCGGTGTTGAAACTGATTTTCTTCCTTACGATTTGGTTTGTTGGCGGTATCTTTTTTATTCCGACATTATTAAAAAAAGCGAAGCATTTATTGACGGACGAAATGTTGCTTATTATTTCACTTGCTTTGTGCCTGATGATGGTGGGTCTTGCGGCTAATGTTGGTTTTTCTCCTGCACTGGGTGCTTTTATCATGGGTTCTATTATTGCCGAAACGACGCAAGCCGAACATATTGAGCATTTGGTCAAACCGGTAAAAGATTTATTTGGTGCTGTTTTCTTTGTATCTGTTGGGATGTTAATTGATCCGCACACTTTGTATACACACACGTTTCCGGTGGTGATTTTAACTTTCGTTACTATTTTCGGGCAGTCTATCAGTTCCACTATTGGTGCTTTACTTTCGGGGCAGCCTTTAAAACAGTCTGTACAAACCGGAATGAGTTTGTCTCAGATTGGGGAATTCTCCTTTATCATCGCTTCTTTGGGTATGACATTGCATGTAACAAGCGGTTTTCTGTATCCAATTGTGGTGGCGGTCTCGGCGGTGACCACTTTTACTACGCCGTTTATGGTGAAGTTCTCTACCCCTTTTTCTGACTATTTATCTAAAAAATTACCTCGAAGATGGATCAAAAAGATTGAACGCTACAGTGCCAATGCGCAAGCGATAAAATCGGTGAGTAACTGGCAAATTTTAATCAACAGTTATCTGACGCAATTGATTGTGCTTTCGGTAATTATTTTTGCGGTTATCTTACTTTCGTCTAAATATATTTTACCCTTGACTGATGATTTTAAATTTGGAAATGCCTTGGGTGCGTTAATCACTTTGATTGCGGTTTCGCCGTTTTTATGGGCTTTATCTTTGCGTCGCTTTGCTGCAAATGAAGTCTCTATTTTGATGGAAGAGCGCAAATACCAAGGACCAATTGTTATGATGTTCTTATTTCGCTTGGTACTTTCGGTGTTTTTTATTGGGTTTTTATTGAATATCTTTTTCTCGCCTGCAATTGCTTTGATTGTATTGGTTGCGTCGCTTGTTGTGTATTTTATTTTCCAAAAGAGATTGAATGCGCAATACCATAAAATTGAGACGCACTTTTTGACCAATTTGAATGATCGTGAAATCACTAAAGTAAAAAGAAACCGAAGTAGTTTATCGCCTTGGGATGAACACATGGCGTTTTTTGACATTGCGCCTGCTTCCAATCTTGCCGGAAAAACGCTGGAAGAACTACAGATTCGGGAGCAGTTGGGGATTAACATTGCCTCGATTAAACGGGGGGAATTTATGATTAATATTCCCAAAGGAAACGAGCGTTTGTTTCCCGGAGATGAGATTTGCGTAATTGGAACGGATATTCAAGTGAAGGAATTTAAAACCTATTTAGACCAGCACGAAATGGATGCGCCTGATGCGTTCACCGAACCTGAAATTGTGTTGCGTCAGATTGAGTTGAAAAACGAGAGTTACATTGGTAAAAGCATCCGGGAGTCGAAATTGCGGGAAAAAACCAGCGGTCTTATTGTTGGTATCGAGAAAAAAGGAAAGCGTATTCTGAATCCGGAGTCGAATGTTATTTTAGACAAAGACGATATTCTTTGGATTGTGGGAGACAAAAAACTACTGGCCGATTTGGTTCGCAACTAGACCTCCTATTTCTCTTAGTCCTAAAGGGGTTATTGCCTTGTTTTCTTTTTGCCAACCTATTTATACTACCACTACTTCAACTATATGCATCATTGGCTGCTTATGGATTCCCTTTTGCTTGTTTTGAAAACCGAGCATCGCAAAATTGCATAGGAGAATCGTGAATGTGCATGCCAATATCCTAAATGCGCATAGGAGAATCGTGAATGTGCATGCCAATATCGTGAATGCGCATAGGAGTATCGTGAATGCGCATGGCAATATCGTGAATGCGCATAGGAGAATCGCAAATGTGCATGGCAATATCGTGAATGCGCATAGGAGTATCGTGAATGTGCATACCAATATCCTAAATGCGCATAGGAGAATCGTGAAATGCATACGAGTATCGCGAAATGCATACGAGAATCGTGAATTGCATACGAGTATCGTGAAATGCATACGAGAATCGTGAAATGCATACGAGAATCTTAACTACAGGCACAAGAATCGCAACTGCAGGTAGGAGAATCGTAACTACAGGCACAAGAATCATAACTAAAGGTAGGAGAATCTTAACTGCAGGCTCGAGAATCATAACTACAGGTAGGAGAATCGTAACTGCAGGCACAAGAATCATAACTAAAGGTAGGAGAATCGTAACTACAGGCACAAGAATCACAACTACAGGTAGGAGAATCGTGGTTTTGGGTTAGTCTACCCAATGCGCTAATGCTCTTATGTACGAAACGTTCTCGAAGAATTAAAGCTGGATCCATGATTTGTAGGAAAAAATGAATATATTTGAAAATCAATAAAGTCTGATGTCTATCAGACCTATCTACCCAAATAAGGGGTGATATGTCTGACTTTGTCAGACTTATTTACTAGTTATATGCTACTTGTGCCGAAATGACGCAGTTGAAAACATTCAGGAAATAACAATATTTGAAAAATGAAAAAACTAATTTCCGTAATAATTATAGTTTTATTAAGTAGTTGCGAAAAGAAAAAAGAAAGTTGCTACACAAACTTTACTTATTCAAAAGGAAATATTAAAATGTTTTATAATTTAAAATTTAATTCATCTGATACAGTCTATTATTTAGATAAATATCCATTTGAACCAAAAGGTTTAAACTATTTCGTACTTGAAAAGAATGAAAAGAAAATATTAGATAGTTTAATATGTAAATTAAAATTTCCTGTCAAAGATTCTGTCCTTATAAATAACGGAATACACGATGGAACAACAATTGCTTTCTCAATTGACAATAAAAGATTAATGCTTCACGGTCATAAAGGTCCGAAAGAGTTTTGGAAATTTGAAGAGTGGATGAATTATTTGCTAAACCATAAACAATTAATACCAATTGAAAGGAAAGTAAAATTTGATAAGTTTGATAAAATGTTTCCAGGTCCTCCTCCTCCTATTGTAAAAGAATAACGTTAATTGACCAATATTTGGATTCGCAGAAATATATAAAGCAGTAAAGCGAAAATTGAAATCTGCCAACAGAAATTGGAAAGTTGGAATCTAAAAAACAGAGACTTGAAAGTCAGAATACTCAACAGAAACTTGAAAAATTTTGTGGTTTAAATCGTAATTTAGAGCAAAAATAAGCAGCATATAACAGCTGTTTCAATATACTTGCTGATTTAGTGGAATTACGTGCTGTTATCATAAATCCGTTCAACCAAAGCTACTCTGCTATCAAGGCAGCAAGCATCTTGAAGCAGCAGGACGTTATAGGCAATATTGACACAAATGAATAAACAAGAACAAGATTTTATTTCTCTTTTAGTAATCATATTTTCTTTTGCGTATACTTTTTTCTATATGCTTAATGGGAAAGGAAATAGCCCTTTGAGTTTTAGGTACAATCAATTATTTGAGTGGAAAAGTCTAAAATATCATTTGCTTTTTGCTACAATATTTGCAATATTAGGTTTTGTAAGAATTGATTCTCTAACACTTGAAACATATTATTTTACACCAATCCTTTTTATAACTTCAACTTTAATGTGTAATTCAATCATTAAAGCTATTTACAACAGAAATATTTTAATGGAAGTGCCGAGTAGATTAGGTGATACATTTAGTAAAAATGCCAAATCTTTAGACAAGTTTTTTACGTTCATAATATTTTTAATTTCCCTGACTGTTCCTATAATTTTAAAAGCTCCGAAATTTAAAGAAATAAATAATAGACATTTAACCGAAATAAAAAATACTGCCTATAACAGCCACTACAACGGATTTGGGTAATAGGTTTAATGGGAAAATGGTTTTGTCTTTGGAAATTTAGGCATAACCGAAAGATTACGCATTTTTAATCCCAAACCCGCTGTAGTGCCAGAACGTTGTGTGCAAGCCTCACCGAACAAGACGTAATAAAAACATATAAAACGCAATATAATGACTGGTGAATATCCTAATTTTAAAGACATTAAAGTTCATTGGACAAAATTTCATACTTTAATTGTGATGGTAATAACTTTCAGTGTAATTCTGTTTTTAATAAATCAAGCTAAATCAAAACCAATCACACTTACACAATATCTAAATGTCGCAGGATTATATTTAGATTTTTGGGGAGTTATAATTGCTTCCTTAAAAACACCATATTATGGAGCTTTTTTCGATGCTGGAAAAATTGAAATTGAACGTCAAAAAGTGGAAAGCAAATACCTTAACATAGGGATGATTTTAATTTTCATTGGAATGCTTTTACAAGTTTTGAGTACACTAAATAATTTTTTGACATAAATACAAATATTTAATAAAACCTAATCAAAATGGAAACCCTAAATATATTACTAGAAGCCATTAATACTGGCGAAGTATTGGATATAAAATATAATGGAGGTAGTCAACCTGGAGCTTTAAGAGAAATAGCCCCAATTAGCATTTCAAATGGCAAAGTCAGTGCAAGGTGTTTAACCTCAAATTCAACAAAGACTTTCGATATAAATAAAATCGAAATATCTAAGAATTTCAACAGTGAAAATGAAGTTTGGAAAAAAGATTATATAAAAACTTTTAAGTACCAAAATTTAGATGATTTTTTTAATGCAGAATTTAATGAATTATTGAAATTAGGTTGGCATATTGAGCATACAAAAGAAAAAACATTATCACTCCATAAAATCTACAAAAATGGAAAAATAATGAAACGAAAAGAAGTTTCGTTAGAATTTGAAAAATTCGCATATGATTTTGTTGTTAACCCAGAAACAGCCGAAATAACCTGCGAAAATGAAAGAGTTAGGGAAAGACCTTGGATTGTAAGAGCCGAAAAACATAAAACAAATACATACGCAAATTTTGATAAAGCTCTAGAAATTTTTTTAAATTATGCTGAAAAATTAGCTACAATATAAAGAGTAGTAAAAAGGCCAGCACACAACAGCCGTTACACGAGATTTGGGTATTAGGCTTAATTTGAAAATGGTTTTATATTTGGGAGATTTGCTTCGCCTGTTCGCTATCGCTCGGGTGGTAAATCCGAGAATAGGGCTTAATTTAGTCCCAAACCCGCTGTATTACCAGGACGTTAGCGATAATTATATTGAAAACCGTAAATATGAAAATTTATACATTGATTTTAGTTTCACTTTTTATAGTTAGCTGTAACATTAAAAAGCAAAATAATAAACATATTGAACATTCTGAAAAGTTATATCCAACTGTAAGTTATCTTGACCTAAAATTGGACGAATCGGGAAATTTACCCGAAAATCCATATATATTAGAATTTGAAAATGGAAAGAAAAAAATCGTCTTTTGTGGTGTAAACCATTTGACCGACAATAGCGATATTACTAATCCAATGTTTGGGAAAATTGAAAAAAAATTTTTTGATATTTCTCCAAATATTTCCATAAATGAAGGCGGCGACATTTCCAAAAAAGTATACAAATCCAAACGAGAAGCATTATTAAAAGATGGCGAAATTGGGTTACTAAAAATAATATCTGATAGTTTAAAAATAAAAACTATTGATGGCGACATTAAAGCCAACTTAGAATTTAAAGAATTGCTAAAATATTATTCAAAAGGTGAATTTTTAGCTTACATAGTTACTGAAAGATTTATGTGGTCTTTAAAAGGAGAACGTATTAAAGACCAAAAAGAAATTGACACAAGATATTCTCAATTTATTCAAAACTATATAATGAAATTTGGAGAAGTTAAATTGAATACGAAAGAGCAAACTCTTGATTTTTATAAAGCTAATTATGAAATGCTTCTAAATAGGAAATTTAATCTTGAAGAACTTGAGCCAACAAATCCTTTCGATCCGATTGGAAAATTTCAAGAAATTGGCAGAAAATCAAAAGAAATTAGAGATCAATATTTGCTAAAAACGATTGACAATTTATTAGATACGAACGATAAAGTATTTATTGTTTTTGGTGGTTGGCATTTATTAACCTGCGAACCTGGATTAAAGCAAATAATTAATCGTAAACGAGAATAACTATCGCTAACCGCAGTTACCCGAAATTGCTGTTGTTCATCTTTTTTTCCTATTTTCGTTTTCGGTAATGGAGAAAACTCGGTTACCAAGCCGCAACTTCGGGTAGCAGCCAAACGTTAGGTATCATTTAACCACAAAACGAATGAAAAAAGGATTTTACATTATAATTTCAATTTTGTTTTTGAATTGTAGCGAAATTTCAAAATCAGACAAACGGGATTTTGAAAAAGTAAAAATTAGTAATGAAATGTTTACTCCATATTCTCAATTTGAAAACTTATTTATTTGCAAAGATAGTATCGAAGATTTTGATACTGGATATTCGAAAATTGAACTAAATCAAGAGAATATTCAAATATTAAACTCTAAAAATGATGGTTACGAATCAACGCAAATTGAAATTATAATTGACAAAAACTTAAAAATTGAGACTGTTAAATATTCGTATAGCGACGATGTGGAAGATGGTTCAAAAACAGAATATGAGGTAATTGACGCTAAAATCAATATGAACAAAAATCCATTTGAACAAAATTCAAAACAAATTACCGCGTATTATTTATTAAGAATTAGAGAAACAAATATTCCGAGCGAATTTTGGAAATTCAAAAAAGAAACTGAATATTATTTCAAAGGAAAAATTGAATGTAAATAAACGATACATAACAACTACAACTGATTTGGCAAATATGAGAATAGAGCTTAATTTAGTGCCAAAACCGCTGTAGTAGCGAAACGTTGGCAATACTAGACTACAAGACTGTAAAAGAACCAAAAACATAAGAAAATGAATAAACTAAAATACATTCTTATCTGCTTTACAATTACACTTCAAAGTTGTAACGGACAAACTACACCCAAAAAAGAAATTTACAATCAAGACTTTAAGTGGACAATTACGATACCTGAAAACTTTCAAAATGTTAGTGCAGAAGAATGGGCAATAATGCAAAATAAAGGTGCTGATGCAATCGAAAAAACTTACGAAGCAGAAGTTATTAATCAAGCAAATACAATCTTTGTATTTAAAAGTGACCAGTTAAATTATTTTGAGTCTAACTATCAACCTTTTGACATATCAACTGACGGTGATTATTTAGAATCTTGTAAAAATGTAAACGACATTTTATACGAAACATTTAAAACTCAAATGCCTGACATTAAAATTGACACAACAAAAATGGTTGAAAAAATTGATAATTTAGAATTTCAGACTTTTAAAATGAAAATTGAGTATCCGAATAAGATGGTTTTGAATGTATTAATGTATAGTAGACTTTTCGACAAAAAAGAATTTACAGTTAATATTATGTATTTGGATAATAAAAAAGGTCAATTAATGCTTGAAGCTTGGAAAAAATCTAAATTCACTAAATAATAAAAATGAGTACTGCCACTAACAGGTGTTTGACAAGATTTGGAATTTTGTGACAAATTCACGTTTCGCAAGAAATTTTATCCTAGCCGAAAGAACCCGGTTATGAAGTTCGCAACCACGCCAAGCGGAGAGACGCCAAAGGCAAGTTTAAACGAATCAATATGAAAGAATATCTTTTTAAAAATGCAACAATCACATTTATAATTATGAATGTTTGGACATTATTTTTATTCTTCAATTATCTACTTGAAGAACCCGGTTTATTTCGTGGATTAGGGACTTTAGGATTATACATATATAGCTTGGTTTTTGGAATTTTAATTGGAATAATAACATTGCTTTTAAGAATTTTAATATTTAGAAAAGCTAAAAGTGAAAAACTTAAAACCAATTTTTTCTATCTTTTTGCTGGAGTGTTTAATTTGACTCTTTTTATTACTTGGTTAACTTTAGTGTTATTAAAAATTCTTGAAGTACGTCAAGGAGAAATTCAAAATGCTGCAATTTGTAATGGTATTTTGTCCTTATTACTATTAGCTGACTTGTTTATAGTAAAAGGAATAACTAAACCCGAAAGGAATATGGAAACCAAAGCTATTGAATAAAAATCCGCTGCAATAACCCTTAAAACTGAGCTGTATTGTTCATTAGAAAAAAGAAATAGAATTTTTGTAAAAACGTTTCTGTTTACAACATAAAAAAAAGTGTAAGAACTGAATCTTACACTTTTTTTTATTTTAGACCTGCCCTTTCGGACTGATTTTATCTTGAATAATTTGGAGCCTCTTTTGTAATGGTTACGTTGTGTGGATGGCTTTCGTTGATTCCGCTTGCTGTTATGCGAACAAAACGTCCGGTTTCCTGCAAGGTTGGAATGTCTTTTGCACCACAATATCCCATTCCGGCGCGAAGACCACCAATGAATTGTTGCATACTTTCGTTTAATTCTCCTTTGTAAGGTACACGTCCTACAATTCCTTCCGGAACTAATTTCTTAACGTCATCTTCGACATCTTGAAAATAACGGTCTTTTGATCCTTCTTGCATGGCTTCAACAGAACCCATTCCGCGGTATGATTTGAATTTTCTTCCTTCGAAGATAATCGTTTCTCCCGGAGATTCTTTGGTTCCTGCCAAAAGAGAGCCTAACATTACACAATCGGCTCCGGCAGCAATGGCTTTAGGAATATCCCCTGTGTAGCGAATTCCACCATCGGCAATTACAGGAACTCCAGTTCCTTTGATAGCCGCAGCTACTTCAAGCACTGCAGAAAACTGAGGAAAACCAACACCGGCTACAATACGAGTGGTACAGATTGAACCTGGACCAATTCCTACTTTTACCCCATCGGCACCGTTTTCGACTAAATATTTAGCGGCTTCGGGAGTCGCAATATTCCCTACGATAACGTCTAGTTGCGGGAATTTGGCTTTTACTAATTTTAGTACATCAACCACTCCTTTTGTATGTCCGTGAGCGGTATCTATAATCACTGCGTCGACTCCGGCATTTACTAAAGCAGTTGCTCTTTCGACCGCATCGGCAGTAACGCCTAAAGCAGCAGCTACGCGCAAACGTCCGTACTTGTCTTTATTGGCATTTGGTTTCTGAGTTAATTTGGTAATGTCTCTGAAAGTGATTAAACCCACTAACTCTGATTTATCATTTACCACAGGAAGTTTTTCGATTTTATGACCTTGCAAAACAACTTCGGCTTGTTCCAGAGAAGTTCCTTCGGCAACGGTCACTAAGTTTTGGCTGGTCATTACCTCAACGATTGGTCTTGCGTTGTTTCTTTCAAAACGCAAATCTCTATTGGTAACAATTCCTTTTAGGATTCTGTTTTCATCAACGATTGGAATTCCTCCAATTCCGTATTCCTTCATTGCATTTTTAGCATCTGCTACAGTAGAAGTCAACGGTAAAGTGACTGGATCGATAATCATTCCTGACTCGGCACGTTTTACTTTACGTACTTTGGCAGCTTGTTGTTCGATAGTCATGTTTTTATGTAAAACACCGATTCCTCCTTCTTGTGCCATAGCAATTGCCATTGCACTTTCGGTTACGGTATCCATAGCAGCGGATACAATAGGAACATTAAGCGTTATATTTCTTGAAAATTTTGATTGGATACTCACTTCGCGAGGAAGCACATTCGAATAGTTAGGAACTAATAGTACATCATCGTAAGTTAATCCTTCACCGATAATCTTAGAGTTGTGTGCGATCATTGCAATTTGTAGTTGTAGTTAAATTGCGTGCAAATATAGACAATCTTAAGATAAAAACCATCTTAATTTTGTTTTTAATGATTAAATTGCAATACATCGAGGATTTCATTCCTTATTTCAAACCTTGACTGTTTACAATTCATACTACCCTATTTCTTTTGATATGACAGAACAAAACCAACAAATACAAGGACTTTCTGCTGCTGAAGTAACGCAATCCCGAACTCAAAATGGTTCCAATTCATTAGACCATCAAAAGAAAAATAATTTCCTTTCCTCGGTAATAGAGATGGTCAAAGAGCCTATGTTTTTGTTACTTCTCACGGCAACAAGCATTTACTTTATCATCGGCGAATATGGAAATGGTATTTTTATGGCTGTTGCTATTGCCTTAGTCTCTACGATTTCGTTATACCAAGAATCTAAAAGCAGAAATGCCATAGAAGCCTTAGAAAAATTGACGCAACCCAAAAGTAAAGTCATCCGAAATGGTGCAGTTCTTGAAATTCCAAGTGAAGAAATCGTATTGGGAGATTATATCCAAACAGAAGAAGGCACTTTTATTCCGGCCGACGGAATCATCATACAATCGAATGATTTTTCAGTAAATGAATCTATCTTAACCGGAGAATCCTTTACGGTTTTTAAAAATGAAAAGTCAGAAGACAATAAGGTTTATCAAGGAACGATTGCTGCCAGCGGACTCGCGATTTGTCAAGTAACCGCCATTGGTAGCTTAACACAACTGGGGAAAATAGGGAAAAGTTTAGATACAATTGTGGAGGAAAAGACGCCTTTGCAAAAGCAAATGGAAAACTTTGTCACCAAAATGTCTTTGGTAGGATTGGTTATTTTTGCAATTGTATGGGCTATCAATTACTGGAATTCCAGACTGATTTTGGACAGTTTATTAAAAGCATTGACCTTGGCCATGAGCATTATTCCGGAAGAAATTCCTGTGGCTTTTACCACCTTTATGGCTTTGGGCGCTTGGCGCTTAATGAAAATGGGGATTATCGTTAAGCAAATACGAACCGTAGAAACACTGGGAGGCGCTACTGTAATTTGCACTGATAAAACCGGAACCATTACAGAGAACAAAATGAGTCTGGCACAATGGTATACTTTATCATCGAATGTTATTTCGGATTCAAAAGAAAAAAGCAGCGAGGAAGAGCAAGAATTACTGAGCCTCTCGATGTGGGCGAGCGAACCCATTCCTTTTGATGCGATGGAAATTGCTTTGCATGATGCTTATGGGAAATTAGCATTAGAAGACGAGCGCTCCAACTTTAAACTCGTACACGAATATCCTTTGAGCGGAAAACCGCCCATGATGACGCATGTTTTTGAAAATCAAAACGGCGTAAGAATCATCGCTGCCAAAGGTGCGCCAGAAGCACTAATGGCGTGTTCTGATTTATCTGAAGAGGAATCCCAAAACATACTTTCAGCCATAGAAACGATGACCAATGAAGGTTTTCGTGTTTTAGGTGTTGGTGTTGCCAAATTCTACGGAACAGATTATCCTAAAAAACAGCAGGAATTTACGTTTCAGTTCAAAGGGTTGGTCGCTTTTTATGACCCACCAAAAGAAAATATAAAAACTGTTTTTGAGACTTTTTACAACGCTGGAATTGAAGTAAAAATAATAACCGGAGATAATGCGGCTACGACCTCCACCATTGCCAAGCAAATTGGTTTTAAAAATCCTGAAAAAGTGCTGAATGGTGATGACTTGATGGACATGGACGAAGCGACTTTAAAATCAAAAGTTATGGAAACAACCATTTTCACCCGAATGTTTCCGGAAGCCAAACTCAAAATCATTAAAGCTTTAAAAGACAACAATCAGATTGTAGCCATGACAGGCGACGGCGTAAACGATGGTCCTGCTTTAAAATCAGCTCATATTGGGATTGCGATGGGTAAAAAAGGGACTGAAATTGCTAAACAAGCCGCTAATTTAATTCTGATAGACGATGATTTTGCTAAAATGACGGACGCCATTGCTATGGGAAGAAAAATTTATATCAACCTCAAGAAAGCCATTCAATATATCATTTCGATTCACATTCCTATTATCTTGATTGTTTTCATTCCGCTGGCATTGGGATGGATTTATCCTAATATTTTTTCACCGGTACATATCATTTTTCTGGAAATTATAATGGGTCCAACGTGTTCCATCATTTACGAGAACGAACCTATGGAAGACAATTTGATGTTGCAAAAACCAAGACCTTTAACGACTACTTTTTTTAATTTAAAAGAAATCACCATCAGTATCATTCAGGGGCTTGCTATCACATTAGGGTTACTTTTTGTCTATCAATATTGCATCCGTGAGAATTGTACCGAAAATGCTACCCGAACCATTGTGTTTTTGACTTTGATTGCTTCAAATATATTCCTGACGCTTGCCAATCGTTCGTTTTACTATTCGATATTTACTACAATAAAATACAAAAATAATTTGGTTCTGCTCATTATCGGAGTAACGCTTTTCATTACGGTTTTGCTGTTATTTGTTCCGCAATTCTCCCAATTCTTTATGTTTGATACTGTTTCCATTCAACATATAGGTTTGAGTATTTTAGTTGGAGGAATTTCAGTGTTTTGGATTGAAATTTACAAAGGATTTAAACGTTTAAAAAAGGAGTAGCTTATTTGTCGTTGAAAATAACATTCAATCCCAATTGAAAAGAGAAACTGTTTGATTTTGTAATGTCTTTATATTCCAAAAGATTGTCCGCCAATACATAGAAATTAACAGGCCCTAATTTGCTCGACAAACCCAAACCTATGTTCGTATATGAAAACGAATCTAAAGTGTAGGTTGCTTTCAATTGCAATCCGTTGGAAATTTTTCTTCGATAATAGGTTGTAAAAGCGACCAAAGGCGTTCTTGGTGTAGTCATCACAAATAATTGGGCGCCAACTGCGTTTTTATAAACGGTTTCCGAATCGAAACCTTGACAATTGCATTCTTCATCGGATCGTTCTTCTCCAAAAGAATATTGAATCGAAGAATTAAATTTTGCAGGACGCCAAGTTGTATATTTAGTATATACGGTATCCAAAGGAATCGCATCTTTAAATTCCTGATACGCATCCGAAACCTGACTTGGATCTAAAAAATTAGGTTTCACACCTTCGAACTTATAGTATCCTTTATAGCGCAACCCTTCTACTTCTTTAGTATGGTTTATGAATCCAATATCGACTGCACTAGCTGTAAATTGGATGTTTTTTTGAGGATAATAGGTTAATCCTAAATCAATTCCTACTCCTAAATTGCCTCCCAATAAAACTTTTTTTCTAATGTCGCTTGCTACATCAGCCGTATAATTTTCATCATCATATTGGGCAATTCCTGACGTATTTAATTGTAAATCCGAATAAATAACTTGTTCATAAACCGAATTACCAGCTGACGGAATGGTATAAATATATCCGGAATTCTTAGTTGAAGTAGCGTTAAAAACACTGGAATAAATTTTACCGCGAACTCCCAAAATAAGATTCTCCTTTATATTTTTATGGTAACCAACATGCAGTACCGAAAGCATTTCGGCCTTGACATTCAAATCTCCCAAATCAAATACTTTTCCTAAATAATCTTTATTGCCATCAATAGCCAATACGGCAATATCTTTAGGCATGTACGACAACATATCAAATTCCTGATACATCCCGAAAGAGATGTAGGCTTTCTTTTCATCGGGTCCTATTCTGAAACCTCCACTAAACAATTCGATTTGCTCGTTTACAGCAACCTTATCTTTTTTGGTAGTAGAGAAAAGCACATTTCTCAATTTATCATTAAAATCGACTCCATTATCCGCAAATAAATCATAGGCAGAAAACCCGCTCGACCCAACATTTGCAGAAACACCGGACAATAGAGGAACTCCAAAATACCATTTATACTTGACATCCGAACCGGGATTGGTCATCATGGATTGCGGAATTGAAGTGAAGTTATATAGAATTTGTTTATTCTGCGAAAAACAACTCATTGCAATAAACAAAGTAAAAATCAATGCTTTTTTTCTCATTCTATTATAAAATAGGCGGTTACACCTGAGCGTAATTTTATACTTCCCAAGCTATTTTCGGTTAATGCAGGACCTGATGCCATTCTAAGTAAGAAAGCCATTTTTGTTGTCCTTTTTAATATATTTAATTGGGTATTCTCAAATGTTTCCGTTGTTGAAACCAAGTTTTCTGTTCCTGTGTAAGCAGGAATACTAAAGTTAACACTATGAATGGGAGAATCATTAACATCGAGAAACGTTATTTCTAAGGTATAAGCACGGTTAATGGTATTGTTAATTTCAAAATCTAAACCAGCTTTGACCAAATTATTTCTAAAAAAGGAATCATTGAATATGTCAACGGTTGGCACGGCATAAATTACATTTTGTTCTACACCGCCTGTAACAAAATCTTTTGCAGGAATCTCGAAAGAAGCTAAATTCGAAACGAAAACAGGTTCTAATTTGACATCATTTACTTGATTAAAATCTAAATCACTGGCACAAGAAAAACATACTATTACCAGTAACAACAATCCCGAAAATTTTTTAAAAACTGTATTTTTCATAACTTTAAAATAAAAAAGTACTCCTTCTCGAATGGGCATTCATTCGGTTGAAATAGCGTATTGTTGAAACGCTTAACTATAGCAATTATTGCCGTCAATGAAAGGTTCCAAATAATTTTGAAGCTTCGTTGTAGGCACTTTCAAAACTCATGGGGCTCAAATTCGTATTCTCTTTTTTGGAAGTAAAATAAGAAAGCAACTTTTCGGTAGGCATATTTCCCGTTAATTGATCTGTAGCCATCGGGCAACCGCCAAAACCTTGAATCGCGCCGTCAAAACGTCGACAACCGGCATTGTAAGCAGCATCTATTTTTTCAAACCATTTGTCCGGAGTGGTATGGAGATGTGCTCCAAACTCAATCTGAGGATATTTAGGAATCAAATTCGAAAATAAATAACCAATCACATCTGGAGTTGAACTGCCAACGGTATCCGAAAGCGAAAGTATTTTCACTCCCATATCGGCTAATTTCTCCGTCCACTCACCTACTATTTCAGTATTCCAAGGGTCTCCATACGGATTTCCAAAACCCATAGAAAGATAGGCAACCACTTCTTTATTACTTTGATTGGCAATCGCTAAAATTTCACGCAAGGTAATGATCGATTCGGCTATCGTTTTGTGTGTATTTCGCATTTGGAAATTCTCAGAAATAGAAAATGGGAATCCTAAATATTGAATTTCAGGAAAAGCAGCTGCTGCAATTGCGCCTTGCGTATTAGCAATTATAGCTAATAATTTACTTTTTGTTTGGGACAAATCAAGTTGTGCAAGGACTTCGGCAGTATCCTGCATTTGAGGAATCGCTTTTGCGGAAACAAAACTACCAAAATCGATAGTGTCAAAACCAACACGCAATAATGATTGAATGTAAGCCACTTTATTTGCCGTAGGAATAAAGGCTTTTATGCCTTGCATGGCATCGCGTGGACATTCGATAATTTTTACTGTTTCCATAGCGGTTCAAAGATAGGGGAAACAATTATAAATTAAAAAACTTTAGAAACATTCAGAGTACGGCATTTTGAAAAGAATCAAAACACACCACAAGATTAATACTATCAAACAGTTAAAAAATCACATTCCTTTCAAAAGTGATAATTAATGCTCGTTTTCAAACAGCTAAACTATTTTAATCGCTCTAAAATTTTCTTATTTATGGCTTTTACTAAAGAGGGGCCTTCGTAAATAAAACCAGTATAAAGTTGTACCAGACTTGCTCCGGCTTCTAATTTTTCTATAGCATCTTCGGCAGAATGAATTCCTCCTACTCCAATAATTGGGAATGCTTTATTGCTTTTTTCAGATAAAAAACGAATTACTTCGGTAGAACGATGTGCTAATGGTTTTCCAGACATTCCGCCAGTTTCCACTTTATTTTCTGATTGTAAACCTTCTCTTGAAAGCGTTGTATTTGTAGCAATTACTCCCGCGATTTTGGTTTGTTTGACAATATCAATAATGTCTAACAATTGCTCATCGGTCAAATCAGGTGCTATTTTTAATAAAATTGGCTTTTGCTTTGGCTTAGCCAAATTCTTGTTTTCTAATGTCTGAAGCAGTTGCGTTAAAGGCTCTTTGTCTTGTAAGGCGCGTAAATTTGGAGTGTTTGGCGAACTTACATTCACTACAAAATAGTCCACATAATCAAACAATGCGTCAAAACAAATTTCGTAATCTGAAGTAGCTTCTTCGTTTGGCGTCAACTTGTTTTTACCAATGTTTCCACCAATCAGCACTCCATTATTCTTTTTTAATCGAACGATTGCTTCTTGAACACCACCGTTATTGAAACCCATTCTGTTAATAATAGCCTGATCTTCTTTTAAACGGAACAAGCGTTTTTTTGGATTCCCTTCTTGTCCTTTTGGCGTAAGCGTACCGATTTCGATAAAGCCAAAACCAAAATTAGAAAGTTCTTTGTACAAGGAAGCGTCTTTGTCAAATCCTGCTGCCAATCCAACGGGATTTTTAAATTTTAAACCAAAAACTTCTGTTTCTAACCGACTGTCATTGACTTCGTAAAGCGCTTTGAAAAGAGATGGAAAACCTGGGATTTTCGAAACTAATCGTATTAATGAAAAGGTAAAATAATGCACTTTTTCTGGATCAAAACAAAAAAGTATCGGACGAATTAGTAGTTTGTACATGGTTATTATATTGTGTGGTGCAAAAGTAAAGAATAGTTTTCAGTCCCGAAACTTCGGAAGGAGTTTTTACGATGTAAATACCTCATAAAAAAATAGTAAAAGAAAAATACACGCTTCGGAATTGAAAAATCTTTGTTCGAAAATCCAAAAAGGACTTTATTATGCTTTAACCGCATACAAACCTTGTTTATATTTTGTATGTGTTTTTGCAATGACCTATATTTGCATTCCTAAAATAATAAAAAATGATTAAGATTACTTTGCCCGATGGGTCAGTTAAAGAGTTTGCGCCTGGGATTACTCCTATGGATGTTGCTAAAAGCATTAGCGAAGGATTTGCCAGAAACGTAATTTCGGCTTCTTTTGATGGTACAATTGTTGAAACAACGACTCCTTTAACCACAGACGGCAGTCTTATTTTATATACTTGGAATGACGAAGGTGGTAAAAAAGCATTTTGGCATTCTACTTCACACGTAATGGCGCAAGTTCTTGAGGAAATGTATCCTGGAATCAAATTAACGCTTGGACCTGCAATCGCTAATGGGTTTTATTATGATGTGGATTTTGAAGAGCATAAAATCACCGATGCCGATTTCAAAAAAATCGAAGATCGTGTTTTAGAAATTTCAAGAGGAAAATTCGAATTCAAATTGCGTCCGGTATCTAAAGCAGAAGCTCTAGAAACCTACAAAGACAATGTTTATAAAACCGAATTAATTTCGAATCTTGAAGATGGAACCATCACGTTTTGTGACCACTCTACTTTCACCGATTTATGTCGTGGTGGACATATTCCTAACACCGGAATCATCAAAGCGATGAAAATCATGAGCGTTGCCGGAGCGTATTGGAGAGGAGACGAAAAGAACAAACAGTTGACACGTGTTTACGGAATTTCGTTCCCTAAACAAAAAGACTTAACAGAATACCTGGAATTATTGGAAGAGGCAAAACGTCGCGACCATAGAAAACTAGGAAAAGAATTAGAATTGTTTGCGTTTTCACAAAAAGTAGGTGCAGGTTTGCCATTGTGGTTACCAAAAGGCGCCGCTTTGAGAGATCGTTTAGAGCAATTCTTGAAAAAAGCACAGAAAAAAGCAGGATACGAACAAGTAGTTACACCACATATTGGTCAAAAAGAATTGTATGTAACTTCGGGTCATTATGCAAAATATGGTGCCGATAGTTTCCAACCGATAAATACTCCTGCTGAAGGTGAAGAGTTTTTATTGAAACCGATGAACTGTCCTCACCACTGCGAAATTTATAATGTACGTCCTTGGTCTTACAAAGATTTACCAAAACGTTACGCTGAATTTGGAACGGTTTACAGATACGAACAAAGTGGTGAATTACACGGTTTGACTCGTGTACGTGGCTTTACTCAGGATGATGCTCATATTTTCTGTACACCAGAACAATTAGACGAAGAGTTCAAAAAAGTAATTGACTTGGTACTTTATGTATTTGGTTCATTAGGGTTTGAAAACTTTACCGCTCAGATTTCTTTAAGAGACAAAGAAAACAAAGATAAATACATTGGTACAGACGAAAATTGGGAGAAAGCAGAAAATGCAATCATCAATGCTGCTGCCGATAAAGGACTAAATACAGTAGTTGAATACGGAGAAGCCGCTTTCTATGGTCCAAAGCTGGATTTCATGGTAAAAGATGCTTTGGGAAGACAATGGCAATTAGGAACAATTCAAGTTGATTATAACTTGCCAGAACGTTTTGAATTGACTTACAAAGGATCTGACAATGAATTACATAGACCCGTGATGATTCACAGAGCTCCATTTGGTTCAATGGAACGTTTTATCGCTATTTTACTAGAACACACGGCAGGAAATTTCCCACTCTGGTTAATGCCTGAACAAGCTATAATATTGTCTTTGAGCGAGAAATATGAAATATATGCCAAAAAAGTTTTAGATTTGCTAGAAAATCACGAAATTCGCGCCCTCATTGATAATAGAAACGAGACAATCGGTAAGAAAATTAGAGATGCCGAAATGCAAAAAACACCGTTTATGTTGATTGTAGGTGAAGAAGAAGAGAAAAACGGTACCATTTCTATCCGTCGTCATGGACAAGAAGGTAAAGGAAATATCAGCGTTACAATAGAAGAATTTGCTGCTATTGTAAACGAAGAGATTAGCAAAACATTAAAAGTATTTACAGTTTAACTTAAATTATAAAGTCATAGCAATAAGAAGCAACAGAGGTTACCAACCTCGCGTAGAAAAAAAAGATGCACACAGAATAAATAATTTTATTCGTGGTGTACAAGAAGTAAGACTTGTAGGTGAAAACATTGAGCCTGGAGTTTTTAAACTTGCAGAAGCTTTAAGATTAGCGGACCAATTTGAATTGGATTTGGTTGAAATTTCACCAAATGCTGATCCACCAGTTTGTAAAATCATGGATTACAAGAAATTTGTTTACGAACAAAAGAAACGTGATAAGGTTTTAAAAGCCAAATCTACACAAGTAGTTGTGAAAGAAATCCGTTTTGGCCCTCAAACAGATGAGCATGATTATGAATTTAAGAGAAAGAACGCGGAGAAATTCCTAAAAGAAGGCGCAAAATTAAAAGCTTTTGTATTCTTCAAAGGACGTTCGATTATCTATAAAGATCAAGGTCAAATCTTGTTATTAAGATTAGCTACAGATCTTGAAGAATTTGGTAAAGTAGAAGCGATGCCAGTTCTTGAAGGAAAGAGAATGATTATGTTCATTGCTCCTAAAAAGAAAAAATAAGTCTTAAAGTCGAAAGTCTTAAAGTAAAAAGTCAGCAACTGACATTCAAACTTTAGACGTTCAAACTTTAGACTAAAGATAAGTAAGTAAGAATAAATTAAAACACTAGGAAAAAATGCCTAAAATGAAAACCAAATCTAGCGCCAAGAAACGTTTCAAAGTTACTGGTTCTGGAAAGATTAAAAGAAAGCATGCTTTTAAAAGTCACATCTTGACTAAAAAATCTAAAAAACGTAAATTAGCTTTGACACACTCAGCGCTAGTTCACTCTACAGATATGAAAAGCATCAAACAACAATTAAGAATTATTTAATTAAGTATTAAAGTTGCAAAGTCAAAGGTCATAAAGACTTTCGACATTCGACTTGAAAAACTTTTGACTAAATAGTCTTTAGGTTAAAACAATTTCAATAACCTTGGAGTATGGCTTTTAAGTTCTCTTGATTAAATTCGGGACGCCTGCTACAAAAAAACAGTAAAAATTATGCCAAGATCGGTAAATTCAGTTGCTAAAAGAGCAAGAAGAAAAAAAATAATGAAGCAAGCCAAAGGTTTCTTTGGTAGACGTAAAAACGTTTGGACAGTTGCTAAGAATGCGGTAGAGAAAGCAATGTGCTACGCTTACCGTGACAGAAAAGTGAATAAAAGAAATTTCCGTGCTTTATGGATTCAACGTATCAACGCTGGAGCTAGATTGGAAGGAATGTCTTATTCTCAATTCATGGGGAAAGTAAAAGCTAACAATATCGAATTGAACCGTAAAGTTCTTGCAGATTTAGCGATGAACCACCCAGAAGCTTTCAAAGCAATACTTAATAAAGTAAAATAAACGTTTTATCAACTCAATTTAGATTACTTACTTATATAGAAAAACCCATTCGTTCTGCGAATGGGTTTTCTGGTTTATAATAACCTTTATCATCAAAAAATCACTTATTTGTAATATACTTTTTTATAATATAAGGACTTATTTTCTTTAATGTTTTTCCGGTTATAGGATGAAGACCGGGTTGGGAAAAATATTCATATTTCCCTGTTATTGGTTCTTTCCCATACCAAACCATTGGTAAATCATGCAATCCATTTTTAAAAAAAGTAGTGGTATCACAAACCGATATCTTCCTGAAATGATCTACTTCAAATTGATTAATAGGCTTTACATCTTCCTTATTCTTAACCTCATCATAACCTACTACTTCATAATGATTCTCAACCCATATCATTCCGTTTTTATTTGGAAAACAAATACTCTTTAAGCTATACCCCAGCGAAGTAAATAACAAAAGAACAAAAAAACCAATTATTACCTTTCCTCTAAAAGAAAACCTTTTTACAGGCTCAAGACCTTGAATGAAATCTGTTACATTCAATTTATTCTTACCCCCACTTATTTTTACACTTACAATTCCTTTATTATCATCATAATCTCCGTTTCGAAACTTGACGTAAGGTCTTGGACTAAAATCAACCAAAACAGCTATCAAATTCAAACTTTCAATCTGAGTAATATCAGTATTCTTAATCAAAAAATTTATAAAAGGTCTGAACTTATCAGTATCAAACTTTTCTATTTGTTTGATTTTATCTTCCTTTTCTTCAAAATTGAAAAACCGATCAAAAATCCCCTTATCAACCAAGTCCTTATTTATTTCAAAAATCAAAGCACATAATTTTTTAATTTTTGCAGGAGAAGGATTTATTAAATAATCCGAAAAATCACCAGATTTTACTCCTTCGTATTTTTCCTTAATAGCCTTTTTATATCCATCAAGTGTATTCATGTTAAGTCAGTTTATTGGAATTATTTGGAATCTGCCGGAATTGGGTGGAATCATTGGAATGATTGGAATTCCATACCATTTCCTCTTCATAATCAGCATTCCTTTGCCTTAGAATTAGTTTTTGTCTTATCCTGCAATTAAGACAAATGTACGAAACTAGTTTCAAAAAAGGTGTCGCTAAACAGTACAGAAAATTTATCCGGGAAGTATAAATCATTCTATTCTGTTTTAGCACACTCACTTCCCAAAAAGAATAAAAGAGCAGTCCCAAAAAAAAGGATTTCCAGCTCAGCTAAGCTTCGATTTCAATTTCGAACAGCACAACTTATGTCTAATTTTTAATTCCAAAAAAATGAAAAAAGTATTTTTAGCCTCAATGTTTCTTTTAATAAGCACAATAATGGCATCCTGCACTAATGACGAGGTCGAAACTAAGCCAAACAATTCTAAAACACAAATAACCGCAGAAACCGGAGGAGATTCCAGTGGGCAAACTCCAATAAGTCCACCTAAAAGATAATACAAATATTGTTAATTAGAAAAGTGCACAATTTTAATTAATTTCAGTAATTTCGGGAAATGATACTCAAAAAGTTCCATTTCCCGATTTTTCTATTAGTACCAATCCTACTAATGACTTTGCAATCCTGTAAAAAAGAACAACACATTAGTCCGGAGTCAAAATCCAATTTTGATTATGATAAAATTTTAGATCTGGCAGAAAAAAATTTAGAGTCTCAAAATTTTGACAGTGCCTTTTATTACTATAATAAAATTAAATCAAATTGCGACCCAAATAAAGAACAAGATGAAATTATCTATGCTTTATTACGAATGGCTTACATCCAACAAACGCAAGGTGACTACTCTAGTAGCGAAACCAGTGCGACAGAAGCAATTTCTTATTTCAAAAAAAATACAGACTCTTATTATAAAGTAGCCAGCTATAATTTATTAGCTATAAATTACAAACAGTTATTTGATTTTAACAACAGTATCTATTACTACAAGCAAGCTTTAAATTTAGCAGAAGATGAATTACAAAAGGCAGTTATTCTAAACAATATTGCTGTTGTATATATGGATAAGGACAAATATTCCCACGCTATAAAAATTCTTATGCCTTTATCCTTAAAAAAAGAGGTTATAAATAATTCAGATAATTATGCCAGGGTCTTAGATAACTTAGGTCGTTGCTATTATAAAATTGGAAATCACAAAAGCATTGATTATCTAAAACAATCCTTAGCTATTAGAAACAAATTCAAAAATGACTACGGATTAACCACCAGTTATCTTAATATTTCTGAATTTTATGAAAAAACTCAACCCCACATCGCGACTAAATATGCCAAATTAGCTTATGAAAAAGCAACTATAGTTAATAATGTTGATGACCGTCTGAAAGCATTAGCTTCAATAATCAGAAACAGCGACGGAGATCAGTCTAAAACCTATTCTGCAGCCTACCTCTACATTAACGACAGCATCAATAAAATAAGACAGAAAGCGAAAAATCAATTTGCTAAAATTAAATATGACTCTAAAAAAGAACGAGATGAAAATTTAAAACTCAAAACTCAAAGAGCAGAAAATGCACTTCAATTAGAACAACAAAAAAACAGCAATCTCTTTTTATCTTTTGTTATTGTTCTTGGTATTATTGCTACACTTTTTCTAATTTATTTTTTTAAAGAAAGAAGTAAAAAAGAAAAAATTAAAACATCTTATGATACAGAAACCCGAATTTCAAAAAAATTACATGATGAACTGGCCAATGATGTTTACCACGCAATGGCTTTTGCCGAAACCCAAGATTTATCTTCGAGTGAGAATAAAGAATTATTACTTACGAACCTTGATACCATTTATTCAAGAACGCGGAATATTTCAAAAGAAAACAGTGCGATAGAAACCAGAATTAATTTTGTGGGAAACCTAAAAGAAATGATGGCTGCTTTCAATACCCAAGAAGTAAATATTTTAGTCAACGGATGGGAAGCTTGTCCTTGGAACATTTTAAAAGATGAAACAAAAATAACACTCTATCGCGTGCTACAAGAATTATTAGTTAACATGAAAAAACACAGTAAATGCAGTTTAGTCGTAATTACTTTTAAAAAAAATAAAAATAAATTAGAAATAGATTACAGTGATAACGGGCTTGGAGCAACATCTGAAGAAATAAATATGAAGAATGGACTTCAAAATGTGGAAAACCGTATTCTTGGTATAAAAGGAACTATTACTTTTGACACAGTATCCAAAAAAGGATTCAAAGCAAGTCTCACATTACCCATTTAATCATTTAATTCTATGTTCAACAAAGTTTTAGTTGCAGAAGATTTAGACACTATCAATTTGTCAATGGTTCAGGCGCTCAAAGACCTCAATGTTAACGAAATTCACTATGCTAAATACTGTGACGAAGCCTATCTGAAAATCAAGAGAGCATTACATGATAAGACTCCATATGATTTATTAATCAGCGATTTATCATTTAAAACAGACCATCGGGAAAGTCAATTAAATTCAGGAGACGAACTTATAGAAGCAGCAAAAAAAGCGCAACCTGACTTAAAAACTATCGTTTTCTCTATTGAAGATAAATCCTTCAAAATAAAATCCCTTTTTAATACATTAGGAATTAATGCTTATGTTTGTAAAGGTCGTAATAGCATTCCTGAACTAAAAAAAGCAGTCCAACGCATTTATGACAACGACGAAAAAACTATTTCTACTGAATTATCCCACGCTCTGAGAGATAACTCACTTTATGAGATTGAAGCCTTTGATATTGCACTGCTAAAATCATTATCTAAAGGACTTACTATTGAAGATATTTCATTAGAATTTAAAGATTCAGGGGCATTTCCTTCAAGCTATAGCAGCTTAGAAAAGCGCATTAATAAGCTAAAAATATATTTTAAAGCGAACAACAAAGTACATCTCATTGCCCTTGCCAAAGATTTTGGATTAGTATAATCACTTTAAAAAATAGCTACTATTTAATAGCAAATTGAGTGAAAATTAAGTTAATTTTATTACAAGATTATATTCTTTAAAAACAGGTCCCAAAACTGTATTATAACGAATAAAAACACAGATTAACGATTTAATACTTCTTTTAGAATTATTTTATTTTACTTTATATATGAGTTTTTTCGTATGCAAGAAAAACAAATGTAAAATTGATTTTTTAGGAATTATAAAATATACTTACAAAAGTACAACTATCATTTTTAAGTCATTTTTATCCTTGATAAACTTACTTTTTTTGCCTTAAGTTTGTAATAAAAATTACATTCTTTAATCTAAAATTAAAAAAAAAGAATGAAAAATTTCACTCTAAAACTATCACTGTTTTTAATGATTCTGTTAACATCTTGTACTCAAAAAACTGAGATTGTTAATCTAAAAAGTTCTTTTTATATTCCCTCTCAGGATAAAACATGTGCATTAAAAAACGGTATTCATAAGGGCTCAATGTATTACTATGACAAAAAAACAGCTTATTCCAGAACCTATATTTCAGAAATTGAAATCCATGATTGCGAAATAAATAAAATAATTTTTGAAGATGGAACTTCTCTCAACAAAAACCAGATCTATTCTACACCTATAGACAAAAAAGGAAAAGTTACTATCACTACTGATAAAGGTATAATCTATGAAGTTTCCATAAAAAAATAAAAAAAAAGATATTTATTTTAATGAAATGAGGAAAACCGTAAAATAATATTTTTTTATCATGGTAAGTTTACCAAACTAATAAACCTCTCCATGGAAATCTTAAATTTTTCTAGTACTGATTACTTATTAATGCTCGAATTAGTTGTACTTTTTTTGAGTATATTCGTTATAATCTTTTTACTATATAAAATCCGAAAAAAATAGTACTAAAATTAAAAGCTAAAAATGTATTCTTACCTGTAAACCGTACTTCGTTTTATACAGGCAATCTATATAAACGTTTCAAAAAAATTCACATAAAAGCTATAAGATAAAATCAAAACTATCCAATAAAAATAATATTTTAGCTTTATAATAACACCCCAAATTTTAAAAATTGAAACCTCTTTACTGCTTACTATTTTTCCTAATTTCCTTTACTGCTTTCTCCCAAACGAAAATCTTATCTTGGAATTTGGAGAATTTTGGACAATCAAAATCAGAATCAACAATACTTTATATTGCTAACCTACTTCGTAATTATGACCTCATCGCTATTCAAGAAGTAGTCGCAGGTTATGGTGGCGCACAAGCTGTAGCAAAACTAGCTGATGAACTCAATCGGAAAGGTGCCAAATGGGATTATGTGATTAGTGACCCAACCAGCAGCAATGCATACAAAACAGAACGTTATGCTTTCATCTGGAAAACGAATAAACTAAAAAAAATAGGTCGCCCTTGGCTAGAAAAAAAATACCATCTTGAAATTGACAGGGAACCATTTTATTGCACCTTTCAATATGAAAATAAACAATTTACTATCGTTAATTTTCATGCCATAACCAAAAGCAAACAACCCGAAACTGAGATTAAATATTTTAAGTTTTTACCAGACTTATACCCAACCCTAAATTTAATTTTTGCAGGTGATTTTAATTGTCCTCAATCGCATACTGTCTTTAATCCTTTGAAAAAAATAGGATATACCTCAATTTTGATTAATCAAAAAACATCTTTAAAGCTAGAATGCAGAAACGAGAATTGTCTTGCTTCAGAATTCGATAATATCTATTTTAATACTTCAAAATTCAATACTATTCAATCCGGTTATATTCCTTTTTATAAAAATTTTAATTCATTGAAAGAAGCAAGAACAGTTTCTGATCATATTCCAATTTGGTTTGAATTTTCTTTAAATTAATTGCTTCAAAAAACCTGACAGTCTTAGAATAACAAATCAGGTTTGTATTTAACACTAAAAGGATTTAAAAAAATTAATTTCTACAAATACATTCCTCCGGAAGCTTCAATCCTTTGGGCGGTAATCCAACCTGCAGATTCTGAACAAACGAAAGCTACAATACCACCTATATCTGTGGGCAACCCTACTCTACCCAATGCAGTAATTGAAGCTACGTATTTTTCGAGTTCGGGATGTGCCGCAAAAGCTGCTTTTGTAAAATTAGTTTTCATAATTCCAGGCACTACTAAATTGGCAGTAATTTTTCGGTGTCCCAATTCTTTTGCTAAGTATTTAGTCAAAACTTCAACCGCTCCTTTCATAGCAGCGTAGGCAGCATAACCTGGAGTAGCAAAACGGGTTAATCCAGTTGAAATATTTACAATTCTACCATTATCCGCTATAAGAGGCAATGCACGTTGAGTGAAAAAATAGACTCCTTTAAAATGCACATTCATCAAATTATCAAAATCATCTTCAGTAGTGTCCGGAAATAAGGAATATGCATCATGTCCAGCATTGTTAACGAGAAAATCAAAAGTATTTCGATTCCAATTTTCATTCAAAATGACAGATAATTTATTGTAAAATGCATCAAATGTGAATGTCTTTGCAATATCTAATTGCATCGCAACAGCAGTTCTCCCTATACTTTTAATTTCGCTGACCACTTCATCAGCTTCCTCATTATTATTGCGATACACTACAATAACATCAGAACCGGATTGGGCAAGTTTTAATGCCATGTCTTTACCTAAACCTCTATTTGCTCCGGTAACTAAAGCAATTTTGTTATTTGTCTCCATCTTTATCTTTTTTTAATTGTTTTGATGTTACAAAAATAAAAGTAGGTCCATTGTAGATTATGGCAATTGGCTCTATAAAAAATCGAATTCCTATAAGAAATCAATACTAATTTAGCGCAGAGGGGCAAGTGTTTTCTATAGAATTTAAGTAATTCTTTACGTTTATATTAATGAATAAAAGTATATCAAATTTAATGTATTTAAAATACAATTTGAAGATTTAGAAGAAATAATAATCAGATTTCAATCATCAAAAAGAAACAAAACGAAACTCGAACAATAATATATGCAAAATTACACATATCTGATTATGAGCCGTTAAACAATTTAGACTAAATAAAAAGCAGCGATAAAGAATTTAGAACTGCTTACGTTTTCATTTTTTTCTTTTTGGCTGCAGGGAACAATACATTATTTAAAATCAAGCGATACCCCGGAGAATTTGGGTGTAAATCTAAAACGGTAGCAGGGTCTCCCACCTGATGCTGAAAATCTTCAGGATCATGTCCGGAATAATATGTAAACATGCCTTTTCCTTTTTCGCCATGGATATAACGGGCTTCTCCATTGAGTTCACAAGTCCCCATAATCAACACATTCGATTTGATAAGTTCTGCATCAAATGCAGTGGTTTGCCCCATAAACCCCTTTACTAATTGTGTATGATTTTGGCACAGCATGCTGGGAATAGGATCCCATTTTGCTGAAAATTCCATTAAAGTAAAATAATCTTTCTCCATAGGAATTCTGCGTTTCATAGTCATATCAATATCGGAGAACTCATATTGTTCGGGTCTTCTTTCTAATGTAAAATCTTTGAAAGCAAAAGAATTTCCATAATTCATTTTTGATTGATAGTTTGCTGTACTCGCATCACCATCAAACATTGATTCACAAATATCAATACCATCTGCTGCCAAAGCTATATCAAAACTATCTGTTGCAGAACACATGGCAAACATAAACCCCCCGCCTATAACAAAATCCCTGATTTTTTTGGCCACAGCACCTTTCTCTTGTGAGACTTTAGAATATCCTAAATTAGTTGCTAAAACTTCGGCATCTTTCTTTTGCTCTATATACCAAGGTGTGTTTTTATATGCACCGTAAAATTTCCCGTAGTGCCCGGTAAAGTCTTCATGATGCAAATGCAACCAATCATAAAGCAGTAATTGATCGCTAAGCACTTCTTCGTCATAAATGGGTGTAAACGGTATTTCTGCATAAGTTAAGACCAAGGTGACTGCGTCGTCCCAAGGTTGTTTCCCTTTTGGTGTATAAACCGCTATTTTAGGCGCTTTTTCTAACACAACCGATTCCATGTTTTGAGAAGGACTTGAGATCTCGTTCAAAATAGTTGTTTCTTCATTGTCTGACAAAATTTCAAAACTCACACCGCGGATTTGACATTCTTTACGAATTTCTGCAGCATCTGGCAACAAAAATGAGCCTCCGCGATAATTGAGTAACCAACTGGCTTTGTAATTTTTGTCTAAACACCAATAGGTAATTCCATATGCTTTAAGATGATTTTGTTGCGAAGTTTCATCCATTGGCAACAAAATAAAGGATGCTTTTGCTGAAAAGGAAATAAAAATTAGAAAAATATAAAGTGACTTTCTGAAAGGCATTACTGTTTTTTATTTCAAAGATAACCGTTTTTAAGCGATGATATTCATAAAAAAATCCGCTATTGAAGCGGATTAAATCGATATATTAAAAAGGTACATCACTATCATCATCAAGATTATTCAAATTACTTCCGAAAGCTTCATTGGCAGAAGGCAAATTTTTAGTAATAAATGAATTCTCATCTTGGTTCATGCTTGAAGGCAAGTCGTCATAACCACCACTGTAATCTTCGAGATTATCAAATTTACCCAAATTACCAATAAATTTCAATCGAACATTTTCTATACTACCATTACGGTGTTTTGCGATCATTATCTCTGCCTGACCTGCAGTTGGCGAAGCCTCATCATCATCCCATTCGTCAATTTTATAATATTCAGGACGATATAAAAACGAAACAATATCAGCATCTTGCTCAATCGCTCCCGATTCACGAAGGTCAGAAAGCAACGGTCTTTTACTAGAACCACGGGTCTCCACCGCACGAGATAATTGAGAAAGTGCAATAACAGGAACATTTAATTCCTTGGCTAGTGCTTTTAAGTTTCGGGAAATTGTTGAAATCTCCTGTTCTCTGTTCCCTCCGCCTTTTCCGTTTCCTCCGGCCGTCATCAATTGCAAATAATCCACAATGATAATTCGGATACCATGTTGGGAAACCAAACGTCTGGCTTTTGCTCTCAAATCAAAAATGGATAATGAAGGTGTATCATCAATAAAAAGTGGCGCTTTTTCCAGGTTTTTGACTTTGGTACTCAATTGTTCCCACTCGTGTTTTTCTAATTTTCCTGTACGTAATTTTTCTGATGACAAGCCTGTTTCCGAAGAAATTAAACGGGTAATTAACTGAACTGATGCCATTTCTAAAGAAAATAAAGCAACAGGCATTCCAAAATCAATAGCCATATTTCTGGCCATCGATAATACAAATGCAGTTTTCCCCATCGCTGGTCTGGCTGCAATAATGATTAAATCACTTGGCTGCCAACCAGATGTAATCTTATCTAATTTATCAAAACCAGTCGCAACACCACTCAATCCTTCCTGACCGGCAATTTCTTCAATTCGTTTTTTAGCTTGTAATACTAAACTTTGTGCCGTTTCGGAACTACGTTTAATATTTCCTTGTGTTACTTCATATAATTTTGATTCGGCTCTATCTAATAAATCAAAAACATCTGTTGTTTCATCGTAAGATTCTTCAATAATTTCAGATGAAATACGAATCAGACTGCGTTGAATAAATTTTTGAAGAATAATTCTGGAGTGAAATTCAATGTGTGCAGAAGAAGATATTTTCTGAGTTAATTGAATTAAGTAAAAATCACCTCCAGCCAACTCCAATTTTGCATTTTTCTTGAGTTGAGCAGAAACGGTTAATAAGTCAATGGGCTGCGTTTCTGTAAACAGTTGAACGATAGCCTCAAAAATATGTTTGTGAGCGTCTTTGTAAAAAGCATCAGGTTGTAAAATGTCGATGACATCATCTACTCCTTTTTTGTCAATCATCATCGCACCAAGTACAGCTTCTTCTAGCTCTAACACTTGGGGAGGTAACTTTCCTTTTTCAAGACTTATGATAGTCGATTTATCTACCTTCACAGGATTTATATTTCTGAAATTTTCCATGGAGCGAAAGTAACAAAAATTAAAAAATTATGACCACTGAGTTATTACAAAAATTTGTTGATAAGTAACTATTTTTTGTTTATAACCCAAAAAAAATCCGAAACCACAAGGCTTCGGATTGTATATAATTTTGTAAGATTTTATTCTTTAAAATCGCCCATTTTACAGTATTTATCCATTCTTTGAGCAACTAATTCTGTTGTTGATAAGTCTTTTAACTCATTAAATCCTTTCATGATATATTGCTCCACTGTTTTGAATGTACTGGCTCTGTCATAATGAGCCCCACCAAGTGGTTCAGGTATAATATCATCAATTAATTTTTGTTTTTTCATGTCAGTAGAAGTTAATTTCAAAGCTTCGGCAGCTTGTTCTTTATACTCCCAACTTTTCCATAAAATAGAAGAGCAAGATTCTGGAGAAATTACTGAATACCATGTGTTTTCAAGCATATAAACGCGATCTCCAACACCTATTCCCAAAGCTCCTCCCGATGCACCTTCACCAACAATAACAGTTATAATAGGCACTTTTAAACGAACCATTTCAAAAATATTTCTTGCAATGGCTTCTCCTTGTCCGCGTTCTTCGGCTTCAAGTCCAGGATAAGCTCCCGGAGTATCAACCAAAGTCAATACCGGAATTCCGAATTTCTCGGCCATTTTCATTAAACGCAATGCCTTTCTATATCCTTCAGGATTTGCCATCCCAAAGTTTCTGTATTGACGGGTTTTAGTGTTGAATCCTTTTTGTTGACCTACAATCATAAAAGATTGTCCATCTATTTTACCTAAACCACCAATCATGGCTTTATCATCTTTAAATCCTCTGTCTCCGTGAAGTTCCAGAAAAGTATCTCCGCAAAGTGCTTTGATATGATCTAAGGTATAAGGTCTGCTTGGATGTCTTGATAATTGTACACGTTGCCAAGCCGTCAGGTTTTTATAGATATGTCGTTTGGTTTCTTCTAGTTTCTTGTTGATTTGTTTACAAGTATTCGTCACATCAACATCTGATTCCTGACCAATAACAACACATTTTTCTAACTGTTCTTCCAGTTCTTTTATAGGAAGCTCAAAATCTAAATATTCCATAGGATTTTTGCTTTATTTTTTTCTGATTTGGAAATGCAAATATAAAATTTAAAATCGTTTGATGAGGGATATTTTCTATTTAAGTGCAAATATTACCTCTTAACCACATAAACTTCTTATTACTCTTTGTCTTTTTGGTAATGTTTAATAACGCCATTGAGAATTACAGTAATTACAATTATCAGGGCTCCAATATAAAATTCTTTACTCATTTTTTCTTTTCCACCAAGGATAAAATAAGCTAAAATAATCCCATAAACCGGCTCTAAATTTGTCGTTAACATAACCGTATATGGTGATAATTTCTGCATGACTTTCACAGAAGCGGTAAATGCATAAGCGGTACAAACAGAAGCTAATATCAAAATCAATACCCAATTATTTACGGTTAAAACAAAAAAATCAAAGGAGAATTTTTGTTGGAACAAAAAGTAGAAAGTTATAAAAACAAAACCGGCTAAAAATTCATAAAAAGAAATTACCGACGGATCATGACGCTCGATTAATTTACCGTTCATTAACGTGAATAAAACGCCTAAAATAATAGAAGTTAAAGCATAAAGCATCCCATCCAAATAATTAATTTCGACTTGCATAATGAGTGCCAATCCTGCAATAATAATTAATCCGAAGAAAACTTCATACCAAAGCACTTTTCTGCCATAAAAAATAGGTTCCAACAAAGAGGCAAAAAAAGCTCCCAATGAAAAAACCGATAGTGTAATGGATACATTCGAAACATGAATGGCTTTAAAGAAAAAGATCCAATGTAGGGCAATCAGCAAGCCGACAAACACTAATTTCAATAATGAGCGTACCGGAATCTGGAAGGATTTTTTTTTGAAAACAATAAAAATAGCCAGAAAAAAACCGGCAAAAAGCATTCGATACCATACCAAAGCATCTGCAGTGATTGTGATCAAAGCTCCCAAAATAGCAGTAAAACCCCAAATAAATACTATTAAATGAAGATTTAAGTAACTCTTTAAATTATCGTTTCGCATTGCGCAATAAGTAAATGGCTAAAATTCCGAAGGCTATATTAGGTAACCAAACGGCCAACATTGGAGGAATACTTGATTTTTCGGCTAATACTCCGAAGATTTTATCAAAAAAGACAAATGCAAAAGCAAGTGCAATTCCTATTGCTAAATTAGTTCCCATTCCTCCTCTTCGTTTCATAGAAGAAACTGCAACAGCAATAACTGTAAGTATAAATGCAGAAACCGGAATACTATATTTTTTGTATAAAACAACCAAATACACATTGATATTTGAAGAACCACGACTCTTTTCTTTTTCAATAAAAGCATTTAATTTACCTAAACTTAAAGTCTCTGCAATGTAAACTACTGGTGTTAAATCTTCTAAATCAAAAATAAATTTAGCCTTTTTTTCAGGTACTTTTTCTATTTTGTCACCCAGTTTCCCCACGGTTCTTTTCGTATAATCATAGAGTGTGTAGGTACTATCTTTTGGATTCCATTTAATTCTGCTTGCCGTTATTTTATGTACCAGTTTCTCTTCTTTAAACTTTTCTAACGAAAAATTAAATGCAGTCTTAGATTCGGTATTAAAACTATTTACATAAATAAATTCATCATCACTAATTTGTCTGTAAACATCTGTATTATCGCCCATCATAGCTTGCTTTCCATCATTCCTCAGATAAGTGTATCTAAAGCTGTTGAAACCTTCACTGGAAGCAGGAACAATAAAAAAACCCATTAACAACACAAAAACAGATATAATAGACGCACCAATAATATAGGGTCTTAAAAAACGAGTAAAAGATATTCCGGAACTTAGAATAGCTATAATTTCGGTATTATTTGCCAATTTAGAAGTAAACCAAATCACCGATAAAAACAGAAATATCGGAAATAGCATGTTAGCGAAATAAACTGTAAAATGATAATAATAGATAGCAATTTCAAGGAATGGAACTTTATTTTCCAACATTTTATTGATCTTCTCCGAAACATCAATAACAATTCCTATTGGGATAAACAATAACAACATAACCGCAAAAGTGGCTAAATATCGCTTAAGAATGTATTTATCTATAATTGTTAACATGATTTTGGGGTGTTGGGTTCTGGTTATCAGGTCTTAAAACCTGATAGCAAAACCTAATATTTATAATCTCTGACTCATATTTTTCACCATCATTTCTTTCCAAGGTCTGAAATCTCCTGCTAAGATATGTTTTCTGGCTTCACGAACCAACCACATATAAAACCCAAGATTATGAATAGTGGCAATTTGTTTCCCCAAATATTCATTGGCAGCAAACAAGTGACGTAGATATGCTTTTGTATATTCCGTGTCCACGAAAGTGATTCCCATTTCGTCTATTGGAGAAAAATCAGCTTCCCACTTTTTGTTTTTGATGTTAATAGAACCATTTGCAGTAAAAAGCATTCCGTTTCTGGCATTTCTAGTAGGCATCACACAATCGAACATATCAATTCCAAGTGCAATATTTTCGAGAATGTTTATTGGCGTCCCAACTCCCATCAAATAACGAGGCTTGTCTTCCGGAAGAATTTCGCAAACCACTTCGGTCATCGCATACATTTCCTCGGCAGGTTCTCCAACAGAAAGTCCGCCAATGGCATTTCCCTGCTGTCCAGAATTAGCAATATATTCTGCCGATTGTCTACGTAAATCTTTATAAGTACTTCCTTGAACAATAGGAAAAAATGTTTGTTCATAACCATATTTCATTGGCACTTTATCCAAATGACTGATACAACGATCCAGCCAACGGTGTGTCATATGCATCGAGCGTTGTGCATACCGATAATCACAAGGATATGGCGTACATTCGTCAAAAGCCATGATGATATCAGCGCCAATTGTACGTTGAATTTCCATTACATTCTCTGGCGTAAAAAAATGATACGAACCATCGATATGCGATTTGAACTTCACTCCTTCTTCCTTGATTTTTCTATTGGCCGAAAGAGAGTATACTTGATAACCTCCGGAATCAGTCAAGATATTGCGATCCCAATTCATGAATTTGTGCAAACCACCGGCTTTTTCGAGGATTTCGGTTTGAGGGCGTAAGTATAAATGATAGGTGTTTCCCAGAATAATATCTGGATTGATATCGTCTTTTAGCTCCCGCTGATGCACTCCTTTTACAGAGGCTACGGTCCCTACAGGCATAAAAATTGGAGTTTCAATCACACCGTGATCTGTGGTAATACTTCCCGCTCTAGCTTTTGACTGCGGATCTTTTTGTAATAAATCAAACTTCATAGATACATTTTTCTCCCAACTGTTCGGGACGGCAAAGATAGGTTAATTT
This sequence comes from Flavobacterium lacustre, assembly GCF_027474525.2. Lineage (NCBI taxonomy): Bacteria > Pseudomonadati > Bacteroidota > Flavobacteriia > Flavobacteriales > Flavobacteriaceae > Flavobacterium > Flavobacterium lacustre. The sequence continues at coordinate 218,293 of NZ_CP114882.2, forward strand.
GAAAATTAGATAATTACTTAATTTAAAAATTTAATTAAGATTTGGGAATTCGCATACAATCCCGATTTTTTTAAAGAAGATAATCCATTCCCATATAACGAAAAGCATTGCCTTTACAGCAAATTTTAAAAAAAAGCTCGTTTAAGCGATTCATTTCTTAAAAATTTTCGAACAAATACTTTATTTTTGTGTTCTCCTAATGCAATTTATTTTTAAGTATTAGCTCTAATAAATTCTATCTAAAATGTATATTTGCCAAGCATTTGAGAGAACTAGAGTTCGTTACTTTTTTTAATTTTATAAAAGTCATCAACCCTTTTTACTGCTTAATTGAAATGTTATTTTAATAAATAATTGCGAACAATCATGAGTACTTTAAAAAAAATAAATGTAGTAAGAAGAGCATTAATGCAAGGTCTTACTAAAAACATTGGTAACACAAACTCAACAAAAAATATTAAATTAACAGATAAAACTACTATTAAAAAAGTTTTAATCAGCAGACCAAATCAAAGGCTGGGTAATTTATTATTGATTACACCATTAATTCAAGAAGTTACAAACACTTTTCCAGGATGCAAAATTGACTTGTTCGTAAAAGGAACGATTGCTCCTATTGTGTTTGAAAATTATGAAAACATAAATAACGTGGTTGAATTGCCTAAAAAACCTTTTAAAGAAACCCTGAATTATATTAAAGTCTGGATAAAACTAAAAAAACAACACTACGACATTGCAATTAACGTAGATAAAAATTCTTCGTCAGGGAGATTATCAGTACAATTTGCCAATGCGACCTACAAGTTTTTTGGCGAGGCAAGCGAAGATATTGAATCAAAATACAAAGATTACGAACACATTGCAAAATATCCTATCTACAACTTCAGAAGCTTTTTGACGCAGTTAGGTCTAGATAAAAACGAAAGTCCAATTCCATCTTTGGATCTCAAATTAAGCAATTCCGAAATCGCTAATGGTCAAAAATTATTAAAAGACATCGTCAACAACGAAAAAAAGACCATTTGTATCTTTACTTATGCAACCGGTGACAAATGTTATTCAGAAACTTGGTGGGAAGTATTTTATGAAAGACTAAAAGCAGAATATCAAAATAATTATAATATCATCGAAGTTTTACCTGTTGAAAATATTTCTAAAATTGGATTTAAAGCGCCCACTTTTTACAGCAAAGATGTTCGTGAAATTGGCTCTTTAATTGCTAACAGCGTTTTATTTATTGGTGCAGATAGCGGCATCATGCATTTGTCCAGCGCTTCAAAAACGCCTACTGTCGGACTGTTTTCTAAAGATAATATCAGAAAATACGAACCTTATAACAACAATAGTGTAGCTATAAACACTAACGATTCTACAGTTGACGATTGGATTAAAGTGATAAATAAAATTCTCTCCTAGTATTCAAAACGCATTGAAGAAACACGTTATAAAACAAAAAAACACGAAGAAATTCTGCCAGAAATTATTGTAAAACTCTGTTGATTTGAGTAAAATTTTTCTCGTAGTATTTCTCTTTGGTAGACGAAATAATTACTCCGCTACTCACTGAAGAATGTATGAATTTTATTTCCCCATCACATACCTCAACTACCATTCCGACATGGTTTATTTGTCTTCGACCATTTGTTTTAAAAAAGATTAAATCGCCTTTTTGTGCATTTTCGGTGTCAATTTTAGAACCAAAATTAGCTTGCTCAAAAGAAGATCTTGGCAACTTAATATCAAATGCACCAAAAGTAGTACACATCAAACCAGAACAATCAAAACCATTCTTTGAGGTTCCTCCGGTTCTGTATCTCGTCCCAATATTATCGGAAGCAATGCGAATTAATTGATCAACCAATTCAACGTTGCTGGTTGGTCTTATAAAACTATTTGATTCTGAGGTTTGATTTTTTTCAGTTTCTGTTTTTTCTACTATTGCATTTTCTACAGTACTATTTGGATTACGGATGGTTAATTTATAACCTACAAGTAATTTTTTGACAATTCCTGGATTTTGCTTTTCTAATTCTTCAACAGAAATTCCATATTGTTTTGCAATACCGAATTTAGTTTCCTTCGGTAAAACTTCTCTCGTTATTACCGTATTTAGTTCCGAAACAGCTTCTTTTGATGGAGTCGCTACAACAACTTCCGCTTTTGATGTTTCTTTTATTGAAATGGCTGGCGCTTCAATACTTTTTGCCGATTCATTTTCTGCTAAAAAGTTTGCTTTAGTTCCTTCTTTTACTGGAATATTTATTTTTTGACCAATTTTAAGAGATCCTTTTTCTACTGTCGGATTGGCTTTATCTATAGCTGTTATTGAAATTCCATATTGTTTAGCAATGGCATATTTTGTCTGATTTTGCAACACTTCATGCACTATAATTTCCGTTTTTTCTTCGGTAATTTCTTTTTCAGGAGTTACTGTAACTGTCTCTAATTTCAGAACGTCTTTAGTTGGAGTAACTATCTTTTCAACTATCTTAACTGGTTCTTTTTCTAAAATCGGATTTGCATTGATTCCTTCTTTTGCCGGAATATTAATTTTCTGACCTATTTTAAGCGATTGCTTTTCTAATTTCGGATTAGCGTTGTACAAATCTGTAATCGAAATTCCGTATTGTTTTGCTATAGCATATTTCGTCTCATTTTGGGCGACTTCATGAATACTATTTTCAAGAACAACCTCGCTTTTAGAAACTAAAATTGGTGTCTTTAATTTTTCTTTTGAAGGAGTTGCGGTTTCTTCAACTATTTTTACTTGTTCGTTTTCTAAAACCGGATTCGCATTTTGTGGAATAGCAATCTTCTGACCCTTTTTTAATCCTGAAGTTCCTATTTTTGGATTGGCTTTATTCAAATCATCAACCGTAAGTCCGTATTGTTTCGCGATTCCAAAAAGAGTTTCTTTCGCTAAAACTTCATGTGTTCTTTCACTTTTAACTGAGGCTACCTCAACAGCATCATTCCTTTTATTTGCATTTTGAGAAGGAATCAATAAAACGGAGTTTAGTTTTAAAACTCCTCGGCAATCTGGATTTAATTCGTAAATAACACTCGATTTTATCTTATATTTTTGTGCAATACTTGATATTGTTTCGCCTTTTGAGATGGTGTGCTTCGTATACTTTTCTTGCGCAAAAATACTTATGCTGCTAAAAAATACCATTATTAAAATTAATTTGAAATACCTCATTCTATTTTTTTAAATTATTATTGCAAGTTTTTAATGCTAATGGTTTTCAGGATTTAATTTCTGAATCACCTAGCCCTTACCTTCTTAATTGCGATAAGAAATAAAGTTTGTAGTATTATTTCACAAAGAAATAAAAACAGGGAAATTTTTACAAAATTTGGAATTTAAGTCAATTCCAAAATATCCCGATGAAATAGTTGAATTTCTACAAAAAGCTAATTTAAGCATAAAAAATAAAAAAACCTCCTTTTCGAATGGTAATTTTTAAAAATCCGCACATAAAACTTCTCTTTTTTAGTAAAAGCTTACATAATGGACTTGAAAAATTGCAAAGGAATTGAACTCTTTTTTTTAGCTGATTGCAAAGTTCCCTTATTAAAGCCATAAGTCCAATGTTTTTAAGAAAATTTTAGAAATAAATTATGATACTCGAGAAGGTGATGTATGCCTATATTAATTCAGAGCAAACTGTCCTAGCCCTGATCGCAGTGAAAAGCCTTTTTTGAAATGGTCTTGACTTTTTTCTTGACGAAAAAGAGCGACCGGAGGAAGCTCCTTTTTAGTCTTAGAAAAAGCAAGAACAGGAAAAAAGCTTGTAACGAAGAGCGGGAAATTGCTCCTAAAAAAAAGCTCCCCTTAAAAAAGAGAAGCTTTCATGAAACTATATTGAATTACTTATGCTTTTCCGGCAGCAGCAATCAAATTTAATGCTGAACCAGCAACAAACCAACCAATTTGCCCTTCGTTATAGGTGTGGTTTGCCAATATAATATCTTTGGTTCCATCAGTATGAACGAACTCTAACGTTAATGGTTTTCCTGGAGCAAAATCTACTAAATCTGTAATGTTGATGGTGTCATCTTCTTGGATTTTATCGTAATCTGCTTCGTTAGCAAATGTCAATCCTAAAAGACCTTGTTTTTTAAGGTTTGTTTCATGGATACGTGCAAATGATTTCACCAATACCGCTTGAACCCCCAAGAAACGTGGCTCCATAGCCGCATGCTCACGAGAAGAACCTTCACCATAATTGTGGTCTCCCACTACGATTGATGGAACTCCAGCTGCTTTATAAGCACGAGCAACTGCAGGAACTGCATCGTACTGACCTGTTAATTGATTTTTAACCGAATTTGTTTTTTCTGTAAAAGCATTTACGGCTCCAATCAACATATTGTTTGAAATATTATCTAAGTGACCACGGAAACGCAACCAAGGCCCAGCCATAGAAATATGATCTGTAGTACATTTTCCGAAAGCTTTAATCAATAATTTAGCTCCCATAATATTTTTTCCGTCCCAAGGTTCGAATGGCGCCAATAATTGCAATCTATCCGAAGTTTTGCTTACCAAAATTTGAACTCCCGAACCATCGGCAGCTGGTGCTTGGAACCCTGCATCTTCTACAGCGAATCCTTTTTTAGGTAATTCATCACCAAAAGGGGCAGTCAATCTTACTTCTTCACCGTTGTCGTTAATCAAAGTATCCGTAATAGGATTGAAATCCAAACGCCCTGAAATTGCTAATGCAGCAACCATTTCTGGAGACGTTACAAAAGCGTGCGTGTTTGGGTTACCATCGGCACGTTTTGAAAAGTTACGGTTAAAAGAATGAACAATTGTATTTTTCTCCCCTTTATCCGCTCCAGCTCTATCCCATTGTCCGATACAAGGTCCACAAGCATTGGTAAACACTTTGGTTCCCATTTTTTCGAAAGTGGCGATGATTCCGTCTCTTTCGATAGTATATCTAATTTGTTCCGAACCTGGATTGATACCAAACTCCGCTTTAGGACTAATTCCTAATTCAACCGCTTGATTCACGATTGACGCAGCGCGAGCCATATCTTCGTAAGAAGAGTTAGTACAAGAACCAATTAATCCCCATTCTACTTTAATTGGCCATCCGTTTGCAGCAGCTTCTTCTTTCATTTTAGAAACCGGAGTTCCTCTGTCTGGAGTGAAAGGCCCATTAATATGTGGCTCTAATTCCGAAAGATTAATTTCGATTACTTGATCAAAATATGTTTCTGGATTAGCGTAAACTTCTGGATCGGCAGTTAAGTATGAGGCTACTTTATCGGCAGCATCAACCACGTCTTGACGACCAGTTGCAGAAAGATATCTTCTCATAGACTCGTCATAACCAAATGTAGATGTAGTTGCACCAATTTCGGCTCCCATATTACAAATAGTTCCTTTTCCGGTACATGACATTGAAGTAGCGCCTTCTCCAAAATATTCAACAATAGCGCCTGTTCCTCCCTTTACCGTAAGAATATCGGCTACTTTAAGAATTACGTCTTTTGGCGCTGTCCAACCCGATAATTTTCCGGTTAGTTTTACACCTATTAATTTTGGAAATTTCAATTCCCACGACATTCCTGACATTACATCTACCGCATCAGCACCACCAACACCGATAGCTAACATTCCGAGTCCACCTGCATTTACAGTATGCGAATCAGTACCAATCATCAAACCTCCGGGAAACGCGTAGTTTTCTAAAACGATTTGGTGAATAATTCCTGAACCTGGTTTCCAAAAACCAATTCCATATTTATCAGACACTGAAGAAAGAAAATCAAAAACTTCTTTGGATTGTGTATTTGCTGCAGCCAAATCAAATTCAGCTCCATTTTTAGCCAAAATCAAATGATCACAATGTACTGTTGTGGGAACGGCAACCGTTTTCTTTCCAGCGTGCATAAATTGCAATAAAGCCATTTGAGCAGTAGCATCTTGACACGCTACTCTGTCTGGAGCAAAATCTACATAATCCACACCTCTTCCGTATACTTGCTTAGCAACGCCGTCCCAAAGGTGATTGTATAAAATTTTCTCCGTTAAAGTAAGCGGACGACCAACTATTTCACGTGCAACATCAACACGACTCGTCATGTTGTTATACACTTTTTTAATCATTTCAATATCAAAAGCCATAATGTTTTAGATGTTTTTGTTATTATATTTTGAACATTACAAGGTACAAAAAAATAGAGTACAAAAAAAAGCCTGAGTCATATGACTCAGGCTTTTACATTATAATTAACTAATTATATGAATTATTTAACTAATAACTTATGAGAAGGCGCAAATTTAGTTAGGTTGATACCTTCTACCGCCGCTTTATATTCTTCAATTGTTGGAGTTCTACCAAGGATTGTAGATAATACCACAACTGGTGTAGATGAAAGCAATGACTCTCCTTTTTTACCGTCAGTATCTTCAACAACTCTTCCTTGGAAAAGACGAGTAGATGTTGCCATAACCGTATCTCCTTTGGCTGCTTTTTCTTGGTTACCCATACAAAGGTTACAACCTGGACGCTCTAGATACAACATCTTTTCATATGAAGTTCGTGCCGCAGCTTTAGGAACATTATCGTCAAATTCGAAACCAGAATATTTTTGTAAAATTTCCCAGTCACCTTCTGCTTTTAATTCATCTACGATATTGTAAGTAGGAGGAGCTACAACTAAAGGCGCTTTAAACTCTACTTTGCCGTTTTGCTCATCAATATTCTTAAGCATATGAGCTAGAATTTTCATGTCCCCTTTGTGAACCATACAAGATCCGATAAACCCAAGATCTACTTGTTTAACCCCACCATAGAAAGATAGAGGTCTAATGGTATCATGAGTATATCTTTTAGAAACATCAGCATTATTCACATCTGGATCAGCAATCATTGGCTCAGCAATTTGATCCAAATCAACAACAACTTCAGCGTAATACTTAGCGTTTGCATCTGGTCTTAAAGCAGGTTTCTCACCTGAAATAATCTCAGCGATTCTCTTATCTGCAATAGCAATCAATCCTTTCAGCACTTGATTTTTATTATCCATTCCCTTGTCGATCATAATCTGAATTCTACCTTTCGCCATTTCTAACGATTCAATTAAGGTATAATCTTCAGAAATACAGATAGAAGCTTTTGCTTTCATTTCTGCAGTCCAGTCCGTAAACGTAAACGCTTGATCCGCATTAAGAGTTCCTAAGTGAACCTCAATAATTCTTCCTTGGAATACATTCTCTCCACCAAATGTTTTAAGCATCTGAGATTGTGTAGCATGAACTACATCACGGAAATCCATATACCCTTTCATGTCCCCTTTGAATGTTACTTTCACAGATTCTGGAATTGGCATTGAAGCCTCACCAGTAGCCAATGCAAGAGCAACTGTTCCTGAGTCAGCACCAAAAGCAACACCTTTTGACATTCTGGTATGAGAGTCACCACCAATGATGATTGCCCATTCGTTTACAGTAATATCATTCAATACTTTATGAATTACATCCGTCATGGAGTGATAAACACCTTTCGGGTCACGAGCTGTGATCAATCCGAAATCGTTCATAAATTTCATTAACCTAGGAATATTAGCTTTAGATTTATTATCCCAAACCGAAGCTGTGTGACAACCTGATTGGTATGCACCATCAACAATTGGAGAAATCACAGTAGCTGCCATAGACTCTAATTCTTGAGAAGTCATCAAACCAGTTGTATCTTGTGAACCAACAATATTTACGGTAACACGAACATCAGAACCAGCGTGTAACACTTTACCTGGTGTTGTTCCAACCGCATTTTTATTAAATATTTTTTCTACAGCTGTAAGACCTTGCCCTTCAACAGAAACTTCTTTTGACGGAGCATATACAGGTACAATATCAATACCAAGAGTCTTTGATGCAAATGTTTGTAATTTTTTTCCAAACACAATTGCATAAGAACCTCCCGCTTTTATAAATTCAATTTTCTGAGGCGTAAATGCTTTAGAAATATCAATCAATTCTTTATCTCCACTATACAATTTCTTTGTCTTTGTATTGATGGTAAGAACTGTACCAGTAGCAACAGAGTAAACTTCTTCTAAAATAGGATCTCCACTTTCATTGCGAACAGGATTACCATTTTCATCTAATTTTTTTACCCAGTTTTTAAGGTCCAGACCAATACCACCAGTAACATCTACAGTAGTAAGGAAAATTGGCGAAATACCGTTTGTTCCTGCAACAATTGGAGCAAAGTTTACAAACGGAACATAAGGACTTGCTTGTTTACCTGTCCAAAGTGCCACGTTATTTACACCTGACATTCTTGAAGAACCAACTCCCATTGTACCTTTTTCAGCAATTAACATTACCGATTTGTCTGGATGCTGTGCTTGTAATGCTTTAATCTCGGCTTGTGCTTCAGGTGTAATCATACATTTACCGTGCAATTCACGATCTGAACGCGAGTGTGCTTGGTTTCCTGGAGAAAGTAAATCTGTAGAAATATCTCCTTCACCAGCAATAAAAGTAACTACCTTAATTTCTTCTGCAATTTCAGGTAATTTAGTAAAGAACTCAGCCTTAGCATAACTCTCTAGAATTTCTTTTGCTATTTCGTTACCACTTTTAAACGCATTAACTAAACGGTCTGTATCTGCCTCATAAAGATATACTTGTGTTTTAAGAACTTTTGCTGCTTCTTTTGCAATTACAACATCATTTCCTAATGCCAAATCAAGAAGTACTTCAATTGAAGAACCCCCTTTCATGTGAGATAATAATTCTAAAGCAAAGGCAGGTGTAATTTCAGCAACTACTGATTGACCTAAAACGATTTCCTTTAAAAACTTAGCTTTCACATTGGCAGCAGGAGTAGTCCCTGGAACAACATTATAAATAAAAAATTTAAGAGAATCTTCTCTGTACTCGTTACTCAAATCTTTAATTTGCGCAATGATTTCGCTTAGTAATTCAGCGCCATCAATTGGTTTTGGGTGAAGACCTTGGCCTTTTCGCTCTTCAATCTCTTGAATGTAATCGTTATAAGTGTTCATAATCTTTTCAATGTTAATGGCAAATTTTCTTAATTAATTCAAAATCAAATGCCCTATTTTAAGGTGTTTTTATTTTTTGTACGCAAATTTAGGAATTAAAGATGATAATTTAAAGAAATTTAATAGAAGTACGCTTTTTAAAAATTATTATTGCAAAATAACGAATTACACTGCGTTTAATTACGAAAACACTATATTATATCCATAAAACTAAACAATCAATAATATAGAATTGAATTTCTAACAAAGTTAAAATGTATTGTTACACCTAAAAAGCACGAATTATGCATTTATACGCAATTCGTTTCCTAAATTATTATTTATTCTTCATTAAATTAGTTTTTCAATAATCATTTCTTCGGTAATTCCTTCCGCATCAGCTTTGTAGTTTTTGATGATTCTATGACGAAGGATTCCCGTAGCTACTGCTTTCACATCTTCTATATCTGGAGAAAATTTTCCATTGAAAGCTGCATTGGCTTTGGCTGCCAAAATCAAGTTTTGCGAAGCTCTTGGTCCTGCTCCCCAATCGAGATAATTTTTTACAAATTCGTTCGATAACGGATTATCTGGACGTGTTTTACTAACCAAAGTAACAGCATATTCTATAACATTATCCGCAACAGGAATTCTACGAATCAAATGTTGAAAATCAATTATTTCTTGTGCCGTAAATAATGGATTTATAGTCTTTTTCACATCTGAAGTCGTCTGTTTCACCACCTGAACTTCTTCTAAAAAAGAAGGATATTCAAGTTTTACAGCAAACATAAAACGGTCCAACTGTGCTTCTGGCAAAGGATAAGTTCCTTCTTGCTCTATTGGGTTTTGAGTGGCTAATACAAAATAAGGCAAATCTAACTTATGGTTTTCACCCGCAATAGTTACAGAACGTTCCTGCATTGCCTCCAATAAAGCTGCTTGTGTTTTTGGCGGCGTTCTGTTTATTTCATCCGCCAAAATGATATTGGAAAAAATAGGCCCTTTTATAAATTTAAATTGACGATTTTCATCTAATATTTCACTTCCCAAAATGTCCGAAGGCATCAAATCAGGCGTAAATTGAATTCTTTTAAAATCCAGTCCCAAAGCTTGCGCAAGCGTATTGACCATTAATGTTTTTGCCAATCCCGGAACACCTACCAACAAAGCATGTCCGCCAGAAAAAATACAAAGTAAAATCTGGTCCACTACAGCATCTTGACCAACAATAATTTTGGCAATTTCTTTTTTTAACTCGTTTCGTTTCTCAACTAAATTATGTATTGCTGCTACGTCAGACATTTTAAAAAGTATTTTAAATTAAAAAGAGTTAGTCTTATTACTTATAAAACTAACTCTTTTTATTTATTTAATAAAAATTATTTTTTCAACCAGTTGTTTGTAAAAGTACAATCTCTGTATTCTCCGATAATTTTAATGTACGTCTCTTTTATTTTTTCATCAAACCATTTTCCAATGGTTTTAATTTGTTTTTCTTTCAACGCTAATTCTTTAATTTTGATATAATCTTTTGCGTAATCAGCGGTATGCTCATTAATTCTGTTTGTTACAGTAATCAACTTGAATTTTTTCTTCCCTTGTTGTTCTTCGTCTAAATAAGGTGCTGAAATTTCATTTTCTTTTAAATTTGAAACTCTGCTGTATAAACTTGGATCCATTTTTGTCAACTCAAAACGAGTATCTTGTGTTTTTGGATTGATTAAAGCTCCACCATTTGCTCTGGTTTCTTTTTCATCAGACATGGTTCTGGCTGCTTCCGCAAAAGTGATTTCCTTATCTTCAATTCGTTTCTTAATCAAAGCAATTTTTTCTTTAGCTTCTTTCAAAGCATCTTCGGATACATTTGGTGCTAATAAAATATGGCGCAATTCAACTTCTTGCCCTTTTATTTTTTCTACATAAATAATATGAAATCCAAAATCGGTTTCAAAAGGAGCCGAAATTTCACCTTCAGCAAGACTAAAAGCAACCTCTTTAAACTCTTTTACAAAAGGTGTTTTTCGATTCATTTTATAATATCCACCATTTGATCTAGAACCTGGATCCTGTGAATACAAAACTGCTTTTGTTGCAAAACTCGATCCTTCCTGAATATCTTTTTTGAAACCATTTAATTTATCAATTACCTTTTGTTTATCCGCCTCAGAAACTTTTGGCTCTACAACAATTTGTGCTACTTCCATTTCTGCTCCAAAAACTGGCAAATCTGCAACTGGAATTGTTTTGAAAAAATTACGAACTTCCTCTGGCGTTATCTCTACCTCATCAATGATTTTCTTTTGCATTTCAGAAGTTAACTTTTGTTCTTTCAAGATATCAAAGAAATAGGTTCTGAATTCCTCTTCTGAATTCTTTTTGTAATATTTCACTACTTTTTCCATAGAACCAATTTGTTCTACCATATAGTTCAATCTATCATCCATCAATCCTTTTACCTCTGCATCAGTCACCTTAACACTATCCTGAATGGCTTGATGCGCATACAATTTATCTTCAAGTAATTTCCCTAACATCTGACATCTTGAAATATCTTTTACAGAACCTCCTTGGCTGGAAATTTCTAAATAAGACTTATCAATATCCGAATCTAATATGATGTAATCCCCTACTGTTGCAATAACTCCGTCAACTTTAAGCTTCTGATTTGAAGAAATTTTAGGCGCTGCAACAACTGCACCATCCTTTATTATTTCTTGTGCATTGCTGACAACGCTTGAAAAAATTCCAAGAAAAAAAGTAAGTACAATTCTATTTTTTATGGATTTCATTGGTATTGATTTTAATAGCATTTCTTGAAATTTTATTTTATTTAGTAATATAAAATATTTTTGTTTTTTATTACAATCCTATTTTAAACTGATTCTGTTAATTTTGGTCAAATATACGTTTAAAGTATCAAGAAATCGAATTGTTTTTACAATCTCAATCCTATTGAATTCTTTATAGTTATAGCAAACAAAAATAGCAATTCAATTACATAATACAAGTTTCATTAGTAGTATTAACAAAAAATTATAAAGCCTTTATTTATTATTATGTTACCATTATAAATCTCTATTTAAATTTAATTGTAGCATCTACTTTCAAAAGAATTGATTTTTAAAAAATAAAAATTTTATTCTCCTTTGAAAAACCAAAACCAGATACACAAACCACTCTTGTATTTATTTTTAATTAGCATTTATAAATAGTACTTTTGCAAACTATTTATATGAAATATGAGTTTTTTAGAAGAAATAAAAAGAAGAAGAACATTCGGTATTATATCACATCCCGATGCCGGAAAAACAACACTTACAGAAAAACTGTTACTTTTTGGTGGTGCGATTCAAGAAGCGGGTGCGGTAAAAAATAATAAAATTAAAAAAGGAGCCACGAGTGATTTCATGGAAATTGAACGTCAGAGAGGAATTTCGGTTTCAACATCTGTATTGGCCTTTAATTATAAGGACAAGAAAATAAACATTCTTGACACACCCGGTCACAAGGATTTTGCCGAAGATACCTTTAGAACATTAACTGCGGTAGACAGCGTAATTGTTGTTATTGACGTTGCAAAAGGGGTTGAGGAACAAACCGAAAAACTGGTTGCAGTATGTAGAATGCGAAAAATTCCTATCATTGTTTTCATTAATAAATTAGACCGTGAAGGAAAAGATGCTTTCGATTTGATGGATGAAGTGGAGCAAAAATTAGGTTTAACTGTTACTCCATTAAGTTTTCCGATAGGAATGGGATATGATTTTCAAGGAATCTATAACTTATGGGAACAAAACATAAACTTATTTAGCGGAGACAGTAGAAAAAATATAGAAGAAACTATTGCTTTTTCTGATGTTCAAAGTCCTGAATTAGAAAAAATAATTGGTCAAAAACCAGCTGACAAATTACGGGAAGAATTAGAGTTAATAGATGAAGTTTATCCAAAATTTGATCGTCAGGATTATTTAGACGGAAAATTACAACCTGTATTTTTTGGTTCTGCTTTAAATAACTTTGGAGTTAGAGAATTATTAGATTGCTTTGTAGCGATTGCTCCTTCACCAAGACCCAAAGATTCAGAAACCCGATTAGTTGACCCAACAGAAGAAAAAATGTCTGGTTTTGTGTTCAAAATCCATGCTAATATGGATCCAAAACACAGAGACAGATTAGCCTTTATAAAAATAGTTTCGGGAACTTTTGAAAGAAACAAACCGTATTATCACGTTCGCCAAAAAAAGAATTTAAAATTTTCTAGTCCAAATGCCTTTTTCGCTGAGAAAAAAGAAATTGTAGACATCTCCTATCCTGGAGACATTGTTGGCTTACACGATACTGGAAATTTTAAAATCGGAGATACTTTAACCGAAGGGGAAATCATGAGTTTCAAAGGAATTCCAAGTTTCTCACCGGAACATTTCAGATACATCAATAATGCGGATCCAATGAAAGCGAAACAACTCGATAAAGGAGTTGATCAGTTAATGGACGAAGGTGTTGCTCAATTATTCACCTTAGAAATGAATAACAGAAAAGTTATTGGAACTGTAGGAGCGCTTCAATATGAAGTAATTCAGTACCGATTAGAACATGAATATGGTGCAAAATGTACGTATGAAAATTTTCCTGTTCATAAAGCATGCTGGGTAAAACCAGATGATGCAAAAAATGACGAGTTTAAAGAATTCAAGCGGATTAAGCAAAAATTCTTGGCAAAAGACAAGTACAACCAGCTTGTTTTCTTGGCTGATTCTGATTTTACTATTCAAATGACGCAAAACAAATACCCAAGTGTCAAATTATTTTTCACTTCAGAATTCGAATAATTCATTTCTGTATACAAAAACAAAAAACGCTAACTTTAATAAGTTAGCGTTTTTTTATGCTTTGAAAATTTTATTTAAACTTGTTAGGATAATGTATTCTCTAAATTTATTGCTTTTTTCAAAAAAGTCTTTATCAACAAACGGTTTGGAGCCATTCCAGAAGTCATAATTTGCTTTTTTGCATTTGTTTTATCTGAAGAAATAACAGTATTAGGATCTTGTTTTGAACCCATAAACCATAAAACAAAATTCATATTTGATGATACTGATGAAGATTCAACACTTTCAGCAACTGAAATTTTTTCGAAATTATCGATAGAAACAAGACTTTCTTTAGATTGAGCAAAAACAGAAAAATTAGCAAACAACAAAAAAAACAAAATCAGACTAACCGATTTTGTATTTATAGTATTGTATATATGAAACTGCGACATCAAAGATATTTTTAGTGCAAATTCAAATATAAAATAATGGTTCAGTAGTAAAAAAAATTATCGATGAAACACCATAATAGTCGTTTAAGCTACATACTTTTAGATTTAAAAATACCCGAAAATCAATTGAGTAAAAAATAACAAACTATAATTAAAATAAAAAAGGCTCCATTTCTGGAGCCTTTATATTTCAATTAAGCTTGTCCTGCGGGACCAAAATTCAAAGGAATTGGAGCTTGTTCGGTGTCTTTTATTTCGCCATGAGCGACTTCAAAACGGTGAATGTTTTCTCCAATAGCTTTCAACAACCTTTTGGCATGTTGCGGTGTCAAGACAATTCTTGATTTTACCTTGGCTTTAGGAATACCAGGCATAATACTTACAAAATCTAAAACAAATTCTGAAGAAGAATGATTAATGATAGCCAAATTAGAATAAATCCCTTCGGCAATTTTTTCATCCAACTCAATGTTGATTTGCTCTTGTTGTTGGTTAGAATTAGCCATGTCTTAGTAAATGTACTCTTCTTTATTAGCCATCATTTCATTATAATCTTCTTTAGATCCTACAATTGTATGATCATATTCTCTCATACCTGTACCGGCAGGAATTCTATGACCTACAATTACATTTTCTTTCAATCCTTCTAAGTAATCAACTTTACCTGCAACAGCAGCTTCGTTTAATACTTTAGTTGTTTCTTGGAAAGATGCAGCAGAAATAAATGATTTCGTTTGAAGTGACGCTCTTGTAATACCTTGTAATACTGGTGTTGCAGTTGCAGTAACTACATCACGGGCAACAACAAGATTTTTATCTGTACGTTTCAAAAGAGAGTTTTCATCACGCAACTCACGAGGCGTGATAATTTGTCCTTCTTTTAAAGCACTAGAATCTCCAGCATCTTCAACCACTTTCATACCGTATAATTTATCATTTTGAACGATAAAGTCTTTAGTGTGAATTAATTGATCTTCTAAGAATAAAGTATCACCTGGATCTTGTACTCTTACTTTACGCATCATTTGACGTATTACTACTTCAAAGTGTTTGTCATTGATTTTTACCCCTTGTAAACGGTATACTTCTTGAATTTCATTAACCAAATACTGTTGAACAGCTGCTGGTCCTTGAATTCTTAAAATATCGTCTGGAGTAATTGCACCATCAGACAATGGAACTCCTGCTCTTACGAAGTCATTTTCTTGAACTAGAATTTGGCTTGATAATTTAACCAAGTATTTTCTAATATCTCCAAATTTAGATTCGATAACGATCTCACGGTTACCTCTTTTAATTTTTCCAAAAGAAACAACACCATCAATTTCAGAAACTACCGCTGGGTTTGAAGGATTACGAGCTTCTAACAACTCTGTAATTCTAGGTAAACCTCCAGTAATATCTCCTGATTTAGAAGAACGACGTGGAATTTTTACCAATACTTTACCTGCTTTAATTTTCTCACCGTTTTCAACCATCAAGTGGGCTCCAACTGGTAAGTTATATGAACGAATTAGTTCCCCTTCTTTACCGTAAACCAATAAAGTTGGAATTAATTTTTTAGCTCTGGATTCAGAAATTACTTTTTCTTGGAAACCGGTTTGCTCATCAATTTCAACCATGAATGATTGACCTTGCTCTAAATCTTCGTAAGCAATTTTACCTGTAAACTCAGAAACGATAACTCCATTATATGGATCCCATTTACAGATTACATCTCCTTTTACAACAGACTGACCGTCTTTTACAAAAATACTTGAACCGTAAGGAATATTATTAGTACTCAAAAGAATACCTGTTTTCTCGTCAATTAATTTCAACTCTGTAGAACGAGACACAACGATATCAACAGCGTTTCCTTCGTTATCTTCTCCTTTAACAGTTTTTAAATCTTCAATTTCAAGCTTACCGTTGAATCTTGTAACAATACTGGATTCTTCAGATATACCACCCGCAACCCCACCAACGTGGAATGTACGTAATGTTAACTGTGTACCTGGCTCTCCAATAGATTGAGCAGCGATAACTCCTACTGCCTCACCTCTTTGTGTCATTTTTCCGGTAGCTAAGTTTCTACCGTAACATTTAGCACAAATACCTTTCAACGCTTCACAAGTTAATGGAGAACGCACTTCCACTTTCTCAACCGGAGAAGCTTCAATTGCTTTCATTATAGCTTCTGTGATTTGTTCACCAGATTTAACTAAAATCTCACTATTCAAAGGATTAATTACGTCTTGTAATGCAACACGTCCTAAAATTCTTTCTCCTAGTGATTCTACGATTTCTTCGTTTTTCTTCAATGCAGAAACTTCGACACCTCTTAAAGTACCACAATCCTCAATGTTAACAATAACGTCTTGAGAAACATCATGTAATCTTCTTGTCAAGTATCCAGCATCCGCTGTTTTAAGAGCCGTATCCGCAAGACCTTTACGCGCACCGTGAGTAGAGATAAAGTACTCAAGGATAGAAAGACCTTCTTTAAAGTTAGAAAGAATCGGGTTTTCAATAATTTCACCACCACCAGCATTTGATTTTTTAGGCTTAGCCATCAAACCACGCATACCAGTTAACTGACGAATTTGTTCTTTTGAACCCCTTGCTCCAGAATCAAGCATCATATACACAGAGTTGAAACCTTGTTGGTCTTCTCTAATGTTTTTCATAGCTAACTCTGTCAATTGAGCATTTGTTGAAGTCCATACATCAATAACTTGGTTGTAACGTTCGTTATTGGTAATAAGACCCATATTATAATTTGCAGAAATTCCTTCAACTTGCTCTCTGGCATCTGCAATTAATTCTCCTTTTCTTTCCGGAATTTTGATATCTCCTAATGAGAATGACAATCCACCTTTAAATGCGAATTTGTATCCCATATCTTTCATATTGTCCAAGAAAGCAGCTGTAGTTGGAACATTCGTAACACTTAATACGTGTCCGATAATGTCTCTAAGGTTTTTCTTAGTCAATACATCATTGATATATCCTGCAGCTTCTGGAACTACTTCATTAAACAATACACGACCTGCAGTTGTTTTTACGATTTGGTAAACCAACTCTCCAGCTTCATTAAAATCTTTTGCTCTAATTTTCACAGAAGCATTCAATTCTAATTTTCCTTCGTTTAATGCAATATTTACTTCTTCAGCAGAATAAAAAGTTAAGCCTTCACCTAAAATTTTCAATTCTGGAGTTGACAAACGCTCTTTGGTCATATAGTATAGACCAAGTACCATGTCCTGAGAAGGTACCGTAATCGGAGCACCATTAGCAGGATTCAAGATATTGTGAGAAGCCAACATTAACAATTGAGCTTCTAAAATAGCCTCTGGTCCTAACGGCAAGTGAACCGCCATTTGATCCCCATCAAAATCCGCATTAAATGCCGTACAAACTAAAGGGTGTAATTGGATTGCTTTTCCTTCAATTAATTTTGGTTGGAATGCCTGAATACCAAGTCTGTGCAAAGTAGGTGCACGATTCAGTAATATTGGGTGACCTTTGATAACATTTTCAAGGATATCCCAAACTACAGGCTCTTTTTTGTCTATTATTTTCTTAGCTGATTTAACCGTTTTAACAATACCTCTTTCAATCAATTTACGGATAACAAAAGGTTTGTATAGTTCAGATGCCATATCTTTCGGAATACCACATTCGAACAATTTCAATTCAGGTCCAACAACAATTACCGAACGAGCAGAATAATCCACACGTTTTCCAAGTAAGTTTTGACGGAAACGTCCTTGCTTACCTTTTAAGGAATCAGATAATGATTTTAATGGTCTGTTTGATTCTGTTTTTACAGCAGATGCTTTACGAGTATTATCGAAAAGTGAATCTACAGATTCTTGCAACATACGTTTTTCGTTTCTCAAGATCACTTCTGGAGCTTTAATCTCCATTAATCTTTTCAAACGGTTGTTACGTATAATTACGCGACGGTATAAGTCATTTAAATCTGAAGTTGCAAAACGACCTCCATCAAGTGGAACTAATGGACGCAATTCTGGTGGAATAACTGGTACCACTTTCATAATCATCCATTCTGGACGATTCTCACGGTTCAAGTTAGACTCACGGAAAGATTCAACAACTTGTAATCTTTTTAATGCTTCCGTTTTACGTTGTTTAGACGTTTCGTTGTTTGCATTATGTCTCAATTGGTAAGACAATGCATCTAAATCAATTCTTGCTAATAAATCCATGATACATTCTGCTCCCATTTTGGCAACAAATTTATTAGGATCAAAATCATCAAGATACTGATTGTCTGCAGGAAGAGTATCTAAAATATTCAAATATTCTTCTTCAGTCAAAAAGTCTAATCTTTGTAATGATTCTCCATCAGCATTTTTAGCAATACCAGCTTGGATTACTACGTATCTTTCGTAATAAATAATCATATCTAATTTCTTAGATGGAAGACCAAGGATATAACCAATTTTGTTAGGAAGAGAACGGAAATACCAAATATGAGCAATTGGCACAACAAGATTGATGTGACCAACTCTGTCTCTACGTACTTTTTTCTCAGTAACTTCAACACCACAACGGTCACAAATGATTCCTTTATAGCGAATTCTTTTATATTTACCACAAGCACATTCAAAATCTTTTACTGGTCCGAAAATTCTTTCGCAGAAAAGACCATCACGCTCTGGTTTGTGCGTTCTGTAGTTGATAGTTTCTGGCTTCAATACTTCACCTCTTGATTCTTTCAAGATAGATTCAGGAGAAGCTAGTCCTATGGAAATTTTGTTGAATCTTTTTACAGGATTCTTATCTTTATTATTATTTCTATTATTCATCATAGTTTTTACTATTGATTTATTTGCAATTAAAAAATTGATTTTAGTTATTAGTCTAAAGTCAAATGTCGTAAAGTAGTAAAGTCTCGATTGACTTTGGACTTTGGACTTTCAAACTTTGGACTTAAAACACTACCTCGGATTACTTCTCTAAACTTTCAAAAAAGATATTTTGAAGTGCTAATTATAAAACCCATATTGGTTTACATAAAAAATCGGAACGGGTTACGGGTATAAATCCTAAAAACTCTTATAAATGAGTAATCAGCCCCGAAAAATCGGGACTGAAAACTAAATTTTTTGTTATTCTTCTAATCTAATGTCTAATCCAAGACCTTTCAATTCATGCATCAATACATTGAATGATTCAGGTAATCCTGGCTCTGGCATAGACTCTCCCTTAACGATTGCTTCGTAAGTTTTAGCTCTACCAATAACATCATCAGATTTAACAGTCAAGATTTCTCTAAGTGTACTTGATGCTCCATAAGCTTCAAGTGCCCAAACCTCCATCTCTCCAAAACGTTGACCTCCAAATTGAGCTTTACCTCCAAGTGGTTGTTGTGTAATCAACGAGTATGGTCCGATTGAACGTGCGTGCATCTTATCATCAACCATGTGTCCTAATTTCAACATATAGATTACACCAACAGTCGCTGCTTGATGGAAACGCTCTCCAGTTCCACCATCATAAAGATGTGTGTGTCCAAAACGTGGTACTCCTGCTTCATCAGTCAATGCATTGATTTGATCAAGAGAAGCTCCGTCGAAAATTGGTGTAGCAAATTTTCTACCCAAGTTTTGTCCAGCCCAACCAAGAACAGTTTCATAAATTTGACCGATGTTCATACGTGAAGGCACCCCAAGTGGATTCAACACGATATCAACTGGTGTTCCGTCTTCCAAGAAAGGCATATCTTCATGACGAACGATACGAGCAACAATACCTTTGTTACCGTGACGTCCTGCCATTTTATCCCCAACTTTCAGTTTACGTTTTTTAGCAATATATACTTTAGCTAATTTCAAAATTCCTGCTGGCAATTCATCTCCAACAGTAATTGTGAATTTCTCTCTACGTAATGCTCCTTGTAAATCGTTCAATTTAATTTTATAGTTATGAATTAAATCATTAACCATTTTATTAGTTACATCATCTGCAACCCATTGACCTTTACTTAAGTGAGCGAAATCTTCAACAGCATAAAGCATTTTTTGAGTATATTTTTTACCTTTTGGTAAAACTTCTTCACCCAAATCATTCATTACACCTTGAGAGGTTTTCCCGTTTACGATCAAGAAAAGTTTTTCTACCAATCTGTCTTTTAATTCAACAAATTTAACTTCAAACTCCATTTCAAGTGCTCCTAAAGCATCTTTATCTTGAGTACGTTTACGTTTATCTTTTACTGCTCTTGCAAACAATTTTTTGTCTAAAACAACACCGTGTAAAGATGGAGACGCTTTCAATGAAGCATCTTTTACATCCCCTGCTTTATCCCCGAAGATTGCACGAAGCAATTTTTCTTCCGGAGTAGGATCTGATTCTCCTTTTGGTGTAATTTTTCCGATAAGAATGTCGCCAGGTTTAACCTCAGCTCCAATTCTGATCATACCATTTTCATCTAAATCTTTAGTAGCTTCTTCAGAAACGTTAGGAATATCGTTTGTTAACTCTTCATTTCCTAACTTAGTATCTCTAACCTCTAATGAATAATCATCAACATGAATAGAAGTAAAAATATCGTCACGAACTACTTTTTCAGAAATAACAATCGCATCCTCAAAGTTATACCCTTTCCATGGCATGAACGCTACTTTTAGGTTACGACCTAAAGCTAATTCCCCATTTTGAGTTGCATATCCTTCAGACAATACTTGACCAAGAACTACTCTGTCCCCTTTTCTTACGATAGGTTTCAAGTTGATACTTGTACCTTGATTGGTTTTTCTAAATTTAATTAGATTGTATGTTTTATCATCTGATTCAAAACTCACCATTCTTTCTTCTTCAGAACGATCGTATTTGATAGTGATAATATTAGCATCTACATATTCTACTGTTCCGTTTCCTTCAGCATTGATTAAAACTCTGGAATCAGAAGCAACTTGACGCTCCAATCCAGTTCCAACAATAGGAGCTTCAGGACGAATTAATGGTACAGCTTGACGCATCATGTTAGATCCCATCAAGGCTCTATTCGCATCATCATGTTCCAAGAACGGAATCAACGAAGCTGAAATAGAAGCAATTTGATTTGGAGCAACGTCAGTATAATCAACATTAGTTGGTTCAATTACTGGGAAATCACCTTCTTGACGAGCAATTACGTTATCAGCAGTAATTTTTCCTGTAGCATCCATTTCGATATTTGCTTGCGCAATCATCATTCCTTCTTCTTCTTCAGCACTTAAGTAAATTGGAGTAGATTCTAAATCTACAATTCCATTAGTCACTTTACGGTAAGGTGTTTCAATGAAACCCATTCCGTTTACTTTAGCATAAACACCAAGAGATGAAATCAAACCAATATTTGGTCCCTCAGGAGTTTCAATTGGACATAAACGTCCGTAGTGCGTATAGTGAACGTCACGAACCTCAAATCCAGCTCTTTCTCTCGAAAGTCCACCTGGTCCTAGCGCAGATAATCTTCTTTTGTGCGTAATCTCAGCTAATGGATTCGTTTGATCCATAAATTGAGACAACTGGTTTGTACCAAAGAAAGAATTGATAACTGATGATAATGTTTTAGCATTAATCAAATCAATTGGTGTAAACACCTCGTTATCTCTAACGTTCATACGCTCTCTAATAGTTCTAGCCATACGAGCTAAACCAACACCGAATTGTTGAGACAATTGTTCTCCAACTGTTCTAACACGACGGTTTGATAAGTGATCAATATCATCAATCTCTGCTTTAGAGTTGATCAATTCAATCAAATATTTTACAATGGTAATGATATCTTCTTTGGTAAGCACTTGCTTTTCCATCGGAATATCTAAACCAAGTTTTTTATTCATCCTGTAACGACCTACTTCACCTAAGTTATAACGTTGGTCAGAGAAGAATAATTTATCTATAATACCACGAGCAGTTTCTTCATCAGGCGGTTCTGCGTTACGCAATTGTCTGTAGATATGCTCAACAGCTTCTTTTTCAGAGTTTGTTGGATCTTTTTGTAACGTATTGTGAATGATTGCATAATCACCTTGATTTGCATCTTCTTTATGTAACAAAATAGATTTAACGTTAGAATCAATGATTTCTTCCACATTATCTTTGTCGATAATAGTATCTCTATCAAGGATTATTTCGTTACGTTCGATAGAAACTACTTCACCAGTATCTTCATCAACGAAATCTTCATGCCATGTATTCAATACACGTGCAGCTAATTTTCTACCGATATATTTTTTAAGTCCTGTTTTAGAAACTTTAATTTCCTCAGCAAGATCAAAAATCTCAAGAATATCTTTATCTCTTTCGAAACCAATTGCACGGAATAAAGTAGTAACCGGCAATTTTTTCTTTCTATCAATATAAGCATACATTACGCTGTTTATATCTGTAGAAAATTCTATCCAAGAACCTTTAAAAGGAATTACTCTGGCAGAATATAATTTTGTTCCATTTGCATGGAATGATTGTCCGAAGAAAACACCAGGAGAACGGTGCAATTGCGAAACAACAACACGTTCAGCGCCATTGATAACAAAAGTACCACTAGGAGTCATATAAGGAATTGTACCAAGATATACATCTTGAACAATAGTTTCAAAATCTTCATGTTCTGGATCTGTACAGTACAGTTTTAACCTAGCTTTTAAAGGTACACTATAAGTAAGACCGCGTTCAATACATTCTTGAATTGTGTAACGCGGAGGATCAACAAAATAATCAAGGAATTCCAATACAAAGTTATTTCTTGTATCTGTAATAGGAAAGTTTTCCATGAAGGTATTGTATAGCCCTTCGTCGCCTCTTTCGTCAGATTTAGTTTCTAATTGAAAAAAATCTTTAAACGATTTAACCTGAACATCTAGAAAATCTGGATATTGAGGTATGTTTTTTGTTGAGGCAAAATTCAATCTTTCAGTCTGATTTGTTATCATCAATGGACAAAATTTTGATTAAAAAAAGTAATTTTTTGTGTAAAACACTATTTATTTTATAAAACAATCAATACTTTTTATTTATAATCAATACCTCTTTAAAAATAACTCAAGAGCTTACTCTTTCATTGATTTTCTTTCATCGTATTGATTTAAAAACCTTTTCGTATTTTAAACTATTTTATAATAAAATTTGATATAATTTTATTATACGAAAAATGGTTTAGGTCATTGAAAGTATATTTCAAGACCTAAACCTAGTTCTCTAAAGCGAGTTGAATTATTTTAATTCAACAACAGCTCCAGCTTCTTCTAAAGATTTTTTAAGCCCTTCAGCTTCTTCTTTAGAAACACCTTCTTTAACGTTACTTGGTGCGCTATCTACTACATCTTTAGCTTCTTTCAAACCTAAACCTGTAAGTTCTTTAACTAATTTTACAACTGCTAATTTAGAAGCTCCAGCTTCTTTTAATACAACTGTAAATTCAGTTTGAACATCTTCAACAGCAGCGTCACCACCACCTGAAACTACTACTGCAGCAGCAGCTGGTTCGATACCGTACTCATCTTTTAATATTGTTGCTAATTCGTTAACTTCTTTTACTGTTAGGTTAACTAATTGTTCTGCGAATTGTTTCAAATCTGCCATTTTTTCTATCGTTTTAAAATGATTTGTAAAAATATAATTTATTTATTGTGCGCTTTTTAAAATAAAACTTAGACTATTAAAGTCGGTTTTATTATGCTTCCACTTCTTCTGTAGCCTCTTCGCTGTTTGCGAATTGATTTTGAAGAGCAGAAATAACTCTTTGTGCTGGTGATTGCAACAATCCAATGATTTCGCCAATAAGCTCTTCTTTAGATTTAATAGTTGCTAATGCATCTAATTGATCATCTCCAATGTAAACTTCTGCATTAATGTAAGCTCCTTTTAAAATAGGTTTAGCTGATTTTTTGCGGAAATCTTTGATTATTTTTCCAGGTGCATTTGCAACATCTGAAATAAATATAGCGCTATTACCTGTCAATACAGAAGGTAAATCTCCATAATCATTATCAGAAGCTTCCATTGCTTTTGCAAGCAAAGTGTTTTTTACAACCTCTAATTTTATACCTGCTTTAAAACAAGCTCTTCTTAAATTTGAAGTTGTTTCTGCATTTAATCCAGAAATATCAGATACATAAATAATATTTGTACCAGCTAACTGTGCAGTTAAATCTTCAATCGCGATTGATTTTTCTTCTCTAGTCATACTAAAAATTATTAACTACCAATTATACTGCTTTAGGATCCAACGCAATTGCTGGACTCATTGTGCTTGTAAGGTGAATTCCTTTAATGTAGGTACCTTTAGCAGCAGTTGGTTTAAGTTTGATTAATGTTTGAATAATTTCGTGTGCATTGTCATAAATTTGCTCAGCTCCAAAAGAAACTTTACCAATTCCTGCATGTACGATACCAGTTTTATCAACTTTGAAATCGATTTTACCAGCTTTAACTTCTTGAACAGCTTTTGCAACATCCATAGTTACAGTTCCTGTTTTAGGGTTTGGCATTAAACCTCTAGGTCCTAATATACGACCTAATGGACCTAATTTACCCATAACAGAAGGCATTGTGATGATTACATCAACATCTGTCCAACCATCTTTGATTTTTTGTAAATAATCATCAAGACCAACATAGTCTGCTCCTGCTGCCAAAGCTTCCGCTTCTTTATCTGGAGTAACCAATGCTAATACTTTAACATCTTTACCAGTTCCATGAGGTAATGTTACCACACCTCTAACCATTTGATTCGCTTTTCTTGGATCTACACCCAAACGAACTGCGATATCAACAGACTCATCAAATTTTGCAGAAGCTATAACTTTAATCAATGCAGCAGCATCTTTCAAAGAGTATAGTTTATTCTTTTCAATTTTTGAAGCAGCCTCTTTTTGCTTTTTTGTCAATTTTGCCATGTCTTTCTCTTAATTAAAAAGGAGCTTCTCCTGATACAGTTATACCCATAGATCTAGCTGTTCCAGCAACCATACTCATTGCAGACTCCATTGTGAATGCATTTAAGTCAGGCATTTTGTCTTCAGCAATTGCTCTAATTTGTTCCCAAGTAACACTAGCTACTTTTTTACGATTAGGCTCACCAGAACCAGATTTTAGCTTTGCAGCTTCCATTAACTGAACTGCTGCTGGAGGAGTTTTTACAACAAAATCAAATGATTTGTCTTTATACACAGTAATTTGTACTGGGCATATTTTGCCGGGTTTATCTTGAGTTCTAGCATTAAATTGCTTACAAAACTCCATGATGTTTACCCCAGCAGCTCCTAAAGCAGGTCCAACCGGTGGCGACGGATTCGCTGCACCTCCCTTAACTTGTAGTTTAACTACCTTACTAATTTCTTTAGCCATTTTTTAAAAAATTTAACACTGCAATCATTGGAAGCGATTGCAATGGATATTATAGATGTAACAAAAAATTATACTTTTTCAACTTGCATAAAACTCAATTCTAATGGAGTTTTTCTTCCGAAAATTTTCACCATTACTTCTAGTTTACGCTTTTCTTCATTTATTTTTTCAACCGTACCGTTAAAACCATTAAAAGGACCATCAATAACCTTTATAGTTTCACCTAAGTTAAATGGTATTGCACGAGTATCTGTATTAACAGCCAACTCATCTACTTTACCTAACATTCTGTTTACCTCAGAAACTCTCAACGGAACAGGTTCTCCATTTTTTGTCTCTCCTAAAAAACCAATAACACTTGTTATAGACTTAATAATATGAGGAATTTCTCCAACTAGGTTTGCTTCTATCATTACATAACCAGGAAAATAAACTTTATCCTTAATTATTTTTTTCCCCTCTTTTACAGTTACTACTTTTTCAGTAGGCACTAAAACTTGAGAAACATAATCTCCCATACCTAATCTAGCGATTTCTGTCTCAATGTAAGCTTTCACTTTATTCTCTTGTCCGCTTACTGCTCGAACGACATACCACTTTTTTATATTATTATCTGTCATAACAAAAAGATTACGCTTGTTTTAACCAGTTAAAAAATCCAGCCAATGCTTTTGCAAAAACTTCATCCACTCCCCATGTTGCCAAGGCGAATACTACTGAAAAAACAGCAACAATAATTGTTAGACGTTGTACTTCTGCCCAAGCTGGCCAAGTTACATTTGACTTTAATTCTTCAAACGCTTCTGATATGTAATTAACAACTTTTGTCATTATGATATATTTTTTGCACGGGCGGAGGGATTCGAACCCCCATCAACGGTTTTGGAGACCGCTATTCTACCCTTGAACTACGCCCGTTTGTTAAAAGCCAGCAACAACCAAAGGCTATGCTGGCTTAATAATTATTTTATAGGATTATGCAATTTCAGTTACCTGACCTGCACCTACTGTTCTACCACCCTCACGGATAGCGAAGCGTAGACCAACATTTAATGCAATTGCACTTAACAATTTAACATCAATAGTTAAGTTGTCCCCTGGCATAACCATTTCTACACCTGTAGGCAAAGTAATGATTCCAGTTACGTCAGTTGTACGTACATAGAACTGTGGACGGTAGTTATTATGAAATGGAGTGTGACGTCCACCTTCTTCTTTTTTCAAGATATAAACCTCAGCTTTAAAAGTATCGTGTGGTTTAACAGAACCTGGTTTACAGATTACCATCCCTCTTTTGATATCTTCTTTTTGAATACCTCTCAAAAGGATACCTACGTTATCTCCAGCTTCACCTCTATCAAGGATTTTACGGAACATTTCAACTCCAGTAATTGTTGAAGTCAATTTTTCAGCTCCCATACCAATGATTTCAACCGCATCTCCAGTATTAGCAACTCCTGTTTCGATACGACCTGTAGCAACAGTTCCACGACCAGTGATTGAGAATACATCTTCAACAGGCATCAAGAAAGGTTTTGCAACGTCTCTTACAGGCTCTTCAATCCAAGCATCAACAGCTTCCATCAATTCAAGAATTTTTGGTACCCAAGCTGGATCATTATTCAATCCACCTAAAGCTGAACCTTGAACAACAGGACCATTATCTCCATCATATTCGTAGAAAGATAATAAATCTCTAATTTCCATTTCAACAAGTTCCAACAATTCCTCATCATCAACCATATCCACTTTATTCATGAATACAACCATTCTAGGAATACCTACTTGACGACCTAAAAGGATATGCTCACGTGTTTGTGGCATTGGCCCATCAGTAGCAGCAACAACTAAAATAGCACCATCCATTTGAGCAGCTCCTGTAACCATGTTTTTTACGTAATCCGCGTGACCTGGACAGTCAACGTGAGCGTAGTGACGATTAGCAGTTTCATACTCAACGTGAGATGTATTAATTGTAATACCTCTTTCTTTCTCCTCTGGAGCGTTATCAATTTGATCAAACGATTTTGCTTGACAGTAACCAGCATCAGATAATACTTTCGTTATTGCAGCAGTTAAAGTAGTTTTTCCGTGATCTACGTGTCCAATTGTACCTATATTTAAGTGCGGTTTGGAACGATTAAAATTTTCTTTTGCCATTTTACTTAATTTTTAATCTTAGTTATATATTTATTAGTGTTCAAATATTCTATTTTGAGCCAATGTCGGGAATTGAACCCGAGACCTCTTCCTTACCAAGGAAGCACTCTACCCCTGAGCTACACCGGCAGAGAGTTAATTTTAGATTTTTGATTTCAGAACTTAGACTTCAGATTATTAATCCTAATTCTAAATTTTAAAATCTAAAATAAATTCTTGTGGGGAGAGCAGGATTCGAACCTGCGAAGTTCACACAGCAGATTTACAGTCTGCCCTCGTTGGCCGCTTGAGTATCTCCCCAATAATTATTAATTTCAATTTTTAAAAGAACATATTTCAAATCGCATTTGAAATAAAAAAGAGCCGGTGGAGGGACTCGAACCCACGACCTGCTGATTACAAATCAGCTGCTCTAGCCAACTGAGCTACACTGGCAATATCAATAAAAAAAGTCCGCTATTTCTAACGGACTGCAAATGTATAGATTTTATCTCTCAATCAAAACATTTTTTAAAAAAAATTTGTATTAAATATGAGAACTTAATTTTTCTTTCCTTTTTATCAACAATCGCTCTAAAGATTCTGCCGAAAGTTCTATTGCTTCTTCAAATGTTTTACACTGTTTTTTCACCATAAAATCATCCCCAGGAACATTAATTTTAACCTCCGCGATTTTATTTTCTTTATCACTAGTTTTTTCAACCTTCAGAAAAACGTCAGATGAAACTATCTTGCCATAGTATTTTTCCAACCTATCCATTCTTTCTTGAACAAAATCAACTAGCTTTTTGTCAACAGTAAAGTTAACTGCATG
Organism: Flavobacterium lacustre; assembly: GCF_027474525.2. Lineage (NCBI taxonomy): Bacteria > Pseudomonadati > Bacteroidota > Flavobacteriia > Flavobacteriales > Flavobacteriaceae > Flavobacterium > Flavobacterium lacustre. Next base: position 246,900 of record NZ_CP114882.2, read on the forward strand.
AACATTTACCTTCATAATCTTTTATTTTAATGGTTATACATTGAATCATTTTTGACCTCTTGGATGCGCTTCTTGATATACTTTTTTTAGTTCTGATAAACTATTATGCGTGTATATCTGTGTAGACGCTAAACTAGAATGTCCCAATAATTCTTTCACTGAATTCAAATCGGCCCCGTTGTTTAATAAATGAGTCGCAAATGTATGTCTTAATATATGAGGACTTTTTTTTACTTTCTCGGAGACAGTACTAAAGTAAGAATTTATTAATCGATACACAAAGGAATCGTTTAATTTTAACCCTTTTTTTGTGAGAAAAAAATAATCTGCATCAACAATCACAGCTAAATTCAGCCGTTCTTGACCGTATAACAAAAACTGATTTGCCACAATTGGCAAAAGAGGAAGAATCCGTTCTTTGTTTCTTTTACCAAGAACCTTGATTGTATTCTTAGCCAAATCAACATTAATCTTCTTCAAATGAATAAGTTCCGTTCTCCGCACACCTGTAGTATAAAACAAATCAACAATAAGCTTGTTTCTAATAGCTTCAAAACCCTGTGGATTTTGCATTTGACTTAGCGCTTCTTCAACTTCTTTCTCCGAAAATGGAATTTGTAGCGTTTTTGGAACTTTTAACGCCTTGTGTTTTAACAACGGATTTATTTCTATTTGTTTAATTTTCAACAGAAATTTATAAAATGCTTTTAAGGAAGCTATCTTTCTATTCACAGAGCTATTAGAAATACCACTATCTACAAGCGACACTATCCAATTTCTAATTTGACCGTAATTTACTTGCTCTACATTTTCTTGGTCAAAATGAATTGCATTAAACGACTCGAAACTAATCACATCATTTAAATAAGCATTCACAGTATGAGGAGAATATTTTTTCTCCAATTGCAAATAATCACTGAATGCATCTTTATTAGTAGTCATAAAAAAACCGTTAGCATCAAATTTATAAAATTATGATGACTAACGGTAATTTATTTTAATAGATATTGACTAACTCTCTAAGTTATCTCTCATATTTTGGATATAAGCCGCTTTTTGAATTTTGATTCTATTTGTTACTGATGGCTTTATAAAAGCAGTACGTGCTCTTAGTTGACGAACAGTTCCAGTTTTATCAAACTTTCTTTTGTAACGTTTTAACGCTCTATCGATATTTTCTCCGTCTTTAATTGGTATAATTAACATAATTTTATCACCCCCTTTCGTTAAGAGCGCAAAAGTATATTTTTATTTTGAATTTTGAATCATAAATTATCAATTATTTTAAAGAAGAAAGATAAAAGATTAAAACCTGTTACTCTTTCAAAATATTTCTGGAAATCACTATCTTTTGAATCTCAGTAGTTCCTTCCCCAATAGTACATAATTTAGAATCTCTGTAGAATTTTTCAACAGGATAATCCTTAGTATATCCATAACCTCCATGAATTTGAATCGCTTCGTTTGATACTTTGACACAAACTTCGGAAGCATACATTTTTGCCATTGCCCCCATTGTGGTAACTGGTTTATGCTGTTCTTTAAGGAAAGCAGCTTTATACAATAATAATTCTGACGCTTCGATTTCAGTTGCCATATCAGCCAGTTTAAAGGCAATTCCTTGAAACTCGGAAATTGCTTTCCCAAACTGATGTCTTTCTTTCGAATATTTTAAAGCGGCTTCATAAGCGCCTTTTGCAATTCCTAACGACAATGCTCCAATTGATATTCTGCCGCCATCAAGAATTTTCATCGCCTGAATAAAACCTTGCCCAACATCACCTAACCGATTAGCATCAGGTATTTTGCAATTATCAAATATCAATTCAGCCGTTTCGCTGGCACGCATTCCTAATTTATTTTCTTTTTTCCCGGAACTAAATCCCGGCATTCCTTTTTCAAATACAAAAGCGGTCATTCCTTTTGAATCTCCTTTTTCACCCGTACGAACAATTACAACAGCAATATCTCCGGAAATGGCATGCGTAATAAAATTTTTAGAACCATTAACAATCCAAGAATCACCGTCTTTTACCGCCGTAGTATTCATTCCTCCAGCATCCGAACCCGTGCCATGTTCCGTCAATCCCCAAGCACCAATATGTTCACCAGAAGCTAGTTTTGGAATCCATTTTTTCTTTTGCTCTTCGTTTCCAAAGGTCAAAATATGATTAACGCATAATGAATTATGAGCCGCGACTGACAAACCAATTGAGGGATCTACTTTTGAAATTTCCTCCACAATGGTAACATATTCATGATATCCTAAACCGGAACCTCCCAGTTCATGAGGAACTAAAATCCCCATAAATCCCATTTTCCCCAGTTTTTTAAACAAAGGAACAGGAAATATCTGAGCTTCATCCCAATCCATTATATAAGGTCTGATATTATGTTCCGCGAAATCTCGTATAGATTGTGCAATCAAAGACTGTGTTTCGTTGTAATCGAAGTTCATCGTAATCGTTTTTGTTTTTAAAAGTCCAAATATAAGCCAATTATATTTGCTTTTTCAACAGGAAAACCCTTAATTTTTATTAAATCCTCAACATTCTTAATATCTCCATTCATACTTCGGAACGTTACGATTTGTTTAGCAAGCGGATATTTGAAATAAGGAAATTGTGAAAGTTCTTTTAAAGAAGCATTATTTATATCTATTTTCTTCAGATTGGGAAGTACCAGAACTTTAAAATGAGCATTCAAGTTTTCAACAACTTCGGGCGAAAGTCCCCAAACGTCATTCATTTGTTCCATAGATACAAATCCGCCTAAACTTTCTTTTTGTTTTAAAATTCGAAGTGAAATCGCCTCTCCTATTCCGTATATTTTAATTAAATCCTCTTGTGAAGCTTTGTTAATGTCTATCAAAACTATCTTTTCTTTTTTGGCGAAAGCCGTATTTGAAAATTTCTTAAAATCCTTAGAATCCTTTTTAGCGTTAACCCAATCCGGAAATTTAAAATACGGAGTTATTTTTTTTAATAAAGAATCAGAAACTTTTGTGACATTTTGAAATTCCTGCGGAGAATTGACATATTTATTTTCTTTTCTAAAAGCCAGCAATCGGTCTATTTCCTGCACAGACATCCCTAATTTATAGCCTTTATAATCTGTAATGAAATTTGGATTGAAAGGGTATATTTTTGGCGAATACTTTGGCACTTCCCCTTTCATCGAATCAATTTCAGATTGTAACGAAAGCCATTTTTGCTTAGCGGGATATTCTTTTGAAATCACACTAAAATCAACAAAAAAATAAATCATTTGCAAGGCAATAATAAAACAAAAAAGTACCAATATACCGTTACGTTGGTCACGGGAAAAATTAAAATATGTTTTTATGGTTTTAAAACTCATTTTTCAAAAGGAAATTACTGAATCTGATTTAATATTTTCATTTTCTAAAAATACGAAATAATTTCCTACTTACCATTCCCATGAAAAAAAATTAAATACTACATAAAGACAAACTAAAACAACTACCCCTGTTATATGAGTATATATCACCCCAAAAAGCATCTTATACCGGAGCTACCCATCAACAAAACTGCTTTTGAATATTTTTTATAACTTAAAACATAATTTTTGTTTTTATTTTTTATAAAAAACAATACATTTGAAAACTAATAACAATAAAACTAAAAATAATATGTCTATTTGGAAAAGAAAACCATTGGCACAACTTTTAGCAGAAGCTGCTGACTCCGAAAAAGGATTAAAAAGAACGCTAACCGCTTGGTCATTAATTGCATTAGGAATTGGCGCTATTATTGGTGCCGGACTGTTTGTAAGAACAGCAACTGCTGCTGCTCAGAGCGCAGGACCTTCCGTAACGATTGCCTTCATTGTTGCTGCAATTGGGTGTGCTTTAGCTGGCTTATGTTATGCAGAACTTTCATCTTCAATTCCAATTTCTGGTAGCGCATATACATATACATATGCCACAATGGGAGAGTTCCTAGCTTGGATTATTGGCTGGGATTTAATCCTTGAATATGCTGTAGGAGCAGCAACAGTTGGGATTGCCTGGAGTGAATATTTAAACAATCTATTGATTAATGTGCTCCATATGAGCCCTATACCATATTCGCTATGTCATTCCCCTTTTCAGACTTCGTTGACTGGGGAACAAGGAATAATCAATTTACCAGCACTATTCATAGTAGGTGCAATTAGTTTATTATTGATAAAAGGGATTCAAGAATCAGCTTTTGTAAATGGAATTATTGTAGTAGTTAAAGTTGTAATTGTTGTACTAATCATTGTTATTGGTTGGAATTTTGTAAACCCTGCAAATCATACTCCTTATATTCCACCAAGTTCTATTTTTACAGATGAACATGGTGTTGGCCATAATTACGGAGGAGTAATGGGGATTTTAGGTGCAGCAGGAACGGTTTTCTTTGCATTTATTGGATTTGATGCTGTAAGTACAGCAGCCCAAGAAACTAAAAACCCAAAAAGAGCTATGCCAATTGGAATATTAGGATCATTAGCCGTTTGTACTATTTTATATATTCTTTTTGCACATGTCTTGACAGGAGTTGCAACAGTTGAAGACTTTAGAACTGGAGGTAAAGAAGCTTCAGTAGCATTCGCTATCGATAAATACATGATTGGATATGCTTGGTTAGGTCAACTGGTAACAGTAGCTATTTTGGCCGGATTTTCTTCTGTTATTTTAGTGATGCTATTAGGTCAATCCAGAGTTTTTTATGCAATGGGTAAAGATGGATTATTACCTAAATCATTCAGTGATCTTCATCCAAAATACAAAACACCTTACAAAGCAAATATTGCTATTTTAGTAATAGTTGGAGCTTTTGCAGCTTTTGTACCTGGTGATATTGTAGGTGATATGACAAGTATAGGAACCTTATTTGCTTTTTCACTTGTATGTGTTTCCGTAATCATTCTAAGAAAAAAAGAACCTAATATGGTTCGTGAATTCAAAACTCCTTTCGTACCGCTTGTACCGATATTAGGAGTTGGTGTTTGTTTTGCTATGATGTACGGCTTAGGCTGGACAAACTGGTTGAGACTATTTGTATGGATGGCATTAGGAGTAATTTTCTATTTTGCTTACGGCAAGAAAAATAGTGTCCTGAACAATCCAGAAAAATAACACACTACAACCCAAATTAAAAAAGGATTTTAAAGCTGTTTTCAACTTTAAAATCCTTTTTTTTATTTAATTTCTTTACAAATCAAAAACCGAGGTACGTTTAGCTCTAATTAAATCCTTTAGACGAATCCAAAAAGCCAATGTCAAATAAACGGCAAACCACAATCCAACAGTAACAAACGACAAGTAGATAAAAAACAATCGCACACTACTGGCGCGCATTCCTAATGTATCAGCTAAACGAGAAGAAACATGGAAGCCATACTTTTCAAAAAAAAATTTAAGTTTTATAACTGCAGACATGCTTTAGTTGATTTGATTATTTGTTGAATCGAGAAACAAATTTACAACATTATACCATTTCTACTATATGAAATGCAGAAATAACTCAATTCACTTTTTTTAATAATTCTATTCCAATAGCGCATTCCAAGCACTTACTTTTATTGCAATATTCGTTTTTAAGCTGTAATAACGATTGCGTCTCAAAAGCATTTTTCGACTGAATTCCAAAAGAAATAAATTTGTCTAAAACCGCATTTTTCTCAGGAGTAACTTGTTTCAAAAGATAAATCAGGTCTTCAGAGATTTCCTTACCTTGACTTTTGGCGTAAGCAAATTGCAACGGAATAATAGTATTTATGACTAATAAATCTACAAATGACTTAGAGAGTAATTTCTTTTTCTTTGGACTTTCCTTATCAAACTGATAATGATTTTGCCAATATTCAGATACGGAAACCGCGAATACTTCATAAATATTCTCAAGAGACTTTAAAGTACTTATTTTCGAAAATAAATTCTGGTGCTTGTGGTATACGTTAGCCAATTGAGAGAGTCTTATTGTAGGGAAATTATCCGGTCGATGTTTAAAAAACTGTACTGGTTCGATTATTTTCTTATCCATCTGATATTTATGAAGCAAATAAAAATATCTAAATTTTAAATCTTTGAAATAGTTATCTTCATTTTCTGAGTTCAACAATCCTGAATTTCCAAAAAACAATGCCTCTAAATTTTCTATTTCAAAACTTTCTTTTCTAATGACAGAAAAAGGAATTGATTGGGCAATTTTCATAAAAATTTCACCATTGGTATTCAAACCAAAATTCTTAGCCAAAAGACAAAATAAAACGGCTTCCCAATCGTGATGCGTTTGTTCTAATAATTCAAAAATAGGGTTAGATTTTCTTTCTAATCGCTCAAAAAATAATCGTTCCTGCCAATTTTCGAATAAAAAAGAATCAATCTCTTTAATTTGTTTCTCACAAAAAATCCAAGATTTTTGCAACATTAAGGATTGATAATTAGCAATTGTCAGAGCGTCAACATATTTTTTGAGTTCTAAAACAGGAATTTCAGTATTATTTTTCCTAAAAATTTCGGTGTCATGTTCCCAAACTACGTGTAGAATTACGTTTTCATAAGCAGCATCTCTTTCGTGATGATGCACATACCAATCCGAAGATTTTAAATGAATTTCTATATTTCCCGCCCATTTTTGATTACCAATTGTAATCTGGGCATTAAAGAAATCCGGTCCGGACAATTCTAAATATTGCCCTACTGACAAGATTGTAATTATTTCTCCATTGAATGTTTTCAAATTCAAAGAATCAAACTTTTTGAACTTCCAGAGGTAATGAAGAAAATCTTCTTTCATATTTCAGACTATTAGTAATGGCATATAGCGGAGATACTAAAGTAGTAAAAAAAAACAGAAATGAAAGAAATTTATTTCATTAAATACAATTTGGCACAAGCTCTGGCATCGGATAAAGCTTCGTGATGATTTAAAGAAATATTCATCTCACGACAGCAATCACTTAATTTAGTTGGCTTTAAACCTTTAGCTTTATAAATTTTAACAGTACATTCCCAGCGGCTGGCAATATTCAAATCTGAATAATCTAAATTATAAAGAAGCATTGATTTAGCCAATACGTTCCTGTCAAAACTTTCATTATGAGCTACAACTATTCTGTTTTGCAGTCTTTTTTTAATTTCAGGATACACTTGCGCAAATGATTTTGCATTAACAGTATCTTTTGGATAAATACCATGAACCTGAATCGTAAAAGGAGAGTATAAATTATTTGGTGGTTTGATTAAACTAACGAATTCATCTACTATTATTCCGTTTTCTACGGTTACAATACCAACAGAACACGGATGATATGCTGTTGCTGTTTCAAAATCTATGGCGGTGAAAGTCATTTGGGTTTACTATTTTATAATACAATTTAGAAAAATCAAAGCACATGGAATTTCCTTTATTTTCTTCATCAATTGAATTACAAATATAATTTTAATAACTAGAGTTCATAGAAAATAAATATCCTTTTTATTTTCAAAATCTAAAAAAACGAATCCTTCTTTACAAATCAAAATTCTATTTCATAAACGTCGCAGCTTACATAATCTAATAAAATTTCTTTATATTGTTTTTTACTCGAAAAATGTTCCGGCCAGAATGTTGATGAATAAAAATACATTAATTCAAACACATCGTCATGATTTGTTGCTAAAACATCCAGATATTTCACGTAGCGATTATAGCAAAAATAATCTTCATCAACACCGCCATTAATCAAACTTAAAATTCTTTTCTGAATAGGAAAACCTTCTACTTCATAGCCTTTATCAATACAATAACTGGATATTATTTCGATCACATAACTTTCGTGAATTTCACCGTAATTAAAACAATCCAAACCGTCTCCTAAAACATACCAAACGTCATGAATTTCCATGATTTTACTTTTTATCGTATCCATTTCCATAAAATATTTTTGTTTTTTCAAAAATAAATAAGCTTATAATTATTCCTTTACGGTTTTCCTCATTTCGGATTAATTTTTAAAACCATACAAATTAATAAAGCCTGTAAAATCTTTAAATCTTACAGGCTATACAATTAAAATGAGAACTAAAGTCTCTTATTTTATCGAACCGATAATATCCGATTTTGTTATAATATGATGGCTGCCATTTTCTAAATCTACCAAAACCGCATCGTTTTCTCTAGTAAACAGCTTGGATAGTTCTTCGATCGGCGTTCCTAATTTTACTATAGGAAATGGTTTTCCCATAACCTCTTTAATGGGTTTATCTGCTACATTTTTATCAGCAACGTAACTTTGGAACAAATCACTTTCATCAACAGACCCTACAAATCCTGTAACATCGATTACCGGAATTTGTGATATTTTATATTTACGCATTCTTTCGATTGCGTGTGAAACTAACTCTTCTGTTCGTACAACAATCAATGGTTTATTGATATGGTCTTTAATAACATCTTCGGCTTTTGTAATGTCCTCATCCAGAAAACCACGCTCGCGCATCCAGTCATCGTTAAACATTTTACCCACATAACGACTTCCTGAATCATGAAATAAAACCACAACAACATCATCTGGTTTGAAATGTTCCTTGAGCTGCAACAATCCTTTTATAGCTGCGCCTGCCGAATTCCCAACAAAAATACCTTCTTCAAGCGCAATTTTACGCGTATACACCGCCGCATCTTTATCGGTAACTTTTGTGAATCCGTCTATCAATGAAAAATCAACATTTTTAGGTAAAATATCTTCGCCAATTCCTTCGGTGATGTACGAATAAATTTCATTTTCATCGAAAATGCCGGTTTCATGGTATTTTTTAAATACAGAACCATAAGTATCAATACCCCAGATTTTGATGTTTGGATTTTTCTCTTTTAAATATTTTCCAACACCCGAAATAGTTCCTCCTGTACCAACACCCACCACAAAATGAGTGATTTTACCTTCGGTTTGCTCCCAAATTTCAGGACCGGTTTGTTCATAATGCGCCATCGAATTTGATGGATTATCATATTGATTGACGTACCATGAATTAGGAGTATCTTCGGCTAACCTTTTTGAAACCGAATAATAAGAACGCGGATCTGTTGGTTCAACATCAGTAGGACAAACAATAACTTTGGCTCCTACGGCACGAAGAATATCCATTTTTTCTTTGGATTGTTTGTCCGAAATTACACAAATCAGTTTATATCCTTTTATTATTGCCACTAAGGCTAACCCCATTCCTGTATTGCCAGAAGTCCCTTCGATAATAGTTCCACCGGGTTTTAATCTTCCGTCAGCTTCGGCATCTTCAATCATTTTTACGGCCATTCTGTCTTTTACAGAATTTCCAGGATTAAAGGTTTCTACTTTGGCGAGTACCAAAGCGTCTATTCCGGCAACGACTTTATGAAGTTTTACTAATGGTGTGTTACCTATAGTACCTAATATATTTTCTGAATAATTCATCGTTTCTCTTTTTAATGATTGAATTTAGTGGGGCTTATTAAACTCTACTATTCCTATATAATAAACAAATATAAGTAATAGTTCTATATCTTTAAGAGCTTTTATTACGAAATAAAGCGTAGAACGTTACTGAAAGAAATTCCAAACTAAACCAAAACGAATGGTGAAGTCACGATATGGGTTATTTGGTGAAGAATAAAAATTATTTCCTGTCAAAGAAGAATTGAAATGTTCTGCTTTAAAATAAATTCTCGTGCGTTGAATTCTGGCATTAATGAAGAAATCTAAATTAGGAAAATTTCCAATTTCCTTTTCGCGCTGAACAAAAAACTCACCTACAACCGGATTATAATCATTCGCATAATACTTTGTAAAATAATTAAAAACGATTCCTGTTTGCAAATACAATGCTTTTTTGAAAAAATAATTAGAGAAATAAAAGGTATTTCTCGTTACAATTTCAGGAACATTCAAAATAGCATCTTGTTGATCTACTTTTTGATATAAAAAAGTGTTGTCTAATGCAAATTTACCAAATTGAATCTCTTTGCTTAGTTTAACCGATAAATAATTAATGGTTCCATTGTATTGAGATGGTGACACAATTTGTGTATTGGCCAGCTTTTGTGAAGCTGTTGATACATCATCAAAATACAAATGATCATTCAACACCGAAAACTGCAATGACGCATTTACCCATTGTGTAGTAGCATTTGCAGTGAAAGAATTTATTTTTTCGTTCTTAAAATCATTAGACCAATTGTAATCTATGTAACTGCTTTGATACAAATTATAATTATTGTTAGGCAATTTATTTATATTCTGATATTGAAATGTCACTTGGTTTTCATCATCTAAATCATATTGCAACTTTGCATCCAGATTAGACAAAGACTGATTAGTAATGGATCTTGAATATAAAAATTTACCGTTCCACTTATTTTTGCGGTATTCATATTGCCCTCCGGCGCTATTTATCTTTTGGCTCAAAGCACTCGGAACTGTTCTGTTATCAAAAACTAATAATTTGTTATAATAGAAATTGGACCTGAAATCGTCAACAAAAAACTGAAATTTACCTAAAGTAGTATTTTCATAGACCAATCCCGCTTTGTTATACATTTTATTATAATGCGTTTGATCATTGATACCGCTATCCTTAAAAGAATCCCCAAAACGGTAAACTACACTTCCGTTTACTGTTGATGGAACCGTGGCTTGATTGTATTCGAAGAATTTATTTTCGTAATTAAATTGATGCGTAACATATAAATTATTGGCACCTTTGGTTGGATTAACTCTGAAAAAATGATCTAAAAATACTCTTTTACCTTTCAAAAAAGATTTGGCATCTGTAAAATAAACTTCTAATCTTTGTCTGTTTTTATAATCTATATTTTCACTTTCAAAATCTTCGATGGTAGTTATTCCGCCATTTTCCTCATTCAATATATCTTGATGTGTGAAATGTGTATTAGCAAAATAACGTTTGTTTTTAGTATTATAACTTACCGTAAACCTAAAATTTCCGGTACTTGACATTTGATTAATATACTTTCCTGTAGAACGCAATCCTCTATAAGCCATCGAAAAATTAAGGTTTTCAGAAGTATTTAAAGTAATGAATGAATCAACAGACTGCCCTTTTTGTTGTGTGGTTTTAAAATACAATTCGGTTACAGGAGTAGCTACCGAACAATATCTAATTTGGTTGGCTTCGAGAAAATTAAAATGTTTTGCTTTGAAACCAAATTCCGGATATGGAGAAAACTCAGTCAAACTATATTGCAAGGTATTGTAAGTTTGCCCATCATTTGGAAAAGGAAGAAGTCCAAAATTATCTTTTCGCAAATAATTATGACTGTACTCTTTTTGAATGGTTAACGAAGTGTCAATATACGTTGTGTCGCGCTCTAAAGTAATCACCCGATACATATCTATAGTTGCCACTTTTTGCGGTTTCTTAGCTCTGACAGTATCCGTTGAACTTTGATATTTACTATTAATATCGAACTCTTTACTAAATTTTTTTTGAGAAAATAACAGCATTGGCAATGCTAAAAAATAAAATATAAAGAGAATTCTCATTTGAAAAAGGATATAATTAGGTACTTATTTTTACAATTTTAATGAAGCAAAGGTAAATGATAAAACCGTATAAATAAAAAATACATTTATTTAAAGAATGTTAAATGAATTAGAACGTAAACAAAAAATATTCAATAAATTTTCATAATATTTGTTCTTTAAAAAATTAAGATGCTTCAAAATAACTTTTCAGGATTCATGTTAGAAACCGGTACTGATGAAGCAGGACGCGGTTGTCTTGCTGGACCGGTAACTGCGGCAGCGGTTATTCTTCCGAAGGATTTCAAGAATGATATTTTGAATGACAGCAAACAATTATCGGAGAAAACAAGAGAAAAATTAAGACCTATAATTGAGCAGCAAGCCATCTCGTTTGCGGTAGTCCATTTAGAGCCGACAGAAATTGATGAAATAAACATTTTAAATGCTTCGATGAAAGGAATGCAGGAATGTGTTTTGAAATTAAATCCAATTCCGGAATTTATTATTGTTGATGGTAATCGATTGCTCAACGCAAAATTGGGATTAAAAAATACTTCAGGGAAACAATTTTCTAAAACAGAAATAGAATTATTGAAAGCAATTCCTAATAGGAGCATTATAAAAGGAGATGCGAAATTTATGAGTATTGCTGCGGCTTCCGTATTGGCCAAAACATATCGGGATGATTATATGAATCGGATTCACGAGGAATTTCCCATGTATAATTGGAAAAAAAACAAAGGGTATCCCACTAAAGAACACCGTGAAGCCATTAGAAAATTCGGAGTTACTAAATACCACCGAATGACGTTTCGGTTATTGCCTGAGCAGTTGAAAATTGATTTCTAACTGTTATAAAAAGCACTAATTTATAAGTAGTTTTACGTAAAATTTTACGCTAAGGACCTAAAAAATTACCCTATACTATGTAAAATTTTAACTCAAGGACGTAAACTTTTACCCCTCATGACGTAAAATTTTACGTTAACAGCCTAAAATTTTACGTACCCATACGTAAAATTTTAGGTCCTTGACCCAAAATCTTAGGTTGAAATACGCAAAATTTTAGGTTATTGTAAACAATTGCAATTGGTATGTAAAAAATTAAGATACAAACGTAGCGTCGAACAAATTTGCAAAATGTTTCAGGATTTTTTCTTTGACTTCGGCTTCATCTACTTTTTCTACGCCAAGTTCTACCTGTAATGAGGTTACTGCTTTACCACGGATTCCACACGGAATAATATTATCAAAATACCCTAAATCAGCATTTACGTTTAAAGCAAATCCGTGCATGGTTACCCAACGGGAAGCTCGAACGCCCATGGCACAAATTTTTCGGGCAAATGGTGTTCCTACTCCTAACCAAACTCCGGTTTCACCTTCGCTTCTGCCACAAGTGATTCCGTATTCCTGCAACGTTAAAATGATAGCTTCTTCAAGAAAACGTAAGTATTTATGAATATCTGTAAAGAAATTTTCTAAGTCTATAATGGGATATCCCACAATTTGTCCCGGTCCGTGATACGTAATATCACCACCGCGATTAATTTTATAAAAAGTGGCGCCTTTGGCTTCCAATTGTTTTTCAGATAGTAATAAATTACTTAAATCTCCGCTTTTTCCTAAAGTATACACATGAGGATGCTCAACAAAAAGGAAATAATTGGGCGTTTGCAAACTCGTTTCCTCTCTCCTGTTTTTAATTTTTAAGTCAACTATTTCTTTGAACAATTCTTCCTGATATTGCCAAGTTGCGTTGTAATCTTTATTTCCTAAATCTTGAAGTTGGATGGTCTTGTTCATTTAAAAAGTGTTCTAAAATGCAAAGATACAAAGTAAACCTTTGTCAAAGTTTAGAACTTTGACAAAGGTTTACTCTAAAACTACTTCGAGATTTGTAATTTCAGGATTTTCTAAACAATCAGTTATTAGAAATTGCAATACTAATGCTTTCTTATCTTCGCTTATTGTTGCGTTGGCATTTGAAACTGATTTAATTTTTCGAGGAAAATGATATTTTAAAACATATGGCTGATTGATTTTAAAATTAGAAACCTGAGTTTTTAATGCTGCAATTTTATCCTGTTGTTTTTTTAATTCAAGAGTATCTGTAATTTTCACTATCCTTTTAAAAAGACTTCCGTCAAAAGTATAACTGACATTATAATAATGTTCTTCTGCACTGAGGGCATAATTGTGTTCTAAATCATCCGCATATTCCTGGGTTTTATACAAATCTGGAACTGCTGAAATTTTATCGAAGTTTTGATTGATTGTTGTTCGAAATTCTTTTTCGTAAGAACTATTCTTGATATGGACTTTGACGGTTTTAAATTTTTGAAAAATGGCTTGTTCTGATACGGGAAGCTTAGAGAACGTTTCAGAATACTTTGTTATAAAGTCATTGAAGACATAGGTGGTGTCTTCGAATTTTTCTTCTTTCGAATAATTTTCACCAGCTAATTGCATGTAACTGTGTTCATCGCGCAGTGACTCTGTTTCTATTTTTCCGGTTCCGTCTTCCTGGAGATAAATGGTTTCGGTGATTTGACAACTCGCCGCAAAGAGAATTAAAAACAGAAAATAATACTTTTTCATTTTTAGGGGAAGTAATAGTTTATTGAAAGCGAAGTTACAACGTTTTTGATTGATGATGAATACTATTGAAGCTTTAAGAAAGGTCTTATAAAAAATAAAAGATGTAAAATAGCCCCGATAGTAGTGACATCCCGCGCCTTTTTTTGGCGTGGATATAACGAATAGCGGGACAAATGCCGATGAAAACTACCTCTATTTCTGCTTCTAAAAAAACTGAAATCTGCATTCTGCAATCTGCAATCTTTTCTTATCTTTGCACACTTAAAATCAGAATATAATGGCATTATCCGAACAAGAAATATTACGTAGAGAAGCACTTACCGAATTGCGCAATTTAGGCATTGAGCCTTATCCAGCAGCCGAATTTATCACAACCGCTTATTCCAGCGAAATCTTAGCCGATTTTGAAAAGTATGAAGGTAAGGAAGTGGTTTTAGCAGGACGTTTGATGGGGAAGCGCATCATGGGGAAAGCCAGTTTTGCTGAATTGAAAGATGCTGAAGGACGTATCCAGATTTATGTTTCAAGAGATGATATTTCGACTGATGAGGAGAAAACAATGTACAATGTGGTTTTCAAAAAACTATTGGATATTGGCGATTTTATAGGAGTTCGCGGAACAGTTTTCAAAACGCAAGTGGGTGAAATTTCTGTTCATATTTATGGCTTGACAGTTTTGGCTAAAGCCTTGAAACCACTTCCTGTAGTAAAAACAGATGCTGACGGAAAAACACATGATGCTTTTGCAGATCCGGAACAAAGATACCGTCGTCGTTACGTGGATTTGACTGTGAACGATCATGTGAAAGAAACGTTTATCAAGAGAACAAAATTGTTCAATTCGATGCGTTCGTTCTTTAATGACAAAGGATATCTAGAGGTAGAAACTCCCGTTTTACAACCGATTCCCGGGGGTGCTGCAGCGAGACCTTTTACCACACACCACAACTCGCTTGATATTCCGTTATACATGCGTATAGCAAACGAATTGTACCTAAAAAGATTGATTGTTGGTGGTTTTGATGGTGTTTATGAGTTTTCTAAAAACTTCCGTAATGAAGGAATGGATAGAACGCACAACCCGGAATTTACTGCCATGGAAATATATGTAGCTTATAAAGACTACAACTGGATGATGGATTTTACCGAAAACTTACTAGAGCATTGCGCTATTGGGGTAAACGGAACCAGCGAAGCAACTTTTGGAGAACACACTGTGAACTTCAAAGCGCCTTATACTCGCGTTACAATGACAGATTCCATTAAGCATTTTACCGGTTTTGATATTTCAGGCAAAAACGAAGCCGAATTATTTGAAGCTGCCAGAGGAATGGGAATTGATGTGAATGCTACGATGGGTAAAGGAAAATTGATAGATGAGATTTTTGGCGCTAAATGCGAAGGGAATTATATTCAACCAACATTCATTACAGATTATCCTAAGGAAATGTCTCCTTTGTGCAAACAACACCGAGACAACCCAGAATTGACAGAACGTTTTGAGTTGATGGTTTGCGGTAAAGAAGTAGCCAATGCATATTCTGAACTAAATGATCCTATTGACCAAAGAGAACGTTTTGAAGACCAAATGAGATTATCTGAAAAAGGTGATGATGAAGCTACCGGAATTATTGATGAGGATTTCTTGAGAGCTTTAGAGTATGGAATGCCACCAACCTCAGGATTAGGAATTGGAATGGACCGTTTGATGATGTTTTTAACTAATAATTCTTCTATTCAAGAAGTGTTGTTGTTCCCACAAATGAGACCTGAGAAAAAACAAGTCCAAATTGAGTTGTTAGACGAAGAGAAATTAATTCTTGCTCTTTTGCAAACCAATGAAAACAAAATGGATTTGGGTTTATTAAAAATAAAATCAGATTTGAGCGGAAAAAAATGGGATGCTGCCATGAAAGGATTAGCAAAACACGGACTCATAAAAGTTTCATTAGTTGGTGACAGCAAAATAGTAGAAATAGCAGGATAACACTATAGCTACAAATAGATATTTATAAAAAGTGTTACAGTTTCAATAGAAAAACTGTAACACTTTTTTATTTGGATAAATTATCATCATCGAATAGTATGCATAAAAAAACAGGATAAATTGTTAAACAATCTATCCTGTTCTTATTATTAGGTATGAGATTTTACTTCGAATAACTTTCTCAAACTCTTTTTATTTCATGTTCTCAATAAATTGGTCAAACAAATAGCTTGAATCATGTGGACCTGGACTAGCTTCCGGATGGTATTGAACCGAGAAACAATTCTTATTTTTCATACGCATACCAGCAACGGTTCCGTCATTGAGATGAAGATGTGTGATTTCTAAATCAGGATGATTGTCTAATTCTTCTTTGTTAACTGCAAAACCATGGTTTTGAGAAGTAATTTCACCTTTTCCAGAAATTATGTTTTTTACAGGATGATTAATTCCTCTATGTCCATTAAACATTTTATACGTAGAAACGCCGTTTGCAAGAGCAATTACTTGATGTCCCAAACAAATTCCGAACAATGGTTTGTCATTTTTCAGAATATTTTTAGCTACTTCAATAGCACTAAAAAGAGGATCAGGATCACCAGGACCATTAGATAAGAAAAAACCATTTGGATTAAAAGCGGCTAAATCTTCATAAGTAGAATTAAAAGGAAATACTTTTATGTAGCAATCTCTTTTAGCAAAATTGCGAAGAATATTGGTTTTTATACCTAAATCTAAAGCGGCAATTTTATAAGTTGCATTTTCATCCCCAAAGAAGTAAGGCTCTTTAGTAGAAACTTTTGAAGCTAATTCTAAACCTTTCATATCTGGAACTTTCGCTAAAGCAGCTTTTAACTCTTCAATTGGAGTATCATCTGTACATATAACAGAATTCATAGCGCCATTATCGCGAATATAGCTCACTAAAGCCCTTGTATCAACGTCAGATATACAAATAAGGTTTTGCTTAGTAAAATAACTCTCTAAACTCTCAGAAGCATCTTCACGAGAATAATTAAAACTAAAGTTTTTACAAACTAATCCTGCAATTTTAATTCCTTCTGATTCAACTTCTTTATCATTTACGCCATAATTACCAATATGTGCGTTAGTGGCTACCATTATCTGTCCAAAATAAGATGGATCAGTAAAAATTTCTTGGTATCCTGTCATTCCTGTATTAAAGCAAACCTCTCCGAAAGTTGTTCCACTAATTCCAATTGATTTACCATGAAAAATAGTTCCGTCGCTTAATAGTAGAATTGCTTTTTGTCGTGTTGTGTATTTCATTTTATTTTAACTATAAGGTATCGTAGTATTGAAATATCTTTAACAAATCAGTTTCAGATTTAAAACTCAACTTAAAATCTGAAGCATACTTTTCAACAGAAGATGCTTTATCACCCATAAGTTGCAAAAAAGATTTTTTATTTAAGTCTATTTCAATAAAATTTGTATTGTTTAATTTTAAATAATAATTTTCATCTATCGAATATTTGTCTTTATGAATGTATTCGAGTGTCAGCGGATTTATGCTGCCTTTTTTTAAAACAGCATCAAAACCTTTAAGTAAAGTAACTTTATTAGAAAAATAAATTTCTTGAAAAAGTTCGTTCTCAGTATGGATTTTATATAATTTATATTTTTTTGAACCTTGTCTTATAAATTTAACTTTATTAATATCAAATTGAAAAACAGAGTCTTTAGAAATTTTTGATTCAAGAGTATTTGTTTTAAGGTTATAATTCAGATTCGAAATTGAATATCCTTTTTTATCAGAAATATAAATCTCAAACTTACCTTCCCAGTTAGAAAACAAATACACTGAAGTACCTCCATTTAATTCATCTAATTGTCCAGGTGTCAAATACAAACCCTCATATTGCATTGCATTAGTAAAACCTGACCTTTGTGAATCATGCATACCTTGTGCAAAGATAATTGAAGAAGTAATAAGGAAACAAACTAATATACAATTTTTCATATCGATCTAATTAAGATTACTTGGTAAAAATATGCAAAAAAGGACAAATTTTTTAAGTTATTTTTTAAGACAAAAAAACAACTATAAAAGTATACTAGAATGGATTTAATAATCAATCTTTTCTATCAATCTAAAGAATCAAAATATTTCAAAATTTTGCTAACATCATCATCTAAATCATACTTCAGTTTATTTTTTAAAACAAATTCTTTAACCAATACACTTTTATCTTTTGTGTACTTTACTATTGAATTTTTATTGAGTTTAGCTTTTTCATATTTTCCATTGAAAAAAAAATAATAGGAATACATTTTAACATATTTATCTTCCTGCATTTTAGTTTGCGTAAGTGGATTTAAAACTCCGTATTCAACAATAAGTGTAGCCTCTTTAAACAATTTTATTCTATTCCCATTAAAAACTTCGTAGAAAAGACCATCTAATAAATCCTCATTTAAAACTTTAAACTTTTTATCCTGAAGTATTACATAATCAAATTGACTAAGATCGTATTGAAAAACAGAATCTTTAGAAACAAAGGCTTCCAGTTTTTTAGAATTTAAATTATAATTTAAATTAAATAATGAAGCAGTTATTCCCTTTTTAGAAATTACTTTATAAGAACCGACCCAATTAGAAAATAAATAAGTTGAGCCTTCGATATGAGAACTAATTGATTTTCCTGGTAACCAGATACCATTATTACTCATGTCCCCATCATTAATAGCTGTCCTGTAAGTATCACTAACCGATTGTGACGAAACAGTAAATATTACAAAAAGATAAAAAACAAAAAAAAGATTATATTTCATAAAATATTATGTGTGCTTTTAATTAATCACAAAAAAAAGGATAAACTAACACTAGTCTATCCTTGATTTTTATTAAATGGTTATTTTCATAACTATTCAGCAGCGTCAGTAGTTGTTTCAGTTTCAGCAACTGGAGCTTCAGAAGCTTCATCAGCTTTCTTAGCTTTACCACCACGACGGCTTTTTGCTTTTTTAACTTCTTTTTTACCACCATTGTAAAGTTCATTGAAATCAACCAATTCGATCATTGCCATATCAGCATTATCTCCTAAACGATTTCCAACTTTAATGATACGAGTGTATCCACCTGGACGGTCTCCTACTTTAGCAGCTACGTCTCTGAACAAGTCAGTTACAGCATATTTACTACGTAAGTAAGCAAAAACGATACGACGATTGTGAGTAGTATCCGCTTTAGATTTTGTTATTAAAGGCTCAACAAATTGTTTAAGCGCTTTTGCTTTAGCAACAGTAGTGTTAATACGTTTGTGCTCGATAAGAGAACAAGCCATATTAGCCAACATAGATTTTCTATGTGCAGTCTGTCTGCTTAAGTGATTGAATTTTTTTCCGTGTCTCATTGCTATGTTAAATTTAACCCCGATTATACAATCGGGACTGAATTATTCTTTATCTAATTTGTATTTTGCTAAATCCATTCCGAAGTTTAAATTTTTAATTGCAACTAGTTCATCTAGTTCAGTTAAAGATTTTTTACCGAAATTACGGAATTTCATTAGGTCATTTTTATTGAAAGATACTAAATCTCCAAGTGTATCAACTTCAGCCGCTTTCAAACAATTTAATGCTCTTACAGATAAATCCATATCAACAAGCTTAGTTTTAAGCAATTGTCTCATGTGTAATGACTCTTCGTCATACGATTCTGTTTGTGCAATTTCGTCAGCCTCGAGTGTAATTCTTTCGTCAGAAAACAACATGAAGTGGTGAATTAAAACTTTTGCAGCTTCAGTCAAAGCATCCTTAGGATTAATAGATCCATCAGTTTTTATTTCAAAAACTAATTTCTCATAATCTGTTTTTTGCTCTACACGGAAGTTTTCAATTGCATATTTTACGTTTTTTACCGGAGTAAAAATAGAATCTGTAAAAATGGTTCCAATTGCAGCATTCTGTTTTTTGTTCTCTTCAGCAGGAACATATCCTCTACCTTTTTCGATAGTTAAATCGAAATTCAGTTTGATTTTACTGTCTAAATTACAGATAACTAGTTCTGGATTCAAAACTTGAAAACCTGATATAAATTTTTGAAAATCACCAGCTGTTAATTGATCTTTACCAGAAACAGAAATAGTAACTGCTTCATTATCGATATCTTCAATTTGACGTTTGAAACGTACTTGTTTAAGATTAAGAATAATTTCGGTAACGTCTTCAACAACTCCTGAAATAGTAGAAAACTCATGATCTACACCTTCGATACGAACCGATGTAATTGCATAACCTTCTAACGCTGAAAGCAAAACTCTTCTAAGTGCATTACCAACTGTCAATCCGTAACCAGGTTCTAAAGGTCTAAATTCAAATTTACCTTCAAAATCGGTTGAATCGATCATGATAACTTTATCGGGCTTCTGAAAATTAAATATTGCCATAAATTTCGACTAAGTCAATTATTATTTGTTGTACAACTCTACGATTAATTGTTCTTTAATGTTTTCTGGAATTTGAAGTCTTGCAGGTACAGAAACAAAAGTTCCTTCTTTAAGATCATTATTCCAAGTAATCCATTCATAAACTTGACTTGAATTTGATAAAGAACGTTCGATAGCTTCTAAAGATTTAGATTTTTCACGAACACCTACTTTATCACCAGGTTTAAGGTGGTAAGAAGGAATATTAACCACTTCACCATTTACAGTGATGTGTCTGTGTGATACGATTTGACGAGCACCTCTTCTAGAAGGAGCAATACCCATTCTAAAAACTACATTGTCTAATCTTGCTTCACACAATTGTAATAAAACTTCACCAGTAACACCTTTAGTAGCTGATGCTTTTTCGAATAAGTTTCTGAATTGTTTTTCTAAAATTCCATAAGAATATTTAGCTTTTTGCTTTTCCATTAATTGGACAGCATATTCAGATTTTTTTCCTCTTTTTTTAGCCATCCCGTGTTGTCCGGGTGGATAATTTCTTTTTTCGAAAGCTTTATCGTCTCCGAAAATTGCTTCGCCGAATTTACGGGCGATTCTTGTACTTGGACCAGTATATCTTGCCATTTTAAATTGTTTAAGATAGAGATTATGAATTCAGGTCTTATCCTTCGATAATCTATATTCTATCTAGGTTATACTATAAATATTTTGAGTATTAAACTCTACGTCTTTTTGGAGGACGACACCCATTGTGAGGCATTGGAGTAACATCGATAATCTCAGTAACTTCAATTCCACCGTTATGCAAAGAACGAATAGCAGACTCACGTCCGTTACCTGGTCCTTTTACATATACTTTCACTTTTTTAAGTCCAGCCTCAAGAGCTACTTTACTACAATCTTCTGCTGCCATTTGGGCTGCGTATGGAGTATTCTTTTTAGAACCTCTAAAACCCATTTTACCAGCTGAAGACCAAGAAATAACTTCACCTTTTTTGTTTGTCAAAGAAATGATGATGTTATTGAAGGTAGCAGAAATATGAGCTTCTCCCGTTGATTCAACGATAACTTTACGTTTTTTTGCAGTTGCTTTAGCCATATTACTTATTATTTAGTTGCTTTTTTCTTGTTAGCAACAGTTTTTCTTTTACCTTTTCTTGTTCTAGAGTTGTTTTTAGTTCTTTGCCCTCTTAATGGAAGACCTGATCTATGACGAATACCTCTGTAACAACCAATATCCATTAAACGTTTGATGTTTAAAGAAACTTCAGAACGTAATTCTCCTTCAATCTTAAAAGCTGATACTGCTTCACGAATTGCTCCGATCTCATCATCATTCCAATCTTGAACTTTTTTGTCTTGGCTAACTTGAGCTTTATCTAAAATCTCAATTGCTCTACTTTTTCCTAATCCGAAGATGTAGGTAAGTGCTATAACACCTCTCTTATTTTTTGGGATATCTACCCCTGCTATTCTTGCCATAATTATCCTTGTCTTTGTTTAAATCTAGGATTCTTTTTGTTTATTACGTACAATCTCCCTTTTCTTCGCACAATTTTGCACTCGGGACTTCTCTTTTTTACTGAAGCTCTAACTTTCATTTTGAATATCCTTTAATATCTATAAGTAATTCTTGCTTTTGACAAATCGTAAGGGCTCATTTCTAGTTTCACTTTATCACCAGGTAATAATTTGATATAATGCATACGCATTTTTCCAGATATATGTGCAATTACAATATGTCCATTTTCTAACTCTACACGAAACATAGCATTTGACAATGCTTCAATGATTGATCCGTCTTGTTCTATTGCTGATTGTTTTGCCATAAGTTAAGCTACTGCTTTTCTATTTTTACCACTTTTCATTAAACCATCATAATGTTTGTTTAACAAGTATGAATTAATTTGTTGAATTGTATCTATGGCAACACCAACCATAATTATTAATGAAGTACCTCCAAAGAACATTGCCCAAGATTGTTGAACATCCATAACGCTTACAACAATTGCCGGGAACACAGCGATTAGTGCAAGAAATAAAGATCCGGGGAAAGTTATTAAAGACATCACTTTGTCAAGAAAATCAGATGTTTCTACACCAGGTCTAACACCAGGAATAAAACCACCACTTCTTTTTAAATCATCAGACATTTTGTTAGTAGGCACAGTGATTGCAGTATAAAAGAATGTAAAAACAACTATCAAAGTTGCAAAAACAAAATTATACCAAAATCCAAACATGTTACTAAAAGCACCAACAATTGATTGTGACGCATCTGACTTAGACAATCCAGCAACCGCAGCAGGTATAAACATAATTGCCTGAGCAAATATAATTGGCATAACACCTGAAGCGTTTAACTTCAAAGGAATCCACTGTCTATTACCACCCATTAAATCTTGTTCGTAATCTCCTGAAGAAGTACGACGAGCATATTGAACAGGTATTTTTCTAACTGCCATTACTAACAATACACATGCAATAATTACCAATAACCAAACAATAATTTCGATTACAAGCAACATTGGCCCACCATTATTATTGGTAACTCTGGTTGTAAATTCTTGTATAAAAGCCTGAGGTAATCTAGCTAAAATACCAACCATAATCAATAATGATATACCATTTCCAATTCCTTTGTCAGTGATTTTTTCTCCAAGCCACATAGCGAAAACAGTACCTGTAACCAAGATAATAACTGAAGAAAATAAGAATTCAAAAGAATTAAATCCTAATAAAAATGCATTACTAGGTAAAGTTCTATATAGATTATAGATATAAGTTGGCCCTTGAACCAAAGTAATACCTATTGTTAACCAACGTGTAATTTGATTAATCTTCTTTCTACCACTTTCTCCATCACTTTGAAGTTTTTGCAAATATGGAATCGCAATTCCCATTAACTGAACAACAATAGATGCAGAAATATAAGGCATAATACCTAAAGCAAAAACTGAAGCTTTAGAAAAAGCACCTCCCGTAAACATATCTAGAATAGAACCTATACCATCTTTGGTTTGTCCTGCTAAACTATTCAATTGAGTTGCATCAATTCCTGGAAGTGTAACGTGTGCACCAAAACGGTAAACTAAAAGCAATCCTAATGTAATTAAGATTCTGTTTTTCAGTTCTTCGATTTTCCAAACATTACTTATTGATTCAATAAATTTCTTCATCTTAATTGAAAAATTATATTGTTACAGCTTCTCCTCCAGCAGCTTCAATAGCAGCTTTTGCAGTAGCAGTAAATTTGTGAGCGGTTACCTTTAATTTAGCTTTCAGTTCTCCTCTTCCTAAAATCTTAACGATTTCATTTTTGGTAGCCAAACGATTTGCAACATAAACTGTCATATCAACAGCATCTGTAATCACACCATTATCAACTAATAATTGAAGCGTATCAAGATTAACACCTTCGTATTCTTTACGATTGATGTTTGTGAAACCAAACTTAGGCACACGTCTTTGAAGAGGCATTTGACCACCTTCAAAACCAATCTTTTTAGAATAACCAGAACGAGATTTTGCTCCTTTGTGACCTCTTGCAGAAGTACCACCTTTTCCAGAACCTTCTCCTCTACCTAATCTTTTATTTTGATTGTGTGTAGAACCTTCAGCAGGTTGTAAGTTACTTAAATTCATAACAGTATTTGTTATTTAGTTTCTTCAACAGAAACTAAGTGTTTAACTTTATTTATCATCCCAAGGATTGTAGGATTTGAATCATGCTCTACAACTTGTCCCATTTTACGTAGACCTAAAGCTTCCAAACCTCTTTTTTGAGTTAGAGGGCAATTGATTTTGCTTCTAACTTGTTTTACTAATAATTTAGCCATAATTTCCTTGAATTAACCTTTAAAAACTTTTTCTAAAGAAACACCTCTTTGTTTTGCAACAGTATAAGCACTTCTCATTTGTAATAAAGCATCAAAAGTTGCTTTCACTACATTGTGAGGATTTGAAGATCCTTGAGATTTAGATAATACATCATGAATTCCTACTGATTCAAGAACTGAACGAACAGCTCCACCAGCAATAACTCCTGTACCATGAGAGGCAGGAATTAAGAATACACGTGCACCACCAAATTTACCTTTTTGTTCGTGAGGAACTGATTGACCATTCAAAGGAATTTTTACTAAATTTTTCTTAGCATCTTCTACTGCTTTCGCAATTGCTTCAGAAACATCTTTAGATTTTCCTAATCCATGACCAACAACACCATTTTCATCACCTACAACTACAATAGCAGAAAAACCAAAAGCTCTACCACCCTTTGTAACCTTAGTAACACGATTAACACTCACCAAACGATCTTTTAATTCAAGACCACTTGGTTTTACTAACTCTACATTCTTGTATTTATTAGACATACTATATTAGAATTTAAGTCCAGCCGCTCTTGCGCCTTCCGCTAATGATTTAATACGACCGTGATATAAATAACCTCCTCTATCGAAAGTTACTGTTTCTATCCCAGCTTTTAAAGCTTTTTCAGCAACTAGTTTTCCAACTGCTGTAGCAACTTCAATATTCGTACCGTTACCTATTTCTTTTTCTCTTGAAGAAGCCGCCAATAAAGTAACTCCGTTTACGTCATCAATAAGTTGAGCATAAATTTCTTTGTTACTTCTAAATACAGATAGTCTTGGATTTGTAGCAGTACCACTAATCGTTTTTCTAATTCTGAATCTAATTCTTTGTCTTCTTTCAGGTTTTGTTAATGACATAATCTTATTTTTTAAGCTGATTTACCTGCTTTTCTTCTTAATACTTCACCTACAAATTTAACACCTTTTCCTTTGTATGGCTCTGGCTTACGGAAACCTCTGATTTTCGCAGCTACCTGACCTAAAAGTTGTTTGTCAAATGATGTTAATTTCACAATAGGGTTTTTACCTTTTTCAGATATCGTCTCCAAAGTTACTTCTGGAGCAATTTCTAAAACAATATTATGTGAATATCCAAGAGCTAAATCTAATTTTTGTCCTTGATTTGAAGCTCTATAACCAACTCCTACCAATTCTAATGATTTTGTAAAACCATCTGTTACACCGATAATCATATTATTGATTAAAGATCTATACAATCCGTGTTTTGCTCTTTGGTCTTTGTGATCAGACGCTCTATCAACTTGAACTTGACCGTCTTCAACTGTTACAGTAACGTCCGAAAACTCCTGTGTTAGTTGACCATTTTTTCCTTTTACTGTAATTATACCATTTGCAACTTCAACAGTTACACCAGCAGGGATTACAACCGGATTTTTACCTATTCTTGACATCTTCTACTATTTTAATGATTAGTAAACGTAACAAATTACTTCACCACCTACGTTCAATTGTTTTGCTTTTTTTCCAGTCATCAAACCTTTAGATGTAGAAACGATAGCAATACCTAATCCGTTAAGGATTCTTGGAATGGATGAAGAACCTGAATACTTACGTAAACCTGGTTTACTAATTCTTTGGATATCTTTAATTACAGACTCTTTAGTATCTTTATCATACTTCAAAGCGATTTTGATTGAACCCTGAACAGCGTTGTCTTCAAATTTGTAACTCAAGATATAACCTTGATCAAATAAGATCTTAGTTATTTCTTTTTTTAGATTAGATGCAGGAATTTCAACAACTTTGTGGTTTGCAGCCACAGCGTTACGAACTCTTGTCAAATAATCTGCAATAGGATCTGTATACATGTGTATTAATTTGCGGTTTTGGTTTTCAATAAAACTATTTTATCGAACCTGAAACCAATTTATAAATGTTTGATTACCAAGATGCTTTTTTAACACCAGGGATTAATCCGTTATTAGCCATCTCACGGAATGTTACACGTGAAATACCAAATTGACGAATATAACCTCTTGGTCTACCTGTTAATTTACAACGATTGTGTAAACGAACTGGTGAAGCATTTTTCGGTAATTTTTGCAAACCTACGAAATCTCCAGCTTCTAACAAAGCTTTTCTTTTCTCAGCATACTTAGCTACAGTTTTTTCTCTCTTAACCTCGCGGGCTTTCATTGATTCTTTAGCCATGTCTTAATTCTTTTTAAAAGGTAATCCTAATTCAGCCAATAATGACTTTGCTTCCTTATCAGTTTTTGCAGTAGTAACAAAAGAAATATCCATTCCTGAAATTTTGTTTACTTTATCAATATCAATTTCTGGGAAAATGATTTGTTCCAAAACTCCTAAGTTATAATTACCTCTTCCATCAAAACCAGTAGCTTTAATACCACTAAAGTCTCTTACACGTGGTAAAGCAGAAGTAATAAGTCTATCTAAAAACTCATACATTCTTTCTCCTCGCAAAGTTACTTTTGCTCCAATAGGCATCCCTTTTCTCAATTTAAAAGACGCAACGTCTTTCTTTGATATTGTAGATACTGCTTTCTGTCCAGTGATCTTTGTTAACTCATCAACTGCATAGTCAATTAGTTTTTTATCAGATACAGCTGCACCAACTCCTTTACTTAAAACGATTTTTTCCAATTTTGGAACTTGCATTACGTTTACGTATCCGAATTCCTCTTTAAGAGCAGCAATTACTCTGCTCTTATATTCTTCTTTTAGTCTAGGTATATACGCCATTACTATAGTACTTGATTAGATTTTTTTGAAAATCTTACTTTCTTATCTCCTTCTACTCTAATTCCTACTCTCGTTGTTTCCTTAGTTTTAGGATCAATAAGTGAAATATTAGATATTTGTATTGAAGCTTCTTTCTTTACGATACCACCTTGAGGGCTTTTTGCACTCGGTTTCGTATGTTTTGAAACCATGTTTACACCTTCAACAATCGCTTTATTCTTCTCACGATAAACACGTAAAACTTTACCTTCAGCACCTTTATGGTCTCCAGCAATTACTCTTACAATGTCACCTGATTTTATTTTTAGCTTTATCATCTTAAAACGAATTAAAGCACTTCTGGTGCTAATGATACAATTTTCATGAATTGTTTTTCACGAAGTTCTCTTGCTACTGGACCAAAAACACGAGTTCCTCTCATTTCCCCTGCAGCATTCAAAAGAACACATGCATTATCATCGAAACGGATATAAGAACCATCGGCTCTTCTCACTTCTTTTTTGGTACGTACAACAACTGCAGTTGAAACAGCTCCTTTTTTAACGTTTCCGTTTGGAGTTGCATCTTTGATAGAAACTACAATCTTGTCACCAACAGAGGCATACCTTCTTTTGGTACCTCCTAAAACACGGATAGTTAAAACTTCTTTAGCTCCTGTGTTATCTGCTACTTTTAGTCTTGATTCTTGTTGTACCATAATTATTTAGCTCTTTCTAGGATTTCAACTAATCTCCAACATTTTGATTTACTCAAAGGACGCGTTTCGCTAATTCTTACAGTATCTCCAATGTTACAGTCGTTTGTTTCGTCATGCGCAACAAATTTCTTTGTTTTCAACACGAACTTACCGTATAATGGGTGTTTTACTTTAGTCACTTGTGCAACCACAATGGATTTATCCATTTTGTTTGAAGTAACAACACCAACTCTCTCTTTTCTTAAATTTCTTTTTTCTTCCATCTTTCAGCAGAATACAATTATTGTAACTCTCTTTTAGTAAGCTCTGTAGCTAGTCTCGCAACTGTTCTTCTTACACTTCTAATTTGAAGTGGATTTTCAATTGGTGAAATAGCATGAGCCATTTTTAGGTCAGCATATGTTTTCTTAGTCTGGCTAAGTTTTTCTTGCAACTCCGCTGCAGAAAGATCTTTTATTTCTGATTGTTTCATAATATAATATAGATTATTATGCTTCGAAATCTCTAGCAACAACGAATTTAGTTTTTACTGGAAGCTTTTGAGCTGCAAGACGTAACGCCTCTTTTGCAACTGACAAAGGTACTCCTCCAACTTCAAACATTATTCTTCCGGGTTTAACAATGGCAGCCCAATATTCAACGGCACCTTTACCTTTACCCATACGTACCTCAAGAGGTTTCTTAGTGATAGGTTTGTCTGGAAATATTTTGATCCATAATTGTCCTTCTCTTTTCATAAAACGAGTTGCAGCAATACGCGCAGCTTCGATTTGACGAGAGGTTAAGAACATTCCATCTTCATGTACAGATTTAATACCAAACATTCCATTAGAAAGTTCATGCCCTCTTTGAGAGTTCCCTTTCATTTTACCTTTTTGTACCTTACGGTATTTTGTTCTTTTAGGCTGTAACATTTTTCTTTAGTTTAAAAATTTACTTTCTTTTACGAGCGTCTGGTTTTCCACCTTTATTAAAGGGTTTTCTATCTCCTCTTGGAGAATCACCACCTTTACCACCAGCACCAGATTGTTTTTTGTCCATTCCAGCAAGTGGAGAAAGATCTCTCTTTCCATAAACTTCACCTTTCATGATCCATACTTTGATTCCCATTCTACCATAAGTAGTATGAGCTTCAGCCAAAGCATAATCAATATCAGCTCTGAAAGTTGATAGAGGAATTCTACCTTCTTTGAAACCTTCTGAACGAGCCATCTCTGCACCATTCAAACGACCAGAAATCAAAACTTTGATACCTTCAGCGTTCATACGCATAGAAGCAGCAATAGCCATTTTGATTGCACGTCTGTAAGAAATACGGCTTTCGATTTGACGACAGATGCTTGTAGCAACTAGATACGCGTCAAGTTCAGGTCTTTTAATTTCAAAGATGTTGATTTGAACCTCTTTGTCAGTAATTTTCTTAAGTTCTTCTTTTAACTTGTCTACCTCTTGTCCACCTTTCCCAATAATAATACCAGGTCTTGCAGTAGTGATAGTAACGGTTACAAGTTTCAAAGTTCTCTCAATGATTACTTTTGATACACTAGCTTTTGATAAACGAGCATGGATATACTTTCTGATTTTGTGATCTTCGGCAAGTTTATCACCGTAATCATTTCCACCATACCAGTTTGAGTCCCATCCTCTGATGATACCAAGTCTATTTCCAATTGGATTTGTCTTTTGTCCCATGCTGCTTAAGAATTGCTTTGTGTGTTATTGATAGCTCCAAGCACGATTGTTACGTGATTAGAACGTTTTCTTATTCTGTGTGCTCTTCCTTGTGGAGCTGGACGAAGTCTTTTTAACATCATTCCACCATCTACACGAATTTCCTTAACAAATAAACCAGCTTCTTCCATATTAGATTCAGGGTTTTTAGCTTGCCAGTTGGCAATTACTGATAAAACCAATTTTTCTAATTTTCTTGAAGCTTCTTTAGAACTAAATCTTAAGATGTTAAGTGCTCTTTCTACCTTCTGACCTCTTACTAGATCTGCTACTAAGCGCATTTTTCTAGGTGAAGTAGGGCAGTTATTTAACTTTGCAAAAGCCAATGACTTGTTAGCCTCTTTTCTTGCATCTGCTGTTTCTCTTTTACGAACTCCCATTGCTTCTTATTTTTTACCTTTATTTTTTGCTCCAGCGTGACCTCTAAAAGATCTAGTTGGTGAAAATTCTCCTAATTTGTGACCTACCATATTTTCTGTTACGTAAACTGGTACAAATTGACGACCGTTATGAACTGCGATTGTCTGTCCAACAAAGTCTGGAGTAATCATAGAAGCTCTAGACCAAGTCTTAACCACTCCTTTATTTCCTTTTTCAATGTTTTCTTGAACTTTCTTGTCTAACTTATAATGAACAAAAGGTCCTTTTTTTAATGAACGTGCCATATCTTATTATTTCTTTCTACGTTCTACGATATACTTGTTACTCGGGTTTTTCTTAGAACGAGTTCTATAACCTTTAGCTGGTATTCCATTTCTTGAACGTGGATGTCCACCAGAAGAACGTCCTTCACCACCACCCATTGGGTGATCGACAGGGTTCATTGCAACAGGTCTTGTTCTAGGTCTTCTTCCTAACCATCTTGTTCTACCTGCTTTACCAGATACAACTAATTGGTGGTCTGAATTAGAAACCGCTCCAATTGTAGCCGAACACGTCAACAAGATTAATCTTGTTTCCCCAGAAGGCATTTTAATTGTTGCATATTTTCCATCTCTTGCCATTAATTGAGCAAATGTTCCAGCAGAACGAGCGATTACAGCTCCTTGTCCTGGTCTCAATTCAATACAAGAAATTACAGTTCCAAGCGGAACTCTACTTAAAGGTAAAGTATTACCAATTTCAGGTTGTGATTCTGGACCAGAAACTAATTTCTGACCAACTTTCAATCCGTTTTGAGCAATAACATACGTTTTCTCTCCATCAGCGTAAGCTAACAAAGCGATAAATGCAGTACGATTTGGATCATACTCAATTGATTTAACCGTAGCAGGAATTCCTTCTTTTGTACGTTTAAAATCAATGATACGATATCTCTGCTTGTGACCACCACCCGTATAACGCATGGTCATCTTTCCTTGACTATTTCTACCACCAGAGTTTTTTATCGGCGCTATCAAAGAGCGTTCCGGCTTATCAGTTGTAATGGCGTCATAACCATTCACAACTCTAAATCGCTGACCTGGGGTAATAGGTTTTAATTTTCTTACTGACATTTTATCTTAGATATTGTTGTAAAAATCAATTGTTTCTCCTTCTTGTACTTGAACAATTGCTTTTTTAATTGCATTCGTCTTTCCACTGATTAAACCACTTTTAGTGTATTTTGTAGTTCTATCCGGTCTTACGTTCATCGTGTTAACACTCAAAATAGTTACTCCATAAGCAGCTTCAACAGCTTTCTTAATTTGTACTTTGTTTGCTTTTTTATCAACAACGAATCCGAAGCGGTTTAAAACTTCACTTTCTTTGGTTACTTTCTCCGTTACTATAGGCTTAATTATGATGCTCATATCCTATTATTTACTTAAATTTTCTTCAATTATCTCCAAAGAACTCTCTAAAAGCACTAAATTATTAGCATTTAATATAGCGTAAGTACTTAATTCTAAGCTGCTTACTACGCTAGAGCCTTTTAAATTGCGTGACGACAAATATACATTTTTATTTGTATCACCCAACACAAACAGGGATTTTTTATTTTCTAACTCTAAAGCTTTCAAAACATTGATGAAATTTTTAGTGTTTGGCGTTTCAAAATTAAAGTCTTCAAGAACGATAATGTTCGACTCTTTTGCTTTAATTGAGAAAGCTGATTTTCTAGCCAATCGTTTCAAGCTTTTATTCAATTTGAATGAATAACTTCTTGGTCTTGGTCCAAAAACAGTTCCACCACCTTTAAACAATGGATTCTTTGCACTACCCGCACGAGCAGTACCAGTTCCTTTTTGTTTTTTTATCTTACGAGTACTTCCCGCTACTTCAGCTCTTTCTTTAGCTTTGTGCGTTCCTTGTCTTTGATTAGCAAGATATTGCTTAACATCAAGGTATACTGCATGATTGTTTGGTTCTATACCAAATACTGAATCAGAAAGTTGAACTTTTCTTCCAGTATCTTTTCCGTTGAAATCTAATACTTTTGCTTCCATTACTTCTGAATGATTACATAAGAGTTGTTATGACCAGGAACACATCCTTTAATAACAAGTAGATTCTTTTCAGCAACTACTTTTAAAACTCTAAGGTTTTGAACTTTTACATTATCTCCTCCCATTCTTCCAGCCATACGCATTCCTTTGAATACTCTAGATGGATAAGAAGAAGCTCCTACAGAACCTGGCGCTCTTAAACGGTTGTGTTGACCATGAGTTGCTTGTCCAACACCACCAAAACCGTGACGTTTAACAACCCCTTGAAAACCTTTACCTTTAGATACACCCTGTACATCTACAAACTCTCCTTCTTCAAAAATAGAAACATCAATAAGATCTCCTAATTTTTGTTCAGTTGCAAAATTTTGGAATTCAACGACTTTTTTCTTAGCTACAGTTCCCGCTTTTTTAAAGTGACCTAAAGCCGCTTTTGTGGAATGTTTCTCGTTTTTGTCATCGAAACCAAGTTGCAACGCTTCGTACCCGTCAACACCTTTGGTTCTGACTTGGGTAACAACACATGGACCAGCTTCGATTACAGTACAAGGAATATTCTTCCCGTTTGCATCAAAAATACTTGTCATGCCGATTTTTCTACCAATTAACCCAGACATAAATATTAATTATTAATTATTAAATATAAATATAGAACGCAGCTTTTAAGCGAATCCTATTTTTTTAAGAGGTGCAAATGTATAACTTATTTACATACAATCCTAAAAAATATTTTTCGTTTAAAAACAGCGTTCTTTTCTTACTAGTAAGCTATTTAAACTTTGATCTCTACTTCAACACCACTAGGCAATTCAAGTTTCATCAAGGCATCAATAGTTTTTGATGAAGATGAGTAAATATCAATTAATCTCTTATATGACATTACTTCAAATTGCTCTCTCGCTTTTTTGTTAACGTGTGGAGAACGTAATACAGTGAAAAGTTTTTTATGAGTTGGTAATGGAATTGGTCCAGTTACTACTGCTCCGGTACTCTTAACCGTTTTTACAATCTTTTCAGCAGACTTGTCTACCAACATGTGATCGTAAGATTTTAGTTTTATTCTGATTTTTTGACTCATTTTCTTAAAGATTAAGCGTTTCCTTTTGCTTTTTTGATAACTGCTTCTGATATATTAGAAGGCGTTTCGGAGTAGTGTGAAAATTCCATTGTTGAAGTTGCACGACCTGAAGATAAAGTTCTCAAAGTAGTAACATATCCAAACATTTCTGATAATGGAACATCAGCTTTAATAGTTTTAGCACCTGCTCTGTCACCCATGTCATTCACCTGACCTCTACGACGGTTAATATCACCTACGATATCTCCCATGTTTTCTTCTGGTGTAATAACTTCCATTTTCATGATTGGCTCAAGAATAACAGCTCCAGCAGCTTTCGCAACTTCTCTATACCCCATTCTTGCAGCTAACTCAAAAGAGAGTGCATCTGAATCGACAGGGTGAAAAGATCCATCTAATAAAGTTACTTTCAAACTATCTACCTGATATCCTGCTAAAGGACCCGTTTTCATAGCTTCTCTAAATCCTTTTTCAACAGATGGAATATATTCTTTTGGAACGTTACCACCTTTTACAGCATTTACAAACTGCAATCCAACAGGAGCTTTACCATCAACTTCATCTGCCGGCTCAAGTATAAATACGATATCACCGAATTTACCACGACCTCCAGATTGTTTTTTGTATGTTTCTCTGTGTTGTGCTTTTTTAGTAAAGGCTTCTTTGTATTCAACTTGAGGCTCACCTTGGTTTACTTCAACTTTGAATTCACGTCTCATTCTATCTACTAGGATATCTAAGTGAAGCTCACCCATACCCGAGATAATAGTTTGCCCTGAAGCTTCGTCTGTTCTAACTGTAAACGTCGGATCTTCTTCAGCTAACTTAGCCAAAGCCATACCCATTTTATCTACGTCAGCCTTAGTTTTAGGCTCAATAGCAATACCAATTACCGGAGCAGGGAATTTCATTGACTCAAGAATAATTGGGTGTTTTTCATCACACAATGTATCTCCAGTTTTAATATCTTTAAATCCAACTGCCGCTCCAATATCACCTGCTTCAATATACTCGATTGGGTTTTGCTTGTTAGCATGCATTTGGTAGATACGAGAAATTCTTTCTTTATTTCCTGAACGAGTGTTCAAAACATAAGAACCAGCATCTAAACGTCCTGAGTAAGCACGGAAGAAAGCTAAACGACCTACGAATGGGTCAGTAGCAATTTTAAAAGCTAAAGCAGCGAATGGCTCTTTAACATCTGGCTTACGCAAAATTTTAGTTTGATCTTCTTCTAACAAATCAGCATCATCAGGATGAATTCCGGTAATACCTTCTTTGTCCATTGGAGATGGCAAATATTTACATACAGCATCTAACATGAATTGAACTCCTTTGTTTTTGAAAGAAGAACCAGCAATCATAGGAATGATAGCCATATCCATTACAGCAGCTCTTAAAGCAATGTTGATTTCTTCCTCAGTAATTGAGTCTTCATCTTCCATGAATTTTTCAAGCAAGTTCTCATCATAATCAGCTACCGCTTCAATAAGAATTGATCTGTATTCTTTCACTTCTTCAAGCATATCTTCCGGAATAGGCACAATATCATAAGTTGCTCCCAAACCTTCTTCATGCCATACTATAGCTTGATTTTTAACCAAATCCACAACGCCTTTAAAATCATTTTCTTCACCAATTGGCAAAGTGATTGCAACTGCATTTGATTTCAACATATCTCTTACTTGCTGACAAACCATCAAAAAGTTAGATCCTTGTCTATCCATTTTATTAACGAATCCAATACGTGGAACTCTGTATTGATCTGCTAATCTCCAGTTAGTTTCTGATTGCGGCTCAACACCATCAACAGCACTAAACAAGAAAACTAAACCATCAAGCACACGCAAAGAACGGTTTACTTCAACCGTAAAGTCAACGTGTCCCGGAGTATCGATAATATTAAAGTGATAAGGCAATGTTTCAGGTAAAATTTTACCTTGTGTAGTCGGGAAATTCCATTCACAAGTTGTTGCTGCAGAAGTAATTGTAATACCTCTTTCTTGCTCTTGTGCCATCCAGTCCATTGTTGCAGCACCATCATGCACTTCACCAATTTTGTGTGATTTTCCTGTATAGAATAATATACGCTCCGTTGTTGTTGTTTTACCAGCATCAATGTGAGCAGCAATTCCAATATTTCTTGTATATTTTAAATCTCTAGCCATTTCTTATGAATTAAAATCTAAAATGTGAGAATGCTTTATTTGCTTCAGCCATTTTATGAGTATCCATTCTCTTTTTAACAGCAGCACCTTCTTCTTTAGCCGCAGCTAAACATTCAGAAGCTAACCTTTGAGCCATAGATTTTTCATTTCTTCTTCTAGAATAAAGTATTAACCACTTCATTGCCATAGAAATTTTTCTGTCCGGACGAATTTGCATTGGAATTTGAAATGTAGCTCCTCCAACTCTACGACTACGTACTTCTACGTGAGGCATAACGTTTGTTAAAGCATCTTTCCAAATTTCTAATGATGGTTTCTCCGCATCTTGCTTTTTAGATTCTATAATGTCAATTGCATCATAAAAAACTTTAAAAGCTGTTGATTTCTTACCATCCCACATTAAGTTGTTTACAAAACGTGTTACCAACTGGTCATTAAACCTTGGATCTGGTAAAAGTGGTCTTTTCTTTGCCGCTCTTTTTCTCATGTCTTTTTTTTAATAAAATGTCATACCCATACAATTGCGATTAATCACATTTCTATGAGAAAAACTTTTTAAATTACTTTTTTGCTTCTTTTGGGCGTTTTGCTCCGTACTTAGATCTTCTTTGCGTTCTTCCTGCTACTCCTGACGTATCAAGTGCACCACGAACGATGTGATATCTAACTCCTGGTAAATCTTTTACCCTTCCACCCCTAACTAATACTATCGAGTGCTCTTGTAAATTGTGTCCTTCACCAGGGATGTAGGCATTTACTTCATTACCATTTGTCAAACGTACACGCGCTACTTTACGCATTGCAGAGTTTGGTTTTTTTGGTGTTGTAGTGTAAACACGCGTACAAACCCCTCTTCTTTGAGGACAAGAATCTAAAGCAACCGATTTACTCTTCTTAGTTATCTGAGTTCTTCCTGTTCTTACTAATTGTTGAATTGTTGGCATAATTAATACTAAAAATTTCTTATTATATTAAATTCCCGCTTTTTACGGGGTTGCAAATGTATAAAATATTTTTTATTCCACAAACCTTAATTCATTAATTTTCACATGAAGTAAATATTTGTTTTTTAATGAAATACAGAATAACCAATATGAAAATTTTACCGTAAATAAAACAACACGCCTAACACTTCCTAAACAAGATTATTAAACCTTAAAATTTCCTTGTAAAACAAACCATATTTGCATTATATTTATTAAAATTTATAATCTTTTGAAATCAATTCTCTTCTTTCTACTTCTAATAATTTTTGGACAAAGTATTTATGCCCAAAATTTTCAATTAAAAATAATCGGGACATCAATTATCGAAACCAAAACAATCGACTCTTTACAATACATTTCTAAACACATCAGCATAAAATCAGTAAGTAACGAAATAAACAAAATATCTAAAGAGCTAACTAAAATAGGATTCCTTGAAAACAAGACAGTAGAAAACAAAAAAGCAAACGACAGCACTTACACTATAAAATTTGATTTAGGAAAAAAAACAAAATCAATACATATATATATAGGTACAAATCAAATTATAAGAAACATCATTTCTACCAATAAAGAAAACGATACTTTAATTATACCATACAACGAAATTGAATCATTCCTTGATCAGACATTAAAAAAAATAGAACAAAAAGGGTTTGCACTAGCTAAATTTAAATTGATCAATCTTAAAAAGAACAAAAACATCCTTTACGCTGACTTAATTACAGACATCGATAAAGAAAGACACTTAAATTCTGTTATAACAAAATTTTCTAAAAAAGACATTAAAGACACTTTTCCAAAAAGCCATTTAAAACAAATCAATCGAAAATATAAAAACACAGTCTTCAACCAAGACCTATTAAAACAGATTTATAATGATTTCGAAAAATATGGATTCATAAGCCAATTAAAATATCCCGAAATTTTACTGACCAAAGACACCACAAAAGTTTATGTTTATTTAGAAAAAAGAAAATCAAACACCTTTGACGGATTTATAGGCTTTGCCAACAATGAAAGCAAAAAAATTTTATTCAACGGCTATTTAGATATACAATTAGAAAACATATTACATACAGGAGAACAATTCTCAATTTATTGGAAAAGCGACGGAAACAAACAAAAAACGTTTAAAGCAGGAATAGAAATCCCTTATTTATTCCAAAGCCCATTAGGCTTTAAAGCACAAATTCAAATTTTCAAACAAGACAGTATTTTTCAAAACACAAAAAAAATAATAGAATTAGGCTATTTGAGTAACTACAATACAAGATTTTACATTGGCTTCCAATCAACAGAATCCAGCGATATTCAAAACACAAACAATTCACTGATAAGTGATTTTAATAACTCATACCTAACAGCAAGTCTGGAACACACAAAACCAGATTACAACAATCCTATTTTTCCAAAAAAGACGACAATAGAATTAACATTGGCCACAGGCAAAAGAGACAATAATCCAAGTGAAAAAATACAAGAAAAATCAAATCAATTCTTCATAAACCTTCAAGCTATGCATAATTTCTATTTAAACAGAAAAAACTGCATTAACATAAAAACACAAAATTATTATTTAAAAAGTAATAACTATATTTTGAACGAACTCTATCGGTTTGGCGGAATAAACTCAGTTAGAGGCTTCACAGAGAACAGCCTTCAAGCACAATTTACAACTTCAATTCTTACAGAATACAGATATATCTTTTCACCTACATTATTTTTAAATACAATTACAGACTACTGTTTCTACAGAGACCCATTAGCACTTGAAAACCAAAATAAAAATAAAAATTTAATCGGATTAGGCATAGGAATGGGAGTTCAAACCAAAAACGGATTATTAAGAATAACCATGGCAAACGGTAGCGAAAAAAGCCAAGAATTCAAGTTTTATAACACTACGATTAATATATGTTATAATGTTAAATTTTGAATGCGTGCATAAAAAATCAATTCAAATGTTAGGAAAGTTAACAAATTATTAAGATTTTTGTCTCACTAATTCAAAATATTTAAAAATGAAACTAAAGTTCAATGGATTCTTAGTACTACTTGTAGTACTTGTGGCGCAACTAACTTTTGCGCAAGAGAGATCTGTTTCAGGAGTTGTTTCCGACAATGCAGGATTGCCATTACCAGGCGTGAGTGTATTAGTAAAAGGGACAAAAACTGGAGCACAAACTGATTTTGATGGAAAATATTCTATCAAAGCATCATCAAGCCAAGTCTTGATTTTTAGCTACATTGGGATGAAAACCCAAGAAATTACAGCTTCTTCCACAAATTTAAATGTAAAACTGAAAGATACTTCAGTTGAACTGGAAGGTGTTGTTGTAACTGCTTTAGGAATCAAAAAATCCGAAAAAGCAATTGGTTACGCTGCTCAGAGCGTAAAAGGTTCTGACATAACAGAAGCAAGAGAAAGCAATTTAGTTAATGCCTTGAGTGGTAAAATTGCAGGGGTTCAAGTTACAAACAGTTCTGGTGCTGTTGGAGCATCTTCAAGAGTTGTATTAAGAGGTAACTCTTCTATCACAGGAAATAACCAAGCGTTATTTGTTGTTGATGGTGTACCTTTTGACAATTCATCTTATGGTAATGCAGGTTCAGGTGGTGGACGTGATTTACCTAATGGAGTTGCCAGCATAAGTCCAGATGATATTGAAAGTATGACTGTACTTAAAGGACCTAATGCAGCTGCATTGTACGGTCTTAGAGCAAGTAATGGTGTTATTATCATCACAACTAAATCTGGAAAAGCAGGAAAATCAAAAAGTGTAGTTTCATTTAATACAAATACTACATTTTCAAATCCTTTAGTATTACCAAGTTTCCAAAACTCATACGGTCAAGGTTCAACTTCAAATTATTTTGAATTTGTTGATGGTGCAGGTGGAGGTTACAATGATGGTGTTGATGAAAGCTGGGGTCCAGCATTAGACAGAGGTTTATCTTTTGTTCAATGGGATTCATACAAAGTTGGAGGAGCTCCTCTACCTTGGATATCTCACGCAAACAATGTAAAAGATTTTTACCAAACTGCTATTTCGACATCTAACAACTTATCATTATCTTCTGGTAATGAAGATGCTAGTTTCAGAATGTCTGTTGGTAACACTGACGAAAAAGGGATGTTACCTTCAACTGATTTCAAGAAATTTACAGTTAGCTTAAATGGAAACATCAAATTGAGCGAAAAATTATCTTCTGGAGTATCGTTAATGTATTTTAATGATAAAAGTAATAATTTACCAATTGCAGGATACAACAATGAGAATGCAGCTCAACAATTTATTTGGTCTGCAAGAAGTGTTAATTTCGCAGACTTGAAAGATTGGAGAAATTTACCATTAGCACCAGCCGGTACAGCTGGAGAGGGAACTCCATTAAACTGGAATAATAATTTCCAAAATAATCCTTACTGGGTTTTAGCAACTAACAGAAATACATTTGATAAAGACAGACTTACAGGATCTGCTTTTATGTCTTATCAACTTGCTAAAGATTTAACTGCAACTGGTAAAGTTTCATTAGATCATTATTCTCAAGTAACAACTGGAAGACAAGCTTTAGGGTCTAATAGTGCTCCAGATGGTTCATATAACGAAAATACTTTAAGATATTCCGAATTAAATGCAGAAGCGCTTTTAGGGTACAAGAAAAGTATTACAGATGACATCAGTTTTACAATAAATTTTGGTGCTAACCAAATGAGAAGAAAAGTGAATCAAACTTTTGGATCTATAAGTGCATTAGAATTACCAAATTTTTATAATTTATCTAATGTAAAATCAGGATCTACACCAGTATCTGGAAATAATTATAATGAAGTTAGAATCGGATCTTTATATGGTTTCGGTCAGGTTTCTTATAAAAACTACTTCTTTGTGGATTTCTCTGGAAGAAATGACTGGGCAAGTGTACTTCCTGCTGCAAACAATTCATTCTTCTACCCTGCAGTTTCAGGTTCATTAGTATTATCTGAAATTTTAAACACAACAAATTCTGCTGTTAATTACATAAAATTAAGAGGAGGTTGGTCTAAAGTTGGGGGAACAGGAGCTTTAGGAGCATATAACCTGAATTCAACTTACAGTTTAAGTAATAATGGTTGGGGAAATCAAGCATCTACTCCAAACACTCAATACAATCCAAATTTAAAACCTGAAACTGTTGTTGGAACAGAAATAGGTATTGATTTAAATGCTTTCCAAAACAGACTTCGTTTTGCTGGTACTTATTACACTAAAGTCAGTTCAGATTTATTAGTGCCAATTCAAGTTTCGGCTTCTACAGGATTCACAAGCGTTTGGGATAATATTGCGTCAATGGAAAACAAAGGAATTGAATTGCAATTAGGTGTTACAGCTATAAAAGCTAAAGATTTCAGTTTTGACATTGATTTAAACTTTGCAAAAAACAACAACAAAGTAACTTCATTAGGAGGTCTTGATACTTATATCTTAGGATCTCAATGGGGTATAACTTTGGAAGCTAGAACTGGAGAAGCTTATGGTTCATTAGTTGGTAGAGGATTTGCAAAAGATCCTGAAGGAAATGTAATTTATGAAGATGGATTACCTGTTATCGAATCTGACAAAAAAATACTAGGGAATATTGCTCCAGATTGGACAGGAGGAGCAAACTTTACTATCAAATATAAAGGATTTGATTTCAGTACATTAATTGATGCCAAAGTTGGTGGAGATGTACACTCAATGACTTATGCTTGGGGTAGATATGCAGGTACTCTTGAAGAAACATTAATCGGTCGTGAGACTGGTGTTGTTGGTAATGGAGTAATGTCTGATGGTGCAGGTGGATATGTTCAAAATAATGTTGTTGTTGGTGCAAAAGAATTTAACCAATCTTCATTTGGAAATACTATTGAAGAAAGTGCAATCTTTGACGCAACTTATGTAAAATTAAGACAAATGTCTTTAGGATACACATTCCCAAAACAATGGTTAAATGGAACAACACTTCAAGACTTCAAGTTTTCTATAGTTGCTAGAAATTTAGCAATCTTGTACAAAGCTACACCTCATATTGATCCAGAAACTGGTTTCAGTAGCAGCAATGGTAATCAAGGTATGGAATTTGGACAAATTCCTTCAGCAAGGTCTTATGGGTTTAACGTATCAGTTAAATTTTAAATCTAATAATTAGAAAATTATGAAAAAAATATCAATATTATTTATTGCATTAATTGCGCTTTTTAGTGCAAGTTGTGATAAAGACTTCGAGACAGTTAATACAGACCCAAATAATCCAGTTGCAGTTCCTGCACACTTATTATTAGGTAGTATT
Organism: Flavobacterium lacustre; assembly: GCF_027474525.2. Lineage (NCBI taxonomy): Bacteria > Pseudomonadati > Bacteroidota > Flavobacteriia > Flavobacteriales > Flavobacteriaceae > Flavobacterium > Flavobacterium lacustre. Next base: position 288,409 of record NZ_CP114882.2, read on the forward strand.
GTTCGTGTGAATCAAAATGCTATTTATGGCATGCAACAAGGTGGAGATATGGGGATGTGTTGGGCTCAGCATGTGTCTAAAGTACAATACAATGACGAAGAAAAATACATTCCTCGTAGAGGTGCTATTGATGGGATATGGAACACTCTTTACGCTTCTGTAATTGCGGACTCTCAATCTATGTATACTTTAGCTGAAAGTGAAGGAAACACAAACTTACAAGGAGTTTCTTTAATTTTACAAGCTAATGGATTTCAAATCTTAACAGATCTTTACGGGCCAATTCCTTACACTGAATTTAATAAAAGTGGAAATTTAAAACCTGTTTATGATAGTCAAGAAGTTGTGTATGACGGAATAATTGACTTACTTACACAAGCAGATGCTCTTTTAGCAAGTGGATCTGGCGATATTCCTGCTAGTTCTGATTTAGTATATGGAGGTGACGTTACAAAATGGAGAAAATTAGCAAACTCTTTAAAATTCAAAGCTTTAATGAGAATTTCAAAAGTAAAAAATGTTAATACACAACTCCAAGCATTAGTTAACAGCGGAAAACTGATGTCTTCTAATTCTGATAGTGCTCAAATTAGCTATTTAGCCGCTCAACCGGATGCTAATCCTATTTATGAAACTATTGTATATGGTACAAGAGCTGAATATAAAATGAGTTCTGTATTAGTTTCTAAATTAGAATCTCTTAACGATAGCAGATTAAATGTTTTTGCAGCTTTAAATAATGATGACGAATTTGTTGGAAATATTCCTGGTGAAGAAAACCCTGGAAATTATAATGGATTTTCTTCTTTAGGTTCTTTTTACTTGAATCCAAAACTTCCTGGTGTTATTCTATCAAATGCTCAAGTTCAGTTTTTATTAGCTGAAGCCGCAAATGAAGGATATATTTCTGGAGGAAGCGAAGCAGCAACTACATACTACAACAATGGTATTAATGCTAATTTTACATTTAATGGTATTGGAGCATTAGCTGCAACTTACATAACACAAGGAAATGTAATATTAGGAAATCAAGCAGATTCAAGACAAAAAATTGCAGAACAATCTTGGATTGCACTTTTTGGTCAAGGTTTCGAAGCTTGGACAGAATGGAGAAGAACAGGATATCCTGTATTATCTCCTGTTGTTGGTGCTGCTGAATCTAGTATTCCTTCTAGACTGTATTACAATTCACAAGAAATCTCATTAAACAAAGTTAATTATCAAGCCGCTGCAGCTGCATTAACTGGTGGTGACAAATTAACATCACCATTATGGTGGATGAACTAACTTAATAAATTTAAAAAATTTAAAAATGAAAAAACTTAAAATATATTATTTAGCGCTTTTTCTTTTAGCAGGATTCACTTTTGTGTCTTGTGAAAAAGATAGTGATGAGCTGACAGGTGATGCTGAATTAGGAGGAGAAGTAATATTCAAATCAGAAAATTTAGGATATGTAGTAGGTAATGGTAAAGACACTGATTACATAGGTGAATTTTCAGTTTTTCAAGGTCCTGAAAAAATAGAAAGTATAGATATTTACAAAACTTTTAGTACAAAAGATGAAGAAGGTAACATTATAACTTCAAACAAAAATTTACTAAGAACGATTACTATACCAACTGCTAATCAACACACAAGTGTGCCTTTTGCAGTGACTTATAATCAATTGATAGCTGGATTAAACATCAGCGGGTCTGCATTATCTTCAGATGATGGAAGCCTTCAAATTGGCGACTATTGGACATTAAGCTTTGTTTCTCATGTATCAAATGGTTCAGTTCATGAAAACAGTCACAAAGTAAAAATTGCAGTTGGAACAAGATTCTCAGGAACATACAAATGTGTAGATGCAACTTATTACAGAATCGGTGTTTTAACCTATACTGCGGCTGATTGGCCTGCAAAAACTGTAATTGAATCTGTAGATGCTACAACTTACAAAGTAAATGACTATTTAGGACCATTTAGTGCAAATACATATTACTTTGTTATCGATGCAGATGACAATATCACAATTCCAGCTTTCGCTCCAGACGGAGTTACAGCAAACGTGGGTAACGGATTACCTTTAATTTCTTGTCAAACCAACCCTAATGATTTAACACTTTCAAAATGTGCTACATCTAATGTGGTTGTAAGAGATGATGTAAATGGTAGAGACCAATTAAAAATGACATTAGGCTACCTTGGTAGTGGAGGTTCTAGAGAATTTTATCAAGTATTAGAAAAGATAGTTGAATAATATAAAAACAAAAAAGATGAAAAAAATATATAAACAATTTTTATTTTCAGCACTTTCTTTGACTGCATTACTTTTTGTAAGTTGTGATAAAGATGACGCGACTGGAAAAAGTACTCTAGAAGTTTCGCAAAACGTGAAACTTAGTGTGACTACAGATTTTGCATCTCCAGTTACCATTATTGAGGGTGATAATGAATATAAATTCACAGTAAATATTGACAAACCACAAAGTGTGGATGTAGTCGTAAAAGTGTTCCAAATTGCAGGTACTGCATCTGGAACAGATTACGCTGTTGATAGTCAAATAACTATTCCTGCTTATCAATTATCTGCGACTGGTACTCTTACTATTCTAAAAGATAAGTTAAAAGAAAGTATAGAAACATTGACTTTACAAGTTGGAGACGTTACAACATCAAACGCTTCGTTAACACCAATTACTGTTTCATTTAACATTCAGAATTATACTGAAGGTTCTCTAATTGCCGATTTATCATGGAGTACTTCTATTAAAGATGTTGCTGGTGATTTAATCAAACCAACTGCTGCTGCAGATTTTAAACTTAGAATAACAAACTTGGATTATTCTGATGTGAAATCTATCGATGATTCTAAAACAGCATTTGAATCATATGAAATGTTATCTACTTTAGAAGATGGTGATTATTTAGTTGTAGCTGAAGCTGTATCATTTAAAGACTTGGGGTCTCAAGGTAATTTTGACATTGATTTATCTGTGACATTTAATCAAGCAGGGATATACAATGATGAAACATTCACCTTTACAAAAGCAATTACTACTGAAGCTAAAACTGCTTGTGGTTTCTCAGGATTTTACAAACTTGCACAAATAACAAAATCTGGATCAACTTATACTTTGTCAGAAATTGGTGCTTCAGAAAAATTCCCTGTAGCAGCAAGTTCATTTAGTGGCGATTACAAAGTTACTAAAGATGCTTGGTCAGATTATGCAGTTGGTGATATTGTTCCTGTAGAATACAATGCAGCTGATGGAACGTCTACATTCAGAATCAACAATGTAAATCATCCTTATTTAGTAAATGCAGCCACTTCTTATTTATTAGTTACAATCAATGCAGATGCAACTGTTACAGTTGTTGCTAATGAAGATTACAATTATGGTGGAGGAGATGTAACAAGTGTTAATGGTACTGGTACAGTTGGTTTCTGTGGAAGTTCAATTAATTTAACTTTAAAATTCCCTGCCTTTACTTCAAAAGGATACGCCTTTACTTTAGTTAAAAACTAATAATTTTAAAAAGAGCATTTAATTACTATTGCTTTTAAATAATTATAATAAAAACTAAAACCACCCCTAATAACGGGGTGGTTTTTTTTATTATAATTATTCATTAATAAAATAGCATCAATTATTTTGAAATAAAAAGTCAAAAAAACTATTAATTAAACAAACAACAGGCTAAACATTTATAAAATTAAAGAACTTTATATAATAAATACAATTAGTAATTTAACTATCTCCAAGGATTCTTAAGTTGTCTAAAGAAAAACAATTAAATATAAAATACAAATGTTCTTCTTGAAACTCTTTGATTACAAACTATAATTGAAATTAATACTCCAACGATAATTTGCTTCAACATTACCTCCTGTCAAATTTTGATAGATTGGAAGCATTGCATTAGCTCCAATAGAAAACCTATCCTTGCCAACTTCAAACCCTAGTTTGCCAAAGAGTATCTCACCAGATGTATCCTTTAATTTTTGACTGTGTTGATAGTTACTTTCGTAAACCTCCCCTGCTAAACCCAATTGTGGTACAATCGAAAAATCATTCTTCTCATACAAATAGAAAAAAGTTCCCGCATAATTAAACTGGTTACCAAACCGATAATTCTTTTGATTCTCCGTTTTCAAAACATAATTGAACATAGCATTTAAACCAAATTGCTTTCTTCTAAGAATATATTCCGTTGCCAAAAGGTAATCCCAACTCCCCGTTCCTACTTGAAAACTTGGATTCAGACTACCTGAATTTACCTCATTAAATTTACCTGTAGGCATTTTTATTCCACCTCCCATTTGTAATGTATGCACAAAAAAAGTACTGTCTTTATGCGTTTGATAAAGACGATACATAGCCAAAACTGTAACATCACCAACCCCATCAATATTTTTATTTCCTGAGCTAGTTTCCTTATCGTGAAAATGATATGGTATCAAAGCAGATATTTGTATATTCTCACTAACAGGAACTCTAGCCCAAACCTGAACTGTATTAAAATTTTCCTTATACCAAGGAGAATTACTATACAAACCATCCGAACTTTTATATTGCTGATTAAAATACCTGACACCAACAAAATTAGAATTCAACATTGACGCAAATCCCATACTTCCTCCACTGGCAGAACAACCACAAGCATCACAATCATCCTCTTCTTCAAGAAACAAATGATATTTTGAAAATGGATTAACACTAATTAAACTGTCTTTTTCGGCAGCATTTGCCATTTGAAAAATCACAAGAAAAAGAATTATTATATTTTTCATTTAAAATAAATTATTTTGAAACATACTAAGAATTAAAGAAATAGAAGACTTATCTATTTTATAAAAAAAAGTATGGTTATTATTAATATTCAGAAAACCGTTTATCAGTTAAATACTGGCTATCCGTTAAGGTTTTTAGAAAAGCAATTATTTGAGTTTTTTCAACTTCAGTCATCGGAATCCCGAGTTTCCCGTTAGCTTTAAGCAAAGGGTCTAAAGTATTAGAATTTACAACACCCGAATTATAATACTCCATAACAGCCTCTAAGGTAAATAAACGCCCGTCATGCATATAAGGTGCTGTTTTTTCTATATTGCGTAAACTTGGCACTTTGAACTTGTATACATCCTGATCTAACTGAGTTACACGATAGCGTCCAATATCATTGATTGCAGGATTTACTTGCAACCCGTTATTTCTAAAAGAATTATCAGTAAACAAATCGGTTGCATGACAACTCGCACATTTTTGATTAAAAAGAGTATACCCCGCTTGTTCTTGTTGAGATAATATTCCACCAGCTTCATTTCTGCGAAATTTATCAAAACGAGAATTTGAAGACGTTACCATAACCATAAACTGTCCTAGTGCTTTAAGCATGTTTTCAGCATTAATCTGTCCATCAGTAAAAGCTATTTTAAATAACTTTTGATAGGTCTGATCAGCTTTCATCATAATAATTACATCAGAAAAATTACCGTTCATTTCGATAGGACTTGTAAACGGAATGATGGGTTGCAAATCTAAATGTGTTGTCGCTCCATCATACATAAAAGCAGTTTGATAAGCTAAATTTTGAATTGGAGGAGTATTACGAGTCCCTACTTCATTATTAACACCATGACTAACAGTATGACCATGATGTGTAAAAGCATCGGCTTGAATATGGCAAAATCCACAAGACACAATACCATCAGAGGCCAATCGACCATCATAAAAAAGTTTTTTTCCCAGTTCAAATCCTTTTTCAGTGGGCGGATTATTCTTTAAATCATAAGCCAATGGAGGAAAATTTGATGGAACATTAAAAACCAAAGGTATATTTTCATAGTTATCATCTTCATCTGTACAACTCCAAAAAAACGGCAAAATGAGTAACAATAAATAGATTGCTTTCATTTTATTTTATTTTTATAAAAAGTGGCCAGAACAATACTGACCACTTTTTTAATTAAAATTAATCGTTGTGAACATGATTTACACTAAACATACCATTTAAATTGGCAGTTATTAAAGGTAAATTAGCACCTCCCATAATCATTGCTCCCATTCCTCCCATATTATTATCCGAAAGCTTTACTTTATTTGTGCCATCGATAATTTTAGCCACGTCCGCAAAAATATGAACGGCAGGTGTAATATTTGTTCTTACTAAGGCATTTGAAGGCAAATCAAGAGTGATTTCCGTATAATTATAATCTGTTCCGGTTTGACCAGTATGCACCATAAACATAGTTTCAGATGTCACTGTTGAAGAAGTAAACATTCCTTCAAAAAGAACAAATTTGTATCCTGCTGACCAAGACCACATCATTCCTGCATCTTGCGCTGCTGTCAGAAAATTGCCTTGTCCCGTAGCTCCCAAATCGAATTGAGCTTTATCAACTCCGATTCCAAATGTTACTTTAGTATAATCACCAGCAGGAACATTCTCTAATTCAACTTCATGAGCTAAGACATCAGCTTCATTTACGATAAAATAACTGCTGCTTTTAGGATATACATACTTTGTACCGTCTTTTTTAGTCAAAATAATATTACTCACAATATATTTTACATCCGAAATTTTCACAGTCTCCCCTTGTGAAGTCAAATTACTTTGTGTTCCAAGAATTAAATCAGTGCTACCAAAAACGTTATCAAATTCTAATACCAGATTCCCATTTCCTGTAATCGCTTCATCATCATTTGAACAAGAGAATAATGTAAATGCTATAGCCACAACAGCCAATAAATTTTTTAATTGAAATTTCATTTTTATAAAGTTTTTATTTTAAAATAGTATTTGCGTTTGCCTGCCATTTTCAGAATTAAATAATTCTAAAAACAGCATACAGCAATTCATCCGTAGAAAGAAACGGACAAAAAAAGCACAATAGTGCTTAAAACTCTAAGAAATGAAAATAGGTGGATGAAAAACAGTATCGCTATTCAAGTAAAAATACAGATTTGAATAGGAATGATTTACTTTTTCTTTGGTACCAAAATGGATTGGAGTAATTGTAAATGAGTCTATTTTTTCAAAAAATAAAACTTCAAATACTGGAGAAATTGATTTTTTATCAGAAGAAATCGGTTTTTCAGCATCGGATGCTTTAGCTAATTCTTGCATCAAATGACATTTTCCATTACAATGCATTTTGGGTTTATCCTTATTGATACAAAGTACTTTTGAAATGTATTCATAATTCATCACATACTCTAAAACCGGAAGTACTGGCTTTACAAGTATGATTATAACTATTATGAATATGATTTTTTTCACGGTACAAAAGTAAATTTATTTTTTGTATTCCAAAGATATTAAATGAAGTCATCAAAAAATAATGAAATTACTCCTATTATATCTCCTCCAAACTCATTTTATAATGCGTCAAAGGAAAAAAAATTAAAATAAAGAGAATACTCAAACTGTAATAACAAAAAAACAACGCCTTTAATTTGTTAATAAAACACTAATAACCAACACAATACAAAATAATAGATTATTTTTGCATAACGTTATCAATTAGTCCGTAAAAAAATATTGTTTCTGTAAGAATATTTATAATTGATATATATTGGTAAACCTTAATTAAAAAAAGAGCCTAAATATTTAAGATTAAAAAAATGAGAAGACTAATTTTCGTTTCATTATCAATTGGATTATTATTTTTTAGCATTAAAATTTTATCAAAAAATAGTAAAACCAACACTTCAAAACATTCGCTATCGTACAATTCAACAGAAGAAAAACTCTTGAATCGAGTTGATATGATTAAAAAATTCATTTCCAATAATCCAAAATACAATTCGGAAATAGCTTTTCTTGTTGACATGAAAATTATGTCCGGAAAAAACAGATTCTTTGTTTACGACTTAAAAAATAATATAATAATTGATCAAGGTTTAGTTGCTCATGGTTTAGGTTCCGGAACAAAAATTCAAGGACAATTAAAATTTAGTAACACTCCGAATTCTTTTTGCACTTCATTAGGCAAATATGCTATCGGTAACAGCTATACCGGAGAATTTGGCAAAGCCTATAAATTATATGGTTTAGAACAAACTAACAACAATGCTTTTGCCAGAAATATTGTGCTTCACAAATATGACAAAGTACCTTATAAAGAGCAAGAAAAACCAATATGTCAAAGCTTGGGATGTCCAATGATTAATGCCGATTATTACAAAAGAATTGAAAAACTGATTGACAATTCAAAACGCAAAATCATTTTAGATATTTACTACTAGAATATATTTGGAGTGTAAAAATTAGTATTTAACGATAATTATTAAATTTATAACAAACCTATTCTTTTGAATCTTTTGAGTTATTTTAATTTAGCTTTTCAGCTTCTTCTGTAATTTTTTTTATAGTTTCATCAGAATTCACACCTAATCCTTCTTGTTGGTATGCCAATTCGCCATCGGCATTAAAAACACTTATAATATTAGAATGAGAGAAATCTAAAGGGGATATTTTTTTATAATTTACAGCTAAAACTGCTGCGAATTCTCGCGTATTTTCTTCAGAAGAACGCAAGAAAAGCCATTGATTGCCTTCCATTTTATTTTCGATAGCAAATGCTTTTAATCGTTTTGGAGTATCCACCGCAGGATCAATACTGACTAAAACTAACTTTACATTTTCTTTGATGTTCTCTGGCAAACGTTGTTCAATATTGCGCATATCAGCCACTAATCTGGGACAAGCTGATTTGCAGGAAGTATAAATCATAACCATAACAAGCACTTTACCTTTTAAATCTTTCATCTCCAAATTTTCACCATTTTGACTGGTCCATTTTGAAGGTAGGTTATAAACAGATAAATCTGAAATGGGTTTGTCTTTCAAATCAGGTTCCGATTTTTTATTACAGGCTTGAAGGAACAAAACCATTACCATACATCCAAAAATTATATTTTTACTACTAAACTTCATGATTTTCCACTTTGTTGGTATTCGTAAATTTTTGATTTTATTTCTTTGAAATTTGGGAAAGATTCGGTGGCTGTTTTTTATCATCTGCACATCGAAATCCAAGGTTTTTTGTAGTATATCTTGCTTTCAAACTCCCCCTGAAAGCATATCGCATGAAAGCAGCATAATTCATCAAATCCGATGCATTGACTGAGCCGCTTCCGCAAAAAAGATTCTTATCGGTATCTTTATCTTTTCTGGATTCTCCAGAGAGAAAAATACTGTTGAAATCAGCAGTCCATTCCCAAACTAATCCGTGCATATCATAAACACCCCAATAGTTTTTATAGGTTTGCCCTATCGGATTAGCATAAGTTTTAGGCTTTTCATACCATGACATGATGTATTTGTTAAAGTCTTCTTTGGTTCTGGCATCAATTCTTTTTTCATCAGCCATAGCGACATATTCCCATTCATCCATGGTAGGCAAACGCTTCCCCTGACACTCACAATATTTTTTGGCAGCAAACCAGGAAACATTGGTTACAGGTGCAGTACTCAAATTATTTTTTCCATAATCATAATCACTTTGCCAATGTGACAAATAGCTTTTATCGGCAAAAATACCCTTCATTTTAGAACGTGTGTACGCTGGATATTTTTTTATAAAAGTTACAAATTGAGCATTTGTAACCGGATAAACATCCATTTCAAAAGCAGCAATCTCAACTGGTTTTTTATCTGTGGTCCCGTAAAGGGGAACATAAGCTCCCCTTTTTATAGAAACCATCGGTGCATTTTGAGACCATAGCGATGTTGCTATTAATAATAGAAATGATAATTCAACTATTCTACTTTTCAACATGACTAACTGCTTTTTAAATACTTTTATTATTTTCTTTGGGCTTTTACCATAGCTGGTGTAACTACAGTTTTATTATTCCCCCAACTGGCATACACATAAGTAAATACATCTGCTATTTGTTGATCAGTCAAAGTAGATTGAGCCGGCATAGCACCATTAAATTTTTTACCATTCACTGTTATGGGTCCAGTCAATCCTTTCACCACTCCTTTGATGGCACGATTAGCATCTTTATTCAGATAATCTGATTTGGCTAATGGAGGAAAAGCTCCCGGAATTCCCTGACCAGTAGCCTGATGACAGGCAATACAAACCTTATCATAAACAACTTTTCCTTTAGTGGCTTGTTGGCTGTATCCTTGTAAAGCCAATCCCATCATTGCGATTGCAAAAACATACTTTTTCATACTATTTAAATTTATTTTAGATTTTAATTAAATCCTATTGTTATTAATGAACTGCTTGAGCTTTTGGAGTTGGTTTTGCTCTAATTGCTTTCACTTTTGCTGGAGTTACGACTGTTTTATTATTTCCCCAACTGTTGTAAACATAAGTCAATACATCTGCAACTTCTTCATCGGTCAAGTTCTGGCTGGTCATAACATTGTTGAATTTTTTACCATTAACAGTAACTTCGCCACTCAATCCGTGTAATACTGCATTGATTGCTCGGTCTGGATTTGCATTCAAGAAATCAGATTTAGCCAATGGAGGAAACGCATTTGGAACACCTTGTCCTTCTTGTTGGTGACAGGCAAAACAAGTTCTTCCGTACAATTCTTTTCCTGATTTAACTTGCTCAGGAACCGTTTTAGCCACAACGCTTTTGGCTGTACCATTCACTTTGGGCATATTTTGTATGGTTCCTCCTTCCGGCAAATAAATTCCTTCTTGAACAGTTCCTGAATACAGTTTTTTATTCTCATCTCCTTCTACTTTTAACATACCAAGTGCTCCTTTATTGAAAGCTCTAAAAATAGAGTGATCGACCAATATGAAAGTTCCTGGAACATCTACTTTAAATTCCACAATGGCAGAGCCACCAGCAGGAATCAAAGTTGTTTGAACATTTTTGTTAATCATTTCTCCTCCTTCAATATGAACTTTATCAAAAATCTCACCAATAACATGGAACGATGAAACTAAATTTGGCCCTCCATTACCCATATAAATACGAACGGTTTCACCCACTTTGGCAGTAATTGCCTTATCACCGGCTACGGCTCCTACTTTTCCGTTGAAAACTACATAATCTGGCTCTTCTTTAATGGCTTTATTCATATCAAACGGTTGATTACCTTGCTCTCCGTAACTTCCTTTAGTATAAAAATCACCTTGCATAATGTAGTATTCTTTGTCTACAGGAGGCAATCCACCTTCTGGTTCTACTAAAATCAGACCGTACATTCCGTTAGCAATGTGCATTCCAACTGGTGCTGTAGCACAATGATATACATACAACCCTGGATTTAATGTCTTGAAATTGAATACTTTTTCATGTCCCGGCGCTACCAAAGAAGAGGTTGCTCCACCACCCGGACCTGTTACAGCATGCAAATCGATATTATGCGGCATTTTATTATCCGGATGATTTTTTAAATGAAACTCTACCTCATCACCTACTCGGGTTCTGATAAAACTTCCGGGAACTGAACCGCCAAAAGTCCAATAGGTATATTTTACTCCATCAACCATTTCACCTTCTTGTTCTTTAATTTCCATATTTACAACCAATTTCATCGCAGGACGATCTCCTATTGGTTTTGGAACTAAAGGTGGCGCAGTCAATTCAGCCTCTTTCTGACCTTCTACTTTAATATTCTCATAATATTTTGCATCCTTATCCTCTTTTTTAGAACAAGAAAAGAAGCCAAAAACTAAAAAGAAAACAAGAATTAAGGTATTCCTTTGTGTGTTAAGTTTAAATGTAATTTTCATAATTATCAGGTATTAAATTTGTCATAATTTGATAGTGTAAAAATAAAAGACATTTTTATCTTTTATTATGATATTTATCATGTTCATATTTTTTTATGAAGTGATTCTAATGAAAAGAATACTCAAAATAATCAATCCCAAAACTGAAATTAAACTCCCTTTCCAGAAAGAATTCGCTTTTTTTAACTCCATGAATTCGAAAGAAACCAAAAAGAATTTCAGCACAGATAATACCATAATAAAAGCAATTGCAACTTTAGAAACAGCCATTACATTCGAAATCAAAGCCGTTGTAATCGTCAATATAATCAACAAACCATAGGTAAAAAATAATGTTTTTTTCATCTTCTAAAAAATTAAATAAAGAACAGGAAACAATAACAGCCAAATCAAATCACACATATGCCAAAAAGCAGCACAAGCCTCAACATCTTCAATTCCGGTATCCGAATTTTTCTTTCTCATTCCATAATTCGTCCAACTCAAAATAATCAGCCCCATTACCACATGAATCAAATGAAATCCGGTTAATAACCAATAAAAAGTAAAAAACATATTGGTATCCAATGAAATCCCTGATTGAATTTTATGATAATATTCAATTCCTTTTAAAAGTAAAAATAATGTTCCGCCGAGCATCGTCAGCTTAAAATACAAAGAGGATTTTTGTATGTTGTTTTCTTTAAACTCATGTACCGCATTAGCCATACATAATCCACTGGACAGTAAGAAAATAGTATTTATTGCACCAAAAGTAGTATTCAATTGCACCCTCGATTGATGAAATAATTCGGGCTGTTCTTTTCCATAAAAAACAAAAGCCACAAGCGCCATCCCGAACGTAATTAGTTCCAGGAAAATTATAATCCACATCAGGATTCCTCCCGGTGGATAATAGATATTTTTGTAATCGATTTTAAAGGTAGTCATTTTTAAGATTTGTTTAACGATAATGTTATTCCCAATCCAGCAAGCGTTTTTCGCCTTCAATCTTCTTGATATCGGTAATATCTTGTGACATTTCTATTACACCTTTGTAGTTTTTATTCGCATCTCTGACTGCGAAATAACGGATATAAATGAGGCGTTCTTTATAATTTATCCAAAATGAAGATTCATTTTTGGTTCCTTTTCTGAATTCTTCTAAGATTTTAAGAACTGTTCCTACACTCTTTGGAGGATGACAAAATTTAACTTCACGTCCAATAATTCCGGCACTCCTTGGAAACACACGCTCTTCTCCTCTATTGTAAAAAATAACTTTATCATTCTCATCCACAAAAGTTAAATCCAAAGGCATCGTTTTAAAAAGCAAATTCACCTGCTCCAAAGTCATATATCCTTCATCATAATGAGAAGTGTTTTCCAATGAAAAAGTCAGTTCTCTGGGACTAACATCTTCACTCGGATGAACATATGCTGCAGCTGGAAACGGTACGGGAAGATTTGGAAGCATCCAACCAATTTCGGATTCCCCTTTGCGCATTTCAATCCAATCTGATTCTTTTAAAATCTCTAAAGCATTTGGAAATAAAACGGACTCTTCCACCTCCATCAATCTATAAATTCCATTCACTAAAAAAGAGGTGTTTATAGTAACTTTTTCAGCGTTTTTTGTTTTTAGATAATACTGAATCAACCGAAATTGCTCTCTCAAATTGTCGTGAAAAGACCACATTCCCTGTGAAGGTCCTGTCCAGCCATTTTTTTCCAAAAAAGGGAAAAGCTGATTTTCTTTTCGGGCAAATCGCTTTTCTATAGTATGGAGCTGGTTAAAAATATTAATGTATTGCTGCAAATCAACCGTTGTATCTACTGCAGATAATTCCTCCAAAAGAGAATGAATTAAATCTTTTTCCTTATAATATATCTGTACCGGATGTCCTTCCGGAAGTATTGCTGTATCTATGTTATTGTTCATCTTTATATTTATTTTTGATGTTTAATTTTTTCATACAATCGAACTAACGATTGTAATAATTCTACTGGTGTTGTTAAAATTTGATAATGATTTTGTCCAAACATTTGTGGCAAATAGTATTTCGCTTCGGCTTCGATGGCCAATGCATACGAATTAATATTTCTAGCATTAAGTTCTCTGAGCGCTTGCTTGACATCGTTAATTCCGTACTTCCCTTCGTATTTATCATAATCGTTAGGTTTGCCGTCAGAAATCACAATCACCCATTTGTTTTTAGTATTTCGCTTATCCAATCGGGCTCCGGCATGACGCAAAGCGGCTCCAATTCGGGTATAACCATTCGGTTCAACTGCTCCAATTTTATGCTTGGCGATATTCCAATTTTCGTCAAAATCCTTCACCGTTAAATACGTAGAAAAGTTGCGCGTTTTGGAATAAAAACTGTCAATTGAAAAATCAATATTGAATTCATTCAGGATTTCTCCAAAAAGAATCGAAACTTCTTTCTCCACGTCAATTACCCGATTTCCAGCGGCATAGCCATCACTGGAAAGGCTAATATCTAACAGAATTAAAATCGATAAATCTTTTTCTTTTTTTCGGTTTGAGATGTATATTTTTTCCGAAGGCGTACGCTGAGAATGAACATCTACATACAAATCAGTGATGGCATCAATATCGAATTCATCGCCTTGGGTTTGGCGTTTTTGCTGCTGCATCTTGTTGTTCACATTGGTCAACATTTTGCGCAAGCCTAACAAAGTAGAAGCGTTTTTTGTAATCGTATTTCTGTAATAATTTGGATCTATTTTCTGTTGTAATTTTGGATATACTTTACAAAAATTCTGTTTGTAAATGCGTTTACTACTATCCCATTCGTCATAAGTTAGATGAAATCCTTTGGCATCAACTTCTGCACTTTCGGATATAGAAGTGTTCTCAATAAAATCTGCCTGATACACTGAATGCGCTGTGTCATCAACACGAACAGTAAATTTCATATTCAATTCTTCCAAGGCTTCCTGATGCTCTTCGAGTTCATCTGAACCATCAAAATCTCGCCAGGTTCCATTGAACTCTTCGGCCGTTTCTACCTTTTCAAAATTATGAAGTAAAACGTAATCTTCCTGTTGTTTTTTGTCTAATTCTACCGTTTTAACTTCTTCAACCGCAGATGATTTCAAGGTAGTTAAAGGCTGATTTTCGTTCACTTTTTTAACTTTATCAGAAAAATTTTCGAGTATTGTTTCTGTATTCTGTTCTAACTCATTTTGCATCCATTTGCCATAAAGCCATGAGAAATCAGGCACCTTTTTTTCGGTTGCTTTCTGAATAAAGTGGCGCTTTGCATCGTTATAAAATTGTTCGTCAATTGCAAATTCTTTAAATAGAATATTCAAAATTTGACTGGATGATTCCAATGCTTTTTGTTGAGAAACTAATAATGGCTGTTCCTTTTCTTCAAAAGTCCAATTGAGATTCAAGCGTTGTTGCACACTCAGGAACAAAATTCGAAACAGATAAAAAGTATGATTTTCGGCTTTGGTCGGTAATTCTGCAAAAGAAATCGGGAGAAAAAAATTATTGTTTTTATAACCTCCTTCCCGTTCGGCAGGGAAAATTTCGATTGGTTTTCCTGTCAAAGCACGTGCCAAAATAGTCAGTCGTGGTTTGATCTCGATGAGCGTAACCGTTCTGGCAAGGATATCAGGATTTACTTTTTTACTTTTTTTTAAGTGTTTAAAGAATTTCCCGACTATATATTCATCTATTTCAAAACCCATTTTTTAATTATTTGTATGTAGGGACAACTTGCAGTTGTTTATACTAGATCATCAAATTACACAAATCTTTTAGTGCTTCTACCGTTTGCAAATCATCCGTCAAGGGTTCTAGAACTGCAACATGAACGGACAATCTTTTAGGTAATCCGCTATGAATAATTTTTGCGGCATCGACCAGTAATCGTGTAGAAACCGTTTCAGTTAATCCTAATTCGGTTAGATTTCTGATTTTGTTTCCAATGGCAACTAGTTTCTTTGCCGTGTCGTGGTCAATTTGAGTTTCATTAACTAAAATATCGGTTTCAATTTTAGCCTCGGGATATTCAAATGAAACTGCAATAAAACGCTGACGAGTAGATGGTTTTAGTTCTTTAAAACCTCTTTGATAACCGGGATTAAAAGAAGCAACCAGCATAAAATCGTTATGTGCTTTTACGGTCTCACCTAATTTATCGATAAACAATTCGCGGCGGTGATCCGTCAAAGAGTGAATCGCAACAATCACATCGGGGCGGGCTTCTGCAACCTCATCCAGATAAATTATCGCTCCTTCTTTTACAGCAGTCGTCAACGGACCGTCAAGCCAAATGGTTTCAGCCCCTTTGATAATAAATCGTCCGATTAAATCGGTTGAAGAAGTTTCTTCATGACAACTGATAGTGATGATTTTTTTATCTAATATATGCGCCATATATTCCACAAAACGGGATTTTCCTGTGCCCGTTGGCCCTTTTAGCAAAAAAGGAATTTTATTTGCATAGGCGTGATTGAAGACCTCTATTTCTTTGCCAACGGCATGATAGAATGGTGTGTTTTGTAACATATTTTTTTAATTTTAGAAAAAAACCAGCACACTGAAACTATTGTTTTTCTGGAAATGCAGTTCTAAAAAACTTTAATTAAAGCGTACTGGTTCAAAAAAAAGGCGAATTAGTAACTTATTTTATATCTAAAGCTTCATCTGTTGGTCTACCGTATTTAAAGAAATCATAAATAAAGAGACTTATTCCGGTGGTAAACATCGTGGCACAAATCAAAAGCACAACAAAGTGAATGCTGATTTCGTTTTGAACAACCATAAAATCCATTTTCATTTTACGTTCCATATAAACTTGTGCAACACCTGCCACTCCAAAAGCTACAGTCATTCCAAGCATTCCAATATTGGACAACCAAAATGCCATCATTCCTTGTGAGCTTTCGTAGCGTTTACGACCAGTTAAGTTAGGCAATGCATAACTAATCATAGCCAAAACAATCATTGCATAAGCTCCCCAAAACGCATAATGTCCATGCATTGCGGTCACTAAAGTTCCATGTGTGTAAAGATTAGTTTGTGGTAATGTGTGTGCAAAACCAAGTAATCCTGCACCAACAAAAGAAACAATAGACGAACCAATAGTCCAGAATAAGGCAATTTTGTTCGGATGACTTTTTTCACCTTTTCGATACATATTCACCGCAAATAATGCCATCGCCAAGAACGCTAATGGTTCAAGAGCAGAGAAAATTCCCCCTACGATTAACCAAATTTTATTTACACCTATATAATAATAGTGATGTCCTGTCCCCAAAACTCCCGAAAGGAAAGTTAATCCAACAATTACGTACAACCATTTTTCGATAACTTCTCTGTCTACTCCGGTTAATTTGATTAATAAGAATGAAAGAATACCTCCCATAATTAATTCCCAAACTCCCTCAACCCACAAGTGAACAACCCACCAACGGAAGAAGGAATCCATTACCTGACTGTCAAACCAAATCATTCCGGGAATATAAAGTAAGGCAGCAAAAAGCAATCCCATGGATAAAACTAAAGCTGTAGTGGTTTGACGCTTTCCTTTGAAAAGTGTTCCTAAAATTAAACCTAGAAAAAGCAATACGTTTACAACAACGAGATAATCTAATTCTCTTGGAATTTCAAGAAATTTTCTGCCTTCCCAGTGGTTAAAGTGAAAGCCAACAACGGCAACAACACCTACTATTGCTAATGATATCAACTGAACATATGCCCATTTTACGCTGATTAATTCGCGTTGTGCTTCCTCGGGAATGATGTAATAGGCAGCACCCATAAAACCGGTTAACAACCAAACTACCAGCAAATTGGTATGAACGGCTCGCGCCACATTAAAAGGAATAACATCATGTAATGCCTGAATTCCTATTCGGTCAAAGCCCATAATAAAGCCATAAATAATTTGCAGAGAGAACAAAAGCATACACAATGCAAAAAACCAATAGGCTACTTTTTGTGATTTATATTTCATTTTTGTAAATTTTATTTGTTGAATGTCAAAAATGTTATCGCCTTTTTATTTATTGGTGTTTGCATACGCAAACTTCTAGTTTTTGGCGATTTCATAATACGTTATTTTAATTATTTGCTTTAGATAAAGGTGAAACCACTCGGTCAAAACCGTTTAAATCAATTTTTCCAACCCATTTTAAGTAGGCAACTACAGCATCGGCATCTTTTTCATTCATGTTATAAACAACCATTTTTCGTCCATTTGGAGCCCATGGAACCGGCGACATCAAAACAGCCTTGATATAACCTTCTCCACGACGGTCAATTACTTTTGTCAATTCAGGAGCATAATAACCTCCCTCTCCCATAATGGTATGACATCCCATACAGTTATTGGTTTCCCAAATTTCTTTTCCCCGAACTACATTTTTATCAATCTTGGTGTAATTCGTTTGATCATTTCTGGGCATGAACGAATAAATGGTCAATCCGATAAAGATTAGAAAGGTGACCAATGTTCCTCCCAAAAAAAATGCTCTTGCTTGTGATTTTGAAAGCATAAGTATCCGTTTTTGTTAGTTAATAAAATTACTTGATTTTCAAATAAAAGATAAATTTGTCTTTTATTTATTTGATGCAAATTAAAGTTTAAAAAAATGGAGGAAACATGATAAAAATCAGTTTTTAAATATTTTTTTAATCGTAAAATTATAGTCAGGAAAAAAGGTCCAAAAAAAAACACATCTCCCTGATAACGATACATTTAAAAATAAAATAAATTTAAATATTTAATTTCGGATAATTTTGTCTTTTATTTAAAATAATGATTATTTTTGTACCATAAATTTTAAATAAAAAACAAATAATATGGAAGTTTTAGAAAAAATAACTATCGGAGAATATGTGGCTAAAGATTTCAGAACAGCAGCCATTTTTTCAAAATACGGCATCGATTTTTGTTGTAAAGGGAATAGAACTATTGCAGAAGCTTGTGATAAAAAAGACATCGATACCAACCAATTGATGAAACAGTTAAACACTGTTTTAAAAACTAAAGATGATAATAGTATCGATTTTAAATCATGGCCTTTAGATTTATTGGCGAATTACATTGAGAAAAAACATCACCGTTATGTGGAAGAAAAAACACAAGTTATTCTTCCTTTTTTAGACAAATTAGGTAAGGTTCACGGAGCAGGTCATCCTGAATTATTCGAAATTAATGAACTTTTTAAAGGTTGCGCCGGTGAACTTGCACAGCACATGAAAAAAGAAGAACTGATTTTGTTTCCTTTCGTAAAAAAAATGGTAGCAGCATCTCTTACAGATGAATTAATAGTTCAACCTCATTTTGGAACAGTGCAAAATCCTATTGCCATGATGATGGAAGAACATGATAATGAAGGAGAACGTTTCCGTAAAATTGCCTTACTAACCAATAATTATACGCCACCGGCAGATGCTTGTAATACGTATCGTGTGACTTTTTCCATGTTAGAAGAATTTGAGCAGGATTTACACAAACACATTCATTTAGAAAACAACATCTTGTTTCCAAAAGCGGCAGCATTAGAAAAAGAATTTTCAGCACAAGAATAAAAAAGAACCAAATAATTTAACCTTAACTCATCAAATGCTATGGAAAAATATGTTATCAAAAGAAACGGGGAATACAAACCTTTTGAACCTTTTAAAATAAAAGATGCTATTGAAAAAAGCTTCTTAAGTGTTTCCATAGCAATTGATGAATCTGTTTTTGAAAATATTATTACCGACTTACAGACCAAAGAAACTTGGGCTGTAGAAGAAATTCAGGATTTAATTGAGAAAAATCTTTTTGAAAAACAGTATTTTGAAGTCATGCGTTCTTTTATGCTGTTTCGACATACCCGTAAATTACAACGCGAGCATATTCATGGTTTAAATGAAGACACCACTTATGTTGACAGCACACAAACTATCGAAGAGTATATAGAACAAACGGATTGGCGCATCAATGCCAATGCGAATACCTCGTACTCTAATGCCGGATTAGTCAACAATGTTGCCGGAAAAATAATTGCCAATTATTGGTTGGATAAAGTCTATACTAAAGAAGAAGGTTACGCGCACCGCAATGGAGACATTCACATTCACGATTTAGATTGTTTGACAGGATATTGTGCGGGCTGGAGTTTGCGTGTTTTACTCAACGAAGGATTTAACGGCATCCGCGGACGTGTAGAAAGCAAAGCACCCTCTCATTTTAGAGAAGCTTTGGGACAAATGGCAAATTTTCTCGGAATTTTACAAAGCGAATGGGCCGGAGCACAAGCCTTCAGTTCTTTCGATACGTATTTAGCTCCATATGTTTTCAAGGATGATTTATCTTTTGATGATGTGTTGAAAGCCGTTAGAAGTTTCGTTTATAATCTAAATGTTCCTGCACGCTGGGGACAATCTCCTTTCACGAATATCACATTAGACTGGGTGGTTCCGGAAGATTTAAAAACTCAGATTCCAACGAAAAACGACCTACATTTTTTCGAAAATAATTTTCAATATGATCTTTTACTAAGAGCGCAAGAACGCGGGGTTTCTAAACTGACCGATTTGCGTTACGAACATTTTCAAAAAGAGATGAACCTCATCAACAAAGCCTATTATACTGTAATGACCGAAGGCGATGCTAATGGACAACCGTTTACGTTCCCAATTCCAACGGTGAATATTACCGAAGAATTTGACTGGGACGGAGAAAATACCGACTTGCTTTTTGAAAATACGGCTAAAATTGGTTCTTCTTATTTCCAAAATTTCATCGGAAGTCAATATGTATTAGATGAAAACGGCAATAAAGAAGAAAATCCAAATGCTTATAAACCCAATGCGGTGCGTAGTATGTGCTGTCGTTTACAACTGGATTTACGGGAATTATTAAAACGCGGAAACGGACTTTTTGGTAGTGCCGAAATGACGGGAAGCATTGGTGTAGTAACCATTAATATGGCACGTTTGGGATATTTATTCAAAGGAAATAAAACCGAATTATTCGCGCAATTAGACAAATTATTATACATTTCTAAATCAACTTTAGAGAAAAAACGGGTGTTTATTCAGGAAATGTATGACCGAGGTTTGTATCCGTACACCAAACGCTATTTGCAACATTTTAGAAACCACTTTTCTACTATTGGTGTAAACGGAATGAACGAAATGATTGTGAATTTTACCGAAAATAAGGATGTAATTACCTCTAATTCCGGAATCGAATTTGCCTCCGAAATTCTGGATCATATTCGCAACCGAATGAAAGAATTTCAAGAAGCCACTGGAAATTTATACAATCTTGAAGCCACTCCTGCCGAAGGAACTACATACCGTTTTGCCAAAGAAGATAAAAAACGCTTTGCAGATATCATTCAGGCTGGACAAGAAGAAAATATTTATTACACAAATAGCTCCCAAATTCCGGTGGACCACACAGAAGATCCTTTTGAAGCCTTATATCTACAAGACGAATTGCAATGTAAATATACCGGAGGAACAGTTTTACACTTATACATGAGCGAAAAAATCAGCTCTCCCGAAGCCTGCAAACAATTTGTTAAGAAAGTAATATCGAATTTTAAATTACCTTACATCACTGTTACACCAGTATTTAGCGTATGCCCCGTTCACGGTTATCTAAATGGAGAACACGAATATTGTCCAAAATGTGATGATGCTATTATTGAAGAAAATCAAAAAAGTTTAAAGTTGAGCAACTAAACTTTAAATAATAAACTATAAACCTTAAAACTATAAAATATGAAAGTAACCACAAACCCAATTCTAGAACAGAAACAACATTTAAGAACTAAATGTTTGGTTTACACCCGCGTGATGGGCTATCACAGACCTGTAGAGAGTTTCAATATTGGAAAAAAAGGAGAACACAGACAACGCACCCACTTCAATGAAGGAAAATGTTAGTACTCCCATTTACAGCATAACACCTTTTACTTTATTAGATTATGCGCATAAATCAGCCTGCATTCTTTGGTTTGCAGGCTGTAATATGCGTTGTTTATATTGCTACAATCCCGAAATCGTGTTGGGAAAAGGAACTATTTCTTTCGAAAAAGTACTTGCTTTTCTTCAAACCCGAAAAAACTTATTGGATGCAGTCGTTTTTAGCGGTGGCGAATGCTTGCTTCATAAAAACATTCAGGAACTGATTGCTACAGTAAAAAAAATGGGATTCTTAGTCAAAATTGATACTAACGGTTCCAAACCAAAAATTTTGCAAGAGCTGATTGACCAACACTTGATTGATTACGTAGCTTTAGATTTTAAAGCACTACCGGCACATTTCAAAAAAATAACAGAATCGAAGCTTTTTCAACCTTTTGAGAAATCCTTACATTTACTGCTCGAAAGCCAAGTTCCTTTTGAAGTTCGTACCACAGTTCATTCTGATTTAATCAATGAAAATGATGCCCGCCTGATGATTGACTATTTAGAAACCAAGCAGTACATTGGGGATTATTACTTTCAATATTTTATGAATGGTGTTAAAACAATAGGTAAATTAGGATATTCTAGCCGAGTATTGGAACGAGAAACACTTTCGACATCAAAAATTAAAGTTCATTTTAGAGGGTAATTATGAAAAAGAGCTGGTTATTGATTTGTTTTATTAATTTTTTCATTGCTGCTCTCATGGGACTTTTGCTCCGTTTGATGTATGTAGCTCCGGTCGAAAGAATTAATTTTCAATTCTTATTGCATGGTCATTCTCATGTAGCGATGTTGGGTTGGGTGTATTTGATGTTATACTGCTTTATTTTTCATTTTTTTATTCCCAAAGAAGCGCAACAAAAACCCATTTACAACCGATTATTTTGGATTACTGAATTTGCGGTAGTCGGCATGATGATTCGGTTTCCGATGGAAGGATACGCTTTATTTTCGATTGCTTTTTCAACCTTACACATTTTTTGCAGTTACTGTTTCTGTTGGTTAGTTTGGAAGGATTCCAAGCCCGCTTCCGTTCCCGAAAAACAGTTGTTGCAAACCGCTTTATTGTTTATGATTCTATCCACAATAGGCGTTTGGTGTTTAGGTCCTGTTGTAGGATTGTTGGGCAAAGCGAGTCCTTTTTATCAAATTGCGATTCAATTCTTCTTGCATTTTCAATTTAACGGTTGGTTTTTAATTGCCATTTTAGCTTTGTTTTTTCATCAGATAAAAGCTGAAATCAATGCAAACCAGTTTCGTTTATTTTACTTTTTACTCGTTACCGCAACGATTTTAACCTTGGCTTTGCCAGTAAGCTGGTATGTGTCAAATCCCATTTTTTATTGGATAAACAGTTTAGGCGTTATACTGCAACTGTTATCTTTTTTAGTATTTATAAAACTTATTCGCCCTCATTTCTCTTCCTTCTTTATTCGTTTAAAAAAAATGGAGAAAACCGTTTATGGTTTTGCAATAGGATCATTGACCATAAAAGTCGGAATACAATTAGTCGTTTTACTACCCGGATTGGGTCAAATTTCACATCAAATCCGGAATTTTGTAATTGGTTACATTCATTTATGCATGTTGGGCATTATTACAGGTTTTTTATTGGGGTTTGCATTGCAAAATACTTTTGTAAACAGCAAAAACATTTTAGTGAGCTGGGGATTAAAAGTATTTTTATTTGGATTTATTGTAACAGAATTCCTTTTATTTCTTCAAGGAATCTATCTGTTTTTGAACCAAGGAGCATTACCGCTGTATCAGCAATACCTATTTTTGGCGAGTATAGGCTTGCCACTTGGGCTTTTGCTTATGGCAATTGGGATTAATGGTAAACAGTCCCATTTTTCTGACGAAATAATTACCATAGAATGAAACTAATTTCAATAATTTTGTAAAAAAAACAACTATGTTTTCTAAAACTTGTGAATACGGAATCCGAGCCACTATTTTTATAGCCTCCCAATCTTATCAAAACAACAGAGTAGGTCTGAAAGATATTGCGAAAAAGATAGATTCCCCAGAGGCTTTCACCGCCAAAATTCTGCAAATACTCTCTAAAAATAATATTATTCATTCCATCAAAGGAGTGGGCGGCGGTTTTGATATTCCCAAAGAAACCATGAGCCAAATTACCCTTTCCCAAATTGTAACTGCTCTTGAAGGCGACAACGTTTTTACCGGTTGTGGCTTAGGTTTACATCATTGCTCCGAGGAACACCCTTGCCCGATGCATGAAAAGTTTAAGGCGATTCGAAATGAATTAGCCAGCATGCTCGAAACGACTAATCTGGAGGAATTGGCCATAGGAATTAAATCTGGAGATACTTTTTTAAGGTACTGATACAAATCTTATATTTTAAAAAAAAATTGGAATTGGCACAAGTGAAACACTCTCATTAACATTGTAGTATTTTTTAAATTTTTATTGCAAAATTTCTACTGTTGGTAATGCATTGTATTTCAAAGTGCCTCAAAAACAATTGAACACTATTTTTCTAAAATCAACTAATTTACCATTTTGGTATTAGAAGCATTATTCGATGTAATCGTTGATCGTGTGTTCCGGTTGATAACCCCAATCCTAATTGCGAAAAACTTTGAATGATTAGACTCTTACAAATTATTCCTTTGGTAGATGCGTTTGGCATATCTCCTATTTACTACCATTAAACAGTAAATCCAATAACTTATTTAGATAATTATATAAATTTTAGCCAATTAAAAAGTAGAATTTTACAATCTAAATATTGGTTATGAAAAAATCACTCCTTGCTTTATCTTGTCTGCTAATAGTCCTTGTAAGTGCTTGCAAACAAAAAGAAGAAAAAACAGTCCTTAAAACTAAAAAAGTTGTAGTCCGACAAATTCCAAAAACCATTACCTATCAGTTAGCTGATGCGAAACAATGGCTGGCTGCAAATAAGGCTGACAGTACAAAACTTAATATTGCTTTTGCAGTAAACAGAACAGACAAAACTAATTTTGCTGAAATGGATTCTGTAGTGATACCAAAGGTTATGAGCGGAGATATTGCCGCTTACCTCCCGTTTCCTCTTGAAGTTCCTTACTTGAAAGAGGTAAATAAAATTATTTTATTCTCGTACCCAACACAAACTTTTGCTACATATGAAAACGGAGAATTAATCTATACTGGTCCAACCAATATGGGTAGAAAAAAAGATCCTACACCAACAGGACTTTTTTATACCAACTGGAAGGCTGAACAAACTACGAGCACATTTAATGATGAGTGGGATTTACGCTGGAATTTTAATATTGCTAATAAAATGGGAATTGGCTGGCATCAATACAGTTTACCCGGTTATCCCGCCTCCCATTCCTGCTTGAGATTGCAAGAGAAAGATGCCCGTTATCTTTATGAATGGGCAGATCAATGGGTTTTATCTGATTCCGACAGTGTAAAAGTGAAAGGCACGCCTGTACTAGTTTTTGGTTCATATGATTTTGATGCTCCTAAACCGTGGTTGCAGTTAGTTCGTAGTCCGCACGCATTAGACATTTCCAAAAATGAAATCGAAAAACAAATGACACCTTACTTAAATGCGGTTCTTGCACAACAAAAAATCAGACAAAACAGTGTGAAATAATACATCGATAGAAACCGTATCTTTACTAACTATTTAAAAATAAAGACCATGGAAATCAATTGGATATTATTAGGAATCATAGCTGTGTTTGTGATTATTTTGATTCTCTTTATCATTAGAGTCAATCAAAAAGATAAAAAAAAGTACACCAACTTTTTAAATAATGATTTCAAAAAAGAACCCGAAGAAGAGGTAGATTCAAATCACGATAACACCTATTAATTTTACATCTAGAGCATCATATTTTGTATGTCTTTACTTTAGACATCAATAAAAATTGTCCGAAATAATTAAACGACACTTTCCTCCTGATTAGTATTTTTATTATATTTATAAAAAATACAATCAAAGAATGATTCAACATACCCTCATCTTTAGCGCCCCAAAAATTGAAATCCCTTCGACTAAAATAATAGATTTTGTAAAAGATTTGATTAGTGCTAATTTAACCAACATTGAATATTTTGGAACGAAACAAATCAACAACTTAGATTGTTTTAATGAAGAAATGCAAAGTAAAACAGACACTTCAACCTTTATTATTTTTCATTTTGATGATGAAGAAATAGCTTATAAAACTCATAATGAGGGTGCTGTATTTAATATTATTTTCAAAAAATTGAATTTTGGAAAAATAGGACAAGTTCTGGTTAGTGAAACCTCTATTGAGATTTCCGTTCACTAAAAACCAAAAAAAATCTTAGGATTCATTATCTTACAAATTGGACTATACACCAAACAAAAACAAGATATTGACAAAACCAACTTTACACGATTTGGTGTACCATTTAATATTCAAAATAAAAGAATTAAAGCAAGCTCCGTCAAGCGCTAAGAGCATCAGTTAAGTCTGACAAACAAGAATACTATTGGTTTATATTACCTATTTTACAAGATATTTAACAAAATATGTTTTTATATGCTAAAAACAACATGCGCTTAAGTGCTTAGTTTTAACTATTTTTGTGGTCATAAAAAGTGGGGCGGTACAACAAATTCAGTTGCCCGTACTAAAAAAATTAAAAACAAGAGAATGAAAAGTCTTAAAGAACGTATATTGGAATTGAAGAAAGAGAAAAATGCGGTTATTCTAGCCCATTATTATCAAGAAGCCGATATTCAGGATATTGCTGATTATGTGGGTGACAGTCTAGGATTATCACAAGAAGCAATGAAAGTGGATGCCGATATTATCCTTTTTGCAGGTGTACATTTTATGGCCGAAACAGCCAAGATTTTAAACCCTTCAAAAAAAGTAATTCTTCCGGATTTAAAAGCCGGTTGCTCACTTGCAGAATCGTGTCCTCCAGATTTATTCAAAAAATTCACAGACGCACATCCAGACCATATTGTAATCACTTATGTGAACTGTTCTGCCGAAATTAAAGCCTTGAGCGATATTGTTTGTACCTCATCGAATGCTTTGAAAATCGTAGAATCAATCCCGAAAGAAACACCGATTATCTTTGCACCCGATAAGAATTTAGGAAAATACATCATCAGTAAAACAGGTCGTGACATGTTACTTTGGGACGGTTCTTGTGTAGTTCATGAAGCTTTTTCATTAGATAAATTGATAGCCTTACACAAAGAACATCCGGATGCAAAAATCATTGCTCATCCTGAATCTGAAACTCATATTTTACAAACTGCAGCCTATATTGGCTCAACTGCAGGAATGATTGATTATGTCAAAACAAATCCTAATCATAAGTTTATTGTAGCTACCGAAGCAGGAATTCTACATAAAATGCAACAAGAAGTGCCTGATAAAATATTGATTCCGGCACCGGCAAAAGAAAATAATACTTGTGCTTGCAGCGAATGTGGCTACATGAAAATGAACACATTACAAAAAGTTTACAATTGCCTGCTCAACGAAACTCCCGAAATTGATGTTCCGGAAGACATCCGAAAAAGAGCTTTACTTCCTATAGAACGCATGCTAGAATTATCTAAATAATGGTAGTAACAAATTATTTAATCATAGGTTCCGGAGTTGCCGGATTGACTTTTGCTATAAAAATTGCAGACCGATTTCCCGACAAAAAAGTAACCATTGTCACTAAAGCGAACGCAGACGAATCTAACACTAAATATGCGCAAGGCGGTATTGCCATTGTCACTGATAAAGATGAGGATTCGTACCAAAAACATATTGAAGACACACTAATTTGTGGCGATGGTTTGTGTGATGAAGCCGTAGTAAAAATGGTAATTACCGAAGGTCCGAAACGATTAAAAGAACTCATAGAATGGGGCGCTAAATTTGACAAAAATGCTGAAGGAAATTTAGATTTAGGCAAAGAAGGCGGTCATTCTGAGAACAGAGTCGTTCACCATAAAGACCAAACGGGTTCTGAAATTGAACGTGCCATTTTAATGCAAGTCTATCAAAAAGAAAATATTACTGTTTTAGACCATCACTTTGCCATTGACTTAATTACCGAAAATAACTGTTGTTTTGGCGCATTGGTTTTAGACGAAAAAACAAAAAAAACAACGACCTATCAATCCGAAATTACCTTATTGGCTACCGGAGGAATTGGTCATCTTTACGGTCACACCACCAATCCAATAATTGCTACAGGTGACGGAATTGCAATGGCAAATCGCGCTAAAGCAGCCATTAAGGAAATGGAATTCATTCAGTTTCACCCTACTGCTTTATATGATGCTTCCACGGGTTCAAAATTTTTAATTTCAGAAGCGGTTCGAGGTTTTGGAGCATATTTACGTACCAAAAAAGGCCATCGGTTCATGCTTGATTATGATGAAAGAGGTGAACTTGCTTCGAGAGATATTGTATCGCAATGCATCGATTTAGAACTAAAAAAATCAGGAGATGATTGCGTATATTTAGATTGTACTCATTTAGATTTACAGGCTTTTATAAAGCATTTCCCAATGATTTATAAGTATTGTAAAAAAACCGGAATTGATATTGCCAAAGATTGGATTCCTGTCGTTCCCGCTCAGCATTACCTTTGTGGCGGAATTGTAGTCGATAAAAACGGAAAAACTTCTATCGAAAATTTATTTGCTTGTGGCGAATGTTCCCGCACGGGTTTGCACGGCGCCAATCGCTTAGCATCCAATTCCTTGTTAGAAGCATTAGTTTATTCTAATACTATTTATGAATATTTAGCCGATGATACTTTAAAAATCAGCAAACCAAAAAACAATATTACCGATTGGAAATCCGTTGAAAAACCGGAAATAAATTCAGAATATTTGACCGAAATGAAATCGAAATTACAACTTTTGATGCGTCAAAATGCTGGAATTGTTCGAAATGATTCGGATTTGCTCAAGGCAAAAAAACAACTGCTGCTTTGGCAAACCGAAATGGAAGAACTAGAAAAAACCCATTCCATCAGCGTCGCTTTTTACGAGTTACTCAATATGATTGCAATTGCGCTTTTAATAGTACAACAGTCGCTTGACAGACAAGAGAATCGTGGTGGTTTTGTAAAATTGCAATCGGATAAAGTATAAACTTTTGTTAACACTTAAACCTTTGATACTTAATGCTGTCTTATTTCTATAACTTAAAAACAATAGAAATGAAAAAATTATTTATTGCCGCATTATTAATCGTTGGAATGACCAGCTTTGCCCAAGACAGAAAAGAAAGACCTGGAAGAGAAGCCATGGAGAATTTAACTCCGGATCAACGAAATCAACTAATGTTAAAAAAGATGACATTAGAGTTAGACCTGACTGCAAAACAACAAGAACAGATGAGTAAAGTCATTGCGGAACAAACTGCCAAAAGAGAAGCGATGAAAGCCAGTCGAAAAGCAGCTACGGAAAAACCGACCAGTGACGAACGTTTTGCAATGAAAAACAAAATGTTAGACGAACAAATTGCAATGAAAGCTAAAATGAAAGGTATTTTATCTCCGGAACAATTCATAAAATGGGAAGCCATGAAAGAAAAACACCAAGGAGACAGAGGTGATCGAAAAGGACCAAGAAAATAATTTAAAACAAAAAACTTCCGGCGAAAACCGGAAGTTTTTTGTTTTTAAAAGCTTTTATAATTAAAAAGTTTTAGACACTTTATTTACCGCTTGAATGGTAAAATCTAAATCTTCATACGTAAGCGCATCCGTAATAAACCAAGTTTCATATGCTGATGGCGCAATATAAATTCCTTCCTGCAATAAGCCGTGAAAGAACTTCTTAAAAGTTTCATTGTCTCCTTTGGCAGCACTTTGAAAATCAACTACAGGATTTGCATCAAAATGTACGGAAATCATAGACCCTATTCTATTGATTGTAAAAACTACATTATTTGCTTTCAAAACCCTTTCGATTCCGGCACCCAAATAGGCTGTTTTTTCTTCTAATCTTTTAAAAATTTCGCGATCAGTATCTAAAGCCTGCAACATTGATAATCCTGCAGCCATAGCTAACGGATTTCCTGACAATGTTCCTGCTTGATAAACCGGTCCGAGTGGAGCCAGATAATTCATTATTTCGGCACGGGCGGCAAAAGCACCAACCGGCAAACCACCTCCAATTACTTTTCCGAAAGTTACAATATCAGCCGTAATGTTGAATAATTCCTGAACACCGCCACGAGCAAGACGGAAGCCAGTCATTACCTCGTCAAAAATTAAAAGAATTCCATTATCAGTACACATTTGGCGTAGCCCTTCTAAAAACCCTTTATTAGGCGGAATACAACCCATATTTCCGGCTACTGGCTCAACAATTATGGCAGCAATTTCGTTTTTATTCGCTTCAATCAAAGCTGCAACATTATCTAAATCATTGTATTTGGCCAGCAAAGTATCTTTTGCAGTTCCTTCGGTTACACCAGGACTATTTGGTGTTCCAAAAGTAATTGCACCACTACCCGCTTGGATCAAAAATGAATCCGAATGGCCATGATAACAACCCGCAAATTTGATTATTTTATCTCTTTTTGTAAATCCACGAGCCAATCGTACGGCACTCATACAGGCTTCGGTTCCTGAGTTTACAAATCTGATTTTATCAATATTCGGCACCATAGAAACGGCCAAAGCTGCAATTTGAGTTTCTAATGCTGTAGGCATTCCGAAAGAAGTTCCCAATTTTGCTTTTTCGATTACTGCTTGTACAACTGGTTCATATGCATGACCCAGAATCATTGGTCCCCAAGAATTAATATAATCTATCAAACGGTTTCCGTCTTCATCATACAAATAAGCTCCTTTTGCACTTTTAACAAAAATTGGAGTTCCACCTACTGCTTTAAAGGCGCGAACTGGCGAATTTACACCTCCAGGAATTACTTTTTCTGCTTCAGCAAATAGCTGACTACTTCTTTGATACATCATTTTTTTATGATTCTGATTTATGATTTTATAATCGACTACACTCTTTTCAGACTGTCCTTTTTTTTTTACTTCACTATTAATTTTTGACCAATCGAAATAGAAAAGTCCGCAAGATTGTTTTTTTGTTTTAAATCTTCAACTAACACATTGAATTTTTTAGAAATAGAATACAACGTATCTCCTTTTTTAACTTCATAGGAATCAACATCTATAACTTCCTTTTTAGCTGGCGGTCTTATAGTTTGGTTTTCATTTATAACATATTCCTTGCCCAAAACCTGATTGTCATATTGGTACAAGTTATAGCGTTCTATATAACTGATTAATTTTTCAGGATATCTCGGATCGGTTGCATAACCTGCTGCGCGAAGTCCTTTGGCCCAAGCCTTATAATCATCTTTTGGCAATTCAAATAATACTGCATATCGGCTTCTGCCAGATAGAAAAACCGCATGATCTTTAAAGGATTCCGATGGGTCATTATACTTTCGAAAACATTCCTGCTCAGCATCATCGTCTTGTTTTACACTGTCACCAGTCCATTCTTTATGGCATTTTATCCCAAAATGATTATTTGCATTCACTGCCAAACGTCCTCTTCCCGCTCCAGATTCTAAAATTCCTTGAGCCAAAATAATACTTGCCGGAATACCATAATTTTTCATGTTACTCATGGCAACACCCTTAAATTGAAAAATATAATCATTAACTAAATCACTTGTCACAACGGTTTTTGAAGTAGATTCTATTGTTTCGACAACTGAATTGTTTTGCTCTTTTTTTGAAAATTTAGAAGAAGAACTTGACTTTTTGGGTGTTTTAACAGCTACTTTTTTCGAAGAATGAGCCGTCGTTTTTTTGGTTACAATAACCGGTTTCGAGGCATTACAACTGGCCAAAATGATGAGTATAAAAACTAGCAGGATTTTTTTAATCATAAATATTGATTATTGGTAATTTTTTATTTTTTAATTTGATATTCATTCCTTTAACCCCTTGAATTCCGCCGGTATGAATGAGTAAAATTTTTGAATTTTTCGGAAAATAATTTCTTTTAATCAAATCTATAACGCCAAAAACCATCTTTCCAGTATAAATGGGATCCAATGGAATTTTAGTTGTCGCATAAAACTGATTTATAAAATCAATTAATTCAGGACTAATTTTTCCGTAACCGCCAAAATGATAATCGGTGATTAGCTCCCAGTTCGTATTGATGCGCACAAAATTACGAATTTCCTCTTTTAAAAAATCACCTTTTAAGGACGGAAATCCTAAAACTTTCTGATGTGGCAAGATACTGTTTATAATCCCCGAAATAGTTCCGCCGGTTCCTAGAGAACAACACACAAAATCGAACACAGCATCATCGTCGGTTAGAATTTCTTCACATCCTTTTACCGCTAATTCATTTGTACCTCCTTCGGGAACCAGATAAAATTGCCCGAATTTTTGTTTTAAATCAGCAATAAACGAAGGTTCATTTTTTAATCGATAGGATTCTCTGGAGACAAATTCGAATTCCATTCCACATTCTTGAGCAAAAAGTAATGTAGGATTTTCAATAATTTTCCCCCGCAATTCATCGCCTCGAATAATCCCGATGGTTTTAAATCCCTGCTCTTTTCCGGCATATGCCACAGCTGCAATATGATTTGAAAATGCGCCGCCAAAAGTCAGTAGCGTTTCTTGCTTTTCGGATTTTGCCTGAAGCAAATTATACTTTAGCTTTCTGAACTTATTTCCCGAAATAAAAGGATGAATCAAATCTTCCCGTTTGATGGTAAGCTTGATTGCGTTAGGAAATTCTATAGAAATGGATTGGTTCAAAATTATTATTTTATATTCAAATAGTTTAAAAATCTAAAAAAAGGTCTCTTCTTCAAATACGATAAATCCGTTTCGTTTGAATAGGCTTCACGTTCAAAACTGATATTTCTATAGGCTAAATTAGCATTTTTAAAGTGTAACAATAGCACGAAATATTCTAAAAAATACCAAATAAAAAAAGGAAGAATCAACATTTCTAATTGCTGACGCAAATGTATTTTTTCATGATTCACAAAAACTGGATTTCCTTTATCCGATTGGTATTTTACGAATACAAAAGGATAAGCAGCCCAACCACGATATCCGTTCGGAATTAAATATTTAGCAACTATAAGAAACATTCACTATAAAATTTATAAATTTGTAAAGAGATAACAGCTTAATTTAGAGAAAAACACAATACTAAAGAGTAGCAAAATCTTCATAACAAACTTAAATTAGAATACCATCAGCTATATGATTGAGCAAAGTAATGAAAATAAATCGTTCGAAGAAGAAGATTTTTATTATACCCCCGAAGGCTACAAGTGCTTCACCGAAAAATACCATCTGAAACGAGGCTATTGTTGCAAAAGTGGTTGTCGCCATTGTCCGTATGGATACGATAAAAAAACAGGTGAAATAAAAAAGTAATACAAGTAAATTTCAAGTTTCAGGCAGCAATTCTCAACTATTTTCAATCCTTTAATTTTAAATTAAAATGACTTTCCAAGAACAAATACAGCAAGGAATCCCAACTATTTTACCGCTGCCAAAACCATTTGATACAGAAATTAATCATGCCCCAAAGCGAAAAGAAATTCTTTCTTCAGAGGAAAAAAAATTAGCTTTGCGCAATGCCTTACGTTATTTTAAACCGCAATATCATCCGGAATTACTACCTGAATTTCGATCAGAACTAGAAACATACGGGCGTATTTATATGTACCGTTTTCGTCCGGATTATAAAATATATGCCAGAGCTATTTCTGAATATCCCGGAAAATCTGAACAAGCCAAAGCAATCATGTTGATGATTCAAAATAATTTGGATACTGCTGTAGCACAACATCCGCATGAATTAATTACGTATGGCGGCAACGGAGCAGTTTTTCAGAACTGGGCACAATATCTTTTGACCCTGCAATACTTATCCGAAATGACCGATGAGCAAACCCTCACCATGTATTCCGGACATCCTATGGGATTATTCCCTTCTCACAAAGAAGCTCCTCGGGTGGTTGTAACCAACGGAATGGTAATTCCTAATTATTCGAAACCCGATGATTGGGAAAAAATGAATGCACTTGGTGTTTCACAATACGGTCAAATGACTGCCGGAAGCTACATGTACATTGGTCCGCAAGGTATTGTTCACGGAACTACAATTACCGTTTTGAATGGTTTCCGAAAAATAAAACGCAGCCCAACAGGAGGATTATTTGTCACTTCGGGATTAGGAGGCATGAGTGGCGCACAACCAAAAGCCGGAAATATTGCGGGTTGCATCACTGTTTGTGCCGAAGTCAATCCAAAAATTACCCATATTCGGCACAGTCAAGGCTGGATAAATGAAGTTATTGAAAACCTTGATGAATTAGTAGAAAGAGTTACTTTGGCGAAAGCCAATCAAGAAATTGTTTCTATCGGATATTTAGGAAATGTAGTGGATGTTTGGGAACGCTTCTATCAAGAAAATCTTTATATTGATTTGGGTTCCGACCAAACTTCGTTGCATAATCCTTGGGCCGGTGGATATTATCCGGTTGGAATCACTTTTGAAGAAGCCAATGAAATGATGGCTTCAAATCCACAATTATTCAAAGAGAAAGTACAGGAAACCTTACGCCGTCATACTGCCGCAATAAACAAACATACCGCCAAAGGAACCTATTTTTTCGATTACGGAAATGCTTTTTTACTGGAAGCTTCACGAGCCGGCGCAGACATTATGGCCGAAAACCATATTGATTTCAGGTATCCGAGTTATGTACAGGACATTATGGGGCCCATGTGTTTTGATTACGGTTTTGGTCCATTCCGATGGGTTTGTGCTTCTGGAAAACCAGAAGATTTAGCCAAAACAGACACAATTGCCTGTCAAGTTCTTGAAGAAATGACAAAAACGGCACCAAGCGAAATTCAGCAACAAATGCAGGATAACATCAAATGGATAAAAGGCGCTCAAGAAAACAAATTAGTAGTAGGTTCTCAAGCCCGAATCCTTTATGCAGATGCAGAAGGACGTGTAAAAATTGCCGAAGCTTTTAATCAGGCTATAGCCAAAGGTCAAATAGGAACCGTGATTTTAGGTCGGGATCACCATGATGTTTCCGGCACTG
This sequence comes from Flavobacterium lacustre, assembly GCF_027474525.2. Taxonomy (NCBI): domain Bacteria; kingdom Pseudomonadati; phylum Bacteroidota; class Flavobacteriia; order Flavobacteriales; family Flavobacteriaceae; genus Flavobacterium; species Flavobacterium lacustre. Next base: position 323,157 of record NZ_CP114882.2, read on the forward strand.
ATTCTCCATACAGAGAAACTTCAAATATTTATGACGGTTCCCGCTTTACTGCCGATATGGCTATACAAAACGTCATTGGAGATAGTTTCCGTGGCGCCACTTGGGTATCCATTCACAATGGCGGTGGCGTGGGCTGGGGAGAGGTAATTAACGGCGGTTTTGGTATGGTTCTTGATGGTTCAAAAGAAGCTTCAAAGCGTTTAGCATCAATGCTTTTCTGGGATGTCAACAACGGAATTTCCAGAAGAAGTTGGGCTCGAAATGATGGAGCAATTTTTGCCATAAAAAGAGCCATGGAATCAGAACCTTTATTGAAAGTGACCCTTCCAAACAGCGTTAATGAACAGTTATTGTAGCACAAACTATTTATACCTTAACCTTTTAAAAAAGATTGAAACATGAAAACAACTAAACTATTGCCCTTATTGCTTCTTTTTATTGTAGCATCTTGTAGTTCTGTAAGTGTCAACTCAGACTATGACAAAAATGTAGATTTTTCGTCTTATAAAACATATGCTTTTTTTAAAGCTGGAATCGATAAAGTAGAAATTTCTGACTTAGACAAAAGAAGAATTCTACGTGCCATTGATGAACAGATGGCAGCCAAAGGTTTTACAAAAAGTGAGAATCCTGATTTATTAATCAATATTTTTACTAAATCACGCGAACAAGTCAACGTAAATCAATTTAATGCCGGTTGGGGTTACGGATGGGGATTTGGATGGAATCCTTACATGATGGGCGGTAGCCAAACTAATGTTTCCACATCTACCGAAGGAACTTTATACATTGATTTTATTGATGCAAAAAAGAAAGAAATGATTTGGCAGGGAGAAGGAAACGGAACTTTGACTAAAAACACAACGAAAAAAGATGAACGTATTACAGAATTTGTGGGTAAAATATTAGCGCAATATCCACCTGTTAAAAAATAATTTTAACCCATTTTCAAACAGAATCGCCTACCTTTGTGTAGGCTTTTTTTATTCCCAATTATGACCCCAACAAAAGATATTACAGACTTAGAAGACATCAAATTATTAGTAAATACTTTTTATGCCAAAGTGCAAAAAGACGAATTTATCGGACCCATTTTTAATGAGAAAATAGGCAATCGCTGGCCAGAACATTTAGAAAAAATGTATCGCTTTTGGCAAACTATTTTACTCGAAGTACACAGTTATTCCGGAAGTCCGTTTCCGCCGCACAAACAATTGCCCGTTGCAAAAGAACATTTTCAACGCTGGATGGAAATTTTCACCGAAACGACAAATAGTTTCTTTAAAGGTCCATTAGCTGAAGAAGCTAAACTCCGAGCGCAAAACATGGCCGAAATGTTCAATTATAAAATTGAGTATTTCAGAAATGCCGAAAAAAACTAAAACTTTTCAAATCATAAATATCTTTAATTGCTAACTAAAATACATTAATTGCATTTGAATCGTTTTAACCAAAATAGTATGCGTAAATTTTTGTTACTTGTTGTTTTACAAATAGTTTTTCTTTCATGTTCGAATTTAAAACAAACCAACGAAAACCAACGAATTCCCAGTTTGAAACTAATCAGTTCTTTAGAAATTCCTTACGACGAACTTTTTCAAAATACAAAAATTGGTGGTTTATCCGGAATTGATTATAACGCAAAACAAGATCTTTATTATTTAATAAGCGACGATAGATCGGTATTTAACGATTCGAGATTTTATACAGCAAAAATTCATTTGGTCGAAAATAAATTAAAAAGTATCGATTTTCAAACCGTTACCACTTTAAAAAACGAAACAGGAAAAGAGTATGGCAATTGGAATACAAGTCCAAACACGTCTACAGATCCAGAAGACATTCGATTTAATCCTAAAAATAATTCCTTGATTTGGAGCAGTGAAGGTGCTCGTGTACTTAGCGCAGATAAATTAGTTTTGCAAAATCCCGCAATAAATTTCATGGACTTGAATGGTGTTTTTTTGAATACCGTAACCGTTCCTGAAAATTTAAAAATGCAGAAACAAGGGGCTGGCCCGAGAAATAATGGGACTTTAGAAGGAATTACTTTCGACAAAAAATACAAAACCATTTACACCAATATTGAAGAACCTCTAATTGAAGACGATAATTCCGCCACAACTGAAAAAGGTGGATTGGTACGATTTTACAAATTCAATGAAAAAACAAAAAAGAATACTGCACAATACGCCTACTCATTAGAGCCAATTGCTCATGAAGCGAATCCAAAAAATGCTTTTGCCGTTAACGGAATTTCGGCGATTCAATATTACAAGAAAAATCAACTGCTGGTGGTGGAACGCTCTTATTCTACCGGTACACAAGCCTGTACCATAAAAATATTCCTCTGTAACTTGAAGAAAGCGACTAATATTAAAAAATATGCTTCATTAAAAAATAAACAATTTAAAATTGCCTCCAAAAAACTGGTGCTCAACATGGATGATTTGGGAATTTTTATTGATAATATCGAAGGACTTACTTTTGGACCAAAACTCAGTAATGGAAACCAATCCTTACTTTTTGTTTCTGACAATAATTTTTCAGACAAACAAAAAACACAACTATTAGTATTTGAGTTGGTGAATTAGAAACTGAAATTTGCATTACTTTTGCTTTATGCAAAAAACTAACACCAGCAATTAAAATGCAATATCATCTTAAAATAATTAGTTCGCTATGCTTGTTTTTACTGCTTAATTCCTGTAAAACACAATCCGATAAAAACACAAAAGTATATCAATACGCAACCATAAACGCCTTAATGGAAAGCGCATACGATGGGGAATTAAAAATGAAAATACTTCAAAAAAAAGGTTCTTTTGGCATTGGAACTTTTAATGAATTAGACGGCGAAATGATTGGTTTAAACAACCATTTTTATCAAATAAAATCAGATGGAAAAGTATATCCTGTGAGCAGGAACCAGCTAACTCCTTTTGCAGTTGTCACTGATTTTGCGTCTGACAAAGAATATACTTCTTCTAAAAATTTACAGCTAAAAAACCTCTACTCCCTTTTGGACAGCTTAACGCCAAATAAAAATCTGTATTTCGCTTATAAAATTAAAGCACAATTCAACACGATTAAAACCAGAAGTGTTTCTAAACAAATCAAACCGTATCCGTTGATGGTTGACGCTGTCAAAAAACAATCTGTTTTTGAATTGAAAAATGTAAAAGGAACTTTAGTGGGGTTTCGTTTTCCGGAATATATGAAAGGACTTAATGTTACGGGATATCATTTTCATTTTATTGCAGATGATAAAATATCGGGAGGCCATGTTTTGGATTTATCAGGTACTGATTTTAAAATTGCTGTAGACTCAATTTCAGATTTTGAACTTAAAATTCCTAACAATCCGGAGTTCAACAAGCTCAATTTAACCAAGACAAAATTAGAAGATTTAGAGAAAGTAGAGAAATAATTTTAGACAAAAGACTAAAAACAGCTTTCTAAAATTGTACTTTTACAGTAAATCTACAACGATTTCGTTATGAACACAACCATAGAAAGTAATCCTTTATTAGACCGTTTGCCCAAGCATTTAAAACAGTTTATAAAACCCCAAGATTATAGCGATTACACTCCTATAAATCAAGCGGTTTGGCGGTATGTGATGCGCAAAAATGTCAATTATCTTTCGAAAGTAGCACACAGTTCTTACTTGGATGGACTTAAAAAAACAGGTATAGAAATCGACCACATTCCCAGTATGTATGGCATGAACCGTATTCTTTCCGAAATAGGCTGGGCAGCTGTTGCTGTTGACGGATTTATTCCTCCAAATGCATTCATGGAATTTCAGGCGTATAATGTACTCGTTATTGCTTCGGATATTCGACAATTAGAACACATCGAATATACGCCAGCTCCAGATATTATTCACGAAGGTGCCGGTCACGCTCCAATTATTGCCAATCCGGAATATGCAGAATATTTGCGTCGTTTTGGAGAAATTGGTTGCAAAGCCATTTCATCGGGTAAAGATTATGAAATGTATGAAGCAATCCGGTTACTTTCTATCTTAAAAGAAGCAGAAGACACGCCACAACATGAGATTGATAGTGCCGAAAAAGCCGTAGCCGATTTGCAAAATAACATGGGCGAATTGTCCGAAATGGCACAAATCAGAAACCTACATTGGTGGACTGTAGAATATGGCCTGATTGGAACTGTAGAAAATCCTAAAATTTACGGCGCCGGTTTACTTTCTTCTATTGGCGAAAGCGCTTGGTGCATGACCGAAAATGTGAAGAAACTACCGTATGATATTTCGGTAGCGAATCAGAGCTTTGACATTACAAAACCACAGCCACAATTATATGTAACGCCTGATTTTGCTTATTTAAGTTTAGTTTTAGAAGAATTTGCCAATAAAATGGCGCTTCGCACAGGAGGTTTATCCGGCATACAAAAACTGATTCATTCTAATGCTTTAGGAACAATCGAATTGAGTACAGGATTACAAATTTCAGGTATTTTTACTGCTGTGATTGAGCAAGAAGGAAAGCCAATTCACATACAGACTTCGGGAAAAACAGCTTTGTCTTACCGAGAAAAAGAATTAGTAGGTCATGGCACAAACAAACATTCCGAAGGTTTTGGCAGTCCGATAGGAAAACTAAAAGGAATCAATCTCGCCATCGAAGACATGAGTCCACGAGATTTGAGAGCTTATGCCATTTATGAAAGTGAAAGTGTTATCATGGAATTTGAAGGCGATATTACTGTAAAAGGAGAAATCATAACCGGCTCCAGAAACCTTCACGGAGAAATTATTTTGATTAGTCTTAAAAACTGCACCGTAACTCATGGAGAAAACATACTATTCCGGCCAGAATGGGGAAATTATGATATGGCGGTAGGCAAAAAAGTAGTTTCAGCGTTCTCGGGTCCGGCAGATGTAAACAGTTTTGATTTGATTTCACATGTGCCTTCCAGCAAAACCATTAAAGCAAAACATACTGCAGAACGGGATGATTTAGAGCTATTGTATCACAGTGTTCGAAAAATAAGAGAAACTAAAGATACCACAACGTCATTAGAACCAATTTTCAAAGATTTAAAGGAAAATCATCCTAACGATTGGTTATTGGCAGTTGAAATTACCGAAGTCTTGAAAGACAGAAACGAACCACAATTATTAGACGAAATTCTACTTTATCTTGAACAATTAAAAGAAACCAGACCCGAAGTCGCACATTTAATTACTGGAGGTTTGGGCTTGATTTTTTGGTAAAAATTAGCGAAATTTTATCTTGGAATTCTGTATTTAAAATGGAGAATTCCGGGATGAAATTTTAAATTATAATTTTATATTCTGATTAAAATCTTTTTCGCTTTCAATTACTTTGCCTTCATATTGTAATTTCCAACCCATAGTATTAGTCAAAATCAATATTTTAGATAACTCACTGATTAAACGATTTTGAGCATTCGATTTTAAGGAAGATTTTTCTATTTTCTTTGCCAGATTCGCTTTAACCGATTTGTTTATTTTGTTGTAGTCATCTCCCGTAAACGGATTGAGTTTGCTTTGTTCTACATCATAAAACTGAATATCGGGACTGATTTTAATTTCTTCTTTTGGAATACTTAATATTGTAATCGTTTTGTTTTTCTCGTCGATATCATATTTCATTTGATGCAAATCATACGACACAGTCACATCAGCATTGACAACAATTAATGCTTTTTTCTCGAAAGAAAGAATATCCATCAGGTATTTTTGCTGATTCTTATACGTTACTACTTCGGAGAAATGGCCTTCGGTAACCACTAATTTTCCCACATTAACAATTTGCTGCTGAATAAGATTCGTATTGTAATTTAAATCCGAATCCTCTTCTTTTTTGAAATCACAATATTTAAATGCTAAGACGACCGCTATTATTACTCCAACAAAAACTAAAATCCTTTTTTGCATAATTAAAATTTCATAAATGAATACTGAAACTGTAAGTTAGTCATTTTTTGTTTCAATTTGGATTCAAATTTGAAGTGACTTTCAGAATTTGGATTAAATGGTTTATGCGACAAACTTTTCTGAATACTGTCGACCTGCTCCATAACCGGGAAATCGCTTTCTGCAATCGTACTTTCCTTGAATTTAGACCAAATGTAATCAATGGCTACTGCACTTGGATGCAACATATCCTCGGCATAAAATCGATAATCGCGAAGTTCGTCCATCATGATTTCGTAGCTGGAAAAATAATTAACAGCGGGTAATTGAGGCTTAATGGCATCATGAATTGCTGTAATTAAATGAGATTTACTTCTTTGATTTTCGACAAAACCATCTTTGAGATGACGAACTGGTGAAACAGTAAAAATAAAATTACAATCCGGATTAATTTTTTGGATTAAATCAATGGTATTTTTAATAGAATTCCCAATTGTTTCCACCGACAAAATTTCTTTTTGAAATTGATTTTGTGGCAATTTATGGCAATTGGCAACGATAGTGTTACTTTCAAAATTGCGATATACCCAAGATGTTCCAAAAGTGATAATAACATGAGAAGCCTGGAATAGTTGGATTAATGAACGTTTTAAAATAACGTTCAAATTTTCAAGAAATTCTTCTTTATTTGCATTGCTCAAATCAGAATGAACCTCAAAACAATGCCAGCGTTCATTATGAAAAAAAATATCTTTTTCCGTAAAAAAAACTTGATTCACAATACGATAAATCAGTTTTTCAATCGAAACAGGATTAAAAATAATTCCGAAAGGATTTACCGAATTCTGAAATTTATAATACTCGAATTTCTCCGCCATATTAACCGCAAAACAAGAGCCCAAAGAAACAATTTTAGAATTGTAATCTATAGGATTTAAATTTTGGGGAATAGGAATTTGAGTTCTAAAATTCATCTTTATTTTTTGCTAATATTAAAAAAATCTCGCAAAGTCACAGCGTCACAAAGCTACAGTTAATGGATATTATAAAAATTCACACAAACACTTTGCATCTTCTGAGTCTTTGCGAGACTACTATTTAAGAGCTTCGCTATCTATTTTAAAAAGTCGACGGCTTTAGTCAAAGCTTCCTGAATTCCTTCAGCGTTTTTACCTCCGGCAGTAGCAAAGAACGGCTGTCCTCCTCCTCCACCTTGAATATATTTTCCTAATTCGCGAACAACTTGACCGGCATTCAATCCTTTTTCGGCAACTAATTCTTTAGAAATATAACACGTTAACATTGGTTTTCCTTCTTCGGCTGTAGCCAAAACTAAAAACAAGTTATTCCCTAAATTACCTAACTCATAAGCTAAATCTTTTGCTCCTTCCGGATTTAAATCGACTTGTTTGGCTAAGAATTGCACGCCGTTTATTTCCTGAATTTCAGCAATTAAACTCGCTTTCAAATTTTTGACTTTATCTTTTACCAAAGCTTCTATTTGTTTCGCCAATTTGGTATTTTCTTCTTGCATCGAATGAACGGCTTTCAGAATATCCTGAGGATTTTTCAAGGCTAATTTTACTTCATTCAATGTGTTTTCATACGAAGCAAAATGTGCTTTTACGGCATCACTTGTAATCGCTTCGATACGACGAATTCCTGCAGCAACCGCTCCTTCTGAAACGATTTTGAAATGCCAGATTTCAGCTGTATTTTTCACGTGAATTCCACCGCATAATTCCATGCTTTCGCCAAATTTAATCGCGCGAACCTCATCGCCATATTTCTCTCCAAAAAGCGCCATTGCTCCTTCTTGAACTGCTTGCGCAAAAGGAATATTTCTTCTTTCAATAAGTGGTAATTGCTCTTGAATTCTTGCATTTACAAAATCTTCCACTTGTTGCAATTCGGTTTCCGTCATTTTAGCAAAATGTGAAAAGTCAAAACGCAAATAGTTTGGATTTACTAACGAACCTTTTTGTTCTACGTGAGTTCCAAGAATACTTCTCAATGCTTGGTGCATCAAGTGCGTAGCCGAGTGATTTCTGGAAGATAAACTTCTCAAATCCTGATTCACTTTAGCCACAAAACCAGCGTTAACATTCTCTGGTAATTGTTTTGCAAAATGCAAAATCAGGTTATTTTCTTTTTTAGTATCGATGATTTCAATAGTTTCATTTGCAGAAACCAACGTTCCTTTATCACCAACTTGACCTCCACCTTCTGGATAGAATGGCGTGTTATCTAAAACGATTTGGTATAAAATCCCATCTTTTTTACTGTCCACTTTACGGATGCGAGTGATTTTCACGTCACTTTCAGTTTGATCGTAGCCTACGAATGTTTCTACATTTCCGGGAATCAACACAGACCAATCTTCGGTAGAAACTTCTGATGCAGCACGGGAACGCGCTTTTTGATCTTGCATTGCAGCGTTAAAACCAGCTTCGTCCAATTCGAATCCTTTTTCTCTCAGGATTAAAGCTGTTAAGTCAATTGGAAATCCGAAAGTATCATACAATTCAAATGCTTTTGCTCCTGAAACGGTTGAACCTTTGGTTTCGGCAACTACATTTTCTAATAATTGCAATCCTTGGTCTAATGTTCTCAAAAAAGAGGATTCTTCTTCACGAATTACATTCGTAACCAATTGCTGTTGCGATTTGATTTCCGGGAAAAATTCACCCATTTGATTCGCCAAAACAGCAACCAATTGATTGATGAAAGGTTCTTTGATATTCAAGAACGTAAATCCGTAACGAATGGCACGACGCAAAATTCTACGAATTACATAACCAGCACCTGTGTTTGAAGGCAATTGTCCGTCGGCAATAGCAAAAGCCACTGCACGAACGTGATCGACCACTACACGAATGGCGATATTAGTTTTGTTTTGCTCTTCGCTGATATTTAAAACTTCGTTTGAAGTATATTTTAATCCTGTAATTTGCTCTACTTTTTCAATAAGTGGCGTAAAAACATCGGTGTCATAATTCGAAGTTTTTCCTTGTAATGCCATACACAAACGTTCGAAACCCATTCCGGTATCCACGTGTTGCGCTGGTAATTTTTCTAAAGAACCATCGGCTTTACGGTTGAACTCCATGAATACATTGTTCCAAATTTCCACTACTTGCGGATGGTCATTGTTTACTAAACTTTTTCCTGAAACTAAAGCTTTTTCTTCTTCTGGGCGTAAATCAACGTGAATTTCTGAACAAGGTCCACAAGGCCCTTGGTCTCCCATTTCCCAGAAATTGTCTTTCTTGTTTCCAAGAATGATTCGGTCTTCGTCAATCAATTCCTTCCAAATATCCCAAGCTTCTTGATCAAAAGGTACGTTTTCATCCGGATTTCCTTCGAAAACGGAAACGTATAAATTTTCCTTTGGAATTTTATAGACTTCTGTCAAAAGTTGCCAAGCCCAGTTGATGGCTTCTTTTTTGAAATAATCACCAAAAGACCAGTTTCCAAGCATTTCAAACATGGTGTGGTGGTAGGTATCAAAACCTACATCTTCCAGATCATTATGTTTTCCTGAAACACGAAGACATTTTTGCGTATCGGCAATTCTATTGCTTTTTGGTGTGGCATTCCCTAGAAAATATTCTTTGAATTGGGCCATTCCTGAGTTGTTGAACATCAGTGTTGGATCATCTTTAAGAACTATGGGCGCCGATGGAACGATTAAATGTCCATTTGATGCGAAAAAATCCAGAAATTGTTTACGTACGTCTTGTGATTTCATTTTTATTGTTTGTTCGGTTATTGGTTAATTTGGTTAATCGGCTGCATCGCATAAACGAATAACCAAATTAACGAATTAACATTTTTTTGCCCCAGATAAAAGTGAAAAGCTTCGAGATTTATAAATTTATTTTTTCTTGAGGTGGCAGAGCGACCGGAGGAAGCTCCTGCTGGCTCATTAGAAAAAAAGATTTATAAACGAGAACTTGTAACGAATAGCTGGAATAGGCACATTATTTTATTTATTATTGAAAAAAGCATGCAACAAATGAAACATTTATTAAATTTGTTCGTCTAACACTTTTACAGTGTGCAAAAATAGGGTATTTTAAAATATGTCGAAAGTAAAATATTATTACGATTCCGAAAATTTAGCGTATCGAAAAATAATTACACGAAAAACAAAGAAATTTGGTTTCGCTGCCTTGTTTTTATTGGCTTCGGCTTTGTTTGGATTCATCTGTTTTATTGTTTTGTTAAACACTCCTTATTTTGAAACTCCAAAAGATCGATTGCAAGCACGTGAAATTGACAATTTGAAATTGAATTATGCTATTTTGGAAAAAAAAATGGATCAGCTTGATGCTGTTTTAGAAGACATTGAAGATCGGGATAATAATTTGTACCGCGTTTATTTTAATACAGCGGCAATTGCAAAAGAGGAACGCAAATCCGGTTTTTCTGGCGACAACAGATATGTAGCGTTACAAGGATATGACAATTCGCAACTGGTAATTAATACCACCAAAAGAGTAGATATATTGAGTAAGGAATTGGCCATTCAATCAAAATCATTGGATGCCATTTTAAAATTAGCAGAAGCAAAAAATGACTTATTAGCAGCTATTCCTGCCATTCAGCCAGTACGAAACGAAAATTTAAAACGCATGGCATCTGGTTTTGGATACCGTTCTGATCCTTTTACAAAAGCGCGAAAAATGCATGAAGGCATGGATTTTACAGCAAAAACGGGAACTCCTATTTTTGCGACAGGTGATGGAGTGGTGTCGAAAGCTGATAATACAGTGTCAGGTTTTGGAAATCATATTGTAATTCGGCATGGATTTGGATACGAAACTTTATATGCCCATTTGAGCAAATACAAAGCCCGAGCGGGACAACGTGTGAAACGAGGCGACATTATAGGATATATAGGAAGTACCGGGAGATCGGAAGGGCCGCATTTACATTATGAAGTACATAAAGATGGAAAAGTGGTGAATCCGCTTAATTTTTATTACGGAAATATTTCGGCAATTGAGTATGTTGCTATTTCGAAATTGGCTAACCAAGAAAATCAATCATTAGACTAATGCATATAGAATTATCCGCAGAGAAAAGATATTACAGTATAGGCGAAGTGGCCAAAGCATTTGATGTAAACGCTTCCTTGATTCGTTTTTGGGACAATGAATTTGATATTCTGAAACCAAAAAAGAATGCCAAAGGAAACCGTATGTTTACGCCGGAAGATATCAAGAATTTACAATTGATTTTTCATCTGGTAAAAGAAAGAGGTTTTACGCTGGAAGGTGCCAAAACCCATTTAAAAGAAGGACAAAAAAAGACGTTAGATAAATTTGAGATTATCAGCAAACTGGAATCAATACGAGTACAATTAACAAATATTAAAAATCAACTTTAAAATTAAATAAACATGAAAAGATTTTTGCCTTGGATTATCGGAATTGGATTAGTCATTATCGTTGCTTTTTGGGTGATGGGCTTAAAAAATACTGCCTTAAAACACAACCAAGCAGTAGGAAAAGAGTGGGGAAATGTTGATGCTGCTTACCAAAGAAGAAATGATTTGATTGGTAATCTTGTTAATACGGTCAAAGGTGCAGCTGATTTTGAAAAAAGCACACTGACTGCTGTAATTGAAGCCAGAGCAAAAGCGACATCAGTAACGGTAGACCCAACAAACATTTCACCGGAGCAATTAACTCAATTTCAACAAGCACAATCTGGATTATCATCTTCATTGTCACGATTATTAGTGAGTGTTGAAAGATATCCTGAATTAAAAGCGAACGCCAATTTCTTGAAATTACAAGACGAATTAGCCAGCACAGAAAATCAGATTTTAACCGCCAGAACGCGTTTTAACGAATCGGTTGAAATCTATAATGGTTATGTTTTAGGAATGCCACAAAGCTTTTTCTTAGGTAGTTATAAAGAAAAACCATTTTTCAAATCTGTTGAAGGAGCTGATAAACCCGTTGAAGTAAAATTCTAAAAAAACAACCCTAAAGTTCACAAAGCCATTACCAGAATCACTAAAAGTGACTACTGAAAACTTTGTGAACTTTATGGTTAATAAAAATAAAAGTATGTCAAAAGTAGAAAATTTTTTAACCCAAGAAGAAGAACAAGAAATTGTTGAAGCTATTCGCGTGGCCGAAAAAAACACTTCTGGCGAGATTAGAATTCACATCGAAAAATCAACTTCTAAAATTCCTTACGAAAGGGCTTTGGAAGTTTTTCATGAATTAAAAATGGATGAAACACAGCTCCAAAATGGAGTTTTGATTTATCTTGCTGTTGCCGATAAGACTTTTGCAATTTGCGGCGACAAAGGAATAAATGATGTTGTCCCTGCTGATTTTTGGGACTGCACCCGTGATGCTATGGTCATACAATTTAAACAAAATCAATACAAACAAGGACTTGTTGATGGAATTTTGAAAGCAGGAGAACAACTGAAAAAACATTTTCCTTGGGCATCAGATGACACTAACGAATTATCAAACGAAATCTCAAAAGGATAATGATCGTACTACAAAAAAATACCCGAATATTCCTGAAATTAATTGTTTGTTTATGCTTTACACAAATTGGTTTTGCACAATTTACTATTCCTGAAAAACCAAGTTTTCAGACTTCGGTATATGATTATGCCAAGGTTTTAAGCGAAACTGAAAAAGCACAATTAGAAGAAAAACTCATCAAATATTCTGATTCTACGACCACTCAAATTGTAGTAATCACTATTGAAAGCCTAAAGAATGAAGACATTGGGATTTTGACTCCAAAATGGGCACAACAATGGGGAATTGGCGGAACAGAACAAAATGACAATGGGGTTCTTATTTTATTGGCTAAAGCCGAAAGAAAAATATGGATTTCACCCGGATATGGACTTGAAGATCGATTGACCGCTGGAATAGGTGGTGAAATTACCCGAAATATTATCATTCCGGAATTTAAAGCTGGAAGTTACTACAAAGGATTAGACAAAGGAACCGATGCTATTATTGATGTTTTTAAAGGAAAATACAAAGGAGAACGCAAACAGGCAAAGGGAAAAGACTTTCCAATTTTACCACTTATAGTCATTGTTGTTATCCTATTAATCCTTATATCTAAAAATAAAAAAGGCGGTGGAAACTCCGGTAATTCTGGCGGAGGCGGTCCAAGTTTACTGGACGTAATCATTTTAAGCAACCTTGGAAGAGGCAGCGGAGGTGGATTTGGAGGTTCTTCGGGAGGAGGATTTGGTGGAGGCGGTTTTGGTGGAGGATTTGGCGGAGGAGGTTTCTCAGGCGGCGGATCTGGAGGAAATTGGTAATTATCACCGACCATCAAAGTCAAAAATTAGAGTTCCTTTTAAATTAGAAATAAAAATAGTTTATATTTGTTTTCATTTCGTTAACTAACACATTACGAATGCGCCTAATTTAAACCTTAGTTTCAATTAACAAATTAATCCAACTAATGCTTTCACATAAAACCAAATACGCTCTTAAAGCATTATTATATTTAGCACAGCAAGAAGAAGGGCATATTGCCAGAACTATCGAAATTGCGGAGGGAGCTAATATTCCCAAAAAGTTTTTAGAACAAATCTTATTGGATCTAAAGAGAGGTCATTTTGTAGGCAGTAAACAAGGAAAATACGGCGGTTATTATCTCATAAAATCAAAAAACACCATCACATTAGCCGATATTCATCGATTATTTGACGGTGCAATTGCCTTATTACCTTGTGCTTCTTTAAATTTTTATGAACCTTGTTTGGATTGCAAAACAGAGTCTGAATGCGCATTAAGACACGGATTAATAGCCATTAGAGAAAAAACTTTGGCTGCAATGGAAGGCATTACTATTGCTTCATTAGTAGAAAAATAAAATATTTATCTTAATACTCTATTACTTTAATAGAATTTATATATATTTGCATTCGAATTTAACGCACTATTAACAATCTAAAATTTAGACGTATGAAAACGTATCGAAGTAAGTCATTTGTATCTAATGCACTATCTCAAAAGAAAAATCTAATTACCATTGAAAAACAAAGCAATAAAATAATGTGCATGTGTTAGTTAAAAAATTTGATTTTAATTCTACTAATTACATATATCATACATAACAATGAAGACATTACTAAACAAAAACTTTATAACGACCTTATTTTTATTTTCTATTTCGTTTTTATTTGCACAAAATAAAATAGAGGGAATCGTAACCAACGCTCAAAACACACCCTTACAAGGAGCAACTATTTTGATTAAAGAAACAAAACGCAACACAAATTCTGATTCAGAAGGAAAATTTACTTTAGAAGTTCCTAATCCATTGCCACTTACAATTGAAATACAACTAGAAGGATATCAAACGGAAACTATTGTAGTTTCTGAAAAATTAAATATTCCATTAGAAATAAAACTTAACGAAGAAAATAAACTGGTTGAAGTTGTTATTACATCTAGAAGAAGGATAGAAAAAATACAAAATGTACCTATTCCGATATCAGTAGTAAGCGGAAAACGAGCTGAAGAAGCAGGAGCATTTAATCCAAATCGTTTAAAAGAATTGATCCCATCAGTACAATTATATTCATCTAACGGACGAAATACAACTCTTAACATCCGTGGTTTAGGTTCTTCTTTTGGACTAACTAATGACGGAATTGACCCCGGAGTTGGCTTTTATGTAGATGGTGTTTATTATGCAAGACCTGCAGCAACAGCAATTGACTTTGTGGACATTGAACGTATTGAAGTACTTCGTGGACCACAAGGAACACTTTTTGGAAAAAATACTACAGCAGGAGCATTTAACATCACGACAAGAGCCCCAAGTTTTACATCTGGAGCAAGCTTTGAAACAAGCTATGGAAATTATAATTACATTCAGGCTAAAGCTTCTATTACAGGACCTATCAGTAAAAATTTAGCAGCTAGAGTTTCCTTTTCAGGAACTCAAAGAGACGGAACAGTTTTCAATACAACAACATTAAAACCAACAAACTCATTGAATAATGTAGGTTTTAGAGCTCAGTTACTTTATACCCCATCTGAAAACGTAAATATTACTTTTGCAGGAGATAATGCACGCCAAAGACCAGACGGAAATGCAACAGTTGTAGCTGGAGTTGTAAAAACAAAACGTGCTGCTTATCGTCAGTTTGATGCCATCATTGCCGACCTAGGTTATAAATTACCTACAACAAATCCATTTGACAGAATAACGGACGCGGATGCCCCTTTACGCGTTAACAATGATTTTGGAGGTGCTTCGATTAATGTTGACGCCAAAATTGGAAAAGGAACGCTTACCTCAACTTCTGCTTGGCGTTATTGGATTTGGGATCCAACAAATGACAGAGACTTTATTGGTTTACCAGTATTAACAAAATCTCAAGGAAACTCAAGACATGATCAATGGACACAAGAAATTCGTTATGCAGGAGAGTTTTCTAAAAAATTAAGTGGTGTTTTTGGTGTGTTTTTGATTGACCAAGATTTAACTTCTGACCCTGTTCAAACCGAAGAATCAGGTTCCGCACAATGGAGATTTGCTCAAAACACAACTTCAGAATTATGGAAAACTCCTGGATTATTTGACGGTTTTGGAACAAAAACTACTTCAAGACTTAAAACTTTAGGTGCAGCAGTATTTAGCCAAGTGGATTGGTCAATTACAGAAAATTTACATTTATTGCCAGGTCTTCGTTTCAACTACGACAAAAAAGATGTGGATTATAAACGCGAAACATATGGCGGATTACAAACAACCGATCCTGCTTTATTAGCCTTAAAAAATGCACTTTATACCAATCAGGCTTTCAACTTTAGCGTAAATGAAAACAACTTTTCGGGACAAGTGACTTTAGCCTATAAGCCCACTAAATCTGTAAACACATTTGCTACTTTTGCCAATAGCTACAAACCAGTTGGAGTCAACTTAGGAGGTTTACCAACGGCAAGTGGTGTAACATTGATTGAATTAGCCAGAGTTAAACCTGAATATGTGACGCACTATGAAATTGGGGTAAAAACAAAACCATCTTCTCAATCCATATTAAATATTACTCTTTACAATACTGATATTAAAGACTATCAAACACAAGTTCAAACGGCTGAAGTTGGTGTTAACAGAGGTTATTTAGCCAATGCTGAAAAAGTAAGAGTAAAAGGGGTTGAAGTCGAAGGAAGTTTAAGAGCAAGTAGTCATTTCGCATTTAACGGAGCGCTTTCTTATACTGACGGAAAATATGTATCCTTCAAAAATGCCCCTGTCCCATTGGAAGAAACTGGAGGAGCATCCGCTTTCAAAGACGTTTCAGGTGGGGATTTACCTGGGATTTCAAAGTGGTCCGGTTCGCTTGGTGGAGAATACAATACATCAGGTAAATTCTTAGATTTAAAAGGAAATTATTTTATTGCTCTAGATTCTTATGCGCGTTCAACATTTTCTTCAAGCGCTTCGCCATCGCAATATTTAAACATTGAAGGTTACGCATTATTGAATGCCAGAGTTGGTTTCCGTGCTGCTAATGGACTATCCGTTTTAATATGGGGACGCAATGTATTGAATAAAGATTACTTTGAACAATTATTACCTGCTGCTGGAAATGCCGGACACTATTCGGCTGTATTGGGAGATCCAAGTACGTATGGTATAACTTTGAAATATACTTTATAGAAAATTATAAAAGAAACTTTTTTAAAAAAAGAGCCTTCAAATTAAGTTTTGAGGGTTCTTTTTTTTAGATTCAAATGAAGTACTGACTGGTTTTAAATATTTCAAACCATAAAAAATAAATTAATCCTATCGTTTTTATAGCGTTTGTTTAAATTTGCAAAAATTTGAATAAATTTTCATGAAAATTACACCCATACTTTTTATATTCATCGGATGCTTTTTTTCCTATGGACAAACCGAAAAAAATGTAGATCATCAAAGCATACTTTGGACACGGTACTATAACCAATTAACGATTAATGACAAATGGTCTTTGCATTCTGAATTTGATAATCGAGCATTCTTAAAGCCAATCACCCAAAATCTATATGTGATACGTGTACAAGGACGATATAAAATCAATGAAACTTTAGAAACTGGAACTGGATTCAACTATTTCTCTGTCGCCACACAAGATCCTGAAGCTACAACAGATTTTAACACTCCCGAATACCGTGGACAACAAGACATTACCTGGAAACAAAATTTAGGCAAAATCACCTTAAATCAACGGTTTCAAGTAGAAGAACGATTCATTCACAATGCCAATAAAACAGAACTACTTCCCGGAACTACTTTTTCATGGAGATTTAGATATCGAATGCAAGGTGATTATACTTTTTGGAAAGCAGAAAACCGATTTTTAAAAGCAATTGTTTCAGATGAAATTCTGATAAATGCAGGAAAAAGCATAATCAAAAATACTTTTGATCAAAATAGAGTATACACAGCTTTACAATATGGAGCTAATAAAAACATTGTTTTAGAGCTGGGCTATTTAAATAGTTTTCAACAAAGAGCCAGTGGAATTGATTTTTTCAATCGTGACATTATCCGATTTAGTTTTATTCATAAAATAAAACTGAACAAGAAAGTTTAAACCAAAAAAAGTCCCGATTACTCGGGACTTTTTTTTTATTTTTCTCTAATATAAATATCTATTGGCACTCCTGAAAAGTCCCAGTTTTCTCTGATTTTATTTTCCAAATAGCGCTTGTAAGGCTCTTTAACATATTGTGGCATATTAGCAAAAAACACAAATTGTGGTGTTGGTGTTGGTAACTGCATACAATATTTAATTTTCACATATTTCCCTTTGGTTGCTGGCGGAGGATACGCTTCAATCACTTTCAACATAAACTCATTGAATTTTGAAGTAGCAATATGTTGCTTTCTATTTTCAAAAACTTGAACGGTAGCTTCCAAAGCTTTCAACAAACGTTGTTTAGTCAAAGCAGAAACAAAAAGAATAGGCACATCTGTAAATGGCATTAATTCTTCTCTAATTTTAGCTTCGTAATCACGAGTTGACATGGTATCTTTTTCGACCAAATCCCATTTATTTACAAGAATTACAACACCTTTTCGGTTTTTCTCGGCTAACCAAAAAATACTTTGGTCCTGCCCTTCAAATCCACGAGTAGCATCAATAATCAAGATACAAATATCCGAATGTTCAATCGCACGAACCGAACGCATTACTGAATAAAACTCTAGATCTTCTTTTACTTTCGCTTTACGACGAATTCCCGCAGTATCCACCAAGTTAAATTCAAAACCAAAACGATCAAATTTAGTATCAATAGCATCACGCGTAGTTCCGGCAATATCCGTAACTATGTATCTATCTTTACCAATTAAGGCATTAATGAAACTTGATTTTCCGGCATTAGGACGACCTACAACCGCAAAGCGAGGTAAAACTACTTCTTCTTGAGTTGGTTCTGGTTTTATAGGAAAAGCATCAATCAATGCATCCAACAAATCTCCTGTACCACTTCCCGAAATACTGGCAAACGTAAAATATTCTCCTAAACCAAGGTTATAAAACTCAATTGCATCTTTCTCACGCATCGCATTATCTACCTTATTTACAGCAAGTAAAACAGGCTTAGTCACTTTACGTAACAATCTCGCAACGGCGTCATCCATTGGTGTTATACCTTCTTCAACATCCACCACAAAAATAATAACATCAGCTTCATCGATAGCCAATTCTACTTGTTTACGAATTTCGCCTTCAAAGACGTCATCCGATCCACGCACATATCCACCGGTATCAATTACAGAAAACTCTTTTCCGTTCCACTCGCTTTTACCGTAGTTTCTATCTCTGGTAACCCCAGAAACCGAATCCACAATAGCTTCTCTTCTTTGTATCAGCCTATTAAAAAGGGTTGATTTCCCTACATTAGGTCTTCCTACTATCGCAACAATATTGTTCATAATCCTAAATTCAAATATTTTGCAAAGGTAGTGTTTAAAACCATGACTATCAATTTTTTTGCTATATTAGCTAATCGTTACTTTTTTTATACTTATAAGTTTCCTCTTATGAATACTACAAATGACATCCGACTTCGACTTCGTTTTTATAAAGATCTCAATGAAAACGTTGATGCATTACGCCAAAAGTTCGAAAAATACACCACCATAAACTCCAGTGATTACTTCGTAAAAATAAGGGGTTATCACATCTGGCTAAACATCAAAGGCACTAAAAAAGCCTATTGGTCACCACATTTGCATTTAGAATTAGAACCAAAAAGCACTACCGAAACCCACATCCGGGGACTATTTGGCCCAGACCCAACTTTATGGACCTTCTTCATGTTTTTGCACTTTATGATAGGAGGAACTTTTTTAATTTTTTGCGGAATCGCTTATTCGGATTATGTCTTGAAATCACCCGTTCGAAACGACCTTATCGTTATGACTTTAATGGTAATTGCCTGGATTTTACTTTACTTTATTGCCAAACAAATCAGAAGCAACGGCCATCAACAAATGAATGATTTAGAAGCCTTATTTCTAGAAATAATAGCATCCTGATTATTTTCGGGAGCTATTTCCTGCTATCCGTTCTATCTTTTGCGCCGAACGCCGGCACAAAAGGATGCCACTTCTATCAGGGCTAAAAAAAAAATCAGACAGCAGCATCAGTAAAACCGATCACCTCTATCTGAAATTTATTATTTAAATCCGTAGTTTAACTATTGATTATAACCAAAACGCTTTAACATATTTGCGTTACTTCTCCAGTTTTTATTTACTTTCACGTACAATTCGATATGAATTTGCTTTCCAAAAAATTTCTCTAAATCAGCACGAGAATCCATTCCTACTTTCTTCAAAGCAGCCCCTTTATGCCCGATAATGATTCCTTTTTGAGTATCACGTTCTACCATAATCAACGAACGAATGCGAATAATATTCTCATCTTCAAAAAATTCTTCGGTTACAATTTCAACCGCATACGGAATTTCTTTACTGTAATTCAATAATATTTTTTCACGAATAGTCTCATTTACAAAGAAACGTTCCGGTTTATCCGTCAATTGATCTTTCGGATAATACGCTGGAGATTCCGGTAACAATTCGATTATTCTTTGAAAAACTTCAGGAACATTAAAATTCTGCAACGCAGATATTGGATAAATTTCCGCATTTGGAACTTTGGCAGTCCAAAACGCCACTTGGGTTTCTAATTGTTCTTGGTTTGAATTATCAATTTTGTTCAATAGCAACAAAACTGGAATTTTTGAATGGATGATTTTATTAAAGAAAGCTTCATCTTTCAATTCTTGTTCACCAATTTCGACCATGTAAATCAAAATATCCGCATCTTCAAAAGCAGACTTTACAAAATTCATCATCGATTCCTGCATTTCATAAGCAGGTTTAATGATTCCCGGAGTATCGGATAAGATTAATTGAAAATCTTCTCCATTTACAATTCCAAGGATTCTATGACGCGTTGTTTGTGCTTTTGACGTAATAATTGATAATCTTTCTCCAACAAAGGCATTCATTAGAGTTGATTTCCCAACATTTGGATTTCCTATGATGTTTACAAAACCTGCTTTATGTGACATTTCTATACTAATTTATCGTGCAAAGGTAGACATATCAAGTCAATAGACGAAATAAAACATTTTTTAAAATTTTCATTGAATTTGTGAAATTTCGTTGTACATTTGCACCCGAAACAACGCGGGATAGAGCAGTAGGCAGCTCGTCGGGCTCATAACCCGAAGGTCACAGGTTCGAGTCCTGTTCCCGCTACTAAGAATTTTATTGAAATTACAAACGCACATCGCGGGATAGAGCAGTAGGCAGCTCGTCGGGCTCATAACCCGAAGGTCACAGGTTCGAGTCCTGTTCCCGCTACTAAGGATAACCCATCAACATTTTGATGGGTTTTTTCATTTAAGGTAATTAAATATCTTACGCTCATCGTTTCTTGATATAAGGATTCCACTTAGTTGCAGCTTAGCTATAATAAGAAATACTTGGAACGGCAGTACATTCGTTTTTTTGAACAAAAAGAAATAATATCGTAAAGAGCATTAGTGACATTAAGAATTCTTTTTTCATTTTATAGAAGATAATAAAAGCTATAAAAATTCACTTTTAAAGATTTGATTTATATAAACGATAAATGTGAAAAAGCAGCAACATTAAAAGAAAACAAAAAAAACACTATTCAATTACAATTGAGTAGTGTTTTTTTTTAAGAATATTTAATTCTCAGTTTTTTTGGTCTATAGTAAAATACTATTTCATGAATCAATTTGCAGCGGAAGAAGAGCCTAACTTAAAAGAACAGAATAACAAATAGCTACCACAAATTAATAATATTAGTATTGATCCTTGTTGGGAACCTAAAGCGTCAGTTGCAAAACCCATTAAAGGCGGAAAAATTGCACCTCCTGCAACACCCGTTATCATTAAACCTGATATTTCATTAGTTGCTAAAGGTTTTGATTTAATCGCAAGGGTATAAATGACAGCGAAAATACTAGACGAAGCAAAAGCGACAACACTTACCAAAATCAAAATCATTATTTGACTTTGAACAAATAACAAACCTACAAGTGCCATTGCCACCACTATCATATTCACTTTAAAAAAAGATTTTTCTGAAAACTTTGACAAAAGTAAAACTCCAAAAACTGTACCTATAGTTCGTGCTGCAAAATACCAACTTGATCCATACGTAGCAGCTTCTTTAGCGAGTCCTACTCTTTCAATTAATAATTTTGGAGTTACGGTATTCATACCTACATCTAAACCTACCATACATAAAATCCCTAAAAAAGACAATAAAATATTTTTATCTTGTAATAATCCAATTGTTTTTCTAAAACTTGCTGTTTGTTTTTCTAGGACTGTTTCTTCAATCTTTGTAAAAAATAACCAAACTAACGACAAAGAAGTTATAGCTGTATAGACATAAAAACTTTTTTCCCATGAGCCATAATGCAAAGAAAAATAACCTACAATTAATGGTCCTGTAAATGATGATATTGCTTTGACAAACTGTCCTCCTGTTATAAAACTCGTGAGTTGTTTACCACTTACCACATCAGTTATCAAAGGGTTTAGTGAGACTTGTAAAATCGTATTACCTATACCTAGAAGGATAAAGGTAATATAACAGTTGGTCTCTGTAAAAGATATCATAGGAATTAATGTAGCAATTAAAGTGCATGCTAAACCTAATAAAACAAGGTTTTTTCTCCCGTATTTATCCATAGCAAGTGCGGCAGGAATGGATAGAATAAAAAACCATAGAAAAACAAGAGATGGTAAAAACCCCGCTTGTGTTTCACTCCAATTAAACTGAGATTGGGCATAAGTAACCGAGATTCCCACAAGGTCGCAGAAACCCATAATAAAAAACCCAAACAAAATAGGAAGAAGTTTTATAAATGTAGATTGTTGATTTTTCATGTTTATTTTCTTAATTAGACCACTTACTACTTGGTTTATCACCTACATTCATTTTCAAAATTCCTCCTCTGGTAATATCTTTTAGGTCAATAGATAACTTATCTAGGTTTTTCCCGTTTAGATTAACATCTTCCAGATATACATTGGTTTTTGAATTGTTAGTAATATTAATTACAAAATCTTTACGTCCTGATTTTTTTGCCTGTTTGATAGTAACTTTATCAAATAATGGACTTCCTATCTGAAAGGAAGGATTAACATCTGTTAGCCCTTTAACATCAAATAAACCTATGGATGACATTACGTACCATGCTCCCAACTGACCTTGATCTTCATCTTGTCCATATCCATATCCATGAATTCCCTCAGTACCGTAAAATTCATCGCATATTGCATGTACCCATTTTTGGGTCAAATACGGTTTCCCAGAAAAATTAAACAACCATGAAATGTGTAAATTTGGCTGATTTCCATGATTATAAAATCCTGATAATCCTGCAAAAGCATCAATTGTAGTTCCGCCTCCAAAAACATTTTTTTGTGATTTTTCGAAAATATTTTCCAGTCTGTCATTAAAAACATCTTTCCCTAAAGTTGCCACCAATCCAGGAACATTATGAGGAACATAAAACGTATATTGCCATGCATTTCCTTCTTGAAAACCTCTCCATGGTTGCGATGGATTAAAATTATCTACAAATTTACCATCAGCATGTTTAGGTCTGATAAATTTGGTTTCTTTATCATACAATAATTTCCAACCTTCTGATAATTTGATCAATTTTTCGTAATCATTCGTTTTACCTAAAGCTTTTGCAAATTGCGCTACAGCATAAGCACTATAGGAATATTCTAAAGTGTGAGAAGCTGAAAATCCAGAACCATTACCATTAGTATCAAAACCAATATTGTCAATCTGAGGAGAGTAACCCAATTCTACAAATTGTTTAACATCCATTTTACCAGCTCCTTCTATTCTTCCTCTCCATTCCAATTCATTTTTCAAAGCCGCTTCATATCCTTTTTCAACATCAAAATTACGAATTCCACTATTATAAGCTGATGCGATAGCAAGTCCTGTAAAATTAGTACCTACACCCGAAACATACTTACTATTAGCAATACCATCACCTAACCAACCTGCGTCTTTATAAACCAACAATTGCGCTTGAACCCAATCAGCATAATACTCAGGATACGCTAAAGACCATAATTGAGTTAAATTCCAAAATCCACCCCAAATAGCATCGGTATTATAATAATGATGTTGAGGCTTTCCTTTACTATCCAAAGGTATTTGACCAACTTTCCCATTGTTCATTGGATAAGCTCCATTTACATCACTTCCTAAACCACGTCCAAGTAAGGCATGGTATAATCCTGTATAGAACTTAACTTTATCCTCTTTATTTTTTCCTTCTACTGTTATTCTTCCCAGATATTCATTCCATGTAAGACCACTTTGTTTTCTGGCTTTGTCGAAGTTTAGTTTTTTAGCCTCAGCATCTAGGTTTAAACGAGCATTAGCAATAGAAGTATAAGATAATCCAATTTTTACAGTAATAGCTTCGTTTTCAGTAGTATTAAAGGTTAAATAAGCACCTGAACCTTCACCTTCGATTGCTACGTCTCCTGAACGAGTTTCTTTTTTATTAAATGTTCCAAAAGCAATTGGTTTCTTATCTAAAACAGCCGAAAAATACATCGCAACATCAGCACCTGACTGATACTTTTTAACGTATTCTGGTATCGTTATAACATAGCCTTCTATCCTACCATCTTTGGTAATTGTGACTTTAGATTCTTTAACAGCCCCACTTTCTCCTTGTCTGTTTCCAATATCAAAAATGATATTAGACTGTGACGATTTTGGAAACGTATAACGTTGAAAACCAACTCTTTTTGTTGCTGTAAGTTCAGCTTTAACATTATAGTCTTTTAATAATACTGAATAATACCCTGCAGTAGCATATTCATCCTTACGATCAAATCTAGATCTATATCCTTCGTCTGGATTTTCTAGACTTCCCGGACTGGTTTGTAACTTTCCAACAGATGGCGCTAGAACAATACCTCCTATCTGAAATTCGTGTAAACAGGCAAATCCTTCAATTGAAGTATCTCTATCATCATATCCAGTAGCTTCCCAACCTTGTACATTTCCTATATGTCCATTTGTCGAAGGCCCTAGTTTAGCCAAGCCAAATGGCATTGAGGCTGGAGTATAAAAAAACCAACGGCTATGCGCTGTACCAATATTAGGGTCAACATAGTCTGATAGTTTTTTATTTGCTTTCTGCCCCATTATAGAAGTAGAGGTAAGACCTATGAAGGCCGAAAATACTAAGATTACTATTTTATTCATATTTAAAAGTAGTTATATTTTTTTCTTAATTAAGGCAATTCTGGCATATAGCTCTGCAACAGCAGCCTGATCCAACAACCATTTAGGTGTTTTGTACTCGTCTTTTTCCTTGTTCCAATTACTGTATACTAATCCTTCATTGTCCTTTGCGTTATCCCAAGCGTAATCTAAATTAACGATTAAAGTATCAATATATTTTGAGTTTTTTTCAACCTCATAAAGATCCTGATAACCTCTAAATAACACTGTGGTAAACCATGCATTATCCAATATAGAAATTCTTCCGTCTGGCTGTTTTTTTCCAAAATAATTATAAGAACCTTCTGCTAACGCATGTGCTTCTGTCAAACACTTTTTGTCATTAGTAATTTTATACAAACTAACGGCAGCCTGCAACATTGTTCCAGTATTGTATGTCCAAGCGGTTTTTAAAATAGATCGATCAGCGGTTTTCATATCGTTCCAATAGATTCCCTCTTTTGCTCGTAAATGAGTAAACATCCAATTATAAAACTTTAATCCCCAATCCAGATAATATTTATCTTTTGTTTGCTCGTAAATTTTTAAAGCAAGCACTGTCGCTTTTCCATTACTACAAGCTGGTTTTTGATCTTTAACTCCTTCAAGCCAAGTAACACCACCTTCGAGACTGTCGTCCCACCCACTAATGATAAACTCAAAAACTTCTTTGGCATCTTTTAAATAAGCTGGGTTTTTAGTATTAGTATAAGCTTCTATATAATCAATACCTACTAGACCATTATCATCATAATAACGGTCAGATTTATCAAAACGAACAGGATAAGCTTGATACCCATTTGGCTTTCTTACGGTATCAAGATACTGTTTTTGTGACTGAACCAGTTTATCCAGAACTACTTTGTATTTTTTCTTATCTATCTTATAAAGCACATTAATAGCAGAAGTCATTCCGCTATAGGGCCATAAAAAAGAGACTTCCTTTGCCGCTTTTTCCCCATCATTAAAATAATTAAGGTTAGGCTGATTAGTGTTTGGATAATATTCCGAAAACAATTGATGCTTAGGAATATAATACAAGGAATTTACTAATGTAAAAAAAGTTTCTGCTCTCTCTTTATAGACCTTAGACGAATGTATCTTTTGTATCTGTGCATTCGAAGAAAATGAGATTAATAAGGTAACTAATGTTATGATTTTTTTCATTATTCATGCTCTCCTTTTAGTAAAGCAATACGTCCGTAAATTTCAACTAAAGCAGCTTGTTGCAACAACCATTTATCTCTTCCTTGTTTAATACCTGACCAGTCCTCATAAAATAAATCGTTACTATTTCTAGCATTTTTCCATGCGTAATCGGCATTATTAATAAATGTAGTCACATAATTTAGCGCATTTTTATCGTGTCTAAGGAGATCTAAATACCCTCTAAAAAGACATACATTGAACCATGAGTCATGATTTGGAAAGAACAATTGACTATGTTCCGTTCTTGTGAAAACTCGGTAAGAAGAAGATGCAATCGCTCTAGCTTCATTTAGATAATTAATATCTTTGGTAATTTCATATAACAAAACATTATTGGTAATCATGGCACCTGAATTATAAGTCCACTTGGTTTTGTTTATATAATTATCCCTTACTCTAATATCATTCCAAAAAAGATTATCTACCGGATCTTTTGTATTCGTTGTCAACCATGAATATATTCTTTTTGCAAATTTTAAATATTCTTCATTTTGTGTATGCTGATACAATTTAAGTAGATATGTAGTTGTAAAAGCACTTGCACACACCGCTTTGTTACAAAAATCATTTTCAGGCTTGTTTTTATATTGCTCTACCCAATAGATTCCGCCACCACATTTATTATCTTCCCCTGTAATGCTAAATGCTACCTGTTTTTCGGCTCGAGCTAAAGATGCTGGATTTTTAGTAATTTCGTAATCTTCGATTAATTCGAGGCTTATTATGGCATTGTCATCATAGAATCGATCATCTAAACTATATTGAACTGGGAATGCTGGATATGCATTGGGTGTACGTTGCGTATCATAATACTTTTCCAAAGCGATATAAGGATCATTTAATTCCTGATCTTTATATCCTATGGCTTTCAATTGATTTACTCCAGATAAAAGCCCATCAAGAGACCAAAGATAAGAACATTGTCTATCATCACTTTGTTTTGGGAAATTTTCAAGATAAAGACCACTACCATTTATCTTATAATATTGTTGTATTAAATCAAAAGTCTTTTTGGCTTTTTCTTTATAACTAATAGAGTTAACAGGAATAGTGGGTTCTTGGGTAGCTAATTCATTATCTTGGTTTTCTTGACAAGAAAAGAACAGGATAGAAATTAATACTATACTTATATTTTGTATCGTTTTCATGATTGGCAGTATTAAAAAGCTGTTTGGTTATAATAACCAAACAGCCTTATTTTTTTCTTAATCAATTATAGTTATCTTGTGTTTGTAGCTTCCCGTAGGAGACATATCTATAAGTACATTTGCGTGTTTATTTTCTGAACCTTTAGGTAATTTGTACATACCTGTCCAATCTTGATTTTGACCTGGGCTTGAAATATTTGCTAAATTATAAATATTATAATATTCTAAAGGTTGTCCGCCATCCGGTTGAATACCATAAGCATTAAGTCCAGATATATTTGAAGAATTCATCGCATCATTATGATAACTTCCCCAAATTTCTAACCCCTCATTTGTTGTTACCCAAAAGCGATAACGTTCTTCTGGATAGCCCCAATCATGATAAAATGGTAAGGCAATATTCTTAACTTCAAATTGATGATTCCCAATATAAGTTAAATCTCCAAGGTTAAATTGCCAAGTACGAATCATCTGAATTAATTTGATTTCTGTAGTTTTAACAGTAAGAAGATTAAAATCAACTATAATTCGATAGGGTTTTCCTGTACCATTCATCTCAATACCTGATTGATCCTCTGATTCAATCAATTTATTATTTGCTCCTAGTTTATAATAAACCTTTTCATTATTAACAGAATTACACAATTTTAATTCTCCGTTTGAAACTGCAGCAAAAATTTCGAAAACACCATCTTCCACTTTATTGAATTTCATGGCATTCTCAATTTGCTTTGCTTCAAATCCAGATCCATAAACAAATAATTCGCTTGGGACTTCAGCAATTCCAGCTGGACGTTTTAATCGTAGCGTTCGAATCTCTTGTGTTTCTTTTCTTTCACCTCCTTGAGAAGCCATAACTTTCCATTTTATAACACCCTCCGAGTCTATTCCTATATTAGCTAGTTTTGCTAAAACAATTAATTGCTTTGGTGTTAAAGACAAAAAATTATCACCACCTCCACCATTTGAAACTATTTTAAAGATAGGGTTCGTAAAGTCTCCATTTTCTTTATCAAAATACACTTCATACAATACAACGCCACCGAAGTATGAATTAGATTTTGCCCACTCAAACTGTGTTGGAGAGCCATTTTCTAAATCTATTGCTACAAGTTGATTATTTGCGGGGCTAACCAATGATTCTGGTGCATCAAACCCCACTTCAAGTTCATATTTATCAGTACAGCCTATCAAAAGCATGATAGCTATCAGGCAAAGAAACCTGCTATATTTATTTTTCATAAAATTAGATATTTACCAGTTAGGGTTTTGTGATAAGTTTTTATTTAAATCTCTTTCAGCTTGTGGTATAGGCCATAGATAATGTTTCATTTTATCAAAACTTCTGTTATCTACACGAATATAACCATTGTCAATTGATGGAGCTTCATTTGTTTTTATTCCATGTAACCATCCATTTAGAACAACTTCAGCTTCTTTCCAGCGTCTTAAATCCATTAGACGTAAACCTTCCATAGCCAACTCACAACGACGTTCACGACGAATAATTTCTTGCATTTTTTCATTTGCAACCACTGGAAAATTTAATGCATTTGCATTAGTAAAACCAGCTCTTACTCTCAGTTTTTTAATAGTTGAATCCCATTCGTTTTGACCAAATTCATTCAATTTTGCTTTAGCTTCAGCATACATAAGCAACACATCGGCATAGCGAATTAAAATCAGATTAGAACCTGAATTAAGCATGTTTCTAGCCGTATTGTCATAAAATTTAGACACATAATACCCCGTTGGAGTACAATTTGAAGAATTATTTATGGAATCATCACCTGTTCCTAATGCCGTATTTATTGTAACAGAAGAACCACCCGGAATTTGTAATTTTGACTCATGTCTAATTATTGTTGCATCTAAACGAGGGTCTCTGTTCACATATGGTGTCAATTCATTGTAACTGGCATCTTCAATAGTATTCCCATTTAATAAAATATAACTATCAACTAATTCCTGACTCGGGGAAATTCCGGCATAGCCTCCTAAAGAAGGTGGGATTAAAAAGTATTGATTCCCTTGTTCTCTATTTATAGGCATAAATTCTACATTTAAAAGAACTTCTACATTGTCTTTATTTTCTGGCTTAAACAAGTCAGCAAAGGAACCATTAAACAAATCGATATTACCCGCTTCTTTTTTATTTATGATAGCATCACAAATGTCGGCAACTTCTCTCCATCGGCTTTCACAAAGTAAAACTCTTGCTTTTAAAGCCATTGCAGCACCTTTTGTAAAACGTCCTTTATCTGCATCAGAATAGGAATTTGGTAAGATTTTAGCAAAATCTAGTTCATCTAGAATAAATTGTAATACTTCGTCTTTTGGAGTTCTTGTAATCGTTCTCGATTCTTCGATGCTTATTTCGGATGTTACCAAAGGGATATCTCCAAAATTATTCATCAGGATAAAATAATGATAAGCCCTGATTGCTCTTGCTTCTGCTATATACCTGTTTTTTAAATCATTGCTTAAACCTGGTACTTTATCAATGTTTCCCAATAAAAGATTACATCTTTTGATACCTGCATATCTAGCGTTCCATACGTCGCGAATTAACGGCGCAGAAGGATCATAACTCCCATTGGCTACATCTCTAACTAATGAACCATTGTTTGTTTTAGTATATGAATTATCAGAAAGTGACTCATTAAAAATAAATTGCTCTGCACCATACAAATCAGGGTAGCAGCTATTCAATGCATATAGTGCATCATCAGGTTTATCCCAATAAGAAATATCAGATTCTTTATCCAACAAGGGAGTGTCAAGACTTTCACATCCCCAAAAGATACTCATTATAAGTAGTATTAATATATGTTTTGTTTTCATGTGTCTAAATTGTTTTAGAAGTTAACATTAAGTCCAAAGGCTAAAACTTTGGTTACTGGATAAATACGTCCACTTGTAGCTGCACCAGAATTAATTTCTGGATCATAACCTGCTTTTAATTTAGTAAGCGTCAGCAAGTTTTGCCCTGTAACGTAAGCTCTAAATTTATTTACACCTATTTTTTCAGTAAATCTTGAAGGTATTGTATAACCCAATTGTACATTTTTCAAACGTAGATAAGAAGCATCTTGTATCCAAAAATCAGATTTTGCTGCATTGTTAGCAGATTCTGTACCTATAGTTAAGCGAGGATATTCAGCATCAGGATTTGCAGTTGTCCATCGATCAATATGAAAATCCATTACAGGTCCTTCATTACTATTATGAAACGCTTCAACTGCTTCACCTCTTATCCAAGTGCTTCGTTTACCAACTCCTTGTATAAAAACATTCAAATCCAATCCTTTCCAATTTGCTGTATAAGTAAGCCCATAAGTATATCGAGGAAATTGATTCCCCAAGATAAATCGATCCTCTTCATTAATTACTCCATCACCATTTTTATCTACGTAACGAAGATCCCCCGGTTTTGCACCAGCAGCATTAAACATTTGTTTAGGACCGTTTGCAACTTCAGTAGCATTTTGATAAATACCATCACTTTTTAATGCATAATAGGAATTAATGGCATATCCTTTCTTTAGAATTGTCACTACATCAAAACCTGATATGAGAGCTCTTCCTCCATCATCTGAAACCTCATTTATGTTATCTGAAAGATTAGCGGTTACAGAATGGTCAATCTTACCTGTTTTAAATAAATAGGTAGTAGAGAATTCCCATCCTTTATTCGTTACTGCTCCAATATTTTGAGTAGGCGATCCACTACCAAAAATACCCGGAACAGGAAGACTGTTTACAAGTACTTCTTTAGATGTCTTGTTATACAAATCGAGAGTAACCGATAATTTATTGTTGAAGAATCCAGCATCAATACCTACATCAAACATATCACTAGTCTCCCAAGTAAGATCTTGATTAGCTTCACTAAAATAAGCTCCATTTGCTATATTGTCATTGAAGGAATAAGCTTGAGTACTAATATTTACTGTTCGCAAATATCTATATAATCCAATATCTTGATTTCCTACTTGTCCCCATGAAGCACGTACCTTCAAATTACTGATATAATCACGGGTTGATTCCATAAAATCTTCTTTAGAAATACGCCATGCTCCAGAAAATGATGGGAATAATCCCCAACGTTTACTACTTGCAAAACGAGAAGAACCGTCCTTTCTAATATTAGATTCAAATAAATAACGATCTTTATATGAGTAGTTTAATCTACCAAAATAAGATTGAATATTCCATTCTTCTCCATTACCGAATGTACTTCCCTCATCTGTAATTTCTCCATTTCCTAAAACGCCAAACTCATTGCCTGGTATTCCAATTTTTCTGGCTTGAAACCATCTCCTTTTACTACTTTCTTCTGAGATTCCCAATAACACAGAGAAACTATGATTTTCTCCTATTCTTTTGTTATAATTTAAAGTAAGTGTCGAATTCAGTAAGGCCGTCCTGTCAAAACCGTCCATCACAGAACTTTCATTATCTCCACCTCCGGCATAAGGAGCGTAATCGATTGATTTTCTAAATTCATGAGAGTTATTATCAGCCAAATTAGCACCAAATAAACCTTTAAGTTTTAGGTCTTTTATGATACTCCATTCGGCACTAAGAACTCCGGCAAATCCATCATTCGTATAGGTTCTCATTCCTCCTTTTGTCAATCTAGCTAATGCATTAGAATTACTTCCACTTAGTAGTGTAAAATTACCGTTCTCATCTTTTATTGGATAAATAACCGGTAACCTAGTTGCTTGTTCAATTAGCCATTCTGACCAATAGGCATGCTCTTTTGTATTAGAACCTGTATAAGACCCAGTAGCTGTAACAGTTAATTTATCTGATAATTTAGAATTTATATTTAATCTTACATTATTCCTTTTCATTCCATAAGCATCATTTCCTTCAAATAAACTTCTCTGGTCTATCTGACCAACAGAAATAAGATAAGAGGTTTTACCGGTACCCCCTTCTACTGAGAGATTATGTGATGATTGAGGAGCATTGTTTCTATAAATTTCATCTAACCAAATGGTTCCTTTTCCCAATTCTCGGAATTGATTGATTTGATCGGGTGTATATTTTGCAGGCAATCCTGAATTAACTAATGCCTCATTTCTTAATTCAGCATATTCCCAAGCTTTTGCATATTTAGGCATATTAGTAGGTTGTTGAGAACCAAACATGTAGTTATAAGACACTCTGGTTTTTCCTGAATTCCCCATTTTTGTTGTTATTAAGATAACACCATTAGCAGCTCTAGATCCATAGACTGCAGCAGAAGAAGCATCTTTAAGTACCGATACGCTTTCGATATCATTGGGATTTATATTATCAATACTACCTGCCAAACCATCTATTAACACCAACGGATAGGTTCCGGACTGAAATGTTCCTATACCACGAATGTTAATGTTTGTACCACGACCAGGCTCGCTGGAACCTTGTTGTATAACTAATCCAGGCACAGTTCCTTGCAACGCCTGCGAGGCGCTTGTAACAGGTTTATTTTCAAACACTTCAGACCCGACTTTACTGATAGAAGAAGTTATATTAGATCGTTTTTGAGTACCATACCCAACTACAATAACTTCTTTCAAAGCATCAATCTGTTCAATCAATGAAAAGTTAACAATAGTACTTTTATTGACTACTTTTTCTACATTTTGATAACCAATATAGGAAACTATAACGATTGCGTTTGAAGGCGTGTCTAAACTATAAGTTCCATTTGCATCAGTAATAGTAGCTTTTAAAGTTCCCTTTACAGCTACTGTTGCTCCAGCAATAGCCTCAGATGTTTTACTATCGGTAACAATACCTGAAACTTTAATTTGTGCTTCAGCATGAAAGATGCTGAATAGAAATAAAATAAAAATAAATAATTTTAATCTGGCAGACATCAAAATAGGTGATGTAAAACCAATAACTTGGTGTTGTTTCATAAATTCATAATGGTTTGATTGGTTAATAAATAGGTAATTTTACTTAATAAATGATTTCACTAATAGTGCATCACTGTTTTTACTTTTGTTTGTTATGGTATAACTTTTTGCAGATGCAGGTATTACAAAGGTTTCAGCATAATTAAAAATCTGTGTAAGACCATTCTCAGTAACTAATTCTATAGACTGCCCTTCTACAAGCATCCAGACATGACATTTATAATTTGTTTTAATATGTACTTTATTTATAAGACTGTAACGATGTACATCATAAAAATGATCAGCATGTGTAGGCATATGCTCTAATGTATAATCATCATTTTGAGTAATTACATAAGGTTGCGAAATTAATTCAGTAGCTACAGACGCTCCTTTTCTATTAAAATTCACATTTTTCATACCGTG
Organism: Flavobacterium lacustre; assembly: GCF_027474525.2. Lineage (NCBI taxonomy): Bacteria > Pseudomonadati > Bacteroidota > Flavobacteriia > Flavobacteriales > Flavobacteriaceae > Flavobacterium > Flavobacterium lacustre. Next base: position 356,592 of record NZ_CP114882.2, read on the forward strand.
CTCAATATTAATTGGTCTTGGTTTTCCGTCAAGATCTAATCTAAGCCAATCATACATTTTAAAGGTAAAAATGTAAGGAGCACTACTTACTTCTAGGACTAAATTATTACTTCCTGATGCGTGAATCGTACCATGAGGAATGAGGTATAAATTATGCTTTTTTGCTTCAAATTTCTGAATATATTTAACAACATCTAACTCTTTAACCTGTTGTTGACTTTCTATAAGAGCGTTATGAAATTCGGACTCATCAATACCTTCTTGAAATCCTAAATAAACTACAGGATCTTCCTTACAATCCATTATATAATAAGTTTCATCTTGTGTAAAAGGCATACCAAAATGCTCTTTTATATAATCAGGACTTGGATGGCACTGAATCGAAAGATTTCCTCCGTCAAAAGTGTCTAAAAAGTCAAATCGTATCGGAAAATCATACTTAAACGTTTCGGCACAGTCTCCCAAAACATCTTTGTAATTATTAAACATTATAAAATCAAAGGAAACTTCAAGTAAATAGCCATCGCTTTCAAAGAGCAATCCATTTTCAAGCACCATTAATTCAAAAGACCAAGCTAGATTACTTACATCTGTATTCAATCCTTCCATGTGCTCTTTCATCCAGCTACCTCCCCAAGCACCGGGCTCAAACCAAGGTCTTGGCCTAAAAGCATTAGTAGCCATAGCGGTTAGTCCTGCTCTCAAATCTTCTCCATTCATGAATAAGTATTCATCAGGCCTTTGTTCATCTACAATAATATCAATGGAGGACAATACATTACTTTTATGCTTATTAAGAACGACCCAATCAATAAAAAAGAAACGTTTATAAGTACGTCTATTATCAATTACATTCTTTACTCCAAGATTAGTTGCTTTACCAGCTCTAGCCCTAAATTGAATTTCATTTTTAGGAAGATCAAAATAGATTAAAGGGGCATCCCATCCTACAAGTGCTGCACCTGAACCTATAACTATATTTACATCTACCGTTTTATCAGGTTTAATGTTGTTCAGTTTTTTAGTATCAAACCAATCAATAAGGTCTTTTTCTGTAATTTTCCCAAACAATGGATTATCGCCACCTAGGTTAGACACTAACATCTGTTCTAATTCTTCTTCTGTTTTCATGGCTGCATCTGCATGAAACCAACAAGTTTTCAGTCCCAACTTAGATAACTCAGCATCCAAACTCTCCACAACCGTATCCCAAAACACACCGTCATAACCATCAATAACAACATTTTTGTGTCCAGAAACCCATTGAGCAAGTGCTTTTGCTCCATAATGTATTTTACCATTTCCAATTGAAAATGATGGATAAGCCTCATAAGCACTATTAACTACATCTTTCCTTGCAGGAGCTAAAAATTGCTCTGTTTTGCGCCAATTAAAACTCTCATCTAACATATTATTTTTGTGTGAATTATTTTTCGCATGCATTGCAGCACCAACTATAGCAGCTTTATCCCATAAGTGACAAATACTAATTTTTGTATTATTTATTTTTGAAAAAAAGGACTGAATTTTAGATATAAAAAATTGATTTCCTCTTGCGATACCCCCTCCTAATATCAAATTGTGGGGTTTATATAAATGCACCCATGGAGTTATAAACTCAATAAAATTATCAGCAAAAGCATCGAATATTCGCAAAGCGTCAGTATCATTTTCTGCTGCTAAAAGCGCTATTTCATTAGCACTTGTAACTTTTTCTCTACCGAGTTCTCCCCATGTTTTGACAAACCAACGAGTAGAAAAATAATCATCGGCTATTCCTTCTTTAAAAGGAATATTATACAAATAACCGTTTTCAGGTACATTGTCAGATTTTATAATTTGCACAACATCTTTATCTAAAAATGTACTGCCAAAACCAGAACCAAAAGTTAAAAGGATGGATTTTGCACTACCCACGGCTGCCCCTACATTATACTCTCCAAGAGCAAAACTTTCAGCATCATTTATAAAATAAACAGGACAAGTTTTTATTATTTTTTTAATCTCGACCGCTATGTTAAATCCAAATAGAGTATCCCATTTATGAACACCATAAATATGAGATACTCCTTTATCGTAATTAAAAGGACCAGGTACTGCAATACCAATACCTTCAAGATCATGCACAGTTAACCTAGAAGCAAACAATATTTCCTTGATTAAAACATCCAGATGAGTAATGAATTCACTTGCTCTAATGTTTGATTGAACAGCAATACTGCAATAAGAATCTTCAACAATACAACCTTTAGAAGTACTGAAAATTGCTCCTGAAAAATGTGAGCCACCTATATCAATTCCTAAAAAAAATGAGGACATAAACATGTATATATTAAAATTCACGAAACAAAACTATGTACATATGTATATACATACTGTGTATACAAAGAAAACTAAATAAATTAACTTTACAAAATAAATTCACGAATTATTAGAAAAAAAATTAGCTTTGCATTGATAACAATACAAACAGACTAATCAGTTGTAAATTATATACATTCAACTTATTAAATCGTAAAGAATACTTACTTAATGAAAATTATCTTAGACCATAAAAGCCACATCCCTTTACATTTCCAGATAGAAGAGCAACTAAGAGAAGCAATAAAAAATGAAAATTTTCAAAATGGAGAGAAATTACCAAATGAAATGGACCTTTCAAAACAACTAGGAATATCCAGAAACACCTTACGACAATCTATCAACAAGCTTGTTTACGAGGGTTTGCTAGTGCGTAAAAAAGGAGTTGGCACGTATGTACAAAAATTAGGAATCACTTCTAGAGCATCTAACTGGCTCAGCTTTTCACAAGAAATGAAAGCAATGGGAATAAGTGCAAAAGATTATGAGCTCAAGATAAGCTGGGTTCATCCTGACGAAAAACTTTGTATTTATTTTGATATTCAACCAAACACTAAACTTATCCGGTTGGAACGATTAAGAGGGAGTGATAAGTACCCTTTTGTTGTTTTTATTTCCTATTTCAATCCAAGAATAGGATTAACAGGAGAAGAAGATTTTTCGCGTCCTTTATATGAAATACTTGAAAACGATTACAATTCGATAGCTAAATTATCTAAAGAAGAAATAAGTGCTATTAGTGCTCCGCAAGATTTAGCCGATAAACTAAAACTGAAAAAAGGAGATCCTTTATTAAAACGCAAACGATTTGTTTACGACCCAGGAAACAGACCTCTGGAATGGAATGAAGGCTACTACAAAGCAGATAGTTTTACATATTCACTTGAATTCGAAAGATAAAAAAAGAAGATATTTGAGTTATTGTTTTTATTAGTAATACACATAAAAGGTAGCACATTATTTTAGAGTAATCACAACAATAGGAAATACCTCCTTCGCAGCTGTTTTCTTTGTATGGTCAAAGACAATAAAATCAGGGAATTTATTTTATCGTCTTTTTGAACCTTTCTCCAGCAATCATACCTGTTTTTTTTTTTTAGAATTCCCCCTTTGATGATCTTAAAAATGTAACCTCTAGTTAGATTCAACCAAATCTTTTTGATTAAGGCAGGGTATGAATTACCTTCTAGTCTTAAACCGTGATATCCTGCAAAATAATTTTTACATATCTGACCGCATTTTTGTCCAAATGACAGGGTAACAGCAACTAAACAGATGGCCAGAAATAAAATAGATCTTTTTCACCATGATTTTTTTTGCTAAGACTAAACAAATGATTTAAAAAAAGTTTAAATCATTTGTTTAAACATTTTAATGAGATTCATAACTCAAGCAAATGATTTGAAGAAAAAATATGATTGTTTTTATTTTTCGTTTGAAAGTGAATATGGAAAATCTTTTGTGACTGTTCCTCGATTTTTATTCGCTGTATTACTCATTTCAAAATCAATTGTAGCTCCTTTTAATAATTCTGAATGGCTTAACCAGTTATTGGTATTCACTTTTCCATTGAATTTCATACTTTTAATGTATTTATTTTCAGCGTTATTTTTAGGCGCATTAATCGAAATTTCTTTTCCGTTTTGTAATTTTATTGTAACATTCTTAAACAATGGAGTTCCTATAACATACTGATCACTTGCTGGTGTAACAGGATAAAAACCAATCGCAGAGAAAACATACCAAGCCGAAGTTTGTCCGTTATCCTCGTCTCCACAATATCCGTCAGGAGTAGCGTGATACATTCTGTTCATCGTTTCTCTAACCCAATACTGAGTTTTCCAAGGTTCTCCAGCATAATTATAAAGATAAGTCATATGCTGAATTGGCTGATTTCCGTGTGCATATTGACCCATGTTTGCAATTTGCATTTCTCTAATTTCGTGAATCACACCTCCATAATAACTCTCGTCAAAAACTGGCGCCAAAGAAAACACTTTATCTAACTGACCTACAAAATTTTCTTTTCCTCCCATTAAATTGATTAAACCTTGCATGTCATGAAAAACAGACCATGAGTAATGCCAGCTATTTCCCTCTGTAAACGCATCTCCCCATTTAAAAGGACTAAAAGGCTCCTGAAACTTTCCATCTTTATTCTTTCCTCTCATTAAATTATTCTGAGGATCAAAAAGATTTTTGTAATTTAAACTACGTTTTTTGTAAATGTCAGTTTCTGATTTTGGTTTGTTTAAGGCTACTCCTAATTTATAAATCGCAAAATCATCATAAGCATATTCAAGTGTTCTAGCAGCATTTTCGTTGATTCCAGCATCATAAGGAACATAGCCTATTTTATTATAATAATCAACTCCAAGACGACCAACAGCTCTTAATGGTCCTTCGTTATTTGCTCCGTGAATCAAAGCTTTGTATAAGTTTTCGATGTTTGGACTCTTTTTATCTTCACTTTTTAAGTACGCTTCAGCAACAATTGATGCCGAATTATTTCCAACCATAATATCTCTCAAACCTGGACTTGCCCACTCAGGTAACCATCCGCTTTCGTTGTAGGCATTTGTCAATCCATCTTGCATTTCCTTGTTTAATTCAGGATACATTAAATTTAAGAAAGGATACAAAGCTCTAAATGTGTCCCAGAAACCAGTATCTGTAAACATATATCCAGGTAAAACTTTACCATTGTAAGGACTGTAGTGAACTGCTTTTCCTTTAGCATCAAATTCATAAAATTTTCTAGGAAAAAGAAGTGAGCGATACAAACTAGAATAGAAAGTACCAATCTGGTCTGCTGTTCCGCCGCCCACTTTTATTCTACTTAATTCAGTATTCCAAACATTTTTTCCTTTTGCCATAATCTCGTCAAAATTATCTCTCCCTATTTCATTAAGGTTTCTTTCAGCTTGCTCATAACTGATAAATGACGAAGCAACTTTTGCATTTACTTTCTCTCCTTTTGAAGTTTTAAATCCAATCACAGCACCAGCATGGTTTCCTTGAGTTTCTAAAACTTCTTTCAAATTAGCTCCATCAAAAGTTTTCGTAACAGTAAAATCTTTATCAAAAACAATAACAAAATAATTTTTGAAGTTTTGTGGAACTCCTCCACTATTTCTAGTTGTATAACCAATGATTTTGTTTTCATTTGGAATTATCTTCACGTAAGAACCTTTATCAAAAGCATCAATTACCACATACGCGTCATTTGTTTCAGGAAAAGTAAATCTAAATCTTGCTGCTCTTTCTGTTGGCGCAATTTCTGTTGTTACATCATGATCTGCAAGGTAAACACTGTAATAATATGGTGTTACAATTTCAGATTTATGTGAAAACCAACTTTCTCTTTCATCTTCTTTAAACCTTAGTTTTCCAGTAACAGGCATGATAGAAAACTGTCCGTAATCATTCATCCAAGGAGATGGTTGATGTGTCTGTTTGAAACCTTTTATTTTTTTTGCGCTGTAAGTATATGCCCAACCATCACCCATTTTACCAGTTTGAGGTGTCCAGAAATTCATTGCCCATGGCATTGCGATGGCCGGATAAGTATTTCCGTTTGAAAGATTACTATCAGAGTCTGACCCAATTAAAGGATTTACCCAATCAATTGGGTTATGAACATTGTCAATAATGCCTTCCTGGGCTGTTGCACAATTAAAGGCAAATAAAAAGGCGATTGAATTAATAAAGATTTTTTTCATATACATTTAGTAACTGGTTTGCTTAAAATTTAGAACTTTTTTTACCTTACAAAAAAAGAGTTCTAAAATTAATTATAAAATATTTTGAAATAGCTCGAAATTATTTATATTTTAAAATAGCAAAGCAAACATACTAAAACGTTTTAGTATTTCCAATACTAATTTTTATTTTTTTATAATTCGATAAAAAAAGGTTTTAAAAAACGACACAGTCTTAATTTATTTAAAGAAAAACACTTAGCAGTAATTTATAACTTAACCGCTACCTTTTCAAAAATTACTATTTCCAAGCAGTAAGACCTCAATCCAATAGAACTTGATTGAAAAGAAATATCCTCTACCTCTATTTTGGGTGTTCCCTTTTTTAACGATAATAAATCGGCATGCAAAACCTTCGTCAAAAGCCAAAAATTCAACTGAGTAGCTAACTTTAAAATTCAACAGCAAATAATTATACGAATCTCAAACTATTTAAAATTTAAGCAAAATATTAGGTTTTATAACCACTTAAATTAACCAATATTTGTATTTCATTATTCGCGATTCAATTTCAAAATTTTTCTTTTGTGCATAGTCAATTTACTATCCAAACAGTAGAAATAATTCAGTAAGTAATTTAATTATTTTTCATATAAATTCGTTTTATATGAATAACGCCCCTTTCCATGGGGCGTTATTTTTGTTGATGTAATTTCATTATTTCGTGACAACTTCTATTTCACCACCATTTTTAAACAAACCGTGAGGAATAAAATAACCGTCAATCTTGGAGCCGTTTACTTTAATAGCTTTAAGATTTCTCTTTCCATTTGAATTTTTCATTGTTACTTTCTTGCCTTCTGGCGTTGTCCAAACCACTTCTTTAAAAATAGGAACAGTTACAATATATTCAGGGTCGGCAGGCGATAGCGGGTAAAGTCCCAACGCACCAAACACATACCAAGACGACATTTCACCGGCATCATCCATACCGCTCATAGCCAGTTTTTCTGGACCAATGCCGTACATCGTTTCTAATATCTCATCAATTCTAGCTTGAGATTTTTCAGGTTTATTTATAAAATAATACGAAAAAGGTGCTTCGTGCGCAGGTTGATTACCGTGGCAATACTGACCTATAAAACCTGATATATTCCATGCGATGTAATTTGGATTCCAAGGTTTGGTAAACAATTCATCTAATTTTGCTTCAAAAGGTTTCGCTCCACCGAATAATTGAACCAATCCTTTCATATCATGTGGCACGTAAAAAGAGACATTCCATGCATTTGCTTCTCTATACATATATTCATAATAAGGAAACTCTGGATTAAACGGCGTGATGTAAGTGCCATCAGCTAATCTTCCTCTCATAAAAGTGCTTGATTTGTCAAAAACATTCGCATAGTTTTTTGCTCGTTTGAACAAATCATTATAATGTTCTGTATCCTTCAATTCTTTGGCTAGTAACGAAAGGGCATAATCATCATAAGCGTATTCCAGAGTTTTAGTAACTCCTGCATTGGCTTTCGTTTCTACATTTGGATTTATAATATCCTGCTCAGGAACATATCCTTTTTCAATATATTTAGCAATGTGAGGTCTGATACCGCCTTCTTTGTAAGCATTGTTGAGTAATAATTCATAGGCTTTTTTAACATCATAATTTCTGATTCCTCTCATGTAAGAACCTGCAATAAAGGATGCGGCATGATCGCCATGAAAAAATGTTGGCATAAAACCTTTAATTTCTCCTTCGTTAATCATGGAACTAATGATATCAGCGGTAACATCTGGAGAAAAAATACTGAGCAAAACCAATTTATTACGGTAATCATCCCATAAAGATGGCAATGTGTAATAGTCGTAAGTTTCTTTTCGAACTTTTCCGGCTTCGTCAATAAATTGTCCGTTGGCATCGCTTCGTAAAGCAGGCCATAAAAAGGAACGGTATAACATGCTGTAAAACATTACATTTTGCTGTTCATTTCCTCCCTTAACTTGAATTTTAGAAAGTAAACTTTCCCATTCGTTACTGCCATTTTCAAATATGGTGGAAAAGTTTTTATTTCCAACTTCTACTTTTAAATTTTCAGCAGCATTTTCTACACTAACAAATGATAAAGCAATCTTAACGGTTACGGGTTTTGTATCGCCATCTTTGATATGAACGAGAGAATAGCCGTTGCTTTTGGCTAGATCCTTAGTATCTAACTTTTCGATTGGGCTACTCAAGGTGGCATAAAAATATATTTTTTCTCCACCTGTTCGCTGAAAACCACTTACTGCAGTTACATTTTCTTGCTTTATTTGCCAATCATCTACACGGTTGTTTGCCTTACCTAGATCAAAAAGTACTTTTCTGCCTTTGTTATTTTTAAAAGTATATTCATGGATGCCACAGCGCAGCGTTGAAGTCAATTTAACTTGTACTTCGTAATCTTTCAAATAAACTTCGTAATAGGCAGGACTTGCTTTTTCTTGGTCGTGACTAAAGGAAGATTTATAGGGAAAAGATGCCTCTTCCGAAACTGGTAAAAGCGGAATATGACAAAGATTCCAATGTCCTTTATTAGTGTGTGTAAAACCTAAAATAGAGGTATCTTCATACTCATAACCTGCACCGGATCTGTATTTAGTCATTGGGCTTAACTGTACCATTGCATTCGGAACAGATGAACCCGGGAAAACCAAACCTGCCCAAACTCGCATATCAGCAGGTGGTGTATAACCTATTATTTTGGTGTCTAAAAGCGGTGCTGTTCCAATAAATGGATTTACCAAAGCTGTATATTTACCTTTAGCCAGACCTCCACCTGATTTTTGTGCAGCCATCTGAAACATAAAAAACGACATAGAAAGGACTGTAAGAACGATATTTTTTTTTAGCATTGTCATTTTATAAAAAATCAAAACTGATTAAATAATTATAGTTCAAGTACTTTTGGATATCTTTTATAAGTATCCCATAATAATTCTCCAAACAAGGTATTAGTCCATGCAAACCAAGATCTTGTAAAATTCTTAGGATCATCTTTATGAAAGGATTCGTGCATAAAACCAGTCTCTCCGTGTGAAGCTTTCAGCATTTTAATGCATTCTTTAATTTCATTTTGATCTGAAGTCGTGTAGGCTCTCATAACCAAAGACATTGGCCAAATCATATCCATACCCACGTGTGGTCCTCCAATTCCCTCTGCCACTTTTCCTTTAAAGAAAAACGGATTGTCTTCTGAAAGAACAAATTTTCTGGTGTTTTGATAAATAGAATCATTAATATCAATGGCATCTAAATAAGGCAAACTCAATAAACTTGGCACATTGGAATCATCCATAAGCAAATGCCCTCCAAAACCATCCACTTCAAAAGCGAAAATAGGACCGTATTTAGGATGATTTACAATTCCATGTTCTTTGATAGCTTTATCCACTTCTGCTGCTAAAGCTTTTAATTCTTTTGCTGTTGCTGAATCTTTTTTAATAGTTTCGAGCATTTCAGCTGCTTGTTTTAAACTGACAACAATAAAGAAATTGGAAGGAATCAGGAATGAAAAAACAGTCGCATCATCGCTTGGTCTAAAGGCAGAACACACTAATCCAACTGGTTTTACTGGATAACCCGCCCCTTTTAAAGGTCTGGTATCAGTAGCAAATTGTGTAGTTCTTTGAAAGGTGTACGGATTGGTACAGTTTTTTTGCTGTTGATCCCTAAAAACTTGAAGTGTTGTTTTAATAGCCTTTACCCAATTGTCATCAAATGGAGCTACATCGCCTGTATTTTTCCAATAGTTATATGCCAAGCGAATAGGATAACAAAGCGAATCTATTTCGTATTTGCGCTCGTGAACACCTGGTTTCATATCGGTATGATCTGTTGTCCACTCCCCTTTTTTGTTTGGATCGTTATAAAATGCATTAGCATAAGGATCTTTCAGTATGTACTCTGTTTGTCTGTTGATTACCCCTGCGATTAAATTTTTTAATTTTAAATCTTTTCCAGCAAAAGCCATATAAGGCCATACTTGAGCAGAACTGTCTCTCAACCACATCGCATCAATATCACCCGTAATTACGTAAGTATCAGGTCTGCCATTTTTTTGAGAATACGTTACCGTCGTATCCAGAGTATTTGGAAAACAGTTGTTAAACAACCATCCCAATTCTTTATCTTTTACATTTTTTTGAAACTCGATGATTGTTTTCTCAATAAATTCGCTTTCGAAATTTCTTTTGCTTTTTGCAACACGTACAATTGGGAAATCTTTGATTGCCTCTAGCTTGGTACCTGCAATTATTTCCATAGGATCGATAAACGCTAAACTGCTAAATAAAGCAGTATTCTGGATAAATTTTCTTCTTTGCATTATTGTTGTGTTTTTAAATTGTATATTATTTGTCTAATCATTAGTTAATGAATAAGAAAATCTTCTTTGTTTATTCCTCTTATGTTATTTGGTGTCAATGACATATTAAATTCAACTGAGTCCTTTCATTAATTCAGGATGGCTGAGCCAGTTTTCAAATAGATTTTTCCCTTTAAATTTCCTCTTTTTATATATCAATTTTGATTATTATTTGCTACTGCCTTAACAGCTATAGTTTTGCCATTTTCAAGTTAAATGGTTACAGTAAATTATAATCGTTCAAAATCAAAATATTAATAATCCAAAGCAAACATACTAAAACGTTTTAGTAAAACAAAAAGTTTTTTTACTAAATATAAACCTCATATTAAATAAAAATTAGTTGATTTTGAACATTATTTTAGATACAACCCAACTAAAAAACAGTACAAATCATATAAAAAAACCTGCAACTGTTATCAAATTGGAATAAAAAAACTAATCTGATAATCAATTTAAACATTGATAATCAAATTAATATAAAGTAACAAAAAAATTAAGATAGTAACTTTAAATTATCTCATTTTTCTTAATGACGATTCACGAATAATAAGTTCTGTTTTTAGCATTATTTTATGGGCCTCCTCAGTCATCACATCCTTTTTCTTCAAAAGAGGTAATAATACTTCCATTAATGAATTGCTTATCTCTTCTAAAGGCTGTGAAACAGATGTAATAGTAGGGCTGTAAATTTTATACATATCATTATCATCAAAAGAGACAATTCCAAGATCGTTTATTAAGGACGGTTTATTTTCTTTAAAAACTTCCAGTCCTATTTGTGCCAAATAGTTGGTTGTAAAAAATACTGCGTCTAAACCTGTCTCTTTATCTAAAAACCTCTTGATATATTCTTTACCTTTTCCTTTATAAACTTCATCATAAGGAATTTCAAGTGTGATAGGTTTTAAGCCATTTTCACTTACTGCCTTTACATATCCAGAAAGACGACCTTGCATCTGAGTATGATCTGGAGCAATAGTAATAAATCCAATATTTTTAAATTGATTATGAATCAAATGTAATGTTGCATCAAAAGAGGCTTTTTCGTTATCTATGACGACACTACCACAATCTAATCCCTCAAAAAACCTGTCTAATAAAACAACAGGTATGTTGTCTTTTATTAAATTCTCAATTGTGTTCTTTATACCTGGTGATGGTACAATAACAAAACCATCTACTTGTCTAAATTTAAAGACACTGATTAACTCATTCGATTTTTCATCATCATTTTCATTGCTGCAAAAAATGACTTTATATCCTAAATCATAAGCGATATCTTCAAAGATTCGAGCTATTTTTGAAAAGAAATTATTTGAAATATCTTCAACCATAAAAACCAAAATTTTTGATTTCCCAGTTCGAAGGCTTTGCGCAATTTGATTAGGTCTGTAATTTATTAATTTTGCATAATCCAAAACCTTTTTTGTCATTTCTTTCGAAATATGTTTTTCTTTTGCCTTACCATTTAAAACAAAAGATACTGTAGTTACAGATACCTTTAATTCGTCTGCAATATTTCTAATCGAAACCGGTTTTTTCTTCATTTTGAGAACCATTTTTAATTTTAAGCCACTAATCGGGTCAAATATAGTAAAGTTATTATTGCGGTTTTTAAATTAGGAAATTATATCTATCTAATTTAGTATAGTATACAGATTTAAATCAATCTCTAAAAGCCTTTAAAATATTGATAAAAAACCTTTTTTCATGATATTAATATTTTTAATATTTGCCTAATTAATATACGCTATCTATAAATGGAATAAAGTTAAAAAATAATTTATATCATTATATTAACTAGAGTATCATTTTTGATTCAAATACTTTCGAGGTTCAAAAGCAGCATCCAAAATGACATATATAATTTGTTTGCTTTTATATCCTTTGTTTTTATTTTATTCAGATTTGTACCTCATAATCTGTAAACCCTATTTAACTTTAAATATATTTCAAAAAAAAACCTGCAAATTACTTTACAGGTTTTAAAACTAAATTGATTATTAACTACTAACTAATTATTACGAATCTTAATTTTATAAAATAATTTGAACTTTATAGCGCAAATTTAATCTTCTGAAACAATACTATTTTTGTTCTCAGAAATAATATCTAACAAGACAACTGCACCCTGATTATTGAGCATAGTCATATTTAAAGTGTCTTTGGCAGCCAAATTTCTTGTAACTAAACCCGTGAATTTATTATACGAAATATTCATTTCTTTAAGATTGCTCAAGTTTTCCAACTCTAATGGAACCTGGCCATTCATAGCATTATCAAAAAGGCTTAAATTTTCTAGGAGTTTAAAATTTGTAACCTCTCTACTCAACTCACCATTAATCTTATTACTGCTCAAAAGCAATGTTTTCAATGATGTTAAACCATATAATGAACTTGGAATTTGCCCTTCAATTTCATTATTATATAAAGATAACGTCTCTAATTGTGTTAGATTTCCTAGATCAACCGGCAATTCTCCATTGAGACTATTCATGTAAAGTTCTACTTCTTTCAAATTTGGAATCTCACATAAAGAAGATGGAATTTCGCCGGATAATTTATTAAAAGAAATGTCTATTGTTTCTAATGATTTCAGTTTTCCAATAGACTGAGGAATATATCCGTTAATTTTATTTTTGTGTAAATCTAATGTTTGCAAAAAAACCAAATCAGTAATTTCATTAGGCAAAGATCCTGTCAAATTATTGTCTGACAAATGTATAGCTATCACTTTATCATCATACAACTGCACACCATACCAAGTATTTATTGGTGCAGAAAGATTCCATTTATTTGTCCAATTAGCTCCATTAGTTGCATGGTATAATTTCACTAAAGCATCACGCTCCAAAAAGGAAACATTAGCAAATGTTGAAAAAGAAAATAAAAAAACTAATAAAAAAGTAGTTATCGCTTTCATAAGCTATTAAATGAGTTGATTTCTAATGGTATAAAATTATAAAAAAATCGTTTAAAATACTAATTTAATCGACAAAATACACTAATTACAATATAATATATATAAATTTCTTACTTATTAAAAACAAAATAAAAGCGATTAAATAATTTATTATATTTGAAATAGTAACTTTAAACTCCCAAATATGGAAATGAATTGGATTGCACTTTTAGTCTCAGCCGTATCAACATTATTGATAGGATTTGTATGGTATCACCCAAAAGTTTTCGGAACTGTCTGGATGAAAGAAACGGGACTCACTCCCGAGGAATTAGCTAAAGGAAATATGCTCAAGATTTTTGGTCTAACATATGTCTTTTCAGTTATGATCACTTTTATGGTAATGTCATTGAGTGTGCATCAAAGTGGCGCTTTAGGAATGATTGGAGGTTCAACCAAAATAAATGAAGCTTTACCTTCATTTACCGCTTTCATGAATGATTATGGAACAGCATTTAGAACCTATAAACATGGTGCATTGCACGGGTTTATCACTGGGCTGTTTTTTGCATTCCCAGTAATCGCAATTAATGGATTGTTTGAAAGAAAATCTTGGAAATATATTTTTATACATGCCGGTTATTGGATAGTTACCTTAACCATTATGGGATGCATTATTTGTGGATGGGTATAATAAAAAAAGCTCGTTTCATTTCATTATTATGAAACGGGCTTTATACTATTTCCTCAATTTTTTGGGCCAATTCAAAATCTTTGTCTGTCAAACCACCTGCATCGTGCGTAGAAAGCCTGATGTTTACTTTATTATAGACATTGAATAATTCAGGATGATGATTCAACTTTTCGGCTTGAACTCCTACCTGAACAATAAATCCTAAAGCCTGCTTGAAATCTTTGAATTGAAATTTCTTTTCAATTCCATTTACTTTATATTCCCATCCTTTTAGCTTTTGCAAAAAAACAGTCGCCGTATCCTCTGTATATGTTTTCATAATTTAGCTTTTTCTATAAAGTTAGATAAATAAACACATATCTATAATACTTTAACTTTATTGGCTAAATTTGGCTTCTAATAAAATCATCCTTTAGATTGAACACTTCTTTTTCTTTTAAAATATACAGTAATACAGACAAACTTCCGGAAAAATGGAATGAATTGGCCATTAACAACATTTTCTTATCCCGAGAATATCTTAAAGTGCTAGATTTGTCAGCTCCGCAAAACATGATTTGTCATTACATCGGGATTTTTCAAAATCAAGAACTCGTTGGAATTTCGCTTTCCCAATTTTTAGATTTAAATAAATTAGAATCTTTTGGAGAACGCGATAAATGTATAAAAACAAGCGTGAGAAATTTTCTGTTCAAAAAATTTTCTTCCCATGTTTTAGTCATTGGAAACAATATGCTTACTGGTCAAAATGCGTTTTCATTTCTAGATAATATAGATTCTGCTCAAGCTTTGAAAACTTTGAAACTGGCTTGTGAAACTTTGAAAAAGGATTATAATTCGAAAGGGAAAAAAGTTCATATTACTACATACAAAGACTTTTTGGAGACAGAAATCAAAAAATTTTCAATTCCGGATTTTAATGGAATTTTTAAATTTTCTACACAACCGAATATGCATTTTGATATTCCTGAAAATTGGAAAACCGAACAGGATTATAGTAATGCGTTAATCAAAAAATACAGAGATCAATACAAACGCGCCCGCAAAAAAGCGGATGGAATCCTTAAACGGAAAATGCATCTTGAAGACATCATTGCTTATGAAGACACGATTTATGAGCTCTATCACCATGTAGCAAAAAATGCGCCTTTCAATACCTTTTTCCTAGCGAAAAATCATTTTAGAATTTTCAAAGAACTACTGAAAGACAAGTTCTTGTTTTACGGCTATTTTATTGACGAAAAGCTCATTGGCTTCAATACTTTAATCAAAAACGGAAAAACAATGGATACCTATTTTTTGGGTTACGACGACACCATTCAGCGAGAGAAAATGTTGTATCTCAATATGCTTTATGATATGATTGAATATTCTATCAATAAAGGTTTTGAAGAAATTATTTTTGCAAGAACTGCATTAGAAATAAAAAGTTCTGTAGGTGCAAAACCACAAAAAATGTATGGGTTAATGGAACATAGCAATCCTCTTATCAACAAAAATATTGCAAAATTATTCGAATACTTAGAACCGGAAGTAGATTGGAAAGAACGCAATCCATTCAAATAAAATGGTTATGGAACAGCAATTTTCATCTGTTTAGGTAAAATTTGAATATCAAGTTGCGTTTGTTCGCCACAATATTCACCGTCAATTTGAAAGCTTACCGGTAAACTGGTCGTAATAGTTGCTTTATCGGTAGATATAATCTCGATATCATCTGAATTCAAAGGTAAATTTCCGGTGATAATTTTGACGAAAACTACTAAATCAAGATTTTTTAAAATTACCAATTCAAACTTACCATCATTTATAACTCCATCCGGATTGATGACTACGCCTGTCCCATATTTCTTAGCATTAGCAATAACAACCATTCTGGCATCGCAAACCCAAGTTTGATTATTGGCACAAATTGTTGCTGTAAATGGATCATCTAAATCTATTAAGGTCGTAATGGCCTGCAAAGCATAACCCCACATACCACGAATATCACTTTTTTCGTAATTTTTAATGAGTGCTGCATTGAGTCCTAAATCACTTAAATGCATACTTTTTTTGCCGTTAATAACAACCATATCCATTTCTATGTAATTATTATGAAAAGCAATTGACAAACTCTCGTCAAGAGTTGTTATCAGATTTAGTTCGGCTGCTAAACCATTAGCAGAACCGGCTGGCAAAATTCCAAGGATAACATTATGTTTTTCCATTGCTTCGGAAACCATTTTTATGGTTCCGTCTCCCCCCGCAATGATAATCCGTTCAGGTTTATGTAGATCATAAAGTGTTCTTATATTAAGAATATCATTATCTCCGGAAGTTGTATACAGAAAAAAACACAGCTTTTGTTTGGTTGCAAAGCGTCTGGCCGCATCAATAAATTCAGATTTATCGATAGCTCCGGATATTGGATTTACGACCATTAACACGTTCTTTTTCAAAATTTTGCTTTATTTATTGATTAAAATAATTAACTTGGAACTTCTATCAAAAGTACCACAATAAATGAAGCCTATTTTAAAATTATACCGCGGATATGCAAATGAGCAAGAATTAATTGTGATGGGACATGTATTTAAACCTACAAGAACAAAAGATTACGATTTCAAGAAAAAAAATTTCAAAAATGCAGGCTCAGTTATCAGCATGTTTCGAATTAAAACACATGCCAATGCGGATGTTTATTTAGAATACGGCACGAAAAAAATCCATACAAAAACCCTAAAAGATGGTTATTTTAAATTCTGTGTGCCTTTATTAGAACATGAAGACCGTTACGGCTGGATAGATTACCAAGTGAGTATCATTCATGAAAACAAAACGATTGTAACTGAAGAAAGTTATATTCGTCCACAGAAAGGAAACCTTGGAATTATCTCCGATATTGATGATACCTTTTTGGTTTCTTATTCTTTAAATCCAATAAAGAAATTATATATATTATTGTTTAAAAACGTGGACTCCCGAAAAGTTTTTGAAGATGTAGTCCCACATTACCAAGCTTTAAGTGCTGCTGGGAGAAATACTATTGGAGAAGAAAATGCTTTTTTTTATGTGTCAAGCAGCGAGTGGAATTTGTATCGTTTTATCGAAAGATTTACAGCCATTCACAAATTACCTAAAGCTGTTTTATTATTAAAAGATATAAAAACCAGTCTTACTGATTTTTTTATTACAGGACGCGGCAGTCACAATCATAAATTTGATAAAATAAAACACATTTTAGAATTTTATCCCAATTTACAATATGTTTTATTAGGAGATGATTCTCAGCATGATCCTTATTTGTATGAAGCTATTTGTAAAATTTTCCCAATGACAGTCAAAGCCGTTTATATCCGGCAATCTCGAGGCCATCAAAAAGAGAAGGTAAAAAATATCATGAAAAATCTGGAAAGCTTAAATGTAGCTGTCTGCTATTTCAAACACAGCAGTGAAGCAATTGCTCATTCTAAAACAATTGGAATAATTTCATAAAAAAAGAGCTCCAAATTGGAACTCCTTTTTTTTTACAAATTATCTATTTCTTCCTGAACAATTTCCCAATCTAATAAGAGTTTGTCTAGCTCCGCTTTCTTTTTATTGTAGGCCATAAAAAAAGAAGCGTCTTCAATATGTTTATCATAATTAGAAGCTAACATTTTATCATCATGCTGAATGTCTTTCTCCAATTGCTTGATTTGACTTTCCACTTTACTCAATTTATTTTGTAAAGCTTTCCCTTTTTTCTGATCTTCATAAGAAGCTTTGTTACTTTCCTTTGGTGCGGCAGCTTTTTGAGCGTCTTTTTTCTCAACTTCACGCATATTTTCCATATTGCGTTGTTCCAAGAAATAATTAATATCCCCTAAATATTCTTTTATTTTCTGGTCTTTGAACTCGTAAACTAAATTCGACATACCTTGTAGAAAATCTCTATCGTGTGAAACCAACAGTAATGTTCCGCCAAACTTTTGCAATGCAGCTTTCAAAACATTTTTAGATTTTATATCCAAGTGATTCGTTGGCTCATCCATCAACAAAACATTGATAGGTTGCAACAACAGTTTACATAATGCTAAACGGTTTCTTTCGCCCCCAGAAAGCACTTTTACCTTTTTCTCTACATCATCGCCACGAAACAGAAAAGAACCCAGCATATCGCGAACTTTCATTCGGTTTGTGTCTGCAGCAGCATCTTCCATCGTTTGCAACAAAGTAATTTCTCCATCAAGGTATTCTGCTTGGTTTTGTGCAAAATAGCCTAACTGAACATTATGACCTAATTTTATATTTCCCTGATATTCAAATTCATTGACAATCGCCTTAATAAAAGTTGATTTCCCTTGTCCGTTTTGACCAACGAAAGCAATTTTACTTCCACGTTCTACCAATAAATTAATATCTTTTAAAATCGTTTTATCACCGTAACTTTTAGTTACATTTTCGGCTTCAACCACAACTCTTCCCGGTTCTTTTGAAACTGGAAAAGAAATATTCATCACTGAATTGTCATCTTCATCGACTTCAATTCGTTCTACTTTATCTAATTTCTTAATTAAAGATTGCGCCATCGAAGCTTTGGATGCTTTGGCACGGAATTTCTCAATTAATTTCTCTGTTTCTTCGATTTTCTTGGCTTGATTTTTTTGGGTAGCCAATTGTTTTTCGCGAATCTCATGACGCAATTCTAAATATTGAGAATAAGGTTTATTGAAATCATAGGCTTTCCCAAGTGAAATTTCTATAGTTCGATTTGTCACATTATCCAAAAACATTTTATCATGCGATACAATAACAACAACTCCCGGATAATTACGAAGGAAACTTTCTAACCAAATGATACTTTCAATATCCAAGTGATTCGTTGGCTCATCTAATAGCAAAACATCATTGGCTTGCAATAATAATTTGGCCAATTCAATACGCATTCTCCAACCTCCAGAGAAAGTTTCTGTTTGATTATCAAAAACGTCTCTTTTAAAACCAAGACCCAAAAGAATTTTTTCGGTATCACCAACATAATTGTAACCTCCTAATAATTCAAATCGATGTGTGTAATCAGATAAATCTTCAATAATCTGACTGTATTCATCACTTTCATAATCGGTACGGGTAACTAACAAGTGATTAATTTCTTCAAGCTTTTTCTCAACAATTTTAATCTCCGTAAAAGCTTCGTATGCTTCTTCAAGAACAGTTCTTCCTTGTTCAAAATCGATATCTTGACGCAAAAATCCCATACGGAGATCTTTCTCTTGTGAAATAACACCCGAATCAGGAGCAAAATCCTTTGCCAACATTTTTAACATGGTGGATTTTCCAGCACCGTTTTTACCAACAAGACCTACTCGGTCTCCAGCTCCCAATCGAAAGGTAACTTCTTCAAACAAATAAGTACCACCAAACGAAACGGATAAATTGTGTATATTAAGCATATTTTGTGACTAATGTTACATAAGGAACTTTTCAAAAAATGTACCTTTGTTAAAAATTTTTGCAAATGTTAAAAAAAGGATCCAAACTAAATAGTATTTTAACAGGAACTTGTCCTAAATGTCAGAATGAGAGTATGTATTTAGATAAAAACCCGCTTCATTTGGGTTCAGTTCTAAAAATGAATGAAAAATGCAGCCATTGTGGTTTAAAATATCAAATCGAACCTTCGTTCTTTTATGGAGCAATGTATGTAAGTTATGGATTAAATGTAGCAGTTGGAATTGCTGCGTTTATAATCTCTAATGTTATTTTTAATTCAAGTCTAAAAGTAGCTTTTGCTGCAATAATAGCTTCTCTGATTATTTTATTCCCATTTGTTTTGCGTTGGTCCAGAAACATATACATCAATATGTTTGTTTCTTACGACCCTTCAACAAACAAAAAATAACCCTATTTTTTCGTTTTATTGCGAAATCGTTGAATATCAATTTCCTTATCTAAAGGAATTTGATGTTCAATTTGATCAAATAATGATTTAGCCATAGCTGGACCAAGCATAACTCCTCGCGTTCCTAAACCATTAAGAATATGCAATCGGTTATATTCTGAATGTGTCCCAACTAAAGGTCTTCTGTCTTTAACGGTTGGTCGGACACCTGCAAAATGTTCGATGATTTCAAAATCACAATTGATAATCTCTTTTATTCTTTCAATCAATTCCGCTTTCCCTTCTGCTGTGGGCAAATCCGTTTTGTCTTTCCAATTGTAAGTTGCACCAACTTTATATAAATCGTTTCCAATGGGCAAAATAAATACACTTGTATTTATAATTACATCCAAATCTAAGGTTGGAGCTTTGATGGTAAATAGTTCACCTTTGGTCCCGTCTAAAGGCAAATTATTAAAATACGGATTGGAATGAATACCAAAACCTTCGGCAAAAATAATCTGTTTGGCTTTAATATCTTTGTATAAAACACCATCAGAATCAAATTTCAAGGCACAATAATCAAAGGTTTCTTCAAGGAACGAATGATTTGCCAATAAATATTCTCTGTATTTTTCTACTAATAATGCAGTGTCAACATAACCTGTTTGTAAAACTTCACCATAACCAAAAGGAGAATCAATTCCCTGATATTTTTTATAAATTAAATTGGTCGATAAAAAAGGAGCCAAAGTAACTTTATCAGATGCTGAAAACCAATTATTTTGCTCTTCAACAGAATAAAATTTTCTCAAAATTGGTTTCTTGAAATCAAAATCAATCGCTATTTTTTGGCGTAAATCAGCATAAAACTGATTCATAATAACCAGTTGTGGTTCTGCCTGCCAAACTTCACTAAAGCGTTTTAAAATAACCGGATTATATAAACCTCCTGCAATCCTAGATGAATTTTGGGAATTATTATCTAGAACCAAAATCGTTTTATTATTATTTAGTGCAATTTCAGAAAATGAAATGCCTGCTAAACCTGAACCTACAATTAAATAATCAATCATTTAGAGAAGTATTTTTAAACCAATACAAAGTAACATAAAACAAAAAACTCTTACCATTAAGTAAGAGTTTTTTGTTTTATGTAAATTGAATTAATAATTCCACATATCTTGTTCAAAATTTCTAATTTTTTCTTTTACTCTTTCTGATTCCAGCAATTGATTTTGAGAGTTATCTTTCATGTATTCCTCAATAGATCGGTCTCCATAAACATTCTCCTCTTTGTAAATAACGCTGTTAAAACGTCTTGAGTTTAAGATTTGATCAAACGAAATCGGCATCGCAGAGTTTTTATCATTGAAAGCTTTTGCTTCATGTAAAACCTCTCTTGCAGCAGGGAAAAATACCCAAAACAATTCGATATAATCCTTCTCTTCACTATTCATTGTATAAACATCTGGAGTAATAGGACATATACCTAGCAAACGATATTTCAATTCACTTTGACGTTTATCAAAATACCAATATCCTTTGATTTTATATTGTGTAACATCCTGAGCAGTTAAATCTTGTCTTGTAATATACTCAGCAGATACTGATTGACCAGCATTAATTTGCTCCCTACCAACATCAGTTGTATCAATACGGGTCAAAGAAGCTTGAATATCTTTCAATGATTTTTTGGTATTAAAGTAACTGTCAGTATATACTTCGGTGATTTTACCATTTCTCATAGCTTTGGTCAATACATCGTATAATGAACGTCTGTCTGAGCCAATATTAGCGGTATCAATTGGAAAGTATAATGCAAAATTAATTTTTTCACTCAAGTCAATAATTTCCCAAGTTGTTTTACCCATCAAGACATCTCTATCATGAACATATCCATATGCCAATGGTTTATCATTGTCTGAAACAAGTTGCGCCGCAGTTTTCAGTCCAATTTGACTTGGAGTTTTAGCATTAAGCAAATTAGATTGTGCAAAAGAAGTAAAACTCCCAGCGACAGTAATAACAGCTATTAAAAAATTTCTTACGTTCATCATGGTATCATTATAAGCTATTGAAGTAGGTTTGTATAAACGTACTTATTATTGTATTTCATAAATTACTGGAGCAGTTCTTGGCAATAAATAACTACCTGCACCAACAAGTTTAGTTTTAATTTCAGAAATGGTAACTTGATCTCCTCTTCCGGCTTTAGAAAGAACAGATTTACATTGAGCGTTTAATTTATTTCCCGGAACAACAACTGTAGGTTGACCCGTAACTTTAAGATTAAAACCAACAACATCTAAACCAACTTCAAAATCAAAATCAACCAATTTTGCTCCAATAGTTGAAATTTCTAAACTTGATTTAGGACCTTTAACCACTCCCATTTCTCCTCTAATTGTTCCGGCAGGACCTGGAATACCTTTAATTCTAAAGGTCTTTCTATCTGTAACTTTAGAGCCGTCAGAAAGAGTTCCTGTTACATTAATAACAGCTTCAGTTCCACTTCCTGGTCTCATTGTGTATTTGTCTCCACCTGCTGGACTTAAACCAGGACCTGATGCAGAAACTTTATCTGCAGAGATACCAGCAAATGAAATTGTCATAGGATTAACAACACCTCTGTACACAACATTCATTTTATCTGCTGATATCGTAGCTGATTTTGGTCTGGCTACAACTACATATTTATCTTTAATAGGCAAACTTACCACTTTACCATTTTCATCAAAATTAAAAGAACCTCCAATTGCGTGTTCTCCAATATTTCCTGCACCAAATGAAAATTTAGCTTGACCTGCTTGTGCTTGAACACTTGAACCATTAACAACAACTGATTTTGCTTTTAATGATGGATCAAATTTTCCTAATATAATTTTACCAGTTACAGCTTCACCTTGAAAGAAAACTGATTTATCAAGAACAACAATTGGCTGATAAGCCGTAAGAGAAGCTGCAGCAATCAAATCCGATTGAAACATTCCTGCCATTACATCGCTTTCAGTTGTTTTGATATCAGCTTGCAATTGAGTCAATTTTGTAACAGTGGCAATTAACGGAAACCCTTTATAGTTATAATCAATCCAAGACAAGGTTGCACCTGCTTTTTCAGAAAAAATAGGTTTAGTTGCAAATCTATTTTCAATTTTTTTCAATTCTGATTCAGCAATAGAGCTTCCACCAATTTGTTTAATTAAGACTGGGTAATTTTTAATTTTATCTAAAAACTCTTGTCCTTGTTTAGAAACTCTGTCTCCCGTAAAAAACAATCTGTCTACTAAATCACCTTTATCCATTTGCTCATACAAATAATTTCCTTGAGCATCTTTTTCGGTTTTCTTAGTAATTTCAGTTTTTATATTTTCTAAGTAATCACTGAATTCTTTAGAAACCGCTCTAATTTTTTCAACTTTTACTTTTTTATCACCATACTGACCAGGCTGATCTTCTGCTTTTTGAGCCAATTGAAGAAATGAAGTTTCATTTCTAGTATCTGTCAAAGCATTAGATTCAACGATTTTATTATTTAAAATTCCAAAAGCAGATAAAACTTCTTTGGACATATTTAGAGCTAACATTGCGATAAAAACCAAGTACATCAGGTTTATCATCTTCTGTCTAGGGGTTAATTTTCCTCCTGCCATATTTTCTAATAATTAGTTTATTGTTTTTTAATTGTAGTTTGAAACTAATTATCCTTTATTTCCCATAGCAGAAAGCATACCACCGTAAACAGTGTTCAATGAAGCAATATTTGCAGTCATTGATTGCATTTGTTCTTTTAATTTACCCGCATTTTCAGCAATTTCTTTATTCGCTTCTGCATTTCTTGAAGCACTTTCTAATTGTACTTTATATAGACTGTTCAAAGATTCCATTTGTGCAGCAGCCAAAGACAATTCTTCACTATATTTTTTTGTAGAAGCAATTGAATCAACAGTTGGAGCAATTCCTTTTGCAGCAGATTCAAAGTTTTTAATACTATTTCCTAAGCTTGACATTAATTCACCATCAATTTTAGCATCTTTCAACATTGCATCTAATTTCTGAGACAATAATCCTTGAGCGTCAGATGGAGTTTCTTGTTTCGCTTTTCTTGTTCCAGAAGCTGTTCCGTTAGCAAGTTCCGGATAAACCAAGGTCCAATCTAATTCATTATCAACTGGTTCAAAAGCAGAAAGCGCAAAAATAGCAGCTTCAACTACAAGACCTATGGTAAGCATTAGATTTCCTGTTATAAATCCAAATTCAAGATGTGTAATTTTGAATAACGCTCCGATGATAACTACCGCAGCTCCCATTCCGTATGCGAAATTCATTGCTTTTTTGCTCAATAATGCCATAATGTTTTTTTTTAGGTTATTTAATTTTAGATTTGGGTTTATTTATTTTTTCTTTTAGAGGTTCCTGTTGTTTGTGTTCCCATGTAATCTTGAACAGTTCTAAAACCAATGAAACTTCTTGCTGAATCTGCATACTCGAAATCTCTTGTACTTACTTGCAGGAAGTAAGCAACATCTTTCCAAGAACCACCACGAACTACTTTTCGTTTGTTTGAAGCATCAAGCACATTCGGATTCATTGTAGAAACATATTCGTATGCATTTGGGTCGTAGGAAGAATCTGTCCATTCTGAAACATTTCCTGCCATGTTATAAAGATTATAACCATTAGGTTCGTATGACTTAGCTTCTACAGTATATAAAGATTGGTCTGCTGCATAATCTCCTCTATTTGGTTTGAAATTAGCAAGGAAACAACCTCTGTCATTTTTAGTATACGGTCCACCCCAAGGATATGTTGCAGACTCTAAACCACCTCTAGCAGAATATTCCCACTCTGCTTCTGTAGGCAATCTGAAAGAATTGATTAAATCATGTCCTTTCTTTTTGGATTTAATGTAAGAATTTTTGTTTAAGGTTCTCCAAGCACAAAAAGCTTTTGCCTGTGTCCACTTAACTCCTACAACCGGATAATCTCCATAAGCTTTGTGCCAGAAATAATCATTGTGCATTGGTTCGTTGTAAGAATAAGCAAAATCTTTTATCCAAACTGTAGTATCAGGATAAACATTTACTTCTTCAGTTCTAATAAAATCTTTTCTTTTTCCAACTTTAGCTTTAGCTGCAGCTTGAATATCCATCCAAGAATAACGGAATTTAAGTTTATTAACATCTATAGTTCTCAAACCGTTGTAAGATGCTTCTATTGGCAAATACATAGAATCCATAACCTCAGCATAATAAGCATCAGGATATGATTTAGTATCTTTAATTAATTTTACTTTTTTATTTAATTTTCTACCGGCATAAGGATCATCATCGGTCCCGATACTATAATAATTGTCATACATGTATTTATCGTATGCAGTCATTTTTTCAGGATCTGAATCATTGAATGCAAAATCAGCAATACTACCGGCATTTTTACCTTTACCTGTTGATTCCCCAGCTTTCTGACCGCTTTCATCTGCTAATATAGCTAAACGAACTCTCATAGTTGAATCTTTTACCCATTCTACAAAAGAACGGTATTCACTATTAGTAATTTCTGTTTCGTCCATATAAAAAGATCGTACAGTAACTGTTTTTGTTGGTGCATCCTCAACATCAGCTAAATCGTCATCAGGTTTACCCATAATAAAAGAACCTCCAGGAACTAAAGTCATTCCATAAGGTTTTTCAGGATACCATTTTCCTCCTTTAACTCCAACTAACTCTCCTTTGTCGCTTGATTTACCACAGCCAATTAATAGTGTCAAAATTGCCGTAAATGCAATGAGCTTCTTCATAAAATTTGGGTTATCTATTCATTATTCTTAAAGTGTGTAAACCTATTTATTATTTTTTTAAAAAGCAATTTTTTTATAATAAACAACATTCTTTTTTTAAAAAACACCAAAAGGTAAACGAATTCTATATGATATTCTTACGTTGTGCTTTCCACCATCTTTCCGGTAGCTCTTGATTACACGCTGCTAAGTACTCCTCATATGAACACGGTAATAACGTATTTCTTTTTAATTTATTATTTCCATTTGAAATAAATGGTATTTCTATCCACCATCTATCCGTTTTATTACTTTTATAAAATACTAATTCTTCTTCTTCCAAAGGAACGATATACTTTAAATAATTTTCTCTGCTACCAAAAGGATATTCATTTGAGCGATAATGAAACCCCTCAATAAAATACCAAATTATCTGTGCGATAATAACCGATTCCTGAACAGAATTATTATGATTAAAAATTCCAAACAAAGAAACTTTATCACTTATTCCGGCATATCTGGATAACGAACAAATTTCTTTTCCATTAAAACCATTTGGAGAAAAAGAAACAAAATTCCCCGAATCAGCTGATTTTACCGAATTTAAATCAAGGCTTACCAAATCAGCATCTCTAAATACAGGTTCCGAAATCGATATGTTATTCGAAACTTCCCCTAATCGGTAGCCATCAAAGAATAATTTTTCGACCAAATCAATTTCTTCTTGCGAATTATAATACGTTTGATATCCTATATTGCAATAGTTAAAGAGATTATTAGGTTCATCAATAATTATTTTTGTCAAATAAGAAGTTGCGGAAACTTCCTCACTTTCTTTACCAAAATCAAATTTACTGTCAATAGCTACTAAATTCACCATTTGCTCCAAATCATCATAAGCCCTGTAAAGCGCATATGTCAAATCTTGGGAACCACCAATTATAATAGGGATTATTTTTTTCTTGATTAATGCCAATGCTACTTTTCGCAAAGCAAAATAAGTATCTTCAACGGTATTTCCTGCTAAAATATCTCCCAAATCCGCAATTGAAGCATCCCAATTTCCAGGATACAAACCATACAATTCTTTTCGGGCAGCCATTAAATCTACTTCTGAAATTGAAGTGTTGTTACCGCGATTCTCCAAAACACCAATTAGTGCGATTTTAATTTTGTTCACATCCGGAAATTGCTTCTCCGTGTGCAAAACAATTTTGCTTCCCAATTGCTGAGAAGACAATCCACTTATAAAGTCAAGGATTTCAGTATTTACAGGGGCCAGAAAATCAAATTCCATCTCTTATTTCTTTTTTGCTACTGCTTTTTTAGCCACAGGTTTTTTTGCAGTTGTTGCTTTTTTAGCTGGCGTTTTCTTAACCGGTGTTTTCTTAGCTATCATTTCTTGAACTTCTTCCAATGTCAATTTTGTCGCATCAACATCTTTGCTTAATTCTATTTTAATTTTGCCTTTGGTAATAACCGAACGTCCCCAACGGGCTTTTTCGACCAAAATACCTTCGTCCTCCCAGTTATGTAAAACTTTATCGATATTTTTTTGTAATTTATCTTCAATCAACGCTTCGATATCCGATTGCGATAAATTATCAAAATCATACTTTTTAGATACATTTATAAAAATTCCATTCCATTTGATAAACGGACCAAAACGACCTGTCCCTTTTTGTACGCCTTCACCCTTATAAACAGCAATTGGCGCATCGGCTAAAGCTTTTTCGTCAATTAATTCCTGAGCTCTTTGCATATCAACACTCAACGGCTCTTCCCCTTTTGGCAAAGAAACAAAAGCGGCTCCATGACGAATATAAGGTCCATAACGACCGTTACTTACCTCAACTTCTTCTCCTTTATATGTACCTAAATTTTTAGGCAATAAAAATAAATTCAGAACTTCCTCAAGAGTTATATTCCCAATATTTTGATCCGCCATTAAACTGGCAAATTTCTTATCTTCATCATCTGCTTCACCAATTTGAGCCATCGGACCAAATTTGCCCAAACGAACCGAAACTTGTTTTCCCGATTCCGGATGCTTTCCCAAAATTCGTTCCCCACTTTCTCTGTCAGCATTCGCTTCAACGTCCTTAACAGTCGGGTGGAACTTATCGTAAAACTCCTGCATCATTTTTGCCCATTCGATATTTCCTTCGGCAATTTCATCAAAATCCTGTTCCACTTTGGCAGTGAAATTATAATCTAAAATATTTCCAAAATTCTTAACCAAGAAATCCGTAACAATAGTTCCAATATCTGTAGGAACTAATTTTCCTTTATCAGAACCCGTATTTTCTTTCAGCAGTTTCTCGTCTACTTTTCCGGATTGCAATGTCAGTTGCGTGTAATTACGTTCCTGACCATCCAGATTTCCTTTTTCTACGTAATTTCTGTTGATAATTGTAGAAATTGTTGGCGCATAAGTTGACGGACGACCAATCCCTAATTCCTCTAATTTTTTCACCAAAGAAGCTTCGGTGTATCGGGCAGGTGGTCTAGAATACCTTTCGGTTGCTG
Source organism: Flavobacterium lacustre (assembly GCF_027474525.2). Classification (NCBI taxonomy): domain Bacteria; kingdom Pseudomonadati; phylum Bacteroidota; class Flavobacteriia; order Flavobacteriales; family Flavobacteriaceae; genus Flavobacterium; species Flavobacterium lacustre. The sequence continues at coordinate 384,809 of NZ_CP114882.2, forward strand.
AGATATAATTATTTTGTAGTTTTTCATTGACTTTCATCGCTGGCAACATTCCTTCTTGCTCTTCTTCATCGTCATCATGACCTTCCAGATAGACTTTTAAGAAACCTTCAAAAAGCAAAACCTCTCCAGATGCTGTGAATATTTCGCCATGATTATTCGCCTCAATTTTCACATTGGTACGCTCTAATTGTGCATCACTCATTTGTGAAGCCAACGTTCTTTTCCAAATCAAATCATACAAACGCGCTTGGTCTCTGTCGATATTCACAGTGTGACGAGACATATCAGTAGGACGAATTGCTTCGTGGGCTTCTTGCGCCCCTTTACTTTTATTGACAAAAGTTCTAGGTTTAGAAAATTCCTTTCCGTAGGATTTAATGATTTCAGCTTCGGCAGCTTCCATTGCGTCTTTAGACAAGTTTACACTATCGGTTCTCATGTAAGTAATGAGTCCGGCTTCGTACAAACGTTGTGCCAATTGCATGGTAATTCCAACAGGTAAGTACAATTTACGCGCAGCTTCTTGTTGCAAAGTCGAGGTCGTAAAAGGTCCGGTTGGTGATTTTTTGGTAGGTTTAGTTTCTAAATCTGAAACTTTATAGGTAGAACCGATATTTTTATTTAAAAAATCTTCGGCTTCTTTTTTAGTATTAAAATTCTTTGGAAGTTTTGCTTTGAATGACTTTCCGGCTTCGTTAGTGAATTCTGCTACAACCGAATATGTTGCCACCGCTTTGAAATTATGAATTTCTCTTTCGCGCTCTACAATCAAACGAACAGATACTGATTGTACACGTCCGGCAGAAAGTCCTCCTTTTATTTTTCTCCAAAGTACAGGTGACAATTCATAACCAACCAATCTGTCTAAAACACGACGTGCTTGTTGTGCATTAACTAAATTATAATCAATTTCTCTAGGATTATCGATGGCTTTTAGAATCGCAGTTTTCGTGATTTCGTGAAAAACAATACGCTTAGTTTTGGTTTTGTCTAATTTTAATTCTTCGGCAAGATGCCAAGAAATAGCTTCCCCCTCGCGATCCTCATCACTTGCTAACCAAACCATTTCGGCTTTCTTTGCTAGTCCTTTTAATTTGGTTACCAATGCTTTCTTGTCGGCAGAAACTTCGTATTTAGGTTTGAAACCATTTTCTACATCTACACCAATTTCTTTAGAAGGTAAATCAGCAATATGCCCATAACTGGACTCTACTTGATAATCACTTCCTAGAAATTTTTCGATTGTTTTCGCCTTCGCAGGTGACTCCACTATAACTAAATTCTTTGCCATTGCTCTATTTTTCTGGGACAAAAGTATCTAATTTTTTTAAATATTGGGCTTTTGATTTTACTTTTGAAGTATTTCACAATCATTAATAGGTAAGTTTTAGCCATACTTGCCTGTTTTTTAGCCCTTATTACTTCACAATACATTTATTTTAGTTGGAGTTCATTGAATTTCATTTGCAGTGAAAAGCATGGAGTAAAAAAGTAAAAGTTTCCTGTTCTAAAAAAGCGACCAACAGAAGCTCTTTTTAGAACTTTTGAAACTCTACTTTTTTGTTAGGACTTGTAACAGAAATCGGAAAATTGCTTCCCCAAATCCATAACTTAAAATAGTGTTAATTCTTCATCTGACATCTTGTCATATTTATTGAAATTCATTTATCTTTGTGCTTTGAAAATACCCAATGGAAAAGATAATAGAAGAAAGCAAACAGGGCGAAAGTCTTGTTTTAGAAAATAAACCTGAGAATACTAAAAAACTCTTTATAGAAAGTTACGGCTGTGCGATGAACTTTTCGGATAGCGAAATTGTAGCTTCCATTTTGTCCGGAAACGGATACAACACAACGCAAGTACTGGAAGAAGCCGATTTAGTTTTAGTAAATACCTGTTCGATTCGAGACAAAGCGGAACAAACCATTCGAAAACGTTTAGAGAAATACAATGCGGTAAAACGCATTAATCCGAAGATGAAAGTCGGGGTTTTGGGTTGTATGGCAGAGCGATTGAAAAGTCAGTTTCTGGAAGAAGAAAAAATTGTAGACCTCGTTGTAGGTCCCGATGCCTATAAAGATTTACCTAATTTATTGAGCGAAGTAGAGGAAGGTCGTGATGCCATTAACGTGATTTTGTCGAAAGACGAAACCTATGGTGATATTTCTCCGGTTCGTTTAATGAGTAACGGAATTACAGCATTGGTTTCAATTACCCGTGGTTGCGACAACATGTGTACGTTTTGCGTGGTGCCTTTTACCCGCGGAAGAGAACGCAGCCGTGAACCGCAAAGTATAATGAAAGAAATTCAGGATTTATGGGACAAAGGTTTTAAGGAAATTACACTTTTGGGTCAGAATGTGGATAGTTATTTATGGTACGGGGGCGGCTTGAAAAAAGATTTCGAAAACGCAACCGAAATGCAAAAAGCAACTGCTGTAGATTTTGATCAATTACTGGAAATGGTGGCTGTTGGTTTTCCTAAAATGCGTATTAGATTTTCGACTTCGAATCCGCAGGATATGCACGAAAGTGTGTTACACGTAATTGCAAAACATCCTAATATTTGCAAACACATTCACTTACCGGTGCAATCCGGAAGTAATAGAATCCTAAAAGAGATGAATCGTTTGCATACACGCGAAGAATACATGACTTTGATTGATAAAATCAGAGCTATTATTCCGAATAGTTCCATTTCGCAGGATATGATTTCCGGTTTTCCAACAGAAACCGAAGAAGATCATCAAGACACATTGAGTTTAATGGAATATGTGAAATATAATTTTGGTTATATGTATTCGTATTCTGAACGCCCTGGAACTTTGGCTGGACGCAAAATGGAAGATGATGTTACTGATGAAACTAAAGCAAGAAGATTGCAGGAAATTGTCGATTTACAACAAAAACACGCTTGGTTTCGCTCTGAAGAATTCATTGGTCAAACGGTAGAAGTTTTGGTTGAAAAAGTTTCGAAAAAATCTACTGAAGAATTTTCCGGAAGAAATTCACAAAGTATTACGGTGGTTTTCCCAAAAGAGAATTATAAAATTGGAGATTTTGTAAATGTAAAAATCACTTCATGTACCAGCGGAACTCTCAAAGGAGAAGCTGTTGGATTGAGTGAAATGAATTAAAAAATTAGCCTCTGGCCAAAAAAAAATAAAAAATGGATACCGTTCAAGCTATAAAACAACGCTTTGAGATTATTGGGAATGACCCAAAGCTTAATCGCGCAATAGAAAAAGCCATTCAGGTTGCTCCAACTGATATTTCGGTATTAGTTATTGGAGAAAGTGGTGTTGGAAAAGAAAGTATTCCAAAAATCATACATTCGCTTTCGCACAGAAAACACGGGAAATATATTGCCGTAAACTGCGGAGCCATTCCGGAGGGAACCATTGACAGTGAACTTTTCGGACATGAAAAAGGCGCTTTTACAGGCGCTACCAATACGCGTGAAGGCTATTTTGAAGTAGCCGATGGCGGAACTATTTTCTTAGATGAAGTAGGTGAATTACCATTGACAACTCAAGTGCGCTTGCTTCGTGTGTTGGAAAATGGCGAGTTTATAAAAGTAGGTTCGTCTCAGGTTCAAAAAACCAATGTTCGTATTGTGGCTGCCACCAATGTGAATTTGTTTAACGCCATCGAAAAAGGAAAATTCAGAGAAGATTTGTATTATCGTTTGAGCACCGTAGATATTTCACTGCCGCCCTTGCGAGAACGAAAAGACGACATTCATTTATTGTTTCGAAAATTCGCTTCGGATTTTGCGCATAAATATAAAATGCCTCCTTTAAAACTTGACGATGGAGCGGTTGCCGTTTTGCAAAAATTTCGATGGAGCGGAAATATTCGTCAATTGCGAAACGTTGCAGAACAGCTTTCTGTATTAGAAACCAACAGGGATATTACGGCAGCAACACTACAATCTTATTTGCCAGTGGAAGGAAGTAATTTACCATCGGTAATCAAAGATAAAAAAGGCGACAGCGATTTTAATACCGAAAGAGAAATCCTGTACAAAGTTCTTTTTGACATGAAAAGCGATTTACATGATTTGAAAAAACTGACCTTAGAATTAATGCAAAGCGGAAGTTCAAAAGTTCAGGAAACCAATCAAAATCTAATCAAAAAAATATACGGTTCTAAAGAAAATGACAGTGAAATAGATTTTGAAGAAGAACCTAGAGCAACGTTAATGGCTTCGCAAAATAACGAAGAACAATACCAAGATCAGGAAGATAATTTTCTATTTGCCGAAACAGTTGAAGAGGAAGAAGAAACTTTGCGTTTAGAACAAAAGGAAATCGAAATGATTAAGAAATCATTAGAAAAAAACAAAGGAAAACGAAAAGCAGCCGCAGATGAATTGGGAATTTCTGAAAGAACTTTGTATCGAAAAATAAAACAATTTGATTTATAGAAATAATCAATTGATAATTATCTGTGAATTTTAAATACCTTTGACACGAGCGTTAGCGAACTGGCGACGCAATTTTTAAATTTAGTAATGAAAAACATAAAGTATATTTTTATTTTGTTAATTCTGGTGACTTTCAATAGTTGCTCAGTGTACAACTTTACCGGAACAGGAAAAATTGATGCAAAAACGTTTCAGGTCAATTTTTTTCAAAATAATGCCGACCTTATCGAACCTGGAATCGACAGAACATTTACGCTGCAATTACAAGATTTAATTCAAAATCAGACTAATTTAAATTTGGTTAAAAACGGAGGTGATTTAACTTATGAAGGTGAAATTACTGATTATCGAATAAGTCCGATGACTGCTACCGCCGATCAACAAGCTTCACAAAACAGACTAAAAATAAGAGTCAATGTTCGGTTTACCAACAAGAATAAAGAAACAGATGATTTTGAAAAAAATTTCGAGTTTTATTATGATTATCCAGCTACCCAACAACTCACCGGCTCTACTTTGAATAGTGCTTTAAAAGAGATTTTTGACAGAATTACGCAAGATATATTTAATGAATCACTTGCTAAATGGTAAATGAGGTATTGATTTGGTAATTTGTTAATTCAGCTAATCGAGCAACAAATAAACGAATCAAAAAACAAACGAATAACCTTTATGAATGTAACCGATTATACTTACTTAATAAACAAACCGGATGCTATAAACGAAAAGTACACCGAGGCATTGGGAAATGTTCTTGATGAATTTCCGTTTTTTCAAAGTGCGAGGGCTTTACGTTTAAAAGGGCTTTACAACCAAAGCAGTTTTAAGTATAATTTTGCATTAAAGGTTACTGCTGCTCATACAACAGACAGGACGGTTTTATTTGACTTCATCACTTCGGATTCTTTTACTGCGATTCAAAAAGGATTTTATGACAAAAAAATCCTGGAACTTCTTGATATAAATGTAGTTGACAGCGAAATAATTCTTCACGAAGAAAAACCTGAAATAAAAAACACTTTAGAAAAATCGATTCTTACTTCTATTAAAGAAGCTACAGAAACCGAAGAAGATAAAAACACCAAAATAGCCGAAGAGAAATTGGCGATTGGAAAACCTTTGGATTTTTCTATAAACGAAAAACATTCCTTCCAAGAATGGCTTCAACTTTCCAGAGCACAACCTATAGAGAGACAAAAACCAACAGAAACAGTTCCGGAAACCGCACCATTAGACAACGAAAGAAAGAAAAAAGCACAATTAATCGATAAGTTTATTGAAACAAGCCCGAAGATTCCTCCTATCAAACACGGCGTTGCTTCAACGGTGACTTTTGACCTGAATGCAGGGGACAATTCCTATTTGATGACTGAAACTTTAGCACGAGTTTATTTGGAACAAAAAAAATATCAAAAAGCGATTCAAGCTTATGAAATATTAATTTTGAAATATCCAGAAAAAAGTAGTTTCTTTGCAGACCGTATCTCGGATATTAAGATTTTACAACATAATAATAATTAAACAATGAGCACATTTTCAATTTTTTTAGTTTTAATAACAATAGTTTGTTTTCTATTGGTAGTCGTAATAATGGTTCAAAACCCTAAAGGTGGTGGATTATCTTCTGCAATAGGAGGTTCACAAATGATGGGTGGTGTACAAAAAACAACTGACTTTTTAGACAAAAGTACTTGGACATTGGCCACTATACTTATTGCACTTATATTACTTTCAAGTTTAAGTTTTACAGGAGCTTTAAGCGACACTGATTCAAAAATCATTGAAAAAACAGAAGCAGCTACACCAAATACTGCTGCTCCTGCAACTCCAGCAACACCAGCTCAAAGCGCGCCAGTTGCGACGGATTCTGCAAAATAATTATTTCTTCTATAAAATGATGCCAGCCTGACAAAGCTGGCATTTTTTTTAGGAAAAATTGTCAGTTTTCGTAGGCTGGCACAGTTTCTGAAATTCCACATGCAATCATTATAAAATATAAATAAAAATATAAAATCATGGCTTTAAACATTAAACCACTTTCAGACCGCGTTCTTATTGAACCAGTAGCTGCTGAAACTAAAACTGCATCAGGAATTTTTATTCCGGATACCGCTAAAGAAAAACCACAAAAAGGAACTGTTGTAGCTGTAGGAAATGGCACAAACGACCACACAATGACTGTAAAAGTTGGCGACAGCGTTCTTTACGGAAAATATGCGGGTACCGAATTAAAATTAGAAGGAAAAGATTACCTAATTATGCGTGAAGACGATATTTTAGCGATTATCTAATCGAATTAACAAATTAAACGAATCAACAAATTAATAATAAGATGGCAAAAGATATAAAATTTGATATTGAAGCACGTGACGGATTAAAACGCGGTGTTGATGCATTAGCAAATGCTGTAAAAGTAACTTTAGGACCAAAAGGTCGTAACGTAATCATAGGAAAAGCTTTTGGCGGACCAAATGTTACTAAAGATGGTGTTACCGTTGCCAAAGAAATCGAATTGAAAGACCCATTAGAAAATATGGGAGCTCAAATGGTAAAAGAAGTAGCCTCTAAAACGAATGATTTAGCTGGAGACGGAACTACAACAGCAACCGTTTTAGCACAAGCAATCGTTAAAGAAGGGTTGAAAAACGTAGCTGCAGGAGCAAATCCTATGGACTTAAAAAGAGGAATTGACAAAGCTGTTGAAGCTATTGTTGCAGACCTTACTAAACAAGCCAAAGTAGTAGGAAGTGATTCTGAAAAAATAAAACAAATTGCTTCTATTTCTGCTAACAATGACGAAGTAATTGGCGAATTAATCGCTACTGCTTTCGCAAAAGTTGGAAAAGAAGGAGTTATTACTGTTGAAGAAGCTAAAGGAACTGAAACTTATGTAGATGTTGTAGAAGGAATGCAGTTTGACAGAGGATATCTTTCTCCATATTTTGTAACCAATCCAGAAAAAATGGAAGCAGAATTAGAGAATCCTTACATTCTTTTGTATGACAAAAAAGTATCTTCTTTAAAAGAATTGCTACCAGTTTTAGAGCCAGTTGCTCAATCAGGAAAACCATTATTAATTATTGCTGAAGATGTTGATGGTGAAGCATTATCAACTTTGGTAGTAAATAAATTACGTGGAGCATTAAAAATCGCTGCTGTAAAAGCACCTGGTTTTGGTGACAGAAGAAAAGCAATGTTAGAAGATATCGCCATCTTAACCGGAGGAACTGTTATCTCTGAAGAAAGAGGATATACTTTAGAAAACACAACTATTGAAATGTTGGGTACTGCTAAACGAGTAACAATTGACAAAGACAACACAACTATTGTAAGCGGTGCAGGCGATGCTGATATGATCAAAAATCGTGTAAACCAAATCAAAGGTCAAATGGAAGCTACTACTTCTGATTATGACAAAGAAAAATTACAAGAACGTTTGGCTAAATTAGCCGGAGGTGTTGCCGTTCTTTATGTTGGTGCAGCTTCTGAAGTAGAGATGAAAGAGAAAAAAGACAGAGTAGATGACGCTTTACATGCAACTCGCGCTGCAGTTGAAGAAGGAATCGTTGCTGGTGGTGGTGTTGCTTTACTTAGAGCTAAAAATGCATTAAGCGCAATAACTGCTGATAACGCTGATGAAGCAACTGGAATTCAAATTGTATCTCGCGCCGTAGAATCTCCTTTGAGAACTATTGTTGAAAATGCTGGTCTTGAAGGTTCTGTTGTCGTAGCAAAAGTAGCTGAAGGTTCAGGTGATTTTGGATACAATGCCAAAACTGACGAATATGTAGATATGCTTAAAGCTGGTATTATTGATCCTAAAAAAGTAACTCGTGTAGCATTAGAAAATGCAGCATCAGTTGCAGGAATGATCTTGACTACTGAATGTGCTTTAATTGATATTAAAGAAGATAATGGAGGCGGAAACCCAATGGGTGGAGGTATGCCGGGAATGATGTAATTTTTATTACAGATTCTAATTTCATAATACAAAAAAATCCGTTCGGTCATCGAACGGATTTTTTTTTGAATCAATACTTTATTTTAAATGAACGTTCTTTTTCAAAAGTTTGAATAAAACGGGAATGGTAGATATCAACACAATAATAATAACAATATACTCGATGTGTTCTTTTAAATCGATTCCGTACTCCAGAAAAAAACCATATAAATAATGCCCTGAAAAGACTAGAATAAACGACCATAAAAAAGAACTCAAAATATTAAAGAACATAAATTTCTTTTTATCCATAGATACAATTCCCGCTACTATAGGCGCAAAAGTTCTAAAAATAGGCAGAAAACGGGCAAAAATGATGGCTTTACCGCCGTACTTTTCAAAGAAATCTTTCGACTGTAATAAGTATTTTTTCTTGAACCAAAAAGTATCTTCCTTTTTAAATAAATAATACCCGCTTTTAGCTCCAAACCAATAGCCAACCATATTACCGACAACCCCTGAAATCGCAATTAAAACAGCTAATAAAACTACATTTATAAAATCACTTTCTATAACGATTAAATTTTCAACTAAATCACGACTGTAAATTCCGGCAAGAAAAAGCAAACTGTCTCCAGGAAGAAAAAAACCGGCAAAAAGACCCGTTTCGGCAAAAACGATAAAAATAACGATATATAAACCTATTTGAATTCCCCCAATATTTAAGGTGATATAAAATTCCGGATTAAGTAATTGAGTCCAATCAAAATTATTCATAAAAAGAGTTGTAATTTAATAGTTCGTGAAAGTATGAATAATTTACCTTAACCACAATTTATTGGCATTTTTTAAAGTTTTATTAACGCTTAAAGACATTAAAAAAGAGTCTTAAAACTCTAAATCTTGATTCAATAAAAAAAGCCCAAAATTTACATTTTGGGCTCCTTGATTATTGTCTTTCATACAGGCAACAACTGTGCAGTTTTTCATAATCTTCATTTGTCGATTTCACGGCATCTGTGTCATGCCCCACTTTTGCGATTGCCTTTTTCACATCCAAAACCGAACATTTTTCTTCATTTAAAATCAAACTTAATTGATGTGTTTCAATATTCCAAATTGCTGATTTCACACCATCAACAGCATAAGCCGCTTTTTGAATTCTTTTTTGGCATTGCTCACAATTACCATTTACTTCGGTAACATACTTGGCATTTTTATTTTGTTTCACCAGTTTGCTTTTGCTCGTGTCCTGAGCCTGAGCTGAGAATCCAACGAAAGTTATTACTAACGCTATAATTATATTTTTGATTTTCATACTATTTGATTTTTAATATTGATTCTTATTTTATTTTAAAACGTAATCCTGCATAATACATCTGTCCAAAAACAGGCGCGTATACAATTGAAGCATCAAAATTGGGACCAAAAGGATTTTCTGAACCCAGAATCGCTTTTTCCTGAGTATAATTTCCAATGTTTTCTCCTCCAACGTAAACTTCAAATGTGGGTGAAAAAATTTTTGTGATTTGCGCATTCATCAATGAATACGATTTTGAAAATTCCGGTAATCGATCTTGCTCCTGATTTGACGCGGTTGTTGGCAATTGTTGTTGGCCAATCCAGTTTAAGGTATAATCAAATTTCCATTGCTGCCCTTTTTCACCAACAGGAGTTTCATACTCGATGTTTCCAAAAAATCGATGTTTGGCTTGTAAAGCTTTTTGATATCTGCCAGACAAATAATCCGTTTGAATATCATAAAATTTATAGGCTGAACGCAAATTTAAATGATTCAGAATTTCATAATTGAATTCAACTTGTAAACTATTTGCATACGATTTTCCATCAAGATTATAAAACAAAACTTCTTGTGGACTTTGCATCACGTCAACAATAGCCTGATTCTGAAAATCGGTTCGGTATAAATCAAAACCAACATCGGCACTTTTGCCAAGGAGCGAAAACTTTTGGGAGAAACTTAATCCATAATTCCATGCAATTTCTGGATTTAAACCATAGATTTTTCCATTAGAATTTAGTATTTCAAAAGTTCTGGAACTGGCAAAAAGAGGCTGATTCTCTGCAAAAATATTGGCCGAACGTTTTCCTCTTCCTGCTGAAAATCGTAAAACTCCTTTGTCCCAAGGATTGTATCTCATGTGTAATCTTGGCGTAATAAAAGTCCCTAAACGATTGTGATTATCAATTCGACCACCAAGAATAACACTAAAATCATCACCGTTGTCATAGGTATATTCAAAAAAAGCGCCAACTGAATTATCGATTCTGCTGTAATCATTTACATTGACAAATTCTTGGTATTTATCATACGTAAAATTCAAACCTGTAGCAAACTTATTCATGGTATTATTGATAATCGAGTTGAAAATCAAATTAGAATAATAACTGCTTTGTTTGATGTTGTATTGGTTTAAACCAAAATAAGAATGCTGATTATGACTGTCGAATGCATTTTGAAAACCAATGCTTTGATACGGCATATCAGGAAAAACATATCCTACTTTTGTAGCCACATCTAAGCGCTCGGTATTGATTTCGGAACCCCAATAATTCGTAGTTCCTTTATCTTTTTTAGAATCAAAATCTAATTCGCCAGTTTGTTTCTTATCGTTCATGTATCGAAAGTTGATAAAACTTACCCAGCCTTTTTCAGCATTATAATATTGATATCTATTGAGAATATTAATTTGTTTGGCCAATGGATTATCCAAAAAACCATCGTCATTCATATCTGTTTTTGCAACACGTGTATTGCCGTGTAAAAACAAACTACTACTCCATTTATCTGAAATTTTAGTATTGAAATGAGTGTTTAATTCAAAACGAGAATCTGTAGAACCATACGCGTTCAAGAAAAATGGAATGTCATTAATAGGCTTAATCAGTTCCGTATTAATTTGACCTGAAATACTTTCGTAACCATTGACAACACTTCCGGCACCTTTGGTGATTTGAATACTTTCAACCCAGGTTCCTGGTGTGAATGATAATCCATATGCTTGGGAAGCGCCACGAACAGAAGGAACATTTTCCTCTGTAATCATTAAATATGGACTGGTTAACCCCAGCATTTTGATTTGTTTGGTCCCCGTTAGAGCATCCGAAAAATTAACATCGATTGACGGATTGGTTTCAAAACTTTCAGCCAGATTACAACAAGCGGCTTTGAGCAATTCTTTACTGGTTACAATTGTGGTATTACCTGTAACGGTGAAGGATTTTTGAATTCCTTTTCGCTTTTTGACTACTTTGACTTCATTTAGCTTTTCCTCATTCAAGTTTTCCTGAGAAAAAACAGCTTCTGAAAGCAAAATCAAAACAAAAAGCATTACTAGTTTTTGCATGATAAAAATTTTAATGTTTGTAAAAAAGTAATTTCAAACCACAAGAAATGATTTGACTTTTAAAACATTAAAATCAGGCGTAGAAAATATATTGGCTGTACAACTTAAAAAGTGGCGGAGCATTTGCATCGCAATAGTAAGTAGCAACCGGAGTAATTTTGAAATTTGCAGTTAAAGAAAAAATTACCGGTTGCCATTCCTGAATTAGAAAAGGAGCGTTAAGTTCAAAAAAGAAAATCTTAACTATAGCATTATCCGATTTTTTTTCAAAATGAAAAACTTTGTCTTTACAACAACTGTCTTTTTTAGAGACAATTTTTTCGCAACATCCTTTTTCTTTAATTTGCTGCTGAGACTCTAAAGAAACCGAGGCGATTTCTCCTGCACAATAATGCACATTAAAAGCCATTCCTACATTGGAAACCAACAGTAGGAAAGCTAAAAATAAACTAGTGCATTTTTTGATATTCATATTGCAAAATTAGTCAATTTTATAATCCTTAAAACCAAAATCCTGTTAAAATCATAAATCAAATTCTTGCCCCATCAACGGAACACAACAATCAAAACCATATTGTTCCTGAATTTTGATTCGGAGTTCATCTGCAGGTTGATTTTCTCCGTGTACCAAAAATACTTTTGCAGGTTTATTTTCTAATGCCGAAAGCCAATTCAACAAATCTTTTTGATCTCCGTGAGCAGATAAACCTTGAATTTCAAGAATATTGGCTAAAACAGGATAATATTTACCATGAATTTTGATTTCCTTAGCTCCTTCTAATAATTTCCTGCCACGAGTTCCTTCGGCTTGATACCCTACAATAATAACTGTGGTTTCTGGCAAACCAATATAATGTTCCAAATAACTCAAAACACGTCCTCCGGTAACCATTCCGCTGGCAGCGATAACTACTTTAGGTTGTTCATCAAAAATCAATGAAATAGTTTCCTGATAATCCGAAACAAGAGCAAACATTTTGCTCATAGCATCACATTCCGCAAGTGATAATTTATGCCATTGTTTATTATTAGAAAAAATATCCAAAGCATTAATTCCCATTGGAGTATCAACAATATAAGGAATATTAGGAATTTTACCTTCTTCTTTAAGTTGCCAAAGCAAATACATAATGGTTTGCGCACGCTCTACGGCAAAACTCGGAATGATAATTGTCCCACCTTTATCAACTGTATTATTAATGTACGTTTCGAGTTCTAATTTAGTATCTGTATCGGGATGAAGCCGATTCCCATAAGTACTTTCCAGAAAAATATAGTCGCCTTTTTTAGGTTTGGTTGGCGGATACATTAAAACATCGTTATCACGACCTATATCTCCTGAAAAAACCAGCGTTTTATTTTCAAGCTGAACCGCAATACTACAAGCACCTAAAATATGTCCGGCATTAGTAAAAACAGCTGAAATCTCGGCATCTAATGGAATTGATTCATTCGTTTTGATGACTCTAAAAAAAGAAAAAACAGCTTTCGCCTGATCAACGGTATAAAGCGGTTCGGCAATTTCGTGTTTAGAAAACTTTCTCTCATTGGCAATACGAGCTTCTTCTTCCTGAATTTTTGCGCTATCCAAAAGAATCAGCTTTGTGATTGCTGCCGTTGGACTGGTACAATATATTTTTCCTTTAAAACCTTGATTTACTAATCGTGGTAACCAACCGCAATGATCTAAATGACCATGAGTCAGGAGAACAAAATCTATAGTTGAAGGCAAAACAGGCAAAGGTTGCCAGTTGAGTTCCCGTAATGGTTTTATACCTTGAAATTGTCCGCAATCTATCAAAATACGAATTCCGTTACTATCAATTAATGTTTTAGAACCCGTAACCGTTCCTGCACCACCAATACATTTAATTTTCATTTGAATAGGATTTAAAATTAAACAAACCAGAACCCTTTATTTCTCTAAATATACCTGCACAATTCAGAAGCTTCTTTCAATACATTTTTTATTCGATTGGGACTCAACCCAATTTTCTCTAAACAATCTGAATTATGAATTATTTCTTTCACCAAAATCACATCTAAAATCAATAATTTTTCTTTTTCGGATATCGACAACGTGGTCAAACAAGTCACCGGATACAGATATCTGTTGTCATTTTTTGTCTTCAGATTGTTATCTTCGGGATAATTCCAACTCAATAAATTCAAGCCAGAGCATTTGGCAAAATCAATAGCATCAACTGTAAACCTATTATTGGTAACAATCCAACATTTCAAAATGGAGTCTTTCTTATCAAAAATGGCATGTTGTCTTTCTTTCAAATCATTAAAGCGAGACAATATATACATGGGAACTTTCACATCCGAAGCCGCGTCTCTTCCCACGTGATATTTACACTCAACCATTGCAATAGCATGGTTTTTTTTGACCAAAACATCAATTTCATGAGAAACACATTTTCCTTGCAGCGTTAAATTAGTGACTGTTGCATAATGCTCTGAGGCAAAAAGTCTGGCAATATATTTTTCGAAGAAAAAACCAGCAGGACCCAACAATCGTATTGCTTCTCTCAAATTATAACGTGCTGCGTGGGAATTTGCTGTTTTTTTCAAAAGAGCAAAAGCCATTTTATAAATTTGTTTGGTAGAAATTCCATCGTAAACTTGACTTTTGATGGCTTGTAAAATAGTCTCCACTTCCTGTTTTCCTGCACCAGATTTCAGAAGTGAATTTTTGAGTTTTTCAGGATTAAAATCAACAATATCTCCAGAATGTTTTACTATTTTCATAATCTAAAGTATTTGATAATCAAACCATCAAATGGTACTTTAAAGATACGAAAAACTAATTATTTATTCTGATTTTGATAATAAAATGCTGGAATAAAAAGAATTACAAAAATAGGCTGAATAAGAAATCTGCGAACATAAAAAAGCATCAGAATATCATGTCCTTTGTAAAAGTGAATTATAGTGAAGAAAGCAACTATCAAAACCAAAAAGAAAAAAGCATACAAAACAGCGGCAAACTGAATCATCTCTACTTCTTTGAAAAGAATATAAAGTATGCCCAAAGACAAAACTGTATTTATAATATACCTAAAAAACAATCCGAAAAATAGCGAAACAGATTCATAAGCAGGCAAAGGATGAGAATGAAAATCACCTTTGAAATAATCCAAAAAAGGGTCGTAGAACAATTTATCTTCAAAAGCGCGTACCAAAGCCAATAGTCCAACGAATAGTATGACCAAAACAATTGTCCATTTGTTCTGAAAAAGTTTATTTCGCATATTTTGAAAATTTACGTACCCAAATAACCCACAAAATAAAAACTACTCCATAAATAAAGAGCGGAAAAAAGATATCATGCAAAAAATGGCGTTGCTCCGGAAAATGACTTAACAAAATACATAAAAAAGCAATTCTCAAAATATTTAAAACATAAATCAAAATGCTTCCTCCAAAAACATAAAGCAAAGTAGCCTTTAATTTCCCCGAAAAAGCGACTACAAATGAAATGAATAAAATAATGACACTTACCGCATTACACCCTTCAACGATTCGGGCGATATATTTTTGATGATACATTAAAGCAACATAAAGCTCTGATTTGCTGTCATCCGCACTTGCATTTTTATCAAATAATTGAAGTACTTGCTCTGTATTGTGCGCAACTATTCTGGAAATAGAATCTAGTTTAGTTTCTCCAAAACTATTTAGGTAATATTGATAAAAAACCGTCAAAACGATATAAGTTATAAAAAAAGCACTTAAAAAGACTAAAAAGGGTTTGTATCGAATGAAATATTTTTCCAAAATCTATTTTTTAACAAATTTATATAATTTTTAAAACTGGCTTTAAATACTTTTGTAAAAAACACAAAAAATGACATTCCAAGAATTAAAACCAAAAGTAAAAGAAATTACTTCAAATTCAGCACTTTCAAAAGATGAAAAACTTTTAAATATTTGCCAGCTTCTTAATGAAGAGATTGATTATTACAATTGGGTAGGTTTTTATTTCGCTAATCAGGAGACCAAAACGCTTCACCTCGGTCCTTATGTGGGTGCAGCAACCGACCATACTGTAATCCCTTTCGGGAAAGGAATTTGCGGACAAGTAGCTGTTTCTAACGAAAATTTTGTAGTTCCTGATGTTGCAGCACAAGACAATTACATTGCTTGTAGTTTTACTGTAAAATCCGAAATTGTAGTACCTCTTTTTGTTAATGGGAAGAATATTGGCCAAATTGATATTGACAGTCATGTTTTAAATCCCTTTACAGCAGCAGACGAAGAATTTCTAGAATTTGTTAATCTGGAAATTGCAAAATTATATTAGTTTAATACTTTGAATTTTAAATCTTTAAGGCATAAACTAAAAATCCTTTTGCATTTCAAAAAATAAATAGTACTTTTGCACCCGTCTAACAATAGCTGTTTGACATACATAAAAATCATTAAAACAATATTCGAATGTATTTAACTAAAGAGATTAAAGAAGAAATCTTCGCTAAACACGGAGGAAAAGCAGAAAACACAGGATCTGCAGAAGCTCAAATCGCACTATTCACTTTTAGAATTAGTCACTTAACAGAGCACTTGAAAAAAAATCGTCACGATTATAACACAGAGCGTTCATTAGTATTGCTTGTTGGTAAAAGAAGATCTTTATTGGATTACTTGAAGAAAAAAGAGATTAACAGATATCGTGAGATTATCAAAGTATTGAATATCAGAAAATAATCAATATAGAAAAGAGGTGCGAAAGTGCCTCTTTTTGTTTTTACAATAGATTACATAAAAAAAGTTTGGTTTTTCATTGGGTTTTAGGCATTAACTACGCACAACAACAACTACAACACAACTAGAACCCATTGTTTAATCACAAAAAAAAAGTATGATTCCAACAGTTTCAAGAGAAATTATCGATTTAGGAGATGGCAGAAGCATCTCAATCGAGACAGGAAAATTGGCTAAACAAGCCGATGGTTCTGTAGTAGTACAAATGGGAAATGCTATGTTGCTTGCAACAGTAGTATCAGCCCGAAAAGCAAGTCCAGGTATTGATTTTTTACCTTTAACGGTAGATTATCGTGAAAAATTTGCAGCAGCAGGACGTTTTCCTGGTGGATTTTTCAAAAGAGAAGCAAGACCAAGTGACAACGAAGTATTAACAATGAGATTAGTTGACCGTGTATTGCGTCCACTTTTCCCAGATGATTATCACGCTGAAACACAGGTTATGATTCAATTAATGTCTCATGACGACAATGTTATGCCAGATGCATTAGCAGGTTTAGCAGCTTCGGCAGCTTTAGCGCTATCTGACATTCCATTTTCAACCTTAATTTCTGAAGCTCGTGTTGCTCGTGTTGACGGAAAATTTATCATCAACCCAAGTCGTGCTCAATTAGAATTATCAGATATTGATATGATGATTGGCGCTTCTAAAGATTCTATCGCAATGGTAGAAGGTGAGATGAAAGAGATTTCAGAATTAGAAATGGTTGAAGCCATTAAATTTGCTCATGAAGCCATTAAAATTCAAATTGCTGCACAAGAAAGATTGGTTGTAGCTTTTGGAGCAAAAGAAACTCGTACATACGAAAACGAAAAAGAAGACGAAGCGATTTACGCTAAAGTAAAAGCAGCTGCTTACGATAAAATTTATGATATCGCTAAAGTAGGTTCTTCTAAACAAGAAAGAACAGCTTCATTTGCAGCAGTAAAAGAAGAAGTAAAAGCTTTGTTTACTGAAGAAGAATTAGCTGAAAACGGCGACTTAGTTGGTAAATATTTTTACAAAACCAACAAAGAAGCAGTTCGTAACGTAACATTAGATTTAGGAACTCGTTTAGACGGAAGAAAAACAAATCAAATCAGACCAATCTGGGCTGAAGTAGATTATTTACCATCTGTTCACGGTTCTGCTATCTTTACCAGAGGAGAAACTCAAGCATTGGCAACTGCAACTCTAGGAACTTCCAGAGAAGCGAACCAAATTGATTCACCATCTGAACAAGGAGAAGAAAAATTCTACTTACATTATAACTTCCCACCTTTCTCAACTGGTGAAGCTAAACCTTTAAGAGGAACTTCAAGAAGAGAAGTAGGTCACGGAAACTTAGCTCAAAGAGCTTTGAAAAACATGATTCCTGCAAATTGTCCTTATACAATACGTATCGTATCAGAAGTTTTAGAATCTAACGGTTCTTCTTCTATGGCTACCGTTTGTGCTGGAACATTAGCACTTATGGATGCAGGTATTCAAATGACAAAACCAGTTTCTGGAATTGCCATGGGATTGATTACTGATGGAGAACGTTTTGCTGTATTGTCTGATATTCTTGGTGACGAAGATCACTTAGGAGATATGGACTTTAAAGTAACAGGAACTGCTGATGGTATCACAGCTTGTCAAATGGACATTAAAATCGAAGGATTAAAATACCACATCATGGAAGAAGCTTTGGCTCAAGCCCGTGAAGGTCGTTTGCATATCCTTGGAAAAATAACGGAAACTTTGGCAGCGCCAAAAGCGGATGTTAAAGCATATGCTCCAAAAATCATTACAAGAACAATTCCTGGTAACTTCATCGGGGCTTTAATCGGACCTGGTGGTAAAGTAATTCAAGAATTACAAAAAGCTACAGGAACAACTATTGTAATCAACGAAGTTGACGAACAAGGTGTAATCGAAATTCTTGGAACTGATCCTGCTGGAATTGAAGCGGTATTGGCTAAAATACAGTCTATCACTTTCAAACCTCAAATGGGAGAAGCATACGATGTGAAAGTAATCAAAATGTTAGATTTTGGTGCGGTTGTAGAATATATCGATGCTCCAGGAAACGAAGTATTACTTCACGTTTCTGAGCTAGCTTGGGAACGTACTGAAAATGTTTCTGATGTGGTAAATATGGGTGATGTTTTCCAAGTAAAATACCTTGGACTTGACCCAAAAACCAGAAAAGAAAAAGTTTCCAGAAAAGCACTTATCGCCAGACCTCCACGTGAGGAAAGAAAAGAGTAATCAGATCTTAGTTTACTAAAGGTTTATTTATAGAGAAAACCCCGTTTCATGTATTTGAAACGGGGTTTTCCGTTTTATTTTAAAATTAATTCAGATAATTGTAACTTTTATGAAACTCCAAACGTATAATCATTTGTACACTTAAAAAATTGAGGAGACAAAAACATGAGACAACTTAAAATTACCAAGCAGGTTACCAATCGTGAAACTGCTTCATTAGACAAATATTTACAAGAAATAGGGAAAGTTGACCTTATTACCGCTGACGAAGAGGTAGAATTAGCTCAGAAAATTAAGGCCGGTGATCAAAAAGCCTTAGAGAAATTGACTAAAGCCAATTTACGTTTCGTGGTTTCGGTAGCCAAACAATACCAAAATCAAGGTTTAACACTTCCAGATTTGATCAATGAAGGAAATTTAGGATTGATAAAAGCAGCACAACGTTTTGATGAAACACGTGGTTTCAAATTCATTTCGTATGCCGTTTGGTGGATTCGTCAATCTATTTTGCAAGCATTGGCGGAACAATCTCGTATCGTTCGTTTGCCTTTGAACAAAATTGGTTCTATCAATAAAATCAACAAAATGTACGCTTTATTAGAGCAATCTAACGAGCGCCCACCATCTGCTGAGGAAATTGCAAAAGAATTAGACATGACCGTAAATGACGTAAAAGAGAGCATGAAAAACTCTGGTCGTCACTTATCCATGGATGCACCTCTTGTAGAAGGAGAAGATTCTAACCTTTATGACGTTTTACGTTCAGGTGAATCTCCAAATCCAGATCGGGAATTAATTCACGAATCTTTGCGTACAGAAATAGAGCGTTCCTTAGAAACATTGACTCCTAGAGAAGCTGATGTCGTTCGTTTGTACTTTGGCCTTGGTGATCAACACCCAATGACACTTGAAGAAATTGGAGAAACTTTCGACCTGACTCGTGAGCGTGTTCGTCAAATCAAGGAAAAAGCAATCCGAAGATTAAAACACACTTCAAGAAGTAAAATACTAAAAACCTATTTAGGTTAATTCATAAAACCACCACAATTAAAATTTTTAAATCTCTTTTAAATCTTTTAATTCACCATAAACAACAGTCTGATTAACTGTTCGTTTTTTGATTGATGATTGAAACTCCGGCTGATTACCGGAGTTTTATTTTTTAATCTAAATTCATTTCACTCTCACTTTTCACATTTCACTATTCACTTCTAGTATTGCGGCGTATCCCTACGTAAAAACTTCGGGTCGGGCTATCGGCTTTATCTCTCCGCTACGCTACGAGGATATCGCCTCTATCCCTTACGCAAAAAAATAAAACCAGGAATACCTTGCGAGCTGTCGCTACAAAAAAACTTTTGCAATGGCGCAGAAATAAACTAATTTTGCAAAAACAACACAATCAAACCATGAAGAATACACTTATTGCACCGTCAGTACTAGCTGCCGATTTTGCAAACCTGCAACGCGACATCGAAATGATCAACAACAGCGAAGCCGACTGGTTTCACATTGATATCATGGACGGCGTTTTTGTTCCTAATATTTCTTTTGGAATGCCAGTTTTAGAAGCTATCAAAAGACATGCAAAAAAAACAATCGATGTACACTTGATGATTGTAGATCCAGACCGATATATCAAAACTTTTGCTGATTTAGGAGCAAATATATTATCCGTTCACTACGAAGCCTGCCCACACCTTCACCGAACTTTACAGGCCATAAAAGCCGAAGGAATGAAAGCCGGAGTAGCAATCAACCCACATACGAATATCGAATTATTAGAAGATGTTATAAACGACATTGATTTGGTTTGTATCATGAGTGTAAACCCTGGTTTTGGAGGACAATCTTTTATAGAAAACACCTATTCAAAAATTGAAAAACTAAAAGCCTTGATAACTAGAAAAGGCGCATCAACTATTATAGAAATTGACGGCGGTGTTACCAATAAAAACGCAGTACAATTAGTCGAAGCAGGAGCAGATGTTCTAGTAGCAGGAAGCTTTGTTTTTAAAGCAGAAAACCCAACTGCAACAATAGCTGATTTGAAGAAAATCACAACATTATAAACATAAAAAAGTCCCAAATTTGGGACTTTTTTTTATTATCATTTATACTGATCGATTAAATACTTAATTAAATCTGTTGTTGTTACAATCCCCACCAAAAGTTCCCCCAAACAAACCGGTAAAGCATGAAATTCGTTTTTAGATAAAATTTCAGCTGTTTCTTTTATAGTAGTCTCCGGAGAAATAGTAACTAACTTTTTTGCCATTACTTGCTCAACGGTAAACATGTTATAAACGGTGGCATCCACAATTTCAGCATCGTCATCAACAGCATCTACGAAAGATATACGCAACAAATCCGTATAACTCAACATTCCTATTATCTTGTTTCCATCTACTACCGGAATATGCCTGATTTTATTTTGTTTAAAAAGTTGTTCTGCTTTTGTTAAATCGTCAGCAAGATTTAATTTTATTACATTTTTAGTCATAATAGCTGACACTGGCACCTTGTGTTTCATAACTTCTACCTTTAGATTGTATTCAAAGTTATCTGATTAAAAAGTGTAAAAACATGATGTTTATCAGGAAGTATCTGCGGATTTTTTTCTAATTTATTTACTCTTCTTTGTAATTTATCAATGCAGAAATATTAGCATACAATCCAGGATGTTCTTTTTTAAAAACGTGAGGGGTTTCAAAAAAATGCTCCAACAAAACCGACAAGAATTCGAATTGATTTTCATAAGCATATAGCCTGAAATATCCTTTTTCAAGCAGTACATTGTTTAAATAAGGATTGCTGTAATATTTAACAACTTCATTGAACTCATCCTGAAAAATAACCGCGCTTGAATCATTCTTCTTCAGACAATGAAAATGCAACACATGCGAAAACTCATGTAATCCCAGATTAATATTATCAGTGTTTGCGGAATGACCTAATAAAAAATCTTCCCAAGAAAAAACGATGGCTTTCATTCTTGGATTAAACTCTCCTTTATGATAAGCATCATTCAATGTCGAATAATAATTTGTAGGGTAAATGATTATTTTATCAAACAAGTTACTCAAATAATTCCTCATTCCAAATGTCAGCATTACATATGTCCCTGCAATTAAGACTTGCATCTGTTCCGAAACTACAACATCTTTTCCCACAAACTGATAATTTGAAATAAACGCCTTCACACGATGCTCAAAATAGACTTTTCGTTTTGCAGAAAGCTTTCGATAAAATGAAAAATTATTTTCTAATATGTAAATCTGATTCGCATTTAATTTTTTAGGAAAAGGATACCAATAAATATAAAATGGTTTATTAAACAAGAGTATATAACCCGGTTCAACAACTCTAAAGAGAAAAATTAAAAGAAAAAGTGTACCAAAAACAAAAGTAATGATCAGCTGAAATGACATAATTATAATGACGTTAAGATTGTCTTTGTTTTTTTTGAAAACAAAAAAGCTTCAAAATAATTTCAAGTAAACTTGATTGTTTTGAAGCTTTTTGTTTGATGGTGACCACGGCAGGGTTCGAACCTGCAACCCTCAGAGTCGAAATCTGATATTCTATCCAGTTGAACTACGCAGTCATTATTATTTAGACTGTTGATTAATGATTGTAAATTTAATACCATTAATCAACAGTAAAATTTTTTATGTCAATAATTTTTTCACAATAGTGGAGATGGTTTTTCCTTCTGCAGTTCCGCCTAATTGTGCAGATGCTAATCCCATAACTTTACCCATTGATGCAATACCAGCAGCGCCTGTTTCTGCAATTATTTTTGCAATAACAGCTTCTACTTCTGCTTCACTTAATTGTGCAGGTAGAAATTTTTCGATTACTGCAATTTGTGCCAATTCTGGCTCAGCCAAATCCAAACGGTTCTGTTCTGTAAATATTCTAGCACTCTCTTTACGAGTTTTAACTAATCGTTGAAGTAATTTAATTTCATCGTCAGCAGTAATTTCTTCTTTAGAGCCTGAAGCAGTTTGTGCTAACAGGATTTCAGATTTAATAGCTCTTAAAGCTTCAAGTGCAACGGTATCTTTGGCTCTCATGGCGGTTTTCATTTCGTCCATGATTTGTACTGATAAACTCATAATAATTTTAAATTTTAAACTTGCTATTCAGTCTAAAAACTGATCCTGCAAACTGATTACTTTTTAAATGCCCCAGATGGAAATGGAAAGCCTTTTTAGTTAAAAATGTATTTTTTCTTAAACTAGAAAAGCGATCAAAGGAAGCTCTTTCTGGTTTTTAGAAAAAAACATTTTTGAAAAAAAGCTTGAAATGCACAGCTGTATTAAGGCTCTGCAAATTTAGAAAATTTAACTGGGATTAACAACAGATTAAGCACTCCTTAAAAACAAAAAATAACCCGAAAATTATGTCTAATTTTCGGGCTAAATCAATTATGGTTTGAGTTAGTTAATCTACATTATCATGTAAATACGAGTTGTTAGAACGCAACTGCAAATCATTGTTGCTGTCTGTTCCCACAGATATTCTCGAATTTGTTGTGTTTGCTTGATTGTTTGAAATATCGATTCCTAATCTTTTATAGGCTGGTTCTCTTTCATACTCATCAATTTTAGAAACATTGTTATGAAACTTATAATTGAATTCTTTAAGTTTTTTTCTTCTTTCGTCAGCTCTCATTCTTAGAGTTTCTTCGATAGTCATATCCATTGGGGAAATGTCTTCAAAATTTACCGGAGTGTTTACTGACTGCTCCACTTTTTTCATTGTGATGTTCAACTCGGCAGGAATTACTTCTACTGGTTTCTCAACTGGCTTAGAAGCTGTAAAATCTTGCTCTAATTCCATATATTCTTCAAGAGAATACTTAATGATTCCGTTTTCAGTCAATTCTGTTACAGGAACAAATTGAACGGCTTCGTTAACTTTAATTTCTTTGGTTTCATTCGTTAATTCGAATAAAACTTTTTTCTCTTCTTGTTGTTTTTCAACTATTGGTTCTGTTTTGAAAAGTGGCAAATCAAAAGAAAAAGTAGTTTGTTCTTGTCTTTCAACAATTTTTGGCTGAACCGCTTTTACTTCTTTAACTTCTGCAACTGGAGATGAGATTGTGAAATCTATATCAGTAATTGGAGAAACAATTTCGAAAGTCACATCTAGATTTTTTATAAATTCAGACATTACGATTAGCTCTTCTTTATTAATTGTTGGAGCTGGAGCAACTGGTTCCGGCGCAACAACTGTATCTTCTAATAATTCGAAAACAATACGCTCATTAGAATTTGAAACTGTTGATTCACTATTCAAATCAAAAGCTGTAAGTGTTTTACTGGTTAGATTATGAACGCTTTTTTGTTCATCTTCTAAAGTATGAATGATTTTTTTAGGCTCTGTATTTACGATTTCATTTTGTTGTTCAATATCAAAACCTGTAGCAATAATAGTAACTGCAATAGCATCACCAAGGGTTTCATCTTCACCAACTCCCATAATAATGTTAGCATTGTGACCGGCTTCAGACTGAATATGATCATTGATTTCACCTATTTCATCCAAAGTAATTTCATTAGAACCAGAAACGATAAGCAACAATACGTTTTTGGCACCCGTAATTTTATTGTCATTTAATAATGGTGAATCTAAGGCGGCAACAATAGCTTCTTTAGCTCTGTTTTCACCTGAAGAAACCGAAGATCCCATTATTGCAGTTCCGCTGTTAGACAAAACTGTTTTGGCATCTCTTAAATCTATATTTTGAGTATAATGATGCGTAATTACTTCAGCTATTCCTCTTGAAGCAGTAGCTAAAACTTCATCCGCTTTTGAAAATCCGGCTTTGAAACCTAAATTCCCATATACTTCTCTTAATTTGTTGTTATTGATCACAATCAAAGAATCAACTTGCTTACGCAGTTTCTCAATTCCTAAAAGTGCTTGTTCTTGACGTACTTTACCTTCAAACAAAAATGGAATAGTAACGATTCCTACCGTAAGAATTTCTCTTTCTTTGGCAAGTTGAGCAATTACTGGCGCAGCACCTGTTCCGGTTCCTCCACCCATTCCTGCAGTGATAAACACCATTTTTGTATTACGATCTAACATTTTCTCAATGTCAGCAATACTCTCAATAGCAGACTGCTGTCCTACATCTGGATTTGCTCCGGCACCAAGACCTTCTGTTAGATTTACTCCCAACTGGATTTTATTTGGGACAGAACTGTTTTGCAAAGCCTGTGAATCTGTATTACATACAATAAAATCCACGCCTTTGATTCCTTGTTTAAACATGTGATTTATAGCGTTACTTCCGCCTCCACCTACACCAATAACTTTTATAACATTTGATTGGTTCTTTGGTAAATCAAATGAAATACTTCCAAATTCTGAGTTGCTCATCATTTTATTTGGTTTTTGATATTTATTATTAATTCTTGTATTTATTGGGTCTATGCCTATTCTGCGTTATCTAAAAAATCTTTGATTTTATCGACATATCTGTCAAAAAACGATCTTCTTATTTTATTTTCGGTTGACTCTTCTTTCTTAGCATGTTCCCGAACTTCTTCCTCTACCGCAGTTACAACTTCCTGCATCTCTTGTTGAACAACCGGCTGTCTGTAAACAGGAGCTTTTGGTGCCTCAACCACATCCATTCGTACAGCGCTTTGAGTTTTATTTTCAATACTGTTCATCACTAAACCAACAGCTGTTGCATATAACGGACTTGAGATTTCTTCGTCAGAATTTCCGGCTAAATGCTCATTAGGATATCCAATTCTAGTATCCATACCTGTTATGTATTCCACCAACTGTTTGATGTGCTGCAATTGAGCTCCACCACCTGTAAGAACGATTCCTGCAATTAATTTTTTACGCGGATCTTCGTGTCCGTATGCTTTTACTTCTGTAAAAACTTGTTCAATAATTTCTACAACACGTGCATGAATTATTTTTGACAAGTTTTTCAACGAAATTTCTTTAGGCTCTCTACCTCTTAATCCTGGAATTGAGACAATTTCGTTGTCTTTATTTTCTCCCGGCCAAGCAGAACCAAATTTAACTTTCAATAATTCAGCTTGCTTTTCGATAATAGAGCAACCTTCTTTAATATCATCTGTAATTACATTGCCTCCAAAAGGTATCACTGCAGTATGACGAATAATACCATCTTTAAAAATGGCTAAATCTGTTGTTCCTCCACCAATATCAATAAGTGCAACTCCGGCCTCTTTTTCTTCCTGACTCAAAACAGCATCTGCCGAAGCCAATGGTTCTAATGTCAAACCAGACAATTCGATACCTGAACTTTGAATACATCTTCCCACATTTCTGATAGAAGAAGCCTGACCAACCACAACGTGAAAGCTGGACTCCAATCTTCCACCATACATCCCGATTGGTTCTTTAATTTCCGTTTGTCCGTCAATTTTAAATTCTTGTGGCAAAACGTGAATTATTTCTTCCCCCGGCAACATAGCCAGTTTGTTTACTTGATCAATCAAAAGCTGTATATCATTCCCTCCGATAACCTCTTCCGGATTGTTTCTGCTGATGTAATCTGTATGCTGAATACTGCGAATGTGCTGACCGGCTATACCTACAACCACATCTTTTATTTTATAACCTGAATTATTTTCAGCTTCTTGAATTGCTTGTTGAATAGATTGTATCGTTTGAGTAATGTTATTTACCACTCCTCTTGCAACACCTAAACTTTTGGATTTTCCAACACCCAAAATTTCCAATTTTCCGTATTCATTTTTCTTGCCTATCATGGCAACTATTTTAGTTGTCCCAATATCTAGACCTACTGCAATATTCTCTTTTTCCATTATCTATTATTTAGTGCAAACTACTTGTTCCGTAAATCGGAGATCTATTTTATTGTATTTATATAACGAACTATCTAAAACGGCTTTCTGAAAAAAAGCTTTATAATTTTTAAATTTACGCTCCACATTTATGATTCTACCAAAATCAATTTGATAATTAAAATTCCTGTTAAGCATTTTTAAGCTTCCATTTGGCATAATTTCAACTCCAATGATGTTTTTTTTCAAAAACTCATCGTCATGAATAACACGAAATAATTTGGCTAAATCTTCGTTATTTTTTTTATTTATTACCCCTGAAACAAGTGGAACTCTAGCTGTAAAATTAGCCGACAATGGCATACTATTTCCCTTGTAATCAATATAGAAAGAACTATCACCGTTAAAAACCCTTGCTATAGGCGTTTTTTGTTTTACAACAGCTTTTAGAACACCGTCAATACTCACAAAAACGTCTGACTTTTCAATCATCTCATGTGCATCTATAGCTTTCTCTAACTTATTCAAATCTAATTTAACTTTTTCAATGCTTGATGCATCCCTTTTATTTTCTATTAACAATTTATTAACCGTTTCCTGTTTAACAAAAGGCGCATTATCCCCAACAAAAACAACCTTGGATTTAGTCAATTTCCTATGTTCATTTCGGTTTGAAGTAAACGAAAAGAGGAAAATTACTAATCCAAACATGAGGATTAATCTAATATTTGTCCAATTAAACAGTTTCATTTAATGCTTTTTTAATTGATGGTACTAATTCTCCCAAATCACCGGCTCCTATGGTAACAATTATTGTTGCATCACTGGCCAAAATTGACGGAATCAAATCCTCTTTGGTCACTAATTTCTTATCATTATTCGTCATTTTATCCATCAACCATTGTGATGTAACTCCTTCCATCGGTAATTCACGTGCGGGATAAATCTCCAACAAAAGAACTTCATCAAAAGCGGATAAACTTTTAGCAAAATCATCGGCAAAATCTTTTGTTCTGCTAAATAAATGTGGTTGAAAAATAGCCAATACTTTTTGGTTTGGATACAATTCCCGAACCGCTTGATGCACTGCATTAATCTCTGTAGGATGATGTGCATAATCATCTATATAAACTAAGTTTTCCGTTTTTATTTGATACGAAAATCTTCTTCTTATTCCTTTAAATGAAGCAATGGCTTTTGCAATAGCCTCGGTCGGGGTGCCGTAAGTTTTTGCCATTGCAATAGCCATTAATGCATTCATTAAATTATGTCGTCCCGGTAATCCAAATCGTAAGTCTTTTAGTATTTCAGTTGGCGTTTGCACATCAAAAACATAGCTTGCGTTGTCAATTCTTACATTGAAAGCTTTGAAAACAGCATCCTCATTCACTGAACATGTCACTCCTTCAATAGGCAACTCTTTGGTAATGAAAAGTTTCGTTTTATCTGTAATCTTATCCGCAAATTCCACAAACGAAGCTTCTATTGCTTCACTAGTTCCATAAATATCTAAATGATCCGCATCCATTGAAGTGATACAGGCAATATTTGGATGCAAATGCAAGAAAGAGCGATCGAATTCATCCGCTTCAACAACCGTGATTGTTTTCCCAGTTCCTATCAGATTTGAGTTATAATTTTCTACAATTCCACCTATAAAAGCAGTAACATCAGCACCACTTTCATATAAAATATGCCCCAAAATACTAGATGTTGTTGTTTTACCATGCGTTCCTGCAACAGCAAAACAAAACGTATCTTTAGTAATGATTCCAAGTACTTCGGCTCTTTTTTTAACTTCGTATTTTTGATCTAAAAAATAGTTCCATTCTGCATGTGATTTAGGAACGGCAGGCGTTATAATCACTAAAGTATTATCTGGCTGATATTCTTTTGGGATTAAAGCTACACAATCTTCAAAATGAATAGAAATCCCACTTTCGATCAACTCACTCGTAAGTATTGACGGCGTTTTATCATACCCTGACACTTGTTTTCCAATAGCTTTGAAATAACGGGCCAAAGCACTCATTCCGATGCCTCCGATTCCTACGAAATAGACGTTATGTATTTGATTTAAATTCATTTTTACTTTGCTCTTTTAACTATTCTTTATCTTATCTAATTAACTTCACGATGGCATCAACGATTTGATTCGTCGCTTCCGGCATAGCCAATTGCTTTATGTTTTCACTTAATTGCTTTTGTTTTCCTTCATCTTTAATCAAAGCTTCAAAAACAAGACTAAATTGAGAATCAAGTTCCGATTCTCTAAGCAAAATAGCTCCTTTTTTATCCGAAATTGCTTTTGCATTTTTAGTTTGATGATCCTCAGCAACATTTGGCGACGGAATGAAAATTACAGGTTTCCCAACAATACACAACTCCGAAACAGAAGATGCTCCAGCACGGGAAATAACGATATCGGCAGCCGCATAGACTAAATCCATTCGTTCCACAAATGCCATTACCTGAACGTTAGCTGCATTATATTTTTTATATTCTTCGAAATAAAGCTTTCCACATTGCCAAATAATTTGAACATTTTGCGTAAGCATTTTATCTAATTCTTTTTCGATTAATTGATTTACACGTCTGGCTCCAAGGCTTCCGCCAAGGACTAAAACTGTTTTTTTATTGGCATCCAAATTAAAATAAGAAATTGCTTCTTCTCTTTTGCTGTCAATAGCAATCAAATCTTGGCGCACCGGATTTCCTGTCAAAATTATTTTCTCTTTTGGAAAAAAGCGCTCTAAATTTTCATAAGCTACACAAATGGCATTCGCCTTTTTGCTCAATAATTTATTAGTAATTCCAGGATAAGAATTTTGTTCCTGAATCACGGTAGGTATATTCATTGCATTTGCCATCTGCAATAACGGACCACTAGCAAATCCTCCAGTTCCAATGACTACATCAGGTTTAAATTGCTTGATAATTTTTCTGGACTCCCATAAACTGGCAACCAATTTTACAGGAAATAATGCATTGTCAATAGTCAGTCTTCTTTGTAAACCCGAAATCCAAAGCCCTTTTATCGGGTATCCGGCCTGAGGTACTTTTTGCATTTCCATTTTATCTTTGGCACCGACAAAAAGGATTTCCGAATCTGGGAAACGAGATTTTAATTCATTGGCAATAGCAATCGCCGGATAAATATGTCCGCCTGTTCCCCCACCGCTTAATATGAATTTATATTTTCCCATTTTTTAAATAATATGTTTAGACTAATTGTATTATTTACTACTCTTATTTCTGAATACTAATTACTTATTCAAAACAACATTCATAGGATTCTTTGTTTTATCTTCAATAGAATACTGACCTTCAAGAACTGTTTCAGAAAGCGTTTCTTCTTCTAATTGCTTATCAATTAATTTCTGAAGTGCTAAGTCTCTCTGTTCTTTTTCTTTCAATTCTTGGGCAATTTCTTCTTCTTTTTTGGTAACACTGATAATAATTCCGAGTGCAAAACAGGTCATCCAAATCGAACTTCCTCCACTACTTATCAAAGGCAGTGTTTGACCAGTCACCGGCAATAGCTCTACGGCAACCGCCATATTAATCATGGCTTGAAAAATCATTGGAAAACCCAAACCAATAACCACTAATTTCCCAAATAAAGTATTGGCTTTATGAGAGGCTATAACAAATCGAAACAATAGTAATAAATATAAACTAAGTACTCCCAAACCTCCCATGAGACCATATTCTTCGACGATAATTGCGTAAATAAAATCGGAAGAAGATTGAGGTAAAAAATTCTTTTGTACACTTTTACCTGGCCCTAAACCATAAATTTGACCTGATGCGATTGCGATTTTAGCTTTCTCAATTTGGTAATTATCCTCATCTGGTTTGTCTGTCGTAAAATTTTCAATTCTATTTCCCCAGGTACCAACTCTGCTAAAAAATCTGGAATCTGGAAAAGCCTTGGCTATCAGAATAAAAAAAGCAAGAAATACTATTCCCGAACCTACTATAAAAGCTATGTATTTCATTGGATATTTACCAATAAAAACCAACACTAAAATCATAGAAAATATCAAAGCCGTAGTCGAAAAATTCGCAGGTAAAATAAACATCAAAGTAATAAAAACCGGTGTCCAAAGTTCCCACAAAGAAGCCTTAAAAGTATCCGGTACTTCTCTGGTTTTCGATAAATAACGTGCTACAAAAATATACAACACAATCGAGGCCAAAGTCGATGTTTGAAATGATATTCCAATAAACGGCACCTGAATCCAACGACTGGCATTTGCACCCGCAATCACGGTTCCTTTGATTAATGTATACGCTAATAAAATCCAAACTACCGGCAATCCAACTTTAGAAATCGCTCTGAAATAATGATACGGAACTTTATGAACCCAATAAATAATTAAAAAACCAATACAAATATGAGCAAAATGTTTTACCAGATAACCTAAAGTGTTTCCGGTTCCATGCCCTAAATACGCTAAATTACTACTCGCACTAAAAACAGGCATAAAAGAAAACAAGGCTAATAAGGCCACAAATGACCAAATTCCTTTATCCCCTTTAAGATTGTTTATTAGTTGTTTCATTTTATGTTTTATTTTTTTGATTTTGGCATTTAAACCTAGAATCTCTTACCCTTTTTTACAGATTGCGTACTGCTTGTTTGAATTGTTCTCCTCTGTCTTCGTAATTTTCGAATAAATCGAAACTGGCACAAGCTGGTGACAACAAAACTGCATCTCCTTTCTCTGTTAGTCGCTGTGCCATACGAACGGCATCATTCATATTAGTAACTTCGACCATGATATCAACAACGTTTCCAAAAACATCAATAATTTTTCTATTATCAACACCCAAGCAAATAATCGCTTTTACTTTTTCACGCACTAATGACATCAATTCATTGTAATCGTTTCCTTTATCAACACCACCAACAATCCAAACTGTTGGTACATTCATGCTGTCTAATGCAAAAAAAGTAGCGTTCACATTGGTGGCTTTTGAGTCATTAATGTATTGTACATTTTGAATTTTAAGCACCTTTTCTAAACGATGTTCTACGCCTTGAAAATTAGATAAACTCTCTCGAATTGTTGCATTTCGTATTTGCATCAATTTTGCTACAGATGTTGCTGCCATTGCATTTTTCATGTTATGTTTTCCTTCTAAGGCAATATACTCTGTCTCCATTATGAACTCTTCGTGATTGATCTTTACTTCCATTGTGTTGTTTGTTATATGAGCGCCTTGGCTGAATGTTTTTGTTAATGAAAAAGGAATTAATTGTGCTTTTGTTGTATTTGTTTTAAACCATTCGGCTATTGCTTCATCATCTGCATCATAAATGAGATAATCCTCTTCGGTCTGGTTCATTGTAATTCTAAACTTTGAATCAATATAATTTTGATAATTGTATTCGTAACGATCCAAATGATCCGGACTGATATTAGTAATAATGGCAATGTGCGGTTTATAATTGATGATTCCGTCTAATTGAAAACTACTCAACTCCAACACATACGAATCAAATTTATTTTCGGCTACCTGCCAGGCAAAACTCTTTCCTATATTCCCTCCCAAGGCTACATTTAAACCTGCCGATTTTAACAAATGATACACGAGCATTGTCGTGGTGGTTTTTCCGTTGCTTCCGGTTATCCCAATGGTGATTGCTTCTGTAAAAGGAGCTGCAAACTCAATTTCTGAAATTACTGGAATTCCTTTTTCAGCCAGTTTTTTTACAATTGGCGCTTTTTCAGGAATTCCCGGACTTTTCATAACCACATCGGCATTCAAAATCAAATCTTCGGTATGCTTTTCATCTTCCCAAGCTATTCCATTATCCGTAAGAACTTTTTTGTAATTTTCTTTTATCTTTCCAAAATCAGATACAAAAACATCATATCCTTTTTCTTTTCCAAGAATAGCTGTTCCTACTCCACTTTCGCCTCCACCTAAAACTACTAGTCTCATGTTATCTTAATTTTAAAGTAACAATTGATAATATGGCTAACATGATTGCTACAATCCAAAATCGAGTTACAATTTTACTTTCGTGATATCCTTTTTTCTGATAATGATGATGTAATGGAGACATTAAAAATATTCTTCGGCCTTCGCCAAAACGTTTCTTGGTATATTTAAAATAAGTTACCTGCAAAACCACAGATAAATTTTCGACAAGAAAGATGCCGCATAATAGTGGAATCAATAACTCTTTTCGAACAGCAATTGCCAATACAGCAATAATACCACCGATGGTTAAACTTCCTGTATCTCCCATAAATACTGATGCCGGATAGGAATTGTACCAAAGAAACCCAATTAACGCCCCTACAAAAGCAGCAATAAAAACGGTCATTTCACCCGAATTGGGTATGTACATAATATTGAGATAATTAGAAAAAATGATATTCCCCGAAACAAATGTAAAAATCCCCAATGCCAGGACCGAAACTGCCGAAGTTCCAGCTGCCAATCCGTCAATTCCATCTGTTAAATTTGCACCATTAGAAACTGCTGTAATAATAAATATTACGACAGGAATAAAAATTAACCAAGCCCATTTTTCATATCCATCACCCATCCAAGCTAATGCTTCGGCATAATCCAATTCATTATTTTTAAAGAAAGGAATTGTAGTAGCTGTGGATTTTTCTTCAATAGCGGACTGTATCACATTCTCTGTAGGCGCTTTAAAAATATCCGTTTTAGCCGTATCTCTTCGCACAGTTACCGTTGGATTAAAATAAAGAACTGATCCTACAATCAATCCCAAACCAACTTGACCAATCACTTTGAATATTCCTTTTAAACCTTGTTTGTCTTTTTTGAAAATTTTGATGTAATCATCAATAAACCCTATTGTCCCCATCCACAAAGTAGTAACAATCAACAATACAATGTATATGTTATGCAATTTTGCAAAAAGCAACACAGGCACAAGCGTAGCAAATATGATGATTAAACCTCCCATAGTTGGCGTACCCGCTTTTTCGTTTTGTCCTGCTAAACCCAGTTCACGAACTGTTTCTCCTACTTGTTGATTACGGAGAAAACTAATGATTCTTTTTCCATAAATAGTAGACAACAGCAAGGAAAGCATTAAAGCTAATGCAGATCTAAAAGTGATGTATTGGAAAACACCAGTTCCGGATATATCCAAAGTTTTGTTGAAATATTCAAATAAATAATACAGCATATTTTTTTATTTATGAAGTTGATCTAATAGTTCTTTTACAATTTTCATATCGTCAAAATCATGACGAATTCCTTTTATTTCCTGATACGTTTCATGCCCTTTTCCGGCAATTAAAATAATATCATTTGGTTGAGCCAGTTGACAAGCTGTTTTTATAGCTTGCTTTCTATCCGTTATAGATAATATTCTTTTATAGTTTTGAGGCGCAACACCTTGTTCCATCTCATCAATGATAGCTTCAGGCTCTTCATTTCTTGGATTATCAGAAGTAAGAATGGCTTTATCACTTAGCGCTGCAGCAATTCCTCCCATAATCGGACGTTTTGACTTATCTCTATTTCCGCCACAACCTACAACGGTTATCAACTGTTCGTTTTTTGTACGGATATCATTGATTGTTTTTAATACGTTTTCTAAGGCGTCCGGCGTATGTGCATAATCTACAATAGCCGTAATATTAGTTGTAGAAACGATATATTGAAAACGTCCTGAAACACTTTCTAATTCAGACATTAATCGAAGAACTTCCAAACTTTCTAATCCTAATTCGACAGCAGTTCCGTAGATTGCCAATAAATTATAAGCATTAAAAGTTCCTATCAATTTCACCCAAACTTCATGTCCGTTTATTTTTAATAACAAACCTGATAATTGACTTTCCAGGATTTGTGTTTTATAATCTGCGTATGATTTTAAAGCATAAGTGCATTTTTTCGCCACAGTATTTTGCAACATAACCTGCCCATTCTTATCATCTATATTTGACAATGCAAAAGCGGTTTTAGGCAAATTATCAAAAAATGATTTTTTAACATCTCTGTACTCGGCAAACGTAGGATGATAATCTAAATGATCATGAGACAAATTGGTAAAAATGCCTCCCGCAAAATGCAATGCTTCGGTGCGTTTTTGATGAATTCCATGAGAGCTCACTTCCATAAAACAGTATTCGACTCCTGCATCAATCATTTCTTTCAAATACTGATTGATTGTTATTGAATCTGGTGTGGTGTGAGTTGCTTTATATTCAACATCATCAACTAAAATCTTCACGGTAGACAATAGTCCTACTTTATATCCTGCTTTTTTAAATAATTGATACAACAAAGAAGCGATAGTAGTTTTACCATTAGTTCCTGTAATACCAACTAATTTTAAATTTTGAGATGGATTACCAAAATAATTTGCTGCCATAATAGCCAACGCGCTATTGGTATCTTTCACCTGAATATAGGTTACGCCATTAGCAATAATTTCTGGAAATGTATCGCAAACAATTGCTACAGCTCCTAGCTGAATGGCTTTTTCAATATAATCATGACCATCTGAAATCGTACCACGAATCGCTATAAAAACATCATTTGATTCTATTTTTCTGGAATCAAAATCCATTTTGTTTATAGTAATTTCTGTCGAACCTTTTACGGCTTCGATAGCTACTTTATATAATATGTCTTTTAGTATACTCACGATAATTCTAATAATATGGTTGTGTTTTTTACTAAATTCTGTCCTGCTTGAAGCGATTGTTTTTTTACTTTTCCGACACCAACTGCTTTAACTTTCATTCCTAAATTTTCTAATAATGCAATTGCGTCCATTCCTGGCATTCCTTTTACATTAGGAATTGAATTTTGTTTCTTTTGAGATTTTACAAAATAGGAATCATAATTATTTTCCTGTTTTGGTATTTTTCGATTTAGATTTTTTATTTCATTTGTTGAAGGCGCATCAGTAAATATTTTTTGGGCTATTCTTTTAAAAACTGGACCGGCAACATCTGCTCCATAATAATTATTATTTACCGTGCTGGGTTTATGAACCACAACTATGCAAGAATATTTGGGATGATCCGCAGGAAAATAACCTACAAAAGAAGAAGCATAATATTTACCAGCTCCACCGTCTTTACCATAATTCACCGCAGCAGTTCCGGTTTTTCCTGCCATAGAAAAATCTTTAGAATACAATTTTGATGCGGTACCTTTTTTAACAACATTTTCTAAAACCGCTTTCAGTTTATGAATCGTTTCTTGAGAACAAACCTTTGGATTCATAACTTGAGTGTCAAATTTTTTGATGGTTGTATTCCACTTTTTAATTTCAGAAACCATTTGTGGTTTTACCATCACACCATTATTTGCTACCGAATTGTAAAAAGTAAGCGTTTGTAAAGGCGTTACCGAAACTCCATAACCAAAAGCCATCCAAGGAAGCGAAATATTAGACCAATTTTTATCTGTTGGTTGTGGAATAAATGGCTTTCCTTCACCTTTAAACTCCATTCCTAATCTTTTATTTAATCCATATGAATTAACATGGTTGACAAATTTTGAAGGATTATTTTTGTAGTTGTTATAAACCGCTTGCACCATAATCGTATTTGAAGACACTTCAAATCCACGTGCTAAAGAAATTTTACCATAACCGCCTTTGTGAGAATCTCTAACCGCTTTTCCTGAATATCTGATTTCACCACCTTTACTATCATAAACCGTACTGGTATCTGCCACTTTATCTTCAAGAATAGCCATTAAATCTACTAATTTGAATGTTGAACCTGGCTCATGAGATTCCGTGTAAGCATAATTTGTAGTCTCATAATAGGACCCGTCTTGGTCTCTTCCTAAATTTGATATTGCTTTTACTTGTCCCGTTTGAGTTTCCATAACAACAACACAACCGTGATCTGCCTGATAATCTTCTAACTGTTTCAACAAAGCATGATGCGCAATATCCTGAATAAAAACATCAATTGTAGAAATCACATCATAACCATCTTGAGGATCAATTTCGTTAATATCTCGAATTGGTTTCCATTGTCCTTTTGCAATTTTTTGTTTGAGGATTCTACCGTCTTTGCCATTAAGGTAATTACGATAAGCCCATTCAATTCCTTTTCCGTCAGGAGTTCCATCAGGATTTACTCTTTCGTAACCAATGGTTCGCTCTGCAATTTTTCCAATAGGATTTTCTCTTACCGTTTCTTGTTCAATGATAATTCCTCCTTTGTAAGCCCCCAAATTAAATAATGGAAAACTCTTAATTTTCATATATTCCGTGTAACTCAAATTACGGGCTACTAAAAAATACCTGTTTTTGTTTGCTCTAGCTTTTCTGAGTTCATTTTCGAAAAAATTTGTTGGTTTTCCCAAAACTAAAGCCAATGAATCCGAAAGTGCTTCTATATTTTTATCGAAAGCTTCAGATTTTGGAGCAACCGCATCAAAACGAATTTCATAATTTGGAATTGAAGTTGCTAAAAGACTTCCGTCAGCTGAATAGATATTCCCTTTATTGGCAGGAATAACAAAATTCTTTACAGTTCTTTCTTTGGCTAATTTTCTATAATAATCTCCTTCAACCCACTGAATATTTGTCAATTTTACAGCTATCGCCATAGCTATCAAAAAGATAGCAAAAGCAACCAGATAAATTCTGTATGATATGTATTTATCTTCTACTGCCATATTTTTTTGAAAAAGTTTTTCTCTTCTTCTTTTTTTACTTTTATTTTTATTGGCGGAACAGTCGACGGGAAAATTTGTTTTTCTTCCATTTTACTCGCTACTGTAGATTCCATTTTCAACTTCATTAACTCCGAACGTCTGTCGACAAACTCTGAGCGCAATTCTTTAACCTGATGTGTCAACTCCGCAATTCTAAATACCTTTTGCTCAAATCGCTGTGTATTTGCAATCATAACAATTGCCAAAAGAATAACAAACACAATAAAACGCCAATTCTTTACCGCATCATCGTCGATAAGAAACCGTGCTTTCAATAGGCTATATACTCCGTTTTTCATTTCTAAAACTGATTATTTCTTTTCAGCAATTCTCAACTTAGCACTTCTGGCTCTGTTGTTAATCTTAATCTCTGCGTTATCAGGAACAATCAACTTTCCAATTGTTTTAAAAGGAACCGAAAAATTGCCAAAAAAGTCACGTTCAGGTTCTCCTTCAAACATACCGTTTTTAATAAATCGCTTCACTAATCTATCTTCTAATGAATGATATGAGATGACACTTAATCTTCCTCCAGGATTTAAAATCTCTAATGATTGCTCTAAAAATTCTTTCAAAACATCCATTTCCTGATTAACTTCAATTCGGATAGCCTGATAAATTTGAGCTAATATTTTATTTCTGACTCTTTCAGGCAAATACTTAGCTAAAACTTCCTTCAATTCATCAGTTGTTTTAATAGACTGTCTTTCTCTGGCTTCTACGATTGTTCTTGCCAAAGCAGGAGCATTTTTCAATTCCCCATAATCCAAGAACACTCTTTTTAAATTTGACTCGTCATATTCATTAACAACTCTATAAGCATTCAAATCATTTTTCTGACTCATTCTCATATCTAATTCGGCATCAAATCGAGTAGAAAAACCTCTTTCCGCAACATCAAATTGGTGTGATGATACACCTAAATCAGCTAAAATTCCATCCACACTTTTCACACCATAAAAACGCAAAAACCGTTTTATAAATCTAAAATTCTCATTAATAAGTGTAAATCTCTCGTCTTGCAACGCATTTGCCAAAGCATCTTCATCTTGATCAAATGCAAAAAGTTTTCCGTTTGGTCCAAGTCTGCTCAAAATCTCTTTTGAATGACCTCCTCCACCAAAAGTAACATCTACATAAATGCCGTCAGGTTTAATATTTAAACCATCTACTGATGCTTGAAGTAAAACCGGATTATGATATTCCATTGTCGTCGTCATTTATATTTCCCATTACTTCTTCGGCCAAATCTGCAAAATCTACATCTTCACCGCTTATTGATTTTTCATACAAATCTTTATCCCAAATTTCTACAATATTTACTGCCGAAGAAAAAACAACCTCTTTAGTAATACTGGCAAAAACCACTAAATCCTTAGGAACCAATAAACGCCCTAAAGCATCTATTTCTACGACCTTCACGCCCGCTGTAAATCGGCGTATAAAATCATTATTTTTCTTAACGAATCGGTTGAGTTTATTGATTTTTTGCATCATCAAATTCCACTCTTCCATTGGATACAATTCTAAACAAGATTGAAAGACAGAACGCTTCAAAACAAACCCGTTTTGAAGAGACAAAGCCAACTGCTTTTTTAAAGGCGCAGGCAACAACAGCCTTCCTTTAGCATCGACTTTACATTCATATGTTCCAACAATTGTGTTCAAGTAAAATAGTTTAAATAGTGATAAGCAAAAATATAAAAATTATTACCACATTTTACCACTATATACCACTTTGTTGATAAGTTTAACCACTTTCAAACAAAAACCCTTAATTTTTGGACAATCAGAACATTAGCTATTTTTAAATTTCTTTATAAGAATGTTAATATTAAAGAGAAATCAAGGCTTTTTTTATAATAAAATAAGAATCTGTTCTCTTATATTTTAAAAATGAAAAATGAAGAAATAAGAATCATGTTAAAAACTACGTACAAAAATTCATTTTAATTTATTAAGTCCTATATTTGTCGAAATTGAAATTCAGTACTAGAATACATGGAAAAATATTATAAAAAAGAAGGCAAATACAGCTATTATGAAGCTGGCGAAGGAACACCAATAGTAATACTTCACGGCTTGATGGGCGGATTAAGCAACTTTGATGCTGTTGCCAGTTATTTTTCTAACAAAGGTTTTAAAATAATCATTCCTGATTTACCCATTTATACTCAAAACATTCTGAAAACGAATGTGAAAAGTTTTGCTGTTTATGTGAAAAATTTTATCACATTCAAAAAACTGGACAGAGTCATTCTTTTAGGCAATTCTTTAGGCGGTCACATTGCTTTATACCACACCAAAATGTATCCTGAAAAAGTAGCAGGACTTGTCATAACAGGAAGTTCAGGATTGTACGAAAGTGCCATGGGCGACAGTTACCCAAAAAGAGGCGACTACGAATACATTAAGAAAAAAGCCGAAGACGTTTTTTACGACCCAAAAGTAGCCACTCCGGAACTTATAGATGAAGTTTACGCCACCGTTAATGACCGAATAAAATTAATCAAAACGTTGACTATTGCCAAGAGCGCCATTCGTCATAATATGGCTAAAGATTTACCAAAAATGCATGTTCAAACCTGTATCATTTGGGGAAGAAATGACAAAGTTACTCCTCCGGATGTAGCGGAAGAATTTAATAAATTACTACCCAACTCAACTTTATATTGGATTGACAAATGTGGCCATGCCGCTATGATGGAGCATCCCAATGAGTTTAATCGTATTCTTGAGGAGTGGTTAACTCAGACTCATTTACCAGCAGCTCACTAACTAAAAGCAGCGAGCTTAAATACCCCTAATTATGAAAATTAATACTGCCGAATTCATCATAAGTAATTCTGAAGTGGAAAAATGTCCGAAGGACTTTTTGCCTGAATATGCTTTTATTGGACGGTCAAATGTTGGAAAATCTTCATTGATAAACATGTTGACCAACCATAAAAATTTGGCCAAAACATCTGGAAGACCAGGAAAAACGCAATTGATAAATCATTTCTTAATCAATAACAATTGGTTTCTTGTTGATTTACCGGGATATGGTTATGCCAAAGTTTCTAAGAAAACAAAATCTGTTTTTCAACAATTTATTACCGATTATTTTGAGACAAGAGAACAACTAGTTTGCGCTTTTGTTCTAATTGATATCCGTCATGAAGCCCAAGCGATAGACATCGAATTTATGTCATACATGGGAGAAAGTGAAATCCCTTTTTGCATTGTTTTTACAAAAGCGGACAAAATCAGTAAAGTAAAAATTGATTCTCATGTTGCTGCATACAAAAAGAAAATGTTCGCTAATAACTGGGCCGAAATGCCTCATTATTTTGTGACTTCGGCTACAGAATTTACTGGAAAAGAAGACTTGCTTTCTTATATCGACGAGGTAAATCAAGAAGTATTCAAGAATAACAGTCAGTTTTAGAAAACAGAATAATACCGTAAAAAAAATCCCAAAACTCATATCATATCGTTTTGGGATTTTTTTATAGAAACAATTAATATTTTACTTATTCAATTCTAATTTTTCAGCAAAATAATCACAAAAATCTTTCATTGTGTCTGCCATTTTTTCGTCATCGGTAGCTCTTTTAAAAGTTTCGGACATCG
This sequence comes from Flavobacterium lacustre, assembly GCF_027474525.2. Lineage (NCBI taxonomy): Bacteria > Pseudomonadati > Bacteroidota > Flavobacteriia > Flavobacteriales > Flavobacteriaceae > Flavobacterium > Flavobacterium lacustre. The sequence continues at coordinate 425,667 of NZ_CP114882.2, forward strand.
CAACCAAAGTCTGATGAAAGAAAATTTTCATTTCATCTACAGGCATATCTTTCGTCCATAAATCAATACGCATAGTTTCTTTTACTTTACTATCCCAAATAGACAACATGATAGCCTTTGCCTCTTCTTGCTCTATTCCTCCATCTTTTGCGGACCACATTAATTTTTCGGGAACACGATTTTCGTCTAATTCTATAAGAAATTTAATTTCTGATGTATTTTTATCTGACATTATTTACTAGGTTTATATTTTGATTTTTCAAAGATTTCTTTCGCATTCATTTTCAACAAATCAGACAGCGGCACATTGTTATTTTTTGCAAATGAACGAACCATTTGCCATCCAATCCAAGCACCAACTTGCCCAGGGGATTCATTATCAATCTCTAAATAAAATTTAGAAAACGGCGCCGGATTAATAAATCGGGGGATTAGTTTTTGATCATCACTATACAGCATTTCGTTTTCCAAAAAATAACGCCACATATAACTTTCATTTTCCTGACACCAGATAATTTGTTGTTCGCTGTATCCCATTTTATCTGCATCACTGTATTCTGGCAACAACAAATCTTTCAAATACAATTGTTTGCCATAATAAATCATTTGACTAAGCATTTTTTTATCCATTAAAGGAGCTATTTTCTGCAAAGAGAAGCTAGACACAATGTCTGGCATTATTTGTTTTTGTTCAAAATTATGTTTGATATAATTGGGAAACTGGTAGAATTTATGCTCCTTACCTAAATACAGTTCAAGAGAAATAATGACTAAACTATCGGCATAAATCGCTTTATTACTATAATCCATTTCAGAAATAATAGTAATTACTTTTGGCGTTTTAGTTTTAGGAAAATAATATTTTATGTGTTTAAAAAGAGATGTTAATTCACTTTTCACCGGTTCAATATTCGCGTATTTTTTTTGAACTTCTGTATATAATTCTCTCCAAAGCGGATCTTGCATTTTATTCAACCAAATGCTGTTATCATTTCCCGCAGGAAAAAAATACGGAAATTCTTTCTTAACTTTCTCTAAATCTTGAGGAGGAGTTTCGAAAAATATTTTATCAAACCGCTCTATTTTTACTTCCAAAGGAATTTCTGCAACAGCTTTCTCTATTGTATTCTTTTTGTCGCAAGACAAAAAAAAGAAACAAAAGGCTATAGAAAACAGATATATTTTCATATTTATTAATTAAATTTGTTTTCAAAGTATCAGGAAAACGAACATACTACGAATAGATTTTGCAAATATACATTCCTGCTTTTTAATACCTAAATTATTATGACTAAAAAAAGTACACTACAAGTTGAAAAAGCAAATGTTCATATTGTAAATTGGTTAAAAACATATGCAGAAAACGCAAAAGTTAATGGTTTTGTTATTGGAATTTCAGGAGGAGTTGACTCAGCAGTAACCTCAACATTATGTGCACAAACCGGATTAAAAGTTTTATGTGTAGAAATGCCTATTCATCAGGCGCAAAGTCATGTAACCAGAGCACGCGAACATATTGATCAGCTAAAAAACCGATTCCAGAATGTTACTAGTGTAGAAACTGATTTGACATCTGTTTTTGAAAACTTTAAAAAAGTAGTTCCAAATGACGCAAATGAAAGCACCGTAAATTTGGCTTTGGCCAATACCAGAGCACGAATCCGAATGACTACGCTGTATTATTTAGCTGGTATTTATGGTCTATTAGTTGCCGGAACAGGTAATAAAGTAGAAGATTTTGGTGTTGGATTTTACACAAAATATGGTGATGGTGGAGTTGACTTAAGTCCAATTGCTGATTTAATGAAATCCGAAGTATTTCTTTTGGGAGCGTATTTAAAAATCCCTGATTCTATTCTGAATGCGGCACCTACAGACGGTCTATTTGGTGATGACAGAACAGATGAAGATCAATTAGGAGCCAGCTACGATGAACTGGAATGGGCTATGTATGAAGACGAAGCTAAAAAATCTTCGAGTGACTTTTCCGGAAGGCAAAAAGAAGTTTTTGATATCTACAAACGCCTAAATACTATAAACAAACATAAAATGGATGCAATTCCTGTTTGCGTACTAAATAAATCGTTAAAGTAATTATATTTTTATGTTGATTTGCAATTATTTACAGAAATTATTTATTAATTTTGTTATTCCAAAAACAATCAACTCTTAAAAACTAAAATTATGATTAAAGTATGTATAGCAGATAATTATCCCGTTGTGCATTATGGAGTGAAATCTTATTTTAAAGATCATGCTGAAATTTCAATAGTTGCTAATGTCGGCAATTTTTTGATGGTTCGGGACATACTCCAAACAAAGGATATTGATGTTCTGGTCTTAGACTTAGAACTTGAAGGGCTTTCCAGTATTTTTGAAGTGAAATCTTTGTTGAAAAGTTTTCCAAAAACAAAGATTATACTTTACAGCGGTCTTTCAGAACAGATTTACGCACCTAATGCTATAAAAGCAGGAGTTTCTGGTTTTGTTCACAAAACTGAAAAATTAGAAACCTTAGGTTTATCGATTATAAAAGTTCATCAGGGCAAAATAATCATGAACGAAACAGTGAAGAAAAACTTAGCTTTAATTGCTAAACAAAGTAAAAGCGAACGTTTATATCGTAAACTATCCAATCGCGAGGTTGAAGTTTTACGTTATTTAAGTGACGGCAAAAAAAACCACGAAATTGCTGAAATCTTATCTCTGAACGAAAAAACAATTAGTACTTACAAATTAAGACTTCTAACAAAATTGAACGTAACTAATTTAGTTGATTTAGTAAATAAAGCAAAAACTTTAGAAATCGTTTAGCTGTAGCGAGACATTACTCTTCCTAATTTTTTCGAAAACGAATGAATTAATTTGTAGTAATCCATCGCCATAGACAAAGGCTCTATATTATCTGAACCCGGTTCCGATGATATAGAGCTTTTTAATTCTTCGATAATTTTATCTACCAAAAACCATCTTAAAGTAAGAATTGTTTCTGATACATATTGACTAATCGTTTCGTTTTTACCTTTTGGAAAAATATTCTGACCTTCCCAATTGTGCAAGGTTACTCTTTCATCTTCCATCAAAATATCGGTCACTTCTTGAGCAAATTCAGGTTTCAAATGCATCAGATATTGCTCCATTCCAAAGTTTTCGTTCTGAAGATAATAATTTATTAAATCATTAAAAATATCTCTAAATAAAGGATTGGCTAATTGTACCTCATCTTCCTGTAAACTCAAATAAATTCTTTGATATACTTTATATTCTCTTTTTTCTACAACATTTTCAATTTCACCTTCTTCATTTGTTTTCAATAAAACATCTTCAAATTCTTCTGCTTTATTTCCGTATAACAAAAGAATTTCAATGATTTTTCGCTCTAATCGGTAAAGCACATCGACTTTTTCAGACTGAACAGGGTTTTCATTTTTTACAATTTCAAAAGCTTTTTGCTCTTGTTTTTGTTTTTTCCCAACTTCTGAAACGTCTTTTTGAACTAATTGTGCTAAAGTACTAACCAAAACCTGCTCAGAAATATCCATAATTCGAGAACACTCCTGAATATAAATTTCGCGTTGAATACGATCCGGGATCTTAGAAATACTTGTAACCATATCTCTAATTAAATCTGCTTTTTTTATTGGATCATTCTTAGCGTCATTCATCAAAAGTGAAGCTTTGAACTGAATAAAATCTTTAGCATTATTTTCCAGATAAGCGACTAAATCATCATATGACGTTTTTTTTGCAAAACTATCCGGATCTTCTCCATCAGGAAAAGCACATACTTTTACATTCATTCCTTCCTCAAGAATCAAATCTATCCCGCGAATTGAAGCGCGTAAACCTGCCGCATCTCCATCAAAAAGAACTGTAATGTTTTTTGTCAATCTGTTAATTAAGCGAATTTGATCTGGTGTTAAAGCCGTTCCGGAGGAAGCCACAACATTTTCTATTCCTGCCTGATTGAACTGAATAACATCTGTATATCCTTCGACTAAATAACAATTATTAAGTTTGGCTATTGCTTGTTTGGCTTGAAAAATTCCATAGAGAACTTTACTTTTATGGTAAATATCACTTTCGGGTGAATTGAGATATTTTGCTGCTTTTTTGTCATTGGTCAAAATTCGACCTCCAAAACCAAGAACTCTTCCAGACATGCTTTGTATGGGAAACATAACGCGTCCTTTGAACCTGTCAAAAGGCCTGTCATCTCTTGGGATTGTAAGTCCAGTGCTCTCCAAAAACTCTAATTTATATCCTTTCCCTAATGCTTCTTTGGTAAAAGCATCCCAACTTTCGGGAGAATATCCTAAGCTAAATTTTTTGATTGTGTCATTGGTAAATCCTCTTTCTTTAAAATAAGAAAATCCAATTGCTTTGCCTTCTTCTGAATTAAAAAGGGTACTATGGAAATAGTTTTTTGCAAACTCAGAAACTAAATACATACTTTCTCGAACATCGGTATTTATCTTCTCCTCATCGGTTTGCTCCGTTTCTTCGATTTCGATATTGTATTTTTTGGCTAAATAGCGAATTGCTTCGGGATACGTAAAATGTTCATGTTCCATCAGGAAAGCTACAGAATTCCCTCCTTTTCCGGAACTAAAATCTTTCCAGATTTGTTTTACAGGAGAAACCATAAACGACGGAGAACGCTCATCAGAGAAAGGACTTAGCCCTTTGAAGTTAGTTCCTGCACGTTTTAATTGAACAAAATCACCGATAACCTCCTCTACACGAGCAGTTTCGTAAACAGTATCAATAGTAGCTTTTGAAATCAAAATTATTTATTTATGAAATTCAAAGTTACAAAGTTTGAGGTGACTTACTAAAATAAAAATAAAAATATAGCAGAGTTGTAGTTGCTTTACATCTGGCTTAAAAAGTGACCTGAGTATTTAGCAATACTCTTTCTCACTTCTATTACAAAATTCTGAGCATCAAAAACATTATGCTTTGCGATTTTGAATTCCTTAAAAGTCAAATCACTGCTATTAATCAGAAGTTTATATGAATATTTTTTTATGCAAGAAACCGCTAAAACAGAAAAGAAAAGTAGAGCAACTCTCGACAACAATAAAATTGAATACATTTCAAAAATTGAAATCACGAAAAAATAAAGGAAAGCCAAAAAGGATAATACCAAAAAGTTTCGAAAATAATTTCTACGCTTGATAATTCTTACATTTGAAATTCTATTCAAATTCAATATAGCTGTATTGTTTTTATTTTCAACAATTACTGTTGAATCCGTCAAAATGAAATAGGTATTTCCTTCTAATACATTATCAAATTTATACAGGTTAGAAAGATTTATATCCATAGTCATTTAAGTTTACCATTCTTTTAAATAAAAAATGGATTCGTTTCTTTTACAAAAAGAATATTCAACAAACTGTTTAGTCCAAATATTTCATTTTCAAATTAAAAAAGTAAACATAAAGAGATTGTTTTTTTGAATTTAATTTTAATTCATGCCTTAAAAAAAAATACCTATATCTCAAAATGGAGACAAAAATCACATCGACAAAGCTTTTTTTTATCTTAACAATCAATTTTCAACGATTTTATAATATTCATTCCAAAATTTAATCAAAATAAAACCTATTTAGCACTACAACTTATTTAATCAACACTTCATCGATTTTTTCAATAAAAACATGTTTGTTTTGTAAGATTTATATTCAAAAATAAGACTGTAAATCATGGATGTTTTAGTCATAATTGAGTGAAATTTTGATTAAAAAATACACTGTTTTCCTCCAAAACCAGAGCATCTAGAGCTAAAAAACCATCAAAACAAAACCTGAGAAAAAAGCACTAATAATCAATATGTTAAAATAATTTAGCACTAATAAAATGAGTGAAAAACATCTTTAATTGTTACTTTTTTTACTTTAAAACCAGTGTAAAAAACAGAATTAAAATCTTAATTTTTAGATTCTTTTATTTTTAAAAAAATAAGTGTTATTTTGCGATGAAAACAAACCCCCAAAAAATTCAAATTATCATAAAAAAAAACCAATTCTACATAAAAGACTATGTCATTAATACAAAATAAAAATAAAAAATTATTTGACACTTTAAGTTTTCAACAGGAGTTCAATTCTATTTTATTATTTATATCGGAACTATGCGAGGTTCCGTATGCATTTGTATCTTTAAATGACACTCATGTACAAAATATTGTAGCCAAAATAGGTTTTGATTTTTTGACTATTCCAAAAGAGATTTTATTATTTAATGAACCCATCATTAAGAATAATGAAGTTTCAATCGTTCCGGACATTAATCTGGATAAAAGATATAGCCCACAACTTAAAAATAGCTCCTCTTTTTCATTCACTTCATTTGCAGGTTTTCCTTTGCGCATTGACGATTCTTTTGTTTCAGGAACACTTTGCATAATGGATACAAAAGCTAAAGAGCTTTCCAACGTACAATTAAAAACATTGGAATATGCTGTACAACAAATTCAATCTTTGCTGAAGTTACGTCAACAAAATAAAGAATTACAGGCTGTAGTAAAACAACAGGAAAATCAATTTCAATTGATTGTTGATAATTCAAAGGAAATTATTTACGAAATAAATTCAGACGGAATAATTACCTATGCTTCTAAGAACTGGACTCTTTTACTTGGACATGAACTTAATGAAGTTATCGGGAAAAGAAATCTGACTTTTATTCATCCTGAAGACGTAGAAAAATGTGTTACTTTTTTGAATGCCATAACTAAGACGGGCACCACTTTTGACGATCTGACTTATAGAATATTGCATAAAGACGGACATTATGTTTGGCATGCATCCAGCTTAAAATTATTAGAAAAAGACGGTGAACGCATTTTTGTTGGCAACTGTCGAGATATTACTGAGTATACCAAATCAAAACATAAACTTTTAGTCCAGAAAGAATTCTATGAAACTATACTCTACAGACTACCGACCGATGTAGCTGTATTTGACAGTAATTATAAATACACTTATTTAAACCCGGCAGCTATAAAAAATGATGAACTACGACAGTTTATTATAGGTAAAGACGATTTTGAATATGCAAAACATACTAAAAGAGACGATACATTTGCAAAAAGTCGCCGAGCAAAGTTTGATGAAGCTCTAGCAAGCAAAGAACTTATAGAATGGGAAGATTCTATCTTGCACCATAACGGGCAAACAACTTATCATACTCGAAAATTTAATCCTGTTTTTCGTGAAGATGGTAAACTTGAAATGATGATTGGTTTTGGAGTTGATATAACCGAAAGTAAAAAAATTCAAGAAGAAATACTTAAAAACAGACAACTTACCAATAGTATTATTCAAAATGTTGCAGTTGGGATTTTAGTTCAAGGTCCTCAATCCGAAATTCTTGAAAATAATAAAGCCGCATGTGAAATGTTAGGTCTTACGGAAGACCAATTACTTGGGAAAACTTCTTTTGATGAACATTGGAAAGTTATTAATCTGGACGGAACTCCTTTCAAATCAGAAGACCATCCCGTACCGCAGGCAATCCAAAAATTAAAACCAATTAACAACGTAATTATGGGGGTTCACCGCCCTACACATAATGATTTAGTTTGGCTTTTGGTCGATGCAATTCCTGTATTTGGAGATGCTGGCGAATTACTTTATGTTATTTGTTCTTTCAATGATATTACAGCACAAAAACATGCAGAAGACAAATTAAAAATAAGTAATGAACGGTTTAGCTATTCTAGCGAAGCTACATCTGATGCGATTTGGGATTGGAATATGATTACTGACAAAATATATGTAGGAGCTAGTTATTCTGTACTTTTTGGACACCAATTTAAAGACAATATAATAACAGCATTAGAATGCGAAAATTTTGTTCACCCGGAAGACAGAGCATCCTACTTTGAAAAAATTGAAAAAGCAATTGAAAGTACAGCTTACAAATGGACAGATGAATACCGTTACCTTAAATCTGATGGTAGCTATGCTTATGTAAATGACAAAGCAATAATTATACGAAATGAAGAAGGCAAAGCTATTCGTATGATTGGAGCCATGCAAGACATTACTTTAGAAAAAAAACTTAAGGATCAACTACAGCAAAGTGAAGAGCAATTTAAAGGCGCTTTTGACTATTCTGCCGTAGGAATGGCGCTGGTCGACATCAACGGAAACTATATTGAAGTCAATGATCGACTTTGTAAAATGTTTGGATATTCCAATGAAGAAATGAAATCACTTAGCTTTCAAGAAATTACATTTCCTGATGATTTAAATGAAGATTTAATTGCTAAAGAAAAATTAGACACAGGTAAGATTTCTAATTTTAGTTCCGAAAAAAGGTTCATCCATAAAAACAACTCTATTGTTTGGGCACACATGTCTATTTCCTTAGCAAAAAACATCAAAAACGAGATTAAACATTATATCGTCCAGATAATAGATATTACTAAAAGGAAAAAAATAGAACAAGAAAACAGACTATTAATAGAAGAAAACAATCGCAACAAGAATATACAACTGAATGAAGCCAAGAATATGTACCGCCTTTTGGCAGAAAACACAGTAGATTTAGTTTGCCTTCATAATTTAGACACTAGTTTTCAATATGTTTCTCCTTCAATAAAAAAACTTTTAGGATATACTCCTGAGGAATTAATCGGGGAATCGCCTTTAGATTATGTACATCCCGAAGACTTAGAGCGAGTTAAGATAGGTTTACTTGATTTTATTTCTGAAAAAGAAGATGTTTCTGTAGAAGCCCGATTTATAAATAAAAAACAAGAATATATTTGGTTAGAAATTAAAGCAAACTTAGTTAAAGAAGATGGAGTTATAGTAAGTTTTCAATCTAGTACCAGAGATATTTCACAACAAAAAGAAGTGAAAGAAGCGATGGCTAAAGCATTGAATCAAGAACGGGAACTAAACGATTTGCGAACAAATCTAGTTTCTACAATATCTCATGAGTTCAGAACGCCTATGACAACAATTAGAACAAGCGCTGAATTAATCAATATGTATATTGAAGGACATCATTTTGAAAATACCCCACGTTTGCAAAAACGAATCAATACTATTACAGAAGAAATAGACCGAATTGTTGAGTTAATGAATGCTGTACTGACAATTTCTAAGGACGATTCCGGAAAAACAAATTTTAATCCAGTGCAATTTGATTTAAAGCAACTTTGCCTGGATGTAATTGAAACCAGTTATTCTAATCAAACTGACAACCGAAAAGTAAAAACCACTTTTGAAGGAACTGTCTTTACCTTTTTTGGAGATAAAAACCTTATGGAATACTCGCTCTTTAATTTATTAAATAATGCATTCAAATACTCAGAGGGTTCCAGTGGCGATATCATTTTAACACTTTCTGCTGCGCCATCAGAAATTACGATTCAAATCATAGATTTTGGTATTGGTATTCCAGAAAAAGATTTACCTAATCTTTTTAACACTTTTTATAGAGCCAGTAATACTGATGGAATTCAAGGTACTGGTTTAGGCCTTTATATAGTTAAAACATTTACAGAAAAAAATTCAGGGAACATTAAGGTAGAAAGCCAATTGGGACAAAGTACTAAAGTAACATTACGATTCCCATTACAAAAACAACAACAATAATGAAGAAATTATTAATCATAGACGATGAAACGAAATTGAGAGAAACCATTGCTGAGTTGTTCTCTTTTACTGGCTATAACGTTATTGAAGCACAAGATGGAATGGAAGGTTTAGAGAAAGTTAAACAGCACAATCCAAGCTTAATAATATGCGATTTAATGATGCCAAAATTAGATGGTTACGGCTTTCTGAAAAAACATAAAAAGTCGACTCACGCCGGAATTCCTGTTCTTTTACTTACTGCCAAAATAGAACCAGCCGATGAATTAATGGGAATTAGTTTAGGCGCAAAAGGATATGTCAGAAAACCTTTTACCTTCAAAGAATTAAAGAATATAGTTGAAGAACATTTGACTTTTTAGATCCGCTCATATTCATAGAAAATTTAATTATTCCCCAAATTCTTAACAGAATTTTAATCCATAAAATAACTTATCTCGGAAGAAAAATTCTTTTTTTTTACTGTAAAAAGTGTGATTGTTTTGAAATGTGTGTTGTGTTTTTTTTGAAATTATATTCTTTAAAGTACAAGAATATCTTAAAAAAAATATCCTACCAAAGCAGCTTGCATTAACTAAATGATAATAAAACTATTGCCCCCAAAAATTTTATTTACAAGCTGCTTGGTAAGAAAAGATCCCAAATCTTATTAAGACAAAAGTATTGCTTGATTTTTAATTTTGTTAAGTTTTTACCAATAACTAAAAAAAAATTACTCATAATTTATTATAAATTAAATTTATCCTTTTAATGTAAGTTATCAATAATAAAAAAGAACTTTAAGAGCCTTTAAAAAAGTAAGAATGATTTCAAAAAAGTGAGTTAAAATACCTTGTTTGAAGAAAAATAATTTAAAATAAGGACGGGTATTTGAGCATAAACTTCAACTTAAATTACTTCAATGTAGAATAATCTGTAAATAGAAAACCTATTTATCTATGTTTTTTATTATTTTCATCAATACAATATCAACTTCAGATTTATTATCAACAACTGCTTTTTTTTCAGTCTCAATTGATACTTTTTCTAATTGATAAAACAAAACACTACTAAATAAGAAAACTAATATTAAAAATGGCAAAACAATAAAGCTGCTGTTTGATTTTTGTCCAAAATCCATAACATCATCTAATTTATCCCATGTGTCTTCAGAAGGCCTAATTGTCATTTTCTCTTTTTTTAATAATTTTACAATCTGTTTTTATCGGACTTCATACTTTGGCAACAAGAGAAACAACTGTTTAATCACCAAGTATTTATTATCTAATAAGTATTGTAAAATTATCCTATAAATCAAATTTAATTTGAATTTTGATTCATGGTTTAAAAAAGAAAATTGTTAATTGAAATTTAGATAAGAAAAAAACCTTAAAGTGCAGAAAATTATTTATCTACACATATAGATTTTACGTAATCACTAGGAGAAACATTAAGGTAGGATTTAAAACTTATAGAGAAATAAGACAAGGAACGAAATCCAGTTTCATCTGACAAAAATTGGATGTTTTTTTCGCCTAGATTAATTAGTTTTATAGCATAATCTATCTTAAACTCTCTAATATATTGACTGATATTTTTATTGGCATGCTTTCTTATTCTTTTATCCAAAGTTGATTTGCTGATATAAAGTTGATTTGCCAAATCATTAATATCAATTTTTGATTTTAAATTCTTAGCTAAAAGTTCATTTAAAGAAGTCATGAAATCTTTTTCAGATAATTTTATAGTAACTTTTGAAAAAGGATCAGGCTTAAATTTTTTTTCTATACTTTTTCTAAAATTTAACACATTGTTAATTTTAAAAATCAATTCCTTCACCCTAAAAGGCTTCATGATATAATCATTCACTCCATTTTCGAGCTGTTTAAACTTTACCTCATCGTCAATATTTGCAGTAATTATAACAAAAGGAATGGTATTAAATCTACTGTTTTTTCTGATGTTTAAGAACAATTCTTCTCCATCCATATGCGGCATCATCAAGTCACTGATGACAATATCCGGAATATGTTTATTTAAATAAAAAAGGGCTTCAACACCATCTTTGAACCAATTCACATTAAAGTCACTTAGCACTAAAAGCTCTGATATTGAACTTCCTAAAGCCAAATCATCCTCAATTAATACTATCTCCCTTTTTTTACTTTTCATTTAACTAAGATACTATTTATATTTTAATTTATAGTTTTTATTTTTTAAATATTACGTATTTAGTTTCAACTAAAATTTAAAAAAAATACCTTTATTGATTAAATTTGTTAACCAAGAAAAATCTTCAAAGCGACGGTTGTTTTTTTATCGCTACTTATTTTAAAAAAAACGTGACATAAAGTTTTTCACAATAGATTTAATTTAAAAAAAATATAATTCTGATAACAACACATAAATGAAAAATCTCTTATTGAGTATTTCAAAAGCCAATAACCATCTTCTAAAAGAGAGTAGTATTGACAACGCACTTAATTCTTGTATTACTGATATTGGTATCGGACAAGACATTGACAGATGCTACATTTTTAAAAATGAAATTGATGATGAAGTTCTAAAACTGTATTACAAGTATGAATGGTGTAATACTGATATTGAACCTTACCTTGGCAGTCCGGATTTAAACGGAATACCTTATGATACTTTTCCTGGACTTTATATTACGCTTTCAAAAGACGAACCTTTACATGGCCTAGTAAAAGACAGCGATAATCAAATTTTTAAAGAAGTGATGGAAATGCAAGGCATCAAATCCTATTTATTTACGCCAATATTTTCGAATAATAAATTTTGGGGTTGGATTGGTTATGATGATTGTACAACAGAGCGAATCTGGAAGGATGATGAAGTATATGCTTTACACACTGTGGCCAGAAATATTGGAATTCGACTGAATCAAGAAAAAACAATTTCAAAATTAGAATCTGCTTTAGAAAAGTTTGACTTCTACATGAAAGGATCAAACCAAGCCATGTGGGAATTAGATTTGAAAACCGATAAAACGGTATATTCCTATAATTATGCAGGAATGTTAGGATATACATTACATGAAATCCAAAAGATACCAAATTTCTGGCAGAATAACGTATATCCAAAAGATTTAGAACTAGTTAAAAATCAAATTGAAAGTTATATTTCAGGGAAAACAAAAGAATACGAGGGAATCACTCGGATTAAGCATAAAAATGGACATTATGTTTGGATAAAATACGCCGGTTTACTTTCTAGAAATGAAGACGGAATTCCTCTAAAAATTACGGGTTCACATATCGATATTTCAGAAATTAAAGAAAAGGAATTACAATTAGAAATTTCTGAGGAAAAATACCGATTTATTGCCGAAAACACTTCGGATTTAATTTGCCAACATGCACCGGATATGACCTATCTGTATGTTTCTTCTTCTTCCGAAGAAATTTTAGGCTATAAACCCGAAGAATTATTACACAGAAACCCAATAGAGTTTATTCATCCGGATGATTTACAATTGATTACTGCTCATCATGAGAAACTGATTAAACAGTTAGAAAAACCCGTAATAACGTTTCGATATAAGAAAAAAGACGGCAGTTATATCTGGCTGGAAGCTCAAGTCAAACTTATTTTTGATATTGAAAATAAAATAATTGGAATTCAATCCTCAAACAGGGATGTGAGTGATCGAATCAAAGCTACCGAAGATATAAAACATGCCCTTTTGAAAGAAAGAGAACTCAACGAATTGAAATCTAAATTTGTATCTATGGCTTCTCACCAATTCAGGACTCCATTGACCGTGATTTATTCGAATGCTGAATTGATAGAGATGAAAGTTCAAAAAATGGAGAAAAAATTCGTTGCGAACATAAATACGATTTGCCAAAGAATGAGAAGCGAAGTCGATCGCATGACGGAATTAATGAATAATATTCTCGTTTTCGGAAAATATGAATTGAAAGAAACTAAAAAAGACATAAAACCAATCGATTTTATTGATTTTACAGAAAAACTGATTGAAACCTATTTCGATAATGAAGCTGATGGACGCAAAATCAAACTTCAAGTAATAGGTGAAAAAAGAATCCTTTTTACCGATGAAACTTTAATGCTTCACATCACAACAAATTTGATTGGTAATGCGTTTAAGTATTCGGAAAACAGACCTGAGCCACAAATTACAATTCGTTATTTAGAAGACGAAATCAATATAGAAATTTTAGATTACGGTATTGGAATTCCTGAGAAAGACATTCAAAACTTATTTACCTCTTTTTTTAGGGCAAAAAACACGAGCACAATAAAAGGCTCCGGATTAGGTTTAGCTATTGTAAAACAATTTACGGAATTCCTAAATGGTAAAATCGCATTAAAAAGCGAAGAAAATCTGGGTACAACAATTACTTTAAATTTTCCTTATGACCAAAAATAAAATACTTGTCGTTGATGACGAACAAAATATTAGTGAAGTAATCACAGAATTTCTTACTAATGAAAATTACGAGGTAAGAACCGCTTCAAATGGCTACGAAGCATTAAAAGTATTAGACAATTGGATTCCTGATTTAATTGTCAGCGATATCATGATGCCTGTTATGGATGGAAATCAATTTCATGAAACAGTAAGAGACAATAAAACCTTATGTTTTATTCCTTTTATTTTTTTAACAGCAAAAAAAGAATACAATATTGAGCGAAGATCCTTGCTTAGCGGGGCGGATGATTTCCTGTCGAAACCTTTTAAATTAAAGACATTAAAAAGAATTATTGATGTTCGAATTGAAAACTTCAATAGAATAAAAAATAATTACAATGTTTTTGACGTAAGTAAAAACCCAACTATTTTACACGAAATCAACACGCCACTTTACAGCATATTAGAATACATCAATCTTTTGATAGAAAACGGAGAAAATTTTAAAAAAGAAGAAACCCAATCCTTTTATGAAGCTATAAAAAAATCCGGGGACCGTCTAAACCGTACTTTGAAAAACTTAATTCTTTTTCAAAAATTAAAAAATAATGTACTTGATTTCTCCGATCAAACGGGATCAAATCCACTTGAAACGTTCTTAAAAGTAAAGCAAGAGATTTGTAAAACAAATGAAGTTGATGAAACCAGCATTAATTTTAGCATTGATGAATGCAATCTTCAAATAAGCGCAGAAAATTTAGAAATTATTTTTATAGAGTTGCTTGACAATGGACTAAAATTCTCCTTAGAAGATCAAACAATAGAGGTTTCCGGTAAGCAATTTAATGAATCTTATTATGAACTTGTAATACAAGATTTCGGGATGGGTTTCTCTCAAGATGAATTACGGAAAATCGATGCTACAACACAATTTAACCGTGATAAAAACGAACAACAAGGTTTGGGTTTAGGACTTTATATTGTAAAAGCTATCGTAAAAAAAACAGGTGGTACGTTCAGTATCGTATCAAAAGAAGGAGAAGGAACAACTATCAAATTATTTTTCCCGATACAAAATTAAAAGAAAGCGCTTTTCCCAAAGCGCTTTCTTAATAAAAAATCATGTAACTATAGCTTTAATTCAAGTCAAAACGCAAGCCTAAAGAAACATTATTTTGCTTTACTGCATTATCTTTAAACAAAGGATTTAAATCATATTTTAAGTATAAACTAGTCTCTTTATAACCAATATAAGTACTCAAACCATAGATAAAATTACTGGTATTGAAATCTCCTTTTAGTTTTTCCCTGGATTTAAAATCACCCTCTTCAAATATTGTAATTTGTTTAGATTTTAAATTGATTCCGGCATAACCTCCTATTCCAAAACGAACACTTTGATGGGTTTTAAAAAATGATTTTTCCTCATTTTGCGTCTTTCCAGAAAAATCAAATTCTAAATGAACCGGCGCCACCAAATACACATTTCTAAATCGAGAATCTTTTATTTCACGTGCATTAACTTCAAGATTTGTTTGATTTCCATTGACTACAAAACTTCTGTTATCTGTAGGACGGAGATTATTATACATAACCGAAAATCCGTATTTTGCATGTAATAAATTGTTGTTTTTGGCTATTCTGGAATTATAAGTAACTCCCCATTCATAGAAATGAGAACCCAGAAATCTAAAATCAGAATCCTCAACTTTACCAGCTGTAACCAGATTATTTAACCCTGCAGCAAAAACAAATTGTGAAGTCGTTCTTTTCTCTTCTTTCTCGACTGTTTTCTCACCATCAATTACTTTATGACCCCATAAAAATAATGAATATCGTTTAGTAGAATCTTGCTCTTTTATTTTTCCGTCTACTTGTTCCTGAACTAAATTTTTCAAAAGTTCTTGCTCATTTGCTACTCTGGATTCAATATTGATAGCTCTGGCTTGGGCCAAAGTATTCTTTTTAATCTCCGCCTGTTGTTCCGAAATAGTTCCGTTTTCTAATTGAGCATTCACGGAGGCAACTTCTGCTTTTAAAGCTGCTTTTTCCTCTTTTGTTATGGTTTCAATTTTCAAAGCGATGTTTTTTGCACGCTTTTCAAAAGTGTCCTGCCCGATCATTTTACTTGCCAAAAGACAAAATAAAGCTGCTAAATAAATGGTAAAATTTTTCATAATGATTTGATTTTAAATTTGATTGATGATTTTTATTCTTGATTTCTGTTAGCCAAAGCCACTTTTACAGTTTGATAATTTCGGTTAACGCTGCCTATTACTTTTTCTCTAAAGGAAAGATCTAATTCCCCATCTACCTGCAAAAGCAATTTAGAAGCGTTTACTGAAATCCTTTTCTCATTTGAATCACTTGCTTTAGAAGATCGTTCAACAGCCGCTAAAAGCGCATCGATTGAAGGTTCGTTGAGAATTGGTGTGATTGATTTTTGTTCTGTTTTTTGATTGATGATTGATGAAATTTTCTCTTGATTCTGATTAATACTATTTTCGGGCGACTTATTTTTTTCTGTTGCAACTGCGGTTCTTTTATTTTCTAAAGCAAGTCTGTCTTTTTCAACAACCATATTTGCAATATCATTTCTTACATTGCTTTTATTCGTTGAATCCAAAAGTGTTTTCGAAATCCCGTTCTCGATTACAACTTCATTTTTGTCAATTGAAATTGGATTTTCTTTTTGATTAAAAAATACTATTCCAACGAATAAAAACCCAACAATACTTGCCGCAACATACCAAAAAGTGTAGTTGCGTTTTGGCTTTTCAGCAACGGCCAGCATAGCTTCCAATCGATCCCAGGCGGCTCCCGAAGGATTGATTTCCCTATGGCTGAGTTTTTCTCTAAATTGACTTTCAAGTTTATTCGGTTCCATTGTAATGCGTATTATTTGTTGTTATTTTGGAAAATTTGAATCGGTACACAAACATTTTTGATACATTAATCAACATTTGTTTTATACCCCATTTCATTCCTTTTCAACTTATGTATTTGTTGTTGCAACATTTTTCTGGCGTGAGACAATTGCGATTTTGATGTTCCTTCAGTTATCCCCAATTGACTGGCGATTTCGTGATGTTTGTACCCTTCGATAGCATATAAATTAAAAACCATTTTATATCCATCCGGCAAACTGTCGATCAAAAACTGAATATCCTCAACAGAAAATTGACTTTCGATACTGTTGAAACTTTCCTCAAAGTATATTTCGTCATCAATAAACTTAACTTTTTTTTGAACTCTGATATAAGAAATGCATTCATTCACCATAATCCGCCTAATCCAACCTTCGAAACTTCCTTTGTGCTGAAAATTTTTCAGGTTAGTAAAAACTTTCATAAAAGAAGTGATCATTACATCTTCTGCTTGGTGAATGTCATTTATATACCGGCGACAAACGCTTAACATTTTTGGAGAAAACTGAGTGTAAATTTGCTGTTGTGCAAACCGATTGTTTTCGATTGCTAACTGAATAGTTTCATTTTCCTCTTGATGTAAATTGATTACTTTCAAAATCTTTTATAAAGTGTTTCTATTAGCAAGACGACAAACGATGCAAAAAGGTTGCATGAGAATTTTATATTTTTTCTAATTTTAAAGAAAAAAGGAAAGAAAACGAGTAAATTCAAGAGATAAGGGAAGAAAATAAATTGAAAAAAAATTACTTTTTTCTTTCAATTACATAATTCACCATCAAAATCAAGGCTTCTTTAAAGACAGAATCCGGATAATTTTCTAAAAGTAAAAGCGCTTCTTGCTGAAACTGAACCATTTTATTTTCGGCATAAATCAATCCTTCTTGCTGTTTTACAAAAGCAATAACTTCTTTTACGCGTTTCTTATCTTTATTATGGTTTTTGATGGAATTAATGAGCCAGGTTTTCTCTTTTGAACTACAATTATTCAAAACATGAATCAGCGGCAAAGTCATTTTTTGCTCTTTAATATCAATTCCTGTGGGTTTACCAATGGCTTCTTCGGTATAATCAAATAAATCATCTTTTATTTGAAAAGCCATCCCAATAAGTTCACCGAATTTTCGCATGTTCTCTACTTGAACTTCATCTTCAATAACAGATTTTGCGCCAAGAGCACAACAAGCAGCTATAAGAGTTGCTGTTTTCTTTCGAATAATTTCATAATAAACATCTTCTGTGATGTCGAGTCTTCGGGCTTTTTCTATTTGAAGTAATTCGCCTTCACTCATTTCACGTACAGCGACAGAAATAATTCGAAGTAAATCGAAATCACCATTATCAATAGAAAGTAATAATCCTTTAGACAATAAATAATCCCCGACAAGTACCGCAATTTTATTTTTCCAAAGTGCATTAATGGAGAAAAAACCTCTTCTGCGATTGCTATCATCAACTACATCATCATGAACTAATGTTGCAGTATGAATCAGTTCGATAACACAAGCTCCACGATAGGTTCTTTCGTTTACGATTCCTGCTGAAACCATTTTTGCCGTCAGAAAAACAAACATAGGACGCATTTGTTTTCCTTTTCTATTGACAATATAATAGGTAATACGATTTAAAAGCGCCACTTGTGAAGTCATGGATTCGTAGAACTTTTTTTCAAAAAGTTCCATCTCATCAAAAATGGGTTGCTTTATTTGGGAAGTAATATTCATTTAGTTTTCAAATATACGCTATTACCATACAATCTTACAAACCCTGATACAATTTTGAATTTAATTTTTGTAAAAGGATTATTCTACGCTTCTTTATTGGCTAATTGACCGCAAGCTGCATCAATATCTTTTCCGCGGCTTCTGCGTACTTTCACTACAATTCCGTTTGCTTCTAATGCTTTTATGTATGCATTTATAGATTCCTCGGAAGCTTGTTGAAATTCCCCGTCATCAATTGGGTTGTATTCTATCAAATTGACTTTACAAGGCACATATTTGCAAAATTTAACTAATGCGTCTACAGAAGCTTTATTGTCATTGATGTCTTTCCAAACCACATATTCATAGGAAATTTTGCTTTTTGTTTTTCGATACCAATATTCTAATGATTCCCGCAAATCTGCCAAAGGGAAATTTTCACTAAAAGGCATGATTCGGGAACGAATTTCATCGATTGCGGAATGTAAGGAAACTGCTAATTTAAATTTCACATCATCATCTGCGAGTTTCTTAATCATTTTAGGAACTCCCGATGTAGAAACCATAATTCGTTTTGGCGACATTCCTAAACCTTCTGGTGACGTAATCATTTCTATCGCTTTCAAGACATTGTTATAGTTCATAAGCGGCTCGCCCATGCCCATAAAAACAATATTGGACAACGGATGATTGTAATACAAACGACTCTCCTTGTCGATGGCAATTACTTGGTCATAAATTTCAGCCGGTTCTAGATTTCGCATTCTCTTTAATCGTGCTGTTGCACAAAAATTACAATCTAAACTGCATCCCACCTGACTTGAAACGCAAGCAGTTGTTCTGGTTTCTGTAGGTATCAAAACAGATTCTACAACCAAACCATCATGCAAACGAACAGCATTTTTTACAGTTCCGTCACTACTGCGCTGCATTGTATCTACTTTAATATGATTGATAACAAAGTTATTTTCGAGCATTGTACGCGTAGCTTTGGCCACATTTGTCATGTCGTCAAAACTATGTGCTCCTTTGCTCCACAACCATTCATAAACTTGATTTCCACGAAAAGCCTGATCGCCATTCGCAACAAAAAAAGCTCTTAATTGATCTTTTGATAAAGCTCTTATATCTTTTTTATCGATTTGCATGGTGCAAATTTAATGACTTTTTGTTGTTGTTTTTATTGTTGGTATCATAATAATATGAAATAATAAATTCAAATTAGAATTATGAAGCTACTCTTAGAAACATTTAAACGATACCTTTTTATCAATTACAAATTAGAAATCCATATCAACGTATTAAAATTCTTGTTATCTTTATTAACAAGAAATACGAGTATTTTTATTTTTTTAATGAACTTGACGCTTTAATGTATAATAATAGTGCCCTTTACTCAATTATCAAGGCTTTTTAAAAAAACTCATCAAAAGAACACTTTTTTACTTTCAAAATACACCATAATAAAGTAAAAACATTTCCAAAAGAAACTTCAGCTTTCGAAATCGATATAGAATTAATTAAAAAATTAATAAAATTTTAACTATGATTTTTATCATATAATATTCTCTCCAATAAAGATAATTTTGTCTCAAATTAATACATGAAAAAGTATTAAGTAAAAATTTGGATTGCAAACCACAAATTATTTTAAACTTAATTAATAGTAAAAAATACCACAATGAAATCAACAACAATTAAATCGTTCTTTTTGACAATAGTATTCTTCGGAATGTTATTTTCTGCTCAAGCTCAAAAAAGTTTTTCCGTAGATGCTAAATCAAATTTTTCAGTATTTGGAACATCTACATTACATGACTGGGAAATGAAATCCGGTTCTGGATCTGGAACAGCAAACTTCACCGTTACCGATTCTAAGTTAACAGACATTAATGCATTGACTGTTTCCATTTTGACAGAAAGCATAAAAAGCGGTAAAAATGCAATGGATAAAATTGCATACGAAACGTTGAAAAGCAGTAAAAATAAAACTATTAAATATGTTTTAAAATCAGCTGATAAAGTAAACGAAACTACATGGAACTTAACAGGAACTTATACGATTGCCGGAGTTAGCAAAGAATTGAAAACACAGGTAAAAGTTGCAGTAATTAACGGAATCGTAACGCTTCAAGGCGCAAACAAAATCACGTTTGAAGAGTTTGGAATGAAATCTCCAACTGCTATGTTTGGCGCTATCAAAACAGGACAAGACTTAACAATAAAATTCAATATTAATTTCAAATAAAAACAACTAGCCATGAAAAGAATTTATCTTTTAGTTACTGCTTTATTAAGCTTAACTGCAGCAACTGCTCAAAAAAGTTTTGGGCAAATACAGAACCAAATTTCACGTGATCAAAGTGGACTTAACCAGTTTGACGTAAAAAAAGACAGTGTAGAATTTAAAGGACTTAGTGTAGATTTAGGAGCCTCTTTTGCCTTACAATTTCAAGCTATAAATTCATTTAATGATCAGGCAAATTTACCTGTAGCAATCACTGGTTACCGATTAAATAATTTGACTAATAATTTGAATTTGCCTACAGCAAACATGACTATTGGAGCACAATTATTTGATGGTGTTCGTGTAAATTTAGATTTATATCTTGCAGCAAGACACCATAATGAAACTTGGGTAAAAGGTGGATACTTGCAAATTGACAAGTTAGACTTCATTGAAAAAGATTTCTTGGCTGGTTTCATGAAATATGCTACTATCAAAATCGGACAAATGGAGAACAACTATGGTGATGCTCACTTTAGAAGATCAGACAATGGTAGTGCTTTATTAAATCCTTTTATTGAAAGCAACATCATGGATTCATTCTCTACAGAACCAGGAATTGAAGTATACTATAACAGAAGTGGATTAGTAAGTATGATAGGAGTTACAAACTCAAAATTGAACCAAAATGTTGGTGAAATTATTCCTGCAGCTGCAACTTTAGCTGCTCCAAATCCAAATACAACTATTAGCCCTACATTTTTAGCTAAATTAGGATTTGATAAACAAATCGATAAAGATTTAAGAGTAAGACTTACAGGATCTTTATACCACTGTGCTAATATTAGTGGTAACATTTACTCTTCTGACAGAGCAGGTAGCCGTTATTACTATGTAATGTCTCATGCAGCTTTTACTAACACTGCCTTAATTAGTTCATCTAATGCAACTGGTGCAGTAACAAACAACATGACTACTGACCTAGCCGCTAACCCTACTACTGGTAGATTTAACCCAGCATTCGGAAACTGGTCTACTAACATTATGGTAAATCCATTTGTAAAATACAAAGGTCTTGAATTCTTTGGTACTATAGAATTTGCTTCTGGAGGAGATAAAAAAGGTGTTGATACAAAACGTACAGTTGACCAATATACTGGAGATGTAGTATACAGATTTGGTAACAATGAGAAATTCTACATTGGTGCAAGATACGGTACAGTTTCTGGAAAATTAGCAAACGCTGACGCAAAAGCAATAACTATAAACAGATTAGAATCAAGCTTAGGTTGGTTTATGACAAAAAACATTGTAGCTAAATTAGCTTATGTAAACCAAGATTATAAAGACTTTGCTCAATTTGACTCAAAAGGAACTCCAAACGATTTTTATGGTGGAAACTTTGAAGGTCTAATGTTTGAAGCTGCTATTTCATTCTAATACAATGAAAAATCGAATTACGATTGGATTGTTGGGTTTAGTACTGTTCCTAATTTTGGGAAGTGCTAAACCCACTTTTTTTAATAGCGAATCTGTATTAATTATTCATAAAATAAAAATTGATATAAGCGGTGGCTCTACTGTGGGAGACTATAATTGCTCCAACACATTCTATAAAAGAGACACTATTATTTTAAACTTAAAAGAAAAGAACAAAATCAATGCAGAAATACCCGTTATAAATTTTGATTGCGGAAATAAACTAATGACTAAAGATTTACAAAAAACCGTAAAATCAAAAATATTTCCCAATAGCTACGTCAGTATTACTGACATCAAGCCTTATAATAAAAATTACAAATGCAATCTTACTTTTTTGATAACAAATAAAGTTTTAAAGTATAAAGATTTTATATTGTACAAAACAGATAATAAGATTCAAGGAACAATAAATTTAAACTTTTCTGATATTGATCTTCATCCTCCAGTAAAAATGGCGGGACTTATAAAAGTTAAAGATCAAATAGTTGTCGATTTTAGTCTGTATAAAAACTAAAATCGACAATTTTTTTACAATAGATTTATTCAATTACTATTTGTCTATATAACAACGAGGAGGATTAAAGCAAAAGTCTTTGAAAATTAAATCCCAGTATTACCTCTTTTTACAGACAAAAAATTACCCCAAAAACTTCTTTTATTCCCATCTTTTGATTTGTAACTTTGTTGCCAATTGAAAAAACTCGTTTATGCATTTCATTTCCCAAGATTTAGAGGATTATATTGAGCAACATTCTGAAAAAGAACCAGAATTGTTAGCCGCTTTAAATAAAGAAACGTATCAAAAAATCTTATTGCCCAGAATGCTTAGCGGCCATTTTCAAGGACGTGTTTTGAGCATGCTTGCCAAACTGATTCGTCCGGTGAATATTCTCGAAATTGGGACTTATACAGGCTATTCTGCGTTGTGTTTGTGTGAAGGAATGCAGGAAAATGGACAATTACATACGATTGATATCAAGGAGGAACTAGTTGATTTTCAGCGAAAACATTTTGACAAATCGCCTTGGGGAAAACAAATCGTGCAACATTTAGGCGAAGCCACTGCAATTATTCCAAATTTAGATCTGAAATTTGATTTGGTTTTTATTGATGCTGATAAAGAAAACTACCTGAATTATTTTGAGTTAATTGTTCCAAAAATGAATAAAGGCGGTATTATTTTATCGGATAATGTGCTGTGGAGCGGTAAGGTTTTAGAGCCTTTACAGAAAAAAGACATCAGTACAAAAATATTATTGGAATACAATCTTTTATTAAAAAATGACCCCAGAGTTGAAACGGTTTTATTACCAATTCGGGATGGATTGACGGTGAGCAGAGTGATTTAAGAAATCAGATTGCTTGTTTTAGGGTTTAGGGTTTCGGATTATAAAATATTCTTTAGGAAACAGATGTACTAGCCCAGATGGAAATGGAAATCCTTATTGTTGAAAATGAATTTTTTCTTGACCTGAAAGAGCGACCGGAGGAAGCTCCTTTAAGGGCTTAGAAAAAACCATTTTTCAGGAATAAGATTGTAATGTAC
Source organism: Flavobacterium lacustre (assembly GCF_027474525.2). Taxonomy (NCBI): domain Bacteria; kingdom Pseudomonadati; phylum Bacteroidota; class Flavobacteriia; order Flavobacteriales; family Flavobacteriaceae; genus Flavobacterium; species Flavobacterium lacustre. The sequence continues at coordinate 449,550 of NZ_CP114882.2, forward strand.
AGCTGGATTATGCTCTAAATAACTATTTTGGGAAGTACTTTTTTTGTAGTATTTGATATCCTTTGAACATCAATGAACCTAATATTAGTCCGCAAATATACCCGCTTATAATGTCTAACGGATAATGCAATCCCAGATATATCCTGCTGTAAGCGAAGATTAAAGGCCAAAGAAACAGGAATCCTAAATACTTGAAATATTGTTTTAAATTCAGGTACAAAAATGTTGCAACGGCCATGGTATTAGCGGCATGCCCCGAGAAAAAACTAAAGGAATCTCTGGATTGAACAATTCGTATAAAAGACTTTATTTCGAGATTATTGCAAGGGCGCAATCTTTGAAAAGTGTGTTTGAACAAGTTGGTCGTTTGGTCTGTAATCGTTACCAATGCGGCTACAAACAACAGTAAAAACAAGGTTTGTTTTGCGCCTAATTTTTTATAAATCAAGTACAATAGAAGTAGAAAAAATGGAGTCCAATTCGCTTGTTTAGTAATAAAAAGCCAGAAACCATCATAGGTTTCTGAGCCCAGACTGTTCAAGTAAATAAATAATCGGGTGTCGAGAGACAGGATTTTTTCCAACATTACATTTGGCGTTTTATAGGACCTATGCTATCTTCTATTTCTTCTTTTGCTTTCTCAACCTGAGTGGTAGTATCTCCTAACAGATTGTCTTTTGCTTTGTCGATTTCTGAAGTAAAGGTATTTGATATAGAAGTGAAATTTGAAGTATCTCCTAATAAATTATCTTTTGCTTTGTTGATTTCTGATGTGATGTTACCCGTTAAATCCGTCAATGCTCTTTGGTCAAATCCATTAGCCTCAGCTCCTTTTTGAATTTCACTTTTGATATCATTTGTAGCGTTTTTTAACTGTGCCATTGCTTTTCCCATGGTACGTGCAATTTCTGGAACTTTATCTGATCCAAAAAGCATTAGTACTATAAACATGATAAAAATTAATTCTCCTCCTCCTATGCCAAACATATTTTCTATTTTTTTCTGAGTGACAAAGATATCAAATTTTAAATCCTTGTATTTTAATTTTTTCTTAAAAAAATAAAGACTCAAAATGAGTCTTTATTTTAATGTTTTAAATTAATCAAATTTAGATTTTACTTCTTCTTTGGGCCAAGTATTATTGGTCACATCAATATCGGCAGTTTCGAGTTTTGGATCAATTTGTATTTTTTTGATTGCTTTTTCGGTGGCGTACACTTTTTTGGCAGTTTCGTTGCTTTTTCTCCAAATCTGCGCCGGATATTTGAAACTTTCTTTAGTATCATCCTCGTAAGTGATTTCAACTAAAATAGGCATCAGCATTCCTCCCGGTTTATTGAAAGCTACTTCATAGAAATATTTTGGCGTTTTTAAACCTGCTTTTTCAGTAGCCGAAAGATTTTGATTTACATAATCTGAAAGTAATTTCACGTCTTCAATTTTCAACGGTTTCTTTTGTGCTGCAGATAATTCTTGACTTTTATCTGAAATCAAATAAACAAACGGTCCTTTATCTTGACCAAAACGTCCTTTTCTTACTTTAGTATCTTTGAGTTCTGCCGTTGGAGTTTCGGAAACAAAATATTGTTTTACTTCTTCAATTCCGATGTCAACAAAATCTGTTGAATAGAACCAACCTCTAAAAAACCAATCTAAATCAACTGCCGAAGCATCTTCCATAGTTCTAAAGAAGTCTTCTGGAGTAGGGTGTTTGAATTTCCATCTGTTAGCATAAACCTTAAAAGCATGATCAAATAATTCTCTTCCCATGATAGTTTCTCTCAAGATATTTAGTCCTGTTGCCGGTTTCCCATAGGCATTATTTCCAAATTGAATTATCCCTTCAGAATTAGACATAATCGGTTCTAAGAACTTTTGGTCACCGCTCATATAAGGAACAATGTTTTTTGCAGGTCCACGTCTTGACGGAAAATTAGTTCCCAACTCTTGTTCGGCCATAAATTCCATAAAAGAATTCAATCCTTCATCCATCCAAGTCCATTGACGCTCATCTGAATTTACAATCATTGGAAAAAAGTTATGCCCTACTTCATGGACAACAACTCCTATCATTCCGTTTTTAATTTGCTCACTGGTTACTCCATTTTCATCCGGACGCCCAAAATTCCAGCAAATCATCGGATATTCCATTCCTTGGTCTTCTGCTGAAACCGACACTGCTTTTGGATACGGATAATCAAACGTGTGAGAAGAATAACTTTTAAGCGTGTGCGCTACAGTTCTAGTTGAAGTTTCGCCCCAAAGTGGGTTTGCTTCTTTTGGATATAATGAAGTAGCCATGACCACTTTATCTGTCAATTGAACGGCCATTGCATCAAAAATAAATTTTCTTGAAGTTGCAATACCAAAATCTCTCACGTTTTTAGCGCTGTATTTCCATGTTTTTTTCTTTTCAGAAAATCCTTTTTCACTAGCTTCTGCCTCTGCCTGAGTTACAATTACAACCGGTTTGTCAAATGATTTTTGTGCCAGTTCGTATCTTTTAACCTGCGCTGGTGTAAACACTTCGCTTCTGTTCATTAATTCTCCCGTAGCTTCCATAACATGATCTGCAGGAACGGTAATATTTACATCATAATTCCCAAAAGGCAAAGCAAATTCTCCTCCACCCCAAAACTGCATATTCTGCCAACCTTCAACATCATTATAAACAGCCATTCTAGGAAAAAACTGTGCGATTACATATAACTTATTTCCTTCTTTTTCAAATAATTCGTAGCCGGAACGACCTCCATCTTGTCTGTAATTATTAATATTATACCACCATTTAACCGAAAACGAATATTTTTCACCCGGTTTCAATGGCATCGGTAAATTGATGCGCATCATGGTTTGATTAATGGTGTATGACAACGGATTCCCCTTTACATCTTTTACATATTGTATATTAAACCCACGGTCTAAACCTTGTGTTAAATACTCTTTTGCAAACTTGTCAGCAGGCAATACCTGTTCAATTTTTTCACTTTCTGCTAATGGGGATTGCGAATTCTTAGCCGCCTGATTCTGGTCTAATTGTACCCATAAATACTCTAAACTGTCCGGTGAATTATTAGAATAAGTCACTGTTTCTGAACCGCTTAATTTTGAATTCTTATCGTCTAATTCAATGTCAATTTTATAATCGGCTTGTTGCTGATAATAGGCTGGACCTGGTGCTCCGGATGCAGTACGAAACATATTTGGCGTTGCTAATAAATCATACATCTGACTGAATTTATTAGTGTCGTACTTTCCTTGTTGTTTCGGTAAAGTTGGAGTCGTTTTTTCTTGAGCCAATAAAGCTGCTGGAAAAATAAAGAGGAGGAAGATTTTTTTCATAAAATATAAGCGAGGGTTTTTACGGCGTGAAAATACGTATTTTTAACAATTCCCCTCAATATAATCAATATTTTAACATTTCACCTCTGTTAGAATCTGTAAAAAGTAGACTTTTTTTAATTCCCATTATCGTAAAATGCATAATATTTTGCTGCTCTGAATTCCAATCAACCAAAATTGAATTTTGTATTTCGAGTGTATTTATTTTAGCAACTTCTTTAATACTGAAATAACAAATCAACACATCGCCTTCGAGTTCTTTACTCAAAAACTGAATAGTTTTAGACTGACCGTTTACTTTAAATTGGAGATTTTCCGAAAAGTATTTTTTTACCAAAATCAAGTCTTCCGGAGATTCTTTTTCAGTTCCAAAAAAGGCTTTTTTACTGTATTTTTTTTCGATTGCCTTATTCAAATCATCCACAAAAATGCGGGAAGTAATCTGAAGCATTTTCTTTTCGGGAGCAAAATTAACTTGGTAAACCGCTACATAAAATTTATGAAGAACAAAACTGGATGTCGCAAAAATCAGGAATCCCAAAAAAGTATATACAATTATTTTTTTCATTTTTCAAAAGTAGTAATTCTTTTAAATTCTTCGTTTTTTGTTATTAAGAAATCAACAAGCTGAAATTCATTTTCAGGTTTCAAAAGCGATTGGGCTTTAACATCATTCCCACAAAACAAAAGAAAAAGACCTATTTCGTCACTTTTCAATTGTAATGTATTGGTAAAAAAAGAAGAATTAATTCTTTTCATTGTAATTGCAGCAAAATCTTGTTGAACAAAATCAGTTGGTTCTTTTGACTCTTTTTTATTTAATAATTTAATAGCATCTTTAAAAATCCGAACAAAATCAACTCCATTTTCTATCGTATGAGCATGCATTGTATTATTTTTTGGTGATGACTTTTCATCATCAAAAAATTCCATATCAACATATTTTTGTGAGCCACCTGAAATTGGATTTAAGTTTCTTTTCTTTGAAACGACGACTTCCTTTAATTTGTTCTCGTACAGTTCTAATTTCAGTATCAATAACGGAACAGACAAATTTGCTTCGGTCAAAATGACTCTTTTAGATTTGAATGCCAAACTCGAAATAAGCAACGTATCCTTGGCTTTAGCTAATAAGTCAAAAAAACCATCCGAGCTGATAAAGGTCCTTGTCTTTGAATTTATATTAAAAACATAGCCGTTATCCACTTGTAAAGAATCGTTCAAAACTTGTGCATGCAATGACTTTCTGGTGTTATTTTGACCAAAACAAAATTGACAAAACAAGCACAAAACAAGAATTCCTATTTTAGTTTTCATCTTTAATGATTTGGTTATACTTTTCAGCCAATTGCACTATCAAAAACATGACCATCGTTTTGTTTTTAGAACGTAATGCTGCCGCTAAACTAACATCATCGATACAATAATATTGAAACCCTCTGATGTAGTCAACAGGAATTTTGAGTGTTTCAACATAATATTTTTCTTCAAAAAGATAGTCAATCCGCACCAGCAATTGCTCTTTATGTTCCACCACAATTTCCTTTTTCAGCATAGCCTTACGCCCAGAAATAGTGTTCAATAAACCATCAATTCCTCCACCGGAAGTCGCCGTATATAATTTCCGTTCGGCGGGAGTATATTTTTTTTGTCCATATGGAATCACCCCTATATTTTCTGCTGTTATCTCCGGATGTTCATTGATAATTACTTCTTTAAGATCAATACTTTTTGCCGTCATTTGAACTTTAACAACATCCAAAAGTAAATCCTGTTTGGTGATTTTCTTGCGTAAACTTTCTAAATTAACTGCCGAAAAAATCAAAACATCACCTTCATTCACTACAATCGAAAATAGTCCGTTAGCATCTGAAACCGTTGTTCTTTGTGTGGTATTGTTAATGACATTGACTGCTTCTACCGAAGTTGATTCTGCTAAAATCTTCCCCGAAATTTGTTTCGCTTCTTTAGTTTGTCCAAAAGCAATTTGAAAAAATAAAAAAAGTATAGTTAGTAAAGTAGTATTCAATTTCACAGACAATGGTTTCGTTATATTTTAAAGAATTCTTTATTTTTTTCATCTTCCAAAAATTAAGGAACATGGTTTTATTTTTCGCCGGCAATCATTTCGTTATATTTTGTAGCCAGTTCCCCTAATAAAAATTCAGTTGCTGTTTTGTTTTTAGAATTTAAAATAATAGTAAATTTTGGATTTTCTACAGCAAAATATTCAAACCCTTTCACATAAGCCAATGGAATTTTGAGTTTATTTACAAAATGATTGGCATCAAACATTTTCTCCAATAGAACCAGATAGGATTCTTTCTTTTCTACTTCTATTTCCTTTTTAAGCATTGCTGTTCGCCCTGAAAAGAAATTAAACAACGGATCTGCCGAAATTGAACCTCCAGCCATCGGACCGGCACTTGCGGTAGCATCAAGACTGTTTGCTGTTTTCAATTTTCGTTCTGCAGGCGAATACGTTTTTTGCCCTTTCGGAATAATTCCCAGTGCTACTGCATTAATAGCATTATATCTTCGAATAACAACTTCTCGCAATTGATTCATAATGGGCTGCATACTGACAAAAAAAAGGTCGTTCTCAAAACTTTTTGGTGTCAAAGCCACTTTCAATCCTTTAAACTGAACCGCCGAAAATAATAACGTATCTCCTACTGAAGCCGGGATCGAAAAATACCCGCCTTTTTCAGAAATCACAGCTTTTTCTGTTTTTAAATTGATGATATAAATCCCCTCCAGTTCCTCTGACACATCGGCATTCACTTTCCCTTTCAATAAAGCCAGTTTCACTTCCTGCGCAATACCATTGGTTGCCACCAAAAAGAACAAAAAAACAACCACTCGAGCCATACCAATACATTTCATGTTAACATCAAAATAGGCTGTAAAAGTATCTTACTATCCTCCAAATTAATTACTAACGACTTGGTAAAAATATGTTAATTAAAAACGACAATTTAATACCTTTACCTCGCACTTTTTATAAAAATAAAATGAAAAATATACTTATTGCCAGCACATCTACGCTTCACGGAGGTGACTATTTAGACTATTTATTAACCGAATTACAATTGCATTTTAAGGATTGTAAAACGATACTTTTTATTCCTTATGCAAGACCAAGCGGAATTTCGCATGAAGAATACACCGATAAAGTAGCAAAGGCTTTCGCCAAAATAAATAAGAAAGTAAAAGGAATCCATGAATTTGAAGATGCGAAAACTGCAGTTCAAAATGCCGAAGGAATATTTACAGGCGGTGGCAACACTTTTCTATTGGTTTCTCAATTGTACAAAGCAAAAATCATAGATATCCTTGCCGAAACCGTCAAAAAAGGAACTCCTTATCTCGGAACAAGTGCAGGCAGTAATATTTGCGGATTAACGATGCAAACCACAAATGATATGCCTATTGTTTATCCGCCAAGTTTTCAAACTTTAGGATTGATTCCGTTTAACTTGAATCCACATTTTTTAGATGCTGATGAGCAATCAAAACATATGGGAGAAACACGCGAAACCAGAATAAAAGAATACCATGCTTTTAATTCAGTTCCCGTTTTGGGATTACGCGAAGGGAGTTGGTTGCAAGTAAAAGGCGATTCAATTGTTTTGAAAGGAAGTTTGTCCGCAAGTCTTTTTAGACAAAATCAACAACCGGAAGAATTAGGAAGCGGAACGGATTTGAATTTTATAAAATAAAAAAGCCGAAACAATTAAGTTTCGGCTTTGAAGAGCGAAAGACGAGGCTCGAACTCGCGACAACCAGCTTGGAAGGCTGGAGCTCTACCAACTGAGCTACTTTCGCATGACAAAATTTAAATAAAAAACCTCAAACCAAAATTTGAGGTTTAGAGCGAAAGACGAGGCTCGAACTCGCGACAACCAGCTTGGAAGGCTGGAGCTCTACCAACTGAGCTACTTTCGCATTAACAACGGTGCAAATATAAATAATAAGTTTGCTTCAATGCAAGTTTTTTTAAAAAAAATAACAAACTTATTAGCCACAACCTCTTTTATAAAAACGTATCAAAGAGGTAAAGAATTTATTATGAAAATATTATACCTTTATTCATCTCTAAAAAAACGCTAAAAAAAAATGCCAACTATTAAGAAAATTACCTCAACCGACACCTTTTCTGTGCGACATCCTGTTTTACGATCGGGAAAACCTTTAGAAAGTTGTCATTTTGATGGCGATACATTAGCGACTACATCTCATTATGGACTATTTTTTAACCAAGAAATAATTGGAGTTCTTTCATTATTTGAAGCAAAAAACAATGTTTTCTCTGAAAAACTGCAATTTCAAATTCGAGGTATGGCAGTTTTAAAAGAATTTCAAAAAAAAGGATTTGGCGCCTCTCTTATCACACATTGTGAAAAGGAATGTCACAACCGAAATGGAAATCTAATTTGGTTTAATGCCCGAACTGAAGCAACTGCTTTTTATGAAAAACTAGGCTATCTAAAAACAGGAATCCCATTTGAAATTCAAGGTGTAGGCGAACACTTTTTAATGTTTAAAAAGATTTAAAAACCCATTTTTAGTTGGCGAATTATCGCTTGCTACTGACTTTAATTTACCTGAAAACTAAGAAATCAATTTTGAAATTACTGAGGGATGATAAATGAACAAACACGATTTGTTTTTTATCGCATTGATAATATCTTTAGACAATTCTTCTGGTATAGCAGGACAACCTTGGCTTCGGCCCAACCTTTTGTTGTTTTTAATAAATGAATTAGAAACATAATTTGCAGCATGCATAACTACACCTCGGATTCTGGCATTGTCATTTAATCCTTTTTCAAGTCCGTCTAATCGCAAAGACATTCCGTGTTTACCATTATAAATTTCTCCGGTAACATAGAATCCTAAACTACTTTTGAAAGATTGTTGTGCATTAGAAAAACTATTGGCAAATTCCTCTCCGGTATTTCTTCCGTGAGCAACAAGCGATTGAAACAAGACTGTATTTGTAGTTAAATCAATAACCCAAAGTCTTTTTAAATTAGACGACAAACTGAAATCGACTAATGTTAATATATTTTTCTTAATCAAGCCTTTTTCTTTAAGTAAATAAAACCCTTTCAAAGCTTGAATAAAACTTTCTTCCTTTGGCAATGCAAAATTATTGGCATGTAAATTATTATACACCATTTCAATATTATTGTCCATCGAGGAAACAGGAACCGTTTTAGAAACAAGAAAATTATTATTTTTTAATTCTGGATAAAAAACTTTACTTGAAGAAAAAGAAAACAAGAAAAATAATACAGCAGGAAAAACCTTATAAATCATTGATTATGTTTAAGTTATACAATAGAATCGGGATTGCAAAAGTATAAAAAAACAAAGGCCAAGGAGAATTTTAGAGTAAAAAAAGGAGTTTATCTGTTTATTTAACATTTATCACCTCAGCAAATAAATACCAAAACAATAACTTTTTATGTTAATTTTGTTATTTTTGTACAAATATCATCACAATATATGCCGAAAATTTACGCTGTCATTTTAATTTTTTTCGTTTTCCTTAATTTTAATTCTTATGCACAAAAGAAAAGCATTAGGGCGAAATCTATTACAGAAAATATAATTGTAGATGGAAAAATAAACGAATCTATCTGGAAATCAGCGGATATAGCAACGGATTTTGTCATGTTTGAGCCTGATAACGGTAGACCCATAAGCCAAGATAAAAAAACAGAAGTAAAAATTCTATATGACAATGATGCCATTTACATAGCTGCATTGTTATACGACAATGAGCCTGATAAAATCCAGAAAGAGATTACAAATCGAGACGTCTTTGGTGTTTCTGATACGTTCTCTGTTTCTATAAATGGTTTCAATGACGGGCAACAGGATTTTAGATTTTTTGTAAGTGCCGCCGGAGTTCAAATGGACTGTTTAGCAACCGAAGATTTAGAAGATTTCAGTTGGGACGCCATTTGGGACAGCGAAATAACCCTCACCGATTTTGGATGGGTCGTTGAAATGAAAATACCATATGCTGCTTTGCGTTTTTCTAAAACAGAAAAACAAACATGGGGTTTAAATTTCATGCGTGAAATAAAACGCGACGTACAAAAATATACTTGGAACCGCGTTGACACTAAAATCGGCGCAGTAATTCCGCAAGCGGGTATTCTTGAAGGAATTGAAAACATAAATACTCCTACCCGACTTTTCTTCATTCCATATTCATCTTTGTATTATCAAAAAAACGATATTGGGTCAGGAACTACAATCAAAGCGGGCTTAGACATTAAATACGGCATTAATGATTCCTTTACTTTAGACGCAATTTTAGTTCCTGATTTTGGACAAACAAAATTTGATAACGCTATTTTAAATCTGGAACCATTTGAACAACAACTGGAAGAAAACAGACCTTTTTTTACCGAAGGAACTGATTTATTTAACAAAGGAGGTTTATTTTATTCGAGAAGAATTGGAGGAATTCCAAGCACAGAACCAGAAACAACACCAACAGAAGAAATTACAAACTATCCCAGTTCAGTTGATTTGCTTAATGCTGTGAAAATATCAGGACGAACCGAAAAAGGATTAGGAATTGGTTTTTTGAATGCCGTTACCGAAAAAACATACGCCACAATTTGGGACAACGAAACAGAAACATCCCGTAAAGCAGTTGTTGAACCGCTAACCAATTACAATGTCTTGGTTTTTGACCAACGTTTCAACCAAAATTCATCTGTATCTTTTGTAAATACAAATACCACCAGAAACGGCAGTTTTAGAGACGCTAATGTTTCGGCATTGTTATTTGATTTGAATACCAAAGAAAATAATTATAATTTATACGGTGATTTCAAATACAGCCAAATCAACACTTTAGAAGATTATAGTGGCTATAAAACATCTTTAAATTTTGAGAAAACAAGTGGTCGATACCGTTATCTCTTTTCAGGAAAATACATTTCAGAAAACTACGATATCAATGATTTAGGTATCATTTTTTACACCAATTACCATAGTGCTCTGGCTAACGCAAGCTACAGAATACTAAATCCAAGTTCGTTCTTTAATACGTTCAAAGTAGAACAAGAATTAAACATGGAAGTTCAGAACACCACCGGAAAAACACAAGAAGCGTGGTACAAAACAGTCATTAAAGCAACCTCTTTAAGCAATCATTATTTTGAGTTTGCTTTGGTCGTAAATCCTCTGGAAACATTCGATTTCTACGAACCTCTTGAATACGGGAAATATGTTTTTATTCCAAAAAGAATTGCTTCCTATTTTGGTTTTGAGTCAAATAGAAACCATGCATTTACGTTTGACACAACTCCTTTTTTTACTAAATTTAATCAAGAAGGAAGAATTACTTATGGTATTTATGCCAGTCCAAAATACCGATTCAATGATAAATTTTCGCTTGCTTATGCTTTCGATTATACAAGAGAGAAAAATGATATTGGCAGAATCGATTCTAATGAAACAGGGATTATTTTCACAGAACGCAACAGAGAAATAGTGCAAAATAATTTTACCGGAAAGTATGCGCTTAACAACAAAATGACAATTAATTTAACAGCACGTTATTATTGGTCGTATGCAGATAATGCTAAATTTTTTACCTTACAAGACAGTGGTTATTTGACTCCAAATAATGACTACTCGGTGAATAAAAATCGGAATTTTAACTCCTGGAACTTCGATTTATCTTACTCTTGGTGGTTTGCTCCCGGCAGCGAAATCTCCTTTTTATACCGCAATTATGCAGAAGAAAGAACCAATGTCGTAGAGAAAAACCTATCGACTAATCTAAAAAATGTTTTCAATAACAACCTGACAAATATTTTATCTGTTAGTGTGCGTTATTTTATTGATTACAATGTTGTAAAAAATAAATTCTAAAGCTTTATTTAAAGTTCAAATTACACCCCATTACGTCTTTTCAGATTCTATTTTTTCTAAAACTGTAACAAAAACTTAAAAGCAATGTCTATTAAGACAATTCTATTTATAGTCTTTTCATCAGTCAATTCAAAAAATCAAAAATCGCATGAGAAAAATACTTTTTATAAGTGTACTTCTATTTTCAATTTTTGGCTACAGCCAAAAAAAAGTATTACAAACTAAATTCATTACTGACAACATTTCTATAGACGGTAAACTGGACGAAAAAATATGGGAATCTGTGACTGGAGCTTCCGATTTTATCATGTTTGAACCTGATAACGGCAAAGCTATTCCGGAAAATAAAAGAACCGAAGTAAAAGTCGTCTATGATAACGATGCGATTTATATTGCTGCTATCTTATTTGACAACGAACCGGATAAAATCCTGAAAGAAATTACGCAACGCGATGAATTTGGGACTTCAGATCTTTTTGGAGTATTCATAAATGGTTTTAATGATGGCCAACAAGACTTTCAGTTTTTTGTAAATGCGTCTGACGGTCAAGCCGATTGTATTACAACAGACACCAATGGGGAAGACTATTCCTGGGATGCGGTCTGGAAAAGTAAAGCCATAATTTCCGATAAAGGCTGGACTGTAGAAATGCGAATTCCTTATGCTGCCTTGCGTTTTTCGGGAGAAAAAAAGCAAACTTGGGGACTTAATTTTTTCAGAGAAATTAGAAGAGACCGTCAAAAATATACTTGGAATTTAATTGATACCAAAATAGGTACTTTCACGCAACAAGCCGGAAATCTTGAAGGAATTGAAAATATAAAAACACCCACACGCCTTTTCTTTTTGCCGTATTCTTCCTTTTATGTAAATGCCAATGCGCGCGAGAAAACCTATGGAACCGTTAAAGGCGGATTGGATATTAAGTACGGAATCAATGATGCTTTCACATTAGATGCGATTCTTATTCCTGATTTTGGACAAACTAAATACGATGATCAAATCCTGAATCTTGGCCCATTTGAACAAGAATTCAACGAAAATAGACCTTTTTTTACGGAAGGAACAGATTTATTCAGCAAAGGAAATTTAGTCTATTCCAGAAGAATTGGAGGAAATCCGACTTATAATTCAGCCGACAATGAAGCAATAATTGACGGGCCAGCAAATGTTAATCTTATCAATGCCTTGAAAGTTTCCGGTAGAACCAAAGACGGTTTGGGAATTGGAATCCTGAATGCCGTAACCGAAAAAACTTTTGGAACAATCCTTAATAACGACACTCAAGAAACCCGAAGAGCCGTTCTGGAACCATTGGCAAATTATAACGTTTTGGTTTTAGACCAACGCTTTCGCAAAAATTCCTCTGTTACTTTTGTAAATACGAATGTTACTCGAAATGGTGATTTTCGGGACGCGAATGTATCAGCTCTCGTTTGGGATTTAAACACGAAGAAAAATACCTATAATTTGGCTGGAGATTTCAAATACAGTTATGTAAATGACCTTGAAGACAAAAAGGGAATTGCAACGACCTTAAATTTTTCTGAAACATCCGGAAAATACAGATATAGTTTTGGAGGTGATTTATTTACAAAAGATTTCGACAATAATGATTTAGGAATCAACTTTGAAACCAATTATTTCAGCATTTACGGGAATGCCAATTATAGAATTTTGAATCCCACAAAATACTTCAACAGCTTTAGACTGAACTATAATAATTTTATTCAATTTCAAAAAGAAACCGGAAAAATTCAAGGTAATAATTTTAATGTAAATGTAAATCTCGAAAATAAGAAAAATAATTTCTTTGGATTAGGAATTAATATAAACCCTTTTGAAAACTACAATTATTATGAACCCAGAACTGAAAATCGGTATGTAATAACGCCAACACAATTTGGCGGTTGGTTCTATTATTCTTCTAATTACAACAAAAAACTGGCGTTTGATTTTAATCCTTCTTTTTCAAAATTAAACGAATCGGGCAGGAATTCATATGGCTTTTCGTTGGGTCCAAGATATCGTTTTAATGATAAAATTTCTTTTACGTATAACTTTAATTTCTTTAGACAGAACAATAACAAGGGATTTGTAGACAGCGTTAATGACGATGCAAATTCTGCGACACCAAACACTATTGTTTTTGCCAACAGAAATGTAGTTACCTATTCTAATTCCATTTACGGTAAATATTCTGTAAACAGCAAAATGAATTTTAACCTTTCGGCGCGACAATATTGGTCTTATGCAGAGAACAAAAATTTTCTATCATTGGAACAAAACGGAAGATTATCAGAGAATATGAATTATCCCGAAAACAGGAACTCCAGTTTTTATTCTTGGAATTTAGATTTGTCTTATTCATGGTGGTTTGCGCCAGGAAGTCAGGTTTCGGTTTTGTATCGAAATAATGCTGCTAATTTTGAAAACACAATCAACAAGCAATTTGATCAAAATATCACTAATTTACTAAACAATGAGGCATTGAGCCATATTTTTTCGATTAGTGTTCGGTATTTCATCGATTATAATGAGGTGAAAAATAAATTTTTATAAACATTATTTCTAAAAAAATCACTTAAAACAACAGAATTAGTATTGAATGGTTCTGTTCACTTAAAAATGTATAATAGTGGTTCAGATAGGGACACTTTTTTTTGAAAATTCTTTATATTTGCTTAAAAAATTGTCATGAATAAAAAAGTAATTCTTATGATTTTAGACGGTTGGGGAAAATCTCCTGACCCGAAAGTTTCCGCAATCGATAATGCAAATGTTCCGTTTATAAACAGCCTTTATAAAGCATACCCTAGCGCTCAACTGCGCACTGATGGTTTGAATGTAGGTTTGCCTGAAGGACAAATGGGAAATAGTGAAGTGGGCCACATGAACTTGGGTGCCGGACGAATTGTTTATCAAGATTTAGCTAAAATAAATTTGGCTGTAGCCAATAATACTCTGATAAAAGAACAAGTGTTGATTGATGCTTTTACTTTTGCCAAAGAGAACAATAAAAAAGTACATTTTTTAGGTTTAGTTTCTGATGGAGGTGTGCATTCTCACACTTCACATTTACGTGGTTTAATTGATGCTACACAACAATATGGTTTACAAAATGTATTCATTCACGCTTTCACAGACGGTCGTGATGTTGATCCAAAATCAGGCAAAAAATATATTCAAGATTTAGAAAATTACATTGCCAATACTTCTGTAAAACTGGCTTCGGTTATAGGAAGATATTATGCAATGGATCGTGATAAACGTTGGGAAAGAGTAAAACTGGCTTACGACTTAGTAGTAAACGGAACCGGAACTCATTCTAAAAATGCCGTAGCGTCAATAGAAGAAAGTTACAAAAATGATGTAACTGATGAATTTATTCACCCTATGGTTATGGTCGATGAAAATGACAAACCGTTAGCGACTATAGAAGAAGATGATGTTGTAATATTCTTCAACTTCAGAACCGACAGAGGTCGCGAATTGACTGAAGCGCTTTCGCAAAAAGATTTCCATGAGCAAAACATGCACAAACTGAATTTATATTATGTAACGCTTACTAACTACGACGAAACATACCAAAATGTAAAAGTGGTTTACAATAAAGACAACATTACCGAAACTCTTGGTGAAGTTTTGGAAAAAGCACACAAAAAACAAATTCGTATTGCCGAAACAGAGAAATATCCTCACGTGACTTTCTTCTTTTCCGGTGGTAGAGAAACGCCTTTTGAAGGAGAATCCAGAATTTTAAGAAACTCACCAAAAGTAGCCACTTATGACTTACAACCAGAAATGAGTGCTTTTGAACTAAAAGATGCTTTGGTTCCAGAATTAAACAAAGGAGAAGTAGATTTTGTATGTTTGAACTTTGCCAACGGTGATATGGTAGGACATACCGGAATTATGAGTGCTGCCATAAAAGCTTGTGAAGCAGTTGATGCCTGTGTTAAAGAAGTTATTGAAGCTGCTTTAGCAAATGATTACACAACGATTGTAATTGCCGATCACGGAAACTGTGAAACGATGATTAATCCTGACGGAAGTCCAAACACAGCGCATACTACGAATCCTGTGCCAATTATTTTGGTTGACAAAGATTTGAAAACCATTCACGATGGTGTTTTGGGAGATATCGCTCCAACCATTTTAGAATTGATGGGAATTGAACAACCTGCAGCAATGACTTGCCACTCTTTACTTTAAAAAAGTAAATCATATTTCAAAAAAAGCTACTCACATCGAGTAGCTTTTTTTATAAATAAAAGTTAAAATTTCAATATTGAAAGTATTACTATTATATTTGCATAAAATATAATTAATTATGAATACAGTACTTTCGAATTTAAAAATTCAAGTCAACGAAAAAATATATGTTAAAGACCCCGAAACATCTGCTTTGGGAAAAAAAATAATAGAACAAAGTATCCTTTTGATTGATGAAATTGGATTCGAAAATTTCACATTCAAAAAGCTGGGTGAAAAAATTAGTTCTAACGAAAGTTCTCTTTATCGCTATTTTGAAAACAAACATAAACTGTTGGTTTATTTGTCTTCCTGGTATTGGAGCTGGATGGAATATAAACTTGTATTTGCCACCAACAATATTACTGACCCAAAAGAAAAACTCCGAAAAGCAATTACCATCATCACCGAAAAAGTAGAAGATGACAATAGCACAGAACATATTAACGAAGCCATTCTAAACAAAATTATTATTGCCGAATTCACAAAAACACTTCACACAAAAGAAGTTGACCAAGAAAACAAAGAAGGTTTTTTCCTAATTTATAAAAGAGTCATCAACAGAATTGTGACTATCGTAAACGAAGTAAATCCAAACTATCCTTATGCAAAATCTCTAATCTCTACAATTGTGGAAGGAAGTTTACACCAACATTTTTTGACCGAACACTTAACGACCATAACCGATTGCAATGATTCCGTAAGTATAACTCAATTTTATCTCAATCTAACCGAAAACGTTTTACGCTAAAAATAAAAAATTCAATTATGACTCCTCTAAAACGATTTTACAACTTACTCGAACTAGATAAAAAAGATGTTTATCAGATATTTTTCTATGCTATTTTTGCTGGGTTAATCAGTTTGTCTCTTCCGCTGGGAATTCAGGCAATTATCAATTTCATTCAATCCGGCAGAGTAAGCGCCTCCTGGATTGTACTTATTATTCTTGTTGTTTTTGGCGTAGCTTTGGTAGGGATTTTATCCTTAATGCAATTGCGAATTACTGAAAATTTACAACAAAAAATATTTGTCCGCTCTTCTTTTGAATTTGCAGCGCGCTTGCCTAAAATTAAATCAGAGCAATTATACAACACCTATCCACCTGAATTAGCGAATCGTTTTTTTGACACCATGACGATTCAAAAAGGAACTTCAAAGTTATTAATTGATTTTTCGGCGGCCTTACTTCAAATTATTTTTGGGATTCTATTATTGTCATTGTACCACCCCTATTTTATCCTATTTGGTATTTTATTGTTCATTCTTCTTTATTTCATTTTCAAATTCTCCTATCAATCAGGATTGGAAACGAGCTTAAAAGAATCCAAATTCAAATACAAAGTCGCTAGTTGGCTTCAAGAAGTGGCGCGAAACAACTTCAGTTTCAGGAATGAACTTAATTACGATTTTGCTTTAAAAAAAAATAATCAAATCGTATCGGATTACCTCAACTACCGTGAAAAACACTTTGATGTCATCAAGAGACAATTCAGTCAATTAATTATTTTTAAAATCATTATTACTGCCAGTTTATTATCGATAGGTGGATTTTTAGTATTGTCTCAAGAAATGAATATCGGACAGTTTGTTGCTGCGGAAATCATTATTTTATTGGTGATTAATTCGGTCGAAAAAATAATTATTGGACTGGAAACTTTCTATGACGTACTCACTTCTATTGAAAAAATCGGACAGGTAACCGATTTAGAATTAGAAGAAGATACAATCATTAATAACGACACTTGCTATACAAATATCGTTTTGGAAACAGAGAACATTAAATTTAGATTTCCTGATTCAAAAAAAGAAGTGTTAAATGCAATAAGTCTCAAAATTGAACAAGGAGAAAAAATAGTTTTGGATGGAGAAAATGGTTCTGGAAAAACAACTTTAATTCGTTTATTATCTGGTTTATTACAACCTACATCCGGTTCTTTTTATATTAATGATGACACTTTTAGAAAAATAAACTTAAAGCAATACCGCTCTCAAATAGGCAGTATTATTCACAGCGAAACTCCATTTGAAGGAACAATACTCGAAAATATTACTTTCAAAGACACAACAATACCTTTTGAAGATATAAAATGGGCGATTGATGGCGTTCAACTGAGCTCGTTTATTAAATCATTGCCAAAAGGTTTAGATACTAGAATTTTCCCCGAAGGAAAACAATTATCATCTTCAAATGCACAAAAGATTTTACTGGCAAGAAGTATAATTCACAGGCCTAAAATACTTTTCTACGAAGATCCAACCGATAGTATGGATGAAAAAGTAGCCAATGAAATTATTGACTTTATTACTTCCGATGCAAACAAATGGACCATTGTAGTTTCCTCCAAAAATCCGTATTGGAAAACCAAATGCAGCCGAAAAATTACGATGCAAAACGGATTTATTCAATTGGACTCAAAAACTGACACATCATGCTAAACATATCCGACAATAAAACAAAACTACAGTCACTGGATCAATACGAAACGGTGAAAAACTTAGGAAACAGACCGCATTATAAAATCTTAAACAGAATTATTGCCGGTGTTTCAATAATTGGATTAATTGCGCTTTTCTTGCCTTGGACACAAAACATTTCCGGAACCGGAGCTGTAACCACTTTAAAACCAAATCAAAGACCGCAATCCATTCAAAGCGTTATTTCTGGTCGAATAGAAAAATGGTATGTTCAAGAAGGCGACTTTGTCAACAAAGGCGATACTATTCTGTTTATTTCGGAGATTAAAGAAGATTATATGGATCCTAATTTAGTAGAAAATACTAAAAACCAAATGAATGCCAAAAAACAATCATTGCAGTCTTACGGGTCAAAAGTAAATACACTTTCGGGTCAAATTCAAGCTATTGAAACCGAGAAAATACTAAAACTGGAACAAGCACAAAACAAAATCAAGCAATCTCTTTTAAAAATAAAAAGCGATAGTATGGATTTGGTTGCCGTTAAAACACAATTAAAGATTGCCAATACGCAATACAACAGGTCTCTGCAATTGAATAAAGAAGGTTTAAAACCATTGAGCGATACCGAAGATAAAAGACTAAAACTCCAAGAAGTTGAAGCAAAAATCATCACGCAAGAAAACAAATACTTAACTAGTAAAAATGAATTTATAAACGCCAAAGTAGAAATCAATAGGATAACGGCTGAATATTCCGAAAAAGTTTCTAAAGCCAATAGTGATAAATTTACGGCATTGAGCAATCAATACGACACTGATGCACAAGTCAATAAATTAGAAAATCAATATGCAAATTATAGCATTAGAAATGGGATGTATTATATCAAAGCCGCACAAAGTGGCTACATCAACAGAGCGTTGCAATCCGGTATTGGAGAAACTATAAAAGAAGGAACTCCAATCGCCACAATAATGCCGTCGGATTATGATATTGCAGTAGAAACCTTTGTAAACCCAATCGATTTGCCATTAATAAGCAAAGGCGAAAAAGTACGGGTTTGGTTTGACGGTTGGCCAACTATTGTTTTCTCAGGATGGCCAGACATGTCTTATGGAACTTTTGGAGGTAAAATTGTAGCCATAGAAAACTTCATCAGTGAAAACGGCAAGTACAGAGTATTAATTGCTCCCGATTCTTCTGAAGCAAAATGGCCAAAACAGTTAAGCATTGGTTCCGGAGCCCAAACAATTGCTTTATTAGACAATGTGCCAATATGGTTTGAAATATGGAGAACATTAAACGGTTTTCCTCCTAACTACTACAAAACTTCAACAAAAACAACAAAAGAAAAGAAATAATGAAACAACTCCTTATCGCTTTTTTATTAGTTGGTTATGCCGCTTTTGGACAAGAATTTACCGCCAAAGAACTCACTTACACCGAGTTTCTGGGCTATGTAAAAAAATACCATCCATTAGTTAAAAATGCCAACTTAGAAATCAATAAAGCCCAAGCGAATCTGATGATGGCCCGAGGTGGATTTGATCCAAAAATTGAAGTAGATTTCAGCAAGAAACAATTCAAAGACAAGGAATATTATTCGATTTTGAATAGCAGTTTTAAAATCCCAACTTGGTATGGAATTGAGATTAAAGCAGGATTAGACAACAATGAAGGTATTTATCTGAATCCTGAAAATACGGTTCCAAATCAAGGATTAACCTCATTAGGAATCAGCGTTCCACTGGGTCAAGGACTATTCATTAATCAAAGAATGGCTGATGTTCGCAAAGCAAAAATGCAAATGAAATTAAGCCAATCCGAAAGAAAATTGCAGGCCATTACCGTTTTATATGATGCTTCGCTGGCTTATTTTAATTGGAAAAAAAACTTCAATGAAGTAAAGCTGTATGAAGAGTATAATAAAAATGCAGGAATCAGGTTCAAAGGAATCAAAACTTCAATTGTACAAGGCGATAAACCGGCAATTGACAGTATTGAAGCCGGAATTCTGGTCAAAAACCGAAGATTAAATTTGGAAGATTCGAAGCTTAAATTGGCTAAAGCCAAATTAGAACTGGCTAACTTTCTTTGGTTAGAAAACAACATTCCGTTTGAATTATCAGAGGAACTGATTCCCGAAACGCAATTAGAATTCACGATTCAGGAAAGTTTAAAAACAAATGATTTGTTGAATTCCGATTTCTCTATTGCCAATCATCCAAAAATAAATGCGCTGCAAAGCAAAATTGACATTCTGAATGTGGAGAAAAAATTAAAAGCCAATATGCTTTTGCCAAAAATTGACGTGGGCTACTCCTATTTATCGGAACCCAGTTACATTGATAATTACCAATTTAACGACTACAAAATAGGTTTGGATTTTTATTTTCCACTATTTCTGAGAAAAGAACGCGGAAGTTTGAAACTGGCGAAATACAAAGTTCAGGAAACGGAATTTGCATTGGACTTAGAAAAAGTACAATTGTCTAATAAAATCAATGCTCAAAGAATGGAAATTGAATCGTTGTTAAGGCAAAAAGAGTTAATAAAAGGTTTAGTAGAAGACAATCTCACGATGTTAAATTCAGAGGAAAGATTGTTTTCTTTTGGGGAAAGTTCTTTGTTTTTAATCAACACGCGGGAAAATAATTTGGTCAGTGCACAACTTTCACAAATTGCTTTAGAGAACCGATTTTATGTTTCTAATTCGGAGCTTTTTAAAATTATGGCCAATCCGGATTAAATAATTTATAAAATCGTACTTTTGCAAACTGAAAATTCGAAATTATGATTATAGTAAAATCACGTGAAGAAATAGAATTAATGCGCGAAAGTGCATTAATCGTATCAAAAACATTAGGAATGATTGCTTCTGAAATCAAAGAAGGAGTCACTACTTTATATCTGGACAAATTAGCAGAAGAATTCATTCGTGACCACGGAGCTGAACCAAGCTTTCTTGGATTATACGGTTTCCCAAACTCACTTTGTATGAGTCCGAACGCACAAGTTGTTCATGGAATTCCAAACAACAAACCATTAGAAAGTGGCGATGTAATCTCAGTAGATTGTGGCGCTTATAAAAATGGATACCATGGTGATCATGCGTATTCTTTTGAGATTGGCGATGTTGCACCGGAAACCAAAAAATTATTACAAATAACCAAAGAATCATTATACGTTGGAATCCGAGAATTAAGATTAGGAAACCGTGTTGAAGATGTTGGAAATGCAATTCAAAAATACACAGAAGCGCATGGTTATGGAGTAGTTCGTGAACTTGTAGGTCACGGTGTTGGACAAAAAATGCACGAAGATCCAGAAATGCCAAATTATGGTAAAAAAGGAAGAGGAAAGCTTTTTGTTGAAGGAATGGTTGTCGCTATTGAACCAATGATTAACATGGGAACCCGAAACATCAAACAATTAAAAGACGGTTGGACAATTCTTACTGCCGATGGAAAACCAAGCGCACACTTTGAGCATGATGTTGCTATTATCGACGGGAAGCCGGAGATTTTATCAACTTTTGGATACATCTACAAAGCGTTAGGAATTGTGAGTAATGAAGAAGATGAGTTTAGAAAAGAACCTTTAGTATTATAATGAAGAAACTATTTAAACTTATACTCAACACCATTCCACGTCCATTGTTAATCAGGATGAGTTATGTGGCACGTCCAATTATCGCTTTTTCATTAAAAGGAACTAATTTCACAGATCCAATTGACGGAAAAAGTTTCAAGTCAATGTTACCTTACGGATATGAAACACAAAGAAACAACGTGCTTTCACCAAGTACACTTTCGTTAGAGAGACACCGTTTGCTTTGGCTGTATTTGAATGAACAAACTGATTTTTTTAAATCTGAACTAGTTTCAGATTCTTCTTTTACGAATACTAAAAGAATTAAATTAAGAGATGCTGAAACAAATTCAGCATTAAAAGTATTGCATTTTGCACCGGAACAAGCTTTTTATAAATTGTTTCGAAATCAAAAAAATCTGGAGTACACCACAACCGATTTATTTTCTCCACTAGCCGATGTGAAAGCAGATATTTGCAATTTGCCTTTTGAAGACAACCAATATGATGTTATTCTGTGCAATCACGTTTTGGAGCACATTCCGGATGATACGAAAGCCATGCAGGAATTATATCGTGTTTTGAAACCGGGTGGAATGGCGATTTTACAAATTCCACAGGATTTATCCAGAGCCACTACTTTTGCAGACGACAGTATTACAGATCAAAAAGAACGAGCTAAAATCTTTGGCCAATACGATCACGTTCGCATTTACGGAAGAGATTATTTTGATAAACTAAGAAGTATCGGTTTTAAAGTTGTTGAAGAAGATTACACCAACAAAATAGCACCGGAACTGGTAGAAAAATATTGTTTGGCAAAAGGCGAAATCATTCCAGTTTGTTTTAAATAGCCGCTGTTTTTTTGAGAATACTTTAATACCGCATAATTCGTTATATTTACCTATTAGCAATTAAATCATTATGCCAATTTCCTTTTTCAAAAAAATACTACTGCTGTTTGTAATCACGTCAACTGCTGCACAAGTAGAAACCGAAGTGACTCCGCCATACAATATCAAAACAATTTCTTTTGTACAAAAAAATCAAAATGTTGTTCCAATATTTGTATTGGGAGACGATTTTGAGGTTCAATTTGATGATTTATTTGGCAACGAAGCCGATTATTATTACGACATAACGCATTGCGATTACAACTGGAAACCTTCAGAAATTCCTAAAACGGACTACCTGCAAGGTTTTGATAATCAAAGAATTCAGAATTACACCAATTCCTTCAATACGCTTCAAATCTATTCGCATTACAAATTATCAATTCCCAATCAGTTTACGCAATTGCGCATTAGCGGAAATTATATCCTGAAAGTGTTGAATGAAGATAAAGAAGTTGTTTTTTCAAGAAAATTTATTGTTTATGAAGATCTTGTTTCCGTTCCCATTCAAATCAAAAGAGCGCGAACGGTAAGCAATTTAGATTTTAAACACAATTTAGAATTTTCGATAAAAACAAACACGATTACATTTCAAAACCCACTTAAGAATGTAAAAACCGTCTTGTTGCAAAACGGACAATTTCACTCAGCCATAACCGGTATTCCTGCTCAATACACTATTGGAAATGACTTGGTTTACAAATATGATACTCAAACACAATTTTGGGCAGGAAATGAATTTTTATTTTTTGACACCAAAGACATTAGAGCAGCCAGTAATAATGTAGCACGAGTGAATTCGAACAGTGCCATTTACAGCTCGTATTTGCATACTAATAATGCCCGGGCAAATTTTCCGTATTCCTTTTCACAAGATGTGAATGGCAATTTTGCAGTTCGCCATTTAAATGCCAGCAATAATGAAATTGAAGCCGATTATACTTGGGTGTATTTCAGTCTTTCGGCACCAGCTTTTCGATTGAATAAAAATATTTATATAACAGGAATGTTTAATAATTATGCCTTAACTCCCGAATATCAGATGGACTACAATACCGAAAAAGGGATTTATGAAAAAGCCATTCTGATTAAACAAGGATTTACTAATTTTCAATATTCAGTGGCGGATAATAAAGGAATTATAGATTCTGAAAATGCTATTGACGGAAATTTTTATCAAACGGAAAACGAATATACTGTCTTGGTTTATTATCGGGAAAACAATGACAGATACGAGCGAATTATTGGTAAAGGAGTAGCAAACTCTACAAATTTGATTAACTAAAAAAAACATTCCTCAAAACAACAAAACGAAGTCAATTTTTTGTAATTTTGCTCATACAATACACATATTTAATACTTTAATATGGTTTCTCAAATAACAAGAGGTATAAAAATTTCGGTTCTGACTAGTTTTGAAGGTACATACTTCAAAAACTACAGAATCCATTTTGCCTTTAGTTATGAAATAAAAATTGAAAACCACAGTAAAGATTCTGTTCAATTAACTTCACGCCACTGGGAAATATACGATTCCCTCAATGATTTAGAAGTGGTTGATGGCGAAGGTGTAATTGGCAAAAAACCAGTTTTAAAACCTGGCGAATTCCATATATACAGCTCCGGTTGTTTGTTGTCATCTCCACATGGCGCGATGAAAGGACATTTTGATATGGTTAATTTTACTACTACAAAAATCTTCAAAGTAATTGTCCCTACTTTCAGACTAAGCGCTCCGTTTGCTTTAAATTAATTTGACTCCTATTGTGTTAAAAATAACAATATTTTAAAATATCGTTGTATTTTTGCGTCAAATTAATTTTTTAATTATCGTAATTTATTTACACTTTGTCTAATTTTTTAATCGAACAACATGCTTAAAGGATTTTTTAATGTACCCAAAGCGGTAAACGAACCAGTAAAAGGATACGCACCAAATTCACCAGAAAAAGCAGCAGTTCAAGCGGCTTACAAAACCATGTGGAATGCAACAATCGATGTTCCATTATACATTGGTAACGAAGAAATTAGAACTGGAAATACAAAAAACATGACTGCGCCTCACGATCACAAACACATCGTAGGAACGTATCATCTTGCCGAAAAAGTTCATATTGAAAAAGCCATTGCAAACGCATTAGAATCAAGAACAGCATGGGCAAATATGGCTTGGGAACAAAGAGCCGCTATTTTCCTGAAAGCAGCTGAATTAATTGCAGGTCCATACAGAGCAAGAATAAATGCCGCAACAATGATTGCGCAATCTAAAAATATCCATCAAGCAGAAATTGACGCTTCTTGTGAATTAATTGATTTTTTACGTTTCAACGTAGAATTCATGACTCAAATTTACAACGATCAACCAAAGTCAAATTCAGACATGTGGAATCGATTAGAATACAGACCTCTTGAAGGTTTTGTATATGCTATTACTCCTTTTAACTTTACAGCAATTGCCGCAAATCTTCCTGCAAGTGCTGCTATGATGGGAAATGTTGTGATTTGGAAACCAAGTGACAGCCAAGTTTTTTCTGCAAAAATTATCATTGATGTTTTCAAAGAAGCAGGTGTTCCTGATGGCGTAATTAACGTTGTTTTTGGAGATGCCTTAATGATTACCGATACCATTTTGGCAAGTCCTGACTTCGCCGGAATTCACTTTACAGGTTCAACACATGTGTTCAAAGATATCTGGGCAAAAATTGGAACCAATATCCATCGTTATAAAACCTACCCAAGAATTGTGGGAGAAACAGGTGGAAAAGATTTTATCATTGCACATCCAAGCGCTAATGCAAAACAAGTAGCAACCGGAATTGTTCGTGGCGCTTTTGAATTTCAAGGTCAAAAATGTTCTGCAGCTTCAAGAGCTTATGTTCCTCAAAGTTTGTGGCCGGCAATAAAAGAACAATTAATTACAGATACTAAATCCATGAAAATGGGCTCTCCGGAAGATTTCAGCAACTTTATTACTGCTGTAATTCACGAAGGTTCATTTGATAAACTAGCTAGTTTTATTGACCAAGCTAAAAAAGATGCTGATGCCGAAATTATTGTTGGAGGAAATTATGATAAATCTGTTGGTTACTTTATTGAACCTACAATTATCGTAACTACTAACCCACATTACACTACAATGGAAACCGAATTATTCGGACCAGTAATGACAATTTTTGTTTACGAAGATGCCAAATGGTCTGCAACATTAGAATTAGTTGATACAACTTCAGAATACGCTTTAACAGGTGCGGTTTTCAGTCAAGATCGTTATGCAATTGAGGAAGCGACTACCAAATTGCAAAATGCTGCCGGCAACTTTTACATCAATGACAAACCAACCGGAGCTGTTGTGGGAATGCAACCTTTTGGCGGTGCAAGAGCTTCTGGAACTAATGATAAAGCAGGTTCTGCATTGAACTTATTGCGTTGGGCTTCACCAAGAACTATTAAAGAGACTTTTGTAACTCCAGAAGATTACAGATATCCGTTTTTAGGAGAATAATCTCATCGTTAGATATTTAAAAACCCACAAGAATCAAGTTATTTGAGTTCTTGTGGGTTTTGTTTTTTAAACTAAAGAGACCTTCTTTACTGTCCTTGCTGCCTCATAAATAGCTTGTATGATTCGAACGTCTTTGATCCCTTCTTCACCAGTAATATGGCTTGGCAATTGTTTGTTTTCTAAAATAACTTTTCCTATTTCGTCAAGTTGTGTTTGTTGTTGATTAATTTCAGGGAAATTTAAATCGCCATTGCTTGTCTTTCCTTTAAACGGGCCGTAACTAATCGCTGGACTCAACTCAAAAACCCCTTCATCAGCTGATGCAAATAACCGGTCAATCCCACAACTGTATGAAGTTGTAGAATTACTAACGGCTCCGCTTGGAAAATTTAACTGCCAAGTAATCGATTCTTCAACTTCTGCAAATTTAATTTTATTCGTAATTGGACCAAATTGAGCCGTTACAGAAATTGGCTCTTCACCCAACACATAACGACTGGCTTGAACACAATAAATTCCAAGATTAACAAGCGGCCCTCCTCCTGACAATGCTTTTTGCAAATGCCAATCCATTGAATCACCGGTATTGTAACCCAAAGAAGTCTCAATCAAACGAACTTGACCAAAAACTTTCTCTTGTCCTAATCGCTTCATTTCTAAATTATACGGCTCATAGTGCAAACGATAACCAACCGCCAATTGTACACCTGCTTTTTTACAAGCATTCATCATTTCTTGACAATCGCGTTCCGTAATTGCCATAGGTTTTTCGACAATAACGTGTTTTCCTGCCTGAGCAGCTCTAATTACAAACTCTTTATGCATTGCATTTGGCAAAACTACATAGACTAGATCAATGTTTTTATTATGAATTATTTCATCAAAATTCTGGTAATTGTAAATGTTTTTCTCAGGGATATTATATTTTTTTGCCCAATCTACAGCTTTGGAAGGTGTTCCAGTTACAATTCCTGCTAAACGACAATATTTTGAAATCTCCAGGCCATCTGCTAAGTAACCTGCGTAACGTCCTAAACCACAAAGCGCAATGTTTAACTTTTTACCATCATATATTTTACTGCTATTTTCTGGCAAAGTCATAATAGAGGGAAGAGCTGTCATTATCGCAGTAGCTCCAACTCCGATACCAAAATTATGTACAAAAGTACGTCTAGAAATTTTTTTCATTTTTTAGTTTTTACATTACCAATAAAAAGTTTGACATCTTTATTATTCAAATGTTACAAAAAATACTAAAAAACAAAACCCACAAGAATCAATAATTTAATTCTTGTGGGTTTTTTAATGCATTCTTTACTTCTATTTAAACCACAAACTTCAACGGTAAATGCACTACTTTCTTGGTTTCAAAAAATTCATCTTGGAAAAAGTCTGCTAAATTGTATTCGGTTGCTTTTGGAAAATCTTTTAATTCTTCGGTTAAATCTCCACCTTTTAGGTACAGAATTCCGTTTTTCAATTCGTGTTTGTTATTTTTCTTGATTTTGGTTTTCACCCAAGAAACAAAATCCGGCATATTTGTTACCGCACGACTTACGATAAAATCGAAATCTCCCTTTACATTTTCAGCGCGAAGTTGTTCTGCTTTAACGTTTTTAAGGTCTAATGCTTCGGCAACAGACTGAACCACTTTTATTTTTTTGGCAATAATATCAATCAAAAAAAACCGTGTTTCCGGAAAAAGAATTGCCAATGGAATTCCAGGAAATCCGCCTCCGGTTCCCACATCGAGAACAAAAGTTCCCGGTTCAAATTTTATGATTTTGGCAATTCCCAGCGAGTGCAAAATATGTTTAGTATACAAAGCATCAATATCTTTTCTGGAAATAACATTAATTTTTTCGTTCCAATCGTGGTATAAAAAATCTAATTTTTGAAACTGCTCTTTTTGAACATCAGTTAAATTAGGAAAATACTTAAGAATCTCGTCCATTGCGCTATTTTTTTAACAAAAGTACTATTTTTAGCTCGTAAATATTTAACTCAATTTTGCAGATTGAAAATTTATAATAATTATCTTTGGGGATTATTATAAAAACATATGAATAACACCGCTCCTACATTTGCAAAGCAAGACAATCTGAAATTTTTTAGAACGCTTAACTCGCGGGTAAACAATTACTTCAAAGAAAACAATATCCAAAAAACAGGAAATTGGAAACTTCATTTGAAAACTATAATTCTGTTCTCTGTTTTTCTGGCGCCTTACTTTTTGATTCTAACATTAGACATGCCATTTTGGGCACATCTTTTATTAACAATCGTTATAGGAATTGGTATGGCCGGAGTTGGCATGAATGTCATGCACGATGGCAATCACGGGTCTTATTCAAATAAAAGCTGGGTCAATAAATTCATGGGAGGTTCCATTTATATCTTGGCAGGAAATGTGTACAACTGGCAGGTACAACACAATGTATTGCATCACACTTACACCAATATTCCCGGACATGATGAAGATCTTGATGCTGGGCGAATTATTCGATTCACTAAAGAAGCAAAATGGCATAGTTTTCACCGTTTTCAACAATATTACTCTGTATTTTTATATGGTTTACTTACTTTCAATTGGGCTATTACTACTGATTTTAAACAAATGAGAAGCTACCTGAAAAGAAAATTAGCCTACGGAGAAGCGAAGAGTCCAAAAACACTTTGGACAACTTTAATCATCACAAAAATAATTTACGTTTCAATCTGGATAGTATTGCCAATCGTGATTGGCATTACCTGGTGGAAAGTACTTATTGGTTTCTTTGTTATGCATTATACCGCAGGATTAATCCTGAGTATCGTTTTTCAATTGGCTCACGTAGTTGAAGAAACTACAAACCCAATCCCAAATGAAGACGGAGAAATGGAAAACACTTGGGCCATTCATCAATTGTTTACCACTACTAATTTTGCTCCAAAAAACAAAATCGTAAACTGGTACACCGGAGGATTAAACCACCAAATAGAACATCATATTTTTCCAAATATCAGTCACATCCATTACGGTAAAATTGCAGCTATTGTAAAAGAAACCGCAAAGGAATGTAATTTGCCCTATTACGAATATAAAACCATGCGAAGTGCTGTTGTCGCTCATTTCAAACATTTAAAAGATTTGGGAATGAAACCAGAACTTACCTAATCATAAAAATGCTTTACAGTTCACTAAAGAATAAAATAAAAACTAAAAATAAATAATTAACCTCCCTTAATTTCCGCAACGAAATTTGGGGCTTTCAACACTTTTTTAATGAATAATCCACTTTCAGACAGAATTAATAATCTGGCTACATCACAAACATTAGCCATGGCTGCTTTGGCTAGAGAATTAAAAGCACAAGGAAAAGATATTATCAGTTTAAGTTTAGGCGAGCCTGACTTTAATACGCCTGACTTCATCAAAGAAGCTGCAAAAAAAGCCATAGACGAAAACTACAGCACCTATTCACCTGTAGAAGGATATGCCGATTTAAAAGAAGCCATCTGCCGAAAATTCAAAAGAGACAACGGTTTAGACTACAAACCGTCTCAAATTGTAGTTTCAACAGGAGCTAAACAATCATTGTACAACATTGCTCAAGTAATGCTAAACGACGGTGACGAAGTAATCTTACCGGCACCATACTGGGTTTCTTATTTCGAAATCGTAAAATTATCAGGAGGAGTTCCTGTAGAAGTTCCTACTTCTGTAGACACTGATTTCAAAATCACACCAGAACAATTAGAAGCTGCCATCACACCAAAAACAAAAATGATGTGGTTCAGTTCTCCATGTAACCCATCTGGTTCTGTTTACAACAGAGAAGAACTTACTGCATTGGCCAAAGTATTAGAAAAACATCCAAACGTATATGTTGTTGCTGACGAAATCTACGAGCACATCAATTTCTCAGGGACTTTTTGCAGCATCGGTTCAATCCCGGGAATGTTAGAAAGAACCATCACCGTAAACGGAGTTGCCAAAGCATTTGCTATGACAGGATGGAGAATTGGATACATTGGAGCACCAGAATTTATTGCTAAAGCATGTACAAAAATTCAAGGACAAGTAACCTCAGGAGCAAATTCTATCGCACAACGTGCTACTATCACTGCCGTTGATGCAGACCCAAGTGTATTAAACCACATGGTACAAGCGTTCCACAGCCGTAGAGATTTAGTAGTAGGATTATTAAAAGAAATCCCAGGAATCAAAATCAACGTTCCAGAAGGAGCGTTTTACGTATTCCCAGACGTTTCTTCTTTCTTCGGAAAAACATTAAAAGGAACTTTTATCAAAGATGCAAATGATTTCTCTATGTACCTTTTGGGCGAAGCCAATGTAGCAACCGTAACCGGTGACGCATTCGGAAACCCAGACTGTATTCGTTTCTCTTACGCTACAAGCGAAGAATTATTGAAAGAAGCTTTACGCCGAATAAAAGAAGCGGTAGCTTTATAGTCAAAAATCATAAAGTCGAAAGTTGGAAAGTAAAAAATCCAACTTCCAATATACAAACAAAGCCTCAAGATTTTCTTGGGGCTTTTTTTATTGTTGGGCGTGACCACAAGGGTCGGGCTATCCGTTACAAGTCCTCGCAAAACTCCATTTCATTTCGTTTTACTCCGGGCTTTTCACTGCTATCCCTCACGCAAATCCTGCTACAAACCTATTTATCTTCAACCGGTACAAACAACGCTCCCTAAGTTTTATTAACAGCAACAGGAAACATAAAATCAACCATGATTTAATCGTTTATTTTATAAATTAGCCTAAATTCCTATCCGCTAAAGAAAATACAACTCAATAACAAACCAAACACAACATGAAAAATATTGACCTAATAAAAGTTACCCTAAACGATATCGACCATTTACAAAAAATTGGTAAACAAACTTTTCACGAAACCTTTTCAGCAAGTAATACCGAAGAGAATATGAAAAAATATTTAGACGAAGAATTTACTACTGAAAAACTGACTGCTGAACTGAACGACAAAAACTCCGAATTCTATTTTGCCACACACAACAATACTGTCATTGGATACTTAAAACTCAACTTTGGACCATCACAAACAGAACTACAAGATGACAAAGCACTCGAAATAGAACGCATTTATGTATCAAAAGAATTTCACGGAAAAAAAGTAGGTCAACTACTTTACGAAAAGGCCATTCAAACTGCAAAACAAACCAATGCCAATTATGTTTGGTTAGGAGTTTGGGAAGAAAACCAAAGAGCAATACACTTTTATAAAAAGAATGGTTTCGTTGAATTTGACAAACATATTTTCAAATTAGGCAATGACGAGCAAACAGACATAATGATGAAACTACAATTAAAAGACAATTAAGAAATAAATGCCACAATAATAGCTTCATTGCTACACGTGCCCTACTGAAAACCCACGACAAGATTTAATTAATTTTGAAAACCATTTACCATGTAATACAACTATTTCTGAAAAAATCGAGTCTTGAATTAGAAATCTTGAATAATTTATAGGAACTTTGCAAACTTTTTTAGGCGAAAGCCAAAAATGCTAAAATTTTAAAAATAAATAATTGATCATCAACTCGATGAAGAAAAAAATAGAGATACTTGCTCCTGCTAAAGATTTAATTCATGGAATGGCAGCCATCAACAGCGGATCCGATGCTGTTTATATAGGAGCACCACAATTTGGCGCCCGTTCTAATGCAACCAATTCTATCGAAGATGTTGCTGCATTAGTACAATATGCACACCTATACCACGCACAAGTTTTTGTAGTAATCAATACCATTTTGTACGACAACGAGCTCGAAACCTGTCGTAAAATGATTTGGGAATTGTACCACATTGGTGTCGATGCACTTATTGTTCAGGACATGGCGATTATGGAAATGGAGTTACCTCCAATTGTTTTACACGCCAGCACACAAGCCAATAATCGAGATGCTGACAACATCAAATTCTTGAAAGATGCAGGTATGAAACGCGTAGTATTGGCTCGGGAATTAAACCTGCACCAAATCAAAGAAATCAGCGAAGCTTCGGATGTAGAATTAGAATTTTTTGTAACCGGCGCTTTGTGTGTTTCGTTCAGTGGGAATTGTTACATGAGTGTGGCCAATGGCGAACGCTCGGCAAACAGAGGTTCTTGTGCGCAAAACTGTCGTTTGCCGTACAACCTGATTGACGGTCATGGCGATACTTTAATCAAAAACAGTCACTTACTGTCTATCAAAGATTTTGATGTTTCAGACCAAATCCCCAATCTTATTGAAGCCGGAATTTGCTCTTTCAAGATTGAAGGCCGACTAAAAGACATTGTTTATGTAAAAAACAATGTTTCGTTCCTTAGACAGAAACTCGATGCCTTTTTAGAAAAAAACGACAACTACACCAAAGCATCTTCGGGAAGCTGTACCTATACCTTTGATTCTGCCTTGAATCGAACGTTTAACCGCGGTTATACTGATTATTTTGTGAACGAAAGACACCAATCTATTGGTTCTTGGGAAAGTCCAAAATCCAAAGGGCAATACATTGGCAAACTTATCAAAACTATTGGTGGCGCATACGAAATCGAAAATGGAGAATTGTTAAACAACGGCGACGGACTTTGCTACATCAACGAAAACAACGAAGCCGATGGGATTTATGTCAACAAGGTCGAAAATGGTTTAGCGTATCCAAATGTGTTGAAAGAACTAAAAGTCGGAACATTTATTTACCGCAACAATGACGCCGCTTTCATCAAAATCGTAGAGCGCGAAGACAGCGCGGTCAGAAAAATAAGCACGACTTTATTGCTAACCGAAAACAAAAATGGTTTCGAATTAATCGCTACCGATGAAGATGGTTATGTGAGTACCGTACATTTGGCCCATGCCAAAGAGCAGACCAAAAACAATCTATCTATTGAAGATAACATCAAAACACAATTGGCAAAAACAGGTTTCACACCATACACCGCCAATGAAATCAACGTGATGTTTACCCAAAACTGGTTTCTTCCTATTTCTAAAATCAACGAAATGCGAAGAACCGTTTATGAGCAATTGTCAGCCATTCGTTTGGCCAATTACAAACGTGAGGAACATCAAATTGTAAAAACCAACCACCCTTTCCCGGTGAACCAATTGGATTTTACCTATAATGTTTCGAATAAAATGGCTCGTAAATTCTACGAACGTCATGGTGTTACCGAAATCGAAAAAGCATTCGAATTGCAATGGGATCCTGGGAAATCTCGTGTAATGACTACCAAATACTGTATCAAATACGAATTGGAAAAATGCCCTAAATACCACAAGGACACGATGGAAACCAAACTCAAAGAACCTTTGGTACTGAAACAAGGCGAACTGGAATACAAACTGAAATTCAATTGTAAACCTTGTGAAATGGAAATTTGGGAAAAAGACGCCGAATTCGAAATTGAAGAAGATTAACCAATCCTTCTAAACTGGTTTTACCATTAAGAAATTAAGACACATGAACTAAATGAACTTAATTTCTTAATGGTTTTTTCGTTTAAATGAATAGCATTCTTCATTCTTAAAAACCTAATTTAACATAAAATAATTTGCGGATTTGCGGTCACAAAAAAAGCAATTCAGTATTTTTACATTCCATTTAAGACCACAAAATAATGAAAATACTATTGCTAGGCTCAGGCGAATTAGGAAAAGAATTTGCAATCGCTGCCCAACGCATCGGGCAAACCGTAATTGCTGTTGACAGTTATGAAAACGCACCTGCCATGCAAGTGGCTCATGGTTTTGAAGTCATCAATATGCTCGACGGCGAAGCCCTGGACCGCATCGTTGCCAAACACCAACCTGATTTTATCGTTCCGGAAATCGAAGCGATAAGAACCGAACGTTTTTATGATTACGAAAAACAAGGTATTACGGTAGTCCCTTCGGCGAAAGCAGCCAATTTTACCATGAATAGAAAAGCCATCCGAGATTTGGCAGCCAAAGAATTAGGATTAAAAACAGCCAATTATCGGTATGCCACAACCGCCGAAGAATTACAAAAAGGAGTCGAAGCTGTTGGAATGCCTTGTGTGGTAAAACCTTTAATGTCTTCGTCCGGAAAAGGACAATCTACCATAAAAACCGAAGCTGATATCAAAAAAGCCTGGGAGTATGCTGTAGCCGGTTCTCGTGGCGATGTGGTAGAAGTTATTGTAGAAGCATTCGTAAAATTCAATTCGGAAATCACATTATTAACCGTGGTTCAAAACAATAATCCCA
Source organism: Flavobacterium lacustre (assembly GCF_027474525.2). Classification (NCBI taxonomy): domain Bacteria; kingdom Pseudomonadati; phylum Bacteroidota; class Flavobacteriia; order Flavobacteriales; family Flavobacteriaceae; genus Flavobacterium; species Flavobacterium lacustre. Next base: position 483,703 of record NZ_CP114882.2, read on the forward strand.
CTTTATTTTGCGCACCAATAGGCCACCGTCAAGAACGTGGCGATTATCAGGAAAGCTGGCAACCGGCACTAATCTCTGATAAAGAGTTGTACGAAGCACAAGATATGGCAGAACAAGTAACTGAAGCTCTTGGTGGCGCAGGACTTTTTGGAGTAGAATTCTTCTTGGCCGATGACGGGGTGTATTTCTCAGAATTGTCGCCTCGACCTCATGATACCGGAATGGTAACATTGGCAGGAACACAAAATTTTAATGAATTCGAATTGCATTTACGAGCCATTTTGAGTTTACCTATTTTTGAAATCACATTAGAAAAAGCGGGAGCCAGCGCTGTGATTCTAGCTTCGGAGAACAGTGTAAATCCAACCTATTCAGGAATGGAAAAAATTGCGGCTTTACCTAAAACTGATTTTAGAATATTTAGCAAACCAAGTTCTCGTCCGTACAGAAGAATGGGCGTTGCTTTAGTCAATGACACGTTACAAACCCCAATAGAAGAAATTGTAGAAAGCGCCAAAAAAGCAGCTGCTCTGGTAACTGTAAATTCTTAAATCATGAAACAATTACTGGTATTCGCCTTTATTTTTTTGGCCTCAACAGCAAGTGCTCAAGCTAAAAAAGAACAACCAAAACCTCAAATTGTAGCAGCTGCTTGCGGCCAATGTCAGTTTGATATGAAAGGACATGGTTGTGAACTGGCTGTTCGCATAGATGACAAATGCTATTTTGTTGACGGAACTTCTATTGATTCTCACGGCGATGCACATGCTGATGACGGTTTTTGTGCAGCAATTAGAAAAGCCGAAGTCGTTGGCAAAATCGTTAACAATCGATTTGAAGTAACATCATTTCACCTGATTCCCGAGGAAGGAAAAGGGAAATAAGAAATCAAAACGTGACAAATAGCCCCGATTGAACCGATATCCTCGCAGCGTAGCGAAGAGATAAAGGGGAAAGCGGGACGACTGGCGACGAGAACATATAAATAGCTGCTTCTAAAAGTCATTCTGATAAATTCTAAAAAAATAGTATTTTTGCAATTCGATTGAAATCTATTTTTCAATCTTTACTTTTTTCAATCTTTAAATCAAAAAAATGAAAGCATACGTATTTCCGGGTCAAGGCGCACAATTCACAGGAATGGGCAAAGACTTATATGAAAATTCAACATTAGCAAAGGAATTATTTGAGAAAGCGAACGAAATTTTAGGTTTTCGCATTACCGATATTATGTTCGAAGGAACCGCTGAGGAATTGAAGGAAACGAAAGTTACCCAACCTGCAGTGTTTTTGCACTCAGTAATTTTAGCTAAAACTTTAGCAGATTTCAAACCAGAAATGGTGGCGGGACACTCTTTGGGAGAATTTTCGGCCTTGGTGGCAAATGGCGCTTTATCATTTGAAGACGGACTAAAACTAGTTTCTCAAAGAGCTTTGGCCATGCAAAAAGCCTGCGAAATAAAACCCTCTACTATGGCGGCTGTTTTAGGATTAGCGGACAACATTGTAGAAGAAGTTTGTGCATCTATTGACGGAATTGTGGTTGCAGCCAATTATAACTGCCCGGGACAACTGGTAATTTCAGGCGAAACTTCGGCTGTAGAAAAAGCGTGTGAAGCGATGAAAGCGGCTGGTGCAAAACGAGCGTTGTTGTTGCCTGTTGGCGGTGCTTTTCACTCGCCTATGATGGAACCGGCAAGAGAAGAACTGGCAGCTGCAATTGAAGCAACGACTTTCTCTACTCCTATTTGTCCGGTATATCAAAATGTTACGGCAAGCGCTGTTTCTGATCCAAATGAAATCAAGAAAAACTTAATTATACAATTGACAGCTCCTGTAAAATGGACACAATCAGTACGACAAATGATTGCCGATGGCGCTACTTTATTTACTGAAGTCGGTCCTGGAAAAGTATTAGCCGGTTTAATTGGAAAAATCGACAGAGAAGCTGCTACTGCTAACGCATAATTGCTGGTTGAAATAAACTGAAAAATCCCAAATTATCAAACTGATAATTTGGGATTTTGTTTTTTAAGCATATTACTGATTGCTAACTTCGAATCTTCTGTTCCCATTTCCAGGCACTTGCCATGGCTTGTTCCAGAGTAGATTGTGCTTTCCAACCTAAGACATTATTTGCCTTATCAGTATTGGCGTAAGCCGATGTTATATCACCTTCTCTACGGGCTACAATTTTATACGGTAATTTTTTGCCGCTTACTTTTTCGAAAGTATGGATTACTTCCAGCACTGAACTTCCTGTACCTGTTCCCAGATTAAAAGTTTCTACCTTGGCTGTATTTTTTTTATTTAATAAACGCTGTAGAGCAATCACATGCGCTTTGGCTAAATCAACCACATGAATGTAGTCACGAACAGCAGTTCCGTCCGGAGTGGGATAATCATCTCCATAAACCGATAATTCTTTTCTTAATCCAAAACCGGTTTGAGTGATAAATGGTACTAAATTTTGCGGAACACCTATTGGTAATTCCCCTATTTCGGCAGAAGGATGCGATCCAATAGGATTGAAATAACGCAATAAAATGGCATTGATATTAGTTACTTTAGCAGTATCTGTTATGATTTCTTCTCCAATTTGTTTGGTGTTTCCATAAGGAGACATAGCAATTTGAATGGAAGCGTCTTCGGTAATTGGCATTTTTTCGGCTTGACCGTAGACCGTACACGAAGAACTAAAAATGAAATTAGCTTCCTCTTTTTGCTGCAATTCCTGCAAAATATACACTAATGCATTAATATTATTTTCATAATACAACAATGGATTCTCTACACTTTCACCAACCGCTTTTGAAGCCGCAAAATGAATTACACCTGAAATATCTGTATGCCTTTTGAAAAACTCCTGTACTTTATCTTTCTCTCGTAAATCTAACTTTTCGAAAGCGGGAACTTTTCCGGTAATGTTCTGAATTCCGTCTAAAACATTTAAAGAAGTATTCGAAAGATTATCGACAACTATCACCTCAAAACCCTCATTTTGCAATTCTACTACGGTATGAGATCCTATGAAACCCAAACCTCCTGTTACTAGTATTTTCATGATTTCATCTTTTTTATCGATGCGATTTATTCCGCCTCTTGAGTTTATTAAATATAAAAAAAGGCGCAATACATTGCGCCTCCATACCATTATTTCAAAAATTCTAAAACACTGTCTGTTATGAATTTAATTTGCTCATCCTCTAACTCAGTGTGCATTGGCAGCGAAATTACTTCTTTCACCAATTGATTTGTTACCGGAAAATCTTCTTCTTTATAACGAGAATCTAAATATGCTTTTTGCAAATGCAACGGAATTGGATAATAAATAGCACATGGAATCCCTTTATCTAACAAATGTTGCATTAAACCATCTCTGTCAGCATTGATAATTCGCAACGTGTATTGATGAAAAACGTGACAATCACAAACATCACAAATCGTTGGTGCAATTATATTTTTATGGCCTTGAAAAGCAGCTGTATATTTTCTTGCAGCATCTTGTCTTGCTTTGTTATATTGATCTAATAAAGGTAATTTAGCATTCAAAACAGCGGCTTGAATACTATCCAAACGTGAATTTACACCCACAACATCGTGGTGGTAACGTTCGTACATTCCGTGATTTACTATACCGCGAATAGTATGTGCCAACGCATCGTCATTTGTAAAAATAGCACCACCATCACCATAACAACCTAAATTTTTGGAAGGAAAAAATGAAGTTGCTCCAACGTGTCCAATCGTTCCGGCTTTCTTTTTAGTCCCATCCGAAAATCTGCAATTCGCACCAATAGCTTGTGCATTATCCTCAATTACATATAAATTATGGGCTTTGGCGATAGCCATAATAGCCTCCATATTCGCTGCACGACCAAACAAATGTATAGGAACAATTGCTTTTGTTTTTGGCGTAATCGCCTTTTTTATTCCTTCGATAGAGATATTCATATTGAATAAATCTACATCAACTAAAACTGGCCTGAGTTGCAATAACGCAATCACCTCAACAGTTGCAGCGAAAGTAAAATCGGCAGTGATTACCTCATCACCTGGTTTCAAACCCAATCCCATCATGGCAATCTGGAGCGCATCGGTTCCGTTTGCACATGGAATTACGTGTTTAACATCAAGATATTCCTCTAATGATTTTTGAAATTTATGAACTTGCGGTCCATTGATGTAAGCATTTGAATCTAAAACTTCCTGAATAGAATTATTTACGGTTTCTTTTATTGCATCATATTGACTTTTCAGGTCAACCATTTGTATTTTTTTCATTGAAATTTTTATTTAAAATTCACTTTTGAACAGGATTTAAAACCCTATTTATTTAAAGTCTCAAAAAACAATAAACCCTTTCTCAAGACAAAAAACAAAATTAGGCATTTAATGATTTTAAACCAATGAAAATAATATAAAGAAAACGTATTTTAGCCACAAAATTTCAAATATGCTTTTTGCCTACAACATTGTCGTTTTTATAGCCGGATATTTACTAAAAGTCGTGTCTGTTTTTAGCCCAAAAATAAAACTTTTTGTAGCTGGACGAAAAGAAGTTTTCCCGATTTTAGAACAAAAAATAAAACCTTCGGATAAAACAATTTGGTTTCATGCCGCCTCTCTCGGCGAATATGAACAAGGCCTACCAGTCATCGAAAAAATTAAAGAAAAATATCCTTCCCATAAAATCATTGTCAGTTTTTTTTCTCCTTCGGGATATGAAGTTCGCAAAAACAACACCATAGCTGATGCAACAGTATACTTGCCTTTAGACTCCAAAAAAAATGCGCAGGAATTTTTGAGATTGGTCCATCCTGACTTTGTGTTTTTTATCAAATACGAATATTGGCTCCACTATTTAAGCGAACTCAAGAAACAAAATACACCAACCTATCTGATTTCGGGAATTTTTAGACCGAATCAAATGTTTTTCAAGTGGTACGGCGGCTTTTACAGAAAAGCATTGGATACATTCACCTATTTTTTTGTACAAAATCAAAATTCTAAAGACTTATTGTTACAACTTGGAAAAACAAATGTAGCCGTTTCCGGCGATACGCGTTTCGACAGAGTTGCAGCCATTTTAGAAAAAGACAATTCCTTAGAATTTATTTCGGAATTCAAGAATAACACACTAACAATTGTAATAGGGAGCTCATGGCCAAAAGACGAGAATTTATTAATTGATTTTATAAACACCCAAAATCAACCCCTAAAGTTTATAATCGCCCCGCACAATATAAAACCAGCTCAAATTGAGCAATTAAAAAACAGCATTACTAAAAAGACCGTTTTATTTACCGAAAAGGAAAATAAAAACCTGAACGAATATGACGTTTTCATCATTGATACCATCGGAATATTGACTAAAATCTACAGCTACGCAGATATCGCATACGTGGGTGGCGGTTTTGGAAATCCTGGCGTTCATAATATATTAGAACCCGCAACATTTGGCGTACCCATAGTTATTGGGCCAAACTATTCTCATTTTGCAGAAGCAACCGCCTTGGTCAATCTAAAAGGCTGCACGGTAATTTCAAATCTCAAAGAGATGGAAAATGCTTTCCTAGAATTAATTGAAAACGACACAATCAGAGCTCAAAAAGGACTAATCTGTAGTGCTTTTGTTCAAGAAAACCGAGGAGCTACAAACACCATCTTGAAAAAGATATAAAATCAGATTTGAATCAATCCTTATATTGTTGTTTTATTTTTAATTCAAAAACAAAAAATCTGATTAAAAACCAGAAAAAAAGACGTGTATTACCTATTTAAAATTCAATAGTTTAGATTTTTTTTCAACTTTCCAAAAACGAATCATTTTCATCATTTTCTTAAAAACATATCCCCAATAAAATTAATTACCCAATTATAGCCATTTATTTTACGAAATTCTTTTTTTGGCATAGTAGTTGTTACAATAAAAACCGTTGGTGATAAATATTATTTTTAAAAAAAAAATAAAAAAATATTTTACATATTAAAAAATTTATATCTTTGCCACGAATTAATAATTAACCTTTATAATAAAATTAAGATGAAAAAAGTATTTTTAAGTTTAGCTGTTGTTGCTGTTTTAACTGTTGTATCATGTAAAAAAGCTGAAGCTCCTGCTGAAGAAGTTGTAGCTGCTGACACTACTGCTGTAGTTGTTGATTCTGCTGCTGTTGTAGCTGATACTGCTGCTGTTGCTGTTGATTCTGCTGCTGTTGCTGCTCCAGAAGCTAAGTAATTTTTAATTACATCAAAAAATCAAAGTCGTTCACTTTCGTGTAACGGCTTTTTTTTGTGCTTTAAAAACCCAAAATACAGCACATAAAAAAAGTCAAATTGCAAACAAAATGACTTTAAATACAATATCCAAAAATCTTTTAGTCCGGAAACACAAAACCACCTTCCGAAAAATCTAATATCTCCGATTTAGAAGCATATTGCACAATCTCTTTTATCCCTTTTTGAAGACGTAATTCTGTTGTATACTTCCTGCTTACAGCAAAAAGCTCTTCAGCCAAAAGCAGCCTAAAAAAATACTTCCCGCTTGACGTTTTAACCTTTACAAAATTTGCAGTTTCGATACTCAATTTAAAACGCTCTATACTTTCCTCACACTCAAACTTAAGTTCATAACTCAAACTTGTAAATATCGTTTTTCCTTTCCTGGAAGTGAACACAAATTTATACTCATCATTGAATCGTTTACTAATTACAAAAGCGCCCATGAAATTTTAGATTTTAGATTCTAAACAACAATGTCCAGAATACACTTTTATATTTTTATAATTACAAACTCTTATAAAATAAAAAAAGCTCCAAACATAGTTTGAAGCTTTCTTTGTACTCAGAGCGGGACTTGAACCCGCACGAACATTGCTGTTCACTGGATTTTAAGTCCAGCGTGTCTACCAATTTCACCATCCGAGCATTATATGATGTTGGAGCGAAAAACGGGGCTCGAACCCGCGACCTCGACCTTGGCAAGGTCGCGCTCTACCAACTGAGCTATTTTCGCATTTTCAATTCTTAAAAAGAACTACGATACTTGTTCTGTATTGCGGATGCAAATTTAAGACATTTATTGAATTACACAAGCCTTTTTTAGAAAAAAATTACAGATTAAAGTTAACATTCTGATAACGTAAACTTTAAAACCAAAGAAATTATTTCCGGGTTAACATTCTTTTGATTTCGTTCAATTTCATCAAGGCTTCCATTGGAGTTATTGTATTAATATCCAAGTTTAAAATCTCCTCTTTGATTTCTTCCAACAAAGGATCATCCAAATTAAAGAAACTCATCTGCATTTCGTCTTTGGCTGCTTTGATTCCATTTAACGCATCACTAGAATGATTTTTCTCCAGTTTCTTTAATAGTTTCTGTGCTTTTAGGATTACGATTTGGGGCATTCCAGCCATTTTCGCTACATGTATCCCAAAACTATGTGCACTTCCTCCTTTTACTAATTTCCTGATAAAAAGAACTGTATCTTTTAATTCTTTGACAGCCACATTATAATTCTGAATTCTAGGTAACGATTCGCTCATTTCGTTCAGCTCATGATAATGCGTGGCAAATAAGGTTTTAGGTCGTGAAGGATGCTCATGCAAAAACTCAGCAATTGCCCAGGCGATAGAGATTCCGTCATACGTACTGGTTCCTCTTCCAATTTCATCTAAAAGTACTAAACTTCGATCGGAAATATTATTCAAGATAGAAGCTGTTTCATTCATTTCGACCATAAAAGTAGACTCACCCATCGAAATATTATCACTCGCTCCAACTCTGGTGAATATTTTATCTACCATTCCCATTCTAACGCTGTCTGCAGGAACAAAACTTCCCATTTGAGCCAAGAGTACGATTAGTGCAGTTTGACGCAAAATAGCCGATTTTCCAGACATATTAGGCCCAGTAATCATTATAAGCTGTTGCGTTTCTCGGTCTAAAAAAACATCATTGGCAATATATGGCATTCCAACAGGCAATTGCTTTTCGATAACAGGATGCCTTCCGTTTTTGATTTCGAGCTCGAAAGTATCATCAATTTCCGGACAAACATATTTATTTTCTATTGCTAATTGCGTAAACGAACACAAACAATCCAATTGCGCTACTAAATTAGCATTCATTTGAACCGGCTTTATGTAAGTTGCAATCCAACTCACTAATTGTTCAAACAGCTCTACTTCTATTTTATGGATTTTTTCTTCGGCACCAAGGATTTTCGTTTCGTATTCTTTTAATTCCTCAGTAATATATCGTTCTGCGTTTACCAAAGTTTGTTTTCGAATCCATTCGGCTGGAACCTTGTCTTTGTGCATATTCCGAACTTCAATGTAATACCCGAAAACATTATTGAAAGAAATTTTCAAAGAAGAAATACCCGTTAATTGCGACTCCCGTTTTTCTATCCCTTCTAAGAATTCTTTTCCAGAAGTAGATATAGCGCGCAAATCATCTAATTCCGCATTAATTCCTTTGGCAATCGCATTTCCTTTTGCAATAGCAACAGGTGCATCCTGATTTAAGGTTGTTTTGATTTTTTCTCGCAATAATTCACAACTGTGCAAACTGTCGCCAATTACTTTTACAGCTTCTTGAGGACTTTCTAAAGCCAAAGTCTTTATTGGAATAATTGCATCTAGTGATTCTTTCAAATAAATAACTTCTCTTGGCGAAACTTTACCCGCAGCAATTTTGGAAATCAGCCGTTCTAAATCTGAAATTTGTTTGATTTGCTTTTGAATATTTTTTAAAACGTCTTGATTTTCTTTTAAATACGCAACTACTTGATGGCGATTTTGGATTTTAGCACTGTCTTTCAATGGCAATGCCAACCATCGTTTCAACAAACGACCACCCATTGGCGAAAGCGTTTTATCTATAACATCCAAAAGTGTTACTGCATTTGGATTATAACTGTGATATAATTCTAAATTTCGAATGGTAAAACGGTCCATCCAAACATAAGCATCTTCGGCAATACGTTGAATTGCCGTGATGTGCTGTACTTTATTATGTTGCGTTTCGGACAAATAATACAAAATAGCGCCCGAAGCAATTATTCCTTCTTTCAATTCTTCGATTCCAAATCCTTTTAGAGAAATGGTTTCAAAATGCTTAGTTAAAACTTCAAAAGCATAATCTTCTTTATAAATCCAATCTTCTAAATAAAAACTATGATAATCATCTCCGAAAGTTTCCCTGAAATCATTCTTGTTATTTTTAGGAATTAAGACTTCACTGGGATTAAAATTCTGCAATAATTTATCGATATATTCTGCGTTTCCTTGTGCCGTAAGAAATTCTCCGGTTGAAACATCCAGAAACGAAATTCCTATTGATTTATTGGCAAAATAAACCGATGCTAAAAAGTTATTGGTTTTTGATTGTAAAACCTCATCATTCATAGAAACCCCCGGCGTCACCAATTCGGTCACTCCTCGTTTCACGATGGTTTTAGTCATTTTTGGATCTTCAAGCTGATCACAAATGGCTACACGAAGACCTGCTTTAACCAACTTTGGCAAATAGGTATTTAAGGAATGATGCGGAAAACCCGCCAGAGCCGTTTCGGTTTCAGAACCCGCTCCACGTTTCGTTAATACAATTCCTAATATTTTTGAGGCCCGTACCGCATCTTCACCGAATGTTTCATAAAAATCCCCCACACGAAACAACAAACAAGCATCAGGATACTTCCTTTTGATCTCATTATATTGCTTCATTAAAGGCGTTTCCTTAACTACTTTATCTTTAGCTGCCAAATTAATTATCTTTAATAAATTGAAAAAAAATGTGTCAGCGAATTTATATATTTTAAAGCGAATAAAGAACAGTTCGAAAATTTAAATATTTTTAAGAAAATATTAGCACCTAGTTTCTATTTTTTATATAGATTTGTCTATAATTTTTAATTGAAATTGATATGAAAAAAATAATAACGTTAGCAATGCTTGTTGCATTAGGTGCATTTACTACTACTGCGCAAGAAACTACTAAAAAAACAAAAGCAGCTACTGCTAAAATTTCAACTCCAAAAGTAAATGGTGCTGGAATGGTTTTCGTTAACGAAGTAATTGATTACGGAACTATTGCCCACAACGCTGATGGAAAACGTGAATTTGTTTTCACAAACAACGGTAACAAACCATTAATCATCACAAATGCTCAAGGTTCTTGTGGTTGCACAGTACCTACAAGTCCAAAAGAACCTATTGCACCTGGAGCAAAAGGAATAATTGGAGTAAAATATGCTACAGACAGAGTTGGTGCATTTACAAAAACGGTTACAATTACTTCAAACGCTGAAGGACAACCAACAAAAGTACTTACTATAAAAGGAACCGTTTTAGCAGACAATGCGTCAAAAAGCTAGATTCCATAAATAATACACCCAAAAAGCTTCCTTTAATTTAGGAAGCTTTTTTTGTAAGCATAATTTTAAATATGAGAAAGCTAGAAAACAGCGAACTCGATAGAAAATCTATTGAATCTTTTAAAAAATCAGAAAAAACACCTCTTATTTTGGTGCTAGACGGCATTCGAAGTTTGCACAATATCGGATCTGTATTCAGAACTTCAGATGCTTTTTTGATTGAAAAAATATATCTCTGTGGCATCACGGCTACACCTCCAAACAAAGAAATTCACAAAACTGCTCTTGGCGCCACCGAAACTGTAGCTTGGGAACATCACGAGAATGTTCTTGAAGTTATAGCAAACTTAAAAAATGAAGGCGTCACAACACTTGCCATAGAACAAGTGGAGAGTGCAATTTTTCTTCAAGATTTTAAAGTCGATACTAAACAAAAATATGCTTTAGTTTTTGGTAATGAGGTGCATGGCGTATCACAAGAAGCAGTAGCACTTTGTGATGGTGCTATAGAAATTCCTCAATTGGGAACTAAACATTCCTTAAACATTTCGGTAAGTGCAGGCATTGTGGTTTGGGATTTATTTCAAAAAATGAATTGGCCTGGATAATTTTTTTTGAACATTAACGGTAATACTTTTATAAAATGAGAATTTATAATTTTTTCAAAATAGCTTTAGCCTTTTTACTTAGTAGTTCAACTGCTGTTTTCGCAACTAATTCTAATTTTTTAATAAGAAAAGCTCTTAGTTCAACCGCTATTAATCCACCCAAAATCACAGCAACAGGAAACCAAATATACTGCCCACAAACCTATATAAAAATCGTAACTGATGTAAAAATTGAGTACGATCTCGCAAAACCAAACACAGATGCAATCTACATTCAAATTTCATCAGGTTATATAAATGGACAAGACAGACTTTCGTTATCCGGTTCTCATCCGGCCATTAAATCAGAATGGATTGCATTAGAAGGAAAACTAAAACTATCCAGCATAACATCAGGAGCGGCTGTTTCTTATACCGATTTTGAAGCTGCAATCAAAGATGTTGAATTTTATAATTCGTCCCTTTCTCCATCCGGAATTCGAAATTTCTCTATAAGTGTTGGTGTAGGGCAAGCTAATTATTTACCTCGAAATGGTCACTTTTATGAGTACGTTGCAAGTCCGGGTATTTCTTGGACAGCCGCAAAAGCAGCCGCAGAAACAAAAACATATTATGGACTGCAAGGCTATTTAGCCACGCTCACAGCATCTGACGAAGCACAATTAGCAGGAGCGCAAGCACCTGGAACAGGATGGATTGGCGGAAATGACACCCAAACGGAAGGTCTCTGGAGATGGGTAACTGGCCCAGAAGCAGGAACGCCATTTACATATGCTTTTTGGAACAATAATGAACCTAATAATTCCGGCAATAATGAAGATTATGCTCATATCACGGATCCAAATCTCCCCGATTCAATTATAGGTTCTTGGAATGATTTACCGGAGATAGGAGGCGATGGATTGTATGCTCCAAAAGGATACATAGTAGAATATGGAGGAATGCCTGGCGAAGCTCCTCTTGAAATTTCGGCAAGTACTAGCTTGATAATTCCCAAAATTACAGGAACTACACCAAGCTCAAGATGTGGTTCTGGAAATATTACTCTTCAAGCAAATGCAACAAATGGAACGATAAGCTGGTATACTACAACAACCGGCGGAACAGCGATAGCATCCGGTAACACTTTTACCACTACTATTACAGCAACAACCCCTTTTTATGTAGAGGCTGGATGTACTACAAATCGAACGCTAATTACAGCAACCGTTTATCCGTTGCCTATTGCAAATTCAGTTATAATCCCTAGACAATGCGATGATAATCATGACGGCATATTCACATTCAACACCTCTAATTTAGAAGGTAATTTAAAAAATGGACAAACAAACGTAACAGTTACATATTTTGACCAAAACAATAATCCTTTGAAAGATGTTAACGGAATTTTAATTACTAGTCCGTTCCCAAATAGTTTTTCAACAAAAACCCAAAACATAAAAGCCGTTGTAACAGATAATTCGCCTTTACGCTGTTTTGATGAAACAAATATTTCATTTATAGTTGATGATTTACCCGAAGCATTTGCCGTTCCAGCATCTTTAACAACAGCTTGTGATGACGAAACCAATCCATTAAATCAAGACGGAAAATTTGCTTTTGACACAACTAATTTTGAAGCCACCCTTCTAGGAGGACAAACCGGAATGACAGTCACTTATTCCGATGCAAACAGCAATCCGTTGCCAAGTCCGTTGCCAAATCCATTTGTAACTGGAAACCAAACTGTTTTAGTAACCGTTACAAATCCATTGAATACAAACTGTACTGCAACTACAACTTTAAATTTCACTGTTAATCCGTTACCGATTCTCAATGACATCACAATTAAGCAATGTGATACCGACTTGATTTCGGACGGGAAAACTCTTTTTAACTTAACAGTAAATAACGATATGATTTCTGCAAATTACCAGAATGAAACTTTTACTTATTATACCAGTTTAACCGGAGCAAATAACGCGATTGCTTCGGATTTAATCTTGGACGAATTGGCCTTTGAAAACACAACTCCAACTTCGATGAGCATTTGGTCAAGAGTAGCCAATACTATTACCGGATGCTATAGTGTTTCCAAAATAGAATTAATAGTTCCCGCAACCAACATCAATCCAAACTATAAAATTACAATACCGCCTGTCTGTGATGATTTTTTAGATACTAATGGAAACGACACAGCCAATAACGACAAAAGAGATGGAATCACTACTTTCGATATGACTGCATCTAAAACCATCATACAAAATCTTTTACCATCAACCGATATTTACAGCATCAATTACTACAGAAACGAAGCCGATGCTTTAGCTGAAAGCAATGCAATCATTGATATTTCAAATTATAGAAATATTGGCTATCCTAATTCTCAAGATATCTGGATACGGGTTGACAGTAATTTAGACAATGCTTGTTATGGTTTAGGCCCATATTTAACTTTAAATGTTGAAGCTTTACCATTTGCTAATCCCGTAATTATACCCAGACAATGCGATGATAATCAAGACGGAATATTCACATTCAGTACTACTTCATTAGAATCTACTTTGATAAATGGGCAAACAGGCATAACTGTTACGTATTTCGACCAAAACAATAATCCATTAAAAGACGCAAACGGAAGCTTGATCACAAGTCCATTTCCTGCTAATTTCAGCACAACATCACAAACAATAAAGGCGGTTTTAACGAATGCATTACAGTGTTTTGACACAGCTGATATTGAATTTATTGTAGATGATTCTCCTGAAATAACAGCAATCCCTGTTGCATCCACTACGGCTTGTGATGACGAAACAAATCCATTAGATCAAGATGGTAAATTTGCTTTTGATACAACTGGTTTTGAAGCTACTCTTCTGGGAGGGCAAACCGGAATGATTGTAAAATATTTTGACGGAAACAGTAACGCATTACCAAGTCCCTTACCAAATCCATTCCTGACAGGAACTCAAAATATTACTGCCAGAGTTGAAAACCCTTTAAACACCAGTTGTCCAGCAACTACAACATTAAATTTTATTGTTAATCCTGTTCCAATTATTGATTTGAATTTAAATGGAGATTCAAATGAATTAATTTGTTCCAATCTCCCTACCTTTTTTGTAACGCTCAATGCAGGAATTCTAGACGGATCTCCTACAGGAAATTACAACTATATCTGGACAAAAGACGGAATTGATTTAAATACTAATCTACCAACTTTAGGTGTAAATAGCGCTGGAGTTTATGCGGTTGAAGTGATAAATAATTCTGGATGCAGCAGAAAAAGAACAATTACAGTTACCGCCTCAAATACGGCAACTATTGAATCTATTGACATTATAGATCTGAACGACATCAATTCAGTTACTGTAAATGTATCAGGACCCGGAGATTATGAATACAGTATGGATGACCTCAATGGACTTTGGCAAGACTCTAATTTTTTCGACCACGTACCGGCCGGAATTCACGAAATATTTATCAATGATAAAAATAACTGTGGTGTAGTTTCGCAAGAAATTATAGTTGTAGGTATTCCTAAATTTTTCACGCCAAACAATGATTCCTATAATGATATTTGGGAAATCAAAGGAATGGTCAAATATCCATTGGCAGAAGTAACTATATTTGACCGATACGGGAAGTTTATTACACGACTGAATGCAACAAACCCAACATGGGATGGCACAGTGAATGGAGAAATTCTACCCGCAACTGATTATTGGTATGTTTTTAAAATGGATGAAAACACTCCTGAAAAAAGAGGCCATTTTTCTCTGAAAAGATAATTTTTAAAGTATTTTTATCAAAATTAAGTATTCTAAAAAATACTAACAATTAGAAAATCAATACTTTTACAAAAATGAAAAAGGTTATTTTTTTTAGATTAATATTAGTGATGCTCTTTTTGGGTTCTAAAATTGCTTACTCCACTAATTATATTTGCTCTTCAAAAACTAATTCTACTTCTTATTTATACAAAACCATCAGACATAAATCATTTCCTTTATTTAAAAAAAATAACAGCTTCTTAGATAATATTCATCCAGTAATTCTAGCTACTGGAAATCAAATATACTGCCCACATACTTCTATGAATATTGTGACAGATATTTCTATCACAGACCCTGATGACATAAGTACTGATGCAATCTATATTCAAATTTCAACTGGATATAACGAATTACATGACGTATTAACACTCACTGGATTACATGCTACAATAAATTCTACTTGGGATTTAGCTACTGGAAGATTAACCCTAACGAGTTCAACACCAGATATTCCGGTAACTTATATTGATTTTATTAAAGCAATTAAAGATGTTGTTTATACAAATTCATCTAATAAACCAACAGGAAACAGAACCTTTTCAATTAGTACCGACAAACTTAGTTATTTGCCATCAAACAAACATTTTTATGAGTTTGTTCCAAGTGTTGGAATTGCTCCAAATTTAGGAATTGATTGGGGTGTTGCAAGTGATTTAGCTAATGCAAGAACCTACAACGGATTAAAAGGATATTTAGTAACCATTTTATCTGCAGATGAAAACCAAATAGCTACTACTCAACAATCAGGAATAGGATGGATTGGAGGATCTGATATAGGAGAAGAAGGAGTATGGAAATGGATGACTGGCCCCGAAAAAGGAATTACTTTTTTTTACAATCTAGAATCTACACCAGCTCCTGGAATATTTGCTTCTAATCCCCACGGTATTGGCTCAACTACTAACTATGTCAATTGGAATAGAAGCAGTCCAAACTGGTATCTTGGAATTCCTTATTATGAACCCAATGATATTTATAATTTATATAGAGAAGACGAAGATTATGCTATTATTATAGATAATAATGGCAAAGGAACTAGGGGATCTTGGAATGACATTAATTACTATGGTGAATCATTTGAGGGCTCTCAACAAGCTAATGGATTTATTGTAGAATATGGCGGAATGCCGGGTGATCCAGAAATACAGATAGCAACAAGCACTTCAATTACTATCCCACAAATTACAAGTACAACCGAATCTGCTACTTGTGGATCGGGAAGTTTATCTCTAAAAGCAAGTTCCAATTTAGGAACAATTAATTGGTTTGAAAATGAAACTGGCGGAACTCCTTTAGCAACAGGCACTACTTTTACAACACCCATTATTTCAAAAAGCACTACGTATTATATTGATACTGAATACGGATTTTGTGAAAAATACTCTACAAGAACTCCAGTTACAGCAACTATTTATAATATTCCAGTAATTACTACAACTAATTCGAGATTTACTTTATGTGGACCAGGAAGCATAACCCTAGACGCAAAGACAACGGAAGGGACAATATATTGGTATAGCGAGCCAACCGGGAGTAATTTAATTGCGGTAGGAACAAGTATAACAAGAGATATTGCCGTAAATACAACATTTTATGTAGAAGCTGTAAATAAAAAATGTACAACTGGAACAAGAGTTCCTGTGGAAGTAGTTGTCTATAAACTACCCATTATTCCAGACGAAAAATTAGTTATTTGCAAGTCAAACAAACTAACTATTGACGCTAAAATAGCAGAAATAGGAATGACTTATTTATGGTCAACAGGAGAAAAAACTCAATCAATTGAAATTTTTGAAACGGGAATATACACAGTAGACATAACACGCCCGGCACCCGAAAGCTGTACTGTCACAAAAACAATAACTGTTATAGAAAATCCAGAACCTATAATAAAGTCAATTACTGTTGATGAGACAACAATAACAATAAATCTAAAAAATCCAGCCCTTTATTATGAATATTCAATAGATGGCACGAAATATCAATCGTCAAATGTTTTTCTAAATTCTTCATCTGGACTTCAAACTGCATTAGTAAGAGAAATAAACGGTTGTAGTTCTGTAACCGAAAATTTCATCGTAGTAATTGCACCGAAAATTTTTACGCCAAATGGCGATAATTATAATGATTTCTGGGAAATCAAAGGGTTGATTAATTATCCAAATGCCGAAGTAACTATATTTGACCGATACGGGAAGTTTATTACACGACTGAATGCAACAAACCCAACATGGGATGGCACAGTAAACGGAGAAATTCTACCCGCAACTGATTATTGGTATGTTTTTAAAATGGATGAAAACACTCCTGAAAAGAGAGGTCATTTTTCTCTGAAAAGATAAATTACTTCAATTACGATTGATTAATTTTCTTCTGAATTTCATCTAAAATATAAAGATAGTCCTCCTGTTTTTTTACAAAATCACGGTCTGAAACATCAATAATCAAAACATTCAAATTGGTTTGTGATTTGATATAATCCAGATAACCCGTATTGATTTTGTCTAAATAATCTTCGGAGATATTCTGCTCATAGCTTCGGCCTCTTTTCTTGATGTTTTGCAGCAAGCGCGTTGTGTTTTGATATAAATAAATATACAAATCCGGTTTTTGCATTTCTCGATAAATAATGTCAAATAAGTTGCGATACAATCGGGATTCATCTTCTGCCAAAGTGATTTTGGCAAAAATTAAGGATTTAAAAATATGATAATCGGCTACAATAAAATCCTTAAACAAGTCAAATTGAGCTAAATCATCCGATAATTGTTTGTATCGATCAGCCAGAAAAGACATTTCAAGCGGAAACGCATATCGGTTTTGATCTTTATAAAATTTAGGTAGAAAGGGGTTATCAGCAAAGCGTTCCAAAACCGTTTTGGCATTAAAATCTTGAGCGATTTTTGTCGTCAAAGTCGTTTTTCCAGCTCCAATATTCCCTTCAAAAGCGATATAATTATATTTTTCTAAAGGTATATTTTGCAAAGGACTTTTTAAATCCTGAACGACTTTACAAACACTTTCGTCAGGAGAAATTTGAAGTAATTCTGAAATAGATTTCTTGAAAACCGGATGTTTCCAGTCCAGATTTAAATCCTGAAAGGGAAGTAAAACAAAATTTCTGTTTTGCATCAAAGGATGTGGAACCTGAAGTTTTTCAGAATCAATAATTTCCTCATCAAAAGCAATTAAATCAATATCAATAATTCGGGATTGATACCCCGACGCATCTGTCCGAATACGGCCTAGCTTTTTTTCAGCCTTTAAAATTTGGCTCAAAACTTTATGCGGCGCATCAAAAGTATGCATGACCAAAGCACAATTATAAAAAGCGGCACTCTCAAAACCCCAAGAAGGCGTTTCATATAACTTTGAAACTCTGATTACTGTGCCAACTTCCTGGTGAATGAGCTGCAAGCAACTTTCGATATTTTCTAATCGATTGCCTTGATTGCTTCCTAAAGATAAAATAACCTGATGCTGTGATTTCATATTGAATACAAATTAACTAAAAGAATTTTAGAATTAGCAATATATTTGCAATTGGTATTGAGAACTCAATTGAAACAATTGAAAATTAAAACTGTAACATTCAAAGCCTTTTTGCGACTTATAAACAAATAAACAAATTATGAAATTCTTAGGAAATGTATTAGCTACCATAGTGGGTATTTTTATCTTTTTTATGCTATTCTTTTTTGGAATACTACTCATTGGAGCTATTTTTGGAGGAGATTCTGAAGGCGTTGAAGTAAAAAACAACTCGGTAATTGAATTAAATTTAGAACACATCTCAAACGATTATGCGGGAAAATATAAAGATCCTTGGATGGATGTTTTTTCAGAAAGAAAAAAAATAGGCCTGACCGATATTATCAATGCCATTGAAACTGCAAAAACAGATGACGACATCAAAGGAATCTCAATCCTGAACAATAATTCCGAAATAGGAATGGCTCAAAGTAAATCACTTCGAGATGCTTTGGAAAGTTTCAAAAAATCCGGCAAATTCGTTATGGCTTATGCCAATTTTTATACTCAAAAAGAATATTATTTAAATTCTGTAGCCAATACTATTTACTTAAATCCGGTGGGAGAATTAGATTTCAAAGGCTTGTCTACCGAAGTAATGTTTTTCAAAGATTTTCAAGATAAATCAGGAATAAAACTCGAAGTAATCCGACATGGAAAATACAAAAGTGCCGTAGAGCCTTTCCTTGAAAACAAAATGAGTGATGCCAATAGAGAGCAAACTACCGCTTTATTAAATTCGGTTTGGAGTTCCGTTATTACAGATATTTCAAAAAGCAGAAACATCTCACTTGCTAAACTAAATGAAATTGCAAACGGTCTTTTGGCACGAACTCCAGAAATGGCCAAAGCGCAAAAATTAGTTGACGTTGTTGCTTATGAGGATGTTTACCATGACGCTATCCGAAAAGCATTAAAAGTAGCAAAAGACGAAGAGTACAATACCGTTTCTATTACAGATTACACTCAAAAAACAGTTACAACATCAATAAATCTGGACACTAGTAATGAAATTGCCATTATTTACGCCCAAGGAGAAATACAAAGTGGTGAAGGTGATGTCAACGTAATTGGCGAAGGTTCAATGCGTCGTTCTTTGCAAGAAGCCAGAAAAAATAAAGATGTAAAAGCAATCGTTCTAAGAATTGACAGTCCGGGAGGAAATGCTTTGACTTCCGACCTGATTTGGAGAGAAATTGAATTGACCAAAAAAGTAAAACCAGTAGTCGTTTCTATGGGAAATTATGCCGCTTCCGGAGGCTATTATATTGCTTGTAATGCTAATAAAATTTTTGCCGAAAACAACACCATCACAGGTTCAATTGGTGTTTTTGGGATATTACCCAACTTTACAGTAATTGCAAACCGATATGGAATCAATACGGAACAAGTACGAACACATGAAAATGCTTCAGATTATAGCCCATTTGTACCTTTGGATGAAAAATTCAAAGCCGTGACTTTAGAAAGTATCGAACACATTTACAAAACTTTTGTTGTGCATGTTGCCGAAGGACGCAAAATGACTTTCGCACAAGTTGATAACATTGCACAAGGAAGAGTTTGGACTGGTTCTGATGCCATAAAAATTGGTCTTGTCGATAAAATTGGAGGTTTAGAAGATGCCATTCATGAAGCAGCGGCTATTGCAAAAATAAAAACCTACAGCACTCAAAATTATCCTGAATACGAGAAGAATTTCAATGATTTCTTAGCTAATTTCCCTTTTGCAAAATCTAAAGAAAGTTTCATAAAAGAAGAAATTGGAGCAGAAAATTACAAATTGATACAACAGCTCAAACAACTTCAAGCGCGAAAAGGCGTTCAAGCTTTGATGCCTTTTGAAATTAATATTCAATAAAAAATAAAATTCCTATTACAACCCTTTCCGTGTTTTGAACGCAGAAAGGGTTTTTTATTTATGAAAATTTTACAAATCAACACCAATACAAAAAGCTATTTTTGCAAAAGTCGGTATGCTTTTTGCTTGCTATTTTACGTCTAAAAAAACCAAATTATGTTTAAGAAAGTTTTAAAAATCACAGGAATTCTAATCGTATTATTTGCAGCAGCTTTATTTGCTGCTCCGTATTTTTTTAAGGATCAAATAAAAGCAAAAATTGCCACTGCTATTAATGAAAAAGTCGATGCAAAAGTGTCATTTGCTGATGCAGACTTAAGTTTGTTCAAAAATTTTCCGAACG
This sequence comes from Flavobacterium lacustre, assembly GCF_027474525.2. Classification (NCBI taxonomy): domain Bacteria; kingdom Pseudomonadati; phylum Bacteroidota; class Flavobacteriia; order Flavobacteriales; family Flavobacteriaceae; genus Flavobacterium; species Flavobacterium lacustre. The sequence goes on from NZ_CP114882.2 coordinate 504,245, forward strand.
CAACCGTAACTTTAGATCAATTAGTAATCATCAACAAAGCGCCTTTTGAAGGTGACACTTTGGTTTCTTTAGGCGAATTAAATTTAAAAATGTCTATCAAGGAATTGTTCAAAGGAAAAAATGAACCGATGCAAATTCAAGGCATAACCTCTAAAAACGGATTCATCAATATTCTTTTCAATAAAGACGGACTTGGCAATTATGATATTGCTTTAAAAGACGAAAAAGCAGAAGATAATTCTAAAAGTAAACCTTTAGCTTTAAAAATTCAATCGTATAAAATTGAAAATTTTAAGTTCCATTATTTTGACGAAAGCTCCCAAATAAAAATGGTCATTGATAGTTTGAATCACGAAGGAACAGGCGATTTTACCAATTCGATATTGGATTTAGACACCAAATCAAACGCGAAAATTTCGCTGAATATGGGAAAAGTAAATTACATGAAAAATGTAGCCCTGACACTGGATGCCGTTTTGGGTATTGATTTAAACAAAAGCAAATACACATTCAAAGAAAACAAAGCCCTGATCAATCAATTGCCTTTAGAATTCGACGGATTTATTCAAATGGTTGACGACGGACAGCTTTATGATTTAAAATTTAAAACGCCTACTTCTTCCTTTAAAAACTTTTTAGGATTGATTCCGGCTGCTTATTCATCAAGTTTAGATGGTGTAAAAACTTCGGGAGACTTTACTGTTATTGGCTTTGCCAAAGGAATGCTGACAGACACCACTGTTCCAAAATTTAACATTGCAATTGCTTCAAATAATGGTTCGTTTCAATATCCTAATTTACCAAAATCCGTTCAGAATATTATAATCGATACCAAAATAATCAACGAAACTGGTGTGATGAATGACACTTATGTTAATTTAGACCAGCTTTCTTTCCAAATAGATCAAGATGTTTTTGATGCAAAAGCCAATATAAAAAACATAAGTACAAATGCTTTGGTCGATGCCGCATTAAAAGGAACAATTAATTTATCAAACCTTTCTAAAGCCTATCCGATACAAGTAGACAAACCATTATCGGGAATTCTAAAAGCGGATGTAAGGACCGAATTTGACATGCAATCAGTAGAAAAAAGTCAATACCAAAACATCAATAATGCGGGAACTATGAGTTTATCGGGATTCAACTATTCGGATGAAAACGGTAAAACAATGAACATCAGCAAAGCATTAGTACAATTCAATCCGAGTCAGGTGAATTTGAAACAATTTAACGCCACGACCGGAAAAAGCGACATTAGCGTAACCGGAATTTTAGAAAATTTTTATGGTTTTATCTTTAGAAATCAAGAATTGAAAGGAAATTTCAACATGAGTTCAAACCAAATTGCCGTTGCTGATTTTATGACTCCTACAGAAACCACAAAAACAGAAACTACCAAAAAAGCAGAAGCCATGAAAATTCCGGCATTCCTGAATTGTACGCTGACTGCAAAAGCCAACACGGTTTTGTATGATAATTTAGTCTTGAAATCCGTTTCGGGAAAACTGATTGTGAAAGATGAAAAAGTAACTTTAGAAAACGTAAAAACATCTATTTTTGGTGGAACAATTGCAGTAAATGGCGCTGTTTCCACCAAGGAAAAAACGCCTACTTTCGACATGAATTTAGGGTTAAACCAAGTGGACATCAAAGAAAGTTTTACCAAATTAGACCTGCTAAAAAGTATTGCACCAATAGCAGGAATTATCAACGGAAAACTAAATTCTACGATAAAACTTAACGGAAATCTGGATGCTGTTGAACTAACACCTGATTTAAAATCAATTTCGGGAGATTTATTAGGCCAACTGCTTTCGACTACAATAAATTCGAGTAACTCAACTTTACTGACGGCTTTGAGTTCTAATGTGAAATTTATTGATATGAGTAAAGTGAACTTAAATGACATTAAAGCAGCAATTTCATTCAAAGACGGAAAGGTAAATGTAAAACCTTTTGATATTAAATACCAAGATATTAAGGCCACTATTGACGGAACTCATGGCTTTGACCAAACGATGAATTACAACCTAAAATTTGATGTTCCTGCAAAATATCTTGCGAAAGAAGCCAGTGCTTTATTTTCGAAAATAAATCCTGCCGATATAGAAAAATTAAAAAACATACCGATAAATGCGAACTTAACGGGGAATTTTGGAAAACCAAAAATAAGTACGGATATGAAAAGCGCCGTAACGAACCTGACGATGCAAGTTGCAAATCAGCAAAAAGAAAAATTAGTCAAACAAGGAAGTTCTGCTTTAGACAAATTATTGAGTAACACCAAAAAAACAGAAACCGATACCACAAAAACGAGTACTCAAAAAGAAGATATCAAAACTAAAGCAAGCAATTTATTGAATGGTTTGTTTAACAAGAAGAAAACACCATAATCATTGATTTAGGTATTTTAAATAAAAGAGGAATCGCATATTAATTGCGATTCCTCTTTTGTTGTAATGAAATTTTAGAATAGCCAAATTACAAAATCAATTGCACGATAAGCCCTTCGGAACTGCGGATATTAAAAACCGTTCCGTCTTCAAAAATTAAATATTGTCCTTTTATTCCCGTCAATTTTCCTTTGAAATTTGGTGATTTTTCTAAACTCAAACTGTTCACTTTTGTTGGATATTCCAGAACCGGATAATGCATTTCATACAAATCATTTTTTTGCAAATAGAAATATTCCTGAACTTCAGTTGGAATCAGATTTTCGACTTTTAGTCTTTCAGCAATTAAATCTACGGACTCAAAATTGTTCGTCAGCATTTTACGCCAATTGGTTTTATCCGCATAATGACTTTTTAGCGCAACCTCCGTAATTCCAGCCAGGTAACGATTAGGAACCTCTACAATTGAAATCGCTTTTTCGGCACCTTGATCAATCCAGCGCGTGGGTACTTGTGTCTTTCTGGTCACACCCACTTTTACTTCACTCGACAAAGCCAGATAAACAATATGAGGTTGTAATTGTACTTTTTCTTCGTAAACCAAATCCCGATCTTGAATTCCCAAATGAGCGGTACTCAATTCAGGTTTCATAATCCAATCGCCAACAGCCGGGCTCGAATAAAAACAATCGTAACAAAAACCCTGACGGAATATTTTTTTCTTTTTCCCACAATTCAAACATTGATAGCCCACAAAATTAATTTCAATGTTTTTATTTAGGAGTTGATTTACGTTCAAAAAACTGTTTTCAAAAACCAAATAATATTGAATTGGATTTCCAAATTCGGTTTGCATTTTGGTGAGTACGCCTTCGTATATCATTCTATTTAAAGTTTCAAGTTTAACGCTTCTAGTTAAACAAAATTTGTTATTTTTGGTAAAGTTATCATTCATAACTCATAATTCATAACTCCCAATTAAAAATGCCTTTAACTATAATTAATTCTTTTGCTTCTTGGGTTCTAAAACAACGAATTCATCAAATTGAGCTTTTTTTAAAGTATCCCAATGAAGTTCAGGAAGAATTATTAATGAATTTAATACGGTCTTCCGAAAATACAGTTATTGGAATGAAATATGGTTATGAATCAATAAATTCTTATCAAACGTTCTGCGAAAGAGTTCCTATTTCTACCTATGAAGAATTACAGCCTTTGATAGAACGTACCCGAAAAGGCGAACAAAATGTTTTTTGGGAAACTCCTATAAAATGGTTTGCCAAATCCAGCGGAACCACAAATGCCAAAAGTAAATTTATACCCGTAAGTAACGAAGCCTTAGAAGACTGCCATTACAAAGGAAGTAAGGATTTATTGTGCATGTATTTGAATAATAACGAAGACTCACAGATGTTTTTGGGAAAAAGTCTTCGCCTTGGCGGAAGTTCTCAAATCTACGAAGACAACAATACTTTTTTTGGTGATTTATCGGCTATATTAATTGAAAACATGCCTATTTGGGCAGAATTTAGCAGCACACCAAACAGCAAAATTTCATTGATGAGCGAATGGGAAACTAAAATTCCCGCGATTATCAATGAAGTCAGAAACGAGAATGTAACCAGTTTTGCCGGCGTTCCTTCCTGGATGTTGGTTTTGATGAATAAATTACTCGAAGAAACCGGCAAAGGAAACCTACTGGAAATATGGCCTAATCTTGAAGTCTATTTTCACGGTGGCGTGAGTTTTGAACCGTATCGAGAACAGTATCAAAAAATACTACCCAAAACCGATTTTAAATATTACGAAATATACAATGCTTCCGAAGGATTTTTTGCCATTCAGGATTTAAACAATTCCAGTGATTTGCTGTTAATGTTAGATTACGGAATTTTCTATGAGTTTATTCCAATGGATACTTTTGGAACACCAGAACAAAAAACGATTCGTTTAGCCGATGTGGAACTTTTCAAAAATTATGCTTTGGTAATCACTACCAATTCTGGTTTATGGCGCTATATGATTGGCGACACCGTTCGTTTCACGTCATTAAATCCGTATCGCATTCGGGTTACAGGAAGAACAAAACACCATATCAATGTTTTTGGCGAAGAATTAATGGTCGAAAATACGGATCAGGCTATTGCCAAAGCGTGTAAAATAACTCAAACCGAAGTCGTAGATTATACCGTTGCTCCCGTTTTCATGCAAGGAAAAGAAAAAGGGGCACACGAATGGATGATCGAGTTCAAGAAAAAACCAACTGACATTGCGATTTTCCAAAAAGCACTTGATGAAACGTTACAATCTTTGAATTCTGATTACGAAGCCAAACGCTACAACAATATGACTTTAAATCCGCTAGTTATCAATGTAGCGAGAGAAAACTTGTTTTATGATTGGCTGAAAGACCGAGATAAACTAGGTGGTCAACACAAAATTCCAAGATTATCAAACCAAAGAGATTATTTGGAACAATTGAAAAATATGCAGTTTTAAAACAACGTATAAAATGAAAACTATTTTTTATAGTCTGATTGTTTTGTTTTTTATCAGTTCCTGCGGACCGCACAGAATGGGTTGCGGTGCAAGAGGAATTTGCAAATCACATTTGCACCAACAACCTATAAAAATTAAAAAAAGTGATATCGTTTGTTTGAACTAAAAAATCACTTTTGCTCTTCGTCGAAATTCACCATCCAATGGATTCCGAATTTATCAACAAACATTCCAAAATAAGCACCCCAAAAGGTTTGATTCATTGGCATAAATGGATTTCCTCCAGCAGAAAGCCCATCAAAAAGTCTATCCGCTTCCTGTTTGCTTTCAGCATTTATGGAGATAGACATATTTCCTCCAAAAGTAACCTCCCCGCTGGCAGAATTACTGTCACTACCCATTAAAACAGAATCTTTACCAATTGGTAAACTAATGTGCATGATTTTGTTTGCATCGTCTTCTGAGAGTGTAGGATTCTCATCTCCGGCAGGCATATCACTGAACTTACCAACATATGGAAATTCGCCACCAAATACAGATTGATAAAACAGAAATGCTTCTTCGCAATTTCCATTAAAGACTAAATAAGGATTAATTGATGCCATGATTATAATTTTAAATTAATAGATTCAACATGTTTTTTAAAATTGTCTAATATCGCCTGCCAACCTTGTTGTTGAAGCGCTTCGGAGTTTTCTGTTTCTGGGTCGAATTTTTCTGTAATCACGACGCCGTTCTCTTGACTTTCGAAAGTGATTTTCACTTTTCGTCCGTCATCAATTGTATACGATATCAAAGAATGATTGACTATCTCGGTGTACCTTCCTCCAAAATCAAACTGCATCGAGCCGTCTTTAGCAGCCATCGTATATTTAAATTTCCCTCCCACTTTTAAATCATTCTCAGCATAAGGCGTATGCCAATCAGCTGAAGCGTGATTCCATTGTGTAATGTGCTGCGGAGAAATCCATAGTTCCCAAACTTTTTCGATGGGTGCTTTTAGTATTGTTTGAACAGTTATCATTTTATGATTTTAAAATTTCGGAAAATAAAGTTACAACTTATTTTAAATCCGATTATCGTTTGCAATTGTTTTTTATCTGATGCATAAAAAAACCTTAGCTCAAAAGAACTAAGGTTTTTTACTATTATTTTGCCGTATTGGCTATTCTTCCATCATATCAATATGTCTGTCATGATACCCTAATAAGTATAAAACACCATCAAGACCCAAGCTAGAAATTGAAGTGGCTGCATTTTCTTTTACCGTTAGTTTAGCATGAAAAGCAATTCCTAAACCTGCTAAGTTCAACATAGGCAAATCATTCGCACCATCGCCCACAGCAATAGTTTGATTGATGTGAATCCCTTCTTTTTCGGCAATGGCTTTTAGATATTCGGCTTTCTTTGCACCATCGACAATTTCACCCAAATACTTTCCTGTTAGTTTACCTTCTTTAATCTCCAATTGGTTGGCATAAACGTAATCTATTCCTAATTCCTTTTGCAAAAATTCACCAAAATAAGTAAATCCTCCAGATAAAATAGCCGTTTTATAGCCATAGTATTTTAAAGCTTTCATCAAGCGATGTGCTCCTTTGGTTATGGGTAAATTTTCAGCCACTTTTTGCAGAACCTCTTCACTTAACCCTTCTAACAAAGCCATACGTTTTTTGAAGCTTTCGCTAAAATCAATTTCGCCATTCATAGCCGATTCTGTGATTGCTCTAACTTGCTCCCCCACACCTGCTAAATCTGCTAATTCATCAATTACTTCGGTTTGAATTAAGGTCGAATCCATGTCAAAACACACCAAACGTCTGTTTCTTCTGTACATATTATCTTCTTGAAAAGAGATATCTACATCCAAAGTTCTTGAAATCTCCATAAAACTGGCGGTCATTACCGTTTTATCGACAATTGAACCCGTTACAGATAATTGCACACAAGAACGAGGATATTCTTCTTTGTCTACTATAGACGTTCTTCCGGTTAATCGTATGATAGAATCAATATTCAAATTTTGGTCAGACATTATTTTGGTCACGGCAGCCAGTTGTGCCGCTGTCAATGATTCGCCCAAAACATTGATGATATAACGTTGCTTGCGTTGTGCTTTTACCCAATTTTCATAATCCGGAATTGTAATCGGAATAAACTTAACTTTAATACCTAATTCGTATACTTTAAACAATAAATCTTTTAGAACAGGCGCCGAAGAAGAACCCGCTTTTATTTGGAATAAAATACCCAAAGACAACGTATCATGAATATCGGCTTGACCAATATCTAAAATAACAGCATCGTAATTCGCCAATATGGATGTTAAACCAGCAGTTACTCCAGGTTTATCCTGACCAGAAACTTTTAATAAAATAATCTCTTTATCTTCTATTGCCATTTTTATTTAAATTGATTTGCAAGGGGCAAAAATCGACAATCTATTGCTTATAAAAAAGAATATCGGTTTTTTTTTCACAAAGCGAAAATCGAGATTAAATCTCCTTGCCGTAAATTACAGAAACTCTAAATTAGATAATTCTCAGGCATAAAAAAACCGGCTCAAAAAAGGAACCGGTTTAATATAAACATTTTCAAAATTTAAGAAGCTATTTCCAAGCGTTTCAATAAATTTTTATTCAACGTTACTTTGGCGTATTCTTTATCAATTTCTAATATTTTAGTATCGGAACTTGGTAATTCATACATGGCATCGGTTAAGATGGCTTCGCATAAAGAACGCAATCCACGAGCACCTAATTTATATTCTAATGCTTTATCCACGATAAAATCTAAGGCTTCATCTGTGATGGTAAAAGTTACTTCATCCATCAAAAATAATTTCTCATATTGTTTGATTAACGCATTTTTTGGTTGTGTCAAAATTGCACGCAAGGTTTCTCTGTCTAAAGGATCCATGTGTGTCAAAACTGGCAAACGACCAATAATTTCCGGAATCAATCCAAAATCTTTGATATCTTTTGGAATAATATATTGCAACAAATTGTCTTTGTCAATATTATCTACATTTTTGGATGTAGAATAACCCACCGCTTGACGGTTCAATCGTTTCGAAATAATTCTTTCGATTCCATCAAAAGCACCACCGGCGATAAACAAAATATTCTGTGTATTGACCTCAACAAATTTTTGGTCTGGGTGTTTACGTCCTCCTTTTGGCGGTACATTCACAACCGTTCCTTCTAATAATTTCAATAATGCTTGTTGTACACCTTCCCCGGAAACGTCACGCGTTATAGACGGATTATCACTTTTACGGGCAATTTTATCTATTTCGTCAATGAATACAATTCCGCGTTCCGCTTTGGCAACATCATAATCAGCCGCTTGCAAAAGACGTGTCAAAATACTTTCGACATCTTCTCCTACGTAACCTGCTTCAGTTAATACCGTTGCATCAACAATAGCTAAAGGCACATCCAACATTTTCGCAATGGTTTTAGCCACCAATGTTTTTCCTGTTCCGGTTTGCCCTACCATGATGATATTACTTTTTTCAATCTCTACTTCATCGTCTAATTGCTGTTGCATCAAACGTTTGTAGTGATTGTAAACGGCAACCGACATTACTTTTTTAGTTTGGTCTTGGCCAATAACATATTGATCTAAGAATGCTCTGATTTCTTTTGGTTTCTTTAAAATTAAATCCCCAACCAATTTAGAACTTCCGCTTGATTTTAATTCTTCCAGAACGATTCCGTGCGCTTGTTCGATACATTTATCACAAATGTGAGCATCGATTCCTGCTATCAGCAAACTGGTTTCTGGTTTTTTCCTTCCGCAGAAAGAACATTGTAATACTTGTTTTGCCATTATTTTAGTCTAATGTCATAAAATCAAAAGTCGTAAAGTCTGAGCAATGCTTTTGACTTTATGACTTTTGACTTTCGACTAATAATTTATCCTCTTCTTAAAACCTCATCAATCATTCCGTATGTTTTTGCTTCATCAGCAATCATCCAATAGTCACGTTCGCTGTCGTTGTGTACTTTTTCGAAAGTTTGTCCGGAGTGGTGAGAGATGATTTTGTATAACTCATCTTTCAATTTCAACATTTCACGCAAGTTGATTTCCATATCGGTAGCAACTCCTTGTGCTCCACCTGATGGTTGGTGAATCATTACACGAGAATGTGGCAATGCTGAACGTTTTCCTGCAGCACCTGCACACAAAAGAACTGCTCCCATAGATGCGGCCATTCCGGTACAAATTGTTGCTACATCTGGTTTGATGTATTGCATCGTGTCATAAATTCCCAATCCTGCGTAAACGCTTCCTCCTGGTGAATTCAAGTAAATTTGAATATCCTTAGAAGCATCGGCGCTTTCAAGGAACAATAATTGTGCTTGAACGATGTTTGCAATTTGGTCATCAATTCCTGTTCCCAAGAATATAATTCTGTCCATCATTAATCTTGAAAAAACATCCAGTTGAGAAATATTCAATTGACGTTCTTCGATGATATAAGGTGTCATGTTTGTAGGATTCATAGCGCTTACGATTTTGTCGTAATACATGGCGTTAACCCCTTGGTGCTTTATAGCAAATTTTTTGAATTCTTTACCGTAGTTCATATTTTTAAGTTTAAAAGTTTGAAAGTCTAAAGTTTGAAAGTAGCTCAAACATAATGTAAAGCATCAAACAAAAGAGCGCCAAAAAATTTTTTTTCTGACGCTCAAATATAACTATTTTTTATTGTTTTGCATTTGTAATAAAATCTTAAAATTTGAAACAACTAACGAAATACGTTTTTGAGTTTTTTCAACTTTTGACTTTATAACATTTGACTTTACGACTATAATTTATTCTCCGTAAGACGCAGCAATAAATTCTTCGTAAGTCACTTCTTTAGTTGTTGGTTTTGCTTTTTCTTTAAACAATTCCAATAATTTCTCTGCCACTACTTGGTCAGAAAGTCTTTTTACTTCGTCTTGGTTTGACAAAACTCTGGCAACAATTCCTTGAACTTCTTCGTCAGTAGGATTTGTTTGTCCAAATTGTGCCATTTGTTGTCTGATTGATTTTGTAGTAAAAGCTTTCAAATCTTCAAAAGTAATTTTGATATCACTTTGAGCCATTGCTCTACCTTCGATCAATTGAAAACGCAATCCTTTTTCAGAACGTGCATATTCTACTTCAGCTTCTTCCGGAGATAATTTTTTCTCACCAACAGTTTGCAACCATTTTTTAAGGAATTCAGAAGGCAAATCGAATTTTGTGTTTTCGATTAAAAACTCCGTAACATCACCTAATAATTTTTGGTCTGCTTGTTGTGCAAATTGAGATTCAGCATCTTCTTTGATTTTTGCTTTCAAGTCTTCTAATGAAGCTACATTTCCAGGTCCAAACAATTTATCAAACAATTCTTGGTTTAATTCTGCCAATTCTGCTCCGTTGATTGCTTCGATTGTAAAAGTTACATCAATATCAAGACCGTGAACATCATCATGACTTACTTTTAAGTAATCCATCAATTGATGATCGTCTTCAAATAACCCTTTTGTATTTACAGTAACTACATCACCTACTTTTTTCCCGATGAATGAATCTCCGGTTGCTTTGTCTTTAAAAATAGCTAAAGCAATAGTTGTAGCGTTGTTAATTCCTTTTTCTTCGTTTGCAAAAGTTCCTGTAATATCAGAATCTGCAACAACAACTTCTTGAGGAATTGCTTTTCCAAATTGTTTTTGGATACGCTCTACTTGTCCGTCAATTAATTTATCATCAGCAGTAACTACATATTTTATGATATCATTTTTAGCATCTAAATCCAATTCGAAGTTAGGAACCAAACCAATTTCATATTCAAAAACCAATTCTTCAGCATCCCAGTCAAAACCTTCGTTTACTTTAGCCAATGGCGTTCCAAGAAGATTTAATCGTTCCGATTGTACGAAACGCTCCAAAGCCAAATCAACCACTTTCTTCACTTCCTCTTGTTTGATTGCTTTCCCGTATTGTTTTTCAACAAGATCTTTAGGCACCGCTCCTTTTCTAAACCCTTTAACAGTGGCCAAAGGCATTTTTTCATTTATTCTTTTGGCAACTTGTCCTTTGTAATCCATGTGAACAACTGTCATTACAATCGTTTCATTCACAGCGTCTATTGCTACTCTTTTGATATCCATCTTCTTCTTTAATTTACATGATAAAATTGGGTGGCAAAATTATAAAATTTTTGCAACCCAAACAAGCTTTTTACCATTTTGAATTTTAAGCGGTTATTTGACCAAATCACAGTCCAGAAACTGAAAATAATTTGGGCGTGTCCCTCCGTAAAAACTACGGGTCAGACTGTACGTTCCCGCTTTTTATTACTTCTCACTTTAAAACATTTTATTGTAGACTTAGCTTTGCAATCCAATTGATAATGTAGCTTTGCAATCCATGCAAACGATTTTAAAAAAAATGACACATTTTCCCGTTACAACATCGACACTTTCAGCCAAAGCCTTAGGACAATTGGTTATAGAAAAATACAGTCTGAACAAAAACTGCACTTGCCAATTGTTTAGAACAGGAATTAATCATACATATTTCATTTCTGATAACGAAACAAAATATGTTTTGCGCATTTACTTCTATAACTGGCGCTCTAAATCCCAAATCCAGGAAGAGATTAATTTGCTTCACCTTCTAAAAGAAAACCACACTAGTATTTCTTTTCCTATTCCAGACAAAAAAGGCAATTTTATACAAGACATTAACGCGCCGGAAGGAATACGCCACGCTGTACTTTTTTCTTTTGCCGAAGGAGAAAAAATACGATTCATGGATGCTGCGACTTGTTTCAGCATTGGTTCGCTTATGGCAAAAATTCATACAATAACAGCTAACCAGAGTATTGACCGCATCAATTATAATCTGGAAACTTTGGTTCAATTACCGTATGAATATGCAAAGCAATATTTCCCGGAGACAATACCGGAAATGGAATTCATCAAAAAGCAAAGCAAGAAAATCAGTAAAACCTTTGAAAAAATTGACTCCAATAAGGTCACAAAAGGAATTGTTCATCTGGATATTTGGTATGACAATATGAACATTAAAGGCCAAAACGAACCCACCATTTTTGATTTTGATTTTTGCGGAAACGGCTTGTTGATTTTTGATGTTGCTTATTTTTGCAAACAGCTATTTCATATCGAAGTCAATAAAGACGAATACGAACTAAAAGTCCAAAGCTTTTTAAAGGGTTATCAAACCAAAAGAACACTATCCGAGGAAGAAATAAAAATGATTCCTGATGCTGCCGCAGCCATTTGGATTTTTTATCTCGGCATACAATCGCAACGGTTTGATTGGTCTAATATATTTTTGACTGAAAACTACCTAAAAATGTATATCGGAAGAATGAAATCTTGGATTGAATATAATGATTCGAAAGAAATTCTTGGCTCGCGCTAACTTTTGACAGCAATGCCAATGAGTTAAAGAATAATCTCCAAGCCCCACAAAGCATCCATTTAAGGAATTAAGGTTGTCATGAAATTTGTGCAAACATTGCCAGAGCTGCATTTCATGATAGAAAACACCACTAACTAAGTAGTTATACCTAAAATTTTGCGTCAAGGACCCAAGTTTTTACGCTGCCTTACGTAAAATTTTAGCTCAAGGACCTAAAATTTTACCCCACATGACGTAAAAATTTACGTTAACAACCTAAAATTTTACGTACCCATACGTAAACTTTTACGTCCTTGACGCAAAAACTTAGGTTGTACTACTTAAAATTTTAGGTTATTGCCAGCAATTGCGTTCCTTATGACTCTGAAACAAATGCTATTATACCAATTATAGTTTCAAATTTCGCAATCGTAACGCATTTGCAATCACAGAAACCGAACTAAAACTCATTGCCAAAGCCGCTATCATTGGCGAAAGCAAAACTCCAAAAACTGGATATAAAACTCCCGCAGCAATAGGAATTCCCAATACATTATAGAAAAAAGCAAAGAATAAATTTTGCTTGATGTTTTTCATCACCGCATGACTCAGTTTTTTGGCTTTCACAATTCCTTGTAAATCCCCTTTTACGAGCGTTATTTTGGCACTTTCAATAGCCACATCAGTTCCGGTGCCCATCGCGATTCCAATATCGGCTTGCGCCAAAGCCGGAGCATCATTGATTCCGTCACCAGCCATTGCAACAATTTTCCCTTCGGACTGTAATTTTTTGATTTCTTTGAGTTTGTCTTCCGGCAGGCAACCGGCTTTATAACCTTTTAAACCCAGCTCCTCCGCAACTGCTTTTGCGGTGTTTTCATTATCACCGGTAAGCATAATAACCTCAACGCCTTGACGCATCAGTTCTTGTATCGCCGCCGCACTTGATGTTTTTATAGCATCAAAAATCGAGACAAACCCAATAGCGCGTCCATCGATAGCGACATACGAAACAGTTTTTCCCAGTTTTTGTTCTGCAACAATTCTGTTTTCTAAATCTTCCGAAACTACTGCTTTGACTTGCTCCATCAATTGTTTATTGCCCAGCGCCACTTTTGCAGCAGCGACCGTTCCCACAACTCCTTTTCCCGTAATGGCTTCAAAATCCGGAACCGCCAGTACCGATGTGTTTTTAGCTTTCGCAAAATACACTACGGCTTGCGCCAAAGGATGCTCGCTGTACTGATTTAAAGAAGCAATACTTTGCAACAGTAACTCATCCTGATTATCGACCGCATAAATTTTCTCAACCGATGGTTTCCCTTCAGTAATGGTTCCTGTTTTATCGGTAATCAGAACGGTTACTTTATTCATTTTTTCTAAAGCTTCGGCATTTTTTATCAAAATACCGGATTGTGCGCCTTTGCCCACACCCACCATAACCGACATGGGGGTTGCTAAACCCAAAGCACACGGACAGGCAATAATCAATACCGCAATGGCATTGATAAAACCATAAACCAGTGCCGGTTGCGGACCGAAATTTGTCCAAACCAAAAAGGTTATCACTGAAACCAACACCACAATTGGAACAAAATATTTAGCAATTCTATCCGCTAATTTTTGGATTGGCGCTCTGGAACGACTCGCATCATTTACCATTTGTACAATTTGCGAAAGCAAGGTTTCCGTTCCCACTTTTTCGGCAATCATCACAAACGATTTGTTGCCGTTTATAGTTCCTGCAATTACGGTGTCACCACTTTTTTTGTCAGCGGGAATGGGTTCTCCTGTTATCATAGCTTCATCTATACTGCTTTCGCCCTCAGTGATTTTTCCATCTACCGGAATTTTATCGCCGGGTTTTACACGCAATAAATCCCCTTTTTTTATATCATGAATCGAAATAACGGTATCAGTTCCATTTACAACCAATACGGCTTCGGTTGGTGCTAATTTCAATAATTCTTTTATAGCTCCGTTCGTGCGACTGTGTGCTTTTGCTTCAAGCAATTGCCCTAATAAAACCAATGTTAGTATAACCGTTGTTGCTTCAAAATAAAGCAATACGGCTCCGTGTTCGGTTTTGAATTCAACGGGAAAAATATCCGGAAAAAATAATCCAATTATACTAAACAGGAAAGCGACACCAGAACCAATCCCGATGAGGGTAAACATGTTTAAGTTCCACGTTATTACTGATTTCCAAGCGCGTACAAAAAACAGCCAGCACGCATAAAAAACAACCGGAAGCGATAAGAGAAACTGCACCCAATTCCATTGTGTAGTATCCATAACTTTCATCAGCGGATTGTTCGGAATCATATCTGACATGGCAATTATAAAAATAGGAACCGTAAAAACGACTGCTATTTTCATTTTTTTCAATAAGTCATTGTAGGCTTTATTCTCTTCGTTATCCGTTGGTTCTATTGGCACTAAATCCATTCCGCAAATAGGGCAAGATCCCGGACCGTACTTAATCACTTCGGAATGCATAGGACATGTGTACATTTTTTTAGACACTGTTAACTCTTGGGCTTTTACCAAATCCATACCACAAACCGGACAATCTCCTGCTGTATCATAAACTTTTTCGCCTTCGCAATGCATAGGACAATAGTATTTTCCGTTAGCGGTGCTGGGCAATACTACTTTTTTATGCTGATGGGCAGGATTGCTGCAACAGGATTTAGCTGCTGGTTTTTCGGATATATCAGGGGAATCAGCAGCAGTACTCATGGTAATGGTGTATTTCCCAGCGGCTGCTAATGCTTCTTGTAATTGTGCAGTTGGAATGTGTTTTTCCATTGTAATAATGGCTTCTTGCGGATGGAGTGTAACTGTTGCCTGAACTCCTTCAACTGCATTTAATGTTTTTTCTACTTTAGAACGACAGCCATCGCATGACATTCCAGAAATAGTATATGTATGTATCATAATTTTGGATTAAAAAAAACAGCCTCATAAAAATACAAGGCTGTTTAAAAAATTAATGGTTGTGATTGTCTTCTTTTTCATCATTTTCTTTTGGAGTCATTGCCATACCACATTTAGGACATTTCCCTGCTTTTTCAGCGGTTGCACCATCCATTTTACAAATATATTTTGTTTTTACGGTTGTTCTTGCTTGACTTCCTTTGACAGTTGTACTGCGTTTTGATGTTTTGGTTTTAACCAAGTCCATACCGCATTTGCTGCAAGCTCCTTTTTTCATACTCATTTCTTTGGGATGCATTGGGCAGGTATACATGGTTTTTTGGTCTTCTTTTTCGATCATTGCCATGCCGCATTTAGAACATTTCCCTTTTTGCATGCTCATTTCTTTGGGATGCATCGGGCAAGAATACATCGTTTTTTGCTCTTCTTTTTTAGAAGTTACAGTTGTTGTCTGAGCTGATACTGTGGTACTAACTGTAAATAATACAATTAATACAATGATTATTTTTTTCATGTTTTTTTGTTTTTGTTTGTTAATTTCAAGTGATTATTTAAGCCATAGCATCTGCGCTATATGGTAAATTACCATGGATTAAAGTTACTATTTTTATAGCATTTATGGAACTGACCAGACCTTTTTATGGCTGTCACAAAAAGAATTTAACCAATTTTAGGCGGAAGCCAAATGGATCGGAAATCAGAAGAAACATAGATTTCTGAATAATAATAATTTTGTTTCTCGGGAGAGAAAAGGAATCTGTTATTTTTTAAATCGGGATATTCTACCAACGGCAAACCCAAATGAACTGAGGAGTAACTGCAGGAAACACTTTTACAACCTCCGTTACAGCTTTTATGGTCGTTCTGTTTTGAATCTTTGGCTGCATGACAACAATCCGACTGCTCTTTTTTGGAAGAAGATTCTTTTTTACAGCAGTGCTTTTCTGATTTAGTTTCACAGGCAAAAGCCGTGTTTGGCGTCATAAAGAAACCAAACACAACAAATAGCACGATGTAACTTATTTTTGACATGAATCAGAAAATATAAAAACAAAGGTATTCAATTCACACTTATCATGAATCTATTCGCTCACAAAACCGTGTTAAAACAATTATTTCCCTTCGCCTAAAATCCCATTCATGATAGATTGAGAAAGGGATAAAACGATACTAAACAGTAAGGCTGTCCAAAACGAATCAACACTAAATCCACCTACAATATTGGTACACAATAAAATAATCAACGCATTAATTACCAACAAAAATAATCCTAAAGTAAGGATGGTAACGGGCAAAGTCAAGATTACTAAAATAGGTTTAATAAATATATTGAGTAACCCAAGGACAACAGCTACAATCAAAGCAGTTGTGAATCCGGCGACATGAACTCCCGGCATAAAGTGGGCAATAAGCAAAACTAAACCTGAGGTAACGAGAATTCTGGTCAATAGCTTCATAACTTTTTGTTTTAAAATTTGAATAAATGTAATAAAAATTTAAACTTGATTTCTTTATTTTAAAAACGAAACGACCTTTTCATAAAATACTGCCGGATTTTCGGCATGAAGCCAATGACCTACATTAGGAATCGTTTCTATGATTGAATTCGGGAAATGATGTTTGATATTTTCAAAATCAGATTCTAATATATAGTTAGAATTTCCGCCACGGATAAAAAGTGTTGGTTTCTCAAAGATTAAATTTTCGGGCAATGCAACTCCAATTTCGTCCATTTTAGTATTGAAAACCGCTAAATTAAATCGGAAAGCTAATTGTCCCGGTTCTTTCCAATAGAGATTTTTCATCAAGAATTGTCTGGTTCCAAAATCAGGAATGTATTTTGCCATCACTTCTTCGACCTCGTTACGGCTTGGTTTTACCGAGAAATCAACTGCGTTTAATCCTGCCAAAATATCCTGATGGTGTTGCGGATAAAATTTAGGACCAATGTCGGCAACAATTAATTTATCGACCAATTCCGGATGTGTTGTTGCCAAAAGCATCGCTACTTTTCCGCCCATAGAATGACCAATAATATTGATTGATTCTAAGGAATTGTCTTTACAATACGCCAAAACATCTTGCATCATGACTTGATAACTAAACGCCTCGGACTGAAAACTTCGTCCGTGATTGCGTAAATCTAACAGGTGCAC
Organism: Flavobacterium lacustre; assembly: GCF_027474525.2. Taxonomy (NCBI): domain Bacteria; kingdom Pseudomonadati; phylum Bacteroidota; class Flavobacteriia; order Flavobacteriales; family Flavobacteriaceae; genus Flavobacterium; species Flavobacterium lacustre. The sequence goes on from NZ_CP114882.2 coordinate 521,643, forward strand.
TTGATATCCTTCGGTCGCAAATTGAGCGCCTAATGTTTTCCAATTGTCGGACATTCCTAAAAATCCATGAAGAATTAGTAGTGGTTTTCCGGAACCTTCTATTTTCGAGTAGAGCATTTGATTTTTTTAGAATAGGAATTAAAGTTATAAACCATCAAGAAATTAAGTTTTGAGTTAATCCATCTTAATTTCTTATTGGTTTTAAAAACTATTTCAATTTTTGTAAATACATGTTGATTACATTTTCCAGTCCCAAATAAATGGATTCAGAAATCAACGCGTGTCCGATGGAAACTTCTAATAATCCCGGGATATTTTGTTTAAAAAACTGAATGTTATCCAGACTTAAATCATGACCTGCATTGATTCCCAACCCAATTTGATTGGCCAAAATTGCAGCTTCTAAATACGGTTCGATTCCGTTTTTATTCCCTAAACTGTATTGATGCGCAAAGGCTTCGGTATACAATTCAATTCTTTCGGTTCCAATGGCTTTTGCACCTTCAATCATATCGAGAACCGGATCCACAAATATGGAAGTTCGGATGCCGTTGCGCTGAAATTCCTGAACAATCTCTTTTAAAAATGAAGCATGTTTAATGGTATCCCAACCTGCATTTGAAGTTATGGCATCAACGGCATCAGGAACAAGAGTCACTTGTTCCGGTTTGATTTCAAGCACTAAATCGATAAAACTTTTCTCTGGATTTCCTTCAATATTATACTCGGTATAAACGATTGATTTTAAATCACGGGCATCTTGATATCGAATGTGACGCTCGTCCGGACGCGGATGAATGGTAATGCCTTGCCCGCCAAATTTTTGAATATCGGTGGCTACTTTTAATAAATCAGGGACATTTCCGCCACGTGCATTACGCAAAGTGGCTATTTTATTGATATTTACACTTAACTTTGTCATAGAATCTGGTATTAATTTTGGAAATACTATATTTGTAGTGGCAAAAATACAAAGTAAAAGGTAGCCGTTTTTGCGTTTTTTTGATTATTTTGCATGCACTATTGAGGAATGACTTATGACAGAGATTACAAACTATATTACCAATGATTTTAGAGCCATTGACAGCCAGGAAACGATTATGGCTGCTCAAGACTTTTTTAATGAATTGAACTTTTCAAATTTCCCGGTAGTCGAAGAAGGTATTTTTATCGGAAGTCTTGCTGCTGATGATTTAGAAACTTTTGATAATGACAAAAAAGTTGGAGATTATAAATACACTTTAGAACATTTTTTTGCCAGAACCAATATGATTTGGCTGGATGTTTTAGAAGTTTTTGCTAAAAACCAAACTAATATTGTTCCTGTTTTAGACGAAAATAATAAATATGTAGGCTATTATGAAATAGGCGATATCATGAAATTTTTTCATGAAACTCCTTTTTTGAAAGAGCCAGGCGGAATAATTATTGTAAAAAAAGGTGTTTTGGATTATTCTATGAGTCAAATTACCCAAATTATAGAAAGTAATAACGGGAAACTTTTAGGATTATTTGTATCTGATTCTGATGTCGACACTATTGAAATCACTATTAAAGTGAGTCTGGGAGCACTTAACGAAATCATTCAAACCTTTAGAAGGTATAATTATGAAATTGTTTCGGAACATCATGAGGACAACTACATTAACAGTCTAAAAGAGCGTTCGGATTATTTAGATAAATATCTCAATATATAGTTTAATCGTTTATTAGACAAACCATTAAACAATTAACCGATTAAACAATCCTATGAAAGTAGCTATATACGGACAATATTATCTTGTAAGCACAGAACCCATCATAAAAGACATTTTTAGTTTTTTTAATAAAAACAATGTTGAAATGATCATTGAGCTGGAGTTTCTAAAAATGCTCAATGAAAAAAAAATCATCCACGAAGAATACAAAACCTTTTCCTCCCACACAGAATTAGATGCAAGTTTTGATATGCTAATCAGTATTGGCGGAGACGGAACTATTTTGAGAGCTGCCACCTTAGTTCGCAATTCAGGCGTACCTATATTAGGTATAAATGCAGGACGATTGGGATTTTTGGCCACTGTTCAAAAAGAAAATATTGAGGAGTTCATGCAATTTATCATCGAGAAAAAATTTACCATCTCTGAGCGTTCGTTATTGAGTTTGTCTTGTTCTCCAGAAAATGATGCTTTTCAAGATATTAATTTTGCGATGAATGAAATTTCGGTTAGCCGAAAAGACACCACTTCAATGATTACAATTGACACCTACCTTAATGGTGAGTTTTTAAATTCGTATTGGGCAGATGGATTAATTGTTTCAACTCCCACCGGTTCTACCGGATATTCGTTAAGTTGTGGTGGACCAATCTTAACTCCAAACGTAAAAAGCTTAGTCATCACACCTATCGCACCGCATAATTTAAATGCAAGACCATTGGTCGTTCCGGACGAAACCGAAATCAGATTGCGCGTTACCGGAAGAGAAGAACAATACTTAGTTTCCTTAGATTCAAGAGTTGCTTCTGTCAAAAATGAATCGGTATTGACGATTAAAAAAACGCCTTTTCATATTAATATGGTAGAAATTCCCGAAGAAACTTTTTTGAAAACACTTCGTACCAAATTACTTTGGGGTGAAGACAGACGAAATTAGGTATTTATTAAATTCATACTATACGATTCCTCCTGTTTTTACCGTTTCTGTTGTATCAAATCCCTATTGAACAGCAATTCATAATTTCTATTACTCAAAAAAGACACATTTAGCCTAATGGGTATTGATTCGTATTGATAATTATTATATTTGCACGCAATTTTTAATTAAATGAATAGAATTTTTAAGTTATTGTTTGTTATTTTTCCTTTGATGTCCATCAATGCTCAAATACATGAGATTGGGGTTTTCATAGGCGGAAGTAACTATATTGGAGAAATTGGCCCAACGACATACATCGCACCAAACGAACCTGCAATTGGAATTCTTTATAAATGGAACAAAAGTCCGAGACATGCTTATCGGTTTTCCTATACACAATCTAAAATAAAATCAAACGATCTTGATTCGAAAGAAATCAGTCGAAACCAAAGAGGCTACTATTTTGAAAACAACATCAAAGAATTCGCCGCTGGTCTTGAGTTTAATTTTTTTGATTTTAATCTTCATGAACTTAAAAACAAAACTACTCCATATGTATATTCCGGTCTAAGTTATGTATATTACGAAGGTTTATTTTTTGCCAATGGCCTAACAAAATCAGATGCGAATCACGGAGCAATCGCAATTCCGATAATTTTGGGCGTAAAGTCAAATATTACCCCTAATTTTGTTTTGGGTTTAGAAGTTGGAGCAAGATATACATTTGCTGATGACATTGACGGCAGTAATCCGACAAATAAAAATTTAGAGAACTTACGATTTGGAAACTTAAATAATAATGACTGGTATGTTTTTTCGGGGCTGACCCTGACGTATACTTTTGGAAACAAACCGTGTTATTGTGCAGAATAAAGAAATGGATTTACTCAATACTATAGATACTACTAAATTACCCAAGCATGTAGCCATCATCATGGATGGCAACGGGCGCTGGGCAAAGCAACAAGGGTTGCTGAGAGCTTTGGGTCACGAAAGCGGTACAAAATCGGTAAAAACAACTATAGAAGCTTGCGCAAAATTAGGAATAGAGTTTCTGACTTTATATGCTTTTTCGACCGAAAACTGGAATAGGCCTAAGTTAGAGGTAGAAACTTTAATGAAATTACTGATTCGTTCCTTAAAAAAAGAACTTTCAACCTTACAGGAGAATAATATTAAATTGAATGCAATAGGTAATTTAGAAAAGCTACCTAAATCCGCTCAGAAAGAGCTACAAGATGTAATCCATAAAACAAAAAACAACACCCGATTAACTCTAACCTTAGCCTTAAGTTATGGCGCAAGGGAAGAAATTGTAAATGCTGTCAGAAACATCAGTAATAAAGTTAAAAATAATATAATTTCATTAGACTCTATTGACGATTCAATTATAAATGAGCATCTTTACACGCAAAATTTACCGGATGTAGATTTATTAATACGAACCAGTGGAGAACATAGAATAAGTAACTTTTTGTTATGGCAAATAGCCTATGCAGAATTATATTTTACTGAGATCTTATGGCCAGACTTTAAAGAACAAGATTTATATGAGGCTATCGTTAGTTATCAAAAAAGAGAACGTAGATTTGGAAAAACAAGTGAACAAATTAAATAATTTTTTAGTGTTACATAAAAGCATAAAAATAGTCCTTACCCTATTAGTTTTTGGAGGTTTTTCTCAAATTAAAGCTCAAGATAGAGTTCCTTTCGACCAAGGAAAAAAATACATTCTGGCTGATGTAAATGTTGTTGGTAAAATAAGTTTTAACAATCAAACCGTAGTTACTTTTTCGGGTCTTGAAAAAGGACAGGAAATCACTGTTCCAGGTGAAGAAATAAGCAGTGCCATCAAGAAATTAGGTAAATTAGGTCTTTTTAATGAAATCTCATTTTACGTAAACAAAATCCAAAATGACAGTATTTATTTAGACTTAAATTTAGAGGAATTACCTAAACTAAACGAGGTAAAATTCGTAGGCGTTAAGAAAAGCAAAACAGAAGCTTTAATAAAAGACAACGGCCTAACGAACAATAAAGTAGTAAACGAAAACTTAATTACTACAACCAGAAACTACATTGAAAACAAATACAAAAAAGACGGGTATTACAACACCAAAGTAAACATCAATACAATTGTAGACACCACAACAATAAACCGAGTAAATATGGTGGTTACTGTTGACAAAGGGACAAAAGTAAAAATTGACGAAATTGATTTTACGGGTAATACAAAGCTGTCTGACAAAACCTTACGCAAGGCAATGAAAGACACTAAACAAAAGAAACTAACCCGCGTTTTGAAAGCGTCTAAATTTATAAAAGACAAATACAAAACTGATTTAGAAAAAGTAATCGATTCTTATAAAGAAAAAGGATACAGAGATGCTAGAATTATCTCTGATTCTGTCGCTTACGATAAAAACAAAAAAGCATTAACCATTAAAATAAATGTAGAAGAGGGAAACAAGTACTATTTTGGAGATATCAAATTCCTAGGAAACACAGTGTATTCTGACCAAGGACTTACCCGAGTTTTAGGAGTTAAAAAAGGAGACATTTATAACGGTGTTTTATTAGAAAAAAGAATTGCAGATAAATCAAAACCAGATGGTGAAGACATTACCAATTTGTATCAAAATAATGGTTATTTATTTTCGAATATTAATGCAGTTGAAGTAAAAACAGCTAACGACACCATTGATTTTGAGATTAGAGTTACTGAAGGACCAATAGCGTATTTCAACAAAATAACTGTGGTTGGGAATGACAAAACAAACGACCGTGTTATTTATAGAGAATTAAGGACAAAACCAGGAGAAAAATACAGCAAAGAAGAATTAGTAAGAACCATTCGTGAAATTGGACAATTAGGATTTTTTGATCCGGAAGCGATTGACCCAAAATTCAAAAATGTAGATTCTGGCGCAGGAACTGTTGACATCGAATACAATTTGATAGAAAAAGGATCTAGCCAAATAGAACTTCAAGGTGGTTACGGCGGAGGTGGTTTTATAGGTACATTAGGATTGTCCTTTAATAATTTCTCAGCCAGAAACATGTTCAACAAAGAAGCTTACAAACCATTACCAATGGGTGACGGACAAAAAGTATCTTTACGATTACAAGGAAGTACTTACTTTCAAACGTATAGTGTGTCGTTTTCAGAGCCTTGGTTTGGAGGGAAAAAACCAGTACAATTTAGCTCTTCTATATCGTACAGCAAGCAATTTTTGAACAACTACATCACGCAAAGAGTAGACAAAACCAAAAGTTTTAATATCTTGACTTTGTCTTTAGGTTTAGCCAAAAGGTTAACCGTTCCTGATGATTATTTTGTTTTATCACAATCGATAAGTTACCAACACTATGATTTAAATAATTACAATACCGGATTATTTACTTTTGGAAATGGTGCTTCAAGAAATTTAGCGTACACAGTTGGATTAACAAGAAGTAATAAAGGAACTAACCCAATTTTCCCTATGTACGGATCGGAATTCAGTATTTCGGCAAAACTTACGCCTCCTTATTCGTTACTAAACGGAGTTGATTATGCGGCATTAGGAGACAAACAAGAATACAAATACAAACACACGGGTACAACTTATACAGGCACGAATGGAATTCAGGTAAATGCAGGTGATTATCTAGAAGCCATTCCAACCTCAACTAATCCATATCCAAATAGCGTTTCAAATTATCAAGATGCCGTTGCAGACCCTGCAATTGTGGATCAAAAGAAATTCAACTGGTTAGAATATTATAAAATAAAATTCAAAGCAGATTGGTATACTAAAGTTTATGGTAAATTAGTACTTCGAACTTTATCCGAATTTGGATTTTTAGGAGCTTACAATCAAGAAAGAGGTATTGTTCCTTTTGAAAGATTCTATTTAGGTGGAGACGGATTGGCCAATTATTCTATGGATGGTAGAGAAACAATACAATTAAGAGGATATCCAAACAACTCTTTAACACCAATTAACAGTAATGGAGAACAAATTGGAGCAAGTGTTTACAATAAATTCTCTTTAGAATTGCGTTATCCAATTACATTAAAATCATCGGCATCAATTTATGCCTTGACGTTTTTAGAAGCAGGTTCATCCTACGATACGTTCAAAAACTATAATCCTTTTTCATTAAATCGTTCAGCCGGATTTGGGTTACGTGTATTTATGCCGGCATTTGGATTATTAGGAATTGATTTTGGACATGGTTTCGATGCCTTACCAGGACAATCAAAACCTAACGGGTGGGAAACACATTTTATCATTGGACAACAATTTTAGAATTTAATCTAATTTTTTCTAATACAATAAAGCTATGAGAAAACAATTTTTATTTCTATTTTTAGCCCTTAGTACAGGATTTTTTGTCCAAGCACAAACCCGAGGAACTAAAGTTGGTTACATTGATATGGAATACATATTACAAAATGTACCCGATTATGCAGAGGCCCAAAACCAATTAGAGCAAAAAGCTCAAAAATGGAAACAGGAAATAGAAACTAAAAAAATTGAAATCGATAAGCTGAAAGAAGCTTTGAAAGCGGAGAGTCCTTTGTTAACCAAAGAACTTATCAACGAAAGAGAAACAGAAATCAAGTTTCTTGAGAATGAAAAATTAGAATATCAGCAGAAAAGATTTGGTGCAAATGGCGATTTGATTGCACAAAAATTAGTTTTGGCAAAGCCCATTCAAGATCAAGTTTTCACCGCAGTTCAGGATATTGCAGAAGCCAAAAAATATGATTTCATATTTGACAAATCTTCTGACTTGACAATGCTTTTTGCAGCAAAACGATTTGATGTAAGCGATCAAGTAATCCGAGTATTGAATCGAGCTGAAAAAAGAGAGCAACTGAGCAAGAAACAGCTGAAAGAAGAAGAGGCAAAAGAAAACAAAGAAGATGCGCTGGATGAAAATCCAATTTTGGCAGAAAGACAAAAAGCATTAGACGAAAAGAAAGCAGCAAGAGACAAAATCATAGCTGACAGAAAATTGCTTCAAGAACAAAAGAAAAAAGAATTTGAAGAAAGAAGAAAACAACTTCTGGCCGAAAGAGAAGCTAAAAAAAATGGCACGGTTTCTGCCTCTACTAAAACAGAAACGGCTAAAACAACAGAGCCTGCTAATGATACTGCTAAAATAGCAGCTGATGAAGCTAAGCAAAAACAAATAGATGCTAAAGCAAAAACGCTGGAAGATCGCAAAAAAGTAGTTGAAGAACGTAAAAAAGCCGCAGAAGAAAGAAAAAATCAAGTGTTAGCGGATAGAGAAGCAAAAAAAAATGGTGCGACTCCTGCCGATGATAAAACAGAAACAGCTAAAATAGCTGAAACTAAAACTGAAGCAGCACCAACAGAAGAAAATGTTAAAACAGCAACTAAGGAAGTTGAACAAAAACAAATAGACACCAAAGCAAAAACGCTGGAAGATCGTAAAAAAGTGATCGAGGAACGTAAGAAAGCTTTGGAAGAAAAGAAGAAAAAAACATTAGAAGAAAGAGAAGCATTAAAAAAAGCGAACGAAGAAAAATTAAAAGAAAAAACAAAAACTAATTAATTACTTAATATTTTAAACACGATGAAACAAATCAAAACTTTATTAATTGCTGCAATACTAATTTTAGGAGCAAACCAAACTATTAGTGCCCAAGCAAAAACTGCTCACGTTGATGTAAGCGAAATTATGGCAAAAATGCCAGCTATGTTAGATGCTCAAAAACAATTAGAAAAATTGAGTACTACTTATGATGCAGACTACAAAAAAATGGTGACTGAATACCAAGCAAAATTAGCACAATACGAAAAAGAAGCTGCAACTGTTACTGAAGTTGTAAACGGAGAGCGTTCTAAAGAAGTGCAAGAAATGCAAAAAAGAATTGTTGATTATAGAGACAATGCTCAAAAAGAATTGCAACAAAAAGAATCTGATATCGTAAAACCATTGATGGAAAAAGTAAGAGCTTCTATCCAAAAAGTTGGAAAAGCAAAAGGTTTCCAATATGTACTTGACGGTTCTACTCTTTTACTTGCTGATGGTCCAAACTTGACTATTGACGTTAAGAAAGATTTAGGTTTCTAGTCTACTCTTTTAAACTATAAAAAAACTGCTCATCCAATATTAGGATAGAGCAGTTTTTTTTTGCCAAACCATATATTTTTAGGATATTTAAATCCAAGAAACTAACTTTGTGTATATGTACAACGACCAACCTATAGGAATTTTTGACTCAGGCATTGGAGGAACTTCGATTTGGAGAGAAATACACCAACTGCTTCCCAATGAAAAAACCATCTATCTCGCAGATAGTAAAAATGCGCCTTACGGTCAAAAATCAAAACAGGAAATTATTGCTTTGAGCATGAAAAACACTGATTTTCTGCTTAAAATGAATTGCAAACTCATTGTAGTTGCTTGCAATACCGCAACCACAAATGCAATACAAGAGTTAAGGGAAAAATATGATATTCCGTTTATTGGTATTGAACCGGCAATAAAACCGGCAGCCAATAATTCGAGAACACAAACCATAGGTATCTTAGCCACAAAAGGTACGCTGAACAGTGAGTTATTCAATAAAACCACCGAGATGTTCCAGGACACAAAAATTATTGAACAAGTAGGCTATGGATTGGTACAACTAATTGAAAACGGTCAAATCAATTCACCCGAAATGACTCAACTGCTCCAATCTTACCTTACCCCAATGATTGAAGCTAATATCGATTATTTAGTTTTAGGCTGCAGTCATTATCCGTATTTGATTCCTCAAATAAAAAAAATACTACCACCACACATTCACATTATTGATTCTGGTGAAGCGGTTGCCAAACAAACGCAAAACATATTGAGAGATAAAGTCGGCTTTTCTTCGGAAACAAAAAAAACTCCCATTTTCTATACCAATACTAATCCAAAGGTACTATCAGAAATATTGGGAGGAAACTATCTTGTGGAAGAAATAGATTTCTAATTATTCGAATTTTCGTTTAACAAACCAGATTCCGTCTAAACATAAATTCAATGATATTTTATGGTAATTCTCTTTGATAAGACCGTTACTGATTTTCCCTTTTTGCCCGTAAGAATAGGTCACATTTATGGCCGAAAATGTATTTTCGACAGGAAGAGACACTCCAAAAGAAACAGAGCTGTTATTGATTCTTTGATTATTAATTTCTAAAAAAACCAGTATCGTAATTGACTCCCGCAGCATATTGAATTCGGTCGAAATAACTTTTATACGACTTTCGTTTTTTATTAGATGTAAAATCTATTCAGAAAAACAAAGTTATCATTGCCGAAAAAGAATCCCAATCAGTGAAAGTTATAAAAATTCTTTCTTTGAAAAAATCCGTTTATAACATTCCAAAAGTGGTCATTACTCTTCTTTAAACCAACTCGAATACATAACGTAATTATTCGAAATGCGTTCTATTTCACCCGCAAAATCAGATTGGTCGATGTCTTTTACTTTTTTGGCAGGAACACCAGCATAAATACTTCCGGAAGCTACAACTGTATTCTGAGTAATGACAGCACCTGCGGCAATAATAGCGTTACTTTCTATAATACAATTATCCATTACAATAGCCCCCATTCCAATCAACACATTGTCATGAATGGTACAACCATGAACTATGGCATTGTGACCAATAGAAACATTATTCCCAATAATTGTCGGGTGTTTTTGATACGTACAATGAACAATCGCACCGTCTTGAATATTGACTTTATTACCAATTTTAATGAAGTTCACATCACCTCTAATCACGGTATTAAACCACACACTGCAAGAATGACCAAAAGTCACATCTCCTACTATGGTCGCATTTTCGGCTACATAACAATCCTCCGGTATTGAGGGTGATTTTCCGTTGACTGCTTTTATAAGCATGTTATAAAGTTTAAATTAATTAATTGCAGGACAGTTACAATCGTATTTTTCAGGTCTGCAGAACAAGTTGATTCCAAGTGTAATTTGGTGGTAACCACCAGTATCAAATTTTACATCCCCAGAAACCTTAGAATAGGTATAAGCAAACATAAATTTATCAAAATTTACGCCGACAATAGGAGTAATGTATTGCAGATTTTGTTTTGAAACACCACTTGTAGTAGAATATTCCGCTCCATCAAAACTTCTTCGATACGATAATCCACCCCAAACTTGTCCAAAATCTAATTCTTTGTATGCTTTGATATTAAGGTCAATTGATTTTTCTTTAGTTTGATCAACTACCTGAAACATGATAGAAGGTTCCCATAAAATCTTGTCTTTATTTCCAAAAACATATCCTGCACTCAAAAGATATTTTCGGAGATTATCACTTTCAAATTCGGTATACAGTTCTCTTCTGGTTTCAACTGCACCTTGAACAGTGGCATGGGCATAAAAATTTAAATAATTATAAGAAACTCCAAAATCTACATTAAAATAAGAGTCTTTTTGAATTTGGCCAAAAACTATCGGGTCAAAATCAGTAAATTGAGTTTCATCTAATTGGTTTTGGATTAATCCAGCACTCATACCAAAAGACAACTGATTTAAATCAATCTCATCTCTCGAAAACATGATATGATAGGCGTATGAAAATTTTACCCCTTTTTGAGAATGATATCCATTTTTATCATTAAAAAGAATAATTCCTGCTCCGGATTTCTCCCCAACTCTTCCATTAAAACTTAAGGTTTGCAACTCTGGCGCATCATTTTGGTTGAACCATTGTTTGCGTCCCGTTAACCTTAATTTTGAACAATTTGCGGCTCCTGCCATCGAAGGATGAATTAAATAATAATTATCTGATAAATAATCAGAATAAACAGGAATTCCTTCTTGTGAATATGAATATGTTGATATAAAAAAGAGGGCTATTAATACTTTAATTTTGATATACATTGAGGGTAAGTTTATATAAAAAACAACTACTAAAAATAACAAAAAGGACAAACAAAAAAAGGACAATTGTATTGATAACTAAAATAAAACTGATTTATTTCATTTAAAACTCAAATATAGGTATTCGTAGAAAATAACTTTACTAAATTTGTAAAAAATTACAAGAATCATGACAAAAGTTATCATAAGGGATACCCAAAACCCTACTATATTAAAGTTTGAATTTCCAGATTTCATAACCCAAAACGAAAGCTTTGAATTTAAAAATATTGACGAAGCAAAAGCATCCCCTCTTGCTCAACAACTTTTTTACCTGCCTTTCGTAAAGACGGTTTACATTTCAGGAAATTTTATTGCTATCGAAAAATTCAGCATTGTAGAATGGGAAGATGTTCAAGTAGCCGTAGCAGAGCAAATTGAAACCTATGTAAATAATGGCGGAATCATCATTTCCGAGAACGAAAACAAAACCAAAAAACAACCTGTTACTGTTTACGGAGAAACGACTCCAAATCCTTCGGCATTAAAATTTGTTGTAAGCAGAATGCTTACTAAAAATGCCGTTGAATTCAAAAACATTGATCAAACAGCTTCCTCTCCATTAGCAAAAGAATTATTCAAATTTGCTTATGTAAAAGAAATTTTCATCGATGAAAACTACATCTCTGTAACTAAATATGAAGTCAATAACTGGGAAGAAATAACCCTGGAATTAAGAAGTTTCATCAAACAATTTATAGAAAACGGCGGAACTGTTTTAGACGAAAACTTCATTCAGGCGGCGACAGCTGAAGAAAGCGCTAAAACACAAGATTTTGACAATCTCGATGTTACTTCGCAACAAATTATAAATATATTAGAAGAATATGTAAAACCAGCCGTAGCAGCCGACGGAGGAAATATTGCTTTTGATTCTTACAACGAAACCGATAAAACCGTAAAAGTGATTTTACAAGGAGCGTGCAGCGGTTGCCCTTCTTCGACATTTACTTTAAAAAGTGGTATCGAAAATATGCTAAAAAGCATGTTGAATGATGAAAACATTAAAGTGGAAGCGATAAACGCATAAAGCATCAGTTTAAAAACAAATTAAACTGACGAAATGAACGTAACTAATTGACAATGTTAATGTTGAATTAAAAAATACTTGATTTTTGATTTAATTTTTTTAAAAAAGGTACATTTAATATCTAATTTAAAAATAGAAATCATGTCAGTATTAAAAGTAATTGAAGTACTAGCTAATTCAGAAATTAGTTGGGAAGACGCAACCCGAAAAGGAGTTGCCAAAGCGGCTAAATCAGTAAAAAATATACGCTCTGTATATGTTAAAGATCATAGCGCAGCTGTTGAAGAAGGTAAGATTACAGAGTATAGAGTCACTTTAAAATTAACTTTCGAACTCGAATAGATTAATTTAAATACATTAATTTTAGGCGTTTCATCAGAAACGCCTTTTTTATTTATTCCTTTTAGAAGTAAATCCCAATGAACGAACTACAATTTGAAACCAGTCCATATTTATTACAACACGCCAGTAATCCTGTACATTGGAAAGCATGGAATACTAATTCCTTGTCAGAAGCAAAAGACAAAAACAAACTTATTATTGTAAGTATTGGTTATTCTGCTTGTCATTGGTGTCATGTGATGGAACACGAAAGCTTTGAGGATAATGCAGTTGCATCGGTAATGAATGACCATTTCATCAACATCAAAGTTGATCGTGAAGAACGACCGGATGTAGATGCCGTTTATATGAAAGCAGTTCAAATCATGACGGGTCGAGGAGGCTGGCCATTGAATGTAGTCACACTTCCGGACGGAAGACCAGTTTGGGGTGGAACCTACTTCAGAAAAGAAGAATGGATACAAACTCTGGACCAATTACAAGAAATGTATCAGGTTACTCCCGAAAAAATGATTGAATATGCGGAAAAACTTCATGAAGGGATACAATCAATTGAAATAGTACAAAGCGATTCAAAAGAAGATTCGGTCAATCAGAAACAAGTCGAGTCTTTAGTAGAAAAGTGGAAAAAAAGTTTCGATTGGGAATTTGGTGGAATGGCAAGAGCTCCAAAGTTTATGATGCCTAATAATTATCAATTTCTAATGCGTTTTGCCCATCAAAAAAAAGATTCCGAATTACTTGATTTTGTAAATCTGACGTTAACAAAAATGGCTTACGGAGGTCTTTTTGACACTATTGACGGAGGATTTTCACGTTATTCTGTTGACATGAAATGGCATGTTCCCCATTTTGAAAAAATGCTTTATGACAACGGACAATTGGTTTCTTTATACAGCGATGCTTACAAGTTGACAAAAAAACCTTTGTATAAAGAAGTCATAGAAAAAACGCTACGCTTTGTCGAGAAAGAGTGGCTTACCGCTGAAGGAGGTTTTTATTCGGCTCTTGATGCGGACAGTTTGAACGAAAAAAACCATCTGGAAGAAGGTGCTTTTTATGTTTGGAAAATAGCGCAATTGAAAACAATCCTAAAAGATGATTTCGATTTATTCAGCCAAGTTTTTAATTGCAACAGTTTTGGTTTATGGGAAGACGAAAATTATGTTTTGATTCAGAATCAACCTTTAGAAAAAATAGCTGAACAAAATAACATCTCAGCAATAGAGCTTCAGACGAAAAAGAAAAACTGGGAATATTTACTGTATATCGAAAGAGAAAAACGATCCAAACCCAGACTTGACGATAAATGCCTGACTTCCTGGAACGCCATAATGTTAAAAGGATACATTGATGCCTATAAAGCATTGAAGGATGAAAAATACTTAAATATTGCGCTGAAAAATGCCGCTTTTATTAGCAAAAATCTTTGGTCAACTGAAGGCAATTTAAACCATAATTATAAAAACGGAAAAAGCACCATCAACGGATATCTCGAAGATTATTGCTTTGTTATTGCTGCATTTATTGGGCTATACGAAGTGACTTTGGATGAAAAATGGTTAAATGATGCCAAACAACTTACCGATTATAGTTTGGAACATTTCTATGATGAGAAAAAATCTTTTTTTGCATTTACTTCAAATCTGGATGTAGCTTTAATCAGTACACATTATGAAACCGAAGATAATGTGATTCCGGCATCCAACTCGGTTATGGCAAAAAACATGTATCAATTGAGCATTTATTTCAACAACTCTTATTACGAAAAAATTAGTGAGCAAATGCTCCACCTTGTCATTCCTGGGATTGATTATCCATCGGCATTCTCCAATTGGTTGGATTTGGGATTAAATTATTCCGGAGAAAACCGGGAATTAGCCATTTGTAGTGCCGAAGCTAAAACTTATTGCCAAGAAATTAACGGTTTATATATTCCAAATATAGTTTTAGCAGGAACCCAAAAAACCAGTACTCTTCCGTTTTTAAAAGATAGATATACGAACGAAAAAAACCTGTTTTACATTTGCCAAAACAAAACCTGTCAAATGCCACTGTCTGATTTTCAACAAATTATTAATGATTTAAAAACCTAATGCTGAAAAAAATTGTTTATCATTGTTGCTTAATCAAATTTTAAGATATTATGGGAGTATCATCATTTTTTAAAAATTTATTTGGCTCTGCCAAAGAAACTGCAACAGAATTTGCTGATAAAGCCGAAGCGGCAACTGAGCAAGTTAAAGAAGCTGCGGCTCCTTATCTGGAAAAAGCGGAAGTTTATGCCGAACAAGCCAAGGAAGTTGTTACCGAATATGCTGAAAAAGCCGCTGATGCCTTAGAAAAAGTAGTAGAAAACGTAAAAGGAAATACAACATTTACAACCGAAAAAACAGAAGATATAACTCATGAAGTTGTAATTGAAACTTCAAAAACTTTAGACGCTACTGAAGAAAAAGCAGCTAAATTAGCCGAAGATGTTGATACAGAAATCTTAGAAACTCCCAAGAAAATTGAAGAAGACGCTGATTAGTTTCAAAAAAATAATTTATATCTTTGTTTCATAAATACAAACCTTCTCTTTTGAGAGGGTTTTTTATTATATAAAATATGAATCTCAATCCAAATCAATTAACTGATTATGCCAATACTTTTATAACTGTATTGGTTGATTATTCCCCTAAAGTAATTTCAGCTTTTTTAATCCTGTTTATAGGACTCTATACGATTCGCCTCATCAATAGATTCATCAGGCGAATCATGATTAAAAGGCAATTAGACCCTACATTAACCAAGTTTTTAGCTGATATTCTACTTTGGGTTTTACGCGTACTTTTATTTGTAACGTTTATCTCAAAATTAGGCATAGAAACGTCTTCTTTTGTAGCTATTTTAGGAGCGATGGGACTTGCTGTCGGGCTATCACTTCAAGGTTCTTTATCTAATTTTGCAGGAGGAATGCTAATCATATTATTCAAACCATTCAAAGTTGGAGACACTATTGAAGCACAAGGTGTGACAGGAAGTGTTAGCGAAATACAAATTTTTGTAACTAAATTAATTACGCCAAACAATCAAACTATTTTCGTTCCGAACGGCTCGTTATCAAATGGTACAATTATCAATTATTCTTTACAAGGATACAGAAGAGCGGATTTAACTATTGCTATTTCTTACGATACCGATATTAAAAAAGCGAAAGATATTATTACTGAAGTTTTAAAATCAAATCCAAAAATTCTTCAAACACCCGCAGCCGAAGTTTCTGTAAAAAACTTAACAGACAATGCTATTCAACTGGCGGTGAGACCATGGGCAAACAATGAAGATTTTGGCGCTGTTTTCGCTGAAACTTTAGAAAACTGCAAATTAGCATTTGATAAAGAAGGTATTATTATTCAGCCTTTTGTAAAAGAATTAGCCAAAAATCAATCTTAATTTACTTCTTTGAAGTGGTAATCATAAAGTCCTTTAAATAATAAGGTTCAAAATAAGCGACATCAACAGTGTCGCTTATTTTGTATTTGTCATAACTCAATCTGCTCATTTCTTTGGCAGAAGGATATTTGATATTTTCTAAAAAAACAAAATTATCTTTAGTTAAAACAGACTTGCATTTTTCTGCGCAGTCTCCAATAAAATAAAGAGTTTCCTCAAAACCTTGAAATGAATTGTCATCAATAATTTCCGCTTGAGTCTCTCTTTTATTTTGATGATTTACATCAAAAACAGCGCTATACACTTCCATTCTTCGGGCATCAATCATTGGAATTATTAAGCCGTCAGAAACTGTTATTTGAGATACTAAAGTTTGTAATGTATCAATCGCAATCAATGGAATTCCCAAAGCATAACACAACCCCTTTGCAGCAGAAACTCCTATTCGCAATCCCGTGTAAGAACCAGGACCTTGACTCACTGCTATTGCTGCTAAGTCACTAAAAGTAATTCCAGCTTCTTTTACAATTTCTTCTATAAAAACATGCAATCGTTCCGCATGAGAATAACCTTCTTCAGCAATTTCTTTACAAATAATGGTTTTTCCTTCTTTGGCGAGAGCAACAGAACAATTTTTAGTTGCCGTTTCGATGTTTAAAATGTAAGACAAAAGAGTTTAATGTTTTAATGTTTAGAGTTTCTTATGAAACGGCTAAATTATGATTATTTATTTCTTGATTTCCTTATCGGTTTTAATTTTTACCTTATCACCTGAATTCAAATCCTTTGAAACCGTGGAGTAAGGTCCGGTAATAACCACATCGCCTTTTTTAAGACCCGTAAGTACCTCAATATTTGTATCGTCTTGAATACCTGTTTTTACAACTCTAATTTTAGCTTTATCGCCAACTTTTACAAATACACATTCAAATTTCTTATCGCTTTTAGGTGCTGTTTCTTTCGCTGCAGGATCCTCAACTTTTATTTCTTTTACAGCTGATGTATCTGATTTTACTACTACAGAACTAATAGGCACAGATAAAACATTTGCTTTTTTGGTCGTAATAATATCAACAGTTGCTGTCATTCCAGGTCTAAAAGGAGAATAAGTATCCGGTTTTCCTTCTAATAAATCTTGATATGATTCTTTAAGAATTCTAATTTTTACTTTAAAATTAGTCACTTGATCTGCTGTCAAAGTGGAGCTCGCCGAATTAGATATACTGGTAACAACCCCTTTGAATTGTTTTTTCAAATATGCATCAACTTCTACATTTGCTTCATCACCAACTTTTATTTTTACGATATCATTTTCATTTACATCAACTTCAACTTCCATATTATTCAGGTTGGCAACTCTCAAGATCTCAGTTCCAGCCATTTGTTGCGTTCCTAATACTCGTTCTCCCAATTCAACATTAAGCACTGAAATAGTTCCGTCCGCCGGAGCATAAATAGTCGTTCTTCCTAAGTTATCTTTGGCTTCATTTACAGTTGCCGAAGCACTTTGTACATTGAAAAAAGCAGTTTGTTTATTGGCTTTAGCCACCTCAAAAGAAGCAATTGCTTTATCCCAATCCGATTTAGAAATAATTCCTTTTTCAAATAAAGTTTTGTTTCTGTCATAGTTTGATTTTGCTTCTTTATATGAGGCCTCAGACTGACTTAAACCAGATTTAGTTCCGGATAAGTTTGACAGAGAACGATTGTAACTTGAAGTATATAAATCCGGATTGATTTTAACCAATAAATCTCCTTTTTTAACGACTTGTCCTTCTTTTACATTCAAAGAAATAATTTCTCCTGAAACTTCCGATGAAATTTTAACTTCTATCTCCGGTTGAATTTTTCCTGTTGCAGAAACCGTTTCGATAATGGTAGACGCATTAACAACAGCTGTTTCTACTTCTTTTCCTTCATCTTTATTTCCGATTACTCCCGTTTTTGAAAGCACGATTAATAGAGCAATAATTGCTACAGAACTACCTAATAAGATATAAATTGTTTTTTTTGACATGGTAAATTAGTTTTTGATAATTGGAATTCCAAAATAGAATTCTAATATTTTTATTTTAAAGATATAATCGTATTTGGTTCTAAGTACTTCAGATTGTGCATTGGTAAGTAAGGTTTGAGATTGATTAAAATCAAAAGAATTCATCAAACCTACTGCGTATTTTTCTTTAGCATAATTATACGCTTCTTGTCTTGCTTCTAATGCTGTAATTGATGATTCATGAGCATTCAAAGCACCTTTTGCATCGGTAAATGCAGTAAAAACATTTCGTTGTAAATCTAAATCTTGTTGCTCAACTGCAATTTTCGATTTCTCTAAACTTACTTTAGAACGCTCTACATTGTTTTTTGCTGAAAATCCATTGAATATAGGAATCGATAATTGAGCTCCAAATGATTGTCCTTTGTTATCACTGAATTGAGTAAAAAACGGTGATGGACTTTTAGTTCCAATAAGATTTCCTGAGTTATCATAAGCAGGAACATCAGCATAAGACACACGACTATTAAAACTATAAAAACCTTGTAAAGTGGGTTGAAAAGCTCCTTTTGCAATAGCAACATTTTTCTCTGCAATCTCTAAATTGGTTTTAGCAATTTTCAATTCGGTACGACCTTCTTTAGCTTTTTCATAAATAGCTACAGGTGTTTGGGCCATAATATTATTTTCGTCTTTTGCATTTGTACCATCAATAACATCAAAATTGTCAAACTCTTTTAACTGTAATAATTGAGCTAAACTTAATTTAGAAATCAACAAAGCATTTTCGGCAGCAATAACATTTTGATTGTTTGAAGCCACAGTTGCTTTTATATCTAATAAATCTCCACGAGGAATTGATCCTGCTTTGACTAATTCTTCAGAACGGGAATATTGTTTTTCATTAATGCCTAATTGTTCTTGTTGCACTTTTAAGTTCTCTTTATTAAAAAGCACCTGCAAAAAAGCATTAGCCACATTCAAAGCGACATCTTCCTGCATTTTCAACAATTGATATTTTGCAGCAACAATAGAAAGATTGGCTTTGCGAAGTGTATTCTGATTTTGTAAACCTTTATAAATATCTACGCCAACACTAGCTCCCGCCGAAGTAAACTGCGTAGTTTGATTTCTCAAAAGTCCGGTGGTAATATCCTGATTCAAACCAATATTCCAGGAATGAGAAGCATTTGCATTTAAGGACGGAAGAAAATTCCCTTTTGCTCCTTTTTTATCAATTTCGGCCGTTTTAGTATCTAACTCGGTTTGTTTGATAGAAATATTATTTTGTATTGCATACTTTATGCATTCTTCTAAAGTCCATTGTTTCGATTGTGCCTGCGTGGACAATCCGAAAAGCACCATAAAAACGAAACTGATACAACTATTTTTTTTCATATACTTTGAATGAAAGTGCAATAAAGATACCGCACAAATTTAACATTTTTTTTAAAACTAAAATTCTTTTAAAGAAGACTTTATTCTTTTGGTTCATCAGCTAATAAGCCTTGATTCCATATTTTTATTTTATCCGAAGCTTTGATTCCGCTTTTAACTTCAACATAGATTCCGTCACTAACTCCCAAAACTAAATCTTTTCTGGTAAATTTTTGAGCTCCGGTTTCTATTTCAACATAAGGCTTCTGCGTTTTTTTATCAAATTGAATCAACGACTCTTTCAGGGCCAAAACTTTATCCGCTTTTTCTAAAATAATAGAAGCATTTGCGCTCAATCCTGCTCTGATAAAAGTACCGTCTTTATTGTCTAAAAAAGCTTTTATTTCAAATTGTATAGCTCCATTTTCTGTTTTTCCTTTTGGAGCAATATATTGCAAAACGGCATCAAATTTTTTGTTTTCGATGGCACCAATAGTAATTTCGATTGGTAATTTTTCTTTGATTTTACCTACTTCCGACTCATCAATTTTACCTACAAATATCATTCTTCCCACATCGGCAACACTGGCTATGGTTGTTCCTTCGTTGAAATTATTACTTTCAATAACTTGATTCCCCACTTTAACAGGAACATCTAATACCATTCCGTTAACCGTAGAACGAATTAAAGTATTTGCATAATTGCCCAATCCCGAAGTGGTTCCGGTTTTCACAATATCAAAACCTTGTTTAGAAGCTACATAATTTTGTTTGGCTTGCTTATAGGCTAATTGTGCAGCATCAAAATCATTAGCCGAAATTACTCCTTTGTCAAACAATGTTTTTTGTCTTTGAAAAACTTTTTCCTGATTGTCTAATGCTATTTTAGCCGTTTGCACCTGATTTTGAGAGCTACTCAAATTAGACACATTGGCAACCACTTTAATTTTTGCAATTAAATCTCCTGCTTTGATTGTTTCACCTGCTTTGATATACACTTCTTCAATAATTCCTGAAATATTCGGTTTAATTAATACTTCTTCATCGGGAACAATATTTCCGGTTGCAATGGTGTTCTTAACAATGGTTTTTATTTCTGCCTTATCCGTTTGAAAAACAATTGGAGATTCCTGGTTTTTGGCATACAAATAATACAACGCACCAAAAAAGACTAGTGCTATAAAAACTAAAATAGTTATGGTTACTCCTTTTTTCATTTTGATTGATTTAATCGATTATTTTTTGATTTTTAATTTATTCTGTTCGTAAAGCGTCTACCGGTTTTACATTTATGGCGGTTTGAGCCGGAATGAATCCAGCCAATAAACCGGAACCAACTAATATAAGCAAAGCGACAAAAACGACTGATAAATCTACACTTGGATTTGCAAACATCATTCCTTCGCTTGGCATGGAATCCAGAACCATATTAATAACCCAAATTACTCCTGTAGCTGTTGCAATACCAAACATTCCTGCAACTATAGTTAAAAAAATTGCTTCCGATAATATTTGTGAACGAATCGCTGATGGAGTTGCTCCCAACGCTCTTCGAATTCCAATTTCTTTGGTTCGTTCTTTCACAACAATTAACATGATATTTGAAATCCCAATCACTCCCGAAAGTAAAACCAAAGTCCCTACGAAATAAGCAATGAATTTTAATATCATAAACAAATCCTGTACTTTGCTGAACTCTTCATATAAATCAAAATTTCCTACGGCTCTATCATCATCCGGATGAATGGAATGTCTGGATTTTATGAGCTTAATAATATCTGCTTTTAGTTTTGTGATTGATGTATTATCATTTGCGGTTATCGCCATCCAGCCTACTCTATCGCCATAATTAAACGCTTGTTGAAAAGCCGTAAAAGGCACAAAAATGTTTTTTTGCTCAGATTCTGAGTTGCCATTGTTCTGCGCTTTCGAATTGTAAACACCAACAACCATAAAATTAACACCGTTCATTTTGATGTAAGTTCCAATAACTTCTTCCCCTTTTGAATATAATTCTGCAATAACACCTTGTCCTATTATTGCAACTTTTCTTCGTAAAAGAATGTCCTGTTGATTTACAAAACGACCTTTTATAATATCCATAGGTTGCTGCTTGATGAGCTCCGGATAATCTCCATATATGGTATAAGCAGCCGTTTTAGTTCCTCTGACAACATTATTAGAGCCTTCAAATCCTCCCAATTGATTTCTGGGAGAAACATATAATAAATCAGGAAAACTTTGTTTCAAAGCATCAACATCACTGTTTCTAAAATCAAAATCTCTGGTTTTTGGCAATCCTTTATATGGTTTTGAGGTAGTTTGCGTCCACATAAACATCGTATTTGTTGCAATCCCGTCAAATCCTTTCTTTACACCATTTTCCAAACCATTTCCGGCAGCAAGTAATATCACCAAAATAAATATTCCCCAGAACACACCAAAAGCAGTCAGAATAGTTCTGAATGTATTGGCTGTAAGTGCCTCTAAAATTTCGTTCCAATTATCTCTATCAAACATAATTATTCGTCTCTAAGTGCTACAATGGGTTTTATTTTGGCTGCTCTGTATGCCGGAAAAAAACCTGCAATAGCTCCTGCTAATACCAGCAAAACTAAAGTGGTTATAGCCACACTAAAATCAACTTCCGGATTCAGGAAATATTCGCTTTTTACTTGTGGACCAACTAACTCCAGCAACGACAAACTTGCCAATAAACCTACAAATCCTGAAATTGAAGTTATAAATATAGATTCATGCAATATCATTCCGATGATTGACAAAGGCGAAGCGCCAAGTGCTTTTCGGATTCCAATTTCTTTGGTTCGTTCTTTTACAATAATCAACATAATATTGCTCACCCCAACAACTCCGGCGATTATAGTACAAATTCCTACCCACCAAAAAAACAAACGGATGTATAAATTCAAATCATAAAACTGCTTCGCATTCTCAACCGAATTATTAACGCTGATGGCACTTTCGTCATCGGGAGCCACAACATTTTTACTTTTGAGCATTTGATTTAATTCTTTTGAAAATTTAGTAGACTCTGCCAAAGCTTCTTCGTAAGTGTCTTTTTTATGTAAAATATAAAACAGATTACTGATTTTATCTCCACCTCCAAAGGCACGTTGCGTAGTCGTTATGGGTAAATAGGCCCTCGTTTCTTCTCTTTCACCGGCAGGATCGGTAAAAACACCAACTATTTTAAAATTGATATTATTAATCGCAATTTGTTCGCCCAAAGCTTCTTTGTCTTTAAATAAATCTTGTTTTATTTTCAGACCAATAACAGCTACTTTTTCATTATTAATCAAATCCGAATTATTTATAAATCGTCCTTTGATAATTGTTCCGTTTTCAATGACAATATAATCAGGATAAACGCCTCGATACTGGTAATTTCCAGACTCTTTTCCATACGAAATCAATCCATTCCAAAAATTATAAGTAGACGCTTTCTTTTCTAATTGATCTCCAAATTTTTGAACAGAAATATCATAATCGCTGTTGCGAAATTGTATTTGTCTTCCTGGATTGAGTCCTTTATATTCTTTGGTAGTAGTTCCGGACCAAACTTCAATAATTCCATCGGCGTCTCTTTCGAACTGTTTCGAAATACCATTTTGAAGTCCTTTTCCAACTCCAAGAAGAATTACCAAAATAAAAATTCCTGATGCCACAGAAATACCCGTGAGAAAAGTTCTCAGTTTGTTTTTGGCAATAGCCTCAAAAATTTCCTGCCAGCGTTCTACATTAAACATAAGCGGAAGCTCTTACTTGTTCTACTAATTTATCATCGATGATTAAGCCATCTTTGAGAACCACATTTCTTTTACACATTGCTGCAATGTCCGGCTCGTGTGTCACTATCAAAATAGTTTTTCCTTCATCATTTATCCCTTGAATCAACTCCATAACCTCATAAGAAGTTTTGGTGTCTAATGCTCCGGTAGGCTCATCAGCCAATAATACTTTGGGATTAGAAGCTAATGCTCTTGCAATGGCAACGCGTTGTTTTTGTCCTCCTGAAAGTTCATTTGGCAAATGATGGGAATGTGAAGACAACCCAACTTTCTCCAAAAAATTCATCGCAATTTCGTTGCGTTCTTTCCTTTTTATCCCTTGATAATACAATGGCATTGCCACATTATCCAAAGCACTTTTGTAATTAATCAAATTGAAAGATTGAAAGACAAAACCCAAAAATTGATTTCTATATTTGGAAGCAATGGTTTCATTTAGGTTTTTAATGGGCACATTATCCAAAATATAATTGCCGGAATCCGCTTCATCCAAAATTCCCAAAATATTTAACAATGTAGATTTTCCGGAACCCGAAGAACCCATGATAGCTACCAATTCACCTTCTTTAATATTGAAATTAATTCCTTTTAACACGTGTAATTCGGAACTTCCCATTTTATAGGATTTATGTAAGTCTTTAATTTCAATCATGATTGGTTAATTTTAAAACAATAATAGTTCTTTTGCACAAGAATTTATGATAACAAAACGTTAATGAGTTATGTGTTTTAATCAATAAGACATAATTCAATTGAAAATGTTACAGTTTAACTCCAAAATATATTTGTTTCACTAATTTTGTCTCATTAAACTAAAATAAAATGCTGAAATTTTTTCCACTTCTGTTCCTGATTATACTTCTAATTTTTACTTCAAGTTGTTCTACAACGAATAAAATCGCCACATTAAAACCAGAACCGGATGATGCAACTCCTTTGGTCTATGAAAACACACCATCCTACATAAATCTGCCCATCAGCATCAAATTAAGAGATATTGAAAACCAAACTAATTCCCTTTTAAACGGATTGATTTATGAAGACAATAATATTGAAGATGATGATATTGAAATGAAAGTTTGGAAACAAGCGCCCATCAAAATTGAGAATGATAACGGAAGTACGGGTGAAAAAATAAAAACCGTGTTACCTCTAAAAGTTTGGGTGAAATATAGAATTGGAACTAAAAAACTAGGAGTCGAATTATACAACTACAAGGAATTTAATCTGAATGGCGTTGTTACTTTGATTAGTGATGTTGCCCTGACGAATTGGAAACTCAGCACGAAAACCGAACTAAAATCATTGAACTGGAACGAAAGTCCCACGATGGTTGTTTTTGGAAAAAACGTTCCTGTAACCTATTTAATAAATCCTACCGTGAGTCTTTTCAGATCAAAAATAGAAAGAAAAATAGATGAATCTATAGAAAAATCAATGGATTTCAAACCAAATGTTTTGGCGGCTATTGAAAAAATATGCACTCCTTTTCAAATGAGTGAAGCCTACGAAAGCTGGCTTAGAATTGTTCCAATTGAAATCTATTCTACAGAAGCAAAACTAAAAAACGACTCTTTTTTACTAGAAATGGGCATGAAATGCAACATGGAAACATTGATAGGAAGACAACCTGAATCCAAATTTAATGCTGCAAAAATCATTTTAAAACCAGTCACCAAAATTCCTAAACAAATTTCAGCAAATATCGCTGCAGTTTCCACATATACTGAAGCCTCAAAAATCATGACCAAAAATTTTGTAGGACAGGAATTTGGCTCAGGAAGCAAGAAAGTAAAAGTACAAAATGTAGCAATTTGGCATAAAGAAGGTAAAATGGTTATTGCTTTAGACTTACTCGGATCAGTTAACGGAACTATTTATTTAGCCGGATTTCCAGAATACAATGATCTTACAAAAGAAATATTTTTTGATAAACTAGACTACGCTTTAGACACAAAAAACAAACTCATGCGAACCGCAAACTGGCTTGCTCAAGGATTAATTTTAAGAAAAATTCAGGAAAGTTGCAGGTATTCTATAAAACCTAATTTAGAAGAAGGCAAACAAAGTATGATGTCCTACCTAAAAAACTATTCTCCTATGCCTGGAGTATTTGTAAATGGCAAAATGGAAGACATACAATTTCAAAAAATTCAACTGACAAATCAAGCTATAATTGCCTTCATAAAAGTAAACGGAACTGTAAATGTATCCGTCGACGGATTGAAATAACACCAAATTAATTAGAAATCAAATTGCAAAAAACTATGATTTCTTCTTTTTCATTCGATAAATATAATACCCAATAGCGCCTACAAGCAGGTAAGGAATTACCATAAGATAAACTATTCCGTCATTTACAGCAGCAGCTTTATCTGTGTTTCCTTCACTGGTCAAAGCAGCACGACACATCGCACATTGTGCATATGACGAAAAAGAAAAGAATAAAGAACATAGCATATAAAAAAACACACTAAACCCAATTTTTCTTTCCATTGCTTTATTTTTTATATTTTGTTTAGTGAACATAATAAGGAGAAATCATTAAATAAACAATAACACCCGTTACCGCAACATACAACCAGATAGGAAAAGTGATTTTTGCAATTTTTTTATGCTTGTCAAATTTACTGGCCAATGCTCTCACATAAGTAATCAAAACAAGTGGTATAATTACAATTGACAAAAATATATGTGTAATTAAGATTAAGAAATAAACCGTTCTGATTGCTCCTTCTCCTCCAAATTTTGTAGAATCAGAAGTCATATGATACGCAACATACATAACCAAAAAAGCGACTGATAAAGCAATTGCCGCAGTCATTAATCGTTCATGAAGTTTTCTATTTCCTTTTTTAATAGCAATAACAGCAGCAATTAACACAATAGCTGTTATACCATTTGTGGTAGCATAAATAGGCGGTAAAAAAGAAAGCGGCTCAACATCAACGCCTAAATCTTTTAGTTTTACATTAAAAAGAATTGCAACAACAACGGGAATTAAAATGGATACAACAACAATAAATTTGCTGAATTTTTGGTCTAAATTATTTTCTTTCATACTTATTCGTTTAATAATACTTTAATATCTTGTTGAATATCTCTAACTCCTTTTTTATCTAACCCATCGTAATACAAAATTGGATTTCCAAAATCGTCCTTTCTGCAACGAATATCTCCATTTTTGTCAATTAATGCAAACAATCCAGAATGTTCAAAACCTCCATTTACCTTACTATTTTCACCGGCATAAAGGTTAAAACCTTTGTTTGCCAAATTATAAATATACTCCTTGTCTCCGGTAAGAAAATTCCAACTGGAAGACTTAACGCCTAAAAATTTAGCATGTGTTTTCAAGACAGCAGGAGTATCATGGACAGGATCAATACTGATAGAAACAATCCCGAAATTTGGATTCCCAAAAAAACCTTGCTCGATGTCTAACATACTTGCATTCATTTTAGGACAAATAGAAGGGCAAGTGGTAAAGAAAAATTCTAAAACATAGACTTTTCCTTTATAATCTTCATTAGATATTTTTACGTTATCTTGATTTACTAATTCAAATTTTGGAGCAGGTCCAATTTTGATTAAACTTTCATCATTACTTTCGGCAGAATTTACCTTATCCAAACGATCGCTTTTTACGACATTATTATTTTGGATTCTATCCACAATTTTTGGAATTGCGTAAATTCCGAAAACTAAGATTACCAACGAAATTCCAATGTACGATTTATTTTTAAACATGATTTCTCCAGTTAAATTTGTCTTGTAGCGTTGTGATTTTTTTTAAGAGCAGCACGATATTCGTATAAAATAACTTTAAAATCATCTAACATTTCATTGCTCAATTCAGCAGGGTGAAATGTATTATATCCTTCCTTATACTCTTTCTTTTGTTTTCGTCCTCTAAGGTTTCTTTCTTTATCCAAAATATAAACATTTGGAGTTCCAAGGTTATTATCTAATTTACCCACTAATTTTAGTTGCGCATAATAAGTATTAATTTCCTCCGGACTGGCAAAAATAAAATGCCATTGAGAAACATCTGTAAATGCAGCCAAGGCATCAAGTACTTTTTTCGCATCGTTTTCAGTACCAATCGGACAAATTACAACAAATTGTAAATCTTTAAAATCGTGATACCGTTGATAAATCTTTTGATTTAAATTAAAAAAGTTTCCTCTGTTCTTCAAGAGTTCCGTTCCGGAAAAACCAAGAATAGTTACTTTACCATTCAAACTTACTTTTTGATCATCTAATGATTTCCAATTTCCAAAATCAGCAGTTTTCGGAGTAATAACCGGTAAAGTTGTAAAGCCATTTACACCTGATGCAAAAAAGAGATAAGCAACAATAGGCAAAATAAAAAGAACAAAAAGAACTATATTTTTTTTCATTATTAAAGTAAAATTTAAAGTACAAAAATAAAAAAAGGCACGCAATGCGTACCCTTTTTTTGAATTAATATCTTGTTAAAAATTCCATTTAATAGTAGAATTTTTAAAAACCCCATAAATATAATCCCCTTCAGTCAAAAGAATAAAGAGCAAATATAATATTAGAAAAATTACTGGTAAAACAACTGCATTTCTCAAAGTACTTTTTTCACCTTCAATGTGCATAAAAGCCCATACAATATAATATGCCTTAAAAATAGTAAGTGCATAAAATATCCAGTTAAGCAAATTCATACTTAAAAAATTGTTCATGTGAAGAAATTCTGGTTTTATAATACCTAAATAAACTTCTATTATTGTAACGGCAGATAATATTCCGAAAACTTTCCAGATTCTACCTGTATTAGATACGTGTTCGTGTGACATGATAATTACTTTTTTTGAAAATTAAACGAGATAGAATACTGTAAATACAAATACCCAAACTAAGTCTACAAAGTGCCAGTACAAACCGACTTTCTCAACCATTTCATAACTTTTTCTTTTCTCATATGTTCCTACAAGCACATTAAAAAAGATAATGATGTTTATAATTACTCCAGAGAATACGTGGAATCCGTGGAATCCTGTTATGAAGAAAAAGAAATCAGCAAATAATTTACTTCCGTATTCGTTTCTTGTCAAATTAGCTCCTTCAACAACAAGACTTGCCTGACTCAATCTTAATTCAGACTCTTCTCTCGACAAAACAGTTTTTTGTTTTTCTTTGGTTACCACTTCAGTTCTAACCAAAAGATCTGGATGCGCCTTGAAACCTGCCTGAACTTCAGCAACAGAATAAGATGGCAAAGTAGGCTCACTCATGAACCATTTAGCTTTACTTCTTGTCAATTGTTCTCTTTCTTCAGGAAGTGTCACTGCAAAATCAGCCAAAGCTACTCGGTGTCCTTCTTTATCAACAAACTGAAGTAAACTTCCTCCTTTTGTTTCAACAGCACCATATTCACCTTTAATAAAGTTTTTCCATTCCCAAGCTTGTGAGCCAACGAAAATCAAACCACCTATTATAGTTAAAAACATATAAAGGGCTACTTTATCTTTTTTCAATTGATGCCCTGCATCAACGGCCAAAACCATTGTTACAGAAGAAAAAATCAAAATAAAAGTCATCAATGCCACATAATACATCGGAGCAGATACACCGTGCATAAATGGAAAGTGAGTAAACACTTCATCAGCCAAAGGCCATGTTTCAATAAATTTAAATCTAGAAAAACCGTATGCTGCTAAAAATCCAGAGAACGTTAAAGCATCTGATACGATAAAAAACCACATCATCAATTTGCCATAACTTGCTCCCATTGGCTCATTGCCGCCTCCCCAAGTTTTTTCTTCACTATTTGCAGTAGTAACTGTCGCTTCCATAAAAAGTTATTCGTTAAAAAGTTCCCAAATTTACGTTTTTTTCTTATTTAAAGAAATATAAAAATAAAAATAAATAAACCCACAATAAATCGAGAAAGTGCCAATACATCGCACCTAGTTCAATTCCAAGAGTTTGAGTTGAATTGTATTTTTGTTTAAAATGATTATAAATAATAATTAAGAGCGAAATTAACCCTCCCGCAAGGTGCAATAAGTGCACTACAGTAACAATATAAAGAAACGTTGTAGTGATTGAACTCGCCTGTCCTGTAAAATAATAACCATTTGAAACAATTTGGCCAAAGCCTACAAATTGCAAAATCACAAATAAAACACCGAATGCTAAAGTTGACAAAAGATACATTGTTGTCGCACTTTGATTGTCTTTTTGAATGGATTTTTTAGCCAAATGAAAAGTTACACTACATCCCAAAATTACAATAGTACTAATAAAAAACGCCGTTGGTAATTGAAAATCTTTCAACCAATCTGCTCTTGATTTACTCACTACAAATGCACTCGTGAGTCCTGCAAACATCATAGTCATACTTACCATAGCAAACAACAAAATCAATTTATAGGATCGAGCTGTTCTAGATTGGTGTTCGTTTGTTGTCATTGTCATCTCCATAACTATCTTAAAAATTTATCAAATATGTATATTAATTGTAACAAAGTAATATATGAAACACTTACCAGCATTAAAGTTCTGGCTGCTTTAGCAGTTTTTAATTTATATAATTTCACTGCGTAAAAAAGCATCCAAAGACCGAGCAAAAATACAACAATAGCAGCAACCGGCGTAATATATAATTGACCCGTGTGTCCTAAAGCAGGTAAAAGCGAAGCAATAATCAACCAAATGGTATATAACATGACCTGCAAAGCTGTTCCATTATCTTTTTTTCCTGTTGGAAGCATAAAAAAACCTGCTTTTTCGTAATCCTCATACAAAAACCATCCAATGGCCCAGAAATGAGGAAATTGCCAAAAAAACTGAATCAAAAATAAAGTCCCTGCTTCTATACCAAAATTACCTGTTGCAGCAACCCAACCCAACATAAACGGAATTGCCCCAGGAATCGCTCCCACAAAAACAGATAACGAAGTCACTGTCTTTAGCGGCGTATAAACACTTGTATATAAAAATATCGAAATTGCACCAAACATGGCCGTTTTTGGATTGATAGTATACAATAGCACTATTCCAATAATGGTAAGAAAACTAGCAATAACCAGTGCCAAACTTGACGACATTCTTCCTGCAGGAACCGGACGATTTTTAGTTCGATCCATCAAGGCATCTAAATCTTTCTCAATAACCTGATTGTAAGCATTTGAGGCTCCAACCATACAATAACCTCCAATTGCTAGTTTCAACAATGTAAACCAACTAAAAGAATCAAAGTTTTCATTGCCAAGTACAAATCCGGCAATAGATGAAAAAACAACACTAACAGCCAAACCGGCTTTAGTAATTGCTTTGAAATCAATATATATGGATTTTATGGAAACTGTATTTGGTGTTGCGTTCAATACTACTTTTTATTTTTTCTTGTAAAAACTTTTGCAAAAGTAGGGTATCAAAAGGGATTTGACAAAAAACAATTCATAAAAAAGCTTTTTAAGAAAAATACCTAAACCTAATAATCAAAATACCAATTAAAAATATCCGCTCTTAATCCTAAAGTAAACCAATTAGTACTTTCGTTAAAAGTAGTGGCAGTATTTTGCGTAGGATCAAAACTTCTGTAAATATAACTTCCAAAAAGTTTCAAATTCGTAGCCGGATTAACCAAATATCCACCTTGAATATCGGCAATAAAAACAGCGGTTTTGTTTCCCTGTCCCACTTTTACACCAGTATCAAAAGGTCTGTTTTCTTCATAATCCTTATAGATATTTCCTCCATAATTATAACTGTCTTCGGTGGTATCAAAATCTAATCCACGAGTTCCCACTGTTACTTTCGCATCAGCAAAATAACGGTCTTTGTGGTAACGGGCAATTGCAATGAATTCTTTAAAATTACCGCCCCATTGATGGCCTACACTTTGATTATTGTGACCATAGTTAGTAAGAGGCACACTATGCGAATACACGTAAGGACGCACATGATTGAATTCTAATTGCAACAACAAATTATTGACCTGAAAAGCATTGTAATATTTAGCGCCTAACTGATACCCGAATTTATTTTTCCAACTATTATCGCCGCTTTTAATGTCTCCAAGAGAAAATTCATCCAATAAAAACTGACCATATAAATTAACCTGATTACTCCATTTGTATTTATACGTCAAACCCAACAATGCATTTCCTGTTCGTGC
The DNA here is from genome assembly GCF_027474525.2 of Flavobacterium lacustre. Classification (NCBI taxonomy): domain Bacteria; kingdom Pseudomonadati; phylum Bacteroidota; class Flavobacteriia; order Flavobacteriales; family Flavobacteriaceae; genus Flavobacterium; species Flavobacterium lacustre. Next base: position 553,359 of record NZ_CP114882.2, read on the forward strand.
CGATGAAGCAAATTCTACGGAACGATAAAAAATAATCGGGTTAACAAAACTCAAATCAAATCCTCTGTCGTTAGTATTAGTCCAAATTACGGATTCGAAGAAACCAAGATTTAATCGGTTAGAAACGTTCCAACTCAAATAATGGTTCGCCATGAATTTTGTAGCATACGTTCTTTCAATCGTAACCTCAGGACGAACATCCTTAAGCCACATGTAGGTATTAGTATATTTTATTTTCCAAAAATTAGTATTTACTTTAAAATACGGATACGGACTAGCCCCATCGCTTTCTATCAAAGAACGGTATCCATCACCAATAAAATTTCGTCCGTAACCCAATTGCAGATCAAAAAATTTGCTGGGTGCAAAAGTCAAATTGGCTTCCGCCAAAGGAAAATCATACGAATCGGTTTTGAAATCCTTAGCAATTCCCATCCCAGGAATAATTGCCGGATTTCCTCCTGCAGGCAAAATTGATTCTGCATATCGATTGAAATAATCCGCAAAACGTCCTTGACTTTCGAATATAGTTGTGGTAAAATTAAGCTGCTTCCCTAAACCACCTCGGAAATTGATTCCCCTTGTATTTACATATGTGTAGGACGCCGCTGTTTGAGAAGCCTTACCAACCTGCAAATCGAATATTGGATTTACCGTAAACCAATAGTCTTCTCCTTGAATTTCTACCGTACTTTCATTCCATAACTTTCTGGCCAACCATCCCGAAACATTCTTTTTCAATTTTTCATTAATGCCTTTAAGGTCATAATATTTTGAAACTTCTGTGTATGTATATGGTTTTGATGCCGTATGATTATTACTTCCCACACGGTTTAAAGCACCATCAAACTGTGCATAATAACTATGAGAAAAAGGCACATTCAAATGACTTTCGAATTCTGGATTTTTGAATTTTTTATATACTATACTATCCAATTCCGTAAGTTTGGCAGTATCATCAGTAATGATTTCCGCTTTCGCCAATGCTTCGGCAGCTAATTGTTCCCGACTTTTTATAGGAATTGCAATTGTAATCGTATATTTAGAATAAGTTGGTTTTCCGTTGTAAGTAGACGGTTTTATTTTTGGAAAAGTATTAAAAACTCTTTTTGCTTCTTTCACTAAATCTTCATCTACAGCATCAACATAAATAACTTTAAAAACACCATTTACATCTACTTCAAAAAGCACTTTGATAGTTCCTTGAAAATTATTTTGCTGTAAATTATCCGGAGTTTTAAAATTTTGGAACACTAAATCCTGAACAGCGTCATAAAAACAACTTTCTAAAACTTTTGATTGTAAATCTTCACAGTTCGAAAAAACAGGAAATCGTTCTGCCGAAATATCCGTTTGTGAATCTTGAGAATACGTAAAACAGGAATAAAATAATAATAAAGCTAACAAACCTTTCTTCATGTTGTTTTGATTGTAAATTTAGTATTCGATTTGTGTATTTTCTCCATTCGCAATTGCTTTTGCCCCAGAAGTACCTATTCGTTTCACGCCAAGACGAATCATTTCAACCGCTTCCTCATAAGTTCTTACTCCGCCTGCAGCTTTTACCGGAAGTGGCGAAGCATTTTCCAGCATTAAGGTAATGGTTGGAATTGTAGCGCCATTTGGCAAATTATTTTCTGTTTTATAAAAACCCGTAGAGGATTTTACAAAAACTGACGCGTAATCTTCCTCTTCAAAATTCGAAATTACTATATTTTTGATTAATGCGGACAATTGAATTATTTGCGTTTCATTAAATGCAGCCACTTCAATAATCCATTTTACTACTTTATTATTTTTCAGACCTAATGCAGTTCCGGCAAGAATTTCGTTTTTTACTAACGCTAAATCGTCATTTTTGAAAGCTTCATAATTGCATACAAAATCCAAATCATCCGCACCATCTTGTATCGCTTGGTTTGCTTCTTTTAGTTTTTCTTCGATACTTGCTGTTCCTTCCGGAAAACCAATCACTGTTCCGATTTGAACATTTGAATGTGCTTCATCAATTATTTCTTTTGCCAAAGCAACTCTGTCCGGACGAATCATAATCAATTTAAAATGTTCTGAAATAGCTTCCTGAATATATTCTTTAGCCACTTGAATACTTTCGCTTTCAGTAATTCCTGCCTGCGATGGGGTTTTCAAATACGTAGAGTCTAAATATTGCCTGATATTCATGATTTTATGATTTCAAATTAACTATTATCCGAATGAGACAAAAATACATTTTATATTCTAAAACGGTTACTATAAAACAGCACTTTTTCAGTTGTCTTTTTTATTTTAAAATGCTGAAAAACCTTCATAATCGAATCCTTTTTATACACTAAAAATAAAAATCCCACCGAAGTGGGATTATATATTGTAGTAAGTACTCTTTACTTTATTTTCTTTTTTAAAACAAGAATAGCAACAGAAGCTAAAATTGCTCCAGTTATATTTGCCAAAACATCCAACACATCTGCACTTCTTGTGGCGGTAAATAATCCTTGCATTATTTCAATTCCTATTCCATAAAAAAAGGAGAATAGTACTGCTGAATACAAAGGTTTAAAAACACTTTTTGCCTTCATTTGTTTTTGAAAAAACAAAAACCAAAGCAAGGTCAAAACAAAATGAAAAAATGCATGAACGGCCTTGTCTAAATTTGGAATGCTAACAGCAGGAATAGTACTCGATTTTATTAAACAAAAAAAGGCAATAATCCCGGCCCAAAAAAGAGCCATCCCAAAAAATAATTGTTTAGGCACCAATTAATTCTTTGTAAGCCTCACTTGAAAGTAATGAATCAACTTCATCCAAGTTCGATACTTTTACTTTTATCATCCAGCCAGCTCCATAAGGATCTGAATTTACACTTTCTGGTGAACTTTCTAGCGCTTCGTTGAATTCGATAATTTCTCCAGATAAAGGAAGAAATAAATCAGAAACTGTTTTTACAGCTTCAACAGTACCAAAAACCTCATCTTTTTCTAAAGTCTGGTCTAAAGTTTCTACTTCAACATAAACGATATCACCCAATTCTTTTTGTGCAAAATGAGTAATTCCTACAGTTGCAACATCTCCTTCAAGACTAACCCATTCGTGATCTTTTGTGTACTTTAAATTTGCTGGTATATTCATAAAATATGTATTGAAATTAATTATTGAAAATTTACAGGACAAATGTAGCAATCTTCTATCCAATTCTTGTTTAGATTCTAAAAAAATTAATTTCCAAAATTATAACGCATTGTAAATCCGGAACGAATATTAGTGAGCGGAAAAGAGGTCGACACAACTGCTTTTGAAAATGAATGATCATAATAAAAAATGGCTGTTAGGTTCTTACTAAAAGAATAATCGGCAGTAATTTTTAGAGACCAAATATTTTGTCCCGCCGCCAATTGATTATTATCATAATCTAAATATCGCACAATGGTTTGATTATTTCTATACGACAAATCACCTTTTATATTAATGTCACTTTTTATAATTCCAGTAGGATTATCCGCCAATCTTGACGAAAAAATCACATCTTTAAATCGATATCCCAGCCCAACGATGTATTCTACTCCTTTTACTTCGGTTAATAGATTATTATCAAAACTCATCGACAAAGCTCTGTCTTTTTTAATTTCGGTAAGTACTTTTAAAGAACTTTTCAATTCAAAATCCATTCGTACTAACGGACTGAATTGTTCGACCAAGTTAATATTAGACATAATGGTTTTATTATAAAAATTACCGCTGGCATCAGTTCCATTTGGATTTTTATCATATTCAAAATTAGATCTAAACGAGTTAATCGTATACGAAGCGCGATAGTTGTGTTGCAATGAAATACGCTTGAAATTCTTTTTGAAAAAATCATAACGCATCAATCCATTGTATTTTACAGCCCAGTTTGGAATTGGGAAATTTCTAAAAATTCCAAGAGACACATCAGTAGCATTACTGCCGGAATAAGCCGCTAAGAAAGCGGGTAATAATACCGCCTGACTATTCTTTCCGTATCCTAAAGGATAGCCTTCTGCGTCTAGATTTACCGGATTAGCAACATCTATTCCGCGTTGTGATGCCAATCGATTTGCAACTATAAGTCTGTTTTGTCTAAAATCATCAAATGCTGCCGAAGCTGTTTCGTTACTTGTAGAAAAAGACGTTTTTATTAAAACTGCCGATATCGAAAAAATACCCGTACTGTATGGCGATCTTGCATTGTATTGCCCATCGGTAACATCATATTGTTCTGAGAAATTTTCAGAGTAAGATCTGTCTAATGACAAATCAATTTTCATGTCAGGAAACAAATCAACATTAGCCGTTGTTTTAAAAATTTTATTAGTTACCTGAGTGAAATTTTGATTAAAATCCGGATAATTAGTAAGCCAACCATTTTTGGCAGCTTCGTATCGAACGTCATCTTGACTTCCAAAAATAAATCCTAACGAAGGTCTTGATGAACCCAAAAATCCTATACTTGGTGTATATCCAGGCAAAACCGTTCCGCTATTGTAAGTGTAGTTCATCTGAACATTTTTCACACTCGTCAAAACTCCTATAAAGCCATCCATAAAAGGACTGTTTTTTGTTGCTTGCGGCGTATTGGTTTTTACTATTTTCTCCCCTGGTTTTGGCGCTGCCGGTTTAGGTCTTGATGCTCCGCCACTTTTCGCCTTGGTCAATCCTAAATATTTATACAAGGTATCCATATTGAATGTGGCATTCAAATTATTAGAATTTGCATTTTGAATCGTATTTCCTAAATTATAAGTAACGGCATCAATCTCTATTTCAGACATTGCATTCGAAGCACGTTGCCAACTATAATCACCCGTGTAAGAGTAATTCGCTTTTACAAAACTAAATAATGGAATTTTATTAATTGGAATTTCATAATTCAACACTAATTGTTGCATGTGTTGGTTTGGATCTCCAATATCCCAATAACTGTCCCAAATGGTAAACGAATCAATTGGTTCATTATCCTCGTTCAAATAATTTTTTACAATATTGCTTGAAGAAGCCGTATAATTTAATTTCAATGATTTGGTTAAATTAAAATTAAACCCGTATTGATAATTAAAAGCAAAATTTCTTCTGTACAAAGGATCTATAGCTATTCCTTCTACACCATCTACCTGACGGAATTGCTGACGATTGTATTGTCTGATAATATCCGTATTGAAAGAAATATTCGATGGCAAATAATTAAAATTAAAATCACTCAGCAGTTTCCAATAGCTACTTTTTTTCATGAATTTTGTATTTTTAAACGGCTCCACCGGCTTAGGCTGAAAAGTAAATGCATAATCAACCGATGTATTTACTTGCTGATCTACATAATCCTCGATTTCAAAATCATGGCGTTCCACTTCATTAATCGATTGTGAAAAAGTAAAGTTTTCCGGATCGTACAGATGTTGTTTTTGTTCCGGGCTTCTTTCTTTTCGTACTCCTATAAAATTGATACTGGTTCGTTTCGTGTAATCAATCGCTCTGTTTTTAATGTTTTCTCTTTCAGCTTCATTCACCGTATTGTCTAACAACTGATTCAATTTGATATCCTGATTAAAAGGATCATATTCCGGCGTTATTGTTTCTTCACCAACCGCATAATTAAACGGCAAATTGATTCCCCATTTTGCAGGCAACAGTTTCCCTAAATTTAAATTAGTAACAATGTTATATTGTTGAGTATCTTCTCGACTTCTTTCATTTGGACCTTGTTCTAATGCACCAAAACCAATCGTACTTTTCTTTCCTGTAGCAGAAACAGTAGCAAAATCAGCCAAATTAGAATCTACATTCAACACCGCAGCCATTCCGCCTTGATTGTCCATGTCTGCCAAACGAAGTTCATTGAACCAAACTTCCCCTTTAATATCTCGATGCGCATCACTATTTTTTAAACCCACCATCAGATTTCGAACTAAACCAAAATTAGGATTTCCCTTTATCCCTAATTTCAACTTGCTGTTTCCATCACCATCAGGTTTCGTTGAATCATTATCAGAATAATAAATTCCGTCCAAAGGCAATGTGCTTGGATCAATACTCATAGCCTGAATCTTCAACTGCGTTAACAAAGCCAAAGACAAATCGATTTCATTGTCTTCCGGCCAAACAGCTTCGGCGCTAAGAGGAGAACAATCAGAATTTGACGTAGAAGAAGGCAGTGTTACTTTTAAAGGAATTTCTATTTGATAAAAATTCTGGGTAAAATCATTTCCAAAACGAATAAATCCTACCATTTGATTGTCTTGAATAGCAGTTTCATTTGGCAAAGATTCAGCATGTAAAAACATTTTCAATTTCTTGAATTGGCGCATGTCAATACTTACGTTTTTGAAAACAGCTCTGGAATCTTCGGGTTGTAATCCATCTCCAGAAACTCTCAAAGCTAACGATTGCTCATTTTGATTAATTACCGTATTGTTATTGTACAATTGTTCTCGTTCTACACCCGGTGGTGTAATATAATTTACCGGACATTTTTCATTATTCTCCTGAACATTCACTGCCAAAACATCAAAATCAGTTCGGTCATCATCAACATTTGTATCATTAAAATCCAATGTATTGGTATAACGTCTCCATTCTCCTCTTACCAAATCTAATGCTCCAAAACGCACCGTCACCTGATCACTAAAACCTGTCATAAACATTCTCATGAAACGGATTGATCTAAAATCAGAAATGTTTCCAATAGTGTTTTGAGGTTGAGAAACCGGAATTTTAAACTGAATCCATCGGGCTTCTGTTGTCGAGCCATTAGGTAAAGTCTGATTTGTTGTTCTTATATCAGTGATGTAATTTTGACCAATGCTCATGTTGGGTTGCATATCAATACTGTATTCATAATATGCATTGATGGTATTCATGGTATTATCTCTATTGATATCTTCTACATCAGGCACTGTAGATGCACCTCGATTGGCGTCATTAATATCGACTGCGGAGTTTCCGTCAACACCATTGTAATTTTTATATCGATCCAAAATGCTTCCCGAAGTATTGAGATAATAGGTGTAATCATCTCCTGCCGGATCGGGTTCTGACGCAAAATTAGTGTAGGTTGAAGCTTCTTTGGCATTAGACAATCCGTCTAAACCAATATCTTGATTGGCTCTGTTGTCAGCATTCGTGTCGAAAGCATAAATTAATGATTGCGAAGCAGGAACATCCCCCCATAACGGTTGCGGATTAACCAATATCTGATCAGGACCAAGTCCGTTTTCGTATTGCTTTCTGCCGTCTTTTAGAACATCTTCTGAAATTTCTCCTAAATTAAAATAAATTTTACCTGAATTTGAATCCGGTGTTTGCCCGTTTCCAACATAAGGATCTAAAACCCAAAACTGAATATACTCGACATTTCCTTGTTCAAAATTAGTCGAATTCAAGGAACGCATAATTCCTCCAAAATTATCTTTGGGATTATTCGACATATTTAAACTGTTATTATAAGGACCTCTGTCCGAAGGATAATAACTTAAATCTAATGTGTTTATAACTTGCGATTGCCCTTGCGCAATATCAGTTAAAGGATATAATTCTTCACTATAAATTCTCCTTGTGGAATTAAATGACAAATCATCATTAGAAATTCCGGATGGTTTTTGGGTATAAAATACTGGATCAATAGAGTACCAAGATAATTTACCTCTTTTGAAACCATAACTTAAATCATTGGCACTTTCATTAAAATTATAAGTACTTTCTGCATCATTTACCGGTGTTGAAGACAGACTCCAAGAATATGGCGAACGCATATCAATGGTCGATTGTGAACCTTCAAAATCGTCAACATAAATAGTTGATTCTCCCTGAAACTTATCCGCTTTTGGAGTATCGGGTTTCAAAAATGCAACTTCTCCTCTTATCGAAATATTGGATGGAACATCCGTATCTATATTTGGGAGCTTATTGACTAATCGGGTCAAGAAAGGAACTTCACTTGAAAAATTAGTGTTAAAACCAAAAATAGTATTGTTTACGGATTCTTGTCCAAAACTCGATTTTTGAGTAAATGGCTTTTCGGTCATTTTTAAGAAAGTAGCACCTACTAAAAATTTATCCGAAATTTTATGCTCTACATTCAACCCTATAAATCTTCTGGTTTGTTGGCCGAAAACAGAATTATTCTCTAACGAAACCTCGATGGGTGTATTTGATGCTTGCAATGAAGGGTCTAATATCTGAACTCTTCCTAGTTGATAATTGACGCTGTAATCTATTCCTTCGACCAAAACTCTTCCGCCGGCAGTTACTACAACTGAACCTTGTGGCACATTAAAAGCTCCAATCGGGATTCCGTCTCCGCTTGATGATTTATATTTTCCTCGCAATAAGAATTTATTCTTATCACTATCCTGTAAAGCACCGGATTGTGTATTGCGATACATGCTTCGAAAAACGTATTTTTTCTGATTGGGATTGTAAGTATTACTATCGTTATAATTCTCCCCGGAACCATTGTTCGATAATTTAGAAAACAATAATTCTCCAAAAGGCTCTTTGGTTGTAAATATAATTCTTCCGTTTTGAGCATCTATGGTTAGGCCTGGCATGAAATCAAAAAAACCATCACCTCCAGTTTGTGGATCGTTATTATAATTCAGTTTATCTAAGTTGAATACTTTTAACAAAGGGGTTTCGGCAATTTTATTTTCCGGTAACGGATTCGACGGAAATGGAGCTCCTGAAACTTCGGTAATATAATTCAAAGGCGAAGGATCGGTGTAAAGAATATTAAATCTAAAATCTTCCTGCTTCAATTGATAACCTCCAACCTGATAGATGTTTTTCATCATCAAATTCCAAACTGGATTTTTAACATTGGTTAAATTGCTTTTCAGCATTTTCAATATCAAACTTTGTGAAATAATTGCCTGAGTAGATGACGTATTACCAGTTACCACTGTTGCATCTACACCATCATTACCAAATTCCCCCACTTGATACACTTTGTCACCAATCGTATATTGGTAAGCAACTGCAAGAACCTCATCATTCGCTAACCGTTGTTGCAACGAAATATACCCCAATTGAGCATTATAAGTATACTCGTTAGCATTCAATTTTCGGGCATTTTCTAGCTTAGAATAATCCTGACCTTCACTTACTGTGGTATTAAATCCTGAATTTGAAGTTACAATTTCACGAATATTTGGGTTTAGCAAACCTGTTCCTGTAGTTATTTGTGCCGGATCGTAATCATTATTTGTGTTGTCCGCCGGAGAATCAACAGGATTATTAAAAATTCCGGTTGACGGATCTAAAACAACAACTTCATTATCTGCTAAACCTGATAATTGTGCTTCCCCTAAATCCTGAAGCGCAATAATATTTCTAAGATTGTTATTGGTTGTAGATACTCTGTTTTGCTTATTTGTAACCCAAATTTCTAATCGGGAAATTTGCACTCTACTGTCTATAAAAGGATAGTTTTTCAGCGAAGCATCATATCGATTTCTGAAATATTGAGACAGAAAAAAGTGCCTGTCATTATCATAATCGAGTGCATAAATATCAAAGTCCTGAATTGTTCCGCCACCTTCGGCAACGATACTTTTTGTTTGTGATTTTTGTTCCGAAAAAACACCGGTAACTGTAGTTTTACCAAACTGCAACTGTGTTTTTACACCAAATAAACTTTGAGCACCCCGAATCAAAGAACTATTCAAAGGCATACTTACATTTCCTACTTCGATTTTTTGAATGATATCATCTTCTGTAGGTGCGTATTCTAATTTAATTAAATTTTGAAAAGCAAAAGTAGATTGTGTATCATAATTAGCATTAACATTCAATCTTGTTCCTACTTTCCCCATCAAACTCATACTGATTCTTTGATCAAAATCAAAAGAAGTGCTGGCTCTGTTTCTGGGTGAAAATGATGGATTATCTTGTTTTGTATAACGCATTCCTAAATCCATTTCTACAGAACCGGTTGGTTTTACATCAATGGTATTACTTCCGAAAATGGATTCAAAAAAACTGGATTTCACATAATATCTTGGTAATAAATCTTTTTTGGCATCTTCACTACCTTCCTTTTTTCCGTCAATCGCATCCACTTTTTTCTTGAAATAATCTCGCATGGATTCTTTCAAAACTAATTTTTCGTATTCTTTTGGCGTTAAAATAATTGGATAATCTATAGAAAAACCATCTACAGTATTCGTGTAGACATATCGATCTATAACAGGATCATAAGTATAAGCTGAAAGAATGCTCTTAGGATTTTTAATTTCAACTTTCCCTACAGAAAAACCTGTCTTAACAGTATCTTGAGGCTGAGTATCTGGTTTTACTTGTGCTTGAGATACGGTTCCACAAAATAAAATTAGCAATAAAATCCAAATTTTATTCATACAATTCGGTGTTGCTTCTATGCTTTTACAAGCTTTTCAAAGCTTTTTTGATAATGGATTCAACAGTAGCTTCCGGGTCCTCTTTTATAATTTTTTCTATCACTTTTTCGGATGTTTTTCGAACAAAACCTAAAACCTCCAAAGCAGATAACGCTTCATCTCGATTTGTATTGCTTTGAGACATCGAAACTTCGTCTAAATCGTACAGTTTTACTATTTTATCTTTCAAATCAAGTATAACTCTTTGCGCTGTTTTTGTGCCAATTCCTTTTATAGACTGAATCGTCAACACATCACCTGATGCAATTGCATTAATAATTTGTTTTGGATCTAAAGAAGAAAGCATCGTTCGTGCTATACTCGCACCTATGCCAGAAACCGATAATAATAATTTAAAAATTTCTCTTTCTGACTTTTCTACAAATCCAAATAAAGTATGCGCATCTTCTTTTATTTGAAGATGCGTAAATAACTTTATAAAATCTGAATTAGGAAGTAAGGAATATGTATGAAGCGATATATTTACATGATACCCAACTCCATTACAATCAATAACGACTTGTGTGGGAGTTTTTTCTACTAATTTTCCTTGTAAATGTGTTATCATATAAATTTTTGTATGACCAAATATAATAAAATTAAGGTAGAATTTTCCTTTTGTTTATTAGTCCTTATTGTTTCACAATTAGTTTACTGCCAAACGCTTTTTTTCTTTTTCCTGAGCATCAATAACTGCTATTGCAGCCATATTTACCATCTCTTCTACACTTGCACCTAGTTGAAATATGTGAACCGGTTTATTCATCCCTAACATAATTGGCCCGATTGAGTCCACTTTATGTAGTTCTTTCATTAATTTATATGTAATATTTGCTGATTCCAAGTTAGGAAAAATCAATGTATTTACTTTTTTTCCTGCTAATTTAGAGAAAGGAAATTTTTTCTCTAACATCTCCGGGTTCAAAGCAAAATCGGCCTGAAGTTCCCCATCAATAATCATATCAGGATAATTAGCATGTAAATAAGCTACTGCTTCTCTTACTTTACTGGCGCTTTCATTAGTAGAAGAACCAAAATTAGAATAAGAAACCATCGCAATAACAGGTTCAACTCCAAACATTTTTGCAGCATTTGAAGTCATGATAGCAATTTTTGCCAATTCTTCTGCAGATGGATTTACATTGATAGCTGTATCTGATAAAAACATTGGGCCACGACCCGTCATCATCATATTTGTTGTAGCAACAATAGAAACTCCCGGCGCTTTGTCAATAAGCTGTAACATCGGTTTAACAACCGAAGGATAACTTCTGGAATGTCCTGAAACCAAAGCGTCTGCTTCGCCTTCATTAACCATCATTGCAGCAAAATAATTTCTTTCACGCATTAATTTTTGAGCATCCAAAAGCGATATTCCACGTCTTTGTCTGGTTTTCCAATATGTGGTTGCAAAACGATTTCTTCTTTCTTCTTCATCGGCCACTTTTGGATCTATAATTTGAACATCACCAACAAATCCAATCTCTTGCATCAATTCAACAATAATTTCTTTGTGTCCCAACAGAATCGGAAAACCAATCCCTTCTTCAAATACAATTTGGGCAGCTTTAAGAACATCTAAATGATCTGCTTCTGCAAAAACGATTCGTTTTGGATCCATTTTGGCTCTATTTGTAATCAATCGAACCATTTTATTATCATTTCCTAATCGGTCCAAAAGAGCTTCTTTGTACTCTTCCCAATCCGTAATTGGATTTAATGCCACTCCTGAATCCATAGCCGCTTTTGCAACAGCAGGAGCAACAACAGTAATCAATCTTGGATCGAATGGAGAAGGTATTATATATTCTCTACCAAAAGTTAGTTTCTTAGCACCGTAAGCAACATTCACTTGCTCCGGAACGTGTTCTTTTGCCAATGCTGCTAATGCTCTTACTGCTGCCATTTTCATAGCTTCATTAATTTTGGTAGCACGAACATCCAGAGCGCCTCTAAAAATATATGGAAATCCAAGTACATTATTCACTTGATTAGGAAAATCAGATCTTCCTGTCGCCATGATAACATCTTTTCTGGTTGCAATAGCTAAATTATAATCGATTTCAGGAACTGGATTTGCCATCGCAAAAACGATAGGATTATCAGCCATACCCAACAACATTTGTGGTGACATAATATCTCCTGAAGACAATCCTAAAAATATATCCGCGTCTACTAATGCTTCTTCAAGACTTATTGAAGGCATGTCTTTAGCGTATTTTTGTTGTAAATCAGACAATGATGCATTATCTTTTGTCAATAATCCTTTGCTATTAAACATATAAATGTTTTCTAGTTTCACGCCAAGCAAAATATATAAATTAGCACAAGCCAAAGCCGCCGATCCTGCTCCGGAAACAACCATTTTCATGTCTTCTGCTTTTTTACCTGCCAATTCTAATGCGTTTAAAAGTGCTGCTGAAGAGATAATTGCCGTTCCGTGTTGATCATCGTGCATCACCGGAATATTTAACTCTTCGACTAATCGTCTTTCGATTTCAAAAGATTCTGGCGCTTTGATATCCTCTAGGTTGATTCCGCCAAAAGTTGGCGCTATATTTTTTACAGTTTGAATAAATTCTTCAATATCTTTTGTTCCAATTTCGATGTCGAATACATCAATACCGGCAAAAATTTTGAACAAAAGTCCTTTTCCTTCCATTACTGGTTTTGATGCTTCGGGACCAATATCTCCTAATCCTAAAACTGCTGTACCATTAGTAATTACGGCAACTAAATTTCCTTTTGTAGTATATTTATAAACATCATTTACATCTTTAGCAATTTCTAAACACGGCTCCGCTACGCCCGGCGAATACGCCAAAGACAAATCTCTTTGGGTTGCATATTTTTTGGTTGGAACTACTTGAATTTTACCAGGTGTGGGTTGAGAATGGTATAATAATGCTTCTTTTCTCTTGCTATTTTTGTCCATTTTTGTTAGATTTTATACTAGCTTACAAAGATAGGAGTCTTGATTTAAAAAAAGAGGACTTTTCCCCCATTCTTTTACATAAAACAAACTTAGATTTTAATCCAAAAAAAATAGCCACATCAATTTGTGGCTATTTATAAAAATAAAATTTCTATTTTTTTTATTGCGTTATATAGGAATTTAAATGCTGAATAGTGTCTTTTTGTTTTTCAATAATCGCTTTTACCACATCGCTTATCGATATGATCCCTATCACAATATTGTTTTCTATAACCGGTAAGTGCCGAACCCTTTTGGCATTCATCAATTCCATGCAAGACTCTAAATTATCCGATAGTTTTACGGTAACAACATCGGTCTCCATAATTTCATGAACTAAGGCTTTCTTTGAAGACTTGGCTTTCAAAACGATTTTTCTGGCATAATCCCTTTCGGATAAAATCCCTTTCAATACTGTATCTTCAATTACAAGAATAGCACCTATGTTTTTCTCGCTCATTACTGCTAATGCTTCGTATACAGTATTTGTGGAAAGTACAGAATATACTTCTTTCCCTTTCGTGCTTAATATTTGATCTACAGTCATGTTTTCAAAATTTAATGAAAGATAAAGTTAAATAAAATAAACATTCAAAACACATTTCTGATTAAAATAAATCATCGGGCGAAACCAAAACGTTGAGTTTTTCTTTTAAATTATTATGCAAAATTTGTAACCCATATTGATACGATGCATTCACCCAGCCAAACCCTTCCTTAGCAATATAATCAAACTCAGTGCCTACATTCCCGTACTCTGCAAACACTTTATGAGAGCTAATTTCTAAGTCGAATTTTTCTGGAATCGTACCGTTATATTCCACTGCATTTTTTGTAATGAGCCACAACCATCTGTAAACCATTTCCTGAGCTTCGTCAAAAAATTTATAATTAATCAGACCTTCCCACAACAATATCTGATGTGGCGCCCAACCAAAAGGATAGTCCCATTGTCGTTGTGGAGCATTTTCCGGAACTCCTGCTACACTAGCTTTTGTGCTTCCAGTAATTCCACCTGTTTTTATGAACTGAGGCAAAGCAATTTCAATTAATTTCTTAGCTTGATGCTCGCTACACAATCCTGCCCAAAGAGGAAAAAATGTAGTCGCAGCTTCAAAAGGAAATTGTTTTTTGTTTACAAAATCGTAGTCAAAATACATTCCGGCGGCTTCATTCCAACACAATTCATTTATTTTTTCTTTTCTGAAATTAGCTTTTTGTTCCCAATCTTCAGCAGTATAAGCAACACCACCAACTTGAAAAGCATTACTGAAATATTCTCTTATCAGGTAAGCAATATCTTTTTCATACTTGTACAGAAAACTATTGATATCTACTGAGTTTAAATTGGCACATCTATTTATCAGTCTGTCGGTAGTATCATGTCCGCTTTCTCTCAAACTTCTGTCATGAACAAAATATTCATCAAGTTCAGCATCAATCAGACTTCGCTCTAAGTATTTCTTTTCAAACTCCCGAATCGGTAAATTGTATTTTTTGGCATACGGTTCCAAAACATCATCAAAATGCCCTAGCTCCACTTCAAACGGCATTCCTACCCCATCCGCTTTATACCTGTTCAATCCCGTTGGCGTCAATCGGTTTCCCTGCACCATCCAAACGGTATCGTACTCTTTTATTACTGTTTCCAGATGCCCTTTTAACCAGTGAAAATCAGGTGATTTTTTCTTTACAATATCAATCAGCAAAGAAGAATAAAGTGGCGGTTGCGTTCGGGTTAAGTAATAACTTCTGTTCGCGTTTAGAATTTTTCCGTAATGTGTAATTTGGTATTTAAAATTATCGGCAATAGCCATCGCTTTTTCCAACTGATTGTCTATCAAAAGTCCGACACCAATAAAATAACTGTCCCAACCATACATTTCATTGAATCTTCCGCCCGGAACAACGAATGGAACGCCCTGCAAACTGTATATTTTTTGTTCTAAAGCCAAAGCCAAAATTCCCGGTTTTGTATTTAAAGTCTCCACATATTCCATGGAGAAATTTTCAGGCAAAATGGCTACTTTAAAATTTCGAAGCTCTTTTTCTAATTCCTGAAAATACGCTACTCCTTGAGGATCAGTTGCAGGAACATAAAGCGTTGGAATCTCATTTGATGTTTTTTCATCCTGAAGAATTTGAGCCAATCCTTTTTTATCAATGGTTCGGGTGAGTTCGTTCCAATAATCCTCTCTTATTTTTCTTGAAATACGTTCTACAGGATTTTCTAGAATTCGATGCAAATTAATCTCGCCCTCTATAAGATTTGATTCTTTTAGTTGCGCTAATTCCTGCAACAAATTTGACAAATGATACGTTCCTTCAATTGTTTTTTCTTGTTTTGTGATTTGGTCAACCAAAACAAACTTTTTAGGTCCGGTGTCGTCTTTTGTAATTTTTTTGTCTTGATCAGTATCCTCTTGAAGCAAAAGTTCACTGAATACTTTATCTATGTTAACTAAGAATTTCATTTTTTTTAGCAGTAAGTTTTTTTAATATAAAGAAAGAAACCAACAATAAAGACATAGGAATCAAAGTATAATAAAATGCATTTTCGGGTCCTTCGTTTTTAAACAAATAACCAATTATTCTAGAACCTAATGTTCCTCCTAAAGCAGAGAAAACGACTATCAAACCCGTCATGGAGCTGTGTAATTTTTTAGGCAGAGCACTCAAAACAACCGAATTTAAAAGCGGATAAATTGGCGCTATAAAAAGTCCAACCAACGGAAATGCAAATCCAATTAATGGAATATCACCTAATGAATTAATTTCCTTAACATCTAATCCTACTGTTTTTGGCAACACAAAAACCACAATAAGCATCGCCGCGATAATACAAAAACTCAGTACCCAAATCCAATTTACTTTTTTGGTAATAATACCTGCCAAAAGTCTTCCAATTGCCAATGTAATTGCCAAAATACTCGCCATCATAATGCTAATATTCTCCGGAAGATGGAGCACTTTACTATTAAAAGTGGGCAACCAAGACATTATTCCTTGTTCAATCATTACAAATAAGAACGCACTAATCACAAAAACAATGGTTAAAAGCTTAGCAAATAATTTAAACATTTGCGCGAAATCATCTACCAGATTAACTCCCGGAATTTCCGTTTGATTTTCAAATTTTGCAAAGAATAAAAATCCAAATGATAGTAAAGCCATTGCGGCCAATAACCAATACACGTTTAACCATGCATCCGGATTCGATTCTGAATTAAAAGCTGGAAAAAGGAAATAAGCCAAAGCTATTCCAAGCATAAAAACACCTTCAATGCTGCTCATCAAACTGTTGTGTTCCTGTTGATTCTCTGTAATGGTTCCAATTAATGAATAAACAGATACTTTTATTAAGGCAAAAGAAACCCCTACAGTCGCAAAAAGTATTTTTGCAGCACTAAAAGAATTTCCAAAATACATACTTATACAAGCAACTGAAACTAATCCCAATCCAATAAGCATGGCTTTTTTATACCCAATTCTTGGCAAAAAAGAAGCCACCAAAAAAGAAACAATTGCAATAGGCAGATCCTTAAATGCTTCCAGAATACTGGCTTGCAATTCATCGACTCCATAATTAGCCTGTGACTTTAAAATTACAATTCCTACGCTGTTCAGCAGAATTGCAAATACAAAATAATTAAGATACATAGCAATCTTGACAGCGTTTTTCTTCATATTTTATTATTTAATCATTTAGACAATTACGATTTTAAATCCATTGAGGAGTCATTCTTTATATTTTGATTTTAGATTACAATATGAAATTTAAAAACTCATAGTGTTTGTAATTCCATTTTCGGTATGTTCAATTGTAAAACCACAGGTCTTAAGATTTGCTTTTAGGTGCGCAACTGCTGTTCCGTTCACCCATTTGACATCTATAATAGCGTCAACGTCATCATTTATTTCTACATGACCTGAAAATGCATTTGAAGTATTTCTTAAGTGCATGATTTCGAGTTGTTGTTTCACAACTTCCGTTTTCAACCCTTGCTCGATATCGTGCATGGTCAATGTGGTACGATTAATTTCTTTATGTCCGGCACTTCCTCCATTATCTGCCGCTTCATAATTGTTTTTACCCGCAAAAATATCTAGATACCAAACCTGCGGTATTCCCGGCATAAACATTTGAATAGCTCTCGCAAGAAGCAACTTTTGTTCGTCTTCTCCTAATGCACTAAAAAAGGTGGCATTTATTTGATAATAAGAAATTTTGTTTCCTGAAGGATCATAAAGATTTTTGACACGACCACCACGCTCCATGATGGTATTCATGATAGATTCAATCTCTGTATCTTCTAATAATCCTTTATTATAAGTACCATTTACTTCTTTACCTTTCAAATCTAGAACAGGTATTCCATCGTGGCAACCGAGCATGTTTACTGTTTTATATCCTTTGGCAATAATTTCCTTAGCCCAAGTCAATAAGGCTTTACTCGATTTATTTTCGATAGTATGTATCGCTAAACCAGGCAAGAAAAAGTCATAAATATAATATCCTTTATCAGCTACCTCATCATGTAAATGCAAACCATATTCGGCGTGAATTTCTGGCAATAGCATCAAATTATTTTGTTCTGCTATTTTCTTAATACGCTCTAAATATTCCCAAGTTCCCGGTTTATTAAAGAAATTAGATTCCCCTACTTGTTTATGCAAATAGGCAAAAGCATCTAATCGAAGAATATTACAACCATATCCATTCAATTTCTTTAATGTTTCCTCGTAGAAATCCCATACTAAGGGCGATGCAGCATTAACATCCATTTGTCCTAAATAAGAACGCTTTTGCTCTACAATTTGTAAAATTTCTGATTTCAAAGTAGTATAATCTTTAAAATCAATGGTCGCAAAATCTTTATTATCCTTAATTGCGTCATTAACAATGGCAACAATAAATTGCTTTTGCTCTTCTTTTAATTCTTTTACATCTTGTAAATCAGCTACAGTAATCGGATTGTAGGTTATTTGCTGGTAAAAAGTATTCCAATACGGCTGTTCTGTGCCATCCGGAAAACGTACTTTCAATATGGGCAAACCTGACTTTCTCATGAACAATTTATTGAGAAATTCAGGATTTGGAATTACAATTCCATCTTCATTTTTCACTCCATTTCCTTCCCAGAATTCATTCCAATTGATAAAAAAATCTTTAAATTTAGATTTATTACCATATTGTAACATGTCTTTAAACTGAGGAGAAGCTACAGAAAGATGATTTAAAACAATGTCAAATTTCAGCTTTATCTGGAGCTCATTCAGGTCTTTTAAATCTTTTGTATCTACTAAATCTTTATTTATATCATAATCAATAATAGAAAAACCTCTATCTAAATCACTATTAAAAAAGGTAGGTAAAACGTAAATTAAAGAAAAAACCTCTTTAAACTCGGTCATTTTAAGCATGGTTATTGTATCACTAAATTTTTCTCCAATACTATCGGGATAAACATTCAGCATTACACCATTACTTATTTTTGTATTATTTTGTTGCATCGTTTTTTATAAAAGTTTAGAAAGGATATTGATGTTATCCGGTAATCGCCCTACGTTTTGCAGTTTTAAAGCTGCTAATTTTAAAGCTATATCCAAACATTCATTAATTGATTTTTCTTTAATGTAAGCAAACAAAAATCCAGACCAAAAGGCATCACCTGCTCCAGTGGAGTCCATCACTTTATCAATTTTTATGGCCGGCATTTGTATTACTTCTTTTCCTTTTTGAGATAATTTCACTCCTTTACTACCTAAAGTTAAGCAAACAGTATCTACTCCTTGTTGATGAAAAAATTCAAATATTTCTTCATGAGGAAGTTCCTTCTCAAAAAGACGCAACATATCATCTTCACTAATTTTTATTAAAGGATTGAACTGACAATAGGTTTTGATTACTTTGAAAGCCTTCTCTTGACTTTTCCACAACTTTCTTGCATAGTTTACATCGATACTTAGTTTACATCCCAAATCGTAAGCTTCTTTTGCCTTCTTTAAGATTGTTTTTTGTGCTGGATTTTTACTTAATGCGAAACAAGTGGTATGAAATATCTTTGTATTGGATAGTATTTCCTTTGAAATTTGTTCCTCATAAATACAACAATCTGCTGATCGATACGGAATGAAATCGGGTGTACCCTCAGACCTTGAAACAAAAATCACACTAGTCGATTTATCATCTAGAACGTTTAGATGGTTTGTATTTATACCAACACTCGTTAATCGTTCTGTAATATAAGATCCAAAGCCATCGTTCCCAACAGTTGCAACCATAATAGTATTCAAGCCCAATCGCGTTGAATTCATAGCAACATTAGTAGGCGATCCTCCTAAATACCTATGATAATCTCTCGTTCCACTAATAAGCACACCTTCTTGATGACCAATAAAATCTACAAGAACTTCACCTACACAAAGGATGTCTATTTCACCCCTATTATTTAATACATTATTCACTTAATTTTGTCTTTTTTATTTTAATTAATAAGGTGCAGAGTGCAGCAATCACTAACAATACTCCTGCAAAACTGATTGCTTGTCGAGGATCATTATCTAAAAAGTTTTTTAGAATATAACCAAATGATAAGTTTTGGATAATCATTGGAATCACAATCATCATATTAATAATACCCATGTAGACTCCATATCTTTCTTTTGAAATAACAGCAACAACCATCAAGTAAGGAATTCCCATCATACTTGCCCAAGCAATACCATAGCCTATAACCACAGCAAAAAACATATACTGATTTTGTACCATTGGAAAACATAAAAGAGATACCGCTCCTAATAACAAACAGGCAAAATGAATCATCTTAGCACCATGTTTTTTAGCTAATTTGGCCAAATAAAATGCTATAGAAAAAGTTACTATAAACCCAAATGCACCAATCAATCCATTCCATTCTACTGCTTTTTCATAGCCAACTGTATTCTTTGGCGTAACATTCCAAACGGACAAAGCAATACTTTTTGAATTATTCTGCCAATAACACATCATGGCATACCATTGAAACAAATAGACCACAAATAGTTGCCACATAACCGATGGCATTTCTAAAACCGCTTTATAAATATCTATAAAAGGCGAAAAAACATTTAGCGGCTCGGCTTTTAAAATGGCTAATTCTTCCTCAGTTGGTGGAATTTCTTTGGTTTTACTCATACTCCACCAAATCGAAGTTACAGAAAGTACTGCCCCCAGAAAAAAGGAAGCGTAAATCCAAGTGGGTAGTGATCCCGTATAACCAACAAAAACTATTGGAAATAGAAAAAGAGAAATATAAGCCAAAAACTGTCCGAAACCAGTAAAAAAACTTTGCGCCTGAAAACCCGTAGGTTGCTGATCTTCGCTCAACGTATCTGCAATAAAGGCACGATACGGCTCCATAGCGGTATTGTTACCAACATCCAGAATCCAAAGCAAACCAGCAGCCATCCATAATGAACTACTAAACGGAAATAAAAACAAAGCAAGACTACAAACTAATGCACCTATAAAAAAGTAAGGCTTTCTTCTTCCCCACCTTGGATGCCAAGTTTTATCACTCATTGCCCCAATTATGGGTTGAATCAATAAGCCCGTTAAAGGACCCGCAAGATTCAGTATCGGGATTTGATCTGGGCTTGCATGTAAAAAATCATATATCGGATTTACAGCACTTTGCTGTAAACCAAAGCTGTACTGTATGCCAAAAAAACCAACATTCATATTGATTATCTGCCAAAAACTTAATCTTAGTTTTTTACTCATTGTTTTATGTTTAATTGTACAATCAATAAATTTAATTTTTAAATCATCAACCAAGATGTATTTAAAATAAAAAACGTTTTCGGAAGAACCGAAAACGTTTTCGAGCGCCTTATATTTAAAGCGATATAACCTAACTATTTTTAATCAAAAGGAATGATAATTTTAGTTTCCCATTCTAATTCATTACCACCATTAAATGGGTTAGCCAGGAAATGTTCTAACACTTTTTTCTGCAATTTTATATTATTCTTCTTAGCATAATCAAGCAAAGCAAACCAAGCTCTGTCAGAAGTCCTAAAATTTCCGTAATAAGTAGCTTTTAATCCTTTAAGCGCGGGCAATGTTTTAAACTTCACAATGTCACTTGGTGGAAAATCTGCTTTTTTTTCAATAGGGAAACAATAATTAAAATCTAATTTTTCCGAATCCAAATCCCAGTTTTGAACTTCAACAAAAGGTCTTCCAATTATTTGAATGTTATTTCTCTGCAAATACCCTGTAATAGAAGCATCATTTTGAATCATTGATTGCGCTTTTTCTTGTAACACACTTTTTAAATTAATATACGCTACATATGTTGCTTCAGAAGTTCCTTCCCCATCAATCTTAACTTTAAATTTATTGAGATGTTCCGTTAATCCCAATTTAAATTCCGATATTTTTTTAATTTGCTCTTGCTTAAAATCAGTTTTAAAGAAAGGAACTGTAATCTTATTATACAAGCTATTATTTAAATCTTTAATACTAACATCAATTTTTGTAACCGAATCATTAATAGATTTAATATCCCAATAATAATTAAATTCCGAATCTCCTTTTCGCATTTCATATTTAAGGAATTCAAAATTTTTCTTTTCTAAAATCACATAATTTTCGCTGTCTTTCTGTGCTTGAGCAGTCGACCATTCCTGTACTCCTTGAAAAACAGTTCCTGTAGAGGTATTAATTTTAAATGAAATCGTATAATCACTTTCTTTAATAAATAAATACCATACTAAAAACAAGGAAAGAACAGCACTTAATCCAACTATAATTTTTTTACTTACTTTCATTATTTTTTAAGCATCTTTAATTTGTTACTAATATAATTCCCTATGTTATTGCCTTGTTCAACTCCATTTTCAATAGCTGCTCTGTAATGAATTCCTCCATACAATCTACTAATTGAAGCTTCTGCTGCAGCTTGTTTGAATGAGTTAAAAGATCTTTTAGGCAATCCAAAAGGAATTTCAGAATCGTCAACATAACTAAAATTATCGCCAAAAATACCCGTTAAAATAATAGCAGAGCAGGAAGAAACTACGGAATGTCCGCTAGTATATTCTGGGAAAGGAGGCGTTTGCAGTTGTGGTCTCCAGTTTTCGTCTATATATTGGTTGATATACGTTTCTGGTCTGATTACATTAGTTTTATACTTCTCATCCCAGCAACTGATAAAACTTTCGAAGATCCCAATTGAAGTTTTAGTATAAGCAAAAACAGTAGTTTCAAAATCAGATTTTGATTTTTTCAGTGCAATTTTGGTAATATTAATCCAATGTGCATCAGGTGTATTTTTTTTCTTTGCAAACATCATATGACCTTGCGTAACTGTAGCATACGGGTTACAATCCCAAAATGTAGCAATAGCCGATTCTTCAGGAATCAGTTTGCTTTTAGTTTTCTCTACTTCAATTAATTTTTTGGAAATCAAATTTCCTGTATCATACGTTTCTTTTGCCTCTTTATAAAAAGCAGAATTTTTATCAATAGAGAAAGGATGCGGAGCTTTCGGTTTAAATTGAGAAGCCGAATCCATAACTAAAGTCCTAATTTCACCCCAATGTGGCTCAACTCCGTCCATGTACGAAGGCGGAGTAGGTTGCCATCTTCCTGGCTGATTCGCATAAACAGAAAATTTAGAAGCGGTTCGAGTTTGTTTGTAATTGTCTTTTCCCATCCACATTTTAATCCTGTCGACCACCTTTAAAGCATATTCCTTAGAAACATCAAATTCTTTTTGATTCTCTGAACCCCATTTTTCATACAAACTGTCTCTGTATTTTTCTAAAGATTCCTCAGAAAAAATCAATTGTTTACTCACTTCAATATGAGCAATAAGCGCAGCCAAATTTTTATTAACACCACTTTTTGAATCTAGTTTAGGAATAGAATCTAATCCTTTTAACTGTCCTTGTAAACTGTTATATTTAGTGCTGTTTTGAGCCATAATTTCATAAGCGGCAACATTTGGATACAGATAGATTCTGCTGGCAACCGGAGGCGAAAAGATATCATGAACCATAATTCCCGTTACCGTATCAACTGCTGCACAAAAATCATCAGTTGTTACTTTAATTGGAGCTTCTTTTTTACAGGAAATAAACAAGAGCGTTATAAGTCCTAAAAAATAAATCTTAGATTTCATTTTATATAATTTAATTATTTGGTTAGTCATTTTTTATTAATTCTTGGCTGAAGGCATTTCATATAGCTCTACTTTTTTATTATTAATGGTTACTAAAATATACTTTTTACCATTAAATTTAATAATATCAAGATGTCTAACCGCTTTCTGAGTCAGGTCAATTCCGATTTGATTACCTAAAAATATTGTTTTTTCATTTTTGATTAAAGCACCCGAAAATCCATCAAATTTACTGTGATAAGGAGAAACTCCAAAATAATTTCCAGCAGCAAATACTTCTTCTTTGGCATCCGAATCAAAATTTGATTTCACAAAACACGTTATTGGAGCAACCTGCATTTTATTCGAAAAAGGAACAAAAGTGAATTTTCCATTTTCGTTTTTTAAATACCCCGATTTTAAATTATGAACTTCAAATAAAGTTCCTTTCTCCAACATTTTTGGATCAAAAACCTCTTCTAAAGTTTTACCTGCAAAAGATTTATAACTGTTGAATTTCTTTTTTAGCATTCCACTAAATTGTTCTGCTAATTCGTCCAGTCCCATTGTAGTATAATATTGTCCTTTTTTCTCTACAGCAACGATAGTTTCAAATGAGCCATTTGTATCAAAATCATCATAATACATTTTCATTGGAAATTCTTTTGAGGCTTTAAATTTAGAATTCATTCCCCAATTCCCCACTAAATAATCTTCATCACCATCCTGATCAATATCAAATGGAATTACAGATTGCCACAATCCATTGCTCTTTTCCGGAAAAACAGTTTCGGTTACATTAGTAAATTTCCCGTTTTTATTTGCAAAAAAGGTAGGCTTCATCCATTCTCCAACTAGAATTAAATCTACTTTTCCATCTTTATTAAAATCACTAAAAATAGCATCGGTCACCATTCCTATTTTTGAAAATGTTTGACCTTCAACAATAGTAAAAATGCCTTTATTGTTGTTTAATAAATAGCAATCCGGCAAGCTGCCAAATCTATTATTGATAGAATTATTCCCAACAAAAAGATCTAAATCACCGTCTTTATCATAATCAAATGTTTTTACCACCGAAGCATTTTGGACCAGTTTTGGCAAAACAGACTTAATAAATTGGCTGCTATTATTGCTATACAAACGGTCTTGCAAATCAGATGCATTTTCCCCACCGCCCGAAGCTACATATAAGTCATTTATTTTATCATTATTAAAATCTCCAATTACCGCTGAAGCATCTTCAAAAATGGAGTCTTTTTCTATTTCATTAAAAGATTTTTTTGTAAAACCTTTAGGATTTTGAAGATATACAGCTGCTTTTTTACCCTTAGAAGCTCCAAAGAAAATATCATCTTTTCCATCGCCATTCAAATCTCCAATAGCAGTTGCAGCGCCTCTATCTGAACGCTCATAAGGAATTAATTTTTGGACCAAAAAGTCAATAAAATCATTTTCCTGATGCACAAAATCGATTCCTAAACCTGTTTCTGACTTTTTGAAAATTGGCATAACAGACGGATGCAATTTTTTATAATCAAATAGTTTTCGGTCTGTATTTGCTTTTATGGTCAGCGTTTGATTAGTCTTAACATTCTTTATCGTTTGAAACGTTTTATCAGGCCAAATGACTACCAAAGAATCTATTGATGTAATTTTTCCGTATCCAAAATGAATCATTGGTTCTGACGAAGATTGAAATCCTCTTGTAGTTTGTAATTCTTTGAACTGTTTTTTTCCTTTGTAATATGAAATCACTTTTGTTCCTATTCCGAAAGTATTTTGTCCTACGAATTGTAACTTTAATTTTAAATAATTTGATTTTCCATCCGTTTTATTGATGTATACAGAGGCAACATTATTCGTATTATTAGTAACAACATCTAAATCTCCATCATTATCAATATCAGCATAACCACTTCCATTTGAAATTATAGAATCATTTTCGATCCAATCAGCCGAACGATTTTTGAATTGTAAATCAGCCGAACCTTGAAAAACATAATTTGTTACATTTCCTTTTGGCATTCGTTTTAATGCTTCTTTATCTAAAAGTTTTGTTGAACTGATTTTGCTTTTTATTTGGTCATTCGAATAGTATTTCACATAATCCAAATCATTCGGACGTTTTGAAATTCCATTACTCACAAAAATATCCTGCTCGCCGTCTTGATCATAATCTGCAAATAAAGTACTCCAACTCCAGTCAGTTGCAGCGACTCCGCTCAACAAAGCCGTTTCGGTAAAATGCTGTCCGGCTTGATTCAATTGCAACATATTTCTGGTATATTGATAATGATAGCCTAATTTTTCGGTTCTCATTTTTAGCATTTGTACATTATCGTCGCCAAGAGAAGATTTTAGTACTTTTTCGTCTTCAGGAAGCATGTCTAAACTCATGATATCCGGAAAACCGTCATGATTAACATCCGCAACATCAACTCCCATGGAAAATCTGCTGGTATGTCCAAAATATTGTTTTAAACTTTCAGTAAAAGTTCCGTCTCCATTATTCAAATAGTAATAATCATCCTCGTGAAAATCATTCCCTATATAAATATCCGGATAACCATCTAAATTAAAATCGGAAACTGCCAATCCTAAACCATATCCATTGGCTCCTCCAAAAATTCCTGCTTGCTCACTTACATCAACAAATTTTCCATTGTCATTGCGAAATAACTTATCGCCACATTCATAGCTTCTTTTATTTCGAATGTTCATATTCCCAAAAGACAATTCAGAGTGAACCGCATGATTTAATAAATACATATCTAAATCTCCATCTAAATCATAATCAAAAAAAGCTGCTGATGAGCTGTAATTATCAAGATCTAAACCATATTCGGCGGCACTTTCAGTAAATGTATTGTTCTTGTTATTGATAAACAATTCATTTTTTCCTTCAAAACCATTAATTCCCACTACGGCACAAACATAAATATCTAGAAATCCATCTCCATTTACATCTGCCATAACAGTACCGGCATTCCAATCACTTTGACCTTCTACGCCTGCTTTTACAGAAATATCTTCAAATTTATTCTTGCCTTTGTTGAGATACAATTTATTTTTTCCTTGATTGGATGTGAAATAAACATCTACTAAACCGTCATTATTAATATCTCCAAGGGCTACGCCACCACCATTATAATAATAGAGATAATCTAAAATAGAGATATTTTTTGACTCTAATAATTGATTATTGAACGTGATATTACTTTCGTCAGAAGACAATTTTTCGAACAATTGGTCTTGTTTTTTGGAACAGCCAACGAATAGCAATGAAGCCAATCCTATTTTAAAAAAATTATTCATTACGTTTAAAAATTTTAGGAGCATTATTATTTATAACTGCTATAATTGAAATGCTCTTATTCTTGTTTTGTATCGTTTTTAACTGTTTCACTTCTCCTTTTATGAATAAGCCCGATTGATTATAAGGCATCCAAGAGAAAGTTCCTTTTTTATTTCCTAACAATACACTTCCATAATTAGCATCTAATCTGGAGAATTGCGGTTTGAATTCGTATTGGTTTCCACCCAAAATCAAATCTAAAATTCCATCATTGTTTACATCCATCGTACAAATAGTATTCACACAAGAAAACTGGACTTCTTTTGGCAACAGTTGTATTTCAAATTTACCATTCCCCTTATTAACAGCAATCACACTTTCCTGAATATTCACGGTCTTTTGTATTGAATTCTCAACTACATCTTGAGCGAATATTTCTTGGAATGATTTTTTTGCATAATCCGCATAACTCAAATTTTTCTTCTTGATAGATGGAATTTGTTTAGCCAATTCTTGTTTTAAATTAATTGGCATATCTTTATTCGCTATAGACCGTGTGGCTATTTGTTCAATAGTTCCATTACTGTCAAAATCATTTACAAATAATTTCATTGGACTGCCAGTAGTAGGTTTATATGGTGTATTGGTTCCTTTGTTACCCAATATCAAATCCTTTTTACCATCATTATTCAAATCTACACAACTCACAGCATTCCAAAATCCATGATAATCGGAAAGATTTGATTTAAATTCTGTCAATCTACGTCCTGTATTTTTGAAAATTATTGGTGTTGTCCAATCACCAACCAGAATCAAATCTTTTTTGGAATCATTATCAATATCTTCCCATACTGCATCTGTTATCATTCCGACAGTATTTATTTTAAATGCCTTTTTGTCCGTCACATTTGCAAAATTTCCTTTTCCATCATTTTCTAATAATAAATGTTTTGGATCTATCCCGTAAACACCAGGAACACTTCGGCTACCGATAAATACATCAATATCACCATCATTATCAAAATCATTTGGTGCAATTACCGAAACGTTGTTATTGGTTGTCGAAATAGTAGTTTTGCTTTTTATAAAAACTCCTTTACCCGTATTCAAGTATAATCTATTTTTATAATTGGCTTGATCGGATTTTTCATTTCCGCCAGAACCTACTAATAAGTCTTGGTCACCATCATTATCCGCATCAAAGAAACTGGCTGCTGTATCTTCAAAACTAGCATCGCTTTCTAAGTCTTTTTGTGGTAAAACAGCAAAAGCATCATTCCCTTTGTTGAGATAAATTTTTCCGGATTGTCCTTTGGCTCCGCCAATAAAAACATCCTCGTTTCCATCACCGTTAATATCAGCAATTGCTAACGAAGGTCCTTCTTGAGAAAGCATTTTGGATATTAATCCTTCATAATCAAAATCAATATAATCATTTTCTTTATGCGCTAAAAAAGAAGCTTTCTTTTCAGAAAAAATTGATTTTGAAACTGTTTTTTTAGGAACATAATTTAACTTAGCATCAGCTATATTCAAGTTGATTGTTTTGTCCTTTACAATTTTATTAATGGTTTGAAATTTACCATTTGGCCAAATCACTTGTAAAGAATCTATTTTCTTTGTGCCAATTCCAAACGTCATCACATAATCAATAGAGGATTGAAAACCTCTTGACGGAATCAATTCTTGTTTAATGATTTCACTACCAGAAAACAATTCAACAATACTTCCTAAAGCAAATTTATTTTGGTTATCGCCTTTTAACTTAACTTTTACAAAGTGGTTGTTT
Organism: Flavobacterium lacustre; assembly: GCF_027474525.2. Classification (NCBI taxonomy): domain Bacteria; kingdom Pseudomonadati; phylum Bacteroidota; class Flavobacteriia; order Flavobacteriales; family Flavobacteriaceae; genus Flavobacterium; species Flavobacterium lacustre. The sequence continues at coordinate 581,974 of NZ_CP114882.2, forward strand.
TTATTTTTCTCAGAATTATTCTTGTAAACAAACGCTTCCATATTGACATTATTGACAATCAAATCTAGATCACCATCATTATCTAAATCACCATAAGCCGCTCCATTTGAAAAACTTGGCGTATCTAATCCCCATTGTTGAGCTTCGTTAGTAAAGGTTGCGTTTTTATTGTTTTTAAATGCGTAATTAGAAATAGGTGTACTTGGCATTTTATTAATGATAGTCTCTATTTCTTCTTTCTTACCTGTAATCACCATTTTTTGCATGATATCATTAGCAAAAAAGTCCATGAAATCTTGGTTTGTTAAATCATGATAAATTCCATTACAAACATATATATCTTTATAACCATCATTATCCATGTCAAATAATAATGCTCCCCAACTCCAATCTGTTTTAGCTACGCCAGCATAATTAGCAATCTCTAGAAATTGATCGCTTCCATTGTTTAGCTGCAACGTATTTTGCATATATTGATTGAAAAAATCAAGATTTAATTTTCTAGTAAATAAATCATAATTATCAAATGTAGTGGTCGTTTTTAAACGTTCATCAGGCTCAGGCAACATATCCGTTACAAAAATATCTGCTTTGCCATCATTATTAATATCTGCCATATCAGCACCCATTGAAGACTGACTAATGTGCGAAGTCCAATTTTGAATTTGCTCAGCAAACGTTCCGTTTTTATTATTTATATACAAATAATCTCTTTCGTAAAAGTCATTAGAAATATAAATATCCGGATAAAGATCCCCGTTCACATCACCTACAGTAACGCCAAGTCCAAAACCGATAAGACTACCATAAATTCCTGAAGATTTGCTAACATCCGTAAACTTACCATTATCATTACGCAATAATTTATCACCTCCACCTTTAAGAATGTCTGCTACATCCCAATCTTTATCTCTTAACTCTCTTTTGTTAGAATAATTAAGACTACTTACTGGAATAAAACTATTATTTAAAATATAAACATCTAAATCACCATCTTTATCATAGTCAAAAAAGGCTGCGTGTGTGGTAATCCCTGTATCTGCTAAATTATATTCTTGGGCTTTTTCAGTAAATGTATTGTTCCCATTATTAATAAAAAGCTCATTATTTTGTTGACCACCTTTACTATTTCCAGCATTACAAACATAAATATCAAGTAAGCCATCTGCATTTATATCTACCATAACTACACCTGTAGACCAAGTTTTAGTTCCTCCAACCCCGGCTTTTTTAGTGATATCTTCAAATTTAAAATTTCCCTTATTAAGATATAATTTATTAGCACCAAGATTAGATGTGAAATAGATATCCGATAATCCATCGTTATTAATATCTCCAATAGCAACACCTCCACCATTATAAAAATTTCGGTATTTGAAGATATTCATGTTTTCTCCATTTTTGACTTCATTTTGAAAATTGATTCCCGTTTCGGATGCGTCAAGTTTGGAGAATAAAGAGTTTTTATTTTCTAGATTTTCATTAGAACAATTAGTAAAAAAAAGTAGAAAAAAGAAAAATAAAATAATACGATTAAACATATTTAAATACTATTTGATTAGGTAATTAGAGTATGCCAATTTATGTAATATTGATTATATAAAAAAATAAAACAACCAATAAAGCAGGAAGAAAAACGTTAAAAAATAGAGATTTTATCTATTATTTGTAAGAATAAAAAAGAGTTTAATTTATTGCAATAAATATTTTTTACTCTTGTATAAAAAAAGAAGAATGTGACTTATATAAAAAGATAAAGAGGGTAATAAATACCCTCTTTAAACTAACTCAAAACATAATTAACTTAACAATACCTTAGTATCCAGGATTTTGTGTTAGATTAGCATTAAATAATGCATCCGCAGGAATAGGGAATAAAACATATTTATTATCTGATACATATGGTTTTAATTCTCTAGCGGCTAAGAATGTTCCAAAACGAACCATGTCATTTCTTCTCCATCCTTCTAACCATAATTCTTTTCCTCTTTCAAGGTATACTCCATCAAGAGTAGCTGGTGAAGCAGCTTGTCCAGATCTTGCAGCTATATCAGTCATGATAGTACCTATTGAACCTGAACCACCTCTTAAAATAGCTTCAGCTTTCATTAATAATGCATCAGAATATCTCATGAATACAAAATCATTATTTGGCGTACCTAAGTTTGCAGCATCTGGAATATATTTTTCCATTCTGATACCTGCAGTTTCTAATGTAGCTCCGCTAGTAATTAAAGTTACTGCAGGAGTATAAACTAATGGATTTCCATTTCTGTCTTTTAATGCAACTAAACCACCTGGTTTGTACATTTGACCTATTTGCATACCTACTGGATTACCAAAATTAGTGATGATATCAGAATCAGCATTTTTGATACGTCTATCATTTGGATTGAATTTATTGTAGTATTCAGATACTATAGCAAAACCATTCCATCCATCAGGAGTTTGGTTGTAGTGCATACCCATTCTCCAGTGGTATTGGATTCCTCCGCCTGCACCACCTTGTACATTCTTAGCAGAGAATAAAATCTCTGGTGATGTATTGTTGGCTGGTTTGAAGTTATCCCAATAATCTTCAGATAATGAACTACTGATTGCATCAACATGAGATACAACTTTAGTCATATCAGCAGGATCAAAAGTATAAGGACCAGCTGCATCAGCAGCAGTAAATACACCTTTGTTCAAGTACAATTTAGCTAACAAAAAGTGAGCAGCATCAGCATTTGCTGTACTAGCATCATCAACTGTTCTAGCTGGCAATGAAGAAACGATAGCTTCTAATTCACTAATTACAAATTCAGTAGCTTCAGCTCTAGACCATACTTTAGGATCTTCAGTCAATTTAGATCCTGCCTCTCTGTAAGGAACTTGTCCAAACAAATCGATTACATTATAGTAATAGAATGCTCTTAAAAAACGAGCCTGAGTAACTTCTGAACCACTACCGTTTTCAATAACTAAGTTACAGTTGTATACTTGAGTCAATAAACTATTCCAAGCATTTCTAACCTCATTGTGATCAGGAGCCCAAGTATGTACGTGGATTTGTCTCCAAGTAGCATTATCATCCCAGTCACCACCACGAGTTGGTCCAACTAATGCGTCAGATGACATCTCATCTAATGCAAACATTTGTCCTTGTGTTTCAAAGCCTCTTAATCCTTCATAAGCACTAGTTAAAAGAGAAGCAGTATTTACTGTTCCTCCACCAGTATTAGATATAACAACACCATCTAATACTTGTTCATCAAGATTGGTACAACTTACACCTAATACAAGTGTACTAGTCAATAAGATGCTTTTTATAATATTATTTCTTTTCATCGTTTTTTAATTAAAATGTTACGTTAAGACCAACAGATACACTTTTGTCTCTTGGATATGATAAGTACTCCATACCAGCTGAAGGCACGCCATTCAATGACTTGTCAGTATCTACTTCAGGGTCAGTCCCTGAATAACTAGTGATTATAAACAAATTAGATGCATTTACATACAGTCTTGCAGTAGACAGTTTAAATTTATCTAAAATAGCTCCTTTAACTGTATAACCAAAAGTTAAGTTACCCATTCTTAAGAAATCTCCTTTTTCTAAGTATTTAGTAGAAGGTGAGTTAGGATCTCCTTGTGCTTGTGCAGAAGTAGCCGCTTCTTGAGTTGTGTTTCTACCACCTAAGAAAGCTCCTTTGAAGAAATAAGCATTAGAAGTATTGTTGTAGATGTAGTGTCCAAAAGCACCATAGAACGAAGCTCCTAAGTCAAAATTCTTGTATGTAAAGTTTGTATTGAAACCTACATTGATTTTTGGTAAAGGTTGTTTCTCTAATAATTTTTTAGCTGCTGTACCTAAACCCGTATCATTTCCTGCTGCATCAGCATAGATAGAAGCTCCTGTAGAATCATATCCTCTCCATTCGTACATATAATAAGAATAGATTGGTTTGTTATTAGTGATTACTTGTGCATAAGCACCAGATAAACCTTGACCATTAATTCCGCCTGTAGAAATGAATCCAGCAAAATTTGTCATTTTGTTACTTAAGAATGATGCGTTTCCTGAAACATCCCAAGTAAAATCTTCTTTGTCAATCACTTTATAGCTTAAAGAAACCTCAACTCCTTTGTTGATTAAGTTTCCTGGTAAGTTTTTGAAACGTGGAGATGGTGGTCCTGGTTGAGTAGCAGCAGCAGGAACTGGGAAAATTAAATCCTTAGTGTCTTTTTGGAAATAATCAATTGTACCTGTTAATTTGTTATTCAATAATGTGAAATCCGTACCAATACCATAAGATTTAGTGGTTTCCCATTTCAAATCAGCATTTGCATTACTATCAACATTTAAAGTCCCATTTAAACCATAAGCACCTCTAGCGATAGCTGAGTTAGGTGCAAATTCTTGGTTACCTGTTTTACCAATGTTTCCTCTAATTTTGAAATCATTAACTAAACCGTCTTTACCTTCAACTACTTTGTAAGCAATACCTACAGAAGGGAAATAATCGTATTTGTTATTAACTCCTAATTTTGTAGAACCGTCAGAACGTAAAGTTCCAGTAATGATTAATTTATTGTAGATAGTTGCATTAACCCTTGTAAAGTAAGATTGCAATTCTGTTCTATTTCTGTAAGAAGAAATTCTATACTCATTTTGAAGACCTCCTTCAATATTGTCAATTAGATTAGTTTGAGCAGGATTGAAACCTTTAGCGCTTGCAAAACTTCCGTCAGCAGTATAATCATAATAAGAATAACCTACTAAAGCATCTAAATTAAAATTAGCACCAAAGTCATTGTTATATGCTAAAGTATGCTCAAAAGTTTTGTTGAATTTATTTTGAGAATTAATTGAAGCATTACCATGTTTAACTTCTGAAGATCCAGGAACTGATACGTTAAAAGCATCTCCTTGAATAGCTATAGTTGGTAATAATTGAGTTTTTCTTGCTGAATTTGAACTTTCAACACCAAACAAGAAAGTGTATTTCAATTTACTATTAATTTTCCAAGTAGTATTGATACTTCCTAAAAATTTATTGGTATTGGTGAAATCATTATAAGCATCTAATAATTGAACAGGATTCAAATAAGTATTACTGACTACATGGTAAGATCCGTCTGGATTATAGATTGGCAATGTTGGATTCCAGTACAAAGCTGTACCAATCGCGTTACCAATATAACCTGAATCGTTAGCGATTAATGTAGTTCTATCTTTCAATGAAGCATACATAATTCTTTGCTCTACTTTCAAAGCTCCACCAAAGAAGTCATTTGAATTATAAACTGTAGCTGAGTATTTATCTAAACCTGTGTTTTTTACAATACCGTCAGTGTTAGAGGCACCCAGAGAGATTCTTGTATTAGAATTTTCAGTTGATTTTGTAAATGCTAAATCGTGATTCATAGAAAAACCTTTTTGCATAATAGCATCTTTCCAGTTGTAGCTTCTTGATCCTTGATCATCACCACCAGCAGCAACGAATTGCGAAGGAGTCATTACGTCAAAATTTCCTGCCATTTTACTGAATTGTATAGAAGTATTGTATGACAATTGAGGTGCTTTAGATTTCCCTTTTTTTGTTGTAATAACAATTACACCATTAGCTCCACGAGATCCGTAGATAGCTGTCGAAGAAGCATCTTTTAATACACTCATACTTTCAATGTCATTTTGGTTAACGAAATTCAAAGGGTTTCTTGCAGAAGAAGCTCCTAATAAATTATCACCACCACCAGAAACATTTCCTCCATCTAATGGCACACCATCAATAACGATAAGTGGTCCGTTACCAGAACGAATAGATGTATTACCACGTACTCTAATAGCAACTCCACCACCTGGCTCACCGCTTGACTGAGTAACTTGTACACCTGCAACTTTTCCTCTTAATAATTGAGCAGGAGAAGGCGAAGCTACATTGTCAAAACTTTTTGATCCAATTTGATCAACTGCACCAGTTGCATCTTTTTTCTTAACAGAACCGTAACCGATAACGACTACTTCTTTCAACTCAGCTGAGTCTTCTTTTAAAATTACATTAATTGTACTTTTTCCTGCAGCATTAATTTCTTGAGCTTTTAACCCAATGTAACTAAAAACTAGAACTGCTTTTGGACCAACATTTTTGATAGTAAATTTTCCATCAAGATCAGTTTGTGCTCCGTTAGTTGTTCCCTTTACCAATACAGAAGCCCCTGGTAATGGACCGCTAGAATCTGATACTGTACCTGACACATCTTGCGAGTAGGTCAAACTAGTACATAGCATGGTTAGAAACACCATTAAGCCTTTAATTAGACTATTTTTCATACGTAATAAATAAGTTGGTTAATAATTTGTTTAAATGGTTTGTTTTAAAACTTGGAATCAAACATAATAATAATTTTATGATAATATTATGATTTTACAAACTATAACGTTTTCGGTGGTCCGAAAACGTTTTCGATTTAAAATTAATACTTTAAAAAATTAGTATTAAAAATAAATTTAATATAAAAAAAACAAATTAAAAAAACACATAATGCTGTTTTTATACATTTATGACTACAAAAACGAATGTCAGAACCCAAAAAGCTCTTTTTTACCAAAAAAATATTGCGAATAATGCATGTTAACGATTTGACTAACAAAAAACTGATTTTTTAAAACACATTTTAACAATTCTTTAATAATTATAACCCCATTTGACATAAAACATCAATACAAAAATAAAGCGCTTAATAAAAACGTAATTGTGTACCGATAAGGCCAAAAAATAATGCAAAAACACGAATACCTTTTTTAATTCCGTTCAATTATGAAGAAATTAAAAAAGGTATTCGCAGCAAAAAAAAATCTATTATTCTATTGTAATCGTTTTATTGTCAACTCCGATTCCTATTATTTTTAACGATTTCCATTGTTTAGGCAACAATCCTTTGTTGTACTTCAACCCCATATCAGTTTGTTCAACTCCTCCAAAACCATAAATAACAGCCTGAAGCATAGCACCGGCACCAGTTGCAAAATAAGGATTATTACTATTAGCGGATTCTGAAAATACTCCAAAAGGCGGGCGGCTATTTGGCAAATAGGATTTTACAAAATAACTATAGGCCTTTTCTCTATCGCCTAATCGTGCATACAAAACAGATAAAACTCCTGAAGCCATAGCCGGACCATCTTTTTTATCAATTTTCTCAGCATAATATTCTAAATCTTTTTCAATTTGTGCTTTGTCTGTTATGATATGCAAAGGATACGCTAACAAATTCACATCGGCTTGTTTTATAATTTGTCCTTTATATCCTTTGTAATTTTGTGTAATACCATTTTCGTTATGAATCATTAATTTTTCTGAAACGTCTATCCATTTCGGATTAACCGGTTCATTCAAAAGTGTCGCTGCCTTTATCGTGTTTTTCAAAGACTCAATGGCCGATGCATTAGTAAAAGCATTATCATCAATGTGCTGCGCATATTCATCGGCACCAACGACATTCAGAATCGAATAACTGCCATCCTGATTTTTGACTACTCGGCTTACCCAGAAATCAGCCGTTTCTTTTAGAACTGACCATTCTTTTTTCAACCATGATTTATCTTGGGTATAACTGTAATAATTCCAAAAAGCAATAGATACATCCGCTGTAATATGTTGTTCAAAAATTCCGGTCAATGCCCAAGTTGGCGTAGCTTCTTCACCAGTATCATCAGATTCCCATGGATACATAGCTCCTTTGTATCCATAAATAAATGCTTTTTGTTTTGCTTTTTGCAAACGGTCGGAACGATAATCCAAACACGATTTAGCCATATCAGGTTGCAATGCTAAAAGTGTTGGATACATCCAAAGCTCGGTGTCCCAGAAAATATGTCCGTTGTATCCTTGCGATGATAATCCCATAGGCGCAATACTTTGTCTGGTATCAGGTCTGATGTATGAATACAAATTATACAATGCAAAACGAACGCGTTGTTGTGCATCTAAATCACCTTCAATTTGAATATCTCCTGTTTTCCATAATTCAGCCCAAGCTTGTTTATGACGATTAAGCAGTTTGTCAATTCCTTCTTGCAAAGCAAAAATAGGCTGACGTTCTGATTCGTTCAAAGGATCTGTAACATCTTTAGAAGTACAAATCCCTCCTGCAACTGCAAATCGGTATTTTTTTCCTTTTAAAAGTTTTTTGGCAAAACCAACTTCATTTCCGGTTTGTTTTAAAGTTTCACTTTGTCCGTCAAAAAGAAAAGTCGTTGAAGCCGCAACCGTATATTTCCCAGTTAATGTTTTTGCAGTTGTTCCAAAAACCGGCATCATATATTGATTGTCTTTTAAAACCCTGAACTGACTTTTTGCCTCTTTCAATTCTTCGGGAACAATCATATAATTATTAACCATGATATCAATATCCTTATCAGGAATAATTTCGACAATTGCCATAGCCGAAAAAGGAATTGCTCGGTTAGCCAAAATTGTGTAATGAATCTTTGCATAATCTTTAAACGAAAATGAAGTAGTACTTGTTCCTTCTTTCATCGAAACCACTTGACTCCAATTATCAATATTATCTGATTTGATTTCTTGATTGTTTATCGTCAAATGAAGATTCAAAAATTCAATTCCTCTCACAATTCTACTAATACCATTTTCAGGACTGCCATCATAAACTCCATTCAGAATAATTTCTTTTGTTTTTAAAGGAGTATCATCTGTAACGATTCCTATTTGTCCATTAGCCATAGCCACACCATAGTAATTCGCTCTTGAATTTGCATACAAATGCCATTCGTCTGATTTAGTTTGACCAAAAACAACCGGGCTGACTAATAAGATGAATAATAAATTTTTATAAATTGAAATCATATTTTTTATAATTTTATATTGATGTCAAACTTATGCTATTTATTTTTTTAAAGTGAATTTATTCGATTAACTCCATTAAATTTGAGACCGACAACGTTTTCGTAATTTCGAAAACGTTATCGATTTTGTCAAAATGAGTTTATACCAAAATGAATTCTATTTTTATGAATTAATACAATTACAAAAAAATCAATTATGGATTTTAAATGGAATAAATTATTCATTATAAGCATTTTAGAAATTTCATTAGTACTGACTTCTTGTAAAAAAGAATCGGATACTGTAATTTATGTTCCTACTTCTGAAACCATTACAATTGATTCTTCAGTAGCTTACAAAGAGCCTTTTCGACCACAATTTCATTTTTCACCAGAAAAAAAATGGATGAATGACCCAAACGGAATGGTTTTCTATAAAGGGACTTATCACTTGTTTTACCAATATTACCCGGAAGATATTGTTTGGGGTCCAATGCACTGGGGACATGCTACCAGCACAGATTTAATTCATTGGAAACATAAAAAAATTGCTTTATTCCCCGATAAATTAGGCTTAATTTTTTCAGGAAGTGCTGTTGTAGATATTGACAATACTTCGGGTTTAGGGACAAAAGAAAACCCTCCAATGATTGCCATTTTTACCTATCATGATATGGAAGGTGAAAAAGCAGGCAAAACAGATTATCAAACACAAGGATTAGCTTACAGTCTGGACGAAGGAGAAACTTGGGCTAAATATGAGAAAAACCCAATTATCAGCAATTTAGTTTTAAAAGATTTCAGAGACCCGAAAGTCTTTTGGAATGAAACTACCAAAATTTGGAACATGGTTTTAGTAGCCGGAGATCATGCCAAATTTTATACTTCTAAAAACCTAATCAACTGGACTCTTGAAAGCGAATTTGGTAAAAATATTGGAGCTCATGGTGGCGTGTGGGAATGCCCAGATATTTTTAAATTGAAAGTTGACGATTCCAATGAAGAAAAATGGGTTTTACTCATCAGTATAAATCCTGGCGCCCCAAATGGAGGTTCCGGAACACAATATTTCATAGGTGATTTTGATGGGAAAAGTTTTAAAACAACTCAAAAAGACATCAAATGGATTGACAATGGCGCTGATAATTATGCCGGTGTCACATACAATAACGCACCTGAAAATAAACGAATATTCATAGGCTGGATGAGCAATTGGTCATATGCCCGAGATACTCCTACAAAAAACTGGAGAAGCGCTATGACAATCCCAAGAGAACTTTCTTTGGCTAAAATCAATGGTGATTATACCCTAAAAAGTGTTCCTGTCGAGCAATTCCAAAAGCAACGAACCACAGCCTTTTCCAAAGATAAAATTACCCTTAAAGCAAATCAAAAAACAACAATTGATTATGCTAATTTGAATCAGTCTGAAGTACAATTAAATGCCAAAAATGAGAATTTAAAATTGGTTTTTTTCAATGATGTAAAGGATTCTCTGGTTATAAATTATGATGAAAAAGGAAAGACTTTTGCTATTGACAGAAGACATTCTGGTTTAGTGAGTTTCGAAAAAAGTTTTGGAGAAAAAATTCACCATACTAAAACCTCAAATATAGTTTCAGAAACAATCAATTATCAAATTATAATGGATTGGTCTTCTATAGAAATTTTTCTGAACGGCGGTGTATACAGTTTTACTGAACAAATTTTTCCAAATAAACCATATACAAAACTCATCATTCAATCTGATGAAAATCAAGAAATTAAAAACTTAACAATCAATAAAATAAAAGGAGTCTGGTAAAAAATTACCTTTTATAAACAACCAAAATCACTAACCAAAAACCAAAATAATGAATAACAGAAAAATACTTTATTGGTCCATTATCGTTGCATTTGCAGGATTTTTATTTGGATTTGACACCGTAGTAATTTCAGGTGCGGACAAACAATTGCAACAATTATGGGGTTCCTCTGATTTGTTTCACGGATTGGTAGTCATGTCATCGGCATTATGGGGGACGGTTATTGGTGCCATATTTGGTGCCTATCCAACTAATATTTTAGGTCGAAAAAAGACGTTAATAATCATTGGATTATTATTTTTCATTTCTTCAATTGGAACTGCTTTCGCAAATGATCCAATATTCTTTTCCATTTTCAGATTTCTTGGCGGAATCGGAATTGGGGCTTCAACAATTGCTGCTCCAACTTATGTTTCTGAAATTGCTCCTGCTAAGGACCGAGGAAAATTAGTCGCTTTGTACCAATTCAATATTGTTTTTGGAATTTTAATTGCCTTTACATCCAACTATTATTTACAAGATATTGGAGAAAATGCATGGCGATGGATGTTAGGAATACAAGCTTTTCCATCTTTTATTTACACACTTTTAGTATTTGGAATTCCGGAAAGTCCACGTTGGATTTTAGAATATAAAAAAGACCGAGAAAAAGCAGTTGCTATTTTGAAACAAATCAATAGCGAGGCAGAAGTGGAAGCGGAAATCGCAGCTATTGAAAAAGAAACCTCTCACGAAGGAAAAAACGAATCTATTTTCATGGCAAAGTACAGGAAACCTTTACTATTGGCTTTTTTTATTGCTTTTTTCAATCAACTATCTGGTATTAATGCTTTTCTATATTATGCACCTCGAATTTTTGAATTGGCCGGGTTAGAAAAATCAGCTTCTTTTTTGAGCAGTATCGGAATTGGAGTGATTAATTTAATCTTTACTATGATTGGAATATCGTTAATTGACAAATACGGAAGAAAAACGCTGATGTATTTGGGTTCAGTAGGATACATTATTTCTTTGGGATTAGTTACCACAGCTTTCTATTTTGAATGGAAAGGAATGGCTGTTCCGTTGTTTTTCTTCTTGTTTATTGCCTCACATGCCATAGGTCAGGGAGCTGTAATTTGGGTATTTATTTCTGAATTATTCCCTAATAAACTAAGAGCTGCCGGAACCTCTTTTGGAACTTCTGTTCACTGGGTTTTAGCCGCATTGATTCCTTCTTTCATTCCGTTTTTATTTAAAGAAATTGGAACAACAACTGTTTTTGCCATCTTCTGTATTATGATGGTTTTCCAATTGCTTTGGGTGTTCTTAAAAATGCCGGAAACCAAAGGACGCACATTAGAAGAACTATCAGAAAGTCTATCAAAAAAATAAAACTCATGACAAAAAAAATAATCTGTTTCGGAGAAGTTCTATTTGACGTTTTTCCAACACATCGAAAAATTGGCGGAGCGCCTTTGAATGTAGCGCTTCGCATGGCGTCACTTGGCATCAATGCACAAATAATAAGTCGCGTTGGAAATGATGAAATAGGGAAAGAATTGATTCGTTTTATTGAAGAAAATGGCGTTGCTACCGACACTATTCAAGTAGACGAAAACTTATCTACCGGAGAGGTTATTGTTCAATTAAACGATAAAGGTTCTGCTTCTTACACTATTAATTATCCTGTTGCATGGGATAAAATCGAAGTCACATCAATAGCTGAAAATGCAGTTGCTAATGCTGACGCAATGGTTTTTGGAAGTTTAGTTTGCAGAGATTTTGTTTCGCACCAGACGCTACTCAGCCTTATGAATCTTGCTAAATACAAGATATTTGATGTTAATTTACGTGCTCCGTTTTACACCAAAGAATTGTTGATTGAATTAATGAACAAAGCCGATTTTATAAAATTTAATGATGATGAATTGTATGAAATAAGCGAGTACATGAACAGCCCTTACAACTCATTGGAACAAAACATTCATTTTATCGCTGAGCAAACAAACACGAAACATATTTGTGTGACCAAAGGAAGTCATGGCGCAGTTTTATACTATAACGACACCATGTATTACAACAGCGGTTATAAAATTGAAGTTGCTGACACCGTGGGTGCAGGAGATTCATTTTTGGCTGGTTTACTGACTCAATTATTAACCGGAAATGACGCTCAATTTGCTATTAATTATGCCTGTGCATTAGGTGCTTTGGTAGCTCAAAAAGAAGGGGCTAATCCCAAAATTGAAGCAGCAGCAATTGCTGACTTTATGAAAATATAAATTTAAAATTCTTTAAACTTTAATCAAAGATAAACAATACCCCATAATACCTTTTATTTGAAATTAATCATGAAAAATAATCCGCCTTTATTTTTGTTATTTGCTTTTTGGCTATTGTCTAAAACAGCATTAATTGCACAAAATGAAAAAACTACAATTCTAAAAAATATTGATAAAAAATGGTGGAAAGAAGCTACTGTTTACCAGATTTACCCAAGAAGTTTTAAAGATAGTGACGGCGATGGTGTGGGCGATTTGAAAGGAATTATATCTAAGCTTGATTATATAAAAAGTTTAGGAATTAATGCTGTTTGGCTCAACCCAATTTACACTTCTCCAAACGATGATAACGGATACGACATCAGTGATTATCGTGAAATTATGAAAGATTTTGGAACGATGGAAAATTTTGATCTTTTATTGAAAGAAATGCACAAACGCAACATCAAATTAATCATGGATTTAGTGGTAAATCATAGTAGTGACGAGCACGAATGGTTCAAACAATCAAAAAGTTCCAGAGATAATAAATACAGAGATTATTACCATTGGTGGCCAGCCGAAAAAGGAAAACCAACTTACAGATGGAGTTTTTTTGACGTGAATAGCGAAGCTTGGAAATATGATGCCCAAACTGATGCTTATTACCTGCATTATTTTTCTCAAAAACAACCAGATTTGAATTGGGAAAACCCAAAAGTAAGACAAGAAGTATATGATATCATGCGTTTCTGGCTGAACAAAGGAATTGATGGTTTCAGAATGGATGCTTTTCAATTTGCTTCAAAAGATACTTCTTGGCCGGAATTACCAAAAGGATATGAAAAAAACATCATCAAATATTACGGAGTTGGTCCTCATCTTCATGAATATTTGCAAGAAATGAACCGAGAAGTTTTTAGCAAATATGATATTATGACGGTATCAGAAGGTGCTGGAAGTTCCCCAGAAGACGCGATTCAGTTTGTAGACCCAGACCGAAAAGAATTGGATATGGCGTATCATTTTGAAAGTGTAGACATTGGAAACCATTTAAAGGATTTTGGCCTTGCGAAATACAAACAAATATTTTCAAGATACGATGAAACTTTCAAAGAGAAAGGGTGGCTATCTATATTTCTGGCAAATCACGATCAGCCAAGAATGGTGAGTAAATTTGGTAACGAGACCGCCGAATTTAGAGAATTATCATCCAAAATGCTTTCTACATTTGTAATGACAATGCGCGGAACGCCTTATTACTATTATGGTGATGAACTGGGAATGGTTAATATTCGATTTAATGATATTAATGATTACAATGATGTGGAAACCCGAAATAAATACACTCAAATAAAAAATGCAGGCGGAGATTTAGACGCTTACATGGAAAACCGAAAACAGACTTCGAGAGAAAACGGAAGAACACCTTTTCAATGGGACACAACTGAAAATGCCGGTTTTACAACAGGGAAACCATGGTTGAAAGTGAATCCAAATTATAGTCTTATTAATGCTGAAGCTCAGGAAAAAGACCCTAACTCAGTATTAAATTACTTTAGAAAAGTAGTTCAATTGCGCAAGCAAGACCTAACGCTCGTTTATGGTGCCTACACACTTTTGGACAAAGATAATCCCGACGTATTTGCATATACTAGGGAACTTGACGGTAAAAAACTATTAGTTTTATTGAATTTTTCTAAAAAAAATGCAGCCTATACCCTTTCGATTTCTACTGCTAAATCTAAAATCATTTTAGACAATTATTCCAACACCAAAAAAATAAAAAAGAATACTTTGCGTCCGTACGAAGCAGTAATTTTGGAGCTTAAATAAAGCCTAATAAAATCTTTCAAGTTAAACTGTTTTTTGAAAATCGATTTGCAAATTAAATTGTAAATTTGTTTTCAAGAAACAGTTTTTTTTATAGATACCAATCAGAAACTCCATAAATGAAGGACGCTACTCTCAAAGAAATTGCCACACAACTTGGAATTTCTATAACAACTGTTTCAAAGGCTTTAAAAAATTATTCTGACGTTAGCGAAAAGACTAAAAAAGCGGTTATAAATTTAGCAACCGAATTAAATTATACTCCAAATAGCTTTGCCGTAAACTTAAGAACCAAAGAATCTAAAACTATTGGATTAATAATTCCTACTGTTGTACACCACTTTTTTTCGAATGTTATTGAAGGAATTCTTGAAGAAGCCGAGAAAAGAAACTACATGGTTATTATTTTACAATCTAATGAAAACTACGAACTCGAAAAAAAACAAGTAGCCCTTTTATTGAATAAAAGAGTAGACGGGATTCTTATTTCCTTATCAAATGGGACAGGCGAATTTGACCATTTAAAAACAATTCTTGCCAACAAAACACCATTAGTTCTTTTTGACAAAATTGCAAAAATTATAAACTGTTCGAAAGTGACCATAAACGACAGGAAAGCGGCTTATGATGCGGTTACTTATCTAATAAAAAAAGGATACAAAAAAATTGCTCATTTTCGCGGATCTTATTTACCACAGAATGCCATAGACCGTTTTCTAGGGTATAAAAAAGCACTTGAAGACAACAACATTGTTTATGATTCTTCATTGGTTTATTTATGTGAAAATAATTTAGATTTTGAAGACGGCTATGAAAACGCAAAAAAAATAATTGCAGAACATCCTGATATTGATGCTATTTTTGCCGTAACCGATTTAGTTGCAATTGGAATTATTAAATACTTCAACGAAATAGGCATTCCGATTCCAAAACAAATTGCCGTTTTTGGATTTAGCAACTGGTTCATGTCAAGTATAATATCTCCGAAACTAACAACAATTGATCAACCTGGTTTTGAAATTGGAAAGAAATCAGCGACAATATTATTTGATGAAATTCATTCAAAAAAGAACAACGAACCTATTGTTTTTCAATCTATTGAATTGGAAACAAGTATAATTGAAAGAGAATCTACTTAAAAAAATAGTAAGTCTGTCTTTTTAAAATAAATCTTTGAAGATTTCTAAAATAAATGTGTTTTAAATTTAACTGAACTATACTAATTTGTTTATTTTAAAATTTGGAATATTTTTAAAATAAAAATTAATATCTTGGCAAAAATCTTTTAAAGATTAAATGAATATCATTCAAAATAAATTGACTAAAAAAGGTATAAATCATTATCTTTTATCCTATATTTCCTTTAAATAAACCAATAGATATACACTGCATGAAAGACATCACTCTTAAAGAAATTGCAAACAAATTAGGTATTTCTATAACAACTGTTTCAAAAGCGCTAAAAAATTATCCCGATGTTAGTGAAAAAACTAAAAAAGCGGTAATTGAACTTGCCCAAACTTTACATTACACCCCAAATAGTTTTGCGGTAAACTTAAGGACTAAAGAATCAAAAACTATCGGACTGATTATTCCGGAAGTTATGCATCACTTTTTTTCGAATGTGATTAATGCAATTATTGATGAAGCCGAAAAAAATGGCTATCTGGTTATTATTTTACAATCGAGTGAAACGCTGGCATTAGAAAAAAAACAAGTTGAACTTCTTATCAATAAAAGAGTTGACGGAATAATTATGTCTTTATCGAATGAATCTAACTATGACGAGCATATAAAGGGCATAATCAATCGAAATATTCCGTTTGTTATGTTTGACAAAATTGCAAAATTGACCACGTGTTCAAAAGTAATAATTGATGATCAGAAAGCTGCCTTTAATGCTACTCAACATTTAATTGATAATGGTTGTAAAAAAATTGCTCATATCCGAGGGCCATTAAATCCACAAAATTCTATTGATCGCTACATTGGATATAAAAAAGCTTTGGAAAAAAACAACATTCCTTTTGATTCAAAATTAATTTATACTTGTGAAAAGGTAACTTTTGAGGAGGGGAAATACTTTGCCGAACAAATTATCAAAGAACATCCGGAGGTTGATGGTATTTTTGCAATTACAGATTTAGTTGCGGTAGGTGCTTTGGCTTATTTTAATGAAAACAACATTAAGGTTCCTGAACAAGTTGCAATAATTGGCTTTAGTAATTGGTTTATGTCGCAAGTAATAACTCCTAAACTAAGTACAATTGACCAGCCTAGTCATGAAATGGGGATAGTTTCTTTTAATTTACTATTAGAAGAAATGAATTGCCGTAAAGAAGATATGCCGTTTAAACCACGAACAGTTGAATTAGAAACTGCTTTGATTGTTCGAGAATCCAGTATGAAAAAACTATCTTAAAAAATCAATATTTCTTTTTATTCCGGAAAACTTAGTTCTTTTTAGAGGAGAATTTTTGGCGATAACTTTAAACGTTTCTTCTGTTATTTCTTCCCAATCTTTTTTGGACATTGATAGCAATTCTGGTTTTGGATTAAATAGTGGTTCATTATGTGGTTTTGAAAATTTATTCCAAGGGCAAACGTCTTGACAAATATCACATCCAAAAGCCCAATCATCAAACTTACCTTGCATTTCATCAGGAATGTTTTCCTTGAGTTCAATTGTAAAATAAGAAATACACTTGCTCCCATCAACCTGATATGGCGCAATTATAGCTTCTGTCGGACACGCATCGATACAAGCCGTACATGTACCGCAATGATCTGTGGTAGCAAAATCGTATTCTAAATCTAAATCAATTATGAGTTCGGCAATAAAGTAAAAAGAACCTACTTTCCGGGTCAACAAATTACTGTTTTTACCTATCCAACCCAAACCACTTTTGGCAGCCCAAGCTTTGTCAAGAACCGGCGCTGAATCAACAAAAGCGCGTCCGGATACTTCACCGATGTTTTCTTGTATCGAAAACAAAAGCTCTTTTAATTTTTCTTTTATAACAGAATGATAGTCTTCTCCATATGCATATTTTGAGATTTTAAAAGAGTCTGGATTTTGAAATTCTGAAGGATAATAATTCAATAAAAGTGAGATTACACTTTTAGCGTCGTCAACAAGTAAAGTTGGATTCAAACGTTTATCGAAATTATTTTCCATATAGGACATTTGTCCATTTCTTTGATTGTTTAACCAATTCTCAAGCCTTGGTGCTTCCTGTTCTAAAAAAGCAGCTTTAGATATCCCACAAGATAAAAACCCGAGGCGCTTGGCTTCGGATTTGATGAATTGTGTGTATTTTGATTTGGTGTCTATGATGTTAAATAGGTGTTTTAAACAGAAAAAGAACTTGTGTGGAACTAGCCCTGATAGTAGCGACATCCTTTGCCTTCTTTCTTTAGGAAGGGAAAGATATAGCGGATAGCAGGAAACGGCTCCTTGTTAAATTTTAAAAAAGATTAAAATAATCCACCCTGAATATTTGTTTTAATTTTCCCTAAATGTCTGTATGCTTTATCGGTAACTTCCCTGCCTCTAGGTGTTCGCATGATAAATCCTTCTTGAATTAAGAACGGTTCATAAACCTCTTCTATTGTTTCGCTGCTTTCAGATACGGCTGTTGCCAAAGTTGACAAACCTACTGGTCCACCCTTAAATTTATCTATGATGGTATTTAGTATTTTATTATCCATCTCATCCAGTCCGTGAGCATCAACATTAAGCGCTTTCAGGCTATATCGGGCTATTTCAATGTCTATTGTACCATTTCCTTTAATTTGTGCAAAATCACGCACACGACGCAATAAAGCATTAGCTATACGAGGTGTTCCTCTACTTCTTCCTGCAATTTCTATAGCTGCTTCATAGGAAATTGGCATTTTTAAAATGGTAGCACTTCTCTCAACTATGGTAGTTAAAAGTTCAGTTGTATAGTATTGTAAGCGGGAGGAAATACCAAAACGAGCTCTCATAGGAGCTGTAAGCAACCCTGAACGCGTGGTTGCACCGATAAGTGTAAACGGATTTAAATTGATTTGAACTGTACGGGCATTGGGCCCAGATTCAATCATAATATCAATTTTAAAGTCTTCCATTGCGGAATACAGATATTCTTCGACTATGGGGCTTAAACGGTGTATTTCGTCAATAAATAACACATCTCGTTCTTCGAGATTAGTCAACAATCCAGCAAGGTCACCTGGCTTATCTAAAACTGGACCAGAAGTTATTTTTATACCAACTTGCAATTCATTAGCCAGAATATTTGCCAACGTTGTTTTACCTAATCCCGGAGGTCCGTGAAAAAGAGTATGATCAAGCGCTTCGTTTCTTTGATTAGCCGCTTGAACAAAAACTTTTAGATTTTCAAGAATTTGATCTTGGCCGGCAAAATCATCAAAAGAAAGTGGCCTTAATCTTTTTTCAAGATCAAGTTCTTCCGGATTATATCCTTTTGTAGTTGGGTCTAAATTTTCATTCATGTAACAAAGATAAAGAAAGTAATGTTTATGGGTGAATTACATTAGTATAGATTAATGAAATAACCTTTATGTAGAAAGTAATAAAATTCATCAAAATAAAAAAACCTCTTCTTTCGAAGAGGTTTTATATTTTTATTAGTGGTGTAAAACAGCTTCACCTGGTTTCATTGGCACGTTTTGAGGAACAAAATCTTCATCATGCTCAGGATTACTGTAATCATAAGGCCATCTGTGAACCTCAGGAATTGCACCCGGCCAGTTACCGTGTATGTGTTCTACGGGAGCCGTCCATTCTAATGTATTAGATTTCCATGGATTTTGTACTGATTTCTTTCCGTAAAAAATACTAACAAAAAAGTTATATAAAAATACTAATTGAAATGCTCCACCAATTAATGCGAATGTTGTAATCAAAACATTTACGTTTTGTAAATCATCGAATAAAGGAAAATTTGTATTTGTGTAATAACGTCTTGGTAAACCAGCTAATCCTATGAAGTGCATTGGAAAAAATACCCCATAAGCACAAATTGCAGTTACCCAAAAGTGAACGTATCCTAAATTTTTATTTAACATTCTACCAAACATTCTTGGGAACCAATGGTAAATACCTGCAAACATTCCGTAAAGAGCAGAAATACCCATTACTAAGTGAAAGTGAGCTACAACAAAATACGTATCGTGAACATTAATATCTAATGTACTATCTCCAAGGATAATCCCAGTTAAACCTCCTGTTATGAAAGTAGAAACTAAACCTATAGAAAATAACATTGCTGGATTTAATTGTAGATTACCTTTCCAAAGCGTTGTGATGTAATTAAATGCTTTTACTGCGGAAGGAATTGCAATAAGTAATGTTGTAAATGTAAATACAGATCCTAAAAATGGATTCATACCAGAAACGAACATATGGTGACCCCAAACAATTGTAGATAAAAAGGCAATTGCTAAGATGGACATAATCATTGCTCTGTAACCAAAAATTGGTTTACGTGAGTTAGTCGCTATAATTTCTGATGTGATACCTAAAGCAGGTAATAAAACGATATAAACTTCAGGATGTCCTAAAAACCAGAATAAGTGTTCAAACAAAACAGGAGATCCACCTTGATAATGTAATACTTCACCAGCAATATAAATATCAGACAAGAAGAATGATGTACCAAAACTTCTATCAAAAATCAATAATAAAGCCGCAGATAACAATACTGGGAATGAAACTATACCAATAATAGCCGTTACAAAGAAAGCCCAAATAGTAAGAGGCAATCTTGTCATTGTCATTCCTTTTGTTCTTAGGTTAATTACAGTAACAACATAGTTTAAAGATCCCATTAAAGAGGAAGCGATAAAAATAGCCATAGAAATTAACCAAAGAGTCATACCCATACCAGAACCAGGAATTGCTTGTGGCAATGCGCTTAAAGGAGGATATATAGTCCAACCTGAAGAAGCTGGTCCAGCTTCAACAAATAAAGAACAAACCATGATTACACTTGATAAGAAAAACAACCAATAAGAAATCATATTCATAAAACCGGAAGCCATATCTCTGGCTCCAATTTGAAGTGGTATCAGTAAATTACTAAATGTTCCACTTAAACCGGCAGTTAATACAAAGAAAACCATTATAGTTCCATGTATAGTAACCAAGGCTAAATAAATATCATTTGCCATAACACCATCAGGAGCAAATTTATCACCTAATAATATGTTGAAAATTTTGAAAGATTCTTCAGGCCAAGCTAATTGCATTCTAAATAGCATTGACATACCAACACCAATAATACCCATAATAATACCAGTTATCAGGTATTGTTTAGCTATCATTTTATGATCTATACTAAAAATGTATTTAGTAATAAACGTTTCTTTATGATGATGTTCCTGTTCGTGTTCGTGTCCGTGATCGTGACCTTCTGCTGACATATATGTTTACTTTAAATTTTTCTTAATAATTATTTCATAGCTATTTTTGCAACAGCTGCTGAATCGTTAGTTTTAGTAGAATCTACACCTGTAGCGCCATCAACTGGAGCAGGAGTTTTAGCGGCTTTTACTTCATCCACTAAAGTTACTTTATCGCTTAACCATTTTTTATAATCTTCTGGTGTGTCAACAATAACTTTCATTTGCATGTTGTAATGTGACGCTCCACAAATTTTATTACAAAGCAATAAGTAGTCAAAAGTATAAGGATCAAGAGCAGTTTGACCTTTAGCTACTAATTCTATACTCTTTTTTGCTCTCAATGCATTAATATTAGCTACTTTTTCAACCATGTAAGGCAACTCTCTATATTCTGCAGTAGTGTATACAGGTACAAAAGCAAACTCAGTAACCATTCCAGGAACACAATTCATTTGTGCTCTAAAGTGAGGCATATAAGCAGAATGCAAAACATCTTGAGAACGCATTTTGAAATGTATCTTTTTCCCCTTCGGTATATGCAATTCAGTAACGACAATATCATCTTGTGAATACGGATCAGACAAATCTACACCAACAGAATTTGCTCCTTCTATGTAACGCACATTTGCTTTTCCAAGTACATTATCATTTCCTGAATATCTAGCTTTCCAGTTAAATTGTTGAGCGTACAATTCGATAACAATAGTATCCTCTTCTTCGTCAACAAACATGATATTGTTCCAAGCATACAAACCATATAATATCAATCCGGCTAAAACTACAGCAGGAATAACACTCCAAATTGCTTCTAGCTTATTGTTGTCTGCAAAATATAAGGCTCTTTTATCTTTATTTCCTCTGTATTTAAAAGCAAAGAAATGCAAAAGGACTTGAGTTATAGCTTGAACTGTGAATATTAAAACCCATGTGATATTCATTAAATTATCAACATCACTTCCATGTTCTGAAGCAGGAGTGTGAAGCACCAAAGACCCCCATTTTATCAATCCGTAAATTGTAAAAATATAAATAAAAGCTAAGAAACCAAACATCAAATAACCTTGTACGTTATTATCATTGTCTGTAGCTACTTGAGAATCGTCCGAAGTGTTTCCTACTTGAGTAAGATCAAAAATTTTCGTCAATTGCCAAAGCGCAACAGCTAATAAAACTAAAACTATAATTACCAACAAACTTGTCATCTGTTTTTTTCTTTAAAATTAATAATGAAAATGTTTACTTTCTTCTATAAATGGATTTCTTTTTGGCAACAATGGAACTTTTGTTAATGCTGTAAATACAACATATATAAATAGTCCAAGAAAGAAAAGAACAGATGCAATTTCTGAAACTCCAATAAACCATTGGTCACCAACTGTACCAGGCATAATCATATTGAAGAAATCAATGTAATGACCTAATAAAATCACAATTCCAGCCATAACAAGTATCCATGTAATTCTTTTGAAATCCGTGTTTATTAAAATCAATAAAGGAAAAAGGAAATTCATAACTACAGCTCCAAAGAAAGGAAGATTGTAAAGTTGAATTCTTGTAATAAAATAAGTTACCTCTTCAGGTATATTAGCATACCAGATCAACATGAATTGTGAGAACCACAAATAAGTCCAGAAAACGCTAATTCCAAACATGAATTTAGCTAAATCATGAATATGACTTGTATTAACATATTCTAAATATCCTTTAGATTTCAGGTATAAAGTTACCATTGCAATCATTGTTATACCACTAACAAAAAAACTTGCAAAAACATACCATCCAAATAATGTACTAAACCAGTGAGGATCTATAGACATAATCCAATCCCAAGACATTATAGATTCTGAAACGATAAAGAAAACTAAAAAACCTGCAGAAATTTTAAAGTTCTTTTTGTAGTTAAGATCATCTTGAGCTTCATCTTGAGCCAAACAATTTTTTCTAGAAAAATAACGATATAAATTCCAACCAATTAAAAATATAGCCGCTCTAACAATCCAAAAAGGGAAATTTAAATAACCTGCTTTATTTGAAATAATTTCATCATGCGCAACAACTTCCGGGTCTAACCAAATAAAAAGATGATTAAAGTGAAGACCCGATAAAACTAAGAATATAAAGAGTAAGACAGAACCTACAGGCAAATAAGCCGTTATACCCTGCATCACTCTAAATAAAACAGGAGACCAACCAGCCTGAGCTACTTGTTGAATAGCATAAAAAGCTAAAACTCCCATAGAAATCAATAAAAAGAAAATACAAGCAACATACAAAGCAGACCAAGGCTTGTTTTGTAATTGATGTAAAACATGAGTTAAATGCTCATTATGTTCTGCAGCTTCTTTGGCATCAGCAACATCTTTGTGTTCAGCAGTAACGCCAGCTTCATGTGAAGATTTTTCAACTTCGTGTGCTACAGCAGCATGCTCACCATGACTACCTGCGGCAAGAAGTTTTTCAACTTCCTGAATATCTTTAGGTGCAGTTAAAAAACCATATCCAATTCCTAAAAGACCAACAGCCATTAAGATGAGAGAGAAAGTTTTTAATTTACTTGAAAATGTATACATATCTATTACGATCAGTTTGTTCAACAATTATAATTCACTTTTTAGTTTTAGAACATAGTCAGTAACTAACCATCGTTCATGGGCACTCAATTGATTAGCATGTGAGCCCATTGCATTTAAACCGTAAGTTATTACGTGAAATACACTTCCTTCAGTAATAGGTCTATCAGCATAACTTGGAACACCAAGAAATTTTTCTCTTTCCACTAATTTACCTTTACCATTTCCTGAAGCACCGTGACAACTTATGCAATAAATTTCAAAAAGTTCTTTTCCTTTATCTAAATTTTTACTTAAAGAATCCAAAGGGGATTTTAAATTAGCTTTAGCTAACTCATAACCAGCAGTAGAATTTTCATATTCGTATACTTCAAATCCTCTGTTTATAGAACCTTTGGCCGGAAGTTGACCTTCTTTACCATCTTTAAAAGCATTTGACTCAGAGTAAGTCTCATACCCTACCGATTCGTACATGTTTGGAAAGTACTGATAGTTTGGCTGTGTCTTATCATGACAAGACGAAACTAAAACCGTAAAACCAAATAAAAGTGTTATTTTATATATCCTTTTCATAGCTATGATTACTGCTTTTCTATTACTTTAACTTCAACAGCTCCTGTAGATTTGAAAAAAGAAACTAATTCCTCTTCGTTTTCATTTACAGCAACTTCCATCAAAAAATGATCATCTGTTGTTCTAACATCTGGATTTTCTGCTTCTTTAAAAGGCCATAATTTACTTCTCATATAAAAAGTAATAACCATTAAGTGGGCAGCAAAAAATACTGTTTCTTCAAACATAATTGGCACAAAAGCCGGCATGTTTTCAATATAGCTAAAACTCGGTTTTCCACCAATATCTTGTGGCCAATCTTGAATCATAATATAATTCATCATCCAAGTCCCAAAAGATATACCACATATACCATATAAAAAGGCACAAATTGCTAATCGTGTTGGCGCAAGTCCCATTGCTTTATCCAAACCGTGAACCGGAAATGGAGTAAAAACTTCTTCAATATGATGATGAGCTGCACGAGTTTTCTTTACGGCATCCATCAATATATCATCGTCATTATAAATGGCGTATATTACTTTATTACTCATGATGTGAATCTTTATTTGCTTCTCTTTCTCTTTTGTAATTATCTCCTGTTCCTTTCAATAT
Source organism: Flavobacterium lacustre (assembly GCF_027474525.2). Classification (NCBI taxonomy): domain Bacteria; kingdom Pseudomonadati; phylum Bacteroidota; class Flavobacteriia; order Flavobacteriales; family Flavobacteriaceae; genus Flavobacterium; species Flavobacterium lacustre. The sequence continues at coordinate 606,836 of NZ_CP114882.2, forward strand.
TGTTTTAACCTCTGCCTGAGCAATTACAGGGAATGTTCTAGAGTACAACAAAAACAATACAAAGAAGAAACCAATTGTTCCTATGAAAATTCCAATATCAACAAATGTAGGTGAAAACATTGTCCATGAAGAAGGAAGGTAATCTCTGTGTAATGAAGTTACAATGATTACAAATCTTTCAAACCACATTCCAATATTTACAACAATTGAAATTATAAAAGAGAACATAATACTTGTTCTTAATTTTTTGAACCACATAAATTGAGGAGAGAACACATTACAAGTCATCATTGACCAATATGCCCACCAGTAAGGTCCAGTTGCTCTGTTTAAGAAAGCGTATTGTTCATATTCAACTCCTGAATACCAAGCAACAAACAATTCAGTAATATAGGCAACCCCTACAATAGAACCAGTAATCATGATAACGATATTCATCAACTCAATGTGTTGAATAGTAATATAAGCCTCAAGGTTAGAAACTTTTCTCATAATGATAAGCAAGGTATTTACCATTGCAAATCCAGAGAAAACTGCTCCAGCAACAAAGTACGGAGGAAAAATCGTAGTATGCCATCCTGGAATAACTGAAGTAGCAAAGTCCATAGATACAATAGTATGCACAGAAAGTACAAGTGGAGTAGCTAAACCTGCAAGTACTAAAGATACTTCCTCAAAACGTTGCCAATCTTTAGCTCTACCGCTCCATCCGAAACTCAATATTGAATATACTCTTTTATTAAAAGGCGTTATAGCTCTATCACGTAACATGGCAAAATCAGGCAATAAACCAGTCCACCAGAAAACTAATGAAACCGAAAGATATGTAGAAATTGCAAAAACGTCCCATAATAATGGAGAGTTAAAATTCACCCATAAAGAACCAAACTGATTAGGTATAGGTAAAACCCAATACGCTAACCATGGACGCCCCATGTGTATGATTGGAAATAAACCCGCTTGTATAACTGAGAAAATAGTCATTGCTTCCGCAGAACGGTTAATAGCCATTCTCCATCGCTGACGGAAAAGTAATAATACAGCAGAAATTAATGTTCCTGCGTGACCGATACCTACCCACCAAACAAAGTTTGTGATATCCCAAGCCCATCCAACAGTTTTATTTAATCCCCATGTTCCAATACCTGTAGATACGGTGTAGATGATACAGCCCAATCCCCAAAGGAAAGCTGTTAATGCGATTGAAAACACAATCCACCAATGTTTATTTGCCTTACCTTCAACAGGTGCAGCTACATCTACTGTTACGTCGTGATAAGTTTTATCACCTATAACTAAAGGTTTTCTAATGGTTGCTTCGTAGTGAGACGACATAATCCTTTATCTTGTTTCTTATTAATTAATTTTTGTACTATGTATTTCTAACTTTAACGTGATAAATCACATTAGGTTTTGTTCCAACATGCTCTAATAAATGATACATTCTTTCATCAGCTACTAACTCAGCAACTTTAGCTTCCTTATCATTAATATCTCCAAATACCATTGCTCCAGTAGAACAAGCACTTGAACATGCCGTTTGGAATTCACCATCTACGATAGCTCTTCCTTCTCTTTTCGCTTTTAAAATTGTTGCTTGTGTCATTTGAATACACATTGAACATTTTTCCATAACTCCACGAGAACGAACATTCACATCCGGATTTAAAACCATACGACCTAAATCATCATTCATATGATAATCAAACTCGCTATTTTTGCTATATAAGAACCAGTTAAAACGACGTACTTTATAAGGACAGTTGTTTGCACAGTAACGAGTACCAACACATCTGTTATACGCCATATTATTTTGACCTTGACGGCTATGAGATGTAGCAGCAACCGGACAAACTGTTTCACAAGGCGCGTGGTTACAATGTTGACACATAACTGGCTGGAAAGAAACTTGAGGATTATCTCCTGCTTTTTCCATTTCGTTAAATGTTGACAATGAACTTGACAAACCTGCTATATTTTCTTTTCTTTCGTTATCTCCTTCAAAAGTACTTTCAGAAGAATAATATCTGTCAATACGCAACCAGTGCATATCACGACTTCTTCTAACTTCAGATTTTCCAACAACCGGTACATTGTTTTCAGCATGACAAGCAATAACACATGCTCCACAACCCGTACAAGCGTTTAAATCAATTGAAAGATTAAAATGATGCCCAACAGAACGATCAAATGAATCCCATAAATCAACTTTAGTAGCTTCAACTTCTTTATGATCTAAAGATACCATCGGTTGAGGATTCCATTCTTTAGCATCTTTTGTATTAAAGATTTCTAAAGAAGTTTCTTTAATAATATCTCCTCTACCCATTAATGTTTTCTGCCCTTGAACACAAGCGAACTCATGCTCTCCTCCAGCTTTAACCAATGATACAGATTGAACATTATTAAATCCTTTATATAAAGAGTAAGCGTTTAAACCTACCATCATTTCTTCTTTCAAAGCCGCTTTACGTCCGTAACCTAAAGCTAAACCTACAGTACCCACAGCTTGCCCTGGCTGAACAATTACAGGTACATTTTCTAATTTCAATCCATCAACAGTTGTAATCGTAGCATAACTACCATTCAAACCACCGTTAGCTACAATTTCATTAGAAAGACCTAATGTCTTAGCATCAGCATTCGAAACTGTAACATAGTTATCCCATGAAACTCTCGTAATTGGATCAGGAAATTCCTGCAACCATGGATTATTAGCTTGCTGTCCATCTCCCATACCTGTTTTAGTATACAAAACTAATTCAAGTCCTTGAGAAGCTTTTGATTGTGCTAATGCATTTGCTGCTCCAGTGTAATCAGCAGTACCTCCAGAAACACTAGTAATCGCACCAATAAAAACACCATCATGCAACACTTTATTCCAAGAAGAACCTGCAATAATACCAGCAGAATTCGCTTTTAAATAATCATAAAAAGTACCAGTCAATCCATTCAATGACAATAAAACATCTTGAAATTGTTTTGTATTGAATAAAGGTCGAATTGTAGGTTGAGTTAAACTATAAGTTCCTTTTGTAAGACTTAAGTCGTTCCAAGATTCTAAATAATGAGGAACAGGAGCCGCAATGGTACTCACTAAAGCCGTCTCATCTTCTTTCAAAGAAAAAGCAACTGAAGTTTTTACTTTTTTAAGCCCTTCAACAAATGAAGCACTATCAGCTAAAGTATATACCGGGTTAACTCCACTCATAATTAAAGTATGAACACTTCCTGCATTCATTTCTTTAATCAATTGAGCCACTTTTTCGCTAGAACCTTTTCTAATTTGCCTTACACCTGAAGTAGTAAAAGCCTCACTAGCCAAAACTTGATTAATAGCCAAAACTAATAATTGAGCATTTTTATCTTGAATTCCAGAAACTAAAACACCTTTAGAACCTGCAGCTTTTAATTGTTGAGCTGCTTTATTTACTTCAACTTTAAATTTATCATCTAAATTTAAAGCTACAGAAGAACCAGTTACTACATTATATATATGCACTAATGCCTGTTTTTGATTTGCAGATGACATCGCTAATCGCTTATCAGCCGCAGCTCCAGACAAAGTCATGTTAGCTTCTAGTTGGAAATGACGAGACATTTTTCCGTTTTTAGGAATTCTGCCTTGAGCATATCCAGAATCATAACCTCCACCTTGCCAGTCTCCAAGAAAATCAGCACCGACAGAAACTATAAGAGAAGCTTTTGAGAAATCATAATCAACCAAAGCTCTTTCACCGTAAACCGTTTCAAATGCATCAAGAGCTTCCGAAGAAGAAACAGCATCGTAAACTACGTGTTTAGAGTTTGGATTTTTAGCAATAAAATCAGCTATCAACTTTTCAGTTGACGGACTCGCTAAAGTATTTGTTAACAATACTACTTGACCACCTTTTGCTTTAGCATCAACTAAATTTGAAGCTATTTTTGAATTTACATCTGACCAAGTTGCGTTTTTACCCTCAACTTTTGGCTCTTTCAAACGCATACTATCATACAATGATAAAATAGATGCATGAATTCTAGCATTAGCAGTAAATTTAGCTCCAGCGATAGTATTATTATCTATTTTAATAGGACGCCCTTCACGTGTTTTTACTAAAATATTAGCAAAATCAAAACCGTCAAAAACAGAAGTCGCATAATAGTCGGCAACACCCGGAATAATTTGCTCAGGCTGCAAAACATAAGGAATTGACTTATGAACAGGCCCTTCGCAAGCTGCAAGCGTAGCTGCTGCAGTACTAAATCCAACGTACTTTAAAAAATCACGACGTGTTGTAGAAGAGGATGACAAAGCATCATTATTACCCAGAAATTCATCTGTAGGGATTTCTTCAACAAATTCGTTATTTTTAAGCGCCTCAACAATAGAACTATTTCCGTCTAGTTCTTCAACACTTTTCCAGTATTTTTTGTTTGATGACATATATAAATATTAAAATCTTAATAATTTGATTAATAGTGACATTTACCACATTCTAAACCTCCCATTTGTGCAGCAGTCAATTTGTCTACACCATATTTTTTAGAAAGTTGCTCATGAATTTTAGTATAATACTCATTGCCTTCCATTTTAACATCGGTTTTTCTATGGCAATCTATACACCAACCCATTGTTAATGGAGCAAATTGTTTTTGAATTTCATACTCTTGAACTGGACCATGACAAGTCTGACATTCTACTCCAGCAACAGTTACGTGTTGTGAGTGATTGAAATAAACAAAGTCAGGTAAATTATGAATACGAACCCATTTAACTGGCTGAGTTTTCCCAGTATACGATTGAGTGGTTTTATCCCATCCAACAGCAGTATATAATTTTTGAATTTGTTCATCATAAAATGCTTTGCTGTACTCTGGAGTAGCAGTAGTTTCAGCAACTTCCGATATGTTTTTATGACAGTTCATACAAACATTCAAAGAAGGAATACCAGCATTTTTACTAACTCTTGCAGCAGAGTGACAATACTTACAATTGATTTCATTATCTCCTGCATGTATCCTGTGAGAATAATGAATTGGCTGAATTGGCTCATAATTTTGATCAACACCAACCTGCATCAAATAGCCATACACAAAGTACGCACTAGCCAACAGCAAGAAAATTGAAGTAACCAAAACCAAAAATTGGTTTCTAGCAAATGCTTTCCAAATTGGAGTTGTAGGCTCTTTTAAAGCAACTTCAATATTATTTGCCTTAGCCACTTTACGTAAAACATTATTCACTAAGAACAACATAACTACAAGCATAGCCATAACAAGACTAAGAGCACCTAATATTATATCGTTTGAAATCCCAACCTCAGGAGCAGGAGTTCCTGGAGTAGCAGCCGAACCGGTTGCAGCAGGAGCTTCAGCTTTTGGCTCTGAAGTGTAAGCGATAATATTATCTACATCCTCTGTAGACAATTGAGGAAAAGCAGTCATTACGGCCTTATTGTTTTCTTCAAAAACCTTTACTGCAGCCGCATCTCCCGATTTAATCAAATCAGAACTATTAGCTACCCATTTGTAAATCCACGACATTTCATATTTAGAAGCAACTCCTCTAAGAGCAGGACCCGTAGCTTTTGCATCTAATTTATGACATGCAGCACAATTTGCATTAAAAAGCTCTTTCCCTTTTGCAGGATCTTGAGCAAATGAAGTTAAAGAGAAAATGAACATTAAAGCTAAGCCAAAATATAATTTCCTTGAGATCGAATTATGGTTACCCACCTTTTTCATATAGTATAATGATTATCTACTAAAAATTGGTACGGTTTTTTCTATAAGTATTTAGAGAAAAAACGAATACATTCTTTTTAAACTTGGACAAAAATACGACTTAAGAACTATTCTCAAAACCTTAAAATAGTCTTAAATTCAATTTATATTAATTCTAAATAATATTTGTAATCCACGTTGACTCATTAAATATTATTTTTGCACAAAAAACATCACATTATGAGAATTTTAACGAACAAAAAAGCATTATTCCTATCCGCCACCTTTTGTGTTGCCACTTGTTCTTTACATGCACAAGATCGAAACATCATCATAAATCAAGACCCAAAATTCGAACAATTGCTGAACGAAAAGAGGAAAATTAACACAAGTATTGCGATAAACGACTATTATAAAATTCAAATTTATAGTGGTGACAGCGAAAAAGCAAAAAAAACGTTAAGTGACTTTAAACAAGAGTTTGAGAATATTGACGGAACGATTATTTTTAACACACCTAATTATAAAGTATGGATTGGAAATTTCAAAACAAGGATTGAAGCAGAAAAAAACCTTGTTATAATTAAAAAAAAATACAAAAATGAACTTTTAATAAAACCTAACAAGTAATCAGTTGTCTTTTTAAAAATTCAAATATTTAAAATTAATTATCACATAAAAAAACCATTCGTTTGAATGGTTTTTTTATGCCTATATATAGTTAAAAAGAAAATTATTTATAAGTATTAACCAGCGTCAAAACATATTGTAAAGAGAAAATCCAATACAAAAATCTACGTTTAAATATCATATTCTTTAAAACTACATTCTAAATAATAAAATAAAAACTTTCTTCAATTTTACAATTAACAACAGTAAAACAATAAAAAAAGTCAAAATCTAACAGAAGAACGTTCTTGTAAAATTAACTCATTTTGACTATCTTAAACATCCAAATAAAAGCTAACACAAGCAGATATGAATTTCCACATTCATACTTTAAATCTAAAATTTAAGCAAAAAAAATCCCGACGAATCGGGATTTTTTTTAAAATATTGAAATTCTATTTCAATTTCTTTTTGATAGCAACTTCATGATAAGCTTCAATAACATCTCTCTCTTCAATATCATTATAGTTTTTGATTTGAATTCCACAATCGTATCCTTTTGCCACTTCTTTCACATCATCTTTGAAACGTTTAAGTGCTAAAAGTTCTCCTGTAAATACAACAACACCTTCTCTAATGATTCTGATTTTAGAGTTTCTTGCAATTTTACCATCCATAACCATACAACCTGCAATAGAACCAACTTTAGAGATTTTGAATATCTCTCTAATTTCAGCTGTACCAAGTATTTCTTCTTTCATTTCTGGCGCTAACATTCCTTCCATCGCATCTTTCAAGTCATCGATAGCAGCATAGATAATAGAATAGTAACGGATATCAATTTCTTCTTTATCTGCTAACTGTCTTGCATTTCCAGCAGGACGAACATTAAATCCGATAATAATCGCATCTGAAGCAGAAGCTAACATAACGTCAGTCTCTGTAATCGCTCCAACTCCTTTATGAATAATATTAATTTGAATTTCTTCAGTAGATAATTTAGAGAATGAATCTGATAAAGCTTCAACTGATCCATCAACGTCACCTTTAAGAATCACATTTAATTCTTTAAATTGACCTAAAGCAATTCTACGACCAATTTCATCTAATGTAATATGTCTTTGTGTTCGAACAGATTGTTCACGCATTAATTGAGAACGTTTTGAAGCAATTTGTTTTGCTTCTTTTTCATCTTCAAAAATATTGAATTTATCACCCGCAGTCGCCGCACCGTCAAGTCCTAAAACTGATACTGGAGTAGATGGACCTGCAACGGTAACAATATTTCCTCTTTCATCATGCATGGCCTTAATTTTACCATGATGTTTTCCAGCCAACATATAATCACCAATTTTTAGTGTTCCATGTTGTACTAATATAGTAGAAACATATCCTTTTCCTTTATCTAAGAATGCCTCAACAACTGTTCCCGAAGCCGCTTTATTAGGATTTGATTTTAAATCTAAGATTTCAGCCTCCAACAATACTTTCTCTAATAAGTCTTTAACTCCAAGACCTGTTTTTGCAGAAATATCATGCGATTGGATTTTTCCACCCCAATCTTCTACAAGTAAATTCATACTTGCTAATCTTTCTTTGATTTTCTCAGGATTGGCATTTGGTTTATCCACCTTATTTATTGCAAAAATAATTGGAACACCAGCAGCTTGAGCATGACTAATTGCTTCTTTAGTTTGTGGCATGATATCATCATCCGCAGCAATTACAATAATAGCAATATCGGTAACTTGAGCACCACGCGCACGCATCGCAGTAAATGCTTCGTGACCAGGTGTATCTAAGAAAGCGATTTTTTGACCGTTATCCAAAGTTACTCCGTAAGCACCAATATGTTGTGTAATACCTCCAGACTCACCAGCGATAACATTTTCTTTACGAATATAATCAAGTAAAGATGTTTTACCGTGATCAACGTGTCCCATTACCGTAACAATAGGAGCTCTGAAAACTAAATCTTCTTCTTTATCTTCTACAACTTGAATAGCTTCTTCAATATCAACTGTAATAAACTCTACTTCATAACCGAATTCATCAGCAACAATTGTTAATGTTTCTGCATCTAAACGCTGGTTCATGGTAACCATGATACCAAGTGACATACAAGTTCCTATAACTTTAGTAATTGGCACATCCATCATGATAGCAATTTCACCTACAGTAACAAATTCCGTAACCTTAATAGTTTTACTTCCTTCATCTAAAGCTCTTTGCTCATCATCTGATTTCTGACGGTGCGTATCTCTTTTATCTCTTCTGTATTTCGCAGCTTTAGATTTACCACCTTTACCTTGTAATTTTTCTAAAGTCTCACGGATTTGATTTTTAACTTCTTCTTCCGTTGGCTCAACTTTAGCCACAATTGCAGGTCTGTTTCCTTTTACGAAACCAGGTCTTGCACTTCGGTTTGCATTAAAACCTCCACCACCTGTATTAGGTGTAATTTTATTAGGATTTGGCGCTCCAGGAACTCCAGGAGTTGCAGGTGGACGTGGCGCTCCTGGTTTTGGAGCAATCCTTTTGCGTTTATTTTTATTAGCATTATTAGCTCCAGCAGCTCCTGGCGCACCCGGCTTGTTTGGAGTAATTTTAGGCTCTTCTTTTTTCTTTTTTGGTTTGTTGAATTGAGATAAATCAATCACTTGACCCGTAAGAGTCGTTCCTGACAATTTTTGATACTGAGTTGTTATTGTTTCATCAATAGGAGCTTCTTCCGGTTTTTCAATTGGTTTTGCTTCAGGAGCAACTTCTTTCTTAACCTCTTTTATACCAGGAATTGGCTTTACTTCTTTCTTAACAGAAACAACAGATTTTTCTGGAGATAATTCTTTAGCAACAGGTTCCTCCGGTTGAATAATAGCTTTAGGCTGTTCAATTTTCTCGGCAACAATTGGAGCTGCAGGTGCTATCGTAGTTTTCTTAGGATTAAGATCAATTTTACCAACTTGAACAGGTCCAGTTACAACAGCTCTGGCCTTGATAACTTCTTGTTGTTTTAAACGTTCTTCATCTTGCTTACGTTTGTCTTCAATTTCTTTCTCTCGTTCGACACGTAACGCTTCTTTTTCCTTCCTTTTCTCTTCCCCTACCTCTTTCGAAGCCTCTTTATTCCCCTTGTCGCCCGCGAATTGACTTTGCAGGATATTAAATTCCTGATCAGAAATTTTTGTGTTTGGATTTGCATCAATAACAATTCCCTTATCTTTTAGATAATCCACAGCTCTTTCTAACGAAATATTTAATTCCCTTAAAACCTTGTTTATTCTAATTACTCTCTCTTCAGACATATAACCTTTTTATTATTACCTTTTTTTGTTGTTTCAAAACCTAATCCCCATTAAAAAAAGAAATTAAGGTTAAGAATTTAATTTTAAAGAATTGATTAACTATCAAATTCTTCTTTCAATATTCTTATTACATCCAGAATCGTTTCCTCTTCCAGGTCAGTTCTTCTTACCAAATCCTCTACATCTTGTTTCAAAATACTTTTTGCAGTATCTAAACCAATTTTAGCAAATTCTTCGATAACCCATTCTTCAATTTCATCTGAAAATTCTGTTAATTCAACATCATCATCATCTGCAGTTGCTCCAGCCACATCACCTTCGCGAATAACGTCTAATTCATAACCCGTTAATTGTCCCGCTAATTTAATATTGTGACCTCCACGACCAATCGCTTTAGAAACTTCTTCTAATTTCAAGAAAACTTCAGCTCTTTTTGTCTCCTCATTAATTTTGATAGAAGAAACTTTTGCAGGGCTTAATGCTCTTGTAATATACAATTGAATGTTATTTGTATAGTTAATAACATCTATATTTTCGTTTCCTAATTCACGAACAATTCCATGAATACGAGATCCTTTCATTCCAACACATGCTCCAACAGGATCGATTCTATCATCGTAAGAATCTACAGCTACTTTTGCTTTTTCACCCGGAATTCTCACCACGTTTTTAACCATAATCAATCCGTCAAAAACTTCAGGAATTTCTTGTTCAAATAATTTTTCTAAAAACTTCTCAGAAGTTCTAGACATAATAATTTGAGGTTTATTCCCTTTTAATTCAACGCTTTCTATGATTCCACGAACATTATCTCCTTTTCTAAAAAAGTCAGAAGGAATTTGTTTTTCTTTTGGCAAAACAATTTCATTTCCTTCGTCATCCACTAAAATAACAACTCTAGGACGCACATGGTGTACCTCGGCAGTATAAATATCCCCGATAATATCTTTAAATTGTTTGTAAAGATTAGTATTATCGTGTTCGTGAATTTTTGAAATTAAATTTTGACGCAAGGCTAAAATAGCTCTTCTTCCTAAATCTATCAATTTTACTTCTTCAGAAACCTCTTCACCAATTTCAAAATCGGCTTCAATTTTTCTAGCTTCAGTTAATGTAATTTCTTCATTTTCAAAATCCAAATCTTCGTCAGCAACGATTACTCTTCTTCTCCAAATTTCCATATCCCCTTTATCAGGATTTATAATAATATCGAAGTTATCATCTGAACCATATTTCTTTTTCAATGCATTTCTAAATACATCTTCCAAAATTGCCATAAGCGTTACACGATCAATAAGTTTATCGTCTTTAAACTCTGAGAATGAATCGATTAATGCTAAATTTTCCATGCGAATTCTTTAATTAAAATGTTACTGTAACAATTGCTTCTTTAATATCTGTATAAGGTATTTGCTGCTCTTTCTGAACCGTTTCTTTCCCTTTGCCTATTTTTTTAGGTTCTCTCGCTTCCCATGACAAAATTACAAAATCATCATTAGCTTCCACCAATTCTGCCTCAATATTTTCTGTTGCAGTCTTTACTATCAATGTTCTACCAATATTTTTTTTGTATTGTCTTGTCATTTTCAAAGGAGAACCAACCCCTACAGAGGCCACTTCTAGAGAAAAATCCTGTTCTTCCCTGTCTAAATTATTCTCAATTGCCCGACTAACATCAATACAGTCTTGCAAAGCAACACCATTGTCCCCGTCTAAAGTCACAATAACTTTAAAAGCATCCGTGATAGTCAAGTCAATCAAGAAGATTGTTGGCTTTTCCTGAAGGCATTCCTCCAATAATGTATTTACTTTTTCTTTAAATGTCATATTTTTATAAAAAGAGGGGACATTTAGTCCCCTCATTATCTAGATTTTAATAAATAACGGTGCAAATATAGTGTTTTTTTACAAATTAAAATAATCGATTGCTGTTAAAATATTTCTTATCTTTATTGTAAGATTAAAGGAACGGAATTTCCCACAATTAAAAACTTGAAATCATGAAAAGAATCTTAGTCCCCACAGATTTTTCAGCTTATGCCGAAGACGCTTTAAAAGCTGCAGCCCAAATCGCAAAAAAAAATAATTCCGAGATATTCCTACTTCACATGTTAGAACTACCCCATCAAATGAGCGATGCAGTTACCGGAGGAAGCAGCATTCCTGAAGTGATGCTTTTTATGGAAAAAGCACAAGAAATGTTTGAAAAAATAAAAGAACGCAGTTACCTAAAAGATATTCCAATAACTGAAACAGTTCAATTTGAAAAAGCGTTTGACGGAATCATAACCTTCAGCAAAAAAAATAAAATTGATTTAATTGTCATGGGATCTCACGGAACATCCGGATTAGAAGAAATGCTTATTGGATCAAACACAGAAAAAATAGTGCGCCATTCCGAAATACCTGTTTTAGTAATCAAAAAAAATAAAGACAACTTCAAGACAGACTCAATCGTATTTGCATCCGACTTTTCTAAAGAAGCTAAAAAACCTTTTAAAAAGTTAGTAAAATTTGCCGCTATTTTTGATTCGCATCTACACTTAGTAATGATTTGCACACCAAACAGTTTCAAAACTACAATCGTAGCTGAAAAAATCATGAAAGACTTTGTGTCTGATTTCGAAATTAAAAAATACAATACCCATATTTACAACGATGCCAATATCGAAAAAGGGATTCTCAATTTCACCAATAGCATAAATGGAGACATAATTACCATGTGCACACACAACAGAACTGCTTTATCGCATTTTTTCAACGGAAGCATTAGCGAAGATTTAGTAAACCATGCAAACAAGCCAGTTTTAGCTTTTAAAATCCAAAAGTAATCTAGCCTAAAATTAAAAGAAAACATATTAAAATAAAAAAGCCTCTCAATTTCTTGAGAGGCTTTGTGTTGGTCTACAAGGACTCGAACCTTGAAAGACTGCACCAAAAACAGTTGTGTTACCATTACACCATAGACCAGCAGTGCTGTTAAGCGAGTGCAAATTTAATACAAAATTTAATTTCTGCAAATATTTAATGGCTTTTTATCAAAAAAAATTTCATTAATACCAATCCAGATTGAGATAAAATCACAAACAAACTAAGAACCAATCCTTTACCAACTCGTATTTGTTTTTTAGAATTTTTTGTTAATGCTCGCATCATTACACAAAAAAACATTTTCTTTGTATCTTAAAATAAAACTAAATTTTATTAGATGAATAAGGCGGAATTCAATTTCAATAAATGGAATACAATAACGGGTTGGTTTGCATTTGCGGTAGCTTTAATAACATACACCCTGACTGTTGAACCTACAATGAGCTTTTGGGACTGCGGCGAGTACATTGCAACCGCAGCAAAACTAGAAGTCGGTCACCCACCCGGAGCCCCTTTATTTCAAATGATTGGCGCTTTTTTTGCGATGTTTGCAACTGATGATAAACACATTGCCTTAATGGTCAATATGACTTCTGTTGTTTCGAGCGCATTCACCATTCTATTTATGTTTTGGTCCTCTTCAATAGTATTAAAAAAACTAATATCTCGATTTTCTGAGGAAAATAAAAGTAATGACATAGTAGTATTAGGCAGTTCTTTGGTTGGATCATTAGCCTATACTTTCTCAGATAGTTTTTGGTTTAATGCCGTAGAAGCCGAAGTTTATGCAATGGCTTCTTTGTTTATTGCCTTACTTTTTTGGTTGGGATTGCGCTGGGAACAAGACATGAATACCCCAAGAGGAGATAAATGGCTATTGGTAATTTCATTAGTTATTGGCCTTTCATTTGGAGTTCATTTCATGGCACTATTAACTATTCCGGCGATTGGATTTTTATATTTTTTTAAAAATTACAAAGAGGTTACCATCAAAAATTTCATAATTGCAAATGTTGTTGTAGTTGCAATATTGCTATTTATTTTCAAATTGTTACTGCCATTAACCATGGCTTTCTTTGGTAAAACCGAAGTTTTCATGGTCAATAATTTAGGATTACCTTTCGATTCGGGTTCTATTTTTGTTGCATTACTATTTGTAGCTTTCTTTTATTTTGGATTAAAATACACCAAACAAAAAGGACTAATATTCTACAATACAATAATTCTTTGCATTTTGTTTATTTTAATTGGATTCTCAACTTGGATGATGTTACCCATTAGAGCCAATGCCAATACAGTAATTAATGAAAACAAACCTTCGGATGCTGCAGAAGTATTAGCCTACTATAATAGAGAACAATATGGCGTAAACCCATTATTTTACGGAGCTCAATACACAGAAACATTTGCAGGATTAGACAAGAACAACCCTTATCTTGACAAAGCACCCAACTACGAAAGAGATTATAAAACAGGTAAATATATAATTACAAATAATTTTAAAAACGCAGAACAAAATACAGATGACAATCAAAAAACTGTTTTGCCAAGAATGTGGAGTACCGAGCACATTGAGAATTATATAAATTTTACAAATCCGCCTGAATTCAAGATTAATCCTGATTATGCTTATGAAGATGATTTAGCAAAATACGGAATTGATGCCAGTCAACTATCTGAGGAAGATTACAACAAGGCTATCGCACAGTTAAAAAATGAAATCGAAAAAATAGTTACAGAATTCAGACAAGCATATGCTCAAAAACAAATTGACAATGAAGGTTATGTTTCATTTCTGAAAAGTTACGGAGATTACCTGATCATTGAAAAACCATCAACAGTAGACAATTTCAGATTTATGTTTGAATACCAATTCGGCTACATGTATTGGAGGTATTTAATGTGGAATTTCGTTGGTCGTCAAAGTGATGTTCAAGGAAAATATGACAATCTGAATGGTAATTGGATAAGTGGTATTAAGTTTATGGATAATATTCATTTAGGCTCCCAAGACAATCTTCCTTCGGATGTATTGAACAACAAAGGTCGAAATGTTTATTTCTTTTTACCCTTTATACTTGGTTTAATCGGCTTGATGTACCACGCAAATAAAGATTTAAAAAGTTTTTATGTGCTATTAGCTTTATTCCTTTTTACAGGAATTGCACTAAAAATATACTTAAACGAAAGACCTTTTGAACCTCGTGAACGAGATTATGCTTTAGTGGGTTCTTTTTATGTATTCGCAATTTGGATAGGCTTTGGCGTTTATGCCTTGTACGAAAGTGCCTGCAGCTATTTAACTCCAAAAATTGCGGGACCAATATTGATTGGAGCCAGCTTACTGGCCGCTCCGGTTTTAATGGCTTCACAAAACTGGGATGACCATGATCGCTCCGGGAAATACACAGCAGTAGCTATGGCAAAATCTTATCTTAATTCATGCGATCCAAACGCCATTCTATTTACGATAGGCGATAATGATACATTCCCGCTTTGGTACGCACAAGAAATTGAAAAAGTAAGAACCGATGTTAAAATCGTAAATACAAGTCTTTTCATGACCGATTGGTACATTGACCAAATGAAAACCAAAACCTACGAATCAAATCCATTACCTATTTCATTTACCCATGACCAATATGTTGGGGATAAATTAGATTATGTAGCACACATTCCAAAAATCGAAAGTCGCTGGGATATTAAAGATTTCATCAATTTCATAAAAAATCCGAAATCTACTGTAGAAATGCAAAACGGACAAACCATCCATTTTTATCCTACAAATAAAATCAGGATTTCTATTGACAAAAATACAATTATAGCTAATAAAGTAGTTGCGCCAAAATACAACGACTCTATTGTTCCTTATATTGATATAGACATCAAAGGAAACGCATTGTATAAAAATAGATTAATGATGCTTGATATCATTGCCAATAACAATTGGAAAAGACCTGTCTATTTCAGTGGTGGTGCTTTTGACGATGAAGATTACATTTGGATGAAAAACTACCTGCAATTAGACGGAATGGTTTATAAATTAGTCCCTGTAAAAACAGCCATTCCAAAAAATGGAGGTTTACTTGAAATGGGACAAATCGACTCTGATAAAATGTATGCTAATGTAATGAAATGGGATTGGGGAAACAGCGAAAGCACTTCTATTTATCACGATCCAGAAACCAGAAGAAACAGCATTACATATCGTACAAATCTAGCAAGATTGATGAATAAATTAATAAGCGAAGGCAAAAACGATAAAGCGAAAAATATTATTGATTTAGCTATGACTAAAATGCCTTTAGAAAAATTTGATTATTATTCTTTAATCGACCCTTTTGCAAAAGGATATTACGCTATTGGTGAAAAAGCAAAAGCACAAGAACTGCTTCAACAACTGATTACTAAGTACAAGGAAAATCTCGACTATTACAGCAAACTCGAACCATCAGAGCAAACGGATATAGCTATTGAGATCATTACTGATATTGAACGTTACAGAGGTTTATTACAAGTCATGAAAGAAAGTGGAGACATTGCATTTTACAATAAAAGCAAAATTCCATTCAATACTTATGTCAATATTTTTGAACGATTTGGACGTGAAAAAGAATAAATAATTTTATAAAATAATCATAATTTAAAAAATGTAGTGCTAAAAAAGCACTGCATTTTTTGTTTAATTAAATCAAAAATGAGCTTTTATTGGATTAAAACAAAATCATTCATAAAGAGATTATTCTCAAATTACGTTTGGGACTTACCCAATACGCAAAACAAAATCTATCTTACTTTTGATGACGGACCAACACCGGAAATCACAGAATGGGTCTTGGAAGAATTAAAAAAACACAATGTAAAAGCAACCTTTTTTTGCATTGGAAATAACATTCAAAAACATCCGGAACTCTTTCAAAAAGTCATCAACGAAGGCCATGTCATCGGGAATCATACTTACAACCATATGAACGGATGGAAAACTGAAACCAAAACGTATTTAGAGAATATCAGTTTGTGCGAAAAACAAATTCAAAAATCTTCAATTGAGAACCTTCAATCAAAAATTTTCCGTCCGCCTTACGGCAAAATAAAAACAGCACAAGCAAAAATCGTAAGACGATTGGGATACAAAATAATCATGTGGGATGTTCTCAGCGCGGATTTTGACCAAACCATTACGCCCGAAAAATGTCTAGAAAATGTGATTTCAAATGTAAAATCAGGAAGTGTAATTGTATTTCATGACAGCATAAAAGCATCGCATAATCTAAAATATGCTTTACCTGAAACACTTAATATCTTAAAAGAAAAAGGATTTTTATTTGATGTTATAAAATAAATTTAACCAAGTACAAATACTAATTTATAGTTGTTCTTGAACCAAACCAATTATAGTATTCGCATCTAGTTCACCTGATTGTCTCCAAATCATTTGTCCTTGTTTGTAAATCATCAATGTAGGAAGACCTTTGATTCTTAGCGCTTCGGCTAATTCTTGGTTTTTATCTACATCTATTTTTATCACTTTGGCTTTATCACCAAGAGCAGCAGCAACATCTCTTATAACAGGATGCATCGAAACAGAAGATTCGTTCCAATCCGTGTAAAAGTCAATTAACACAGGTACTTGCGTATTTATAAGTTCTCCAAATTTTGACATAAAACCAAAAATTTTAATTTTCTAAATCTACTGAAAAGAGATAATTATTTTACAAATGTAGCATTTTTAACGAATTAAGCCACACTCTTGCCTTTTTTTAGTTCAATGACGGTGATTTCTGGCATAATTCCTACTCTTCCGGGATATGCATGATAGCCAAATCCCCTGTTTACATATACATAGCGCCCCAAATTTTCATATAAACCAGCCCATTGCTTGTAAACATATTGCGCTAAACTCCATTTAAAATATCCTGGAATTTCTATCCCAAATTGCATTCCATGTGTATGGCCTGACAACGTTAAATGAAAATTCTTTTCGTGATGTTGCACTTCATAATCCCAATGTGACGGATCATGAGACATTAAAATTTTAAAATCTTCTTTGTTCAAATGTTGCGCAGCTTTATTCAAATCTCCCGCTTGCTTGAAATTATGACCCCAATTCTCCACTCCTACCAAAGCAATTTTTTGACCTCCTTTTTCAATAAAAGTATGTTCGTTTAGCAATAATTTAAAATCAATTTGCCCATAAAGATTTTTTATGGCTTGAAAATTTGCTTCTTTAGCTTTTTCTGATGGCCAAGTCACATACTCTCCATAATCATGATTTCCGAGAACCGAATATTTACCATATTCATGTTTCTTAATTCGATTAAAAGTATCCAACCAAGGATGCATTTCTTTTGCATCAGTGTTTACGATATCACCTGTAAATAATATCAAATCCGAATTTTGTTCATTAACCAAATCAATAGCATATTCTATTTTCTCCGGATTATCAAAACTTCCGCTGTGAACATCTGAAATCTGAGTGATTTTGAATCCATCAAAAGCATCTGGCAAATCTGGAAAAAAGATACTTTGCTTAATGACTTTATAATTATATCTGCCTTCAAAAATTCCATAAATCAAAGATAAAAAAGGCACCGCTGCCAATCCTAATCCAATCTGACTTACGAACTTTCGTCTGGAGGCAAAAAAAGTTACATTATCATTACTAGAAATAAAATGATTTACTGATCCCGCACCCAATCTAAAAACATCTTCACCAATTAAAACAAGAGTCAAAACCAATTTAGGAATATATACCAAAAGAACCAAACCCATAGTAAACATAGTTTGCTTGGTTTGACCCACAGAACGATCAAATTGCATAAAAGAATAAACAATAAAAACCAAGACAAGTACACTTATAATCTGGTAGGACAGCAAAGCCCACTTTATCTTTACTAAAGTTCGCAATGCCTGAAAAGCATAGAGTTCAATAACAAGAAGAAACAGACAAAGTAATAGAAATCTAAAACCCATTTGAATAAAAATTTTAGGCAAAATAACAAAATAATTGAGCCAAACAGATTTTAATTAATTAAAATTTAACTCAAAAAGTAAACTTTAATCCCGTTTGTTTATTTTTACGGATTAAAATTTACAATTAAATATATGTCTGCCCAAAAACGCCTTTTCCTTCTCGATGCTTATGCTTTAATCTTTCGCGGTTATTTTGCCTTTATAAAAAACCCAAGAATCAATTCGAAAGGAATGGACACTTCCGCCATTATGGGATTTATGAATGCCTTGATGGACGTTATCAAACGTGAAAAACCAGACCATTTGGCTGTGGCATTTGACAACGGCGGAAGTCAATTGAGAAACGAAATCTATCCAGCATACAAAGCGCACCGCGATGCTACGCCCGAAGCCATCAAAATTGCCCTTCCTTATATTCAGGAATTATTAAAAGCGATGCATATTCCTATTATTGAAGTCAAAGGTTATGAAGCCGACGACTTGATTGGAACTTTGGCCAAACAAGCCGAAAAAGAAGATTTCAAAGTGTATATGGTTACACCGGATAAGGATTTTGCCCAATTAGTTTCCGAGAATATTTTTATGTACAAACCGGCTCGAATGGGGAATGACATCGAAATTTGGGGAATTCCCGAAGTTTTGGCTCGATTCGAAATCGATCGTCCCGATCAAGTAATCGATTTCCTTGGAATGATGGGTGACGCAGCCGATAATATTCCAGGATTACCAGGTGTTGGCGAAAAAACTGCCAAGAAATTCCTGAAAGAATATGGCACAATGGAAAACCTTTTGGCGAATACACATCAATTAAAAGGAGCCATAAAAGATAAAATCGAAGCCAATGCCGAATTAGGTTTATTATCCAAAAAATTAGCCGCAATTCTGCTGGATTGCCCTGTGACTTTCAATGCCGAAGATTACGAATTGTCAAAACCTGATGTTGAAAAAACAGACGAATTATTTCAAGAATTGGAATTTCGCCAAATGAAAGCGCAGTTTGACAAATATTTTGGAACCGGAAAAGAATACGACGAAATCGATACCAACGGAAACGGAACTCCTAGTGAGGAAACGCAACCTGCCAAAAAAACTCCTGTCAAAAAATCCAATGAAGATCAATTTGATTTATTTGGCTTTTCGGACGAAGAAAGTGGCGAAGTGAAATCGAGTTCGCATTATGCAACATTAGAAAATACCGAACATTTTTACCAAAGTATCCAAGGAGATTTTGCAGTAAA
The DNA here is from genome assembly GCF_027474525.2 of Flavobacterium lacustre. NCBI lineage: Bacteria > Pseudomonadati > Bacteroidota > Flavobacteriia > Flavobacteriales > Flavobacteriaceae > Flavobacterium > Flavobacterium lacustre. The sequence continues at coordinate 626,541 of NZ_CP114882.2, forward strand.
ATTATTAATGCAAAACTTGATGAATCAAACTTCAGTTTGTTTTGATACCGAAACTACGGGAATTGACGCTTTGAATGCTGAACTAGTTGGAATCTCGTTTTCTTTCGAAAAAGGAAAAGCATTTTACGTTCCGTTTCCAGAGAATCAAGAAGAAGCACAAGTTTTGGTGGATAAATTCAAACTATTTTTCGAAAGTGAAAGCATTGAAAAAATTGGACAAAACATAAAATACGATTTGAAAATCCTTTCGCATTACGGAATTCAAATCAAAGGAAAATTGTTCGACACGATGATTGCGCATTATTTGATTAATCCTGATATGCGTCATAATATGGATGTTTTATCAGAAACGTATTTGAAATATTCACCAAAATCCATTGAAGATTTAATTGGGAAAAAAGGCAAAAATCAGAAATCGATGCGTGATGTGGCTTTGGAAGACATCAAGGAATACGCCGCTGAAGATGCCGATATCACCTTTCAATTAAAACAAAATTTCAGTCCAATTCTCGACAAAGCCGAAACCAAAAAATTATTTGACGAAATCGAAATTCCGTTGATTCCCGTTTTGGCAGCTATGGAATTAGAAGGAATTAATCTGGACGTTCCATTTTTAAAATCGATGTCGGTTGAAATGGCAAAAGAAAGCGCAGCCTTGGAACAAAAAATCTATGAAACGGCTGGCGAGAAATTTAATTTGGCTTCGCCGAAACAACTCGGCGACATTTTATTTGACAAATTAAAAATTGGCGGAGCGAAACAAAAGAAAACCAAAACCGGCCAATATGCCACTGGCGAAGAAATATTAAGTTATTTAGAAAAAGACAATCCTATCGTAAAAGACATTCTCGAATGGAGACAAATGGTAAAATTACAAAGCACTTATATTGATGCATTGCCAAACCAAGTGGATAAAAAAACAGGACGGGTTCACACCGATTATATGCAAACTGTTGCCGCAACGGGACGATTAAGCTCCAATAATCCGAACTTGCAAAACATTCCAATTCGTACCGAAAGAGGTCGATTGATTCGTAAAGCATTCATAGCCCGAGACGAAAATTACACCTTGGTTTCTGCGGATTATTCTCAAATAGAACTACGAATTATTGCTGCATTATCCGGCGAGGAAAATATGATTAAAGCGTTCCAAAATAACGAAGACATCCACAGAAGTACAGCCGCAAAAGTATTCAACGTTCCATTGGAAGAAGTGACAAAGGAACAAAGAAGCAATGCCAAAACCGTGAATTTCGGAATTATCTATGGAGTTTCTGCTTTTGGACTTTCGAATCAAACTTCACTTTCACGAAAAGAAAGTGCCGAATTGATTGACGCTTATTATGCGACTTATCCAAAACTAAAATCATATATGTCTAATCAAGTTGATTTTGCAAGAGAACACGGTTATGTGCAAACGGTTTTGGGAAGAAGACGTTATTTAAAGGATATCAACTCAGCCAATATGATGGTTAAAAGTGGTGCGGAACGAAATGCTGTAAATGCTCCAATTCAAGGTTCTGCCGCCGACATCATCAAAATCGCTATGATTAATATTCACAAAAAATTAGTTTCAGAAAATTGGAAATCGAAGATGTTGTTACAAGTACACGATGAGCTTGTGTTTGACGTTCACAACTCCGAATTGGAGAAAATTCAACCAATGATTAAACACGAAATGGAAAATGCCTTTATACTGGATGTTCCGTTGGATGTTGAAATTGGAGCAGGCAAAAATTGGTTGGAAGCACATTAAAATTCCTTCCCATTAAAAAACAAAAAAATCTCTAGTATTTACTAGAGATTTTTTTTATTATTAACTAAATAAAGAAAACTATAACTTTCTTGTAGATTCTCTTTCTTTCAATTTAGTTTTAATGACTTTGGTTACATAAACCATATTTTCTTCTTTAGATTCTAAACGCTCAATCAGTAATTTAGCAGCGACTTCACCAATTTCTATTCCGTGTTGACTAACGGTTGTTAAACTTGGAGACAATCGTCTCGATGCTAAAATTCCGTCAGCAAAACCTATTATAGAAAGGTTTTCAGGGATGTTATATCCTTTTTTAACTCCCATTTTTAAAGCTGCAACAGAGTCATTTTCATCCAAAGCAAAAATTCCGTCTATGACGTTATTATCAAAAATGGCTTCTATATTTTCGTTTAAACCTTCTTCAGAATCGGTACGAAGAATTATTTTGTTATTAACCGAAATATTATTGTTTTTCAAAGCTTGCAAATATCCTTCTGCTCTTAATTTCCCAACACTTAAATTATCAACCGAAGACAATAATGCAATATTTTTACAACCTAAGTCTATTAAATGCTGAGTAGAATTAAGCGCTGAATCAAAATCATCAACAATCACTTTATCACATTCTACTTCATCGGTCGTTCTGTCAAACATTACTATAGGAGTGCCATCGTTTATAATTTCTTTAAAATGATTGTATTCATGAGCTTTTTGCGCCTCTTCAGAAATAGACAAAATGAAACCATCAATTGTACCATTACTCAACATTTCAAGAGTATGAGCTTCTTTTTCTAAAGATTCATTAGAAATACACATAATAACATTGTATCCTTTTTTATCGGCTACTTTTTCAATACCACTAAAAACTTTTGCGAAAAATGAATTAAGAATATTTGGGATAATAACTCCAATGGTTTTAGTCTTTCTGTTTTTAAGGTTTAAACCAATAACATTAGGTTTGTAATTTTTAAGTTTAGCGTATTCTTTAATCTTAATTTTAGTTTGTTCGCTAATTTCAGGACTATCATTAAGCGCTTTTGAAACTGTAGAAACAGAGACATTTAGTTCTTTTGCAATTTGTTTTAGAGTTGCTTTGGCTTTCATAAGTTGGGTATTTGTTGTCTTTTGATGGTCCGACGAAATAAGAAATTTAAAAAATAAATTCTCAATTCCATTTTATTGTGTCAAAAATAATTATTTTGACTCTATAACCAAATTTGAAAAAGAGTGTAATATACAAATTTATTTGTTTACAAAAGTAAAACAAATATTCAAAAATAATAAATAAGTACAATTCAAAAAGAGAAGTTCAAAATATTATATGAAATATATATTTGATAATCAGCAGAGAAACATCTAAAAAATATTCTTTTAAGGTATTTGTATTTAAAATAATTAATTGTACTTTTGCAACCCCTTTATTGGGGATGGAATGTTTAATTAAAAATATATTATGGACGCATTAAGCTACAAGACACAATCAGCAAGCAAAGCCACAGTTACAAAAGAGTGGATTGTTGTAGATGCTGATGGTCACAACTTAGGTCGTCTTGCTTCAAAAGTCGCTATGATTTTGAGAGGTAAGTACAAGCCAAGTTACACACCACACGTGGACTGCGGTGATAACGTAATCGTTATCAACTCAGAAAAAATCAACCTTACAGGTAACAAAATGGATGAAAAAACATACATCCGTCACACTGGTTACCCTGGAGGACAAAGAACTTTAACTGCTAAAGTATTGCAATCTAAAAACCCTGCATTATTAGTAGAGAAAGCGGTAAAAGGAATGTTACCTAAAAATAAATTAGGAGCTGAACTTTTCAGAAATTTAAATGTTGTTGTAGGATCAGAGCACAAACAAGGCGCTCAAAAACCTAGAACTGTTAACCTAAACGATCTTAAGTAATGGGAGTTATTCACAAAATCGGTAGAAGAAAAACCGCTGTTGCACGTGTTTATGTTTCAGAAGGAACAGGAGTAATCACTGTAAACAAAAAAGAATTCGCAACTTACTTTCCAACTGCAACTTTACAGTACAAAGTGTTACAACCAATGTCTATGACAGAAAATGTAAACAACTTTGACGTAAAAGTTAACGTTTACGGAGGTGGTTCAACTGGTCAAGCAGAAGCTGTAAGAATGGCATTAGCACGCGTTATGTGTGAAGTAAATGCAGAAAACAGAGGAATATTGAAACCAGAAGGTTTATTAACAAGAGATCCAAGAATGGTTGAACGTAAGAAATTCGGTCAGAAGAAAGCTCGTAAGAGATTCCAATTCTCTAAACGTTAATATTGCCTGTCTTGTGCAATTTGTACAAGACTTATTAATGATTAAATTTAAAAACAAAGTTGTTGTTGCTCTCCTACCGAGGTAGGAAATAGTTTAGCATCTAAATGTACATAGCCGGGAAACCGCCATTTATACATTGCTAATCAACAGAACGTAAACTAGTACAAAAATGGCAAACAAAATAGAAGTTAAAGACTTACTAGAAGCAGGTGTTCACTTTGGACACATGACTAGAAAATGGGATCCAAACATGGCTCCTTATATTTATATGGAGCGTAATGGTATTCACATTATCAATCTATATAAAACTGCAGCAAAAATCGAAGAGGCAAATGAAGCTTTGAAAAAAATTGCAGCATCAGGTAGAAAAATATTATTCGTAGCTACCAAAAAACAAGCAAAAGACATCGTTGCTGAAAAAGCAAAAGCAGCTAACATGCCATACATCACTGAAAGATGGCCTGGTGGAATGCTTACTAACTTCGTAACTATCCGTAAAGCTGTTAAAAAAATGGCAACTATTGATAAGATGAAGAAAGACGGAACTTTCATGACTTTGTCAAAAAAAGAACGTCTTCAAGTAGATCGTCTTCGTGCTAAATTAGAGAAAAACTTAGGTTCAATCGCTGACATGTCAAGACTACCAGCTGCATTGTTCGTAGTAGATATCAAAGCCGAACACATCGCAATAAAAGAAGCTCAAAAATTAAACATTCCAGTTTTTGCAATGGTTGATACAAATTCTGATCCTCGTGAAGTAGAATATGTAATTCCTGCAAATGATGATGCTTCTAAATCAATTGATAAAATTTTAACTTTAGTTACTGCTGCCATCGTTGAAGGTCTTTCTGATAGAGGATCTGACAAAGAAGGTGAAGCAACTGCTGAAGTAGCTGCTCCTGCTGCTGCCGAAGCTGTTGAAGCAACTCCAGCTGTTGAAGCTGAAGCTCCTGCTGCAACTGAAGAATAAATAAACATTTAAATTCCAAGTTTTAAATTCCTCTCCATAAAAAAATTAGAAACCTAAAGTTGATAATTTAATAAAATTGGAATTCGGAATTTGAAAGTTGGAATTTTTACTTTTAACACATAAAAAATATACAATATGGCAACAATTACTGCTGCAGACGTAAATAAATTAAGAACAATCACTGGTGCAGGAATGATGGACTGCAAGAAAGCCTTGGTTGAAGCAGAAGGAGATTTTGATTTAGCTATCGAAAACTTACGTAAGAAAGGACAAAAAGTAGCTGCTAACCGTTCAGATAGAGAATCTACTGAAGGTGCTGCTATTGCTGTTGTAAACGCTGACAAAACTGCTGGTGTTGTAATCACTTTAAACTGTGAGACTGACTTTGTGGGAATGAATGAGAACTTTGTAAAAATGGCTACTGAAATGGCTAATTTAGCATTGAACTTCAATACTAAAGAAGAATTTTTAGCTGCTGATTACAACGGAATCACTGTTGCTGATAAATTAATAGAACAAACTGGAGTTATCGGTGAAAAACTAGAAATCAGAACTTTCGAAAAATTAGAAGGTGCTTTTATCGGATCTTACATCCACTCTGGAAACAAAATCGCTACCTTGGTTGCATTATCTGCAAAATTAGAAGGTACTGACGAAGTTGCTAGAAACATCGCTATGCAAGCTGCCGCTATGGCTCCAATCGCATTAGACGAAACAGGAGTTGATGCTGACACTATCGCTAAAGAAATCGAAATTGCTAAAGACATCCTACGTCAAGAAGGAAAACCAGAAGCAATGTTAGACAATATCGCTAAAGGTAAATTAGCTCGTTTCTTTAAAGATAACACATTAGTTAACCAAGATTATATCAAAGACAATAAATTAAGCGTTGCTGCTTATGCTAAATCTTTAGACAAAGATCTTATCGTTACAGGTTTCAAAAGAGCTGCTTTAGGATAATTTATTCTGAACTCGTTTCAGATTCTAAATTTATTTTAGAAATTTTCTAAACCAAAATATTAAATCCCATTCGAGATACGAATGGGATTTTTCTTTTAAAAAACTCCTGCGAGTACAGTAAAAACATAAATTTCAAATTAAAATACTAAATTTGAAAAACTAATATTTTTTCTATGTTTAAAACCAAAAAAGAACTTGTATTCGTAATCCTGGCCGGGATTTTCATTACCAATTCGGTTGTTGCTGAATTAATTGGTGGTAAACTCATACAAATAGGTCCTTTTGTAATGAGTATTGGTATTTTGCCTTGGCCAATCGTTTTTTTGACAACCGATTTAATCAATGAATATTTTGGAGAAAAAGGAGTCAAAAAACTCTCTATAATCACTGCTTGTCTAATTGCTTATGCTTTTATCATTTTACTTTTGGCCATTACAATCCCGGCAGCAAAAGGAATCAGTCCGGTGAATGACGAACAGTTTCAAGCCGTTTTTGGACAAAGTATGTGGATTATTGTTGGAAGTATTATTGCCTTTTTAGTTTCGCAATTAATTGACGTAACCGTTTTTTGGTTTTTTAAAAAGAAAACGGGAAATCAAAAAATATGGCTGAGAGCTACTGGTTCTACCGTTATTTCACAATTATTTGACTCTTTTATTGTATTAGGAATTGCGTTTTGGCTGCCCGGAAAAATCAACTTTGATACATTTATAAGCTCTGCTTTGACAGGCTACACATTCAAATTATGTGTTGCAGTTGTATTAACGCCACTAATTTATTTAGGACACTATTTAATAAAAAAATATTTAGCAGAAGATACCCAATAAATTATGGATGATAAAAAAAGATGCAACTGGTGTAATTCAAGTGATTTATACAAAAAATATCATGACGAAGAATGGGGAGTTCCGGTTTATGACGACGAAACTTTATTTGAGTTTTTAATTTTAGAAACTTTTCAAGCTGGATTAAGCTGGATAACCATTTTGAACAAAAGAGAAAATTTCAGACTCGCTTTTGATGCTTTTGACTATAAAAAAATAGCAACCTATTCCGAAGATAAAATCCAAGAATTACTTCTTGACACAGGTATTATTCGTAATCGATTAAAGGTTAGAGCAGCCGTTTCAAATGCAATAGCTTTCATGAAAGTTCAGGAAGAATTCGGCACTTTTTCAAACTACATATGGAAATTTGTCGACGGAAAACCAATTGTAAACAACCTGAAAAATTTTTCAGATGCTAAAGCCACGACTCCACTTTCTGATACCATAAGTAAGGATTTGAAGAAACGCGGGTTCAAATTTGTAGGCTCAACAGTCGTTTATGCGCATATGCAGGCAACCGGAATGGTAAACGATCATTTTGCCGATTGCTGGAAGAGAACGGAAGATTCAACTCTTTAAAATCGATATAAATGCTTCCCGTTCAATTTCCCTGCATCCCAAACTCTCGAGATGCGAATTATAAACCTGGCAGTCCAATAGTTTATAATTTACTTCTTTCAACTGATTGACCAAAGCGATAAACGCTACTTTTGAAGCATTTGAAACTTTAGAAAACATACTTTCTCCACAGAAGATATTTCCCAAATCTATTCCGTATAAACCACCAACCAAAAGCTCATCCTGCCAAACCTCAACTGATTTGGCTACACCTAATTCATGAAGTCTACAATAAGCTTCAATCATATCATTCGTTATCCAAGTACCATTTTGTCCCTCGCGTTTTATATTTTGGCAATTTGAAATAACATCCCTAAAATTTTGATTGAAAGTTACTTTAAAGACGTTTCTATTCAGAATATTTCGCATACTCTTTGAAACAACTAGTTCGTTAAGAAACAAAACCATTCTGGGATTGGGTGACCACCAAAGTATCGGTTCTCCATCTTCAAACCAAGGAAAAACACCGCTTTTATAAGCTAACATAAGCCGTTCTGGAGATAAGTCACCTCCAATAGCAAGTATTCCGTCAGCATTAGCTTCGGAGACCGGAGGAAAAAACAATGTTTTAGATACGTAATACATAAAAGCCTTACAGCTACATTTTTGGTTAAGCTTTATTTAGACAAAACACTTTATAATTTTGAATTTGCTTCTCATACAAAACTATACTTTCATATAAAGATAAATATAATTCAGACCCGATACACTTAACTTTTAATAAATTGGAGTTCAGTACACTTTATTTGTAACGAAAATCTGGACACAAGCAAAACGAACTAATGAAATAAATAGCACTAAAAAAACAGCTACCAAAATGATAGCTGTTTCATATAAATCGTTAATCTAAATCTTTATGAGCCACACATTTCGCATTCGTCTGGACCAGCGTTCTTAGCCAGTTCAATCATCGCTCTGTATTCGTCGGCAGTCATTTCTACTTGCTCCGCTACTACCGGAATAGCAATTGACTGCTCTTTAATTTCCATTGGCTCTGCTTTTTTATCATTGTTTAATGTAAATTTAATTGCATCTACCGCTGATTTAGTTCTTAAATAATACATTCCCGTTTTTAATCCGGATTGCCAAGCATAGAAATGCATCGATGTCAATTTAGAATAATTGGCATTTTGCATAAATAAATTCAATGATTGAGATTGATCTACAAAATAACCACGTTGACGTGACATATCGATAATGTCTTTCATAGACATTTCCCAAACAGTTTTGTACAATTCTTTCAAATCTTGCGGAATATTAAGGTCTTGAACAGAACCGTTATTTCGCATTAATTCTTGTTTCAACGTTTCATTCCACAATCCGCGCTCCACTAAATCATGCAACAAGTGTTTATTTACCACAATAAACTCACCTGAAAGTACTCTTCTAGTGTATATGTTAGAAGTATATGGTTCAAAAGCTTCGTTGTTACCTAAAATTTGAGAAGTAGAAGCCGTTGGCATTGGTGCTACTAACAAAGAGTTTCTCACACCGTGTTCCATAACTTCTTTTCGTAAGGAAGCCCAGTCCCAACGACCAGATAATTCTTCATCTTTCATTCCCCACAAATTGAACTGGAATTCTCCTTGTGACATTGGCGAACCTTCAAAAGTAGAATATGGTCCTTCTTCTTTAGCCATTTCCATTGAAGCGGTAACAGCTGCAAAATATAAAGTTTCGAATATCTCCTGGTTCATTTTTTTAGCTTCATCGCTGGTAAATGGCAAACGCAACATGATAAAAGCATCGGCTAATCCTTGTACTCCAAGACCAACTGGTCTGTGACGCATATTAGAATTTTCAGCTTCTTTTACCGGATAATAATTTCTGTCAATAACTTTATTCAAGTTTCTGGTTACGCGTTTAGTAACCGTAAATAACAAATCATGATTGAATTTTTTGTTTTCTACAAACATTGGCAACGAAAGTGACGCCAAGTTACAAACCGCAATTTCATCTTTTGAAGTGTATTCCATAATCTCTGTACACAAATTCGAAGAACGAATCGTACCTAGATTTTTTTGATTTGATTTTCTGTTGGCAGCATCTTTATACAACATATAAGGCGTTCCAGTTTCGATTTGGGATTCCAGAATTTTCTCCCACAATTCATGCGCTTTGATGGTTTTTCTACCTTTTCCGGCTTTTTCGTAATCCGTGTACATTTTTTCAAAATCATCTCCATACACGTCATACAATCCAGGACATTCGTTAGGACACATTAACGTCCAATAACTATCTTCCTGTACCCGTTTCATAAACAAATCAGAAGTCCACATGGCAAAGAACAAATCTCTCGCACGCATTTCTTCTTTTCCGGTATTCTTTTTCAAATCTAGGAATTCAAAGATATCCGCATGCCAAGTTTCAATATATATAGCAAAACTACCTTTACGTTTTCCACCACCTTGATCTACATAACGTGCTGTATCATTAAAAACACGCAACATTGGAACAATTCCGTTTGACGTTCCGTTAGTGCCGCGAATATAAGAACCCGTTGCACGAACATTGTGAATAGAAAGCCCAATTCCACCTGCTGATTGTGAGATTTTTGCCGTCTGTTTCAACGTATCGTAAATTCCGTCAATGCTGTCATCCTGCATAGCCAAAAGGAAACAAGAAGACATTTGCGCTTTTGGTGTCCCCGCATTAAATAATGTTGGTGTTGCATGCGTAAAGAATTTTTTTGACATTAAGTCGTACGTTTCTATTACTGATGCCAAATCATCTAAGTGAATCCCAACCGCAACACGCATCAACATATGTTGTGGACGTTCTACGATTTTACCATTTATTTTTAGCAAATACGATCTTTCTAAGGTTTTAAAACCAAAATAATCGTAGTTAAAATCTCTGTTATATATTACATGCGAATCCAAAAATTCAGCATTTTTCATAATCACTTCATGCACTTCATCCGATAACAAAGGCGCATATTGTCCGTTTCTTGGATTCACATAATTAAACATATCATTCATCGTTTCCGAGAATGATTTTTTAGTATTAGAATGTAAATTTGAAATTGCTATACGGGCCGCTAACTGAGCATAATCAGGGTGTGCAATAGTCATTGATGCCGCAGTTTCGGCTGCTAAATTATCTAATTCTGACGTAGAAACTCCATCATACAGTCCTTCAATTACTCGCATTGCTACTTTTACAGCATCAACCAAATCATTTAAACCATAACATAGTTTTTTAATTCTATCTGTGATTTTGTCGAACATTACAGGCTCTTTATGGCCATCTCTTTTTACTACGTACATACTTTTGTTTGTTTTTAAAACAGAAAATCCCTTCGCTGTTTTTCGTTATTTGTAATTTATGCCAAACTTATTTCAGCATTTTTTTTGGAGCTATTTCCAGCTATCCATTGCAATCTTTTTATTTTTTAAAGAAAAAAAATAAAAAGGATTTCCATTACTATCTGGGCTATGACCGCAGCAACATTCAGAAATTCAGTATAATCAAGATCATTTAAAAAGAAAAATGGTCCAAGAAAATTAATTTTTAAAACTCAGCATCAAAGGATATTTTCTGAGCATCAACATCAGTATTCATAACACCTGATTTTTGATATTCACCTACTTTTTTCTCAAAGAAATTAGTTTTCCCTTGAAGCGAAATCATATCCATAAAATCAAAAGGATTTGAAGTATTGTAAACTCTTTCACAACCTAATTCCACTAACAATCTATCAGTTACAAACTCTAAATATTGCGTCATTAAAACCGCATTCATACCAATCAAACTTACTGGTATAGATTCTGTGATAAATTCTCTTTCAATATCTAAAGCATTAACAATAATTTCTTTGATTCTGTCTTTTGGAACTTTATTAATCAAATGGTGATTGTGTAAATGCACCGCAAAATCACAGTGAACTCCTTCGTCACGAGAAATCAATTCGTTAGAAAAAGTTAATCCCGGCATTAATCCACGTTTTTTCAACCAAAAAATAGAACAGAAACTTCCGGAGAAGAAAATCCCTTCAACCGCTGCAAAAGCAATCAATCGTTCAGCAAAAGAATCCGATTCAATCCATTTTAATGCCCATTCTGCTTTTTTCTTAATAGCAGGAAAAACATCTATCGCAGTAAACAATTCATTTTTCTCTGCTTCATCTTTTACATAGGTATCAATCAAAAGAGAATACGTTTCGCTGTGAATGTTTTCCATCATGATTTGAAAACCATAAAAGAATTTTGCTTCAGCATATTGCACTTCATTCACGAAATTTTCAGCAAGATTTTCATTTACAATTCCATCAGAAGCAGCAAAAAAAGCAAGAATATGTTTAATGAAATACTTTTCATCATCACTAAGTTTATTATTCCAGTCGTTTAAATCCTGAGACAAATCAATTTCTTCTGCAGTCCAGATACTGGCTTCCATTTTTTTGTACCATTCCCAGATATCATGGTGCTTGATAGGAAAAATTACGAAACGATTTTTATTTTCTTGTAAAATTGGTTCAACTTGCATCATTATGATTGTTTATTTTTTTGAGATTGTAACGGAATTTTATCCGTTTTGAGAATTACAAAGATTGTGAAATAATGCGGTTAATAAAAGTCAAACTTATTCACAATAAGCTCTAGTTTTTAACAAATGGAAAAAATTAGAATATTTTTAATGATTTTTTCAAACTACTGAAAAACAGTATTTTAAAAAATTATAAATTAGAAAAAGCACCGTAAAATATAGGATTTTTGAAAGAGGAAACAAGAAAAATTTTGATTTTTTTTGAAAACATTTTTCATTCGACTTTTCCTCTTTTTTTTTAATTTAAAGGATATAAAGCCACTAAAAAATTTCTTGTTTTTAAATTTGTTTTTTTTGTTACTGACGCTTCATGTCTTGAGCCACTTTTTCAAGTTCAGCATACCAATCTTCCCCAAATTTTCGGATTAAAGCTTCTTTGACGAATTTGTAAACAGGCACTTCCAGTTCTTTTCCCAGCGAACAGGCATCATCACAAATGTCCCATTTATCATAATTAACAGCTGCAAACTCCGTAAAATCTTTTACACGAATTGGATATAAATGACAAGAAACAGGTTTTTTCCAGTCTATTACTCCCTGATTATAGGCTTGCTCAATACCGCAAAGCGCGGTTTTTCCATCAAAAATTACGTAAGCACAATCTTTGTTATCAATAAGAGGCGTTTCTAAATCTCCATCTGTTCCTTTTACCCAAGTTCCTTGCGCTTCAATAGCAGCAATTCCTTGTTTGCGAAGAAACGGTTTTACTTTTGGATAAATAGCTTCAAGGATTTGAGTTTCCTCCAAACTTAGTGGTGCTCCGGCATCGCCGTCTACACAACAAGCCCCCTTACAAGCTGATAAATTACACACAAACTCTTTTCCGAGTATATCTTCTGAAACGATGGTTTTTCCTAGTTGAAACATTTTGCAAATATATCCAAAGAATTTTAAAAAATCATACCGCCAAATCATAAATTACAAAACAAAAACGAGGAAATTAAAACCTCTTTACATAAACTTGTAATCTGATTTTATAAATGAATACGGATGCTTTTCTAAGGAAACACACTTCATAGTTGTAATTGCTCCTTTATTTTTCAGATCCTTTATTGTGGTCATCATCATCAAGGGCTTTTCGCCGGACTTAAAATAATATTGTAAAGCATCGGGCGTTTTTCTTTTCTGTTGCGATTGAAACAAATCCGAAAAACTCACTTTTGCATTATTTGTATAATAAAATACCACAACATAATCGTCACTTACAGCCTCAATTCCTTTACAATTATAACCCATAATTATTTTATCAGGAAGACTTCTGTAAGAGAAATCAGCCTCCTTATTTTCCTTTTCAACAATGCCTTTGTAATCCGGAATTCTTAGCGCCATAGCTACTTTCTCCCCATTTTGATCAAAACAAGTCACCGTTAACTTATTACTAGTATCCATAATCATAAACATTTCATTAGAATCTCCCATATTGAGTCCAAAATAACCCGCATTAGGTTCTAAAAAATAGTCTGCTGTAACCGGTTTTTCCGTTTCGTTTTGGATCTCCAAAGAATATTTCCAACTAAATTGATACGAATTTGGAACTACAGATGCGTCTATTTTATTTTTTCCGTAGCCCATTGAAATCGCTTCGGCATTTGAAATTTCATTTATAGCTTTAAAATTTTCTTCTTCAACTTCATCTGAGACTTTATCTACCGCTTTTTGTTCAACTTTATCTTGTATTTTTCTTTGCAATTTTTTCAAAACCTGAGCTTGTGATGCATTCTCAAAAACCAACATCAACACTATACTAAAAACCCAAACTATCTTTTTCATGGCTAAGTATTTTAAATTAAAACAAAATTACAAATTGATTTTCAGATACTTAGATTTTAAAAAGCGAATTAAGAGTTAAATTTTTAATTTTAAAAAATAAGAAAACAAACTCACCACATTAAAAAAAGGTATCCCTAAAAATTAAAATCAACTTAACTATTAACCAAAGTAAATTCTATACTTTTACACCAAATATAAAAGACATGTTAGAAATAGACTTTAGAGAAATAATCACCGTAGGAATGGTACTCTTTGCTGTAATTGATATTGTAGGAACCATTCCTATTATTGTTGATTTAAGAGCTAAACACGGGCATATCGAATCGGAGAAAGCTTCTATTGTGGCTGGAATTATTATGATTGTTTTCTTGTTTATCGGAGAGGAATTTTTAAGTTTAATTGGTATTGACGTGCATTCATTTGCCGTTGCAGGTTCATTTGTATTATTCTTTTTAGCTCTCGAAATGATCTTGGGAATTCGCATTTACAGAGACGAAGAAGCAAATTCCGCATCGATTGTTCCTCTTGCCTTTCCATTAATTGCAGGAGCGGGAACAATGACCACTTTGCTATCGTTACGATCTCAATTTCACACCATCAATATCGTGATTGCCATAATCCTGAATATCGTTTTGGTTTATATTGTTTTAAAATCTTCATCAAAACTTGAAAAAATGTTAGGAAAAAATGGACTTGGCGTAATTCGCAAGGCATTTGGCGTGGTACTTCTTGCTATAGCTGTTAAATTATTCGCTGCGAATGTTAAAGGTTTGTTTGTCTAAAATAAATTTTCATAAATTTACCCCGATGTTCTTTATAAATTAGTCTTGATTACCATGAGATCTGTTTTGATTTCTTGATTTTCCTGATATTTCTATTTTATAATAAAAAACAAAAATTCACCTTATGAAAATTTTCACTACCGTTTTGGTTTTTTTAGCATTGGCGTTAATTGTATTCAATATCACTTTGCTTGATTTTCAGCATCCGTTTCAGGGAGACAGTGCCGTTGCTTTTATTGGAATTGCCGCTTCGTTTTGTGCCGTTTTAATTCTTTTAATTTTTAGAATGTCTAAAAAAATAGAAGAAAAAATGAATGATAAACTTTAAGAATGTTTGATGTTCTAATAATTGGCGGAGGTGTTTCTGGAATATCTTGTGCTCTTGTTCTTGGATCTGCAAAAAACAAATCCTTTGCTTCTGATAAAAAAATCGGAATTTTCACTCACCAAAAAACGTCTGCGCTTCAAGAAGCACTTTTCAATAATGCTTACGGAATTCCTCCAGGAAAATTAGGCTCGGAACTATTGACGGAAAGCATTAAAAACCTATCCAATACCTATCCCCACATCACGCAAATTTCTGATGAAAAAGTAATCAGGATTGAAGGTAATTTTCCTGAATTTGAAGTTTTTACCAATAAAAACAGCTACAAAACAAAAACTATTGTAATAGGAATTGGTTCTGCAAATACTTTTGCTATAGAAGGGTTAATGCAATTTGTAACTCCACATCAAAAAGCGCTTCCGGAAAAACAACGCATTCAGTTGCAAAATACAGATCATAAAGTTACCGAAGGTATTTATGTAATTGGAACTTTAGCCGGCTGGAGAAGCCAACTGGCCATTGCCGCAGGAAGTGGAGCCGCAGTTGCCACAGACATTCTAACGCTATGGAACGACGGTGTACAAACTCATTCGCATGACAGCATCCGATAGATTACGGTTTAGCATTTGACTTTTTACCCAAAATTGCTTGTATCATCGCATCTTCTTTCAATGTAATTTCATAATAATATTTTTCTCCATACAATTGGCGGGCAAATTCTGCTGCTAGATAACGCTTCACTAAAGGCTTAGTTTTAGTGAATTTTATATCTAATCCGTTTTCGAAAAGATACTTTTGAAACAAATTAAAGTACGCATCTGTAGCATTAATTTTGGTTGCAAACTGATTAAAAGTCAATCCTTTGAAAGCGTTACGGTTTTTATCTAATTGTTCAAATACAAAATGTCCCACAACACCCGATTGTAATAAGTAAGCCGTATTTTCATTTCCGTGCTCTATTTCAAGAGGAACAAAAACATCTGGAACAATCCCGCCACCGCCATAGACAATTTTACCTTTCTTGGTTTTAAATTTCAACGTATCAGTCACTTTTATACTGTCTTTTTCGTATAACTCCCCGTTTACAAAACGAGAATCCGATTCTTTAAAATAATTTTCATTCCCTTTCGAATACGGCTTTTGTATCGAACGTCCAACGGGGGTATAATATCTGGCAATCGTTAAGCGCACTGCAGAACCATCTTCAAAATCCATTTCGCGTTGCACCAAACCTTTCCCAAAAGAACGTCTCCCTACAATAATCCCTCTGTCATTATCTTGTATCGCTCCTGCCAAAATTTCGCTTGCTGACGCGCTGTTTTCATTGATTAACAGAAATACATTTCCACTTTCGAAAATGCCTTTTGCTGTCGCATATTTTTTATCAATAGTTCCCTTTTTATTTTTAGTAAAAACAATAAGTTCTTTCTCTTTCAATAATTCATCTGCAATTGCAATCGCTTCTTCCATGTATCCGCCACCATTATCCCTAACATCGATTACAAGCGTTTTAGCACCTTGTTGTTTTAACTTCACTAAGCCGGCTTTAAATTCATCGAAAGTAGTTTCTGCAAAACGATTTATTTTTATATAACCCGTAGTTGCATTCAAAAGCAAAGCAACATCTACGCTTTTCAGCGGAATAATATCTCTTGTTATTTTTACTTTCAGTTTTCGTCGCTCTGATTTTCTGTAAACCATAACTTCAATTTCTGAACCTACTGTTCCTTTTAATTTAGAAAACAAACTGTCATTGGGTAATTTTCGTCCAAATAATTTTGTTTTATTCGCATACAAAATTCGGTCTCCGGCTTTAATTCCTGCTTTTTCCGAAGGTCCATTTTCAACCGGTTTTATTACTGCCACCGAATCATTGTACATATAAAAATTAACACCGATTCCAACAAAATTCCCTTTCATATTCTCTGCAACTGCAGCCTGCTCACTTGGCGGAACATAAACGGAATGCGGATCGAGTTGCGCCAGAATATTGTCTACGGTAAGATTAACGATTGAATCCGTATTGACATCGTCTACATATTCTTTGTCGATAAAATCAATGAGTTTATTGAGCTTGCTTTTCGAATTGTTTTTGACTAAAAAATGGTTCTCGTCAGGGAAATTTAACATTCCACCAAGAAGAATTCCAACAGCAAGTGTTGTTCCAATTACGATGGGCCAATATTTTGGGTTAAATTTCATATGAAAACACCTTTTATTCTTCTAAAACCGGAATGTGTTGTACCTCTACTCCTGCTTTAATCAAAAACTGAATTCCGGAATCATCGCGGTATCCGTTATGATACACAACTCTTTTTATACCGGATTGATGAATTAATTTACTGCATTCTTTGCATGGCGAAAGCGTAATGTATAAAGTCGCTCCTTCACACGATTGTGTAGATCGGGCTACTTTTAGAATAGCATTTGCCTCAGCATGTAAAACATCCCAACGTGTTAATCCTTCTTCATCCTCGCAGCAATTCTCAAAACCTGATGGCGTTCCGTTATATCCGTCAGAAATAATCATACGGTCTCTAACAATAATTGCACCTACTTGTTTGCGTTTACAATACGACAAAAGACTCCATTCTTTTGCAATTCTAAGATAGGCTTTATCGTATTTATTTAATTTTTTTTCGCTCATTTTTATTATCTGTTCCAAATTTCACTTTCTACAATCATTGGCAAAACCACCCCTATAATAAAGGACGATAATACCAAAGTCCAATCCCGTTTTGAAAATCGAAAAACAGTTTGAACAATATATGACAATACCAAAACCACAAAAACTACCACAATTTGAGCAGCTTCAATCCCTAATGCAAATTCTCCCAAAGGTATTAATTTTGAATTCGCGCTTCCGCCAAGAATCGTTTTAAAATAATTCGAAAACCCCAATCCGTGAATGATTCCGAAGAAAAGAGTAATGAAAAAAACCAGATTTATACTTTCCTTTTTATTGGATTTTCCTGCGGTAAAAAGATTAAATAATGCGGTTATCAATATCGTTATGGGAATCAGCAACTCCACAACATTAACTTTTATGGCAATGATTCCATAAACAGAAAGCAATAATGCCATCGTGTGACCAATTGTAAAAAGGCTGACCAAAAGAACTATTCTTTTCCAATCCTTAAACGAGAACGGAACCGCTAATGCTATTAAAAATAAAACGTGGTCGTAAGCATGAATATCTAAAACGTGTTTTAATCCAATTTGAAAGTAAATCCAAAATTCTGACATCGGTAAATTATTAAGTTGATAATGGGGTTGTAAACTTACGATTAATTTTGAAAATCTTGATTTCGATTCTGCAAATCATTTGAGGAAAAAACGATTTAATTCAGCAAAAATTAGAAAAGAAATTGAAATGAATAATCAAAAAATACTTATCTTTATGATATAAAAACCAACTATTATGTCATTTTCAGAACTATTTGATAGCGAATTCAAACAAAGAAATAAAGGTCATTTCTCAGCCATAGTTCGCGTGGCGCTTGCCGACGGAAAATCTACTCCTGAAGAAAAAGCATTTTTAGACAAACTGGCCATAAATCTTGAAATCAGTCCTTCGGAATACGAAGAGATTTTAGAAAACCCATTAAAATACCCCATTAATCCTCCTTACTTGTATGTAGAGCGATTAGAGCGTTTGTATGATTTGGCGAGAATCGTACATATCGACCATCATTTAGGTGACAAACAAGAACGATTATTGGTTAAATTTGCATTAGCTTTAGGATTTACTCCTGGCAATGTTAATTATATTGTCAATAAAGCGCTGGCTTTAATTGATAAAAAAGTAGACTCAGACACTTTTGTTTATGAGATGAAAAACATGAATAAGTAACCTAAAAATCCATTAAGAAAGTTCCTTTATTACGATTTACTTCTAATTCAGTTACTTTCTTAATGGTTTAAATATATAAAAACAAAGCTTTTTAATACTTACTCAATTTAGCTTTGTGCATAAAATCTTCTGCTTTTTCGACCATATTATAGCTTCCGCAAAAGAACGGAACGCGTTCATGTAACTCCGTTGGTTCAATTTCCATTATCCTGTTAAAACCATCCGAAGCTTTTCCGCCGGCTTGTTCTGCAATAAATGCCATTGGATTACATTCGTACAACAATCTCAACTTTCCTTTAGGCGCTTTTGAACTTGTTGGATACAAATAAATTCCACCTTTAATCATATTGCGATGAAAATCAGAAACCAAACTTCCTATATATCGCGAAGTGTATGGCCTGTCCCCTTCTTCGAACTGGCAATATTTGATATAATCTTTTACACCTTGAGGAAAATGAACATAATTCCCTTCATTTATCGAGTAAATAATTCCGTCTTGAGGAAATTGCATTTTTGGATGAGACAAATAAAAAGTTCCAATTGCCGGGTTCAACGTAAATCCATTTACACCATGTCCTGTAGTGTAGACTAACATTGTAGAGGTTCCATAAATCACATAACCGGCTGCCACTTGATTAATTCCGGGTTGTAAAAAATCCTCGAGAGTTACCGGTGTTCCAATTGGCGTAATTCTTCGGTAAACCGAAAAAATAGTTCCTACCGAAACATTCACATCAATATTCGAAGAACCGTCGAGCGGATCCATCAAAACCACATATTTATTATTGTGACAATTATCCGAACCTTGAACGGTGATAAAATCATCATTTTCTTCGGAAGCGATTCCGCAGACAATTTCCCGATTAATTAACGTTTGAATAAAAATCTCATTAGCATAAACATCTAATTTTTGTTGGTCTTCACCTTGGATATTTTGCTCTCCGGCTGCGCCAATAATGTCTACTAATCCGGCTTTATTCACTTTGTAGTTAACCACTTTAGCAGCTAATCGAATTGAGTTGATAATCCGTGATAATTCGCCTGACGAGTATTGAAAGGCATTTTGATTTTCGATGATAAATTCACCTAGTGTTTTGTTGCGTTGTTCCATTACGAAATCGTTGTAGTTGTTTTGAAGTCACAAATGTCGTGTTTTTTGTGAAAACAAATTGAATACTATTTATTTAGTTTATCAGTATTGTATATTTGCTGTTTTAAGTGGTATTTTAGTGCTATAAATAGTAATTTAGTCCGCTAAAAAATCATTAAAAATAAGATCATGAATATTAGAAAAGGAACTCCTCAAGACATGAAAGCCGTTTTAGGACTTATTCAAGAATTAGCCGAGTTTGAAAAAGAACCGGATGCTGTCTTGATTACAGTTGACGATTTGATTAGAGATGGTTTTGAGTCTAATCCTTTATTTCATGTTTTTGTTGCCGAAGTCGAGGAAGAAATTGTTGGAATCGCTTTGTATTACTACCGATATTCAACTTGGAAAGGAAAAACAATCCATCTGGAAGATTTAGTAGTCAAAGATAAAATGCGCGGAACCGGTTTGGGTTATGCACTGTATTCCGAAATCATCAAACAAGGCAAAAAAGATAACGTGAGACGCATCGAATGGAATGTGCTCGATTGGAATACACCGGCAATTGCATTTTATGAAAAATCAGGTGCTAAAATTCTTGATGAATGGAGAGTGGCTCAAATGGACGAAGCTGCAATTAACTATTTCGTCGAAAATAAATTGAAAAACTAAAGGAATTAAAATATGATTTTGTTTCAGACAAAAAATCTGAAATCTGAAATCTGAAATCTAAATTAAAATGAGAGTATTCAAATTTGGTGGTGCTTCTGTAAAAGATGCCGATGGAATTAAAAACGTATATGACGTTTTACAAAAAGCAGGTTACGAAGATGTATTGTTAGTGGTTTCTGCCATGGGCAAAACTACAAATGCCCTTGAAGTGGTGATAAAGAACTATTTTGATAAATCGGCAGAATTAAATTCATCCGTACAAGAAGTAAAAAAATACCACAATCAGATTTTGTTGGATTTGTTTGAAGACGAGAAAAACGAAGTTTTCGCAGCTGTAAATGGTCAGTTTTCAGATTTAGAATATTTTTTAGCACACAATAAATCACCAAATTACAATTTTGTTTACGATCAAATCGTAAGTTATGGCGAGTTGATTTCGACTACTATTTTAAGTCATTTTATGAACTTTATGGGAATCAAAACACAATGGTTAGATGTTCGTAACTTTATAAAAACGAACGCTAATTACAGAGATGCTGAAGTAGACTGGGAATTGACACAGAAAAATATTGCCAAAAACGTAAAACGCAAAATTTTAAATATTACTCAAGGATTCTTAGGTTCTGATGAAAATAATTTCACTACCACTTTAGGCCGTGAAGGTTCAGATTACACCGCTGCCATTTTTGCCTATTGCTTAAATGCTGAAAGTGTAACCATCTGGAAAGATGTGCCGGGTGTAATGAATGCGGATCCGCGCTATTTTGAAAATGCTAGTTTATTGAACCAAATTTCGTATCGTGAAGCAATTGAATTGGCTTTTTACGGCGCAACGGTAATTCACCCAAAAACCTTACAACCTTTACAAAAAAAGGAAATCCCTTTGTATGTAAAATCATTTATCAATCCGTTATTAAAAGGAACAAGTGTTTCAAAAGGGGTTGATTTAGAACCATATTTACCTTGTTTTATTGTCAAAAGAAACCAACTTTTGATTTCACTTTCTTCAATAGATTTTTCATTCATAATGGAAGAAAATATCAGTGAAATTTTTGCTTTGTTTCACCAATTCAAAATCAAAGTTAATTTAATCCAAAATTCAGCGATTAGTTTTTCGGTTTGTGTAGAGGACAAGTTTGATAATTTCAATGAATTGAATGCGATTTTGTCTAAAAAATTCAAAGTAGAATTTGATGAAAATGTGACATTATACACCATCAGACATTTCAACGACCAAGCAGCACAGACTGTAGAAAATAATAAAGTGGTTTTATTAAAACAAGTAAGCCGCGAAACGATGCAAGTCGTAACTAAAGAATAAAAATAGGGTAGAAAAATTGTTAATTTAAAAAAGGAAGTTGATTTATTCGGCTTCCTTTTTTTACGCTTTTAAAGTACAAAAATGGAATTATTCGGGTCCGGAATCAAATAATCTCCTTCTGATAATTTCCCAATTATAAATACTACTTTTGACACTTTCGAGTTATAGTATTTATGTTAAAAAAATTCCTTTTTTGGATTATAATCTCTACTTTTTCCGCGCTTCAGGCGCAGGAAACGAATACACTGTATCAAACGAAAAAAATTCCTGTTTCCCGAGACACTATTTCACTTGAAAACAACAGCATTAATTCCAGTTTTTTTGAATTGCTTGACGCCAAAGGAAATCTTTTAGACCCTTCGCAATACAGCATCAATTTTCAAAAAGGAACATTAGTCCTCCATAAAAACACACTCATTGAGTCTGATTCTGTTACGGTACAGTATTTAAAACTTCCAGAAAGTTTAACCAAAGAATACCGTATTTATGATCCAAGTCAAGTGGTCAGTAATAAAGCCGCAACTGAAAATTTATACCAAATTCAAAAAGATTCTCCTAAAAAAAACATTCCTTTTGACGGATTAAATACTTCGGGAAGTATCACTCGCGGCGTTACAATAGGCAACAATCAAAACACGACTTTAAACTCCAATCTGGATTTACAAATCACTGGGAAAATTTCAGAGAAAGTTAGTTTACGCGGCTCTTTACAAGACAGTAATATTCCGTTACAAGACGGCGGTTATTCTCAGAAACTGGATCAGTTTGACAATGTATTTCTGGAACTTTTCAGTGACAAATGGAACATCCGAGCGGGTGATGTTTTTCTTGAAAACAGGAAAACCCAATTCCTGAATTTCAATAAAAAAGTACAAGGTCTATCGACGAATTTTGACTTTGGAACCGAAAATAATCATACCAATATTTTTACATCCGTAGCATTAGTCAAAGGACAATATGCCAAAAGCAATTTTGTGGGACAAGAAGGCAATCAAGGTCCTTATAAATTAAAAGGACAAAACGGCGAATTATATGTACTTGTCATTTCAGGCTCTGAACGGGTTTACGTCAATGGGAGTTTGTTAAAAAGAGGCGAAAACAATGATTATACGATTGATTATAATGCCGGTGAAATTATTTTCACTCCGCTTTTTACGATTACATCCGAAATGCGAATTACAATAGAATACCAATATTCGGATAGAAATTACACCCGGTTTGTCACTTACGCAGGAGCAACCCATGAAAACGAAAAATGGAGTTTTGGCGGATATGTATATTCTGAAAGCGATTTGAAAAACCAACCTCTACAACAAAATCTTTCTGAAGATCAAGCTCAAATTTTGGTTAATGCAGGTGATAATTCAGATTTAATGGTAGCACCATCAGCTTATGAAGATTCGTACTCTGACAACAAAATACTGTATAAAAAAACTAGAGTGAACGGAGTTGAAATTTTTGAATATTCAAATTCACCGGAAGACGTTTTATACAATGTTAGGTACAATTTAGTGGGAACAAACAAAGGGAATTATATTTTAGCAAATACAGCAGCAATTGGTCGAATATATCAATACACAGCGCCAATAAATAGTATTCCGCAAGGAAAATACGAACCTGTTGTACAACTTGTAGCACCAACAAAAGTTCAAGTCGCTACCTTTTTAGGAAAATACAAACCCACCGAAAAAACAGCAGTAGATTTTGAAATAGGCGTCAGTTCTAATGACAAAAATTTATTTTCGTCAATTGACGACAGCAATAACAAAGGATTAGCCGGAAAAATAAATGCAAAACAGCGTTTGTTTTCAAAAAAGTGGAATGTTGATGCTTTCGCCAATTATCAATTTATACAAGATAATTTTTCCTCTGTGGAACGACTTTACAGCATTGAATTTGACAGAGACTGGAATTTAGGCACGACTGCTACCGGCAATCAAAGTTTTTTAGTTTCCGGATTAAATTTCAATTTAAACCCAAAAACCAACACTCAAAATAAAGGAATAGTAACGTATCAGTTTGAAAAATTAGATTTCACAAACCACTTTTCCGGAAGCAGGCACAACATTGACGGAATTATAAAATTGAAAAACTGGAGTTTTCAAAATAAAGGCAGTTTTTTAAAGAGTGACGGTACGGTTTCAACTTCAAAATTCTTGCGAAATCAATCTCAAATGCGATTTCATTTCAATAAAAACTGGATTGGAAGCAGTTTGAGAATTGAAGATAATCAAGAAAAAGAGAAAGCTACGAATCAATTTTCGGCTTTAAGCCAACGATTTTCTGAATATGGTTTTTTCACGGGAAGAGGTGACAGCACGAAAGTTTTTGTGGAATTGGGTTATCTAAAAAGAACCAATGACAGTTTACAAAACGGAATAATTCAGCGGGTGAATGCATCACAAACTTTTATTTTGAAATCGAAGTTGATTCAAACTAAAAAAAGTGATTTATCGGTTTATGTAAATTACAGAACGTTAAATTTTATTAATGGCACGAAACAAAAAGAATCTTCATTGAATTCCAGAATCCTCTACAATGATCGTTTTTTTAATCAATTAATCCAAAACACAACCGTCTACGAAACCAATTCCGGCAGCATTCCGCAACAGGAATTTACATATCTGGAAGTTGCAGCCGGGCAGGGTGTATACACTTGGAACGACTACAACGGTAACGGAATTCAGGAATTAGAGGAATTTGAAGTTGCTCCTTTTATTGATCAGGCGAAATACATCAGAGTCTTTTTGCCCAATAGAATTTACATCAAAACACACCAAAATAAATTTTCCCAATCGATTACCCTGAACCCAAATCAATGGCAAAATGAAAATGGAATCAAAAAAACCCTTTCTTATTTTTACAACCAAACGTCATTTAGTATTGACCGAAAAACAAAAAGTGACGGCAACAATTTCGAGTTGAATCCTTTCCTTCCTTCTGATGAAAATGTGTTGGGGCTGAATTCGAGTTTCAGAAACAGTTTGTTCTATAATCGAGGCAAACAAAACCATTCTGTCACTTACACTTATTTAAAAAACAGCACAAAAAACTTGTTGTCAATTGGCTCACAAGAAGCGACAAATGGTTCCCACCAATTGCAATACAATCATTTATACCAAAAAAGTTGGTTGTTTGGCTTTTTTGCAAAAACAATACAAACAACACTAAATTCTGAAAATTATCCAGAAAAAAATTATGCCATCAACGGCTACCAATTAGCACCGAAAATCAGTTATCTTTTTTCGAAAAATACCAGTTGGGATATATTTTATGAAATACAAAACAAGGAAAATCAAATTGGAAATTCAGAAACGCTTCTTCAAAACCGATTAGGAACCTCGTTTTCATATGCCGGTGACAAGAAAATCACACTCAACGGAGAGTTTTCTTTTTATCAGAATAAATTCAGCGGGAATGAATTTTCTTCGGTAGGATTTCAGATGCTCGAAGGATTGCAAACCGGACAAAATTTAACCTGGCGATTGCTTTTGCAAAAAAATCTGACCCAGTTTTTGGACATCAACTTAAATTATCAAGGACGAAAAAGCGAATTAAGCCAAACCATTCATACAGGAAATGTACAATTAAGAGCTTATTTTTAGCATTGATAATTAACAAATTATATCTGCAATAACGAAAATAAAAGTTATAATTTAAAATAGAGAGACTACTCAAAAACGAACAGCAACTTTTTATTTAAGGTTTTCTAAAGTACATTTACAGTAAAAATAAATTAATAGTTTGGTAATATCTTGACAATACGAAAAACCACTGCATTGACTAACTTTCAAATTCAAATAACAAATGAATATCGCTAAATGAATTTGAATTCAAACAACAAGACTATTTTAATCGCGCCCTTAAATTGGGGATTAGGACATGCTACACGTTGCATTCCTATCATCAAAGCATTACAAGAAAATAATTTCATCCCAATAATTGCTTCCGATGGAATTGCATTAGCGCTTTTACGAAAAGAGTTTCCATATATCCAAACATTAGAACTGCCTTCATACCAAATAGAATATGCCAAGAATGGTAAAAATTTCAAATGGAAATTACTGAAGAATCTCCCAAAAATGATGGAAGCCATTTGGGAAGAAAAAAGATTAGTCAAAAAATGGGTCAAAAAATATGCTATTGAAGGTATTATTTCCGACAATAGATTAGGAGTTTTTAGTCCAAAAGTTCCCTCAGTGTTTATTACACATCAATTGAATGTCATGACCGGGAATACTACATGGATAACCAGTATTTTACATCAAAAAATCATCAAAAAATATACAGAATGTTGGGTTCCTGATGTTGAAAATGCTATAAATTTGACGGGTAAATTAGGACATTTAAAGACGAATACACTAAACCTGAAATACATTGGACCATTGAGTCGTTTACACAAAAAAGAAGTGCCACAAAAATATGATTTAATGGTAATTCTGTCCGGTCCTGAGCCGCAACGGGGAATTCTGGAAGAGATGTTAAAAAGAGAAGTTTTACGATTTAATGGCAAAGTCGTTTTTATCAAAGGAATTGTCGAGAAAGAACAGAAGAAAGAAGAAATAGAAAATATTACGTATTATAATTTCATGAATACGCGCCAACTCGAACAAACTTTTAACGAAAGTGAAATTGTACTTAGCCGTTCGGGATATACCACTATCATGGACTTGGCTGTCCTGCAAAAAAAGGCTTTTTTTATTCCTACTCCAGGGCAATATGAACAAGAATATTTAGCAAAAAAACTAAAAAACAGCAATTTAGTTCCTTTTGCTGAGCAGGACAATTTTAGAATTGAAGCACTTGCAGAGATAAAAAATTATCAAGGATTACCAATCGTAAACACCGATTTTGACTGGACTGACTTATTAAAAGTTTTTGATGATAAATAAAAAAACACTAATCAGAACCTGCCCGATTAGTGTTTTTTATAATTTTAAAACGCTTATAATTTAACTGTCTAATTTCTTATCGTCAAATTTTTCGTGTTTGATTATTTTAGCATGAATCATAAAATGAACATATTCAGCAACATTAGTACAATGCTCAGAAATACGCTCAAGATGTTTCAACACAATTACAAGATTAGTCCCGGAAACAACTGCTTTCGAATTTGTTTTCATCTCCGTAATGATATCGTGAATGGCTTCATCACATCTATTTTTGATGGTTTTATTCAAAACAAAAATCTCTCCTATAGTACTTTCATCACGTGTTATGAAACATTCATTGGTTTTAGTAGTCACCAACTCCACTTGACGCGCTAATTCTGCTATGTTGAATTTAGCAATCAAGTCGTGTTTATCTTTAATACTTTTTGTTTTTTTGATGATGCTAATAGACAAATCTCCTATACGCTCAATCTCATTGCTAATTTGCATAGCCGACATGATAAAACGCAAATCCGAAGCTACAGGTTGCTGTAACGCAAAAATACTTTGACAAATCTCATCAATTTTTACATCTAATTTATCAATTTTATGCTCGGTTTTCTTTACTTCTTTTCCTTCAGCGACAGCTTCTGAAAGTAATGCATTTACAGATTCACTCACCTGAATTTCAGCAAGTTTCCCTATTTTTATAATTATATTTTTAAGTTTTTCTAATTCTATTTCAAAGTGTGTCATCCTATTATTTTTTTAGTATTAAGAGTAAAAATCACAACAACAAAACAAGCATTAAAGCCTGCAAGTTCGTTTTAATTTTTATCCAAATCTACCGGTGATGTAATCCTCGGTTTGTTTTTTCTCTGGTTTGGTAAAAATAGCATTTGTTTTTCCCATTTCAATCAATTCACCCATATAAAAAAAAGCAGTATGATCACTTGTTCTTGCTGCTTGTTGCATGTTATGCGTAACAATTATTATGGTATATTGCTCTTTTAGCTCATGAACTAATTCTTCGATTTTAGAAGTCGATATTGGATCTAATGCACTCGCAGGTTCATCCATAAGAATAATATCCGGGCTTACTGCCAAAGTTCTCGCAATACACAAACGTTGTTGTTGACCACCTGAAAGACCCAATGCAGAATCGCCCAATCTGTCTTTTACTTCATCCCAAATAGCCGCTTGTCGCAAAGAAACCTCAACAATTTCGTCTAATTCAGTTTTATTTTTTATTCCGTTAATTTTCGGACCGTAAGCAATATTCTCATAAATAGATTTCGGAAAAGGATTTGATTTTTGAAAAACCATCCCAATTTTCTTTCTAATATTAACAACATCTACGTCTTTATTGTAAATATCAACGCCTTCAACCAGCATTTGTCCGGTGATTGTAACGTCAGGAATAAGATCATTCATTCTGTTGATACATCTCAAAAAAGTAGATTTTCCACAACCGGAAGGGCCTATTAAAGCAGTCACTTTATTGGCTGGAATTTGCATCGAAATCTCTTTCAAAGCCTTTTTTTCGCCATAGTATAAGGATAAATCTTTAACTTCTATTTTTATATCTCTCATGTTCTTTAATGTTATGTCTAAAATAATAAATTAGTAAATCGAATTGGAAATTATTTAGCTCTTCTTCTAATTCTGGATCTAATAACTACCGCTACCAAGTTTAAGGATAAAGTAAGGATTAACAATACCAGAGTCGTAGCAAACTGTATAGGCATTGTTTTTTCTACATCAGATGATTGTGTAGACATAATGTAAATATGATATCCCAAATTCATGAATTGATCACTCATTGACGCTGGTAAAGTGGCTAAATAATATGCCGCTCCCGTAAATAAAATAGGTGCAACTTCTCCAGCTCCACGGCTTACCGCAAGAATTGTCCCAGTCATAATTCCGGAAACAGAACCCGGAAGAACCACTTGTTTTATCGTTTGCCATTTTGTTGCTCCCAATGCTAAACTGGCTTCGCGTAACTCTCTTGGAATTGTTTTCAGCGCTTCCTCAACAGAAACAATAATAACCGGAAGCGTTAATAATGCCATTGTAAGACTCGCCCAAAGAATATTGGGTTGCCCCCAATGCAACTCGCCTGCATTAAAAACCTTATCAACTCCTCCTCCTACAAATTGAATAAAAAATCCAAGACCAAAAAGTCCAAATATAATAGAAGGCACAACTGCTAATGTACGAACCGAAAATCGGACAGCTGCGGCGAATTTAGAATTCTCCTTTGCATATTCTGTAAGATAGATAGCTGTAATTGTCCCGAAAGGAACTGCCGCAATCGACATAACAATTACCAATATAAAAGTTCCAATCAAAGCGGGAAAAATTCCTCCTTCGGTCATTCCATTTGTTGGGAAAGTAGAAATAAATTCCCATGAAAATCTCTCACGCCCTTGATAAATAATAATACCAAGAATTACAAAAAGAACGGCAATAATCAAGAAAACCGCCACTTGCGTAATTCCTATAACTATATTTCCTTTTAAATCCGCACCCTTCTTTTTACTTGGAAAAAAAGCAGTGTTTATTTCGTTATTAACTGTATCCATAATTTATTTGCCTTGAAATTTTTTGATTAATTTGCCTTTCACATAGAATTCTGCGATAGCATTTAAACCAAAAGAAAAAATAAAAAGTAATGACCCAATGAAGAATAAAACACTGTAATGAGTTTCTCCAAAAACAGTTTCGGCCATCTCAGAACCAATGGTGGCAGCAAAAGTTCGCACACTCTCAAAAGGATTTGCCGATAGTAAAGCAGCATTTCCTGTTGCCATAAGAGCAATCATGGTTTCTCCAAAAACCCTTCCCACTCCTAAAAGTAGCGCAGCAAAAATCCCAGGGGTTGCGGCCGGTAATATTACTAAAAAAGCAGTTTGTGCCTTACTGGCGCCAAGTGCTAAACTGGCTTCGGTGAATGTTTTTGGTACTGCCGAAAGAGCATCTTCTGAAATGGTATAAATAATAGGTATTGCAGCCAATGCCATGGCAACTCCGCCAATAAACGCATTCAATCTTGAACCATATCCAAAGATATCCTGAAAGAAGGTAGCCAAAACCATCAAGGCAAAAAAACCAATTACTACTGACGGGAAAGCCGCCAACATTTCGATAATAGGTTTTATAATTTCCTTGACTCTTTTTGAGGCAAAACAAGAAGTATAAATTGCAGCAAGAATCGCAATTGGTCCCGCAATCAACATGGATATAATAGTAACTTTTAGTGTCCCTATCAGTAATGCTATTAATCCAAAACGAGGATTATCAGAAACAGGAACCCATTCTGTAGAAACAAAAGTACTCCAAGTCCTATCAGCTCCTTCCTTGTTTTCGGAAGCTACTATTGGGGTTTCTTCGGCACTTCCTACAGATAAATCTTCGGTAGCATCTCCATAAGTTTCCGGCGTTAAATCTTCGGTTGGAGCACCGTAAGATTCTGGTTGTAAATCTTCATTAGAAACTGCTTCGGCACCATAAGTCTCCGGTGCTAAATCTTCCACTGGAGCGCCATAGGATTCAGGCTTATCGGTTTCTGGAGCTTGAATTTCGGTGGTTTCTTTTGCTTTATCTCCAAAACTGAACAATGGTAAAGATTCTTTGAAAACAAAAATAAATATCAAGAAAATAATTGCAATGGATAAAAAAGCAACACTGGAAATAATTTTTTCGGCTAGAAATTCTGATAAGCGAAATTGCTTTTTCAGCGTTTCTTTGGTGAAACTTGGATTCTTAGGAAATTGGGGATTCATCTGAATTATTTAAGAATTCATATAAGATAAAACAAAACACCCCTCAGTTTTTTTTGAGGGATGCTACTGTTTTTTGATTATTTTACTGGATAATATCCTACTTCTACAATTACTTTTTGACCTTCAGGACTTAAAATCCAGTCGATAAAAGCTTTAGTATCACCGGTTGGTCTAGATTTTAAATACATAAATAAATATCTAGTGATAGGATATGTTTTATTTTTTATTGTAGCTGCTGTTGGTAAAATTCCAGGACTTTTATCATCTTTTTTTACTTTACAATCTTTAACTCCTTCTGCATATGCTGCACCACCG
This sequence comes from Flavobacterium lacustre, assembly GCF_027474525.2. Classification (NCBI taxonomy): domain Bacteria; kingdom Pseudomonadati; phylum Bacteroidota; class Flavobacteriia; order Flavobacteriales; family Flavobacteriaceae; genus Flavobacterium; species Flavobacterium lacustre. The sequence goes on from NZ_CP114882.2 coordinate 657,302, forward strand.
TAACCAATACCGTATTTATCTTTTTTTACTGCATTAACAATTGCTGCAGTACCAGGTAGAGTTTGACAAGTTGGTGAAAAATCAGTTTTTACAACATTATCTTTGAAGAAACCAAAAGTTCCCGAACTACTCTCACGTCCGTACAATTTAATACTAGCATCAACTCCACCAACTTCTTTCCAGTTTGTAATTTTTCCTGCGAAAATTTCCCCAATTTGTTTCAACGTCAATTCATTAACACCATTTCCTTTATTCAAATAAACGGATAAACCATCTTTAGCACATGGAATCTCAACACCTAAAGTACTGTATCTTGCTTTTAATTTTTCCATTTCTGAAGGCTTAATCGGACGACTTGAGTTAGCAATATCAGTAGACCCATTAATTAATGCAGCAATACCTACACCTGATCCCCCTCCGGTAACCTGAATTACTGTACCAGGATTTTTTTTCATATATATTTCAGCCCATTTTTGAGATAAAATAACCATCGTATCAGAACCTTTTACTGTGATTTTTGTTAAAGAAGTAAAAGAAAATCCTATTGCCATAATAGCCAATAAAATAACAGCTAATCTAAATTTTGTTGTTTTCATTTTATGTTTTATTTATTTTATTTAATCTTGTAAATTATAATTAAAATCCTGCTTGAATTCTTATTGTAAAAGTGTTATCTAATTTATCTTTTATATAATCTCCACCAACAACTGTGCTAGATTCATTTATTGGCAAACTATAACCTGCAACAATTTTAACATTATCATCATAAAAATATTGCCATGAAAAAGACCAATTTTTATATTTTAAATCATCTTTAATTGTAACAGCATTTCCTGACAAATGTCTATTAGGATCCCAACTATCATATCGAACGGCTATTTGATTACTTTTACCAATATTTTTAACCCAAGTAGCATAAAACCCATTAAAATCACGAATACCGTTGAAATTAAAACTAGGATTACTATTAGCTACAGGAGATGCTGTCGTACCTTTTTCACCTGAAATCGTTCCTGAAATATATTCTCCTTTTAAAGACATTCCGCCAAGAAAATCGTAATAAATTCTCATCTCACCACCAAACCATCTTTTTTGAAAACTATCTCCTAATTTAGCTTCAAAGTTATTATTATTAGCATCACTAAAAGTTCCTGCTTGCAGAACGGTAGTATTACCTAAATAAGTATGTGCTCCAAGATCAATACCTAATCCTTTTGATGGAAATTTAAAAGAATAAACTCCTCTTATCATAACATCTTTTTTATTATCAACATCCCTAAGATTGTTGGTCAAAGAGCCTTCTCCATAATTCCCATTAAAAACCGCTAATTGAAATTTAAATGGAATTGAATATTTCACTTCTAAATCTGCTTCAATTTTAGCTCCTAAATCCCTTTCCTGTGGGTATAAAATCCCTGACATTCTGCTTCGCTCCAATAACTCTCTTGAACGTGACGAAAACTCCACTTCATAACTTGTTCTATTAAATTGCCCTAAAAACAATTTAAAAGTTTGCAACCAACGGTCATTCAAAGACACGTAAGCATCTCTTAAAGTAACTTTATCAAAAGCATAATCAGGCTGAATCACAAAAACAGCTCCGTCTACAGGCTCATAGGTCAATTTTACTCTAGCTCTTCTGATAAAAAAAGTATTTTTTACCGGAATAGCAGTTGTTGACGGACCTGGACCTATATTATCTTGATAGTTATACATTTCATATTGAGTTTGTATATAACCTGAAAATTTAATCTTGGTTAATTTATCTAAACTACTTTCCATCGTAGATAACTTTTCATCTAAAGACGAAAATTTCATACTATGTTCATCCAAAGACTCTTTTAACGACTCAATGCTTAACGTTTTAACAGAATCTATTGATATCGAATTTACCGAATCATTAACAACATCTTGCGCTACCAGACTGTAAGAACTAATTATCAAAGTTGCAAATAAAATTTTTTTCATTCTTTTTTATGATTTAATTTTTTGCAAATGTGGCATTGTTATGTTAAGCGAATGTTAACACAATATTATGTTGATGATAAATTAACATTAGAAACATACTAACGTACTGTTTTAGTGACATTTGAATTAATTTCTTAATGTTTTTTTAAAGCCTAAAAATAAATTTGTTAATTTATATCCTACATTTATACTTTAAAGGACTACTATTTTGTTTTTAAAACACGAATGAAAAACGGCTAAACACACGAAGGTTTTATTTCGTAATATTTAACTCTTGCTTTTTTATTTTCGTTTTCTCAATGGTAAAAGAGAATTCAGAACCAATCCCAAATTCACTTTCTACATATATTTTTTCTTTATGCGCTTCAATAATATGTTTGACAATAGCTAATCCTAAACCGGAACCGCCTTCTGAACGGGAACCGCTTTTATCAACTCTGTAAAAACGTTCGAACAACCTTGGTATATTTTGTTGTTCAATCCCTTCACCATTATCTGTTACGCGAACCAAGGCTTTTTTATTGGTCAGATTAATGATTGCCACCTCTGTCTCTCCGCCTTCTTTACCATATTTTATAGAATTGACAATAAGATTCTCAACCACTTGTTGTATTTTATCTTTATCACCATGAACTAAAATTGGTTTTATACTTTCATTTTCAAAAGCGAGTCTAATTTTCTTTTTATCTGCTTTCATTTCTAATAAATCGAAAACATTCTGAACCAACTCCACGATATCAAAATCAGAAATTTCTAAGTGTAAATCCCCAGATTCTAATTTGGTAATCATATCCAAATCTTCGACAATATAAATTAATCGCTCTACTCCTTTTTCGGCACGTTTTAAATATTTTTTTCGAACCGATTTATCGTCCATAGCACCATCAACCAAAGTAGATAAATAACCTTGAACTGTAAATAATGGCGTTTTTAATTCATGAGAAACATTACCAAGAAATTCTCTTCTGTATTCTTCACGAACTTGAAGCATTTCGATTTCTAACTTTTTATCGGTAGCAAACTTCTTAACTTCTCGCGTTAAGGTTTCCATATCTGTAGTAATAGGCTGATTTATAAACGAGCTGGACTCTAATAAGGAAACATCATCATATATTTTTTTGACACGTCTGTAAATAAAACGCTCCACCCGATATTGTAAAACCAAAAAAGAAAACAAATAAATAACAACAAGACAGACAAATCCAAACGAAAACAAATCAACACCCTTAGATCCAAAAAATAACAACACCATCAGCAATACAAATCCAGTAGCAAAAAGACTAATGAATAAGGCCGACTTTATCGCGAATTTATAGGTTTTCTTAAAATTGATTTTCATTGATTTAACTCCTGCTTATGCTTAATTTGAATGCTTAATCTTGTTCTTTAAATAAAAGTACTTTTATACCACTTCAAATTTATATCCTACTCCTTTTATTGTTTTAAAAAAGTCTTCGCCAATTTTTTCTCTCAGTTTTCTGATATGAACATCAATAGTTCTTCCTCCAACAACGACTTCATTTCCCCAAACTTTATCCAGAATTTCATCTCGTTTGAATACTTTTCCTGGTTTTGAAGCTAATAAATAAAACAATTCAAATTCTTTTCGAGGCAAAGCGATTTCGATATTGTCTTTTACAATTTTATATTCTTCACGATTAATTTCGATCCCGCCTACATTAAGTGTTTCGCTGTTTTTTTCCTGTTCTTTTAAGCGGCGCAACAATGCTTTTACTTTACTGACTAATAATTTAGGTTTTATAGGCTTGGTGATGTAATCATCAGCTCCGGCATCAAAACCGGCAACTTGAGAATAATCTTCACTTCTTGCAGTAAGGAATGTGATGATGACATTATTAAGTTCAGGGATTTTTCTAATATTCTCGCAGGCTTCCATTCCGTCCATTTCCGGCATCATGACATCCATTATAATAAGGTCCGGGATTTCTTTTTTGGCAGCAGCAACTGCTTCTTTTCCGTTTGTTGCTGTATAAATTCTATAACCTTCTTGAGTAAGATTGTATCCTACAATTTCTAAAATATCCGGTTCATCATCTACTAACAGGATTTTAATGTCTTTCTTCTTCATATTATAAAGTAGCAAAATTATGTTTATCAAATTGGTTTTTTGTGTAAAAAAACCAAACGATTCTTGATTGCGATTGTAAATATAATGATAAAACAGCACTCAAAAAACGTGTTAACCTTAATTTAATGTACCAACGATTTGGTAATATTGAACCAACAAAAACATAACTACTACGTAACCTGAATTTAACAAACCTGCCTTTAATTTGCAAAAAAATAAACATCAAACAAAATGAAATTAAAATTTCTAATTATTACATTATTCATTTGTGTCCTTGGATTTTCACAAAACAAAGGGACTATTTCAGGGATTTTGACTGATAAAGATTCAAATAATCAGGCATTGCCCTTTGCAAATGTTTTAATAAAAGGAACAAAAACAGGCGTAAATACGGATTTAGACGGTAAATATTCTATTGCTGTTACTCCAGGCAATTATATTCTACAATTTAGTTTTGTAGGTTACGAATCTTTAGAAGTACCCGTTACCGTAAAAGCAGACGAAAAAGTTACTATAAATAGAGCATTAGGTTCCGGCAGTTACAAACTGGAAGATGTTGTTATTAAAGCTGCCGCTCCAAACAGACAAAAAGAAACTGCATTATTGTTAGAACAAAAAAATGCAGTAGAAATTAAACAAACTATCGGCGCCCAAGAATTATCAAGAAAAGGGGTCAGCGATGTTGCTACCGCAGTAACAAAAACTACCGGAATAACGAAACAAGAAGGTTCAGGAAATATATTTGTAAGAGGTTTAGGAGATCGTTACAATTCAACAACTATGAACGGCTTGCCAATTCCTTCTAATGATCCTGAAAAGAAAAATATTAATCTTGATATTTTCTCAACCGATATTCTTGAATATGTCTCTATTGACAAAGTCTACAACAGCAAATTATATGGTGATTTTGCCGGAGGAAATGTTGATATTGTTTCTAAAGATTACAAAGGTAATGGATATCTTAAATTTGAAATTGGTTCAAAAATCAACACAAATGCAATTAGCAAAGATGCTTTTTCATTACAAAAAGGAATTAGTAATTTTGGTTTCAACAGCTCATCTATTCCGAGTAATCCACTAACACAATATAATTACAGCAGTTTACAGCTTGAAACTAAGAGCCCTATTGGAAGTAATTTTGGAATTTCGGGAGGAAAATCGTTTAATGTAGGCTCAGAAGGAAAACTAAATCTTTTTGCAACTGCATCATTCGGAAATGATTACGCATCAAGAAATGAAGGTTCTGCTAAAGGTAGTGTAAACGGAAGCGGTGTTGTGAACAAAAATTTTGAAGATTATTCATTAGTAAGTTATAACACCAATTTTACAGGAATGTTGAATTTAGGCTACAAAATAAATAATAGAAATAAAATTAACTTCAATAGTGTTTTTATAAACACTTCATCTCTTAGCAAAGAGGAATATACCGGATATATCGTAGATATTGCAAATGACGGAAATGGGTTAATTCGTAGAAATAAATTTGAAAAAAACAGTTTATGGATCAATCAATTATTGGGAGAACATACTTTTAATGAGCGTTCAAAATTTAACTGGGGAGCTTCTTATAATACCATCCAAGGAGACATGCCGGATAGAAATCAAAATATTTTCAGAAAAGAACCAACCGGATATGTTTTATCAAGTATTTCTGCACCAGACAATCACCGTTACTATCAAAAATTAATGGAAAATGAAGTCGCTGCAAACCTATCATTTGACTATAAATTCAGCAAAACAGGAGAAGGTGAATACAAAGGAAAATTAACCGCGGGGTACAACGGAAGATTTAAAACAAGAGATTTTGAAGCTACACAATTTAACTTCAAAGCAAATCAAGGATTTAACAATACAATTGTTGACCCAAACAGCTTAGATTCATTTTACAACCAACAAAATTTAAGCAATGGATACTTTGAAATCACTACTTTCAGAGGAAATTATCAAGTTCCAAATGCATTAAAACCACAGACTTATAATGGGGAACAATATATAAACGGTGGGTTTTTAAATACAGAATACAAATTCAATAAATTGACAACGGTTGTTGGTTTAAGAGGAGAATATGTATTTCAAAAAGTGAAATGGAATACACAACTTGATCCAACTGGTGGAAATGACGAATTAGATAAATTAGCCTTTTTACCAAGTTTGACAATGAAATACGAATTGACTGAAAAACAAAATTTGCGTTTTGGATTTAGCAAAACGTATACATTGCCACAATTCAAAGAGAGAGCTTTATTTGTATATGAAGATGTTACAGAAGTAAAAGTTGGTAATCCAAACTTATACGCATCGGATAATTACAACTTTGATTTAAAATGGGAAATGTTTCCAAAAAGCGAAGAATTAATATCACTTACAGCATTTGGAAAATACATTCAAAATCCAATAAATGAAGTAACTATTGCCTCTTCAACAAATGATATATCATTTATTAATACAGGAGATTATGGTTATGTTGCCGGTGCAGAAGTAGAGTACAGAAAATTACTTTTTAATTTTGATGATTCTAATTCTAAAAAGCTTTCTGCCGGAATAAATGCTTCTTACTTGTACAGCAATCAAGACTTAAATACTGAAAAAGTAATAAAAGAAACTGATTATAATGTTGTTTTCACCAATACAAAAAGTAGTTTTACCGGTGCATCCGATTTACTATTAAATGCTGACATTTCTTTTTTCAATGAATGGAATGATAAAGGAAGCAATTTAAACACCACATTGGCATACACTTATTTTTCAGACCGACTTTATGCAATCGGAACTAATGACAGAGGTGATTTAGTTGATAAAGCTTTTGGATCATTAGATTTTATTGCTAAATCCAAATTGAATAAAAAAATAGGAATTGACTTTGTATTGAAAAATTTACTTGACCCACGAATAGACAGAGTTCAAGCAAACAGTAGTGGAGACGTTAACGTTTTGTCATACAAAAAGGGGTTAAGCTTCAGCCTGAATCTCAATTATCAATTTTAAAAAAAAGAGCAGTTTTCACTGCTCTTTTTTTTTGGCCAATTTCTTAACATTAAAACATTAAAGTAACACTTAGGTAAACTTTATTTAAATCAACCATGACAATCGCTTAACTTAAAAAAAGAATATACATACCATCTTTGCAACAACAAAAAAACATAAACTAAATTTCAATCATGAAAAAATCAATTTTACAATTATTCGGAATTTTTGCTTTATCAGCATCTTTGATTACAAGCTGTTCAAGCGATAGCGGAAATGACACTCCTTCATCAACATTTGTAGTTGATGCAAACAACTTTACTGGTATCATAAAAGACGGAGAAGTTATTCTTTCTGCAGGAACTACTTATAAATTGACAGGAAAATTACAAATAAACGACGGTGCAACATTAACTATTCCTGCTGGAACAAAAATTGAAGGAACTGGCGGAACTGCATCATACATAGCAGTTGCTCAAGGAGCAAAATTAAATGTAAACGGAACGGCTTCTAATCCAGTAATTATGACAAGTGGATTACCAACTAAAAAAGCTGGAGACTGGGGAGGTTTAGTAATCTGTGGAAAAGCTCCTATAAATCGTGTAACTGGTGGAGCAAGTACTGCACAATCTGAAGTTGCTGACTTAACTTACGGAGGAACAATAGCTAATGACAATTCCGGTTCTATCCGATATTTAAGAATCGAATATGCTGGAGCAGCATACAATAGTGAAAAAGAATTTAACGGAGTTTCGTTATTTGCTGTTGGTTCAGGAACTACATTCGAATATGTAGAAGCTTACCAAGGTGCTGATGATGGTTTCGAATTTTTTGGAGGAACTGTAAATACTTCTAACCTTATTTCTTACGGTAATGAAGATGATCAATTTGACTGGACTGAAGGTTGGGCTGGAACAAACACTAACTGGTATGGTAAATTAGCTTTTGGAAAAGGAAATAGAGGAATTGAAGCAGACAACTTTGAATTTGGTTTTGCAAATACTCCAATATCAAATCCTTCTATAACAAACATTACTTTAGTTGGACCTGGAAGTGCAGCTGATGCATTAATTTATACCGAAAATCAAGGTTTGAAAATGAGAAGAGGTACAAAAGCAATTTTCTCTAATGTTGTTTTAAGCGACTGGAAAACGGGTATCGATATCGAACACGATGAAACTATTGCTGGTGTTGGTACAGCATTAAAAGTTACTAATGTAAATTACATTGCTGTTGCTACAAAAACTAAAGGAAAAACAACTTTAGCTGCTTCTGCTGACGTATCTGCAGTAGCAACGGAATTAGTTTCTGCAACTGGTGCAGGAAATGGAGTTGGAGCACCTGCTTGGTCTACAGGTTGGTCAGTAGGTTTCTAAAATACAAGTAATAAAAGTAATAAAAGAGGCTGTTTGTATAACAGCCTCTTTTTTTGGTACAGTATTTGAAATATTTTTTTTATCTTTACTATTATAAATGATTAGCTAATGACAAAAAATTACTTTTATACTTCAATCTTATTGGTTTTTTTGTTTTCTCTTAGTCTTTCGGCTCAAGAAGCTAAGCAACAACCAAGACCACAAGAAAACACTTCGATAGAAGGGCTTAACTTGTATCCGAACCCTGTGAGTAATGGCAAAGTCTACATTACTTCAAAAAATGATTCCGATAAAGAAGTACAAATATTTGATGTTTTAGGCAAAAAAGTATTTCAAACCATGCTGAGTTCAAAAGAACTGAATGTTTCCAATCTTTCGCCGGGAGTTTACATCATCAAGATCAAAGAAAACGAAGCTTCAAGCACCAGAAAACTCATCATAAGATAATATTTAATAAAAATAACTTAAAGCTCTAAATTCATTTGGAGCTTTTTTTATGCCTTTATATTGCAAAAAACTTCCATTTCCAAAATCCTTCTTTCCATTTTTTCCATTTAATTTTTAATTACTTTTGTAAAAAAAATTCCTTGATTACAACAACCGATATTTTTACCATTACGAACCAAAAGCAATTTGAAAAAATAGCTTTAAAAGTGTTTCGTTTCCAACATGAAAATAACGCCGTGTATCGGGAATTTTGTGATTTTTTAAAAACCGAAGTCCAAAAGGTAAAATCAATTCATCAAATTCCGTTTTTGCCCATACAATTTTTCAAAAGCCATTCCGTAGTTTCGAATTCAAATGCAATTCAAGCCACCTTTACAAGCAGCGGAACAACAGGAATGAGCACCAGCAAACATTTAGTAACCGATGTTTCTGTTTATGAAGAAAGTTACCGCAAGGGATTTTCCCAGTTTTATGGAAACATAGAAGATTATGTCGTTCTGGCTTTGCTGCCTTCCTATCTCGAAAGAGACGGTTCTTCTTTGATTTATATGGTCGAAGATTTGATTCAATTATCCAACCATCCCGAAAGTGGGTTTTACCTTCACAATCACGAAGAACTGATTAAAAAACTAATCGAATTAGACCAATCTGGGCAAAATGTAATTCTAATTGGCGTTACTTATGCCTTATTAGATTTGATCGAAAAGCAACAATTTCAGTTACAAAACACCATTATTATGGAAACTGGAGGAATGAAAGGTAGACGTAAAGAAATGATTCGAGAAGAATTACACGAACAACTCTGCGCTGGTTTTGGGGTTTCGTCCATTCATTCAGAATACGGAATGACCGAGTTACTTTCCCAAGCCTATTCCCTTGGCGAAGGCGTCTTTGAATGCCCTTCCTGGATACAAATACTCGTTCGAGATACCGAAGATGCTTTAAGCTATGTAAAAGAGGGTAAAACAGGCGGAATCAACGTAATTGATTTGGCTAATATTAATTCTTGTTCATTTATCGCCACACAGGATTTAGGCAAAAAAAATCCCAATACTACTTTTGAAGTACTGGGACGTTTTGATAATTCGGATATTCGAGGTTGTAATTTAATGGTTCTGTAAATTATACGAAATGTGTTTATTGAAAAGCATACACAATTCCTACTCCCAAAACTTGTTTTAATTGCGCTTTTGGACCTAAAGTAACTTGTTCTCCTGCTATTTCCTGCTTCGATTTTATATCATCATCATAAACGATACGAGTACCAATATTTGCTTTTACATATTGATTCACCACTAAGTCTAATAACAAATCGCAATCCACATCGATGTTCCCAAACCTGTTGATATAATCTGAATAAAAGGTTACGCGATTTACAAAATTTATGTTTTTGAACACTTCTTTTCTGTAATAACCCGTTACTAATAAGCCCAACTCCATTTTTGATTTTTCTCCGTCCAAAATTAAATTCCCGTCCAAATCATATTCTGCTTTTTTTACCCCAAAAGCACCTTGATTGGCTAACCTTTGATCTAAAACTAATGTAGTTTTGAAAGTAAATGGAGAAAAATAGAATACTCTTTTCTTTTCTTTGTCTGCATTCTCAGCTCCTACACCCATAAAAACATAAGCTGGAGCAAAAGGTTTCGAAATAGCAATTTCTTTATTTGGATACGCATACCCATTTGTAAACTGAGTATTAAAATTTAATTTTGCAGAATGATACCAATTAGTTATCGTATCTTTTCTATATCCAAAAGTCGAGTTAAAATGAATTGCATCATCTGTTTTTCGTATTTCAATTCCGTCTTGTTTATTTAAACCATATCGAACAATAAGTTCATTCACCCATTTTCTATTTTTTTTGGCATACACTCTGGTAAAATCACCTTTAAACAATCCCGAAACTGAACTTGTTCCCCCAGCACTCCAATTGATAAAAGCGATTTCTGAAATATCAAAACCGAGTTGGTTTTTTTTGGTCCAAGAAGAAACGGTATCAGGTGTTTTTGGAGTCACAACTTCTTGTGAAAAACCACTTGTAGAAATGGTCAATAAAAGTAAAAGAGATAAAAAAGAAAGTGATTTCATTATAAACTTTTTAGATTTAGGAGATATAAAATTATTATTTTCAATACGTTGAAAAAAGTATTTCAAGACTTTTAACGTCAATTTTGCAATATTGTTGTAATTCAGTAACAGTTCCTTGTTCAATAAATTCATCAGGAATACCCAAAATTTGTATTTTTGAAGAATATTGATGCAAAGCAGCAAACTCAAGAATTGCACTTCCAAAACCTCCATTAATCACTCCGTCTTCAATAGTAATAATCGTTTTGAACGCAGCAAAAATAGCATGCAAACTCTTTTCGTCTAATGGTTTTACAAAAGCAAAATCATAATGGGCAACAGCGGGATTTTTTTTATTTGCTAAAGCCTTTATAACATTGTTGCCTATCGTTCCATTAGATAAAACAGCAACTTCAGTTCCTTTTTTAAGGCATTTTGCCCGACCAATTTCAATCTTTTCATAGTTCGTTTTCCAATCAACATGAATGCCACGACCACGAGGATAACGAATGGCGATCGGATGATTTAATCCCAATTGAGCCGTATATAAAATATGTTGTAATTCAAGTTCATTGATTGGCGCATAAATAATCATGTTAGGAATACAACGCAAATAAGCCAAATCAAAAATACCGTGATGCGTCGCACCGTCTTCTCCCACTAAACCCGCTCGGTCTAAACAGAAAATTACCGGTAAGTTTTGCAGTGCCACATCATGAATCACTTGGTCATAGGCTCTTTGTAAAAAAGTCGAATAAATATTGCAAAAAACTACCATTCCTTGTGTAGCCATTCCTGCGGCTAAAGTTACTGCATGTTGTTCTGCAATTCCCACATCAAAAGCGCGTTTGGGAAGTGCATCCATCATAAATTTCAGCGAGCTACCAGAAGGCATTGCCGGCGTTATTCCGATGATTTTTTCATTCTTTTTTGCTAAATCTAAAATCGTTAGTCCAAAAACATCTTGGTATTTTGGCGGTAAATTTTCTTCCGATTTTGGAAGCAGTTCACCTGTACTGGCGTCAAATTTTCCGGGCGCGTGGTATTGCACCTGATTTTCTTCGGCTTGTTGTAAACCTTTTCCTTTTGTAGTGATAACGTGCAAAAATTTAGGCCCTTTTACTTTTTTCAAACGCTTCAGTTCTTTAATAACTGAAACAATATCATGTCCGTCTATCGGTCCAGAATAATTGAAATTTAAAGACTTAATCATATTATTCTGCCTCGGATTTTTCCCTTCTTTTACGGCAGTGAGATACTTTTTTAAAGCGCCCACACTTGGATCAATCCCGATAGCGTTATCATTGAGAATAACCAACAAATTAGCATCGGTAACTCCGGCGTGATTTAGTCCCTCAAAAGCCATTCCTGATGCGATAGAAGCATCGCCAATAACAGCAATATGTTGTTTATTGTAATCCCCTTTCAAGTTAGAGGCAATCGCCATTCCTAAAGCTGCCGAAATTGAAGTGGAAGAATGGCCTACGCCAAAAGCATCGTATTCACTTTCACTCCTTTTGGGAAAACCCGAAATACCGTGAAGTTGCCTGTTCGTATGAAAAACATTTTTTCTTCCGGTCAAAATTTTATGCCCATAAGCTTGATGACCTACATCCCAAACCAATAAATCATTTGGCGTATCAAATACATAATGCAACGCAATGGTCAGTTCTACAACGCCAAGGCTGGCACCGAGATGTCCTTCTTTTACCGAAACAATATCGATAATAAAATCACGCAATTCTTGTGCTACTTGAGGAAGTTGGGCTTCATCGAGCTGGCGCAAATCAGTTGGATTGTTGATTTTTGAAAGTAAATTAATAGACATAAAGCAAATGTACGAATTGAATTCTTATTTTTGTAATTATGGAAAATCCTTTCACCGACGAATACTTTATGAAAAAAGCTTTGCAGGAAGCTGAAATGGCTTTTGAAAAAAGCGAAATTCCTGTTGGAGCCATTATCGTTATTGACAATAAAGTCATTGCCCGAGGTCATAATCTTACCGAAATGCTGGTTGATGTTACGGCTCATGCCGAAATGCAGGCTATAACTGCTGCTGCTAATTTCCTTGGCGGAAAATATTTGACCGGTTGTACTTTGTATGTCACTTTAGAACCTTGCCAGATGTGTGCCGGGGCTTTGTATTGGAGTCAGATTTCGAAAATTGTTTTTGGTGCGAGTGACGAAAATAGAGGTTTTGAGAAAATGGGTACACAATTGCATCCTAAAACTATAGTTGTTCGTGGAGTTTTGGCCAATGAAGCTTCGGAATTGATGAAACGATTTTTTGCTGAAAGAAGAAAGTAATTCTCTATATCGCCTTGTTTTAAATTTTATTCGCCTTTATACCCTTCAAGCAGATAAACAAGCATATTTCTCACTGGCTTTTTATTCCGGAACTGTTTTATAATTACGGGAGGATTAATTTTCTCAAAAAACATATTATACTGCTCCTTAGGATCCATATAATTAGTAGAAACGGTAATAAAATAAGCATCATCACCAATTTTAATTTTTTTTCTATACTTATTAAGCCATTCGTAAGTATGAATATCCTCCAGTTTACCAATTGCGATAAAATCTAAATGTAGCGGTTGTGCAATATAATTATCAATGTGGGCACCAGGAAACCATTTGTTATTAATAATAAAAGTAGTCTTGGTTTTTCTGTATTGTACGTCTTTATCATGTATTTTTTCAAACTCATTCTTAAAAAAATCCCAATCATACATATCTAATGTAACATCTCCTTTACCCAACAATTCTTCTTTATCATTTCCTATCGTTCCAGGATAATAATTGATTAATCCAATTCCCGTGAATGAAATTATAATTATAAAAACACAAGAAATAACTACTAATTTGGGTAATTTGAAATTAACATTTAAATCTTGAACAGTCTCTGCAAGATAACAAGCCGTAAGTAAAATTAATGCTACGAATGCAGGCCCTGACCAATGGGGTAAAGTGTCACGAAATAATGAAATAAAAAGCAGCAAGACAATTAATGGCAGACTTAATAAAAGTAATAGCCGCTTTACAGGCAAAGAAATATTGATTTTGTTTTTCCAAACAGCAATTAATGCTGTAATAATCAAAAAATAATTAATAGGATTATTATAAAAAATACCGCCTAGAAATTCTCTAAAAAAACTATTCGGATTCATACCTCTATTTAAAGTAACTCTATTACTATGAAAAGTATATGTAATAAAATGATTCTCAATATTCCAAATCAATATGGGAGAAATAATTACTAATGAAATCAATACAGATAAATACAGATATACATTTGAAAGCAAACTTCTTTTATAAAACAATATATACAAACCAAAACCTATCCATAAAAAAACACCGTGTACTTTACTCATAATACACAAACCGGCAACAACACCAAACAGCAAAATGTTATAATTGAAATTTTTATCTGACTCAATCGCTGAGACAATTTTGATTAATAAAGAAATACTAAAAACCCAAAAAAATAATTGTGGAGCATCTGGCAAAATAAACACACCAGCAATTATGCTAGAATAAAACGAACACGAAAATAACAAAGCGGCCAAAAAACCAGCATTTTCATTCTTTATTTTACTACAAATATCGTAAATCAAATACGTGTTAATTGCCGCTAAAAGAATAGGCCCCAACCGAATGAAAAACGCATTTGTAAAAAGTAAATTAAATGTAGACAACCGAATAAGCAAAGCAACCATTGGAGGATGATCAAAATAATTCCATTGCAAATGTTGGGCATAAGTAACATAATAAACCTCATCGTTGCCAAGTCCTATTGTCGCTGCAATAACACATCTAATTAAAGTTGCAATACTTATTAATATAAGTATTTTATATTTTTCTATCATTGTGTTTTAAAAGTATACAATGTGTTAGCACTAAAATTCCAAAAGAAAACCAAAACAGTTACAATTACTTTACAGACATAAAAATTAATTTTAGTGTTTTTTTGAAGTAGATATAAGAAGATTGTATTCAGTGAAAAACCTATGATAGAAATTATTAAAAAACTAAAAAATTGTGAAGCAAGATGGCTGTCATTATTTTGAAAAGTAAAATATTTATTGAGAAAATAATTATTCACAACACCAAATAAAAAACCCAATCCATTTGAAAGATATTTATTTAAGCCAATTTTTTCTTTAAAAAGCCAAGTGATAAAGAAATCAATCACAAGTCCCGAAAAACCAACCATACCAAATTTTATAAATCGAATAAAATCCATCTATCTATTGCTTAAAGAAGAATTAGGAAAAGTATTTCCCCAAGAGTTGGGTTCAAAAGAGTTCTTTTTAACTATTTTAATAATTTTTATTCGAACTGCATCATACCAAATTACCGATAGAGATCCAGACACAATACCTATAAAAACTCCTCCAAAAACATCAATTAAAAAATGATGCGCTAAATAAATTCTGGAATATCCCACCAAAATTCCAAAGACCAATGAAAAAATGCACACATATTTTCTATTGACATAAATTGAAAAAATCGTCGCCATTCCAAAAGCAGAAGCCGAATGTCCCGAAGGAAAACTTCTAAACCCAACTCTACTATTTATAAAAGTATCTAAATAGTATTTGTAATGATGCATCTCAAAATAAACACTTGGACGTGGTGAACTAATCAATGATTTGAAAATCTGAGCAAAAACGCCTGAAACTAAATATGCTAATACCAAAAGAAACGCTAATTTTCTATGTTTTTTAAAAAAAACAAGAATGATTACGCCAACAAAAAGAGTGAAAACACCATCTCCTAAAAAAGTAATATTTTGAAAAAAAACAGTTAAAGTTTTAGTGTGAAAACTATTCAAAAAGACAAACCCTTCTGATTTTGAAAAACAACATAAAAAAAACCCAATAATCCCCATTAACAACAAACCGTTCTTATAAAAGAGACTATTTTTATATATAATATTGAAAACTGTATTCATTTTACAAAATTTTGTTTTTCGCAAAATTACCAGCTAATTATGTTTATAATAAAAATGAAGGATTATAAAAACAAAATCAAATTGTAAACCAAATATTAAGGGGAACTGTCTTTCTCAGTCAAAAATTTGCATAAAAAAAACCGCCAATCTCACGAAAGGCAGTTTTTATTTATTCTTTAATAGCATTTCCTTTTTTGTCAAAGAAATGATATTCTAAATACGTGTAAGCATCACGAGGTATGATTTTCACCCACTTTTTATGTTCAAAGAACCACTTTGAACGTATTGATGGAAAACCTTTTGTAAGGTATGCTGCCACAAATGGATGTACGTTAAGCACAACATCAGAGTGGGCTTTTAGAATTCTTTCTAAATCGGAGGCGATTCTGTCAATGATTAAAATTGGAGCTTCAATCTCTGCATTTTCATTGTTAGGATCTTCTTCTCTAGTTTTGATATTCACTTCCGGTCTTACTCTTTGTCTTGTAATTTGGACTAATCCAAATTTACTCGGAGGTAAGATTTTGTGTTTCGCTTTATCATCGCTCATTTCTTCTCTCAAGAAGTCGAACAAAACTTTACGATTTTCGGGATTTGACATGTCGATAAAATCAACTACGATTATTCCTCCCATATCTCGAAGACGTAATTGTCTTGCGATTTCGGCAGCAGCAATCATATTCACTTCCATAGCGGTATCTTCTTGGTTGGTAGCTTTATTAGAACGGTTTCCGCTGTTCACGTCTATAACGTGTAAGGCTTCTGTATGTTCAATAATAAGATAAGCTCCTTTACTCATAGACACTGTTTTCCCAAAGGAAGTCTTGATTTGTCTCTCTATATTGTATTTCTCAAAAATTGGCGTGTCGTTTGATTGATAAAACTTAACAATAGATTGTTTTGAAGGTGCAATTTCTTGCAAATAATCCTTCGTTTGGTTGTACAACTCTTCATCATCAATCTGAATACCACTGAAGGTATCATTAAAAACGTCTCTTAATATCGAAGAGGCTCTGTTGAGTTCTCCTAATACTTTTGACGGATGATGAGCAGTTGGTAATTTTTTACACATTGCAGTCCATCGCTCTAGCAGGTTCTGCAAATCTTTTTCTAATTCGGCTGTATTTTTGCCTTCGGCTACTGTACGAACAATAACACCAAATCCTTTTGGTTTGACAGACTGTACCAATCGCTTCAAACGATCCTTTTCTTTTTTGTCCTCTATTTTTTGAGAAATAGAAACACGATCAGAGAAAGGAACTAAAACAATAAACCGTCCGGCAAGAGAAAGCTCAGCGCTGATTCTTGGTCCTTTGGTAGATATTGGTTCTTTAACGACTTGTACTAAAACAGATTGATTGGCACTTATTACATCCGTAATTGTTCCGTCTTTATCAATCTCTTTTTCAAACTGAAAGTTTTTTAGGGAGAAATCTTTTATTTTACCTGTGCTTACAAGTTTTATGAATTTCAGTTGGGAAGCAAGGTTTGGACCTAAATCATGGTAATGTAAAAAAGCATCTTTTTCGAAGCCAACATTTACAAAAGCAGCATTAAGACCCGCAACTGGTTTTCGTATTTTGGCGATAAAAATATCACCTACTTGAAAATTGCTTGTTTCTTGTTCTTTGTGTAATTCAATTAGTTTTCCATCTTTTAATAAGGCAAAATCTACGGCTTCAGAACTCGATCGGATGATTAATTCTTTATTCACACTGTAAATTTTTATCCGCACTTTTCAGATTCAAATTTTAGGTTTTTGCTTTTGTAAGTACAAAAACGAAACCATAAACTTATTCCTTTGGCACAGATGGATTAAACAATATTTTAACAGGTATTAAACCCGGGAGGAGAATCAGCAAGCGGATTTCAGATGGCAGTTATGGTAAAAACCGTACTCTGCGGTCTGAAGTCTAAAGTCTAATTTTCCAAATTTCAATGAACGTTTAAAAAGAAAAAAGTAGTTTAAAACTACTTTTTCTTTTTGTGACGGTTAGCTCTCGCTCTTTTTTTACGTTTGTGAGTCGCTACCTTATGTCTCTTTCTTTTTTTACCACTTGGCATATCTTGTAGATTTTATGATTAATTAATATTTTTATTTTGCTTCGTTATTTACTTTTACTCCTTCTACAAAAACTTTTGCAGGTTTGAAAGCAGGAATGTTGTGTGCAGGAATTTTAATAGTAGTATTTTTGGAAATATTTCTTCCTGTTTTTTCTGCTCTAGTTTTTACAATAAAACTTCCAAAACCTCTTAAATATACATTGTCTCCAGTTTCTAATGAATTTTTTACTTCATTCATAAAAGTCTCTACAGTTGCCTGTACATCTCCTTTTTCAAGACCTAATTTTTCTGAAATTTTTGCTACGATATCTGCTTTCGTCATTTTCTTTCCTATTTATAATGTTGTACTATTTTTTTGAGTTTGCAAATATATGAATTAAAAAAACAATAAATCAACCTAATTCATTAAATTTTAATTAGATAAACTTTTACTTTTGTCGTCTAATATTTAATGATGATTTTCTCTAACCTATTGATAAAATGGTATTTACAAAACAAGCGTGATTTACCATGGCGAAATACCACAAATCCTTACCCTATTTGGCTCTCAGAAATCATGCTTCAACAGACGCGTGTAGCACAAGGAATGCCCTATTTTCTATCTTTCACAACCGCTTTTCCTACCGTTTTTGATTTGGCTAATGCCGATGAAGAAAAAGTACTGAAACTTTGGCAAGGTTTGGGTTATTATTCCCGTGCTCGAAATTTACACAAAACCGCACAACTTGTCGCATACGAAATGTCAGGAATCTTTCCTGATAATTATACCGATTTATTAAAACTGAAAGGAATCGGAGAATATACCGCTGCCGCAATCGCCTCTTTTTCTTACAATGAAGCCGTTCCTGTTGTTGACGGAAATGTGTTTCGGGTTTTATCGCGTTATTTTGATATTGAAACTGATATTGCTCAGGCTTC
The DNA here is from genome assembly GCF_027474525.2 of Flavobacterium lacustre. NCBI lineage: Bacteria > Pseudomonadati > Bacteroidota > Flavobacteriia > Flavobacteriales > Flavobacteriaceae > Flavobacterium > Flavobacterium lacustre. The sequence goes on from NZ_CP114882.2 coordinate 676,155, forward strand.
CGCCAAAAAAGAATTCGCTGCCTTGGCTTTCGAATTGATGCCAAAAGACACCCGAGGCGGAGCCGAACTGAGTGAAGCTAATCCTGCAATTTTCAACCAAGCGATCATGGAATTTGGCGCATTACAGTGCGTTCCAAAAAGTCCCAATTGCGGCATTTGTATTTTTAACGAAAGTTGCGCCGCTTTGCAAAAAAAGAAAGTCGCCGAATTACCCGTGAAATCGAAAAAACTAAAAGTAAGAAATCGGTTTTTTAATTATTTGGTAATTGCTGATGAAATTAATAATACACTAATCCAAAAAAGAACTGCCAAGGGAATTTGGCATAATTTATATGAATTCCCGTTGATTGAAACCGATCAAACCGAAGATTTCAACTACATTTCAGAACGAATCCAAAAGGAATTTCTCCAAGAGCATACTATTATAAGTATACAAGAACACAATGAAAATACTATTATTCATAAACTGTCACACCAGCATTTACATATTAAATTCTGGAAAGTAACTGTAAATGGAATTCTGGAAAACGGAATTGACAGCGCTACTTTGACAACATTTCCTTTCCCAATTGTGATTCATAATTTTATTGAAGCGAATTAAATTATAGTTTCCGAAAAAATGTATCTTTGATTTAAATACCACAAAAAACAATGAACGGAACGTTAAATAAAGTGATGCTTATAGGCTATCTTGGCGATGATATCAAAATGCATTATTTTGACGGTGGCAATTGCATCGGCAGATTTCAGTTGGCCACACATGAAATATACATCAACAAAACGACCAACGAAAAAATCACCTCAACAGAATGGCATAACTTAGTCGTACGCAACAAAGCGGCCGAAATTTGCGAAAAACACCTTTCAAAAGGCGATAAAATATACATCGAAGGACGCATAAAATCCCGTCAATGGCAAGGAGAAGACGGCACCACAAAGCACACCAGCGAAATTCAGGTAACCGAGTTTACTTTTCTTTCGACAAAGAAAGATTCTGAGAACAACAAACAGATTCCAACATCAGAATCCTTAAAAAACACTACCTTTGACGCACAAAATAACGGCTTGCCTATCAATGATTTGCCTTTTTAATTGTTTAACTAATCTCTTTTAATTTGGACCCGGAGCCCAGTATAATTTCAGCATACACTTTAGACACCACCCTGACATTTGGCTTTGTCGGAATATTTGCCCTGCTGTTTTGTTCCGCCATAGTTTCAGGCGCAGAAATAGCTTTTTTTTCGTTGTCACAAAAAGACATTGACGAAACCATCCAGGAAAACACCTCAAAAGGAAAGATTATCGCCAGCCTTTTAGAAAAACCAAAAAAACTATTAGCCACACTTCTTGTCGCTAATAATTTTATAAACATCGGAGTTGTAATTTTATTCTCATTTGTAGGCAAAGGACTTTTTTCAGAAATCAGTTCGCCGGTATTAAAATTTATGTTCGAAGTAATTGTGGTTACTTTTTTGATTTTGCTTTTTGGAGAAGTTTTACCCAAAGTATATGCCAGCAGAAACAACCTGAAATTTGCCAGACAAATTGCTTATCCTATTGCCGTTTTAGATAAAATTCTTTCACCCGTAAGCCTGCCAATGCGAGGAGCCACCATTTATTTTCATAATAAACTGGGAAAACAAAAAACAAATTTTTCTGTTGATCAATTATCGCAAGCTTTAGAACTTACCGGCTCTAATGAAACTTCATTTGAAGAACAAAAAATATTAGAAGGAATTGTTTCTTTTGGCAACACCGATACAAAACAAGTAATGAGTCCTAGAATTGATATTTTTGCTCTTGAAATAGAAGAAACTTTCGCAGACATTTGTCCAAAAATTATAGAAAAAGGGTTTTCGAGAATTCCTGTATACCGAGACAATATTGATCAGATAGAAGGCGTTTTGTTTGTCAAAGATTTACTTCCGCATATCAACACGAGTGATTTTGATTGGAAATCCTTACTGAGAGAACCGTTTTTTGTACCAGAAAATAAGAAATTAGACAACTTACTAAAAGATTTTCAGAGTATGAAAAGCCATTTGGCCATTGTGGTAGATGAATATGGTGGAACTTCGGGATTGGTTTCTCTTGAAGATGTAATCGAGGAAATTGTTGGAGATATCAGTGATGAATTCGATGATGAACAGCTTAATTTTTCACAAATTGATGATAAAAATTATATTTTTGAAGGCAAAATAAACCTCAAAGATTTCTATAGAATTATTGCAGTCGACGAAGATTTATTCGAAATCAAAAAAGGAGAAGCCGAAACATTAGCCGGATTTATTCTGGAAATACTAGGTAATTTTCCCAAAAAAGACCAAAAAATAAGTTTTGAAAACTGTTCTTTCAGCATTGAAACTGTTGACAAAAAACGCATCAAACAAATAAAAGTAACGATTGAATAATTCCAAAATGTTAAAAAAAACAATAGCTGCTTCAATACTTTTTATAACACTATCTTCTGTTTTTAGCTGTAAAGATGATGTTTTACCCAAACCTTCAAGTCACTTGAGGCTGGATTATCCGGTAGCTAATTATGTGAATTTTGAAAATGAATGTCCGTTTACTTTCGAAATAAATTCGGAAGCCATCATCAAAGGCGAGAAAGAATGCGGATTTGCAATTTCGTATCCAAAAATGAAAGCCACTATTTATCTGACATACAAACCCGTTCATAACAACATCAATTCGTTGTTACGAGATGCTCAAAAACTGACCTACGAACATGTTATAAAAGCAGACGATATACTGGAACAACCTTATTTAAATCCAGAAAAGAAAGCCTACGGAATGTTTTACCAAGTGGATGGAAATGCGGCAACGAATTCACAGTTTTATGTTACAGACAGCACAAAACATTTTGTCATAGGTTCCGTATATTTCTACGCAAAACCTAATTTTGATTCTATTATGCCTGCGGCGAGTTACATTAAAAACGACATGCAACGTTTAATGGAAACCTTGAAATGGAAATAATTCATAAAAAAAGCATCTGTCGTAAACAGATGCTTTTTTTATGAAAATTTAAAAGTCAATTACGACTTCATATTCGAAACTTTGTATGTTTTTCCGTCTCCGGTGGCTTGAACAACTTCTGTTAATTTTTCAGGAGTTTGAACCGTTTTGTCAAAAGTTACGGTAGCTAATTTTTTATCAAAATCAACAGTCGCTTTTTGCACACCGTCAAGCCCAGACAATTCCTCTTCAATTGTTTTAGCACAACCTATAGCACATGTCATTCCTTCTACGGTAAAACTGGCGGTTTGAACATTTGCAGCGGCGATTTCTTTTTTAACTTTTGGCGCAGCCGTTTCTGTTTCAGCAACAGCAACAGGTTCTGCAGTTTTTTCTTTACAACCCACAAACAATAGACTTGCTAATGCTAAAGTTGTTATTGATTTTGTGAAATTCATTATGATTTGATTTTAATTAATTCTTTTTTTAAAGCAAGACAAAATTAATTAAAAAAAGACGCACTAATTCATAAAATAATTACAATTTTGACGCAAATTTAGGATTTATGATTTCAAAGCAATTGAAATGGGTTTATTTAGTGGTTCTTTCTCTGGTTTGGGGAAGTTCCTTTATTTTAATTAAAAAAGGATTAATTGGGTTAACCGCTTTTCAACTTGGTTCGCTTAGAATTATTTTTGCCGCCATTTTTTTATTGCTAATTGGTTTTAAAAGTTTAGCAAAAATTCCGCGCCATCAGTGGAAATATATTGTCTTAACTTCCATGTTTGGAACCTTTGTACCCGCTTATCTGTTTGCTATAGCCCAAACCCAAATTGATAGTTCCGTAAGTTCTATTCTAAATTCCCTGACGCCCTTGAACACCTTAATTTTAGGAACTTTGGCTTTTGGATTACAGTTTAGGAGAAACCAGATTTTTGGCGTTCTCATCGGATTAATAGGAAGTGCATTACTGATTTTGAATGGCGCTATACACCATCCGGAACAAAATTATTATTACGCTATTTTAGTGTTGATTGCATCTATTTGTTATGCTACCAATGTGAACCTAATTAAGAAATATTTATCAGATTTGACTCCGGTGAGTATTACTACCGGTAATTTTCTGGTGTTGCTTTTCCCTGCTACAATCATTTTATTTTTCTCCGACTTTTTTGAGGTAGTTCAACTTGCAACAGTACAACAATCCGTTCTTTTTATTATGATTTTGGGAGTTGTAGGAACAGGAATTGCTAATATTTTATTCTTTAAACTGATTCAAATGTCGTTACCAGTTTTTGCTACTTCGGTAACCTATTTAATTCCTGTTGTGGCTTTCTTTTGGGGATTATTAGACCACGAAATGCTAACTCCAGTTCAATTTATTGGCGCATTTATCATTCTGATTGGCGTGTATTTATCGGCGAAGAAATAATACGACCACTTTATAAAATAACAAAGGCTGCCCAAAAAGACAGCCTTTGTTTGTAAATTCTACATTCGACTATTTAAAATCAGCATCCGATACGCCTTCGTTTATCTTAACATCCGACATTTTTATATTCAATTCAAAACCTACATTTTGGATGATATTAAAAGGGACTTTCACTCCTTTTACTACTCTGTAATCTCCAAAATTAGTGATTTGAGTCATCGTTTGACCACCTTGTTCCAATGTTTTTGCTTCTGCAACTTTAAGTCCCGAAACGACATCATAGTAATAAGTAGTTTTGCCATTTTTTACAGCAAAAGCATCGCTTCCATTCAAAGGTTCGATACCGTCAAGAAGCAATCCTGCTTTCTTGGCAAGTTGCAATTCTTCAAAAGGAGTTGCGCTCGCTTTCATTTCTGCCAATTCAGCTCCTTCCAAATCTTTACGTTGGCCTTGTTGAATTATATACGCTCCTTTTTCAGAAACTACTTGTTTCATCAAGCTCATTCCACCCATACTTATTTCAACATTTAATTTTCCTTTAGCATCAATTTTTGAAGTAAAACTCAATGGCGTTGGTGCTTGCGGAATTGTAGTTGATCCAGTCATGGCAATCGTTTTGACAGCAGCAACTGCTTTATCGCCACCAATCGCTTTGATATAATTATCTAAAACCGTTTTAACGGTTACACCAGCAGGAACGTCTTTCTTGAAAACAGGTTTTTCTAATGGACTTCCGTATTTATCGAAAAAGAGCATTGGAATTTTTAATCGTTCCAAAGCAGGAATTACTTCTGAACCTTTCCCTGCAATTACAATTCGGGTGTTCTCCAAAAGGAAATATTTATTGGCTACACGAAGCACATCATCTGCAGTTACCGCGTTGATGGTTTGAATGTATTTTTCGTAAAAATCTGCCGGTAAGTTTTCAGTTTCAATATTCAAAGCATAACGAGCTACCGCTTGTGGTTTTTCTACTTGCATTACAAAACGCCCGATATAACCCGCTTTCACATTACCCAAAACATCGTCTGAAACTTTCTCGGTTCTGATTTTCTTGATTTCTTTGATAAATTCTACAACCGCACTATCCGTAACCACGTTTCTTACTGCTGATGTTGCTTTGAATTTAGTTACATATTTGCCACTTCCAATTATCGAATTAGCGCCATATGTCCAAGCGTGTTTTTCACGCAAATTCATATTCAAATAACTGTTAAAATCCCCTCCAAGCACTTGGTTTGCAATTACAGCAGGAAAGAAATCAGGGTCGCCCATTTTTAAATTCAAGGTATTGACCAATGAAATTTCTGACTGAACAGCATTAGGCACATCTACAAAATTAATTTGAGTAAAAGCTACATTTTCTGGTGCGGAATAGGTCAATTTTGGCGCACTTCTTTTTTGCCAAGAACTGAATAATTTTTCAACAAGTGGCTTAATTTTTTTATACTTTACATCTCCAATGATTACTAAATAAGCATTTTCGGGAACAAAATAATTGGTGTAATTTGTTTCAATATCGGCCAAAGTAACTTTCTTGATTGTTTCTTCGGTCATGAACTCCCCTGATGGATGACTTTTACCAAAAGCTAACACGTCTACTACTCTATTAGCAATTGCAGGAACACTTTTCTCATCCGCTTTAAGGCTTTCTATCAATTTAGCTTTTTCTTTATCAAACTCTTCTGGAGTGAAATTGGGATGCAAAGCACCTTCGGCCATTAACTCTAAAATTCTTTGCGCATATTTTGAAAGCGAACTCGCATAAGCGCCTTGAGAACTAAAATTGATATTTGCCCCTAAAAAATCTACTTCTTCATTGAAGGCATCTTTTAGTGTTTTTTTACTTCCGTTACCAATTAAACTGCTGGTCAACTCGTCAACTCCTTTTTTATTTCCTTCGGCAAAAGGAGCGTTGTCTAAAGTCAAACTATAAGAAACTCTCGGCAATTTATTATTTTCGACAATCATCACTTTCAACCCGTTTGCCAAAACAAAGGTTTGCGGTTTTTTGATATTTACGACTGGGGAAGTTCCAGGTTTCGGTTGTGTACGATCTTGTGCCTGCATAATTCCTGTTACGAACAAAATGAATATTATTATACTTGTTTTTTTCATGATTGAGAGGTCTTAGTTTTGAGCTTTTTCTTTGGATGGAACGTAATCTAAAACCAATCTCTGATTTGGGTTTAAATATTTTTTCGCCACTTCTCTAATTTCTTCACGAGTAATCGAATGCAATAATTCGATTTCGGTATTGATTAGATTTACATCTTTATACAGTAAATAATAGGTTGCTAAATTCTCTGCAATTCCTTCAACGCTTGCATTGGCATTGACAAAATTATTATCAAACTTATTTTGTAATTTTTGGAAATCTTTCTCCGAAATCAATTCGGTTTGAATTTTCACAATTTCTTCGTCAATTTCTTTCAACAAATCTGCCGAAGTATTAGTTCCCATTGGCAAACCATATAAAATGTACATCCCGTAATCTTCTTGACTAAAACCAACTGCTCCAATTTGCAATGCCATTTTTTTGTCGTCAACAATCTTTTTGTATAATTTAGAACTTTTTCCATCGCTCAAATAAGAAGAAATCAAATCTAGAACTCGGGCATCTCTGGTTTTCATCGAAGGCGTTCTGTAAGAAGCCACCAACATTGGAATTTGTATATTTGGATCCTCATAAGTTGCTTTGATAGTTTCTGTTATTGGCTCTTCTACAAAGGTCTGTTTGGTCACCGTTACTCCTTTTTGGATAGGCCCAAAGTATTTTTGAATCCATTCTTTCGCTTGTCCTTTCTCAAAATCTCCCGCCACTACCAAAACAGAATTATTTGGTGTGTAGAATTTTTTGTTGAAAGCCTGAAATTCTTCTAAAGTAGCAGCGTCTAAATCTTTCATGGAACCAATAGTAGTCCATCGGTACGGATGATTTTTAAACATGTTTTCTTTAACCACCGTAAGGATATTTCCGTAAGGACGATTATCAAAACTGGTTCTTTTTTCTTCTTTTACCACTTCATTTTGAGTATCTACCCCTATTTTATTAATCACAGGATGCATCAATCGTTCGGATTCCATCCAAAGCGCTAATTCTAAATTATTTGAAGGAAAGACTTCATAATAATAGGTTCTGTCATCCGAAGTATTGGCATTATTCGTTCCGCCATTGGCAGTAACAATTTTCATCCACTCACCACGTTTGATGTTTTGTGTTCCTTCGAACAATAAATGTTCAAAAAAGTGGGCAAAACCAGTTCGGTCCGGATTTTCATCTTTTGAACCTACGTGATACATTACCGAAGTAACCACCACCGGCGCAGAAGAATCGTTATGCAGGATTACATGCATTCCGTTGTCTAAATCATATTCTTCAAAAGCTACTTTTTGAGCTGAAGCAACTCCTCCGAGCATAAGCGCAGCACTTAACATCATTATTGATTTTTTCATAAGGATTAATAAATTTTTTATTCACTATTAGTAACGCACTAAAAATTATTGTTACATCAAAAATACTTTATTTTCATTCTGTAAAGAGAAATAACGATGGCTTTGGCAAAATATTAACGCTATTTTACTGAGAAATAACTTTTACAAAGGTCAAGAACCTATTGAAAAACAGGGAATAAATAAAGGAGAACATTTTTTTTGACAGAGGGATTGCAGGATAAATATTTAATTGTATATTTGCAACCTTAAAAATCAATAAATCAATTCGGTATGTATGCAATCGTAGAGATAGCAGGGCAACAATTTAAAGTAAGCAAAGACTTAAAGGTTTATGTTCACCGTTTGGCTAATGAAGAAGGTTCAAAAGTTTCTTTTGACAAAGTTCTTTTATTAGACGATAACGGAAATGTAACTTTAGGCGCCCCAGCTATAGAAGGTGCTTCAGTAGAAGCTAAAGTGTTACAACACTTAAAAGGAGATAAAGTTATCGTTTTCAAAAAGAAAAGAAGAAAAGGATACAAAAAGAGAAATGGTCACAGACAATATCTTACTCAAATTGTAATTGAAGGTATTACTGCAGCAGGTGCTAAAAAAGCAGCTCCTAAAAAAGCAGCAGTTGAAGCAACTACAGAAGAAGTTGAAGCTCCTAAGAAAAAAGTAGCTAAAGCTAAAAAAGAAGATACTCAAGAATAATAACACTATAAAACTAATACGTCATGGCTCACAAGAAAGGTGTCGGTAGTTCTAAGAATGGTAGAGAATCAGAATCTAAACGTTTAGGTGTTAAGATTTTTGGAGGTCAAGCTGCTATTGCTGGGAACATCATCGTAAGACAAAGAGGTTCAAAACATAATCCAGGTGAAAACGTTTACATTAGTAAAGATCACACCCTACACGCAAGAGTAGATGGAGTTGTTAAGTTCCAAAAGAAAAGAGATAATAAATCTTATGTTTCTATCCTTCCATTCGAAGCATAATCACTAAGATTCTATATTATTACAAAACCCGCTTCTTTCGAAGCGGGTTTTTTGTATTTCATCACCTCTCCAAAGGGCAGGCGAGATGAGAAATTATAGGTTTTATTTTTTAGATTAAAAAAACCCTTGGTCTTCAAAAGACCAAGAGCTTGATATCGTGACTTTTTTGCAAAGCAAAGAGAGCTCGAAGAGTTGATTACTTCGAATTAATAATTACTGTTTTATCTATCATTCACGAACCACCACCGGAAAGCTCCGCTCTTTCTATCCCGTCAACGTTCCTGTTGTTTCTTCCAGGAGGATTCTTCATTCCGGTAAAATTTTGAATTTTGTACGTAAGGGAGAACATCGCATAACGTTTTAAAATGGTATTTTCGTTGTCGCTGACTGATGTTGCCGAAATACTTCTTGTAATGCTTTGGTTTTGGTTTAAAACATCATATCCTTTTACCCGGGCTATAAATGTTTTACCTAAGAAAGCATAAGACAAACTAATATTCCACAGATAGAAATCTTGATTAATAGAATTGTATGTGTAACCAAAATCATTTCCCAAAGTCCAGTTTGAAAGCCAGTAGTTTGTGGTTTGAAGATTGATTCTATGAACAACATTCAATCTGGGATTAAGTGCTTTAATATCATATATAGTTTCGTTATACGAAAAATTATAAGAGGGGGCAATTGTAAAATATTCTCCATAATCGTAATTAAGATATACTCTTGGAGCTATTTCCATAGCTTTTGCACCATATAAAACACCATCCGTAAACCCTTTAGAAAAAAAATAATTTACATTTAATGCCAATCCGTAACGCAACAAATTAGATTCTTGTTTGATAGATTTATTCCAGTTACCACCTCCGGTAATAGAGTAAGTTCCCGATACGTTTTCATAATTAGTTGTTCTTTTTCTATCAACATCAAAAGTAGCAGAAGAAATTACATCATTATTATTGAAAGCACCGTTAACGAATAAGTTATAACCTGATCGTGTGCGAAGATCAGAATTTCTATAGTTCATATTTACACTATGCGTTTCGGTAGGATTTAAATTAGGATTTCCTATAACCGTATTTAAAGTATTAGATACATTTTCTATAGGAAGCAATTCTGAAGCCGACGGAAGGGACTGACTGTAGTTGTATCTGGCAGTTAAAAATTTAGATCGATCCATTTTGTATCTAATTTGTGCACTACCGTATGGCATGACATATTTTCTGTTCAAATTGATTGACTCACCTAGATAATTAGAGTTGTTGTCATATTGTACGATAGATGTTGTAGAATTAATATCAAAAGTAAATTTATTTTTTTCAAATCGAATTCCTGCCTTTGGCGCAATACTATTTTGTTTAGAAGTAATGAGAGTTGTCTGCCCCTGATTTAAATCGGAGTAAGCCCCATCCGCTGCATTAAATTCAAAGGATTTTGTATCATTAATCGAGTTTCGAAAATTGTATTCCACACCTATTTTAAAACGAATTGAATCACTTACAGGTTCTGTATATTCAATTTCGGCCGAATATGAATCACTGATACCGTTGCTTAAATTATTTTGCTTTCTTAAAATACTATCATTTCTGGTTAAAAAATTTGTTTTTGAATCTACAAACCCATTAGAACTCGAACTATTATTATTGTTATTAAATACTATACTTAAATTTTGTGCTTTTTTCTCGAATGATTTATTGAAGTTAATTGAGTTACTAAAGTTGTTTGTCTCATTTAAATTTATTGAATTTGACACGAAAGCATTTGTTTCTGTACCATCTTCTAGAGTAGAGAGACTATACGATTGGGGATTACTTCCTGAGACAGAAGTACTGAATTTTGGCGCAACAAACAATCGCATGGTTGGCGATATTTTATATTCTAATTCTACATTAACCTTATTACTGGTGTTTCTGTTGTCTGTTTTAGAGCTTGATTTTGTAATGAAATTACCATCAGGCCGAAAATTAAGTGAGTTTGATTTGCTTAAATTATCAGTATGTGTATCAGAATAATTGTAATTAGCATTTACCTGTAAATTACTAAATAGTTCATCAGAATAGTTCATTCCAAATAAATTTGATTTAGTAATTCCGCTGGCTTGACCTCTATTTACGGCTGTCCTTCTACTGTTTCGACCACCACCCATGCTGTCAAAGACTTCATCCATAGAGAACCCAGGAGCATTGATATTGTTAGAAGAACCTAATAGGCTTATCTTTCTATTATTATTAAAAAAGTTTACTATAAAACTAGATTCATACCGATCATCGGTTCCATAGCCTCCCAGAAATTTACCAAAATATCCTTTGTTTTTATCTTCGTCAATAGTTAAGTTGATACTAGAATTATCAGAGGCAGCTTGATCTTTAGAATATTCTTCTTTTTTGGTTTTAAAATCAGATACCTGAATTTTATTAATTATGTCTGCAGGAAGATTTTTTAATGCCATTACTCCATCTCGGTCAAAAAAGGGCTTTCCGTTTATTAAAACTTGTACTACTTCCTTACCATTTGCTATAATTTTTCCATCAGTGTCTATCTCAAGACCCGGAAGTTGTTTTAATAATGTTTCAACATTTGCATCAGGACGCACTTTAAACAAAGAGGCTTTAAATTCAATCGTGTCATTTTTAATTCGAACAGGAGGTTCTTGTCCTTTTATTGTAACCTCATTAAGGGTGTTCAATAGTTCAAAAAGATAGACTTTATTGAAATATTTGTTAGCTGTAAGATCTTTTAGTTCTTCAGTAAAGGTTTCAAATCCCATGTAAGTCACTTTTAAAAACACGGGTTTTTCATATTTTTTAACTACAAAATTGAAGTCTCCATTTTTATCCGTTAAAGTATATTCTAAAACTGTGGAATCTTTCACAGTTGTAATATATACCGAAGCAGATTCTAACGGAAGCTGGGTATTGATATTAAGTACTTTTCCTTTTAAAATAAAACTATTTTGTGCATTAACGTAAAAAGAAAACATAAGAACGAAAAGAAAATACAAACATCTACACATAATAATTTAGTTAAGTTTAACATAAGATGTTTAAAAAAAGAAAAGGTTTAATCTGAAGTATAGATCTTATTGACACACTGTATAAAACACTACTAATTTATTTTTTTTGGAGTAGGTCGGAATTCAAAAACACAAAAAACCCTCACATTAAAACTGAGGTTTAGTTCAGTTTCCTGCAAGGGTTTATCTATTTTAAATTTAATCTAGTCAATATTACTAATGACTATTCACTAAATTAATATCTGTAATATTCTGGTTTAAATGGACCTTCAACTGGAACTCCGATATAATCTGCTTGATCTACACGTAACGTTTCCAATTCAACACCAAGTTTAGCTAAGTGCAACATTGCTACTTTCTCATCCAAATGTTTTGGTAACATGTACACGTCATTGTTGTATGCCGCACTGTTTTTCCACAATTCGATTTGAGCCAAAGTCTGGTTTGTAAATGAGTTACTCATTACAAAACTTGGGTGACCTGTAGCACAACCAAGATTTACCAAACGACCTTCAGCCAAAACAATGATATCATTTCCAGCGATTGTATACTTGTCTACTTGTGGTTTGATCTCTACTTTTGATGCACCGTGGTTTGTATTCAACCAAGCCATATCAATTTCGTTATCAAAATGCCCAATGTTACAAACGATAGTTTTGTCTTTCATTTTTTCGAAATGAGAACCCAAAACGATATCTTTATTTCCAGTCGTTGTAATGATAATGTCAGCAGTTGCAATAACGGTATCTAATTTTTTTACTTCAAAACCGTCCATTGCAGCTTGAAGCGCACAAATTGGGTCAATTTCAGTAACCGTAACAATAGAACCAGCACCTCTAAAAGAAGCTGCAGTTCCTTTACCTACGTCACCGTAACCACAAACGATTACTCTTTTTGCAGCAAGCATAACATCAGTTGCACGACGAACCGCATCAACTGCAGATTCTTTACAACCGTATTTGTTATCAAATTTCGATTTAGTAACCGAGTCATTAACATTGATAGCAGGCATTGGCAATGTTCCCGCTTTTACTCTTTCGTACAATCTGTGAACTCCAGTAGTAGTTTCTTCAGATAATCCTTTGATTCCTGCAACTAATTCTGGGTAACGGTCAATAACCATATTTGTCAAATCTCCACCGTCATCAAGAATCATATTCAATGGTTTTCTGTCTTCACCAAAGAATAATGTTTGCTCAATACACCAGTCAAAATCTACTTCATTCAACCCTTTCCAAGCATAAACTTGAATTCCTGCAGCAGCAATCGCAGCAGCAGCTTGATCTTGTGTAGAAAAAATGTTACAAGAACTCCAAGTCACCTCAGCACCAAGAGCGATTAAAGTTTCAATCAAAACCGCAGTTTGGATTGTCATATGTAAACATCCTGCAATACGAGCACCAGCAAGTGGTTGTTCGTCTTTGTACTCCGCACGAAGCGCCATTAAACCTGGCATTTCAGCTTCTGCTAATTCAATTTCTTTTCTTCCCCAAGCCGCCAGGGAAATGTCTTTAACTTTGAAAGCCACATAAGGCATAGTTGCTGTACTCATTTATAGTATATTTGTAATTACTTCGTCCGTTTATCCGCCGCAGCGAACTCGGGTGAAAATTTTTTGCAAATTTACGTAATAAGTTTGCAATTTTACTAATTTCTAAAAGATTTATGAATTGTTTAATTCGCTAATCTTTTGAACTTTAGATAAATAATTTACATTAGAAGCTAATCCTGCTGTACACTATATCTTTTATGGCGAACACCGCCACAAAAGGATGCCGTTTCCATCAGGGCTAAAAATAACCAGACCAACAACATGCCTTTATTCAAAACCATAAACCACAATCCCAACACCCAAATCCTCATTTGGAAAATCACCGAACCTTTTTCGGAGTTATTCGAGCAGGTCACTTTAAACGAAACCAACGCGATTCGGTTAAACGGAATGAAATCCGAAATACACCAACGCGCTTTTCTTAGCGTACGAAAATTAATGAATCTTGCCGGCTACACCGACTTTGATTTGTATTACGACCGTTTTGGCAAACCTCATTTACATGACGGAAAACACATTTCCATCACACATTCGCATGAATTCTCTGCACTAATTATCAGCGACGAAACCGTAGGAATCGACATCGAATTGCAAAGAGAAAAAATCCTGCGAATTGCCGATAAATTTACAAATTCGGAATTTCATTATTTAGAACCCGAAAAATTACAAGACTATATCCGAAAACTAACCGTGATTTGGGGCGCCAAAGAAGCCATTTTCAAAATCCGAAATGAGAAAAGAATCAGCTTTAAAAACCACATCAAAATAAATACTTTCGAGATGGAACAAGAACAAACCACCGCCGAACTTCACTTTGACAGTCTGATCAAAGACTTCAAAATTTACTTTGAAGAACTGGAAAACTTCACTTTAGTTTATGCGCTTGAAAAATAATAGTTTTTATATGCCACGAATTCCCGAATTTTGGCAATCTGTTCTAAAAATAAATTAATCTGTTTTCGGCACTAAAAAAATCATGAATTCGTGACTACAAAAATGACAACTATTTATTCCGATATCTTAAAAGCAAAAGCAAAAAACGAGAAATTGCTCGCTATTCTACTCGATCCGGATAAAATCGTCTGGAGCACATTAGAAGATTTAATCTCAAAAATTAATCTGTCGCCAGCCACTCACATTTTCATTGGCGGAAGCCTTGTCAAAACCACAATTCTGGACGAACTAATCGTTCGCTTAAAGCAAAAAATCACTTTGCCAATTGTTCTGTTCCCCGGAAATCCTTCCCAAATTTCAGCCGAAGCTGATGCAATTTTATTTCTTTCTCTAATTTCAGGACGAAATCCGGATTATTTAATAGAACATCAGGTAAATGCCGTTCCAATTCTAAAGAAAACCAATTTAGAAATCATTTCAACCGGCTACATTCTCATAGAAAGCGGAAGCGAAACTGCCGTAGAACGCGTTAGTAAAACCAAACCTTTAGACCGAAATAACATTAATTATGTCGTTCAAACTGCACAAGCAGGCGAAATGTCAGGCAATAAATTAATCTATTTAGAAGCTGGAAGTGGCGCAAAAAAAGCCGTTCCGTTAGAAATGATAAAAAAAACTGCAGAAAACCTCGCGATTCCTTTAGTAGTTGGAGGAGGAATTATAGCTTTACAAGGCATAGAAAATGCATATGCCGCAGGAGCTGACATAGTAGTTATTGGAACTGCTTTTGAAAAAGATATTAATTTTTTTAATCCTAATACCACAACAAATGATTGAGTTTTTTTTGAACGCATACAAAGATGTCCCAATGAGCCAAATTGCATTAGAGTTTGTGGCATTTGTATTTGGCATTTTAAGTGTATGGTATGCTAAAAAAGAAAATATCTGGGTCTATCCAACCGGTTTAATCGCAACAATAATCACAACTTACTTACTCTATATTGCAGGATATTTAGGCGACATGATGATTAATGGATATTTCAGCATCATGAGTATTTACGGATGGTACAAATGGGCAAAAAAAGGAGAAGACGACATGAATTTACCCATTACAAGAACCAATATTAAAGAAAAAATAATAGGAGTTCTATTGTTTTTAATTACAATTTTTGTAGTTTTCGGCATCTATACGTACTATGACTACACGATTCATAAAGACAATTATGTAGACATTTTTACTTCCGGACTATTTTTTACAGGAATGTGGTACATGGCAAAGAAGAAAATCGAGAATTGGACGCTTTGGATTATTGGAGACTTAATTGTTGTGCCGCTGTATGCCTATCGCGGACTGGGAATGTTGTCCTTACAGTATTTAATTTTTACAATTTTAGCTGTTTCAGCTTATTTAGAATGGAAGAAAACCTTAAACAACTCCAAAAAACCGGAGCTACCGAAATTATAAGAATTGCCATTTTTGGACCTGAAAGTACAGGCAAAACTACATTGGCAAAACAACTCGCAGACCATTACAAAACGGTTTGGGTACCTGAATATGCCCGAGATTATCTTCAAAAAAAATGGGACAAAAACCAAAGCATTTGCGATATTGACGACATGCTTCCTATTGCTTATGGCCAAACAAAATTAGAAAATGACAGCGCATTAATTGCAAATAAATATCTTTTTTGCGACACTAATTTGATGGTTACCAAAGTGTTTTCGGAAATGTATTATGACTTTTGCGACACTTTACTGGACAAAGCTGCTCGTGCCCATCAATACGATCTTTTTTTTCTTACCGATATTGATGTGCCTTGGGAAAAAGATGATATCAGAGACAGTCCAGAAGGAAGAGAATCTATTTTTTCTGTTTTCAAACAGTCTTTAATTGACCATAAAAAACCATTTATTACATTGTCTGGTGACAAAGAAACCAGACTCAATACCGCTATTTCTATTTTGAATGATTTAGCATTAGCAAAGGAAACAGGAATTTCATCCCTAGATTTTGTTCAAATTTACAATCATGGAATTCCAATGCAAAACATTCAAAAACAATTGTCAATTTTTAAAGACGGAATTGCAAAAACAATTTTGGATCGACCTGCGACTATAAATGACGGAATTCTGAAATTATCTTCGGAAGATTTTGAGAAAAACGCGCTGTTTTTTGACACTAATAAATCAAATCTTATACTTGAAAAATTCGTTCCTGCCTCTGGAGCCGCTACGAGAATGTTTAAATTTTTAAACGAATTTCTGACTGAATTTGACATCAACAACGAAAGCGTAAATGCTTATATCAATCGAAAAAAAGACACAGAACTTTCCCTATTTATTATCGGAATGGATAAATTTCCGTTTTTTAAAGAGCTCGACAGCAAGCTTCGTTCAGAACACAAAGATTTTGAATCTTTAGATAACAGTTATAAAAATTATTATTTCATAAAACTCCTTTTACAATCTGATTATTTTGATTTTGCCAATAAACCAAAAGGAGTTCTTCCGTTTCACAAATATGCCGATCACATTGCTACGCCAATTGAAGAACATTTAAACGAATGTGCTTTATATGCGACGGTAAACGGAAATTCAAACCTTCATTTTACGGTTTCTAAAATACACCAAAAACAATTTGAAGCCATCGTAAATTCGACTAAAGATAAAATTGAAAAGCAATCAAACACCAAAATAAGTGTTGATTATTCCTATCAAAACCAAGCAACAGACACTATTACAGTTGATAGTAAGAACAACCCGTTTAGAGACAAAAACAACGAATTAGTTTTTAGACCGGGCGGACACGGGGCTCTGATTGAAAATCTGAATAATCAAGATGCCGATATTATTTTTATAAAAAATATTGACAATATTATTCAAAATAATGTCGAGACTGTTACTTTATGTAAGAAAGCATTGGCCGGGATTTTAATCCGATTACAGCAACAAGTATTTACGTATTTGAAAGCCATTGATACCAATCAAATCCATGAAAATGACATTGCGGAAATCATTACTTTTTTGAAAGAAGAGCTTCACATCGAAATGTCAAAAGGATTCCATAAATTTACTCTTGAAAATAAGATTTTAAAAATAAAAACAAAACTAGACCGACCAATCCGAGTTTGCGGAATGGTGAAAAACGAAGGAGAACCTGGTGGCGGACCATTTTGGATAAGAGACACAAAAGGCAAATTGTCTTTGCAGATTGTTGAAACTTCCCAAGTCGATTTAAGCAATCCTAAACAAGAGAAAATTTTAGCTAAATCGACTCATTTTAACCCTGTAGATTTAGTTTGTGGTATTAAAAATTACAACAAAACTAAATTTGATTTGACTCGTTTTATTGATCATGAAGCCGGTTTTATTGTTACCAGAAACACATCGGGCAAAGTAATGAAATCCTATGAATTGCCAGGATTATGGAACGGAGCGATGGCAAAATGGCTTACTGTTTTTGTCGAAGTGCCTTTAATTACTTTTAATCCGGTCAAAACCGTGAACGATTTATTAAAACCGGCACACCAACCTCATTAATTTTTACTGAAATAAATTCAGCTAAATGGAAACTCAAAAAATAATTTCGGAATTACAATATAAAGCTGTTCGCAGTAGTGGCGCGGGAGGTCAAAACGTGAACAAAGTATCCTCAAAAGTAGTTTTGACTTTCGATTTGAATGCCTCAAATGCATTGACCGAGGAAGAAAAAGAACGGATTAAATTGAAATTAGCTTCCCGATTGACTTCCGAAGATATCCTGATTTTGAATTGTGATGAAGACAGAAGTCAATTGAAAAACAAATCGATTGTAACGAAACGCTTCTTAGAACTCATCAAAAATGCATTGGTAATTCAAAAAATAAGGAAAGCTACAAAAATCCCTAAATCCGTGATTCGGAAACGGATAAAAGACAAAAAAAACGTCTCAGAAATCAAGCAAAACCGTAGAAAACCAAACCATGATTAATTCGAAATCAAGTTTTTTTCTAAGATAATAAATTTCAGAAATGAGTTAGAATTTGTTAAATCCTTTCACTTTTAAAATTTGTTCTTTGATTTCTGAACTTTTTAATTATACCTTTGCACTGTCTCAAAGGGGTGCTCTAAATAACGAGCTGAGATCATACCCAACGAACCTGAACAGGTAATGCTGTTAAGGGAAAAAATGACAAAAAAATAGCGTGCACACTATCGATTTGTCATAGGAAACAATCATTTATTAATTTAAACCAAAGAATAATTCCCCCTTTTATTCGTAATCTTTTTTACGGATGAATACTATTATTACAGTTACAAAGTACAAGAATCTGACTTATTACATGTCTTTTATCTTTCTTCTTGCCTCTTTTATCTCTTTTTCTCAAGTCAAAGACACTACCAAGGTAAATCAACTCGACGAAGTCTTAGTTTCGGCAGTTCGGGTAACTTCAAAAACGCCGGTAAGTTTTAGCAATTTGACTAAAAATGAAATTAAATCTCGAAATTTAGGACAAGATATTCCTATTCTGATGAATTATTTACCTTCGGTTGTTACCACTTCCGATGCTGGAAATGGCGTGGGTTATACCGGAATTCGAGTACGTGGAAGCGATGCAACTCGGGTAAATGTTACGATTAACGGAATTCCGTATAACGATTCCGAAAGCCATGGAACGTATTGGGTAAACATGCCCGATTTCGCCTCGTCATTAGAAAGTATTCAGTTACAGCGCGGTGTGGGAACGTCTACAAATGGTGCCGGAGCATTTGGCGCCAGCTTAAATATGCTGACCGATTCTTATGCAAAAAAAGCAACTGGCGAAATTTCGAACTCCATTGGTAGCTTTAACACACACAAACACACGGTGAAATTCAGTACAGGTTTGATGAACGATCATTTTGAAATTGCAGGTCGATTGTCAACCTTAAAAACGGACGGTTATATTGACCGAGCGAGTTCTGATTTGAAATCGTATTTTCTGCAAGGAACTTATGTTGGAAAAACCACTTTAATCAAAGCATTGGCTTTTGGCGGAAAAGAAAAAACGTACCAATCTTGGAACGGAACCGATGCCGAAACATTAAACAGCGACCGAACTTTTAACTCCGCTGGAATCTTTACGGACGAATCAGGTCAGACGCGTTTTTATGACAATGAAACCGATAATTACCAACAAGATCATTATCAGTTGCATTGGAACGAAAAACTAAACGAAAAATGGAGTACAAACCTGGCTTTTCATTACACGAAAGGAAAAGGTTTTTATGAAAATTACAAAGAAGATGCCGATTTTTCAGATTACGGATTATTGCCTCTTGGTACAGTTGTAACAACAGATTTGATTCGTCAGAAATGGTTGGATAATGATTTTTACGGAACTACATTTTCTGCTAATTACAAAGAAGAAAAACTAGATGTAATTTTTGGTGGTGGTTATAACAAATACGAAGGTGCTCATTTTGGAAAAGTAATTTGGGCCAGATTTGCATCTCAAAGTGAATTGGGAGATCATTATTATGATGATTTTGCTACCAAAACTGACGGAACTGTTTTTGCGAAAGTCAATTATCAAATTAGCGAAAAAATAAGTTTATTTGGAGATTTACAACTTCGAAATGTACATTACAAAGCCAATAGTTACGATACCGGATTAGTAAATGACAGTTTCAATTTTTTTAATCCAAAAGCAGGTTTAAACTATACTGTTAATGACAAAAGCACCTTATATCTTTCTTATGCAAGAGCCAATCGCGAGCCGAACAGAACCGATTATGAAGGCGGAAATGCTAAACCTGAAAAACTAAACGACTTTGAATTGGGTTGGAGATTTGAAGGCGACAAAGTAAAATTCAACTCGAATGTATATTATATGGCGTATAAAGATCAGCTGATTTTGACAGGAAAATTAGATGATGTAGGAAGTCCAATTCGTGCAAACAGTGAAAAAAGTTACCGTTTGGGACTAGAAGTTGATGCAACCATTTCGCTTTCAGAGGAATTTATGGTTCGTCCAAATTTTACTTTAAGCAGCAATAAAAATATTGATTTAGCGGTAGAAGGAGAAAACTACGGAACTACTGATATTGCCTATTCTCCATCGGTTATTGTCGGGAATATTTTAGTGTATTCTCCGGTTGATAATCTAAATATTTCTTGGTTACAAAAATTTGTTGGCAAACAATACATGAATAATATTGAATTACCTGCAGCAAAACTGGCTGATTATTTTGTTACTGATTTAAATATTGCCTACGAAATAAAACCTAAATCAGTCTTTAATTCGATTGTAATAACTGGTTTAGTCAATAATTTTCTAGACAAAAAATATGTTTCTAACGGATATATGTGGGATGTTTATCCGTATTATTATCCGCAAGCCGGAATCAATTTCTTAGCCGGATTAACGTTGAAATTTTAATTATTTTATTTTATAACTAAAAATCCTGATGGTTCGCTATCAGGATTTCTTGTTTAACTACAATTAATTATAAACCCGAAGCAGATTTCCGCTTACCTCCACCCGATATTGTTTCATTGGATATTGTTTGCCGGTAGCCAAACCTGTAAATAAATTATAAGAAGCATTGTCGCAAGCACAAACTGCATTAATCCCGTTTATTGTCATCGTAGAACAAGAACTCAAAGCTTGATTAGGACAAGCTGCATCAAAGGCATTAAAAGTCGTTCCCGAAGTATTAAAAATAATAATCCCTTTAGCACCCTGACCAGCATAATAAACAGAATTACTGACATAGCGAAGGTTCGAATAAGCCGGTAAATTCAAATTGATAGTTAACGCAACCGTATAATTAGGTATATAAGGATTACTGTTATTAAAATCATTGTTACTACACGAAAAGAACAAAGAAACAACAAGGAATAAAAGGATGTATTTTTTCATTTGTGAAATATGATGAAAGAATTGGTAAAACAAATTTAATTTTATTTACATTTGAAATGTATATGATTAACATATATTTATAGACTATAAAAAATAATAGTATCTTTGTGGAAAGAAATCCCGTCCTGATGGGATTTTTTCTATTTATATAAACGATGAAGTTATGAGTAAAGTATCTTATTACACCGCAGAAGGATTAAAAAAATTACGAGAAGAATTAGATTATTTAAAAAGTGTGATGCGTCCAAAAGCATCCGCAGATATAGCTGAAGCAAGAGACAAAGGTGACTTGTCTGAAAATGCGGAATATGACGCAGCAAAAGAAGCACAAGGCATGTTAGAAATGAGAATTGCCAAACTGGAAGAAGTACATTCTAATGCACGATTAATTGACGAAACTCATTTAGACGTTTCTAAAGTTTTAGTATTATCCAATGTAAAAATCAAGAACCAAACCAATGGAATGGAGATGAAATATACCTTGGTAGCCGAAAGTGAAGCCGACCTGAAAACAGGAAAAATCTCTGTAACCTCACCAATCGGAAAAGGATTACTAGGAAAAAAAGTAGGCGAAGTAGCCGAAATTACAGTTCCAAATGGTGTTTTGAAATTTGAAATTTTAGAAATTTCCAGAGACTAAACAGATACCGATTTAATTGATTCAAACAATTAACCCATTTCACAATGTCAAGTATTTTTACAAAAATCATAAACGGAGAAATTCCTTGTTACAAAATCGCCGAAGATGAAAACTTTTTGGCTTTTTTGGATGTAAATCCAAATGCAAAAGGACATACACTTTGTATTCCAAAACAAGAAATAAACAAAATCTTTGATATCGAAGATGATTTGTATATTGGTTTAATGCAGTTTTCCAAAAAAATTGCCATCGCCTTAGAAAAAACAGTTCCGTGTAAAAGAATCGGAATGGCAGTTATCGGACTTGAAGTTCCTCACGCGCACGTTCACCTGATTCCTTTGAACGAAATGGATGAAATTCGTTTTCAAAACAAAGTGTCCATGACAAAAGAAGAATTTGAAGCTTTAGCCAAAAGCATTCAAGCAAATTTGTAAGCCTAAAGTTCACGGATTAACACGACTAAAAATCAAAGATAATTCGTGAAATTTATTTGCATTTATACGAAATCTGCATTGTTGTGCCTTTCCCAATCTCGGAATTCAGCACTTTTATAGTTCCTTTGTGATACTCCTCAACAATTCTCTTAGTTAAAGAAAGTCCTAAACCCCAACCTCTTTTTTTGGTTGTAAAACCGGGTTCAAAAACCGTTTTGAATTGTTTTTTCTGAATTCCGCCTCCGGTATCCCAAACATTTATTTTTACATAATCACCTTCCTGAAACACTTCCAAATTTAATTTACCCTTGCCTTTCATGGCATCAATAGCGTTTTTTACCAAATTTTCTATAGTCCAACTGTGTAACGTAGGATTTAACGATACCATAATTGGATGTTCTGGCGCTCGATAAGAAAACTCCACTTGCTTAGAAAACCGCGATTGCAAATAATCATAAGATTGAAATGTTTCGGCGATGATATCTTTGGGTTCTAATTTAGGTTCCGAACCAATTTTCGAAAATCGATCGGTTATAGTTTGTAATCTGTCAATGTCTTTTTCTATTTCTAAAGTAGTGGATTCATCTACATTTTCAGCTTTCAAGAGTTCCACCCAACCAATTAATGACGAAAGTGGCGTACCAATTTGATGTGCCGTTTCTTTCGCCATTCCGGCCCAAAGTTTATTTTGGGTAGCCATTTTGGTACTTCTGTAAAAATTATAAACCAAAGCCCCAAACAAAACAATAATTAGCAACAAAGCAATTGGATAATATTTCAGTTTATTCAATAATGCGGAATTTCCGTAATATAAATTTTGTGATTTTCCAGGAGCATATTCAATGACAATAGGATCATTTTCATTTTTCAAATTGTTCAAAAAAGCAATCGCAAGCCTTTTATCTTTTACAACAGATTCCTCGATATTTACCGTATTAATGATGCTGTCATTCTCCGTAACTATAATAGGAATTGAAGTATTGTTACTGAATATTTGAAGAGGCAGTTCCACATCGGTATTTTCACCGGCATTTATCAATGTTTTTTGCGCATTTGCCCAAAGGTTCATTTTTAGACGCTCCTCATTTTTAAAAATTTGAAAAAAAGTATAAGTGTTCCAAAGAATCAAGGAAATGATCAAGAAAGAAGCAAAAATGATGACCCAACGGGTTGAAATTCTTCGTTCGAAAAAAGTCATAAATTAAAATTTTGATTATAAATATAACGAAATAATTATAAAAAGATTTTAGGCCATCCCGAAAGTATTTTTGTTAAAAAAAGAGTCGCTATTTTTATTTTTAAAAAGCGGCTCTAGTTTTTCAAACTTAATCGATTTGCTTACTTTTGTATGTTCCGAAACTTCTTTCAGGATAAAAAAAAATCGTATGATTACTATAGACCCTAAAAAAATTGAAACTGCAAAATTACAGGGCTATTTACAAAGTTCGGTAGGACCGCGACCTATTGCTTTTGCAAGCACTATTGGCACAAATGGAATTCCCAATTTATCGCCTTTTAGTTTTTTCAATGTATTCAGCGCTAACCCGCCCATTCTTGTTTTCTCACCAGCCAGAAGAGTTAGGGATAATTCTATAAAACATACCTTAATTAATGCCGAAGCAACGCGCGAAGTCGTTATTAATGTGGTGAATTATGACATGGCTCAACAAACTTCATTGGCCAGTACAGAATATGCACAAGGTATCAATGAGTTTTTAAAATCCGGGTTTACACCAATGCCTTCGGAACTGGTAAAACCCTACAGAGTTAAGGAATCTCCGGTGCAATTTGAATGCAAAGTAAATGAAATTATTGCTTTGGGAAATGATGGCGGAGCCGGAAATTTAGTCATTTGCGAAGTCGTGAGAATTCATATCGCCGAATCCGTTTTGGACGAAAATGGAGCTATTGACCAACATAAAATAGATTTGGTTTCGAGATTGGGTAAAAATTGGTATTCCAGATCAAATCAAGGACTTTTTGAAGTTGCAAAACCGCTGACAACCTTAGGAATTGGAGTGGATGCTATTCCGAATTTTATAAAAGAAAGCCCTATTTTCAACGGAAATTATTTAGGCATGTTAGGAAACATAGAAGCCTTGCCTACAACAGAAGAAGTTAGTATATTTGTAAAACAAAATTTTTCAGTAAAAGGAGTTTTAAGCTCAGATGACCAGGAAAAAGTACATTTGGAAGCCCGAAAATACCTGGACAATAACGACGTTATTTCTGCATGGAAAGTACTTTTGGCACAAAAAAAATAAAACCATAATAACAATTAAAAACAACAAAGATGGAAGTTACAGGGAAAATAAAAATGATTGACCAAACGAAAGAAGTTGGTTCTGCAGGATTCAAAAAAAGAGATGTTGTTGTTACAACAGACGAACAGTATCCACAACATATTTTGGTTCAGTTTGTTCAAGACAAATGTGACTTGTTGAATAATTTTCAAGCAGGAGAACCTGTAAAAATCGACATCAATTTAAGAGGTAGAGAATGGACAAATCCACAAGGAGAAACTGTATATTTCAATACTATTCAAGGATGGAGAATTTCAAAACTTCAAGCTGAAGCACCTTCTGCTCAAACACCGCCAATGCCAGCTGCTGAAGCTTTTGCACCGGCAACAAACCTTAACGAAGACGAACCGGACGATTTACCTTTCTAATCAAAAAAGGTTTTCTGATGATACACAAACCCGATAGCGTTACCGTTATCGGGTTTTATATTTTATCTATCTAAAACCAGACACAATAAGGCTTTCAGCATCTTATTTTATGCCAAAAAAACCATAATAAAGACGCTATAGCTCGTAAGTTTTGAAATTAATTCACTAAATTTGAGTTCGTTCTGTTTGCATCCAGTTGACTTGTTATTACACTTTAAAA
Organism: Flavobacterium lacustre; assembly: GCF_027474525.2. Lineage (NCBI taxonomy): Bacteria > Pseudomonadati > Bacteroidota > Flavobacteriia > Flavobacteriales > Flavobacteriaceae > Flavobacterium > Flavobacterium lacustre. The sequence continues at coordinate 701,283 of NZ_CP114882.2, forward strand.
ACAATAAAAATGGAAAATAAAAACTTTTCAGTTACTTCAGATTTATTAGCTACTCATAGCCAGCGTTTTCTGAATTTCACTATCGACTTAGCTATTCAATACGCACTTCTGCTCGGAATAGGAACTACAATTACTATAATTGCCGATTTAACAAATAACTACGACTTATCAGAACGGATTAAAAACACTGATGTAATAGAGCAAAGTTTAGTTGGAATTATAATTGGGCTTTTTTATTACAGCCTGACCGAGATTTATTTCTCCCGGTCCTTGGCCAAGTATTTTACAAAAACAATTGTGGTGATGAAAGATGGCTCAAAACCAGACAATAAAACTATTTTTATGCGCACTTTCTGCCGATTAATTCCAATTGATATTTTTACCTTTTTAGGATTTTCTCCAAGAGGTTGGCACGATAGAATTTCTGGAACTTATGTAGTAAAAAAACATCCTTTTGTCGAAAAAAAAGAATGGACATAATTCCTTAAAAATCATATAAAAATAAATACCTTTATAAAACAGCTGTCCTATTTGATGGCTGTTTTTATTTTACAACAAATCATCTTTCTCTTTGTACATTTGTGCATCAGAAATCAAATGAAAACTTAAATATAAATCCAAGTATGAACTGGGAACAACTTTTATCATTAAAAAGACAAGGCGACAAAGGCAAAAGATTACGTGTAGAACAAGACGACACCCGCTTGGGTTTTGAAGTCGATTATGACCGAATTATCTTTTCCTCCGCTTTTAGAAGTTTACAGGATAAAACCCAGGTTATTCCGCTTTCTAAAACTGATTTTGTGCACACCAGATTAACGCACAGTTTAGAAGTTTCGGTGGTAGGACGTTCTTTAGGACGATTGGTTGGTAAAAAAATAATCGAAAAATATCCGCATCTCAAAGAAGTTCATGGCTATCACATGAATGATTTTGGAGCTATTGTAGCTGCGGCCTCGTTGGCCCACGATATTGGAAATCCTCCTTTTGGCCATTCGGGTGAAAAAGCTATTGGCGAGTATTTTTCTATTGGAAACGGACAACAATTTAAAGACCAATTATCCGCAAAACAATGGCAGGATTTAATTGATTTTGAAGGAAACGCCAATGGTTTTTCGGTACTTACAGCAAGTCGTCCGGGAATTGAAGGCGGACTGCGCATTTCATATGCCACTTTAGGTGCTTTTATGAAATACCCGAAAGAAAGTTTGCCTAAAAAACCAACCAAAAATATCGCAGATAAAAAATATGGCTTTTTTCAAACCGACAAAGCATTTTTTGAAAATGTCGCTGCCGATATGGGAATGATTCCAAATAAATCAGGCGACGATATTGGTTTTGAAAGACATCCTCTAGCCTATTTGGTCGAAGCTGCCGATGATATTTGCTACACCATAATTGACTTTGAAGATGGAATCAATTTAGGACTGGTTCAAGAAGAATTTGCTTTAGAATACTTGATAAAACTGGTCAAAGACGCCATTGATACCGCCAAATACAAAACACTGACGACCAAAGAAGACCGTATCAGTTATTTGAGAGCTTTAGCAATTGGAAGTTTAATCAATGATGCCGTGAAAGTTTTTATCGAAAATGAACCTGACATCTTAAACGGTAATTTTCCGTATGCTTTAACCGATAAAAGCAAGTTCAAAGCACAAATGGATGACATTATCAACATCAGCGTCAAAAACATTTATCAGAGCCGAGAAGTAATCGAAAAAGAGATTGTAGGGTACCAAATTATTCAAACTTTATTGGATAAATTCATAACGGCATTTAACAATAAATACAACGGAACAGCTTCCAATTACGACAAATTAATTTTGAAGATGTTACCCGAAAAACATGATTTAGAAAAAGACAATGTCTACGAAAGATTGCTTCACATATGCCATTATGTTTCCATGTTAACCGATGGAAACGCATTAGAATTATACGACACGATTAACGGCAGAAAAAAAACCTAATTAGATTCACTAATTAGGTTTTTTATATTTTCATCTGAAAAAGAATATATTCCAAAGACTATTTCGCTCGAATTACGAAATAATTTTTCTTTCCGCTTTGCAATAAAACAAATTGATTATTGATTAAATCTTTGGTTGAAAGAACGAATTCTTCGGTTACTTTTTCTCTATTCACCGAAATCGAATTAGCAGTCAACGCTCTCCTCGCCTCACCATTTGATTTAAAAAATCCTGTTTTTTCGTTTAGAACAGTTACAATGTCAAGTCCGGTTTCAATTTCTGATTTTTCAATTTCAGCTTGAGGAACTCCGTCAAAAACTTCTAGAAAAGTAGCTTCGTCTAATTGTTTCAAATCATCGGCAGTTGCATTTCCAAAAAGAATTCCAGATGCCTTAATAGCGTTTTCCAAATCTTCCTTAGAATGAACCATTACGGTAATTTCTTCGGCTAAACGTTTTTGTAACAAACGCAAATGTGGTGCCTCTCTATGTTTTTCGGTTAAAACTTCAATTTCTTCTTTCGATAAAAAAGTAAAAATCTTAATGTATTTTTCCGCATCAATATCGGAAGTATTCAACCAATATTGGTAAAATTTATAAGGTGAAGTTCTGGCCGAATCCAACCAAATATTTCCACCTTCAGATTTCCCAAACTTAGTTCCATCCGCCTTAGTAATCAACGGACAAGTCAAAGCATACGCTTTTCCGCTGGCAATTCTGCGCACTAATTCGGTTCCAGTTGTGATATTTCCCCATTGGTCGCTTCCACCCATTTGAAGTGTACATTTTTTTTCTCTGTACAAATGCAAAAAGTCATATCCTTGAACCAATTGGTACGTAAACTCCGTAAAAGACATTCCTTCGGCAGCTTCTGAAGACAATCGTTTCTTCACAGAATCTTTCGCCATCATATAGTTTACGGTAATATGCTTGCCCACATCACGAATGAAATCCAGAAAAGAAAAGTTCTTCATCCAGTCATAATTATTTACTAATTCAGCAGCATTGGCAGCATCTGAAGTAAAATCTAAAAAACGGGACAATTGTCCTTTTATAGCTTCTTGATTGTGACGCAAAGTAGCTTCATCCAATAAATTTCTCTCATTTGATTTTCCTGACGGATCACCAATCATTCCTGTCGCACCACCCACTAAAGCTAATGGTTTATGCCCGGATATTTGAAAATGCTTCAACAACATCACACCAACTAAATGGCCTATATGCAATGAATCTGCAGTTGGGTCAATCCCCACATATGCCACACGCATTTGCTCCATCAAGTGTTCTTCGGTGCCTGGCATAACGTCGTGGAGCATTCCTCTCCAAGTCACTTCTTCAATAAAATTCTTCATCTTTTCAATCAATTTGCGCAAAGATAGTAATTCGAAAAGCAATGACAATATCAATTTCAATGGCAATAGCAATAACAAGGACAAAAAATACAATAAAAACGTTGCTCCCTTGCGACTTCGGACCAAAATAGTATATTTACAAAATGGTTTTAGTAACAGGAGGAACAGGTTTAGTTGGCGCGCATGTATTGCTTCATTTAATTGAAAATGGAGAAACAGTCCGTGCCATTTATCGAACGCCTTCATCTGTCAAAAAAACCAAATCCCTTTTTTTACTGTACCAAAAAGAATCTTTATTTGATAAAATCCAATGGATTGAAGGTGATATTATGAATATTCCGTCTTTAGAAATTGCTTTCCAAGACATCGAATACGTATATCATTGCGCTGCTTTAATTTCTTTTGACCCAAAAGACGAAGATATAATCCGGAAAACGAATATTGAAGGGACTGCAAACATTGTGAATTTTTGCATTGCCAAAAACATCAAAAAACTTTGTTTTATCAGTTCAATTGCTGCTCTTGGCGACATTGCTCCACATGAAAAAATGATTTCTGAAACTACCGAATGGAATCCGGAAAAACCACATAGTGATTATGCGATTTCAAAATACGGAGCCGAAATGGAAATTTGGCGTGGACAACAAGAAGGATTACCTGTAATTATTATTAATCCGGGCGTTATTCTGGGCCCAGGTTTCCGGGAACAAGGAAGCGGTAAAATTTTTACGGAAGTTGCTAACGGATTGCGATTTTACACTCTGGGAATTACTGGATTTGTTGCCGTAACAGATGTCGTTCGAATAGCATTTGACTTAATGAAGAGTGAACTTGTAAACGAACGCTTTACTTTAGTTGCCGAAAACATGGTATTTAAAGACGTATTAGAAAGTATCGCAAAAAGTTTTAAAGTCAAAAAACCAACTCTTCATGCCAGTCCTTTTTTTATGGAAGTTTGCTGGAGAATCGATTGGTTTCTATCCAACTTTTTGATGCAAAAAAGAAAATTGACACAAGCAACGGCAAAATCATCTTATTCGAAAAATCTGTATTCAAACGAAAAAATTAAAACCACTTTAAACACTGATTTTAAAGACATTAAAACCTACATACAAGAAATTTCGCTTCTCTAATCGAGCTTTTTTCTACGATTCAATTCTAAAGAATCCGTTTTTTTCTTCAAAGCTGATTTCGCTTTTTTAGTTTCCTTTTTTTTCTTTTTTTCCGCTTTAATCAAGGCTTCAACAGCAAGTTTCTTTTGATCTAATCGCTTAGTCATTTGCTCAAACATGTTTTTATATTCTTCATAATCTGAAGCATAATACACATTACTTTGCGCAAATTGCAGGCTGTCGACTTTATATTTTTTATAAATATATTGCTTTGGACTTATTTTATTGGAATCTAATATTGCAGGACTTTGATATTTAATGGCTTCCAATAATGACAAATCATACATAATATTGACCATAACGTCTTTTTCTATAAGCCGATTTGGTTTTTTAACAACCTCTTCTTTACAACTTACAAAAACCAAAAGCACGACTAAGACTACTATTTTTTTCATTTTGCTTTTTATCTATCAAATAACAAACGCTTTCCGGCACGAATTTCTTTTACTTTAAAAGCGCTGTAAACCAATTGTCCGTTTACAAAAGTATGGGTAATTCTGGATTTAAAAGTAAATCCTTCAAACGGAGACCAACCACATTTTGCCAAAATATTTTCTTTTTTCACACTCCAAGGCAAGCCTGAATTTACAATCACTAAATCAGCATAATACCCAACTTTGATAAAACCACGTTTTTCTATTTTGAAAATCTTAGCCGGATTGTGACACATTTTTTCGACAATTTTCTCAATACTGATTTTTCCTTGATGATATGCTTCAAACATAGCCACAACAGCATGTTGCACAAGCGGACCTCCTGAAGGTGCATTAAGATAAGATTGTTTTTTTTCTTCTAAAGTATGTGGTGCGTGATCGGTAGCAATCACATCAATTCGATCGTCAAGTAAGGCTTCCCAAAGCACTTTACGGTCATTGGCCGTTTTTACTGCTGGATTCCATTTTATCAAATTGCCTTTGGTGGCGTAATCTTCATTGGTAAACCACAAATGATGAATACAAACCTCGGCAGTAATTTTTTTATCTTCTAATGGGATTTTGTTAGTAAACAAATCCATTTCTTTGGCAGTAGAAAGATGAAATATATGCAAACGAGCACCAGTTTTCTTGGCAAGAGCAATCGCTTTTGAAGAAGAAATATAACAAGCTTCCTCACTTCGAATAAGGTGATGCACCGTTACAGGAACATCTTCTCCAAACTCTTCTTTATATTTTTCAAGATTATTTTTGATGGTTGTTTCGTCTTCACAATGCACCGCAATAAGCATTGGCGTACTGGAAAAAATCCTTTCTAAAGTCGCTTCATTATCCACCAACATATTTCCGGTTGAGGAGCCCAAAAATATTTTGATTCCGGCAACATTCTTTGGATTTGTTTTTAAAACTTCTTCCAAATTATCATTGGTAGCCCCCATCATAAACGAATAATTCGCATACGATTTCTCAGAAGCAATTTGGTATTTTTCTTCTAGAATTTCCTGCGTCACCGCATTGGGAACCGTATTGGGTTGTTCAATATAGGAAGTAATTCCACCCGCAACAGCCGCTCTCGATTCTGATTCTATGTCTCCTTTGTGCGTCAGACCCGGTTCTCTAAAGTGTACTTGATCGTCAATTGCACCGGGAATTAAATAATTTCCTTCGGCATCGATGATTTTACATTGGGAAGATTTGGGACTTATGCTTTCTGAAATTTCAACAATTAAGTCATCTTCAATTAGTACGTCACCTTCAAAAATCGTTCCTTCATTTACTATCTTGGCATTCTTAATTAAAACCCTGTTCATCGTATCTTTTTCTTATAATGTGTTGACTAATTTCTTTAATCGAAGTGCAATAACTCCAAAAACCGCTTCGATAATAATCGAGTTACTCATCTTGGATTGCCCTTTGGTTCGGTCTGTAAAAATAATGGGGACCTCAACAATTTGAAATTTTTTACAATAGGTTCTGTATTTCATTTCAATTTGAAAAGCATAACCCACAAATCGTATTTTATTTATATTAATTCCTTCGAGCACCTGTCTTTTATAACAAACAAATCCTGCGGTGGCATCATGAATTTTCATTCCGGTAATGATTCGTACATAAACCGAAGCAAAATAAGACATCAATACTCGGCTCAAAGGCCAATTGACTACGTTTACACCCGTAACATATCGAGAACCAATCGCTAAATCAGCATCTCCAAAATGACAGGCATTATATAATTTTTCTAAATCAGTTGGATTATGACTAAAATCAGCATCCATTTCGAAAATAAAATCATATTTCCGTTCTAATGCCCATTTAAAACCATGAACATATGCCGTTCCCAAACCTGATTTTTTTGCTCTTTTTTCTAAAAACAATCTTCCTTCAAATTCCGATTGAAGCAATACTACTTTGTCCGCAGTATGATCTGGCGAATTATCATCAATAATTAGAATATGAAAAGGTTTGTGTTGCGAAAGCACCGATCTGATAATGCTCTCGATGTTTTCAATTTCGTTATAGGTTGGGATTATAACAATACAATCGTTCATATTTTGAGTAATTTCCTCGCAAAAGTAAACTTTTTATAGCATTTGATTCATAATAAATTTATAATAAAAAGAATGATACAAAAAATTAGTAATTTTGTCTCGCTATGATTGAACACCTACTGCATCCAAGGATCACCGAAAACAAAGACTGGGCAACACTTCTGTTTGTTATGTCCTTTCTGATTATTGCCCTTACTAAATCGGTATTCGAAAATCGATTTGGTGATTTTATTAACTTAATCTTTTCGGACAAATACATTAAAGTCTATAAAGACAGTAGTCACCTTAAAAGCGGGTTTACTATTTCCTTATTTTTTGTACAGGTGGTTTCACTTGCCTTTTTTATTCAAATTTCGCTGAGTATTTTTGGCTATGCATCAAAAACAGATTGGCTGCTTTACATTCAGATCATCACATTTCTTATTTTCTTTATTTTGGCTAAATATCTTATAGAAAAAATCATCGCCACTTCATTCAATATTGAAGATTTTATGGAGCATTTTAACCTTCAAAAAGTCACTTACAGAACCTATATTGGATTATTTATACTACCAATAAACATTATTTTATTTTATTATGATGCTGTCTCAAAAAATATTCCCCTCATAATTATTGGGTTAATACTAGCGATAAACATGTTGACTTATTTAATTTCAATAAAAAATTATCAAAATGTAATATTCGGTAAGTTGTTTTATTTTATTTTATATCTTTGCGCTCTTGAAATAGCCCCTTATTATTTTATGTATTATTGGTTTACAAAAGGGATTGCTTAGAAAATGTTAGATATGAAAGTGAAAACAATTTTGGTGTCACAGCCCGAGCCTAAAGTGGAAAATTCTCCTTACTTTGAGTTGCAACAAAAGCATAAAGTGAAAATTGATTTCAGACCTTTTATTCATGTAGAAGGAGTTAATGCAAAAGAAATTAGACTTCAAAAAATTGATCTTAATCATTACACAGCCATTATTTTGACTAGTAAAAATGCTGTAGATCATTTCTTTAGAGTAGCTGAAGAAATGCGTTTTAAAGTACCTGAAGGATTAAAATATTTCTGTCAATCCGAAGCGATTGCCTTTTATCTGCAAAAATATGTAGTGTACAGAAAACGTAAAATTTACGTAGGTCCTAAAGATTTTGCTGATTTATCTCCTCTGATAAAAAAATACAAAGACGAAAAATTCTTATTACCTGCTTCAGACCAGTTGAATGCCGATGCGCCAATAACGCTAAACGCATTAAAAGTAGATTGGACTCCAGCCGTTTTTTACAGAACAGTAATGAGTGATTTATCGGATTTAGCAGATGTTTATTATGATGTTTTGGCTTTTTTCAGTCCAACAGGAATAAAATCATTGTTTAAAAACTTCCCAGACTTCAAACAAAACGACACTCGAATTGCAGTTTTTGGAAGCACAACACAAAAAGAAGCTTTAGATCATGGCTTAAGAGTAGACATTTTAGCGCCAACACCGGCAACTCCATCTATGACAATGGCATTAGAGAAATACATTATTGAAGCGAATAAAGGAAAATAAAACTATTCCCTTTCAACATATAAAACACAAAAGCCATCTGCAAAAACAGATGGCTTTTCTAATTAAATTTGGTCATTTGACAAAAAAATCCGCCTTATTTTCACAAGACGGATTTTATATTTTATCAAAAAAAAGTTAGTCTCTTCGACTGCCTCCCATATAAATCGACACATAATACAACAAGGTAGCGATAGATCCCAGAGCAGCTACCACATACGTTCTGGCGGCCCATTTCAACGAATCTTCGGCTCCGGAATATTCCGCGCGATTCAACATATTTTTAGTTTTTAGCCAAGCCAATGCGCGATTACTCGCATCATATTCTACCGGTAAAGTCACAATAGAAAACAAAGTTGTAGCTGCGAAAACAATAATTCCAATCAATAATAATTGTGGAAACGTTTTGATCATCAAGATTCCAGCCAGCAAAATCCATTGCATGTATGTAGACGCCACATTCACGATTGGCACTAACTGAGAACGCATGGTCAACCATTGATATCCCACCGCATGTTGAACCGCATGACCACATTCGTGAGCAGCTACTGCAGCAGCAGCGGCGTTTCTTTGATTGTAAACCGCCTCACTCAAGTTAACGGTTTTATCTACCGGATTGTAATGATCTGTTAATTGTCCCGGTGTTGAGATGACTCTCACATCCCGAATACCGTTATCAGCCAGCATTTTTTCGGCAATTTCTGCACCGGACATTCCGTTTTGTAATTGTAATTTTGAATAATGTTCAAACTTGCTTTTTAGTCTTGAACTAACTAACCAGCTTACGAGCATAATTGCTCCAGCCAATATCATATAACCCATTCCCATATTTTATTTTTTTTATTTTAAAAGTTATAAAAGAATCATCAAAATCTGAACCAAATTTTCAGAATGTCATTTTGGCATTTTTTTATTTACAAATGGTTATAAACGCAATTAATTCTGAGGCTTCATAATACGTGAATGAAACATTTATTACTTCGTAGCCTTCGGCAGATTTACGGTTCAAAAACTGTGCTACTTCTTGAGCCAATTCTTCTTTCATACTCGAAAAACCAAAGCTTCTCTTCAACGTATGCACTTCATATTTTTTCATCTTATTTTGATTTACTTATTATACGCAGAATCAAAAAAATGTTACATTTCTAGCCATAAAAAAATCCAAATCCCAATAACTACATTGGAATTTGGATTTTCATAAAAATGGTTAATTCTATATTATCCCACCAAATTGATAATTTTTCCAGGAACAATAATCAACTTGTTTGGCGTTCTTCCCTCTAATTGTTTGATGGTTCTTTCGTCTTTCATTACAATTTCCTCGATTTGTTCCTTGGTTAAATCCAAAGGTAAAACCATCGTGAAACGCATTTTCCCGTTAAAAGAAACTGGATATTCTTTATCACTTTCTACCAAATGTTTTTCCTCTAAAGCCGGAAAAGCAACCGTTGCAATAGAACCGGAATTTCCTAACAACGACCATAATTCCTCGGCAATATGAGGTGCATAAGGCGAAATTACAATTGCTAATGGTTCCAGAATCGCACGAGAATGACAGTTTTGAGTGGACAATTCATTCACACAAATCATAAACTGAGAAACTGATGTATTGAAAGAGAAACTCTCAATATCTTCCGCTACTTTTTTGATGGTTTTGTGTAATGATTTCAGGTTGTCTTTGGTTGGTGCGTCATTGGTCACAATCAAACCATTATCATCAAAATACAAACGACACAGTTTTTTCAAGAATCCAAAAACTCCAGAAATTCCTGCGGTGTTCCAAGGTTTCGCTTGTTCCAATGGTCCTAAGAACATTTCATACAAACGTAATGTATCCGCTCCGTATTCGTTACAAATATCATCCGGAGTTACAACATTATATTTCGATTTCGACATTTTTTCGATTTCGCGACCTACAATGTATTTTCCGTTTTCTTCAGTGATAAAAAGTGCTTTTTTGTATTCCTCTCTGGAGTTTTTAAATTTCTCAAGATCCAGTTCATCTGAAGAATTTACAATTGAAACATCTACATGTCTAGGAGAAACCTCAACCTCTAAAATATCAACATTATTCTTTTCTGGATATATTTTTTTAATAATTTGCCCCAATTCAACTTTCAATATTTCTTTATTATTCTTGATCGAATTTGAAACAAAAATAGCAGGTAACTTTACTCCATTTTCATCGTCTGGACTAAATAAAGACCATGAAACTTTATAAACAAACGCACTCATCCCCAAAATCATTCCCTGATTAATCAGTTTTTTGAATGGTTCTTCGGTTGGTGCAAAACCTTTATCTTTCAGGAATTTGTTCCAAAAACGAGAATACAATAAGTGTCCGGTTGCGTGTTCGCTTCCGCCAATGTATAAATCCACGCTTTCCCAATACGCCAAAGCATCTTTGCTGGCAAATTCATTCTCATTGTGCGCATCCATATAACGCATCCAATACCAAGAACTTCCCGCCCAACCTGGCATTGTGTTCAATTCTAATGGAAAAATGGTTTTATTATCGACTAAACTGGTTTCAACTACTTTATTATTTGAACTGTCCCAAGCCCAAACCAAAGCGTTTCCTAATGGTGGTTGACCATCTTCTGTTGGTAAATATTTCTCTACTTCTGGTAAAATAATTGGTAAATGTTGCGCATCAATCATTTGCGGTAAGCCATTTACATAATACACCGGAAACGGCTCTCCCCAATAGCGTTGACGAGAGAAAACAGCATCACGCAAACGGTAATTGATTTTTCCTTTCCCTTGGTTTAATTTTTCCAATTCTTCGATAACTTTCTTGGTCGCTTCTTTGTAATTCAATCCGTTTAGGAAATCAGAATTGGCAATTTCCACATTGTCTTTCGAGCCATAAGCAGCTTCGGAAATATCGACATTGGCAAAAATATTTTTAATTTCCTGCATTCCGTTTTGCCCTTTGAAGAAATTCGCAAAAGCATAATCTCTTTCATCGCCACAAGGAACCGCCATAACCGCGCCTGTTCCGTAACCTGCCAAAACATAATCCCCAATCCAAACCGGAATTGGTTCTTTGGTAAACGGATGTTCGGCATACGCTCCTGTGAATACTCCAGAAATGGTTTTTACATCGGCCATACGTTCTCTTTCGGAACGTTTTGCTGTTTTTTCTATGTATGCTTCAACAGCCGTTTTTTGTTCTGGAGTGGCGATTTGAGCTACCAATTCGTGTTCTGGCGCCAATGTCATGAAGGTCACTCCAAAGATGGTATCAGGTCTTGTAGTAAACACATCGATATATTGTTGCTCACTTTCGACTTTCGACTTTTGACTTTCGACTTTAAAAGAAACCATTGCTCCAACGGATTTTCCAATCCAGTTTCTTTGGCTTTCTTTGATGCTTTCGCTCCAATCTATATCGTTTAAACCCTGCAACAAGCGTTCTGCATAAGCTGAGATTCGCATGCTCCATTGTGTCATTTTTTTACGAATAACGGTAAAACCGCCACGTTCCGAAACACCATTTACGATTTCGTCATTTGCCAAAACCGTTCCTAATCCAGGACACCAGTTCACCTCAGTCTCGGCTAAATACGTCAATCTGTATTGCAGCAAAATTTTCTCCTGCTGTTCTTTTGCGAAAGCGTTCCATTCATTTGCTGAAAAAGCGTCAATATTTTCATCGCAAACCGCATTGATATTTGCATTTCCTTCTGTTGAAAAAATGGAAACCAAAGTCGAAATATCTTCGGCTTTATCGCTGTTTTTATTGTACCAAGAATTGAATAATTGGATAAAAATCCACTGTGTATGTTTGTAATAATCTGGATTTGAAGTGCGGACTTCTCTGCTCCAATCGAAGGAAAATCCAATTTTGTCCAATTGTTTTCGGTATCCCGCAATTTTATTTCCTTCTTTATCCGTTCCTCCGTCAATATTTACCGAAGTCGTATCCTCAGGACGTTGCCCAGTTTGAATCGCGTATTGTTCTGCCGGCAAACCAAAACTATCATAACCCATTGGATGCAAGACATTAAAACCTTGGTGTCTTTTGTAACGGGAATATACATCAGAGGCGATGTATCCCAGCGGATGACCTACGTGCAATCCAGCTCCAGAAGGATAAGGAAACATATCCAACACGTAATGCTTTGGTTTTTCTGAATTATTTTGCGCGGCAAAAGTTTGATTTTCTGCCCAATATTTCTGCCATTTGGCTTCAATTTCATTCGGATTATACTTCATTCCTCTTTTTTTATTGTTTTTTTAATGGAGCCATGCTGTCGCACACTCAAGTCGTATTATAAGTTTCAGAGCAACTCAGTTGCTAAGTTGCTGTATTTTATTTGCAGAAATGATTATTTCAAGGTGCCAAATTTACGTTTATTGTACGAAAGTTAAAACTTTGGGCGTTATTAACTTTAAATAAAGAAATTCTTTATTATTTTTACCCCATAATTACAGTAAACTATGAGTTCTTCCTTCGATAAATTTCAAAAACGCAGATTAATTTCCTCTTATTTTTCGGTAGTACTAAGTGTATTCTTGGTGTTATTTTTATTGGGAATGTTGGGCCTTTTCATTATAAATTCTAAAAAATTGGCTGACGATTTCAAAGAAAATATAGCCATGACTGTGTTTTTCAAGAACGAAGCGAATGATACAATTCTAAAAGCCTTTGGAACCGAATTGAAAACAGCTCCTTTTGCAAAGAAATTTGTATTTGTGTCCAAAGATGATGCTGCTAAGCAACATACCGATATTATTGGAGAAGATTTTGTAACCTTTTTGGGCGAAAATCCTTTGCAAAATTCCTATGATATTCACATCAAAGCCGATTATGTTGAGAAAGACAGCGTTGCAAAAATAGAAAGTCGCTTACGCAAAAATACTATGATTTCGGACATTGTGTATGACAAACAATTAGTGAATTTAGTAAATGACAACATCAAAAAAGTGAGCATGTGGATTTTGATTGTTAGCGGATTTTTGGCCGTAATCGCTGTTTTATTAATCAACAGTTCTTTGCGTTTGTCCATTCATTCCAACCGATTTATCATCAAAACCATGCAAATGGTGGGCGCAACGAAAGCTTTTATCAGAAAACCATTTGTAATGCGAAGCATCAAACTAGGAATGATTGGTTCCGGACTTGCTATTCTTGCCTTAATTGGCGTTTTGATTTATGTAGAAAACAGCTTTCCTAATCTTGGAATTCTCGACGACAAATTTCTAATTGCTTTAGTTTTAATAACTGTTTTCGGAATTGGAATATTAATCACTTGGTTGAGTACTTATTTCGCCACACAACGTTTCTTAAATTTAAGAACAGACGATCTTTATTAATTGAAGATAATAAAAGCATTATCATTCAGCATTTTTAGATGCTGAACTAAATTCAGCATAAATGAAAAACAACGAACAAAAACAAGAATTTCTTTTTGGAAAAATAAATTATACCATTCTGCTAATCGGAATTGGAGTAATTGCTTTAGGCTTTATTTTGATGTCGGGTGGCGGAAGTGAAGATCCAAATGTATTCAACGAAGATATTTTTAATTTCAGAAGAATTCGCTTGGCACCAACTACAGTGCTTATTGGTTTTGGAATTACGGTTTATGCCATTCTTAAAAATCCAAAAAAGGCATAAATGAATACATTACAAGCTTTTATAATTGCCATTATCGAAGGATTAACGGAATATTTGCCCGTTTCTTCTACAGGTCACATGGTATTTGCCAGTTCTTATTTTGGGATTCAAGAAGATGATTTTGTGAAGCTTTTTCAAGTTTCAATTCAATTTGGAGCCATTTTAGCCGTAGTCGCTTTATATTGGAAGAAATTTTTCGATTTCTCTAAATTCAATTTTTATATCAAATTAGTGTGTGCCGTAATTCCAGCTTTGGTTTTAGGAAAATTATTTGATGACAAGATTGAAGCCGTTTTGGGAGATCCAATTCCCATTGCAATTGTTTTAATTTTAGGCGGAGTCATTCTGCTTTTTATTGACAGCCGTTTTCAAAATCCAACCGTTATTCAAGAAGAAGACATTACTATAAAGAAAGCCGTAATCATTGGTTTTTGGCAATGTTTGGCTATGATGCCGGGAACTAGTCGTTCTGCAGCTTCTATAATTGGAGGAATGCAACAAGGTTTGACGCGTCATGCAGCTGCAGAATTTTCATTCTTTTTAGCAGTTCCAACCATGATGGCTGTAACCTGTTATTCGGTGTTTTTAAAAACCTACGAAGCCTCACAAATGAAAGGCTACGAACTCATTTTAAAATCAGACGAGAACATAAAGTTTTTCCTTATCGGAAACATTGTCGCTTTTATCGTTGCTGTTTTAGCCATTAAATTCTTTATTGAAATCATCAAAAAATACGGTTTTAAACCATGGGGTTGGTACCGAATTATCGTGGGAATCTTTTTATTGATTTACTTTTCATACCTAAAATAATTTCCATTGAAGACTGCTGAAGATTTTTTAAACGGACAAATCATTTTAATTGATAAACCTTTGCATTGGACTTCCTTTCAGGCGGTGAATAAATTAAAATGGGCTTTAATCAGCAAGCTGAACCTTCCAAAAAAATTTAAGATTGGTCACGCCGGAACATTAGATCCGCTAGCAACCGGATTACTATTAGTTTGCACCGGAAAATTTACCAAAAGAATCACCGAACTTCAAGGTCAAGCCAAAGAATATACAGGAACGTTTTACATTGGAGCCACGACGCCTTCATACGATTTAGAAACCGAAATTGACCAAACCTTTCCAACATCGCACATAGACGAAGCTTTAATTCATGAAACGGTAAAACAATTTCTGGGTGAAATAGACCAAAAACCACCTATTTTCTCGGCTATAAAAAAAGATGGCATTCGTTTATACGAGCATGCCCGCGCTGGAGAAACGGTAGAAATTGCCACCAGAAAAACGACCATTCACGAATTTGAAATCACGAGAATTGCACTTCCTGAAATTGACTTTAGAGTCGTTTGCAGCAAAGGAACTTATATTCGTTCCCTTGCTTTTGATTTTGGAAAAGCCATGAATTCCGGTTCTCATTTAACGGTTTTACGCCGAACAAAAATTGGCGATTACGATGTAAATGACGGAATGGATGTTATAGCATTTGAAAAATCTATTGTTCCAAACTAAGCATTATATCCAAAATTTCATTTTGAGTACTTACACCTTTATCGTGAAGATACCACAATTGTAAATCGGCTTTGGCAGTTTCATCTACAACTCCGTGCTGTTTTTTATAATTTTGTATTAATTCAACGGCGACTTTTGGTCTTGGACCCCAATCGCCTGCAATGCTTCCGGTATTTTTATTAATAACAATCAGCTTTGGAATCGCTTTGGCTTTATTTGTCAAAAAATGATTCATTAATTCCTCATTTTCATCGCGTAAAACAATTCTTAAATCTATATTTTTATTTGATTCTAAAGCCATTTTATTAAAAACAGGCAGCAACTGTGCCGCATCACCACACCAGCCTTCGGCAAGAACCAACCAAATGTATTCGTTTTTTAAAGAATGTAATTTAGCTACATTCACTTCGGTTATTTTCATTGTTTTATCCAATCGGTGTAATCGGGTTTCATTCAATTCACTATAATGTAATAAATCTTCAGATTGCTCATTTCCGGTTGATTTTCCTTCGAGTAACAAGTCGGAAACCAATTTTCTGTATTCAGAATACGAATGACTATTGAACAATGCTTTGGCTACTGCAGCTTTCATATTTTTATATTTTGTTGCACAAAACTAATCCTTTAAATAAAATAATAAAGTGACATTTATTACTTTAAAAGCAAAAAAAACATAATTATTTGAATCGCTTTAAAGCTCAAAATTAAAGCAGAAATAAAGCGAAAATTATTTTTAAACACTATTTCAAAAAAAACAGAATATCCCTATATTTGCACCAAACAACTCTACACACACATGAAATACAAAAGAATTCTTCTAAAATTAAGTGGCGAAGCTTTAATGGGCGACTTGCAATACGGAATTGACCCGAAAAGATTAGCCGAATATGCCGATGAAATCAAGCAAATTCATGCCAAAGGAGTAGAAATTGCCATAGTTATTGGCGGTGGAAATATTTTTAGAGGCGTTGCCGGAGCAAGTGCAGGAATGGACAGAGTGCAAGGCGATTATATGGGAATGTTAGCCACAGTCATAAACGGAATGGCATTACAAGGCGCATTAGAAGATAAAGGGATGAAAACACGTTTGCAAACTGCTTTGAAAATGGAGTCTATTGCAGAACCTTACATCAAAAGAAGAGCCGATCGTCACCTTGAAAAAGGAAGAATTGTAATTTTTGGCGCAGGAACAGGAAATCCGTATTTCACAACAGATACCGCAGCTGTTTTACGTGGTGTAGAAATCAATGCCGACGTGATTTTGAAAGGAACTCGCGTTGATGGTGTATATGATTCTGATCCGGAGAAAAATACTGCTGCCGTGAAATTTGATTTTATTTCTTTTGAAGATGTATTGAAAAAAGGATTAAATGTAATGGATACCACAGCATTTACTTTAAGTCAGGAAAACAAGCTTCCGATTGTGGTTTTCGATATGAATAAAATTGGAAATCTATTGAAAATCTGTGAAGGAGAAAACATAGGAACCGTAGTAAATATATAGTTAAATGGTTCTTGGTTTTAAATATTTGGATTGCTCCAAACGACAAAAAACCAAAACCCAAAACCTAAAAAAATGACAGAAGAAATTGAATTTATATTAGATAGCACCAAAGAATCGATGGCAGGTTCTATTGTCCATTTAGAGAAATCATTCTTAAACATTCGTGCAGGAAAAGCATCTCCGGCAATGTTAGGAAGTGTTTTTGTAGATTATTATGGCTCAGCAACTCCGCTTTCGCAAGTTTCAAAAATTAGTGTTCCGGATGCTCGAACAATTACACTACAGCCTTTTGAAAAAAACATGCTGCATGCTATCGAAAAAGCAATTATGATAGCTAATATCGGTTTCAATCCAATGAATAACGGAGATGTAATCATTATTAGTGTTCCTCCTTTGACAGAAGACAGAAGACGTGAACTTGCTAAACAAGCAAAATCAGAGTCGGAAGATGCAAAAGTAGGAATCAGAAATGCTCGTAAAGACGCAAACACTGACATCAAAAAACTGGAAAAAGAAGGAACATCTGAAGACATTTGTAAAAGTGCCGAAGAAGAAGTTCAAAACTTAACCAACAGTTTTATCAAAAAAATAGATGAACTTCTGGTACAAAAAGAAGCTGAAATCATGAAGGTATAATTTTTAATACCTCAACATTAAAATCCGTTCGCTAAGGTGAACGGATTTTTTTATTCTTATTTTTGTCATACCAAAACGAACTCCATTTCGTTTAGTACAAATACCTTTGTTTATGAAGCACCTTTGTTTATTGCTGTTCGTTTTTACGCTTTCGCTTCAAGCGCAGTTTCAGGTGAACGGAATTGTAAAGGATATTTCGACCAATAAACCTTTACCTTTTGCAACAATCACAGGAAACGACGGAACTAATACCATCTCAGACGTAGACGGAAAATTTATTATTTTGTCTAAAATGACAATAACCGCTTTTGAGGTTTCTTACATTGGCTTTACCAAAATTAGGGTTCCAATTGAAAAAGGCAAAAGTTATTATATAGTTGCACTTTCGCAAAAAACAAATGACCTCAACGAAATTATAATTTCAAATGAAAATCCGGCTTTAGCAATTATTAGAAATACAATCGCGCAAAAAGACAATAATAATCCTCAAAAAAAGCTAAAAACATTCGAATTCAAATCCTATAATAAACTCATTGTAACAGCCAATCCAGACTCAATAAGCGGAAAAATTGATTCTGTTTTTGTCGAAAAAACAACAACCAAAATTGATTCTTCCAATTATAAATTCAAAGAAATAATAAGCAAACAGCATTTGTTTCAAACGGAAAAAGTATCACAATATCAATTCAATAATGCGAAACTAAAAGAAACTATTTTAGGCACAAAAATGGCGGGTTTCAAGCAGCCTTTATATGAAATTATTGCGTTTAACTTACAGTCTTTTTCAATTTATGATGCCAGTTATGAACTTTTTGAAACCAAATATAACAGTCCAATCGCTAAAGATGCTTTAAAGGATTACAACTATAAACTGCTGGATTCCGTAATCATTGATGGGCGAAAAACGTTTATGATTTATTTTAAAAATAAAAAGAAACGAAAAGCATCCGGATTAGAAGGCGTATTGTATATAGACCAAAATAATTTTGCGGTTGCCAAAGCAATCATGCGCATAAAAGGCGTTCTCGATATTAGCGGAATTCACGAATTTCAATACCTTCCCAAAGAGCAATTATGGTTTCCATCGAACAAAATATTTAAAATTGTAAAAGGGAAAAATGATGACGATTTAAAAATCCTTGGCGGAACCATTCAATTTGACGGTGATGTAGAAAAGGATTTCAAAACCCGAAAAAAAGAAGCTTCCGATTACATTTATTTGCTTTCGCAAAGCAACAATTTTGACATTCAATACAACATTCCGATACAAATAAAAAAAGCGGCGATTTACATCGAAATCAAAGACGACGCCATCAATAAACCGGAAAGCTTCTGGAATACCTACAGAAAAGACAGCTTAGACATTCGAAGCCAAAAAACGTATTTAGCCTTAGACAGTATTTCAATTAAAAAAAGAATTGAAAGCCGGATAACCTTTGGCAAAAAAGTCATTAATGGTTATTTACCGGTTGGTTTTGTCGATTTAGACTTGCGTAAAATAATTAGCTACAACAATTACGAAGGCTTCCGATTGGGTTTAGGCGGTATTACGAACGAGAAATTTTCTAAAAAATACAAATTAGAAGGCTACTCTGCTTATGGAACTAAAGACGGCACATTTAAATATAGTTTTGGCGCAGGAACACGGGTTGGAAAATTCTCTAATTCCTGGATTGGCGTTTCGTATACCGATGATGTTCGGGAAATTGCAAGTACTGTATTTGCAATTGACAAAAGAGCGTTCAAAATCTACGATCCAAGACCCATAAACATCAGTACATTTTATAATTATGTGAGTTGGAAAACATTTATTGAGACCAAAATAATTCCAAAAACCGAAAGTATCTGGGAACTTTCGCGTACTCATGTTGAACCAAAATTTGATTATATCTACAATTTAAATGGACAATTGTACCGAAACTTCACCATGACAACGGCAATGGTTTCGCTGCGATGGAATCCTTTCAGCGATTATATGCAAACGCCAACTGGCCGAATTGAAGTCGAAAAACGGTTCCCTAAATTTACTTTTCAATACACGCAATCGCTACCAAAAATAGCCCAAAATGACTTTGAGTTTAGCAAAATTGACTTTAAAACGGAGTATGAAAAAAAATATTTAAACGGTCAAAAAACAAATTTACTTTTTGAAGCGGGTTATGCTATTGGTGATATTCCTATTACACATTTATACAATACTTCCCCAAATAATATCACCAAAGAAACAATCATTCAACGGGTTACTTTTGGCGGAAAAAATAGTTTTGAAACGATGTTTTTCAATGAGTTTTTCTCTAATAAATATGCTTTTTTCCAATTCAAACATGGGTTTAGCAGAATCAGTATTTTCAAGAAGATAAAACCATCATTTGTGTTGGTTTCCAGAATGGCATGGGGAAACCTGGACAAGCCAGAACAACATGTAGGAATCAATTACAAAACGCTGAATAAAGGATTTTTTGAATCTGGAGTAGAGCTCAATCAAATTTATAAAGGATTGGGATTAAGTGGTTTTTATAGATATGGTCCAAATCAACTTCCAAAATTTCAAGATAATATTGCTATAAAAATAAGCTTTGTACTGAATTTAGGGCTTTAGATCCTTTTGTATTTTCATCTTTAATGCTCCGAGACAAATTTCAGTCCAATGATAGAAGCTATTAAAGTCGTGATAAAGAAAATTCTCCAGAAATCTGCCGGTTCTTTAAAAATAAAAACACCAACCAAAACAGTCCCAACAGCTCCAATTCCAGTCCAAACTGCATACGCGGTTCCAATAGGTAACGTTTGTGTGGCTTTATACAATAACAGCATGCTAATGGTCAGACAAATCAAAAATCCGATCATCCACAAAACGGCTGTTGTACCTGAATTTTCTTTGGCTTTGCCTAAACAAGTGGCAAAACCCACTTCAAACAAGCCTCCTATAATCAGTAAAATCCAGTTCATTTTTATTGTTTCAAAATCAATACTGAAGGCACTCTGCTCAACCAAATACTGCGGGTTTCTACTAAAGTCTTCCAACTTTCGAGACTGATTATCATTAAATCCTGATTGGATAAAAATTCTTTTTTAATGATTCGCTCTTTCATCAAAGTGATGTTTTGTGGGTATTTTTCTTCTAAGGAATTGATTGCACTTTTAATAACAAAATTGCTATTGATGTGTTCATTTACATCTAAAACCATCACTTTGGAATTGTTATTATAAATTAGTTTTTGCACATAATCAATCAAAAAGGAATCATCGGAATTGAATATTGGCACAAAAACCTGATTTACTTCTTGCAGTTCTTTATCAATTAAAATCCCTAGAGGCATTTTGGTTTTAGAAATAATCTGTCTGGTTCTTTCGTCAAAAGGAGAATTTTCGAACAACCCTTCTTTTCCCGTAAATTTATCGATTAAGCGATCCGGATTTATAATTCTTGTGGTAAAACCAATTACCTTACCCAGTATTGTACCTTCAAAAATAGATTTTCCTAAACCTACCAACAATAAATCATAATCGCCTTGATTAGCAATATCAGCAATGTCTGTTTCTATATCGATGGTGGCTTTAAAAAGAGTTGTGATTTCCTGATGCAGCAATTCTGACTCTTCCACAATGGGAGTAAAACTGTTCTTTTCTTTGTCTTCCATGTTAAAAGGATGCATTTCGTCACTCAAAGACAAATGCATAGCTGTAATGGTAGAAGTGGCTTTTTGTTTTTTTATCAAACTGCTGGCCAATCGCAACAAAGATTTTCCTTTTTCGTTATTACCAAAGGAAATCAATATTTTATAGTCGTTTGGTTTCGTTTCAATTTCGGGAATAATACTGTCTTTACTCTTAAAAAGATAATTGATTAAATCTAAAGCCGGACCTGTCATAAAAGTGGTAACCAAGGCCATAATAACCATCATCGTGAATACTTCGGGTGTTAAAACTTTAAGCTCCAAACCAATATTCAAAACAATCAATTCCATTAAACCTCTGGTGTTCATCAAAGCACCAATAGTTAAACTGTCACGCCAGTTCTGACCTACAAATTTTGCTGCCAAAGCACTTCCCAAAAACTTTCCTATAACGGCTACCAAAATAATAAACCCGGTAACTTTCCACAAATACGGATCATTGATAAGACCAATTTCTGTTTTCAAACCTGTAAAAACAAAAAATAATGGTAACAAAAGTATGAGCGAAACATCTTCTACTTTTTCGATAAATATCGTTCGGAACTTTGCTATATCCGGCATAATGGCTCCGGTCATGAAAGCCCCAAAAAGAGCATGAATTCCGATGACTTCGGTTGCATACGATGAAAGTATAAGTGTCAGAAAAAATATAGCAACTACCGGTTTTACAATGGTATCTTTAGAACCATATAAATCCCCAATTCGTTTCAAGAACGGTTTCACAACAAACAACATCGCAAGCACATAAAGAAAAGCCAATGCTATAATATAAAGTGAACTGACGAACGTTCCTGCTTTTACAATCGCAATTACAACAGCCAAAATACACCAAGCGGTAATATCATCGGCAGCTGCACATGTGATAACAATCGCTCCAAGTTTCGTTTTATGAATGCCGCGTTCCTGAACAATTCGTGCCAAAACCGGAAACGCTGTAATGCTCATGGCAATTCCCATAAATAAACTGAAGGAAAGGAATTTTACGCCTTCGGGAGCAAATCGATTGTAGACAAAATAAGCCAATCCGATTCCTAATGCAAAAGGAATAATAATACTGGCGTGACTAATAACAACCGCTTCATTGGCTTTATTTTTCAGCACTTTCAAATCGAGTTCCATTCCGATAACAAACATGAAAAGAATTAGCCCAATCTGACTCAGAAATTTCAAATTTCCTAACGATTCAACCGGAAACAAAGCTGCGGAAAATTCCGGAAAATACATACCTAATAAAGAAGGACCAAGAACAATTCCAGCAATAATTTCGCCAATTACAGAAGGCTGTCCAATTTTTTTGAAAACCCAGCCAAAAAAACGAGCCACTAGAATTATAGTGACAATTTGTGCCAAAAGAATCGCTAACGGATCTTGAAAATTATGCAACATCGATGTGATGAAATCATTCCAAGAACCTTTTTCTATGGTAGGTTTTGCAATATATTTTCCCGTTTCCAGGTATTTCCCTTTTTTTAAAATCCAATAAATTAAAGCGGTGAAACCGCCAGTTACTGAAAAGTAAAATATACTGTTTTTATAATTTTTCATATATAAATGAGTCGTCTTTATGTGTTTCAAATACCACAAAGGTGAGAAAACCAAATATAGCAATAATAATAGTATTATAAATAGTAACCAAAATTTAATCTTAACGAAATTTTAAGCCTAAAAGAAAGAAATCTAAACCTGAAGCGCATGAAAATCATCAAGCTTTATATACCTTTGCTGTGTTAAAAAATCAATATGATCAAGTGGTTTAGTTTAGGATTTTGGGAATTAATTGCCCGAGTCGTACTTAGAAATAGAATTTTAATGTTATCGATAATTGTTGCGATAACCGCTCTTCTGGCATTACAATGGAAAAACATCCATTTCACCTTTACAGAAGCCAATATGTTGCCGGACGACAATATTGCTAATGTTGAATACAATGCTTTCCTGAATAAATTTGGCGAAGAAGGAAACTTAATCATCATTGGTGTAAAAGACAAAACCTTTTTTACGCCAAAAGCATATGCTGCCTGGAGTACTTTAATGAATAGTCTCAAGCAAGAAAAAGCTATCGATTTAGTGATTTCGCTGAACGATTTGAAAAAATTACAAAAAAATGATTCCCTTCAAAAATTTGAATTAGTTCCTTTTGTTGACCAAAGTAAAACCGTTGACAAAGTCTATCTCGAGAAGATAAAAAAGGAACTTTTTAATGATTTGCCTTTTTACGAAGGATTGCTTTTCAACAAAAGATCCGGAAGTATTCGCTCTGCCGTTTACATGGATAAAAAGATTGTAAATACCAAAGCGCGAAAAGAATTCATACTCGAAAAATTAGTTCCTGCCGTCGAAAAATTCGAAAAAGAAACTAACATTGACCTGCGTGTTTCAGGAATGCCATACATCCGAACGCTCAACGCCAAAACTATTGTTGACGAAATAAGCATCTTTATCGGAGCATCATTATTAGTGACTTCATTGCTGTTTTTCTTCTTTTTCAGAAGTTTTAGAGCGACTCTAATCTCCATGATAATTGTAATTATTGGTGTAATGTGGTCGTTTGGGTTTTTAGGATTATTAAATTACGAAATCACGGTTTTAACGGCTTTAGTTCCTTCTTTGATTATTGTAATTGGGATTCCCAATTGTATTTTCCTGACCAATAAATACCATCAGGAATACAAAGTACACCGCAATAAAGCCAAAGCTTTACAACGCGTTACCACCAAAGTAGGAATGGCAACCTTAATGACCAATCTCACCACAGCCATTGGTTTTGCTACATTTGTTGCTTCAAATAATCAGTTGTTATTAGAATTTGGAGTGGTGACAGCCATCAATATTATGGCGCTATTCTTTTTGTGCATCATTGTAATTCCTATTTTCCACAGTTACATTCCGCCTCCAAAAGACAGACATATTGAACATTTAGACCGTGGATATGTAAAAACATTCATGGATTGGATTCTGCGTAACGTAAAATACAACCGTTTTTCTATCTACGTCGTGGCTGTTTCGTTACTGGTTATCAGTATTATCGGAATTTACGAAATGCGTATTTCGGGCAGTTTAATTGAAGACATGCCGAAAAAAGAAGCGTTTTTCCAAGATATTGTTTTCTTCGAAAAAGAATTTGACGGCGTCATGCCTTTGGAAATCATGATTGATACCAAACGCAAAAAAGGCGTTATGAAATTGTCTACGCTCAAGCGAATGGAAGAATTAGAAACTACTATTGACGAAATTCCGGAATTATCAAAACCTATTTCGATTGTCAATTTAGTTAAATATTCCAAGCAAGCATACTACAACGGAAACCCGGATTATTATGAATTGCCAACATCACAAGAGCAATCTTTTATTTTGTCGTATGCAAAAAATGCAACAAAAAATTCAAAAGATAACCTGATGAAAAGCTATGTGGATGCTACAGGCCAATATGCCCGAATCACTACTTTTATGCGTGATGAAAGCGGTGACAACATGCCAAAAATTGAAGCCGAAATCCGTAAAAAAGCGGATAAGCTTTTCCCACCAGACCGTTTTCATGTAACAATTACCGGAAAAGC
Source organism: Flavobacterium lacustre (assembly GCF_027474525.2). Lineage (NCBI taxonomy): Bacteria > Pseudomonadati > Bacteroidota > Flavobacteriia > Flavobacteriales > Flavobacteriaceae > Flavobacterium > Flavobacterium lacustre. The sequence continues at coordinate 726,308 of NZ_CP114882.2, forward strand.
ATTAGTGTTCCAGAAAGGAACCGGATATTTATTGGATAATTTACTTTCTTCCTTAATTTTCGCTTTTTTCCTGACGGCACTTTTAGTGGCATTTATGTTCCGTTCGTTCAAAATGGTTTTGGTTTCTATCATTCCAAATCTATTGCCTTTATTGTTAACTGCAGGAATTATGGGCTTTTTAGACATTCCGTTGAAACCATCAACGATATTAGTTTTCGGAATTGCATTTGGACTTTCGGTCGATGATACTGTTCGATTCCTGGCGCAATATCGAGAGGAATTAAAGAAAAATAATTGGAAAATCCGCAAGTCCGTTTACGCCACTTTTAGCGATGCGGGATTGAGTATGTTTTATACTTCGATCGTTTTATTCTTTGGATTTTCGGTGTTTATGTTGTCTAGTTTTGGAGGAACCATTGCACTTGGCGGATTGATTTCGTTAACTTTATTATTCGGAATGTTGTCGAATTTAATGTTGCTGCCAGCTTTAGTTTTGACTTTAAATAAAACATTGGCCAACGAACAGGAATTCATTGAACCCAAAATTGACATCATAGAACACAGCGACGAAGAGATTGATGCTCTGAAAAAAGAATAAATAAGTCTTTATATTCTAATTTTTTTTAGCCCTGATTGCAGGTGATATCCTTTTTTGAGGCGATTTTTCATCGCCTCAAAAAAGATAAAACCGAAAAGCAGGAAATAGCTCCTGATTAGACCATTTGTCACAATGCATTTCCAAACAAATCGATTATATTTGTAGTTCGATAAAAATACTATTTCTCAATATCAATTATATCTATAATGAAACATACAAAAGTTAAAGACTTACTAAACAGCACAACGATGCTTCATGAGGTAAATGCAAAAGGATGGGTGAGAACTTTTAGAAACAATCAATTTATTGCTTTGAATGATGGTTCGACCATCAACAATATACAATGTGTTGTCGATTTTGAGAACACTCCCGAAGAAACTTTGAAAAGAGTTACGACAGGAGCTGCGGTTTCTGTAACGGGAACTTTGGTGGAGAGTAAAGGCGCTGGTCAGAAATATGAAATTCAGGTTTCTAAATTAGAAATTCTGGGAGACTCTGATGCGGAGAAATTCCCTATGCAACCTAAGAAACACTCGCTTGAATTCTTGCGTGAAAATGCGCATTTGAGAGTTCGTACAAATGCTTTTGGTGCAATTATGCGAATTCGTTCAGTATTATCATTTGCCGTGCATCAGTATTTTCAGGAAAAAGGATTTGTGTATGTAAACACGCCAATCATCACCGGATCTGATGCCGAAGGTGCCGGTGAAATGTTTAAAGTTACCGCTTTGCCATTTGACGGAACGCCAAGAACTGAAGACGGAAAAGTAGATTATAAAAAAGATTTTTTTGGAAAAGAAACCAACTTAACGGTTTCCGGTCAATTAGAAGGAGAAACTTTTGCGATGGCTTTGGGTCAGATTTATACTTTTGGACCTACGTTTAGAGCAGAAAACTCGAATACTTCGCGCCACTTGGCGGAATTTTGGATGATTGAACCCGAAGTGGCTTTCAATGATTTGAATGACAACATGGATTTGGCAGAAGATTTCATTCAATACGTAATCAAATTTGTATTAGAAAAATGTCCTGAAGATTTGAAGTTCTTAGAAGGACGTTTACTAGAAGAAGAAAAATCAAAACCACAAGCAGACAGAAGCGAAATGGCTTTGTTAGAAAAATTAAATTTTGTGTTGGAGAATAATTTCAAACGTGTTTCGTATACCGAAGCGATTGAAATTTTGAGAAACTGTACGCCAAATAAAAAGAAAAAATTCAGTTATATCATTGACGAATGGGGCGCTGATTTGCAATCTGAGCACGAACGTTACCTAGTTGAAAAACACTTTAAATGTCCTGTAATTTTGTTTGATTACCCAGCAAACATTAAAGCTTTTTACATGCGTTTGAACGAAGACGGAAAAACAGTTCGCGCCATGGATATCCTTTTCCCGGGAATTGGAGAAATCGTAGGTGGTTCACAAAGAGAGGAACGCTATGATGTTTTGGTCGAAAAAATGAAAGCCTTAGGAATTCACGAAGAAGAATTATGGTGGTATCTTGATACTAGAAGATTTGGTTCGGCGGTTCACTCTGGTTTCGGTCTTGGATTCGAAAGATTGGTGTTATTTGTAACGGGTATGACTAATATTCGTGACGTAATTCCTTTCCCAAGAACGCCTATGAATGCAGAATTTTAATAAAACAATGTTTAATCGGTTAATCGATTAAACGAATAAACGGTTAAACAATAAAAATGCTAAAGCAATTCCTAAATCTAAAATTGTCCCAAAAATTATCTCCTCAACAAATCCAGTTGATGAAGTTAATTCAATTGCCTACGCAAGCTTTCGAACAACGTTTATTAGAAGAAATGAACGAAAATCCAGCTCTTGAAGCCGGAAAAGAAGAAGAGGAATACGAAAAAGACGAGTTCGAAAACGAAGATTATGATGATTATGATGATGCGGAATCAGAAAGAATCGATGCCGAAGACATTAACATAGACGAATACTTAAGCAACGACGATACTCCGGATTATAAAACGCAAGCCAATAATTACAGTGATGATGACGAAGAACGCGAAACACCTTTTGCAGCTCCAATTAGTTTTCATCAGGATTTAATAAATCAGCTGAATACTTTTATCTTGAGTGAAGAAGACCGTGAAATTGCAGAATTTCTGGTAGGAAGCATTGACGATATGGGCTACATTCGCAGAAGCGTACCCGATATGGTGGATGACATGGCGTTTACACAAGGAATTTATACCGATGAAAAAACAGTAGAAAGAATGTTACAAGTCATTCATGAACTGGAACCATCAGGAGTTGGTGCACGCGATTTACAGGAATGTTTATTGTTGCAATTAAAGCATAAAACACCAACGGAATATGTGGAATTAGCCACTGATATTATCGAAAATCAGTTTGACGCTTTCACCAAAAAACATTACGACAAGCTTTTACAGAAATACAATGTTTCGAATGAGCAACTTAAAAAAGCCGTTAATGAAATCGAAAAACTGAATCCAAAACCAGGAGGTTCTTTCACCGGAAACAATAAAGTAACCGAAAATGTGGTTCCTGATTTTGCCATTAGAATTGTAGACGGTGAACTGGAATTAACCTTAAACGGTAGAAATGCACCTTCCCTACACGTCTCTAAAGACTATCAGGAAATGATGCAAACCTATAAAGATTCCCGTGATAAATCTGCTGCACAAAAAGATGCGGTGCAGTTTATCAAGCAAAAACTGGATTCGGCTAAATGGTTTATTGATGCCATTCGTCAACGTCAGGAAACGCTTTTTGTAACCATGAATGCCATTATGCATTATCAGGAGGAATATTTTCTGGAAGGTGACGAAACCAAATTGAAACCGATGATTCTGAAGGACATTGCCGATATGGTTGGTCTTGATATTTCAACGATTTCTCGTGTAGCCAACAGTAAATATGTAGAAACACCTTATGGCACGAAATTGATTAAAGAATTTTTCTCGGAAGCCATGAAAAATGACCAAGGTGAAGATGTTTCAACATTAGAAATCAAGAAAATTCTAAAAAACACCATCGAGGAAGAAGACAAACACAAACCACTTCCAGACGATCAATTAGCTGAAATTCTTAAAGAAAAAGGCTATCCGATTGCGAGAAGAACCATTGCAAAATATAGAGAACAACTCGATATTCCGGTAGCGAGAATGAGAAAGAAAATGTAAATCGGAATTTTTAAATATAAAAAAGGGGAAATTTGTTTTGAAACAGATTTCCCCTTTTTATGTAAACATATTATTTTTCGTCCTGATCTTTCCGCATCGCATGATAATAAGCAGCACGACTCAAGGGTTCATATTCTTCGGTTTCACCGAGCATGACAAGTTTGTCATTATCCGTTTTACGAAAACTGTAATTAGCCAGATTTCCGGTGCGCGTACATACGGCGTGGACTTTGGTAACATATTCGGCAGTAGCCATTAGCGCTGGCATGGGTCCAAAAGGGTTTCCCTTAAAATCCATGTCCAATCCGGCCACAATTACCCGGATTCCTTGATTAGCCAAATCGTTGCAAACTCGAACTATTTCATCATCAAAAAACTGCGCTTCGTCAATTCCGACCACATCACAACCTTGCGCCAAAATAGCGATATTGGCAGCAGCAGGAACTGGCGTAGAACGTATTTCGTTGGCGTCATGTGAAATTACCATTTCGTCATGATAACGCGTATCAATAGCAGGTTTGAAAATTTCTACTTTCTGTTTGGCAAATTGCGCTCTTTTTAGTCGGCGGATGAGTTCTTCCGTTTTGCCCGAAAACATCGAACCGCAAATAACTTCGATCCAACCAAATTGTTCTTTATGATTTACTGTATTTTCGAGAAACATTTTTGTATTTTTCTAACTTAAAAAATGAATAGTTTTTATTACTTTGTAACAGTAATAATCAAACATAAAAATTAATACTTTTACGTGTTTTCAAAAGTAGAAAATTTTTGCTTAAGGTTCCTTCTTCCTTTGGTTAAATAAAAACAAAGAAGATGATTATTACGAAATATACAGCCTACTCACTATAATTTAAAAGATATGAAGAAACGATTGGAAGCCGATTTAATCAGCATTGCACACCGAATTTTACAGTTAAAAAACAAGTCTGACATCAATCAACTCTATCTTGAAACACAAAAATTATACGAAAAATTAGCCGTTTTACGATTTGTTGATGCAGAATTTGGCGATACAAAGCCTACTATTGGTCAAGCCGAAATAGAAAAACAAATTGAGGAAGCTTTTGATAAAAAAGAAGTACCACAACCGGAACCTGTAATTGTTGAAGAAGCAAAAACAGAAACAACTGCCGAAACTCCTCTGGAAACAGCACCCGAAAACGACAGTCTTTTTGAGGTGGATGATGCCGAAATCGAAGAAGAAATTATTTCTGAAAATATTGAAATTCCTGTAGAAAAAGTTGAAAACACAGTTAAAGAAGAAGAGACCATAACGCCGGAAGAAACTCCTTTCATTCCTGCTTTCGAATTATCTGAAGAAATTGAAGAAGAGATTGAAGAAACAATTGAAGAAGAAATTCCAACTGTAACCGAAGAAACAGAAGCGCCAAAGAAAACAGAAGTCGTTCAAATTTCTTTCGAGGATTTGTTAGGCGGAAATTACAGTGAGGCTCAATTCGTAAAAGTGCATCCGCTTGAAAACATTCCGACAGCAATTGCCATTGATTTTGAAGAAAAAGAATTGGATTTAATTCCGACTCCTGAACCAATAATTCCTGAGGTAGCTGAACAAAAAAATATTCCGTTAAACGAAAAACTAACCAAAGGAATCAATATTGATTTAAACGATAGAATTGCCTTTACCAAACAGCTTTTTGGGAATAGCAGCGAAGACTACAATCGTGTTTTAAATCAATTAATCACGTTTGACACCTACAAAGAAACCAAAGAATTTATTGATGACATGGTGAAACCGGACTACAATAACTGGGAAGGAAAAGAAGAATATGCACATCGTTTTATGGAAATCATAGAGAAAAAATTCTTGTAATTCCGTTTTAATTTTACCGATTTCCAATTAAAAAAAAACTTGAATACCGATAGTTATGTCAAAATTATATATCGTTCCTACGCCTATTGGCAATCTTGAAGACATGACTTTTCGTGCCATTCGCATTCTTAAAGAAGCCGATTTGATTCTGGCAGAAGACACGCGAACCAGCGGAAAATTGCTGAAACATTTTGAAATTGGCACACACATGCACAGCCATCACATGCATAACGAGCACAAAACCGTAGAACATTTGATTTCAAGACTTAAAGCGGGAGAAAACATCGCTTTAATTTCGGATGCAGGAACGCCGGCTATTTCCGATCCTGGATTTTTAATCACACGCGCTTGCATCGAAAACGGAATTGAAGTTGAATGTTTGCCGGGCGCAACTGCTTTTGTTCCTGCTCTGGTAAACAGCGGATTGCCGAATGACAAATTTATTTTTGAAGGATTTTTGCCTGATAAAAAAGGAAAGCAAACCCGTTATTTAGCACTGGCCGAAGAAACGCGCACCATGATTTTATATGTTTCTCCTCATAAATTAGTAAAAACCTTAACTGAATTTATCACTTATTTTGGTGAAGACAGACCTATTTGTGTATCGAGAGAATTATCAAAACTTCACGAAGAAAATGTCCGCGGAACAGTTCGGGAAGTATTAACACATTTCGAAAAAACAGCTCCAAGAGGCGAAATTGTAGTTGTTGTTGGCGGAAAAGTAACCGTCAAAGAACCCAAAAAATCTAAATTTTCATCAGAAGAATAACTTATAAATAAAACATGACTTTAGAATCTTTTTTAGAAAAATTAAAACAAACACCAGAAGCCATTACTTTTACAGAAACCATTGCTGTAATTGAAGAAAATTACACCTTCACTCCAACCACTTTTCAAAACGGATTACAATTCAATTCAGCCGGCGAAAATTCAGGTTCGTGCAAATTATTTGCTTTTGCACAATTACAAAACTTATCGGAAACCGCAACATTAGCCTGTTTTGGAGCTTATTATTTTGATGAAGTTTTAGGCGATCCGGCAGGAACAAATCACCAAAATATTCGTAATTTCATAAAAACAGGTTGGAACGGAATTCAATTTGAAGGTGAAGCTTTAGCATTGAAATAAAAACAATTTAAAATTCTAAACTAATATGCGTTGGACTATCAAACCAAAACCTTCCAAGGACAAGGTACAACAATTGGCACAAGCCTTGAATGTGGAAGATTTTGTGGCAACCTTATTAGTACAACGCGGTATAGAAACTTTCGAAGAAGCCAAACATTTTTTTCGTCCCACTTTAAACGATTTACACGATCCGTATCTGATGAAAGATATGGAAAAAGCAGTTGAACGAATAGAAAACGCGATTGCAAATCAGGAAAATATTCTTGTTTTTGGTGATTATGATGTTGACGGAACAACAGCCGTTTCGCTGGTTTCTTCCTATCTAAAAAGTTATTATCCCAATGTTGCAACGTATATTCCGGATCGTTATGATGAAGGTTACGGCATTTCTTTCAAAGGAATTGACTTTGCCGATGACAATGAATTTTCATTAATTATTGCGTTAGATTGCGGCATAAAATCTATTGATCATGTGGCTTACGCCAAAGAACGAAATATCGACTTCATTATTTGTGACCACCACAGACCGGGGGCATTTTTACCCGAAGCTATTGCCGTTCTCGATCCAAAAAGAGACGATTGTAACTATCCTTACGATGAATTATGCGGTTGTGGAATTGGCTTTAAGTTAATTCAGGCATTAGGCAAAAACAGAAACCAAACTATTGATGATTTAATTCTGTATTTAGATTTGGTTGCTGCCGCAATTGCTGCAGATATTGTTCCGATGACGGGTGAAAATCGAGTTTTGGCTTATTTTGGATTACAAGTTATCAATGCAGAACCAAGACCCGGAATTAAAGCCTTATTTCATCAATTAAAAAAACAAACTTTAGATATCACCGATGTAGTTTTCATCATCGCACCCAGAATAAATGCCGCCGGACGTATTAAACACGGAAATCATGCGGTTGAATTATTAACCGAATTCAATTTTGAACAAGCCCAACAATTCGCTTCAGAAATTGAGGCGTATAACACCGAACGAAAGGATTTAGACAAATTAATCACTAAAGAAGCGCTGCTGCAAATTGAGAAAAACAAAGAAAAAGAGCGCTTCACCACAGTCGTTTTTCAAGAAGATTGGCACAAAGGAGTAATTGGAATTGTAGCTTCAAGATTGATAGAAACCTATTATCGTCCGACCTTAGTTTTTACCAAAAGTGGCGATAAATATGCCGCTTCGGCTCGTTCTGTAAAAGGTTTTGATGTCTACAATGCACTCGAAGCCTGCTCGGAACATTTAGAGCAATTTGGCGGACACATGTATGCAGCCGGAATGACGCTGAAAGAGGAAAACTACGATAACTTTAAAAAGGCTTTCGAAAAAGTGGTTCAAGAAACCATTCATCCCGATTTATTAATCCGGGAAATCACCGTGGATTCTGAAATAGATTTTGTAAATATTACACGTAAACTTTCTCGAATTCTAAAACAATTTGAACCTTTTGGACCTCAAAATATGACACCTGTTTTCTTAACCAAAAACGTAAAAGACACCGGTTACGGAAAACCAATGGGACAGGACGACGAGCATTTAAGACTTTTTGTAAAACAAAATAATTCCGAGGGTATTGCCGCAATTGGCTTTGGCTTAGGAAACAAACTTGATTTAACCACTCATCAAAAACAGTTTCAAACCGTATATTGCATCGATGAAAATGAGTGGAACGGAAAAATAAGTTTACAATTACGATTGAAAGATATTAAAATTGACTCCTGATTTCATGAAAAAAAATGATCCATACGCAGCCTTGCGTTATAAAGAATTCAATATATTTTTACTGTTGCGATTTGCGATGGTTTTTGCCTGGTCAATGCAATTTATCATCATTGAATGGCAAGTTTACAGTTTAACCAAAAATCCGCTTTCATTAGGAATCATAGGTTTAATGGAAGTTATTCCTGCTATTTCTATGGCTTTATTTGCGGGCCATATTGTTGATCAAAAAGAAAAAAAAGGACTGCTTTTTAAATGTATTTTAGGATTTTCAGTCATTAGTTTTGGTTTGTTTTTATTGACATGGCCACCCGTTGTAAGCGATGTTTCTACCCAAACTATTTTGTATTCCATCTATTTTCTGGTGTTTTTGGGTGGTTTGGTCAGAGCTTTTTTGGGACCTACTATTTTCTCTCTTTTAGCATTAATTGTTCCCAAAAAAGAATACGCTAATGCCGCCACATGGAGTAGTTCTGTTTGGCAAATCAGTTCCGTTTTAGGCCCTGCTGTGGCTGGTTTTTCTATCACTTGGATTGGTGTTCATTGGTCAATGTGTTTCGTTTTGGCCTGCTCCATTTTTGCCTTAATTGCTTTGTCTCAAATTGCAACCAAACCTATTTTGAATCCAAAAATTGGAGAACCGATTATGGACAGTTTGAAAGAAGGGGTAAAATTTGTTTTCAATAATAAAACCATTTTAGGAGCTTTATCACTAGATATGATTGCAGTACTTTTTGGTGGAGCTGTAGCATTATTACCCGTATTTGCACAAGATATTTTAAAAGTGGGCCCCGAAGGATTTGGTGTTTTAAGAGCTGCCCCGGCAGTTGGTTCTTTTTTAATTCTTATAGTTTCTGCTTATATTCCATTTAATAAAAATGCGGGAATGAAACTTTTATCCGCCATTTTTGCCTTCGGCATTTGCATTATTGTCTTTGGACTTTCCTCTGTTTTTTGGTTATCGGTTGCGGCTTTATTTTTAAGTGGCATATTTGACGGCATTTCTGTAGTGATTCGTCAAACTATTTTACAACTCAAAACTCCCGATCACATGCGAGGCAGAGTTTCTGCAGTAAACTCAATATTTGTAGGTTCTTCAAATGAATTGGGTGCTTTTGAAAGTGGATTAACAGCCAAGCTGATGGGAACAGTTACTGCAGTAGTTTTTGGCGGAAGCATGACCCTTTTGACGGTATTTATTACTGGAGTCGTTTCTCCTACCTTCAGAAAATTAGATTTGCAAAAGGATATAGAAGAACATCAAAAAGGATAATTAATACTTTTTAATCTCAAAAGTTTCACCATCAAAAACACCATACGTAAAATAGGTAATCCAGTCGCCCAGATTCACATACTCAGCGTTTTCGCCAATAGTTACTTTCATAGGTAAATGACGGTGTCCGAAAATAAGGTAATTATAATGTTTAGTTTCTAATTTTCTTTTGGAATAGAGAATCAGCCATTCGTTATCTTCGCCGAGGAATTTTACATCTTCATCACCGGAAATCAATTTATTTTTAACCGAGAGATATTGTGCCAAACCAACTCCAATATCAGGATGAAGCCATCTGAAAAGCCATTTTGAAAACGGATTTGTAAACACTTTTTTCATTCGTTTATAGCCCATATCACCCGGTCCTTTTCCGTCTCCGTGACCAATAAGAAAAGTTTTATCTCCAAAAGTAAATTCCTGATTATCATGAAAAACGGGAATATTTAATTCTTTTTGAAAATAATCATGCATCCATAAATCATGGTTTCCAACGAAAAAATAAATCGGAATACCACTATCACGAATTTCTGCCAGTTTACCTAAAACACGGATAAACCCTTTGGGAACAACCGTTTTATATTCGAACCAAAAATCAAATAAATCACCTAATAAAAAAATAGCTTCCGCATCTGCTTTTACTTCGTCGAGCCAAGCCACGAATTTTTGTTCTCTAGGAAAACTCAATTCAGGTGTTGGCGCACCAAAATGTTGGTCGGAAGCGAAATATATTTTTTTGTTATTGGATAATTGCATGAAGCTAAAGTATGAATTTTGGATTACAAATTATCACTTGCAAACCATTCTGCAAAAGAGGATTCTGTTTCCTGAAGTTTTAAGGAAAATAATTTAATTCCAACTGGCAATCTGCTGATAATTCTTTGCGAAAAATCAACAACCATGTTTTCACTTGTTGGCTGATAATCAACTAAAATAACGTGATGTCCACGACTTTTTAATTCATTTGCCAATTCGATATGAGGTGTAGTTTCATTAAAAACAGTAGCATGGTCAAATTGATCAACAATCTCTTCTTTTACAATTTTTTTTAAATCCGTAAAATCAATAACCATCCCAAATTTTGCATTATTTCGATCAACAATTGGAGATCCAATTACTGTTACTGATAGTTTATAACTGTGTCCGTGAACATTTTTACACTTCCCATCATAACCATAAAGGGCATGTCCTGTTTCGAAACTAAATTTTTTTGTGATTCTGATATTGCTCATCGGAGTTTAATTTTGATTGCAAATTTACAAAATAATTAACCGTTTTTATCTCTTTTTTTAGCTAGGTAATACATCCAATATGCTACTATAATTAATAGCACAAATGGTATAAATGAGCCTATAATTACTCCGGTTTGATAACTGCTGTCGGAGGCGGTTTTGAGTTTTTCTTCAATATTTACCTGTTGAATTAATGGCAAAATTCTCATTATAACTTATTTTTTAAATTGATTCAATGCCTTTTTTGTATAATCGGAAAGCACTAATTTTCCTGAAATCGCAGCACGCTCTAACAGTAAAATTTCCCAATGTGCTGTTCCTTCCCAGAACACTTTTTTCATTTCGATTAAAGCTTGCGGATTGAAGTTTACCAACTTTGAACAAAAATCAGCCAAAGCAGTATCTAATGCTTCTATGGTTTCAAAAGTATTGGCAAATAACCCTTTCTCTTTAGCCCAACTGGCAGTTTTCCATTCGTGTGCTGCCAAAGTCATTTCGGACAAAGCTGTTTTTCCTATTTTTCTGGAAACTGCAGGCTCAATTACAAACGGACCAATGCCAATAGCCAATTCAGATAATTTTATCGAAGCTTGTTCTGTTGCCAAAACATAGTCACAGGCAGCAGCAATACCAACGCCTCCGCCAATTGCTTTTCCTTGAATACGACCAACAATTAATTTAGGGCATTTTCGCATGGCATTCATCAAATTGGCAAATCCTGTAAAAAATTCGGTTCCTTCTTCTTCATTAGAAACAGCTAAAAGTTCATCAAAAGAAGCGCCGGCACAAAAAACTCCCGTTCCTTTACTTTTTATAATTAACAATGAAACTTCTGGATTAGCACTAAGATTATTGATTTCATTTGTCAAACGGTCTAATAATTCTCTGGGAAAAGAATTACTGGCCGGATGCCCAAATTCAAGGGTAGCCATTTTATTTTCGATAGCAATAGAGAGTGATCCAACTGAATTTTGTGATACCATAGCACAGATTTTGACGTAAAGTTAAAACTAATAGTGTTAGCTTCTTCTTTTTTTTGAATGGAATGGATTTGTTTTTTGGAAATTTGCTTTTTAAGCCATAATTATGCTATATTTGCTCCCGAATTGGGGATGTAGCTCAGTTGGCTAGAGTGCTTGACTGGCAGTCAAGAGGTCGTGGGTTCGAGCCCCATCTTCTCCACTATAACACTTCAAAAGTACACTAAAACCCTTAAAATCTTATGATTTTAAGGGTTTTTTATTAGAATACAATCCAAATCATTCATTCTTTTACAACACCCTAGGGGCACAATTAGGGGCACCCCGAATTTTAGTAATCATTGAGATATACAGATGTACTAGCATTAAGTTAGTCTATCAGGTAAAAGGAGAAAAAACACCAGTAGATGGAGTATCTTTTTGGAGTAATGGAAATCCGGCTATCGGAATAACACTGCGACACCATCGCTTGGATAATTTTGTATTTACTTTGTTTCATGAATTGGGACATATCTATAAGCATCTGGTAAATAATGACACCGCAGAGTTTATTGATTTAGAAATGAAAAACGAAGAAGAAGAATACAAAAACTCTGTAGAAGAAAAACAAGCGAATCATTTTGCCCAAAACGGCCTAATCAATTACGAAGATTGGAACAAATTCAAAAAGAATTTACCTCAAAACAACAACGATGCAGCAATGATGGCTTTTGCCAAACAAGTTAAAATTCATCCAAGTATCGTTAGGGGAAGAGTTTGTTTTGCCCTGAATAATTTCCGGAGCTTCACTTCAATAAGTAATGATATAAATTAATAGTATATCGATCGGGAATCAAAAAAAGATATAAAGCAATGAGCTCGAACAATATCGAGCTCATCAATAACAAAAAATCATTTTTAATATACTTTTAAGAAACACACAAAATCAAACTTTATATTTTTTTTCAATTTTCATGTAATCCCTAATTAACTTTTCAGAAATCTCTGGATTAGCCCCTTCCTGTCCAGCTACTAAAGCTCCTATTGCACAAGCATAATTTAATGCTTTTTGAGGTGATTTTCCTCTTAGTAATTTTACTATTAATGAAGCTAAAAAAGAATCCCCTGCCCCAACTGTATCAACGACTTTTATAAAATAACCACTATTATAATAAAACTTATCGTTACTGTAGAGAACGGCTCCAAATTCGCCCTTAGTAACACAAACTTGTTTAGTATTTGTATTTTCAGCTATAAATTTAATATTTTGTTCAAACGAATTATAGGTAGACCCCAATGCTCTACTTATTTCACGTAATTCTTCATCATTTAATTTAATAAAATCTGCCTTCAACATAAGTTCATTTAATACATCAATTGTGTAATATGGTGCTCTTAAGTTTACATCAAAAATTTTATAATTTGCTTTTTCCAAAAGTTTGTTCAAAGTGGTTCTAGTTACCTCATCTCTACAAGCTAAACTTCCAAAAACAAAAGCATCCGCTTCAGCAACTACTTTGTCCATCATTTCAGTTTCTATAATCTTATCCCAAGCGGATGGGTATAAAATATCATAAGAGGCATTCCCTTTTTCATTAATCATTACTTGAACAGCTCCTGTTTTATATTCTCCGGTAATTTGAATTAAATCAGTTGTTACCTCTTGATCGTTTAAAAATGACAAAATATCTTTCCCATTATCATCGTCGCCAATACGACTTATCATAGTCGTATTTACCCCTATAGAATTCATACGCAAAGACACATTCAAAGGGGCTCCCCCAATTTTTTTATGCGTCGGAAAAATATCCCACAAAACTTCTCCAAAACAAACCGCACTTAAACTATATTTTTTTTCCATTTTTAATAAATTAATAAATTAAAGGGCAGGATAAACCTGCCCTTCAAACCACAAGCAAAAAACCAAATTATTTTGTATTTAAATAATCAATCGAATTACGATATATACCTTGAATGTTAGAAGCATATACATTAGTCCTTCCGTCATTCATAGCCCATTCCATACCACCAACACCAATGGCAATTATAGTACCTGCATATACTGAATTTGACTTAAACTCAATGATACCTGGACAACATTCATCACCGACACCACTCCAAACAGCAAGTACTTTTCCTCCATAAAGGTTTTCAAATTCTGCGAACTGCCCTTTTTGATGACCTGGTCCTAATAATGGTGCTATATCCCATAGATTATTATGATCTTCTTTGTATCCTCCACTAATTATTGGAAAATAACCATTAGAATCTGTAGTAATTACTTGCGTAAAATTATAAATAGGACTGTTTCTTTGATCATTTTGGAAATTCACTCCACCATCAATGCCCCAAGTTTCACCATTAACAAATCCAATACCATTTCCTTTTATTGTTAAAAGACCACTTTTATCACGTCCAATTACTTCTGCATAACTGGTTGCCATTCCTCCTAAAAGCATTTTACCTCCTTCAACAACATATTGAATCAATATATTCTTTTTATCTAGACTTTCTTGCGGCAAAGCTGAAGTGCCTTGGGTATCGTAAAAAAAGAAAACAACATTAACTGTTTTCAAAGAATTAATAGTTAATTCTGAGAAGGGAATAAAAACAAATCTACTTCCGTAAGTATCTTTAGCCCATTGAGCAGCAGCTTTTACGTCTTCGTCAACAATATTATCTATTGATGTTGCTTCACTAACAAATGCTATTTGATTTGGCAGCACACGTGCATTAATAATATAATTTCTGGTTTTACCACCTGAAATAGCAGTTAATTCAAGAGGGTTTGTCAAATCAACAGTTGTTCCTGATGCAGGACTAATAGTCACACCTTTTGGCGTTTTAATATCTAATACAACTGAAGCTAAATTGGTTTCAGATGGCAAAACAAAATTAACAACTCCAGATAGATTATCTATCGAAGCACTTGTTTGACCTATTTTTACTGACTCAAGGATATTTAAAGTACTTGGCAGTTGATCGTCATAGTTTAGACGTTCCTCACAGGAGTATGTCATTGTTGCTATTACTAGCAACAATACATACTTTAAGTGAAACATATTTTTTATTTTATTTTTCATTTTTCATTTTTTTTATTAAAAAACTTTCTTTAAAAATTACTAATCATTATTTAAATTATATAAATGATCAAGGATATTCTTCGTGAAAACTTTTATATTATTTTGATAATCATTTGTAGTTCCGTTTGAATTCCATTCATAACCTACAATTGTATTAGAAATGGTAAAAATATGTCCTTTATAATCAGTCGGTATTTGAGAATCAAATGAAGCGTCATTAGTTAAATCCGTTCTTTTGAATTCAGCCGCACCGTAACCAAAGGAATCACCAATCCATGCCAAAGTTCCATATTTCGTGGCTGTTAAAGTTTTTTCAAATTTAACCGCTGCATCGGAACCACAACAACTTGGATTAAGGATTCCATCAAAGTGTTGCCACCATATCAATCTTACTTCTCTATTGGCACTATTCTGTAATGGTAAGGATTCATTACCTGCTCCTCCTACAAATGTTAAACCATCAAAAATAGCATCATTACGTCTGTTACCAGAATTATTTCCATCTCTCATACCCAATCCCCAAATATCATCTGAAGGTTTTCCAGTATCATAACATCCAGTTTCAGATGCACAACCAAATTCAGAGAAAACATAATTTCCTGGCGCTCTTGAAGCTCCAAAATTCGCAGGAACTCTTCCTAAAGAGAATATAAATGGACTAGGATCACCAGCGATAAGCATATCTCCTCCTCCTTTTACCCAAGATTTAAGAACATTAGCTTGAGAAGCTCCCTCTCTTAATGCTGCAGGCAACATTGTTGAAACATCTGTTGATGTTGCTGAAAAACCTTGATTTTCTTTTGGTGTTAAATAATACAACATAGCAACTTTTACATCACCAATATTTAGTGCTGAAATATCTGCAATTTTAATGTATTTAAAATCGGAACCATAAGTACTTTGCATCCAAGTTGCGGCTGCTTTTGCATCATCATCAACCAATGAATTGATATCATCTTCTAATCCCAAAAAGGCATATTTAGTAGCTGCGATTGATTCAACTTTCACATCATAAACCTTAGTAAGGTTTTCTTTGTTTTTAACGGTGTAGGTAACTGAACCACCACTAAAGTTTTGTGTAGCACCAGAAGATGGCGTTACAGTTTGCTCTTCAGGCAATGTAATAACTGGAGCAAGATTCGTTAAGTTGGTTCCTGGTGGCAAAATAACAACAATTGAATTTGCAGCATTATCAATAATACCAACTGCGCCATTAATTGCAAATGAATCAATTCTAGGTGCTTGTATTTGGGTAACCGTAACCGTATATTGTTTCGCTGTGTATCCATTGTTTGATAAAATAGTATACACTTTTGGAGATGTGAAATTTCTGGCAACACCAGAAGCAACATCTACAGTTGTTCCTTCAGCAATTACAAATGAAGGAGCTAAATTACTTAAATCACCGTCTTGACTACCAATCTCAATTTGAATGGTTCTATTAGCCTCATCAATTACACCCAATTTATCCCCAATCGAGAATGATAATATCTTAGGATCACCATAAGCTGCAATACTAACGGTGTAAGTTCTGTGAGCGCCATTGGTTGAAACAACTTCAAAAGTAACCGGACCATTACTAAAATCTATAGTAGACCCAGAAGCTGGTGTTATTGAAGCAGATTCAGGAAGTCTAATTTCTGGAGTAACACTTTTTAAATCAGTTCCCGAAGGTAAAGTCATTGTAATGGTCCCAATAGTATGATTTATATCGGCATACTTAGTTCCTACTTTAAAAGATTGAACTATAGATTCGGTATAATCGGGAACATTGTCCGAAAAATTATCATCTTTTTCACAAGAGATTACGGCAAAGACAATCATCATAAAGGCAATTGCCATTTTATAAATAGACCATTTGTTTTTAGTTGTTTTCATATTTTTTTAATATTTGGTTAGTTTTTTAATTAATATCCGGCTCTTTGTTTATATACTCCCGAACTTGCATCAATTTCAATTTGTGGTATAGGCAAATATTGTTCGTGAGCTTGTAACGTAGCGCTTTGCAAATAAGTTCGACGTGTTTTTTCAACTTGAATGTAGTTGTTCACATAGGTTTCAGCGATACCCCAACGTACAAGGTCGTAAAAACCATGTCCTTCATTGGCTAATTCTAATCTTCTTTCCATTCTAAGCGCTTTTCTTGCGGCATCTTGAGACAAACTCAAAGGATATAGATTGATCAAATAATTAGCAGCATCTTGAGAAGGATTATTAAAATCTTTCACATAAGGTGAGTTTTTTGCTCTATTTCTAATTTCATTAATCAAAGCAACACCTTCAGACACATTTGTTCCAGATTCAATTAATGCTTCTGCTTTCCACAACAATAAATCACTGTATTTGATAATAGGAAAGTCTAAATTACCTAGAGCCCAAGGGAAACCTGTAGGATTTGAAGCCAAGCCGTTTGAATTTGGAGAAATCATATTTTTCTTAGGTTCAAAATAACCATAAGTAGCAGCATCTCTACTCCAAGTAGTTTGTTGCGGTTGAGCTTTCCAGTCTTTCCATGAAATACCTGGTCGACCAATAGCGTGATCTAATCTTGGATCTACATTATCTGTAGGGGCAACATTGGCATTATTATAAGTATCAAATAGCGGAAGTCCATCGGGACCAACTTTAAATACATTCACTAAATTTTGTGAAGGTTTGTCAAAATCATCTCCATTCAAATACGGATGTTTTATATCATCTCCTGCACTATCTGGTGAACTTAATAAATTTCCAAAATTTAGATTTCCAAATTGAGAACCGTCATTGATAGAAAACTGAACTGCAAATATGTTTTCACGATTTCCATAACCCGGGATGGAATATAATTTTTCGATATCGGTTACTAATCCATAATTTCCAGAATTAATTACATAGTTTGCACTTGTAATTGCCTCAGGCCATTTTTTCTGAAAAACTTGTGCTTTACATAAGTAAGCATAAGCCACCACTTTGTTTACTCTGCCTAATTGGGTTTGTGTATCAGGCAAAAGAGCAATCGCATCGTTTAAATCACCTTCCACTTTAGACCACATCAGACTAGTGTCAAACGTGTTTGGAATTTTATTAATATCGGCAATTGGGGTATTTTCATCATACCAAACTATTGAACCAAAGTTTTTAATGGCTTCAAAATAAAAATGAGCTCTCAAAACTTTTAATTCTCCAATTCTTTCTTTCTTATTTGGAAATTGAGTTTCATCTATTGCATTAATAGCTCTTAAAGCCGTATCCACTCTTTTAATTCCAAAATAAATCGCTCTCCAAACATTGTAAGCATTTTCACTTGATGGAAATAAATCGTGTGTTTCGAGCTGATGCATTCCTCCTCCGGGATTATCACCAGTTCCACCACCACCTTTATAGGAATCACCACAACGAATATCACTTGTTGCCCAATTGGATGGAGCGTGGTCAAAAGGCCATAAGTCTCTAAAATCACCTGTATTATAACGATAATCAAGTGCGCTGTATGCCGCTATTACTAATTGTTCAGGGTCAATATTATCTGCCGATAACACATAATTCTCCTTCACATCTAAATCACTGTCATTTACACAAGAAAGCAATTGAAGGCTTATCATTAAAGTAAATGCTATTTTAAATTTTGTTTTCATAATTAAGATTTTAAAAATTTGCATTAATTCCAAAAGTCATCGATTTTGTATGAGGAATTCCATAACCTGCCACACCAATTCCTCCAGCACTTAAACCAGAAACCTCATAGTCAAAACCAGTAAAAGAAGTTAGAGAAAACAAATTTTGACCTACTAAATAAAATCTTAATTTATTCATACCAAGTTTTTTAGAAAAGGCATTGTCAAAATTATAACCTACTGTTATGGTTTTTAGTCTTATGTACGAACCGTCCTCAACATAATAACTGGATGGTTGTAATTCATTGTTACTATTTAAAGTAGATAATGCCGGAATATTCGAATTTGCCTTACTAGGTGTCCAGGCATCTAGGGTGTTTGTACTATGATTAAAACTGAAATAATCAAAATCACCTATAGAACGTTGGGCATTATATAAATCATTCCCTTGTTTTCCGTCAAAGAATAGTACTATATCAAATCCTTTGTAAGAAGAATTTAAGTTGATTCCATATATAAAATCGGGATGAGGATTACCAATGATTGTTCGGTCAAATTGATCAATTTTTCCATCAAGATTAACATCTCTAAATCTAATTCTACCAACAGACTTTCCAGGTTGATCAGCATGAACAGCTACTTCTTCAGGAGTTCTAAAAAGACCATCAGCAATTAATCCGTAAAAAGAGGCAATTGGCGATCCTTTTTTGGTTATTGAAACTCCATTTAGTAAAAAATTGGACTCAGTATCTAAACTTTCAACATTGTTTTTATAGGTTGAAAAATTCAAATCAACACCATATTTAAAATCATTTGAAGAATTACTTTTGTAACTCAACACCGCTTCAAAACCTTTATTACTTACCGAACCTGCATTAATTAATGGCGGTTGACTTTCTCCATTTATAGATAAAGCAATTGGTCTTAAAATTAAATCATTAGTAGTTTTCATATAAAAATCGGTTTGTAACGAGATTCTTTCGTTAAAAAACCCTAAATCAAATCCTACGTTATATTGCTCAGTTGACTCCCATTTAAGATCGGGATTAGCTTGACGAGATTGCAAAACACCACCTGAAGTACCTATTCCTGTTCCGCTAATGTCGTAGTCTGAAAACTCGACTACATTACCAACAGTATTGTCTACATAACTTGAAAGATAGGAGTAATCCGCGATTTGATCATTACCATTTACACCCCAAGAAGCTCTTAATTTGAAATTAGAAACGTACTTATTGTCTGTTAAAAACTTCTCGTTTTTTGCATTCCAAGCTACCGAAGCTGATGGGAAAATACCATATTTATTATTTTCTCCAAAACGGGAGGATCCATCTCTTCTAACCGTTCCCGATAGAATATATCGGTCATCAAAAATATATTTAACAGAACCAAATTGTGATATCTTGAAGGTTTCTACTTTCCCTACTATTGTTTTATATTGTGCATTATCATTAATCACATAGCCAGCAGGATCAGTAATATTCACTCCATTAATTTGATTATTATGAAAATTTTCTTGTCTGGCGGAATTTTCTATACCTCCTAATAATGACAACCTATGTTTTCCAAAACTTTTATCATATTTTAAAGTATTAGTAAAAATGGTTGCTAGATAATCATTATCCACATCATCAGTAGTAATTTTCTGAAATACAGAAGGAATTGTTCCGTTTGTAGAAAAAGCTTCGGTTGCTGTGTTAAATCTATAAGTGCCTTTATCGAAATTTAAAGTTGTATTGAATACTAATCCTTCAATAATTTTAAAATCTAAATAAGCATTTCCCAAAAACCTTTGATTCTTTTGTTCGTTTTTTCTATTACTCCATAAATTTGCTACAGAGTTTGGTTTATCCTGCATACCACCCGTTATTATAGTAGCATAATCACCCAAATTAGAATAAACAGGTAGCATTGGGTTTTGAAGAATGGCATTTTCAAATTCGTTCGCTTTTACCTCATTAAATTTTGAGTACAAGAAATTTTCACCAATAGTTACTCTTTCGTTAAAAAGTTTATAAGAAGCATTTATTCTCGCATTAAATCGGTCATAGCCAGTATATCTTTGAATACCATTATCTTCTGAATAACTCAATTGAGTGTATAAGCTCAAGTTTTCAGTCCCTTTTCGATATCCAAAATCAGTATTGTTTGAAAAGGTATCGTTGGTAATTTCATCAACCCAACTAGTATTAGCCGTTGTTTGTAAGCCATTTGGATCTAAATATTGAGGTATAGTAAAACCAGTACCATTATTTATTAAAACCGGATGAGTAGGAGTTGCAATCCCGGCTCCAAGCTGAGCTTGATACTCTACATCGGCCCATTGTTGAGAATTTAATAAGCTAATTTTATCTCTTAACTTATTGACTGTTACTTCAGATTTAAAAGTAAATTCTGAAACTCCTTTTTTACCTTTTTTGGTGGTCACTACAATTACACCATTTGCAGCTGAAGTTCCATAAATGGCTGCTGAAGCACCATCTTTTAATACCTGAATGGATTCAATTTCTTCAGGATTTAGCGAAGATGAACTTGTGGTTTGTACCCCATCAATTACCCATAGCGGTGCAGAACCACTGGTTACAGTTGTTAATCCTCTAATAATAATTTGAGAATCATTACCTCCGGGTGTTCCACCTGAATTGATTTGCAAACCAGCTACTCTACCTTGCAAGGCACTCAAAATATTAGGAGTGGGTTCTTGTGAAATATCCCCCATTTTAACAACAGAAATAGCTCCTGCAATATCTGATTTTTTCTCCTTAGAATAGCCCGTAACAACTACTTCAGATAGAGTATTTGAACTCGATTGTAATTTAATGGTATAGCTGTTTTTTGAAGTTACTTTTATTTTAGCCTCTAAATAACCGATATAAGAAACGATCAAATTAGCCCCTTCATCAACAGAAATTTTAAATTGACCATCTATATCTGTTGCTGTTCCTATTTTTGAACCTTCAACAAGAACATTAGCGCCTGGTAAAGGCTGACCGTCGTCTGCCAAGACAGAACCTGTTATTTGTCTTTGTTGCCCTGAAGCAATAAACACTAAGAAAAACAAACATATTGAGAATATGTTTTTCTTGTTTTTAAAATACTTGATTTTCATACATTTTATAGTTTAGTTGTTAGTTTATAAATTTGAATTCATTTTTAATTTTCTTTTACATTTATTATTTACTGGTTAGTTGGTTTATTATTACATTTTTAAGTTCGAAATCAGAATTTGCTTTAGCTATTGAAAAAGAATCCATTGGTTTATCTGAAAAATAAATTTCAGTCATCACCGTTTTTCCGTTATCATAAAATACTTCGATTGAAGTTTTATCAATTACTACTCTCACTTCAATTGTATCAAAATCAGAGAAGAGGGGTGCTTTTGAAATTTTCTTGGCAAATTCTTGAGAAAAAGAAATTTGACTTGCCTTTTTTCTGTCCACATAAAAAAACTTTTCCTTTTTATTAATTCCAAAATGAATCGCATTATTGGCGGCATTAGAAAGCACAAAATCATACTGATCATCCACTAAGGCATTCATGGTAAAACGAATGTCTAAACGTGTCATATCTACTGTATTTTTATCAATAATTACAGTTGTTTTGTCAATTGTAATAAGTTCCTTTTTGATAGTTTTTGAAATGTATTTATCCAATTCTTTTACCGGTTGAGAAACAATTCGATAATGACCATCGGTATTTAAAAGTTTCAATTCTCTAGGAATGGTAGTTGCACTTCTCCAGTTTTTTGTAGGTACCTTATTAGCATATTCCCAATTCGACATCCAACCTATAAATAATTTACGGCCATCAGCATCTGGAATGTTAGACCAGGTAACTCCTGCGTAATTATCCTTGCCGTAGTCAAGCCACAAAGCGCCAAATTGTTTTAAATCTTGGCTAAATGAATTATCTAGTGTAAAAGTTTTTCCATCAAAATCACCGACAAAATATTGAGTAGCCGATCCTCCATTTGGACCTCCTGGATTAATACTTTGTAAAAGCACCCATTTCATTTCGGCCGAACCTTCAACTTTAACCGGAAAAAAATCTGGACATTCCCATGGGGCACCGTGAGCACCAAGATTTTTACCAAATCCAGAAGCTAATTCCCAATCAATTAAATTGGAGGAACGAAATATTTGTATTTCCACATCGGCAGCCAGAACCATTATCCATTGGTTATGAATCGCATCCCATGTCATTTTTGGATCTCTAAAATCTTTGAGATTTGGATTTTTAATTACCGGATTATTCTTGTATTTGATCCAAGTCATTCCTTCATCTAAAGAATAAGCAATAGCTTGCGATTGAAAATCTATTGCTCCAGTTTTTGCTTTTACTTCATCATGATACGTAAACATTGCGACTATTGGAGGATTCTTTAAACTCCCAAATCCAGAAGTATTATTGATGTCAACCACTGCGCTTCCTGAAAATATATATCCCTTCTCATCTGGATAAAGTGCAATTTTTTCTTCTTTCCAAGACATCATATCTTTACTTGTTGCGTGTCCCCAATGCATTGGTCCCCATACATTATCATCTGGATAATGCTGAAAATATAAATGATACAACCCTTTGTGAAAAAACATTCCATTGGGGTCATTCATCCAACCCTTTTTAGGTGTGAAATGAAAATTAGGTCTATATAATTCTTCATTGGTTACTACTTTTTCAATACTTGTTTTGGTAGAACTGCAACTATTCATTACAACCAACATTAACATAAAAGATATTCTTTTAAAAAATCCTATTTCTGATATATTCATCATAATTTTTATTTATTAATCAATCCCTTACTTACGTCTTCCAGAGAGATTCCTTTGGTTTCCGGCATCATAAAAAGGACAAACAACAATTGGAAAACCATCATAAAAGCAAAAAAGGCAAATACATTTCCAACACCAAAACTGGTAAAAAGAATAGGAACCATAGATGGGATAATAGCGGCTAATACCCAATGGACGGAACTACCAAAGGATTGTCCAGAAGCTCTCAAATGATTAGGGAATATTTCAGAAATAAATACCCAGATAACAGCTCCTTGTCCAATAGCGTGAGAAGCAATAAACAGAAATAAAAACCCAGGTACTGCCAACCCTGTCCAGTTTAAGTAAAAAGAGGTGGCTACCATCGAAAGGGAGAAAATATAACCAATAGATCCAAAAATCATTAATTTACGTCTTCCCAATCTATCTATAAGATACACTCCAATCAGTGTGAAAATTAAATTGATAAAACCAATACCAATACTACTCAACAAAGCCGTTTTTGCGCCTAAACCAGCTTCTTCAAATATTCTGGGTGCATAATATAAAAAAGCGTTAATTCCGGATAATTGATTAAAAGCAGCAATCAAGAAAACCAATAGCAGTTGAAAACGGTATTTCTTTATAAAAATATTTTCGTTCAAAGGAGTAGTACTACTATTACTACTGAGTTCATCCATAATACTTTGAACGTCTTCTTTGGAACCAATTTTATCAAAAATAAGTTTTGCTTCATCTGTTCTTAGCATAGAGTACAACCATCTTGGGCTTTCGGGAATACTAAATGCCATCAGCGTATAAATTATGGACGGAAAAACCTGAACACCCAGCATCCATCTCCAAGCGTTTACACCTACATCACTTAGAACATAATTGGATAAAAAAGCGCAAAGAATACCAAAAACAATATTAAATTGATACAATCCCACTAAACGACCCCTATCCTTGGCTGGCGCAATTTCTGATATATAAGCTGGTGCAGCAATCGTTGAAGCTCCAATTCCTAAACCTCCCAAAAACCTAAAAAAAGCAAAAACAAACGGATCATTTGAAAGGGCTGAACCTGCTGCTGAAATAGAAAACAAAATACCTATAATTAATAGTGTCTTTTTTCTGCCTAATGTATTAGTTGGAATTCCTCCAAAAATAGCACCTATAACGGTTCCCCAAAGTGCCATTGCCATTACTACAGAACCATGGAAAACATCACTTGAATTCCATAACAACTGAAGCGTTTTATCTGCTCCTGAAATCACTACTGTATCAAAGCCAAATAGAAATCCTGCAAAAGAAGCAATGAGTGACCATCTCAAAATTTTATTATTCATAAATCGTGTTTTTAATTATTACCAAACATATTATTAAACAGTAAGATAACGTTTTCGTAATGTATCCATTTACTTCAAATTTGTTACATAACGATTAAAAACCTGACTAACAAGTAATTAACAATAAATTATTCATGAGGTAGTATAGTATTGTAACATAAAATTATAATTTTGAAACAAAAAATAAATCCCAAAACAAACTTTGAATAATTTAACTGGTTTTAAATTATTGATACTGTTTTTTTATTGCAAAATATTTATACTTATAGCAATACTTCATTTTAAAAACAACACTATAGAGCTATAAAAAATAAAGAACGTTAATGCTATACTTTGCTAAAAAGTGTATTAAATGTTCATAAATACAAGCTCTTTAAAAATTAAAATAGTTAACGCTTTTTGTTCCTTTTTAAGGAGTAAGCTGAATCAATTATAACGTTCAAGAATACTCTTAAAAAAAAATAGACTACACAACAATATTAAAAATATCATCATGTAATCTATTCAAAATGGGAGATGGTATTCTCCATCCAGAAAACAACATCGTATTATTCCTTTTTTCTAATTTTTTCTAATAAGAATACAGAAATACAATCAATTACTATTCGTAGTATAGGGTTAATTTAAAACTAAGAAAAGCATCTGATATTCTTAATTTCTTAGTACTACTCAACAATTATTTTAGCATCAAACAATTCATTTTTCAAAAATCCTTTTATGATATAAACGCCTCTAATGGCATTATTTCCATTATCCATAATACCATCCCAATGAATTATTGTATTATCAGCATCTAGAATAGTCTCCATTTTTTTTACTGGAAATCCTGTTATGTCAAAAACATAAGCATAAACTGGAGTCGCCTTAGTTATATTACTAAACTTAATATTGAAATTTTCGCTTGACGGATTCGGAAAGACAACAGGATGAATTATTTCATTTTTTTTTTCAATTTGCTTTGAAGCAGATGCCGTGCCGCCTCCTTGTATATTGTATATTTTTAAGTCGGTTGCAGTTGCTGAACCGCCCTGAGCATATAAATCGATTAAATTATTGCTAGTTGAAGGAAAAGATCGTGTTGCAAAAGCTAATTCTTCATTAACAAATACTTCAATTACTGACGCATCGACAAAAATCCTCCATCTAATATTTCCCGCTGGTAATACATAATTGGTCGATTGATTAGACAGCGGAACTCCCGTTAAAACAGAAGATTTACTTCTGTCTACAACAAAACTACTTGTGGTATAATCATAATAAATTAAGGTTTGTTCTCCAGTTGACGTATTTTTATTTAGAGAAAAACCAACTTTTGTAGCAGTTCCTGGATTAATAGTAGCCACGATTTCGTATTGAGATCCAGTTGAATTATTTAATGAATTGGAACTGTTTTGATCAAAAACTACATTGGTAAAATTTTTTGAAGTTCCTCTTAGACTCAATACATTTGGATGTGGGACTTGTTTAATTTTACCATCAACTAATGTCCAAACTCTGGGTAAACTAAACAAGTGTGCCCAACCTTGCTCCTTATGTTTTGCAGAAGTAACACCGTCCGGAATAATTCCTATTGCCGTTAAATTCCCATTGGCATCGGGATGAATAGAAGGCGACAATAATTGATTGATTACATCTAATCGTTCCGGAACGGGATTATCCTTAACAAATTGCGACCCATTAAAATTCCCAGTCCAATACAACGCATTCGCGTTAGGAAGTTTGTTAATCAGCACAATTGATTTGGCACCAAAATTATAATAAATAGGCATTTCCCAAAATTCTCCTGTTCCATCAACTGAAGGATTTCCCTCTAACATTGTACCTTGAGGAGACCATTGTTTAAAATCGGATGAAGTTGATTTATACAAATACAACCCTCCTCTCGATGTTCCGCTTCTCAAACCCGAACCAATCATCATATACCAATCTGAATTGTGTTGAAATACAAAAGGGTCTCTAAAATCAGCATTGGCTGAAGTAGTTGGTGCATTTTGTATAACAGCAGAAGTATTTTTTGTCCAAGTATCGTAAGGCGCAGTTGAAGTGGCAAGTCCTATTGCGGCTCTGGCTTTATTTACACCAGTATAAAAAATATAAGGTTGACCATTACTAATTATAGCATGTCCAGACCAAATTCCCACTTCGTCAAATCCGGGTTGTGGCCATAAAATTTGTGGTTTTTCTTCCCAGCTTACTAAATCACTACTCACATAATGTCCCCAATTGATATGTTCTAAATAAGGTCCATTCAAATTTCTTTGACTAAAAATATGGTATTTATTGTCGATATATAGCAAACCATGCGATTCGTTAGTCCAACCGGCAGAGGGCATTAAATGGTATTTTGGTCGATGAATATCATTGGCAAATCGAGTTGCTGTCGGGATTTTAAGATCTGGATCTGATGGGGTATATTTATTGTACTGCGTTACTATCTCGGCTGCTGTCAAATCTTTGTTCCAAAGGGCTACTTGATCGATTGCTCCCGTTAAACCATTAGTATCAAATCCAGCGATTGTTTTAGATTTTGATTCTTTTCCAATATAAATGGTGGCGTTATTATCCCATAAAAGAGTACCAACATCAAACGTGGTGCTTTTGATTTGAACTCCATTCAAATACAACGAAGCCGTTCCAGTTGAAGCATTAATATTCAATGCAAGATAACTCCACTTTTTAAGTGCTACTTCTTGATCAGATAAAATTTGAATGACATTTGTACCAACTTTAAATTGGCCGATTATTCGTCCGTGGTGATTGATTCCCAAAGCGATTCCTGCACTAGTGGAGGTATTTACATTTGAAAAAATAGCGGCATTTGTATTTTCGGTAATTGGATCTAAATCTTTTCTCTGAACAGGGAACGCTGATGGCGCTATCCAGCCAGAGACGCATACTTTTGAAGTAGGATAAGCCACACTTGCACTTCCGGTAGCCCATCCATAAAAACCATTAACCCTTAGCGAATTACCCTCAACACCTGCTATTCTTTCTGCAGAACCAGAAGGACCACTGATATTAAAACTTGCTTTAGTATTAGTTTCAGAGAGGGTTTGCCCAGAAGTCTCATTAAAACTAAATGATAAAAGCGCTGTAGACCCAGTTGGGTTAGGATTTGGTTTTGGTGTCGGACTTGGGTCCTTTTGAGATTTACATCCAACAAGTAGAATGCTTAAAAGTAGAATTGCAGTAAACGTTTTCATTTTAGAATAATTTTATTTAAAACTACTTTAAAACTCCACGAAACTAATTAAGTATTGTTACAACAATTCTAACAGGTACAAAAAAAAAGTAACTCCAATAAAACAAGGAGTTACGAAATAAATTTATCTAAAAATCGATATTAAAATGTACTTAAAATTATAATATCTATAAAAATGTTACATAGTTTATGAGCAAATTAATTACTTCTGAAGTCTTTTGGAGTCAGTCCATATTTCGATTTAAAGGTAGTCGAGAAATAATTTGGAGAAGCAAAACCACAAGAATAGGCAATCTCTGATATATTCATTGAAGTTGAAATTAGTAATTCTTTTGCTTTCTCTAATCTAAAATTATTAATATAGTCACCAACACCTATACCTAAAACTGCTTTTACTTTTCTATAAAGTTGTACTCTGGATATGTTTAATTTACTGGCAAGTTCTTCCACAGAAAAAGAAGATTCGTCAAGATTATTCTCTAATATTAAATTGATTTTATTTAAAAACTCTCTTTCAATTAAACTAAGACCGTCGTTTTCAATTTTATTTGTGTTATTAGTATAATAATAGCGTAACTTTTCTCTGTTAAATAATAAGCCTTTTATAGATTGTTTTAAAACTTTAAGATTAAATGGTTTGGTCAAAAATAAATCAGCTCCAACCTCTAATGATTTTATATAGGTATTATTATCATCCATTGCGGTTAAAATGATTACTGGTATATGGGAAGTAATCATGTTCGTTTTCAAGGCTTCACAAATTTGAAAACCATCTTTTTCTGGCAAATTCAAATCACAAACAACAATGTCTGGAATCAATTCTAAGGCCTTTTCAATCGCTTTAATTCCATTAGATCTGATAACCGTGTAATCATCTTTTAGTTTTACAGCAATAAAATCTAATAAATCAGGATTATCTTCAATAATTAAAATCGAATGTTTATTTTCTGTAATTAGAGACGTCGCGCTAGGTGTTAATTCTGTATCCAAATACTCATATCCATTTTCACTATCTAATATATAATTACTTTCATCAATAATTTTAGATTCATCTAGATGGCTCTTACCAATTTTCAAATAAACCGAAAATTCAGCACCATTGATTGACTTAACTTCGATAAAACCTTGGTGTAAGTCAACAAAATTTTTAGATAAGTTTAATCCAATTCCGGAACCATTTTTAGAGTTGTTAGAACCTTGAAAAAAGGGATTAAAAATTTGATTTATTTCTTGTTCAGGAATACCAATCCCCGAATCTTTAAAATTAATTTTAACACTCTCTTTATCGTTCTCTGTACTTATTTTAATTTCAATTTTCCCTCCATCAGGTGTAAACTTGAAGCAATTAGACAATAAATTATAATACACCTTGTCCATTAGATTTGGATCAAAATAAACGTCTAATGCTTCATTATCTGTTACAATGGTATAATTAATGTTTCTTTTGTTAGCCTCTCCTTTGAACTCTTTAAACATATTTACTGAAAATTTCCAAAGATTATTCTTTGATAATTTTATAGTGAAATTTTTATCTTCAACTTTTCTAAAATCTAATAATTGGTTAATCAGTCGAAGTAGTCGCAAAGAATTATTATACATAATATCTAAATCCTTTTTGACAGAAATACTTTTATTATGAAATTCATCGTGCAAAGATTCTACCGAACTCAATATCAAGGTTAAAGGGGTTTTAAATTCGTGTGATATTCCAGTAAAAAAATTAATTTTGGATTCATTACTTTCTTTCAGTCTCTCCACAAATTTTTCAATTTCATTCCTTTGACTGGTAATTTTAACATTATTTACCTCTAACTCCTGTTTCTTCTTTTTAATGGAATAAATAGAATAAATACTAAAAATAGCCAAACAGAATATTACAACCAAAAGAAAAATTAATATCTTAATAAGATTATATAAGGTGAAATAATCTTTTTCCTGTTTTTCAATTACATTTTGTTGCGTTTCTATATTAGATTGCTGAACCGTAATTCTATCAAATTGATTACTCATTATATCAGCATTTAAGGAATCAATCAAAATAGTATTTAGTATATTATTCTTAGGTACTATTTCTTTGTTGGCAAGTTTAATGGCAAGTTTAATGGCTTCGCTACCTCCTGTTGGATATAATATGGTAGCCGTTAACCTTCCGTCTTTAACAGCTTGAATACCTCCATTTGGGTCATTCAATCCATCTATCCCAATAAATTTTATTTTATTTTCTCTGCCTTTTTGTTTGGCTACCTCCCATGCTTGAAGCGCAATATTATCATTAAAAGCAAAAACATAATCTATTTTTGGCATTCTATCCAGCAGCTTACTAAAATCGTTATTAAGGGATCCTAGATCCTTTGCGGTTATATTTACCGCATTAATATTGGGGTATTGATCTATAATTTGTTTGAAACCTAAACTTCTCTCTAAGCCTGGAGAAATATCTGTAGTCGCCTTAATTTCAACAATATTTGCATGAGCCTTAGACATCGAAACGATATATTTCCCAGCGATATGACCAACCTCTACGTTATCTGCTCCTAAAAATGAAGCATAATTGGTTGTATTAACCTTTCTGTCGACAATAATTACAGGAATACCTTTTTTATTTGCTTTTTCAATTACTGGTACAATTGAATCTGATCCATAGGGCGCTACAATGATAACATCCAATTGGTCATCAATCATTTTTTCAATATCTTCAATCTGCTTTTTAGTACTACTATTAGCATTATAAATAGTCAAGTCGATTTCTGGATGAAGAGAAGCTTCGACTTTGACGGTATTATCCATCGATTTCCTCCAGCTATCATCCTCAGATATACTTTGAGAAAATCCAATCGAAATAGTTTGTTGATCTTTAGTATTTGAATTACAGGAAAACAATGTAATTAGTACTAATATTAGATATATTCTTCTTGACATAAAATTTGAGGTATTCATAAAATTTATATTGAGTACGCTAAGAATTTAATTTCACTAAGTAAGTCTTACTTTTCATAAAATTTTTTAAAAATAATGCACTCTATAAAAGAGGTTAGTACTATTGAGCAATTATTTTTAATTAGGTGATTTAATAAGCTAAATCAAAAGTTAAACAAAAGTAATTATATTTATAATAAATTAAGAATTTTATATAAATTTCTTTAATTATCGTTAAGAATCCTAATTTAAAAATTATTTCTCTTATTCTTTATGATTTAATATATATAAAAAACCTAAAATTATTTTTGAAAAAACAACATTTATTTGCCAATAGTAACTATATAGCAACAGTATACTAAAGCTATGGATAGTGTATTAAAACGCATAAAATGAAACAAAACAAGTAAGAGCATGTGTGTATCCAAAAGATGTACAAAACATCACAGAAAAGACATATCGACAAGGAAGATTGTATTTTAACAAAATCAAAAAGGATCTTAACAAAGAACCCCATCAATTGATTTCAATTGAGGAGTTCTGCAAGTATTCAGGTCTTCAAATGGAGCATATTTTGAGATGCATTGTAGGATAGCAAGATTCATCAGCGATTAGTCTAATCAAGTATAACTATAAGTAACCAGTTCAATAAATAGTACGATTATCTTGAATTAAGTCTTTCAAATCAAAGTGAAATTTTGTATCTTAAATATATAAAAAGGGTATAAAACGAATTAAACTGACAGGGGTACAATTCAAGGCACTTTGAAGAAAATTACTAAAAAACTAGTGAAATCAAGCTATAAGGAGATTTTAGAGACGCCCATCTTCTCCACATTTGTAAACCACAATTACTTATTACAAAGTAATTTGCGGTTTTTTTATTTTAACCAAAAACACGTTTCAATCCGAAATCGTATAATTTCAAAGAATCTTTTCTACAAAAAATTATCAATACTTGATTTTACCAATATGTCGCATTACGCGAACAATTCTGGCTTTTCGATTATTGATGTAGGAAGAGGAACCTGTAGCTTTATATTTCCTTGGATTAGGCAAAATAGCCGCAATTCCGGCAGCTTGCATCGGCGTAAGACTGGAAGCATCTTTTCTGTACCAATATTGAGTTGCTGCTTGCGCTCCGTATATTCCGTCTCCCATTTCGATACTATTCAAATACACCTCCATGATACGCTCTTTACCCCAAATTAATTCTATTAAAACGGTAAAATAAGCTTCTAATCCTTTTCTGAAATAACTTCGGCCTTGCCAAAGAAATACATTTTTGGCGGTTTGCTGTGAAATAGTACTTCCTCCTTTTATTCTTCTCCCTCTTTCGTTGTTCTTGTAGGCTTTTTGAAGTGCATTAAAATCAAACCCGTTATGCGTAAGAAAAGTTCCGTCCTCACTGGCTATAACGGCTTTTTGCAAATTCATAGAAAGATTTTCAATAGGTTCCCAATCATGACTGTAATACACTTCTTTACCGGCTGCTTTATTTTCGATGGCACGAATTACCATTAAAGGAGTAAATGGCACTGGGACGAATTTAAAAAGCAGGACGAAAAAAAGTGATAATCCGAAGAACCATAAAAGTGCCTTAAACAAAAACCGCTTCACTTTATCCATAAGGCCTAGCGTTTCTTTTTTTTGAGGTTGTCTTGTTTTTTTTGGTGTTATTTTTGTTGCCATTATACTAATTCTGCTAATTCTGTTCCTATTAAACTTCCTATTGCCACTCCCATTCCTCCTAATCGTACCCCACAATATACGTTTTCTGATAATTGTGAAACGATTGGATTTTTACTGGTCCCAACTCCCATAATACCGCTCCAACGATGGGCGATTTCAACTTTTCGATTAGGCAAAATTACTTCTTTTAATAATTGTTCCAATTTATTTTGAATAATTTCTGTTTGTCCAAACGCTGTAGTTGTTTCCGTTTCAAAATCAAGATTTCGTCCTCCTCCCAGCAAAATTCTATCATCAATGTTCCTAAAATAATAATAACCTTTATCTAAATGAAAGGTTCCTTTTATATCTAAATTTGTTATTGGCTCTGTAATCAAGACTTGCGCTCTGGCAGGTTTCACAGCACCATTGGTCAAGGAATTTGCAAAACCATTAGTAGCAAATAACAGTTTTTTGGAAGTGAAACTAAAATTTCCCAGCGCCACTTCAACTCCTTTTTCTGATTCAAAATAAGAAGTTACTGTTTGTTGATTCAATATTAATATATTTTCGGAAACGGCTTGTTTTAGCAAAGCCTGCATCATATTTCCGGTATCTATTTGTGCTTCAAATGGGTTAAAAACTGAATATTCATGAATTCCTTTAAATTCAAAACGATCAACTTCTTTGGTAAAAACATCCGTTTTAAACAGTGGTCTCAGAATTTCATTTATTAATGGTAATCTAGCCAAACATTCGTGGTAGGTGCTTTCGTCTTCTTTTAAAAATAACTCATAACCGCCAAATGGTTTAAAATCAATTACAGTATCACTTAGTCTTTTTCGCAACAATTGCAGTCCCTGCCAACGTTTTTGAACGAGACGAAAAACATCCTCTTCCGAATGGTTTTTTAAATCATCTATAATTTCCGAAAGGCTTCCAAAACAGGCAAATCCAGCATTTTTTGTACTGGCTCCTTGTGGCAACATTCCTTTTTCTAACACTAAAATTTTACTGTCCGGAAATTTTTCGCGCAAGCGCAATGCAGCATGTAAACCCACGATTCCGCTTCCAACAATCGTATAATCTACCTGGGTAAACCAATTTTTTAATTCCCAATAGCTGAGTTGCATCTGACTAATTTTTTATAAAAATAATATTTTTAGTCCACTAATAGGCTTCCCTTTATATTTTTTCAATAATAATGTTAAAAACAGAAGTTGTCTTAAATTGCCATGCAGATTTTAGAATATAATGAGTAATTTTAAACTCGTAAAAATAATTCTAATTATGAAAAAAATACTGATTGTAACCTTAACACTGATGAGCTTGAATGCAATGGCGCAAAATGTAATGACTCCCGAACTGCTTTGGAAATTGGGAAGAGTAACTCCATTAGGAATTTCTAAAGACGGAAAAAATATTGTTTATCAAGTAGCAACTCCTTCGGTAGAAGAAAATAAATCGAATACAAAGTTCTACATTTTACCTGTGAATGGCGGAAACCCAACGGAAGTTGCCTCTACGAAAGAGCTTTTGAAGGATAAAAATACGTCTCCTGACGGAAAATATACCGTTTATAATGAAGCCGTAAAAATCGACAAAGTACATGGAAAAGATTTTTATCCTGAACTAGAAAAATCGAATGTTCAAATTTATAATGGTCTAGACTATCGCCATTGGGACACTTGGAATGAAGGGACATTCAATCATGTTTTTTATAAAGAAAATAAAGAAGGTGCTACTGGAATTGACATTTTGAAAGGAGAAAATTTTGATAGTCCACAAAAACCTTTTGGAGGAGATGAAGATTACATTTGGTCTCCGGACAGCAAAAGCATTCTTTATGTATGCAAGAAAAAAGCAGGAACACAATATGCCATTTCTACTAATACTAATATTTATGAATACAATTTAGAAACAGGAAAAACCAGCAATAGAACCGAAGAAAACCTAGGTTACGACATTGCTCCACAGTTTTCACCAAGCGGGAATTTAACTTGGTTACAAATGAAACGTGACGGTTATGAAGCCGATAAAAATGATTTGATTGTTAGCTTCAAAGGGATGAAAATCAACTTAACAGCTAATTGGGATGGTAGTGTTGATAATTATATGTGGAGTGCTGATGGTAAAAAAATCTATTTTGTAGCTCCAATCGACGGAACAAAACAGTTATTTGAAGTTAATTTTCCGGGCTTGACCAAAATAGCCATAAATGTACACCAGATTACCAATGGTGATTTTGACGTGAATGATTTAGTAGGTTTTTCAGGTGATAACCTAATTGTTACTCGAACAGATATGAATCATGCAGCGGAAATTTTTTCTTATAATTTAAAGAAAAACAGTTGGAAACAATTGTCAAATGTAAATACGGCAACATATAATTCATTGACATTAAGCAAAACCAAAAAACGTTATGTTACCACTACTGATGGTAAAAAAATGTTGGTTTGGGTGATTCTTCCGCCAAATTTTGATGCCACAAAAAAATATCCTACGCTTTTATTCTGTCAAGGCGGCCCACAGTCCCCTCTGACACAAAGCTATTCATTTCGTTGGAATTTCTCTTTAATGGCAGCAAATGGTTATGTTATTATTGCACCAAACCGTCGTGGAATGCAAGGACACGGCGTAGCCTGGAACGAGCAAATAAGCACAGATTGGGGCGGACAAGTAATGGATGATTATTTATCGGCTATTGATGATGTGTCCAAAGAAAATTATGTAGACAAAGCAAGATTAGGCTGTGTAGGCGCAAGCTACGGAGGCTATTCTGTGTTTTATTTAGCCGGAATTCACAACAACAGATTCAAAACGTTTATTGCTCATGATGGCGTTTTTAATACTCAAAGTATGTTTGGGACAACCGAAGAAGTTTTCTTTAATAACTGGGATTTTGGCGGAGCTTATTGGGAAAAAGAAAATGCAGTGGCTCAAAAAAGCTACACTATATTCAACCCAATTACTTTGGTTGATAAATGGAATACTCCTATTTTGATTATTCAGGGAGGAAATGATTTTCGGGTTCCTATCGGACAATCGCAAGAGGCGTTTCAAGCAGCACAATTGCGAGGAATAAAAAGTAGATTTTTGTACTTTCCTGAGGAAAACCATTGGGTTTTGAAACCTCAAAATGCACAAGTTTGGCAAAAGGAATTTTACAAATGGCTAAAAGAGACCTTATAAAATACCTCCTTATACTAAATAAAAAACCTCCCCAATTTGGCGAGGTTTTTTTTATTCTACGCAAAAACATTCTGAAAAACTTAACTTTAAACGCTTTTGTAATCTTTATAAATAACAAAAAACCTTACATCGCTGTAAGGTTTTTTAATAATTCATGGTATTTTCTATAGCTCCGGATCATTCATTTTGAACGTATCCATAAATGCTGTAGTATATTCTCCTGCTATATAACGAGGATCATCCATTAATTGTCTGTGAAAAGGAATAGTAGTTTTTACACCTTCAATCACAAATTCATCTAAAGCTCTTCTCATCTTACTGATTGCTTCTTCACGAGTTTGTGCAGTAGTAATCAACTTCGCAATCATTGAATCATAATTAGGTGGAATCGTGTAACCTGAATACACGTGTGTATCTAAACGTACTCCATGACCTCCCGGCATATGCAATGTCGTGATTTTTCCTGGTGATGGACGGAAATCATTATAAGGATCTTCTGCATTGATACGACATTCGATAGCATGCATTTGAGGCAAATAGTTTTTACCTGAAATTGGCACACCTGCTGCAACCAAAATTTGTTCGCGAATTAAATCGTAATCAATAACTTGTTCTGTAATTGGATGCTCTACTTGGATACGAGTATTCATTTCCATGAAATAGAAATTACGGTGTTTATCTACCAAAAATTCTACTGTTCCTGCACCTTCATATTTAATGTATTCAGCTGCTTTTACTGCTGCTTCACCCATTTTTTGACGTAATTCGTCAGTCATAAAAGGAGAAGGAGTTTCTTCTGTCAGCTTTTGATGACGGCGTTGTACCGAACAATCTCTTTCTGATAGATGACATGCTTTTCCATAAGAATCCCCTACAATTTGAATTTCAATATGGCGTGGCTCCTCGATTAATTTCTCCAAATACATTCCGTCATTTCCAAAGGCTGCTGCCGATTCTTGACGGGCACTTTCCCAAGCTTTCAACAATTCATCTTCTTTCCAAACGGCACGCATTCCTTTTCCTCCACCTCCAGCAGTCGCTTTTAGCATTACAGGATAACCGAATTGTTTGGCTAATGATTCTGCTTGTTCGAAAGATTCTAAAATCCCTACAGAACCCGGAACACAAGGAACACCTGCTTCAATCATAGTAGATTTAGCAGAAGCTTTATCTCCCATTCTATCAATCATTTCCGGAGAAGCTCCGATGAATTTGATACCGTGTTCTTGACATATTT
The DNA here is from genome assembly GCF_027474525.2 of Flavobacterium lacustre. Lineage (NCBI taxonomy): Bacteria > Pseudomonadati > Bacteroidota > Flavobacteriia > Flavobacteriales > Flavobacteriaceae > Flavobacterium > Flavobacterium lacustre. The sequence continues at coordinate 763,203 of NZ_CP114882.2, forward strand.
TAGAAAATTTAGCATTTTCAGAAAGAAATCCATAACCCGGGTGTATTGCATCTGCATTAGTAATCTCGGCAGCGGCAATAATATTTGACATCTTTAAATAAGACAGATTACTTGGCGGTGGACCAATACAAACTGCTTCATCAGCAAACTTTACGTGAAGACTTTCCGCATCGGCAGTAGAATAAACAGCAACTGTTTTGATTCCCATTTCCTTGCAGGTTCTAATTACACGAAGTGCAATTTCTCCTCTATTTGCAATTAATATTTTTTTAAACATCTTTTTGAAATTATAAATTATAAATTATAAATTTTAAATTAGGTGAATGACAATACTAATTAATCATCCAAAATTCATCATTCAAAATTTCTTATGATGGATCTACTAAGAATAAAGGTTGGTCAAATTCAACTGGCGACATATCGTCTACCAATATTTTTACAATTTTACCTGATACTTCAGATTCAATCTCATTAAATAATTTCATTGCTTCAATAACACAAAGTACATCTCCTTTAGCAATAGTTTTACCTACTTCTACAAACATTGGTTTGTCTGGTGATGGTTTTCTGTAAAATGTTCCAATAATTGGAGATTTTATAGTAATTAGGTTAGAAACTTCGGCAACTGGTGCTTCTGGAGTTGGAGCAACTGGAGCGATTTGTTGAGGGGCTGCTTGCTGCAAAGTGTTTTGAGCTGGCATTTGCTGAACATACGTGGTTTCTGTTACATTCCCTTCTAAAGTTGTTCTAATGGTGATTTTAACATCATCCATCTCTAATTTAACTTCTGCAACTCCCGAATTTGCTACAAACTTGATTAGATTTTGAATTTCTTTTAAATCCATAATTATTTGTTTTTAGTTTAAATTTATTTTTTATCGTATGCCCATTTAAGGTAAATAGATCCCCAAGTGAATCCTCCACCAAAAGCAGCCAAAATAATGGTATCCCCTTTTTTGAATAAATGTTCAAAATCGTAAAGTACTAATGGTAAGGTTGCTGATGTTGTATTTCCGTATCTTTCTATATTCATTAAGACTTTTGAATCTTCTAGATTCATTCTACCGGCAGTTGCATCAATGATACGTTTGTTCGCTTGATGTGGAACTAACCAATTTACATCATCATTCGTTAAATTATTTCTTTTCAGAATTAATTCACTTGCATCAGCCATGTTGGTTACAGCATATTTAAAAACTGTTTTACCATCTTGAATAATATTGTGTCTATTGTCTTTAACTGTTTCTAAACTTGTTGGAATCAAGGAACCTCCTGCAGGAATTTTAAGAAAATCACGACCTACACCGTCACTTCTTAAATATTCATCTTGCAATCCTAAACCTTCATAATTAGGTTCAAACAAAGCTGCTCCGGCTCCGTCACCAAAAATAATACAAGTAGAACGGTCTGTATAATCTACAATAGAGGACATTTTATCGGCCCCTATCAGTAACACTTTTTTATATCTACCGGATTGTATGTAAGCTGCTGCAGTTGACATTCCGTATAAAAAACTGGAACAAGCAGCTTGTAAATCGTATGCAAATGCATTTAAGGCACCTATTTCTGTGGCGACATAAACTCCTGTTGATGCTACTGGCATATCAGGTGTTGCGGTTGCCATTATTAATAAATCTATTTCTAAAGGATCAATATTTGCTTTAGCTAATAAATCTTGTGCGGCTTTTATAGCAAGATAAGACGTGCCTTTGTCTTCATCTTTTAGAATTCTTCTTTCTTTAATTCCAGTACGAGAGGTAATCCACTCGTCATTGGTATCTACCATAGTTTCAAGAACTTTGTTTGAAAGTACAAAGTCTGGAACGTATCCTCCAACAGCGGTAATTGCGGCTGTAATTGTATTCATTTTATCCGATTATTTCTTATCAAATGCCAGCATTTGAAAAATTTTTAAAAGACTTGAAAATTACAAAAAAAATTCTAAATCTATTGTTTTAGAACTTCTTATTTGACGGAAATTATAAACAACAAAAAAAACTCTCACATGGTGAGAGTTCTAATATCATTTACAAAAATGCATTAAGCAACAGCTACAGATTTATCTATAACAACTTGCCCTCTGTAATACATTTTACCTTCATGCCAGTAAGCTCTGTGGTATAAATGCGCTTCTCCTGTAATAGGACAAGTAGCGATTTGTGCTACAGTTGCTTTGTAATGTGTTCTTCTCTTATCTCTTCTTGTTTTCGAGATTTTTCTCTTAGGATGTGCCATTTTACTATATTATTTATCCGTTAATAGTTGCTTTAATTTGTCCCAACGCGGGTCAATATTCTCTTCTTTTTTAATCTCTTTTTTTTGTTCTTTTATGGTTAGCTCATTCAACTTTGCCAAAGCTTCTGTTTTTAAACTTCCGTCTTTGATTCCTGGATGAACTCTTCTCAGAGGGACAGAAAGCACAATCATTTCATAGATATATTGTGCAATATCTACTTCAAATTCGCCATGAGGCAAAATAAGCAATTCTTCATTATCATTATTATAAGTCTCTCCAAATCTAACAATTAATTTCATTTTGCTTTTTATTGGCAAATCAAAATCTTCACTTGTAAGATCACAAGGCACATTTACAGTTCCTTTGTGTTTGAAACTCAATTCTAACATCGTGCTTTTTTTCTCTAAAACCACATTTACTTTGATGTCAGAATTTTGAAATTCGTGATAATCAAAGATTTCAAAGAACGCGTTACTTACTTGATATTCAAAATGATGTTTTCCTAGCTTTAATCCTACGAATGGAATTAAATATTCTTTTGTCTTATTCATTTCAACAACATTTTTCCCTATTTCGAATTATCGTAACGGGGTGCAAAGATATAAAATTATTATAAATCTAATAATGTTATTATCCTTTTTTTGTTCATAACTGTTTTTCTTTTGTTTTCAAGGGTTTTTGACTGATTTCTGCGTACTGATTTCTGGAATGATAGATATCTATTGCCAAATAAACTGCTTCTTTGAACGAATTATAATCTGCAATACCTTTTCCCGCTATATCATAAGCCGTTCCGTGATCAGGCGAAGTTCTGATTTTGCTCAAACCTGCTGTATAATTCACTCCTTTTCCAAAGGACAATGTTTTAAACGGAATCAATCCTTGGTCGTGATATGTGGCAATAATTGCATCGTATTTCTCATATTGATTGCTTCCAAAAAAACCATCTGCCGCAAAAGGACCAAAAACCAACGTTCCTTTTTCAAATATTTTTTTTAATGCCGGTTTTAATATCACATCATCTTCAGTTCCTATTACTCCTCCGTCTCCACAATGTGGATTTAATCCTAAAACAGCAATTTTTGGCTTATTAATGCTAAAATCCTGAATTAAACACTGTTTAACCGTTTCAATTTTTTGCTTAATCAAATCTTCTGTAAGATGAGACGCAACTTCATTTAAGGGTATATGATCTGTCAACAATCCTACTCTTAAATTGTCCTGAACCATTAACATCAGCGCATTACCTTCTAATTCTTGATCTAAATAATCCGTATGACCAGGAAATTTAAAAGAATCCGACTGAATATTATATTTATTTATAGGCGCTGTTACAAGTACATCTACAATACCTTCTTTAAGCGCCTTGGTAGCTGCAACAAAAGATTTCACCGCATACTCCCCTACTTTATCATTATTCTCTCCCGGATTTAAATCAACTCCTTCTTTCCAAAGATTGAAAACATTTATTTTTCCCGGCAAAATCTGATCTAATTTATCAATACCATGCAAAACCGAAGTCGACTCAAAACTTTTTTTTATGAAAGACATTATTTTCACATTTGCAAAAATAACTGGAGTACATAATTCTAACATACGAGAATCCTCGAATGTTTTTAGTACTACTTCGCTTCCAATACCGTTTAAATCTCCTATCGAAATTCCAACTATTATATTTTCTGCCTTTTTCATCATGTCCTCACGTTATTTATTGCTAATTTTGAATGCAAATTTAGTAAAATAAAATAAGAAATGTTTACAGGAATCATAGAAACACTTGGTACAGTCCAAGAAATAAAGAAAGACAAAGATAATATTCATCTTACGATTGATTCATCAATTACAGACGAGCTTCAAATTGACCAAAGCGTAGCCCATAACGGTATTTGCTTAACCGTTGTAGCCATAAATGATTCTTCATATACTGTAACCGCAATTGGTGAAACGATAAAAAAAACAAATATTTCCTACTGGAAAACCGGCGATCAAATCAACCTTGAAAGAGCAATGAAATTAGGTGACCGTCTTGATGGTCATATTGTACAGGGACATGTAGATCAAATTGGGACTTGTATCGCGACTGATGAAGCAAACGGAAGTTGGCATTATACTTTTGAATACGACGAATCACTCCATAATATAACTATCGAAAAAGGCTCTATAACCGTAAATGGAGTTAGCTTAACAGTAGTAAACTCTAAGAAAAATGAATTTAGCGTAGCTATCATTCCTTATACTTTTGAGCACACTAATTTTAAAAATTTCGAAGTAGGAACAAAAGTAAATCTGGAATTTGATGTAATCGGCAAATACGTTTCTCGCTTATACAACAACAAATAGCATTTTATTGATTAAAACAAAAAACTCCAATTAAATTGGAGTTTTTTGTTTTAATTTATTTTTACATATAATATATATACCAAATGACACTGATATTACTATAGCCAACAATAAAGAATCATCTATTGGAACAGCAGGAATTGTATTACCGGGCGGAGGCGGAGGTGGTTCTTCTTGAGCTTTTGCAGAATACACAAAGCCAAAAAGAAAAAGAATCAAAATGAAAATTTTTACTTTTTTCAGAACCAATAAATAAAATTCTTTTTTCAAACTATGCATAGCTGTTTTCAAAATAACGGTATAAAATTAATATTTATATCTAATAAAAACAACAAACATTGTTGCAAAACATACATTTCGGACGAAATACACTTTTTATACGACGTAAAACTTATTCTTATCTTTTTTTTAGAATACTAAATCTAACTTATTAAGCAAAAAAAACTAATATTTAGTCTACAAAATAAAAAAGCCTTACAAACGCATTGTTTATAAGGCTTTTTAAACTTAAAATGTGGTCCCACCTGGGCTCGAACCAGGGACCACCTGATTATGAGTCAGGTGCTCTAACCAGCTGAGCTATAGGACCGGTTAAGAGTTTGCAATATTACTACTATTTTTTATTTACTACAACTATTTTTGAAACAGATTTTATCATAATAGCACTTATCTGGTTTCTAAAAAAAGAAACAGCCTGATTATTAAGATGCTATTTAAACCAAGTGATCAAAAAAAATTATTTTATTTCCTGACACAATTCAATTAAAACTCCATTCGTGCTTTTTGGATGCAAAAAAGCCACCAACTTATTATCTGCTCCTATTTTAGGCTCTTCATTTAAAACAATAAACCCTTCATTTTTTAATCGTTTTATTTCCGATACTATATCCTCTACTGCAAAAGCAATATGATGAATTCCTTCTCCTTTTTTCTCTATAAATTTGGCAATTGGACTTTCGGGATTTGTAGCTGCCAAAAGCTCTATTTTATTTGGTCCGTTATGAAAAAAAGAAGTAATGACCCCTTCACTTTGAACTTCTTCAAATTTATATGCCGGTGCTCCAAAAAGCTTTTCAAACAACTCATTTGAAACATCCAAGTCTTTTACGGCTATTCCTATATGTTCTATTTTTTTCATTTTTTATACATTTACATTATCCGACACTATTCTTTATCTATTTATTTCCGAAATCAAATACCAAACTTATTTATCAAAGGTAAAATATTTAGAAATCCAAGCCCCTAAATAGCTCACAATATTTCGATAAAAAGTTTCGATTACAGTAAATATAATTGTTATTTTGTGAAAACTAATTTCTGATTTGTTATGTTGAAAAACAATTTTAAATATATTACTTTAATGCTGCTTTTAGTTGTGATTGGTTGTGCCAAAAGAGGAAGCATCACAGGGGGTTTAAAAGACACTATTGCTCCGGTTTTGAAAACGAGTTTCCCTAAAAATTTCAACACTAACTTTAAAGGAAGTGAAATCAAATTAACTTTTGACGAATACATTAAGTTGAAAGACCTGAAAAAACAGCTTATCATTTCACCTCCAATGAAAAATGAGCCTTTGATTACCCCAACAACATCAAGTAAGTACATCGATATAAAAATCAACGACACGTTACAACCTAACACAACGTATAGTTTTAATTTTGGACAAAGTATAACGGATAATAATGAAGGAAATCCGTATAACCAATTCAAATATATTTTCTCAACTGGTGATTATATCGATTCACTTGCCATTGGGGGCAGAGTAAAAGACGCTTACAACAAAGAAGTCGAATCTTTTGTTTCGGTTATGCTTTATGAAGTAAACAACGCTTTTAAAGATTCTGTAGTGTACACCGATATGCCTCGGTATGTAACCAACACCTTAGACAGTTTAAAAACCTTTCGATTAGAGAATCTAAAAGCTGGAAAATATCTGCTTGTAGCGATGAAAGACCGCAACAATAATAATAAATTTAATCCTAAAACAGATAAAATTGGGTTTAATAAACAGTTCATAAACGTACCAAATGATACCGTTTTTGAATTAGAATTATTCCAAGAAGTACTTCCGTTTAAAACATACAAACCAAGTCAAGTCTCTGGAAATCGATTACTAATGGGATACGACGGTAATTTAAAACATCCAAACGCAAAACCAAAGATCACTTTAAAAAACAATGGCGAAATCTTGTCGACAATTGTTACTCAATTACAGAAAAAAGATTCTTTACAAATATGGTATAAGCCACTAAAAGTTGATTCTTTAGCCATTGCTGTAGATGCTGATAAATACCACCAAGACTTCAATTTAAAGATTAAAGATCAGAAAAAAGACAGTTTAAAAATAACCGCTGTTCAAAGTGGAACTTTAAATTTCAGAGAGCGTTTTACTTTAGAAACCGCCACACCATTAGTTCGTTTTGATAATTCTAAAATTAAGCTGACTAATACTGTCGAAGCCATCGTACCTTTTACAACAGAATACGATGAATTTAATCAATTGTTGTATTTTGATTTCAAAAAAGAACCTTCTCAAAAGTACACGTTTACAATTTTACCCGAAGCACTGACTGATTTCTATGAAAAATCTAACGACACCTTGGTTTTTAAAACAAATACGAAAAGCGAATCTGATTATGGGAATCTCGTTGTCAATTTAGAGAAAGTAAAACATTTTCCGGTTATTATTGAGCTCACAAACGCCAAAGGAGAGGTTTTAGCTTCAGAATACTCCGAAAGTAACTCTAAAGTTGATTTTAAATACCTAACACCCGCCTTATTTACTTTACGCGCTATATATGACGAAAATAAAAACAAAGTCTACGATTCCGGTAATTATTTAGAGAAAAAATATTCAGAAGAAGTCATTTATTTTTCTAAAGAAATTGATGTCAGAGCAAATTGGGAAGTCGAACAACCTTTTGATTTGAGCATTCCTTATACTCCGGAACCAAAAAAGAAAGTGACTGAAAAAAAGAAAAAGTAAATTAAATTTTTATTTCAAAAGAATCTCTGTCATTAAGAAAACCAAGTTTATTTCTGGCGTTATTCATCTTTTCTTTGTCGAATTCTACAATAAAAACACCATCGATTTCCTGAGGCTCAAGGATATAATTACCCAAAAAATCAACTGCTTGCGAATGACCAACATATTCTAGGTTAGCATTATCAACACCATTTCTATTGACACCAATGGTGTAACACATGTTTTCTACCGACCTTGCTTTTATCAAAATATCCCAAGCATTAATTCTCGGCTTTGGCCAATTGGCAACGTAAAGCAGTAAGTCGTAATTTTCGATATTTCGGGCAAAAACAGGAAAGCGCAAATCGTAACACACTAAAGGACAGATTTTCCAGCCCAAATAATCAACAATCAGTTTTTGAGTTCCGCTCGTGTAAACTTTATCTTCTCCGGCCAAAGTAAATAGGTGTCTTTTATCGTAAAACTGAATCTCTCCCGATGGAAAAACGAAAACTAATCTGTTGTAAAAATTATTATTTTCAGCTATAATTAAACTCCCAATAATTGCTGTTTTTTTGGCTTTAGCCAAAGATTGAAGCCAACCCATAGTTTTACCATCCATTGCCTCAGCAACAGTTTCAGGATTCATCGTAAAACCTGTAGTAAACATTTCCGGAAGCACAATTAAATCTATGCTTTCTGAAATAGCATTTATTTTCTGTTCAAAATAATTTCTATTTGCCTCCGGATTTTCCCAGATTATTTCGGATTGGATTAATGCTGTTTTCATAAACTAAAATTACAAATTTATTGGTACTTAACCTTGTTTTGAAAAACAAAAAACGCATTCAAATAAATGAATGCGTTTTATTATAATGGATTCTATTTTTGAATCTATCCTTTCAAACTTGCCGATAAATATTCTCTGTTCATACGAGCAATGTTTTCAAGAGAAATTCCTTTAGGACATTCTACTTCGCAAGCACCAGTATTGGTACAGTTTCCGAAACCTTCAGCATCCATTTGGTTTACCATATTCAAAACGCGGTCAGTAGCTTCAATTTTACCTTGAGGCAATAACGCGAATTGAGACACTTTGGCTGCTACGAATAACATAGCCGAAGAGTTTTTACATGTAGCAACACATGCACCACAACCAATACAAGTAGCCGCATCAAAAGCTCTGTCAGCATCATGTTTTGGAATTGGAATTGTATTAGCATCAACTGGATTTCCAGATGTATTTACAGATATAAATCCTCCTGCATGTTGTATTCTGTCAAAAGAACTTCTGTCAACCACTAAATCTTTGATTACAGGGAAAGCTTTAGCTCTAAATGGCTCGATAAAGATAACATCTCCGTCTTTGAACATACGCATGTGCAATTGACAAGTTGGTATCCCTCTATCCGGTCCGTGTGCTTCTCCGTTGATAAATAAAGAACAAGTTCCGCAAATTCCTTCACGACAATCGTGATCAAAAGATACCGGCTCTTCTCCTTTGTTGATTAATCCTTCGTTAAGAACATCAAGCATCTCTAAGAAAGACATATCTCCTTCAATTCCATCTAATGGGTATTCAACAATTTTCCCCTCTGCTTTGGCATTTTTTTGACGCCATATTTTTAATGTAAGTTTCATATTTTTTAGTTTGAAAGTCTTAAAGTCGAAAGTCGAAAGTCATTTGACTTTAAGACATTTGACCTTTGACTAATTTCTATTTATAACTACGAGTTACTAATTTAATGTTTTCAAATACCAATGGTTCTTTATGTAAAACCGCATCGCTAGGTTTTCCTTTATACTCCCATGCAGCAACATAAGCGAAATTCTCATCGTCACGTTGTGCCTCTCCTTCTTCTGATTGGTATTCTTCACGGAAGTGTCCTCCACAAGATTCATTACGGTGTAAAGCATCTTTGGCAAACAATTCTCCTAATTCAAGGAAATCAGCAACACGTCCTGCTTTCTCTAATTCCTGATTGAAACTATCAGCAGTTCCAGGAACTTTTACATCTTTATAAAACTCTTCACGTAAGGCAGCAATTTCTTCGATAGCCTCAGTTAATCCTTTAGCATTACGAGCCATCCCTACTTTATTCCACATGATTTTTCCTAATTTTTTATGGAAATAATCAACAGAATGTGTACCGTTGTTGTTGATGAATTTATCAATTTGGTCTTTTACTTTTTTCTCTGCTTCAACAAATTCAGGTAAATCCGTAGAAATTGTTCCTGTTTTAATATCTGGAGCTAAATAATCACCAATAGTGTATGGCAATACAAAATATCCATCGGCTAAACCTTGCATCAATGCAGATGCACCTAATCTGTTGGCACCGTGATCCGAGAAGTTTGATTCTCCAATTGAGAAACAACCCGGAATTGTAGTTTGTAAGTTATAATCAACCCAAGTTCCTCCCATTGTGTAGTGAACCGCTGGATAAATCATCATTGGAGTTGTATATGGATCTTCATCAACGATTTTCTCATACATTTGGAACAAGTTACCATATTTATTCGCTACTACAGCAGCTCCTAATTTGATGATCAATTCCGCATCATTTGCATCTAATCCTTTGATATAAGCTTGTTCTTTACCGTAACGTTGTATCGCTGCAGCAAAATCCAAATAAACTGCTTCACCTGTTTTGTTTACTCCAAAACCGGCATCACATCTTTCTTTAGCAGCACGAGATGCTACATCACGAGGCACTAAATTTCCAAAAGATGGATATCTTCTTTCCAAGTAATAATCTCTTTCTGCTTCAGATAAATCAGCAGGTTTTTTCTTTCCTTCACGAATTGCTTTCGCATCTTCTAATTTTGCAGGAACCCAAATACGACCATCATTTCGCAAAGATTCCGACATCAACGTTAATTTTGATTGGTGATCTCCCGAAACAGGAATACAAGTTGGGTGAATTTGTGTATAACAAGGATTGGCGAAAAAAGCACCTTTTTTATGAATTTTCCAAGCTGCAGTAGCATTACTTCCCATGGCGTAAGTAGAAAGGAAAAATACATTTCCGTAACCTCCAGAAGCGATAACTACAGCATGAGCAGAATGTCTTTCGATTTCACCAGTAACTAAGTTACGAGCAATAATACCTCTTGCTTTTCCGTCTACTAATACTAAATCCAGCATTTCGTGACGCGTATGTGATTTTATTTTTCCACGACCAATTTGACGGTTCATCGCAGAATAAGCACCTAATAATAATTGTTGTCCTGTTTGACCTTTTGCGTAGAATGTTCTCGCCACCAAAGTTCCTCCAAAAGAACGATTATCTAATAATCCACCATATTCACGTGCCAAAGGAACACCTTGCATCACGCATTGGTCAATGATATTAGTAGAAACTTCAGCCAAACGGTGAACGTTAGCTTCACGGGAACGATAATCTCCCCCTTTTATAGTATCATAAAACAAACGGAAAGTAGAATCCCCGTCGCCTTGATAATTTTTTGCCGCATTAATTCCCCCTTGAGCTGCAATAGAGTGTGCACGACGTGGAGAATCTTGAAAACAAAATGTTTTTACGTTATATCCTAATTCTGCTAAAGTTGCCGCAGCAGAACCTCCAGCAAGTCCAGTCCCAACAACGATAATATCAATATTACGTTTGTTAGCAGGATTTACTAAATTAATATGATCTTTATAATTTGTCCATTTGTCCGAAATTGGACCACTAGGAATTTTTGAATCTAATGCCATTATAATTGAATATTAAATTTGATTAAAATGATGAAATAATGCAATAAAAATAAAACCAAAAGGAACTACTATTGCAAAAGTATATCCTAATTTATGCAATGCTTTCGCATATTTGTTATCAAATCCTATTGATTGAAAAGAGGAATTGAAACCATGCCACAAGTGAACTGCCAACAACAAAAAGGCAACACAGTATAATCCTGTACGAACCGGACTTTCAAATTTGTGATTCAATTCATGGAAATATCTTGTTTCTTCAACGGCATTTACATTCACATATTTATACATCATTTCAGCAAGCCAAAAATCATAAAAATGAAGCACCAAAAATGCCAAAACAACTAATCCTGAAACAATCATGTTTCTAGATGCCCAAGAAGCATTTGCAGCTCCATTATACTTTGCATAGCCAATTGGCCTTGCGCTTCTGTTTTTTAACTCTAAAACAAAACCCATAATAAAGTGAAAAATAACACCCGCGACCAAAATTGGCTGCATTATGAATTGAACCAGAAGATTGTACCCCATAAAATGGGACATCACATTGAAAGTGTCAGCGCTGAACACCGAAGTCATGTTAATAAAAAAATGTAATGATAGAAACATAATCAAAAAAAGTCCCGAAAGTGCCATCGCAACTTTTCTTGCAATGGATGACTTTAATAACGTAGATTTTGCCATAATAATTTGAATAAAATTTATAAAAGTTACGCAAAAATAATTGAATTACAGACAAACTACAACCTTTTCGGAGCTATTTATAATCATTTTAAAGTGTTTCAAAAAACAGATAAATAATCACTTTAAAATCAATAACTAACATATTAATTGCCTGCTAATCAGTTAAACAAAATTAAAAAAAACCTTATTTTATACATTACGAATTCAGACAATTAGACAGCAATTTTTAACTTAAAATTATTGAATCTATAATTTTAAGTTAAAAATCAATTATAATCCATAAAAATAAAAAAAATACAGTTTTTCCACATCGAAAAAAATTGTAATTAGGAAGCGGTATTTTAACTTTACAAGTTAAAAAAATTAAAAAATGAAAACTGGAATTGACGCCATAACTTTTGATGTTGCCAAAATACATTTACCTATAAAAACTTTAGCAATTGCTAGAAATATTGAACCCGAAAAATTAGAAAAAGGACTAGGGTTAATCAAAATGACTTTACCGGATACACATCAAGACACTGTTGTTTTTGGTGCAAATGCCTTAACCAAATTAATTCAGGACAACAACATCAATTTAAATGAAATTGCAAGAATTTATGTTGGAACCGAAAGTGCCATTGACAATTCAAAACCAATCAGTTCGTTCTTAGTAGCATTGATGGAACAAAAATTTGGTGAAAATATTTTATCAGAATGCGACGTAGTTGATTTCACATTTGCCTGTATCGGAGGCGTTGACGCCTTGCAGAACTGCATTGATTTTATCACACTCAATCCAACAAAAAAAGCAATTGTTGTCACTACGGATTTTGCTAAATACGATTTAAATTCAACCGGAGAATACACTCAAGGAGCCGGAGCAGTTGCCATGCTGATAACTTCAAATCCTCAAATTATAGCTTTCGAAAACCATTGGGCCACAAGTACCAAAGGCGTTTTTGACTTCTTTAAACCCTACAGAACCATTTTAAAACAACAAATTACAGGAAGTACTACCAACGAATCTTGGTTTGAAAATTTAGAAAGCGAAGTTGAAATCCATAAAGACCAACCTGTTTTTGACGGTCAATACTCCAACCAATGTTACATGGACAGAACCAGAGATGCTTATTTTTCATTCAAAAAAATAAAAAATACAGCCGAAACCGTTTATGAGACTTGGGAAAGTATTGTGATGCATCTACCATATGCATTTCAAGGACGCCGAATGTTATCCGAAATTTATGCTTTAGACGCTTCCAATAAAATTATATCCGGAGATGAAAACGCAACAGAATATCAGAATAAATTAAAAGAAGTTAGCAAATCTGAGATCTATAGAGATTTTGTCACTCAAAAATTACAACCCGCCGAAATCGCTTCTTCCTTAATTGGAAACCTATACACAGGTTCAATTTTCATGGGATTACTTTCGACCTTAGCTCATTTTTATGAAAATAAAATTGAAGTTTTCGATAAGAAATTTGGATTCCTAGCCTACGGAAGCGGTTCTAAATCTAAAGTCTTTGAAGGAACAATTCAATCCGATTGGAAATCAGCCATTGCGAACGTAAATCTATTTGAGACTTTGGAAAAAAGTAACGAAATTGATTTTGAAACTTACGAAAAACTACACAAAAAAGAACAAAAAGAATCCATTAAGGAACCGAAAAACGAATGGATTTTAGACCGAATTGAAACCGAAATTCCAAACTTATTGGGTGCGCGATATTATAAATGGATTGATTAAATCTATTTTTTGTTTAACGTTAAATTATTTTCTAGCCCTGAATTACAAAATCAAAATGATGTAAGTCAGGGCTAAAATTCAACTAAATTTCGCCATGTATTGTTGAACGATTAAATCCGTATTCTCATTTCTGGCTTTTTGTTCTAATTGAGTTGGCGCAGAAGCTCTTTCTTGACAATTTTTTACCGCACACGTTTCACAAGTCACACCTACAACTTGTTTTTGCAACGCAGGTGTGTCAATAAACTTAAATTTCTTCTTCATACTTGGCGTAATCAAAATACCAACAGACATACTCCTTAGATGATCCTTTTTGAACGGATCCGGAGTTGCCGATGAAAAAACTAAATACTCGTTACTGCTATTTTCATAACGAGATATTTGCGCGTCAAAAAAATGAGGTTTCTTTTGCGCTATCGATTCTACAATTGTTTTTACAGAAACCCATCTTCGACAATAATGCTCATTCATTTCATTGGCGTGCGGCTCTTGCTGATTAGTGATGTGCAATTCTTTTTTTATTTGATAGGTATCCGCACCAATTTTATGGGACAAGCGAAGAAAAAAGAGGTTTTTCAATTGAAAATCTTTCGGCAAAATATTAGTTAATCGCTGGTAAAATGATTCCGGTGAAACATTAAATTTACCCATTAATTGAATCATTTCTTGTGGCTTTGGATCTGTTTTCAATAAAAATAAATTCAGCTCATCAATCAATTGCTGCCTAGGAATAAGTAACGCTCCCGCAAAATATGATGCGTAAAAATTATTGAGGACTTGATCAAAATTATCGAATTTTATCCAACTAAAAGTATACAAACGTTCCGTTATTTCGAGATAATTATACGCAATTTCTTTGGCCAAGATAAATGCTTTTTGAGGCGCATCAATTTCCGTTGACAGCAATAATGTTTTACTCTTCGGCACAAATATCGATCTCAAGTCACCTAATTGTTCTTGCTCCGAAAAAACAATTTCTTTGATCGTATATCCGTACTCTTCTATTAAAATCGCACTCAACTCCTCTAAAGAAATTTTAGATTCGATATCTACATGAAAAGCTTTCGAAAACTGCAATACTTTTTCTTCTAAATCTTCAAAATAATTATTATGCGCTTCTTGATACGAACGCAATGCCGCTAAGAAAAAACTTTCCCGGGTCAAATTATAATGCTGAGCAATTTCGATTATGGTACTAATAAACGCATTGACTTTGGCAGGTGCGTTTGCAATAATATCAATCAAGTCATTTTCTTGAATCCCGAAAATATCCAAAGGAATCTCTTTTAAAATACCTGATTTCAAAATTTCACCTATTGGAGCCAGATTATTATCTAGTTTCAAAGAGACCATGTGATCGTAAGAAACCTCTAATTTTTCGGCCAAAAGAATAATTTTATCTGTTTTTGGATATTTTTTTCCTTTTTCAATTTCGTTTAAATACGATTTTGATAGATCCGTTATTTTGGCTAAGCCAAATAGAGACAAATTCTTGTTTGTCCTGGCCTGCTTGAGTTTGAGGCCGAAAATTAACTTGATATAATCCTTTTCTATGTTCATGTCATCAAATATAAGAATAAAAAATAAAATCCACAAAAAATATTTTTTTAACTTTTAGCGTACGTTCGCTTGTTTTGTAAAAAACTTTTTGTACTATTGCAGTGTTAAACAATCACATATCGTTAACAAAAATCATTTATTGTTAAATTAAATACGTTGTAAAATGGATTTTAAAGAATTATACTCGACAAAATTGTTAAATTTTTTAGAAGAAACTACTGAACAGTATCCTGAAATCTTAACTGATGAAGCCATGACTTTTTTGTCTTTACTTCATGAAAATTTCAACGAAAAAAGGCTTGCCCTTTTAGAAGAGCGAAAAAAACAACAAGCCTTATTTGACGATGGTGCATTACCTTCATTTCCAACTGAAACTAAAAGTATCAGAGAAAGCAATTGGATGGCATCATCAACTCCAAAAGACCTACAAGACCGAAGAGTTGAAATAACAGGACCCGTCGACAGAAAAATGGTAATCAACGCCTTAAATTCTGGTGCCAAAACATTTATGGCTGATTTTGAAGACAGCACATCGCCAACATGGAGCAATCTAATGGAAGGCCAACAAAATCTAAAAGACGCAGTCAACAAAACCATCACCTTAGATGATCCATTAAAAAATAACAAATACGCACTCAATAAAGACACAGCAGTTTTAATTGTCAGACCCCGAGGATTGCATCTTAATGAAAAACATCTGTTGATGGACAATCAGGAAGCATCAGGATCGCTAGTTGATTTCGGGCTGTACGCTTTTCATAATTACAAAAAACTGATTCATGACGGCACGGCTCCCTATTTCTATATTCCAAAATTAGAACACTATTTAGAAGCCCGATGGTGGAACGAAGTGTTTGAATTTTCACAGGAATATTTAGGGATAACCAATGGCACTTTTAAAGCAACCGTTTTAATAGAAACGATAACTGCCAGTTTTCAATTGGATGAAATCATCTTTGAGTTAAAAGAACATATTGTTGGTTTGAACTGCGGAAGATGGGACTATATTTTCTCGTACATCAAAAAATTACGAAAAAACCCAGATTTTATAGTCCCAAATAGAGATCAGGTAACAATGACTTCTCCATTTATGAGCGCTTATTCACAACTGGTTATTCAACGGTGTCACAAACGAAATATTCATGCGATTGGAGGAATGGCAGCACAAATTCCGATAAAAAACAATGATGAGGCCAACACAATAGCATTCAACAAAGTAATAGCTGACAAAGAAAGAGAGGCAAAAAACGGACATGACGGAACCTGGGTTGCACATCCGGATTTAGTCCCAATTGCAATGAAAGTATTTGACAAATACATGCCTTCTAAAAATCAGATTTATCTAAAAAGAGAAGATGTACAAGTAACCGAAGCCGATTTACTTGAAGTTCCTGAAGGCACAATTACCGTAGAAGGCATTAGAAAAAATATAAACGTTTCTATACTGTATCTCGCTTCATGGTTAAACGGACAGGGCGCAGCAGCAATTCATCATTTGATGGAAGACGCAGCAACAGCCGAAATCTCAAGATCACAATTGTGGCAATGGTTACAAAACAAAGTAACATTAGACAACGGAAAAGTGCTAACCGAAAAATACTATCATCGCTTAACTATTGAAGAATTCGAGAAAATAAGAAATTTAGTTGGCGACAAAAACCATGAGAAAGGAAAATACAAATTGGCCGAACAACTACTGGATATTTTAGTCGTAAATCAAAATTTCATAGAATTTCTAACCATACCGGGATACAAATACATTTAAAAAAACCACAAAAAAAAATAGATTATGAAAACTACAGAAACAAGAATTCAAGAATTAGTTACCGACTGGATTACAAACCCAAGATGGAAAGGCATCGAACGTCCTTATACAGCGGAAGAAGTGGTAAAACTTCAAGGTTCTTATCAAATAGAACATAGCATAGCAAAAATTGGCGCTAATAAATTGTGGAACAAACTGAATGCACAGGATTTTGTAGCCGGACTTGGCGCACTTACCGGAAACCAAGCTATTCAGGAAGTAGAAGCAGGTTTAGAAGCCATTTATTTAAGTGGATGGCAAGTTGCTGCAGACGCCAATGTTGCCGGAGAAATGTATCCTGACCAATCATTATATCCTGCAAACAGCGTTCCATTGGTTGTAAAACGAATTAATAATGCGCTTTTGAGAGCAGATCAAATTCAAATTGTAAACGGAACAGCTGACAAAAAAGATTATTTAGTTCCAATTGTAGCAGATGCCGAAGCTGGTTTTGGCGGTAATCTGAATGCATTTGAATTAATGAAATCAATGATTGAAGCCGGTGCGGCAGGAGTACACTTTGAAGACCAATTAAGTTCTGCAAAAAAATGTGGACACTTGGGAGGAAAAGTATTAGTTCCTACGCAAGAAGCCATCAACAAACTAATTGCTGCAAGATTAGCTGCTGATGTTATGGGAACTCCAACACTTGTTGTTGCTCGTACAGATGCAGATGCAGCCAACCTATTAACTAGTGATATTGATCCAAGAGATGCTAAATTCATCACAGGAGAAAAAACAGGAGAAGGATTCTTCTATGTAAATTGCGGAGTAGAGCAAGGAATTGACCGAGGATTGAGTTACGCTCCTTATGCCGATTTGATTTGGATGGAAACCAGTAATCCGGATTTAGAATATGCAAAACGTTTTGCCGAAGGAATACACGCCAAATTTCCAGGAAAAATGTTAGCTTATAACTGTTCTCCTTCTTTCAACTGGGCTGCAAAATTATCAGTTGCGCAAATGGAAACATTCAGAGAAGATCTTGCCGCTATGGGATATAAATTTCAATTCATCACCTTGGCTGGATTCCATGCCTTAAACACAAGCATGTTTGAGCTATCTATGGCTTACAAAGAAAGAGGAATGGCAGGCTACTCTGAATTACAAGAAAGAGAATTCGCTTTGCAAAAACACGGATTCAAAGCAGTAAAACATCAAGGTTTTGTAGGAACATCCTATTTTGATGCTGTACAAAATACAGTTACAACAGGAAAAAATTCTACAACAGCCATGAAAGATTCAACAGAAACAGCACAGTTTTAAGAAACCTGTTGCTTCATAAAAGCATCCTTTACAGAAATTCAATTGCCATTAATTTGAATTTCTGTAAAGGGTACTTTTTTATTAAAATAAAGTCAGTCTTTTCTTTTAATGACGAAATTGCAGATATAAGTTAAATTCATAACAAAAACGATTTAAACTTCTTATTTTTGAATATTCAAAGTATAAAAACGAATTGTTATGAAATATCATCAAATAGACAGCGCCCTTTTTATAAAAAATCGCGCAAAATTTACGGCTCAGATGAAGCCAAAAAGTGTTGCCATTTTTAATTCAAATGATATTTATCCCGTTTCTGCCGACAGTACGTTACCGTTTGCACAACACCGGGATATTTTTTATTTATCAGGAGTAGATCAGGAAGAAAGTATTTTATTGCTTTTTCCAGATGCTCCTTACGAAAACCAAAGGGAAATTTTATTTTTGAAAGAAACCAGCGAACATATTGCGATTTGGGAAGGCGAAAAACTAACCAAAAATCGCGCATTTGAAGTATCAGGAATCAAAACAGTGTGTTGGTTACAGGATTTTGAGAAAATACTAAATGAAATGATGACTTATTCTGACATCATGTACATTAACACCAATGAACATTATCGCGCAACTGTTGAAACGGAAACTCGTGAAGCCCGTTTTGTAAAATGGTGGAAAGAGAAATATCCAGCGCACCAAGTGGCAAAAAGCAATCCAATTTTACAACGTATTCGATCTGTAAAAGAAAGCGAAGAATTGGATTTAATCCAAAAGGCCTGCGACATTACCGAAAAAGGATTTCGAAGATTATTGTCATTTGTAAAACCAAATGTAACCGAATACGAAATTGAAGCCGAATTAATTCATGAGTTTATCCGAAACCGCTCCAAAGGTTTTGCTTACACGCCTATTATCGCTTCGGGAAACAATGCAAATGTGTTGCACTACATCGAAAACAACAAACAATGCAAAGCTGGTGACTTAATTTTACTTGACGTTGCAGCCGAATACGCTAATTATTCTAGCGATTTAACTCGAACAATTCCAGTTTCAGGACGTTATTCGGATAGACAAAAAGCAGTTTACAATGCTGTTTTACGAGTAAAAAATGAAGCTACCAAAATGCTGACTCCAGGAACACTTTGGAAACAATATCATCTAGAAGTTGGCAAATTAATGACTTCGGAACTACTTGGACTTGGATTAATTGACAAAGCCGATGTGCAAAACGAAAACCCGGATTGGCCCGCTTACAAAAAATATTTTATGCACGGAACGTCACATCACATGGGATTAGACACACACGATTACGGATTGTTACACGAACCGATGCAAGCCAATATGGTTTTCACGGTAGAGCCGGGAATCTATATTCCTGCCGAAAGTTTCGGAATTCGATTAGAAGATAATGTGGTGGTTCAGGAAACGGGTGAACCATTCAACTTGATGCGAAATATTCCAATTGAAATTGAGGAAATTGAACATTTAATGAACCTCTAAAAAAATAATTGTCCTATTTCTAAACGGCTTTCAGTAATGAGAGCCGTTTTTTGTTTTTCGCATCAAGGAATATTCATTTGTCATATGTTTCAAAATTTAAAATACTATTTTTGTTCAAATAAAAATCCATTTTGAAAGACATCCTATACAAGAACACCAAAATCTCTTATTCCGATACCGGAAAAGGAACTGCAATTGTATTGCTTCACGGTTTTCTGGAAAACAAAACCATGTGGCAGGATTTTATTCCTGAATTAAGTCTTAAAAACCGAATTATCACAATCGATTTATTAGGACATGGCGAAACGGAATGTTTGGGTTATGTGCATTCTATGGAAGATAATGCCGATGTAGTTCATGAAGTTTTATCTAGTTTACGCATCCGAAAAGCCATTTTAGTAGGGCATTCGATGGGCGGTTATGTGGCTTTGGCTTTCGCCGAATTATTTCCCGAAAGCATTAAAGGATTAGTGCTGCTAAACTCCACTTCAAGAGCAGACAGCGATGAACGAAAAGCAAATCGCGACAGAGCTATTGTAGCGGTAAAACAAAATTACGCCAGTTTCATCCGCATGTCTATTGCCAATTTATTCAGCGAAGACAATCGCGAAAAACTAATCGACGAAATTGAAAAAGTAAAAACAGAGGCGCTTAAAACACCTTTACAAGGCATAGTTGCTTCGCTTGAAGGAATGAAAATAAGAAAAGACCGCGAAGTGCTCTTGCATCTTACACCATATCCTAAACTATTGATTCTTGGCGAAAAAGATCCTGTTTTAAATCTCGTTGAAACAAAAGAACAAATAGAGAACACAACCGTTCAATTGGTAACATTTCCAGACGGCCACATGAGTACAATAGAAAACAAAAAAGAATTATTAAAGGTGCTTTCCCGTTTTTTTAAAAATATTTAAATTATACTTTTTCTTTAAACGGAATAGTTTCATCTAAAATTTCATTCAGCAGCAAGATCATTTGCACCAGATAATTATCTAAAATTTCTGTGTTGATAACTGTATTTTCGTTTTTCTCTTCTTTAAAATTAAAAGGCAAAAAACCACCTCTTAAGTTTTTGAAAGAGATAATTCCAGCTTCAATTGGCTTATTATTTGCTTCTTTTTCGAACATATAGGCATACGCCAAAACCTGAATAATTTTATCGTTTTTTATATCTTCCGTCAAGCCTTTCCATGATTTTAACGTAACACCTGCCTTTTCTACCTTACCCGTTTTATAATCAATAATTCGAATAATTCCGTTGCGCTCTTCAATTCTGTCCACATTTCCTTTTATCAATACCGGAAATGGCAGACTGGGATGATTTAAAATACGCTCAAATGTTTGTTCCAAAGCCAGAATTTTAATAGCATCCCCATTTTTGATACTTTCCAATTCTACTTTTAGAAAATTAGAAACATTGCGTTTGGCCACTTCAAACGCTAATAAATTTCGACCTTTTTTGATTTCGCCTTCTTTGTAAACCAATTTAAATTGCTTCAGAACCTCGTCATCAATTTTTTTGAAACCGTTTAAGATATCATTTTCCGAAATAAATTTTCCAATGAATGGTTCATACAAAACTTTCAATGTTTCGTGAATAATGGTCCCTAAAGTATTCAACGCAATATTTTCCTCCACTTCTTCTACTTCTCGGATGCGTAGAATCTTTTGGAAATAAAACTGAATCGGATTCCGAATATAACTGGTCAAGGCTGATGGAGAAAAACCGTTTTCGGCAATTTCTTTTAAACGCAACAGCACCGCTTCCGATTTTGGAATTACCATCGGCTGATATGCCGTTTCAGGTAAAACTGCATTATAAATCTCATGTGTCAAGGTATGGTTTGGTTGCTTTTCGACTTCCAATTGCGTTATGAAACGACTTTTTTCACCTGCATCCAATCCTTCACTTTCGGTATTATACAACAAATAAATGTTTTTGGCGCGTTGCAATAAATGATAAAAATGATAGGTATAAATGGCATCTTTTTCTTTGAATGTTGGCAAACCCAATTCTTTTTTTACATCATAAGGAATAAAGGAATTCTGCGATTTACCCGCTGGAAATTTCCCTTCATTCATCGATGTCACAA
Source organism: Flavobacterium lacustre (assembly GCF_027474525.2). NCBI lineage: Bacteria > Pseudomonadati > Bacteroidota > Flavobacteriia > Flavobacteriales > Flavobacteriaceae > Flavobacterium > Flavobacterium lacustre. Next base: position 785,089 of record NZ_CP114882.2, read on the forward strand.
TCACAGTTTCGAAATCTAAAACACGACTTTCAAGAACTCCCATAATTTGCAGACCATTCAAAGGTTCTCCTTCAAAAGACACTTCGGCTAAATCTATTACTTGCTTATAAATAGCATAAAGCGTTTCAATTTTGTCGATATGTTCATGCTTCGAATAGTAATTTATAAGTTTATTAATGACTTTGAAAATAGCAAAAACAAATGCTTTGGTAATTTTTTCTTCTTCGTTATCGTTACTTAAATTTGACTTAATGGTTTGCAACAATTCAGAAATAGTTTGTAATACCGGAATTGACCCCTTTTCCCATTTTTGGAAGAGTAACAGAAATAATTTACTGGAGTTTTCACTCAACTCTAACAATTTATTATGTGCGATAAAAGTATAATTGTTTTGATTAATGATTTTTACTAAATTATTTGTCAATGCATATGGCTCAACTAATGGATGAGTCAATACATCTAGAACATCTTTATAATAAAAAACGTAACTGCTGTTTTTTCTTGACAATGCATTGGTGTGCATTTTAAATAATTTGGCTATCAAAATCTGTGCTGGATTGTTCTTTCCTGAATATCCCATGGTAATATTCAACGCACCTACAGTTGCCGGAAGTGCATACAAAAGCGGAACCAGTAAATTCTCTTCTCCAAGCACTACAGCTACTTTATCTAATGTTGCAGTTGGGTCGTCAAGAATAATTTTTTCAATAATACTACCCGTAATTTTGGCTTGACCAATAGTTTTTGGTGTTCCAATAACTTGAATATTTTTAGTTTTTGAAAAATCATCCACAATCCATTCAAAAGGATTGGATTTATAATGTTTCCAACTGGATTTAAAACGTCTTACAAACAATCCTGCGTCATGATAAGGATCGTTCAAAAATGTTTGATCAACATCCCAATAAATCTTAGCTTGGTCTGATGCGATTAATTGCTGAACTATTTTTTCTTCGGCAGCATTTAATGCATTAAAACCCGCGAATATAAATTGTTGTTTTTGAAGAGCACTCGAAAAATGATTCAAATTGTTTACAGCTTCGCGATATATTAAACCTTGATAACCGATTCCTTTTTTTAATAGATGAGCATAAAGTGACTGGTAATAATTAGGTAATAATTTCCAAAAATCAATGTAGTTTTCGAGTAATTGGGTTTTATTTTCGACTTCTATTCCCCATTTTTTTATGTCTTCAATATCTTTTAAATAAGAAAGAACATAAGACGGATCTAACAAATACCTATCAATTTCATTAAAATCTTGCAAAAGCGTTTTGGCCCAATTAGCAAAAAGTTCAAATGTTTGTTGCTTTGATTTTTCGGTTACTGATAAATAAACCTCATAGAATTCAAATAATAATTCAATTGGATCAACTGTACGAACAGCGGCTATATCCTGAATAAAATCTTGTATGCTAATAATCTTTGGAGAAAGAATATTGTTTGAGACTTGTTTTTTAAGTGCTTCTATCAAGAACACTTTAGCTCGTTTATTAGGCAGCACTACTATCGTTTCGGATAGTTTGTCTGAATAATTTTGGATTAAAACTGTTGCTATTTTGTCTAAAAAAGAAGTATTTGTCATTTTATAAAAATAAAAAAAACGCCTCGATAAATCGAGGCGTTTTCAATAAATATTTAAAGGAAATTATTTTTGTAATTTCACTTCAGTTCTTCTATTTTGAGCTTTTCCTTTAGCCGTTTTGTTAGTTGCTACTGGAGCAGACTCACCAAAACCTACAGCGTTTAAGTTACTCTCTTTAATACCTCTTTCGATTAAAGCGTTTTTCACAACACTTGCTCTAGCCTCAGAAAGTTTTTGATTGAAAGCATCTGAACCATCGCTATCAGTGTGTCCTTCAATACTGAATTTAGCATTTGGATAATTTTTAAGGATATCAGACATTGCATCTAATCTTGCAGGAATATCTCCAGTTTTGAAAGTAGATTTTCCTGAGTTGAAATAAACCGCTCTTGCTTGAATTTTAAGATTGTCTAAAGCTTCAGTAGTTACTTCTGGACATCCTTTGTTGCTAGCAGGACCAGCTACAGTAGGACATTCGTCATCTTTATCAACTACTCCATCTCCGTCAGTGTCTGGCCAAGGACATCCAGCGTTTTCTTTAGGACCAGCTACAGTAGGACATTTATCATCTTTATCAGCAACTCCATCTCCATCAGTATCAGGACAACCGTTTAATGATTTAGGACCTGCAACTTCTGGACAAGCATCATCTTTATCAGCAATACCATCTCCGTCAGTATCAGGACATCCATTCAAAGCAGCTAAACCAGCAACTTCTGGACAAGCATCACTTGCATCAACGATTCCGTCTCCATCAGTATCAGGACATCCGTTGAATTGTTTCAATCCAGCAACTTCTGGACAAGCATCTTCTTTGTCATAAATTCCATCACCATCTGTATCTTTTCCTCCAAATTTGAAGATAAGACCAGCTGTGTGTTGAAAATGAGATGGTGCATCTGGAGTAGTGTTATTTCCAACAGTTCTATCACCAAATGATTTTTTGTATCTAGTAGCAAATTCTAATCCGATACCTTCAGTTAACCACAAAGTCAAACCTGCTCCTGGATTAACTGTTCCGTAACTACTATCTCCAAAGAAAGTATAACCTCCACCAACAGATAAAGATGGATCAATCACTTTAGATTTAATCAAGCTCATGAAACTGTATTTAACAGTAGCATCAATACCATAATACATCAAATCACCAGGATTTGTTACGATATATCCACGAGAATCATGACCAGTTGCAGTTGGATCAAAAGTTACAAATTTTGTAATTTTATTTACAGATCCAGAAATTCCAAAAGAGAAATTATCACCAACATATTTAGATACGCTAAGATAAGATACAGAAGGAAGAATATTCCAGTTGTCTTTTACAGCAAATGGTTGAGAAAAATGACGATCTAGCCAATTATTTCCTCCACCGGCACTAGTTTTAGTGTCAACGGCATTAACTCCAAATGAGATAGCCCATGGATTGTTACTGTCTTGTGCATGAGAAGTTAAACCCATCACCATCATCACAGCAACTAAAAGTTTGTTAAGATGTTTCATACTTAATTTTTTTAATTACGATTTAGTTAATTGTAGACAAAAGTAGTGCGTAATTTTTTAAATACAAAATCAAACGTTGAAAAAAACCTACAAAACACAGTAAAAGTGGGAATTACACAACTTTTAATGCCTGTCCAACTTCAGCGAAGGCTTTAATTGCCTTGTCTAAGTGCTCTTTTGTGTGTGCCGCTGACAATTGTACTCTAATTCTTGCTTTACCCTTTGGAACTACCGGAAAAAAGAAACCAATCACATAAATTCCTTTTTTCAAAAGCTCATCTGCCATAGTTTGAGACAATTTTGCATCATATAACATAACTGGAACAATTGCCGAATCTCCATCAATGATATCAAAACCGGCTTTTTTCATCCCTGCTTTGAAATAATCAGTATTCCACTCCAATTTATCTCTTAAAACCGTATCTCTTTCTAATATTTCAAAAACTTTTATGGATGCTCCAACTATTGCAGGCGCTAAAGAATTAGAAAATAAATAAGGTCTGGAACGTTGACGCAATATTTCAATAATTTCTTTTTTAGCTGTTGTATAACCGCCCATGGCTCCGCCAAGTGCTTTCCCTAGTGTACCGGTAATAATGTCAACTCTTCCCATTACCCCTTTTGCTTCAAGCGTCCCTTTTCCGGTTGCACCAATAAATCCGGCAGCATGACATTCATCTACCATAACCATCGCATCATATTTATCGGCCAAATCACAAATTTTATCCAAAGGAGCCACAACACCATCCATAGAGAAAACACCATCTGTGACAATTAATTTGAAACGAGTTCCAGCTTCAGTAGCTTTGATTAATTGTTGTTCCAAATCTTCCATATTGCTATTTTCATAACGATAACGAGCCGCCTTACACAAACGAACACCATCTATAATAGAAGCATGATTCAAACTATCTGAAATTATTGCATCGTTTTCTCCTAATAAAGGTTCGAAAACTCCACCATTAGCATCAAAAGCTGCAGCGTAAAGAATGGTATCTTCGGTACCATAAAATTCAGAAATTTTTCTTTCCAATGTTTTGTGAATATCCTGAGTTCCGCATATAAAACGCACCGATGACATTCCGAAACCATGTGTATCCAATGCATCTTTAGCAGCCTGAATCACTTCCGGATGCGATGATAATCCCAAATAATTATTGGCACAAAAATTCAAAACCGTTTCTCCATTAACTGTAATTTCTGCACCCTGCGGCGAAGTAATAATTCTTTCTTTTTTGAAAATTCCATTATCAGTAATGGTCTGCAATTCGGACTGTAAGTATTCTTTAATTTTTCCGTACATAACTTAATTTCTTAGATTTAAAATTTCACAACAAACACCTGAAAGCGAATTTTTTTACAAATTTACTACAACGATTTCTTTCCCTACATACACCAATGCCTTTTTAACTACTTTGTAGCCCATTTTCTCAATAGCATCCCGATAATCCTCCAATTGCTGCTGATATTTAACATTATGTGTTCCTGTTTTATAATCCAATAACAATACTTCTTTGTTTTTCGTTAAAACCATTCGGTCTGGTTTTACTGTTTTTCCCTCTTTTTGAATGATTGTTTGCTCATTCAACACTTCATTTCCTTCGGCAAAACAAATTTCTAATTCACTGTGATTGACAATTTCCCGAATCGTATTGAAAACTGTTTCTTTTTGGCCAAAAGTTATCAATCCGTTTTCAATAGACTTTGTAATTGCAATATCAACATCGTTTTTAGTTTTTACAAAAGATAAAATTTCGTGAATGAGATTTCCGTACTCAATCGCTTCCTGCTGTAATGTTCCCCACATTAATGCTTCTCGTTGCGCAATTTTTATATTCTTTGGATTCAGAATTTCCGTTACCAAAGGAATCGTTTTTGAAGTATCGACGTGTTCTTTACCAGCAGACAATTTCATCGAATTACCAAATTCATATTCCAATTTATTTTCATCGAATTCGCTTTTGTTATCCAAATAATTAATGAAAAACGAACACATATTATTCTTTGGCAATTCCCCTTTACTGGATAAATTCATGTTTGAAATAACATATAACTGTTCTTCTGCTCTTGTCAAAGCCACATACAAAACATTGATGTTATCCAATAATTCTTCCTGCTTTTTTTGATTGTAAACCTCAGCAGCTTCTTCTCCAAATCCTTCAACCGCACTGCTGTTGTCAATCAATACTTTTGGCAAACCAAAATCCTGTTCTTCCGCATTCAACCATAATTTATCTTTTGGTTTTCTGGTATAATCTTCCTCCGCAAAAGGAAAAATAACAACCGGGAATTCTAATCCTTTCGATTTATGAATCGTCATAATCCGAACCGCATTTGTCCCTTCCGGAGATGGAATACTAAATTTCTCCGCATTTTTATCCCAGAAATTCAAGAAATCTGAAATTCCTGCTTGGTTGCGAATATCTCGTTCCAGAACAATGTCCAGAAAATATTGAACGTAAGCATTACTAACTTTTGGGTTCAGGAACTTTGTTATTATAGTCTCCACAGCTTCATACAATGATTTTTTTCGAATGTTTTGAAACGAAAGCGAAACATCGAAACTCATTAACCACTCTTCAAAATCAGTTTCCTGAAATAAGGCCATTCCTTGAGCGATAAAATCATGAATCGGTAATTTATCCTGACTGTTTTGCGCTAAATATTGAAGAAAATTTGCTTTGGATTCCAAATCAGAATTGTTTTTCAAATATTTCAATAAATGAATAATCAATCGAACTTCGGTTGCATTTTGAATCATCAAAGTTTCCGATGACAAAAGCGGAATTCCTTGTTCTGTCAAATAATTCGCAATCGCAATTCCTTGACTTCGTTTTCGAGTCAGAATCACAATGTCTTTGTATTCAAACCCTTCTTTTAAAGTTTTTTGAATCGTATTTAAGGTTGCCAAAACATACAAATCGGTTTTATCCAACGTTTCTTCGTCATCCTCCGAAGTTTCTACTTTTGGAATGAAAGAAATATTTACATAGCCACCTGTTTTATCATTCGTTTTTTGATGACTGTGATTTTCATACAAATCTTTATAATCCAAATGTTCAAATTCATTCGAAATCAATTTAAAAAAATCATTATTAAATTCGATTATCTGCGAATAAGAGCGGTAATTTTTATCTAAATGTTCAAGTCTTTTATCCGGACTGTTGAACGGATTTTGGTCCTTACTTAATTCAATAAATTGTTCCGCTTTTCCGCCACGCCATCTGTAAATGGATTGTTTTGGATCGCCCACAATCATCAAAGTTCCTTTTACACCAAAATCATCCTGACCCGAAAGTGCATTGTCAATCAGCGGAATCAGGTTCTGCCATTGCATTTCGGAAGTATCCTGAAATTCATCAATAAAAAAATGACGGTAGCGCTCACCTAATCGTTCGTATATAAAAGGAGCGGGCTGATTTTGAATTTCCCGATGAATAATAGCATTGAATTCCGATATGGAAAGTACATTTTGTTCTTCCTGAATCTTGGCTAATTCATTACTAACCGTATTCAGCAATGACAAAGGCGTAATATTTTTCAGGAACGCTTTATAGAAATTTATCTTTTCGAAAGCAGTGTAAACTTTAGTCAGAATTTGCAAAAATTCAGGAATAAGGTTTTCAATAATCGCTCGATCTTTTGCTGTTTTATTGATTGCAATATCATCAAACTCATGAAACATTTTATTCTTAGGATTGAATTTCCCTTGCTGAATACTATTAATATGATTTGGAAAAGTGCCTCTGGAAAAGGATTTTACATCAATTCCGTTTTTATCAATTAATGATAACGCTTCTTCAGCAAAAACAATAGTTTGCTTTTCTAAGTCTTTACAGGCTTCGGAAAGTTTGGTTTTGATTTCGACAAACTCAGCGATAGATTTATCTTGAAAATGCGTGATTTCATTTCTATTATTTTCATTTAAAACCAAACGTCCAGTTTCAAGAATTTCACGAGAAATATCCCAAGATTTGTCATCATCGGTTTTTTCCATCGTGAAATCGATGAGCAACTTTGTCAATGTTTCATCTTCTCCGGCTTGGGCAATGATAGCATCAACCGCTTCTATCAATAAATTTTCAGTATCCAAAGTGACTTCAAAAGTCATGGGTAAATTCAAATCATGCGCAAAAGCCCGAATCACTTTATGTGTAAATTTATCAATGGTCGAAATATCAAAAGCGGCATAATTATGAATAATGTGCTTGATGATTTGCTGTGATTTAGTTTTGATTTGAATGATGGATAATTCCGTATCAATGGATAAATCCTGCATTAAATCCTGTGCTTTTGCACTTGGTTCGTCTTTGGCAAATTCGGATAAACTGCCTACGATTCGGGATTTCATTTCGTGTACCGCTTTGTTGGTAAACGTAATAGCGAGTATGTTGCGATAGGCATCATTTTTTGGCGCGACAAGAATAATTTTGAGGTATTCTTTGACAAGCGCATAGGTTTTTCCGGAGCCGGCCGATGCGTCATATATGGAGAATGAAGGTCTCCCCTCCCCAACCCTCCCCGAAGGAGAGGGAGCCGAAACTGGATTTATTTTATGTTCCAAATTGATGTTGTTTATACATTACGATTTCTGATTTAGAATTAGCGTTCTAATTTCCCAAATCCCCTAGCCCTGATGGTAGCGACATCCTTTCCTGCCGGTGTTCGGCAGGAAAGATATAGTGTACAGCAGGAAATAGCTCCTAAAAATACAAGTATTAATAGGTTACTTTTTAAAATTTGTTCCGAAACTTCGGGATAAAACTTAAAAGTAGTATTTTTGCAGCATGGAAACAAATAGACAGAAAAAAATAGGTGGGGTTATCCAAAAAGATTTGGTTGACATTCTGCAAGGTGAAGTGAGAAAAAACGGAGTGGCAAACTTAGTCATTTCGGTATCCAAGGTTACTGTGACTACAGATTTATCGGTTGCTACGGTGCATTTAAGCGTTTTCCCTCAGGATAAAGCCAAAGAAATTTTAGAGGCGGTGAAGTCCAACGCTAAAAACATAAAACATGATTTATCGCAACGTGTTCGTTTGCAATTGAGAAAAGTTCCCAATTTGGTTTTCTTTATAGACGACTCTTTAGATTACATTGAAAAAATTGACAATGCTTTAGCAAATAGAGATAATCCTATAGAAAACAGAGAGCTTTTGGACAAACGCAGATTTCAATAAAATTTGAATTTCCCCCTTTACATAGCCAAACGCTATATTATTAGCAACAGTAAAAATAATGCTATTAATATCATCAATCGCATTGCCAGCTTGGGAATTATTGTTGGTGCATTGGCTTTGTTTGTCGTTTTGTCCGTTTTTAGCGGATTGAAAGATTTTAGTCTTTCGTTTACCAATGATATCGATCCGGATTTGAAAGCGAGTTCGATTCTTGGGAAATCTTTTTTTATTTCTCCCACACAAGAAAGTCAAATTAAGAAAATTGACGGTATCGTTTCCTATTCTAAAATTATTGAGGAACGTGTTTTATTTACTTTTAATGACAAACAGGAAGTTACTTATTTGAAAGGTGTTGATACCAATTTTGTTCAAGTAAATGCTATCGAAAAAAAGCTTTTTAATGGACAATGGTTCAAAAGCGATACCTACCAAGTGGTGGTTGGTTATGGAATTGCCCAGAAATTCTCGATGGGATTATTTGATTTTAATAATCAGTTGGAAGTTTTGGTTCCAAAACCAGGAAAAGGCGCTATTGAAAATCCTGAACAGGCTTTTAATAAAACGGATGTAATTCCTGTTGGGATTTATGCTATTAGCGAAGATTTGGATTCGAAATATGTTTTTGCCGATTTAGGTTTAGCGCAAGAATTATTGGAATACAAAACCAATCAGGTTTCCGGAATTGAAATCAAAGTAAAAACTGGTGCCGATGAAAAAGCTATTATCAATCAACTTCAAACTATTTTCGACCATAAAATCACTGTAAAAAACAGGGCGCAACTCAATGAATCGCTCTATAAAATGTTGAATACCGAAAATATTGCCGTGTATTTAATCTTTACTTTGGTCATTGTTGTGGCGCTATTCAACTTGATTGGCGCGCTGATTATGATGATTTTGGACAAAAAAGGTAATCTAAAAACCCTTTTTAATCTTGGAACAGAAATCAAAGATTTGCGAAAAATATTCCTGCTTCAAGGCACTTTATTAAGTGTTTTTGGCGGAATTATAGGATTGGCTTTGGGAATTGTAATTGTATTATTGCAACAGCAATTTGAATTGATTATGATTACGCCAACACTCGCTTATCCTGTTGTTTTTTCTCTTGAAAATGTACTCCTAGTTATGGGAACAATTGTTACGCTAGGATTTGTTGCTTCCTTAATTGCAAGTAGTCGCGTAAGCAAGAAGTTGTTGGATTAATTTTTTTATTTCAGATTTAAAAAAAACTCAAATTCTACTACATAACCTCATATCCTACATATGCTTCTTCAATCTCATTCAAAGCGGCGAACAACTCTTCCGGACGATCCAGCGTTACTAATTTTTGTTTGTGGGTTTTAAAAGAATGGATTCCTTTGAAATAATTGGTGTAATGAGGACGTGTTTCAACAATTCCTAATCGTTCCCCTTTCCATTCCATTGCCCATGTGAGGTGATTTCTAACGGCTTCTACTCTGTCTACAACAGTAGGTTTCGGCAGATGCTCACCAGTTTTGAAGTAATGTTTAATTTCGTCAAAAATCCAAGGATAACCAATCGCGGCACGACCAATCATGATTCCGTCGATGCCATATTCGTTTTTGTATTGCAATGCTTTTTCTGGAGAATCAATATCTCCATTCCCGAAAATAGGCATCGTGATTCTAGGATTGTTTTTGACACGAGCAATATGCGACCAATCAGAATGACCTTTGTACATTTGGGCACGAGTTCTGGCGTGTATGCTCAAAGCAGCAACACCAATGTCTTGCAAACGCTCCGCAACCTCATCAATATTGATAGAATTATCATCCCAACCCAAACGGGTTTTTACCGTAACTGGCAAATGCGTGCTATCGATAACGGCTTGTGTTAAGCGAATCATTAAATCAACGTCTTTCAGTACCCCTGCTCCGGCGCCTTTGCAAACGACTTTCTTTACGGGGCAACCAAAGTTAATATCTATTAAATCAGGATTTACTGTAGAAACAATTTTTGAAGACATAGCCATAGCTTCTTCATCACCACCAAAAATCTGGATTCCTACGGGACGTTCGTAATCAAAAATATCTAATTTCATTCGGCTTTTAATGGCGTCACGAATTAATCCTTCGGAAGAAATAAATTCCGAGTACATCAAATCAGCACCATGTGATTTACACAACCTGCGAAAAGGCGGATCGCTTACATCTTCCATAGGTGCGAGAAGTAAAGGAAAATCAGGTAATTCTATGTTGCCAATCTTGACCATCTGCTTAATTTTTTGCAAAATTACACTTTTTAGACGAATGGAAGAAAGGCTAAAGAAGAAAGACTTCACATTAAAGCGATTAGTTTGCTAATTCTAGACTTTGAAACTGTTTATTTTAGCTTATATTTGCAGATTAAATCTCAATTATTGGGATTTGCGTTAGGGATGGAAGCGGCATCCTTTTGTGAAGCGAAGCGGAACAAAAGATATAGCGGACAGCCCGACCCGAAGGGAAACGCCCAAACATCGACATCCTGAAGTTTCGGGACAGTACGACATAAAATGATAGAAAACGAGAATGAAAAATATTAGAAATTTTTGCATTATTGCACACATTGACCACGGAAAAAGTACGCTTGCCGACCGACTTCTTGGTGCTACACAAACGGTAACCGCTCGTGAGGAGAAAGCGCAATTGCTTGACAACATGGACTTGGAACGCGAACGTGGGATTACAATTAAGAGTCACGCGATTCAAATGGAATACAAATATAAAGGGGAAGATTATATCTTGAACTTGATTGACACTCCGGGTCACGTGGATTTTTCTTATGAGGTTTCTCGCTCAATTGCTGCTTGCGAAGGTGCTCTTTTGATTGTAGATGCAGCACAAAGTATTCAGGCGCAGACTATTTCTAATTTATATTTGGCTCTTGAAAACGACTTGGAAATCATCCCTGTTTTGAATAAAGTAGATTTACCAAGTGCCAATCCTGAGGAAGTAAGTGACGATATTATTGATTTATTAGGTTGCAAACTAGAAGATATTATTCATGCGTCAGGTAAAACTGGTTTTGGTGTGGAGAATATTTTAGCAGCCATTATCGAAAAAATCCCTGCTCCAAAAGGAGTTAAAGACGAACCATTACAAGCCTTGATTTTTGATTCTCACTACAATCCGTTTCGTGGAATTGAAGTTATTTTCCGTGTAAAAAATGGAGAAATTAAAAAAGGCCAAAAAATAAAATTCATGGCTACCGGCAATGAATATTTTGCGGATGAAGTAGGAACTTTGAAATTGAATCAGGTCCCAAAGAATGTGATTTCGACTGGTGATGTTGGGTATTTGATTTCAGGAATTAAGGAAGCAAAAGAAGTAAAAGTAGGTGATACTATTACGGATGCGAAAACGCCTACCACCAATATGATTACTGGATTTGAAGATGTAAAACCAATGGTTTTTGCTGGAATTTATCCTGTAGACACAGAAGATTATGAAGATTTACGTTCTTCTATGGAAAAATTGCAATTAAATGACGCTTCATTAGTATTTGTTCCAGAAAGTTCAGCTGCTTTAGGTTTTGGTTTCCGTTGCGGATTCTTAGGAATGTTGCATATGGAAATTATCCAAGAACGATTAGAGCGTGAGTTTGATATGACTGTAATTACTACAGTTCCTAACGTTTCGTATTTGGCATACACCAAAAAAAATCCTGATACTTCTTTTGTAGTTAACAACCCATCTGATTTGCCTGAACCTTCCCGTTTAGACAGAGTTGAAGAACCTTATATAAAAGCAACAATTATTACCAAATCGGATTTTGTTGGGAATGTAATGAGTTTGTGTATTGAAAAACGTGGATTAATCACGAATCAAACGTATTTGACAACGGAACGTGTTGAGTTGAATTTTGATATGCCTTTGGCTGAAATTGTATTCGATTTTTACGATCGATTGAAAACGGTTTCTAAAGGATATGCTTCATTTGATTATTCTCCAATTGGAATGCGAACGTCAAAATTAGTGCGTTTGGATGTTTTGCTAAATGGACAAACCGTTGATGCCCTTTCTGCCTTGATTCACGAAGATAATGCGTATAATATTGGTAAGAAAATGACCGAAAAACTACGCGAATTGATTCCAAGACAACAATTTGATATTCCTATTCAAGCTGCAATTGGTGCTAAGATTATTGCTCGTGAAACTATAAAAGCCTTGCGTAAAGACGTTACTGCCAAATGTTATGGTGGAGATATTTCTCGTAAACGTAAATTATTGGAAAAACAGAAAAAAGGTAAAAAACGTATGCGTCAAGTAGGAAACGTAGAAATTCCTCAAGAAGCATTTATGGCGGTGTTGAAATTGAACGATTAATTTTTCTAAAGAATAGAATAAAGACAAAAACCTGACAATATTAAATTTGTCAGGTTTTTTTATTTTTTATTTATCCATTAACCAACTGAATAATCGTTTCGCATCTTCTCCCTTAAATAACTGCGTTCCCTCATTCATAGTAGCTGCTGAACCACAAGCTACTCCCCAACGGATAACTTCTTTCAAGCTTTTATTTTGCGAAAGCGCCCAAACCATTCCGCCAACCATACTGTCTCCTGCTCCAACAGTACTTCGTTTAACAACATTGGGAGCGGGAACAAACTCATATGCATCCTTTGTAACTAAAACAGCGCCTTGAGGACCAAGAGAAACGACTACAATTTCAGCTCCGCCTTGAGCAATGATTTTCTTGGCAGCTTCGTTTACTTCTCCTATTTCAAGAGTTTCTACACCTACTAATTTGGCTAATTCCCCAACATTTGGTTTTATCAAATAAACGCCTTCTTGGAGCACATTAGTCAGCGCATCACCGTACGCATCAATTACTACTTTTATACCAGAAGCTTTCGCTATTTTGGCTATTTGTTTGTAAAAATCTGTTGGCAAACCTTCATTCAAACTACCACTAATTACCAGATATTTGCATTTTAATTTTTGAATTACCTCAATAATCGCTGCTTTTTCGTATTCATTTATTGCCGCTCCCGTAAAACCAAAACGATATTGCAAATTCGTATTATCATCTACGGCAACAAAACTTTCTCTTGTCCAACTGTGAATGGCGATAGCTTCAAATGGGATTTTTTCGGCTTCGATAAGTTCTTTTAACTTTTCGCCCGTTGCTCCTCCTGAAGTGAAAATCGCTTTGGAAACCCCTTCTAAACGGGCAATAGCTTTAGAAACATTGATTCCGCCACCACCAGCATCAAAACGTGGTGTTTCGCAACGGATTTTTTGCTCAGGAACTAAACCTTTAAAATGAGAACTTTTATCTAATGCAGGATTTACCGTGAGTGTAACAATATCAAATGATTCCATTTTGAGTGAATTTTTATTTCCTATAAAGGTCTGAAAAATTAGCAAATTTCAATGTGAATCGCACTATAAAAACACCAAAACTTTCCCGTCAAAAAATGGTGCAAGTTTGTACCTTTGCAAATCTAAACTTTAGAACAAAAAATGATTGAAGATAAAACCCCACAACGTACGAGTATTTCACAATTAGGAGAATTCGGATTGATTGACCATTTGACAAAAAACTTTGAAATCACACAACCTTCAACTATAAAGGGAATTGGAGATGACGCTGCAGTTTTGGATTTCAAAAATAAAAAAGTAGTCATTTCAACCGATTTATTAATTGAAGGCGTACATTTTGACTTGGCTTATATGCCATTGAAACATTTAGGATACAAAGCGGTAGTTGTCAATGTTTCTGACATTTGTGCCATGAATGCGAAACCGACTCAAATCACAGTTTCTATTGCGGTATCCAATCGTTTTCCTTTAGAAGCATTAGAAGAATTATTTGAAGGCATTACTCATGCGGCAAATGAATATAAAGTAGATGTTATCGGCGGAGACACCACTTCGTCACAAAAAGGATTAATCATTAGTATCACTGCGATTGGTGAAGCAGATGAAGATGAAATTGCATATAGAAATGGAGCTAAACAAACCGATTTACTGGTAGTAACAGGTGATATCGGAGCTGCTTATATGGGATTACAGGTTTTAGAGCGCGAGAAACAGGTGTTTCAGGTAAACCCAAATTCGCAACCGGACTTAGATGCTTACACTTACTTAATAGAACGCCAACTCAAACCGGAAGCACGTAAAGATGTTCGTACTTTATTGCACGCTTTAGAAATAAAACCAACTTCTATGATTGATATTTCGGATGGATTATCATCTGAGATTATGCATTTGTGCAAACAATCAAAAGTAGGATGTAATTTGTACGAAGACAAATTGCCTATTGACCCTCAATTTATCAATGTTTGTGAGGAATTCAATATCGACAGCACAACAGTTGCCATTAATGGTGGAGAAGATTACGAATTGCTTTTTACCATTGCCATGGAAGATTTTGAAAAAATAAAAGGAAATCCAAATTTCACTATTATTGGACACATGACACAAGAAAGTGAAGGCATTCATTTAGTAACCAGAGCAAATACCAAAATCGCTTTAAAAGCGAGAGGCTGGAATGCTTTATCAGAATAAAATCTTGAGTAAACAAAAAAACGACACTAATTTAAGTGTCGTTTTTTTTTGTTTACTATTTAAAAAATTAGAATAACAATCCTTTATTTTTAGCCTCACGAACCAAGTCAATATCACTTCCATCTTGCAATTTCAATAATTCTTTCAGGTTTAATTTCCTTCTTTCGATGGCACTTAAAGAGATTGGAATATACTGTGTCATTTCAGTGGTTTTTGTTCCTTTTGATATATGAAATAGAATCTGCTCATCAAATTGATCAATTTCTATAGCGTCGTGTTCCGACTGGTTTAACATTTTTTGAACCGATTGACTGTAATATGTTTCGTTTTTTATGACTTTATCAAAAGCAAAAAGCAACTCGTCGAACGTTAAATCATTTTTTATTACAAGTCCATTAGGATTAATGGTTTTGATAATTGTTTTTATTTTTAACAATTCGGTATACATAGTTAGCAAAATGATTCTGCAATTTGGCATGTATTCTAAAATTAATTTTGCCAAATCCTCCCCGGAGTAGATATTTTTCTCTTCATAAGCAGGCATACTTATATCTAAAAAAGCAATGTCAAAAGCCTGAATATTTGGGTCTGTAATTATGTGATATGCGGATTCGCAATCTTTAGCTTGCGTTATAGAAAAGTCATATTCACTTGGATTATACCTAGTTATAGCATTTTTATAACCTTCAATAATAAAAGGATGATCATCAACAATTAATATTTTATTTTCAATTACCTTTTTGACAGATGATGAATCAATTATCATTTTTTCTAAATTTATTTTTTTATTGGGACTTTGAGTGTTATAATTGTTCCTTCTCCTTTATTTGATTGCATATCGACAGTACCTTCACATTCATTGGCTCTAAAAAGTATATTCTGAAGACCAATTCCTTTTTTGGCAGTCTTTACATTAAATCCAATTCCATCATCACTAATTATTAAAATCAAATCATCATTTTCTTTTTTGATATCAATTTTAACACTATTTGCGTTAGCATACTTATTAATATTCTGTAATGCTTCCTGAATAATTCGGTATAAATTAATTTTTATAGTATTACTTATCAATTCCCATTTAATGGCTGAATCAACTGTTGGAACAAATACTAATTTATAAGTCTTTTTTTGTTCTTCAAATAAATCATTAACTATGGCGACGAAGTTATTAATTAATTCCGACTTTTCTCTATTCAAATCATGGGAAATTTCACGAATATCCTGTTCAATATTTTTCAATTCGGTCAAGTAACTATTTCTTTGAACAATAGCCATATCATCAGTAATGGTATTCAAACTGTCTAAATTAATTCGCACACCAAACATTCTGCCCAAAACCCCGTCATGCAGTTCCCGAGCTACTCTTTTTTTCTCCTTGACTCTATTCGTTTCTATAGTATTTTGTTGGGAAATCATTAAATTGTAGATTTCCTCATTTGCTTTTTGTTGCTGTTGCTTAAACATGAGTTCTCTATGCTTTGCTTTTTGTGTTCTGATAATAAACGTGAACAATCCAAGAATAGTAATAATACTAAAAAAATAAACTATGTTTCTATTTTGAACAACTAAATCAGAATTTTCATTTTTAATTTCATCCGTTTCATATTCTATACGGGTGAATTTATCCTCTGTTTTTCGATCTGCTTTTTGGAGACTGTCGTTTATATGAATATACTCTTTTGTATATTCAACTGCTTTTTTAGGCTCAATAATAGCTAACCTTTTGAGCGGAGCTAAAGCATTTCTAAAATTTTTTGATTTTCTGGCTGTCTCAAGAGCTTCTTTTGAATATCTTATCGCTTTAATTGTATCTTTCTTAGAAGCAAAATATTCCGACAAATGAATTTTATTAAGAATAATTCCAGATGTCAATTGAAGGCTATCCCTTATTTTCAGTGATTTAAAAAACAATTCTGGCAGTCCTCTGGATTCACCAATCTTATATCTTGAATATGCCAAATTATCAAGTAGCATGGCATATAACGATGGCTTATCATTAATTAAATTTGCTTGATCTAATCCTTGTTGAAAATAAGGTATAGCCTGCTTGTGCTTGACAAGATTCTGATATATATATCCAAGATTATTTAAGGAAGTGGCTTTTGATTGAAATACAGATGGTATCACCTTATCATCAATACTTGCAAGAGCTCTATTTTGATAAACTAAAGCTCTATCGTATTCTCCAGTCTCATTATATATGACCCCTAAAAGATTATAAGATTCATATTTAATGTCATTAGCTTTTTCCCCTTTTACTACTCCCAAAGCTTTAAAAACTGATATTTCACTTCCTGAAAAATCACTTTCATTAAATTGCAATAATGCCTTATTTAATCGAGTTTTAGATAAATTATAATTATCACTAAGCTTAATAAACATTTTTTCTGCTTTGAAATAATACATAAAAGCAGTATCGGAAACAGCTTTTGCGCCATAATAATCCCCTAAATATGTAAAAGCTTTAGCTATATTTATTGTATCATTACTCAACTTTGATTTTTCTAAAACTATATTTACAGTTTCTTCAAAATAATACCAATTATCCATATTATAATAACGATTGGCAACTTTAAATAAATTCACCTTATTCAATGAATCATTAGGCTGCTCAATTATAATAGCGAATGCTTTTTGATTATTTTCTAACCTTTTTTTAACTGGTAAACTAAAATCATTTGCTAATGATAGATACTTGGACAAACTATCCTGAGAAGTATTAATATCAGTATTTACTTCATTTATTTTATTACAACTAAAGAAAATAGAAATAAATAGAAATAATAAAACAATATATATGTAATGAGTACTTTTCAAGAGATGCTTTTGAGTTTTACCAAAAATAGTGAAAAAACCATTAACATAAAAAAAGGCTATCAATTTTGATAGCCTTTTAATTAATTCTTAAATTTTGTTCTAATATTTTTTAGTCTACTTTCTTATTTCCTCCTGCTGAAGCGCCTCCTACTAAGTCCACTTTTTTATTTCCTCCTGCTGAAGCTCCTCCTACTAAATCTACTTTCTTATTTCCTCCTGCTGAAGCTCCTCCTACTAGGTCTACTTTTTTGTTTCCTCCTGCAGAAGCTCCTCCTACTAAATCAACAGAAATTTTATTTTCTACTTTAGATGTATTGGACATTTCAGGTGAAGTAAATGAAGTTAATACCATCATTAAAGAGAATAAACCGAATGTTAAGATTGCTTTTTTCATAATTTGGGGTTTTTATGTTTTTATATTTTTTACTTGATTTAAATGAGTTGTTTCGAACAAATCACATGGTAAAACTACATAGTGTTCCCTGAATTACATTGGAAAATAAGGCGTTTATGGTAGAATACAGCCGTTTGATAGTGAATGAATATCAAATCCGGGTGAATGACTGTTTTTTAAATTTCTAAATAATTCCCATTAGCAAATTCGCTAATTATCATGTCAATATTTGACTTATATGATTTAGAAAAAGGAAGTTTCGTAACGGTGTTTTTAATGTAACATACTGCATTTCCGGTGTGAATCCTAGAAATATAGCGCTGATTTACAATATAACTGTTGTGGATTCTGACAAACGGATAAGATAAAATTCCTTCAAAATGCTTTAATGTTTTGAAAGCCGTAATCATTTCACCATTATTTAAATGAATATCTGTAGAATTATTATCAGCCTGGAAATAACAAATGTCTTTTGCATTAATATAGCGATAATCTCCATAAGACTTAATACATAAAATAAGCGGATTCCCTTTTACAACAGATTCATTTTGTAATTCGGGAGTTGCAAATACAGGAGTTGTTATCTCAGACTCAACAGCAACGGGAACAATTGCAGGCTTTTCGTTTACATTAGATTTTTCTAATTTTAGTACTGCTTTTACAACGTCAATACGAGATACTGGTTTCAATAGATAATCAAAAACCTCATATCGAATGGCATCAAAAGCGAGTTCTTTATTAGAAGTAGTAATAATGATTTTTGGAATTACTTTTAAATAGCGATACAATTCATTAATTAAAGACAGGGACAAATTGCTGCTTTTATCAGCAGGATCAATTTCGAGAAAAATTAAATTTGGGGTATGCTCTAATATCAGATTCAAGCCTTCTTCATAATTTGAAGCTACAGCCACAAAAGAGAGCTCTGAAAAACCATCAGCAATCGCTTTTGTTTTCAAAACACTTTCTTGATCGTCGTCAATAATAATGTACGAATAATTCATCAGTAGCTTTTCCTGAATTTGTTAGGCACTTTGTTGGATGTTCTGAATCATCTATCCTTTTAAAATCATTTAGTAATTAGGGCAGCTTTGGGAAACTAATTAAACAAAAGACTTCTTTTTAACAAAAAGACCTCTTTAACCAGCTAAAAATAAACATTTAGCCTTTTTTTTATATAAGTTGTTAACACATTTCAAACTAATGTTAACATGTTAAGATGAAGCGCAAATAAATCCGATGAAATGCATGATTTCATTGATAGAAAATTGGTCAAAAACAGCTTAATCCTTTAAAAATCACATTTCATAAAAATTAGTAATTTGATTATTATGACACTCTTTACTTTTGGATTATAACTAATATCATATATATTTTAAAAATAATGCTTAAAAAAAATCAAACTCCGGATTTTTTGCTGAAGGTTTTAGTCTAAGCTAAAAAGGGTTTTATATTCAAAATAAACGGAAGCATTGGTCAAAACTGACACTAGCTTTTAAACTAAAAAAGCTTCTCTAAATTGAGAAGCCTTTTTGATATTAAACGATTAAACAAATAATCGATTACATTTTTATTACATTTTCATCAACCAGTTTTTCATTGAAACTTCATTTTCAATGATTGCTTTCAAGTCGGCAATAGCTACACGATCTTGTTTCATCGTATCTCTGTGACGAATCGTTACGGTTTGATCTTCGATCGTTTGATGATCTACAGTGATACAAAATGGTGTTCCCAGCGCATCTTGTCTTCTGTAACGTCTTCCTACAGCATCTTTTTCATCATATGCTACATTGAAATCCCAACGTAAATCATCAATAATTTTATGCGCGATTTCTGGCAGGCCATCTTTTTTTACCAATGGTAAAATCGCTGCTTTTGTTGGCGCTAAAACTGCAGGTAATTTCAACACTGTTCTCGTAGATCCATCTTCCAATGTTTCTTCTTTTAAAGAAGTCGCAAAAACAGCCAAGAACATTCTGTCTAATCCTACTGAAGTTTCTACCACATAAGGAACATAATTCTGGTTCAATTCAGCATCGAAATATTGTAATTTTCTACCAGAATATTGTTCGTGAGCTTTCAAATCAAAATCAGTTCTGGAGTGAATTCCTTCTAATTCTTTGAATCCAAAAGGAAAATTAAATTCAATATCCGCAGCGGCATTAGCGTAATGAGCTAATTTTTCGTGATCATGAAAACGGTAATTTTCTTTTCCAAGTCCTAATGACAAATGCCAGTTAAGCCTAGCTGTTTTCCAATGTTCGTACCATCTCATTTCATCGCCTGGACGCACAAAAAACTGCATTTCCATTTGTTCAAACTCACGCATACGGAAAATAAATTGTCTCGCAACGATTTCATTTCTAAACGCTTTTCCGGTTTGGGCAATTCCAAAAGGAACTTTCATTCTTCCTGATTTTTGAACATTGAGGAAGTTAACAAAAATACCTTGAGCTGTTTCCGGACGCAAATATAAATCCATAGCCGAATCAGCAGAAGCTCCAAGTTTTGTTCCAAACATCAAGTTGAATTGACGCACTTCGGTCCAATTTCTAGAACCTGATTCCGGACAAGCAATTTCTAATTCTTCGATTAATGCTTTAACATCTTCCAAATCTTCGTTACCAAGAGAACGTGCCATTCTTTCCAGAATTTCTCTTTCTTTAGCTTTGTACTCCATTACACGGGCATTTGTCGTAACAAATTCCTGTTCGTTGAAAGCCTCACCAAAACGAGCGCGTGCTTTTTCGATTTCCTTGATTGCTTTTTGATTTAGCTTTTCGGCATAATCTTCAATCAAAACATCGGCTCTATATCTTCTTTTTGAATCTTTGTTATCAATCAATGGATCATTAAAAGCGTCAACGTGGCCAGATGCTTTCCAAGTAGTTGGATGCATCAAAATTGCCGCGTCAAGACCTACAATGTTATCGTTCATTTGAACCATTGCTTTCCACCAATATTCGCGTATGTTCTTTTTTAATTCTACTCCGTTTTGTGCATAATCATAGACTGCACTTAAACCATCGTATATTTCGCTTGACGGAAAAATAAATCCGTACTCTTTTGCGTGCGAAACTACATTCTTAAATAAATCTTCTTGTTTTGCCATAATGATGCAAAAATATAAAAAGTGAACTTAAAAAAAAGAAAATTGTTAAAGATTGAAGCAATGATTTTCCTATTTTTATAAATAAATCACTGATTACATGTTCAAAAGCATTATCAATCTATTTTTTCCGGTTGTTTGTTCGGGTTGCAAAGCCTTTTTATTATCCAATGAAAATGTAATTTGTACCGTTTGCAGACACGAAATTCCGTTGACCAACCATCATTTGAATACAGAAAATGAAGCTTTAAAAAAGTTTTATGGCAGAATTCCCGTTGAACACGCTTCGGCATTAACCTATTTTCATAAAAAAGGAATTGTTCAAGAAATGATTCACAGTTTGAAATATCGTGGTCACGAGGAAATAGGCACAGTTTTAGGAGAATGGTATGCAGAAGATTTAAAAAATTTAGCAACCATACAATCCATTGATGCAATTATTCCTGTTCCCATTCATAAAAAAAGATTGCGGGAGAGAGGCTATAATCAAGTTACCACTTTTGGTTTGGCTTTATCTGAAAATCTAAAAATCCCCTACAACTCTAGTCTTTTAAAAAGAAATATATATTCAAAAACTCAATCCAAGAAAAATTTCTTGGGAAGAACCGAAGGAATCGACGCCGTTTTTGATGTTTCATTTACCGAACAAGACCATAACAAACACTTCCTGCTAATTGACGATGTGATTACTACCGGAGCAACTTTGGAAGTGTGTTCAAAAGCATTACTTAAAATTCCTGGTGCCAAAATCAGTATTGTATGTATGGCAATGGCACATTCTTAACGCATTCAAAAAAATAAAACACCCTGATTTACTGATTATTATAAGCAATTTTAAATTCATTAAAACTAGTAAATTAACTGTATGAGAATTGTATAATTTACATATTTAATGAAATTATAACAAAATTGTCTTTCCTATTATAAAGTTAAATGTATAAATTTGAATAAAATTTTTATAAACCAATTTAAACAACAATATCATGGCTTTTGAATTACCACAATTACCGTATGCGTATGACGCATTAGAACCTTATATTGATGCCCGTACGATGGAAATTCATCATACTAAACATCACAATGCTTACATTACTAATGTTAATGCTGCTATTGCAGGAACAGACATGGAAGGTAAGACTATCGAAAATATTTTGATTAATCTTGATATGAAAAACATGGCAGTTCGCAACAACGGCGGTGGTTTTTACAATCATAATTTATATTGGACCGTTATGACTCCAAATGGAGGCGGACTTCCAACAGGTGATTTATTAGCTGCAATTGAAGCTGCTTTCGGAAGTTTTGAAGAATTTAAAGCTAGTTTCAGTAAAGCTGGTGCTACACAATTTGGTTCAGGATGGGCTTGGTTGTGTGTGCATAAAGGCGGAAAACTTGACGTTTGCGGAACTCCAAATCAAGACAATCCATTAATGCCTGAAGTAGGTTGTGGTGGAACTCCAATTTTAGGAATGGACGTTTGGGAACATGCTTACTATTTACATTATCAAAATAGAAGACCTGATTATATTGAAGCTTTTTTCAACGTAATCAACTGGACTGAGGTAGCTAGAAGATATGCTTTAGAGAAATAAAAAAATAAGATGAAAGAATAAAGATTTCAATAATTACCATTTTTTTCTTGTTTCTTTCCTTTTAAAATAAAAAGCGCCGATTTCAAAATTTGAAATCAGCGCTTTTTGCTTGATATTTTTTTTTATTTTATTACAATAAAAAAGGCGGAATTTCTTCCACCTTTTTTGCCCCAAATCTACCATAAACTTAACCTACTAATGTTAATGGTTACTCAAAATTAGAAGAGTTATACAGTAAAAACAAACTTTTAAGGTAAACAACCTATAAAACCGATTAATGGTGTTTTATTCGAAGTATTAGTACGCTCGGGCGTCTTTTCCTTCATAAAAATTCATGAATGCTCGGTTTACAACTCGGTTTCCTCCTGGCGTAGGATAGTCGCCAGTGAAGTACCAATCGCCTAAATTTTTAGGACAGGCAGTATGTAAATCTTCAACAGTTTGGAATATTATTTTTACTTCGGCATTAATTTCTGGTGAGCTTAACATCTCTGCAATTTTGTTTGAAACTTCCTGTGGATGAAACGGCTCGTAAATTGCCGTTACATAATTCACTACTTCATGATCTTTGAAATTTTCCTGTGCTTTACATTTAGCATATACTTCATCAACAATATGATATAAATTCCTTTCTTTAAGCAATTCTAAAGCGGCTTTAAATGCAACCAAGCCTTCTAGTTTTGCCATATCAATTCCGTAACAATCCGGATAACGAATTTGTGGTGCCGAAGAAACAATAACAATTCGTTTTGGTTTCAATCGGTCCATCATTTTGATAATACTCATTTTCAATGTCGTTCCGCGCACAATACTATCATCTATAATTACTAGATTATCCGTAGGTTTAATGACACCATAAGTAACATCATATACGTGAGCTACTAAGTCATCACGGCTGCTGTCCTCTGTAATAAAGGTTCTGAGTTTTGCATCTTTAATAGCCACTTTCTCCGTACGTATTTTTACGGTCAGTAATTCTTGTAACGTTTCTTTGGTTAACGAATTTCTGTTTTCAAGAATATAATTATTTTTTCTTTGATTTAAAAAATCTTGTGCTGCTTCAACCAATCCGTAGAAAGAAGTTTCGGCTGTATTTGGAATATAAGAAAAAACCGTGTTGTCCGTATCTTCATCAATCGATTCTAAAACTGCCGGTAAAATTAATTTTCCAAGATTTTTTCTTTCTTGATAAATCTCAGCGTCACTTCCTCTTGAAAAATAAATTCGTTCAAAAGAACATGCTTTTTTAACCGCAGGTGGAAGAATTTCTTCCATAGAAACAGTTCCGTTTTTCTTTATTATTAAGGCTTTCCCCGGATCAATTTCTTGTACTTTTTCGAAAGGAACATTAAAAACAGTCTGAATCACCGGTCTTTCTGATGCTACAACCACAACTTCATCATCCTGATAAAAATAGGCTGGACGAATTCCGGCCGGGTCTCTAAATACAAATGAATCTCCGTGTCCCAAAAGTCCCGCCATTGCGTAACCTCCATCTAAATTTTTAGAAGAACGTCTCAAAATTTTAGCAATATCTAAACGTTCTGCAATTACAGGAGAAGCTTCTCTTTTAGACAAACCTTCAATCTTGCAATCTTGATACAATTGCATTACTTCTTTGTCAAGAAAATGCCCAATTTTTTCCATTACAGTAACGGTATCCGCCATTTCTTTTGGATGCTGTCCCAGTTCTACCAGATTTTCAAAAAGTTCTTTTACATTGGTCATATTGAAATTTCCGGCCAATATCAAATTTCTGTGCATCCAGTTGCTTTGGCGTAAAAAAGGATGAACACTTTCGATACTATTTTTTCCAAATGTTCCGTAACGTACATGCCCCAAAAACAACTCTCCTACATAAGGAATATTCGCTTTTAGTTGTGGTATATCATCCGCATATTCGGGATGTGCCGTCATTTCCTCGTTGATTCTATCATTTATCTGAGCAAAAACATCTTGGATAGGCTGCGCGTGATTGGATCGCACACGACTTATGTATCGTTCTCCAGGTTCTACATCCATTTTTATGCTGGCAAAACCTGCACCGTCTTGTCCACGATTGTGTTGCTTTTCCATAAGTAAATACATTTTTTGTATTCCGTAGAAAGCAGTTCCATATTTTTCTTTATAGAATTCAAGCGGTTTAAGTAGTCTAATTAAGGCTATTCCACATTCGTGTTGTAAAGCGTCGCTCATTGTGTTGTTGTTTGTTGTATTATTATTTTAAGCAGTAATTTTGGACTAAATTTTTATCAAAAAAGCCCCGTTTCCGAGGCTTCCTGACATTATATTTCTATGTCAAACTGAGTCAAAGACTTAAATTGTTTCAACCTTGACTGTACTTCTTGTTGTTCTAAATCAATCATTCGTTCTGTTCCAAATTTCTCTACACAAAAAGAAGCTAAATTAGAACCATATATAATTGCATTTTTCATGTTCTCGAAAGATACATTTTCACTTTGTGTAATAAACCCTGCAAATCCACCTGCAAAAGTATCTCCGGCACCTGTTGGATCAAAAACTTCTTCTAATGGTAATGCTGGTGCAAAAAAGATTTGTTTATCATGAAACAATAATGCTCCATGTTCTCCTTTTTTAATTACTACATATTTAGGTCCCATTTCATGAATTATCGCTGCCGCTTTAACTAACGAATATTCTCCTGAAAGTTGTCGTGCTTCCTCATCATTAATCGTAATTACGTCTACACGTTTAATCACATCCAACAATTCCGGTAATGCACAGTCCATCCAAAAATTCATTGTATCAAGAACCACTAATTTTGGCTTACTCTCCATTTGATCCAAAACACTGCTTTGTACCAATGGATGCAAGTTTCCTAACATAACTACATCAGCATCTTTGTAATTCTGAGGTACTTTTGGTTGAAAATCAGCCAAAACATTAAGTTCTGTTGCCAATGTATCTCTTGAATTCAAGTCATTGTGGTACAAACCGCTCCAAAAGAAAGTTTTCCCTCCTTTTACAACTTCAAGTCCTGAAATATCAATATTTCTTGCTGTTAATAAATCTAAATATTCTTGTGGAAAATCATCGCCTACTACAGAAACTATGGCAGATTGTAAATTAAAAAAAGAAGCTGAAAGTCCGATATACGTACCGGCACCACCTAAAATTTTATCTGTTTTACCAAAAGGGGTTTCAATTGCGTCGAAAGCTACGGTTCCAACAATCAATAATTTGTTCATTTTGTGAATTTCGAATTAAGGCGCAAAGATAGTTTATAAGTTACAAAATTGCAACGGGTTAGAATTGTAAAGTTTTCATAATTTACAATACTGAAAAACAAATGTTTAGAGCAGTTTTTTTTCTTCTTTTTCATAAAAGGAATCAATTGAAAGCTGCTTTTGAGCCGAAGCCATAACGGCGAGCTCATCGCATCTTTCGTTTTGAAGATGGTTATTATGTCCTTTTATCCATTTAAAATCTACTTTATGTTTTCTGTAGACTATTAAAAAACGTTTCCATAAATCCGGATTTTTTCTGTCGATAAATCCTTTTTTTTCCCATCCAAAAACCCATTTTTTTACAACAGAATCAACAACATACTTAGAATCTGAAACTACCAGAACTTTAGTATCTGAATTTTTAAGCTTTTCCAGACCTACAATTACGGCCAATAATTCCATCCTATTATTTGTCGTAAAACGAAAACCCTCATAAAATTCCTTCCGATACGGCTTTCCAACCCACTCCATAACTACTCCGTAGCCACCGGGACCGGGATTGCCTTTGGCCGCTCCATCGGTATAAATATGTACGTCGTGTTCCAAAATATGACTCTATAAGTTATTGGTAAGCAGTTTTTCTATAACCAAAGGAAAAAATTCCTGTTCCAATTCGTGGATTTTTTCAGCAACATGTTCCGGAGAATCTGTTGCTGCTAAAAGCACTTGTTGCTGAAATATAATATTTCCTTCGTCATAATTTTCGTTTACAAAATGAATTGTAATTCCGGTTTCTTTCTCTTTATTTTCAACAACTGCATGATGTATATGCATTCCATACATTCCTTTTCCACCATATTTTGGCAACAATGCTGGATGTATATTTATAATTTTATCAGGATAGGCTTGTACTATATTTTGAGGGAATTTCAATAAAAATCCGGCAAGAACAATTAAATCAGGCTGAATTGCATTAATTTTTTGTAAAACTTTACTTTCATTTAAATCGTGTTTTGAGAAAATCTCAACAGGAATTGAATTATTTTTTGCCCTTTCAATAACTTTTGCATTTGCATTATTAGTGAACACAGCAACAACTGTTGCTATCTTTGTTGTGGCAAAATACTTTATAATATTTTCAGCATTAGTACCCGATCCAGAAGCAAAAACGACTATTTTTTTCATAACCTAACCTAGTTTTATTATGCAAAAAAAGGGATAAAAAATGAAAATAAATAACATTCAGAAGCCTTTGTTAAAATAAATTTTATAATTTAGTTCACACATTTATTAACTAAATAGTTGTTTTAAAATAAAGTTTTTTATTTTTGCCAACAAATTAAATTCTAAAATTAAAGATTATGTCAGACATTGCATCAAGAGTAAAAGCGATTATCGTAGACAAATTAGGTGTTGACGAAAACGAAGTTGTAACAGAAGCAAGCTTCACTAATGATTTAGGAGCTGACTCATTAGACACTGTAGAGCTTATCATGGAATTCGAAAAAGAATTTGACATTCAGATTCCAGACGATCAAGCAGAAAACATTGCTACTGTAGGTCAAGCAATTTCTTACATCGAAGAAGCTAAGAAATAATAAATACACACCCGTTTGCAATTTTGCACACGGGTGTTATTATTTTCTAAAACTAAATTCACGATTGAAATTCAATCAAAAAAAAGATATTTATTGTAATACCCATGGCTCTTTTATAACAATATAGTAAAAAGAAGCGTGGGTTTTATTTGTTTAAAGATAACAAAAACACATAAGTTATGGAATTAAGACGAGTTGTTGTAACAGGTTTAGGTGCGCTTACTCCCATTGGAAATAACGTCCAAGAATTTTGGAATGGTCTAATTAACGGAGTTAGTGGAGCCGCACCGATAACTTATTTCGATGCTTCAAAATTCAAAACTCAGTTTGCTTGCGAATTGAAAAACTTTAATGTCGAAGAATTTATTGACAGAAAAGAAGCAAGAAAAATGGATCGTTACGCACAATATGCTATGGTCTCATCAGAAGAAGCAATGAAAGATGCTAATTTTGATTTGGACAAATTAGATAAAGATCGTGCTGGTGTAATTTGGGGATCTGGAATTGGCGGATTAGAAACTTTTCAAATTGAAGTTCTTAATTTTGCTGCCGGAGACGGAACACCAAAATTCAATCCTTTCTTTATCCCAAAAATGATTGGTGATATTGCTTGCGGGCATATTTCAATAAAATATGGCTTTAGAGGCCCTAACTTTGGTACTGTTTCAGCTTGTGCTTCATCAACAAATGCTATTATA
The DNA here is from genome assembly GCF_027474525.2 of Flavobacterium lacustre. Taxonomy (NCBI): domain Bacteria; kingdom Pseudomonadati; phylum Bacteroidota; class Flavobacteriia; order Flavobacteriales; family Flavobacteriaceae; genus Flavobacterium; species Flavobacterium lacustre. Next base: position 813,268 of record NZ_CP114882.2, read on the forward strand.
GACGCATTCAATTATATCCGATTAGGTCATGCCGATGTAATGGTGACAGGTGGTTCAGAAGCTGCAGTAACTATTGCGGGGATGGGCGGATTTAATGCCATGCATGCTTTATCTACCAGAAACGACGACCCAAAAACAGCTTCAAGACCAATGGACAAAGACAGAGACGGATTTGTACTTGGAGAAGGAGCAGGAGCTTTAATTCTTGAAGAATACGAACATGCTGTTGCTCGTGGCGCAAAAATTTATTGCGAAGTTGGTGGTGGCGGAATGTCAGCAGATGCTTATCATATTACAGCTCCACATCCGGAAGGATTAGGTGCGAAAAATGTAATGTTAAATTGCTTGAGAGATGCAGGTTTAAAACCAACAGATGTTGACGGTGTAAACATGCACGGAACTTCAACTCCTCTGGGAGATTTAGCAGAATCTAAAGCTATTCAACATGTATTTGGCGAACACGCTTATACAATGAACTTGAATTCAACAAAATCAATGACAGGACATTTACTTGGTGCTGCTGGTGCTGTTGAAACTATATCCTCTATTCTTTCTTTGAAATACGGGATTGTTCCTCCAACAATAAATCATTTTACAGATGATGAAAACATTGATCCAAAATTAAACTTCACTTTTAATAAAGCTCAAAAAAGAGACATGAAAGTAGTGATGAGTAATACCTTTGGATTTGGTGGTCACAATGCTTGTGTATTGGTAAAAAAATTAGACTTTTAAACACCTATGCGTTTAATCAAAAAAATATTTTCGAAATCCCGTTCTCAAGAAGACGGGATTTTTTTTGATGCTATTGAACGAATTCTTGGTTTCGCCCCAAAAACTATTGACTTATACAAAAAAGCATTCACACATCGTTCCTCAAATCGCATGGACGAAAAGGGAAATCCGGTTAATTACGAACGTTTAGAATTTCTTGGAGACGCCATGCTAAGTTCTGTAATTGCCGCACATCTTTTTAGTAAAGCACCAGCAGGAGACGAAGGCTATCTAACAAAAATGCGGTCCAAAATAGTTAGCAGAGAACATTTAAACGAGTTAGGGAAAGATTTAAACCTGGTTCAATTTATAGAAAGCAAAGTGCCGTTACAGCATTTTGGAGAAAATATTCATGGAAACATTTTTGAATCATTGGTTGGCGCAATATATCTTGACAGAGGTTATGAATACTGCGAAAAATTCATCCAAAAAAGAGTTATTATTCCTTATGTAGATATTGCGCGTCTGGAAGGAAAAGTAATTAGCTATAAAAGTTTGGTCATCGAATGGTGCCAAAAAGAGAAAAGACTGTTTCATTATGACATTTTTGAAGACAACGGTATTGACGGCGAAAGGCTGTTTGGAGTAAAACTCAGTATCGATGATAAAGTAATTGCAAGAGCAAGAGCAACTTCAAAAAAGAAAGCAGAAGAAAAGGCTTCGCAACGAGCATATTTTGCATTTCAAGAAAAAATGGATAAGAAATAACATCGAATTCTTAAAACTATAACGTTTTCGTTCATAAATTAACAGAAACATCCCGTTTTAGAATATCGATGCTGAAATAGAAATACTATATTTACAACTTATTTTTTCAGGAAATGGCAATTCATAAATTGGATCTTGGTGAATTTGACGAAATAGATTACTATCTTATTGCCATTCACACTTCATTAGAAGACTATAGATTGGCATATTTTATCAATCAAAAGCTTCTAATCAATTTGAGTAAAAATGAAAATGAAATTCAAATCAATATAAAAGAAGGAGAAACAAAATTTTCAAGATTTTATTATTATGACATAGACAAAGCACTTTCTTGGAATTTAATCCAAAATAAAAACGAAGTCATTCAACATAAAAAAGACAACAGTCAAAATCTGTTTTCTAATACAACGTTAGAAGTTTTAACAAAAGTACATCTGCTTCCTGAATTTAAAAAAGTAGATTATTTTTTAAAAATAGACAACTGTGACGAAACTATAAGTGTTTCGGATGTAATGACATTATTAAATACCATCGACAATATATCAACAGTATATACGGTCGACACCAATAAAATCAAATCAAAAAATAATTTAATTTTTTAATACAAATGCTTACAAACAAGAAAACCAAAATTGTAGCCACTCTTGGGCCTGCATGTAGTACAAAAGAGATCATCAAGGACATGATCGACGCAGGTGTAAATGTGTTTAGAGTAAATTTTTCGCATGCCGATTATGAAGATGTTAAAAACAAAATTAGTATTATTCGTGGCCTAAACGAAGAGTTTGGCTATACGACCGCAATTCTTGGAGATTTACAAGGTCCAAAACTTCGAGTAGGTGTAATGGAAGATGGCGTAGTGGTAAATGACGGTGATTTAATCACATTTACAACTGCTGAAGATATTCTTGGAACAGCTAAAAAAGTATTCATGAAATACAAAAACTTTCCAAATGATGTAAATCCAGGAGAGCGTATTTTACTTGATGACGGTAAACTTATTTTTGAAATTGTTGAAACCGATAAAAAAACCGAAGTACTTGCAAGAGTAATCCAAGGTGGTGAATTGAAATCTAAAAAAGGAGTTAACCTTCCTAACACTAAAATATCTTTACCTGCAATGACAGAAAAAGATATTGCAGATGCCATTTTTGCTATTGGTCAAAACTTAGACTGGATTGCCCTTTCTTTTGTAAAAACACCAAGAGACTTACAAGACTTACAAGAATTAATCGCTGAACATTCAGAATATAAAATTCCAATTATTGCAAAAATCGAAATGCCGGAAGCATTAGAAAATATTGACAAAATTGTAGCTTATTGTGACGCTTTAATGGTAGCTCGTGGAGATTTAGGAGTAGAATTACCTGCTCATGAAGTACCATTAGTTCAAAAAGAATTAATTCGCAGAGCAAAAACAGCCAGAATCCCAGTTATTGTTGCTACTCAAATGATGGAAACAATGATTACCAGCTTAACTCCAACACGTGCAGAAGTAAATGACGTAGCTAACTCAGTTATGGATGGTGCTGATGCAGTAATGCTTTCTGGAGAAACTGCAACAGGTAATTATCCGGTTCAAGTTATTCAAAAAATGACTCAAATCATTGAAGCAGTTGAAGATTCTCCGCTAATTCAAGTACCACAAAATACGCCACAAGTAAGAACAAACCGTTTTATCACTAAAACTATTTGTCATCATGCTGCAACAATGGCGAATGTTATCAAAGCCAAAGCAATTTGTACATTGACTAACAGTGGTTATACTGCATTTCAAATTTCAGCTTGGAGACCATCTGCTCATATTTTAGTTTTTACATCAAATAAAAGAATCCTTACTCAACTTAATTTATTGTGGGGTGTAAAATCATTCTATTATGAAAAATTAGTAAGTACTGATGATACAATTACTGATGTAAACGAAATTGCAAGACAAAAAGGATTTGTGAAAAAAGGAGATTTCCTTATCAACTTAGCCGCTATGCCTATCACAGATAAAGGAATGGTAAATACCTTAAGAGTTTCTGAAATAGAATAGTAATTTCTATATCCATTAAAAACTATCCGTCTCGTTTGTCAAAAATGAGACGGATTTTTTATTAAAGTAACCTATTTGATAAGTCTAAAAAAAAGAAATCTAATCTTTTTTACAATTATTATTTTAAGGAAAATTAAATATTCTTCTAAAAAATAAAATTTATATTTGAGCAACAAAAAATCATATCCAATGAGTTTCAATTCGAATAATCCCTTTTTAAACAATAAAACATTCTCGTCAACAGCAGTTTCAAAAAAAGACGAAGTACATCAAGCTACTTTAATTGATTACAATCAAGAAATGACTTTGTCAGGGACAAATCAACAAAAGTTTAATTTTATTTTTACTGCTTACTGCCTCGGCAACCATAATCTGGTGGATGGCTTTTAATGGTTCAAATCCAATTATTCCTGCAATTGGCGGAGCAGTTGTGGGATTAGTTTTGGTTTTAATTTCAGCTTTCAAACCACAATATTCTCCTTATTTAGCTCCAGGATACGCCTTATTTGAAGGTTTATTTATAGGCGGAATATCCGCTATTTTTGAAGCAAAATACCCTGGAATTGTATTGCAAGCAGTTGGAGCTACATTTGTAACTTTTGCCGTTTGTTTAGGTCTTTATAAATATAACATTGTAAAAGTGACAGAACAGTTCAAATCTGTTGTAGTTGCAGCTACTTTGGCTATTGCCACATACTATTTGATTTCTTGGTTATTCTCAATGTTTACAAGCTTTACACCTGTACATTATGGTAACTCCATAATGAGTATTGGCATCAGCGTGTTTGTAATTGTAATTGCAGCTTTAAATCTGTTCTTAGATTTTGATCGAATAGAAAAAGGTTCTGAACAAAAAATGCCAAAATACATGGAATGGTATGGCGCTATGGGATTGATGATAACACTGGTTTGGTTGTACATCGAATTTTTAAGATTGCTTTCTAAATTATCAAGCAAAAACTAATACAAAATAATGAAGTTACAAAAACCCTTTCTGTCCACGGAAGGGTTTTGTGCTTTATGCAGCTTTCTCAAAAGCAATAAAATGAGATAATCTTCCTTTCTTGTCAAAAATTGGGAAACCTTTGATGTGACAAAGATAGGTTTCACCATTCTTTTTATAATTCAAAACCGTTTTTTCAAATGGCACTTGCAACTCAATCGCATCCCTGATTTCTTTTGATATAGTGCTGCAAGTTGCTTCTCCGTGAAACATTTTTGGGCTGTTGCCTAAAATTTCTTCTTCACAATAACCGTTCATTTTAATAATATTATTTGAAGCAAAAACAATTCGCAATTGCGCATCAGTTACCACAATCACCTCTTCTTTTAATATTTCTTTAAAATCCCAACTATTTTGACTCCATTGTCCTAAAGAACTTATTCCGTTAAGTTTATTCAAGTCTACAAAGGTGTTTTTTAATTCATTTAAAAAACCATAATGAAAATCCCAAGAAAAGACTGGAGCTGTCTTTATATTTAAGTCCTGGTGGTACTTAGCAGTAGCTTCGTCATATTGCTTGAAATGCCCCATATCGTTCTAATTTTTTTCAAATATAATTTTAATTAAAACACTACAATACGGAATGACAGGTTTTAACTCTTGTTGAAGCTGCAGAAGTCGAATTTAAAAGTCAAATTTAAGTTGTACAACGACTGTTTTCTTTTGCTCTGTATTCAAATTACTTAAAGAAATTCCAAGTAAACGAACCGAATCTTTCATACGTTCTTGATACAATAATTCTTTCACCGTTTCTAAAATCAATCCTTTGTCTGCAATGAAATAAGGTAGGGTTTTACTACGCGTTTGCTGAGTAAAATCGCTATATTTTATTTTTAAAGTAATCGTTTTTCCGGCTATATTGTGTTTTTTCAACCTTCGTATTAAAGCATTTGCAATATTATCTAATTGCTCCATCATGAAAATTTCAGAGGAAAGATTCACCTCAAAAGTATGTTCAGCAGCAACAGATTTTGTAATTCTATCCGACTTGACTTCACTGTTGTGAATGCCACGAACCACATTATAATAGAAATTGCCAGACTTCCCAAAATGCTTTTCCAGAAACTCTAACGACTTACTTTTTAGCTCCAAACCGGTAAAAATTCCCAATTGGTACATCTTCTCAGTAGTCACTTTCCCAACGCCATAAAACTTACGAATAGGCAATTCCTCCAAAAACGAAATAACTTCATCAGGATTAACCGTTTTTTGACCATTGGGTTTGTTGTAATCACTGGCAATTTTGGCCACAAACTTATTGATAGAAATTCCTGCCGAAGCAGTCAAACCTACTTCATTAAAAATACGTAATCTGATTTCTTGTGCCAATAAACTAGCGCTTGGATTTCCTTTTTTATTAATAGTCACATCCAAATAAGCCTCATCAAGTGATAATGGTTCGACCAAATCTGTATATTCATAAAAAATCTTCTGAATCTTACTTGAAATTTCTTTGTACCGGTCAAATCGAGGTCTGACAAAGATTAGTTCCGGACAATTTTTCTTAGCCATAACGCCACTTATAGCACTCCGAACTCCAAATTTACGAGCTTCATAACTGGCTGCCGCAACAACACCCCTATTTTCTGAACCACCTACAGCAATTGGTTTTCCACGCAATTCAGGATTATCCATCTGTTCCACAGAAGCATAAAAGGCATCCATGTCAACGTGTATGATTTTTCTATTTGGAAACAATTCCTGCATGGGTATCCTTATATATGTCGTACTAATCTAATTATTTTTTAGATTCAGAACTCAAATAATTTTCAACAATAGCTGATTTGCTTTTCTTCTCTGTTGGAAAAAAGAAACTGAAAGGTCTGGATTTAAAATGTTTCCAAATAGACACCGTAACAAAACGCAATTCAAATAATGAGATGGCTCTGGAACGAAAAGCTAAACCCAATGACAGACTGAAACTGACCATAAAATTGACCAACCCAATAACACCTATTCCGAAAATACCCCAAAAAAGCATCGAATCACTTACTACATAATTCGCTCCATATAACGCCAAAGCTAAATTTCCGCTGGCAAAAGTAATGTGCCGAATATCAAGATTCAATCCTAAAAACAATCCTATTGAAGCTGTACTTCCCATGAAAACTCCAAACCAGAAATTAGATATAATTCCAGCCCATCTTTTTTCATATAATTTTGACAACTTAAGCGTACGGACTTTCCCCAAACTTCTTTTCAGCAAAGGATGTTCAGCAATCCTGAAATAAATTTGATTGTGTTTATCTCTATTGGCTATACTTCCCGAAATAATTCCGGATAAAAATAAAAATACTCCGGCAATCGCAGCGTGAAAAATCGCAAGCGAATGAATTGGACTTATATCGATCAAAAGAGTTTGCCATTTAGTTGCGGCAATATTATAATCCAAAGTATAATCAATCAACCAAATTCCAAGTAAAGAAACCGGGAAAGCCATAATAACGTTCCCCACAAAAGCTATAAACTGAGAACGAAAAACCCGCGCAAAAAGAATGGCAAAAGCCTCATATTTTTCAGAATTTTTTCCCTGCTTTGCGACACCTTCTTCTAATGATTTAATCAAGGCAGATGCCGTCATAGCCGGCTGTTTTGTTGCCAATGTAAACCCCAGAATATAAATTGCAATGAATCCAAAAGCATAATTCATACTGTATAGAAAAGCATGTCCAAAAAAACTGGTGTCCACCTTGGACAACAACACTTTGATAACACACAATATTCCAACAATAAAACCTCCGCCAAGTGCGGTTCGAAACATTTTAAAATACTCTTTTCGACTTTCGGTAATATACTGTTCCCCAGTTTTTGCGGTGTGTTGTGTAATTTCATAAGAAAGTAACTGCGTACTTTCGGCTATAAATTTTCGAACATTATTTTTATAACAATTGTATTTGATTAGTCGAAGCGCCAATAAAATTCCATTCCTATTTTTATCACTTTCTTGTTCTACAATCAGTAACGGAAATAAATATTTCAACCGCTCTAATTGCTGACTTATTTTTAACAAATTTTGATTGACACGAAGTGAGATTCCATATTTAGAACTATTTTGGAACGCTTTTTTGACAAATTCTTCACACTGTGCATGCAGAACCCACAATTGTGCATACGCCAAATTATCTTCCGAAATATAATGCGCCTCAGCACTTCTGATAGTATCTTGAATCAGATACAATTCTTTTTCAAAAGCAGCAAAAGGACTTTCAAAATCATCAAATTCCGGCACCATTTTAATCACATCCGTTTCCATGGCACGACCACTAATTCGCTGTGTTATGAGCGCCATTGCAGTCAATAATTCAGATAAAACGGAATTGGATTCTAAACTTATGTAAATAGATTTAAATCCCAAAAGAACATATAATTCTTCCAATTGGTTGAACGGTATTTTCTCAATCCAAACCGAATCATTAGACAAATAAAACACTTGATTAAGAATGAATTCTAAAGTGTTTTTTTGAGGTTGATTAGGTAAAATTTTAGCAAAAAGCCTTTTTTTAACTTCAAAAATAAAATCAACATCCTGTAAAATAGCAGCATCAGAGAGTATTTTGTTAAACTTTTTATCTTTTAAAATTTCTCTAATATAAATAGAAAGCTGGTTTCGGCAGGAATGATTTTCTTTCAAAAAAGAAATGATTTCCTGCAAATCTACTTGCTCTAAATTTTTAAGTTTCAAAGGGCGAATCGTACGAATCAACTCAATTAACGGCTCTAAATCATCTCCCGTATCACGCCAAGATTCGTGTTCATCAAAATAGGCTGTAATAATTTCCGTGGTAGGTAATTTTGGTTTTGCTTTAGAAAATACTGTCATTATAAAAATCTATTTTTGTAAAAATACGATTTGACAAATCAATTTTTATTAACTTGTTCTTAAAATAAAAAAAACAAACCTAATGATTGAAATAGAACGAAAATTTCTGGTTAGCTCTGACGCTTTCAAAACAGAAGCTTTTAAAGAGAATACTATTGCGCAGGGTTATTTAAGCTCAGTGCCAGAACGTACTGTTCGAGTTCGAATAAAAGGCGATAAAGGATTTCTGACCATAAAAGGAATTTCTAGTGCATCTGGTTTATCCCGATTTGAATGGGAAAAAGAAATTCCTGTTGAAGAGGCTAAAAAATTATTATTGTTGTGCGAAAAAGGAGTTATTGACAAAACCCGTTTTGAAGTCAAAGTTGGAAATCACATTTTTGAAGTAGATGAATTTCATGGAGAAAACAAAGGGCTAACTGTTGCCGAAGTAGAGCTCCAGTCTGAAACGGAAACATTCGAAAAACCCGATTGGTTAGGCGAAGAAGTGACTAATGACAATCGGTATTACAATGCTTATTTAAGCAATCATCCTTTTACAGGCTGGTGATTATTTTTCCAGAACTTCTATTGTTACTTTCATCTGACCGCTTCCTTTGTTCTGTGCTATTTCCATAAAAGCACGCTTGGTAAGGTCTATTTCTCTTGATCTTACAAACGGTCCTCGGTCGATAACTTCAACGACTACGGATTTTCCGTTAGCCTCATTGGTAATTTTTACCTTTGTACCAAATGGAAATTTTTTATGCGCTGCAGTATATTTATTATTGTCAAATTTTCTTCCGCTAGTGGTTCTTTTGCCCGTAAATTTATCAGCATAATAAGAAGCATGCGCGTTTTTTTTGTAGAATTTGTACTTTCCTTTTTCAACTATATTGGTATCCGAAACTATTTCTTGTTCCGCAAGTTCTATTTTATTTTTCTTAATAGTATCTTTTGATACCGGTGCTTTTTGTTTAATAGCAACCGCACTTTGACTGCTTATTAAGCCTATTACAGCAAATAAAAAGAACAGGGTAATTAATTTTTTCATTTATACTTTTTTTAGTTCAGAACTATTTTTACAAAAACCATACCTAGAAAAAAAAAGTCCTTTTCAGGACTCTATTTTTAAAACCACAAAGACCAAGGAATTCTACTCAAAATCAAAACTAAACCAATACCGTAAAAAACAGCAATAGCTTTGAATTTAAACTCATTTGAAATGGCTTTTTTATGTTTAGACCATCCAATTGTAATAAATACGATTGCTATTATGTTTAGCAACGGATGTTCTAATGAAGTTAATCGTAAAGCGGCATCTTTCATTTGACCGAAAGCATCTAAACCTAGTGGAGATACAAAATATAAAATAAGGCCTACAAGAAGTTGTGTGTGTGTACCGATTAATGCAAACAAAGCTATTTTTCTGTCTTTTGATGTAAATTCTTTTTTAGAAGTCATTCCAATAATGGAATTAACAACTGCAATTACTAATACTAAAAGTGCTAAATAAGCCCAACCGGAATGAAATTTCTGAATGAATTCGTACATATAATTTGTTTTTTGAAATTCAAATATAATAAAAAAAAAGGCATAAAAAAAACGGCATTACACCAAAAGTGAATGCCGTTTTCTTTATTATATAATTTTACTTAGAAGTTGTAACGTAGCGTAAAGTTCCAAGTTCTTCCAAAACCGAAGTATCCTTGATTGGCATCAGCTATACCTTTATAAGTTCTTCCTGCTGATTCATATGTTCCTGAACCTAATGTAGCAGAAGCTTTGATTGGCGTTCCTGATAATTCTGACAAATAAACCTCGTCAAAAATATTGTTCATTGTAAGTCTAAAACTAACTGTGTTTTGTTTATTTTTTCCAACAAACATTTTATATGTAGCTCCAGCATCAACTAAATCATATGTTGGTAGCATTAAATTTTCTTTAATAGCACCTGAATTAGCATACAGTTTGTCATAAGTTCTCCAATCTAAATCGAATGAAACGTTTTTAGACAAGAAATAATCAGCCCCTAATCCCCATGTAGTCTGAGCAGCATCACCCACTCTTCCTCCATCTACATCAACCAAAGATTCTTTTAACAAGTTTTGATTTTCATCAGTTTCTCTTGTAGTAGAATTTCCTTTATATTTCCAATCACCAATAGAGGCAAACCCTTTAAAATTCAACTCTTTAAATGGCTTGTATACAAAATCCAATTCAAGTCCTGTATGTAATTGCTGTACACCTAAGTTAGATTTATAGACTAAATCACCTTGTGCTAATACAGTTGTACCAACAGTTTCTGTCAAAGCAGTTACTACTCTTGAAGAAGAAACAACTCTGTCTTCCCATGAAGTTCTGTAAGCATTTAAACTTGCTGAAAAATTATTAATTTTAAAGTTATAACCCGCTTCTAAACCTAGAATTTTTTCATTTGATGTTAACGGATTAACTTCATTCGTAAAATTCAAATAAATATTATCGTGGTATGGTTGACGAGAATAATATCCTGCATTTACATATAACGAATTGCTTTCATTGATTTTAAAACTACCTCCTGTTTTCACATTAAATCCCAAATTATTCACTTTTTCAGAATCTTTGAACTCTGGTAAATAATCATAGACATCGAATCTTTGGTGAGATTGGTTTGAGACAGATGCTTGTAAAAATGCAGACAAGTTATCTTTACTGTATTCTAATTGACCAAATAAACCTCCATAAGAAATCTTTTCACTATAATCGTAATCAATTTTTTGATTATTATCTATTTTATTAAAAAAAGCTCCCCATGGGTCTGTAGACATCGACTTATTTACAATTTGACTCACATTGCTTCCTTGAGTTAAATGATTCGCTCCTCTTAATTTTCTAACATCTGTAAAACTTGTCAGTCCTAAAAAATTATTTACTTGTCTGTAGTGAGTTCCTTTGTAAGTTCTTAAATCAATACCTGCATTAAAAGAAATATTTTCGTTTAATTTAGTCTTTAGATTCGACACCACACCATACCATGCATGATTATTCATAGATGATCTGATCAAATAACTTTTTGCAAAAGTTTGATCTGCATCAGCTAATGCTGAGTTATTTGAATAGATTTGATCAAAATCAATATAAGTTGACTGACTTAATCCTGTATAAGGATTTACTTCAGATATACTTTTTTTACCACTTCCGTAGTTTCCTGTTCCTCCTCCTCGACCCCAAGAAGCATATACTACTGTAGATAAATCTGTTTTATCAGAAATTTTATAATCCCAGTTAAAATTAGCTACCGGTTTGTGGTAAAAGTTTGTTCTTTCTGATATGTATTGTCCATTCAAATAACCATAATTATTGTTATAGTTTCTTCCAAAACCTAAATAATCAGATATCTTTTTTGTGAAATTTTGATCATGCCATTGAGGAGCTCCTGTAAGCAAGAAGTTAAAACTATGTTTGTCATTCGCTTTGTATCCAAAAGAGATGAAATAGCTTTGACCTTGACCAAAAGTACCTTTATTATACCCGTCACCTTGCCAGTGAGATAATAAAACACTAACTCCAAACCCATTTTTCATAATCCCTGAGTTATAGGCAGCTGTAGTTTTTAGATAATCATTGTTTGCTGTAGATGTCGAAATAAAACCTCCTTCTTTTTTGTCAGTTGCCTTAGTAACAAAGTTTACTGTACCACCAACTGATGAAATGGCTAATTTAGAAGAACCCAAACCTCTTTGCACTTGAATAAAATTAGCAATATCAGACATTCCAGACCAGTTAGACCAGTACATTTTACCATCTTCCATTCCATTAATTGGTTGTCCATTTAATAAAAAAGCGGTATTATCTTGCTGGAATCCACGAACAGAAATTCGAGAATCTCCAAATCCTCCCGCTTGCCCCGCAACATAAACTGATGGCGTATTGACAAATGCTTGAGTAACATCCGCAGCACCTACTTTTGTTTGAATTTCAGCCGCTTTAATGGTAGAAACTGCTATAGGCGTTTTACGTTCTTTAGCTAAATCGATAAGTCCTCTTCCTACTACTACAATCTCCTCTAATTGATTAGAATCAGAAGTCAAAATGATTGTACCTAAATTTGTTGTTCCTCCATTAGAAACACTAAATTTAACTGTTTTGGTTTCGAAACCTAAATAAGTAATAACTAATTCTCCAGAATTAGCAGTTGCATCAACAGAAAATTTTCCGTCAATATCTGAAGAAGATCCAGCTGTAGTACCTTTGATAGCAACATTTGCTCCAGGTAAAGCACCTTGACCATCCGTAATAGTTCCTGTAACTTTTCCTTGAGAAAATACTGTTGAAACTACCAATAACATTAATCCAGTGAGTAACCAATTTTTCATTGTCTTCATTGTTGTTTAGTTTATTAATATTTGGCAAAATTATAACATTTTTAGGTTAAAAAGTTAATATAACGTTAAGAAAAATACATTTAGAACCTCTTTTTTTACAAAAAAATGATTCTTACATCTATTTTGTTAAAAAAAAATAATATTAATTATTTCATCACTGTTTTATTATTTGATTAGTAATTTTTCAGAACTAATCAATATAAAAAAATTAGTCCATATTCCTTTTACAGAATTACTTATCCATAAAAAAAGCCCTGATTTATATAAATCAAGGCTTCTGTATATTCATTTTTAGTGCTATTAAAACTATTTATTATCTCTACTTTTTAATTCATTATAAAAAATAAATTTTTAGTTTCTTTAAAGCAACTTTTACTTATTTGTCAAAAAATGATTTAACAAAAATGAAGTCGAACTATCGTGTTCTTTAATCGTTTTTGTATTGATTTCTTCCAAAATAGAATTTGCCAACTGTTTTCCTAACTCAACTCCCCATTGGTCAAAACTGAAAATATTCCAGATAATTCCTTGAACAAAAATTTTATGCTCATACATTGCAATTAACGAACCTAATGTTTTTGGAGTTAATTTTTGGATTAAAACAGTATTGGTAGGTTTGTTTCCTGCAAAGACTTTAAAAGGCAAAAGCGCTTCTGCTGTATCTTTTGACAAACCTTGTTTATCGAATTCTGCCTGAACTTGTTCTTGAGTTTTTCCGTGCATTAAAGCTTCTGTCTGTGCAAAAAAGTTAGACATCAGTTTGTCATGATGATTGTCATCTCCATATAATGGTTTTACAAATCCAATAAAATCAGTTGGAATCACTTTAGTTCCTTGATGAATCAATTGAAAAAAGGCGTGTTGTGCATTTGTTCCCGGCTCTCCCCAAATAATAGTTCCGGTTTGATAATTAACGGGTTTTCCGTCACGACCAACACTTTTTCCATTACTTTCCATCGTACCTTGTTGCAAGTAAGGCGCTAATTTTTGCAAATATTGTGTGTAAGGAATCAGTGCTTCGCTTTCGGCACCAAAAAAGTTGTTGTACCAAACGCTTAATAATGCTAAAGTTACAGGGATATTTTTGTCAAAATCAGCTGTTTTAAAATGCTCATCCATTTCACTTGCACCATTCAATAATTCGTCAAAATTATCAAAACCTACTGCTAAACTTATTGAAAGTCCTACTGCGCTCCATAAAGAGAATCGTCCTCCAACCCAGTCCCACATTGGGAAAACATTGTCAGAATTAATTCCAAATTCAGTTACTTTTTGAAGATTTGTAGAAACCGCCACAAAATGCTTCGCTACATCAGATTGAGTTGCTGATTTTAAAAACCACTCTCGTATTGTTTCTGAATTCGTTAGTGTTTCCTGAGTTGTAAATGTTTTAGAAACGATAACAAAAAGTGTAGTTTCCGGGTTTAATTTTTTTATAATTTCGTTTACATGATCGCCATCAACATTCGAAACAAAATGAACATTTAAGTGATTTTTATAAAACTGTAACGCTTCAACAGCCATTACTGGTCCTAAGTCTGAACCACCAATACCAATGTTTACAATATCTGTAAATGGTTTTCCGGTGTAACCTGTTCTTAAACCGGAAGTGATTTCGTTTGTAAATGCTTTTATTTTACTTTTTACTTCGTAAATTTCAGGAACGACATTTATTCCTTCAACATTTATAACTGCGGATTCTTTGGCTCTTAATGCCGTATGAAGTACTGCTCTGTTTTCAGTTTGATTGATAATTCCTCCTTCAAAATATTCTGAAATAGCGCTTTTAAGTCCAACTTGATTGGCTAATTCGAGTAATAACGTTAACGTTTCCTCATTGATTCGATTTTTTGAAAAATCAACTAAGAAATCATTCCATTTCAAATTGAATTTTTCTACTCGTGAAGCATCTGATTGAAACATTTCGTGCATCGATGCCGTTTGCATTTTTTCATAATGCTTTTGAAGCTTATTCCAAGCTTCGGTACCTGTTGGGTTTGTTGTATTTAAAGCCATCTATATTTGATATTGTAGTATTATTTTATTTTTGTGCAAAAATACTGAAATTAGTTTAAATAGACAGGGAGTTTACACTTATATAACACTTAAAAACTACAATTTTACCAATTGAAAGATTATGGTATCAGGAATTATATTATCACAAATTAGCAACACTGTCCAGCTCTCTTTTTAAAGGCTCAATATGTGTTAAAAATCGTTTTTTACTACTGCCATTCATTGGCTCACCATTTGGCAATTTAAGTTTAAGCGCATCAACCTGAACGCCATTTTTCCAAAAACGATAACATACATGAGGTCCTGTAGCTAATCCTGTACTACCTACTTTACCAATAACCTGCCCTTGTATTACGTGCTGGCCCCGACGAACCAAAATCCTGGACATGTGTAAATACTGAGTAGAATAGGTTCCGTTGTGCTTTACTTTTACAAAATTACCGTTTCCTGTAGTAAACCCGGTTTGCTCTACGACTCCGGCTGCCGTGGTCGTAATAGGTGTTCCATAAGGCGCGGCATAATCGGTTCCCTTGTGGGCTTTCCAAGTTTGCTGTACCGGATGAAATCGATTTGAAGAAAATCGGGAAGATATTCTACTGAATTTAATGGGCGTTTTCAAAAAGAAATTCTTCAATGTTTTCCCGTCTTCATCATAATATTCTATTTTTTCCGACGAAGGATTCTGGGCAAAAGGAAAAGCATAAACAAACTTGCCTTTATATTCAAAAAAAGCAGCCTCAAGACTGTCAACACCATCATAAACAGTGTCATTTATATACCTTTCGGTAAAAGTAATAGCGAACCGATCTCCTTTTTTTAATTTAAAAAAATCTATAGACCAAGCATAAATTTTAGAAATTTTACTGGCCAAAGCACCTTCAACTCTCGCACTTTCTAAAGTTTCAGACAAAGATCCTTTTAATAATCCGCCAATTGTTCTGCGTTTTATTTTTATTGGCAACGTTTTCTTATAAGCCGTAACTGTAGAATCTCTCAAATCAACCACATAATAATTCAAAGCATTGGGCTGATAAATAAAAACCTGTAATTTATTTTTTTTGTCTTTAGATCGGAGTAAAACATAGGGTTTATCAAATCGCATGATTCGCACATCAAAAGTATCTTTTACCTTTTCGATGATATCGTAGACATTTTTATTTCCAATATTTTGCTTTTCGATAATACTGCCAAAAGTGTCTCCCTTTTTTATCGTGTCGTGAATTACATTATAATCGGCATAGGTAAATCCAAACTCAATCTTTTTGTAAACTGGTTTTGCGGCTGTATCCTCTAATGTTTCGTCGTTTTTAGAACAAGATAGTATAGAAAATAATACTATAATAAGTAAAAAGAAATGCTTCAATCTGTTTATATTTTGAAATTTAAACTAATTTTCAGAGCCCCAATTTGCTAATTCATCAGCACTCCATAATTCTGGAAAAAATATTCTTCGTTGGTATTTTGGATGCATGTATTTTTTCCAATCGCTTCCTCCGGTGGCTTCACCGTCCCCTTTTCCGCTTTGGTCAATATATTTTTTGGCTGTATTAAGATGCTGCATTACCCATGTAATATTCACGGTATGATCATAATGACGCATAGCGGCAACTAATTCCTTGTTTTTTTGATCTTCAACAGGAAGTTGTTTGAATTTTTGCCAAATATTGATGGTGTTATATTCCTTCATGTGTGTCAAGAAAATTCCTTTATATTTTCGTTCAAATTCTTCCAATAAAAAAGATTTCTTTCGCGTTTGATACTCTTTACCGGCAGCTTGCCAATACAAATGTTCAAAAGCAAATTCAAAAGGGGTATTTCGGTCAATTGACGCTCTAAATCTATAATCAATAAGATTAATCAAATCTGTTGAAGAAAACTCTATCAATCGGTATTGCGCACTTTGAAAACCACTGGCTGGTGTTAATGTGTTTCTGAATTTCATGTATTGTTCCACTTCCATTCCTTCTTCCATGATTCCAAAAGAAGTAGTCAACATATCAAAATAACGACTGATGCGCATTAAACGTTCGGTAAAAAAATCAGTTTTAATATTTTCACAATATGAAATCTGATTCATTTCCCAAAGAATCATCTTAAAAATCAATTCATTGACTTGATGATACATGATAAAAACCATTTCATCAGGAAGTGTGGTTCTTTGTGTCTGAAGACTCAACAAAGCATCCGTTTGAATATAATCCCAATAGGTAATTGGTTTTGACCAAAGCAACCCTTCTAAATGAGTTTCTGTCTTTTGATGTATCGCTTGGTATTTTAAGTCAATTTCTTTCAAAATAGCTTCTGAATGATCCGTACTACTCATTATTGTTTTACTTTAAATGGATTTTTTAATCCTTTGAATGCTTCTAAATCAGCTTTGATAGATCCAACTGCCAGACTTGCTTTTATTCGAATAGGTAACTTATTATCATCATCTGAAATCCAAACCGTTAAACTTTCCTGCTCCTTAAAAACACGCCCTGACTGTACCAAAGGTCTAAATATCATCGTAGAAACGACGCCAAATTTAGTTGTAATATCCTCACGACCAATGAACTTTAACTTAAACTTTGTAGTCTCATCATCAAAAAACATATCTATAGAAACAGATTCACCCGGTTTTATTTTATCAATATTTGGATAATTACGCAAATAATAAAAGGTCGACATAATGTCTTGCGTATTTTTTGGAATCGAAAATGTATTTTCGGTTTTATGCTTATAATCTTTTACCAGAATTTTATTAGCTGAAGGAGTAAAAAAGCCTTCTTGATTTTTAGTATATCCGCCTTCATTAATTTTTCGGACAAATTGATATGGATTTCCGGTCTCTCTGTCAATGTAGCTTTCATAAAGATCATCAACCTTGAAAAAAAATCGGGACATGCCTGTAGTGTAGCCTTTCCCGACAACATGAAAGACTCTTTTGTTGTTTATTGATGCGTCTTTAACCTCCATAGTGGCATAACCCGCATTTACAAAACCATAATGAATTCGGAATTTGAACCATTCACCGACCGCAAAAGCATCTTCTTTTTGAGAGTCGAAACTTACAGTCGTTATAAATATTAAAAGAAGTGCTATTTTTTTCATCATCTTATTGTACTATTTATTGACCACAAGTGCAAATTTTGTTCCAAATGTATTAAAACAAAAAAACTCAGTCAAATAATGACTGAGTTTTTATGCTATTAACTAACCAAAAAACTATAAATTATGAAATTTATATCAATAAAAGAAGGAAACCACCCCTTCTCTTTTTGCGAGTGCAAAGGTAAATAACAAATCTATGTTTTTTTCATCTAAAATATACTTTAACACAACATTAGCAAAGAATGATGTTACTTGTCGATTATTTTTTCACATTATGCAAAAAAAATGCACTTTTATAAAGTTCCTCTCAATTGCTGTTCCCGTTCTATTGACTCAAAAAGGGCTTTAAAGTTACCTGCTCCAAAACCTTTAGCACCCATTCTTTGGATAATCTCAAAAAATAAGGTCGGTCGGTCTTCAACTGGTTTAGTAAAAATTTGCAATAAATAGCCATCTTCATCAGCATCAACCATAATGGCTAATTTTTCTATGACAACTAAATCTTCGTGCATCATTTTCATGTGTTCCCCCAATCGGTTTGGAATATCTTCGTAATAGGCATGCGGTGGCGCAGAAAGAAACTCAATTCCTCTTGCTCTCAACTCCGAAACCGTCGTGATAATATCATCTGTGGCAATTGCAATATGCTGTACACCTGAACCTTCATAAAAATCAAGATATTCTTCAATTTGAGAACGTTTATTTCCTTTTGCAGGCTCATTGATCGGAAATTTTATCCTACCATTACCGTTACTCATTACTTTACTCATCAAAGCGGAATATTCGGTGTGAATTTGTTTGTCATCAAAAGAAAGAAAGTTCACAAATCCCATCACGTCTTCATACCATTTCACCCAAGTATTCATCTGGTTCCAACCCACATTTCCCACCATATGATCAATATATTTAAGTCCAATTGGCGCCGGATTATAGTCTGATTTCCATTCGACAAATCCAGGAAGAAAAGCTCCCGTATAATTTTTTCGTTCTACAAACATGTGTACTGTTTCGCCATAAGTATAAATTCCGGCTCGGACTACTTCCCCAAATTCGTCTTGCTCCACTACTGGCTCAAGGTATACTTTTGCGCCACGACTGGTGGTTTCTTCAAATGCTTTTCGGGCATCTTCGACCCAAAGTGCAATAATTTTTACACCATCGCCATGCTTTTTTACATGTTCACCAATTGGAGATTCGCTGTTTAAAGCGGTAGTCAATACCAAACGGATTTTATCTTGTTTTAAAACATACGACACTTTGTCACGAGAACCGGTTTCTAAACCGCTATACGCCAAGGACTGGAAGCCAAAAGCAGTTTTATAGAAATGGGCAGCTTGCTTAGCGTTTCCTACATAAAACTCTACATAATCGGTTCCCATTAATGGAAGGAAATCTTGTGCGCCTTCGAATATTTTCTCTAAACCGTAGTTTACTGATTTTATTTCTTTACTCATTATTTTTTATTTTTTTGTCACGATTTGGAGTACTCTATAAAAGAGCTGTTTCTATATGATTGTCCTAACCCTAATGGTCAAATTACTCTACCCAGGATTTGTAATACTGACCATCATCAATTCCCATAGCTTCTTCGGTAACCATCAAGGGACGAAAGGTATCGACCATAACCGCTAATTCCTGAGTGATAGTCTGCCCAATACTGCGCTCCATGGCGCCAGGTGCAGGTCCGTGAGGAATACCTTTGGGATGCAATGTAATATGACCCTGCTCTATATTATTACGGCTCATAAAGTCGCCATCAACGTAGTACAACACCTCATCACTGTCAATATTACTATGATTGTATGGTGCCGGAATTGCTTTTGGATGGTAATCATACAGTCGCGGAACGAAGGAACACACCACAAAAGTTGCTGTTTCAAAAGTTTGATGTACTGGCGGTGGTTGATGTACGCGCCCGGTTATAGGTTCAAAATTGTGAATGGAAAATCCGTACGGAAAATTATACCCATCCCAACCCACTACATCAAAAGGATGTGTCGCATAAATGACTTCATGCATCATTCCTTCTTTTTTGATTTTGATTAGGAAATCCCCTTTTTCATCATGGGTTTCCAATTCGTTTGGCAAAATAAAATCGCGTTCACAAAAAGGAGCGTGTTCCAGATGTTGTCCAGACTCGTTTTTATAGCGTTTTGGAGTATAAAATGGTGCGAATGATTCTACGTAAAATAGTCGGTTTTCTGTAGTTTCAAAATCTATTTGATAAATAATTCCACGCGGTATAATTAGATAATCGCCATATTCAAAAGGGATATTTCCCATCATGGTACGCAATTTCCCTTTTCCTTTGTGGATGAAAATTAGCTCATCAGCATCAGCGTTTTTATAGAAATACGTTCGCAAAGATTGTTTTGGCGCGGCCAATCCTATCGTACAATCTTTATTGACGAGCATGGCTTTGCGGCTGTCCAAGAAATCCTCTTCAGGTTTTAACTCAAAACCTTTTAGCAATAATGATTTTATATTTTTGCCAATGGCAATTTTAGGTTCCACCGAATACGACCTTAGGATTTCCTTAACCTGAGTGGGTCTGTGTTCGTGATATAAAAGTGAAGAATGACCATGAAATCCTTCTGTACCAAAGAGTTGCTCATAGTAAAGCCCGCCATTTGGTTTTTCAAATTGGATGTGTCGTTTCGAGGGAAAATTTCCCAATTTATGATATAATGGCATGTTTTTTTGTTTAAAAGTTTAACAATTTAAAGTAGAGCACTTTATAATGCACGGCATTCAATCAAAAAAGGGTTTCTTATTCAGGATTTCTCTTGATAAGGAATTGAAGATATTCTAATAAACCTGTCCATTTTGTTTTCATTATAACAAATATCGTAATTTATTTGATACAATTCGAAATTAAAACCAAAATCCAATGCCGAACCACGTATATCCTTTTGGATTTTCAGGCGACCAGGAATGCTTGATTTCTACAGGTCCTATTGCCGTTTCTAAACCGTATCCTACGGCATATCCGGTATATTTTGGCATAGAAATCCAATCTACCGTTTCAAAAAGATTATCTTTTAAGTTGGCAAAATTAGCCGAAAAATTAAAGTGATTTTTCTTGAAAAACTCATAATCTAAGGTCGCTGCGGTCTTGATATAACTGTTTGCAGCAACGCTCAAAAAATCATAGCCATAAAAATGTTTGAAATTATTTATGGTATTATATCCATATCCTCCTAAAACAAAATTAAAGAAAGACACGCTTTCGCCTCCAAAACTGAAACCGGCATCTGCTTGAAACTTCAGCGTAACCTTATTTATAATTTTGGTGGCGATTCCCACTTCGGCTTTCGCTATAGAAAAAGGATTGAATCGATTTGTGTAATCAGATGAAAATAAATAAGACTGGACGTCGCCAGAAAAATACCATCCTTTTTTAGGGAAATATTTATTATCAAAAGAGTCGTATTTCATATAACCAAAAACACTTGTATAACTGCTTCTGTCAATAATAGGGTCTGCATTTGACAAGGTTTCGGATTTTATTTTAAGAAATTTTAATTCTACTCCGGCGCCTACCAAAAATTTCTGTACAAATAAAGACTGGAAATATGCTTGATTGGTCACATCCGAAAAATCGACATTGATGGTATTTACGCCTACACCACCTAAATCCTGCGGACTTATTTCTTTTGCTACATTGCGGTTAAATTGATTAAAATGGGACTTAAATCCAAAACTGAGATTAAACCCATTGTCAATGTAATAATCAAAATTATACCTGAAATTATCTCCTAAAATAACATCTAGGGAGATAATATCGTTTTTAAAAAGTGCTTTCTTGTTTGTGAAATTGACCAAAACCCCACTTTTATACAAGCCGTCATAATGCAATCCAAATTTCAAAAAACTTTTTGTTGGATTTTCTATCAAATGAATATTCAAATGCTCTTTTTCCTCTTTAGGCTCAAAAGAATAATCAATAGCCCGGAAGTTTTGGGTCGCATTAATATTATTTATTCCCATTTGTAAATCGGCATAACTCACTTTTGTATTTGGCTTAAACCGCAATTTACTCAACACATACGCTTGAGTGTAATTATTCAATTCATTGCAATTGACCTCCTGGATTTGTAAGGTATCGGATTTGATAATTAATTTAGGTTTCGCATAAAAATCCTGTTGTCCTTGAAGGCTTCTAATTATTTCATATACCGAAAAGGCGGCTTCTTCCCCTTTCCTGATGATTTCCTGTCCTTTGTCAAACGAGATTACACCGTAGCTTTTGATATCCGGTTTGATATAAATATCGGTATTGGCTACTTTTGCTTTCATCTTCTCAATAGATTGAAGATTGGTAATTTGAACCAATATTTTGGTCGCATTTTTCAGCTGATTTCTATCCATTAAATCGTCTTGCACATCAACACCAATGATGATATCCGCTCCTAATTTTCGAACTTCTTCAATGGGATAATTATTCGCAACACCGCCATCTACGAGTAATTCTCCGTCAATTTCTATGGGTGAAAATAAAGACGGAAATGCCGCACTGGCTAACATGGCTTGCGCCAAATTCCCTTTATTCAATAAAACCTGTTTTCCAGTTTCGATATTCGTTCCTATACATAAAAATGGCGTTGGCAATTGATTAAAATCCCTTACATGGCGCACATTTCTGGTGATTCGGCTCAATAAATTAAAGTTATACATCCCTTTTGAAAGGGCTTCGGGAATACCAATTTTCAGGTTGTTAAACGGCAGTACCAAGGCGTATAATTCGTCATTTCGTTTTTCGTAGAAATTCTTGGAAGACCTTGGAATAAAATCATTGATTAGCTCATCAAAATTGGTGGATTGAAAAATGGAATCAATCTGAGCTGCATTGTATCCCGAAGCATACAAGCCGCCAATTACCGCTCCCATACTGGTTCCGCCAATATAATCGATTTTGATGCCGGCGTCTTCTATTACTTTGAGCACTCCGATATGTGCAAATCCTTTGGCCCCGCCTCCACTAAGAACGAGTCCTACTTTAAGCCTTTTTTGTTCTTGTGAAAAAACGGATTGTGTGCTGAAAAGAAAACTAAGAAGAAAGACGAACGAATAAAGGATAATTCGTGATGTATTGCGCAAGCCCCAGATTACAGTGAAAAGCCACGACAGCAAAAAAGCTATTTTTTCCTGAAAAAAAAGAGCGATCCAAGGAGCTCCTTTTTTTTTATTGGAAAAAAAGCTTTTTTGCGGAGTGCTTGAAACGGAAAGCTGGAATAGGCTCATAATAAGAGGGCTAATTATTATTGTAAAAGTCGGTAATTTTTTTCGCTTTTGATATACCTATAACGTCCGAAATTTCTTTTTCGGTGGCTAGTTTTAATCTTTTAACACTTTTAAAATGCTGAATTAAAGCGAGCATGGTTTTTTCGCCAATGCCCGGAATCGATTCAACCGAGGAATTCAAGGCCGCTTTGCTCCTCTTGTCGCGGTGATGCGTAATCCCAAAACGGTGCGCCTCGTTACGCAATTGCTGAATTACTTTGAGGGTTTCCGACTTTTTATCTAAATACAACGGAATAGAATCGCCGGGATAAAATAACTCTTCGAGCCGCTTGGCAATTCCGATTATGGCAATTTTTCCCCTTAAGCCCAGCTCATCTATACTCTTGAGTGCCGATGATAATTGTCCTTTTCCTCCGTCAATGATGATGAGTTGCGGCAAGGGTTCGTTTTCGTCTAATAATCGTTTGTAGCGGCGATAGACCACTTCGGTCATCGAGGCAAAATCATCCGGTCCTTCAACTGTTTTGATGTTAAAATGGCGGTAGTCTTTTTTGCTTGGTTTTCCGTCCTTAAAAACCACACAAGCCGCAACAGGATTGGTTCCCTGAATATTTGAGTTATCAAAACACTCTATGTGGCGCGGTTCTACGTGCAAGCGCAAGTCTTTTTGCATTTGCGCCATAATTCGGTTGGTATGACGATCCGGATCTACGATTTGCAATTGCTTGAGTTGTTCTATTCTATAAAATTTAGCGTTGCGAAGAGACAAATCCAGAATTTGTTTTTTGTCGCCCAATTGCGGTACGGTAATTTTTATTGTTTCGCCCAAGTCCACCGGAAACGGTACTATGACTTCTTTAGACAGCAATTGAAAACGCTCCCGGAGTTCAACAATCGCCAATTCCAGCAGCTCTTCATCGGTTTCATCGAGTTTCTTTTTGATTTCCATCGTGTGGGAACGAATGATGGAGCCATGCGAAATTTGCAAAAAGTTGACATAGGCCGCACTTTCATCCGATACAATCGAAAACACATCAATATTGGTAATTTTTGGGTTGACAATCGTAGAACGCGATTGGTAATTCTCGAGAATTTCTATTTTCTCTTTTATTTTTTGGGCTTCTTCAAAATGCATATCGGCAGCCAAATCCGTCATGACGCGCTTGAAATCCTTCATGCTTTCCTTGAAATTACCTTTGAGGATTTCGCGGATTGCATCTACTTGTTTTTGGTAATTTTCTAAGGTTTCATATCCCTCACAAGGTCCTTTGCAATTGCCAATATGGTATTCGAGACAGACCTTAAATTTCCCGCTGTCGATGTTGCTTTGGCTCAAATCATAATTGCAGGTTCGTAATGGATACAACTCTTTTATCAGTTCTAAAATCGTATTTACGGTTTTGAAACTGGTGTAGGGACCAAAATATTCCGACCCGTCTTTGACCATTCTTCGGGTAGAAAAAATTCGGGAGAAAGGTTCTTTCTTAATGCACAGCCAAGGGTAACTTTTGTCATCCCGCAGTAACACATTATAGCGCGGTTGCAAAGTTTTTATCAAATTGTTTTCCAGCAAGAGCGCATCGGTTTCGGTAGGAACGACAATGTGTTTTATGGTTACAATTTTCTTGACCAGCACATTGGTTTTGGCCGTATCGTGTATTTTATTAAAATACGAAGAGACTCTTTTCTTCAGGTTTTTGGCTTTGCCCACATACAATATCTTTCCCTCCTTGTCGTAGTATTGGTACACGCCAGGATTATCGGGCAGGGTTTGTATTTGAAGCGCTATAGTGGGATTAGTCATTGTATTCTTTTTAATCGCAATTGATTTTATTGTTGAAATTACTCTTGAAAAATCAGCCACAGATCAAACGGATGAAACGGATTTTATCAGGTTATTTAAGTCTTGAATTGAAATTGTTACTATTGCTATTTGACAGTAATAGTACCATTTCATTTTACTTTCAACAAATTTACAAATAACATTAGTAAGATGCCAAAATAAAAATACTAGTCCTGCAAATGTCCGGAAGTATCTTGAATCTTTAAAAACTTCGCGAAAGGTTGAATTTTAATTAATCTTAAATAAAAAAATTGAACCACATAGAAACATAGAAAAAAGAGCTGGATAGCCCAATTCTTGGGTTCACATAGCTATGGCTTTTTCTAAAAAAGTGAAATGCCTTCCAAAATTTTAAAATCTATGATTCTATGTGGTTAAAAAATTAAACAAATTGAATTATACTCAATAGGTTAAAATTCATAAATGCATTGGTACTTTTTATTAATACATCATTAAAATTTATTAATTTTTTAATGCTCTTTATTAATATATTATCATAAATCGTAATTATATTAATGTTATTTATTATTATTTCAATAATAATTGACAATATTTTAATAAAAATTATTAATATATTATCAATTTTCATATATTTATAGTCCATTCTAATTGATGATACGCCATGCCCATAGATAATTTAGGAAAAATTCACTTTACAGAGGAGCAAATCCAGTCGATTAACGAGGCTTTGACTCTTATCAATACGACCTTATTAGGATTATCTGAAAATCTTACGAGTGCGGAACGCAGCAAATATGGTAAAGTAGGTCAAAAAAACATCCTGCTCATCAATAAAGCCAGAGATTACCACCAGAGTCAACCGGGTTTGCAATCGCCGGAGGTAGACTGGAACGAATTCGAGCTAGACTACAAAGACCGCAGTCAAGCCGCACAAATGCTGTCACAAACTAAGAGTATTGAACAATTATTGCTCAACATCCGCATCCTGAGGGATCATGATAATTATACGGATGCGTTGCGGGATTATCAATATGCGAAATACAAAAACCGGTTTAGCGGTGAGATGGGATATGAGACCAAAATTAATGCGATGAAAGTGTTTTTTCCAAAAACAGGAAAAATCCAAAAAAAATAATCGATAGACCCAAACAGAATCTATGAGAAGTTTAAAACCAATAGTAATTTTTGGCGAAAGCATTTTGCCGGGCGAAAATAAAACCATCAACGTTGAAATGGCCCGATTACACACTACTACCAAACTGAATATTCCCATTATTGTGCGCCGTTCTAAACTAGACGGTCCTGTGGTACTCTTTTCGGCAGGCATTCATGGTGACGAAATCAACGGCATCGAAATTGTACGACAACTCATTAGCAAAAAAATAAACAAACCCAAAAAAGGCACCATCATTTGCATTCCTATTATTAATATGTATGGTTTTGTCAATAAATCACGCGAGTTTCCGGATGGCCGGGATTTAAACCGCTCTTTCCCCGGAAGCAAAACAGGTTCTTTGGCCAGCCGATTTGCTTTTCATATCCTTACCGAAGTTATGCCGCTCGTGAATTATGCAATTGATTTTCATGCCGGAGGTGCCAGCCGGTTTAACGCTCCGCAAATTCGACTGACTGAAAATGACGCCGAACTCAAAATACTGGCCGATGTTTTTAATGCGCCTTTTACTTTATATTCGAAAAATATCCTGGGTTCTTTTAGAAATTCAAGTGAGAAACTAAACGTAAAAATGCTCCTTTTTGAAGGCGGAAAATCATTAGATATTAATATTGATGTGGCCAATGAAGGGGTAAACGGTGTAAAACGCATCTTGAAACACCTGGACATGCTCGACCCGAAACACCATACCGAACGCCAAAAATCGGCTTCGATTTACATCGAAAAATCCCATTGGATTCGGGCTAAATGTTCCGGAATGTTACACGACAACAACACCATTGGCACCTTTGTGAAAAAAGGAACTATTCTGGCTACCATTACAGACCCTTTTGGAAAATTTGAACGCAAAGTAAAAGCGCCAAACGACGGCTATGTCATCAATGCCAACCATTCGCCCATCGTGTATGAAGGGGATGCTATTTATCATTTATCGAACACACTAATCGCCGAAAAACCAGAAAAAAACAACAAAGTACACTCTGGTATGATTGCCGATTTCAATAATTTCTCCCAATCCTAATAACAGAAGCTAACAATTATCATATTTTAAACCCCGCATAAAAAGTAGCTTTGCTGAAAATAGAACGCATGATCTACTGGGAAAAAATAAGTCAAAAAGAACGACAAGCCTACATACAAAAGGCATTAGACGAAAATGTAAATTTCTCTAAAGACACTTCTTTGGGTTATCCGGCATCAAAACTGGACGGAAAAGTGTTTAATGAAGATGCGCCTTTCCTGAAAGATGCGCCTACCTTAAAAACTTATGTTGCGAATCCCAATCACATCGGATGCCACACTTTAGGCACTTCTGAAAAAGCATTTAAAGGAACCCAACAAATCGAGCGAGCTGTTTTAAATGTTATTGCAGTCGATATTTTCAAAGCCCAACCCAATTCGTTTGACGGCTACATTTCCCCCGGCGGAACCGAAGCAAACGTTCAAGCCATATGGATGTATCGTAACTTTTTTATGTACCAAAAAGGCGCTAAACTTAACGAAATTGCCATTCTAGCTTCCGAAGACACGCATTATTCTATCCCAAAAGCAGCCAATCTCCTGATGCTGGATTGGATAAAAATTCCCGTTTCTTTCGAAAAAAGAGAAATTGACACCGTTGTTTTGGAACAAAAAATCATTGGGGCAAAACAAAACGGAATAAAATATTTCATTGCCGTGTCTAATATGGGAACCACTATGTTTGGCTCTGTAGACAATCCAGAAGAATATACAACAGCCCTAGAAAAACAACAAGTTGAATACAAACTCCATATAGACGGGGCTTACGGTGGTTTTGTCTATCCGTTCAGCAATGAGAAATCGATAATAAATTTTAGTAATCCCAAAATAACTTCCATCACCATCGATGCCCATAAAATGCTACAAGCGCCGTATGGAACCGGTATTTTTATTTGCCGAAAAGGCTTAATAGAAAACGTATTGACTAAGGAAGCCGAGTATGTAGAAGGTATGGATTTGACGCTTTGCGGCAGTCGTTCCGGTTCGAATGCAGTTGCAGTCTGGATGATTTTGTTTACTTATGGTCCGTTTGGCTGGTTCGAAAAAGTGAGTATTCTACAAATGCGCACCCAGTTTTTGTGCAACGAACTCGACAAACTCAACATCAGCTATTTTCGGGAACCGTTTATGAATATTGTTACGATTCATGCCGAGAAAATTCCGAAAAAAATTGCTTCCGCCTTTGATTTAGTGCCTCAACAACACAACGCAAACAATAAATGGTATAAAATTGTGCTTATGGACCATGTAGAAGTCGAACATTTAACTACTTTTATAGCCCAACTCAAAGCCACACTTTATGCTGAAGAAAGCATTACGACTCCATTATAAAACCTTACGCAAACAACTTTCTGAAAATCAATTGGAGGAAATGAGTTTGGCTGTTGCCAATAATGTGCTGACACTTCCGGTTTGGGAGAAAACGTATTTTCATATTTTCCTTCCCATCGAAGCACACAACGAAGTCAATACAGAGTTTATTCTGCACCTCCTTTCGGGAAAAGACAAAGAGATTGTGATTTCCAAAAGCGATTTCGAGACCCGAAACATGACACACTTTTTGTTGACAGACAACACCAAAATCAAGAAAAACGAATACAACATTCCGGAGCCGGTTGACGGAATTGAAGTGCCTGCCAAAAAAATAGAAGTGGTTTTTATTCCGCTTTTGGCCTATGATAAACTAGGCAATCGGGTGGGATACGGCAAAGGATTTTACGATAAATTCTTGTCTGAATGCCAACCGGAAACCATCAAAATTGGACTTTCTTTTTTTGAACCCGAAAAACAAATTACCGATATTTTTGAAACCGATGTGAAATTAGATTATTGCGTAACGCCAAATGCTGTTTTCAAATTTTGATTTTAGGCACAAACCCAAGTAAGCCCTTGATTTGGTCCATTCGCAAAGCTTAAAAATTTGTCAAAATCTATTCCTGATATTCTTTTTTTTCATTCCTTTACGGGCATTTAATCAAAATGCTTTGCCCGAGAACTATTTAACGGCAGTATTTTGAAATCATTTTACAAAACAGCACATCATTCATGAGAACCGGAAAACAAAAAATAGTTCTAGCGGCAAAAATACTCAGCGTTGTAATTATAGGCCTAATGGTCGGGTTTTATTTTTTCCGTGATGAATTATTACAACAAACGCTTGTAAAGGTTTCTAATAAAATGGAACAGGATTACAACAGCACTTTCTCTATAAAAAGCGCTTCTTTTGACGGATTTTCAGGTGTGAATCTAACGGATGTTATTCTAGCTCCAAAAGGTGCTGACACGCTTTTTAAAATTCAAAAAATGAAAACCAGTGTCAGTTTCTGGCATTTATTAATAGGCGATGTGCAACTAGGCACTTTAGAAATCAAAAATGGTTATGTACAACTGACCAAGAAAGGAAATGTCAAAAATTTTCAAGCCTTTCTAAAAAAAGACAATGCCGTAAAATCCTCGAACGAAAAAAGAGATTATGCGGAATTTGCCTACCGAATTATTTCTAAATTATTGAATCTGGTTCCAACCGATATGAGCATCGAAAACCTGACTTTTAAGTTAGACGATAACGGTAAAAAAGCCAGAATCGACATCAAGAAATTAATACTTGATGACAAAGAACTGGAAACCGCAATCGATGTGCAAACTAATACTTTCAAGCAAAGATGGGAAATTAAAGGGTTTGCCGATCCTAGAAATAAAACAGCCGATATTCGTTTTTTTAACCGAGATACCGGCGCTATCAAAGTGCCTTATTTTGACGAACGTTTCAATCTGATTTCCAGCTTTGATTCCATCCGACTCAACATTGAAGACATAGACAGAGACGGTGATGAATTGCATATCGATGGTTATGCCGCCATTGCAAATTTGAAAATAAATCACGCCAAAATTGCCAGTAAAGATGTCATTATCAAAAATGCGCGTTTTGATTACAGGTTCTTGCTAGGTTCTGATTTTATTTCGGTTGACAGCACATCGACAGTAGAATTCAACAAAATAAAATTTCATCCTTATCTCGCCTACGAAACCGAAGAAGACACCATCTACAAACTCAAAATTGACATCCCAAACATGAAGGCGCAAGACTTTATTTCGTCTCTTCCTGACGGTTTGTTCACTAACTTTCAAGGCATGCAAGCGAGCGGAAGTTTTGATTACAAACTGGACTTCATGTTCAATAAAAATAAACCGAACACCATTATTTTTGACAGTAAACTAAACAAAGAAAACCTTAGGATTACCAAATTTGGTCAAGCCAATTTAAATAAACTCAATGGTGAATTTGTATATCGTGCCATTATAAAAAATGTGTTGCAACGCCCGGTTTTAGTTGGTGCCGCCAATCCCGATTATACGCCGTTGAACCAAATTTCACCTTATTTAAGAAAATGTGTCCTCACTACCGAAGACCCTTCTTTTTTCTCCCATCGTGGTTTTATTACAGAAGCGTTCAAACAATCGATTATTAAAAATATCAAAACCAAAAAATTCTCTCGTGGCGGCAGCACCATCAGTATGCAGCTAATAAAGAATGTATTCCTGACCCGAGAAAAAACAATTTCCCGAAAAATGGAAGAAATTTTATTGGTATATCTATTAGAAAATAACCGAATTGCAAGTAAAGAGCGCATGCTCGAAGTGTATTTTAACATCATCGAATGGGGACCAAATGTATATGGAATTGGGGAAGCGAGTCGTTTTTATTTCCAAAAAAGCCCTTCGGATTTAACATTGAACGAATGCTTATTCTTAGCCACTATTATTCCGAGTCCAAAGAAATTCATGTACCAATTTGACAATCAAGGAAATTTAAAAGGATACGCAAATAAAAACCAACGCTACCTGAGCAACCTGATGTTGAAACGTGGTATTCTGACTTCTGAAGATACGATTGGTCAACATGGTGTTTATGTTTCCGGAAATGCACGTTCCTATTTGAATATTGTGAAGATTCAGGATTCAACAGCGATTCCTTTGGATTCGCTTAGTATAAAAATAGAGGATGAAGAATTTGATTTTTAAACCCAAAAAAGAACCCTGTCAAAGTTAAAATCTCTGACAGGGTTCTTTTTTTAGAATTATTGGCGTTCTTAATTTAAGGTGCCGGATCCGGAATTACAGCATGAACTTCATCAATTGCTTTTAGAATCTCGTCTGAAACAGATACGTTAATAGTTGCTATATTTTCTTTTAATTGGTCTAATGTGGTTGCGCCAATAATGGTGCTGGTCACAAACGGCTGCTGTTCGATAAATGCCAATGACAATTCCGTTAAGCTCAATCCGTTTTTGGTTGCAATTTCCTGATACAACCGAGTAGCTTCAGCACATTGTGCGCTGTTATATCTTGAAAATTGTGGAAACAATGTAATTCTGGCATCAGGCTGTTTTTCACCCGACAAAAATTTACCGGATAAAACACCAAAAGCCATTGGTGAATAAGCCAACAAACCTACATTTTCCCGCATACAGATTTCGGCAGAACCCGCTTCAAAAAGACGGTTTAATAACGAATATGGATTTTGAATGGTTTTAATTTTTGGCAAATTATGGTATTTACTTTCTTCAAGAAAACGCATAATTCCCCAAGGCGTTTCATTTGAAAGCCCGATATGATTGATTTTTCCTTCTTTGATAAATCCATCTAAGGTTTCGAGAACACTATGAATGTTGTCTTCCCAAGCATCATCCTGAACTTTGAACCCGCGTTGTCCAAAAAAATTGGTTTTGCGTTCCGGCCAATGCAATTGATACACATCAATATAATCCGTTTGCAGGCGTTGTAAACTTTGGTCTAACGCAAATTTGATACTGGCTGGCGAGAAGTCATTTTTCTCGCGCATGTACGTAAAATTAGGATTGGGTCCGGCAATTTTAGACGCTAAAATTACCTCTTCTCTTTTACCTGTTTTTTTGAACCAAGTTCCCAAGATTCGTTCGGTGCTTCCGTATGTTTCCTCGCGAGCGGGAACCGAATACATTTCGGCAGTGTCAAAAAAATTGATTCCGTTTTCAAAAGCATAATCCATTTGGGCGTGACCATCAGCTTCGGTATTTTGTTGCCCAAAAGTCATGGTTCCAAGACAAATTTTGCTGACTTTTATATCCGTATTGGGTAAAGTGGTATATTTCATAAAGGGTTTAATTCTATTTTAATTTTCGAAAACAAAGATAAAATTTGTTTGTCATTTTGATTTTAGAGTTAACAGAAAATTTGGAAACGTTTATAACCTATATCAAAAAAGGTCCAAAGCATACACTTTGGACCTTTTAACTTTTGTCATTTATACTAAAGAGCTTTGGCAAAGTTTAAAACTTTGCCAAAGCTGTATTCTTTAATTAATCTCATTGAGCATTTCGGCAATTTCGTCTAATCTTGGAGTCAGGATAATTTCGATTCTACGGTTTTTGGCTTTTCCTTCGGCAGTTGCATTGCTGGCTAATGGGGAAAATTCTCCTCTTCCGGCAGCCGTAAGATTTTGTTTATTGATTTTTTTATTTTCACTCAAAATGGCAACAATAGCTGTAGCTCTTTTGGTTGATAAATCCCAGTTATCCGCAATTGGACCTGAAGCAGTAAAAGCATCATCATCTGTGTGACCTTCGATAAGTACGGAAATATCCGGATTGTCACCCAACACTTTTCCAACTTCGATTACGGCTTTCTTCCCTTCGGCACCAACGGCCCAACTTCC
The DNA here is from genome assembly GCF_027474525.2 of Flavobacterium lacustre. Lineage (NCBI taxonomy): Bacteria > Pseudomonadati > Bacteroidota > Flavobacteriia > Flavobacteriales > Flavobacteriaceae > Flavobacterium > Flavobacterium lacustre. The sequence goes on from NZ_CP114882.2 coordinate 846,003, forward strand.
AGAATTAAACAGTAATTTATTTTCCATAGAAACATAAACTTTTCCGTTTTTTTGCTCTACGGTTAACCCTTTTCCTTCAAAACTATTTAAGGCTTTTGATAATGTTTCTTTCAGTTTTTTCATGCTGGCTTCTTTAGCCGCAATCAAATCTTCGAGTTCTTGTAGTCTTTGTGCGCTCTTGTTTAAACGCTCTTGTTCGATGGCTAATGCTTTTCCTTTGGCTTCTAATTGCTCTAGTAAATCACGATTTTTTTTCATGTTGCTTTGCAAAGCATCATTGCTGTTTTTTTCTAAAGCGGCATACGAATCCTGAAGGACTTTGAATTTGTTTTGAGAAGCTTCGTAATCTGATTTTAGTTTAGCATAATCTGATTTTGCTTTTTCTAATTCTGATTTCAAAGCCGTTCCGTCTAATTCCAGTTGGTTTTTAGCTTTTAGCAAATTGGCATTTTCATCTGCCATGCTTCGGTTTTCTTTTTTTAGATCAGCGTATTTACTTTCTAAATCATTGTAAATTTTCTTTGATACGCAAGACGTTGTAAGTGCGAATAATAGTAATGCGATGGAAACTCTTTTTATCATTTTTTTTATTTTTTATGGTATTCTTGTTCTTTTGAAACTAAAAAAGTGCTAGTTTATTGCGATGCCCTAGCCCTGATGGAAACGGCATCCTTTTGTGGCGGCGTTCGGCACAAAAGATATAGTGTACAGCAGGAAACAGCTCCTTAATTGTATTATTCTATTTCCACCAAAATGGGACAATGGTCTGAATGCTTGGCTTCGGGCAGGATTAAGGCTCTTTTGATTTTGTCTTTCAGCGGTTCACTAACCAAGCAATAATCGATGCGCCATCCTTTGTTATTGGCTCTGGCTGTGGGCGCGCGCTGACTCCACCAGGTATAATTGTTGGGTTCTTTGTTTAAAAATCGGAAGCTGTCTATGAATCCGCTTTTCATAAAAGCATCCAGCCAGGCTCTTTCTTCGGGTAAAAAACCGGACACTTTTTTGTTGCGAATGGGATCGTGTATGTCAATCGCTTCATGGCAAATATTGTAGTCGCCACAGATTACCAGATTTGGGATTTCCTTTTTCAACTCGGAAATATAATTCTGAAAATCATCCATGTACATGAATTTATGGTCGAGACGCTCAATATTAGTTCCCGATGGCAAGTACAAACTCATCACCGATAATTCATCAAAATCTATTCGAAGATTTCTGCCTTCAAAATCCATGTGCTGAATTCCGGTGCCAAAGACTACGTTTTTAGGTTTTACTTTTGATAAAATAGCCACGCCGCTATATCCTTTTTTGGTCGCCGGATACCAATAATGATAAGGATAACCTGCCAACTCAAGGTCTAAAGTCGGGATTTGTTCCTCGGTTGCTTTTATTTCCTGAAGACAAATAACATCAGGATTGGCTTGTTGCAACCACTCTACAAATCCTTTTGAAATAGCGGATCTGATTCCGTTTACGTTGTATGAAATAATTTTCATTAAAGTATTTTTTGTATTTTTCTCGAAAAAAATAATGTTAGTCTATGGGTATCAGAAACCTACTTTTTTTATTCTAATGAAAAAAAACGGCATTTATCTGTACGTTTCAAATGTAATAAAAAAGTATAAGTTTGATTCAGAAAAAGAGAGAAAATGGAGTTTTTTGCTATCTTTGTTTCTTGCTCAAAAAAAAACAAATTTACATGGGTTTAGTAACCGCAAAAGAAGTTGCACAAGCAATAAATGCAGACAAGTACGGAGTTTTAGGTACTTTTTCGGGCTGGTTGCTGATGAAGGTGCTAAAAATTTCTACCTTAAATAAAGTGTATGACAGAAACAAACATCTGCAAGATGTTGACTTCTTGAATGGCATATTAGATGATTTACAAATAAAATTCGAAATCCCGGAAGAAGATTTAAAACGATTGCCCAAAGAAGGTGCTTATATCACGATTTCAAATCATCCTTTGGGTGGTATTGACGGTGTTTTATTATTGAAATTAATGCTCGAAAGAGAACCTAATTTCAAGATTATCGCTAATTTTCTTTTGCATCGTATTGAACCGCTGAAGAAATATATCATGCCTGTAAATCCTTTTGAAAATCATAAGGATGCCAAATCAAGTGTGGTGGGAATCAAGGAAACACTTCGCCATTTGAGCGACGGAAAACCACTGGGCATGTTTCCTGCCGGAGAAGTTTCAACGTACAAAGACGGGAAATTAATGGTAGACAAACCTTGGGAAGAAGGCGCTATTAAGGTAATCCGGAAAGCACAAGTTCCTGTTGTCCCTATTTATTTTCATGCCAAAAACAGCCGATTGTTTTACTTGCTTTCTAAAATTGGCAGCACGTTACGTACCGCAAAACTGCCTTCGGAAGTTTTTAGTCAAAAACATCGGGTGATTAAAGTGCGTATTGGGAAACCTATTTCGGTAAGTGAGCAAAATGAGCACACTACTTTAGAGGATTATTCCGAATTTTTGAGAAAGAAAACCTACATGCTTGCGAATCCTTTTGAGAAAGAAAGCAAACTGTTGACACCTCCAAATTTAAAAATCCCCAAGAGTCCGAAGAAAATTGTTACTCCTGCTAATGGCGAGAAAATAATTGCCGAAGTAGATGCTTTGCGAAGTACAGATTGCCGACTTTTACAAAGTAAAAATTATGAGGTTTTCTTTACCGAAGCTTCTAAAATCCCCAATATTCTGCATGAATTGGGACGCCTTAGAGAAATCACTTTCCGTGAAGTGGGTGAAGGGACAAACGAGTCTATTGATTTAGATAAATTTGATAAATATTACCACCATATGTTTTTATGGGATGATGATGCCAAGAAAGTTGCCGGTGCTTACCGAATGGGATTGGGTTCCGAAATTTATCCAAAATACGGAATGGAAGGTTTTTACCTCAACGACCTTTTTAGATTTGAACCTGAATTGCATGATATGATGCACAAGTCGATAGAAATGGGCCGTGCCTTTATCATCAAGGAATACCAACAAAAGCCAATGCCTCTTTTCTTGCTTTGGAAAGGAATTATACATACCACTTTGCGTTATCCGGAGCATAAATTTTTATTGGGTGGCGTGAGTATCAGCAATCAGTTTTCTGATTTTTCGAAATCGCTGATGATTGAATTCATGAAGTCAAATTATTATGACCCTTACATTGCACAATACATTCACCCGAAAAAAGCCTATAAAGTAAAACTGAAAGATGCAGATAAAGATTTCATTTTTGATGAGGCCGAATCTGATTTGAATAAGTTTGATAAAATTATTGATGAACTGGAACCAGGAAGTTTGCGCTTGCCGGTTTTGATTAAAAAATACATCAAACAAAATGCAAGAGTAGTCGCGTTTAATGTAGATCCTTTATTTAATAATGCTATTGACGGATTAATGTACATTCGTATTGCTGATATCCCGGAAAGCACTATGAAACCCGTTATGGAAGAATTTCAGGCGGAACTGGAACGAAAATTAAGCGAGAAAGAAGATTAAAAGTCAATCCATTATATAAAAAAACCACCAACATTATATTGGTGGTTTTCTTTTTTAATTTAGAACCGAATGTTGATTCGTAATATATTCTGTTGGAGAAATACCTGTTTCTTCTTTGAAAGCCGCATAAAAATGAGATCTTGTTCTGAAACCAGACCGCTGTCCGATAGCCTCGATAGTTAATGAATTAGAAAGGCCGCTTTGCAACAATTCTATCGCATGTCTTACCCTCAACTCTGATTTCATTTTTGAAAATCTTGTTCCCATGATTGTATTAACACAATAAGAGATGTGATTTTTGGGTACTTTAAAATGGATATAAATATCGCTTATTGAAAAATCCGGATTTAAAAAAGGTTTTTCTTGCTCTAAGTATTTTGCTATTTTTTCTGACAAATCCTCAAATGGATCTGTGTCATTTTGTGCCTTTTTTTGAGATTTTACACTTTTTTTTATATTGTCTTTCACTTCTTTTTCAACAGATTCAGCAAGCACTCTTTTAGGAATACCGTATAAAATATTGGGGAACAACAGTAATGAAAAAGTCATAATACAATATGCTAATGCCGAAACATTATGAATAAAATAGGTGTTTTGTAATCCTACACTAGGCTTAAGCGACAGCGAATTATAAGTAACAATCATAAAATTAAGTACAATAATCGTGAGCGAAGTAATTAACACAATTAACCAACGATATGCTATAAAAGACTGTCTTCCGGGAATCAATTTGTTCTGAGATACTAGCGGCATGAATTTCCAAAGTAAGTAAATACAATAAAAAATATACAACAGTAATAAAACAGGACGAAAACTAAAACTAAAAATAGTGCTGAAAAAAATATTTAAATCTAAATCAGGTATAACATCAATATCATTTATAATCGCAGCAGCTATTTTTAGTTTGTATTGAAAAGGCATAAATAAATACGGAACTATACCTACAAAATGAACGAACCCTGGTATAAAATGCAGTAAATCTGATCTGGATAATTTATCTGTATCTGTCAATGTGCCTCTGACATAAAACAAAAGTAACGGTCCTAAAAGCAACATTAATGGTGTAAAGTGATTGTAAAAAACAGCCAGCCAAAACGGGTCTTTGTAATACACCGTGAAATAATGTGCCATTCCATAAATGGACAAAATGATAAAAAAACAGGACAAAAACAGCGCATTCTTATTAATTTTCCAGTTGAAAACCAACAAAACACAAGAAATTACTATCGTAAATAGGGAAATGAATAACAACATGAATCCAATGCTTTTTAATTATAAATACAATAATTACTAGTTCTTGGGGGCATACAAAGAATTTAAAATTTGTCCTTGTTTGGCAAAAATAAGACATTATTCAAGATTATTCAAGACAATACTCGATTGCTTGTTTGTTTTTTTGGGATTGCTTTAATCATTCTTATTCAAAATTTGTGACCGCAGCACAGGTTCAATACTACAGAAACACCTTTAAATTAAGATTTTACTATTTAAAAAAGCAATAACAAACGTTCTTAAAAAACTAAGGGCTTGACCGAAAATAATTTCAGTCAAGCCCATTTTTATCATTCTTAACGAATGTTATTTGTATTTATTTGCAACTTAAAACCAAGCTTTCTTCCCTACTTGATAGGTTTGATAAAACTCTTCATCTGATTTTGTTAAATATATAATTCCTTCTATAAGACCCAATAAACCGGTTACTGTTCCGCAAGTACACACACTAATTATTAACCATATTATCCCTTCGGTGGTGTATCCTAAAAGGAATTTATGAATTCCAAAAGGCCCCAAAAGTATAGCAAGAAGTCCTGCTGCAATTTTTTTGTTGTCTTGTTGAACGGGACGGGGGTTATTCCATTCTTCGTGTTTTGAGTTTTCCATATTCTAGTTATTGGTTATTTTTGAAGGAATAAAAATACTAAAATTATAGAAATCTTCAACAGTTTCAACTCCAAATTATATTTTATTCTCTTCACTTTCAAAACCATAAGACGAAATCCCTGCGGAATTGTAACTTCTCTTCCGGTTTTTTTTAGCATAACACTACAAAACACTTCTGTTAAACCAAGTACTTCGCTTTAATTTTATCAACGATGACTTGTGCCAAGCGTTCGTGGCTTTCAAATGTCCAACCGGCGATGTGTGGCGTTAGGATTGTATTCTTGGCCTGCAACAAATATTGAAAAGCTTCGGGTGTGTTTTTATCGTTGAACAGGGTTTCGAAAGATAATTTCTCATACTCTAAAACATCTAAACCGGCTCCCATGATCTTACCCGTTTTCATGGCAGCCACTAGATCTGCGGTAACGATATTCTTCCCTCGGGAGGTGTTTATAATCCAAAATGGTTTTGCAAAAGAGTTGATGAATTCCGTATCAACCATTTTATCGGTTTCGGGAGTCCACGGAATATGCAAACTCAACACATCGGCTTTTTGTTGTAGTTCCTGCAATGTAACTTGTCTGGCATTGGCATCGCCCATATTTTCCTGAATATCATAACACAACACTTCGACGTCAAATCCGCGGAGTTTTTTGGCAAATGATTTTCCCATGTTTCCGTACCCAATAATCCCTACGGTTCTGCCGTCTAATTCGTAACCGCGATTGCTTTCGCGGTTCCAGTGTCCTGCTCTTATTTCGCTGTCGGCTTGATTGAGTTTGTTGAATAATGACAGAATCATTCCCAAAGTATGTTCGGCTACGGCGTTTCGGTTTCCTTCCGGGGCGGCGATGAGTGTGATGTTTTTTGATGCTGCATAATCGCAATCAATACTTTCGAGACCTGCTCCCACTCGGGCTATGAACTGCAAATTAGTTGCTTTATCTAAGAATGTTTTATCAATTTTGAATCGGCTGCGGATTACAATTCCGTGATAGTCGTGAATTTTGGCTTCGATTTCATCTTTGGAGGATTTAAAATCTTCGAAATTACTGAAACCAGCTTGTTGCAATTGGTCCCAAAGTACGGGATGATTGCTATCGATATGCAGGATTTTGATGTCCATAAAATTGCGTGTTTTTTTGATGCCTCAAAATTAAGGAAAAAAATACGGTTTATGGTTTTAAGGAAAAATTAGTCGGAAATGCTTAAATTAGCGGAATCCTTCTTCATTAGATTCAAACAAAACTGCTATTAACAGACTCGTATATCCCCATGAAATTAACCAGAACCTTTAAAGCCTTTTTTAAAAGCGAAAAATCAGGTGGAATTCTATTGCTATTTGTCACCTTACTTTCCCTTTACTTGGCGAACTCCCCGATTCAAACGGAATATATTGCTTTTTGGGACACCCAATTGGGGCATCATTCTATTACGCATTGGATTAATGACGGGTTAATGGCTATTTTCTTTCTGTTAATTGGATTGGAATTAGAACGAGAACTGTATGATGGGGAATTATCGAGTATCAAAAATGCGGCCTTACCGATATTTGGTGCTTTGGGCGGAATGGTGGTTCCTGCCGGTATCTTTTTACTTTTGAATTTTGGAACGATTACCCAAAACGGAGCCGGAATTCCTATGGCGACTGACATTGCATTTGCGATTGGAATTTTATCGCTGTTAGGAAGTCGGGTGCCTGCTTCTTTAAAAATATTTCTGACGGCTCTTGCTGTCATCGATGATTTGGGTGCTATCCTTGTGATTGCGATTTTTTACACTGATACGATTGCTTTCTTGAATTTATTTATTGCTTTTGCCATTATGGGCGGCTTATTTTTCTTGAACCGAAGAAAAGTACACAGCCTTATTCCGTACTTGATTGGTGGTGTGGCGATGTGGTATTTTATGCTGAACTCCGGCGTTCATGCTACTATAACAGGAGTATTATTGGCGTTTGTGATTCCGTTTGGGGATGGCGGCAAGAAGACGTCTTCTTATCGATTACAGCATTTTTTACATCAACCGGTGGCGTTCTTTATTCTGCCCCTGTTTGCGATTGCAAATACGTGTATTGCTATTGATTCTAATTGGCATGAAGGGTTGAATCATCCCAATACGATTGGTATTATTGCAGGACTTGTCATTGGAAAACCATTGGGGATTTGGCTTTTTTCGTTTTTGAGTGTCCGTTTAGGGATTTGTGCTTTGCCCTCGGATTTGAGGTGGAAAGATATTCTGGGTGCGGGAATGTTAGGCGGAATTGGGTTTACGATGTCTATTTTTATTACGCTTCTGGCGTTTAAAAATGATGGTGAAGAAGTGATTACCTATTCTAAAATAGCGATTTTGATTGCTTCATTTATCGCCGGAATGCTTGGTTTTTTATGGTTGAAGCTGCATTTGAAAGCGGTTAAGAATTCCTAAAAACAAATTAGAGTTATACCATAAAGCCTCGTTTATCGATACGGTAAACGAGGCTTTTTGTATGCAGATTAACTGGCTTTTATTTTAAAAAGTATAGCCTGCTCTTACATTAAAATACGGAATGTATTGATGTTGATTGTATGCACCATCTACATTTTGTACATTACCATTAATTGAATTCGCCTTAATATAAATAATCCTGTAGCCCAATCCCAATGCGGCTTCATAGTTAAAATGACTGCCTATTTGACGCTTTAAACCCCAAGTAGGAACAATGGCTAAGTCGGCGGTTTTGGTTGTATTTTCGTCTAAGTTGATTACAAACCAATCCGGGTGGTAACTGGTTTTGAGAGCAACAAAATTTCCGCTGTTTTTGGCTGTTTTTTTATTGCTGTTCTTTCTTTTTTCAAAATTGTAGTAATGTCTGGGTTCTAAGGTAAGAACTGGCTGCAAAATAAAACCGGCACCGTCGTAATGATCTCCAACTGAGAAATCCTTTTCGAGACCTATTTCAGTTTTTAGGGAGACGTTGTTAGAGAGTTTACTTTCGTTATTAAACCAAACCCCAAGGAATCCGGTGTGGATTGTAAAAATTGATTTCTCTACGCTTATTTCTTGGGCATTTGCAACTAGATTGCTGAGTAAAATAAGGAATAATAGTGTTTTTTTCATTGTTTTGGAATACTCTTTAAAGATTAATTTTTGGCTTTTGAGGCGTTGTTTTGCTTTATTGATTTGTCCAATAATCAAAAACGGTGACTTTATCGAGGGAGGCGTCTAAGAGTTTGGTAAATGCTTTGTGATCGGGATGAATGAGGTAAGCGTCGCGTTCTGCCTCGGTGTTGAAGGTCAACAGAAAACAATGAGTCAGTCCTTTGTTTAGGTTTTCGGGGCTGTTGTTGGTTCCCCATTCAAAGGCTTTGACTTCTGCTATTTTTTTGGGCAAGTTGCTGAACGCTGTTACTATTGTTTTGATATAAGCAGCATCGGTTCCTTCTTGCCAACCAAACATTACTACGTGTCGGAGTACTTGTTTGGGTTGGTTTTGTTGGGCGTTTGCGGTGCTGTAAGCAGCCATCGTAATGAGGAGTGTTAGGAGTAGCTTTTTCATGTGGTTTTTTTTCAAATATAGTATTTATTCTATTGCGTTTGTTATCGATATGGAAAAAGTCAGCGGTCTTTTGGGCGTTTACTATTTTATGCTTTGTTCTAAAGTGATGTGGAGGCACGTTTATTATTGAGAGTGTATGCCGTATCGTAAAATTGCATAGGAATATCGTAAAGTTGCATAGGAATATCGTGAATGTGCATGGCAATATCCTAAATGTGCATAGGAATATCGTGAATGCGCATGGCAATATCGCAAATGCGCATAGGAATATCGTGAATGTGCATGGCAATATCGTGAATGCGCATAGGAATATCGTAAAGTTGCATAGGAGAATCGCAAATGCGCATAGCAATATCCTAAATGCGCATAGGAGAATCGTGAAATGCATACGAGAATCGTGAAATGCATACGAATATCGCGAAATGCATACGAGTATCGTGAATTGCATACGAGTATCGCGAAATGCATACGAGAATCGTGAAATGCATGCGAATATCGTGAAATGCATGCGAGAATCGCGAAATGCATACGAGTATCGTGAATTGCAGGCACAAGAATCACAACTGCAGGCACAAGAATCGTAGTGGCAGGTAGGAGAATCACAACTACAGGCACAAGAATCGTAGTTGCAGGCAGGAGAATCGCAACTGCAGGCACAAGAATCGTTGTTGCAGGTAGGAGAATCGCAACTGCAGGCACGAATATCGTAGTTGCAGGCAAGAGAATTCTACTTAGCGAGACGGGACTTTGTACTTATTGCTATAAGCCATTGTTATTTTGGTTCGCTTTATTTTCTTGTGTTTGTTGCTCATTGGAATGGCTACGAAGTCAGAGACTTCGCAGAGCAATCACGATTGTATTCTGGGTTTTGCGACTTATTTGTAGTTCGCGGAGCGAGGTTATTTTTAAGATTCTTTAATTTCTTTTTGAGGTAATAAAGCAAAGAATAGATTTACAACTGGAATTAAAAACAACCATCCGGAATAGCCCGCATTTTTTAATCTTCTAAAACCTACTGCTATTAATGCCAAAAGGACAATAATTGCATAGCTGTTATGTAAATATTCGGGCAGTACATTTCTTTTAACTAGTAATCTTAGAATGACATTCATAATAATGTTCACCATAAAAAAATTCCAAAACTCTTTTAATGTCGCCTCATCTTTATAATTAAAGATATTTCTAAATGCGTTTATATAGTCTTTCATGTAAAAATGATTTGCTGTTATCTGATAGTTATAATCCGGTGACGAAAAGTTGATATATAGTACGCCTGTATTTTTGAATTTGTAGGGAAAAGTGGGAGGAGCGTCTTTATTTCCTCCATTCCCAAGGTGCTATTGGATTTTCTTCCGACCATAATCCAATTCTATAATTTTTAGCTTCAATTTCTAAATTTGAATATTCTAAATTATCAGAATATTTTTTGAAATGCCAAGCAAGACCTTGCTTAACCAATTCTTTATTCAAATTTGTACCATCTTCTAATATAATTTCGGCTATTAACCTTTTATATCTGTCATATTTATTTTCGTGAATTAGTTTGATATTTTTTCCAAAGCATATATCAGAAACAAAATATTTTGCTTTTTTACCAAATGGTTGCTTTTTCTCAGGGCAATCTATATGGGCAAATCTTACAACTTGTTCCTTTCCTTCAAATAATATTACAAATGTGTCTCCATCTTTTACACCAATTACTTTAAAGCACTCATTTAGAGTGTTTTTTTTGTTTTCAATTATTGATTCCGTTTCATAAATTCTTTCTTCATAATAATTACTTTCAGGATGCTTACATCCTGAAAGAAAAAGAAAAATTATTAAAAGCGATGATAATTCTCTCATTTTAAAATTATTTCATCATTGATATTATCAATTTCAATTTTACCAAACTTTTCAAAAACAGTTTGACCTAATAATAGAGGTGCGTCAACATTATCAATTACGGTTGCTTCAATATTTTCGAGTATTATATTACCAACTTTAACTGTTCGCAAGTTTATTTTTGTTCCCTCTGAAATTTTACCCGTAGCATCTTGAAAATATTCAACGTTTAAAATGTCTTCCTTTTGTAAAGTCCCTTGTCTATATAATACCGACGCTTCTGATGATGAAATACAAATGCTTGATGCTCCGGTATCAAAAATAAATCTCAATTTTAAACCATTTATTTCAATCCAAACATATTTTACTCCATTTTCTTTTTCCATTTTAATTATGTTCTTCTCCTCGAAAGATTCATTTTTTTCAATGAACGAAGTGTTGTTTTCAATAATTGATTTTTTATTATTGAATCTATCAAAATTTTCACTTTCAGGATGTTTACATCCTACAATTAAAATAAATATAAAAAGATATTTTTTCATATTTAGTTGTCCGATTTGAATGAAGGAATGTTTTTAATTGTATCTTGTTTATAATAATTGTTTCCATCTTTTTCTTCAAAACAATTTTTATTTAGTTCTATTATTTTTTTTGAATATAAATCAATTTGATTTTCGTAGTGCTGTTTTACATCAGTTGGATTTTTTTCAAAAATTATTGAAACAACTTCGGCTAAAGTCATATCACTTTTTAAACTTTTAGCAATATTTTTAATATCGTTTGTGTTTAACTTATTGTTTGATTTAGGATTAAGTTCAGGAATTGATGATTCATCATCTTTTTTATCACTGTCATCTTCGGTAATATTTTGATTTATTTGATATTCATAATCTTGAATAATTTTATCTTTTTCGGGAATTTGATAAGCTTGGTAATAAATTATTGTTACAAGCCAAATAGCGAAGAACAAAAAAGATACTAGTTTAAAAATCTTAAATGGTTTCTTTTTTTGACTTTGTTCATTATTTGATTTGTCATTAGTCGCTCCAGACCAACGCGAATTATGCTGATGATTTGATGTTAAACTTGTTCTTGTTTGAATATTATTCAAATTATTTAAATAGGTTGGTTTAGTATTTTGGTTGATGAAATTTATAAACTCGCGTTTGTTTTCGTTATGAAATGATTTGACTTCATCAATTTTCTTATTTGAGTTAATTAAATCAATTGCGTCTTTTATTTTAAGTTCATATTCCGCGTATTGATTTCCTATTTTTTCAGTTTGCTTATCATATTCAGCAATTTTAATTTCGTTTTCTCTGTGTAAAATTTTATTTTGTTCTATACTCTCCTTATATTTTATTATTGTTTCTTGCTTCTTTTCCTCAAGTTCAGATATTTCAGTTTGAAAATCATTCAAAATTATTTCTAATTTTTTCTTTTTCTCATCTCGTAAACTCTGTACCGCATTGGTAAACTCATTTTTACTTTCATCTAAAAATTGATACAACCTTTTGGACACTGTGAATTTTATTATTTCTTGATCTTTTGTAAAAAAAATTGTATCATAATCATTGAGTAATTCTAATGCCTTTTTGAAATTCTGTTGTAGTGAGTTGGAATCAGTTTGCGAATAAACTACAACATTTGTATTTGAAGTATTAAAATTCGTTGGTTCGTCCGTTTTTTTTAAATTATACGAAAGCTTGTCAAATTCATTAATTACTGACTTTGCACATGAAAAATCCTTTGCGTGATTTACAATTAATCTATCCTCAATTACATTTTTTTTAATTAAGTCTGAATGAAAATTATTTAATTTATCAATAGTAATATTTTCGTTTGCAATTCCGTTTGTATAAAGGACACTTGAGCCAATAAACGTTCCGTCCCTCTCAGATGACATCTCTTTAACAAATGTATATTTAGAATAAGAAATTGAATTAAATCCATTTATGTTTTCTTTTCGTATTGAATATAAAGCGCTTTTAGGATAAACTTTCACTGCATTTGTTAGGTCAAATAACTTTACTTTAATATCTGATTGTCTATTTTCTGGATAAAAACAAATTTGTCTGAAATCATTAGGGTGTCCAAAAGTTGCAAATCCATAAACATAAATATTTTCCATAATTACTAAAAACTAAATTTAATTTTCTCCCAAAATGTACCTTCATAATCTAATGAGTAACCCGTTATACTTTTATATAGCCAATCAGATAAAATTTCTGCGGGTTGTAAATTTAATAAAGTGATTTTTTCTTCACCTCCTGTTTTTTCAATGTTGCCAATCGTAAAATATGTTTTGCTAAATTCATATGAATTTATAAGATTATTTGTCATTGGTAATCTTTCCTGTACAAAATTTTCTAATTCTTCTTCATTAGATACATCAGACCTACCTGAAATATCCCATTTTGAAACAACTAATATTATATTAACTGATTTTAAATGATTACCTCTCCTTTCTAATTCTCCAAAGAACTCATTAATGAGAGAGTCGTCTCTGTGTGCCGTATCATAACTAGTTACGACAATTATGTTTAATGGGATTTTAGCGTTTAAATACGCATCAATACTACTGTGGTAAGAACCCCCACGGGAAATGTCAAGATGATTCCCACCAGCTGTTTCTAAAAACGTTAAATCTATTGGTGGAACTTTTTTAGATTTATTATTTGGTTCAAATACAAAATCCATTCTTGTAACTTTATCACGTGTCGTTCTATTTGGTAGGATTCCTTTACTAATATTTTCAAAAAAATCTGCTAATAAAACCTGTGCTTCTTTGGTATTTGGCGTACTTAATTTAGGTCTTAAAACACCAGCTTTAGACCTTAAATAATATAAAATCGCCGATAAAATTACAGATTTTCCAGATGCAGAAACACCGAAAAAGAATACAAAATTACTGTCTTTATTTTTTATTTCATTAGTGTTAGCATTAGCTAATGGAACAAAATCTGTTGGCGTATTGTTGGATGTGTCAAATGAAATTGGCTTTAATACATCTTCATCTTCAAAAGATAATGGTTTTAGGTTGTCGTCGTTCATTTTATTTTAATTTTTTCCAATTAATACTTTACCACTTCTTTTGTTGCCATTGAAGACACTTGCATTATTGTTTGCACTCCCATTACTTGGTGTTACTAACAAAACAATAATAACAATTACAAAATCCAATAATATACAACCCATTAATACAACAAATTGATACATGCTAAAGTTTTTTACTGCGTGTTCAAATGCAAATCCGATTTTCCCTACATCCTGTGTTTTCGAAACTTCTGGAGTAAATCTAAATTTGTTTTCTCCTAAAATTGAATGTGCACGATTTCCTAATTTATTATAGTCAGATAATGATTCATCAATCAATCCTTGTGAAATATCATCTTTTTCTTTTTTAGAAAGCAATAATAAGTCTTGAATTTTTTTATTCCATTTCAAAACTGCTCCTTCAATATCTCTTTTCAAATTTCTTTCGTCAGGTGATAATTGAGTAATCATATCGTCTATTTGTTCTCCCATTCTTAAAGCTAAATCTTTATAATCATTGTTCACTGCTTTAAGTAATGTCATTTTTTTTCCAGTTAATTTTTCAATGTCACGAATTATTCCGTTTGCCTCTGTACCAATTCCTGGATTTCCTGGGTCAATAATTTGCAACATTAATTTTTTCTTTTCAGTTTCAACATTTCCAGCAATTTTTTTGTCAATTGCATATTCTAACTTTGATTCAACATCAGATTCTAAATTATTAAACCTTTGGTTGATATCTCTCAATTCTGTTGTATAAATATCGGTTCTCATAAATCTAGTGTACAAAGCATTAAAATTTGCTATAAAGCAAAAAGATGCAATAAAAATATAGATTCCAACCAAACTTGAAGTTGAACGACCTTCAATTTTTGCAACTCTAATCATCCAAACTAAAAACAATAACAAAAGCGACAGAACCATTGCAATAACAAATGATGCTGGACCAAAAATTTGGTCTAATCCAAGCCAAGTTTGATAAAAACTTACACTAATTAATAATATGGCGAGAATTGCCAAAAAAAGGTCAGTAGCACTAATTGATTTTTTACTCATTGTTTTTTATTTATAGTTAATTATTGGTTATGATTTATTTTTTTCTATGATTTTTGGCAGAATATCATTCAACTTTGTATATACTCATTTTAAAGTATCTACCATACCCCCCTTATTGTGCATATTGTCGCTATTCATAGTGCATAACAATTAAATGCATTTGCAGTAATTATCTTCCAAATAATCCAAAAAAGCTTTTCGTTTGTTTTGGTCATTAGACTATCTCATCTATTGATTATCGTAAAATAACACTCAAAAATAATTAAGCTGATTTAATCCGTTTTACGGTTTTCCTCATTTGGGTCAAAAAAGAATACATTATTTTTTTAATTTCATGGAAAAGCCTATTTTTTGTTGGGTCGAGGAGGCTACAAAGAAACTTGTTTTAGAAAAACATCTTAACCTAAATTGGTTTTTGAGCTTCAATTACCTTTGATTAAAGCTAATTATGATGCCTAAAATCCCATTGAATAAAGTCAACGGCTATTCAAGGAATGAGGGGATTATTGGAGTTCGTGTGTGGAACTTATGGGATTGTAGGTTGAAATGGGTTCGCGTGAGGGATAGTAGCAGCTACCGAAGTAGCGCGTATAGCCCGACCGGAATAGCAAAAGGGTCTTCTCAACGTTACGCTGAGAAGACCCTTTTTGGTATTGTGGTCACGCCCAAATGGGGTTTATCCTTTGATTTGTTTTAAGGAGGTTTTGATTCCTTTGATTAAGGAAGAACTGAATCCGTGTAGTTCCATTTCGTTTAGTCCGGCAATGGTACAGCCTTGTGGTGTGGTTACGCGGTCGATTAATTGTTCCGGGTGTCCTTTTTCTTCGAGCAGCATTTCGGCAGCGCCTTTTACGGTTTGTGCGGAGATGGCTAATGCGGTTTGCCAGTCAAATCCTATTTCGATTCCGGCTTGCATGGAGGCGCGAATGTACCTTAGGGCAAATGCGGTTCCGCTGGCGGCAAGTACTGTTGCAGCATCCATTAGTTTTTCGTCGATGATGGGTGCGGTGCCTAATGTTTGAAAAAGGGCTACGGTATCTTGTGCTTTTTCTTTGTTTTTTTCGTGAAATGCGATACAGGTTGCTGAGGCGCCAAACTGTGCGGCTATATTTGGCATGATTCGGACAGCGCTATTGGACTCGCCTATCTTGTTTTGAAGATTTTCGATTGATAATCCGCTTACCGCCGAAGCGATTACTTTGTTTGAAATTGCAGGAAGGATTTCGGCCAAAACAGTATCTACCTGATACGGTTTTATGGTCAGGATGATGACATCGGCTTCTTGAATTTCGTGTGTATTATTGGTTGAAACGGTTACCCCCAGTTTTTCCAGATAGAGGATACTGGCGGTGTTTCGTCTGGTTACGGTTACTTGGTTTTGTGATGCAAACTTTGATAATCCTAATGCGATAGAAACGCCTAAGTTTCCGCCGCCAATGATGTGTACTTTCATGAGCTGTTCTGGTTTTCCTATCCCCGGTGCTCTAAAGGAAAGCGCGCCGATAGGGGAATTTGTTGGTTGTATTGGTTTAGTTGTTTATTTGGTTCAAAAAATATACTATTGCGTTTTTCACTTCTCACTTCTCACTTCTCACTCTTCACTTTTCACTTCTCCCTTTTGACACTTTCTAAAATCCCAAAATCATTTTTGCTATCGAAAAATAAATCAGAATTCCACATATGTCATTACTGGTGGTTATAAATGGTCCGGTTGCCAAGGCAGGGTCAATTCCGAATTTGTCTAATAACAACGGAATGAATGTCCCAATTAATGAGGCTATAATAATTACTGAAACTAGTGCTATGGTTACGATTATGCCTATAATGAACTCTACATTGAGCAAAAAATGACTGCCTAAAAACAAGATGGTTGCCAGAATGACTCCGTTGAGCAGACTCAATGAAACTTCTTTGATTAATCGGTTGAATAAAGAGCCACTCAAGGTATTGTTAGCCAAACCCTGCACGATAATTGCCGAAGATTGTACGCCAACATTCCCCGCCATTGCCGCAATAAGTGGCGTGAAAAAGAATAAATTGCCGTGTTCGAGCATCGCTCCTTCAAATAAACCAAGTACTCTTACAGTGATGAAACCGCCTAAAAGTGCGAGTACTAACCAAGGCAAACGGGCTTTGGTCAATTCCATAATGCTGTCATCGGCCTCAACGTCTTGTGAGATACCTGCTGCCAACTGGTAATCCTGATCGGCTTCGTCCTTGATTACATCTACGATATCATCAATGGTGATTCGGCCTACTAATCGGCCCAGTTCATCAACTACAGGAATGGCTTCTAAATCGTATTTTTGCATGATACGCGCTACCTCAACATCTTCAGTATCTACTTTTACGGAGTTCAGTTTTCGGATGTACACATCGCTGATGGGTGTTCTGGAAGAAGTGGTGAGTAAATCTTTGAGCGACAATCGGCCTTTTAATCGGTCTTCGTCATCGACTACATAAATAGAATGGACTCTGGAAATGTTCTCGGCCTGAATGCGCATTTCTTTGATGCAGGTAAGTACGTTCCAATTTTCGTTGACTTTTACCAACTCTTTGTGCATGATTCCTCCGGCTGTATCTTCGTGATACCGCAACAAATCAACAATATCCTTGGCATGCTCAACGTCTTGAAGTTCTGATATTACTTCGGCTTTGATGTCCTGAGAAAGTTCCGCAATAATATCGGCCGCATCATTGGTTTCGAGTTCATCGAGCTCTTCTGCAATCTCTTTTGGCGAAAGCCTTTTTAAGATATTTTCACGCAAATCATCTTCTAATTCCAGAAGAATCTCCGCCGTTTTATCACTGTCTAATACTTTGAAAATATAGGTCGCCTCTTCAAAATCAAGCTCGTCCAGAATTTCGGCTATATCAGCATGGTGCATGTCATTCAATAAAACTTCCAGTTGCTGGTCGTTTTTACTTTGAATGAGTTGCTCTAATTCATGAATTAGTTCTTTGCTGATTTTAAACTCCATCGGCTTCTATTTTTTGGGTAAGTTCTATGAACTGTTCTACACTAAGTTGCTCCGGGCGAAGGTCAAAAACACTGTCTTCCCTGAGATTATCGGACAAATTTAAGGTTTTTAAACTGTTACGCAAGGTTTTTCTGCGTTGTTGAAAAGCGGTTTTCACGACTGTAAAAAACAATTTTTCACCGCAAGGCAAACTGAAATCTTCTTTTCGGCGCAAACGCAAAACACCCGATTTTACTTTTGGCGGCGGATTAAAAACATGCTCGTCTACGGTAAACAAATATTCGGCATCGTAAAAAGCCTGAGCCAATACCGACAGAATTCCGTAGGTTTTGCTTCCTTTCTTTTCGCAAATGCGTTCGGCTACTTCTTTCTGGAACATTCCGGCAAACTCTGGAATCTGGTTTCTCATTTCTAATGTTCTGAAAACAATTTGAGTCGAAATATTATACGGGAAATTCCCGATTATAGCGAATTGCTTACCGTCAAAAACTTCGTTGATGTTGTATTTCAAGAAGTCTTTTGAAATGATTTTGTCTTTTAGCTTTGGGTAATTGGCATCTAGATAGGTTACTGATTCAGTATCAATTTCAATCACATACGTATTGATGGGTTTGTCTAATAAATATTTTGTCAAAACACCCATTCCCGGACCTATTTCTAACACATCGTCATATCCTTGTAAATTCAAAGTGTCGGCGATGGCCTGGGCGATGCTTTCATCTTTCAGGAAATGTTGTCCGAGGTGTTTTTTAGCTTTTACTTTTTCCATATTGTCATTAAGAGGCTGTGCCGTCTCGCTTTATTTTTGGTTTATTTTTCCCGAATGCGCAATGTGTATATTCGTAATCATTTATTCTACATGTTTCCAACGGATTAAAATCCATTGCTACAATATGCCTCGTTCCTACATGTTTCCAACGGATTAAAATCCATTGCTACAATATACCTCGTTCCTACATATTTCCAACGGATTAAAATCCATTGCTACAACATACCTCGTTCCTACATATTTCCAACGGATTAAAATCCGTTGCTACAATATACCTAGTTCCTACGGAACTCTTATGTTACAAGCTAGAGTCACTAAAACTAATGCTCGCTTATCAACTCCAGTTCGGTTCTGAAAGTCAACATTCGATCACCAAAAAGTTTGGTCCCTTCATCCCTAAAAGCAGGCGCGTCTTCCTGATAATATTTCTCTAAAGTCTCTTTGCTGTCGGTAGTATATTGAACCGAATAAGTAACCCCGCCCATCTCTTCTTCGACTAAAACGCGAACCATTCGCGCTCCGGAGAATTTACCTGTAGCCAAAACTTCCGGAATGTGTTTGTGTTGCATCCAAATCATCCATTGATCGTGAACGCTTTCGTGTATGTTTGTGGTGACGTTGTATATAATCATTTTAGGTATTGGGTTTTGGGTGTTAGGTTTTGGGTGTTTGGTGTTGGGTTTTGTATTAAATTATAAATTGGTGTCTCCTCTTAATTGTCTGTATTTTCGCCTTGCTTCTACAAAATAAATGCTGTCTTCGTGAGCAAAAATTATTTTTTCATATAATGGCTTTGCCTTTTCGGGCAGTTGCAATTGTCTGTTATAAATTTCTGCCGAAAAATATAAGGCTTCGTCTATGTAAATTCCGTCGCTGTGCTGGTCAATAATAGCTTGGTATTGGCTTAAAGCCAAAGTAAAATCCCCTCGCTTTTCGAAAATTTTTCCCAACCGCAACAACGTGACTGCTTCTATTTCCTCTCCTTTGTGTTTTTGCAAAATGGTTTGAAACTGAATGATCGCTTCCTGAATTCTGTTTTGATACAAAAGGAAATCGCCTTTTGCAAATGCCGCCAAAGCTGTTTGTGTCGAATCGGCAACGGTATTGTCATTAATCAACAAGAAATATTCTAAAGCATCATTAGCAATCAATTGCGTATTGGCTGATTTCAATTCCTTGAATTGCTTCAAAGCCCACACAAAATCGGTTTTGAAATAACTGGTTTTAGCCGCTTTTAAACTCGCTTCATGCGCCACAATATCATTCTTTAAATCCAATTCTATTTGGGAATAATACAATAATGCCTGATTGAATTTTTCTTCGTAAAGCAGAATATCCGCCAACTCCATTTTGGCCTGAGCCTTTTCATACTCATTCAACGGTAATTCGAGCGCGCGCTTTACAATGGTTTTTCCTTCTTCGGGATTTTTCATATTAAAAGCTACAAAATATGCCTGAATCAGCTGCAAAGATACAGTAAAAGGACTTATTTCAAATTGTTTCAGCAAACCGGCTAATTCTGCGTTGATCGTTTCAAAGTCTTTTTCCGGTGCCGTTTCTATTTTCATTGTTATCAAATAGGAATTGGCTTGAATCAACAACTCTAAATCTTTGGTGTTTTCTAATACAAAACCTAAAATTTCCTTTGCCGCTTCGGGATTGTTTTCTTCAATCGCCAATTGTCCTAAATTCACAATATTAGCAAGGGATTCCGGATCGCGTCTGTAGATGGCTTTTTCCTGAATAAAGGCTTTTTCGAACTCTTTTTGCTGCACATAAAACCAACTCAAATAACGGTTCCAAAAAATATCCTGATTTTTTTGAGTTCGAAGAATTAACGATTTTCGCAACATTTCCTTGAATACTGAATCGCCTTCATCCGTCATGAAACGGGCAAGTTGATTTTGAATCAATATTGAATTCTGCGGATTGGCAAACGCTTCGTCCAGAAAAGTCGAAATCATCATTTCCTGATTTCCCAATTGTCCGTAAAGCAATCCAACTTGGTAATTGAAATTAAAATTAGGTTCTAATGTTGCTGCCGTTTGGTAGGATTTCAACGCATATTCCAACAGCACTTTTTTCTCAAATGAATTTGAGATTCCGTAGACTTCGTTTGGATTTTTTTTGATTCGGTCTAAAGCCTGTTCGTAGTAATTTTGGGCTTTGACATCGTTTTTTTGCAACTGAAAATTATAACCTAATTCCACCAAGAGTGTGCCTTGTTTGTATGTATTGAACCGCTCGGTAATAGCTTTTTCAGCCGTATCAAACTGCTGTAATTGCTGGTAACAATCTATTGTTCTGAGAAAATATTGAGAATTTTGAGGGATGCTCTTGAGTAACTCTTCGTAACTGATTTTGGCTTTCTCAAAATCGCCTTTATCATAATAATACTGCGCTAATTGTTCGTTTTGCGAAAAACAAACCAATGAAAAAAACAAGGAAATATGTAGCAAGAGTTTTTTCATTGTTACTTTTTTTATGAAACAACACTTAATCCAAAGTCATAAAAACCGCAAATTCGCAAATTATTTTAAATTCAATAAAAATAAAATTTGCGAATTCGCGGTAAATAAAAATGGACTAAATTTAGTCTATAATATCAAACCCGCAGAACGGACGCAATACTTCCGGTATTACAATTCCTTCCGGTGTTTGGTAGTTTTCTAAAATTCCAGCCAGCACTCTTGGCAAAGCCAATGAACTTCCGTTTAAGGTGTGTGCCAATTGGTTTTTTCCGTCTTTGTCTTTGAAACGCAATTTCAAACGATTGGCTTGAAACGTTTCAAAATTAGATACTGAACTGATTTCTAACCAACGTTCCTGAGCGGTAGAATACACTTCAAAATCATACGTCAACGCGGATGTGAATCCCATATCGCCACCACAAAGACGCAATATTCGGTACGGCAATTTTAATTCCTGAAGGATTCCTTTTACGTGTTCTACCATTCCGTCTAAGGCTTCATACGACTTCTCCGGATGTTCTACTCGTACAATTTCGACTTTGTCAAATTGATGCAAACGGTTTAATCCACGAACATGCGCACCGTAAGAACCTGCTTCTCTACGGAAACATGGCGTGTATGCTGTACATAAAATTGGCAATTCGTTTTCGTTTAAGATTACATCTCTAAACAAGTTGGTTACCGGAACTTCGGCAGTTGGAATCAAGTATAAATTATCTGTAGCGTCGTGGTACATTTGCCCTTCTTTGTCCGGCAATTGTCCCGTTCCATAAGCAGAAGCTTCGTTTACCATGTGTGGCACTTGCATCTCTTTGTAACCTGCTGCTGTATTTTTGTCTAAAAAATAATTGATTAAGGCACGTTGTAATTTGGCTCCTTTTCCTTTGTAAACCGGAAATCCTGCACCCGTAATTTTCACTCCTAATTCAAAATCAATGATGTCATATTTTTTTACCAATTCCCAATGTGGCAATGCACCTTCATGCAAAACCGGGACATCTCCTTCTTGAAAAACGTTTAAATTTTCCTCAGGTGTTTTACCAACCGGAACAATATCTGCCGGAAGATTAGGTAACGTATATAATTTTTCGGTTAATTCCAGCGCAAGTGCATCGGCTGTTTCAGCTAATTTTTTGCTTTTTTCTTTTAACAGAACTGTTTTTTCTTTTAAAATGGCCGCTTTTGATTTGTCGCCATTTTTCATCAATTCACCAATGTCTTTGGATAATTTATTAGATTCTGATAAAATTCCGTCCAACTCTACTTGCGTAGCGCGACGTTTTTCATCCAGTTGTACCACTTCTTCAACAACAGATTTGGCATCCATATTTCTTTTTGCCAAAGCGTTGATTACTTTCTCCTGATTTTCTCTAATAAATGCGATTTGTAACATAGCTTAATTTTTTAAACGCTAACTTTTATAATAACGGTAGCAAATTTAAGGAAATGTTTGGGACTTATAAGACAAAGTTTTAAGGAAAAGGAGAATATCCTGATTCAAATGCATTGGACTTTTTTTAAACACATAGAATCATAGAAAAATTAAGACTGAAAAAAGTTTGATAGCATTTCATTTTCACATAGCTATACATTCTAAATAAAATGAAATGCCTTTTTAACAGACTAAAAGTTATGTTTCTATGTGTTTAAAAATAAAATCTACTATTCTCTTTTGATTTCGTGTCCTACAAATTCTTCCAAAGCGGCGAACATATCATCTACAGAAAGCACTTCGAAATCCGGATGTGTTTTTAGAAAAGTAGCATTCAAAGTAATCAAGTTTTCTTCTATTTCGAAAAAAGTGTCGTCATTGAGCAAATCCCGGACAGGATTTACGCCTTCTAATTTTCCTTTTAGAAATTTATTGAGCTTTACACTGCTCATTAATCTCACTTTTTTGGATTGTTGTTGAAATAATGCCAAATGCTTTTCGGCTCCGATTAATGCCAAACCTTCTTCTATCAGTTCGTTTAATTCTTTGTTCCAACTCGAATTATAAACAAATTGAGCAAAATTTCCTTCGGAATACTGCGACAGATAATAATCTAAATAATAACTCATCAAAGCATCTTCGTGAATCAAATCATCGTTAACTCCTTCCTCGCGCATTAAGTTGATTACTGAAATATTAGAGTGAATCACATCTTGCAGGTTTTCACTATTCATTGCGGTTTCTGAAATAATTATTCGACCAAATTCCATACGTTTTTATATTTTAAAAAATGTGCTGCAAATTTGCACCAAATAATAACACGACACTTCTTTTTAGTATTCTAGTTTTCTATTATTTTCTTCGTCATTGTATTATTAAGAAAACAAGCAACAGAAAATTTTATTAGTTTTGTTACACCAAATTTTAAAAATAAAATAAAATGAAAAAAGTTATTCTTTTAGCAGCCATCTGCTTTATGTCAATTGGCGCTTTTGCGCAAGCTCCTCTAGAAAATGGTGCAAAACAATTAAATGCAGGTCTTGGAACATCAGGATGGGGAACTCCTATTTATGTTGGTCTTGATTATGGCGTTGGAAATGACTTCACTGTTGGCGGTGAACTTTCATTTCGTTCGTACAAAGAATCTTATGGAGCGGTAAATTACAATTCTTCCATCATCAGCATTGCAGCAAATGGAAATTACCATTTCAACACTTTATTAGACATTCCTAGTGAATGGGATTTTTACGCAGGACTTGGACTTGGTTATTACATCTGGAACATTGACAATGATTATCCCGGAAGCAATAACTCAGGAATTGGAATTGGAGCACAAGTTGGCGGAAGGTATTTCTTTAACGATAATTTTGGTGTAAATTTAGAATTAGGCGGTGCAAATGTGACCAGCGGAGCTAAAATTGGAATCACTTACAAATTGTAATTGATTTGCTAAAATAAAATAAGGGCCATCTAAAAATTTAGACGGCCCTTTTTTATTAGAAAAAAGTTTCTAGATAAATTTTCTGATGCTCATCAAAATCCCAAGATGAAGCCCTTCGTGAAAATTATTGAAAACCATTGCATCTACCGCGCTTTTTAAAACAAAACCTGTAGAAGTTGGATATTCAGCAAAATCTTTGAAGATTTTCTTTTCAAAATCGGCTTCCGTTTGATCGATAGTAGCAAACAACAAATCCTTGATTTCGTCTACTTCGGCTTGTGTAACGATATGTTCCGGTTTGGTTCCCTTTCTGTATTTTTCAACTAATTCGTCCGAAATCATCATAGGCAAACCAGAGAATTTATACACTAACAATTGTTGTGTCACAACAATATGCGCGATATTCCAAATTAAATTATTGCTGAATCCTTCCGGAATCGTGTTGAGTTGTTCTAAAGTGTAGTTTTCTAAAAACGGGGCAATCATTCTTCTGCTCGTTCTGGTAATATCGAATGTTGTATTCATTTTTTTATGATTTGTAAATTTTCGATAAAAATAATCATTTTCCGTGTCAAATGAATTTTCTTTGCACAAAGAAATTGCTGTTAATATGGACAAAATATATTACCTCGCTTCCTGCGATACCTGCCGAAAAATTATAAAATCATTGCCAAAAGACCACAAACTTGTTTTTCATGACATCAAACAAGACCCAATTACTGTTGAAGAATTGGAACAAATGCGGGAACTATCCGGAAGTTACGAAGCGCTTTTCAGCAAAAAAGCACAATTATACAAATCAATGGATTTAAAAAACAAATCCTTGACCGAAGATGATTTCAAAAAATACATTTTAGAACATTACACCTTTTTGAGTCGTCCGGTTTTTATCATCAACGGCAAAATTTACATTGGCAACAGCCAACAAAATATGCATCAAGTACAACTTGCTCTGGGGAATGTCTAAAAGAAATCTCGCCTTAGTTGCCGCCACTTGCGTCTCCATCATTTACGGAGTCACTTTTACCATTGCCAAAGATGTGATGCCCAATTACATCGATGCTTACGGATTTATCCTTTTGCGCGCCGGCGGTTCTATGGTTTTGTTTTGGTTTTTTTGGTTATTTATGCCAAAAGAAAAAATTGCCTTCAATGATTTTCCCCGAATTATAGCTGCCGCTTTCTTTGGAGTTGCCCTTAATATGCTTACTTTTTTCAAAGGATTAAGCCTTACTTCTCCCATCAGCGCTGCCGTGATTATGGTTTCAACGCCCATGATTGTTTTGGCCCTTTCGGCCATTATCATGAAAGAGCGCATGAAAAAACGAATGATTTTCGGAATCATTCTCGGTTTAATAGGAACGGCTTTTCTTATTCTTTACGGAAAATCTATTGGCAACGCCACAAACGCCGGATTGGGAAATTTTCTGGTTTTGGTCAATGCCGTTTCGTATGGATTTTACCTGATTATCGTGAAGAAATTAATGGATAAATACAATGCCTTTACGTTTGTAAAATGGATTTATTTGTTTGGTTTTATTATGGTTTTGCCTTTTGGCTGGAGCCAATTTGAAGCTGTTGATTGGGCTTTGATGCCAACAGCTATTTGCTGGAAAATTAGTTTTGTTGTTGCCATTTCGACTTTCCTGACGTATTTATTGAATTTGCTTTCGATGAAAGAATTAAAACCAACCACAGTGGCTGTTTTTATATACTTACAACCTTTGTTTGCAACGATTTTTGCGATAAGCTTGGGGAAAGACGAATTGAGTTTGGTCAAAATTGGTTCGGCGGCATTAATATTTATTGGGGTGTATTTAGTAACCATGAAAAAAAATTAATCGCCCTGTTTACAACTGAATTCTGAAAAAAGAGCACTGAAAACTTTTTTCTTATCTTTGGACACTTTTAGAAAATAATATGATACAATCAATGACAGGTTTTGGGAAAGCGACTTTGCAATTACCTACCAAAAAAATTACAGTAGAAGTAAAATCCTTGAATAGTAAAGGCTTGGATTTAAATGTGAGAATGCCTTCACTATACCGCGAAATGGAATTGGGTTTACGCAACCAAATCGCACTAAAACTGGAAAGAGGAAAAGTTGATTTTTCTATTTTTATCGAAAGTACGGCTGAACAAACGTCAACCAAAGTAAATGTGCCGATTGTAAAAGGATATATCGAGCAATTGAGAGCCGTTTATGACCATGCTGATGAAACAGAACTGATGAAAATGGCGATTCGTATGCCGGATACCATGAAAATAGAACGCGAAGAAATCGACGAAAATGATTGGATTCAAATCCAAACTATTATTGAAGAAGCGCTACAAAATATTTTGAACTTCAGAAGAGACGAAGGAATGTCTTTAGAAAAAGAATTTCAATTGCGAATTGGCAACATTCGTCAATATATGACCGAAGCTTTGGCACTGGATCCAGAGCGCGTTCAAGCGATAAAAGATCGTTTGCAAACGGCTATTTCAGAGCTAAAAGTTAACGTGGACGAAAATCGTTTTGAACAGGAATTGATTTACTATTTAGAAAAATTAGACATCACCGAAGAAAAAGTACGTTTGACCAATCATCTGGATTATTTCCTAGAAACCATCAACGGAACCGAAGCTAACGGAAGAAAACTAGGTTTCATCACCCAAGAAATGGGACGCGAAATCAATACGATGGGTTCTAAATCCAATCACGCACAAATGCAAAAATTAGTCGTTCAGATGAAAGACGAATTAGAAAAAATCAAGGAACAAGTATTGAATGTATTGTAAGGTTTTGACATCTGAATAAACACAAATAGATACTGAACTAAATTCAGCATAAAATGAAAAAAGGAAAATTAATCGTGTTCTCTGCGCCATCCGGTTCCGGAAAAACCACCATTGTCAGACATTTATTAGGCAAAGAAGATTTGAATCTAGAATTTTCAATTTCGGCAGCTACTCGTGAAGCTCGCGGCGAAGAAGTAAACGGAAAAGATTACTACTTCATGTCATTGGAAGAGTTTAAAAAACACATTAAAGCCGAAGATTTTGTAGAATGGGAAGAAGTCTATCGCGATAATTTTTACGGGACTTTAAAAAGTGAAGTAGAACGCATTTGGGCCAAAGGTAAAAACGTGATTTTTGATATTGATGTAGCCGGCGGATTGCGTATTAAACATAAATTCCCCGAAGAAACCTTGGCTGTTTTTGTGAAACCACCGAGCGTTGATGAACTAAAAAGAAGATTGAAAGAACGCTCCACCGAAAGTGAAGACAAAATCAATATGCGCATTGCCAAAGCTTCTGTAGAACTGGCCACAGCGCCACAATTTGATGTAATTATCAAAAACTACGATTTAGATACTGCTCTGGAAGAAGCATATCAACTGGTAAAGAATTTTGTAAAATAGTGAATAGTGAAAGGTGAATTAATGAGAAGATATTCTCCATTTCACCTTTCACTATTTCACTTCTCACCTTTCACTATTCACCTTTCACTATTCACTAAATATGAAAATAGGTCTGTATTTCGGAACGTTTAATCCCATACACGTTGGTCATCTCATCATTGCCAATCACATGGCGGAGCACGCCGATTTAGATCAGGTTTGGATGGTCGTTACGCCACACAATCCACTCAAAAAGAAAAGCACTTTGCTCGATGATTACCATCGTTTGCAAATGGTGCATCTTGCCACTGAGGATTTTCCAAAAATCAAACCTTCGGATATTGAGTTTAAATTGTCACAACCCAATTATACGGTCAATACATTAGTTCACTTACAGGAAAAATATCCTAATTACGAGTTCTCTTTAATTATGGGCGAAGACAACCTCAAGTCGTTGCACAAATGGAAAAACTACGAAGCAATCTTGGCGCATCATGAAATTTATGTCTATCCGAGACTCGATGCCAAAGGTCAAACTACCGAATCTATTGCATCAGAAATACCGAATTTAGAACTAAAAAACCATCCAAAAATCCATATGATTGATGCACCGGTTGTCGAAATATCAGCTACTTTTATTCGGAATAACATCAAGAAAGGGAAAAATGTACAGCCATTGTTCCCCAATAAAGTTTGGGAATATATTGATCACAATAATTTTTACAGGAAATAATTACCCTAAAATCGCCTTCAATTCCACTTCAATATTCTGAAAAATGGTGTTTAAATTATCGTTTTTACCCGATAATAAAAACACTTCGGTACTTGGCATTTGTTTGCTGTTCCAGAGCAATTGCAGTTTTTTATCTTGAATAAAAAGAGCTGCATTTATATCCCAAACCACTGCAATTCCGGTGTTTTTCGAAAGTATTTCGAGCATTTCATATTCAGACGGAATAATGAAACTAGGAATCATCGACGGTCTTTTTTTATTAAAAACATGCAGCCAAAACAATTTGATATGAGGAATTCTGGCATCATAACTAAACCATTTTTGTTCATTTAGCCACTGCTCAACAGCAAGAAAATCTTTAGTTTTAATTTTTGCTTTTACTTCCGAAGCTTCAATATTTGTTGAGCCAACAATAATTTGTTTGATTTCACCCACTTTTTTCTGAATCGTATCAAACGTATCGTATTTTTGGGTCACCACAGCAAAATCAAGTTTTTTAGAATCGACTAATTCAAAAAGCGTATCATTTTCATGAAAGCTAAAATCGATAAAATCAAATTTCGAAATCAAACAACTTCCCAGGCTGCTCATCAAATGTTGTGAAATTCCGATTGAGATTAATCGGTTTGCATTAAATGCTTTGGCACGAAAACCATTCTCCACATTTTCCAATCGGTCTAATGCCTCGATGATTAAATTATTGAGTAACTTAGCGTATTCTGTTGGCTCCACCCCTTTTGACTTTCGATTAAAAAGTTTGTATCCTACATGCGCCTCCAACATTGATATTTGCTGACTAACAGCAGGTTGACTGATAAATAATTCTTTGGCTGCCAAAGAAAAATTCCCGTTTTTATAAACCGATTTAAAGGTTCTGTACCATTCCAGATTAACCATGATATAAATATATTTATCACAAACATAACTTAAATTATTTTTACTAATACCATATTAGCCGTAAATTTGTACAAACAAAATCAGTTATGAATAAAATTGCATTATTTGCTATTGTAGCATTAACTGTAAGTTGCTTTACTGCAACTGCACAAAAACTAAATAAAAAAGATATGAAAAAAGTATTATTTGTTGTTACTAGTCACGATAAACTAGGTAACACAGGAGAAAAAACAGGATTTTGGACAGAAGAATTAGCAGCACCGTATTACGCATTAGCAGATAAAGGAGTTCAGATTGATATTGCCACACCACTAGGAGGGCAACCGCCTATTGACCCAAAAAGTGAAGATCCATCTGCTGCAACAGAAGATACTAAAAGATTCGACAGCGATACCGCACTTCTTGCAAAACTAAAAAACACAAAAAAATTATCCGATGTAAATCAAGCAGATTATGATGCGGTTTTTTATCCTGGAGGTCACGGTCCGCTTTGGGATTTAGCCGAAGATAAGACTTCAATCGCTTTAATTGAATCTTTTTATACACACAATAAACCCGTTGGTTTCGTTTGTCATGCTCCTGGAGCTTTGAAAAATGTGAAAGTAAATGGGGAATTTTTAGTAAAAGGCAAGAAAGTAACCGGTTTCTCTAATACAGAAGAAGAAGCGGTAGGTTTAACTAAAGTGGTTCCGTTTTTATTAGAAGATGTTTTACAAAATAATGGCGCTACATATAGCAAAGTTGCCGACTGGCATCCTTATGCTGTTGAAGACGGCTTATTAATTACAGGACAAAATCCAGCTTCCTCAAAATTAGTTGCTGAGAAAATATTAGATCAATTAAACGCAAAAAAATAATCATGTTAAATTTTGAATTATACAATCCCACCAACTTAGTTTTTGGGAAAGGACAAATAGAAAAACTAACGACACTGGTTCCAAAAGACGCAAAAATATTATTGGCTTATGGCGGAGGAAGTATCTTTAAAAACGGAATCCATGAACAAGTCCGTAAAAGTCTGGAAGGATTTGATATCACCGAATTTGGCGGTATCGAAGCGAATCCACACTTTGAAACTTTGATGAAAGCCGTTGCCATTATCAAAGAACAAAAAATCAACTTTATTCTTGCCGTTGGTGGCGGAAGTGTAATTGACGGCGTGAAATTTCTTTCTGCCGCCGCCAATTTTGAAGGCAATCCGATTGATATTCTTAAGAAAAGAATCCTTTTTAGAGATGTCACTAAAGTCGTTCCTTTTGGTACCGTATTGACTTTGCCGGCTACAGGAAGCGAGATGAATTCTGGGTCTGTGATAACGATTGAAGCCACTCAGGAAAAACTAGATTTTGGCGGAAGTGCGTTGTTTCCAAAATTCTCTATTTGTGACCCAACGGCTATTGCTTCTTTACCAAAAAGACAATTACAAAACGGAGTTGTTGATGCTTACACGCACGTTTTAGAACAATATTTAACGTATCCACACGAAGGTTATCTTCAAGACCGAATTGCGGAGAGTATCCTTCAAACTTTGATTCAAGTAGGTCCGGACGTGGTTGAAAATCCTACGGATTATGCGTTAGCTTCAAATTTTATGTGGAGTTGTACGATGGCTTTAAACGGATTAATTCAAAAAGGAGTTCCTTCGGATTGGGCGACACACATGATTGGTCATGAATTGACCGCTTTGTACGGAATTGATCACGCCAGAACTTTGGCAGTTGTTGGTCCAAATTTGTACAGAGTGATGTTTGAAACCAAAAAAGGAAAACTGGCACAATACGGAAAACGTATTTTTAATTTAACCGGAACGGAAGATGAAATTGCGAACGAAGCAATCAATAAAACAGTTGAATTTTTCCACACGATGGGAATGCAAACTAAATTATCCGATTACACGAATGACTTCGAAAAAACAGCTGATTTTATAGTAAAAAGATTTGACGAAAGAGGCTGGATAGCTTTGGGCGAAAAACAAAATATTACTTTAGATAAAGTTAAAGCGATTGTAGAAATGAGTTATTAATTCAGAATAAAAAGGTCATAAAAAAAGGCGTTCCTACTAGTTTTGGAGCGCCTTTTTCAAATTACTAAAACAAAACTAACTAATTCAACCCTCATTTGTATGCGTAAAAACTTAATTTATAATGGTTTAAAACGTACAACCTGATTTTATATTGTGTAGAATCTACATTATTTTTTAATTTTTTTTAATTGGTGCTTTAGTGTTCCTTTTTTTATGTCTTTTGAACCGCTATCTTGGTTGAATTTTATTTGTATTATTACTAGTTTTTTAAGTACTTTTGATAAAATTTAATAAAAAAATGGCCGAAAATCTAAAATTTGCAGTAATTGGTGGCGGAAGTTGGGCAACAGCCATCGCAAAAATGTTATGTGTAAATCTACCCGAGATTTCATGGTACATGCGTAATGATGCTGCTATTGAACACATTAAAACTTACAAACACAATCCAAATTATATTAGCTCGGTAGAATTTGACACTACTAAATTAAAACTTACCAACGATATTAATGAAGCAGTGGCATATGCAGATTACATTATTTTTGCCATTCCCTCCGCTTTTTTAGATGCTGAATTAAATAAATTGACGGTTTCTTTGAAAGATAAAGTCATATTTTCGGCTATAAAAGGAATTGTTCCTGAAACAAGTTTGATTGTTGGCGAACATTTTCACTTTAAATACGACATACCTTATCAAAATATTGGTGTAATTACAGGACCTTGCCATGCCGAAGAAGTTGCTTTAGAACGATTATCATACCTGACTATTGCTTGTGGAGATTCCGAAAAAGCATCTATTGTAGCGAAACAATTGTCGAGCAACTACATCAAAACAAAAATCACAGATGACATCATCGGCACGGAATATGCCGCGATGCTCAAAAACATATATGCTATTGCCGCCGGAATTGCACACGGACTGGGTTATGGCGATAATTTTCAATCGGTGTTGATGAGTAATGGGATTCGCGAGATGAAAAAATTCATCAAGAAAGTACATAAAATGAAACGTAACATCAATGATTCTGCTTATTTAGGCGATTTATTGGTTACTGGATATTCCGTATTTTCGAGAAACAGAATGTTCGGAAATATGATTGGAAAAGGTTATACCGTTAAGTCTGCAATGATGGAAATGAGCATGGTTGCCGAAGGATATTATGCGACCAAAAGTGCTTACAAACTCAATCAGGGTTATGGTGCAAAAACTCCAATTATAGATGCCGTTTATGAAATTCTATACGAAGGAAAAAATGCTAAATCTGTTTTCAAAAAACTAACGGATCAATTAGATTAAATTGCGTTTTATACAATCACAACAAAAAATCAACTGGAATTATGAGCGAAAGATGGAAATATCAGATTAAAACCGGCGGAATTTGGGGTGTTTTTATGTCCGTTTTTATGATTTTATTCAACCTGAAAGAGGCTTCTTTTTCGGAACAAATTTCAAAACCCGAGTTTTTTATTCGTGCTGCCGCTTATATTGTAATTGGAATATTTGTCTTGGGTTATTTTACCTGGAAGTCTAAAAACAAGAGAGAAAACACTAAATAATCTAAGTTACAATAACGCCTTCTACAAATAAAATCGGTACTTCTTCTGTTGCCGTTTCGTTGATGGAATCTGCTTTAAAAATGAATTTTTTATCGTACAGTTTATCTCCAATAAAAAAGGTGACCATAAACTCATTGTTTAAAACCAGAACACTTTTTTCTATCATCTCGATTTTAACCACCGAAACTGCGGGAACTTGAACAAATGCATGACGCAAAAGTGAGGTTTTTTTCATTTCACCGTCAATGGTTCCAAAAGCTTTAGAAACGACCATAACGCTATCAATATCAAAATCGCTGTCGTTTACTAAATAAGCATACCACACTTTTTCCATAAAATCGTCACTCCATTCTTGAACAGCAGCCAGGAATACGTTTTCTACTTCGGGGATGATGATGTCTTTTTTCATAAGTAAGTCGTAAAGTCTAAGGTCTTAAAATCATAAAGTCGAAAATCTAAAAACAAGTATTTCTTTCGACTTTATGACCGTATAACTTTTGACTAAATTGAAGATTTAAATTGCTCTAAGAAACGAACGTCATTTTCGTAAAACATACGAATATCGCCAATTTGATATAGCAACATAGCGATTCTTTCGATTCCCATTCCAAAAGCAAAACCGTTGTATTCGTCAGGATTGATGCCACAGTTTTTCAAAACATTTGGATCTACCATTCCACAACCCATGATTTCTAACCAACCGGTTCCTTTGGTGATTCTGTAATCGGTTTCGGTTTTTAAACCCCAGTAAATGTCGACCTCAGCGCTTGGTTCCGTAAATGGAAAATACGACGGACGTAAACGGATTTTTGATTTTCCGAACATTTCTTTGGTAAAATATAAAAGCGTTTGTTTCAAGTCTGCAAACGAAACGTCTTTGTCAATATAAAGGCCTTCAACCTGATGAAAAATACAGTGTGAACGAGATGAAACCGCTTCGTTACGAAAAACTCTTCCCGGAGAAATGGTACGAATTGGCGGTTTATTTTCCTCCATGTAACGCACCTGAACAGATGATGTGTGTGTGCGCAACAAAATATCAGGATTGGTTTGAATAAAAAAAGTGTCTTGCATATCGCGCGCAGGATGGTATTCCGGCAGATTCAATGCGGTGAAATTATGCCAATCGTCCTCGATTTCCGGACCTTCAGAAACATTGAAACCAATGTTTGAAAAGATATCTATAATTTGGTTTTTTACCAATGAAATAGGATGACGCGAACCAATGATAACCGGCTCAGAAGAACGAGTCAAATCACCATAAAATCCTTTACTTTCTTCTTTGTTTTCTAAAGCTTCCTGAATTGATTTTACTTTTTCTTCGGCAGAAGTTTTAAGCAAATTGATTACTTGACCAAATTCCTTTTTTTGTTCGTTTGGAACGTTTTTAAATTCGGCAAAAAAGTCTTTCAAAAGTCCTTTACTTCCTAAGAATTTGATTCGGAATGCTTCTAGTTCTGCTGCGTTTTGTGTTGAGAAAGCTTGTGCTTCACCAATATATTCTTTTATCTTGTCTA
Organism: Flavobacterium lacustre; assembly: GCF_027474525.2. NCBI lineage: Bacteria > Pseudomonadati > Bacteroidota > Flavobacteriia > Flavobacteriales > Flavobacteriaceae > Flavobacterium > Flavobacterium lacustre. The sequence continues at coordinate 880,044 of NZ_CP114882.2, forward strand.
TCATTTTCATCCAATAATTGAGTGTGCAAATTTAGGAAATTTGTTTCAAGTTTAGGGTTTAAAGTTTAAAGTTTCCGTGCTCTATTGTGAGATTATTTTGTTTAGAGAAAGAACCGCTTTTTAAATCCTAATCTATAAGTTCTCTTTCCAGGAAATAATTCACGATGGCTTCTTTCATCAAAACCGATTGTTCTCCTGCTTTTAAAGGCGGTAATTCCTCTTTTACTTTATAATGTGGCCAGCCTTCTTCGTCAAAAAATTCGAATTCATAGAATCCGTATGGCTCAAGCAATCTACAAATGGCGATGTGCATTAAGTTCAATTTTTCGTCTTTTTTATATTCTCTATGCACTTTCCCTAATTCCTGAACGCCGATTAAATAAATAATAGCGTCTAAGTCTAAATCTTCTCCTTGTGAAAATTGATTGGAAAGTATAGTTACAAGCTGTTCCCAGCGCTCTTTTAGTTGTACGTCTCTTGACATTTTATTGAATTATGAATTACAGATTATGAATTATTATACCAAAACCTATAAAATTATTTTTACAAAGATAAGAACTTGAAATTTGGCAATTGATAATCAACAATTCTTTTATATTTGCGCTTTTATTCGTTATTAAAATAGAATTATGAGTTTTTTGGATATTATTTTGGGTGGATTATTGGCGTATTCTTTTTACAAAGGAATTAGAAACGGTCTTTTTGTTGAATTAGCTTCATTGATTTCACTATTGGTCGGAATCTATTTTGCAGTCAAATTTTCTTCTTTTATGAAAGAAATTTTAGCTGGATTTCTGCATTGGAATCCCACTACCATTCAGGTCATTGCTTTCATACTTACTTTTGTCGTTATTGTTGCCGGAATATCATTCTTAGGAAAGTTCCTTACCAAGATAGCTGATTTTGCTTATTTAGGTTTACCAAACAAAATAGGCGGCGGTTTTTTCCGAGTACTGAAAACTGTTCTGATTTTAGGAATCGTTTTTAATGTTTTCGCCAAAATAAACTACAATAATTTTTTGGCCAAAAAAGAAACTTTGGACAAATCCTTATTCTATAATCCGATTCAAAAAACGGCTGGATTTATTTTTCCTTCGATTGAAAAATGGTACGACGGTATGAAAAAGAAGTAGATTTCAAATTGCAGTTGCCAGAATTCAGATTGTGCCATTCAAAACGGATTACTATTTCACTTCCTTAATGGTGCTGCTTTCAATCCAGCCTTCGGTCCCGTCAGTTAATTGGATTTTTTTCCAGTTTCCCAAAACTTGTTTTACGTACACTTTTGTTCCTTCATGAAGAATAAGAGTTGCAGGACTCGCTTTTTGCGGCTCGCCTTTTACTTCGGTAATTTCAGCAAAAATGATAGCTGGTCGTTCGTTTTCAAAATGACTTTTTTCGAAAATAGCTGCTGATACACTAATCAACAATAAAGAAACCAACACGAACATCCCGAAGAAAAATATACGTTTAAATAGCGCTGAATGCGAGAAATAATAGCCTATAAAAAATCCTAAAAACAATATCGCAAAAGCAACCGCAATCCACGCCCAAGTGTTATAATGGTATATGGCCGTGAAATCCCGAAGGAGTTTTGCAAAACCTACTTTTGGCACCACTTTAACCTCATCAATAGTTAGTTTTTGTGCAAATTTCAAGTTGTTGGCAATCTCACTATCATTCGGATTCAACACTAAAGCCTTTTCATAATTATAAATAGAAGGTGCTACTTTATTGAGCTTGTAATAGCTGTTGCCTAAATTAAAATACAATTCTGCAGAATGTTTATCCGATTTCAAAACACTTTCATAGGCCGCTATGGCTTGTTCGTATTTTCCTTTTTCGTATAATGCATTCCCTTTTTCAAAGCCATTTTGAGCAAAGAAAACTTGGGTGATTAATAAGAATATGTAAACTATATTTTTCATTTTGTTTGAATTATCAAGTGTCCTTTATGGTTAAACAATCTGTTTTTCCAATTCGGAAATGATCAAAACCGCTTTATCAAAATCCTGTTGAATACTGGTGCTTGAAGCTGGTGCATAACGTGCAAATTCACAATTTTCTGTCAATGCAATAAAATCATTCACCGCTTCCGGATTTGCTTTTCTGGATAATAACAGCTCTTGAATGTTGTCTTTACTCATTTCTGATGTTTCAATGTGCAACTTGGCTTTCAAGAAATTATGCATCGCTTTCTCGAGTGCAACATAAAACGGCTCTTTATTATTGATTTGTTTTTTGGCTTCAGATAAATATTTCTTGGCCAATCTGTTGTTCATTCTAACTCGGTTTCCAGTAATATCGCTATCGAATGCTTCTTTTTTCTTTCTGAATAACACAATTAAAGGCAGCATCAAGAAAGGAAAAAGCAACAATCCGTAAAATAAATTAGACCCTAGAAAATCTTCTTCATGCATTGGCAAAAGAGTACTTTTCAGCTTAATGAATTTAAATTGTTCGACTTTGGCAATTTTATTTTTGGCACCGCCTGCAGTGGCTACAGCGGTTGAATCTTCGGCTTCCGGTCCGTCGAGAACATTTATCATTATCTCTGACGAAGTAAGGGTTTTGTAGGTTCCCGAACCCAAATCAAAATAAGAAAACTGCATTGGTTTTATCGGATATTTTCCTTTGTATTGCGGAATAATCGTGTAACTGTCAGAAATTTTCCCAGCCATTCCTGACAAACCTGTAGTGACGCGTTCGTCGTGAACGGCATCATACATTTCGAGTGCATTCGGCACAACCGGTTTTGGCAAAGTAAACAATTTCATGTTTCCTCTACCGGTCACACTAACTACTAAGTCTAAACTTTCTCCGTTTTTTAAATTGGTTTTTGTTGGTATAACTTTAAAATCAAAATTACCAACTGCTCCCGAAAAATCATCTGGTTTTCCGGTTTCAGGAAGTGCTTTAACCGCTATTGTTTTCATTCCTGCCGAAACTCTTTTGTTTCCATCGGTCACAATAACTCGTCCGAACATATCTCGACGGTTACTTGGCAACTGCACATCAATGTCTAATGACAAGGGCTCTATGGAGAGTTTTCCTGATTTTTGAGGATACAAAACCGTTTTTCTCAACACGACGTAACGGTATTTCTGTCCTTTAAACATACCTTCTTCGGCAACTAATTGTTTGATGTCAATGTTTTGACTCCAGAAATCATTGTATTTTGGTTTGTTAAGTTCTCTCCAATTCGTAATCCCAATATTATAACTGAAATACAATTTATACACGACCGTAATGGGCTCATTGACAAACGGATTTGTTTTTGAAATATCCGCAACGAGATAAATATTATCGTCAGCAGATATTTGAGTTCCGTTCGGGTCATTTGGATCGTTAGGCTGCTGTATGGCAGCAGTTACGTTTATTTTTATAGGTGATGTTTTATAGATTTGCCCATTATATTCTATGGCAGCCTGCTTGATTACCAACGTTCCTTTTTGATTAGGCAATAGAAAATAAGAATAAATTTTCTCAAAAGAACTTCTTCCGTTTATCCACGACTGGCTTACTTGCTGGCTTGGCCCTGCAATAACTCTAAATCCTTCAAAATTGGGTTGTACAAAATTATCCCCATCTACATTCATCACAAAATCAACACGAAGCCTTTCGTTGAGGCCAAGTGTGGTTTTGCTTACTTTCGCCTCAAATTGTACTTGAGCCAAAAGTCCCTGAAAACTTAATAGTAATAGGATTATATATCTTTTCATTACTTGTTTAATCGTTTTTAATCTATTTTTTTAAAATTGACAATTCTAGAAGTCCTCTATATTACGTATTACCAATCTTTTTCCGTTTTTACCGGACTTCCTTTTACCTTTTGGGCATTTACTTTATTTTGAACTTTCTTTTCTTCATTATTTACTGCGTCCAGAAGACTTTGCAAGCGTTGAGGAGAAATTCCGCCAGGTGTTGGTTTTGGTTTTCCTTCATTTTTTGAATTCTCATCCTTTTTGCCATTTTCATCGGACTTGTCTTTGTCTTTATCGCCTTTGTCGTCTTTTTTATCTTTGTCCTTGTCGCCTTTATCGTTTTTCTTATCCTTATCGCCGTCTTTCTTGTCGTCCTTTTTATCGTCTTTCTTATCCTTATTTTTATCTTTATTCTTATCGTTTTTTGGCGGATTTTCTTTTAACATTTTTTTTGCCAAAGCATAATTGTAACGTGTCTCTTCATCCGAAGGATTGTTTCTCAACGCATTTTTATAGGCTTCAACAGCATTAGTATAATCTTTCTCTTTCATAAAAACATTTCCTAAATTATGAAATGCCTTATGTTTCTGAGGTCTTGATTTTAAGTTTTTGATGGCTTTTGCGTAAGCAAATTTAGATTCCGAAAATTGATTTTGTCTGTAAATGGCATTTCCTAAATTATAGGACGCAACCGTTCTGGCAGGAAATTTTGATTTTGAAATTCTATAATTAGCTTCAGCATCGACATAATTTTTAGCCCCAAAATCTTCATTGGCTTTAGGCAAAGCAACATCTTTTTCTTGAGCCGAAACGACCAAAGAAAACAATAATAAAACATATAGAACTAAATTTTTCATTCTCATTTTTAATTTTTAATTCCCGGAAAATGCTAAAATTACTCCGGAACTATTTACTCTTTGTCGTTAAACAAATTCAATTTTTTCACCCACTTCGTTTTGCGTTCCAAAAGAAAAACATCCAATAGCAATAAAACAAAAGCTATTCCCAAAAACCATTGAAATTGCGACTGAAAATCGGCCATTTGTGTAGCTTCAAATTCAGTTTTTTCAATATTATTCAATGCATTTTTAACATATTCTATAACTTCTTTCGTGTTGGCACCATTCACATAACCTCCTTTTGTAGCTTTTGCAATAGCTTTCAAACTTTCTTGGTTCAGTTTAGTAATCACCACTTCATTATTATTATCGCGCTTAAAACTTTCAACAACTCCATTTCTTTTCAAAGGAATTGTACCTCCTTTTTCGGTTCCTATACCAATGGTAATAATTTTAATTCCTAATTTATTAGCTTCTTCTGCAGCGGCTTCTGCACCTTCGGAATGGTCTTCTCCATCCGAAATCATAATCAGTAACTTACTCGTTTTTTTATCGTCAAAATATGTAGAAGACAATTTTATGGCTTCATCTAATGAGGTTCCAACGGATGAAACCATATCGGTATTCATGCTTTGCAGAAACATTTTGGCCACACTATAATCCGTTGTAATCGGTAAAACCGGAAACGAACTTCCAGCATACGCCACAATTCCTATTCGGTCATTTCCCAACTGATTGATAATCTGAGAAACAATTTGCTTGCTTTTGTCTAAACGATTGGGCGCCACATCTTCAGAAAGCATACTTTTAGAAACGTCAACAGCAAAAACAATATCAATTCCTTCTCGTTTTACGGTTTCCATTTTGGTTCCAATTTTTGGATTTACCAATCCCAAAATCAATCCGGTCATGGCCAAAAGTAACACCACTAATTTAAAAACCGGTTTAAAAACAGAACGTTCCGGACTTAGTTTTTTGACTAAATCCAAGTCACCAAATTCTCGTTGTTTTTTTCTTTTCCAATACATATTGAAAAGAAAAAGCAATACTACAATTGGCAGTATGAACAACAGGTATAAATATTTTTTTTCGTCTAATTCCATATTTCTTTAACCTCAAAGGTCATTAGATTTTTATATAAATGAGCGATAAACGGTGTTTCGCAATCCAATTTCTAACAACAATAAAAATCCGGCGAACCATACAAATGGTCTGAATTTTTCATCATAATCATAAAATTTCAATTCTTCGATTTCAGTAGTTTCCAGTTTGTTGATGGCTGCATAAATTTCGGCTAACTTATCATTGCTGGTGGCTCTAAAATATTTTCCGTCTGTTTTTCTGGCAATACTTTTCATCAATTGTTCATCGATTTCCACTTGCATCATTCGAAACATAAGCTGCCCGTTTGGACTTAATGCGTAGGGAGATGACGCCATTCCGTTAGTCCCAATTCCTATCGTATATACTTTTATTCCGTATTGTTTTGCAATATCCGAAGCGGTTTCAGGCTCAATAAAACCGGCATTATTCACACCGTCAGTCAAAAGAATAATCACTTTACTTTTGGCTTTACTCTCTTTCAATCTATTTACGGCTGTGGCCAATCCCATTCCAATTCCCGTTCCGTCTTGTAAAACCTGATCGTATTTAATACTTTTTATTGCCTCCAGAATAATCGCTTTATCACTCGTAACCGGCGTTTTTGTATACGCTTCCGAAGCATAAACTACAAGTCCGATTCGGTCATTTGGTCTTTCTACAACAAAATCAGCAGCCACTCTTTTCAGCGCTTCCATTCGGTTGGGTTTTAAATCTCTGGCCAACATACTTCCGGAAACATCGACTGCCATAACAATATCAATTCCTTTAGTCGTTTTGGTTTTATTGCTGATATCAACGGTTCTTGGTCTTGCCATTGCTACAATCAAAGAGCTTAATGCCAATAATCGAAGTACACCCAAAAAAGGCTGCAATCTGGCCAAAAGAGAATTAGACCCTTTAAATCCTTGAACAGAACTGATTTTTAATGTAGCCGTTTGCTGGTTTCTTTTCAAAAACAACCAGGCAACTGCGATTGGAATCAAAAGAAACAACCAAAAAAACTCTGGGTTTAAAAACGTAATCTTTGCCATTATTTACTTGCTTGTTTTAATTCAACCGAATTCAAAATTCGATCTGCTATTTCATTTCCGTAACGATCTCCTTCTGCGTGCAGAATGATAATTTGCTGCAATCCTTGCTCTTGTTTGAAATATAAAATTTCATAATACGCTTTTTCGCTCGTTTTATTTATTGGGTTAAGAATGGTCATTGTCCCGTACCCTTTTATCCCTTCAATGCCTTCGCCGGTTTGAAAATCTTCTTGTTTTACAATGATGTTTTGTGCGCCTTGGGATTCCATTAATTTCAAAGAACCTTCTAATGCTTTCGACAAATCAATTTCTACCGGATTTTTGAATGTACTGGTTGAAACCACAATATAAAAATTGTCTAACATGCTTCCGTATTGAAAAAATTGCATCTCTTTAATCAACGCCATTGTTTCTTTAGGTAACATTTTCTGAGTATCTACTCTTTTGAGGACTTTTGGCGTTTCAATTAAAACTGCAGGAGATCCGTATTCACTTTTCACCCATTCGCCTTCCAGTAATTCTTTTGTCGGATGACCAATTAAATTGTCTTTTACATAATCAAATCCTTTGGTCATAACCAAAAAAACAAGTAATCCGAATAGGATTCCAACAACAACTCCAACTGAAATTAAAATTCGGGAATTTCGTTTTTTTCGAAGCTGAATCCGAATCTGATTTTGCCTTTGTGCCTCATTCAACAGAATATCTTCTTCGATAGGAACTTCAATAGGAATGGATTTATCTAAAGTAAGAATCGCTTTTTGAATCTTATTTCTGTCCTCGGTAATTTCGAAATCTAATGGTTTTGACTTGGCAAATTTTACTAAATCGGCTTGTTTCAACACCCGTTCTAAGTTTTCGATAGTTTCTTGGGAAAGCGCCATTTTCTTTTTTACAGATGCGGCCCGAAGTCCCAGAATCAATTCCGAAGTTGTGCTTTCCATTGCCGGAATTTCAATCGCTTCTTCGATATAATTTCGGGTTATATCCGTCAATTCGCTGTAATATGCTTTGACTTCTCCTTTTTGCCAAAGCTCTTTTTTCTCTAAAGTTTGGAGTAAACTCGTGGCTTTTTCTATGGGTGTTTTGAATATTTCGGCTTCAATTTTTTTCTTTTGCTGTTTTTTAATGTACCAATACAAGAATGCGCCAACACCAAGTAGTAATGCCAGTACCAAAAGGTATTTCCACCAATCTCCAATCTGATTTTCTGACTTAACAATATCCTTGATGTCATACATTTTTTGTTGTAATGTATCGACTTTTACATTGGCCACTTCAACCAAAAGAGAATCTGATAAAAAGGGTTTGCTATTAATCAAAATCTTCACGCTCGGAATCGTGTATCTTCCGGAATCAAACTGGGTTAATCCGTATTTTTTGATTAATTCATAACGGTCGTTTTTCTTGATTGTATCAATTGGGTACGACATAATCACTTCGAGCGCGCCTATATTTTTCAAATTAGGAAAAACCACTTTCGAAGCCGTATCGACTGATGTTTTCAAAGTTAATTTGAACTCAGCGCCAATTTTATTTTTAATAGTGTCAATACTTGTCACTACTTGTTTTTGTTGCGCAAAAACAACTGAGGAAAGCAGCAATAATAGTAGGTAAAGTCTAATTTTCATTTTTTATTGGGTTAACCTTTTCCGTTTTTTTAACTCTAAAAAGGTTGTAAATGGTATCATCTCGATTTAAAATAGCCTAATAATTTAGTCACATAACTTTCGTCAACTCTTGTGTTTACAACTCCTGAACCTGATTTTCTGAAAGTTTCCTTAAAATAATTGACCTTATCGTGATAGTATTTCTCGTAATTTATTCGGACTGATTTTGAACCTGTGTTCACTAATTTTGTTTCACCGGTTTCGGCATCAAGCATGGAAACCATTCCTAAGTTTGGCATTTTTTCTTCCCGAATATCATACACTCGAATGCCTGTAATATCATGTTTCTTAGCCGCAATTTTCAACGTCTGTTCGTAATCTTCCGACATGAAATCAGAAATAACAAATACAATCGCTTTCTTTTTTTGGGTTCCGGACAAAAATTTCAAGGCTTGCGCAATATCTGTTTTATGGCTTTTGGGTTGAAATTCTATCAGTTCTCGAATGATGCGCAATACATGTGATCTTCCTTTTTTTGGCGGAATATACAATTCGATTTCATCTGAAAACAAGATCAATCCAATTTTGTCATTGTTTTGGGTAGCCGAAAAAGCCATTGTTGCAGCAATTTCAGTAACAATATCTTTTTTGAATTGATTTTTGGAACCAAAACTTTCAGAGCCGGAAATATCAACCATTAACATCATGGTCAATTCGCGTTCTTCCTCAAAAACTTTTACATGCGCTTCATTGTATCGTGCGGTTACGTTCCAATCAATGGCACGAATATCGTCTCCATACTGGTATTGACGCACTTCGCTAAAAGTCATTCCGCGTCCTTTGAACGAGGTATGGTATTCACCCGAAAAGATATGATCGCTCAATCTTCGGGTTTTGATTTCTATTTTTCGTACTTTTTTTAAAAGCTCTTTTGTATCCATTTTTATAGTAATTAGTGAGAAGTGAGTGGTGAGTAGCAACCAAAAAAGGCTAATTACTATTCACTTTTTACTATTCACTTTTACGGTACTTCAATTTCGTTTACGATTTTATTAATGATATCCACCGAAGTAATATTTTCGGCTTCAGCTTCATAAGTCACACCAATTCTATGACGCAAAACATCATGAACTACAGCGCGAACATCTTCTGGAATTACATATCCGCGACGTTTAATAAAAGCATAACATTTTGCTGCATTTGCTAAATTGATACTTCCACGAGGTGAAGCTCCAAACCCGATTAAAGGTTTCAAATCAGCTAATTTATATTTCTCCGGATAACGAGTGGCAAAAACGATATCTAATATGTATTTTTCAATTTTTTCATCCATGTAAACCTCACGAACGGCTTCTTGCGCACGCAAAATTTGCTCTACAGAAACCACTTGATTTACTTTATCGTAACTTCCTTTTAAATTCTGACGAATCACCAATCGTTCTTCGTCCATTTTTGGATAATCAATTACAGTTTTCAACATAAAACGATCGACTTGTGCTTCGGGAAGTTGGTAAGTTCCTTCTTGCTCGATTGGGTTTTGTGTAGCCAAAACTAAAAATGGGCGGTCTAACTTAAAAGTGGTATCGCCAATGGTCACTTGTTTTTCCTGCATGGCTTCCAAAAGTGCCGATTGTACTTTGGCTGGCGCACGGTTAATCTCATCGGCTAAGACGAAATTGGCAAAAATAGGTCCTTTTTTTATCGAAAATTCATTTTGCTTGATGTTGTAAATCATCGTTCCCACTACATCTGCAGGCAATAAATCCGGTGTAAACTGGATTCTGCTGAACGATCCATTTATAGCTTGTGAAAGGGTATTAATCGCCAGTGTTTTGGCCAATCCCGGAACACCTTCTAATAATATGTGACCTTGACCTAAAAGCCCAATTAATAAACGTTCGACCATGTGTTTTTGACCCACAATAACTTTGTTCATTTCCATAGTAAGGAGGTCTATAAAAGCACTCTCTCTTTCAATTTTTTCATTAATCGCTCTAATGTCTAAAGTCGTTGTATTTTCTTCCATTTTTTAATTTTTAAAACCCTGAATTTGATGCTTAGCTTTTGAGAGTGCAAATTGAATTTTTTTTTAGAAGTAAGATGTTAAAAAATGGTTAAAACTTCCACGAAATCCCTAATTTTAAGGACGAATTATGATACAATTTGTCTATTTTTAAGAACTTTGAAAAATACCCTTCAAAATTGAAGAATTATGAATTTGAATAAATAATAAAAGCCATGACTAAAACAACATTATCGCCTATTATAGCTGGCGCTATGAATTGGGGAATTTGGGATAAAAATCTCAATACTAAAGAAATGAAGAATATGATTCATCTTTGTTTAGAAAATAAAATTACCACCTTTGACCATGCCGATATTTACGGTTCCTATACTACTGAATCTGAATTTGGAAAAGCATTTGCTTCAAGCAAAATTGAAAGAGAAAAAATGCAGCTCATTTCAAAATGCGGCATTCAAATGAAAGCAGAAAGCAGACCTACAAAAATTAAACATTATGATTATTCAAAAGAATATATCATCTGGTCTGTCGAAAATTCATTGAAAAATTTGCAAACAGATTATTTAGATGTGCTTTTGTTGCACAGACCGAGTCCGTTAATGCAAGCTGATGAAATTGCAGAGGCGGTTTCAAAATTAAAATCCGAAGGAAAAATTATTGATTTTGGTCTTTCTAATTTCACTACCTCACAAACCGAACTGATTCGTCAGAAAACGGAAATCAGCTACAATCAGATTTCTTTTTCGGCCACTAATTTTGAGCCAATGCTAAACGGAAGTTTTGATTATATGCAAATACACAATATTCGTCCCATGTCTTGGAATCCTCTGGGAAGTGTTTTCAGACAAGAAAATGAGCAGACACATCGATTGAGAAAATTGTTAGCCACACTGGTTTCAAAATACGAATTTGGCTCTGATACTATTTTACTTTCTTGGATTTTACAGCATCCCGCAAAAGTAATTCCTATTGCCGGAACAGTAAATGTTGCCCGAATTCAATCCTTAATGAAAGCAACCGAATTAAAATTAGATAAAGAGGACTGGTTTGCCATCTGGACAGAAAGTGCAGGAAATGAAGTTCCTTAAAAACAGGTTTCAGATTACAATTTGAAAAACAAAAAACACAAACATAAAGGCATCAAACAGGACAACAAATCATGAATAAAACAGCTTTAGTAACTGGTGCAACCAGCGGAATCGGAAGAGCAACAGCGCGAATATTAGCTAAAAATAATTACAAAATTATTCTCTGCGGACGCCGTGAAGACCGATTGACAGCATTAGAAAAAGAACTTTCTGAATACACTGAAATCCACACTTTGTCATTTGATGTTCGGGATAAAAAAGCGGTTTTTGAAAGCATTAATTCGTTACCGGAAGCATTTTCAACAATTGATATTTTGATTAATAATGCCGGAAACGCACATGGTTTAGATCCGATACAAACCGGAGATTTAGACGATTGGGATGCGATGATTGACATTAATGTAAAAGGACTTTTGTATGTCTCGAAAGCGATAATACCGCAAATGATAGAACGAAAATCAGGTCATATTATCAACATTGGTTCTATTGCCGGAAAAGAAGTTTATCCGAACGGAAATGTGTATTGCGCATCAAAACATGCTGTTGACGCACTGAATCAAAGCATGCGTATGGACTTAAATCCATACGGAATTCGGGTTGGCGCAATTCATCCCGGAATGGTCGAAACGGAATTTAGTGAAGTGCGTTTCAAAGGCGATACGGACCGGGCTTCAACTGTTTATAAAGACATTAAAGCCTTACAAGCAGAAGATATTGCTGATATTATTTACTTTGTAGTTTCCAGACCGTCTCATGTAAATATCGGTGATTTGGTTGTGTTTCCAACGGCACAAGCTTCTGCCACAATTGTGAACAGAACATTAGACTTATAGATTGCAGGCCGTTCGATTTTAGAAAAAAACTTTTAAAATTAAACGGCCTAAAATCAACAAAATCCCAAAAATGATTAACAAACGCTTATTAATTAAAAACCTTTTGGCTCACAATGATGAGAGCAGTTTTTATGATAAAAAGCGCCAGTTAAATTTACATTCCAGAGAAGGAAAAGCAAAATTTTTGAAACATATTTGTGCGTTATCCAACTCGAATCCTGCTAACAATTCCTATATAGTTGTAGGTGTTGAAGATCAAGATAACAGCATAGTAGGCGACGACTTTTTTGACGACAGTCGCATACAGAATTTAGTAAATGCTTTCCTGGAAAATCCTCCGAAGATTCAATACGAAAATGTACCTTTTCCTAATTTGCCCAAAGATAAAGTCATAGGATTGGTAACCATTAAACCCAAAAGCAAAACATCTTTTTTCAAAAAAGGGATTCATACAATTCCTGCCAATAGTGTTTTTATACGACGCGGCAGCAATACAATGCCGATTGAAGGAGAAATCGAGAAGAATTACCAAAATACAGAAACCGTTATTGGCATCGAAAATAATTCAAGAAACAGCATCGAATATACACTGGATGGCGTGATTGATTTTATGAATTTTCGACATAAAGATATGGCTCCAAAGTACAAAGTATTCAAAGAATTATTTGTCATATGTTGGGCCGGAATTGCGAAAAAATCTCGAGATAAAATCTATTTATCGCGCGTGGATATTGAGTTAATTAACGAACAAATTAAATTATTTTATTCTGCTCAGGATGTGGTTGAAATTACTTTTAACGATGACACTTTCACTATTATTGAGTACGTTCCGTTAGGGTTAAATGATAAAACTAGTTACTATCCGCTGGAGCAGCAAACGATTCATTTTCATGACAATGGCTATTACAAAATAGACCGTGAAATGCTTTTTGAACCGCCGGCTTTTAATAAAAAAATGTTGTTTCACATTTACAATACCAATATTTCTTTGCTTAAAAAACTCGAAAAAGGACTTACACTAAACGAACGCGAACGCAAGGATTTAGACAATCTGCCTTCAACTTTTATGATTTGTTACCTCAACGGATTTGATGAAGCCAAACAAAAACTGATTGACGCCAAAACACTTTTAAAACCGTACACACAAGTCTATTTATCGTTTAAGGAAGCGTTGCGAATTTTGAGGAAGATGAAATATGATGTACAGTAACTTATTGACATCCGGCATCTTTATTTATTTTGAAAATAAAGCGCTTTTGCCCGATTTAAATCTACTGGTTTATTTAAAGGGATTTCTAAAAAATAATTTAATTGCCATTTCTGCGTTTTTTGCGCTTGTTTATTTTTTGTTTGATCCCAAGACGGATATACGCGAATGGCCCGTTTGCCTTCTCTTGAACCTGTAGTAATAATTCCATGTTGGGAAAGTACTTCTTTAGAAAATACAAATTGACCAAAATTAGTTTCCGTTCTGGTATTGATAATAAATAAATCGACTGCATCCGAAAAGTCAAACGGTTCAATTGGGCCATTTGCAATTCGTTTCCATAAAGTGACAAACTGACCCGTTTTGGTAGGAGTTATTTTTGCCTCCCGAAAAAGCATTTTAAATCGGGAAAGTTCAAATCGGAATGCACTGTAGGCAACACTTTCTGTTTCTGCCATTGGGTTTAAAAGTTGAAGACCAAGCAGGTCAAATACTCTTTCTTTAGTCTCAATTAATGGCACAGGAATTTGGTTCATCGACACGAATATGAATTTGGGTTGTACTCAAAAATTATTGCAGGGGACAATCAGTACAATTTAAAAAAAATAAATTATCTGACTAAAACGACAATAACCAAGCCACTATTTCATTCAATATACGGAACATAAAACTGGTCAATAAGAATAACAAAGCGAGAATTGCATTCATAATATACGGGTTTAAGTTTTGTGTAAATCTAACCTAATATTCAATAGCAAACAATCACTAAATTTAGTGATATTTTATCATCGCTTAATTTCAATATTTTTTTGAAATATAATTGCAAAAAGCATTCGTTATACATTCGAATAGAGAAATTTACAATCAGTAAATTTTAAATAAAAAAATTAAAAAATCGCCGCTTTTCCCCTATTTTTGCAAAACAATAATTTGAGATTTATTACATGAGAACACTCGTTATAGGCGATATTCACGGCGGTTTGCGCGCGTTGCATCAAGTTTTGGAAAGAGCCAAAGTAACCCCAAAAGACAAACTGATTTTTTTGGGAGATTATGTTGACGGCTGGAGTCAATCCCCGCAGGTAATCAATCTTTTGATTGCTATGAAAACTACGCACAACATTATTTGCATTCGAGGCAATCATGACGATTTATTGTTGGAATGGCTCAATGACAGCAAAGATAATTTGCAGTGGTATCAACATGGCGGCGAAGCTACCGTTTTAGCATATGAATCCGTTAGTTCCGAAACTAAAAAAAAACATATTGAATTCCTTAAATCTTTAGATAATTATCATTTGGATGAAGAAAACCGATTGTTTATTCACGCCGGTTTTACCAACATGAACGGAATTGATTATGAGTATTTTCCAAAGCTTTTTTATTGGGACAGAACTTTATGGGAAACCGCATTGGCTTTGGACAAAAACATAAAAAAAGACGATTTGTTTTATCCAAAACGATTTACACTTTACAAAGAAATCTATATTGGCCACACCCCGGTTTCGAGAATTGGAGAAACAACTCCGGTGCAAAGAGCCATGATTTGGAATGTTGATACAGGTGCAGCATTCAAAGGCCCACTAACAATTATGGATGTTGACACTAAGGAATTTTGGCAGAGCGAACCCTTAAATCATTTGTATTTTGACGAAAAAGGAAGGAATTAAATATATTAAACTATTTTTGTTCCCAAACTTTTAACCCCCATTACAATGAAAAAACTTATTTCATTAGCACTATTATTATCTTTTGGATTCATGAGTGCACAAGCTTTTAAAGGAAAAGGCGATGCTAAATTTAATGTTGGAGCGACGCTTCAAAACGGCGGAACCGGAATTCAATTATCAACTGATTTTGGACTTGGAGAAAATTTATCTTACGGATTTTCAACAGGATATTTATTAGGTGTGGACGAAATTTTAGGAGACAAGCCAGAATTCAAAGATCGTTTTGATGCTAAATTCAGAATCAATGCAAATCTTGGAAATGTGCTGAAAATAGATGAAAAACTGGACGTTTATCCTGGTTTGAGTTTGAGTTTAAAGAACTTTGGAGGACATGTTGGTGTGCGTTATTTCTTCACCGATGGTTTTGGTGTTTATTCTGAAGCCGCTTTCCCAATAGCAAAATATGATAACAACAATGCAGTTTTTAATCATTTAAATAACCAATTTAGTTTTAATATTGGCGCTTCGTTTAACATGTAAAATTGATTTACCGTTTATAAAAAAAGCGTTCGCCTTTATTGACGAACGCTTTTTTTGTTTTAATATTGATTTGTTTTACTTGCTAACAGAAATTTTCCAATCAGCTCCGCTGTAAATTTTATGTTTTTGAGAAAAATTACCCTGATTTACTGCTATTGCGAAATTCAAAAGGCTGTTGAAATAACAAACATCGGTTCCAACCGCAACCTGACCAAAAGTATTAACCAACTGCAATTGTCCTTCGTAAACTTTTTCGGTTCCATTGAAAATTTGAATTTTAACTAAATCACCTGGTTTTACGTCTAAATTACTGAATGTCTTTTTATCAATATTTGTCCAAACATTTCCGTATTGAATATCTAATATTGGAATTCCCCCTTTGATAATTCCTTTTTCGAAAACTGGTTTTTGGTAGGCTATTTTTTCCACTTCATTTGGTAATTTCGGCCCTACTTCTTCAAAAGTAATCTTTTTTGAAGCCAAACGCGCTCCTGTAAAAGCATACACATCGCGACCATGAAAAGTATACGATTCGTTAGAATTTGCGCGACGGTTTTTTACCTCATCGATTTCTCTTATTTCTTGAATTCCCAACTGTTCTGCAATTAATGTCAATGTTCCGTTATCCGGAGTAACAAAATAATGTCCCGATTTAGTAAGCAAAACAACTGAATGCCTTGAAGTCCCAACTCCTGGATCACAAACAGAAACAAAAACAGTTCCTGCAGGATAATATTGAGCTGTTTGTGATAAGCGATAAGCTGCTTCCCAAATATTATATGCCGGAATTTCATGAGTTAAATCAAATATTTTGATATCAGTAGAAACGCCCATAGCTACGCCTTTCATTGCAGATACCGCTCCGTCTTTAGTCCCAAAATCAGATTGAAAAACCAACACGTTGTTCTGTGAAAAACCCTGAAAAGTTAGCGCACACAAAAAGAATAATAATCGTAATTTCATTTTTTTACATTTTAATTTATGCAAAGATATTTTATTTAATTTTAATTTTTTTCTTTTTTTACTGCCACACGCATTCATGACTCTACTATCCCTATTTATGATATTACCATACACATTCTCTTTTCTCTAATACATAAAAACAAGCAAAAATTCAAAAGTCATACTATTCTATGCAAAAAAACTACAATACTAAAATTATAGTTCGCTTTTAAAAAATTATATTTGCACCATAATTGACCTTTTTACCAGAGTTTAATTACAATTAATAATACTTCAATTTAAAGAAAATTATTTTTCTTTAAATCAATGAAAATCATTTGATTAAATACAAATAATTAAAACGCGACTATGAAAAAAATTTTACAAATTAGCATTACTGCTATTCTTCTTTTTACAACTAGCTTGTTTTTTGGGCAAAGCCATGAAATAACAGGAACAGTTAGCAGTGAAAAAGGAATTCCTTTAGAAAATGTTATCATTGCAATCAAAGGAACGAAAGTTAGTGTTACCAGTGATAATTCGGGAAAATTTTCAATAAATGCCGAAACAAATACGCCTACATTACTACTGTCTTTATTGGGTTACACTCCAAAGGAAGTAGTTGCGAAAAGCAATTCGATTAACGTTCAACTGGCTTTAGAGAATAATACACTTGATGAAATTGTAATTGTTGGAAGCCGAAACCCTAAAAAGAGCAAACTAGAAACGGCAGTTCCAGTTGATGTTGTGAATTTGGCAAAAATCAGAAATGTCACACCACAAACCAGTACAAACGATATCTTAACGTATCTTATTCCTTCTTTTAATTCAAATCGTCAATCTTCTGCAGACGGAACAGAACACATTGATCCTGCTTCATTGAGAGGACTAGGTCCTGATCAGGTGTTGGTTTTGATTAATGGAAAGAGAAGACATACCACTTCACTAGTCAATTATCAAAACACTGTTGGGAACGGATCCGTTGGGACAGATTTGAGCGCTATTCCTGCTTCGGCAATAAAACGCATTGAAGTTCTTCGTGATGGTGCAGCCGCACAATATGGTTCTGATGCAATTGCCGGTGTTATCAATTTAGTTTTGAAAGACAATACAGGTTTAGAAATTAATACAACTTACGGAAGTACTTCCCGTAACGATGGCCAGACGACAAACATCAACATGAATTATGGTGCAAAAATTGGTAAAGAAGGTGGTTTTATTAATGTAACCGCTGAGTTTAACAACCGTGAAAAAACCAATCGTGCGCAAAACCACAACTTAATTATTTTTGATCAATCTGCATATGATAATTATTTCGCTTATGATTTCAGTAATGACAATGCACGTGAAATAGACGATAATTTATTAACACAAGCCGGACTTTCTCGTGATGATTTTAATTTTCAGATTGGTGATGCCAAAATCAAAAACATTCAAGGCTTCGTGAACATGTCAGTTCCTTTGAATGATAAAATAGAATTTTATGCTTCTGGTGGTGTAAGTCACAGAAACGGAACTGGTTTTGGATTTAGACGCTTACCTAGTGAAACAGAAAATGTAGTTGCTTCTCTGTTTCCTTACGGATTTCAACCTGAATTAAATTCTGTAGTAACAGATCTTTCATTGATATCTGGTTTTAAATTTAAATTAGGAGATTGGAAACTGGATTTAAGTAATACTATAGGTCAAAATAAATTTGTTTATGATGTTTCTAACACCAATAACGTTTCATTAGGTGCCAATAGTCCAACTGAATTTGAGGCTGGGAATCACTCTTTCTTGCAAAATACGGTAAATGCTGATATCTCAAGATTATACAAAGACATTTTCAGCGGATTGAATGTTGCTTTTGGAGCAGAATACCGATCAGAAAATTACCAGATTAATGCTGGCGAATTAGCTTCATACATTGATGGTGGTGCACAATCTTTCCCTGGATTTTCTCCTTTGAATGAAGTAGATAAAAATAGAAACAGTACTGGAATCTATGCTGATGTTGAAGCTGATATTACAGATAAATTTTTAGTGGGAGTTTCTGGTCGTTATGAAGATTATTCTGATTTTGGAAACACTTTAAACGGAAAATTATCTGCACGATATAAAATTACAGATAACTTCTCTATTCGTGGAGCTGTGAGTACTGGTTTTAGAGCACCTTCGCTTCACCAACAATATTTCAATAATATCGCAACCGATGTTGTAGATGGAGAAATCTTAAATTCAGGTATTTTCAGAAACGACAGTGAAGTGGCAAAACAACTTGGAATTCCAGAATTAAAAGAAGAAACTTCTAAAAATTATAGTTTTGGGATAGTATATTCTCCTTTGAAAAAATTACATATTACGGCTGATTTTTATCAAATTAAAATAGACAACAGAATCATCCTTACCGGAAATCTGGGAAATGATGCTTATGGCGAGCCTGTTACAGAACTTCGTGATTTATTTGCTACTTATGGGGTACAAACAGGTCGTTTCTTCACCAATGCAATTAACACAACAACAAATGGCCTTGATGTAGTTATAGATTATGACATGACTTTAGGCGCAGGAGATCTTAATCTTTCTTTACTATACAACTACAACAACAATCAAGTTGATGCTGAATTGAATAACATTCCTACAGCATTTATAGGACAAGAAGAGGTTTATTATGGTCCACAAGAAAAAAGCTTAATTGAAACGAATACACCAAAACACAAAGGAACTTTCGCCATGAATTATGCCATAAAAAAATACAACTTTTTATTGCGAAATACATATTTTGGTGAAGTAATCAGAGATGGTTTTCCTTTTGGAACTACCCAAAAACATGCTGGAAAAGTAGTTACCGATTTAACTGTATCATACAAAGTGACACCAAAAATTCAATTTACTTTGGGAGCAAACAATTTATTAGATGTTTTCCCGGACAAACAAATTTATGAAAACAGCTACTTTAATGTTTTCAAATATGCACCAGTTCAAATGGGAACTACAGGAGCTTATTATTTTGGAAGAATTAGTTTTAGTTTGTAACAAAAACCTGTTACTCTAAAAAAGCAAAGCCGTCTAAAAAAGTATTTTTAGACGGCTTCTTCTTTTTGCTTAAGTAGTATTTACAAATCAAATTTTATTCCTTGTGCCAATGGCAAACTTGTGGTATAATTGATTGTATTGGTTTGACGACGCATGTAGATTTTCCAAGCATCTGAACCTGATTCTCTACCACCTCCTGTTTCTTTTTCTCCACCAAAAGCGCCACCAATTTCCGCTCCCGAAGTTCCGATATTTACATTTGCAATTCCGCAATCAGAACCTACCACAGATAAGAAAAGTTCCGCTTCACGCAAATTATTGGTCATAATAGCAGAGGATAAACCTTGAGCAACTCCATTTTGAAAATCAATTGCATTTTCTACTGTTCCTGAATATTTAATTAAATATAAAACAGGAGCAAAAGTTTCGTGTTGCACGATTTCGAATGCATTTTCAGCTTCGGCAATAGCTGGTTTCACGTAACAGCCGCTTTCATAGCCTTCACCCGAAAGAACTCCGCCTTCTACCAGAATTTTTCCGCCTTCGGCAACTACTTTTTCTAATGCTTTATTGTACATTTCGACAGCATGAGTATCAATTAGCGGTCCAACATGATTGTTTTCGTCTAATGGATTTCCAATGCGCAATTGTTTGTAAGCCGAAACAATTGCATCTTTTACTTTATCATATATACTTTCGTGAATAATCAAACGACGGGTTGAAGTACAACGTTGACCGGCGGTTCCTACAGCTCCAAAAACAGCTCCGATAACCGTCATTTTGATATCAGCATCCGGAGTGACAATGATGGCATTGTTTCCACCTAATTCCAATAATGATTTTCCTAAACGACCCGCTACGGTTTGCGCTACGATTTTTCCCATTCGGGTAGAACCGGTTGCAGAGATTAAAGGAACTCTTTTATCGGCAGTCATTAATTCACCTATTTTATAATCTCCGTTGATCAAACTCGAAATTCCTTCGGGAAGGTTGTTTTCTTTGATTACCTGAGCAATAATATTTTGACAGGCAATACCGCAAAGAGGTGTTTTTTCAGAAGGTTTCCAAACACAAACGTCTCCACAAATTAGAGCCAAAGCCGTATTCCAAGCCCAAACGGCTACCGGAAAATTAAATGCCGAAATGATTCCAACAATTCCCATTGGATGGTATTGCTCATACATTCTGTGTCCCGGACGTTCGGAATGCATGGTTAATCCGTGCAACTGACGGGAAAGTCCCACTGCAAAATCGCAAATATCTATCATTTCCTGTACTTCGCCATAGCCTTCCTGCAATGATTTCCCCATTTCGTAGGAAACTAATTTGCCGAGAGCTTCTTTGTTTTTACGCAATTTATCTCCAAACTGACGCACGATTTCCCCGCGTTGTGGCGCTGGCATGAGTCGGAATGTTTTGAAAGCTTCGGTAGCGGTTTGCATTACTTTTTCGTAATCGGCAGCAGTAGTTGTTTTGACTGATGCGATTAACTTCCCATCAACCGGGGAATAACTTTCAAGAATTTCTCCTGACGAAAAATGATTTATTCCTGTTGAAGTCCCTTCGTTTATGGATTTTATTCCCAATTGCTCCAATGCTTCTTTCATTCCGAATTGATCTGCTATTGTTATCATTGTAACTTTTTTATTGAAAATTGTTATATTATTTTTTGTAAAGATATTATTTTAAGCTTAAAATTTAAAGATTGGTCCAAATTTTTTGCGGTTTGATGTTTTAGCCTGGATCGCAGTGAAAGGCCGGAGCAAAATAAGTTAGGTTTCTAGCCCTAAAAAAGCGACCGGAGGAAGCTCTTTTAAGGGCTTTAGAAACCTTAGTTATTTGTGAGGACTTGTAACGAAGAGCCAGATTAGCTCCTCGTTTTGACAATTCCCAAGTGACAAAATACTTTTGAATTATGAACCATCATTTTTTTTCTTTAATCAGGTAAATATAAACCGGAAAATGGTCGCTGTATCCAACTTCGGAAGCCGAATGGCGCAACGGATATCCTTTATATTGTCCTGATTGTTGTATCAAAAAAGATTTGTTGTAAATCCCGGCTTTCCAATAGCGAAAGGTAGAAATATCTGTTTTTAACAACGATTCTGAAATCATGATTTGGTCGAAAATATCCCAAGTATCGCGAAAAGCAATTGTTCCCATTCCGTTTTTGGCCATTTCTTCGAATGGATTGTATATTCCTTTTGGGACAACGTCGTTCTTATTTCCTTTGGCTCCGAGCGCTATTTTGACGCTTTTATTATAGGAACCATCATTTAAATCGCCCATCGTAATGACTTTTGCCTTTGGATTTATGCGCTGCAAAGAATCGATAATTCTCCTGTTTAACGCTCCTGCGGCTTCTCGATACGGGCTTGATTTTTTTTCGCCTCCGGAACGCGAAGGCCAGTGATTGACAATAATATTGATTTCCTCGCCGTCCAGAAATCCGGTGACCAAAAGCTGATCTCGGGTGTAAACGCGGTAATTCTTCGTGCTTATTTGCGTGATATCATCTGTTTTTTCGTCGGATTCCGTTTTAGTGTTTTCTTTGATTTTATTTTCCTTTCGATAGACATATAAAGGAATGTTACTGTAATTTGTGGGTTGAAATTGCTTTTTTCGATACAATAAAGCAACGTCAATTCCTCTTTTATCGGGAGAATCAAAATGAATTATACCGTACTCTTTGTTGATCAGTTTCGTTTGCTTGACTAAATCTTCGAGGACGCTGCGATTCTCGATTTCGCAACCGCCAATAAATGTTGGGGAATCCGGATTTTCAGCGGAACCAATTTCGGCTAAAACCTGAGCTAGATTTTGTAGTTTTTGTTGGTATTTCTGTGAAGTCCAATGTTGAGTTCCTTTTGGTGTCCACTCATCATCATTGGTTTGTGGGTCATTTATAGTATCAAATAAATTTTCGAAATTATAAAAGGCAGCGGTATGAATGACATAGTTTTTTTGCTGCGCCGTAGTTTTTGGAATTGAAAAAAGTAAAATCAAAAAAGAAATCAGGGGCGTTATTCTCATGAATTTTGTGTTTTAATAAATGGCTTATTGTAAAAATACTTCATTTGAAGTTGAAACTCTAAAATATTTTTTGAAATGTATATCTTTGTTTTTAGTCGAAAGACCTGTCCTAATTTGATTTATTCGAAAAAAATAAAAAACATGAATCGCAATCTCTTACCATTTATAAAAAACAATCGTGTTTTATATAAATTCCTATTGCTTATTTTTGTTTTGCAATCTATTAAAAGTCAAGCCCAAATGAACATGATGACACCTGCCCGTTTACAAAAAGGAGATACAATTGCTATTTTGGCAACAGCCCGAAAAAACATAGACGATAATCTTAAACCTGCTTTAGATTTATTACACAGCTGGGGATTAGAAGCGGTTATTGGCAGCAGCATTGGCTTAGACGACAATCAATTAGCAGGAACCGATGCGCAACGTGCAGCCGATTTTCAAGCGCAACTGGACAACCCAAATATCAAAGCAATTTGGTGTGTTCGCGGCGGGTATGGTACGATTCGGATGATTGATTTACTGGATTTTACCCAATTTAAAGAAAATCCGAAATGGATTATTGGTTTTAGTGATGTCACCGTTTTGCACAATCACTTGAATACAATGGGTTTCAAATCGATTCATGGAATTATGCCTATAAGTGTGCCAAAAGCAAGTCCTCAAGCTATCGAAAGTTTGCGGAAATCTTTATTTGGAGAAAAAATAATATACGAGATTGATCCTTTTGTAATGAACCGTTTCGGCACCGCTTCAGGCGAATTAGTGGGTGGTAACTTGTCTATTTTATATAGTGTTTTGGGTTCGCCGTCCGCGATTGATTGCACAGATAAAATATTATTTTTAGAGGATTTAGATGAATATTTGTATCATATTGACCGTATGATGATGAATCTTAAACGCAACGGCTGTCTGGAAAGCATCAAAGGAATTATTGTGGGTTCTATGACAAAAATGAAAGACAATGATATTCCTTGGGGAAAAAATGCCTTAGAAATCATTGAAGATGTTACAAAAAAATATAATATTCCGGTTTTATATAATTTCCCGGCAGGACATATTCAGGACAATCGTGCGCTAATTATGGGAAGCAAAGTGACTATTGATGTAAATGAGACTTGCGGCAAAGTAGTATTTGAATAAAAAAATGGCAGAACACAACGAATTAGGTAAATTAGGAGAAGAAATGGCTGTAGAATACCTGCAAAAAAACGGCTACACCATTCTGGAAAGGAATTGGACTTTTCAAAAAGCCGAAATTGATATTCTTGCCCAAAAAGAAAACACACTGGCTGTTGTAGAAGTAAAAACCCGTTCATCTCTTGAATTTGGTTTACCTCAAGACTTTGTTAAACCCAAAAAAATTCAACTTCTCGTAAAAGCAGTTGACGCTTATGTAAACGAAACAAATCTGGATATCGAGGTCCGTTTTGACATCATTGCGATACACAAAGAGGACAAATCTTTTGTAATTGAGCACCTTATGGACGCTTTTTATCATTTTTAACAAAAAAATTTAATGTTATATTTGTAACAAATTGTTTTTTATTTATATTTGCACTGGTTTTTAACACAACTACTACCAAACACAACTATTTTACAAAAAAACTAAACTCTTACAACTATGAAAACCGTTTCTTCAATTGTAGAAAATTACATTAAAACAAAGCCTTTTTTATTGAATGCATTATCTCTTGGAATCATCAATTTGACTTCTCTTTCTCGGAATATTATGACCGAATTAGAAAGTGAATTTGGAAAAGAAGTAAAACAAGGCGCCGTTGTAATGTCTCTGAAAAGACTTACGGAAGAATTAGATTTTAAGCTGAATCACAAAATAAATAAAGTAATCAAAAACATTGGTGAAATTACCGTTCGTTCAGAATTGACGGATTACACTTTTGCAGCTTCGGATACCGTTTTGAACAAACAAGCGGATTTGATTACGGATATCAATACTTTTTCGGATATTTTTTATACTTCTTCAAGAGGTGTAAATGAAACTAATATTGTGGTGAGCAACAGTGTAAATCACTTAGTGGACAAGCATTTTGCAAACGAAAAATTAATTCAAAAATTAGAAAATCTAGCTTCAATAACGGTAAAATTACCTAAAGAAAATATCGTTGTTCCAGGAATTTATTATTTCATTTTTCAGCGTTTGGCTTGGGAAGGAATTATCATCAATGAAGTAATTTCGACTTCAAATGAGTTTACTATTTTAGTAAGCGAAAATGAAGTGGATGTAGCTTTTAAAGTAATCAAAGATTTGAAAAACTAATAATTCCTGTTCTACAAATAAGGTAAAGCTTCCAGACTTTTAAAGATTGGAAGCTTTTTTTATTTCTATTTCCCCAACAACTCCATCAGTTCCAAAGCGGTTCTGGTATTCTTCACATTGTCAAAAGTCAACAAAAGTCGTAATCCAGCCGGTGTTTGCTTTTCTTTCATTTTGCATAAATTAGGATGTTTTTGCACAAACTGCAGTACTTTATGAAAACGATTCGATTGGTAATAATCCGATTGTTGATCTGAAATAAAATACCCAATCATCTTACCTTGTTTCATCACTAATTTCTCGATTCCAATGCGAGTCGCAATCCATTTGATTCGGATACTGTTCATCAACGCTTTGGCTCTTGGCGGCATTGGGCCAAAACGGTCAATCAATTTATTTTGGAAAATAATGAGTTCTTCTTCATTTTTCACAGTGCCTAATTCATTGTACAAACTCAATCGCTCCGAAACATTATTGATATATTCATCCGAAAACAACAACTCAAAATCGGTATCGATTTGCAAGTCTTTGACGTATTCTTTGGTTTCCAAATTATTTTCCTCCGGATACAAATCCTTGAATTCATTTTCTTTCAATTCATCGATGGCTTCGTTCATGATTTTTTGATACGTATCAAAACCAATTTCGTTGATGAAACCACTTTGCTCACCACCTAATAAATCTCCGGCACCACGAATCTCTAAATCTTTCATTGCAATATTGAATCCGCTTCCCAATTCGCTAAACTGTTCCAAAGCCTGAATTCGTTTTCTGGCATCATCGGTCATCGCAGAATACGGCGGACAAATAAAATAACAGAACGCTTTCTTATTGCTACGTCCTACTCGACCGCGCATTTGATGCAAATCAGACAATCCGAAATTATTGGCGTTATTGATAAAAATCGTATTCGCATTGGGAACGTCTAATCCGCTTTCGATAATTGTGGTTGCTACCAAAACGTCAAATTCGCCGTTCATAAAAGCCAACATCAATTCTTCCAGTTTTTTTCCATCCATCTGACCGTGACCAATTCCAACTCTGGCATTGGGCACCAAACGCTGAATCATTCCTGCCACTTCCTTGATG
This sequence comes from Flavobacterium lacustre, assembly GCF_027474525.2. Lineage (NCBI taxonomy): Bacteria > Pseudomonadati > Bacteroidota > Flavobacteriia > Flavobacteriales > Flavobacteriaceae > Flavobacterium > Flavobacterium lacustre. The sequence goes on from NZ_CP114882.2 coordinate 906,053, forward strand.
TTTTCTATTCGATTATTAATGAAAAAAACCTGTCCGTTACGTTGAATTTCATACGAAATCGCATCCCGAATCACCTCTTCACTAAAACCAACAACATTCGTTTCAATAGGATAACGATTGGGCGGAGGCGTTGTAATTACGGATAAATCACGCGCGGCCATCAATGAAAACTGTAACGTTCTAGGTATTGGCGTTGCGGTCAAAGTAAGCGTATCCACATTAGCCGCAATGGTTTTGAGTTTATCTTTTACATTCACTCCAAATTTTTGTTCCTCATCTACAATCAACAAGCCCAAATCTTTAAAAACGACATTTTTGTTGACTAACTGATGTGTTCCAATCACAATATCAAGCTTTCCTTCGGCTAATTGTTTTAGCGTTTCTGCTTTTTGTTTGGCGGTTCTAAAACGGTTCAAATACCCAATAGAAACCGGCATATCTTTCAATCGTTCTGTAAAAGTTCTGTAATGTTGGTAGGCCAAAATCGTCGTAGGAACCAAAATTGCCACTTGTTTACTATTATCCACAGCTTTGAAAGCCGCACGAATAGCCACTTCAGTTTTACCGAAACCTACATCTCCACAAACCAAGCGATCCATTGGTCGGTCGCTCTCCATATCGGCTTTAACTTCTGCTGTCGATTTGGTTTGGTCCGGTGTATCTTCATAAATAAACGAGCTTTCCAGTTCATTTTGCAAATAACTGTCGGGTGCAAACTGGAACCCTTTTTCGAGTCTTCTTTTGGCATACAATTGAATCAAATTGAATGCAATATGTTTGACGCGTGCCTTAGTTTTTTGTTTTAAAATCTTCCAGGCATTCGAACCCAATTTGTAAATTTTGGGCGGCGTACCGTCTTTTCCGTTGTATTTTGAAATTTTGTGCAGCGAATGAATACTCACATATACAATATCATTATCAGCATAAACGAGTTTTATCGCTTCCTGCGTTTTGCCTTCAACCTGTATTTTTTGCAGCCCTCCAAAACGTCCGATTCCGTGATCAATGTGCGTCACATAATCCCCAACAGAAAGTGTTGTGAGTTCTTTTAAAGTAATATTCTGTTTTTTCGAATAGCCATTTTTGATGCTGAATTTATGATAGCGTTCAAAAATCTGATGGTCGGTGTAACAGGCTATTTGGTTTTCCTCGTCAATAAATCCTTGGTACAAAGGCAAAACAATGGTATTGTATTGCTTGCGAATATTCTCCGAATTCGCTTCATCCAAGGTTTCAAAAATATCATGAAACCGTTTGGCTTGGGCATCATTCGAACAAAACAAATAATTTTTATAGCCGTTGAAATGATTTTCATTCAAATTGTTCAACAACAAATCAAATTGCTTGTTGAACGATGGTTGCGGTTGGATATGAAATTCGAACTTTTTGGTGGTTCTAAAAATAGGTTTTGAACCCCATTCGACCACCGAAAAATCCAACGCTCTTTTTATAAAAGAAGTCTGATTCAAAAACAGCTGTTCCGGCGTTGCATGCTTAATTTCTTTAGCTAATTTCTCAAAAGCTTCTTCGGCTTTGCCAAATTGTTTATCTAATTCCGACAATAAATTCTCGGTGTTCTGAATAAAAATCACCGTTTTCTCCGAGATATAATCTAAGAAACTTTCTCGATTTTCTTGAAAAAATTTGTTCTCCACATTGGGGATAATCGTGATTTTTTTCTGTGTTTCTAATGACAATTGAGTCGCCACATCAAAACTCCGAATACTTTCGACTTCGTTACCAAAAAACTCGATGCGATACGGATTATCATTGGAAAACGAAAAAACATCGACAATTCCACCACGAACGGAAAATTCGCCAGGTTCTGTAATAAAATCAACTCTTTTGAATTCATATTCGAACAAAACTTCATTGATAAAATCAATAGAAATTTTGTCGCCAACGCTTACTTTCAAGGTGTTTTTGTCTAACTCTTTTCGGGTTACCACTTTCTCAAAAAGTGCTTCGGGATAGGTAACAATAACGGCGGGTTTCTTGCGGGAATTGATTCGGTTGAGCACTTCGGCACGCAATAAAACATTGGCATTATCGGTTTCTTCAATTTGGTACGGACGGCGAAAAGAGCCTGGATAAAACAGTACATCTTGGTCGCCGATCATTTGTTCTAAATCATTCAAATAATAAGCGGCTTCTTCTTTGTTATTTAAAACAACCAAAAAAGGAAGTTCGGCTTTCTTAAAAAGAGAACGAATTACAAATGAAAATGACGAACCTAACAAGCCGTCAAGATGCATTTTTACTTGATTATTTTCGATTAAACGCGCAACAATTTGCTGCGTTTTTGGCGAATTATCATAAGTACTGTATAAGATTTTTTTACTCAACTCGTGGTAAATTTTTATCGATTGGGATGTTCGGAATGGCTCTTGTGGTATCCATCATTTTTAACAAATCAGACTCGCCTTCTTCGACTGGGATTTTACTTTTTTCTACAATTTTATCCATTTGCCTTTGTAAGGAAACCAATTCTTTATTGATTTCGGCAATTAGAAGAACCACTTTTTTATCTGGAATATTATCTAAATGAATAAATAAATCCAATAAACGAACTTTAGTTATCAATACAGAAATTCGGCTTTTTATTTGAGGTTTACTAAAATTATACGGGATATTATTAGAAAGTGCCATCGCTTTTTTAGAAATTTCAGAAGACTTTTTCTGAAAAGCGCCAATGGTTTTTTTAGGTTTTTGAGCTAATTCCGCCAAAAAAAGACGCAATTCAGTCCAACTCGCCACACTGGCTTCCGAAGTTGTATTGATTGGTGTATCATAAAAAACCCAACCTTTGTTGATGTTTGAAAAGATAAGCTCTTTTTTTTCAGCTGCTTTTTTGTTTTCGGCCTGGCGTTTTTGATTGTTATTCTGACAAGAATTCAGTACGAATAGCAACAAAAAGAAACTGATTAATTTATATTTCATTTGTGAATATATTAAAGTACAAAGTTACAAAGTAAATTTACAATAACGAATTACAACCATAGATTAACAATATGGTATTTTAGCTGTTATTTTTATGTTTTAAAAAATAAAAATTAAGAATTTCATAAGTATTTAAAATGTCGTTTTGTGAAATTTATAACTTTTTTAATCAAATTTGTGTTATTTTATAAATCATTATATTTGTGTTTATAAAAGAACTCACATGAATCCGAAAATATTAATCATAGGCGCCTGCGGACAAATTGGAACGGAATTAACGCATCGGCTTCGTAAGCTTTACGGAACCGAAAATGTGATTGCTTCCGACATTCGAAAACTGAACAATGACGTTGTAAATTCGGGTCCCTTTGAAGTCGTAAATGCATTAGATTTTAATCAGATTGAACATTTGGTAGAGATTCATCACATCACGGATATCTATTTGATGGCCGCACTATTATCGGCAACAGCCGAAAAAAACCCTGCTTTTGCTTGGGATTTAAATATGAATTCACTGTTTCACGTTTTGAATTTGGCTAAAGCCAAAAAAATAAAAAAGATATTCTGGCCATCGAGCATCGCTGTTTTTGGCCCTACAACTCCCAAAGAAAACACGCCTCAATATACCATCATGGAACCTTCTACGGTTTACGGCATCAGCAAACAATCTGGCGAAAGATGGTGCGAATATTACAATCATATCTTTGGTGTAGATGTACGAAGCGTGCGTTATCCTGGATTAATAAGCTGGTCAACGCCTCCTGGTGGTGGCACAACAGATTATGCTGTGGACATTTTTCATAAAGCTTTAAGTGACAAGAAATATGAATGCTTTTTATCTTCGGAAACCAAAATGCCAATGATGTATATGGATGATGCCATTGACGCAACAATTCGTATTATGCAAGCGCCAACGGAACAAATTAAGATTCGTTCTTCTTATAACTTAGCCGCAATGAGCTTCACGCCAATAGAAATTGCTGCCGAAATACAAAAACACATTCCAGAATTTAGCATTACTTACAATCCTGACTTTCGTCAAAAAATAGCCGATAGTTGGCCCGCCAGCATCGATGATTCCGAAGCTCGAAAAGACTGGAACTGGCATCACGAATTTAATTTAGAAACAATGACAATTGATATGCTGGAGCATTTAAGTGCTGAAAATCATTCTTAAAAATAGAGAACTCCCAGATTTATATTAACCTAAAACCATCGGTATCGGTGGTTTTTTTTATGGTTTAAATTGTTTAGATTCCTTAAAAAAATTGAACTCAAAAAACCGACCAAAACAATTCAATCAATATTATTCTTGAGCAACTGTCCGTTTTAATTCAATTTTAAAGGGTTAAAAACTGAATATTGCCATTTATGACTAGGGATTTTTACAGAATAATTAGGTGTTTTTTGAACGTATTTATATAAATTGCCAAATGAAATTGAAATTAACAAAGTGATATGTCAGAAATGGATGCAGAGCGATTGCGATTAAAATTAAGAACCGATAACAAAGGCTGGAAAAAATGGGGACCCTACTTAACGGAACGCCAATGGGGAACTGTTCGGGAAGATTATTCCCAAAGCGGTGATGCCTGGAATAATATCACACACGATATGGCGCGTTCTAAAGCCTATCGATGGGGAGAAGAAGGCATCGGTGGAATTTCGGACAACAAACAGCATATTTGTTTTGCTTTCGCCTTTTGGAATCATAAAGACCACATATTAAAAGAACGTTTCTTTGGCTTGACCGGAAATGAATCTAATCATGGAGAAGACGTTAAAGAAATTTATTTCTACCAGGATTCTACGCCGACGCACTCCTACCAAAAGATGCTTTATAAGTATCCACAAGGTATTTTTCCGTATGAAAAATTAGTCAAAGAGAGTAAAAAACGGACGCGACTTGAACCGGAATACGAATTATTAGATACGGGAATTTTTGATAAAGACGCTTATTTTGACATTTCTATCGAATATGCAAAAGCTGATGAACAGGATTTATTGATTAAAGTTACTGTAGAAAACCGGTCAAAAGTAGCTGCTCCCATTACGGTTTTACCAACTATATGGTTTAGAAATACGTGGTGCTGGGGCTATGATAATTACAAACACAAACCTATATTAACCGGTATTGGAAATTCTTTAATTGAAGTAAATCACCGTTTAGTAGGGCGTTATAAATTATATGCCGAAAACGCTGATGAATTTTTATTCTGTGATAATGAAACTAATTTTGAAAGGCTGTATGATTCTCCAAATCTCACCAATTATACGAAAGACGGTATAAATGATTACATCATAAACAAACGCAAAGATGCTGTAAATCCAAATAAAATTGGAACTAAAGCAGCTGTAAAATATGATGATGTAATTCCTGCCAATGACAAAAAAGTGTATCGCATGCGCTTCTCAAATCAAACGCCAAGCGAACCTTTTAAAGATTTTGACATCCTTTTTGAAAAACGAATTATTGATGCAGATGAATTTTATGCTACACTACAAAAAGGAATCGAAGAAGAAAACTTAAAATCGGTGCAACGTCAAGCCTATGCAGGTATGCTTTGGACCAAACAGTGGTATTATTACAATGTATTTGAGTGGATAAAAGGGGATCCTTCTATGCCAAAACCGGATGGCAATCGGAAAAACGGACGTAATAGTACTTGGAAACACTTATACACTTCCAACATCCTTTCTATGCCGGACAAATGGGAATATCCTTGGTTTGCGGCATGGGATTTAGCTTTTCATACGTTACCCTTAGCCCGACTAGATCCGGATTTTGCCAAAAGACAATTGTCGGTTATTCTAAGAGAATATTACATGCATCCCAACGGGCAAATTCCCGCCTACGAGTGGTCCTTTTCTGATGTAAATCCGCCAGTGCATGCTTGGGCAACCTGGAAAGTCTATGAAATTGACAAGGAAATGAATGACGGAAAAGGAGATCTTGTTTTCTTAGAACGTATTTTTCATAAACTATTATTAAACTTCACTTGGTGGGTCAACCTGAAAGATGAAGGAGGTAATAATGTATTTGGTGGCGGATTCCTTGGTATGGATAATATTGGGGTATTCGATCGGTCAGCAGCTTTACCAACGGGCGGTCATCTGAAACAAGCAGACGGAACAGGCTGGATGGCGATGTACAGTTTAAATATGCTGCGTATTGCCTGTGAAATTGCTATAGAAAACCCGGTTTACCAAGACATGGCTTCCAAATTCTTTGAACACTTTTTACACATTGCAGGAGCCATGCAATCTATTGGCGGTGACAAATTAAATCTTTGGGACGAAGACGACCAGTTCTATTATGACATGCTTCATAAAGAAAATGGCGATGCCGAATTACTAAAAGTACGCTCCATGGTGGGATTGATTCCGCTGTTTGCCGTTGAAGTTTTAACACCTGAATTATTAGAAAAATTACCTGATTTTAAACGTCGTGTCGAATGGGTTTTGAACAACAGACCTGATTTAGCCAGTTTAATTTCCAGTTGGTACAATCCTGGCAAAGGAGAAACTCGTTTGCTTTCTATCCTTCGTGGGCATCGAATGAAAATGATTATGAAACGAATGTTTGATGAAACCGAGTTTTTATCCGACTATGGTGTTCGTTCGTTATCTAAATACCATAAAGAGCATCCTTATAAGTTTACTTATGAAGGCGGAACAGTTCAAGTAGACTACACTCCTGCCGAAGCTACCGGAGATATGTTTGGTGGAAATTCAAATTGGAGAGGTCCTATTTGGTTCCCAATGAACTATTTGATTTTAGACTCCTTAGAAAAATTCTCCAATTATTATGGCAATGAATACGAAGTAGAATTTCCTACTAATTCAGGGGAAATGATGAATATTAAGCAAGCTGCCGAAGGAGTTTCTAAGCGTTTGTTATCACTCTTTATTCCTGATGCCAATAATAAAATTCCAATGTATGGAGAATATGAAAAATTTCAAAAAGATCCTATTTTCAATAAAAACCATATGTTTTTTGAGTACTTTGATGGCGATACCGGAAAAGGTTTAGGCGCCAACCACCAAACAGGATGGACAGGCCTTATCTCAGAAATTATCAGACAATTGTATGTAAAATAAATTGGATTTTAAAGTTCATAAAAAAAACACCATCAGTGACGATGGTGTTTTTTTATGCTGTTTCTAAAGCTAGTTTTTACTAGTAAACAATCTTTTTAGTACTGCTGCTTCCGTTTTGCAAGACCACTTTTACCACTAAGGCTTGTTGACCAGAAACTAGATTTGACACTACTAATTCATTCGAATTTACCGCTGTTTTGGTATAAATTTGTCTTCCTAATAAATCATAAACTACCACTTTATCAATTGTTTCACCAGCATTTACTTTTACCTGTTTGTTTTTAACCGAAACTAAAACTGTATTTGGGGCAATAGTAAAATCTTGTATTGCTAATGTTTTATCAGTATATCGTATTACAAAACGCTCATTAAAAGTACCTACTTCAGTATCAAATGTGTAATTACCGGTTTTTAAATTAAAAGTAGTTCCTTTTAACTTGTCTTCAATAAATACAGCTTGATTGGCAAGTAATCCATCAACCTCATCGATAGCGATAGTAAAACTACCTTTCATAGTTGATTTAAATCCTAATGCTACTTCATCGTTTTGATCAAAAGGAAGTGCACGGCCTTGAATGGTATAATTCTTGTTTTGATTAATACTGTAAAAATTAATAAAGCTGTTACCGTTAAAATTTGGTCCATCATAACGGGCATCAAGATCATTAGTAGCTCCAGTTACATACCCAATTAAAGTTTGTTTAAAAGCACCCTGATCATTAGTTAAATTCAACCAAAGACGGTGTTTCTCAACAACGGCAGTTTTTGATTTAGTAGTATTAGTATTAGTAGTTCTAAAAAACTGTGAGTTATTATTGCCATCAGACGCTGCACTTACTACACGCATATCATTATTAAACTGAATAGTAGTAGCAGCTTTCGTTTTAACGAAAAACGACTGCCCTGCTGCAATTTTACCAATTGGTTTTATCGCTTTCTGAGGATCTGTACAACTTTTACATTCTTTTGATGTACCGGTACTTCCTGTAAAATTATAATTTGCATAATCATCTGAGGTATAAACCAATTGTGTTCCTTGCGCATTTTTAGCAATTTCGGTGTTGTGCGTCCACAAGTAGATATTACCATCTAATCCCGCATTTTGGAGTATAAATTCATCCGCATCAATAGCAGAAGGATACGGATTACCTACAAGATAATATTTATCAGGAGTATTCGCCGTTATAGAAGCTGGCCCATTATGTGGAACTCCCACAAAAGAAGCATCATACGTAGTTTCAGAAGTCACTTGCCCTCTAATAATATATCCTAATCCTTTAACCATTTCAGCTGAATCTAAAGGAGCCCTCCAACCTAAATCATAATAATATTTTAGACTTCCTGCGGTAGGAGAAAAATTAGCTATTGTTTGCCCGCTTACTGGTGATGACCAATAAACATAATCTGTAGGTCTAATTTTAGGTGTAGTTCTATTATAGGTTATATTTCCCGTATTCGCAACATCATTTGTTTGTACTAAACTAGCGGTATTCAAAAAAGTTAATGATCCACCTGTCACTTTTACATCATTAGTCACTTTCAAAGTATAGTTTTCATGAATAACAACAGCACCTGATTTTACCTCACAGCTGCATCCATAAAGATTTTTATTATAAGCATAATTTCCCTCAAAAACAATATTCTGATCAAGGTGAAGTGCATCTGTAGGAATATTTGGAGACCATGAAGAACCGTTCCAAGTATTGGTCACTAATGGTAAAATAGCAACATTTGCTGAAGCAGCTGAAACACAACTACCATTAGAAACTGTAAAGGTGTATGTTCCCACTGCTAAGTCCGAAATAGTTATACTAATTCCCGAACCTCCTGTCACAATTGGAGTTGCATTGCCGTTTTGATATAAATTCCATGTACCTGACGATGGCAAATTATTCAAAACCACACTTCCTTTTGTTGGTGTAGCGCAAGTGGCATGTTTTGTAGTACCTATTGTTGGGGATATTAGCAAAGGAGTTACAGTTAAATTGACTGATTTAGTTTGTGAACCACAATTATAACCATCTGTAACCGTTAAAGTATAATTACCCGAATTTGCAGTAGTAACATTTGAAATACTTGGATTTGCTAAAGTAGATGTAAATCCATTTGGACCTGTCCATGAATATGTAATTGGATCTTTACCGTTCGTAAGATTTGTAAATAAATTGAAAGTTTCTCCAGTACATAATGTAGAGTCATTTCCTGTGTTTCCTGCAGCAACAATAGAAAAAGGTAAAGCCGCCAATGTTCCGAATGAAATATCATCGAGAGCAAAATCATTACCACCTGCTGAGCTTTCTAAATTAACGATTTTAATTGTAATAGGTCCATTTAAAGAACCTGAATTCCAGATTGGGTCACTATAAAACCGGGTCCAATTAGTATTAGCCAATACTTCTGTTGCATTAGAAGGACCAGTTCCTAAATTTGCGGTAGTACCTACTTGAACACCATTTACTTCAAATCGCAATCTAGCATAAGGACCTCCATTATTTAAACTCATTGCCCAAGCCGAAAAATAATAATCGGTATTGGGTTGTACATTTACGGTTTGTTGCCAAATTGTTATCGTGCTACCGTGACCGTTTACTAACATAAAATTTTTTGAGCCAGTAGAATTATTGGTGTGATCGATTCCCCAAAAGTTGGTGTGATAGTTTTGACCATTAGTGCCTACAGCATATCCATTATTTCCTGTATCATTGTATAATTCCTGATTACCTGCAATATCTGGATTATAGTTATATCCACTTGTGAATCCAGTATTTCCAGCAGTAAAATTTCCATTTATCACTAGTTCTTGTCCTACATTTAAAGCGAAAGGAGTACTAGTACAGCCCCCTAATGTTGCTGTAACACTATAATTACCTGCTAGATCAACAAGTATAGGGTTAACTGTTTGCCCTGTATTCCATAAATAGGTATCTCCACCACTTGCTGTTAATTGAATTTTTCCTGGAACGGCACAATAATTGGCTGTAATTGTGGCAATAGGCAATGGTTTTACTGTTACTTCAACCACAGTTGAATTTGCAAGTGTACAACCTCCGCTTGTAACTGATGCTCTATAATATGTAGTAGTAGCTAAATTTGGTGTATTGTAAGTCGCTGACGTGCCTCCACTACCTGTGGTAACATCTGCCCAACCTGAAGTTCCATTTGCTGATTGTTGCCATTGGATTGTACCTGTATAACCTGCTAGTGCAACTGAAGTTCCACTTCCTATACATACTGCTGATACATTAGCCGTCGCCGTACCTCCTAACGAAGCTGGACTTACTGTAACAGTTCTTGTTGCTGTAGCATTACCGCATCCGCCTGTTCCGGCGACTGTATAGGTCATTGTTGCAGTTCCAGCAGAAACACCTGTTACAACTCCTGTTGCCGTATTTATGGTTGCAATTCCTGTGGCACCTGATGACCAAGTTCCCCCAGATATTGTTGAACTTAATGTAGTAGTTCCGTTTGAACACAAAGTTTGAGTACCACTTAAGGTCCCAGCGGTAGCAGCAGCAGTGACAGTAACAGTTCTTGTTGCTGTAGCATTACCGCATCCGCCTGTTCCGGCGACTGTATAGGTCATTGTTGCAGTTCCAGCAGAAACACCTGTTACAACTCCTGTTGTCGTATTTATGGTTGCAATTCCTGTGGCACCTGATGACCAAGTTCCCCCAGATATTGTTGAACTTAATGTAGTAGTTCCGTTTGAACACAAAGTTTGAGTACCACTTAAGGTCCCAGCGGTAGCAGCAGCAGTGACAGTAACAGTTCTTGTTGCTGTAGCATTACCGCATCCGCCTGTTCCGGCGACTGTATAGGTCATTGTTGCAGTTCCAGCAGAAACACCTGTTACAACTCCTGTTGTCGTATTTATGGTTGCAATTCCTGTGGCACCTGATGACCAAGTTCCCCCAGATATTGTTGAACTTAATGTAGTAGTTCCGTTTGAACACAAAGTTTGAGTACCACTTAAGGTCCCAGCGGTAGCAGCAGCAGTGACAGTAACAGTTCTTGTTGCTGTAGCATTACCGCATCCGCCTGTTCCGGCGACTGTATAGGTCATTGTTGCAGTTCCAGCAGAAACACCTGTTACAACTCCTGTTGTCGTATTTATGGTTGCAATTCCTGTGGCACCTGATGACCAAGTTCCCCCAGATATTGTTGAACTTAATGTAGTAGTTCCGTTTGAACACAAAGTTTGAGTACCACTTAAGGTCCCAGCGGTAGCAGCAGCAGTGACAGTAACAGTTCTTGTTGCTGTAGCATTACCGCATCCGCCTGTTCCGGCGACTGTATAGGTCATTGTTGCAGTTCCAGCAGAAACACCTGTTACAACTCCTGTTGTCGTATTTATGGTTGCAATTCCTGTGGCACCTGATGACCAAGTTCCCCCAGATATTGTTGAACTTAATGTAGTAGTTCCGTTTGAACACAAAGTTTGAGTACCACTTAAGGTCCCAGCGGTAGCAGCAGCAGTGACAGTAACAGTTCTTGTTGCTGTAGCATTACCGCATCCGCCTGTTCCGGCGACTGTATAGGTCATTGTTGCAGTTCCAGCAGAAACACCTGTTACAACTCCTGTTGCCGTATTTATGGTTGCAATTCCTGTGGCACCTGATGACCAAGTTCCCCCAGATATTGTTGAACTTAATGTAGTAGTTCCGTTTGAACACAAAGTTTGAGTACCACTTAAGGTCCCAGCGGTAGCAGCAGCAGTGACAGTAACAGTTCTTGTTGCTGTAGCATTACCGCATCCGCCTGTTCCGGCGACTGTATAGGTCATTGTTGCAGTTCCAGCAGAAACACCTGTTACAACTCCTGTTGCCGTATTTATGGTTGCAATTCCTGTGGCACCTGATGACCAAGTTCCCCCAGATATTGTTGAACTTAATGTAGTAGTTCCGTTTGAACACAAAGTTTGAGTACCACTTAAGGTCCCAGCGGTAGCAGCATCAGTGACAGTAACAGTTCTTGTTGCTGTAGCATTACCGCATCCGCCTGTTCCGGCGACTGTATAGGTCATTGTTGCAGTTCCAGCAGAAACACCTGTTACAACTCCTGTTGTCGTATTTATGGTTGCAATTCCTGTGGCACCTGATGACCAAGTTCCCCCAGATATTGTTGAACTTAATGTAGTAGTTCCGTTTGAACACAAAGTTTGAGTACCACTTAAGGTCCCAGCGGTAGCAGCAGCAGTGACAGTAACAGTTCTTGTTGCTGTAGCATTACCGCATCCGCCTGTTCCGGCGACTGTATAGGTCATTGTTGCAGTTCCAGCAGAAACACCTGTTACAACTCCTGTTGTCGTATTTATGGTTGCAATTCCTGTGGCACCTGATGACCAAGTTCCCCCAGATATTGTTGAACTTAATGTAGTAGTTCCGTTTGAACACAAAGTTTGAGTACCACTTAAGGTCCCAGCGGTAGCAGCAGCAGTGACAGTAATTGTTCCTGTAGCATTAACAGTTCCACATCCTCCTGTTAATGGTATGCTGTAATCAAAAGTTCCTGATGCTGTCGGAGTTCCACTAATGGTGATAGTATTGGAAGCCCAAGCTGCAGTTACACCTGCTGGTAAACCAGTAGCGGTTCCAATTCCTGTTGCTCCTGTTGTCGTTATAGTAAAATCCGTCAAAGCAGTATTAATACATAAACTAGGTGTGCTGGATGCTGTTCCTGCTGTATTTGCAGAGCAAGCAGGTCTCAATGCAATTAATAGCGCTCCGTTAGGATCATTTTCATTACTAGATAATTCACCTAATCCTGTTCCTGTGCTTCCGGCAGGAGTTCTTGTGCCCCAGGCGACACCTACTCCCATATCAGCATCAGCATTAAAAGGAACATCAAATAATTCTTCCAGTGTTGCTGGTGAAGTTGCCGCCCAAGAACTTATACTTCGATTATCTCCTATCATTCCAAACATAATAACAGCCGCATTATTCGTTACTGTAGTAATTGCTGTTGCGCTAAAATCATCCGTATTAATATTATTAATCGTTCCTGGCGCAACATCAAAGGGCCCGCCAGAAACTCCCCCCGTAACGGCTACTCCAGAAAAAGCAACAATACCCCCTACCATATCATCGGCGTCATTATCTCCTGTGAAAGTAAAATCAGTAGCAGCAACATCAGTAGCAGTTGCCACTTTATAAAGTATAGTTCCCCACCAACTATCGTTGCCAACGTTGCCAAATTCTTCACCAGCAACTAATGTCCAACCTGTTAAAGTTGCATTAGCGAGTGTACTATTGTCATTATCGCTTTGCACAATATTAGCAAACATAATATCACCTTCAACAAGACCTGCTGGCTTATCAATTGTCAAAGAAGAGTTAGTAGAAGTATTGGTTGCATATCCTCTTTGGGCTATTTGTGCTGTTACGACTGTATTAGATGCAAACAAAAAAACAATCAAAACCATCGCAACTCGCAATTGGGCTGATGCAAGCACTGTAAAATTTAAAAAACGATTCATTTTTTCTGAATTCAAGTAGGATTTCATCATAAAAATTTAATTTTTCCATTTTAAAGATTGGAGACGGGGGTAATCTCTCTTCAAAATCGATATTTTTTGTAGCTCAAGTGATTTTTTAACTTGATTGCTATACTGTTTTTAACCTGTAAAAGCTATACGTAGGGGGTGTATTATAGCCGGATAATTCTGATTCTTACAATGGTTAATAACTTGTTGATAAATAAATTGCCTTAACAACAATGCCAAAAGTAATACTTTTTTTTAAACCAAAAACACAATGATACATTTTTTCGATATACGGACACTTTTTATCGATATTAGACACTTCTACCGACATATTATTGATCCAAATCAGGTATATTAAGGCTTTTAACCCCTGGTTTTACAACAAAAAAACTAAAAATCACAACATACTGACATGCAAAACGCTCAGTATAGAAATTTATTTTGAAAATTGCCCGCGCTATACTACCTTGCCTTATGATTTTAGAAGAAATAAAAAAAAAACTGGAATACTATTGCGCCTATCAAGAACGGTGTCACGACGAAGTAGTCGCTAAACTGCGAACGCTAAAAATGACAGCAAACGAAATCGATGAAATAGTCGTACATCTCATCAACCATAATTTTTTGAACGAGACCCGTTTTGCTTGTAGTTTCGCCAGAGGAAAGCACCGCATCAAATTTTGGGGAAAAATCCGAATTGTAAACGAATTGAAATTTCGGCACATCTCTACTTTCAATATCAACGCAGCGCTCAAAGAAATTACTCCCGATGAATACGCCGCAACGTTCGATACGCTATCACAAAGACATTGGGATGCTATCCAAGAAAAAAATAGTCAGAAAAAAAGAAAGAAGTTTTGTGATTACTTACTGCGAAAAGGCTTTGAAAGCAACCTCATTTACGACAAAATGAAAGAATTAGAACAGGATAATACAGAAGAAACCGACTAATGGTTGCTACAAACTCAAAAGTATGCTAACCGCGTTTCCGCCAAAACCTACCGCATTAATCAGTACTTTTTTTATGGGTTTAGTCTGGGTTTGTGCTTTCGCAAAAGGAACGCCGATAAACCTATTGTGTTGCATCATCAAAATGGCCAATTCCATGCTCAAAATGCCTGATGCGCCAAAAGTGTGACCAATTTTCCATTTATTAGTAGTCAGTAATGGCAGACTTTCGCCAAAGATTTTCTCAATCGCCCGATATTCCGTCAGATCTCCTTTTATCGTTCCGGGAGCATGCATAACAATCACATCAACTGCTGCAATATCGGTGTTCTGCAACGCCATTTTCATCGATTTCTGAAAACAAACTGCTTCTGCCGAAATAGAAATATTATGTTCCAAAAGCTCCGTTGCATACCCAACTCCTTCGATATAAGCTAAAGCATTTTCGTTCACACCAACTTCGAGACAACAAACTCCGGCACCTTCACCAAGAATCATTGTGTTTTGTTTTTTATCTAAATCAAAAGCGCGATTAGGCCATTCTTCAGTACTATTCGAATAAATTTTCAAGGCACGCATTTGGGCAATTGTAAAATCAGTCAACGGTGCTTCACTTCCACCTACTAAAAACTTATCGGCCATTCCCGCCCGAAGCCAGGCGACCCCATTGAGAACTGCGTGTAAAGCAGTAGAGCACGTAATAGAATGTGAAATTTCAGGACCGGAACTTTGTAAATCATGCGCCACCCAAGAAGAAATATTCCCCAAAGTGGTCGTTGGAGATGCCAAAGTTTGTGCTTTCCCATTGACTAAATAATCTTGATGGTGTTTTTCGAATAAATCTGTAGCGCCCCGAGAAGAACCAATGTTGATTCCAAAAACGTCTTTTGACGTCCAACCTGCATTTTGTATCGCCGTTCGGGAAGCGGCCATCGCATACAAAACCGATTTATCCAGTGATTTATATTTAATATCCGAATGTTGCAACGCACTAACTACTTCTTCCGAAACAGAATCAAGCTTAGCTACAGCTGTTTCTTTATGGTCTAAAAAATGGGTAGTAAAACAATGTTTTTCATTGCAATAATTTTCCCAGATTGTTTGTGAAGTAGCACCTAAAGGCGAAACAGAAGCTATGGCAGTTATGGAAATTATTTTAGACAAAATGAATGTTTTTTAATCGCAAAGGTCGCAAAAGTTTCCCGCAAAGTTCATAAGGGTTTCCAAAAATTATACTCGAAAATCAGGACATATTGTTATAAATCTATACTATTTCGAGCGCGTTTTCGACTACTTGATATACTTTTTCTAATTGTTCATCGCTGATAATATAAGGAGGTAAAATGTAAACAATATTACCAACAGGACGTAAAATAACGCCATTTTCGATGAAGAAATTATAGAGTTTGTTGCGTAAACCACCATAATAACTCGCAGCAGTTTCGGTTTTTATTTCTAAAGCAAAAATGACTCCCAAAACACGAGTTACAGTTACTTTTGGATGGTTTTTTATACGTTCTTGAAAATCCAAATGACTTTTATTTACTCTGATAATATTCGCTTGCATTTCATTGGTTTGCAGCAATTCTAAACTGGCCAAAGCTGCCGCGCAACCCGTTGGATTTGCCGTAAAAGTGTGACCATGAAACAACGCTTTATTAATATCATCATCATAAAAAGCCTCAAAAATTACTGAGGAAAAAGTCGTAATCGCCATAGGAATTGTACCTCCGGTTAGCGCTTTCGACAAACACATCATATCCGGTTTTTTAACCAAATAATCCGTTGCAAACGTTTTTCCCGTTTTTCCAAAGCCTGTCATCACTTCATCGGCAATGGTTAGAACATTATTCTCTTGACAAATTTGCATCAATTTATCCAGCGTTTCCGGTTCATACATCACCATTCCTGCCGCTCCTTGTACCAAAGGTTCAAAAATAAAACCGGCGCAAGTATTGTTTTTAACGACTTCGCGCAAAGCAGAATAACTACTCTCTTCGTTGCCTTTTACCGGAACCGGAATCCGAACCACATCAATAAACATTCCTTGAAAAGCTTGTGTGTAGAACGAAATGCCGCTCGCTGCCATTGCTGCAAAAGTGTCGCCGTGAAAAGCGTTTTCAAAAGCAATTATTGTTGTTTTCTTTTCTCCTTTATTAAAAAAATACTGCAAAGCGACTTTAATTGCGACTTCAACAGCCGTAGAACCATTATCGGAAAAGAATATTTTTTGTTGGTTTTTTGGCAGAATTTCAACCAGTTTTTCGGCTAAAATTATCGCAGGTTCGTGTGTAAATCCCCCAAAAAGAACATGCTCTAATGTCGTGAGTTGCTTGTAAATGGCATCGGCAATAAAAGTATTTGAATGTCCAAAAGGATTGACCCACCAAGAGGCGATGGCATCAACATATTCCTTGTCGTTTTCATCCCAAAGCAAGGCGCCTTTTCCTTTTTTAATAGCAATTGGCAACGCTGCTGTTTTGTGCTGGGTATACGGATGCCAAAGGTGTTGGCGGTCTCTTTCTGTTAAATTCATTTTGCAAAGATAAAAGAAGCAAATACAAGAAGTGAAAAAAACACAAAAACAAGTCTTGATTCTTTCCTCTTGATTCTTAATTTTATAAACTCAATAGATTTTCTCTAAATCGATCTGCGTATTCTTTGATTACATTTTGATCAAAATACGGTTCTTGTTCGATTCTTCCAATACATTTTAAACCTGACTTAGTCTGTATTATTTCCTCTGTAGCTTTATTTTCGTCACCCGAAAAAATGATTCCGGCGATTGTAATTTTTCTGTTTTGCAAAGCTTCAATAGTCAATAAAGTGTGATTGATACTTCCTAAATAATGTCGGGAAACTACAATTACCTTATAATCCGGCTGAACCAAATCTATTACGCAATCCTTTGAATTTAAAGGAACAAAAACGCCTCCTGCTCCTTCAACAACCAAGTGACTTGCTGTTTCTGGTTCGATGATTTGATTTAAATCAATCGTAATCCCGTCAATTTCAGCAGCGAGATGCGGACTCGCCGGAGTATTCAACGCATAACTATTGGGATGAATTACTGTCTTTTTATTAGACAAAAATGATTTGATTTTATGACTATCAGAATTTTCTAAGTCGCCCGCTTGAATGGGTTTCCAATAATCTGCCTGTAAAGCTTCTGTTACAATAGCTGACACGATGGTTTTACCAACATCAGTTCCAATTCCTGTTATAAATAGTTTCATTTAATTAAATTCAAATTTACACTTGTTGCATTTGTATTTATGCTTTGAATAAAAAGGCAATAGAATAAAAAGTATCGAAAAAAAGAATGATAAAAATGATTTAAAATCTGTTAAAGACGTAATCATATTAATCTGTTTTTCACCACATTTTGGACAGCAAATCAATTGGCTATTTTCATCCAATGAATAATTACTAACCTCAGAAAGAATCCTGTTTGCTTCAAAAAAATCTTCGCTTTTCACAAAAAGTTTTACGCCACCAACAGCATTACTATACAGTGGATTTGTATCAACAGTAATTTTATCCCGTATAAAAACTTCAATCCCTTCTGACTCTAATTTCCCTTTAAAAATTATTGCTTCTGATGAATATTGATATGTAGCTATTATTTTAAAAATTGGTTCTTCCATTTTACTAAAATGCAAAAGTACTCAACAAAGTCAACACTTCGGAGATTTCTTCCGTTGAATTATAGCTGTGAATACAAAACCGCAATCGCTCCTGTCCTTCGGGAACGGTGGGCGAAAGAATAGCTTTTACATCAAACCCTTTTAGGTGTAATTGATTGGCAATAGATTTTACCTTTTCGTTTCCGGGAATAATCGCAGATTGAATAGCCGACTTGCTTCGAACAAAAAGTGGTTTTAAACTCAACATATTTTTATGCTGATTGAAGAAAACAATGTTTTCTCTTAGTTTTAAAATTGGAATCAAATCCTTTTCTAAATGTTGGTATCCTACCAAAATCGCAGCAACCGAATGGGGTGAAAGCCCCGTAGTGTAAATAAAACTTCGGGCAAAATTGACTAAATAACTTTTTAACTCCAGCGAACCTATAATCGCAGCGCCGTGACATCCCAATCCTTTTCCAAAAGTCATAATTCGGGCAAAAATCTCGTCTTGTAAACCCAACATTTGAACCAATCCTTCGCCTCGTTCTCCAAAAACACCCAACGCATGCGCCTCATCAACAACAAGATAACAATTGTACTTGTTTGAAACCGAAACCAATTCTTCTAGATTTGGACAATCGCCATCCATAGAAAAAACAGTTTCAGTAACGATATAAATAGTGGTGTTTGGATTGCGCTGAATTAATTGTTCTAAATCTTCAAAATCATTGTGATTGAACTTATACGCTTTTGCTTTCGATAGTTGAATTCCGTCCCTGATGGAAGCATGACACAACTCATCATACAAAATTAAATCCCCGCGTTGCGGAACAGAACTAAAAAAACCAACATTGGCATCATAACCCGAATTGAAAATTAAAGCCGATTCCGATTGATGAAATCGAGCAATAAAATCCTCTGTTTCTATATACAATTGATGGTTTCCGGAAAGCAATCGAGAACCGGTTGCGCCGTTATTTTTTATGTTTCTGTCTAATAACAATTGATGCGTTTCATCAAAAATAAGTTCCGATTGGGACCATCCCAAATAATCATTCGAAGCAAAATCAGTCAAAGATGTTGTGTTCGGCAGTTGCCTCAACGCATTATTTTGTTTTCGAATCTCAAGTTTTTCAGAAAGGTTTTGAGGTAAATTTTTCATACGCTACAAAAATAAGCATCTTTTTTGGTTTCTCTATTTACCAATTTATTTGTTGATTCGAGTTGGCGTTCTATTTCTGTTTTTGTATTCTTTACACTGCATTTAATTCTTTTTTAAATAAATGATAAAAGACAAAAAGCTACACTAAATAATCCTATTTAAATTAACATAAAAGTTCCGAAAAGCTTTTCGATTTTAAGACCAAAATAAATTATGTTAAAAAAATCTTAAATAAATTATAAAAAAACGCACCGTGTCCTTTTGTTTTTCTATTTTCGACCCCATGAAAAGAATTGCATCATTATTTCTAGTAGTCACATTGTTCTACAATGTACTTGGATATTACCTGATGTTTGCTCAACAAGAAGAGCAAGCTTGGGTAGCTTCTATGGAAAAAAATGAAAGTGCAGCTTATAAAGTAATTCACCTGAATGCTACTTTATATTCTTTTATAGAAGATACTGATTTTGAATATGTAAACGAAAACGTAACTATAAACAACAAAACGTACCATATTTTTAAGAAAAGGATTCAAAACAATATTTTGAGTTTGTATTATCTTCCCAATTCCCATCAAGATGAAGTGGGCAAAAATTTGAATAGCATTGTAGACAATCAATTATTCAATAATGGAGATTCTAAAGATACTCCTGTAAAAAAATTATTAAAATCTTTTCTAAAAGATTATGTAGCCCATGAAGCTACTGATGTTTGTTTTTCTCCAAAAAAATCAGTGCAGACTATTGCGCACAATATTGCTACAAAAGAGGCAATTCTTGCAGGATACTATACTTTACCGTATTCTCCGCCCGATTTAGTTTAATTATTTTCTATTACCAAAAAACTTGATTCCATTGTCATTCGACAAAACGAGCGTGTAAAACTGGCTATTGGGCTTAGATTTATACTTTATTTTAATTCGTTAGTCTTAAAATAAAGGCGTTTTTAAATTCTTTTGAGGAACCAAAAATCAATCGATTTAACCTGTTTTTCTTCGTAATAGAACGAAATAACTTGACCCTTCAAGGAATTTCAACTCTAGTTTACCACATTCTAATTAGTAACTTTTTTCGTTTTCCTTTTTGGATATTCCAAAAAAGAATCCCCCATTCAAATTAGCCCATGCCCAAGACATGGACTGATTCAACTATTAATTTACTCCCCCCAAGAAGCGACTATATTAACTATTTAAAACAATTAAAACTAAACCAAACCATGAAAAAATTATCCTTCTTAACTACTGCTTTTACTTGCATAATCTGTATTGTAACCACTCTTTTTACAGAAAAAATCAATGCCCAAGGCTGTGTTGCCATCAAAGGTAATGCTACAAGTTGCATGGCCATTCATGCAGACAGCACTAACGCATCGGGATGGCAATTTGCCAGTAGCGGACGCTATTTCAGATCGTTCAGACACTTTTCGGGAACTGAGGAAAACAAAGACCGATTGGTACAAAAAACAGAAGTAATCAACTACACCTCTGTATTCAATCTTTCATTAACAAGAATACTAAACAATCGTTGGTCCGTTATGATTGACATTCCAGTATCAAACAATGTTCGCTCTTCGTTGTACGAACACGGATTAGTAAATGGTGCTTATGTTAAAAAAGAAAGACATTCAACAAGTTCTTTTGGCTTAGGCGACATTCGATTTGCCGCTTACAGATGGCTATTAGATCCGGTAAAAAACACAAAAGGAAATGTACAATTAGGATTAGGGATTAAACTCGCTACGGGTGATTACAACTACAAAGATTATTGGTATAACGTAGGTCCAAACGGAGCAAAAGAATTACGCACAGTAGATCAATCTATACAATTAGGAGACGGTGGAACTGGGTTTACTGTTGAATTGAACGGGTTTTACAACCTTATGGACAACTTAGGAGTTTATGGTAATTTTTACTATCTAATGAATCCTCGTGAACAAAACGGAACCAGAACTTACAGAGAAACAATATCTCCAAATTTAGCTAATGAAGCTATTATGAGTGTTCCGGATCAATACATGCTTAGAGCAGGATTCAATTATTCTTCCCATTATATAAAAGGGTTATCAGTAGCTGCAGGCGCACG
Organism: Flavobacterium lacustre; assembly: GCF_027474525.2. Classification (NCBI taxonomy): domain Bacteria; kingdom Pseudomonadati; phylum Bacteroidota; class Flavobacteriia; order Flavobacteriales; family Flavobacteriaceae; genus Flavobacterium; species Flavobacterium lacustre. Next base: position 927,395 of record NZ_CP114882.2, read on the forward strand.
TTTAGAAGGAATTCCTGTTCATGATCTTGTAGGTGGCAGTGGCGATTTCCGTCGTCCGGGATATATCTGGTCTGTAGAACCATCTGTAAATTACGAATATAAAAAAGTTACTCTTTTTGCATCAGTCCCTTTTGCTGTGGTACGCAACCGTACCCAAAGTGTTACCGATAAAGAAAATTCAATTACCAGAGGAGTTCATGTTCAGGGGGATGCAGCATTTGCAGATTACACCATTAACGTAGGTATTTCAACCCGATTTTAAATAAATGTTCTTTTATAAAATGATTCATTTCAACAATTAAATTACAATTTTAAACCAAAACCATTTTTAATGAAAAAATTTTATATGGGTTTTCTGCTGATATTACCCCTGTTTATACAAGCACAAACCGACATTGACGCCATTATGATGAGCAAAAACAATTTTTGCTTTGGAGCCGTTTATCAATACAGTGGCTGGGACGAATATTGGGAAGGTGATTTTCAAAGAGAAAATTTAAATTTAGGAACAGTTACTACAAAATCTATTGGAATTATGGGTAATTACGGTATTTCCGATAAATTAAACGTTCTTTTCAGTCTGCCGTATGTAGAAACAAATGCATCTGCGGGAACAATGAAAGGTCAAAAAGGAATTCAAGATCTTACGCTTACGCTAAAATACATGCCGATAGAAAAAACAATTGGCAAATCGACTTATTCTGTTTACGCCTTAGCCAATGTTTCAGCACCATTATCAAATTATCCGGCGGATTATCTTCCTTTAAGTATTGGTATGCAAAGTAAAACTGCCTCTTTACGATTGATGGGGGATTATCAAAGAGGGAATTTTTTCACCACCCTTTCTGGAGCCTATGTAAAAAGAGGCAACAGCACCATCGACAGAAATTCGTATTTAACGAATGACGAAGTTCATTATACCAACGAAGTCGATATGCCTGATGCTATTTCGGTCAATTTCCGAGCAGGATACCGTTCTAACCGATTAATTGCTGAGCTTGTTCTTGACAATTGGGTTACACAATCCGGAGGATTTGACATCACCAAAAACAATATGCCTTTTCCAAGCAATACGATGAATGCATTAAGATATGGTGTTAACTCAAAATACACATTCAAAAAAATGCCACAACTTTCCCTTGTTGGTGGTTTTAATTATGTGGCCGAAGGAAAAAACGTAGGGAAATCTGACACCTATTATGGAGGTGTATTTTATGTGATTAATTTTAAAAAAGAAGTTCAAGATGAAAAATAGAATAGCAAAAACAACCTTAACCAGTCTTACGATTTTGTTTCTCGCCTTCACTTTTTCTTGTAGTGACGATATAACCGAGAGAAATGAAGATTTTACAGCCTTAAACCCAACCAATCCGGATGAATTGGCCGGAACTTGGAAACCTTTTTTATTAACAACTCCCGACGAGTTCACTTTGGATGCACCCATTGCCACAAATACTCCGGCATTTACCAGAGAAATTAACGAAATAAAAAGCTACCAAGCCTCCTTGACCGATGAGCAAAAAAGCATCATCAAATACTGGAGCGCCGGTGGTGTGCTTCGCTGGAATGAAATTATGCGAACATTAGTAGCGAGACACAACCGTCCGCCGTACCAAAATGAGGATGGGACTTACCCGGCACCATCAGGGGCAAATCCGTTCGCCAATCCGCAATTCCCGTTTTCAAATCCTCCTTATGCTGCCCGTGCTTACGCCTATGTGAGCGCCGCACAATATGATGCTTTGATTGCTGCTTGGCATTACAAAAAACTATACAATAGAGCAGCGCCTTTTACCGTAGATGCTGATTTACAAGTTTTAATTCCAAAAAGCACCTTGCCATCTTACCCATCTGAAGACGGAGTTTTGGCCGGAGTTACAGTCGAATTATTAAAATTGTTATTCCCTACCGAAATTGCGTATATCAACGAAAAAGCCGACGAAGAAAAACTATACAGAATCATAAGCGGTGCCAATGTTCGCAGTGATGTGGATGCCGGAATTACATTAGGTCGAAAAATCGCAGCCAAATTTATTGCGCGTGCAGCCGGTGACGGAGCAGGAGCAGCTATAGGAACTCCTGAAATTTGGGCGCAATTAGAAGCACAAACTATTGCCAAAGGAGAAACCCCTTGGATCTCGTTAGACTCTCCAAAAAGACCTCCAATGTTACCATTATTTGGTAAAGTAAAATCATTCTTAATGTCACCGGAAATGGTTGTTGCCAGTCGCCCTGTCGCACCACCCTCTACGAAGTCACCGGAATTTGCAAAAGAGCTTGCCGAAATCAAAGCCTACAGCCAAAACAACTCTAAGAAAAACATGCAAATTGTAACTTTTTGGGCAGACGGAGTAGGAACTTATACCCCGCCAGGACACTGGAACGCTATTGCTACCGAAGCATTTGTTGCAGAAAATTACAGCGAAGTACGATGGGCAAGAAACATGGCTTTATTAAATATTACCATGATGGATGCTGCTATTAGTTGCTGGGATGCGAAGTATTTTTACTTTAATCCAAGACCAAGCCAAATGGATGCTTCTATAAAAACAACAACCGGAGTTCCTAATTTTCCGGCTTATGTTTCTGGACATTCTACATTTAGCGGTGCCGCTGCCACTGTATTATCACATATTTTGCCTTCAAAAGCACAAAGTTTTGATGCTATGGCAAAAGAAGCTTCAGACTCTCGTATGTTTGGTGCCATTCATTATAGAAGTGACTGCGAAAAAGGACTGGAATTAGGCCAAAAAGTAGGCACATTTGCCATAGCAAGAGCCACTACTGACGGTGCCGAATAAATACATCTATTTAAATTGATAGTTCATCAAAATAATTTATTTCAGTGGTTTGTTTTAAAATATTGAATTAATTATCAATTATAACCTAACAGGAATTAAAAAGCCTGTTGGGTTTTTTATCAAAAAATTATTTTACAGCATACCGCATCAAAAACCGAAAAACCATAACCGAAAATCTAAATACCATGACAACAACCTTCAACACTTTGTATTTTAAATTCAGTGAAAAAATAGAAAAACACAGCATCAACAGCATGCGAATAGCATTGGCTATTGTTTACATCTGGTTTGGCGCTCTTAAAATATTCGGGATGAGTCCCGCTGGTGAGCTGGTTGAAGAAACGGTATTTTGGTTTAATCCGGAGCTGTTTATTCCCATTTTGGGAGGATGCGAAATAGTGATAGGATTGGGTTTACTCATAAAACGATTTATTCCTGTTACCATTATGCTATTGCTATTGCATATGGCAGCTACGTTTTTTCCGGTTTTTATTTTAAAAACAGTTTGCTTCGATGGCTTCCCTTTTTGCCCTACATTAGTGGGTCAATACATCATCAAAAATCTGGTATTGATTGCGGGAGCACTCATCATTGCCGGAAAATATAACAAAGAATACTATATGGCACAACAGGAAAAACAAATCGAATAGCCTATTTGAGCCATTTATTTTTCAATTTCCAAAAAAAGCAACAAGTAGTATACTCTTCACTTTGAGTATACTACTTGTTTTTTTGTATAAAACAACGATTTATATGTATAAGACAACAACTTATATGTATAACACCTACCTAAGCGGGGTGTAAAACAACAATCTATTTGTATAAGACAACAACTTATATGTATAACACCTCACTAGGTGTGGTATAAAACAACAATCTATTTGTATAAGACAACAACGTATATGTATAACACCTCCCTAAGTGGGGTATAAAACAACTATTTATATGTATAAGACAACAATTAGGGACTATTGAGAATAATACCATCTCTACCCTTTATAGCACGCTATTAGGTCTTTTTAATTGCGCTGCAAATAATCAGCATCATAATTCCAATTAGAGCTCACTAATGACTTTTGGGATAACCAATAATAAAAAAACGCCTTACAAGTACTTGTAAGGCGTTTTTTTGAAGTATTAGAAACTCTTTTAGTCAGCTAAAAGAATTATTTTATTGTCTTTCATTTCGATTGTTCCTGAATCAACACTTAATGTATAAAGTTGATCATTTACTTTCGTGAACTTCTCCACTGTTTCTTTTGAGATATTAAAACTAGGTGCTGCAATTTTTACAGTTCCTTTTTTTAGCAATGAAACAATTGGTGCGTGATTATTTAAAATCTGAAACTCTCCATCAACACCCGGAAGTGATAATGAAGTTATTTCTCCTGAAAATAATTTTGCTTCTGGTGATACTATTTCTAATAACATAGTTATGAGTTTTGAATTATACGTATGCGTTTTCAAAATTTATGAAAACGCATAACGCATAACTTATAATTTTTAGGCTTCTGCCAACATTTTTTCTCCAGCTTCGATAGCGTCTTCAATAGTTCCTTTAAGGTTGAAAGCTGCTTCTGGCAAGTGATCCAATTCACCATCAATGATCATGTTAAATCCTTTGATAGTATCTTTAATGTCAACTAAAACTCCTTTCAATCCTGTAAACTGCTCAGCTACGTGGAAAGGTTGAGATAAGAAACGTTGAACACGACGTGCTCTGGATACAGCTAATTTATCATCTTCTGATAACTCCTCCATACCAAGAATCGCGATGATATCTTGTAATTGTTTGTATTTTTGTAGAATTTCTTTTACTCTTTGTGCACAGTCATAGTGCTCATCACCTAAGATTTGAGGAGTAAGGATTCTTGAAGTAGAATCTAACGGGTCAACCGCTGGATAAATACCTAACTCAGCAATTTTACGAGACAATACTGTTGTAGCATCTAAGTGAGCAAATGTAGTAGCCGGAGCTGGGTCAGTTAAATCATCCGCAGGAACGTAAACCGCTTGTACAGATGTAATAGAACCTTTGTTTGTAGAAGTAATACGCTCTTGCATCGCTCCCATCTCAGTTGCCAATGTTGGTTGGTAACCTACCGCAGATGGCATACGACCTAAAAGTGCCGATACCTCAGAACCTGCTTGTGTAAAACGGAAGATGTTATCCACGAAGAACAATACATCTTTACCTTGATCAGAACCTGCTCCATCACGGAAATATTCTGCAATTGATAATCCAGAAAGTGCTACACGAGCACGAGCTCCTGGAGGCTCATTCATTTGACCAAAAACGAAAGTCGCTTTAGACTCTCTCATTCCTGGCATATCTACTTTAGACAAATCCCATCCTCCATTTTCCATAGAGTGCATGAATTCCTCACCGTATTTTATAATTCCTGACTCTAACATCTCACGAAGTAAGTCATTTCCTTCACGTGTTCTTTCTCCTACTCCTGCGAATACTGAAAGTCCACCGTGACCTTTTGCAATGTTGTTAATCAACTCTTGAATCAATACTGTTTTACCAACACCGGCACCACCAAACAATCCAATTTTTCCTCCTTTTGCGTAAGGCTCAATCAAATCGATTACTTTAATACCTGTGAATAAAACTTCAGATGAAGTTGATAAATCTTCGAATTTAGGAGCCGATCTGTGAATTGACATTCCGTTTTCACCTGTTTTAGGTAAATTTCCTAAACCGTCAATGGCATCTCCGATTACGTTGAACAAACGTCCGTAAACATCAGCACCGATTGGCATTTGGATTGGATTTCCCGTTCCAACTACTTCATAACCTCTACTCAAACCATCTGTTGAGTCCATCGAAATGGTACGAACGGTATTTTCACCAATGTGAGATTGTACTTCTAGAACTAATAAAGTTCCATCTTTTCTTGTGATTTCTAACGAATCATAAATTTTTGGAAGTTCAACATCTTTACCGTTGAAAACAACGTCAACTACTGGGCCAATGATTTGGGCAACTTTTCCTATTACTTTAGACATTACTTATGTATTTATTAAATAGCTATTTAGGTTTATGAAATGCAACCAAGCGAAACGTATCGATTAAATGCTTTTTTCAGAGTGCAAAGATAATTTTTAAAATATAAAATCAATAATTTTTTTTATAAAAAATTCAGGATAATTTCATTGTTCTGCATATAAAGGATACACAACTTACAAATAACTACTATTTATCCCAAAATAAAAAAACCACCACGTATAAAAACGGGTGGTTTAATACTGTAATATGGTAATTTTTATGGTAAAATAGCCGGATATAATATTTGATATAATCCTAAATCAACTTTCTTCAATGTAGAGGTATATTTTTCATTTATCGCCGCAGTAAAAGCATTTGCGATTAATGCATATCCTCTTGGACTAGGATGTACTCCATCAAGTGAGAATGCACCACCGGTAACGTAAGTAGATTTTAAAGTAAAGCTATTACTTACTACTCCTGTAGTTGACAGTTGAGCCATTATTGCTTTGGTATCCACAAAAGCCAATCCTTTTGCATCAGCAACAGCTTTTATAGTAACATTATATGCGTCTGTAGCTATTTTTACTTCGGCAATTTCATCTTTAGACAAAACCCATTTATCCGCTAACGGCACTGAAACTCCATTAACTTTTGTAGGATCTCCACCAATGGCTGTTCCAATAAAACTCATTGAAGGCAAAACCATCAAATCTTCGGAGGTAGCATGTCTGTATGATGGAATTCCGTATCCTGATAAATTAGTCAAATAACTATCTGCAATTACCACTGCATTGCTTCCTGCAACAAAATTAATGGTTCTTTTTGTCGCTTCTTCTGAAGATATCAATCCATTGGCAGCAGCATACAACAACCCGCCATTGTAAGCAGCATATCCTGCATTCAATTGTGCAGCTACACCAGCCGAAAGCGGAACCGGATTGTAAGGTACTGTTGTAAAATAAGGCAATGTACTTACATAAGGTAAATTTGCAACGACCCCTTTAGCTCCATTTGCGGTTAAATTGGTCACTATCCCTGAATAAACACTTGCAAAAACATTAGGATCTGTAATATCATTAGATGTATAAGTACTAGGGTCTAAATTTCCGGTTTGGTTCACGCCACTTCCTCCTGAAGTTGCATACCCTAAAACGTCATTTCCACCAATCCATAAAGAGAAAAAAGTTGGAGACTGAGCCAAAGCATCGGCCAAAACCGTGGTTCCAGATGCCGTAGCAAATCGAGCAAAATAAGGATTTGCAGCACCCGATGCTACTCCCGCAACGTTTCCATATCCAGGAGCTACCAAATGATAACTTTTAGCTCCGGGAACTCCTAAATTATTAAATGGTCCAGATAAAACTGTTGACACCTCTGTAGTTGGTGTTCCGCTAACCGTAACCGGTCCTGATCCATTAAAATAAAGACGAGCAGTTGCAATTTGGGTTCCACCCAAAAGCAATCCTCCAACATTATCAGACGTAAAAGGTGTTTTAAATTCCCCTCCTCCAGCTTCTGCAAACTGTTGTGAAAGTAAGTTTACATAAGAACCTTCCTGTCCTTTTTTGAAAAGAGCTCCATCACTATATCCGGCAGCAAACGAATCTCCCAAGGCAACATATTTAGTGAAATTTGCCGAACCAGGAGAAACTGGTTCTTCTACAACTGTATTGTCATCATCATTATTACAAGCTATAAAGGTTAGGGAAACCAATAAAAGCCATTTGAAATTTTTTATCATAATAGTATATTTTAAAAATTATTTCTCTTTTTGTCCTCTCTAAAAAGGAAAAAAAAGCAAACACATTTGTTTTATTTATATCACTTTAATTATGGATTGATTGTCCAAGAAGCAAAATATTGTTGCCCGATTAATCCTGCTCCCAATACTTGAGTGTATTCTTTACCTCCAAGATTTGAAGCTCCCAGTTTTAAGGTTGATTTTAGTTTTGGAATATTATAATTGATTTGAGCATCAACTACAGTAGCCGAATCAATCATACCATCTACCATTGTAGATTGCCATAAATATTCGCTGTTCCATCTTCCGCTAACATTGAATCCGAAATTTTTAAATAATCTTTCGTTTCCAAATGATGCTTTTACTCTATGTTTAGGTGTATTAAATCCAGCTTCAAAACTTGGATCTTTTGCCTGATCAAACTTAAATTCAGCATAATTATAATTAACACCAACTTCAAAATCTCTGTATACTTTTTTAGAAAGACCAAGACCAAAACCAAGTGATTTGATTTCAACATCTGTATTAGTGTACAATTGATATACTCTATAGTTCCCGTTTTGAATTGCATGTAAAGATTGTGCTCCTGCATCCGTTGGTCCTCCAAGAGGATTAGGTGCATCTTGAGCAGTTCCGTAAAAAGGAGCAATAACATTTAGATTCCCAATAAAGTCATTATATATATTATAATATCCGTTTACATCAATTGATATATCTTCAATAAAAGAACGGTATCCTAACTCAAATGCTTTTACTTGTTCCGGTTTAACATATTTTACACTTGTTTTTCTTAATAAAGCTGGATTTCCTGTAGCACTAAGCGCTCCTACTGAAGATGCAGTATACGAATTATTGTAAGCATTCAATCCAGTCATAACAACTGAAGTTCCTCCTGCAAAAGCCTGTCCAACTAATGTAGAAACAGGTAATGTTTCACTGTATCTTGTCAAGTTATCCGGAGCTGAACCAAGCAATATGGCACTTCCTACATTAAAACCAATATATTGATCTTGTGTAGATGGATTTCTAAAACCTGTTTGGAAAGAAGTTCTGAAATTATGTTTTTTAGATTCACCCGCAGAATATACTAAAGATACTCTTGGAGAAAAATTACCATCGAAATTTTTTGATTTATCATAACGAAGAGATCCTGTAAATTTCAAACGGTCATCTAATAATTTTTTAGTCAATTGTGTATATGCACCGTACTCATTATAATTAATAGGTCCGTTAGCATCAGTATAAATTCTGCCATAAGAATTCAATTCATACAGTCTGAAAGATCCACCCACTTGAATTTCAGCAAATTTTATAAGATCCTTAAAATTATAATTGGCATCTGAGTGATAGATTCTAGAATTATCAACCAATTTTGATCCCGAAAGTACACTTGGATCAGCAATTACTTCACTAAACGCTTTTTTAAATCCTGCAGAACCTGGCAATAACCTACCTGTATCAGCAACATTTCTAGCTGTAATATGAGCATTTTCAGGAGTCATTCCTCCTAAAGTTGACTGAATGTAAGCACCTGCATATTGACCAAACCAAGTTTTATCATCTTTCCATTTTCTGTTTACATTAATACCTGTAAAAAGCATATCGTATGATTCTCCTCCGTCCTCAGTCGTAGTATATCCTCTTACAAAAAAGTTTTTCCCTTTTAATTCTAATTTATGTTGTTGCATAAAAAAGTTGTTCAGGTAATATCTGTTTGCTCCTTGGTAAACTGCGTTTCCAAAACCAAATTTACTTTGCCAAATAATTTCAAAATCATTTGCAAACGGCTTAAAGTGAAGAGAGAAATCTATTTTGGTATTACTCGCTCTGTTATCTGTCAATTCAACCTCGTTGTAACCCGTTCTGCTCACATTATAATCAGGCAATAAATTTACTGCACCCGCCGGAATCAAACCTAAAGTTGCTAATGATTGCCCAACACCTTTAATATTTGTTGTAACTTCATCACCATATACATTTATACCATCATAATTTACATGACTTCTGTCTCTTCCTGCATTTGTTTTGTCATCATAGTTAGTTGCATGCCAATCTGTACCACGCATGTATGTAAAGTTAGCTTTTGCAGCAAAATATTTATTAAATGCATATGCAATTCTAATTCCGTAATCAACAAAATCATTTGAACCCGCAGCTTGTTGGCTAGTTTGTCCAAATTTTGCATAAGCAGTAATTCCCTGACTGGTAAATGGACTCTTGCTATTCATAAACAAAATACCATTAAAAGCATTGGCACCATATAAAGCAGAAGAAGCTCCAGGTAACAACTCAACACTTTGAACATCAATTTCAGAAATACCAATCATATTCCCTAATACAAAATTCAATAACGGAGATGAATTATCCATTCCGTCAACCAATTGCATGAAACGGGTATTTGCCACAGTAGCAAAGCCACGAGTGTTTATAGATTTAAAAGACAAACTACTGGTATTCATTTGAACTTCTTTCAAGTTTTCCAGACCGTCATAAAAACTAGGGGATGCCGTCTTTTTTATGTCAGTGATGCTCATTCTCTCAATCGTAACCGGAGATTCTAAAACACGCTCTGGAGTTCTTGAAGCCGAAACTACAATTTCATTTAATTTCGTTTCTTCGTCCTCTAATTTTACATTTATCTTTTGAGAAATTGATGTTACATTTACCTTTTTTGATCCAAAACCTAAAGCTGAAATTTCGATTACATAAGGTAATTTTTTTGATGGATTTAGAGTAAATTTTCCATCAATCTCGGTAATTGTACCATAGGCATCACCAATAATTTTGATGTTAGCTCCAGGAATAGGCTGATTGTTTCTGTCTGTAACAGAGCCTGAAATTGAATTCTGCGCAAAAGAAATGCTACAAAAGAACAATGACAAAAAAAGTAAATACACTCTCATTGGGGTTAAATTTTGTTGGTTTATGGCGCCAAAGTACAAATATTTTTTTGCTATTAACAAAAAAACAAGTAAAAAATTTCATAATTACCAATCATATTGCAATATTTCTAACTAATCAATATTTTAGTTTTTAAACTTTTGACAATAAATGGATTACAAGTGAAGAAAAATACTATGCATACATATGAATTTTCAAAAAAAACTGAATTAATCACAAAAAAATGGCATTTAAAAAAACTTTTACGCAATAAAAAAAGCGTCGGCTTTCGCGGACGCTTTTTATAAAGTATATCGACGATTATTCTACCGTCACTGATTTTGCTAAATTTCGCGGCTGATCTACATTACAACCTCTCATTACTGCAATATGATAAGACAAAAGCTGCAATGGAATTGTAGTAATCAACGGAGATAATGCATCTGATGTTTCTGGAATTTCAATAACATAATCCGCCAATTCACGAACTTGAGTATCACCTTTGGTTACAACCGCAATAATTCTTCCACTTCTGGATTTTATTTCTTGAATGTTGCTTACAATTTTGTCATAATGTCCTTGTTTTGGTGCAATTACCACTACCGGCATATGTTCATCAATCAATGCGATTGGTCCATGCTTCATTTCGGCAGCAGGATATCCTTCTGCATGAATATAAGAGATTTCTTTTAGCTTTAAAGCACCTTCAAGAGCCACTGGAAAATTATAACCACGACCCAGATAAAGGCAATTCGGTGCATCTTTGAAAGTAGCCGCAATTTCTTTTGCTTTGTCATTTGTTTCTAATGCTTCCTTAACTTTTTCAGGAATTATCTCTAATTCTTGTAAATACCTATGGAAATCTGAATTAGATAATGTGCCTTTGGCTTTTGCCAAACGCAAAGCAATCATGGTCAAAACAGTAATTTGAGTAGTAAATGCTTTTGTCGAAGCAACACCTATTTCAGGTCCGGCATGCGTATAAGCACCTGCATGAGTTTCTCTTGAAATAGAAGAACCAACTACATTACAAACTCCAAACACAAAAGCGCCATTTTCTTTTGCTAATTTTATTGCTGCCATAGTATCGGCAGTTTCACCAGATTGTGATATAGCAATAACTACATCTTTACTATTGATAATCGGATTTCTATATCTGAACTCTGAAGCGTACTCTACTTCAACAGGAATACGGGCAAACTCTTCAAAAATATATTCTGCCACTAAACCTGCATGCCATGACGTTCCGCAGGCTACAATAATGATTCGGTCTGCATTAAGAAATTTCTCCAGGTTGTCTTCAACACCCGCCATTTGAATCAATCCTTCATTAGCATGAAGCCTTCCTCTGTAAGTATCTTTTATAACGTTAGGTTGTTCGTAGATTTCCTTTAACATAAAGTGATCGTAACCTCCTTTTTCAATTTGCTCCAAATTCATTTGAAGTTCCTGAATGTAAGGATCAACCTGAGAATCGTCTTTAATTTTTCTGACTTTCATAGGTTTATGTAACCTAATATTTGCCATCTCACCATCTTCTAAATAGACCGCATTTGATGTGTATTCTATAAATGGAGAAGCATCAGAAGCAATAAAATATTCTCCTTCTCCAACCCCAATAGCTAATGGACTTCCTAAACGGGCTGCAACAATTTCATTAGGCGTCTTCTTGTCAAAAACTGCAATTGCATACGCACCTACAACTTGATTCAAAGCTACCTGAACTGCTTTTCCTAGTTTTAAATTTTCTTTTTTCTGAACTTCTTCTATAAGATTTACCAAAACCTCAGAATCCGTATCAGAATAAAAAACGTAACCTCTTTTTATTAATTCTTCTTTTAAAGGAGCGTAATTTTCAATAATTCCATTATGAATGATTGCTAAATCTCCAGAATTAGAAAGATGTGGATGAGAGTTTACATCGTTTGGAACACCGTGAGTTGCCCAACGAGTATGTCCTATACCAATGGTTCCATTCATAGTAATTTCTGTAGCCGCTTTTTGTTCCAGATCAGAAACTTTTCCTTTTGTCTTACAAAGTTTCAAATTCTCTCCGTCATATAACATGACACCAGCACTATCATATCCTCTATACTCTAGTCTTTTCAGACCTTTAATAATTATAGGATAAGCTTCTCTATAACCAATGTATCCAACAATTCCACACATAATTTTAGATTAATTAGGTTTTGTATAATAAATTTCAAGTTTTAACCTTTTGTCAGCAGGCACCGATGGATTGCTTCCGTATAATACTGTCCCTAGCGGATTCATAACAGCCGATCTTGGCGTTTGAATATAAAAACTAGGAATTACACTCGTAACATTTATTGGCGTTTTCCATTTTTGGCTAACGGTAGTATTTGTAGTGCTTATATCTTCAGTAACCACAAGACCTAACTTAACATTAGTAGAATCGGCATTTTTGATCAGGTTTCTTATCTGATTGGTAATTCTTATTTTGTACGTAAGACCCCTTCCCGTTCCATCAGTTTTGACTTCTTTATTGATAATTCCATCAAAAACATACTTTGCTTTTTTGGTATCTGAGCTTGTTGTGGCATCATTATAATAATCGACTAACGGGCGATTGTTATTTAAATCGTATAAATAAATTCGATTCGGTTCATAACCACTTGCCATTTTATCGGTATCAATATGAAAAACAAGATTCGCTTCATTGATCAACCAATTGTTTTGTCTTATTGTTTCCAATCGTCCTGGTGTACTGAAAAGATCTATTATTGACATCGAACCTTCACCGCCTTTTACATACAAACGCTCGTCACCAAGTGAAGTATCAGGATTTGTGACAGCAGTTGTATAATCCGTATTAGCATTGCTTTGTTGCAATAAACTTACTGTGTTTCCGGTTAAATTAAGAACGATTGATTGTTCTTCTTTTACCGTTTCAGCATCAGTGGTTATAGCTGTTTTGGCTTTATATTTTATGGTGATTTTACCTAATTTAAAATTCAACATAGCCATACTTCCTGCACTTCCAGCATCTTCAACTTTAAAATATAATCCTTTGAAATAGTCTTTGAACACATCATTAGTGGCCAATTTACCTGTTGGAGCGTTTATAATTTTATTTGCAAAAAAAGCAGCATTCAATTTTAAGCGCATGGCAGGAACTGATCGTGTAGTTGTAACCTTATTATCCGCATCTTTAGTCGTTTCTACAATTTCTTCAGAATCAAAAAAGAATTGGGTGTTTTGACTTGTATCAGCATTATCATTTAAAAGTGTTTGTTTCAAATTATCAAAATCAGCATTTTGATCTGTAAAATATTTTTGAGTTTCTTGAAGTTCTGCAATCGGGTCTAAATCTCTCATGAAATACCCAGATTCGTAAACACTCAGTTTTATTTTTGCTTTATCAGCGCCATAAATTGAATCTAATTCATACTCATGACTACCGTCAGCATTGGTTGTTTTCAATGTACTAAAATAAGGCACTGTCAAGTAAACACTATCAATAACAGCTTCTTCTCCAATTGTTGGATTAGGTGTTGCTAAAACTATTTGAGTGGCAAAATTTGCAGTTGTTTTTCCAAAAGCACCATCGTTGTAGATTCCCAATGCATTAACCGGCAAATTATTAGATTGAATCGGCCCTACTTTTTGGTTGTAAGCCACCACATCTGAACTATATTGAAGCAAATCAAAATGATTATCACCTATTAATTCGTCTCCAATTGCATTATATTCTTTATCACAAGAGTATAAAAAAACTAAGCTTGCTGCTACCAGCATTTTCTTGAAAAAAGAAGTATTGTACATGTTTATAATAAAAGTTTAATTTAAAGAACCTCGTTTTTATAGAAATTCGTATACGCTTCTGCGAACGAATCTTTCGGTGTGAAAGGTAAAAAAGGTTTTCCTGAAGATTCTATAAATTTTGTTAAACTTGGCGAAAGGTTGTCAGAGGCTATAATAACGGCATCCGAATGTTTAACCGAAGCTTTTATAATATTTTCATACGTTGGACTCTCTAAATCGGTAATGGCTTCGTAAGGAATGTCATCAAATTTTACTTTGTTAATCATTTCAATATCCAAAGTACCTTCAAAAGACTGACTGTAAACTGAGGTTACAATCTTTGTTTCAGAAAACAAGGCTTCATTTTTATAAAAATGTTTCATGTAAATAGGCAACATTGCTGCCATCCATCCATGAACATGAATAATATCCGGAACCCAATTCAATTTTTTAACGGTTTCTACTACTCCTTTGGCAAAGAAAATAGCACGTTCATCATTATCCGGATACATAACACCTTCCTCATCGGCAAATGTTGCTTTCCTTTTGAAATACTCATCGTTGTCAATAAAATAAACCTGAATTCGCTCTTTGGGAATGGAAGCTACTTTAATAATCAATGGCATATCCAGATCATTAACTACTAAATTCATCCCTGAAAGTCTAATTACTTCATGTAATTGGTGTCTTCTCTCGTTAATATTTCCATATCTGGGCATGAAAATTCTTATCTGTCCACCTTGATCATTTATCATTTTAGGCACGTCGTAAGACATTAAAGAGACCTCATTTTCAGCGAGATAAGGAACAACTTCAGATGATACATATAATATCCTCTTATCTTTCATAATGTAATTTACTTAATTTATTGGCAATAAAAACCACGCAAAATTACAAAAATTTATGCAGTTATTAACTAAAATAGTAAGTTTGCATTTAATTTTAATAATACCACCATGCACATTTTCTACGGAAAAGCACCTTTGACAGCGTATTTGAAATCTATTAAAACAACAAATTCATCCATAGGATTTGTCCCTACGATGGGTGCATTGCATCAAGGACATCTTGCCTTAATGAAAAAATCATTGCTAGAAAATGACTTTACCGTTGTTAGTATTTTTGTCAACCCAACCCAATTCAACAACCCCGAAGACCTGGCAAAATACCCGAGAACATTAGACGCCGATGTAGAAAAAATGACTGCTCTAAACCCGGAAATCATATTATATGCTCCAACCGTAGACGATATTTACGAAGGCGAAACTGTTTCAAAATCCTTTGATTTTGACGGATTAGAAAACCAAATGGAAGGCAAATTCAGACCCGGACATTTTAATGGTGTTGGTACGATTGTAAAAAGACTTTTTGAAATTGTAGAACCTACAAACGCTTATTTTGGCGAAAAAGATTTTCAACAATTACAAATTGTAAAAAAAATGGTTTCGAAAACCAACTTGAAAGTAAACGTTATTGGTTGCCCTATTTTTAGAGAAGCAAACAACCTCGCCATGAGCTCCAGAAACGAGCGCTTATCGACAGAAGAAAGAGAAAAAGCAGCCATAATTTTCCAGACTTTAACTGTTGCCAAAGAAAAATTTAAAACAAAAAGTGCCAAATGGGTCACAGAATGGGTTCAAAAGTCTTTTGAAAACAATCCTTTATTCGATTTAGAATATTTTGTAATTGCCGATGAAGCAACGCTGCTCCCTTGTTCTACAAAAAATAAAAACAAGAAATACCGTGCTTTTATTGCGATTTTTGTCAATAACATTCGTTTGATAGATACCATTTCACTAAATTAATTTACTTTTGTAGCATGCAAATTCAAGTCGTAAAATCAAAAATTCACCGAGTAAAAGTAACTGGAGCCGATCTTAATTACATCGGAAGTATTACTATTGACGAAACATTATTAGATGCGTCAAACATCATTGAAGGCGAAAAAGTATCCATTGTAAACATCAATAACGGAGAACGTTTTGAAACCTATGCCATCAAAGGCGAAAAAGATTCCGGAATCATAACCTTAAATGGTCCGGCAGCCCGAAAAGTGCAAAAAGACGATATCATCATCATTATTTCCTACGCCACTTTAGAATTTGAAGAAGCCAAAACATTCAAACCTTGGATTATTTTTCCAAATGAGAACGATAATTCTTTGACTTAATTTTCAAAAATTACTTTTCAACCGAATTACAGGAATTCTACTTACATCATTTATAATTTTCCTTATTTGCTGTCGGGGACAGGAATTGATTTTGCCTTTTTGATTTTTAATAAAAGTAAATAAAGTGTTATCTTGGCTACTTTATTTTAATTTTAATTTCAAAAAAAGCCCCAAATCATGAAACAACTCACCTTCTTGTTTTTCCTGCTGAGTAGTTCTGTTTTTTCACAAAAAAAAACAGAATCATTTACATCTGCCAAATTGGGAGAAAGCAGAGAAATCACTATTGGTTTGCCGGCTTCCTATGAAAAAAATCCAGCCAAAAAATACCCAATCCTTATTTTACTCGATGGCGATTACTTATTCGACCCTTTTTATGGAGCTTTGAATTATGGTGGTTATTGGGATGATTTACCGGAAACAATCATTGTTGGAATCAATCAAAATCAAAATGACGAACGAACAGACGACTGTTATTCCGACCAAGCCGATGGTTTACCTGCAGAAAAAGGAGCGCGATTTTTCGAATTTATTGGCGGTGAATTACTTCCCTATATAGAAAAAAAATACCGTGCTGCTCCTTTCCGAATGATTGCGGGACACGACACTACGGCTGGGTTTATAAACTTTTTCCTTTATAAAGAATATTCTATTTTTAACGCGTACATCTCTTTAAGTCCGGAATTGGCAACCGATATGGAAACGCGAATTCCAGAAAAATTAAACCAATTAAAACAACCTGTTTTTTATTACCAATCCTCAGCAGATGGTGATGTAAAAAAACTTCGGGAACCTATAGAACAATTAGACGCGAATATAAAACTGGTAACCAACCCTTTATTGAATTACAAATACGATTCCTTCAAAGGAGCTTCTCATTATTCCTTGGTTTTGCACTCCATTCCAAATGCCTTATACCAAATTTTCGAATCATATAAGCCCATTTCTTCTATTGAATATACTGAAAAAATCGCGGTTCTTTCCTCTGGATATGTGGATTATTTAGTAACTAAATACGATCTTTTATCAAAGAATCTGGGTTTAAAAATACCCGTCCGAATCAATGATTTCAAAGCAATTGAAGCGGTAATTTTAAAAAACAAAGCCTACAACGAATTAGATCAATTGGCTCAGATTGCCAATAAAAACTACCCAAAATCAATGTTAGCCGATTATGAATTGGGTCTAATGTTCGAAAAATTAGGCGATGCCAAAAAAGCAGCAAAAAAATACCAAACCGCCTCACAATTAGAAGAAATTGGCGATTTAACCAAAGATATGATGATGGAAAAATTTGATGATATGCAAAGTTTAATACAAAAAAAATAATGGCAAAAGTGAAAACAACTTTTTTCTGTCAGAATTGTGGCGCACAATATGCCAAATGGCAGGGACAATGCAATTCCTGTAAAGAATGGAATACAATTGCCGAAGAAATTATTCAAAAACAAGAGAAAGTAGCTTGGAAAAGCGAATCCGTTTCGAGTAGCAAAGCACCAAAACCTTTACGAATAAACGAAATCGACTCCACTCAGGAAATTAGGTTAGACACTACCGATGCCGAATTAAATCGTGTTCTTGGCGGCGGAATTGTTCCTGGTTCTTTGATTCTTTTGGGCGGCGAACCCGGCATTGGAAAAAGTACGCTATTGCTTCAAATATCATTAAAGTTACCCTACAAAACTTTATATGTTTCGGGCGAGGAAAGCCAGAAACAAATCAAAATGCGAGCCGAAAGAATCACGCCAAACGGAGACAATTGCTACATTTTGACGGAAACTAAAACGCAAAATATTTTCAAACAAATTGAAGCTATCGAACCCGAAATCGTCATTATCGATTCTATTCAAACACTTCATACGGATTATATTGAATCTACTCCAGGAAGTATTTCTCAAATACGGGAAACCACAGCTGAACTAATCAAATTTGCCAAAGAAACAAATATTCCGGTAATTCTGATTGGCCATATTACCAAAGACGGAACCATTGCAGGGCCAAAGATTCTGGAACACATGGTGGATACGGTCTTGCAATTTGAAGGCGACCGAAACCATGTTTATCGTATTTTACGTTCGCTTAAAAACCGTTTTGGCTCTACTGCCGAAATCGGAATTTATGAAATGCTGGGCAATGGTTTGCGCGAAGTCTCAAATCCTTCCGAAATTTTAATTTCGCACAAAGACGAGGAATTATCCGGAACCGCAATCGCTTCAACACTGGAAGGAATGCGTCCTTTAATGCTCGAAATCCAAGCATTAGTCAGCACCGCAGTTTATGGAACGCCACAGCGAAGCACTACGGGATATAATGCTAAAAGACTCAATATGATTTTGGCCGTTTTAGAAAAAAGAGCAGGTTTCAGGCTTGGCGCCAAAGATGTTTTCCTTAACGTAACCGGAGGAATTTCGGTAGATGATCCAGCAATTGACTTAGCCGTTGTAGCTGCTATTTTATCTTCTAATGAAGACATTCCTGTAAGTAAGGACTTTTGTTTTGCTGGCGAAGTAGGACTTTCCGGCGAAATACGTCCTGTAAATCGTGTGGATCAACGCATTCAAGAAGCAGAAAAACTAGGCTTTTCTACCATTTTTGTATCCAAATACAACAAAATTGCGCTGAAAAATACCGGAATAAAAATCAGATTGGTTGCCAAAATTGAAGATGTAGCGAGTGAACTATTTGGATAAAATATAGTATCAAAAAAACAAATAAAATAATACACTATGAATCTAAAAACAAACTGTATCGGAATTCTGCTGTTGCTCATTCCTTTCTTTTCGATGGCGCAACAAGCCGAAAATCAAAATGCTTTTCCTATTCAACTGACTATTGCTAACGGAACTATTGAAGGTGAATTTGACATAAAGACAAACATTCAAAGTTTCAAAGGAATTCCGTTCGCACAGCCACCAGTAGGTGATTTACGATGGAAAGCTCCACAGCCCGTTACAAATTGGAATGGGGTAAAACAAACCAAAAAATTTGGACCACGAGCCATTCAATCTAATGTTTTTGGCGATATGGGTTTTAGAAGTGATGGTATGAGCGAAGATTGTTTGTACCTGAACGTTTGGTCACCTGCAAAATCTGCCAATGAAAAATTACCAGTTTTAGTGTATTTCTACGGTGGTGGTTTTGCTGCAGGCGATGGCTCAGAAAGTCGTTAAGACGGTGAGAATATGGCAAAAAAAGGAATTGTAACTTTAACCGTAAACTATCGATTAGGGATTTGGGGATTTTTCTCCCATCCGGAATTAACCAAAGAATCACCGAATCATGCGTCAGGAAATTATGGGCTATTAGACCAAAATGCTGCTTTAAAATGGGTACAAGCCAATATTTCAAAATTCGGAGGCGACCCAAAACGCGTAACTATTGCAGGAGAATCAGCGGGTTCTATTGCCGTAAGTGCACAAATGGCTTCTCCTTTATCAAAAGGACTTATTGCAGGAGCTATCGGCGAAAGCGGTGGTTCTATATTCCCAACATTAGCACCGGTTCCTTTGGCCGAAGCCGAAAAAACAGGCCTTGAATATGCCCAAAAAATCGGAGCAACTTCCTTAAAAAACCTGCGTGAAATGTCTACTTTAGAACTTTACCAAAAATCGTTAGGAAGCAGTTTAGGCGTTTTCAAAACTACCATTGACGGTTATTTTTTAACCAAAACATTACCTGAAACTTTTGAAGCCAAACAACAAGCTATGATTCCTTTATTATTAGGATGGAACTCCGAAGAAATGACTTACAGAGCATTGACAGCCGGAAAAGACATCAGTAATGAAACCTATATTCAAAAAGTAAAAGAATTGTATGGCAAAAAAGCCGATGAAGTATTGAAATTATATCCAACAGGAACTCTGGAAGTAACAGAGCAATCTGCCACCGATTTATCGGGTGACCGTTTTATCGCCTACAGCACCTGGAAATGGTTTGATTTGCATCGAAAAAACAGCACACAACCGGTATACCGCTATTATTACACACATCCCAGACCAGAAATGCGAGACAACAGTCTTGAAGCTGGCCTTGCTGGCGGTGTCATCAAAAAGAATTCAAACACTCCAAAAGCACCAATACCAAAAGGAGCGGTTCACTCTGCTGAAATCGAATATGCAATGGGTAATTTAGCCGGAAATAAAGACTATGCCTGGACAGAATCTGATTATGCAGTTTCAGAAACGATGCTGAATTATTTTGCCAACTTTATTAAAACTGGAAATCCAAATGGTGATAAGCTTCCGGTTTGGCCAATGGCAAAAAATGAAGAAAAACCCGAAATCATGATTATCGATTTAGCCTCAAAATCAGTACGAGCAGAGAACGACGCCCGTTACTTATTTTTAGACAAAGAATACTCTAAAAAATAATTTTTCTGCCGTTGCAAAAAAGAGGAAGTCACTAAAAAAGGCTTCCTCTTTTTTTGTTAAAAACTGAAAATCAAATAATTATATTTAAAAAATTTACAAGTGTTAGAAGAAAAAACAAGAAATCAAGAACAAGATTGTTTATTTTTTCGTAAATTTATATGTTGTTTTTTTTCCTCTAAAAGATTAAAAAATGAAACCTTCTCACCAAACAATGACTCGTTTTTACGAGCACCTAGGAAAAGTGTTTTACTGCATTGCGGCCATAGATAAAAATGTTCGTGAAGAAGAAATAATGAAGCTCAAACAGATTGTTAAAAACGAATGGCTTCCGCTGGAAAACACTTTTAATGAATTTGGAGATGATACTGCTTATGAAATCGAAATCGTCTTTGACTGGCTTGCTGCCAATGAATGGGATTCTAAAACGATTATTCCTGATTTTAAAATCTTCAGAAAAGAACACGAAAGCCTGTTTACACTCGAAACAAATTCTTTAATCCTAAAAACAGCAAACGCTATTGCAACTTCTTTTTCAGGAAAAAATAAAACAGAACACGTTTTAATAAGTGAACTGAAAAACATACTGCAACAATACCCCTAAATTAAACAATGCCCATTATTCTTTTCCGAAAAAACAGTTGAAAACATTCTACTTAAACATTTAAAAAAAAAGAACATGAAAACACAAACAGGCATTTGGATAGACAGCTCAAAAGCGATAATTGTAACGCTTAACGGTGGCAAAGAAAAAATTACAGAAATAGATTCTGAAATTGAAAACAACGTATATCACAACAAAGAAGGCAACAAAGGGACGTTCTCAGGCGCACATCAAAGTGACAGCGAAACGAAATTTAAAAACCGCAAAAATGAGCAAACAGACTATTTTATAGAAGCTGTTTTATCGAACGTTAAAAAAGCAGATGAACTCTATGTTTTTGGTCCTGCCGAAACAAAAACAAAACTAGAGCAAAAAATTCAGCATCAAAATATAATAAATCCCAGCATACTGAGAGCCGTTGAAACTTCGGATAAAATGACTTTAAATGAAATTGTGGCCCAAGTAAAAGATTTCTATAAGTCTTAATACAATAGGAAACGGGAATGCTTATTTTAAGCAGAAATACAGTATTGACTTAGGTGTTTTTATGAAATGCTTTTTTATTAAAAACAATCAAAATACCTACGCCTGTTGAAATAGCCATGTCCGCTACATTAAAAATAGCGTTAAAAAAAGTAAACTCTCTTCCTCCCCAAATTGGTAACCAAGTTGGTAAATTTCCATGCCAGAAAGGGAAGTAAAATAAATCGACAACTTTACCATGAAACCAAGTTCCATAAGGTGTATCTGTAAATAATGTTGCTAATTGTTGTTGGCTGTCATCAAAAATCACTCCGTAAAAAACAGAATCGATTATGTTTCCGAATGCTCCGGCAAGAATTAACGAAATGGCTACTATAAGATAATTTGTGCTGTGTTTTCTTTCAACCGAATCCCACAACCAATAGCCAATTCCGCCAACGGCCAGTAAACGGAATACCGTTAAAAACAATTTACCGTAAGCGCCAGGTATTTCGGTCCCCCATGCCATTCCTTCGTTTTCGATAAAAAGAATCTTAAACCATTTGAAAACCTCAACTTCTTCACCCAAAACAAAGTTTGTTTTGATGTATATTTTAGAAAATTGATCAACAACTAATATGATGAAAATAAGGAGATACGCTTTTCGTAATGACATTTTATAAATTTTAATGGCGCAAAAATAACAATTTATTCAAAAAAAACGCTCCCAATGGAGCGTTAATTATTTTGTAACAAGGTGATTATCGTTGTAAGTTCTTCGCTTCGATGCTCATAGTTGCATGAGGAACGATTTTCAATCTTTCTTTCCCGATTAATTTACCCGTAACTTTACAAATTCCGTATGTTTTGTTTTCTACACGGAATAGTGCATTTTTCAAATCACGAATGAACTTTTCTTGGCGAATTGCCAATTGTGAGTTGGCTTCTTTAGACATTGTTTCGCTACCTTCTTCGAAAGCTTTGAATGTTGGCGAAGTATCATCTGTACCATTATTCAAGTCGTTCATATAGGCACTTTTTATCAAATCTAAATCAGCTTGTGCTTTTTGTATCTTTTTTTGGATTATTTCTTTGAACTCGGCTAAATCACCATCTGAGTATCGGGTCATTTCATCTATCATAGCTTATTTATTTAGTGATTGTTATTTTTGTTTTTATTTCGTCAAATTCTATTTCTGTTCCATTTGCTATATTTTCTTCAAAAACCAAAAACTCTGTAAGCGTTTCGGATTTAATATAAGCTTCATTTGCTTTTACAGCTTCTTGTAATGTATCATTATTTTGCAAGTATACTTTAATTTTATCAGTAACTTCAAATCCTGAATCTTTACGGATATTCTGAATTCTGTTTACCAATTCTCTTGCAATTCCTTCTTGTTTCAATTCCGGACTGATTGTAATATCTAATGCAACTGTAATGCCATTTGAATTAGCAACCAACCAACCTTCGATATCTTGGGATGTTATTTCTACATCTTCTAATGATAAAATTACATTATTTCCTGCAATAACAATCGAAAGGCTTCCGTCTCGTTCCAATTGATTAATCTGTTCCGAAGATAAAACCTGTATCTCTTTAGAAATCAAACCCATATCTTTTCCAAAACGGGGTCCAAGTGCTTTAAAATTAGGTTTTATTTGTTTCACCAAAATACCCGAAGCATCATCTAAAAGCACAATTTCCTTCACGTTTACCTCTGCTTTTATTAGGTCCGAAACCGCCTCGATTTCAGCTCTTTGATTAGCGTCAAGTACTGGAATCATTACCTTTTGCAAAGGTTGGCGCACTTTAATCATTTCCTTCTTTCGGAGTGATAAAACCAGTGATGAAATGGTCTGCGCTTTCTGCATTTTACTCTCTAACGATTTATCAACATAGTTTTCAACCAAAACCGGAAACGTCGCCAAATGTACCGACTCAAATTCTTCCGATTGTGTAGCCTGCGTTAAATCTCTGTAAAGTTTATCCATAAAAAACGGAGCAATTGGCGCACCTAGTTTACTTATAGTCAACAAACACGTATATAAGGTTTGATAAGCCGCAATTTTATCCTGTGCATATTCTCCTTTCCAGAAACGTCTTCTGCACAAACGAACGTACCAATTGCTTAAATTTTCCTGTACAAAATCTGAAATCGCACGAGCGGCTTTTGTTGGTTCGTAATCGGCATAAAAACCATCCACTTCTTTTATCAAGGTATTCAATTCCGAGATAATCCATTGGTCAATTTCTGGTCTTTCGTTTAACGGAATCTCCGCTTCGGCATATTTAAAACCATCAATATTAGCATATAAACTAAAAAACGAATATGTATTGTATAACGTTCCAAAGAATTTACGACGAACCTCAGCAATTCCTTCCAAATCAAATTTCAAGTTATCCCAAGGATTCGCATTCGAAATCATGTACCAACGTGTGGCATCAGGACCATATTCTGCTAAAGTTTCAAAAGGATCTGCGGCGTTACCCAAACGTTTGGACATTTTTTGTCCGTTTTTGTCTAAAACCAATCCGTTTGAAACTACATTTTTATAAGCTACTTTATCAAAAACTAATGTTCCAATGGCGTGTAATGTATAAAACCAACCACGGGTTTGATCCACTCCTTCGGCAATAAAATCCGCTGGAAAATCTTTGTTTTCATCAATTTTATCTTTATTTTCAAAAGGATAATGCCATTGTGCATAAGGCATTGAACCAGAATCGAACCAAACGTCAATCAAGTCCGCCTCACGCTTCATTGGTTTTCCGGAAGCAGAAACTAATGTAATTTCATCGACTACATTTTTATGCAAATCAATTAAATCATAGTTACTTTCGTCCATATTTCCTACTTCAAAACCTGCAAAAGGATTTGTAGTTTGAAAACCTGCCGCAATAGATTTTTCGATTTCGTTGTATAATTCTTCAACAGAACCTACTAAAATTTCTTCTTGTTTGTCTTCGGTTCTCCAAATTGGCAATGGAATTCCCCAATATCTGGAACGAGATAAATTCCAGTCGTTGGCATTTTTCAACCAATTTCCAAAACGGCCTTCACCAGTTGCTTTTGGCTTCCAGTTGATGGTTTCGTTCAAGTCAAACATTCTATCTCTAACTTCCGTGATTTTGATAAACCAAGAATCTAACGGATAGTACAAAATAGGCTTATCGGTTCTCCAACAATGCGGATAACTGTGCACGTATTTCTCTACTTTGAATGCTTTATTTTCTTCTTTTAATCGAATGGCAATTTCTACATCTATAGAACGTTCGGGTGCTTCGCCTTCGTTGTAATATTCATTTTTCACATATTTACCGGCATATTCACCCATATGTGACGTGAATTTTCCTTGCAAATCTACCAAAGGAACCGGAGTTCCATTTTCGTCAAGAACCAACATTGGCGGAACTTCTGGCGTAGCTTCTTTAGCCACTTTTGCATCATCTGCTCCAAAAGTTGGTGCTGTATGAACAATTCCTGTTCCATCTTCGGTGGTTACAAAATCACCAGAAATCACTCGGAAAGCATTTTCTGGATTTTGATATGGCAAAGCAAACGGCAATAATTGTTCGTAACGAATACCAACTAAATCAGCTCCTTTACATTCTGCCAAGATTTGATATGGTATTTTTTTATCGCCTGATTTGAAATTTTCAAAATCAGCAGCTTCTGTACTTGCAAAAAATCCTTTTCCGAATTGTTTTCCAACTAAGTTTTTAGCAAGAATAACATTTACATTTTTGAAAGTATATTGATTAAATGTTTTAACTAAAACATAATCGATTTTTGGACCAACAGTCAACGCAGTGTTTGAAGGTAAAGTCCAAGGTGTTGTCGTCCATGCTAAAAATTGAAAAAGGCCTTTCATCGACCCTTCTCCGAAAAAAAGAGGATACTGTAACTTGAATGCTTTCTCAACTGTGTTCTCTGACGTTTCTCCATTAGGATAAACCGTTGCACTAAACTGCGCCACAACCGTCGTGTCTGTAACATCTCTGTAACTTCCCGGTTGATTCACTTCGTGTGAAGATAATCCTGTTCCTGCTTTTGGAGAATACGGCTGAATTGTGTAACCTTTATACATCAAATCCTTGTTGTAGATTTGTTTCAAAATCCACCAAACCGTTTCCATATATTTGGGTTTATAGGTCACATATGGATCTTCCATATCTACCCAATATCCCATTTTTTCGGTCAAATCATTCCAAACGTCCGTATAACGCATTACTGTTTTTTTACAGGCCTCGTTATATTCTTCTACCGAAATGGTTTTCCCGATATCTTCTTTTGTAATTCCTAATGCCGCTTCAGTACCTAATTCCACAGGCAAACCATGAGTATCCCAACCCGCTTTACGCTTTACTTGGAATCCTTTTTGAGTTTTATATCTGCAGAAAATATCTTTAATGGCACGCGCCATTACGTGGTGTATTCCAGGCAATCCATTTGCCGATGGCGGACCTTCAAAAAACACGAATGGTTGATTCCCTTCGCGAGTGGTTACACTTTTTTCAAATATGTTTTCTTCCTTCCAAAAATCAAGTACTTCTGATGCTACCTTTGGTAAGTCAAGTCCTTTGTATTCAGTAAATTTTATACTCATTTTATCCTTTTCTTAATCGAGGTGCGAAAGTAAGGAATTTTGAATTTTTTAGCCACCAATTCCTGAATTAATTTTTTTTAAAACGTTATAGGATAAAATTTTATCGATGAATTGTTACTATCTTCTAAATTATTCCTGCAATTATTCAACAAGAATGGGAAATTTTAAGAGAAAACTTCTTTCAAAACATCTAAAGATTTTGGTTTTTTGAATCCATCAAGATGAAAACTATAGTAATCTATAAGAATTTTCAAAACAATCTGTCTTTCAATAACATGAAAAGTTTTTTGATCGGTATCAAATTTCAAATCGATTAGTTTTTTGAACAAATTACTTTCATGTTCGGTAAGCGAACTGATGGCATGAAAGGGGGTAAAAACACCTTCGGTCATTTCGAAAAAAGGCATGTCAATATCTGAAATATCCGGATAGAAACCCAAATATTTTGTGATTTCCAATAGTAAAATCAAATGAAAATTAGCCGTTTCATCGTGATTATCCAACCAATGCAAAGCCGTTTCAAGGAAAGTAAAAAGTGATTCGTTTTTTTCTTCCTCATGAATAGAATGATGCAAAATTTCGGAAACAAACATCACAATCGTACTTTTATAAATATCCGAATGAATGGAATGAAAAGGAGATGCGATTTTTATTTCTTTGAAATTCTCTAAAGTTCCTTTGTTTTTATGCACCGCCTCGATTTCGAGAATCGTCAAAGGTTGAAAGTAGGCGATTTTTTGATTCGATTTTCTAGCAGAAAAAGCATCTCGGACAAAATAGGATTTCAAACCATGTGACAACGTAAAGCATTTTACAATCAGGCTTTTTTCCTGAAATTTTAATGCCGAAATCACAATGGCTTTGGTTTTTACTAACATTTTAGGTGTTGGGTATTCGGTTTTAGGTATTGGTGTTCGGTTTGAATTTTTTAAACCCAATACCTGAAACCTATCTGATTATCATTACTTTTTTAACTTTAGTTTCGATTCCGTCCTGCGCCGAAATAAAAATCATATACACTCCGGAAGCAACTTTGTGTTTTCCAAAAGCCGTCGTATCCCATTCTATTGTTCCACCTTCGGAAATGGCTTCATAAACCAAATTTCCTTCGATATCGGTGATTTTCACATTGGCTTTGTCTAATAATCCGGCTATTTTAACGGTTCCCTGATATTCTGGTCGCACCGGATTTGGATAAACATATGCGCTGTTTAAATCCTCATTTGCCACCGTTGCAGTTCCTTTAAAAGAAACCAAACCTTTGGTTGTTGCTATAAAAACTTCTCCCGTCGAACTATTTATGTCAATGTCATTGATAATATTACTGGGCAATGGCGAATTACTGGTTGTAAAATGATACTTGGTTTCCTGACCGTTTGCCGAAACTAAAAACACGCCCGAATCTGCAGTACCAATCCATTTATTATTGGCGCCATCTACCACAATATCCGTGATGAATTGTTCGTATAATAATTCCTGCGCCAAATTATCATCTATAATTATAATAGGAGTTGTTGTCAATTGCTCTTCGGTTTGAAAATTACTCACATTTGACAAAATTCGCAATCCTTTTGTCGTTCCTATCCAAAGTTGGTTTCTCGTATCGATTGCCAATGCTCTTACATCCATAATTGGTAAATTCCCATTGTCAGCACCTTGGGTTATTTTTTTGAAACTGTTCGACGTTTCATTAAAAGCAATTACTCCATCACTATTAGTACACCACCATTTTGTACTGTTTTTATCAATAATTAATCGGCCCATACTGGTGTCTATGCTTTTATCTAAAATTACATCCAAGGAATAACTTTGCCATTGTCCCGAAGATTTTAAGACCTTTAATCCTTTTTCGATTAAACTGTTATTTACCCAAAGATTCCCAGATTTATCGAACGCTGCTCCGTTGATTCGAACATCAATATAGCTTGGGCCAAGAAATGATATTGATTCTAATCCGCTATTTGTTTGATTGTATAATATGGTTGGCACCTCATTTTCAATTTTTAATAATCCCGAAAAAAAGGAACTCGCATATACTTCATTTTCATTATTTGGATTCACTGTAATTCTCGAAATTGCTTTTGCGCCTAAAACCGCTTCGTAAGGAATATTAAGCCATCCTGTTTCGCTGTATTTACTTATTCCGAAAGTATTTGGTGCTCCCGGCTCAAAACTATACGGGTTATAACCGCCCGAATACCCACCGTAAACGGTCCAAAGTGCGCTTGAAGTCGCCTGAAGCGCAAACACATTATTTCTGGAAGGCCCAATGGGAGTTATATTTTCAAAAGTCGTTGTGGTAGAAAATGGTGTAGCAAACAAACCGTTTCCTTTGGTCCCCATAAAAAGAACATCATCTATCAAAGTCGCGCAACTAAAAACCGGATTCACGTCT
This sequence comes from Flavobacterium lacustre, assembly GCF_027474525.2. Taxonomy (NCBI): domain Bacteria; kingdom Pseudomonadati; phylum Bacteroidota; class Flavobacteriia; order Flavobacteriales; family Flavobacteriaceae; genus Flavobacterium; species Flavobacterium lacustre. The sequence continues at coordinate 956,186 of NZ_CP114882.2, forward strand.
GTAATTTGATTACTGTTTATTTGATGGTCTATAAGCAATTGAGAATTGTATATAAAAACCGTACTCGGAGTCGTTACAATCAATTTATTTTCTCTTGCCCTCACATCCAAAACCGGCTCAGTTAAAGCCATAAAACTGGTAAATGAATTTGTGGTTGCATTGAATTTTTGCAAATTTCCCCCAGTAGTACTCGCAATAAGTTCCGTGCCAAAAGTTTCAATACTGGACCAACTGCCTCCGGAAATGGTTTCCCATTGGTTGTAGTCAATACGGTTTTTATTGGTTAAATCTGCTCTTTTAATTCCATTATTCGAAGCTGCATATATAAATCCGTTGAAAATTGCGGTTTGAGTAATACTAATTTCTGATCCATTTTCACCAATAAAATAGGTATCACCAAACTGCATGGTCTCCAAATTAAACTGAACAATTCCAAAATCACAGGAAACATAAGCAATTCCTTCAAACTCCATGAAATGATTGATTTTTTTTATGTTCGAAGGCAATTCTTTATTGATAATGTCAACAACGTTCAGCATGCTTCCGTCCGCTTCATTAATTACAATAATTAACCCATTTTCATAACCAACTATTGTTTTATTGAATGCCGAACTATAATATAATGATGAAATCGTCTGACCCGAAAGCCCGTCTACGGTATTTATAGTTTTAATTAAATGGGTAACCGTATTTTTAGAAAACAACGCGTTTTCAGAAGCGGCAAAAACTGCCGTAGGAGACTCTGACAAATCTTTGATTTCATTGTATGAAAAATAGCCTTGCCATGACAAATTATTTTGGGAAAAACCCATTTGCACAACAATTAGAAACAAAAAATATAAAAGCCGTTTTTTCATTATTTTTTTAATAGTATGAATTCACAAATATACTACAAACGCAAGTTTCTGGATTTTGTTCTATTAAATAAAAAAATGCCTTCCTCCGAAACAACGGAAGAAGGCATTTTTAATCTTTTGAAAAAATAATTACACCACTCCTTGAGCGAGCATAGCATCTGCTACTTTTACAAATCCGGCGATATTTGCTCCTTTTACATAGTTCACATATCCATCTTCGTCAACTCCGTATTTCTTACACTGATTGTGTATTCCTACCATAATATCTTTCAATCTGGAATCTACTTCTTCGCTTGTCCAGTTTAAACGGATTGAGTTTTGTGTCATTTCTAATCCTGATGCTGCAACACCTCCTGCATTTGCGGCTTTTCCTGGAGCAAAAAGCACTTTTGCTTTCAAGAATAACTTAATTGCTTCTAAGGTACAAGGCATATTTGCAGCCTCTGTTACGCAAATTACACCATTGGCAATTAGATTTTTAGCATCTTCTTCATTCAACTCATTTTGAGTTGCACAAGGAATTGCAATATCTACTTTTACTTCCCAAACGCTTCTTCCTTTATGGAAAACTGCATTTGGATATTTCTCTATATACGCTTCGGCTCTGTTGTCTCCTCTTGCCCGCATTTCAAGCATAAATTCGATTTTTTCACCAGAAATACCTTCTTCATCATAAATATAACCATCAGGTCCGGAAATAGTAAGTAATTTACCGCCCAAATCGTTTATTTTTAAGGCCACTCCCCAAGCTACATTTCCAAATCCGGAAATAGCAAATGTTTTGCCTTTGATTTCATGACCAATGGTTCTCAACATTTGTTCTGTGAAATAAACAACTCCATAACCCGTAGCTTCCGGTCGGATTAATGAGCCTCCGTAAGCCAATCCTTTACCGGTTAAAACACCTGTAAATTCATTTCGTATTCTTTTATATTGACCAAATAAATATCCAATTTCTCTGGCTCCAACACCAATATCTCCGGCAGGAACATCTAATTGCGGACCAATATGTCTGCACAATTCAGTCATAAACGACTGACAAAAACGCATCACTTCGGCATCTGATTTTCCTTGAGGGTCAAAATCCGATCCTCCTTTACCTCCACCCATTGGCAAAGTGGTCAAGCTATTCTTGAATACCTGCTCAAAAGCTAAAAATTTTAAAACCGATAAATTAACTGTGTGATGAAAACGTATTCCTCCTTTGTATGGCCCGATTGCAGAATTCATTTGAATTCTAAATCCTCTGTTTACTTGAATTTCACCTTTATCATCAACCCAAGGAACACGGAATATGATAGAACGTTCCGGCTCAGCTATTCTTAAAAGCAGGTTTTTCCCGTCATATTTCTTTTGCGCTGCTATAAATGGAATTACCGTTTCTGCAAATTCTCTAACCGCTTGAATAAATTCAGGTTCGTTTGGATTTTTGGCTTCAACTTGAGCCATAAAATCATTTATCTTTTGTAACATAGACAGTAATAAATTAATTAAGAAACCGTTTTCGTTTGTAAGTACAAATATACATCTAAAAAGAATATTTGACGCCAATTTTTTGTTATATCAACAGAATTATCTTTTTATTAACCTATTTTAAAGAAATATGAATTTACAATACTCTTATTACGAAAACGTTGTAGTTTTCATAAATAAACAAGTATTTGTTTACTTATCTTTAATTTTTAAGTTTTTATTTTTTGAAATGAATGATGTTTTTATATATTTGTCACGATTTGAAAAATTTATCCCCCCGATGCTCAAACACATAACTCTTATTTTATTTATTTTAATTGGTTTTTCAAATAAAATAAGTGCGCAGTTTGGCTTTTCTCATGAAATAGGAGTAATTGCAGGCCCTGTTGCTTTTCAATCTGATTATGGCGAACGTAAAGATTTGAGAACAAACGCCGGAAATACGGGTACTGGAATAGGAATAATTCATTATTTAAACTTCTCATATAAAGCTGATTGTAACTGCTATACTCCGGAAACTTACTTTAATGACCATTTTAAATTAAGATCTGAACTCTCCTATAATAAGACCAGCTTACAACATTTTGGCCGTTGGGTTAATAAGAATGACAATTCATTAGGCGTACAGCAATTGCGTGGAATGAGAGGAAAAACAGCGGTTACAAACTTAGGAATGCAACTCGAATATTTCCCTTGGAGTATTCGTGATTTCACCTCAACTATAGAAAGCTGGGGACCGTTTGTAAGTTTGGGCGCTCAATTTAGTTATTATAATGCCGAAGCTTCTTCAATTTTAGGTCCTTTGGGAACACCACTAACAACTTTTCCAAAATATTTAATACCCTCTGAAGGTCGCCCTTATGGCTACTCAACCGAAAGTGGTTCCGTTTGGTCTGTGGTTTCAAGTATAGGGACACGTTATAAATTAAGCCCATTACAAGACGTAATGGTCGATATGCGTTTTCAGTATTTTTACTCTAATTGGGTTGATGGACTTAATCCGAATCCGGAAATTTATAAAGAAAACAAAGCTAACGATTGGTTAGTATGGTTTAACGTTGGTTACATTTATTATTTGCAATAACAGAATCTCTAAAATAAAAAAAACAAACCCCAATTCTAGATTTAAAATTGGGGTTTGTTTTTTTTGAAATACTTTTTTTATACCAATGCTTGTTTCAAATCTTCAATCAAGTCATTGATATCTTCAACTCCTACGCTCAATCGAACTAAATCATCTGTAATACCAACTTCTTTTCTTTTAGCTTCCGGAATTGATGCATGCGTCATCAAAGCGGGATGATTTGCCAATGACTCAACTCCACCAAGCGATTCTGCCAAAGTAAAAACAGTAAGATTTTCTAAAAACGCAATTGCATCTTCTTTCTTACCCGAAACAAAAGTAAATGAAACCATTCCGCCAAAACCGCTCATTTGTTTTTTGGCAATTTCATGATACGGATGACTTGGTAATCCCGGATAATATACCGTTTTTATTTTAGGATGATTGTTTAAAAACTCCGCTACTTTTTCACCATTCTCACAATGTCTTTGAACCCGCAAATGCAAAGTTTTTATTCCTCTAAGAACTAAAAAACTGTCCATGGGCCCAAGTGTTGCTCCTGTAGCAAATTGTTGAAAATGCAATTGCTCTCCCAAAGCTTCCTCTTTGACAATTAAAGCTCCGGCAATTACATCCGAATGACCTCCCAAATATTTGGTTGCAGAATGCATGACAATATCAGCACCTAAATCTAACGGTTTTTGTAAATAAGGCGTTGCAAATGTATTGTCGACTGCAAAAAGGATTTTCTTTTCTTTAGTAATCTTAGCAATTTCTTGAATATCGGCTAATTTCATCAAGGGGTTTGTAGGTGTTTCTACCCAAACCAATTTAGTGTTTTCATTAATCAACGAATGAAATTTCTCCAAATCATTCATATCGACAAAATGAAATTTTATCCCGGAATCCTTGTAAATACGGGTAAACATTCGATAAGTTCCTCCGTATAAATCATCCATGGCAATGATTTCATCACCCGTCTTAAAAGAACGAAGAATACAATCTGTTGCTGCCAATCCAGACGAGAAAGCCAAGGCTCTTGTTCCGTTTTCAATACTTGCCAATGCCTGTTCCAATGCCGTTCTGGTAGGATTTGCGGCTCTGCTATATTCATAATCTGGATTTAATGGTTTCCCCGGACTAGTCTGCACAAATGTAGAAGTTTGATACACCGGAGGCATCACAGCTCCAGTACTTGGATCATGATGTTGACCACCATGTATAACTTTGGTATTGAATTTCATAGGTTTACAATTTTTAACTGCTAAAATAAGAAAACAAATTTACCGTTTAATTTATTCAAAGCAAGGAACAAGTCAATACCTTTGTATTTAATTAACACTTTTTCGAGATGAAACATTCTATTATTTTCGCCATACTGGCACTGCTATTTATAAGCTGTTCTAATGAATTGACTTTTGAAGACCGCTATTTCGAGAAGAAAACAACTTTACCCTGCAACGAAAACTGTCCTCAAATTACGGTGAAAATTCCTTTTGCGAAAGACGTTCCTGTTGTTGCCGACAGCATCAATAAAAAAATATTTTCTGTGTTGAAAGGAATTATTTATTTTGGCGAAAAGCCATATCCTTCAACTGATTACAAAGGACTATTGGATTCCTTTATAGGCTCCTACGAAACCGTACAAAAAGATTTTCCGGAAGATACTTTTGGTTGGGAAGGCAAGATTGAAGGACGAGTAATTTATCAATCGGACAGTATCTTGAATATCGAAATTAATCATTATACTTTTACCGGAGGTGCGCACGGTTATCAAGGGTTGCGCTCCCTGATTTTTAATCCTGACACTGGAAAATCAATTCCAAATGACCAATTATTTAAAGACAAAAATGCATTTAAAGCTTTCGCCGAAAAAAAATTCAGAACTAAATATAACATTCCAGAAAACAAATCAATTAATGCCACTGGATTTCAATTTGAAGATGACAAATTTCAGCTGCCACTCAATATTTTTTATACCGATAAAGGATTGCTTTTACATTATAATCAATATGAAGCCGCTTCTTATGCGGATGGTCCAAAAGATTTATTTTTGACGTTCAACGAAGTAAATAATTATTTGATACGGAAGTAATCGTAGCCCTGCTAGGAATCGAACCTAGATCAAAAGTTTAGGAAACTCCCATTCTATCCATTGAACTACAAGGCTGTATGAAAAACGAAATACTTTTTTATTCTTTAATCTCGGCCACTTCCTGCTCTGTTACTGTTTTACTTTGCTTATTACTCCAGGAATTCATGATATAATTCATCACATCAGCCACTTCCTGGTTCGATAATCCCATAGCAGGCATACTGTTGTTGAATTTTGTTTTATTGACAATAATTTCGCCACTTTGGCCAAACTTTACCGCATGAATACTTTGTTTTCTCTGTTTGGTAAGCCAATCTGAACCATCAAGCGGCGGAAAATTTTTCGCATCACCTTTTCCATCAGCGCCATGGCATTGGATACAAAAATCCATATAGATTTCTTTTCCTGGCAACTGATTTTTTATAATATCAATTCTGTTTTTATTTGTAATACTGCTGTAATTACCAGAAATTATATTTGTTTTAACCCTTGGACTTTCAAAGTAAAAGTAGCCTGCTAAAAAAAGACCGAATCCCAAAAATAGTTTTGCTGTCCACATATATTAATTCGGGATAATTTTAAGAATTCCTTTTCCTTCAACAGCTATATAAATATAACCGTCTGGCCCTTGAACTACATTTCGTAAACGCCCAATATCAGTAGCTATTTTTTGTCTGTCGATGACTTCGCTCCCTTTCAATTTTAATAATTCTAAATATTGAAATTTCAATGAACCAACTAATAAATGTCCTTTCCAATCCGGATAACGGTCGCTGGTTACAAATGTCATTCCGCTTGGAGCGATTGAAGGCAACCAGTAAAAAATTGGTTTTTCTATCCCTGGTTTTTCCTTTTCGGTGCTAATGGTAGTTCCGTCATAATCGATACCATAGGTAACTACCGGCCATCCGTAATTAGCGCCTTTTTTGACAATGTTAATTTCATCACCGCCTTGAGGTCCATGTTCGTGAGCCCAAATTTCTCCAGTTACCGGATTTTTGGCCATTCCCTGCGGATTGCGATGACCATAAGAATAAATAGCTTCTTTTGCTCCAGCTTGTCCCACAAAAGGATTGTCTTTAGGAATACTTCCATCATCATTTAAACGGTATATTTTTCCGCCATCGCGTTTAATATCTTGTGGATTTACAAAGTGATCACCACGTTCTCCCACCGAAAAATACAAGTAGCCGTCGTTGTCAAATACAATTCGGGAACCAAAATGATGTGCTTTTGTAGTTTTGGGTGTGGCTAGGTATATTGACTCTATTTGGGCGAGACTTCCATCAATAATTTTGGCACGAATGAGTTTGGTATGAGCCCCATTCCCTTCTCCTTCCTCAGAAGAATAGGTGATATAAATCCATCCATTTTTAGCATAATTGGGATGTAAAGCAATGTCTAATAAACCGCCTTGACCTCTGGAATACACTTTAGGTACATTTTTAATTTCGGTTTTTACACTATCCTTGACAGCATACAATTTGCCACTTTTTTCAGTTATCAAAAGCGTTCCGTCAGGCAACCAAGTCATTCCCCAAGGCACAGCAATACCAGAAGCAACGGTTTCGAGAGTATAGGTTTTAATTTCCTCTTTGATGGGAATATCATTCGATTTAACTTGTGCTTGACAGCCAAAAAAAAGGAAAGAAAAAACAGAAAGATATTGTAGTGTGTTTTTTTTCATGAATACATTTTTAGGTTTCGTTTGAAAAGAAATCTTTTTAAAGATAGTAAAAGAGGTTTTAAATCAACAAGAGTTCATTTTAAATTTGATAAAATATTAACAACATAAATAAAACAAAACCAATGATTTCAATTATTTAAAAATAAAAAGACCATCATTACTGACAGTCTTTTTATACAATTAACTACGTTTTTATTACTTTTTAATGCTGTATTTAGCTGTTCTGGCATCTTTAATAACGCCATTCCAGTTCAATCCGAAACCAAAATCATATACATTTCCAGTAGTATCTTGATACGGAATCATGTCATGAGGAACATCTTCGAATTGTTTTTCAACAGTGCTCATATTCAATGGCATTTGTAAAGGCAATAATCCTGAAGGTTCTGTTTGTCCTGAAATAATATCCATTATCGCTTCTACTTGTACTCCAAACTCCCCTACTATTGCATCGACTTCTTTTTCGAATTCTGCAAAAACCATTGGATTTGAAATATTTACAGATACCAACACCGGTTTTCCATTCATTGCTTTTTTAGTTTCAAGAATCGTATTTAAATCAGGATACGAATTGGATTTAGATGTTTTATTCAAGTACGATCTGTTTGTAATAGTTGGGTCAACCACAGGATCTCCAGCTGCAATACTTTGCGCTCTGGCATCGACTGCCGTGTAATCTTTTAATTGCAAACTAATTGGCACATATCCATTTCCTCCCGCTGCTCTGTCGGCTCTGCTGTATCCGCCGCTTATTGGACTTTTGATAAATACAATGGCAAAATCCGCTTTACTGGCATCATCTGTTACGGTATAATATTTTTTAATCAATTCTAAATTAACCGGATATTCAATTTTTTCAGGAGAGGGTTGACCAAAAAAGTTGATTCCTGCAGGAGTAACTCTTTTCGGGATATAAACCGTTTTTCCTTTTGCAATTGGCAATGTCTTATTTTGATTTTTAATCATCACAATAGACTTTAATTGCGCATCATATCCTGCTTTCATAAATTCAGGTTTACCCACAATAGCTTTGGTTTCTGCAGGGTCTAAATATGAATTTTCGAATAATCCAACTCTAAAAATATTCAAAAGCAAACGAACCGCTGATTGCTCAAAACGCTTGCGCATAAATGCTTCACCATGTTCTTTTATCCCCATTTGGTAGGCTTCAAGAACCGGATTAATATCATTATTACCTCCAAATTGATCGACACCCGCCATCAACACTTTGTAATGTCTTTCGGCTACACTTAACTTTTCAACACCCCATGATTTTCCGGCGAAAACATCTGGAGTTGGTCCTTCATTTGCCGTAATCAACCAATCGGTACACACTACACCTTCATAACCAAACCTGTTTCTTAATAAATCTGTAACAATGTATTTACTGAATCCGTTCCCAACATTCTCCCCATATTTTTTATCCTGATCGTATGAAATCGTATAATAAGGCATCACCGCAGAAGCTTTTTTAGTACCACCATTCAATTTAAAAGCGCCATCTGTGAAAGGCTTCATATGAGTTTCAAAATTATTTCCTGGATATACAGCAAATTTTCCATACGCAAAATGTCCATCACGTCCGCCTTCTTCAGGTCCGCCACTTGGCCAGTGTTTAATCATGGCATTAACACTCAAATTTCCCCAACCTTCATAAGCCTCAATCGCTTTTGGAGAGGTTTGAAAACCGTCTACGTAAGCTCTTGCCATGTCAGTTGCTAGTTTTGGGTCTTCGCCAAAAGTACCCACAAATCTATTCCATCTTGGTTCTGTTGCCAAATCAATTTGAGGTGAAAGTGCGGTTGCAATTCCTAAAGCACGGTATTCTTTACCGGCTATAGCTCCAAATTGTTCTGTAATTGCAGGATCAAAAGTAGCTGCCAAACCTAATTCCTCCGGCCATTGTGATATGGAACCGCCAGAACCTGCATTGTATTCCGCGTCTTTATTAGCTCCGTTTCTAGGATCTGAACTATTATTTGCCGGAATTCCTACACCAATACCTTCAACCAATGCTTGTATATTATTATTCCATTCTGCAGCAATAATTGGACTTACAACCGAAGTCATCAATACGTGACGTAAATTGTCTTTGGTTAGAAATGCAATTTGCTGATCGGACAAATCAGATGGTTTTACACCACTTGCAGAAAAAGGTTTTCCGTTGTATGTTCCTGTAAACATTCCTGCTTCTGGCGCTGGAACCGCTTGGTGACGACTGTACAACATCAATCCGGCCATTTGTTCGACCGTCATTTTGGTAGCTAAATCTTTGGCACGTTCAGCTACTGGTTTTCTCCAATCTTCATAAATATCCAGCTTGCCGTTTTTGTTTAAATCTTTAAAAGCTAAACCATCAACTTGTATGATTTTGACTCCTGATTTTGGCGAATAGCCTAATGTTTGTCCTCCTTTATTTTGAACAATAGTATGTGATCCTTTTGAGGTTTCGGCCCATTTTTTTTGTGCGTAGGTTTGCGTTCCTAGAATTAAAAGCAACGCAGGTAGTACAATTCCTTTTTTCATATTTTTTTGGTTTGGTTTTTTAGATAGTAAACAGCTAAATGTGTTCGCAGGCTAAACTGTCCTCTGGTTTGATTGGTAATACTTTTCCCAATTCCTAGTCAGATTTCAATATTTTCTTTACGAAAACGATTTCAAATATATAAAATAATGCGTCATAACAACACAATGAAACAAAAATATTTAAAAAAAGAGTTATCGAATACGCTCTAAATATGTCATTTAACCGTGTTTTAAATCCAAAAATTGGATAAGGACAAAAAAGACCATCTTTACAGATAGTCTTTTTATATAATTTTATGTATTCGATACATTTACAGTTGTTTACTTCAACTCTTTTATCTTAATATTTCTCAAAGAAACTCCCTTTGCCCAATCCTGAAATGCGATTCGACCACTGATTGCTTTTCCAAATGAGGGGAATTTCCCCAAATTACTTGCTGCAACCAATTCTTTCCAACGGTCACTGTTTATGACTTCCTCACCCGTTAAAACTCCATTCAGCCAAAAGGTAATTTTCCCGTTTTGTTGCAAAATTCGGGAAGAATTCCACTCGCCAAATCGTTTCGTACTTACTTTATTTTTTAATGGAGCCAAGCCGTAAACACAACCGGATAAACGCAATCCATCTCTCAAATCATGAGTCGAAGCATTTGCATTATCTAACAATTGATATTCAGGCCCCGTAGTCCAAGCCGTTGGAAATTCTTCGGCTTCTTGAACATTGATGAATACACCGCTATTCCCTCCCTTGGTGATTTTCCATTCAAAAGTAAAATCATAATTATCATAGGTTTTATCCGAAACGAGGTCGCCGCGTTGCACGTTTTCGGTATTGGGATCACAAATTAACTCCCCATCAATAACCGCCCAAGCAGACTTAATATTTCCCTGATTATAAATGTGCCAACCCGTTGTAGTTGTTCCATCAAAAAGCAATGCCCAACCTTCTTGCTTCTGTTCGTCAGTTAATGTATTGTGACTCTCTGTTTTTTGAGCATACGACAGTAAACTTATTGAGGACACTAAAATAATGCACCATTTGGAAAAGTGGTTTTGTTTCATAGAAATAGTAAATTTTGATGTAAAAAAATGCAATAGCTATTTCAAATATAACAAATTATGTTTCTCTGAAACACAATGCTTTACTAAAACAATAATTTAGGTATTGCTTGTTACGGATTTGATATAAAAGAACAAAAGCTCTAATGTGCTCTTTTTTTGAAAATACTTTTGATTTACAAGTTATACCTAAGCCCTAATGTCCAATTGAATTTTCCATTGGATATCGTCTTATTTGCAAATCCTCTGGCATCAATATTTTTATTTATTTTATAGGTAATCGTTTCAGAAACACCATACGTATTATCTACATCCAGACCGTATAATTGAGATACAAAGCTAAAATTGCCTTTGTTTACAGTAGTATTAAAAGCTAAAAAATTAGCTTCAAAATCATTATTTCTGCCTTTGCCATGCAAATAGAACGAGCCTATCGAAACGCTTTTGGACAATTCATAACTCGTGATTAATTCTTGGGCAAAGAAAGTATCCACAAGATAATCTTCACTAATTTGCAATGCAGGTAAATGAATCCCGATGTTAACTTTTAATTTTTTGTCAATTACTTTATATCGGGAGATAAAAACAACACTTCTGGGAATTAAATTACTCAATCGTATCGTGGATAATAGGTGAAACGAAAGCTTTTTGTCTTGATTTGTTCCAGCATTAATTATTAAATGCGGATCTTCAGAAGTAAAAGCAGGAATAAAGGAAAATCCTCCGGTACTCGCCTCAAAATTGGCGGATTGAGCATGAGCAAATGTGCAAAAAAGAGTGGTAATAATTACAAGTAAAGTTTTGTTCATAAAATGGAATTGTTCGTGGTTTTTCTTAAATATGGATTACAAACATATAAACAAAGTGTCAATCGCACACAATGAAGCAAAGAAAATCACAAAAATCTCTTTAAACCATATATTTTTAAACAAAACGGAGTCTATTTGGATGTAATTCAGTTCATTTGTCCTACAATAAATGAAAAAACAATCAAAGAATCAATTATGTTTGTAAAACAATTTAGCAATAGTTAAAGTAAATAATAGCCCAAGAATATGAAGAAAAAATCGCTTATTCCAATTTTGTTTTTAGTTACTATTTCTGTTTTTGGTCAAAAAAACAAAAAAGTAATAGCTGATTTAGATAATAAAAAAGACAGCTACACAACAATTGCACAAAAAATATGGGGTTATGCCGAAATGGGCTTTAAAGAAGAAAAAAGTGCCACATTGTTACAAGAAACATTAAGTGCCGAAGGGTTTACTATTACTAAAGGTGTTGCCGGAATGCCTACCGCTTTTATTGCCGAATATGGTGAAGGAAAACCTGTTATTGCGCTATTGGGAGAATACGATGCGCTTCCGGGACTTTCGCAGGAAGCAGTTCCCGAGAAAAAGTCGGGAGAAAAAGCCGCCGGACATGCTTGCGGTCATCATTTATTTGGCACCGCGTCTATGGCAGCGGCTATAGAAGTAAAAAATTGGCTCAAAGCCAATAAGAAAAAAGGAACCATTCGGTTTTATGGCTGTCCCGCAGAAGAAGGTGGCTCCGGAAAAGTATATTTAGTTCGCGAAGGGCTTTTTCATGATGTAGATGCAGCTTTGCATTGGCATCCAAATGATGAAAACGATGCCAATGCAGGATCAGCCTTGGCCAATAAATCAGCTAAATTCAGATTTTATGGCATATCATCACATGCTGCAATTGCTCCCGAAAAAGGCAGGTCAGCGCTTGATGGTGTTGAAGCAATGGATATGATGGTCAATATGATGCGGGAACACATTCCTTCGGATGCCAGAATACATTATGTAATTACTAATGGCGGAAAAGCGCCCAATGTAGTTCCTGATTTTGCCGAAGTATATTATTATGTTCGACATGGGAACAGGAAAACCGTGATGGAAATTTTCGACAGAATCACTAAAGCTGCGGAAGGAGCCGCGTTAGGAACGGGAACCAAAATGGATTTTGAATTCATTGGAGGAACTCATGAATTATTGCCAAACCTGACGATTCAAAAACTGATGTATGATAATTTAGTTACCGTAGGAGGAGTCAACTATACCGAAGAAGACAAAGTATTTGCTGCCAAAATCTCGGAAAGTTTAGGTATAAAAAATGAAAGTGTGACGAAAGCAAACACTATTCTACCTTACAAAACCGAAAGCGAGCCTTTTGGTTCAACCGATGTTGGCGATGTCAGTTTTACTGTCCCAACAGCCGGAATGAGCAGCGCTACTTGGGTTCCTGGAACTCCCGCTCATAGTTGGCAAGCCGTTGCTTCCGGCGGAACAGCTATTGGTAACAAAGGAATGATGGTGGCTGCCAAAACCCTTACATTAACCGCCATTGATTTATTTTTGAATCCTGCTGTTATTTCAAAAGCAAAAGAAGAATTGATTCTAAAAAGAGGAGAAGATTTCAAATACATTCCGCTTCTTGGCGACAGAGCTCCTGCTTTGGATTATAGAAAATAATTTAGAAACACTGTAAAAACAAGAATGCTCCATAGTAAATAGGGAGCATTCTTGTTTTTCAAAATTCTATTTTAATAAGCGTACCTCGTAAATACCGGTAATAGTTGAATTCGATTTTGCTTTAAACTTTACTTGTAAAATTTTTGACTTACTCTTGAGAAATTCAGCAGGAAGTTCTACTGTTTTATCAATAAATTGATCTCCTTCTGATCCGTCCATGTTTATAGTTGACACCAAAATATCATTAATATAAACCTCAAATTTTTTATTCTTGTCACCACCAAAATACGTAAAGCGTAATTTATGAGCCTCAAAAAGTGCATTTTTCAAATCATAAGTAAAAAATCCTTGTCCGTATCTGAAATGACGTTCTTTAAAAATTCCGGTTTCGGTTTTTTCTCCTTTAAAATTATGATCTGATTCCGGTTGCTGTTCTCCGGGAGTGACCACATCTACCGTAACAGCTTCTAATTTCATTTGAGCTTCCTCTCTTTCTTTCATCGCTTTTTGAATTTCCGGCAATTTTTCTTTGGTTGTAAACGGCCAATACAGCATATATCGGGCATCATGAATCTGGAAAAATGGAACCAGTTGCAGGTTCTTGTATTTTTCCTGATAAATAAGATCCGAAGCCGAGAAAGTAAATGGTTTGTTTGTTACTGGTTTCAAAGAAACTGCTAAATCTGCAGCATCAGAAACAAGCAAAGGCGCCTCTTCTATAGGATAAATAGGTCCGTTCGCAATATGTCCCATACGGCTGTCGTCCGCTTTTAAACCAATTAAATCTGTGGTATCGGTAACTGCCGCAAGTACAATTGGACCGTGGACAAAAGAAACCCAAGATGATTTATCCGGAAGTTGCTCTGTTTTATTTTGCATTGGCAAAACCACCGAAATCACATCTCCTGTTTTCCATTTTCGTTCAATTGAAACATACGAATTTATATCTTTTGTACTATTAATTTCTTTGTTATTGACCCTGATTATTAACTTCCCGTCTTCTACCCAAGATGGATAACGGAACTTAACGGCAAATTTCTTCGGCTTGTTTAACGTAAATGTGAAAGAAGATTTTTCTTCAAACGGGAACTTGGTATCTTGAGTTACTTTAATTCCTTTTTCTTTCCAATTAAGGGTAGAAGCAATAAAAAGGTTCACATAAAGATTTTGGCCGTCATGTGCATAAATCATTTCTCCATACTTTCCGTGATTTTCAAGACCCGAACCTACACAACACCAAAACGACTGTTGTGACTCTGAATATACTCTGTAATGACGTGGTCGAATGGGTGTAAAATAAACGAATCCGCCGTCAGGATGCTGTGATGACAGAATATGGTTATAGGTGGTGCGCTCATAATAATCCATATATTTTGAAGAAGGATCAGACAGAAATAAATGCTTACTCAATTTAAGCATATTATAACTGTTGCAGGTTTCAGGACCTTCTCTTGATTCAATCATAGAGGAAAAATCGGTTGCAGGATTAAAGTGTTCTCTAACGCTGTTTCCTCCGATAGAAATGGTTCTGTTATTGACAACGGTGTTCCAAAAAAAGGTAGCCGCATTCGCCCATTCTTTATCACCGGAAACTTCGGCAACGCGCATAAAACCAATCACTTTAGGAATCTGGGTGTTGGCATGTAATCCATTTAACACATCTTTATTTTCCAAAAGGGGATTCAAAATCACTTTGTGGGAGAATTTCTCAGCAAGTTTCAAATATTTTTTATCACCAGTAATCGCAGCCACATCTGCAAAAACCTCATTCATACCACCGTGTTCACTGCGCAACATTTGCTGAATCTGGTCATCGGATAGATTTGCCGTAAGATTTACGCACCAATCAGAAAATTGGATAAGCATGTTTCTAGCTTTTTCATTTCCGGTCAAAATATAAGCATCAATCAATCCGGCATATACTTTATGAATATTATACCAAGGAACCCATTTGTCATTCAATGAAAAGCTTCCGGCCTCAATTTTTCCTTGGGCTATAGCGTCCCATAATGGTTTGCTTCCCGGAACGCCTCCAATGTATCCGTTCCCATTTTTCTGCTGACATTGTTCAAGCAAATTGAGCATATAATCGAGTCTTTCCTTTATTTGCTCATTCCCTGTAGCTGCATACATCTCTGATAAAGCCGAAAGATAGTGTCCGCCAATATGACCATCAAGACCTGTATTTTCCCAGTTACTGTAGCTATTTGATTTAGATGTTATTCCGGCTTCTCTTAAATATGGCACCAATAACCGATCGGGATCAAGCGCTAAAATATACTTCATATCGGTTTCCTGAGCCGCTTTGAAAGGGCTTTCAAGTAAACGAACCGATGATAAAGGGAAATTCTGAAGTTGAGCTGACTGTCCATAAACAACGGTCGTTGAAACCATTATCAGTGCGAGCCAAAGCATAATTTTTATACTATTGAGTATCATATTCTTTGAATCTTATTTATTTTGATACTTTAATAATTCTGTATAAGCCTGCACCATGCAAGTTAATTTCGGGAGAAAATTCACCAGAGAATTCACCTACTACTTTTCCTGACCACAAATCTGTGATTAAGTACGAACCAGAAAGTCCTAATTCTTTAAAGTGTATTGGAATTTTCATACTCGGCGGAGGCAAAGCACCTGAAGGGTTTTCGGTAAATACCAAAAATTTAACAGTGGCTCCTACATTTTGAGTAACACAAGCTTCATCTAATCCCACAAGCGCTTTAAAACGGGTGTAACCTTCCGGTACATCAAATTCTATAATTGAATTAGAATGTGTCCCGATACCATTTTCATATTTCACTTTATTTATTGTAAGATCATTGCCAGAAACACTTTTGTTAACATTTGGTTTTTCCCATCCGGATGTTGCTTTTATCCATTTTAAATCGGTAAGCTTAAGAGAATCTTTTTCAGTATACAAAGTTGGCGCAATCCAATTCGCATGGTCCCAATCTGTTTTGTGATCGCCATCATTTACCACCAAATACAGTTTTTTTACACCCGTAATATCAATATCAACCCTTTTACTGTGACCCGGAGTTTCTTTTGTTAGGAGTCCGCTGTTCCAAACTGCTTTTTCTTCAATCGTGATTTTCTGATCGGTTGTATTAAAAACCGCTAAATATTTAGCTCCGGTTCCTGGTTCATCAGCAATCCAAGCTGCTTTATTTTCGTCTGTAAAAATCGGTTTATTGTTTATGCTTTCATTCAAAACTTTCAATACCTTTTTATTGGTCAGTAAAGAAATTGTGAAAGGATCATTATCCGGTAGATTTCCTCCAAACATTAATGGGGATTTAAAAATACTCCAAAGCGTCATCAAAGTGTACTGTTCGTCTGGTGTGAAATTAGTCATGCGGGGATTTCCTCTTTCGGCACGGATACCAATTTTACCCATCGGCAGCATATCGCCATCTGGATAAGCACCATAAGAACGCCACTTATTCCAGCGTTCGAACACCTCAAAATGCTCTTTTAATTGTTGCCAACTGTCCCAAAAATCTCCTACTGTACGCCACATATTCGCGTTTTTTTGAACGTGATCTGCATGTGCAATTGGAGTTTCTCCCGGCGAAGTACTCAATACAATTTTACGTCTGGTGCGATCAATGGCTTTGCGAATCATGTTTATTTCCTCTTCAAAATAAATAGGGGAAGAAAGATCATCTATCTTAACAAAATCGAGTCCCCATGACGCATAAAGTTCAAAAAGTGAATTGTAATATTCCTGTGCTCCTGGCTTACCAGGTACGACAGTATACATATCGCGCAACCAACTGCACTGATTTTTGTCAGAATAAATATCTCGGGCTGTTACATTGGTGCCTTTTATAGGTAAATTTTGTTTTACGGCTATTACAGGAATACCTCTCATGATATGAATACCAAACTTTAATCCTTTTTTATGAAGGTAATCAGCCAATGGTTTAAAGCCTTTTCCTCCTGCAGCTGAGGGAAAACGGTTCACTGCAGGTAAAAATCTGCCATATTGATCTAAAACATAATCCGGATCTTTTTCATTGTAACCGTGTGCTTTATCGTTACCAACATACCATCTAATATCGACTACAATATAATCCCAGCCGTAGGGTTTTAAATATTTAGCCATATAATCTGCATTGGCTTTTACCTCTGCTTCGGTAACTGTGGGCCCGTAACAATCCCAGCTGTTCCAACCCATAGGTGGAGTTGCTGCCCAATCATGAAATTTTTTATCAGATTGTGCTTGAACTTCCACATTAGATATAGAAAAAAATAAGATAAAAAGTCCTATTTTCTTAAATTTAGATTTAATCATTGTTTATATTTTGATTGTTGTTTTTATTATGAATCTTACTAATTTGTTGATAATTCTAATTATAAATACCGCCAAAAAGAAGTGCCAATACTAACGTATTTAAATCCACTGATTTCATTTTTTTTCTTGATTCTAATTTAGAAGGGTATAAATTTACACATAAGTGTATTTATTACATTTATAAATGTAATAAAAAAAACTATATAAAAAAATTATCCGAATGAAAATCAAAATAAACATACAGACTTAAAGCAAGTTTTGACAAAAACTTAGAATTTATAAACAAATGAAAATCAAGAAAAACGAACTTAATCTATAATCATCGTTGGAAAAAAACGACAAAAAAAAGGTTTCAAGAAATAAATCTTGAAACCTTTTTATATTAGTTATTCCGTTTAAATTGGCAACAGCCAACTGTTTCAACTTTTACACATCTAAAGCATCATAAACCACTACTTTTTCCCATAAATGAGAACAGTTTTTTATAAAATCCTGATGAATCGGATGATCTTGGTACACTTTCTGACCCGCTTCATCATCAAAAAACATGAGTTCAGAAACATCCCAAGAAGTGTCTACAACTTCACGTTTTTCTGTAGAAGCTAAAACTCCCACATGAATTTGACGAATTGTAGGGATTGCCGATAAGGTTTTTAAACCAGAAATCAATTGCTGTTTATCAGCCTCTGATTGTGGATTTTTTAACCAAAAAAACACATGGTGCAATAAGACTTTTTTCTTCGGACGTGATGCAAATCCCATAATACCAGCAATTCCGAATAAAGCTGCCGAACCAATAAATCTTCTACGTATCATCATTATTTTTATTTTGAAAGGTAAATATCTAAATTTAAAAAATGAAAAAACAGAAAATAATACTTTTTTTATTCTTGCACATTCTATTAAACTAAGCTACGCCAGAAATTAACGGATGGAATTTATACAAATAACAAAATCAGAGTCAAGACAAGACCTGCTGCGGTAAAGTATAATCCTTTTTTGAATATTGATGTTTTAGGCATGAACATCCAAAAAGAAGATACCACAAAAAACAAAAGTGACAGACCAAAAAACACATTCAAAAAGAATAAAGGATCTCCTGATTTTGCTTTATGAAGATGTGTCATTTTTTCAAGAACTATGGGAAGTTCTTTTGTTGTATAATCTGCTACTCCTGTTGTTTTGTTATACGTTCCTTCTTTAAAATAAACGACATCACCTTCTTCTCGTTCTGCTTTGAAACCTCGAAGCTCCAACATACGACCTAAATCCTCACCACTTGTATTTGGTTTTACCGTTTTTACTACTTGTTTTTCTTGTTTTAGAAAATCAGAATCTCTAAAAATTAATACTATTCCGCTTAAAGCATAAACGGCCATAATTCCGGCAAGAAAAAAGCCTAAATATCGGTGAACGATGCGCATTGTTGTACTAAGAGTTCGTTTTTTTGACATAATTAAACAGATTTTAAATTAAAAATAGTATTGGTGTTTTAAATTCCTAACGGCGAACTAATACTCCGTTTCACATGAATTGCAAATAAAAGGAATTAGTATAAATTGTGCTTTATTAATTTAATTTTTATTGGACAAAAAAGTACTTAAAAGGTTTAATCCGAATCGTAATTTATTTTTGAGTTACTTTCAAATCCTTAAAATATCCTGTCTTTTTATTTAGAAGTTAGGCAATCTATTTATTAAGCCATTTGGTAATGGCAAACCTTAAAAATAGATTTAAGTATTCCGATTATATTTTTATGTAAATTTTATTTCTATTCAGAAAATAACCAACAATCCAACACGTCAGCATTATCGAAAGGGCAAATGCAAAAGATCCCAAATAACCGCCAAGCCAAGAAATAAATACATTATCCGCAATCCAATTATAAGCCGAACTTTCTTTTATTTTAGTTACATATAATGTAATAACAAGCAATTCGGATAGTAGATAAATAAACAAGGGGTTTTTACCCAAGACTTCAAAAAAGAATGTCCATCTCACTTTTTTTAATATATCTAAAACATAAACCAAGACCGAAAGAATAATTAGATCCAGGCCAATGGTGAGCAAAACAAAGGAGCTTGTCCAAAGTTTTTTATTTATTGGAAAAAACAAATCCCAACCTAAGGCAACTATAATCAATAAACCACCAATTAGTGTCATTCGGCCGATAGTTTTAAAATTCTGACCATTTTTCTGAAGAAAAGACCCCGCTAAAAAACCACCAATTATATTTACGATTGCCGGTAGTGTGCTCAATAAACCTTCTGGATCAAAAGCGATTCCATTGCCATGATACATGTGGCTTTCGCCAATTAACCAGGCATCCAATTTTAAAACTGCGTTGCCCGCAAGGGTCAAATCTCCAAAGACAAAGAGTAGATACTGATAAGAAAGAAGCGCAAAAGCACTGAAAATTAATGCGCCTTTCCAATTCCAAAAACGTAAAACAATAGACGCAAAGAAATAGCACAAGGCGATTCTTTGAAGCACCCCAAATATTCGGGTATCACTTAAACTTTTAAGGCTGCCATTTTCAAAAAACGGAAACCAATACATCAAAAAGCCAAGTAAAAATATTATTAAAGTACGCTTGATGACTTTGGAGAAAAAGGTAGAATGAGACAAAGTTTCATATTTGGGCATGCTAAAACTCATGGAATTCCCAACGATAAAAAGGAACGTTGGAAAAACCAAATCCGTTAATGTAAAACCATGCCATTTGGCGTGCAATAAAGGCGCAAAAGTAGTGGCTTCTTTTCCCGGAGAATTAACAATAATCATTAGGGCAATATCCAAACCCCTAAAAACATCTAATGATAAATAGCGCTTTTTTAGTTCATTCATGTTTGTTATTCTTTATAAAAAGGAAACCGAAGTATTGCTTTTCAATTGTACAATTAATAAATTTTTGTGACTGTTTTCAGTTCCTAAACTACGATTTTTTTGATCTTTCCAGACAAACGACTTTTTTCGGCAGTAAATCCAATAATATGACTTTCAACAGAAACGTCGATTGAGGAAGAAAGCAAGCCTGAGTTTTGTTGAGAAACGGCTTGTACCCAATCGGCAACCAAATTCCAATCGCCACCACCATGTGCATCACTGGTTAGTTTCCATTCGGTTTTTTCTCCAGTTAAAAAATTGGTATAAGTAAATTGGGACATATCGCCAACGATATCTCCATGACTTCCCATAATTCTGGTCCGTCTGCCTTCGTAGGAAGTAAAAGCTTCCATATTAAATGAAGCCGTTACACCATTAGAAAACTGAAGATTAGTAGTATAATGATCCGGCTGATCGTTGTCCATTTGATACACACAACGGCCATAATTAGTAGTTTTTAGTCGATCAAGAATAACTTCTCCATGTTTTTCTACCTCATCGGGAAGATCAAAAACATGAGTTCGTTGGCGGTCTCGATAGTAAATTTTCAGAGCACTATAAGGACATTCTTTTTCAACGGTGCATCCATCAATGCAACGAGGGGTTGCTCCGACTGGTTTATTTTCTTTTCTAAACCATTTTAAATCTCCAAAAGCTGCTATTTTTTCGCAAGAACTTCCTATCATCCAACGCAAGATATCAAGATCATGACACGATTTCGCCAGAATTATAGGAGTGGTTTCGGTGCTATTATGCCAGTTTCCACGAACATAACTGTGAGACATATGTATGTGCTGAATGGGTTCAAAATGCTGAACGCTGATTAATTCGCCAATACTACCATTTTGAATAAGCTCCCGCAGTTTTATAAAATAAGGAGAATACCTCAACACATGACAAACTGCCACTACGCGATTGGTTTCTTTTGCCAAAGCCAATATTTTTCGGCATTCTTTTTCAGTGGGTGCAATTGGTTTTTCTAGCAAGATATCGTAACCCATAGCCAATGCCTTCATACATGGACCAAAATGCAAATTATCAGGTGTAGTAATGATGATAGCATCTGCAAATTTAGGCTGCTCAAAAACATCTTCCCAAGTTTTAAAACTATTTCCCATAGGGATATTGTGTTTTTGGGAATACCGCTTATTTCTAATTTGATTAGGATCAGCCACACCGACAATCTTTAAATGATCTGGAAATTTAAGGGCATATTCGCCATAAACATTTCCACGATTCCCAGCGCCAAGCGTAATTGCCGTAACTGGTTTGTCTGGTGCGGGATTTTTCAAAGTAATAGGAATGTGCAAACGGAGGTTTGTTTCGGCAAATCCATGCAAAGGCAAAGTCAATAATCCCCCAGTGGCAAGCCCTAAGGTTTTAAGGAGATTTCTTCTAGAAAGTTCTTTTCCCATATTAAATAGCAATTAATTTATAGTGAATAAAAAAAACGGAATTCAAATATAAACATTTTTTGTGTCGGTTGATTTTTTTAAGTTTTCACACTTCTTTTCATAATTTAATTTTACCATTGCCAATTCTTGATAATAATTTCAAAAAAACTCATAAAAAAAGACCAACATTTCTGAAGGTCTTCAAGTAGCCCTGTCGAGAATCGAACTCGAATCAAAAGTTTAGGATACTTCAATTCAATCCGTTGAACTACTGGGCTAAAACAAGAAAGGCTATCAAAAATGATAGCCTTCCTGTCTTCTTGCATTATGAACGTTTAATTTAGCACTATGATGAACTACAATAAATTAGAGATATATAGTTTTATATCAAATCTTAGCTAAGTATCGTGTAAATTATTTCATTTTAAGAGTACTTTTTATAGATTTACTTTGTAAATGTTTTTATTTTCATAATTTGTTTTTGTCTAATTGCATTTATTTTTTAATGAATTTTTTTGATCCTGATTGTTGGCTATTATTAATGTTTATTATATAAACACCTGAATTTAAATCACTCA
This sequence comes from Flavobacterium lacustre, assembly GCF_027474525.2. Lineage (NCBI taxonomy): Bacteria > Pseudomonadati > Bacteroidota > Flavobacteriia > Flavobacteriales > Flavobacteriaceae > Flavobacterium > Flavobacterium lacustre. The sequence continues at coordinate 978,581 of NZ_CP114882.2, forward strand.
CATCAAGTACTCCGTTATTAAGTTTTCCCGTTTTGATTACCTGTCCTAAATTATTTAGGATTTCATAAGACGTATTTTCTTCTGAAGTTCTGTTTTCATTGGATAAAAAAACATTCAAACTATTTTCGGTTGGATTTGGATATACCGTAAATTCTAAAACCGGATTATTACTCGATAGACCATTTGGATTATTTCCAACTAAACCGGCACTAGTAAGCGCAATATTTATAGTATAATCTTCTACCTGACCATAAGTGAAAGTTCCACAGGCAGTTGGAATTGCATTGTATTTCATAGAAACACGCATTCTTTTAGAGCCTAATGTTGCAGTTGCAGGTATTGTAAACGTCCCGCTTACAGGAGTTGAAGTTGAAGCTGATTTAGTCCAAACGGTTTCTCCAGCATCTGTGAAAACTCCATTTCCATTATAATCAATAAATACAGCATAACCTTCTTTGTATTTAGTCGAAGTCCAAGCGGGTGTTATTGAAATTGAATAGGCGGTTCCTCTAACTGCATTGGTAGAAATTGCAGTGAAATTTTCATAACCAGCTGTTCCATTAGAAGTATTACTAATAGTTCCCAAAACTACTTTACTTATTTTTTCTCGAGTGGTGTTACTTCCTGTTGAAGCACAATATGAAATTGGGTTTATTGTTGTCACATCAATTATATTGCTTGCAATAGAACTATTTCCTGCAGCATCTTTAGCAACTACATAAAAGGTATAAGCTGTTGATGCCGTTAATCCTGTTATAGTAAAAGAAGTTGTTGCTATAGTTGTTTTTAAAGTAGTTCCTTGATAGATGTCATATGCAGTAATACCGATGTTATCTGAAGCTCCTGTCCAAGACAAATTAGTTGAATTTGAAGTTGTCCCTGAAGCAGTTAATGTTGGAGCTGTAGGAGCAGTTGTATCAGGAATATGAACAGAAGTTGTTTCTGTAATAACATTGCTTTCTGAAGATAAATTCCCTGTAGCGTCTTTTGCTTTTACAGAAAATGAATAAGTTGTAGAAGCTGTTAGTCCTACCACAGTATAGCTTGTTGAGGTTGATGTACCTATCAATGCTGTTCCTTGATAAATATTATATCCGGTAACGGCAACATTATCTGTGGAGGCTATCCAAGATAAATTTGTTGAATTTTCAGTGGTTCCAGACGCTAACAAAGTTGTAGGAGCAGTTGGAGCAATGATATCAGAAGGGCCTGCATAAGCAGCTCCAATTCCTACAGCGTAAAAAGCATTTGTAGTTGCAATTACTTCGGCTGAATTTATACCGTATAAATCCGTTGCAGCTTGAATTCCGTAGGTTCTTGCATTAGCATACGTTGAATTGGCTGTTAAATAAACACTTTCTGTTCTAAAGGCAATTTTGGCTGCTTTATCAATTCCAATACCAGTTACATTATAGGAACTTCCAATGTCGTTAGTTCCTGCTTTACCCATAGTCAAAATATAAAACCAGTGGTTTAATACTCCGCTATTAGTATGAACACCACAATAATCATTCGTTGAAGTAGGCCTACAACTTACCGTCTTCCAATACGTTCCGCCATACGTATCCGGTTGTAATTCAGTTTTTGGGTTACTCATAGAACGCAATGATAAATGTCCAGTCCTTCTTTCGATATCTTCTCCAATTAACCAAGTGGCTTTATTTGGCGCTGCAAAATATTCTACACAGGCTCCCCAAATATCTGAAAAAGCTTCATTCATAGCACCCGATTCTTTCTGATATGCCAAATTTGAAGTACTTGTACATACAGCATGGCCAATTTCATGAGCTGCCACGTCAATAGATGTTAAAATATCAAAATAAGTTCCACTTCCATCTCCATACGTCATTACACTTCCATTCCAAAACGCATTATCATAAGCTGAACTGTAATGAACATAGCTTTTTATAGCAGCTCCTGCATTGTTGTAGCTATTTCTTCCATGTACAGTTGACCAATAATCATAGGTTTTTTCGGCACCCCAATGAGCGTCAAATGCACCATTATCTTTGCTTGTGTTGTTGTATTCCAAAGTAGTCCAGTTGTTATCTACATCGGTAAAATTTACAGCTGCTGTATAGCTAGTTCCATTTTTCATATTATAGGTAGAAACACCTAAACCTCGACTTGCATCAGCTAAAATATAGGACGAACCACTTAAAGTAGTTTGGATAGATTGGGTTCCACTATATCGAGTATCTGCATTTGTAGCTAACAAAATACTACTCATTTTTGTAGCTGTTTTTTCTGAATTTAATCCCGATTTTCCATGGCTATATTCTCCTAAATGTTTTATGATAGCATTATAAAATAAAACATCTCCAGTTATTGCATCAATATAAATATCACCACGACTTATCGGATTTGTGGCATAAATATCAAATTTGTAAGCTAGTTTTAAAGTTTGATTTTCCGAATTAGGAAGTAAAACTAATTCGCCCAAAGGCTTAGAATAATTGAAAGCTGCAGCTTCACTTGGGACTTCCCACAAATAAGACTTAGCTCCTATTTGATTTAATGCTTTATTAAACGCATCCTGATTTGTTATCGATGGAGTTGTGGTTACATTTTCGGTTGAATAGAATTCTCCTGCCATCGAAACCAAAGAACCCTTATTAGAATGAAGCGTATACGTTGCAAATTCAACTTTTATATTATTGTGAAAAAGTTGAAATTTCTCATGTAAAAAGCCTGATTTATCTGATTCTGAAGTTGTTTTTCGAAAACTTGAATTGGGATTTAATTTAAGTTGATCTTTAAAAACCTGATCTGAATCAGTTGATTTATAGGTTGATTTTTCATTAAAAGTGGTCAAAATTGTTCTTCCTCTTTCATGGGTAATTTTTTGTTTAACATTTTTATCTCCCTCTTGAGCAAATGTGTTATAACTTATTAAAAAAAAGACCGTTAGAAATCCTAATTTGCTAAATATGTTTTTTTTCATAGGGAATAAAGTTTTATTTTTTAAATTATTAAGAAGACACAAATAAATAAACAAATAAAAGTAATAAGAAATTTTATCGTTATAATGCACTGTTAATAGGTCCAAATAAAAGATCTTGAATTTACTATAGAATAAAACTTTAAAAAAGATGTTGGCATTATCTTAGATATTCCCGAAGAGAATCGAAATCGAATAAAAAGTTTAGGAAACCACCCATTCAATCCGCTGAACTACAGCTATAAAACAAAAAAGACCTTACATTGCTGTAAAGTCTTTTTAAAAAGCTCCCCTTATTGACAGAAGCTGCAACTATAAGGCGATGATTGAGTTTGTAACTATCAAAAAATTAAAGAGTTGAACTTCTTGCAAATCGACAGGGAGTTTAAATACCTTCCTGTTTTTCTTCTTTCTTGATTGGAGCTTTATAGGGTCTTTTTATTATTTTCAAGTCCTTAAAGTATCCAACTGTAGCTATATCAACATAAAGTCCAACTCCTCCTTTTTTAACTTTACCTAACATTTTATCAACGATAAAAGAAGAGTATTTCATATTGTTAATAAACATTTCGGCCGTTTCTCCATTTACCTCAATTCTCATTATTATCCATTCATTTAAAGCAACTGGTGCTGAGCCCTCATACGATCCAGGAGGATAATTTTTTCTAAGTGTTTCAAATTTTGCATCTGGATAAGAAAAATATTGAACAGCGTGGTTTCTAAACATTTGATTTGAGGCTCTTCCAACTTTAGGTCGCAAATAAATTGACTCAAACGCAGAATCGTTTGCAGCAATTCGATAATACAAGCCAATAAAACCGGCAGCTCCTGCAAAAGGGGATGGATCTTGAATTTGACTATACATCTTAATCTCTATAGTTCCATTTTCAAAATCATTTAATCCAACTAATTTTGCATAATGTTTTTCATCTACAGTCGCCTCTAATCTATTTGGGTCAAATGGCAAAGTGGTTAAATCTCTTTCAATCTTTAATACTTTTGAACCCTGGAATTGGATGATTTCACCTTTGACATTATGTAATTCAAATGTTTGATTTCCTAATTGTAACTTTTGTGAATGTGCATTTTCAGTTAAAATAAGATTTAAAGAAAATAATAAAAGGCACTTAATTATATTTTTCATTAGTATTTATCTTTTTATTTAAATAATCCGGCACCAAATTCAGACCCTAGTGTACCTTCTTTTATGTGTAGAAATTTTTTATTTGTCTGGTCCTCAATAATGTTTAATTCACCTGATTTAATTATATTTAGATCTTTACCAAACATAATTTTATTAGATTTCGATTCTGTTCCAAAATCTTGTGGTCCGCCACCTTTATTGACCAAACTATTATATCCCACCAAAATTGAATTATTAACAGTAAATGACTCTTTTTCATCTTTATCTAGCACCCAAAAAACATTCACATTGGATGCAACATTATTATAAAATTTGAAATCACTTGTTGTAGACCAAGTCCAAACAGCAGCGCCATACATATTTAAGAACAAATTATGATGTAATTGACTGTTTTCTGATTTTCTATTCCACATAACTACAGCATCTTTAACTCCATAAAAAACACAATGATTGACATCTAAAGCCGAACCATTAGCTAAAATACCTAAATGGTTAGGTAAAGCAAACTTATTACCTAAAAACAAACACTGTGTAACTACTAAGTCGGACAATTCTTTACCGTCCCAAACTATTGGATAATTTCTAATTAAAACGCCAGCTTTTGGAGTCTCGTGAACAGGTTCGCCCAAAATTCGTAATCCCTGTATGGTAGTATGGCTAGTTTGAATTAAAATTCCATAATTAGAACCACCTATAATCTCTTTTTCATTATTTTTTTCAACATTAAAAGGCATTGCAGAAACTATAATAGGCATCTTACTCGGCTCCCATTGTATATCATTAGGTAGAACTTCTGCAGATATTAAAAGACGATTTTTTTTAGTAAAATTCCAATTTTTAGGGTTAAAATCAGCTGTCTCATTTAAAGCATATACCCCTTCTGATAAAATCACATTAATAGAGCCTGCTCCAACTAAAGCATTTACTTTCTTAGCAGCTTCACTAAGAGATTTAAGAGGACTATTTATTTTTCCAGCATTTGAGTCATTACCCAATGTAGCATTTACATAAATCTTAACTTCCTCGCTATTTCCATTATTTGATACTTCTTGTGAATTTGCATTTGAAAAAATAAAAAGATTTAGTAATGCAATAATAGTATATTTTGATATTTTCATTTTTCTCTGATTTAAAATAATTTTTCAGCTGGGGGAGTTACACCAGCCAACCTTAAATAAACGGTAATTTGAGCTCTGTGGTGTGTTTGATGTTCAAAACATTTGTTTAACACTTGTTCTCTACTTAAGTCAAATTGACCAAACAATTTAATGCGCTCGGACAATTTTGTGTTTGGATATTTTTGAATTGAGTTGATTGCGAAGTCATATGCAGCCAATACCTTAGCTGTAACAGATGCCTTATTAATATCATTGGATTTTTCTAAATCTGACTCAGTAGGTTTTTCATCTGTTGCTGAAGCAACAAAACCGTAAATAGCATCACTCAAATGAAGCACTTGACCCGAGAATGAACGCATTTCTTTAGTTGGTTTAAATGTATATTCACTTTCTGGCATAGCATCCAAATACTCTTTAGTGTATGCTTTTGCTCTTTGCCAATCTTTGATAATTGTTTCTGTTGGTGTTTGTGCCTGTAAATTATTCATTACTAAAATGGCGGTTAAAAAGGTTAAAATCGTTCTCATATTTTTTTATTTTTTTACAAATTTAATGTTAATAGTATACATTTGTAACTGAATAAGTAAAAACAAGTAACCATATGGTAACCACTATTTCAAGTTCACGATTTATTAGTAATCCATTAGAATGCCCTGTGACAAGGACAATGAGTATAATTGGGGGTAAATGGAAACCCATTATTTTGAATTGTATTGGTGAACGTACAATTAGATTTGGTAAACTAAAACAAATTATCCCTGCAATTTCAAATAAAGTTTTGTCAAATGAGTTGAAGGAATTAGAAAACTTTGGATTGATATCGCGTGTAGAATTCACTGAAATGCCACCAAGAGTTGAATACTCTATAACTAATTCAGGTAAAACTCTTCTTCCAATATTATGTGAACTGGCAAGTTGGGGTAATACAATTATCGCAAAGAAAATTATAGAGGAATTTGAATAATGAATTAGATAGCGTTTGTAAAATTTCAATAGTTATTAAAGTTATACAGAAAAGCGTGTTATTAACTCTGATATATGAATCACTTCATTGAAAAACTTTGTACCGAGTACGACACCAAACCTAATTCGATTGGACTTATTGGAGATAATCAACTTTAACTAAAATAATTGGAATATTGTTTCAGAATTAAAAAAATAAAGAGTGGGATGAAAAGTTTAAGATGGTTTAAAGTCTATTTTCAATACATAAAAGGTGTCAATTGACACCTTCTAAAATTATAAAACCTTGCTTAAATCTTGCTTATAGAAAAAGGGTTCCAAGAAATAAATCTTGAAACCCTTATCATTGTTGCTCCCTCTCTTGGGCTCGAACCAAGGACCCTCTGATTAACAGTCAGATGCTCTAACCAACTGAGCTAAGAAGGAAACTGTGTATTTTTATTCTAATAATGAATGAACGTTTTTATGTCGCTTTGGCTAACTGTGTTTGTTTGTTTAAGCGGTTGCAAATATAGGGCTAAATTTGATTTTCGCAAACAAAATTTTAAAAAATTTTAAAAAATTTTACTTCCCGACAATCGCCTTATAAATATCGTTTCCATTGGCGAATAACAATAAAGTTATAAGTAAAACGAAACCAACCATTTGTGCATTCTCCAGGAATTTATCACTTGGTTTTTTACCACTGATGATTTCGTATAATAAAAACATCACATGACCACCATCAAGTGCCGGAATAGGCAATAAGTTCATTACACCAAGCATAATTGACAACAAAGCCGTGATGTTCCAGAACACTTCCCAGCTCCAAGTATTAGGGAAAATATTAAAAATAGCCGCAAAACCTCCTACTTGTTTGTACGCTTTGGTCTCCGGATTAAAAATCATTTTCAATTGTTTTCCGTAACCTAGCAACTGATCTTTTCCTTTTTCTACTCCAAATGGAATTGATTCAAAGAAGCCAAACTCCTGTTTACTTACCTTGTAATAGCCTAATTTTTCTAATGATTCAATTCCTAATGCGCCTATTCCGATGCCTAATTTTGCATCTTTAGAAACTTTAACGGTTAATGGCACTTCTTTTTCATTTCTCAAAACAGTTGCCGCAATAGTCTTGTTTGTATTCTTTTTCAACACTGCAGTTACCTCGTCATAATATCGGGTTGGCTGTCCGTTTAAGGAAAGAATAATATCTTTTGGTTGTAAAGCTGTATTCACCGATCCTTCAGAAATAGAAGTGATTGCAAACGGCATTCTTATAGATACTAATGGTCCTTTTTCTTGTTTAGACAATTGGTCTACAAAATCAATTGGCATTGTTATAGTCTGTTCTGCTCCGTTTCTTTCAATCAAAACGTGTTTTGCCATGATAATTTTCATATTCATGTCATTGTCAAACTTGATTATTTTTTCGCCGTCTACAGCTATAATTTTATCGCCAGTTTTGAATCCGGCAACATTCATCGCTTTATTTTCTATCAAAAGTCCGTCTTTCAAATCCGCATTGGCAATATACGTATCGCCATAAGCAAAAGCCATTCCGATATAAATGATAAAAGCCAAAATGAAATTCACCGTAACACCACCCAACATAATAATCAAACGTTGCCAAGCCGGTTTAGAACGAAATTCCCACGGTTGCGGAGGCAAAGCCATTTGTTCCTTATCCATACTTTCGTCAATCATTCCGGAAATTTTCACATAACCTCCAAGTGGCAACCAACCAATTCCGTATTCCGTCTCTCCAATTTTCTTTTTTAGAAGCGAATATTTAACATCAAAAAACAAATAGAATTTCTCGACTCTGGTTTTGAATAATTTAGCGGGGATAAAATGTCCTAATTCATGCAGAATAATAAGTAAGGATAAGCTCAATAAAAATTGAGAAAGCTTGATAACTATGTCCATTGTTTAATTTTAGTTCTTAATTTAACGCACAAAAGTAAGGTTTTCTATTTTAGTTGCAAAGGTTTACGATTTTGGATGATAATAAATGTTTGTTAATAATTCTCGTTTTTAATTTTCACTTTGGGTTGCGTCTTGTAACTTTACCATTCTTTTCAACAGAAAGTCATAAAAAATAAAATCAAAGACAATCATGGACTCCCAATTATTCTCTCCTCTTGCCATAAAAAGTATCGTTCTAAAAAATAGAATCGCCATTTCTCCCATGTGCCAATATTCTGCTACCGATGGGTTTGCCAATGATTGGCATTTAGTCCATTTAGGCAGTCGGGCCAGTGGTGGAGCGGGATTAATCATTCAGGAAGCGACTGCAGTTTCACCCGAAGCCAGAATCTCACCGCAAGATTTAGGCCTTTGGAAAGACGAACAAATCGAGAAAATGCAGCAGATTAATCGGTTTATTGTCAGTCAAAACGCAGTTCCCGGAATTCAATTGGCACACGCCGGCCGAAAAGCTAGTGTTTCCGCACCTTGGAACGGCAATAAAAAACTAAATGAAAGTCAAGGCGGATGGGAAACCGTTGCGCCAAGTGCCATTGGATATCATTCGAATGAAAAAGCGCCGATTGCATTAGACAAAATTGGCATTCAAAAAGTAATTTCCGATTTTAAATCAGCGACCAAAAGAGTCGTTCAAGCCGGTTATCAAGTTTTAGAAATTCACGGAGCACACGGATATTTATTACATCAGTTTCTGTCGCCTTTGTCTAATTTCAGAACAGACGAATACGGCGGAAGTTTTGAAAACAGAATCCGTTTAACACTAGAAGTTGTGGATGCTGTACAATCCGAATGGCCAAAAGACTTGCCTTTATTCGTACGAATCTCCGCCACCGATTGGGCAGATGGCGGCTGGAATGTTGAAGAATCGGTGGCGCTTTCAAAAATTTTAAAACAAAAAGGAGTTGATTTAATTGACGCCTCTTCCGGCGGATTAGTTTCGCACCAAAAAATTCCGTTAGGACCAAATTATCAAGTGTCTTTTGCTGAAAAAATCAAAAAAGAAACCGGGATTTTAACCGGTGCTGTAGGTTTAATTACGGAAGCCATTCAAGCAGAAGAAATCATTGCCGGCGGAAAAGCAGATTTAGTTTTATTCGCCAGAGAATCGTTACGAAATCCAAATTTAGGATTAACTTTCGCCCATGAACTTCAGGCCACTATTCAATGGCCAAAACAATACGAAAGAGCTAAAATATAATAATCGATGCGCTTTATCAACGTTTTGAACCTTGACAAAGCTGTTAAAATCCAATAAAAATGCAAAAAATTAAAACCGCTTTACTTTCTTACGGCATGTCGGGAAAAGTATTTCACGCACCATTTTTAACCATTCATCCCGGATTTGAATTAATGGGTTCTTGGGAACGAAGCAAAAAATTAATACAAGCAGATTATCCCGAAGTAAAAAGTTATCCCACAATCGAGGATGTGTTATCTGACGATATTGAATTGGTGGTGGTGAACACGCCGGTTGGAACGCATTTTGAATATGCCAAAAAAGTCTTGCTTGCAGGAAAACACGCATTGGTCGAAAAAGCATTTACAACTACCGTTGCCGAAGCACAGGAATTAGCGGCTTTAGCCAAAGAAAAAGGGTTAAAACTGGCCGTTTTTCAAAACCGAAGATGGGACAGCGATTTCAAAACCGTTCAAAAAGTAATTTTGGATGGCGTTTTGGGCGAATTGGTGGAAGCTGAATTTCATTTTGACCGTTATAATCCCAATTTGAGTCCAAAACAACACAAAGAAACTGCCAATTCAGGCGCCGGAATCCTGAAAGATTTAGGACCACATTTAATTGATCAGGCTTTATGTCTTTTTGGATTGCCAAAAGCTGTTTTTGCAGATATTAGAATCACTAGAGCCCATTCGTTAGTCGATGATTGGATTGACATTCTACTCTTTTATCCCGATTTTCGTGTCCGATTAAAAGCTAGTTTTTTCGTTAGGGAAGCCAATCCTGCTTATACCATTCAAGGCAAAAAAGGCTCTTTCCTGAAACCTCGCGGTGATGTGCAGGAAGACGAATTAAAATTAGGTAAAAAACCCAATTTAGATACATGGGGAACCGAGTCTGATGCGAATCAAGGTCTTTTGCATACCGATATAAACGATGCTGTTTTTAATGCCAAAATACCAACACTTCAAGGAAATTATTATGATTTTTTTGATGGCGTTTATCAATCTATACTGAACGACAAAACCGAACCCGTAACCGCTCAGGATGGCGTTCATGTCATGCAAATTATTGAAGCTGCCATAGAAAGTAGCGCCCAAAGAAAAGCCATCAATTTATAAACAATAACGATGTATTTGCAGGTAAATGTGTTAATTAGACATAATGAATGATTGCTTTTTGTATTTTTGAACCGATAAAAATCTAAAAAACAACACTTTTGATTGATTTAAACTTTTTAGGCAGATTCAGAACTAAGGGAAAATATAAGAAAACATATCAAGATGCCAAAGCTTCTTATCTAAACAGAATACGATGGGCAGTCTCTATGTTTTACTTTGGTCTGGGATTGTGCTTTGCTACTTGGGCCAGCCGAATTCCAGACATTAAAACAGCCTTAAATTTAAGCGAAGGAGATTTGGGAAGCATTTTATTTGCATTGCCTCTGGGACAATTGGCCGCTATGCCTTTTTCAGGTAAATTGGTCGCCCGTTTCGGGAGTCATCGAATCTTGATTACTTCATTATTATGTTATGCTTTTAGTTTAACAAATTTGGGGCTGGCTACTCAGGCTTGGCAACTGTCTTTGGGACTGTTTGTTTTTGGAGTTTTCGGAAACTTATCTAACATATCAGTAAACACACAAGGTGTTTATACCGAAGTCCTTTTCAAGAAAACGATTATGTCCTCTTTTCATGGCATGTGGAGTTTGGCCGGATTTACGGGCGCTTTGGTTGGTTTGGGCATGCTGGCTTTCAAGCTAACGCCATATCAACATTTTCTGATTGTTGCTACAATAGTGGTTTTAATCATGGCTATCAATTTCAAATTCCTGATAAAAGCCGAAGAAAAACTAAAAACAGAAAAGAAAAAAGGATTCTCAAAACCCGATGGTGAACTTATTTGGTTAGGAGTCATTGGTTTTTGCTGCATGGCCAGCGAAGGAGTAATGTTCGATTGGAGCGGTGTATATTTCAAAGATGTCGTAAAAGCACCCGGAGCATTAGTCATTTTGGGCTACACTTCCTTTATGATTATGATGGCCAGCGGACGCTTTTTTGGCGATGGCTTAATTCATAAATTCGGACGAAAAATAGTCATGCAAATCAGCGGAGTCATGATTTCGGCCGGACTTTTTACCGCAGTATTTTTCCCATACATCATCCCGTCAACCATCGCTTTTATGTTTGTCGGATTAGGCGTTTCAACCATTATCCCAACACTTTACAGCATTGCGGGGAAAAATCCAAGAGTTCCTACCAGCCAGGCATTAACCACCGTTTCAAGCGTAAGTTTCTTAGGTTTCCTCATGGGACCGCCAATCATCGGGTACATTGCTGAAATATCCAGTTTGCGGTTTTCATTCGCTTTTATTGGCATCTTTGGTGTTTTAATCGCCTTTATGGTTGCCAGAATCAAAACAACCGAATAAAGTTTGCTTTTTTAGGAGCACCACATTTCCAGTTCTTAAAACCACTCACCCGCTGTCCGCAGTATCTTTTATGCCGAAAACCGTCATAAAAGGATACACGCTGCCATCGGGGCTATACTAGCCCTTTTTAAATTTTTAAGACCTCAACCAAATAAAAAAACAAGAATTTTTTTATAAAAATGATTTGTTTAATAGTTTTTTTATTACATTTATAAAACGAAAATCAAAAACAATCAGCAACAACGCTCTGATTGAAATTCTAAATACCACTTTTTTAGAAGAATTAGTTTGATTAAAGGTCCACTTTTCCAAAAACAAATTTTAATCTTTTCATCAATTGCCTCATAGGGATAATTCCCTATGGTCTAAAATCAGGGTATAGACTCTTTTTTTAAATCAAGTCCGTTTCTAAACCATATCGCCCCAATATGAAAAAACAGATAGTATCCCTTTGTTTTATTTTACTTACCGGATTAGCTTTTGCGCAAAGCGAAACAATCCTTTCCGGAAAAATAATCGATGCAAAATCTCAAAACCCATTAGACCATGTAGTCGTCAGCATTCAAAACAGCAATTTGATGCAACTTACAGACGCAAATGGAATCTTTCGCTTTAGTGCAACACCTTCAGGAAATCAATTACTGCTGCTGCACAGTCAAGGCTACAAAGACCAATTAATTCCTGTTACAATCAGTTCCGGTCAAGCGCTCGATTTAGGCACGATAGCATTAGAAGAAGATCAAACTTCAGAACAACAAGCCGGTTTAATCACATTATCCGAAAATGATTTAAACGATGACAACAGCAATTCCGAAGGCACATCGGGATTACTGCAATCCTCAAAAGATGCTTTTCAACAAGCAGCAGCCTTCAACTGGGGACAAGCCCGGTTTAGAATTCGGGGTTTAGACAGCGAAAATGCAACCATGCTCATCAATGGCGTTTCGATGAACAAGTTGTACGACGGCAGGCCACAATGGGGCAATTGGGGCGGATTGAATGATGCATTGCGAAATCAGGAATTTTCTATAGGAACCGCACCTTCCGATTATACTTTTGGCGGCATTTTAGGAACACAGGAAATCAATACTCGAGCCTCGGTTTACAGAACCGGAACCCGAATTTCTTTTTCGGGAACAAACACCAATTACAGTTGGCGGACGATGGGAACTTTTGCTTCTGGAATGAATGCAAGAGGTTGGGCGTATGTGGTTTCGGCAGGAAAACGGCTGGCTCAGGAAGGCTATTTTGAAGGAACAAATTATGATGCGAGTTCCTTTTTTATAAGCCTCGAAAAAAAGATAAATAATGCCCATTCTTTAAATATAACCGCTTTTTACACCCCAAATTCCCGTGCTAAAAATTCACCAAATACCACTGAAGTAAGCGAACTAACTAGCGAAAAATACAATTCCTATTGGGGTTTTCATGAGGGTAAAAAACGAAATGCCCGCATGAAAACCATCGAAGAACCCATTTTGATGTTGAATCATTATTTCAAAATCAATACTAAGACAACCTTAAACTCCAGCTTAATGTATCAGTTTGGAAAAATTGGAAACAGCAACATCGATTATCAAAATGCAAACAGTCCCGATCCCACATATTACCGAAAAATGCCAAGCTATTACAGTTCTGTTTATGCTACTGATGACGGAGAATTTTCGGGAGCATTTACGCCCGATTATGAAAATGCAGCGAAAAGTAAAGTCCAATTTTTAGTCCATCAGCAAATGGATTGGAACGCCATGTATCAAGCCAACCAAACAGCAATTATCGATGCAAACGGAACAATTTCGGGCTACGAACCAACCAAAAGTAAATACATTTTATACGAAGACCGAACCGACGATAAAACACTGGCTGCAAACTCGACATTCAATACTTTGTTAAATGAAAATACAACTGCAACTATTGGACTGGCTTTTAAAAATTTAAAATCACACAATTATCAGAAGGTTTTAGATTTACTCGGCGGCGCCTATTTTGATGATATTGATGTTTTTTATGCTGGCGACCAAGCGCAATCCGATTTAAATCACCCCGATCGGCACGTAATAGTTGGCGATGAATACGGATACAATTACAACTATGTTGCACATACATTGGACGCCTTTTCGCAGTTTAAATTTTCATATTCTAAAGCTGATTTTTATCTCTCGCAAAGTTTTTCGAGCACTAATTATCAAAGGGAAGGATTCTACAAAAATGGAATTTATGAAAGCAATTCTTTTGGAAAAAGCGAGAAAATAACTTTCGAAAATTTCGGATTCAAAGCCGGAGTAACTTATAAAATATCCGGAAAACAAGTGTTTGTTTTTAACGGAGCACATTTGACAAAAGCCCCAACAATCAGAAATACTTTTCCCAATTCACGTTTGAACAACTCGATTATTGACGAACTGAAAAGTGAAAACATAAGCAGTTTAGACGCCAGCTATATTTTTCGTTCACCAAAATTAAAAACCCGAATTACCGGATATTTTACGTTGATAAAAGACGCAACGCAAACTGCCTTTTTTTATGCAGAAGGTATTTTTGATGATGGCGCAGGTTATTCGAATACAGATGCTTTTGTGAGCCAGACGCTAACACATTTGAACAAGAAGAATCTGGGAGCTGAATTCAGTTTTGAATACCAAATCAATCCAACTTTGAAAACAACTTTTTCTGCCGGTTTCGGAAAATACACCTACGACAGCAATCCAAATGTTACCATTACTAATGATGCCAATGCTTCATTAGAAAACACCAATCCCGTTTTTGACTTTGGAACAGCGACTTTAAAAAATTACAAACAACCGGGCATGCCGCAGCAAGCTTATAGTTTAGGGATGGAATACCGCGATCCAAAATATTGGTGGATTGGAGCCAATGTCAACTACTTGTCCGACAGTTATATTGATGTTTCACCAATTGCCAGAACTAATGTTTTTTATAAAAATCCAGCCAGCGGATTCCCATTTCCGGAAGCTACCGAGGGACGCGCCGCACAACTTTTACAACAAGAAAAATTTGATCCCGTTGCATTACTGAACCTTACGGGCGGAAAATCCTGGCTGATTTATGGTAAGAATGTCGGGCTTTTTGTAAGCGTCAATAATGTGCTTGATGCCACCTACAAAACGGGCGGTTATGAGCAAGCTAGAAACGCTAATTTCAGACAACGGAATCAAGACATTTCGAGCGGAACTCCCAACTTTGGCAACAAATATTTTTACGGATATGGCCGAACCTATTTTGTAAATCTGTACCTCAATTTATAAGTCTAAAAAATGTATCTATGAAACCAACTTTCAACCTTCTGTTTTTTTCTGTAGTCCTCACATTGTTTTTTACAAGTTGTGTAAAAGACGAATTTTCAGTTCCAAAACTAGTGTGCTCGCAACCTGATTTAACGGTAAACCGAACCGTAGCAGAAGTTAATAATAATGCCAATGCCATCGTTACACAATATCTTTTTGATGATATCATAGAAGCTTATGTGGTTTCAAGCGATGAATCCGGGAATTTTTTTAAGACGATTTCCTTTCAGACTTTGGCGACAGCCTCAACTCCGGCAATTGGTTTTAGTGTTCCCGTGGATGCCAGCAATTTATATATTGATTACAGAATTGGCAATAAAGTCTATTTAAAACTAAAAGACCAATACACCGATATTTCCTATGGAGGCATGCGAATTGGCAGTATTTATGTCAATTCATATAACGAAGGTGGCGTGGGACGACTTTCGCAAAACGATTATAAAAATGTACTTCACGCCTCGTGTACTACGTTGAGCGAAACGCTTTTGGTTCGGTCCTTTTCACTTCCTGATGTATTGAATGATGCAAATCTGAATACCTTGGTCGAATTATCTGATGTTCAGTTTACAGAAGCGGCAAACGGCAGACATTATTATGAAGAGAGCAATGATATAGGAGGCGCCACTAATTGGAGTCTGATGGACAAATTAGGGAATCAAGTAATTTTTAGAACCAGCAGTTTTGCTGATTTTGCCAGCAATTTAGTTCCAAACGGAAGCGGAAAAGTAAGAGGTGTTTTGACTAAATATGGTACCGATTATCAGTTGGTAGCACGCTCTGAAAAAGATGTTACGATGACAGATGCGCGAGCGGTTCCTTTCTTTCGGGAAGATTTTGAAACGGTTGTTGACAAAAGCAATTTAAGTCTTCCGGGTTGGGCAAATATAGTTCAAAGTGGCAGTCTTTTTTGGAAAGGCACCGTATATTCCGGAAATGGATATGCAGAATTTAGCATTAGCGGAACGAAAGTTAATTCAAATATTGCTTGGTTAATTTCCCCAACAATTAATATGGATGAGCACACGAATGAAATGCTGACTTTTAGAACCGCACAACATCATTTAGATGTTGATTCTCCTCTGAATTCACTTGAAGTATATGTTTCGAATAATTTTGACGGGCTCCATATTTCTGCAGCCACATGGATTCCTGTTACCGTTATTTTGCCTAAGCAAGCTTCGCCATGGTATCAGTTTATAGGTTCGGGCGGAGTGGATTTGTCCAGCTACACAGGCAACATCAATATTGCATTCAAATATATCGGCTCAGGGAAAAATCTGGCTTTGGATGGTGCTTTTCAAGTAGATGACGTGCAAGTTTTTGGAAATTAATACTAGTCAAATAGAAGCGAAAAACATAAATATGTAGTTGTATTTTATATATTTGTATTCTTACAAATTAAATTAAAATTTATGAAATCTATTTTATTGACATTAGTTTCTGTACTCTTTGTTTCTTGCTTATCAGATGGTGGAGCATCTAAACCGGTTGATTATACCGTTCAAAATGAAAAAGAAATTGTTGATTATATCGCTAAGAATAAATTAACTGCTCAAAAAAGCGATTCAGGATTGTATTATGTGATTAACGAAGCCGGTACTGGCGCGCAACCTACAGCAACATCTAATGTAACAGTAGCATACAAAGGTTATTTCACCAATGGTTCTATTTTTGATCAAAGTAAACCAGAAGGAATTTCATTTGGATTGAATCAAGTGATAAAAGGTTGGACTGAGGGAATTCCTTATTTTAAAACAGGAGGAAGTGGTATTCTTTTGATTCCGGCTCACTTAGGCTATGGAAGTAATGATAGCGGCCCTATTCCTGGAGGTTCTGTACTTATTTTTGAGGTTAAACTTATTGCTGTAAATTAGTATTTATCCCGTTCCCTTTTGGGAAAATTTATGTTGTTTTTGAATGCAATAGCTTCATGAAATGAAATTTCAAAATTGTACCACCCAAAACCTTGTGTTTTTTTTATAAAGTCATATCTCCATAAGTACAATGCAAATGATTAAATTTGTAGCTTATTCAAAGACATGTTAGAAAAAGAAGTAATAAATTTCGAAAAAACCGCTATTGTTGGTATTGTAACCCAAAATCAGAGCGAAGAGAAATTAAACGAATATCTTGACGAATTAGAGTTTTTAACCTTCACCGCAGGTGGTGAAGTTGTAAAACGATTTTCGCAAAAAATGGAACGTCCAAATCCTAAAACTTTTGTTGGAACCGGAAAAATTGAAGAAATTCATCACTTTGTAAAAGAAAATGACATCTCAACTTTAGTTTTTGATGATGAATTATCGCCTTCACAACAAAAGAATATTTCTAAAATCATTACGGAATGTAAAATCCTCGACAGAACGCACCTCATCTTAGATATTTTTGCCCAAAGAGCAGAAACTTCATATGCCAGAACGCAGGTTGAATTAGCACAATGTCAATATTTACTTCCCAGACTTTCCGGAATGTGGACCCACTTAGAACGCCAAAAAGGGGGAATTGGAATGCGTGGTCCCGGAGAAACCGAGATTGAAACAGACAGACGTATCGTTCGCGACAGAATCGCTTTATTGAAAGAAAAAATAAAAACCATCGACAAGCAAATGGGCGTGCAACGCAGCAATCGTGGCGCTATGGTTCGTGTGGCTTTGGTTGGATATACCAATGTGGGGAAATCAACTTTGATGAATGCTGTAGGGAAAAGTGATGTTTTTGTAGAAAACAAACTCTTTGCCACTTTGGACACAACAGTACGAAAAGTAGTCATCAAAAACTTGCCTTTCTTGCTTTCGGACACGGTGGGATTTATTAGAAAACTGCCAACACAACTGGTAGATTCTTTCAAAAGCACGCTGGATGAAGTTCGTGAAGCCGATTTGTTGTTGCACATTGTTGACATTTCACATCCGGAATTTGAAGATCATATTGCCTCTGTAAACCAAACGTTATTAGACATCAAAGCCAATGACAAACCTGTCATTATGGTTTTTAATAAAATCGATGCGTACAAACATTTGACTATTGATGAAGATGATTTAATGACCGAAAAAACACCAAGACATTTTACACTCGAAGAATGGAAAACCACTTGGATGCATCGTGTGGGCGAACAAAATGCCTTGTTTATTTCGGCTACGAATAAAGAAAATTTCGAAGAATTCAGAGAACGGGTTTACGAAGCAGTACGACAAATTCACATCACGCGTTTTCCGTACAATAAATTCTTGTATCCGGATTATAAAGATGCAGTTGAAAAAGAAGAGAAGGAATAAATTTAACGTCTTCTTTATCTAATTTATTTCATAAAAAAAGACCTTTTGATACTAATCAAAAGGTCTTTTTTATATCCAATACTAACTTTTTTAGAATCCGAAATTAACTCCTAAACCAAAAACTTCGCGGGTTTGAAACCCTCTAAAAGCATTGTCATCATAAATAGCCTGAAAAGATAAATTGGTGGTTAAATACCGATTAATTCGCATTACAACGGCTAATGAATAATCAATATCAACATTTTGTAGGTCTTCGAGATAATTAGAATACAGATTTAAGGTGTTTTCGGCAGATACATTCGCCATCAAATTGAATTTATAATATACCGAAGTGTAAAAACCCAATTCATAACGCATGCTTTTATTTGCATCAACACCAAAATAACTTCCGTCAACATACCCAACGCCCGAAGTGTAATCGTTACTTACAAAAGTAAATTTAGAGGTCAACGGAGCAAAATTTATCTTGAAGGCTTCTGTTTTTTTCCAAAACATACCAGGGCCAAAAGTTAGATAACCCGGAGAAAGAAATTCGGTGTTTTCCGTTCTTATTTCCGCGCCATTTATATCTTTTCCATAAAGATATCCTTTTGTAAATTGTGTTCTAAAATTTAAAAAGAAAGAATAATGCCATTCGCCAAATGCTTTTTTACCTAAAATAGAATTTAGTTCAAGTCGGTCATCTGTTTTTTTCTCAAAATCGGCATTCTTAGTCTGAAGCAAACCATAGGAAGCAAGCACTTTATTATCCCAGGTTATATCGTCTTTTTTGTAATTGAAATCATAGTTGATTCCCACATTACCAGACATATTATTTTCTCCGCCCGCAATCCAATTGTTGAAATTAGATTGATTGAAAAGAAGTGAAACATTTCCCTTTTTTTTCCATCCGTTTTTAGTTGTATCGGCTATTGATTTAACTGCTTTTTCGGTATTAAGAACTAACTCTTTTTCCGAATTTTGCGCTTGAACGAATACTGCTGTTGCGATAAACGTTACCAGTAATAGAATTGTTTTCATTTTCATTACTTTTTAGATTGCTAAACAACTATGATAAACCAATGAATCCGTTACGATTCATAACTAATGACAAACCTGAATTTTATGCTTTATATAATGGTACTGCAGAGCAGGCTTCACCATACATAATACTTCTGGCATATGGTTGCAAATATTGCGCAGCTAAAACATAAGCGCGCATAGGAACTGGTTTTTTAGAACATCCTTTTATGATAACAGGCTTGTTTTGATACACCGTATAATCAATTTTAGAAAGGATTGCTTCATACAGTGATGCATCTAAATCTTCTAAATATCCATTTACTATTTTCTTTGCAAAAGGCACCAACTGAATCGTTACCAAAATAGAAGCCCATGCCGGAACGATAGCATTTGTCCCACAGGAAACCGCTACATATTGATTTTGATATTGAGACCAATCATGATTTTTCAGCTTTTCTCTAAAGTCTTTTTCTTTTAAAATAAGACCTTCAAAAAGCCATTGTGAAATATCGATTTGCGCACGAATTCCTTCCGGATAATAGTCTTCAAGATCGAAAACTTCCAAAACACTATTCGCTACTTTATTGATTATTTCCATTTTTAAATTCTTAAAGTCAAAAGTCTCACCGTCAATAGCTTTGTGACGCTATGGCTTTTGACATTATGACTAATTTAAAGCATTCCTAATTCTAGTTTTGCTTCTTCACTCATTAAATCTTTACTCCAAGGCGGATCAAATGTAATCTCAACATCGGCATCTTTTACATGCTCAATTGATTTTACTTTTTCTTCAACTTCTCTTGGTAAACTTTCCGCAACAGGACAGTTTGGAGAAGTTAAGGTCATCAGGATTTTTACTTCATAATCTGTATTCACCATAACATCATAAATCAATCCTAATTCGTAGATATCTACAGGAATCTCCGGATCATAAATGGTTTTTAGTTTTTGTACGATAGCTTCGCCTAATTCTGCTGTGTTTATTTCTTCTGTCATAATTTTAATTTTTGGTGTTGAATGCCAAAGCATACATTTTAATATTTTTTATCATCGAAACCAATCCGTTGGCGCGAGTTGGCGACAAATGTTCTTTTAAACCAATTGCATCAATAAAATCCATATCAGCATCCAGAATATCAGCTGCTTTTTGATTAGAAAAAGCACGAATTAGTATCGCAATGATTCCTTTGGTCAAAATAGCATCACTATCCGCTGTAAAAACGATTTTATCACCTGCTTGTTGGCCTTGAAGCCATACTTTTGACTGACAGCCTTTAATTAAATTTTCATCTGTTTTGGCTTCTTCTTCAATCAACGGAAGACTTTTTCCTAAATCGATAATATATTCATAACGCTGCATCCAATCGTCAAACAACGAAAATTCGTCTATAATCTCGTCTTGTATTTCTTTTATGGTCATGCTATTTTTGGGTAAATGAAACTAATTTTGTTACTATTTTTTTTATTTCGGCAGGGGGAAAACCATGATCAAACGCTTTGGTTTCATAAGTTTTTCCTTTGTATGTTATTTTCAAATTGGCAATTGCTGCACCGTCGTAAAAACGTTTCTCTGTTGGCGCTTTCAAATTTGGAATGGCTTCTAAGTCCAATTTCTCAAACTCAGTTGTCAAAACGATCCAATCCTCATCAGAAATTTTGAGTTCAACTGGTTTTTCGTCTCTATTTTTAGCAACAAAAACCGTTTGATTTTCTACTAAAACTTTCTGATACATTCCTCGGGTTTGCGCTTCGTATTCGATTACGGCTGTTTTCATATCAGTGTTTTTTTGACAGGCACAACTGCTTATCATAAAAAGGCTCAGAAACAAGGCAATTGCTGTTTTCATAATTTGATTGTTTAGGACAACATCATTTGTGCCTTTTTAACGGCTTCTACCATGCTGTCTATTTCTTCTTTGGTATTATAAAAGGCAAACGAAGCGCGGATTGTACCGGGAATTTGAAAGAAATTCATAATCGGTTGCGCACAATGATGACCGGTTCGTACCGCTATTCCTAATTTGTCAATAATAGTGCCAATATCATACGGATGAATCCCTTCAATATTAAACGAAATCACCGAAGTTTTTGCTTTGGCTGTGCCAAAAATTTTCAATCCTTCAATTTCCAATAAGCGTTTGGTTGCATAATCAAGTAA
This sequence comes from Flavobacterium lacustre, assembly GCF_027474525.2. NCBI lineage: Bacteria > Pseudomonadati > Bacteroidota > Flavobacteriia > Flavobacteriales > Flavobacteriaceae > Flavobacterium > Flavobacterium lacustre. Next base: position 1,000,063 of record NZ_CP114882.2, read on the forward strand.
AGCTAATTCCTGTTCCTGAATGTTTTCAAAACCAATTTCATTCATGTAATCAACAGCCGTTCCCAAAACAATTCCGCCAGCTATATTAGGCGTTCCCGCTTCAAATTTATGAGGCAAATCAGCATAAGTTGTTTTCTCGAAAGTTACTTCCTTGATCATTTCACCACCACCTTGATAAGGCGGCAATTTATTCAGCCAAGCTTCTTTTCCGAATAAAATTCCGGTTCCGGTTGGCCCACACATTTTGTGTCCTGAAAAAGCATAAAAATCACAGTCTAATTCCTGGACATTCGGTTTCAAATGCGGAACAGCTTGAGCACCATCGATAAAAACTGCTGCGCCAAATTCGTGCGCTTTATCAATCATGTATTTAATTGGGTTAATGGTTCCCAAAGCATTCGAAATGTGATTAACGGTAACAATTTTGGTCTTATCCGAAAGTAATTTGTCATATTCGGACATGATTAATTCGCCATATTCATTCATCGGAATCACCTTCAAAGTAGCTCCTGTTTTCTCACACAACATTTGCCAAGGCACAATATTGCTGTGGTGCTCTAAAGCGGAAACCAAAACCTCATCGCCTGACTTTAAAATCGAAGCAAATCCATTGGCTACTAAATTGACTCCATGCGTGGTTCCGGAAGTAAAAAGTACTTCATGCGCAAATTTAGCATTGATGTGATTTTGAATTTTACCACGAGAAATTTCATAAGCGTCTGTTGCTAATTGGCTCAAAGTATGCACACCGCGGTGAATATTCGCGTTGATTTCCTGATAGTATTTTGAAATCGCATCAATCACCACCTGTGGCTTTTGTGATGTAGCTCCGTTGTCGAAATAAACTAATGGTTTTCCGTTCACTTTTTGTGACAGAATTGGAAAATCGGCTCTTATTTTTTGAATGTCTACCATTACTTTATTTAGAATTTTTCTAAATACAAAAGTAATGAAATTGAAATTAATTTTTAGCAAACACTTGTTAATAAAATTAAACAATGCAGTAATTTGATTTAACTGCAAAACTAAATTTTTCTTATTCGGATGACGGTGTAAAATTTATGATTCTTTTTTCATAAATTGCTTTAAATTAATTCGCTATGAAAAAAATTTTCCAATTCCTTGGCTTCGCTTCTCTTATTGGTATTTCTTATTTTGGATATATCACGTATCCCAAACTGGATTTAATTTCCGGATTTTCGTCCAAAAGTATGGCTTCGGGATATTTTATCGATAACCGTTCCCAGGAATTAATTGAAAAAGGGGACAATGATATTGACATGATTACTTTGGCCACGAACAAAATTGATGAAAACGGAGAATTTGCAACCGCTTCTGTTTATGGTTTAAAAGAACGAAAAGCCATTTACCGCAAAGGTTTAGGCGTGACCTTAATCAACGATGATTTTGATGCTTCGAAACCGTATTTAATTCCCAAAAGAAGCAAATTAAGTAACAATTTACCTTTTCCGTATGGCAATAACGAACCAAAAGACACTGTTTTTGCCAATGTTGATTATACCAAATTGAATGCGGCTGTAGCCAATGCTTTTGATACAAAAGGAGCAAAAAACAAAAGAACCCGTTCCGTCATAGTAATTTACAAAGACAAAATTATTGCCGAAAAATACGATACCGGTTTTACTAAAAACAGTAAAATATTGGGTTGGTCAATGACCAAAAGTATTACCAGCGCTGTGTTTGGGGTTTTGGACCACCAAGGCAAATTTGATATTTATAAACCCGCTCCAATTCCGGAATGGGCAAACGACGAACGCAAAATTATTACAACTAATGATTTATTGCATATGAATTCCGGTTTAGAATGGGAAGAAAATTACAATACCATTTGTGATGCGACCCAAATGCTTTTTCAAGCCGAAGATATGTCACGTTCACAACTAGAAAAACCGGCCGCTTTCAAGCCTGACACACATTGGAATTATTCATCTGGAACGACTAATTTGCTTTCTGGAATTTTGCGGAAGCAGTTCAAAACGCATCAGGAATATTTAGACTTTTGGTACACCAATTTGATTGATAAAATCGGGATGAATTCCATGTTAATAGAAACGGATATGGCAGGAAATTATGTGGGTTCTTCTTACGGTTGGGCCACCACACGGGATTGGTCAAAATTTGGATTATTGTACTTGCACAAAGGCAACTGGAATGGCGAACAAATCCTCAACGAAAACTGGGTGAAATATACAGCAACACCAACAAAGACGTCAAACGGGCAATATGGCGCTCAATTTTGGCTCAACGCAGGCGGAAGATTCCAGGATGCCCCAAAAGATATGTTCTATTGCAGCGGTTACCAAGGCCAAATGGTTGCTATTTTCCCGAGCCACGATTTAGTAATTGTGCGAATGGGATTGAAAGAAGATCCTGAATTTGATTTTAATGGATTGTTAAGTGGAATTGTGGGCAGTTTGAAGAAATAAAAAAACCCGACAAATTTGAAATTTGTCGGGTTTTTAAAATTATAATTATTACTAATATTACAAATCAAATCCCATTTTCACGCCTAATTTATTAGCGATAATAGCAGTAATTCGTTTTTTGAGTTCTGGTATTTTGATGCTTTCAATTACGGCATTCGAGAACGCATACATCAATAATGCTTTGGCTTCTTTCTTAGGAATTCCGCGTTGTTGCATGTAAAACATTGCTGTTTCGTCTAATTGTCCAACGGTACATCCGTGAGAACATTTTACATCATCAGCAAAAATTTCTAACTGAGGTTTAGCGTTGATAGTTGCTTTATCACTCAATAAAATGTTGTTACTTTTTTGGAAGGCATTTGTTTTTTGCGCTTCTTTCTCCACATATACTTTTCCGTTGAAAACGCCGGTAGAACGATCTGAAAAGATGCCTTTATAATCTTGGAAACTTTCACAGTTAGGCGTCGCATGATTCACTAATGTATAATGATCCACATGTTGCTTGCCGCCAATGATTGTGATTCCGTTTAAAGTGCTGGTCAAACGTTCTCCAAAATGATAGAAATTCAAATTGTTTCTAGTCAAATTCCCTCCAAAAGAGAATGTGTCAACCGATACGTGACTTTCTTGTTTTTGAGAAACGTAAGTATTGTCAATTAAGTTGGCTTCTAGACTGTCGTTTTGAATTTTATAGTAATCAACAATAGCGCGTTTTTGAGCAAAAATCTCGGTAACCGAGTTGGTCAAAACCGCATTTTCGTTTAAACATTGGTGTCTTTCGATAATTTGAACATGAGAATTCTCCCCTACAATTACCAAGTTTCTGGGTTGTACCAAAAGCGCTGCTTCGGAACCGGTTGAGAAATACATAATCTCAATTGGTTTATCGGCCACTTTGCTTTTTGGTATGTTGATATACGCTCCTTCATTGGCGAAAGCCGTGTTCAAAGAAGTTAACGTTTCATCCTTACTGGCAATTTTGTTAAAATAAGTGTCAATAACCATCTTGTATTTTGGCTTGTTCAATGCCGATGACATCAAGCAAACGTCAATTCCTTCGTGTGTGGTTGAAGACAAGTTTGAACTAAAAACGCCATCAACAAAAACTACTTTATAGGTGTCGATTTCGTGTAAAAAGTATTTTTTTACATCTCTGAATTCAATTGTTTTTTCGTTTTTTGGAAATACACTAAAATCATTTTTTAGAATGGCATTCAGCGATGTATATTTCCAAGCTTCGTCTTTTTTAGTTGGAAACCCTTTATTTTCAAAGTTTTTTATAGCCGAAGTTCGTACATCATGAAGTTCTGAATGAACATCGATACGCTCTTCAAAAGCCATAAAAGACGATAGTAATTTTTCTTTCAATTCCATTTTTATTTAAGTCTTAAAGTCGAAAGTCAAATGTCTTAAAGTCGGGATAAGCATAAAATAGCTGATTGAACTATTCTTGACTTCGACTTTTGACTTTTAAACTTTACGACTAGATTCTAAGTATTTAATAAAACCACTTAACAATTTTGATATTTCTGTTACTGATTCTAAAAGTTTTTCAAATTCTTCTATAGTAATATAATCTAAATCAAATGCTAAATATAATTGAGAACGAACTTCTCCAGCGGAAGCTTTTGCAACATATAAAAAGTAAATAAACTCTTTGTCTGTATTTCTCTCAAATCCTTCAGCGATATTTGATGATATAGAAATTGATGCCCGTCTAATTTGTCTAATGAAATCAAAGTCTTTTTTGAAATTTGTATTTTCTGTAATTAGGTATATTCTTTTCTTGAATAGTCTTGCTTTTTGCCAAGAATTAATTTCTTCGAAAGAATTAAATTTCCCCATTACTTTTTTCTTTTGACTTTAAGACCTTTGACTTTAGACTGTTTTAATTTTACGCTTCTTGTTCTTGTTTAATCCAGTCGTATCCTTTTTCTTCAAGCTCATAGGCTAATTCTTTCCCTCCGGATTTTACAATTCTTCCGTTGTAAAGAACGTGAACAAAATCAGGAACAATATAATCTAACAAACGTTGGTAGTGCGTGATAACGATAATGGCATTTTTGTCACTTTTCAATTTATTAACCCCGTTGGCAACAATTCGAAGTGCATCAATATCAAGACCTGAATCGGTTTCGTCAAGAATAGCTAATTTTGGTTCTAGCATTGCCATTTGAAAAATCTCATTCCTTTTTTTCTCTCCACCTGAAAAACCTTCGTTTAGGGAACGGGACAAAAATTTTCTGTCGATTTCTAATAATTCTGATTTTTCACGAATAAATTTCAGCATTTGGTTTGCCGGCATTTCTTCTAATCCTTGTGCTTTACGCGTTTCGTTGATAGCGGTTCTCATGAAGTTAGTTACCGAAACTCCCGGAATTTCAACTGGATATTGAAACGAAAGAAAAACTCCTTTATGCGCTCTTTCTTCGGGTGCCAATTCTGAAATATCTTCTCCTTCCAAAAGGATTTCTCCATCAGTTACTTCGTAATTTTCATTTCCTGCAATAATTGCCGAAAGTGTACTTTTTCCGGCACCGTTTGGTCCCATTATCGCGTGGATTTCTCCTGCTTTTACTTCAAGGTTGATTCCTTTTAATATTTCTTTATCCCCAATTGAGGCGTGTAAATTTTTTATACTTAACATCTGTTTCTATTTGTTTTATAAAGTCTTAAAAAGATTAACCTACTGATCCTTCAAGAGAAATTTCTAATAATTTTTGTGCTTCAACGGCAAATTCCATTGGTAACTTATTCAATACATCTTTACTGAAACCGTTTACGATTAAGGCAATGGCTTTTTCGGTTGGAATTCCACGTTGGTTGCAATAAAAAACTTGGTCTTCGCCAATTTTACTTGTCGTAGCTTCATGTTCAATTTTGGCTGTTGGATTTTTACTTTCGATGTATGGAAAAGTATGCGCGCCACAATTATTACCCATCAACAACGAATCACATTGTGAAAAGTTTCGGGCATTATCTGCTCTGGCACTAATTTGAACTAAACCTCGGTAACTGTTTTGTGATTTTCCGGCCGAAATTCCTTTAGAAATAATGGTTGATTTGGTGTTTTTACCAAGGTGAATCATTTTGGTTCCTGTATCCGCTTGTTGGAAATTATTAGTAACAGCAATCGAATAAAATTCGCCTACTGAATTATCTCCTTTTAAAATACAAGATGGGTATTTCCAAGTTACAGCAGATCCGGTTTCGACTTGCGTCCAAGAAATTTTTGCGTTTTTCTCACACAAACCTCTTTTGGTCACAAAATTGAAAACCCCGCCTTTACCTTCTTTATTTCCAGGATACCAGTTTTGAACGGTTGAATATTTGATTTCGGCATCATCCATGGCAATCAATTCCACACAAGCAGCGTGCAATTGGTTTTCATCACGACTTGGAGCGGTACAACCTTCAAGATAAGAAACATAACTTCCTTCATCTGCAATGACCAAAGTTCTTTCGAATTGTCCGGTTCCGGCTTGATTGATACGGAAATACGTTGATAATTCCATTGGACAACGAACGCCTTTTGGAATATAACAAAACGAACCGTCAGAGAAAACAGCTGAATTCAATGCGGCGTAAAAGTTATCTTTTTGTGGAATAACGCTTCCTAAGTATTTTTGGACTAATTCCGGATACTCCCGAATCGCTTCAGAAATGGAACAGAAAATAATTCCTTTTTCGCCTAATGTTTTTTTGAATGTTGTAGCTACCGAAACCGAGTCAACCACAATATCCATAGCAACTCCCGAAAGCATTTTTTGTTCATCGATAGAAATCCCCAGTTTTTTGAATGTTTCCAATAATTCTGGATCTACCTCGTCTAAACTTTCGTATTTTGCTTTGCTCAAAGGAGCCGAATAATACGAAATAGCTTGAAAATCGGGTTTGTCATAATGCACATTTGCCCATTCTGGCTCTGTCATTTGTTCCCAGGCACGAAAAGCCTCAATACGCCAATCGGTCATCCATTGTGGTTCTTCTTTTCGAAGGGAAATGGCTCGAACAATATCTTCGTTTAAACCAATGGGAAACGTATCCGACGCGATATCTGTATAAAATCCGTACTCGTATTCTTTAGTTTCGAGTTCAATTTTTAAATCGTCTTCAGTATATTTTGACATATTTTTTTGTCTTAAAGTTTAAAAGTCTACTGTCAAAAGTCATTTTTAGTCTTGCGGGTTTATGCCTTTTGATTTTCGACTATAGTGAAAATGATTCTCCGCAACCACAAGTTCTACTTGCATTTGGATTATTAAAAACAAATCCTTTTCCGTTTAATCCGCCGGAGAATTCTAAAATTGTTCCTGCTAAATAAAGGAAAGATTTTTTTTCAACCGCAATGGTTATATCATTATCTACAAATATTTTATCGTCTTCTCCTTTGGCTTTATCAAATTTTAAATCATAGGATAAACCGGAGCATCCGCCGCTTTTTACACCTACTCTAACATAGTCGATAGCAGCATCAAAACCATCGTCTTTCATCAGATCGATGATTTTCTTTTTGGCAGTATCAGAAACTTTTATCATAGCTTATCTTTATTTCGTCTAAATTAACGACAAAGATATTACTTTTAATAGTTTTCGCCATACATCTTAACATTTTTTGATTGATGTAATCATAGAAAAAGTCTATTAAACCGTTTAAAAGTAAATGTATTGGCTAACTTTGTTACATCCAAAAATTAAAAAAATGAAATTATATCCTATAGAAACCGGCAATTTTAAACTCGATGGTGGTGCCATGTTTGGCGTTGTTCCCAAAACTATTTGGAACAGAACCAATCCTGCCGACGAAAATAATCTGATTGATATTGCCGCAAGATGTCTGCTGATTGAAGATGGAAACCGATTAATTTTGATTGATACCGGAATGGGAAACAAGCAATCCGAAAAGTTTTTTGGATATTATTCGCTTTGGGGAACGCATTCTATGGATAAATCGTTGGCAAAATATGGATTTCATCGTGATGATGTTACCGATGTTTTTATGACGCATTTGCATTTTGACCATTGTGGTGGAAGTGTGCAATGGAACCAAGACAAAACGGGTTATGAACCTGCTTTTAAAAACGCAAAATTTTGGAGTAACGATAAACATTGGGAATGGGCCACAAAACCTAATGTTAGAGAAAAAGCCTCCTTTTTATCCGAAAACATTTTGCCAATGCAAGAAAGCGGACAATTGCATTTTATAACCAGACCCGAAGGTGATTATTTAACACAATCTGAGCTGGGATTTGGGATTTTCTTTGCCGATGGTCATACCGAAAAACAAATGCTTCCACACATTCAATATCAGGATAAAACCATTGTTTTTTGCGCAGATTTATTGGCCACAGCCGGACACATTCCTATTCCTTATGTGATGGGTTATGACACACGACCACTTTTGACGATGGACGAAAAAACAAAATTTATGACTGCTGCTGCCGAAAATAATTACTACTTATTCTTGGAACACGATGCGCATAATGAAATTATAACTGTCGAAAAAACAGAGAAAGGCGTTCGACTAAAAGACCGATTTTCTGCCGAAGAACTATTAATGTAGTGTTAATCATTTCATTTTTATAACAAAAAAACATACTTTAGTCGCATATTTAACATTTTTAAAACTTGTACATGAATAGCATTAAACCTTTCTACATTTCTGCGATTGCTATGTTGGCTTTGGCAGGATGTGGTGCATCAAAACAAATTGCCACAACAGCAACTCCCGCTGTAACTGCTCCCGTAATTATCAAAAAAGTGGCGCCTATTGCTGATATTGACTTAAAACGCTGGAGCCATTTAGACCTAGCCAAAGATACAATTCCCGGAATGAGCGTTGATAAAGCATATGCTGAATTATTGAAAGATAAAAAAGGAATTAAAGTAATTGTTGGTATAGTAGATTCGGGTGTTGATATTGAGCACGAAGATTTAAAATCAGTAGTTTGGACTAATGCCAAAGAAATTCCCGCTAACGGAATAGATGATGATAAAAACGGTTACATCGATGATATTCACGGATGGAATTTTCTGGGAGATGCTGTAAACGAAAACTTAGAAATGACCCGAATTATCAAAAAAGCCGATGACGGATCTGCCACATACAAAGAAGCTAAAAAAGTATATGACGAAAGATACAACAAAGCTTTGGAGGATAAAAAACAAGTCGATTTTATTGTAAACACCAATCAATCTATTCAAAATTACTTGAAAAAAGACGTTTATACGGTTGAAGATTTGAATGCAATTGTTACGACAGACAACGATTTGAATAAAAATAAAATGATAATGACTCAAATCCTTTCTCGCTCAGGAGCAGGAATTTTTGACGAAATCAAAGAATACAGAGAATATGTATATGACAATTTTGATTTTAAATTAAATAAAGAATTTGAAGGTCGAAAAATTGTAGGCGACAACCCAGAAGATATTGAAGACAGAAAATATGGAAACAATATCGTTTTTGGTCCCGATAAAGAAAAAGCACTTCACGGAACACACGTTGCCGGTATTATAGCACAAGTTCGCAACAACAATTTGGGTGGTGACGGTGTGGCAAATCATGTTGAGATTATGGCGGTAAGAGCCGTTCCTAACGGAGATGAATACGACAAAGACATTGCCTTGGCCATACGTTACGCTGTAGATAACGGAGCAAAAGTAATCAACGGAAGTTTTGGTAAAAATTTTTCCCCTAATAAAGAATGGGTTTTTGATGCTATAAAATATGCCGGGAAAAAAGATGTTTTACTTGTTTTTGGATCTGGAAATGACGGAAATAATATTGATTTAGACGTGAATTCTAATTTTCCAAGAGATTCTAAAGACAATAAAACCGAATTTGCAAGCAACGTACTGTCAATAGGCGCCTTGACTGATGTATATGGTGAAAGTGTAATAGCACCTTATTCAAATTATGGAAAATTAAATGTAGATGTATTTGCGCCAGGTTCCGAGATTTACGCCTCAGTGCCTAACAACAAATACAAATATTTACAAGGAACTTCTATGGCTTCGCCAAATGCGGCTGGAGTTGCGGCATTAATCCGTTCGTATTATCCAAAATTATCGGCCAAAGAAGTGAAACAAATCCTAATGGACTCAGGAACTCCGCTTCCGGCAACAGTTGCTTTGGGAGAATCACAAGAAAAAAAATCAGTTGCTGAAACCTCAAAATCAGGAAAAATGATCAATGCTTATGACGCATTGCTTATGGCTGAAAGAATGTCAAAAAAATAAATTTAAACTATTAATCTATTGGAAGGGCTTTTGTCCTTCCATTTTTTATTGAAAAAAAGATGAGAAAATTACTTTTACTGGCTTTTATCGCCCTTCATTCCGGTTCGCTTTTTGCGCAAAGCACAACATACTGGCAACAACACGTTGATTACAAAATGGAAGTTGCTATGGATGTAAAAACCTATCAATACAAAGGCAATCAGGAACTGGTTTACACCAATAATTCTCCGGATACCTTAAAGAAAGTCTATTATCATTTATTCAACAACGCGTTTCAACCCGGCAGCGAAATGGACGCCAGAATACAAAGCATCAAAGACCCGGATTCAAGAATGGTTAATAAGGTGAAAGTTGATGGTAAAGAGGTCAAAGAAAGCCGAATCAAAACGTTGAAACCAAATGAAATTGGGTATTTACGAATTTCAAACTTCAAACAAGACGGAGTTGTTGCCACTGCTAAAGAAGTGGGAACCATCTTGGAAGTTACTTTGGCAAAGCCCATTTTACCCAATTCTAAAACCACTTTTACACTAAATTTTGAGGGTCAGGTACCCGTTCAAATTCGTCGTTCGGGAAGAAATAATGTCGAAGGAATCGAATTGTCAATGACGCAATGGTATCCTAAAATTGCCGAATTTGATTTTGAAGGTTGGCACGCCGATCCGTATATCGCCAGAGAATTTCATGGTGTTTGGGGAAATTTCGATGTGCAAATTACTATCGACAAGAACTATATTTTAGGAGGTTCCGGGTATTTATTAAACAAAAACGAAATAGGTTACGGCTATCAGGATGAAGGAGTTGTTGTAACACTGCCAAAGAAAACAAAAACCTTGACTTGGCATTTTAATGCACCAATGGTTCATGATTTTGCTTGGGCTGCTGATAAAAATTACATTCATGATGTGGTAAAAGGGCCTAATGATGTTGACTTGCATTTTCTATACAAAAACGATTCAAAAATCATAGAAAACTGGAAAAAAGCCGAACCAAAAATCGTAGCTATAATGGCGCTTTTTAACAAAACTGTGGGTGATTATCCGTACAAACAATACTCTGTAATTCAGGGTGGCGACGGCGGAATGGAATATGCCATGTGTACTTTAATTTTGGGTCAAGGCGCCTTAGATGGTTTAGTCGGACTTATTGCACACGAAATGGGACATTCTTGGTTTCAACATATTTTGGCCTCAAACGAATCTAAACACGGATGGATGGACGAAGGTTTCACCTCTTATTTAGAAGATTTTGCCACCAATGAAATTGCAGAAAACAAAGTCGAAAACCCCTTTACCGGCGCGTACAAAGGGTATTTTTCTATGGTAAATTCCGGTAAGGAATTGCCTCAAGGCACCCATGCTGACCGTTTTGACGAAAACAGAGTTTACAGCATTACCTCTTACAGCAAAGGAGAAATTTTCTTGACACAATTAAGCTATTTGATTGGAAAAGAAAATCTGGATAAAACCTTAAGACGCTATTATCAGGAATTCAAATTCAAACACCCTACTCCAAACGATATCAAAAGAACGGCTGAGCGTGTTTCGGGAGCAGAATTAGATTGGTATCTAACAGATTGGACACTAACAACAAATACCATTGATTATGGTATCAAAGAAGTAAAAGAAAACGCAGGTCAAACCACCGTTGTTTTAGAAAGAATCGGCAGAATGCCAATGCCAATAGATGTATTGGTCGAATACACAGACGGTACAAAAGAGAGTTTTTATATTCCGTTGCGCATGATGAGTTTCGAAAAAGAAAATCCAAACCCTGCCGTAAAAAGAACCGTTTTAAACGATTGGGCTTGGGCTTATCCTACCTTTGAGTTTGCGGTTTCAAAACCAAAAACAAGCATCAAAAAAATCACCATAGACCCAAGCGGATTAATGGCCGATGTGAAACCGGAAAACAATAGTTTTGAACTCAAATAGTTCTAATTAAGATTGTAATTCAATTTTAAAAAAACGCTTCCATTAACTTGAAAGCGTTTTTTTAGTTTAAATTTAAAAACATTTCTGCTTTATCCCATTTATTATCAATTAATTAGAACCTAAAAAACCCTAAATCAAAATTCTAATAACGTATCTTTACTAAGCAAAACAAAAGGAATTTCTTTAATGAAAAAGTCATTGTACATAGTACCCTTTTATACGCTTTCGGTATTGTTGTTATTCTTTGCCAGCAGTTGTAACAAAAGCAGACCCGCCAATAAAATCCATGATGAGGAAAAAAAAGAACTTGCTTCAGATACTATTCCGCTTGATACGATAGTAAAAACCGTTTCCGCCACAATTGACACCGCCGATTATAATAAACGAATGCTTGCACTGAGCAATTATGACACCTCCGGAAGATGGCCCGTAAAAACAACCTATCCGCTACCCGGAGCCTTGCTGCCTTACAACCGAATTGTGGCCTTTTATGGAAATTTATTTTCTAAAAGAATGGGGATTTTAGGCGAACTTCCCAAACAACAAATGCTAAAAAAATTACAGTCTGAAGTGGCCAAATGGCAAGCAGCTGATACTACCGTAAAAGTAATTCCGGCCTTACATTATATCGCTGTAACCGCACAAGGCTCGAACAGCGTAAACAACAAACACCGTTTGAGAATGCCGTTTCGCCAAATTGACACGATTGTAAATTGGGCAAAATCAATCGATGCTGTGGTATTTCTGGATATTCAAGTGGGTCACAGTTCTGTAAAAGAAGAAGTGGTTTCCTTATCAAATTATTTTAAATTACCCAATGTCCATTTAGGAATTGATCCCGAATTCTCTATGAAAAACGGAGAAACACCAGGCACAAAAATTGGAACATTCACTGCTGACGATATTAACGACGCCATCGATTTTTTGGCCAAAATAGTTCGGGACAACAAGCTTCCGCCAAAAGTACTCGTGGTACACCGCTTTACACAACGCATGGTTACCAATTATAAAAAAATAAAAACAATTCCCGAAGTACAAGTAGTAATAAACATGGATGGTTTTGGCGATAAGATTTTAAAAAAATCAACCTATCTCGCCTATATATACAGGGAACCGGTGCAGTTTACAGGCTTTAAATTATTTTATAAAAATGACACCAAAAAAAGCTGCAACGGGTTATACACGCCCGAAGAATTACTGAAATTTAAGCCTCAACCCATCTACATTCAATATCAATAATTGAATTATGAAAAAAACTACACTGTTATTCCTGACCCTTTTTTTGGTATCAATAGGATGTTTTTCTGATACAGGCACGATAAAAAAAGAAATTGCCGTAGCCAGTCCTGCGATAAAATTAGAAAAACCAAAAACCAATACTGCCGCATTAATTATTTCTAAAAAGGAAATTCCGGTTTTATGTTATCATAACATTCGAGCTATTCAACCAAATGCAAGTGCCACAGTCAAAGCGTATACCGTAACTCCAAAAGCTTTTGAAGAACAAATGAAAGCCTTATCGGATGCAGGATATCAGACCATTCTCCCCGATGAATTGTATGCGTATTTAGTGCATAACAAACCGTTACCTGCTAAACCAATTCTAATTACTTTTGATGATACGCGGGAAGAACACTTTCGTTTAGCCGCTCCAGAAATGGCTAAATATGGTTTTAAAGGCGTGTTTTTTATCATGACCGTTTCTATTGATCGTCCAGGATATATGAACAAACAGCAGATAAAAAATTTATCAGATACCGGACATAGCATTGGCTCACACACTTGGGATCATCATCGGGTAACTAAATACTCCCAGAAAGATTGGGAAATCCAACTCCTCAAACCGCAACAACAACTTGAAGCGATAACCGGCAAACCCATTCGTTATTTTTCCTATCCTTTTGGGTTATGGAATGCCGCCGCTATTGCAAGAATAAAAAATGAAAATTACAAACTGGCCTTTGCTTTAGCCACAAAAAGAGACACTGTTGAACCTCTTTTTACGGTAAGACGCATGATTGTTGGCGGCACTTGGTCTACTCCTACTATGCTCAAGGCGATAACAACTACTTTCAATAAATAAGCCCGATTGGGTTTAATGATGCGTTTAGTATTTTTATATGCAATAAAAAAACTTGACAAACTTTGCTAAAGTCGCTGCAAACTTTGCGAACTTTGCGTTTCAGAAAAATTTACAATGGCAAAAATACTTACAGGCGTTCAAAGTACAGGAACACCACATTTAGGGAACTTACTTGGCGCAATCATTCCCGCAATAGCATTATCGAATAATCCTGAAAACGAATCGTTTCTTTTCATCGCCGATTTACATTCGATAACCCAAATAAAAAACGGAGCAACCTTACGAACCAATATCTACAGCACTGCAGCAGCTTGGCTTGCCTGTGGATTGGATGTCAACAAAGTGGTCTTCTACAGACAATCGGATGTGGCACAAACCGCAGAGTTGTCTTGGTATTTGAGTTGTTTTTTCCCTTTTCAACGCTTAACATTGGCACATTCTTTCAAAGACAAAGCCGATCGTTTAGAAGATGTCAATGCAGGTCTTTTTTCGTATCCAATGTTGATGGCTGCCGATATTTTATTGTATGATGCCGAATTTGTTCCCGTGGGAAAAGACCAATTGCAACACTTAGAAATAACGCGTGATGTAGCCTCTCGTTTCAACCACCAAATGGGAGAAACTTTCGTTATTCCGGAAGCCAAAATCCAACAAGACAGCATGTTAATTCCCGGAACCAATGGCGGAAAAATGAGTAAATCAGCCAATAATTTTATCAATATTTTCTTGGATGACAAAGCTTTGCGCAAACAAATCATGAGTATTGAAACAGACAGTACGCCGCTCGAAGAACCAAAAAATCCTGAAACCTGTAATGCTTTTGCGATTTATAAATTATTAGCCACCGAAGAACAATTAGCGGTTATGAGAGCTAATTATTTAGGTGGAAACTACGGTTACGGACACGCCAAACAAGCGTTATTTGAGTTAATCACAGAGAAATTCAAAAGCGAAAGAGAAAAATACAATTACTACATTAATAATCTTGCTGAAGTAGATGCTTTATTGAAAATTGGCGCTGCAAAAGCCACCATTGTTGCTAATGGAGTCTTGAACAGAGTAAGAGAAAAATTAGGATTCGAAACACTTTAAAAAGCTTCTTTATAAAAAAGCCGAAGACGCACCTTTGATCTGTGCATCTTCGGCTTTTTATATTAAATCGCCTCAAATAATTTCCCGGGCAGGGGTCGAATAACACCTTTCAGTTCCATATTCAACAGCATTCCTGAGATTTTATAAATCGGAAAATCACATTGTAAGGCAATAATATCCATTACTTCTTTTCCGGTTTTAAGAAGGTAATCGTAGACTTTTTGCTCATCGGCATCCAGAGTCACAAATAATTGTTTTTGAATGGGTTTGGTTTCTTTTTCTAAATCCCAATTCAAGATATAAATTAAATCAGCGGCACTGGTCAGCACATTTGCTTTTTGCGTTTTTATCAGGTTGTTGCAACCTTGACTGTATTTATCCGTAACACGGCCGGGAACAGCAAAAACATCCCGATTATAATCATTCGCCATATTGGCCGTAATCAAAGAACCGCCTCTATCCGCAGATTCTATTACAATTGTTGCCTCAGACATACCCGCTACGATTCGGTTTCTACGCACAAAATTTTCTTTATCAGGATTGGAAGAACTCCAAAATTCGGTCATAAATCCACCATTTTGTTCTACTTTGGCCACATATTTCTTATGCGTTTTTGGATAAATTTGATTTAGACCATGCGCCACAACACCAATAGTTTGCAAGTTATTTTCGATGGCCAATTGATGCGCCACGATATCAACGCCATAAGCAAAACCACTCACAATAATAGGATCTAAAGGCGCTATATCTTCCATCAATTTTCTACAGAATTCTATTCCGTAAGAGGTGATTTGGCGTGTTCCAACAATGCTGATTATTTTTTTATTCTTTAGATCAATGTTTCCCGAAGTAAACAACAAAACCGGACCATCAATGCAATGTTTCAATCGCTCCGGATAATTTTCGTCTTGAAAATAAGCTACATTAATTTCATTTTTTTGAATAAAATCCAATTCTTGGTTGGCTTTTTCAAAAACGGATTTGTCTTTCAAATTTTTTATTAAAACCGAACCTACGCCATCAATTCCGGTTAGTTGCGAAGCTTTTGCTTTAAAAACAGATTCGGCATTACCAAAAAGAGTCAGTAATTTTTTGGCCATTATATCGCCCACTCCTTCTACTCTTTGTAAGGCCAATAAATGAAATAAATCTTGTTCTATCATAAATGAAATTATACCGTATGGTTACTTATCAAACTGTTTTATATGATTTCAATGCCATAAACAGTTGTTTTTTCTCCATATAAAGATAGCTTTTTTATTACATTTATAAGATAAATAAAGTTATTTTTCGATTGCAGACAGAACGGCTTTTAAATAACTATTTGAAATTGAAATGTATAAAATTTAAAGCCGATTGTTAATAACAATTGTGAATAAAATTTTGATAAGTATTTTGGTTGTATAACTTTGTTACTATGAAAATCGAACTTTACATCGCGCAGCTTTTATACCGTTATCAATGTGTAACCGTTCCGGGTTTTGGAGCTTTTTTGACCGAAATCCAATCGGCACAATTAAATGAAAATACCAACTCATTTTCTCCTCCAAAAAAAATGATTTCTTTCAATGCTTATTTGAAAAATAATGATGGTTTATTAGCCAATCATATTGCTCAAGCCGAAAAAACATCATATGAATATGCCGTAAGTGCGATTCAATATGAAGTTTTTACTTGGAAAAAAGCCTTGCAGGAAAATGGTCTTTTTTCAATCAAAAATGTAGGTGATCTTACTTTGAATAGAGATAATAATTTGATTTTTACACCTTACGATAACACCAATTATCTGACGAATTCATTTGGTTTAAGTCCTTTTGTTTCTCCGCTTGTAAAAAGAGAAATTTTCGAAAAAGAACTTGAAGCGATTGATAATCAAGATAACGTTATTGATTTCGTTCCAGAAACAAGAACAACAAATCCATATTTAAAATACGCCGCAATTTTTGTACTGGGATTAGGATTAACAGGAAGCATTGGTTACCCAATTTACCAAAATCAAATCGCTACCGAAACTATTCTGGTAGAAACATCAGTACAAAAACAAGTACAAAACAAGATTCAACAAGCTACTTTTTTTATTGAAACGCCAATACCTGCTGTAACTCTTTCTGTAAAAGAAAATAAATTACCGTATCATATTATGGCCGGTGCTTTTAGAAATGAAAGAAATGCAGAAAATGAATTGGATCGTTTAACTCGTTTAGGCTATAAAGCGAAACGTATTGCTCCAAATAAAAACGGCCTTTTTCCGGTACTTTACGGAAGTTTTTCCACATTTGCCGAAGCAGAAAAAGTAAAAAATGAAATTCAGAAAACACTAAATCCTGAAGCTTGGATTTTGATTCAATCACTATAAAAAACGAAACCTATTCTTAACCGAATAGGTTTTTTGTTTAAGGTCAATTCGACTGATTTACCTTTAATTTAAACTTGCCTTATACATTCTGGCTTCATCCCAAGTAAATTTGTCGCTGTGTTTTTCCATTAAAGCATTCAGGGATTCTTCTTTGTATCCTAAAAAAGCATCCGCTAATTCTTGAATCTTATCTTCCGGCAAAACCTCTGAAATAGAAACCGCTTTGGTCTGAATTAATTTTACAAAATGTGAATAAATAGTTTGTTTTGTCAGCACTCTTATGGTGGCAATATCTTGTATAGAATTTTTTTGAATCCATAACTCATACGTTTCCTGAACAGTAGATTTTTTAGGCTCTTTGGTTTTTGCTTTTTTGGCAGTATAGCGTTCTATGTCTTTTTCGTCCTCGATTAAGGTGATATTTACCTTTTTGAATTCTTCAAGAATGGCTTCGGTCATATTAATCTTATACTGTTTTATTGCTGGGGAAGTTAGTTTCTCTTTTGAAATAGTTGCACCGGAAACCACCGTTTCAATTAACAATCTGGCTTTCATTAGACGCAAAACAGCATTAGTTTGCAACTCTTCCAGTACCATTAATTCATCATAAAAAGCTTTGGCCTTTTTGGTGCGTTTGACTTCTTCTATCTTCCAAAGGATTTGGTAAACCAATGCATCCATCGGAGCCATAAAATAATTGAAAGCCGCTTCAATTCGTTCTGAAACATGATTTAAATCGACAGTTTCTGAAGCAAAAAGTTTATTCAATTGTAAAATAAATTTTTTGGATGGCTCCAAAAGTTGTTCAATAGATTCCGACTGATTTTTTGCCCAAATGGCATGTTTTGATTTGGCCGAACTTTCTGAATTTTCAGAATAACTAAATCTGTGATTGCGCCATTCTTGAGCTAAATCATACCAATCGAAAGTGTTAATGAGATAGTTGTGAATAAAATTCTTGGTTTCAAAATGCAAGGCGTTTTCTAAAAAAGAATCGGAAGCTTTATTCAACGAATAATCCATCACATCCTGATCATTTGAAATGCCATTCATTCGTAGCGGTGAAAGCAAAATAAGCCCTTCTAAAGAGCGCAAACGTGACAATGCAACGTATGCCTGTCCTGGAAGAAAAACTTGCGAAACATCAAGCGCAGCTTTGTCAAACGTCAATCCTTGACTCTTGTGAACGGTTATTGCCCAAGCCAATTTTATAGGATAATGAACAAAAGTACCTAAAACTTCTTCTTCTATATCCTTGGTCATTTCATCTACTTTATAGCGAATGTTTTGCCATTCATACTTTTCGACTTCAATAGTTTTATTTTCATCCGGAAAATGAACGAGAATTTCATGACTCGAAAGTGATTTGACAATTCCCATTTTTCCGTTGAAAAATTTTTTATCAAACGACAAATCGTTTTTTACAAACATGATTTGTGCGCCAACTTTAAGTTGTAATTGTTCCTCTACAGGAAATATTTTATCCGGAAAATCGCCCGTAATTTCAGGATTGTATTTGACTAATTTCCCTTCTAAATCTTCAAGAGCCTGAGCGTTCATAGAATCTGCTTTGGCATTATGAGTCGTTAAAGTAATGTATCCTTTATTGGCTTTCAAATCAAAATCTGGCTTAACATATTGATTTAAAGCCTGAATGTCTTCGGCTGTAATTTGATTGTTCCGTAAATTATTTAAAACCGAAATAAAAGCATCGTCCGTTTGACGAAAAATTTTAGACAATTCTATATACAATGGCGGATTTTGCTGCACAACATGCGAATGAAAAAAGAATTTTCCCTTGTAATACGTTCGCAATGTTTTCCATTCTTCATCCCGAATTACAGGCGGTAATTGGAGTAAATCACCAATATATAACACTTGAATTCCTCCAAAAGGAGTGTTTTTTTTACGAACTGTCTGCATCATAAAATCCATCGCATCAAGTAAATCAGCACGAAGCATACTTACTTCATCAATGATTAACAACTCCATATTTTTGATTACAGATTTCTTCAAACCACTCATTTTGAAGTGCCTGCGCAAAGTAGCTTTCGTTTCAAATTTGGTATTTTGGGAAAATTGTGGCGAAGAATTATCAGGAATAAATCCGCCAAAAGGCAACTGAAACATCGAGTGAATGGTAACACCGCCAGCGTTTAATGCAGCAATTCCGGTAGGCGCGACAACTACAGTATTTTTATGTGTGGTTTGTATGATTTCACGCAAAAGCGTGGTTTTCCCAGTTCCGGCTTTACCGGTCAAAAAAACGGATCGGTGGGTTTGATTGATGAATCGTAAAGTGTAGGCAGCGGCTTCAGAGATGGTTTGCATTTGGCTTATAATATAGAGATAGCTAAAATATCGAAAATTTATATCAGGTCAAACTGTTTTTATCATTACTTTTTTTAAAGCTTTATTTCTAATCGTAGCAATTATTACCAGAACCAAAAGGATTGTAAAAAGAAAGACAGAGGAACCAATCGTGCCAAAATTAAAGCCTCCTTTTTCATATGGTTTCATCAATAAATCTCCGAAAGTTGCTCCAAATGGTCTTGTCAAAATAAATGCTGTCCAAAACAAGAATATTCTGGAGACAGCAGTAAAAAAATATGCTAAAACAATTAAAATCAAAAGACTACCGATTAGGATTGCGCCGCCCGAAAATCCCAAACCGGAATCATCCGCAAGAAAATCTCCAAGTGCCGTTCCTAATGTGTTTGAAAACAAAATAGCTGTCCAATAAAAGAGCTCTCCGTTACATGAATTTATTTGGGTAACAGATAAGGATTTCTCTTTTTTGTACCAAATAAACAAAGTGAGAATCAATAAAAAAACAAGAATCAAAGAGCCTTTTGCGTACCCGAGACCTAAAGATCGATCCATAAAATCGGACATGGTAGTTCCTGCCGTACTGGTCGCCAAAATTACAGCCCAATATTTTATTGGACTAAATTCCTTAGACAAAAGTTGAATTATAAGCGTGCCTAAAAATAAACTGATTAGAATCAAAGAGCTCATCCCGTAGCCCACTTTAAATGTCATTGACAACAAATCTCCGGCAGTTTCACCAAGAGTAGTCGCACAAATTTTCATAATCCAAAATGCAATAGTAACTTGAGCTAATTTATTCATCATCTATACTTTTAAATTCTCGTAATATTCAAAAAAAAAAGCCTTCAATCTACAATAGATGAAGGCAATTTTTGAATTAATATTGAAAAATTATTTTTTCGCTGCTGCTTTTACTTCTTTTGGAGCAGCTGCTTTATATTTGTCGTTCAATGCTTTGATAACCTCTTTTGTAATATCAAATTTATCTTCGGCATATAAAATTGAAGCAGCATCACCTGTTCCATAAATATAAGAATATCCTTTTTCTTTACCGTAAGTTTTGATAAATTTTTTCACACCACTTACTAAAGAATCCATTTCTTTTCCGCTTTCTTGTTGCAATTGTTGTGATAATGCTTGTTGTGCATAGCTCAATTGTTGCTCTCTTTTTTGCAATTCAGCTCCTTTTTGTTGTGCCCAAGCTTGACCGTTTGCCTGTGCTTGAGTTTGAAAACTGGCAGCTTCTTGTTTGAAACGAGAAATTTCCGCTTCTAATTGTCTTCCTTTTTCTTCAGCTTGTGCTTTATATTTAGCTTCAAGATCTTTTGCTTCTGTATATTCTTTCATCAATTCAGAAGTATCAACATAAGCGGTTTTTACTTCTTTAACTTCTGCAGTTTTGTTACAAGCAATAAGTGAAATTGAAAGTGCGATAATTACTAATGCGTTTTTCATTTTGGTAAATTTCTAGTTTTTAAGTATTGGTGACAAAAATATAAAAAAATAGGTTGCTTTGACATAAAGTTTAAAAAATGCAACATTTTTATGATATCAGTTTTTATTATTAAAATTTAAAACAGTATAATCTAAAATTATTAAAAATGACTTTATTAGCTTTCCCATAAAGCAAGTTTTCAAAACAGAGAATACAATCGCTCAAACTATTCAAAAACCGTGCTTAAATGCGCTTAAAATCAAATTTAACTGTTTTTTAGGATGTAAATGTGAGAAGAATACTCAAAATCGTGTTTGGCTTTCCAATTTGATTGCAATCCGATGAAAAAAGCTTTTACAAAATTCATATTTCCAGTTTTGTATTTTTCAGAAAGTAAACTCACATAAAAAGAATCAAATTTCATGGGAAGCACTTTTTCGAGTTTCATATTTTCATTACCAAAAAGTTGCTGAATTGCTTTTTTAGAAAAATGCCAAAAATGAATTGGCACATCATAAGCTGCCCAAAATTTACCGTAATGTTTTGCATCAAAAGATTTGAAATTAGGAACCGCAATAATTAAAGTTCCATTAGGTTTCAATAATCGTTTTAATTCTTTGATTTGATTATCTAAATTAGGAACATGTTCTAAAACATGCCACATTGAAATAACATCAAAAGAATGATTTTCTAATATACTGGTTTGTTCTACAAATGAAACTCCTTTATTTTTTGCAATACCTTTTGCTTTTTCACTTGGCTCTACTCCTATCGTTTGCCAACCGTTTTCTTTGGCAACTGATAAGAAATCTCCAGTTCCCGCTCCAATATCTAAAATTCTTCCTTTACCAGGTTGCAATTCATTTATTAGATTGAGTTTGTTTTTTAAAGCAATGTTTTTTACAAAGTGATACGCTTTTTCAAACAGAGATCTTTTAGAATCCGTATGCGAAATATAATCAACACTTTCGTAGTACTTCCCTAGATTCTCTAAACTAGGTTGTGGATGCGTAATTAACATATCCAACTTTTCATCGTAATACAAATCAAAAATCTCTTTAGAAACAGAATAATCTTTTACGGTTAGAAAATGCTTTTTGTTTGAAATATCCATTTATATATTTTATTCTTTTTTAAAAATTTTCAACAATACCAATGCTTCACAAAGTAGTTTCACGTGGAACATTTGATTTCTGATAGCAAATTCAATATTAACGCCCCATATAAATCAACAACACCGAAACATCACTTGGAGATACTCCGCTGATTCTTGATGCTTGCGAAATAGTAACAGGTCGAATTTTGCTTAATTTCTGTTTCGCTTCAATCGACATAGATTTGATTTTATTATAATCAAAATTCTCTGGGATTTTCACTTCTTCTAGACGAGTAAGCTTATCCGCATTGTTTCTTTCCTTTTCGATATAACCCGAATACTTCACTTGGATTTCCGCTTGCTCTAAAATTTCCTGATCTAAATTGTTTTCAGCAACATAAGCCGCAACTTTTTCAAATTTCATTATATCTTCTAAATCAATTTGCGGACGAGAAAACACTTTAAACATTTTATCCCCCTGAGTAATCAAAGCAGTATCTTTTGATTCTAAAATAGGATTTGCTTCAGCAACAGAAACACTCGTTTCTTTGAAAAAAGCGACCATCTTTTCTGATTCATTTAATTTGTGTTCCATTCTGCGCAAACGCTTTTCGGAAGCCAAACCAATTTCATAAGACATTGGAGTTAATCTAAAATCAGCATTGTCTTGACGAAGTAAAGTTCTGTATTCTGCACGAGAAGTAAACATTCTATAAGGCTCTTCTGTTCCTTTTGTAATTAAATCATCAATCAAAACTCCGATGTACGCTTCATCTCTTTTTAAAATCAAAGGTGCTTTTTCATACACTTTTAAATGCGCATTTATTCCTGCCATCAGTCCTTGAGAAGCAGCTTCTTCATATCCTGTAGTTCCGTTAATTTGTCCGGCGAAATACAATCCTTCAACAAGCTTAGTTTCCAAAGTATGTTTCAATTGTGTCGGTGGAAAATAATCATATTCAATTGCATAACCCGGACGGAAGAACTTAACTTTTTCAAAACCTACAACAGAACTCAATGCTTTAAATTGAATATCCTCGGGTAAAGAAGTAGAAAAACCATTTACGTATACTTCACAAGTATTCCAACCTTCAGGCTCAACAAATAACTGATGTCTTTCTTTATCAGCAAAACGATTTATTTTATCTTCAATAGAAGGACAATATCTTGGTCCTAGACTTTTTATTCTTCCGTTAAACATTGGGGAACGATCGAAACCTTCTCTCAAAATATCATGAACATCAAGAGATGTGTATGTCATGTGACATGATTTTTGAATAACTAACGGCGAAGTAGCATCAGAATAAGAAAACTTATCCGGCTTTGCATCTCCTTTTTCTTCGTTCATTTTTGAATAATCCAATGAACGGCCATCAACTCTGGGCGGAGTTCCTGTTTTCATTCTTCCCGCTTGAAAACCGGCATTCACTAAATCTTCTGTAATTCCGTAAGCAGCACTTTCTCCAGCTCTACCTCCACCAAACTGTTTTTCTCCAATATGAATCAAACCATTTAGGAAAGTTCCATTAGTCAACACAACAGATTTAGATCGGATTTCAACACCAAGAGAAGTTCGGATTCCTTTTATTTTTCCGTTTTCAATGATCAATCCACTTACCATTTCTTGGTAAAAATCAAGATTTGGAGTTCCTTCCAACATCATTCTCCATTCCTCAGCAAAACGCATACGGTCACTTTGAACACGAGGCGACCACATCGCAGGTCCTTTTGATTTATTCAACATCTTAAACTGGATAGCCGTTTTGTCGGAAACAATTCCGGAATAACCACCAAGCGCATCAATTTCACGCACAATCTGTCCTTTTGCAATTCCTCCCATAGCAGGATTACAAGACATTTGCGCAATATTCTGCAAACTCATCGTAACCAATAAGGTTTTTGAACCCAAATTTGCAGCAGCAGCGGCAGCTTCAGAACCTGCGTGACCTGCCCCAACAACAATTACATCATATTCGTTTAGAAACATTTTATTATACTAATTTAACCTTTCGGAAACCCAAGGCTGTAATTTTGAAATCTTATTTGTTTTATGTTCCACGTGAAACACATTTAAAACATTATTATTTAAGTGTTCCACGTGAAACACTTTTGTAAAAAAAATAATTATTGTTTCACGTGAAACATAGCTAATTTTTCATCTTCTTTAGAGCGCATTAATTTTTCGTCAGCTTCAGATTTATCTTTATAACCGGAATAATGCAGAACACCATGTACAATTACGCGCTTTAATTCTTCATCAAAAGGAACATTAAAATCAACAGCGTTTTCTTTGACTCTTTCAACAGAAACAAATATATCGCCATTCAGTTCATTCCCCATAGAATAATCAAAACTGATAATATCCGTTAGCGTATCGTGGTTTAAATACTCTATATTGATTTTAAGCAAATACTCATCATCGCAAAAGATATAATTAATCTCCCCTTCTTTCTTGTTTTCTGACACAATTACATTTGACAACCAAGAGGCAATAGCTTCTTCGTTTTCTAAAGTAAAGTCTGTTTCGTAATTAAAATTGATCATTTTTTATTAAAATATTCTTGAACCTTTAGGTCAAAATTGGAGCGCAAAGGTAAGGATTGTCTATTTAATATTTCAATGCTATTCAAATAATCTAATAAAGACGCAGGCAACGCATTAGATTGATTATTAAACTGTTTTATATTCGTCTCAGATTGACGTTTATTTTCTTCTCCTTGCATTTGCAAAGCAGTATTTAATTTTAATAATTCCTGATTAACATTCAAAATTTTTTGTAAAGTTTCATTTTTAAAACCTTTATTAAGCAATTGTTTTTCTATCTGCTTCATTTGTTCTAAAGCATTTTGACCATTCCCACTCAAACCTTGCTTAGTTAATTCATTTTCTAAAGCTTCACGCAATTGCTTTTGCTCTTTATAAATTTCCATAATTTCTTTAGCGTTACCTTCTCCATCATCACCATTAAAATTTCCTTTTTCACCTTCTTTCCCTTGTTGTCCCGGCTTCTTTCCTCCTGGTTGTTCCCCTTTTTTAATGCCTTCTTTTAACTTCTCTCCTAACCCTTCTTGCTTCTTAATAATATCAGGAAGTTGCATTCCCTGTCCTTTTCCGGGTTTTGGTTTTCCTTCACCCATACTCGAAAGGTCCGTTTTCATGTTGTTCAATAATTCACTCAAAAAGTCGGCCAATTTATTCGCTGATGCAACAGAATATTGTTGATGTGATATTCCTTTTGGTATTTGAGCATTCGATAATGTTTCGATAGATTTATCTAAATTGTATTGAACATTACCAATATCTTTCGTTACATCTTCAGCAATTTTTGGGTTACGCAAAGACATTGCAAACAAACTATCATCAACATGTTTGAACTGTAATTTTAGATTTTGTTGAATTTTAATATTCTTATTGAAAGCCGGAGAACCCGATTTCAAATTTTTAAATTGATCTCTAACATCTTCTTGTGCTAAAGAAAAAGCCAATAAATTATCTAAAATTTGACGCAACATAACAACATCTTCTTGCAATTGTTCCATCTCCGAAGATTCCATACTTTGTTCCATTTTCTTGGACATTTCTTTCATTTTCTTAGATGCACTTTTTTGTTTCGGTTTAGCCTTTTCTTTCTGGCTTTTATCTAATTGTTCTTTGGCTTTATTCAAATCATCAGCAACACTTTTTTCTTTTTCAGCCTCTTTTGAAATATCTAAAGGTGATTTTAATTCTTTATTTTGTTTGTCTAAATCGTTTAATTCTTCTTCAATCTTATCAAAAGCTTTATTAATTTCTTCTTGATTTTCAGAATTATTTTCCTTGTCTGAATCAGATAACTGATTTTGTTTTTCCGAAAGCTTATCTAATTTATCTGCAATTTGTGCAGCTTTCTTTTCAACATAATACTTCTTTGTGAGTTCCACTAATTGTTCTAATGTCTTCACTTGATTTTTACTGTTCTGTTTAAATTTTTCTAATTTATCCTGTAACTCTTCATTACTAATCTTATCGTTCAACTGTTTTAATTCATCCAATAATTTTTGATTATTATCCAAATCTTTTTTTGCTTTGTCAAGTCGATTTTCTAATAAATCTTTCGTTTCGTCCTTTTTATCTGTTTTGGTTTTATCCAAATTATTCTTCATTTTATCCGCAAATTCTTTCATCAAATCATCTTGTTGTTTTTGACGATTGATAAAATCGTTGACTTTCTGTTGATCTTTGAATTCAAAATTTTCTTTCTCTTTTCCGGTTTTTCGAAGTTTATCGATTTCTGAAAATTGCTTATCTTGATTTTTAAGTGACTTTTCTAAACTATTGATATTGTCATTTTGCTGTTGCAAAAGTTGGTCTTCTTTTTCTTCAATGGTTTCAACGCGATTTGAAAAAACTGCCGACTTTGTACTTTTGAAATGATGTAACGCATCAGTATCAAAAACCTCAAAATAATAATCATACGAAACGCCTTGCTGAACTGGAAGATTACTTGGAAATGCAAAAACAAACTGATCAAAAGCAGCAGCCTTTATAGCAATAGTTCCACGTTTAGCAGTTTTAGGCTTACCTTTTTCGTAATATACAATTTGTAGCTTTGAAAGTCCGTAATCATCCGAAATTTGACCCAATATATAGTTGTTTTCAACCTTTAAACTATCAGGAACGTAATTAACGTTTATAGAAGGAAACTGATCTTTGATTACAGACAACTGAAAATTAAGCTTTTCATAGTTTTTTACTTTTGAATTTGATGTAAGAATTTGATAATCTGTATTTTGAAGGATATTTTTAGTCAAAACAAAAGCATTTTCTACTTTAGAAAACGGAGAAACAGCAACATCCGTTTTAAAATCAACATATTGCGTCGCTTGAGTATTCATTTTCCAAGTAACACGAGTTCCTTCTGGAATAATTGCGTTACCAGTGCCTTTAATAGTTTCTGGTTTTTTATGTAAATAAAAAGGGAAATTCAGTTGCATTTCAAAGTTAGAAATTGAAGGAACCGTAATCACTTTCAATTCAAAATCAGATGAAATTACAGCATTCGCTTCTAAATGAAAAGAAACATTCTCTGATGGTTTCACAATCTTAAATTGAAATTCACCGGTTTTAGAAGATTCCATAAAATAACTTTCGTCATCAATAAAAATCATCACATTCTCAGGAACAATTTTACCTTCGGATTTAATTCGCAGAACGAAATCTTTATTTTGTTCCGTTTGAAGTTTTGAATTTAAAACCACAAATTCAAAAGGTGCCGGAGGAGAAAAAGCAGCATTAAAATGCACTACTCTATTCAAACTTTGAGAAATTATTTTACTATTTCCGGATAAATAGAAAAAAACAAAAAATAAAATTGGAACAATCGCCAACGGTAAATATTTTTGATTTTTCTTAAAATTAATTGCATTCGTGAAAGGAATCGGTTGCAACGCATTTGCTTTTTGTTCTATCGAAGCCAATAACAATTCAGATTTTATAGTTTGATTTTCTGAATCTGATAATTGCAAAAAATTGGTCAACTTATCACTTACTTCTGTAAAATGATTTCCAATAATAGCCGAAGCTTCATTATAATTAATTCCTTTTTGAAGTTTAAATAATTTAAAAATTGGAAAAAGAATAAATCGAGACATCAAGAAAAGTTCGACTCCGACAAAAATCCAAAATAAAAACGTTCTTCCCATTGGCTTAAGCCAAAGAAAATATTCAACAAAAAGCGTAAAAAGAAGATACAACAAACCCAACCCAACAAAGAAAATAATTCCCTTGAGGAGTTCATTGGTATAAAACTTTCTGATGAAAGCTTCTAACATTTGATAAATAAAACCGGAAGTGTCCAATATTAATTCGCTGTTTTTTGTAACCAATAAAAGTAACAATTTAAATGAATAAAGAAATGTTAAAAAAATTAGCCTATAAAAGTCGCAAATTATCTTAATTTCTAGTTATCGAATTAAAAGATAGGCTAATTGAAAAGTGTATCTTTGCCAAAAATTTCAAAATAATGTCTATACCAGTTCGGGTGCGTTTTGCACCAAGTCCAACAGGACCTTTACATATTGGCGGAGTTCGTACCGCATTATTCAATTATTTGTTTGCCAAGAAAAACGGTGGTACTTTTTATTTAAGAATTGAAGACACAGACCAAACCCGTTTTGTTCCCGGTGCCGAAGAATACATTATGGAAGCTTTAGAATGGTTAGGAATTTCTCCGGATGAAACCATTGGAAAAAACGAAAAATTTGGTCCGTACCGTCAAAGCGAAAGAAAACATTTGTACAAACAATATGCTGATTTATTAATTGATTCCGGAAATGCTTATTATGCATTTGATACAGCCGAAGCTTTAGATGCGCATAGAAAGCAACACGAAGAGCAAGGAAAAACCTTTATCTATAATCACCACAACAGAGAAAAACTGGATACTTCTTTAGTTATTTCTGAGGAAGAAACAGCGAATAGAATTGCTTCAGGACAAGATTACGTAATCCGTTTTAAAACTCCGGTAAATGAAACATTGCATTTGCAAGACATCATTCGTGGTGAAGTAAAATTTGAAACAAATCTTTTAGATGATAAAGTTTTGTTCAAAAGTGACGGAATGCCAACCTATCATTTGGCGAATATTGTTGATGACCATTTAATGGAAACTTCACACGTTATTCGTGGAGAAGAATGGTTGCCATCTATGCCGTTACACGTTTTATTGTATCGCGCTTTTGGATGGGAAGCACCAGAATTTGCACATTTACCTTTGATTTTAAAACCTGTTGGAAACGGAAAACTATCCAAACGTGACGGTGATAAAATGGGATTTCCTGTATTTCCTTTAGAATGGAAAACAGCAGAAGGCGTTTCATCAGGTTACAGAGAAAAAGGATTTTTTCCGGAAACGGTTATCAACTTTCTGGCATTACTAGGTTGGAACGACGGAACCGAAAAAGAATTATTTTCGCTTGAAGAATTAATCGAAGCATTTGATTTGACCAGAGTTCATAAATCAGGAGCTAAATTTGATCCTGAAAAAAACAAATGGTTCAACCATCAATATTTAGTAAAACAAAAAAACAAAACTTTAGCGAAAGCCTTTGCTCCTATTATTGAATCTAAAAATGTTTCCAGAGATTTTACCTTTAGCGAAATGACAAAAATAGTTGCTTTGATAAAAGACAGAGCGCATTTTGTATCCGAATTTTGGGAATTAAGTGATTTCTTTTTTGTGGCTCCAACTTCATATGATGAAAAAGCAAGCAAAAACTGGAAAGAAGAGACACCTGCATTAATGGAAGAATTGATTTCGGTTCTTGAAGAAATAAGCGATTTTACTTCGGTAAATATCGAAACCATCGTTAAAGATTGGATGACAAAAAACGAGATTGGAATGGGGAAAGTTATGCAACCGTTTCGTTTGAGTTTAGTAGGAGCGCTCAAAGGGCCTCACCTATTTGATATTGTTGAAGTAATTGGAAAGGATGAAACCATTAGAAGAATTCAAAAAGCAATAACGCTTTTATAAAATTTTTTAAATCAAAGTTCATATAAAAGGCACAAAGATCACAACAATTAATTGTGAGTTTTGTGCCTTTTTTTGTATTAGAAATTACTATAAATAAAGAATCACATTCCCATTTAACATACTCGAATTCACTTTGAAATTAGTACCTATATTTTTGCTGTTTAAATTCCCCAATGTGTTCAACAAACCATATTGATAGGAAACATTCAATCTAAGATGCTTGATACCAAAAGTAATTCCTGCTGTTGGATAAAAATTAAATTTAGAAATATCTTGGATATCTTTTGCGAATAAAGTCGTTCCGGAAATGATATTATTTTCATTTTCAGTGTCTAATTTTAATTTTCCATTCAATTGAATTAAAGGACCAAACTCTACACTCAAATGATTTGGAACAATTTTATAACTCAATTGCAATGCGATTTGAGCAGATGGTAAGGCATAATTTACATCTTCACTCAGTAACACTCCATTTTTTGTAGCAACAGTAAAATTATTTTCACTGAACTGAATGCCATAAACCATATCCCAGTTATTATAGAAATTTCCTCGTATAGAAAGTCCGGCATTCCAGCCAGATTCTGGTTTTGCATCAAAATTTTTGGTGTCTAAAGTATATTGGTTTACACCAAAAAAGATTCCAATTCTATTCGAATCCCGATATTCATATTGAGAAAAACCCAATAGGGAAATCAAAAGAAAAAAGCAAGTAAAAGGTAATTTTTTCATAATTAAAAACTAAACGAATGACAAACCTAAAGTTTTTTTGTAATTTAACAGTAATTTTTTTAACTAAATTATACTTCACTATGGACATTCCATTAATTATTTTTCTTGTATTTGGATTATTTATTTTTCTATCCTCCTTCTTTACTGTCAAACAACAATCATCAGTCATTATTGAACGTTTCGGTAAATTTTTAAGCGTTAGAAATTCTGGGCTCCAACTCAAAATTCCGTTGATTGACAGAATTGCAGGTCGTGTAAATTTAAAAATTCAACAACTTGATGTTATTATCGAAACGAAAACCAAAGACAATGTTTTTGTGAAACTAAAAGTATCTGTTCAATTTATGGTTATTAAAGAAACCGTTTATGATGCTTTTTATAAATTAGAATATCCACACGATCAAATTACTTCTTATGTTTTTGATGTGGTTCGAGCTGAAGTTCCAAAATTAAAATTAGATGATGTTTTTGAAAGAAAAGATGATATTGCTATTGCAGTAAAACGAGAATTGAATGAAGCAATGACAACTTATGGTTATACGATTATCAATACTTTGGTTACTGATATTGATCCGGATATTCAAGTAAAAAATGCGATGAACAGAATTAATGCTGCCGACAGAGAAAAAACTGTAGCCGAATTTGAAGCAGAAGCATCCAGAATTAGAATTGTGGCTAAAGCCAAAGCAGAAGCAGAAAGTAAACGTTTACAAGGACAAGGTATTGCAGATCAAAGACGTGAGATTGCAAGAGGATTGGTAGAAAGTGTTGATGTGTTGAACAAAGTGGGTATAAACTCTCAGGAAGCCTCTGCGCTTATTGTGGTAACGCAACATTATGATACCTTGCAAGCCATTGGAGCCGACTCTAATTCGAATTTAATTTTGTTGCCCAATTCTCCACAAGCCGGAAGTGATATGTTGAATAATATGGTGGCTTCATTCTCCGCTTCAAACCAAGTAGGTGAAATGATGAAAAAAACAAAAAGGGTGAAACCAAAAACTGATGAACATCAAACAACCACTCCTACTCCAAAACCAGAAATTAACCCGGAGGAAGAAGTATAAAAAAACAATATTGCATAAAAAAAGAGGCTCAACGGCCTCTTTTTCTATTGGATAACCAACCGATAATATAAGGAATTACAGCTTGTAGAATTTTTACATACGAACTCGTAACCATTGTTTTACAATAACCAAACAAATCGTTTATCATGTTTTCAGGACTCAGGGCATCCTTAGTTCTTTCGTAACTCAAAATCAATTTTTGCAAATGAATTTCTTTTTCGAGTTTCAAAATCTCTAATTCCCTTTCGATTTCAGCGTAGGATGAGTATTTCTTGCTTCCCATAATTAGTCGTTAAAAAAGATTTCAGAAAATTTCTCTAAAATAGGACCTTCTATTATTTTATCCTTAACCAAAAATAGAAAACCCGTTGCTACTACATAAATTCCGCCAACAATAAGAAAACCTAAAGCGTTATTCTCCAAATAACTTCCTATGGCAAAAGCACCAGCTATTGAACAAAACAATAAAACCATACTGCAACACAACAAAATCAAAGTAAACTTTAAAATCATTGTGGTTGATTTCATTGCCAATTTAAAACTCCGCAATTTATAGTACGCTAAATTACTTTCGATATACTTTTGCGCCTGTTCTTGAATGTTTTCGGTTTGTTCTTTTAATTCTTCAAAAGCCATGGTTTAGTTTTTAGTTTTCAATGGTAATACAACTCCCCTATTTTTTTTGAAGTTTAGCATTTTGAGTTTTCAAATCTGCTAATTTAGTTTCCAGAAAAGAAATTACATCTTCGGTTTTATAACTCATATTCGAAACCAAATCTTCATAAGAATCTTCTAAATTGTATTTCGTATTGTTAAACTTATTTTTCAACTGTGATGACACATCGTCCAGTTTATGTTTCAGTTCATCTTTAGCTTCATCAAAACCATCTTTAATTTTTCCTCGGGTATTTGAACCTTTATCCGGAGCAAACAAAATTCCAATTCCGGCACCAATTGCCGCACCAGTCAAAAGTGCCAACAATGTATTTCCTGTATTATTTGACATGATCTTTATATTTTAATAGTTTGTCTTATAAAGATACAACTTTATTAACAAGTACTCGTTAACAACTCGTTAAAGTGTAATTATATAAGACAAAACACAAATAAAAGCGCGCTGATTAACGCTTTTTATAAAAACGGGTATTGTGTCATAAAAAGCAAAAAAGTGTTTCAAATTTAACTTATGGAAGCCGTTTTTGATTGTAAAAAATAATAGAAAAATAGAAAATAATAGAAAAATTCAATAATAATAAAAGCCCGTAATATTACGGGCTTTTCATTTATAAAATCTATACTTTTAAAATAGAAAGTTAAATTACAAATCGTTTAACAACTCAAAAACTTTTTCGTTTTTTTCGCTATTTTTCAAATCAAAAAGTTGGTCCTTAAAATCATCAAAATTTAAAGTATCATGTTTTAAATTTTGAATGGCTGAAATTCTAACTTTTGCCAATTGACTTTTTAAAGACATGGTATATAACTTAGTCAAAGATTCTAATTCTATATCTGAAGCTTTAACTTTATCCGAATGTTCCAATATCAAATTAGCAAACAATAAAGAATTATTGTCGTTTTTGATATTTTTGACAATCGTCTGATTAATCAAACTGAAATTATCAATACTTTTTATGTTTTCAATAATAGATTCAAGAATCAAATCAGCAGCTGTTTCCTCTTTTTCTTTTACATATTTATTGATTTCTTTTTGGGTATTCATCAATAAATTTTGTTCTTTTTTGCCTTTTTCTTCCCAGGCATCTTTAAGTCCAACTGTTTTATTAAAAACTAATTTTCCTTCTTTAGCATCTTTATCCACATTAAAATAACCCAGACGTTGAAACTGAAAATTATCTCCAATTGCAGCACTAGAAAGGCTTGGCTCAACAAATCCTTTTACAATTTCTAAAGAATTAGTATTCATAAATTCTAAGAAATTTTTCTCTTTATGACTGTCCGGAGCTTCATCAATAAATAGTCTGTCGTATAAACGAACTTCGGCTTCAACAGCATGAGAAACAGCAACCCAATGCAAGGTTCCCGCTACTTTTCGTTGACTGGCTTCACTTCCGCTTCCGCTTCGGGAATCTTCATCATATGTTACTTGAATTTCTGTAATATTTCCTTGACCATCTTTGGTAACACTTTCTCCTTTAATGATATATCCATTTTTTAGACGTACTTCATTACCAATACTCAAACGGAAAAATTTAGCTGGAGCTACTTCCATAAAATCTTCTCTTTCTATGTATAATTCACGTGAAAAAGGAACTTTTCTAAAACCTGCAGTTTCATCTTCCTGATTATTTTCGGCTTCAAGCCATTCTTCTTTTCCTTCCGGATAATTTGTAATAACCAGTTTTACAGGATCTAAAACTGCCATTACTCTTGGTGCTTTTTTATTTAAATCTTCACGCAAACAAAAATCCAAAAGCGATACATCAATTACATTCTCGCGTTTAGCAACTCCAATAATATCACAAAATTTACGAATCGATGCAGCGGTATATCCTCTTCTTCTCAATCCGGAAATCGTTGGCATTCTTGGATCATCCCAACCATTTACAATATTTTCCTGAACCAATTGCAAGAGTTTTCGCTTGCTCATTACAGTATAATTCAGATTCAAACGGGCAAATTCATATTGATGCGGTCTCACTTTAGTTTCATCGTAAATTTGGTCTAAAAACCAATCATACAATTCTCTATGCATCACAAACTCTAAGGTACAAATTGAATGCGAAATTTGCTCGATATAATCACTTTCTCCATGTGCATAATCGTACATTGGATAAATGTTCCAATCATATCCCGTTCTATGATGATGACGGTGTAAAATACGATACATCAACGGATCACGCATCAACATATTAGTAGAAGCCATATCAATTTTGGCACGTAAAACATGACTTCCTTCAGGAAAATCACCGTTTTTCATTCCTTCAAATAAGGTCAAATTTTCTTCAACAGAACGATTTCTATAGGGACCATCAACACCTGGTTGTGTAGGAGTTCCTTTTTGTTGCGCCATATCTTCTGAAGATTGACTATCAACATACGCTTTGCCGTTTTTAATCATTTGAACCGCCCAGTCATATAATTGCTGGAAATAATCCGAAGAATACAATTC
The DNA here is from genome assembly GCF_027474525.2 of Flavobacterium lacustre. NCBI lineage: Bacteria > Pseudomonadati > Bacteroidota > Flavobacteriia > Flavobacteriales > Flavobacteriaceae > Flavobacterium > Flavobacterium lacustre. Next base: position 1,034,518 of record NZ_CP114882.2, read on the forward strand.
TTCTGTCCAATTAAAACCCAGCCATTTCAAGTCTTCTTTGATGGCATCTACATATTCCTGTTCTTCTTTGGCAGGATTTGTATCGTCAAAACGAAGATTTACAGGTGCATTGTATTTTAATCCTAATCCAAAATTTAAACAAATAGATTTGGCGTGACCAATGTGTAAATACCCATTAGGTTCCGGTGGAAAACGAAAACGTAACTTTTCCTGAGGAAAACCATTCGTTAAACTGTCTTCTATGATTTGTTCTATAAAATGAAGTGATTTATCTTCTGTTGCCATTTTTTTAATTTTGAAAGGCAAAGTTACCAAAATTGATGGTTTAATCAATTATTCCCTAAGTTGTTTCTTTAGTTTTAAAAAATTAAAAACGAAATAATTCGTACTTTTAACCCATAGAATTTTTGATAAATCATTGAATAAAGATAATCATGGGAATTATAAAACTAAAAAATATACGCACTTTCTCTTATCACGGTTGTTTAATCGAAGAAGGGAAAATTGGCTCGGATTACAGTGTAGATTTAGAAGTAAAAACTGATTTACGAAAATCATCAGTCTCAGATAATCTCGAAGATACGGTAGATTATGTGCTTTTAAATAAAATTGTAGTAGAAGAAATGGACATAAGAGCACAATTATTAGAACATGTGGCTCATAGAATTATAGTTCGTATTTTTGCTGAAGTAGCAGCTATTTCCAGAATTATTGTGGCAGTTTCTAAATTAAATCCTCCAATTGGCGGTGATGTAGAAGCAGTTACCATAGAAATGGAAGAATATCGAAATTAAAAAAAAGATGGTACTACCTTAAAGCAGAACATTTTAAAAGTATAAATTCTATCTTTTTTAAAGATTTTGAACTTTAAACTTTTAAACTTTAAACTTTTTAGTTACTTTTGCCATCCGTTTAATCATGGCGTCGTGGCCGAGCGGCTAGGCTGGGCTCTGCAAAAGCTCCTACTCCGGTTCGAATCCGGACGATGCCTCTAAAACCTTCAAGGAAACTTGGAGGTTTTTTTATGACTAATTTTTAAGAAAAATTAAATAAAGTCTAGGTTCGAATCCAGACGATAAATCATAAAAATTCAAGGAAACTTGGAGGTTTTTTTTATGACTAATTTTTAAGAAAAATTAAATAAAGTCTAGGTTCGAATCCGAACGATTAATTATAACTCTTCAAGGAAACTTGGAGGTTTTTTTTATGACTAATTTTTATGAAAAATTAAATAAAGTTTAGGTTCTAATCTAAACGATAAATCATAACTCTTCAAGAAAAATTGGAGGTTTTTTTATGACTAATTTTTAAGAAAAATTAAATAAAGTCTAGGTTCGAATCCGAACGATAAATCATAAAAATTCAAGGAAAATTGGAGGTTTTTTTATGTTTAATTTTTAAGAAAAATTATATAAAGTTTAGGTTTGAATTCTGACAGAACAAATATAATTTTAAACCACATAAGTAATTTAAGTACTTATTAGAAATAAAAAAAGCCTGATTCTAAGGTTAGAATCAGGCTTTTTTGTTTCTGTATAAAATCTATTTATTCGATGTTTTCAAAAGCATTTTTAACCATTTCTTTCTCTTTTGGAAACCAACCTTGTGTGATTAAAACAATGCCAAAAATGATTAAAATAATACTGATTCCTTTTTTGACTTTAAGAATATTGGTAGGCGTCATTTTTGATTTTAATTGCTTGGCTAATATGATTTTAATGCAATCAATCAGTAAATAAGATAGAATTACCGAAGTAAAAAAAGTCATCATTCTGGAAGTTTGCATTTCTAATTTTGGTCCAACCGAAATAATTATTGCCAACCAAAATCCAAGAACTCCAATATTAATAATATTCAAGAAAAACCCTTTTATAAAAAGACTTCCATACTTTTTTTTAATAATTTCTTTATCGATTAATTCGTATTTAATTTTCCCTTCTTTTTTTAATTTTATGAAGGATATAATTCCATACGCCAGCATTAACATACCGCCAAACATAAAAAGAGCAGGTTTATCTTTTAAACTTTCTATCAATCTGTAACTGCCTAAATAAGCAATTGCTATAAAAAAAACATCTCCTAAAACAACTCCTAAATCAAAAACTAAAGCAGCTCTGAATCCTTTTGTAATACTGGTTTCCAATAAAATAAAAAACACGGGGCCAATCATAAAACTTAAAAAAATTCCCCAAGGTATACCAGTTAAAATATCGTTAATCATTAAAATTTTAAATTTTATTAAAAAATAGTTAGGCCTGCTTTATTAGTTTTTTTCAATAATAGTACCGCCAATAATAGTTTCTTTATTAATTTGTTTTGGTTTTCCATATATGTAAATAGAACCTCCGGCTTTTACTTTTGCATCTACTAAGGTTGTAGCATAGATTTCGGCTTTTCCTCCTGCAGCGACGCTTATTGAAGTTTGAGAAGTATGTAAATCCGTTGCTTTCAAAATTCCACCAGACGTAATTACTACATTTTGATTTAATGCATCTCCGGAAACCTCTACAATTCCTCCAGAATTTGCTTTAACATTTACTTTTTGTACATCAACTTTCACTTTTATTTCAGATCCTTCTTTAACATTCACCTCTAATGAAGTTTGTTTGAATGTATAATCACTTGAAACATAACTTCCTTCGCTGGCATTGATGCTTTCCAATCTTTTAAAATACAATTTAACGGTAATAGCATCTCCTGATAATAATTTTGGAAAAGGCATTCTAATCTTTAATTCTCCGTTTTTATTTACAACTTCCACTTCACTTTCTCTGTCTCCAGAAATGACTATTTTATTTTCGGAAGCAGCAATTAATTTTACATTCATTTTATCAAATACTTTCACATTATCAAAATCACCCAAGTTTTTTGTTACTTGTGCATTTGAATTATAAGCTATATAAAATACAGCTATCAGAAGTAATTTTTTCATTTTAATAGTTTTTAATGATTATTCGTTTCTTCGTAAAAAATTAAAATCTAATTGTTTTTTAACTAGATCAGCATTTTTTACTTTAACGTAAATTTCATCTCCTAATTGTAATAATTGATTAGAAGTTGCACCTACAAGAGCATATTGTTTTTCATCAAAAGTGTAATAATCCTCTTTTATATCTCGAATTCTAACCATTCCTTCACACTTGTTTTCAATAATTTCTACATAAATTCCCCACTCAGTAACACCGGAAATTACACCTAAAAACTCTTGATCTTTATGATTTTGCATGTATTTTACCTGCATGTATTTAATAGAATCACGTTCTGCATTTGTTGCTAAACCTTCCATTGTTGAAGAATGCAAACATTTAGCTTCATATGTTTCTTCATCTACTGATTTTCCTCCATCAAGATAATATTGCAATAATCGATGTACCATTACATCCGGATAACGACGAATTGGTGAAGTAAAATGGGAATAATAATCAAAAGCTAATCCATAATGTCCAATATTATCTGTAGAATATTTAGCTTTACTCATACTTCGAATCGTTAAAGTATCAATTAAATTCTGCTCTTTTTTACCAACAACATCGGCTAATAAATTATTCAATGATTTTGAAATATCACCTTTGTTTCTAAAATCTATCTTATAACCAAACTTTGCAATAACCGTTTGCATGGCTATTAATTTATCTTCATTTGGCTCATCATGAATTCTATATACAAAGGTTTTCTTTTGTTTTCCAATGTATTCTGCGACTTTTTTATTGGCCAAGAGCATGAATTCCTCAATCAAATGATTGGCATCTTTTGAAATTTTAAAATAAACGCCTTCTGGTTCTCCTTCTTGATCTAAATTGAATTTTACTTCTACTTTATCAAAAGAAATAGCACCATCATTCATTCTGTTTCTTCTGAAAATTTTGGCTAACTGATCCAGTTTTAAAGTGGCTGCAACAATTTCATCAGAAACCACATAAGAACTTCCAATTATAGATGTTTCAACGGGAATAGTATTATCCTTAGTTTCTATGATATACTGCGCTTCTTCATATGAAAATCGCTGATCAGAAAATATAACGGTGCGTCCAAACCATTGGTTGACAACCTGAGCTTTTTCGGTAATTTCAAAAATAGCCGAAAACGTATATTTTTCTTCATGCGGACGAAGTGAACACGCATAATTAGATAAAACTTCGGGTAACATGGGCACTACTCTATCCACTAAATACACAGAAGTAGCTCTTTGATAAGCTTCATCATCCAGAACAGTTCCTTCTTCGAGATAAAAAGAAACATCGGCAATATGAATTCCTATTTCATAATTTCCATTTTCTAATTTTTTAAATGATAAAGCATCATCAAAATCTTTAGCATCTTTTGGATCTATTGTAAAAGTCAAGGTATCACGCATATCCCGACGTTTTGCAATTTCATTTTCATGAATAGTGGTATCTATTTTTTGTGCATACGTCTCTACTTCTATCGGAAATTCAGCCGGTAATCCATATTCGGCTAAAATTGCATGAATTTCAGTATCATGTTCTCCTGGTTTTCCTAATACTTTTACCACTGTTCCAAAAGGACTATCGGCTCTAGATGGCCAATCTTCAATATGAACCAAAACGACATCGCCTTGCTCTGCTTCTCCGGTTTTATCCTTTGGAATAAAAATATCCGTATACATTTTTGGATTGGCTGTAGAAACAAAAGCAAAGTTTTTCTGAATGTCTATTACACCCACAAAATCGGTTTTGTTTCTTTCGATAACTTCAATCACTTCACCTTCAGGTCTTCTTCCTTTTCTACGATTGTAAACATAGACTTTTACGGTATCTTTATCTAAAGCATGATTTAAATTATTAGTCGGAATAAAAACATCTTCCTCTAAATCCGGACAAACAAAATAAGCGGTTTTACGGCCTGTCATATCAATTTTACCTTCGTAATAATCCTGACTGGCTGCTTTTACTAAATATTTTCCAGGTTCTGATTCTATGATTTTATTTTGAGAAGCTAAAATCTTCAAATCTTTTATAATTTGATTGCGACTTTCGGTATCATCTAAATCCAGCTTTGCTCCTATTTGTTTATAATTGAATGCTTTATTGGCACTTTGCGATAATATTTTTATAATTTTGTCAGAGAAGTTTTTCTCTTTTTTTATCGGCTTTCTTAATCTTTTACTCATACATCTTTTCTTAAAAGTCTAAAATTACAAAGAAGATGTTAGATATAACGATTTTAGTAACTAGATTTAGTAAAAATATAACTTTGCTTACCTTCACAAAAAGACAAAATGGAAGATTTTGAAACCATCGCAATTTTTAACTATTCCCATGAAATTGTCGTGCTGAAACATTTATTGGAACAAGAAGGAATTCATTATTATTTCGAGAACGAAACCACTTTAGGCGTTGTTCCTTTTTACACAACAGCTTTGGGAGGAATCAAATTAAAAGTACATCCAAACGATTTTAAAATTGTACAAGAAATTTTAGACAACTTGAATTCGAATCTTTCCATCGTTTGAAAAAGATTAAAACATAAATTTTATTTTTTTTAATTTTTCAAAGTTGTCAACATATATTAAATACAACAAAAAGAAAAAGGAAATTTAAAATCTTTTTTAATGGTTATTATAGTGTGTTAATAGTTGCTATAAATTTATTTTAAAATGTATTGAAATGAACTTTTATCATGTTATTTTAAGTTATCAACATACTTTTTTATAGCTAAAGATTTAGTTTTAAATATGTTTCATTTTTTAGTTAACATCTGTTGATAATACAAAAACTATTAATTTTGTAAATAAGTAAATTCTCCAGGTTTGTTAATAAACCATTTTTTAATATTGATAACTATTCTAAAAATTACTCAAACTAAATTAGGAATTCTAATGTGGGTTTTGGATTACTGTTTTTTTTCATATTGGAGAAAAAAACTTCTAATATTCTATCTAAACTTATGAACATTTCATGTTAATTTAAAGTTAACTGAATATCAAGCAATTGCGTTTCGCTATTAACAATGCAATTTTTTAACATATTTATTATAAAGTACAAATTGATTTTCAGCTATTTATGAATTAAATAAAATACACTAAAAAGTTAGTTTTTTAATAATCTGATAGTTATGATTTGAATCTTATACTAATAAAAAAAGGAATGTAATTTGAATAAAAAAGCAAATAAACAACGAATTCAAATAAACAAAACTAAAAATCTTTAGTTAAATTTGCAGCGCACAACTTAATAACAAAATAAAATGAAAATTTCAATAGGAAACGATCACGCTGGTCCAGAATATAAAAAAGCAATTGTCGAAATGCTAAAAGCTAGAGGACATGAAGTAACAAATTACGGAACAGATTCTGAAGATAGTGTTGATTATCCGGATTTTGGTCATCCTGTTGCAACAGATGTTTCTGAAGGAAAAGCTGATTTTGGAATTGTCATCTGCGGAAGCGGAAACGGTATCGCAATGACAGTTAATAAACATTCAAAAGTGCGTGCCGGCCTTTGTTGGACTAAAGAAATTGCTTATTTAACAAGACTTCATAATGACGCTAATATTGTAAGTATTCCAGCGCGTTTTACCTCTATTCCTCAAGCGGTAGAAATAGTTGAAACATTTTTAGATACTGAATTTGAAGGTGGAAGACATCAAAACAGAGTGAATAAAATTTCTTGTTAGTATTTTACTATTCTAAAATAAAACAATCCAAAAACCATTAAAATTTGGATTACAATAATTCCCCAAAACTTCAAAAGATAGCTTTCTTTTGAAGTTTTGTGTTTAAAAATAAGCATGGCTAATCCGGAACCAATAGTTCCGCCCATAAAAACAAAGGTTAAAAGTGTTTTTTCGGAAATTCTCCTTTTACTTTTTATAGCTAATAATTTATCATAGCCCGTTATGGCAAAAGCCAAAAAGCTAAGTATAAAAAAATAGTAGAATATTATCGGCATTGGTACTGAATTGAATTTCAAAGATATTATTTTAGCAGTAGGATTTTTTACAATTCAGCAGTTCTTATTCAAAATCATAAATATTAAAATGACTAACATACAATTCATCTCAAAATACGTTGCTACACCAGCGATAAACATTCAAAATACGGTTCAATTATTACAGGAAGATTGTACGATTCCGTTTATTTCACGTTATCGAAAAGACAAAACGGGAAATCTTGACGAGGTTTTTATTGAACAAATCGCAAAGTTTCAAAAAGAGTATGAATTGGTTGTAAAACGAAAAGAAGCTATCTTAAAATCAATTCAGGAACAAAATGCGCTTACGCCAGAATTAGATAAAAAAATCCAACAGAGTTTTGATTTACAGGAATTGGAAGATTTTTATCTGCCATTTAAAAAGAAGAAAAAAACCAAAGCCGATGTAGCTCGTGAAAACGGATTAGAACCATTGGCCAAAATCATTATGGCGCAAAATAATGATGATGTCGACTTTATTTCGACTAAATATTTGAATGAAAATGTCATCAATGAAGACGCCGCTTTACAAGGCGCCAGAGATATTATTGCCGAATGGATTAATGAAAATATTTATGTTCGAAAACAACTCCGAAGATTGTACGAACGAAAAGCAACGATAACCACCAAAGTAGTAAAAACCAAAAAAGACGAAGAAGCGGCCCAAAAATTCAATCAATATTTTGATTGGTCAGAACCGTTAAGTAAAGCGCCTTCCCATCGATTATTAGCCATGCTTCGTGCTGAAAATGAAGGTTTTATTAAGTTTAAAGTAGAAGTTGATATTGACGAAGCGTATGATATTATTGATGAATTAATTTTAAAAAGTCAAAATAGCACCACGCCTCACGTACAATTAGCCATTGAAGACAGTTACAAACGATTATTGAATCCGGCCATTTCTAATGAAGCTTTACAAGAAGCCAAAGCCAAAGCTGATACCAATTCGATTCAGGTTTTTGCTAATAATTTAGGACAATTATTGTTGGCGCCGCCTTTGGGCGAAAAACGTATTTTGGCTATTGATCCAGGATTTCGTTCCGGTTGTAAAGTAGTTTGTCTGGACGAAAAAGGGGATTTGTTGTACAACGAAACCATTTATCCGCATGCGCCACAAAAGGAAGAAGTCATGGCGATGAAAAAAATTCGTTCGATGGTTAATTCCTATAAAATTGATGCCATTTCTATTGGAAACGGAACTGCTTCTCGCGAAACGGAGTTTTTTATAAAGAAAATTGCTTTTGATAAACCGGTTCAGGTTTTCATTGTTTCTGAGGCTGGAGCTTCTGTGTATTCTGCTTCGAAAATTGCGAGAGAGGAATTCCCTAATTTTGATGTTACCGTCCGAGGTTCGGTTTCTATAGGACGTCGATTGTCAGATCCGTTGGCCGAATTGGTGAAAATTGACCCGAAAGCCATTGGCGTAGGCCAATACCAACATGATGTGGATCAAACTAAACTCAAGGAAGAACTGGATAATACGGTGATTCGTTGTGTGAATTCGGTTGGGATAAATATCAATACAGCGAGTAAACATTTGTTGAGTTATGTGAGCGGAATAGGAGAGAAGCTAGCCGAAAATATTGTAAATTATCGTTCCGAAAATGGTCCTTTTGAAGATCGAAAACAACTTAAGAAAGTGCCTCGTTTAGGTGAAAAAGCGTATCAGCAAGGCGTTGCTTTTATTCGAATTTCGAATGCAAAAAATCCTTTGGATAATTCTGCAGTTCATCCTGAAGCCTATGGAATTGTTGAAAAAATGGCTAAAGATTTGAAACTGACTGTGCATGATTTGATTGCCAACAAAGAAAAAACAGCTCTGATTAAACCAGAAAATTACATCACTCCGGAAATAGGGTTATTAACGTTGAAAGACATTATCAAAGAACTCGAAAAACCAGGATTAGATCCTAGAAAATCTGCTAAAGTTTTTGAATTTGATCCGGATGTAAAAACGATAAAAGATGTAAAAACGGGAATGGTTTTACCCGGAATTGTGAATAACATTACTAATTTTGGTTGTTTTGTAGATATTGGAATCAAAGAAAGCGGTTTGGTTCACATTTCCCAACTCAAAGCTGGTTTTGTGAGTGATGTGAATGAAGTAGTCAAATTACACCAACACGTTCAGGTAAAAGTGACGGAGGTCGACGAAGACAGAAAACGGATTCAGCTTTCGATGGTTTTGTAATAAAAGCTTTAAAAACAAGAATTTAGCGCATAAAAAATTCCAAATCCCAAAGAAATATACTTGGAATTTGGAATTTTTTTATTTTAGAAATTCTAAAAAATTATTCTTTAGTTTCTTCTTTTTTGTCAGCTGACTGATCATCTTTGGCCGCGTTTTTGAATTCTTTGATTCCGCTTCCTAAACCTTTCATTAATTCTGGAATTTTTTTACCTCCAAAAAGTAATAAAACAACAGCCAATATAATAAGGATTTCTGTAACACCTAATCTTCCCATGATTGAATAATTTATTGCCGAAGCAAATTTGTAATAAAACTAGAGGCAAAGGTATATAGAAATACTTAATATGATTTCGTTTTGATTGATTTATTTAGTTTATAAAGCGTTAAAAATATATTAAAAATAAATTTATGTTAAGAATAACGGTACAAAAACAACAAAATACAATCAATGACAATAATTGTTATATTTGTTGAATAATAAAAAAGTATGTCTGGTAAACGACTAAAACGCAAAAAACTCAAAGAAAATTTATTCAATAAAAGACGTTTAATAATACTTAACGAAGATACTTTTGAAGAAACTTTTTCGTTGAAACTTACTTTGATGAATGTTTTCGTGGTAGCTACTTTGGGCGCCATAATTATTACATTCGTTACCACTTTTATTATTGCTTTTACTCCATTAAGGGAATTTATTCCGGGTTATTCTTCTTCGAAATTAAAAAGAGAAGCCACGGAATTAGCCTTAAAATCAGATTCGTTGTCCCGCGCATTAAAGAAAAATGAAGCCTATATTCAATCGATTCAAAAAGTATTGACCGGCGAGTTAGAATTCTCAAAATTCAATAAAGATTCTATACTTTCGGCTGCGGCACAAGCGCCTTCACCAACAAATTTATCAGCATCAAAAGAAGAATTGGAGTTGCGGGAACAAGTGGCAAAAGAAGAAAAAAAACAATCTTCGAAAAAAGCGAATTAACATCCGGTCCTTTTTCAATCTTTATAAAGAACACAATAGCAAATGTCAATAAAATCAACTGCTGCAAAATTATTTGCACAAAAAATATACAAGAAAACGCAGCTTTGGGCGCAGCATCCTGTTGAAACTCAAAAGAAAGTATTTCTGCAATTAATAAAGGAAGCCAAGAAAACGCAATTTGGTCTTGACCATCATTTTGATACCATCAAAACGCATGAAGATTTTGCCAATCATGTACCCATTCGCGATTATGAAGGCTTGAAATCGTATGTTGATAAAGTGGTAAAAGGAGAAGCAAATATTCTCTGGAAAGGAAAACCGCTTTATTTTGCTAAAACTTCAGGAACTACTTCGGGGGCAAAATATATTCCGCTTACCAAGGAATCCATGCCATTTCATATTGAAGCAGCCAGAAACGCGATTTTGCATTACATTCACGAAACCGGAAATGCTGATTTTGTTGACGGGAAAATGATTTTCTTGCAAGGAAGTCCAATTCTTGAAGAAAAATACGGAATACAATTTGGACGATTGTCTGGAATTGTGGCACATTTTGTTCCAAAGTATTTGCAAAAAAACCGAATGCCGTCTTGGGAAACGAATTGCATCGAAGACTGGGAAACTAAAGTCAATGCGATTGTTGAAGAAACATTTCATAAAGACATGTCGGTGATTTCAGGAATTCCGTCCTGGGTACAAATGTATTTTGAAAAACTACAGCAAAAAGGAGGGAAGCCTGTGGGGGAAATCTTCAAAAACTTCAATTTGTTTATTTACGGAGGTGTAAATTATGAACCGTATCGCGCTAAATTCGAAAATCTGATTGGTCGAAAAGTAGATAGCATAGAGTTGTTTCCGGCTTCGGAAGGATTTTTTGCGTATCAGGATTCCCAAAAAGAAAAGGGAATGTTGTTGCTTTTGAATTCCGGAATTTTCTATGAATTTATAAAAAGTGATGAATTTTATACCGAAAATCCAAAACGCTACACGATTGGCGAAGTAGAATTGAATGTAAATTATGTATTGATTATTTCTACCAATGCCGGACTTTGGGGATACAATATTGGGGATACTGTGCAGTTTACTTCTTTGAAACCGTATCGCGTAATTGTTTCGGGAAGAATTAAACATTACATATCAGCCTTTGGCGAACATGTTATTGGTAAAGAAGTAGAAAGCGCATTGCAGGAAGCGATGGCGGGAACTACAATTCGGGTGAATGAGTTTACCGTGGCGCCTCAAATTAATCCTGCCGAAGGATTACCCTATCACGAATGGTTCATTGAATTTGAAAACGAACCGGAAGACAGCGTATCTTTTGCGGAAGCGATAGACAACGCCATGCGAAAACAAAATGTGTATTATGACGATTTGATTGTGGGACATGTATTGCGAAAAGTCGTGATTACAAAAGTGGCCAAAAACGGGTTTCAGGAATATATGAAGTCAATAGGAAAATTGGGCGGTCAAAATAAAATCCCAAGACTTTCGAATGACAGAAAAATAGTGGATTTATTAAACGAGCAATAAAAACGATACATTTGTACTAGTTAGTATTACAAAAAAGAATGAAAGAGACTAAAAATATATCACGATCCAGAGCGCAAGAATCATCGGCTGCCATTGAAAAAATGTACATCACGATGCGCCATTTATTCAACAGAGGTTTTTATAAACCAATGGGAATTTCCGGCGATACGTTACGAGAGGCTTTGATGGCTTTACGACCTGAAATTTATGGTAATATTGCCGAAGAAAAAGTAGAATTAAACGGACTTTTATATGTTATAGAGCGTCTTCCGGTAGGAATTGAAGAATGTAGATTTATCAATTTAACTTCGGATGAAGGGTATTCAAAATCACATTTTCAGGCGATTGTACCGCCAAAAAGACGTCGCAATTGTTATCGAATTGACGAAGAACAAATGAACGTGGAAATTACGCGCGGACGCTCAGATATTTATGATATTTTGACACATTTGACGTTTATTTTCATCGAATCCCATAAGATTAGAAATCGAGTTTTATTAGACGATGGCGGTGAAGTTTCCCGAGATTGGTTAAAACTGGAACAAGCGGTATTGCAAACCAAAAAACTTTCGCTTGTTGATAAAGAAAAGGCAATTTCACATGCTGCGAATATTCTGGGAAGAACATTTGAGGAAGTTTTGGATATTTATGAAGCGTTTGGTTCAGAAACTGCGCCAGACCGATTTTTGCATGTTGTTTTTTGGTTGGGAAAATTAGCCATTGAGGAAGTGGTTGAGAATAATAAGAGAACCATCACCTTTAGTCCAATTCTTAGAGAGCGATTGGGACATCATATTCATGGGGAAATTTGGGCGACAAATATTAAGGAGGTTTTGAAAGCGAATCAACTTTTAGACCGACCAATTCACGTGATTAGCGCCAATATGCACAGTGTGATGAACTCTATTTTTGCTACTCCGGTTTTGAAAACCAAGTTCAAAGATAAATCTGATTTCTTTATTTATGAAGAATTGAGCAAGTCCGGTGCGAATGAAGTTCGAAATAAAGTGGAAGAAGTGGCTCAAAAACACGGAATGATTTTTTTACCGGACACTTCGGGAACGAATATAGATGTGCAAATTTTTGACACCGCCAAAATAGATTGGAGTACAACATCGTTTCCAAATGCAGCCATCGGAGATGAAAAACCGGTATTGATAGTCATGGATTATGCGTTTGGAGAGCAGGCTTATGAAACGATTGACGAGTTGTTGAAACCGTATAAAAAAGACACACTTTTGAATGTGAAATCGGTTTCGATAATGGGAAAAGCCGGAATTCTCGAAGGTGGAAAAGGCGATATTATGATTCCGAACGCCCACATTAATGAAGGAACTGCGGATAATTATTTTTTCGAAAATAAATTAACTGCGGATATGTTCGAAGGAAATGACATTGCTGTTTTTGCAGGTCCAATGGTAACTGTTTTAGGAACTTCATTGCAAAACCGCGATTTATTGAAGTTTTTTCACGAATCGACTTGGGGCGTTATCGGACTGGAAATGGAAGGTTCTTACTATCAGAAAGCCATTCAATCTGCTTCGAAAATCAGAAAAAGTGTGCCACAGGATATTCAGGTGAGATATGCGTATTACGCTTCGGATAATCCATTGGAAACCGGAAGTACTCTGGCTTCAGGAGGATTAGGGACAACGGGAGTTAAACCAACCTATTTGATTACTATTAAGATATTAGAACAAATTTTTAACGTAAAATAAGAGTTATAAATGAGTGCAAACGTACCCCAGAATCAAGAGGATCAAGAAATTGATTTGTCGCAAATTTTTCAAAAAATCGGTAATTTTATAGACGGCATTTTTTTAAGTCTTTTTGAAGGATTTCTATTTCTAAAAAGAAATGTTATTGTACTGGTCATTTTACTTTTTTTAGGAACGGGTTTAGGGATATTCTTAGATAGCACCAGGGTTTCTTATGATCATGAAATCATTGTAATGCCAAATTTTGGTTCCAATGACTATTTGTATGCTAAGGTCAGTTTGTTGAATTCTAAAATTAATGAAAATGACACTGTTTTTCTAAAAGACTTAGGATTTAAAGACGCTCAAAAAATAAACAGCATCAAGATTGAACCAATAATTGATGTCTATAAATTTGTAGGCAATGACGAACAACGATTAGAACTAATAAAATTAATGGCCGAAGACGGAGGTTTAACCAAGTCGGTGGAGAATAAATTAACCAGCAAGAATTATCCGTTTCATGCCCTTAGCATAACTTCTTCAAAAAGGGTTACAAAAGAAGGTTTTGGCAATCCTTTGATGCAATATTTGAATGATTCAGAGTATTATTCGAACCTAAAAAAGGAAAACTTAAAAAACCTTGAAATCAATAGTAAAGCGAATGATTCTATTATCAAACAGATAGACGGATTGTTGAACGATTACAATAAAAACACAAAAGGATCTACTAGCAGTTTAGTTTATTATAACGAAAATGCGCAGTTAAACGACATCATAAAAACCAAAGAAAACTTAATTAAAGAACAAGGAAAGAATAGATTGGAAAGAATCAATTTTGATAAAGTGATTAAAGAGGTCAGTTCGGTAACCAATATTAAAAATGTAAAATCAATTAACGGAAAGTTGAAATTTGTTGCTCCTTTTCTGCTGATTTTTATATTTTTAATTAGTTCTATGCTGTTGAAATTTTATCAAAAACTGAAGGTTAAATACAATAAATAATCATTTATGAAAGGAATTATATTAGCTGGAGGTTCAGGTACCCGATTGCATCCGCTTACGCTTGCAGTCAGTAAACAGTTGATGCCAATTTATGATAAACCGATGATTTATTATCCGTTATCCTCTTTGATGTGGGCAGGAATCAGAGAGATTTTAATTATTTCGACGCCTCATGATTTGCCTTTGTTCAGACAATTATTGGGTGATGGAACGAAACTGGGTTGTCGTTTTGAATATGCTGTTCAGGAACACCCAAACGGTTTGGCGGAAGCCTTTATCATTGGAAAAGAGTTTATCGGAAAAGAAAAAGTGGCATTGGTGCTGGGAGACAATATTTTTTACGGAACCGGATTGTCTGATTTATTGCAGGCCAATAATAATCCGGATGGCGGAATCATTTATGCCTATCACGTAAACGATCCTGAGCGCTACGGCGTAGTTGATTTTGATGCTAATGGGAACGTACTTTCTATTGAAGAAAAACCATTGGTGCCCAAATCAAATTATGCTGTTCCCGGGATTTATTTTTATGATAATGATGTGGTTGAAATTGCTGCTAATATAAAACCAAGTCAACGCGGCGAAATAGAAATCACGGATGTCAATAAAGAATACCTGCGTAGAGGAAAATTAAAAGTGAGTATTCTAGACCGAGGAACCGCTTGGTTTGATACCGGAACGTTCAATTCTTTGATGCAGGCTTCTCAATTTGTTCAAGTAATTGAAGAACGTCAGGGATTAAAAATTGGTTCTATAGAAGAAGCGGCATACCGAATGGGCTACATTGATGCCGAACAATTAAAAAAAATAGCAGAGCCCTTATTAAAAAGTGGCTACGGAACACATTTATTAGATATAATTTAAACCAATTTATGAATTTTATTAGCACGAAACTTGAAGGCTGTTTCATTATTGAACCGAAAATAATTCAAGATGAAAGAGGTTATTTTATGGAAAGTTTCAATGAAAAAACCTTTCAAAAAGGAGTCAATCACCCCGTTCATTTTGTACAAGACAATCAATCATTTTCTACAAAAGGAGTGCTTCGCGGATTGCATTATCAAACAGGAGTTCATGCACAAGCCAAGTTAGTACGCGTTTTACAAGGAGAAGTTTTAGATGTTGCGGTGGATATAAGACCTGGTTCTGCAACATTTGGTCAGCATATTTCGGTTGTACTTTCGGGTGAAAATCAAACACAGTTTTTTGTACCAAGAGGGTTTGCTCACGGCTTTTTAGTACTAAGCGAAACAGCAACATTTTTTTATAAATGTGATAATTTTTATAATAAAGAATCGGAAGGCGGTATTAAATTTAATGATCCGGAGCTAAATATAGATTGGCAGTTTCCGGAAACAGAATTACTTATTTCGCAAAAAGATCAAATATTACCCACTTTAGAAAACGCAAAAAAAATATGGTAGTTCTTGTCACGGGTGCCAATGGACAATTAGGACAATCTCTTCAATTTATTGCGGAAAAATATTCTCAAATTGATTTTGTTTTTTGTGATTCTAAAGCGCTTGATATTACTCAAAAAACAGGAATTGAGTCCGTTTTCAACAAAATAAAACCTGATTTTTGTATCAATACTGCAGCTTATACTGCCGTAGACAAAGCAGAAACCGAAACTGAAAAAGCAGAAGCAATCAATGCTACGGGAGTCAAAAATCTGGCTGAGGTTTGCAAAGAGTTTAAGACCCAATTAATTCATGTTTCTACCGATTTTGTTTTTGATGGTACCAAAAAAACACCCTACACAGAAGAAGATATTCCAAATCCGAAAAGTGTATATGGACAAACGAAATTAGACGGAGAAAAGGCAGTTCAAGCCGTTTTGGAAGATTATTTTATCATAAGAACGTCATGGGTTTATTCGCAATTTGGTGCTAATTTCATGAAAACCATGTTGCGACTGGGAGCAGAACGCGATTCTTTATCTGTGGTAAATGACCAAATCGGAACGCCAACAAATGCTGTTGATTTAGCCGAAGCGCTTGTTCAAATCGTAGTATTTGTTAGTCAACACCCCACTCATAAAGTAAGCGGTATTTATAATTTCAGTAACGAAGGTTCTTGCAGCTGGTTTGATTTTGCCCAAAAAATATTCGAAAATAACACTATAAATATTGATTTACAGCCCATTCCAACAAGCAGTTATCCCACACCGGCACAACGACCAAAATATAGTGTTCTGGATAAAACCAAGATTAAATTGGTTTTTGGGATTGCTATAAAAGGCTGGGAGGAAAGTTTGAGCAACTGTTTTTAGTAGTAAAATCCAAATATCTAATGGTTCATCTTAACTAATGAGGAATATTTTTAATATACAATTGACTAATGAAAGGTTGAGAGAATTAGTATTCTTTCTCGCCGTTTTTCTTGTCATTATTATTCCTAAAGGTGGATTTAAAATTGCCGGAATTCCAATAACTTGGGGTTATTTATATCTGGGATTTTTAATGCTGTTGTCAGTATTTATTATCGCAAATAAGTACAAATTTACGGTAAAGAACAAACCGTTTATAGCATACATTGCAACCCTGCCATTTGTGATTTATTTTACGATTCATTTGATGGTGAACGGTTACGAAGGATCTTTGGGAAATTTAATTTCGTTTTACGTAAGCTTTGTTTTTTTACCCTTGCTGTTTTATATTTTTCTAAGTTCTTTTTTGGCCAAAATCAAAAGCGAGTATATAGAGACTGTTTTGAGTAAATCGGTTTTGATAATTTCAGCATATGGAATTTTTCTGTTTATTTACAAACAAGTTACGGGTCATTTTTTAGAAATCCCTTATTTTACAGTTAATGCTGGCGATTTAGGAGAATTGGATACCTCTAAATTTAATCAGCGTGGTTCTGTAAGTAAATTAATTTCTACCTATAACAACGGAAATATTTTTGGTGTTTGTACTTTAATGTTGTTTCCCATTTTTTATAAAAATACCAAGTCAAAACTAAAAATATTCATTGTTGTTTTGGCTTTATTGTTAACCTTATCACGAACCGTTTGGATTGGATTAATCTTCTTTTTCCTGTTTTTATATCGAAATCAGGTCTTAAAACTAGTAAAAATATACCTTCTCGGTGGCCTGATTTTGCTAATCATGGGGACTGTTATTATGACGAGGTATTTTCAGTACGGGTCTTTGCAGAAATTTATTTTTGACGCGAATTTAGGTGGTCGAATTTTGCAAATACGAAAAACAAACGAAATCAGTTTTTTTGGTAGTAAAGTATATAGTGCGATTGAGGAAATCGTTTATTTATCTATATTTAAACAGTTTGGATTAGTGGGTTTATTCTTGTTTTGTATCTCTTTTTTCACACCGATATACCTGTATTTAAAAACAAAAAACAATAATTACGATTACTTTATCGGTATTTTAATCTATTTGTTTTTATGTTTAAGCGACGGCTGTATTTTATTAATTCCAACTTTAGCATTTTTCTACTTTATCAGTGTTATGACTTTCATCAGACAGAATAGCGCCCAATAACAGCACATCACAAAACACATAAATAAACATTCCATATTGTCGAACCAGAATATTTTCGGTGATAAAGGCAAAACTAAACAACACAGTTATTGAAAAATAGAGATAATTTTTTTGCTTTAAAGAATGACGTAATTTTACGATTAAAGTAAAAATAAACGAAATGAAAAGGAGTATTCCACCCTTCAAAAAATAATCTAAATACTGATTGTGCGAATTAATATTCTCCTTAGATAATTCATAAAAACCATAATTGTCATAACAAGTATTTAGTTTATTTTGAATGATATTTGGGTCCATACCCAGAAAAAAGGAGTCAAAAATGGTTTGTAAGGAACAGTAACAAATGGTATATCTGGAGGAATTTGAAACAGCATTTTTATATAGAAATTCAATATCTGCGATGTAGCGTTGGGATAGAAAAAGAATCAAACACACCAAGGCAATCAAGTACAGGAAAGTCTTTTTTTTGCTCCCCAAATTGGTTTTATAGTAATAAAAATAATAGTTGAGCACGCTCAAAAAAAGAACCGAATACAAAATCATTCGAGAGTTTATAATGATTAATCCGGCAATTAAGAAAACCATCAAAACGGCTACACTATAATTGAGATAGGTTTTAGATTCGTCTCGTTTTACTAAAAAATCCATTACAAACAATACCGCTACGCCCATCCAAAGGCTGAGGTAGGTTCCGTGAAAATGAAGGTGGTTTTCTATATTAAATCGCGCGAAATACCAGTTGAATTGATGGTTTGGAATGTCTTTGATATAATACCCAACAATATACACACAGAGTAAACCAACAGCATAACAATAGGTCAGCAGAATATTTTTTTTGTTTTCCAGAAAGCGTTTGGACTGATACAGATAAATACTGAATAATGGCACTACAAATAGCAGTAGGTTATTGGAAATTAGCTGCACACTTTTAGCGCTGTAATACCAAAGTCCAATGCTACATATGATAATAAATGAAAGTAAAAAAGGTGCTGTTTTAATCGTAAAAAAAGGTTTTCCGGACCGAAATTGCAGTATCATAAAAACACTGCTGAGAATCATTACAACAGACTGAATGGCTTCAAAAGAGTACAATACTGTTGACAAAGCAAAAAGATACAGCAGTACAATTAGAATGTAATTTGTTTTAGTTTCTGTTCTCATTTTATCAGTTTTTTAAACAAATCTCGAATATTATTTTGAAGACTAACGGGCAGTTTTTCTCTAATAAATTGAATGAGTTTCTTCTTTAATTTTAATTTAAATAAGTCGAAAGTACTGATAGTAAGCTTTAGCGAATAAATTTCATCTTCGGCTATAAAACCTAGAGAATTCCATTTTGTGGGATCATTTTCATGAAGATTCGTAAATTCTTTATAATTCGTCAGATTTATTTTTTTCCAAAATTCAAAAAATGCCAAATTATCCGAATCATCCCGATGCGACCAATTGGTTATTTTAGTATAAATTTCGTCATCATCTCTGGCCCAGGATTGATGCAATAAAATGTATTTTGTTATTATTTTTTTCGAATGCCTTGTGGCCCTCATGTATTTGTATTTTGGTACGTTTGTAGCGACTTCAATAGTATCTAAAGAGTCTTTTACATAGAGAAAACCACCTTCAATTTTTTTAAATAAAGTAATCCATTGCACGTGAATTTCAACAGGATTTGCTTCGGGATTTTGTAATAGATTATTTCTTTCTTTTAGAAAATCAGTAAAACTTTTGAAGTCATTAAAATACTCATCACTATCAATCTGAATGTGCCATCCACCTTCGCCCATAGCTTTTGCCAGAAGATTCCGTTCTCGGGTGTCGTTTTGAGCGGGAGTATTTTCAGGGACAAAAAAAGAATCTTCATAAATCACTATTTTTTTTAAAACATCAAACTTTTGAACCCATTCAAAAAAATCCGGATCAATAACAAGCGGATTTCCACTCCAAGTCAGTCTTTCTTTATCAACAGCAAGCACAATCAAATCCGCATCATTATAGACTAACGGAATAGATTGGTATAAATATTTGAAATCATATGAAACAAGAAATCCTACTTTAATCATAGCGGTTGAAATAATTTAAATATTTATGGGTTAAGGTATTGTAATTTAAGAATAGCGTTATAAAAAGTTCTGTAAGTATCAGTGTTGCAATCATTCCTTCGACCTGGAAAAAATAAGTCAGTGTAAACGAAAGAATAATGTTTAGGAGTAAACCAATGAAGTAGCCGGAGAAATAAATATTCTTTTTTTCGTGAAGCACCAACGACATATATGCCGATTGATTTAAAGACGCAATAAGCGGAATAGGGGAAAGAAGTACCAAATATCTACTGGATTCTTCTATATTTTCACTGCTTAAAAATGGAATTATTTGTTTCGAAAAAAAGATTAAAATTAATGTTCCAAAGGAATATAAAACCAAATAAGACTTGAATATCAAGCGTAAATTGTGGTTTAATTCTTTGATATTGGCGATTCCCAATTTGCATATTTTTGGAAAAACGCCTTGAAATAAAACGCCAATTGTATGCTTACAAAGCATAATTATTTTTTCTGCAACACTGTAAATTCCAATAATTTTAGATTCAAAAAACAAACCTAAAATTAGTGTTCCGGAATTTAATATAGAGCAAATAGTAAGGTTTGTTAAAAACATTTTGAATCCATTTTGTAACTCTTGAAAGATGTTTTTAAAAGGTGTAAAAGTATAGCTGTAATCACATTTTAGATATAAATATAAAAGCGAAAAGATAAAAATCATACTATCAAAAAATCCCAGTATAAAAAACAGAAACTGAAAGGATTCCCGTTGCTTGATGAATAATAACACGGTAACGATTGTACTGATTTTAAAAACCGAATTGATTATAAAATAGACATTGACTTTATTTAACCCGATAAATATCCAATGGGAGTTTTGGGACCTCGAAAAGAGCATTACAAATAAAGACAAGCATAAAACGGCGTTTGAATGTATGCCGCTATACATTTGTATAAAAAGAAAAAGCAATACAAAGGAAGGAATAAGCAGGACTAATTTTGTATTGATTACAGTTGAAATATAGTGGTTAAGTGCTGAGGTGTTTTCGCCAATCTGACCAATTTTTACAGGGCCCAAAATACTCCAAGAATAATCGTTAATGACAGCAATATAATTAATCAAGGAAATACAAATCGCTATTAATCCGTAATTAGTAATTCCGAATACACTAATGTAAAAAGGAATCAGAATTACCGGAAATAAGAAGTTTATAAAATTGATTCCAAAACTCAGGAAGACATTTTTAATCACAATAGTTTGTATATAAAACAGAGGTTCCAAAACAGGAAACCTCTGTGCTTTTTTGTATTCAATTTTCGCCTTGTTTTCTATTTATTGAGCATCATCAGGACTACCTTGTGAAGTCCAAGCACCTGATTTATCTCCTCTCATTGTCACTTCTCCTGTTTCAGTATCTAGTATAAACAAACAAACTTCACCACTGTCTGTTCTTTGAATGACAGACATTTGGTATTTGCCTAATGTTTCTTTTTCTGATTTGTCTTTTGAGGGTTCCTGACAAGCTGCTAACAAAGAAACGATGCAAATACTAAAAAATATTTTTTTCATTTTTTTCATTTTTAAAATCAAATCAAATGTAATTTTTTTAGAGGAGAATACAAAATTATTAGCGGGCAGTGAGTTTTTGTATAGGTAATTTTGTGTCTTTTTATTGTATTTAAACTTAGATTTATTTTTTATAATTTTAATCGCAGGACAAAACTAAGAATGATATTTTAATGTAGATTATTCTCATATAAATATAAAACATACATTTGTCCGGCAGACCCGTTTAAATAGATTCAGATAAATTATGAAAAGAATTTGCATAGCATTAGCAGACCATGTTGCTTCATTTTGTAGTCTCTTTTTTTCGTATTCTTTTTTAAAATATTCCAAGTATTTTAGAAACAGAATCTATTCTTTTATGGTGAAAAGAAATTTCAAAAACTGCGGTAAAAATTTCTATATTGAATCTCCAATTTATTTACATGGTGCCCAAAATATTCAAATTGGTGATGATTTTTTCTGTTTCGAAAGATTGCGTCTGGAAACATTTGAAACCCACAATCAGTTCACTTTTAATCCCAAAATTACGATTGGGAATAATGTGAGCATTAATTATGATTGTCATATTGGTTGTATCAATTCCATAACCATTGGGAACAATGTTTTGATTGCCAGTAAGGTATTTATAACAGATCATTTTCACGGATTACCAAATTTAGAATCCTTAACATTACCGCCAAATAAAAGAGGTTTAGTGTCTAAAGGGCCTGTTGTTATAGCAGACAACGTGTGGATTGGAGAAGGAGTCACTATTATGCCCAATGTAACCATTGGAAAAAATGCTATAATTGGTGCCAATGCTGTAGTAACAAAAAGTTTTCCTGAAAATGCTGTAATTGCCGGAAACCCTGCAAAATGCATAAAAATAATTCAATAAATGGTATTCAATACTATACAAGAAGGATACAGTATAGCCATTCCGGCATATGGCAGACTAATAGAATTTGAGGAGCTTTTGCAATCAATTTATGACATGAATTTGTTGCCGGACGAAGTATTAGTCTGTGAAGATTTTTCGAAAGAAAGAAAAGAAATTCAACAAATTGCAGAACGATATAAGGTTTTATTTTATCAAAAAAATGTCCGTTTCAATTACATAGAAAACGAAGTCAATTTAGGATATGATGCCAATGTCCGAAAGTTAATTGAACAAGCCATTTTCAAATGGGTGATTCTAATTGGGAATGATGATTTGTTTCTAAAAGACGGATTACAACAAATTGCTGATTTTTGTGAAAAGCACAAAGACATTAGCATGATTTCGCGTCCGTTTATTCGATTTGATACAGATATCAATAAACCTATTGGAGTTTCCAGAATTTTAGATAAAGAAACCATTTTAAAATCAGGTGATTCTCCCAAGTTTATTTTCAGAAGTTGTGGTTTTGTTGGCGGTCTTGTCATCAACAAACCTTGGGCGCAAACGCTTGCAACCAGTAAATATGACGGAACGCTTTATTATCAAATTTATCTCGCGGCACATGCTTTTTGTTCCAATGGAATTGGTTATTTAGGATTCCCTTCGGTGGCAGGAAGAGCCGGAAATCCTCCTTTGTTTGGTGAATCTGCCAAAGATGGTATTTTGCATATTCCAGGCGCATATTCTGCCAAAGCAAGAGCCAGTATGTGGAAAGGTGTTCTCGATATTGGTACAGATGTTGGCAAACAATACAACATTAATTTGGTAGATGAATTAAGGCAAGAATTAATGATCAGACAAGCGTTTCATGTTTTTGAAATGAATGTAGGAGTAAGCAAATTCACTTTAAAAGAACTAAAACAGGAATTACAAAACCTGAATTTATTTCAGCATTGGGTACCAAAATTCTTATTTTACACTAATTTTATTTTAGGAAAATATGCCTATTATTTTTATTTCTTAATTCGAAAAATAGCACAGTAATTCTACATGAAAAAAGCATTAATTAATGATTGGTATTATGTAAATGGCGGAGCGGAGAAAGTAATTCATTCGCTGAATGCTATTTGGAACGACTTTGATCATTTTTCTTTAATCGATTTTTTGAATGAAGAAGATCGTCATTTTATTTTAAATGGAAAAAAGGCAAAAACCACTTTCATTCAGAATTTGCCAACAGCTAAAAATAATCACCGAAAATTTCTCCAGTTATTCCCATCCGCAATAGAACAATTTGATTTGAGTGAGTATGAATTAATCCTCAGCTCTTCTTCTTCAATTGCCAAAGGAGTTCGTACAAACAAGAATCAATTGCATATTTGTTATTGCCATTCCCCCATGCGATATGCTTGGGATTTGCAGGAGCAATACTTAAAAGATTCAGGCTTAGACAAAGGATTAAAAGGCATGTACGCCAAATATGTTTTAAATAAAATTAGAAAATGGGATGTTTCAAATGCAGCTAATGTCACTTTTTTTATTGCTAATTCAAACCATGTTGCGGAGCGGATAAAAAAAAGATATAATCGGGATTCAGTGGTGATTTATCCGCCGGTTGACACTACTTTTTTTTCATTAAAAGAAGAAAAAGAAAAATATTATTTTACTGCTTCCCGAATGGTTTCGTACAAAAAAATGCAACTGATAGTTGAGGCGTTTAATGAAATGCCTAATCTGAAATTGATTGTTGCCGGAGCCGGGCCGGAATTTGATAAAATTCAACAAATAGCCAAAGACAATATTACTGTTGTAGGTCATGTGAGTCAATTAGAATTAAAAGAATATTTGCAAAATGCGAAAGCTTTTGTCTTTGCCGCCGAAGAAGATTTTGGAATCATCCCTGTTGAAGCTCAGGCTTGCGGAACTCCTGTAATCGCTTATGCAAAAGGAGGGATTCTAGAAACGGTTGTGAATGAACAAACCGGTTTGTTTTTTAACGAACAAACCGTAGATGCTATCAAAGAAGCGATTGCTGTTTTTGAAACAAAAACATTTGACTCAAAAGCAATAAGAGCACATGCATTACAATTTTCTAAAGAGCGATTTGAGAAAGAGATACAATCATTTGTAGACGAAAAATATCAACAACATTTGAATTCAACTCTTGATTTTAAAAAGCAAACCCAATAATTATAACTATTTTTGCCAAGGACAAAAGATGTTTACAAATTTATTATGAAAAGAATACTTATCACCGGAGCCGCAGGATTTTTAGGATCACACCTTTGTGATCGTTTTATCAAAGAAGGTTATTTTGTTATTGGAATGGATAATCTCATCACTGGAGATTTAAAAAATATCGAGCATTTATTCAAACTAGAGAATTTCGAGTTTTACCATCATGATATTACAAAGTTTGTTCATGTTCCGGGAAATATTGATTACATCTTGCATTTTGCCTCACCGGCGAGTCCTATTGATTATTTGAAAATTCCAATTCAAACCTTGAAAGTGGGTTCTCTGGGAACACACAATCTGTTAGGATTGGCAAGAGTAAAAAAAGCCCGAATTCTTATCGCATCTACTTCTGAAGTTTACGGAGATCCATTGGTTCATCCACAAACCGAAGAATATTACGGAAATGTAAACACGATAGGTCCAAGAGGTGTTTATGATGAAGCGAAACGTTTTCAGGAATCAATAACTATGGCGTACCATACATTTCACGGTGTTGAAACCAGAATCGTTCGTATTTTTAATACGTATGGTCCAAGAATGCGCCTCAATGATGGTCGTGTTATTCCAGCTTTTATTGGTCAGGCAATTCGTGGAGAAGATTTAACTATTTTTGGTGACGGAATGCAAACGCGTTCGTTTTGTTATGTTGATGATCAGGTAGAAGGGATTTACAGATTGCTGCATTCGGATTATGCATATCCAGTAAACATTGGAAATCCTGATGAAATTACCATCAAGGATTTTGCAGATGAAATCATAAAACTAACAGGAACCAATCAAAAAGTAGTTTATCATCCTTTACCTATAAACGATCCTTTGCAACGCCAGCCTGATATTACTAAAGCAAAAGAACTATTGGGATGGGAAGCCAAAGTAGGCAGGGAAGAAGGAATGAAAATAACCTATGAGTATTTCAAATCACTCTCAAAAGAAGAGCTTTCTAAAGAGGAACATAAAGATTTTTCAAAATATATATTTTAAACAAAAAAGGAAGTATTTTAACAAGTACTTCTTTTTTTTATGTTTTTACGTGCTTAATCTTTAGTATTATAGCTTTTTTATTGTGTTTGTATAGTTTTATTATACAATAACCGTATTCGGATTTCAATAAATTATCCCAATTTTACCTTTTAGAATTGCCAATTAAAAAAAATATTTTTTTTGATAAGAATATCAAACAGGAAGTAATAAACGTATTTGTAGTTCGTTATTTATACTAATGTTCTTATTAAAAAACAATTTCAGGTATTTATAAATAGTATTATAAAAATAGAAAAGCATCAAGACTTTTCTGAGCATATCAATTAGTGAAAACCAAAACAGGAAGATATTCTGGGTATATACGCCCTTTTTCGTTTGCATTTGACTTGATAATCATCAATGTGTTTTCTATGCATTTGACTGAATTATCACAGCATTTTATTTTCTCACCTCTATTTATAAGTTGTGCCTGGTTTTTAATAGCATTGAATTTAGGTTTTTATGAAGTGTACAGATATACAAAGGTTATTTCTATTTTAAATTGTGCTTTGAAGCAAGGAATTGTGTTTACGCTTTTTTGTCTGGCAATCGCTTTTTTTTATTCTGGAGAGTCTGATTTTAAAGAAATTATCTGGTTTACATCCTCCTCATTATTTGTGATTCTAATTGTTAAACTGTCTATTTATTATTTTCTAAAAAAATACAGGGTGCTTTATGGAGGAAATTTTAGGACAGTTGTTCTTTTAGGGAACACAAAAAGTATAGCTCCCCTTCAACATTTTTTTACGGACAATCCGGATTATGGATATAAATTAATAAAAATTTTTGATTTAGAAAATGATAAAAGAAATCAGATTCTGGACAGTTTTGTATTTATTTTAGAACAGAAAATAGATGAAATATACTGCTCGATGAGTGATTTGACACACAAACAAATTAGTGATATTACAGATTTTGCAGACAATAATTTGAAAACATTGAAATTCATTCCGGATGAAAAACAAATTCTCTCCCGAAATTTTAAGTTTGAATATTATGACTACATTCCGGTTATTTCTCTTAGAGATATTGTTTTAGATGAAACTTTGAATAAAGCGGTCAAACGTGTTTTTGACATCCTTTTTTCCCTAGTTATCATTTTGGGTATTTTGTCATGGCTCACACCAATTTTGGCAATACTTGTAAAATTAGAATCTAAAGGGCCGTTGTTTTTTGTACAAAAAAGGAATGGATTAAATTATAAAGAGTTTGATTGCTACAAATTCAGATCGATGGTCTTGAACGATGAAGCGCATCTAAACCAAGTTTGTAAAAATGACGCCAGAGTTACCAAAGTAGGCAAATTTATCAGAAAAAACAGTATTGATGAACTTCCACAATTCTTTAATGTGCTGTTGGGAGATATGTCAGTTGTAGGGCCCAGACCACACATGGTGAGCCATACCGAAATGTATGCCCTTAGAATAGATAAATTTATGGTGCGCCATTTTGTAAAACCAGGAATCACCGGACTTGCTCAAACTAAAGGTTTCAGAGGTGAAGTTGAGACCGATACAGATATCATAAACCGAGTGAAATATGATATTTTCTACATGGAGAATTGGTCGATTTTATTAGATATAAAAATAATTTTAATCACGATATTTAATACCTTTAAAGGCGAAGAAAAAGCATATTAAAATGCAAAAACCATTGGTATCGATAATTATTCCATCCTTCAATTCTGAAAAATTTATTGCAGAAACCATTCAATCTGTTCAAAATCAAACCTATCAAAACTGGGAAATAATTCTTGTTGATGATTGCTCTACTGATACTACTATTTCAATTATCAAGGAATTTGCTTTACACGACACTAGAATTAAATTTACTTCACTCGAAAAAAATTCAGGAACAGGAATTGCCAGAAATCTCGCTTTAGCTCAAGCCAGCGGACGCTATATTTCTTTTTTGGATGCCGATGATTTGTGGAAACCAATGAAACTCGAAAGACAAATTGAATTTCTGGAGGCAAATCATTTACCGTTTACATTCTCTTTCTATGATTGTATCAATGAGGCCGGTGAATCATTAAATAAAAGAGTTGAAGCACCAAGAAATTTATCATACAGACAACTGTTTTTTTGTAATTATGTCGGCAATCTTACCGGAATATACGATGTAAATTATTTTGGTAAAGTCGCCATTTCACAAACGCGAAAACGACAGGATTGGATGCATTGGCTGACCATTTTGCATAAAATAAAAACTGCAAAACCGGTACCGGAAAGTTTAGCTTTTTACAGAATCAGACAAAATTCTATTTCGGCTTCAAAAGTAGATTTATTGCAGCATAATTTTACTGTTTACAGAACCTTTCATGGTTTTAATTTCATGGTTTCGCTGCTTTGTATGACGGGTTTTTTGTTCACACAATTAATCCTTAAACCGCGCTATAATCATACAATTAAAGCATCGATTTAAACTGTTTTAGTTTCCCGCGATTGGTTCTTTCTAACGCTTTTTTCCGAATAAAACTAAAGTTTAAATGGGGTTCCAGATACAAAGCAATTGCCGCTTCAATTTTTTGAATTTGTTTCAGAGTCAGTTCTGTTTCACTTACATATTCGATTTCAAAGGAATCAATTTTGGTTTGTTTAATCAGAAATTCTTTTACGTTTCCATCATCTTCAATGATGCTTTTTGTAACATAATAAAAGGTTAATCCGGGTGATTTTTTTCCACTCGGTAAAATTGCGATATCATTTGTTCGGCCAATTAATTGCTTTAAAATAGGTTTTTGAGCGGTACTTTTTTCGTCCAAAATCCCAATATCACCAATTTCATATCTGATAAAAGGATGCGCCGTATTAAATAAAGAAGTAATCACAACCCGACCGGAAACGCCATTGGGAACAGGTTGATTCATATCGTCTAAAATTTCTACAAACAGGGTTTCGGCATTCACTTGCCATTCTCCTTTTGGATTCTGAAAAGCAATCAAATCCAGCTCCGAAGCACCGTATTCATTGACAATAGGAAGTCCAAATTGTTTTTCTAAAAGTATTTTATCTGTTTCAAAAAGCATTTCGGAAGTCACCATGCACACTTTTAAACTGGGACAAATTTCTTTTAAAATAATGTTTTTCTTTTGTAAAAACTTAGCAAATAAAACAATTGAACTTGTGTATCCGTTTATATAATCGAATTTTTTATATTTAAATTTTTTCAGAATAGTTTCTAAAACGACATCCGATAAATCAAAAATCGAAAATCGATACCGATGACTCAAAAAATCCTTGAATCGCTCTTTTTTGTGTCCAATAAAATCCATCGGAATGCCATAAAAACGGGCTTGGTAAGAGCTGTTAAAATCAATTCCGTACCAACCAAAACGATACATATTTGAAGCCCAAGTCAACGCATGACTGTATTTGTCTTTGGCAAAAACAAATGGATCTCCGCTTGAACCCGAGGTTTTATTTACATATACTGTTTTAGGCGAAAATCCATCAGAAAGTCTTGATATCAGTGGTTTTTGTAAGTTTTTTTTATTTAAAACAGGCAGATTATTCCAGTTTTCAAATGAGGTTGAACCCACTAATTCCCGGTAAAAGGAATTGTTGTGCAAATGAAAATTAACGATTTCCTTTTTTTTATTTTCAAGGAAAACTTGATATTCTTTTTCAGAAAAAGCGACGATTTTTTGCAACTCAGTTTTGGCTGTCTGTAACGGAAAACCATTTATTTGGAGCGATAAATCAAAAAGTGGAAGCATTTTCAGTTTAAATTTCATCAAAAATAAGATTTACGAACTACTAATGACAGTGAACCAACAAGTTTTTAAAAAATAATTATTTTTTAACTTCAAAAGCAATTATTTTTGCACCACAACTAAAAAAACAAGATTATGACTATTTTACTATTGGGTTCAGGCGGAAGAGAACATGCATTTGCATGGAAAATGATTCAAAGTCCGCTTTGTGATACACTTTTTGTAGCTCCGGGAAATGCCGGTACTGCAGCAATAGCTAATAATATAGACATGAGTCCAACGGATTTTGAAGCTATAAAAACATTTGTACTTCAGGAAAAAGTGGAAATGGTGGTTGTAGGACCTGAAGATCCTTTGGTAAAAGGGATTTATGATTTCTTTCTAAATGATGCTGAATTAAGTCATATTCCGGTTATTGGTCCATCAAAAATTGGTGCTCAATTAGAAGGAAGTAAAGAATTCGCTAAGGAATTTTTGATTAAACATAATATCCCAACAGCTGCTTACGATAGTTTTACTGCCGAAACGGTAGAAAAAGGATGTGAATTTTTGGAAACATTGCAACCTCCTTACGTTTTGAAAGCGGATGGATTGGCTGCCGGAAAAGGGGTTTTGATTATTCATGATTTGGCGGAAGCCAAAGATGAATTAAGAAATATGTTGGTACATCAAAAATTCGGTGCTGCCAGTTCAAAAGTAGTTATCGAAGAATTTCTTGACGGAATAGAATTGAGTTGTTTCGTTCTTACCGATGGAAAAAATTACAAAATTTTACCTACTGCCAAAGATTATAAACGCATTGGCGAAGGCGATACAGGTTTAAATACAGGTGGAATGGGAGCGGTTTCTCCGGTTCCTTATGTTGATGCAGTTTTGATGGAAAAAATTGAAACACGCATTGTAAAACCTACAATTGATGGTTTCCACAAAGACGGAATTCCGTATAAAGGTTTTGTTTTCATTGGATTAATCAATGTTAAAAACGAGCCAATTGTAATTGAATACAATGTAAGAATGGGTGATCCGGAAACCGAAGTGGTTGTTCCAAGATTAAAAACGGATTTAGTGGAGTTATTTTTGGCTGTAGCCAATGAAAAATTAGACGAGATTTCATTAGAAGTAGATGAAAGAA
The DNA here is from genome assembly GCF_027474525.2 of Flavobacterium lacustre. Classification (NCBI taxonomy): domain Bacteria; kingdom Pseudomonadati; phylum Bacteroidota; class Flavobacteriia; order Flavobacteriales; family Flavobacteriaceae; genus Flavobacterium; species Flavobacterium lacustre. The sequence continues at coordinate 1,064,928 of NZ_CP114882.2, forward strand.
GCGCCACTACAATTATGGTTGTTTCGGGTGGATATCCTGAAGATTTTGAAAAAGGAAAAGTAATTTCGGGATTAGAGAATATTACGGATTCGATTGTTTTTCATGCCGGAACAAAACTGGATAATGGAAATGTAGTTTCAAATGGTGGAAGGGTTTTGACTGTTACCTCATACGGCGACAATTTTGAAGAGGCCATAAAAAAATCTTACCAAAATATAGACAAGCTACATTTTGATAAGATGTATTTTAGAAAAGATATTGGAAACGATTTAAAATAGTTTCTAATTACTGTTCACTTTTTTTTAAGTATTACTTTAAAAAAGAGTGAGCGGTAGTATCTTGATTTTCTGTTCCGTTTGCGTCAAAAATTTGCAATTGTTTGATCCAATATACCATTGCTGATGCACAAATTATCATGAAGATCCAGTTAATGGTGTTTGCACCAAACCAAGAACTTAGTTCTAAAGATCTTAAAAAGTCAAGTGGAGCGAATAATATGTCCACAAATAAGTATTGTATTCCTTCGAAAAATGCTTTCATAATGCTTGAAATTATATGTTATGGATGTTTTTGGGAAACGATTTTAATTGTAAAAAAGAGGCAGTAACTACGAATCTTTCTTGAACTTGTTGGTTTCCTTTTTAAACAAGTATTATATTTACAGACACAAAAGTATAAAATATCCTTATGATAACAAGTGTTTTTAAAAAATCTACACCATTAAATTATTCTTTGGTTGTAATTTTGATGCTGGTTTTCTTTTTAATCTACCAATTTCAAGATGTATCTTGGATGAGTTCTGGTGTTTTATTGTTACAAAAATCAGGATTATTACTGGTTTTATTAGCCTCTATTTTTATCGCAAATTTTATTACTAAAAAAAACGGACTCAGTAAAGACAGTAGCTACACCATATTTTTTTATTTTTTGCTGTTGCTTTTTTTTCCGTCGGTTTTGGATAATGTGAATTTAATTCTGGCCAATTTTTTTATATTATTAGCACTTCGCAGATTAATATCGTTACAATCACTCAAAGCTTCCAAAGAGAAAATATTTGATGCTTCTTTATGGATTTTTGTGGCAACATTGTTCCATTTTTGGAGTATTCTCTTTCTTGTATTGGTATTTATCTCCATTATTTTCCATGTTTCTAGAGATTATCGAAACTGGTTATTGCCTTTTATTGCCTTTTTTACAATAGGAATTGTTTTTTTACTTTTTGCTGCAATTTGGGATGTAAACGTAATTGAGTTTGTAAACAGCAATGTAAGCACGAACTTTAATATTGACTATTTTACCAATAATTACCAGAATGCGGCTTTGTCTATTTATGTATCTGTAGCCTTGTTTTTTGTGGTTTCCATGTTTTTGACTCTTTCAAACCGACCACAATTGTTGCATACTTCGTTCAAGAAAATTATAGCTTCTTTTTTTATTGGAGTGATTATCTTTTTAATTTCATCGAACAAAAGCAATGATTTGTTGGTGTTTACTTTTGCACCGATAGCGATAATGGCTACTAGTCATATTGAAATTGTGCAACAACAAATGAAGCGTGAAATTGTACTCGCTGTTTTTATTGTGTGTAGTTTATTTGCGTTTTTCTCTCAGTTATAATTTATTTCCGTAAGCCAAATCTCCGGCATCTCCGAGTCCCGGAACGATATAAGCGTGTTCATTTAGCTTTTCGTCTAAAGCGGCAATCCAAAGATGACAGTTTTCCGGAAGGTATTTTTCTAAATAAGCAATTCCTTCGGGAGCGGCGATTACCACGGCAATATGAATGTCTTTTGGTGTGCCGCGTTCCATCAATTTATGGTAAACGGCAACTATAGATTGTCCCGTGGCGAGCATTGGGTCAATTAGGATAACATTTTTTCCGTTGATATCAGCAACGGCTTGGTATTCTACTTTTATTTCAAAGTAATCATCGTTGTTTGGATGATGTCTGTAAGCGGATATAAAACCGTTTTCGGCGGCATCAAAATAATTCAGAAATCCTTGATGTAACGCTAAACCTGCCCGTAAAATGGAACATAAAACTAATGAATCTTTTACCTGTGTGGTTTTTTTGATGCTAAGTGGCGTTTGAATTTTAATATTTTCGTATTGCAATTCTTTACTTAATTCATATGACATTATTTCGCCAATGCGTTCAATATTTCGGCGGAAGCGCAGGCTGTCGTTGTGAATTTTGACGTCTCGTATCTGCGCCAGAAAATGATTTAGGACGCTGTTATTTTCGGAGAGCAGGTGAATTTGCATAGATTAAATTTTTGATTTATGACTTTTGATTTGGTATCAAAACTTTGAAAATTTTTCCACACTATAAAAGTATAAAAAGTATCTTTGTGTTTTAATATATAAAGATATGTTTTCAAAATTAGCTTATTCCGTTTTCGAACAAAGTATTAAAGATTATCATCAGTTTGATAATGTAGATCAACCTATAAACAATCCTTTTCCCAAAGAAAAGTTTGAGCACTTATTGTATTTGAAAAATTGGATTGACACCGTTCAATGGCATTTTGAAGATATTATTCGTGATCCTAATATTGATCCTGTAGCCGCTTTGACGCTAAAAAGAAGAATTGATGCTTCGAATCAGGAACGTACGGATATGGTAGAATATATTGACAGTTATTTTCTTCAGAAATACAGTCATGTTAATGTAAAAGATGGTGCCAAAATCAACTCTGAAAGTCCGGCTTGGGCATTTGACAGATTGTCGATTTTAGCCTTGAAAATTTATCATATGCATGAAGAAGCTACTCGTGCTGAGGCTTCACAAGAACACAGAGATAAATGTCAAGAAAAATTGAATGTTTTGTTAGAACAAAGAACAGATTTGTCAACAGCTATCGATGATTTATTGACCGATATTGAAAACGGAGATAAATTCATGAAAGTGTACAAACAAATGAAAATGTACAATGATGATGATTTGAATCCTGTTTTGTACCAAAACAAAAAATAATTTTTGACAACTCCATTGTCAGAAAAAATGAAGCATATAGCCGTCATGAGACTTTCCGCAATGGGAGATGTCGCCATGACGGTTCCTGTTTTACGGGCTTTTGTAAGGCAGTTTCCGGAGGTTCAAATCACGGTTATTTCACGACCTTTCTTCAAACCTTTTTTTGAAGGAATTCCGAATCTTTCTTTTTTTGCTTTCGATGAAAAAGAACGGCACAAGGGATTTTTAGGCTTATTGCGTTTGTTCCAAGATTTAAAAGGGTTAAATATTGATGCTTTTGCTGATTTGCACAACGTTTTGCGTTCTAAAGTTATTCGAAATCTTTTTGCCTTGTGCGGAAAAAAAATTGCTTCTGTGGATAAAGGAAGAGCGGATAAAAAAGCACTAACTCAAGCTGAAAATAAAACGTTTAAACCATTGCCGAGCATGTTTGAAAGGCACGCTAAGGTATTTGAACAACTCGGTTTTACTATTGATTTATCCCAACCTGAATTTCCTGAAAAGGCTGTTTTAAGTCCCGAAATTTTAGCGTTAATTGGAACAAATCATCAGAAATTAATTGGAATTGCGCCTTTTGCACAATATGATTCTAAAGTGTATCCGCTGGATTTAATGCAGGAAGTGATTGATCAATTAGCGTTGGATACAACCCAAACCATTTTGCTTTTTGGCGGTGGAAAAAAGGAAATAGAACTCTTAAATTCGCTTGCTGCTAATAAAGAAAATGTGATTGTAGTTGCGGGTAAAATTAAGTTTCAACAGGAACTGCAGCTCATCAGTAATCTGGATGTGATGCTTTCCATGGATTCCGGGAATGCTCATATTGCAGCCATGCTTGGCGTGAAAGTCATCACTCTTTGGGGCGCTACCCATCCTTTTGCCGGATTTTCACCATTTAATCAACCTTTGGAAAACGCTTTGGTTTCCGATAGAAATTTGTTTCCAAAATTACCGACTTCGGTGTATGGGAATAAAAAAGTGGAAGGTTATGAAGAAGTAATGCGAACGATTACCGTTGATGCAATTGTTAAGGCACTTTAGTTGCAGATTATAAATACGTGGCTGTTTAATTCGTTTTTTTAAGTTGGATATAATTTTCAGGTAATGCTAATTTTAACACTTAAATAACAAAAACGAATAAACATGTGGTGAGAAAAATACTATTTTTGATTTTGATACGTTCAACATAAACCGTAAAGTAAAGACTAAATAAAAATGTTTATTTATTAGTTCAACTTTTGGAAATACTTTGAAACGTTTCACTAACAAAAATATCAAACTATTTATGCCTAAAATTACAGTAACAATTGCAATTTTGTTGATTTTCTCCTTTTCTGCTTTTTCCCAAAAAAATAAACTTTCAGGTATTTTGACCGCTGGAAGTGAAAAAAAACCCATTTACAATTCAGTTGTTGCTTTATTAACGCCGGTAGACTCGGTTTTATATCAATTTACACGATCAGACAAAGCGGGTAAATTCATTCTCAATAATGTAAAACCTGGGAATTATATTGTAATGACGTCACACAGTCAATATGCAGATTATTTAGATGATATTACCGTGACTACTACTGATAAGGATTTAGGTAACATTGCTTTGATGAGTAAAATGGAACTGTTACGAGAAGTAGTGATAAAAACGGGTTCTATCAAAATTAAGGGCGACACCACAAGTTACAGGGCCAGTGATTTTAAGGTTGATGCCAATGCCAATGTTGAAGAATTACTAAAAAAATTGCCGGGAATACAAGTAGATAAAAATGGAACCATCAAAGCAATGGGCGAAACAGTAGAAAGAGTACTGGTTGATGGCGAAGAATTTTTTGGTGATGATCCTGGTATGGCTGTAAAAAATTTACGTGCCGATGCCATAAAAGAAGTACAAGTTTTTAATAAAAAAAGCGATCAAGCTGAGTTTACAGGAATAGATGATGGTGATACTAAAAAAACAATTAATCTGAAATTAAAGGAAGATAAAAAGAAAGGTTATTTTGGTAAGATAGATGGAGCAAACCAACCCGCTACGGACGCCGATTCCAGATACAACAGTAATATCATGGTGAGTAGTTTCAAAGGAAAAAGAAAGCTTTCGGCCTTTTTATTAAATGGGAACACGGGTCAAGATGGGTTAAGTTGGCAGGACAGTGATAAATTTGGAGCAGGAGACGGGAATGTAAGTATGAGCATGGACGATGATGGAAATGTAAATTACGAATGGACCGGCGGCGATAATGATGAAGAACCTTATGTCGATACTCAAAATGGTTTTATAAAAAACACTAATGCAGGATTGCAATACAGTAATAAATGGAACGACAAACATTCCTTAAATGTATCACCCAAATACAACAAACAAAGCTACCAAAACAATAGCAGCAGAAATACCCAAACCCAGGTAGGCGATACACAATTGAATGAAAATAGAGCAACTGCAAGTCATGTAAATAGAGATAATTTTAAACTTAATGCGGTTTATGATGTAAAAATAGATTCAGTAAATACCCTTAAATTTACCGCTAAAACAAATTTTTACAATACTGAAAGCGATGAATTTACGACCGGAAATACCACTGGAAGCGATGGTTTATTAAGGAACAAACAGGAACGATTATTTACCACAAAATCAGATAAGGAATCCTTGTCTGCGAGTGCTTTGTTTAAACATAAATTTGCTAAAGCCCGAAGAACACTTTCTATCAATAGTAGTTGGAGTACTTTGAATACGAATGCTGATAATTTTTTAAAATCGGCTAATGAGAGTTATGAAGGAGGCGTTTTTGCCTTTGGTAATGAGGTAGATCAAAATAAAATTGGTGATAAAACCAATCAAAATCTTGCTTTAAATGTGGCCTATACAGAGCCTATAGGAAAGAAATTTGCTTTGCAATTGTCCTATCAAATTACGCATAATACGGGCAACAGCAACTTTGTAACTTATGATTTTTCAGACCTGACAGGGAAGTATGATGTTGTAGTCGATTCGTTATCAAACCAATTCAAGCAAAGCATTACAACAAACAAACCCGTTCTGAAATTAAGTTACAATGCCAAAAAGATAAATTATAGTTTTGGTAGTGGCTTTGGTTTTACTTCATTTAATTTACAAGATCAAACTTTAAATAAGGAATACAATCGCAGTTTTACTAATTTTTTCCCAACTGCAAATTTTTCGTATAAATACAAAAGCAACAGTAATTTGCGAGTGAATTATCAAGGTGCTACAAGACAGCCTACTATTGACCAATTACAACCGCTGCGAAACAATCAAGATTTTTTCAACCAAGTGGTAGGAAATCCAGATTTAAAGCAATCTTTTACAAATAGCATCAGCGTTTCTAATAATAGTTACAGCATTTTGACCGAAACTAATTTTTATCAAAGCATTTCTTTTAGAACAACCTCAAATTTGATTTCCTTCAATAGAGATATTGACCCAGAAAGTGCAAAAACAATTACAACACCTATAAATACTAACGGTAACTTTTCAACTAATTTGTATATGGGTTATGGGTTTAAAGTCAAAAAAATAAACATGTATGTTAATCTTAGTCCCTCAGTAAATTACAATAAATCGGTTAATAGCATCAATAAGGAAATCAATAATTCTAATATATTAAGTTCTAATTTTTCGGTTTATTTGAGTAAATCCAAAGAAAAAAAATATGATATCAATCTAAGTAATACTTTCTCAAACAGCCGTAACAGTACCTCTCAAAACAATGAAGTAAAATCATTTAATACCAATAATCTAGGTTTAGATGTTGCCGTTTATTTTAGAGAAAAATGGAAATTATCCACAGATTATAATTTATATTCTCGTCAAAAAACGGTTGATTTTCAAACTAATCTTACCAATCAATTATGGAATGCCAGGTTCCAACGTACTTTTAAGAACGATGAGTTTACCGCTTATGTAATGGTGCGTGACATTTTGAATCAAAACATTGGAATCAATAGATTTGTTTATGAAAACACAATAGGCGAAGAGCGAAATGACAGACTCCGACGTTATGCTATGGTAGGTTTTACATGGAATTTTAAAAATAAAAATGGTTTAGAAAAAAAATAAACAATTTTTTAATCACTATTTGTAACGCTCCAAAGGTCAATTTTACAAAACAATTTTAAGCTATTACCTAATACACAACCTTATGAAATCAATATATCTTTACCTCACATTATTTATTTTTACTACAGGATCCTTTGCGCAGCAATTTGTTGACAAGGCTGTTATAGAATACGAAGTCAATACCAATCTCAAAAAAACAATGACTAACGACAGTTGGGATGAAATGATGAAAGAGAACTTATCCGACTTAAAAATATCGTATTACACTTATACTTTTGAAAACAATAAAAGTGTATTTAAGTTTGACAGATGGAGTCCTAAAACAAGGATACCCAAACATGAAAAAGAAGCTGATGAAGAAAACACTTGGTTTTTTGATTTTACGGCTCGAAAAATGAACATACAGAAGCAAATTGTAGGTACTAATTTTGTAATTGAAGATAGTATTCCCAACATTGATTGGAAAATCACAAATGAGCACAGAGAAATTGCGGGTTACAATTGCCGAAAAGCAGTAGGAAAAATATTTGATGACGTATATGTGTTTGCTTTTTATACTGATGATATTACCATTACGGGCGGTCCGTGTAGTATAAATGGTTTGCCGGGCATGATTTTAGGACTTTCAATTCCTAGACTGTATACGTCATACATAGCTACCAAAATTGATTTAAAAATTCAAGATAGCGCCATCATAAAACCTATTGTCGCAAAAAAAACCTATGATTTTATTGGACTGAAAACTTTAATTGAAGAGAAAACAAAGGACTGGTATACCTACGGAGAGGATAAAGAAGAAAACAAAAGACAAAAAAATATGTTCTTGTGGAATGCTTTTTTGTAAATGCTTTGACTGTAAAAAAAAGTGGAAGGTCATGAAGAGGCGATGTGAACAAAGTCTCCCGACTTTGTACTGCGTAAAATCCTAAATACGCATAGGATAATCGCAAAATTGCATAGGAGAATCGTGAATGTGCATGGCAATATCCTAAATGTGCATAGGAGAATCACAAAGTTGCATAGGAGAATCGTGAATGTGCATGGCAATATCGTAAAGTTGCATAGGAGAATCGTAAATGTGCATGGCAATATCGTGAATGTGCATAGGATAATCTTAACTACAGCCACAAGAATCTTAACTGCAGGTTCGAATATCGCAACTACGCATAGGAGAATCTTAACTACAGCCACAAGAATCGTAACTGCAGGCTCGAATATCGCAACTGCAGGTAGGAGAATCTTAACTACAGGCACAAGAATCGTAACTGCAGGCTCGAATATCGCAACTGCAGGTAGGAGTATCGTAACTACAGCCCCAAGAATCGTAAATAAAGAATGTCCTGTAACAGGTGATGCTTCAGGTCACTTTAGTTTAAAGGTATTTGATAGTGATGTTTGTTGTTACTGACTTTTTGTTGATTTTGAATTTTGAGTCTTCGTAACTTGGTGGGCCAAATGAGCCTTTGGCATTATTAGAAACTCCGACTCCTTCTTTTGGCATTCCCAAAAAGTTAGTATCGAGCTTGCTGTTGTTGTTTTCATCGTGAACAACTGTTATGACATATTCGCCATCGGTGGTGTCTTTTAATACCAGGGTTGATTTGCCGTTTGTGATTTTGCCAGTGGCGGTATTAATGGCTTTGTTAGGTCCTGCAGAATATCCTTTTTTGGAGTTGTATAAGTAAACTATACATTTTCCCTTGTCGGTTTTTAAGCCGCTGATGTTTATGGTTATTTCGCTGTTTTGGGCATACCCAATGAAGGCTATCATGCCTAATAAGAAAGGGAATATTTTACGTTTCATTTTAATTGTTTTGTAGGTATGGTTTGCGAAATGTGCAATATTGTTATTATATATTCAGTCCAAAATAAATTCCACTAACTATTGTCACCAGCAAACCTGAGTATAAATAACTTTTGGCTTTTCTTTTTTCTGTTAATGTTATGTATTTATAAATTCCAAAAATTAATGGTAATGAAGTTAATATTATGAAGCTAACATTTTCAGTCAACATGGCTTTTTCTGAACTTGCACCAGCACCAGAGCCAAAATGAAGAAAGAAAAATAAAATAAGACCAAAAAAACCTCCATAGACACAAAGTGATTCAATTATAATTAATAGAAAGAATAAGCGTAAGTTCATGTAAGTTTGTTTTCTTGTTAGTATTGTTTTCCCTTATTTATGGGTACGGTTTGCAAAACTCGTTAACGTATGCAACGTTTATTCTTTTACAGTTGTTTCCAGAATATCTTTTGGCGGAATCATTTGATACGGTTTTGCAATATATTCTATTTTATTTTTCAAAGGGTAAGTAATCTTCCAAATAGTTTTGATTTCATTTTTATCAACCTCAAACATTTTTGTTATAATCCATTTTCCATCATTCCATTCAAGTTTGCTTCCGCTTCCACCACCATTACCAATATAAAACTCCGTAATTTTCCTTTGATAAATGTAAAATGTTGGATTTGATAAGTCAGATAATTGTTTGTTTAAAACATAATTATGCTTTGCAATATCGTAAAGGTAAACTCGGATTTTATTTTTTATTCCAGTTCCAGATTGCCCATAATAACCAATTACAAAATCTTTATTATTGTCATAATTTAAGTCAATTAAAGTGTTATAATCAGCAGAAGTAATTTTACTTTCTGCATTAAATGCCTTTAATAACTTTTGGCTTTTAGCTTTTAAAGTCGCTTCGTCAACTTTTTTAGTTTGAGAATTACAATTTATAAAGATAAAGGCAAAAAAAATAAAAGATAATATTCTCATTTCGGTTTTTTAAATTGTGCATAATTCATTTATATGTAATACGATTAAACAAAGCTACCTAGAAACGTTATAACTCTAAAAAAACATTTAGCTCCTGATTGTAATAGTATTCTGCTAATATAGCGAAAATCGAACGGTGTTAAAACAAAAAAACTTCCCTTTTCAGAGAAGTTTCATTTATAAAGAATTTGTTTTTTTAAACGTCATCGTAATCTACTGCGATAGTTTCTGAGGTTGGGTGCGCTTGACAGGTAAGTATTAAACCGTCGGCGATTTCTTTATCAGAAAGAATAGAATTTTTTGTCATTTCGGCTGTTCCGGCTGTAACGCGGGCTAAACAACTGCTGCATATTCCGCCTTGACAGGAATAAGGTGCGTCGATGCCTTGTTTTAGAGCGGCTTCCAGGATGGTTTGCTTTTGTGACATTTCGAAAGTAGTTTCTTCATCATCTACCAAAACGGTGATTTTAGAATGACCTTCTAATGATTTTTCTATTTTATTTTCTTTGGAAGAGGTGGTAAACAATTCGAATTTTATAGCAGAATCTTTTACGTTTTTTTCTTTCAGAATACCAGAAACGGTATTGATCATTTCTTCGGGACCACACAAATAGAATTTATCAAATTCGAGTGCAGCGTGTTTGTTATTCAACACAAAATTCACGGCTGATTTATCGATTCGTCCAAATAATGCATTTTCGGCTTTGGCTTGACTGAACACATAATGTACAAAAAGTCGGCCTACGTATTGCAATTGCAAGTCGTGTAACTCTTGGTAAAAGATGGTTTCTTCGGGAGATTTATTTCCGTAAACTAATACGAAAGAGCTTTTAGGTTCGCTTTTTAAAACGGATTTCAAGATAGAAAGCACGGGAGTGATTCCGCTACCGGCTACAAATGCCACATAGTTTTTTTGGCGGTCAGCCTGAGGTTCAAAAGTAAATTTTCCTTCTGGTTTTCCTACTTCAAGCACATCGCCTGCTTTTAGTTTCGTATTGGCAAACTGGGAGAACAAGCCATTATTTACTGCTTTTACAGCAATTCGTAATTCTCCGCTTTCCGGAGCAGAACAAATAGAATAAGCCCGACGGATTTCTTGGTTGTCTAAAGTCAGTCTCAGATTAATGTATTGACCGGCAACAAAAGTATAGTTTGGTTTTAATTCTTCAGGAACGTTAAAAAGTATGGAAACCGCATCTTTGGTTTCGCGTTTTACTTCTTTTATGATTAATTTTAAAAAAGATGGCATGTGATTAATTTTTTACAAAAGTAGGAAATGGCAAATAAAAGGTTCCATTTTATTGTAAAATATTTCATTTTTGCCGTAACATTTCTTAATATTCAGCTACTTATTGCTAAAACCTAACCCCAAAAAAACCATGTTTAAACGTTTTATTTATCTCGAATGGAAAGCTTTTTTTCGGTCGGCTTCCTTTGCATCGAACTTGGCACTTAAGATTTTTATGGCTTTTATAGCTATTTATTTCACATTAGTTTTCTTGGCCTTGGGCGTTATGGCCTTTTATATTTTGAAGAAATTGAATCTGGATCCGGTAGTTACGGTTAATAAATTCTTGATTTATTATTTCCTGTTTGATTTAATTTTTCGTCTGCTGTTGCAGAAAATTCCGGTGATGAATATTCGTCCGTTATTGATTTTCCCGATTAAAAAACCGACTATTGTTCATTTTTCGTTGGGGAAAACGGTTTTGTCTTTTTTTAATTTCATTCATGCTTTTTTCTTTTTGCCGTTTAGCATCGTTTTGCTTTATGAAGGATATGATGTTTGGAGTGTAATCCTTTGGCACATTGCTGTTTTTTCATTGGTTTATATCAATAATTTTTTGAATATACTGTTGAATAATAAAGACAATTTATTGGGAATTTTTCTTGGTATTGTTGCGGTTCTCGGAGGATTGCATTATTATAAATTCTTTGATATCACTACTTACAGTGCTCCGTTTTTTGACGGATTATTTCATACCAAATGGTTGTTTTTAGTTCCGGTTTTGGCTTTAGCCGGATTGTATTATGTGACGTTCCATTATTTTAAAAGCAATTTATACTTGGATGCGGGACTTTCGACCAAAGATGAAATTGCGAAAACAGAAAACTTAACGTGGTTGAACCAATTTGGGACGCTGGGTACTTTTTTGAAAAACGATATCAAATTGATTAAACGCAACAAACGTTCGAAGACCACAATCGGTATGAGTGTTATGTTTCTTTTTTACGGATTGCTTTTTTTCTCTAACGGGATTGAAGCGTATAACAATCCTGTGATGCATATTTTTGCGGGAATTTTTGTTTCTGGTGGGTTTTTGATTACGTTCGGGCAGTTTGTGCCGAGTTGGGATAGTGCGTATTATCCGTTGATGATGACCCAGAATATCCCGTACAAAGGCTATCTGAACTCGAAGTGGTGGCTGATGGTTATTGGGACTTTCATTTCTACCATCATTGCTTCTTTCTATTTGTATTTTGGCTGGCAGGTGTATCTTACCATTGTGGTGGGTGCGATTTATAATATTGGTATCAATTCGCATTTGGTTTTACTGGGTGGCGCGTACACTAAAACGCCAATAGATTTGAGTTCCGGCAAAGGTGCTTTTGGTGATAAAAAAGCATTCAATGTTAAAACCATGTTGATTTCGCTACCACAATTAGGACTGCCGGTTTTGCTGTATTGGTTGGGTTCTTATTTGGCTAATGCCAATGTAGGCCTGGCTTTAGTAACTCTTGCGGGTGTTATTGGTTTTGCTTTGAGAAATCCGGTTTTCAGCTTAATTGAAAAAATTTATAAAACCGAAAAATACGCGACCATTGATGCTTACAAGCAAAAAGGCTAAACGAAATTTTCAGACGTCAACTCCATAAACGATTATCTAAATCAACAAATCAACTTATCATGATACAAGTAAATCAACTTTCAAAAAAATACAACGGAACAACCGTTTTAAACATAGCAACACTTGAAATTCCGAAAGGACAAAGTTTTGGATTAGTAGGGAATAACGGGGCAGGGAAAACTACTTTTTTCAGTTTATTATTGGATTTAATCCAGCCTTCAACAGGTAATATCATCAATAACGAAGTTCAGGTAAATAGCAGCGAAGATTGGAAACCATTTACGGCTTCGTTCCTGGACGAAAGCTTTTTGATAGGCTATTTAACACCCGAAGAATATTTTTATTTCATTGGTGATTTACGAGGACAAAACAAAGCCGATATAGATGCTTTATTAGCAAAACATGAAGAGTTTTTTAATGGAGAAATCCTTAAAAACAAAAAATATTTGCGCGATTTATCTAAAGGAAATCAGAAGAAAGTGGGCATTATTGCTACATTAATCGGTAATCCCGAAGTGGTTATTCTGGACGAACCTTTTGCTAATTTAGATCCAACAACGGTAAACCGACTCAAAAAAATCATTAAAGAATTAGCTGAAAATCCAGCGGTTACAGTCTTGGTTTCCAGTCATGATTTGCAACATACAGTTGAGGTTTGTAACCGAATTGTAGCTTTAAATAAAGGAGAAGTGGTCAAAGACATTCAAACATCAGAAGAGACGCTGCAAGAGCTGGAAGCGTTTTTTGCGGTTTAAATTTCAATATTTCAAAAAGAAACGTATTTTTACCAGTGATTATACTAAAACCTTTGATTAGCAGTTAAAGGATAAAAACGTTTCCCATTGAAAACCAATACTTTTAAATATACATTTACGCTATTATTTTTATTTTTTCTGATAGCTTGTTCTACCAGAAAAGATACTTTTTTGGCCAGAAATTCACATGCTTTAAGTACAAAATACAACATCCTTTACAACGGACAAATTGGTTTAGATAAAGGAGTTGCAACTGTAAAAGCGACTACGGTTGATAATTTCTGGAAGCGTTTGCCTATCGAAAGAATGCAAATCAATGATGATTTTACCGCCGAAGGAAAACCTAAAAACACCGATTTTGAATTGGCCGAAACCAAAGCTACAAAAGCCATTCAGAAGCACTCGATGAACATTGGCGGAAGCGAAAAAAATACCCAGATAGATGAGGCGTATTTACTCTTGGGGAAAGCCCGTTATTATGACCAAAGATTTGTTCCGGCATTAGATGCATTCAATTATATTTTATACAAATATCCCAATAGCAGTAACATTTATACGGCTAAAATTTGGCGTGAAAAAACCAATATGCGTTTGGGAAATGATGCTTTGGTGATCAAAAACATCAATAAATTATTGAAAGACAATACCCTTAAGCATGCTGTTTTTGCTGATGCGAATGCGCTTTTGGCCGAATCGTTTTTAAATTTGGAAGAAAAAGACAGCGCTGTTGCAAAATTGAAAATCGCTGAGCAGTTCACCAAAGTAAATGCGGAAAAAGCCAGATATCGATTTGTTTTAGGACAGCTCTATCAAGAATTAGGCAAAAAAGACAGCGCAGGATATTGCTACCAGTCGGTTATTGATATGAACCGAAAAGCAGAAAGAAAATATGTTATTCAGGCTTACGCCAAAAAAGCACAGTTGTTTGATTATGAAACCGGAGATAAGGCAGCTTTTGTAGAAACGTATAATAAGTTAATCAAAGACCGCGAAAACCGACCTTTTTTGGATGTTCTTTTTCATGAAATGGGTGTTTTTTATGATAAAAATGAAGACCAAAAATTAGCTTTTCAATTTTATAATGCGTCGTTGAAAAAAGCATCAAAAGATCCGTATTTGGTTGCCTCTAATTATAGAAATATAGGAAACAGGTATTTTAAAAACACGGATTATCTATTGGCTTCAAAGTATTATGACAGTACTTTGGTGAAATTAGATGTGAAAACAAGAGAGTACATTCACATTCAAAAAACACGAAAAAATTTAGATGAAGTCATTCAATATGAAGCAATCGCGAAACGCAATGACAGTATTTTGAATTTGGTTGCTTTGTCTGAACAAGAGCGAATTATTTATTTTGAGAACTACATCGATACTCTAAAAAAAGCAGACGAAACCAAAAGAATTTTTCAAGAAAAACAAAAAGAAGCGCTTGCCAATATAGAAAGAAACACCAATCCTAATTCGATGGAGCTGGATGACAATCAAGCGCCAATGGGGCCGGGTATTCCGCCAATGGCTCCGCCTTCAATGAACAGCAATCCTGTAAAAGAGACTGCAAGTGTTTTCTATTTTTATAATCCTACAACAGTAGCTTTTGGAAAATTAGAATTCAAAAAAAATTGGGGTGATAAGGCATTGAAAGGAAACTGGAGATTACCTGAAAATTCAGGTGCCGGTATTGTTTCGGACACTATAAAAAGGGATATCGCAACCGCTGAAGAGAAATTAGGTGCGGATCAAATCATCGAAAAATACACTACAGCGTATTATTTAAAGCAACTTCCTACAGTGCAAACCGAAATAGACAGTATTGCCAAAGAACGCAATTTTGTTTACTATCAGCTTGGTATTATTTATAAAGAAAAATTCAAGGAATACCAATTGGCGAGTACTAAACTGGAATTGTTGTTAAAACGAAATCCGGATGAAAAACTGGTTCTTCCGTCAATGTATAATTTGTATAAAATATATCAGATTACCGATGCCAATAAAGCGGAGGAAATGAGAAAAAATATTTCGACTCAATTTCCAAATTCGCGTTATGCACAAATTATAAATAACGCTGCACAAAACGGAATTTCTATAAATGAAGCTCCGGAAACCGTTTATAATAAATGGTATAAATTGTACGAAGAAGAGCAGTTCAAGACTGTTTTAGAAAAATCGGATGAGTTGATTAATCAGTTTTCCGGGGACGAGATAGTATCAAAATTCGAATTGCTGAAAGCCAATACAATAGGAAAATTACAAGGATTGAATGCCTATAAAAATGCTTTACAGGAAGTGGTCAATAATTATCCGAATAGTGAAGAGGGTAAAAATGCACAAGGAATTTTGAACACGCAAATTCCGTTTTTAGAACAAATGAATTTCACCACCACAGACACAAAGAATTGGAAAATCATTTATAAAGTGGGTGCCAGAGACGATAAAAACACGAAGACATTAGAAGAAAAAATAAAGAAATTCATTGCCGAAGAAAACTTGTATAAGTTATCCTATTCCTATGATATTTATACGGATCAACAAAATTTGTTGGTAATTCACGGGATAAAATCAGAGGTTTATGCCAAGGATATTGTGCAGGTATTGAAAGAGAATAAAAATTTCAAAATTACGGAGCCGGCCATTGTAGTTTCTAGTGAAAATTACAAAGTTATTCAAATCAAGAAAAATCTGGACGCTTATTTAGCATCAAAAAATCAATAATTATGTTTGATAAAAAAAAGCCAAAATCATATACCGATCTTTTAGGTAAAACGAATAGAATTGTTGAAGGAACTCTCATAAAAGGAGACATTAATTCGCAAGCGGATTTTAGATTGGACGGAGAATTAATAGGGAATTTTCAATCGAACGGGAAAATTGTTATTGGTCCTGCCGGAAGTGTTGTGGGAGATATCATTTGCAAAAATGCAGATATTGAAGGAAAGTTTAACGGTAAGATTCAAGTTACCGAAATCCTGAATGTAAAATCGAAAGCAAGTATTTACGGGGAAGTTACTGTGGGCAGATTATCTGTAGAACCCGGAGCAGATTTTAGTGCTTCTTGCATTATGAAGACCAACGTAAAAAATCTAATGCCAAGCGATGGAGGACAACAAGCCCAACAAAAAACAGTTTAATAAATGGCTCGCCCTGATTAATATTCCGATCCAAATGGGGGCAATCATTTTTCTATTTTCCTATTTTGGAAATTGGCTGGACGATAATTATGCAAGTCCAAAAGTCTATTATAATAAAATCCTGATTATGGTTGGAGTTGCATTGGCCTTGTACAATGTAATCAGACAAGTAAACGAAATCAATAAATCACAATAATTCCTAACCCGAAAACCTAAAAGAACTACACGTTAGTATTTGATTTGGGTTAACAACAGACCATGAATTTAAAAACGTACAAACCACTATTGGGTTTATTAGTATTGGCTGCATTAGCCTATGTCCTTCATAAATTAGCTTTCTATTTTTTAAAAATAAACACACAAATATTTTATTATTCCATTGAAACACTTTACCTGATGTTTCTGGGCTTATCAATACTGGTTTTTATTGTTTTATTAAAAGTCAAAGAGAAAAGTTTTGATAATGTTGGAATGTCATTCCTGCTGGGAACAAGCATCAAGATGGTTGTGTGTTATGTTATTTTAAGACCGCTTTTACAGGTATCAAACTCAAGTATTGCAATAGAGAAAAATAATTTTTTTGTGATGTTTATTCTCTTTTTGACAATAGAGACTATCCTTACAATACGCATATTAAATGAAAAGCAATAAATTAGGCAATAAAATGGCAAAATACATGAAAAATAATTTTTTATATTCTTTTGAATATTAATAAAAAATGTACCTTTGCACCAAATTTCAGAAACGTAATAAATTAAGATATTTAACAGATATGGTGATTTCAAACAAACCACTTAGATTTATAATAGCGACTTTAGTAGCGTGTCTTCCATTAATTAGTTTTGCAAATCCAGTTGAGGATACGACAAAAGTGAAAACAGAAGTTGCTCACGAAGCAGCTGCAGAAGAGGCCCACGCTGAACCAACAGATGTGAAATCTAAAATCAAAGCGTTTATTAATCATCACCTTTTGGATGCTCATGATTTTACATTATCTGTAAATGAAGAAACAGGTGAGCATTATGGTTTCTCTCTTCCTATTATTCTTTGGGATAATGGTTTGCAAGTATTTTCTTCTGCAAAATTCCACCACGGAGAAGAAGTTGCAGAAAGCAATGGTAATTTCTACGTTTTACACCACGAAAAAATATACAAAACAGAGGCAGACGGTGCTTTGACTGAAGAGCATGGTCATCCTACAAATGTTACTCCATTAGATTTATCTATTACAAAAAGTGTCGTTGGTATTATAGGTATCGCTATATTAATGTTTATCTTGTTTACAGGTTTGGCAAAATCATATGCTAAAAATAACGGAATTGCTTCTGGAGCAGGACGTTTCTTTGAGCCTTTGGTATTGTATGTAAGAGACGAAATTGCTATACCAAATATTGGTGAAAAGAATTATAAAAAATACATGAGCTACTTGCTTACTATATTTTTCTTTATTTTCTTTTTGAATATATTAGGATTAACTCCACTAGGATTTAATGTAACCGGAAATATTGCCATTACAGCATCACTAGCGTTATTGACATATTTAATCACTACTTTTTCTGCAAATAAAAATTATTGGGGACACATTTTCTGGATGCCGGGTGTGCCAACTCCAATGAAATTTATCTTAGCTCCAATTGAATTATTGGGAACTGTCATTAAACCTTTTTCATTGATGATACGTTTGTATGCTAACATCTTGGCAGGACACGTAGTTTTGATGAGCATCATTGGTTTGATGTTTATCTTTAAAAGCTGGATTGGAAGTACATTGTCATTTGGATTGGCGTTTGCGCTTTCTATCCTTGAAATATTAGTAGCGTTTTTACAAGCGTATATTTTCACGATGTTATCTGCCCTTTATTTTGGAGCCGGTAATGAAGAGCATCATCACGACGAAGCTCACCATTAAGTCGAAAGTCAAACGTCGAAAGTTTAAAAGTCAGCTTGACTTTATGACATTAGACTTTACAACTTTAGACTATTAATAAGAATGTTTAATTTTTAATATATATATTATGCAAATTCCAACTATTGTAGGAGCAGGATTAATTGTAATCGGAGCAGGTTTAGGTATTGGTAGAATTGGTGGTTCAGCAATGGACGCTATCGCTCGTCAACCAGAAGCTTCTGGAAAAATCCAAACAGCTATGCTTATTGCAGCTGCACTTATTGAAGGTATTGGTTTCGCTGCGTTATTCGCTGCTTAATTAAAAACTCAAAAACGATAGTTACAACGGTTGGTTGTGACTATTGTTTTTAAAATTAAAACATTACAAATTGCTGTTTTATAGCAATTAAAAAAGATTCATAATTTAAAATTTATAATTATATATAATGGATAAGTTAATAAATGATTTTTCGTTTGGTTTGTTTATTTGGCAAGTATTAATATTTGTTGGATTAATGTTCTTATTAAAAAAATTCGCTTGGAAACCCATTCTTGATGCCGTTAATGACAGAGAAGAAGGGATTAAAAATGCATTAGAATCTGCTGAAAATGCTAGAAAAGAAATGCAAAATTTACAAGCTGACAACCAACGTATTTTACAAGAAGCAAGATTAGAGCGTGACAACATGCTTAAAGATGCTCGTGAAATGAAAGAGAAAATGGTTGCTGATGCTAAGAATGAAGCGCAAGTTCAAGGTCAAAAAATGATCGAGCAAGCAAAAGCAGCAATCGAAAGCGAAAAAAATGCCGCTATGGCCGAATTGAAATTACAAGTTTCAACGTTGTCATTGAGTATTGCAGAAAAAGTATTGAGAGACGAATTATCTAACAAAGAAGCTCAAACTAAATTAGTTGAGAAAATGTTAGATGACGTAAAACTGAACTAAATTATGGCAAGTACAAGAGCAGCAATTCGTTATGCAAAAGCAATTTTAGACTTATCAAACTCGAAAGGGGTTGCTGAGGTTGTGAATAACGACATGAAATTGATTGCTTCAACAATCAATGGGAATTTAGAATTAAGTACTTTTATTCAAAATCCAACTACCAAAGTTGAGGTAAAAGAAAAAGCACTTTTAGAAGTTTTTGCAGGAATAAATGCTGTAACTCAAG
This sequence comes from Flavobacterium lacustre, assembly GCF_027474525.2. Classification (NCBI taxonomy): domain Bacteria; kingdom Pseudomonadati; phylum Bacteroidota; class Flavobacteriia; order Flavobacteriales; family Flavobacteriaceae; genus Flavobacterium; species Flavobacterium lacustre. The sequence continues at coordinate 1,084,544 of NZ_CP114882.2, forward strand.
GGTTGTTTCATTTGTTGTTTGAAAACAAAAGATTCGAAATCCTAGAAGCAATTGCATTAGAATACAGTAAATTATCTGACATTATGAATGGTGTTGAAGTAGCAAAAGTTACTACTGCAATTCAAATGGATGCAGCATTAGAAGCTAAAGTTTTAGCTAAAATTGCTACGCTTTCAGATAAAAAAATTACAATAGAAAATACAGTAGACGCTTCAATTATTGGAGGGTTTATTTTAAGAATAGGCGATAAGCAATACAATGCTTCAGTAGCCAACAGATTACAAGCATTAAAAAGAGAGTTAAGTAATTAGTTTTATTACACATATAAGTGTCTAAATTATAAATTAAGATGGCGGAAATCAAACCTGCTGAAATTTCAGCAATATTAAGAAAGCAAGTAGAAGGTTTTGAATCTGGTGCTACACTAGAAGAAGTAGGAACAGTACTTAATGTTGGAGATGGTATTGCTCGTGTTTACGGGCTTTCTAATGTTCAATACGGGGAATTAGTAGAATTCGATAATGGTCTTGAGGCTATTGTATTGAATCTTGAAGAAGATAATGTTGGTGTGGTACTTTTAGGATCATCAGTAGGTATCAAAGAAGGTTCAACTGCTAAAAGAACACAACGTATTGCTTCTCTTAAAGTAGGAGAAGAAATGGTAGGACGTGTAGTAAACACCCTTGGTTTTCCAATTGATGGAAAAGGACCAATCGGTGGTGAATTATTCGAAATGCCTTTAGAAAGAAAAGCTCCTGGAGTTATCTTCCGTCAACCAGTTACTGAGCCATTACAAACAGGAGTAAAAGCAGTAGATGCTATGATCCCAGTTGGTCGTGGACAACGTGAGTTGGTTATTGGTGACCGTCAAACAGGTAAATCAACCGTTTGTATTGACACTATCTTAAATCAAAAAGAATTTTACGATGCTGGTAAACCAGTATATTGTATTTATGTTGCAATCGGGCAAAAAGCTTCGACTGTAGCTGGAATTGCAAAAATGTTAGAAGAAAAAGGAGCAATGGCTTATACCATTATTGTTGCTGCTAATGCTTCTGATCCATCTCCAATGCAAGTATACGCTCCTTTTGCAGGTGCTGCAATTGGAGAATATTTCAGAGATTCAGGTCGTCCTGCTTTGATTGTTTATGATGATTTATCTAAACAAGCGGTTGCGTATCGTGAGGTTTCTCTTTTATTAAGAAGACCACCGGGACGTGAGGCTTATCCTGGAGACGTTTTTTACTTACACAGTCGTTTATTAGAGCGTGCTTGTAAAGTAATTGCTGATGATGGAATTGCTAAAAACATGAATGATTTACCAGATTCTATCAAAGGAATCGTAAAAGGTGGTGGTTCATTAACAGCTTTACCAATTATCGAAACTCAAGCTGGTGACGTTTCTGCATATATACCAACAAACGTAATCTCGATTACAGATGGTCAAATTTTCTTAGATGGGGATTTGTTCAACTCTGGAGTACGTCCTGCAATTAACGTAGGTATTTCTGTATCTCGTGTGGGTGGTAATGCACAAATTAAATCAATGAAAAAAGTAGCAGGTACTTTGAAACTAGATCAAGCTCAATTCCGTGAATTGGAAGCGTTTGCTAAATTTGGTTCTGATCTTGATGCTGTTACATTAAACGTAATTGAAAAAGGAAAAAGAAACGTTGAAATCTTGAAACAAGGTTTGAACGACCCTTATACAGTTGAAGACCAAGTTGCAATTATCTATGCTGGTTCAAAAAACTTGTTGAGAAATGTTCCTGTGAATAAAGTAAAAGAATTTGAGAAAGATTTCTTAGAATTCTTGAACAACAAACACAGAGCAACTCTTGATGCTTTGAAAGCAGGAAAATTAACAGACGAAATTACAGATGTAATCGAGACTGTAGCAAAAGAAGTTTCAGCAAAATATAACTAATTTAGTGAAAAGTGAAAAGGGAGTAGTTTTGACTATTCACTTTTCACGACTCACTCTTCACTATAAATAAAATGGCAAATTTAAAGGAAATCCGTAATAGAATTACTTCCATTTCATCAACGATGCAAATCACATCGGCAATGAAAATGGTTTCTGCAGCTAAGCTAAAGAAAGCACAAGATGCGATCACAGCGATGCGACCTTATGCCGAAAAATTAACGGAATTATTACAAAACCTTTCTGCAACACTTGATGGTGATGTAGGTGGAGATTTTACGACACAACGTGAAGTAAAAAAAGTTTTAATTGTAGCCATAACTTCAAACAGAGGTTTATGTGGTGCATTTAATACCAATGTAATTAAGGAAGCTAAAACCCGTTCTGAATATTATGTTGGAAAACAAGTAGATATTTTTGCCATTGGTAAAAAAGGAAACGATATTCTCAGCAAAAGTCTTACTGTAGTTGATAATCAAAGTGCTATTTTTGATCATTTAACTTTTGATAATGTGGCTGTAATTGCAGAAACATTGACTCAAAAATTTATTACCGGCGAATACGATAAAATAGAATTGGTTTACAATCAATTTAAAAATGCTGCAACTCAAATTGTACAAACAGAACAATTTTTGCCATTAGCACCTATTAAATCTGACAAACCAGCTTCAACAGGAGATTATATTTTTGAACCTTCTAAAGAAGAAATTGTATTGACTTTGATTCCAAAATCATTGAAAACACAATTATACAAAGGAATTAGAGACTCATTTGCTTCAGAACACGGTGCTCGTATGACAGCAATGCATAAAGCAACGGACAATGCAACTGAAATGAGAGATCAATTGAAATTAACGTATAATAAAGCACGTCAAGCTGCTATTACTAATGAAATCCTTGAGATTGTTGGTGGAGCAGAAGCTTTGAACGGATAGATAAAAATTCTAAGATTATAAAAAAGAGCCAACATTTGTTGGCTCTTTTTTGTTTATATAATTTCGAAAAGGCAGTAATTTTAAACAAAAAAAATCTAATAAAAATTTTTATTATTTTTTTAACATCGGTTTAGGGTTCGATTATGGATTAAATTTTATCTTTAAACCGCCCCTAATCAATATCTTTTTTCTTATGTCTTCAAGTAATTGGGATAAACGTATTCAAAAATATCTATTCTTTTACCGTGATGGTTTTTTTGAATTACCTTATTTCTCAGATTCGCCACGAGCGATGATTAATAGTTTAAAAAACACTCCAGAATCCACTCATAAGCCATCAGAACAGGCAATTACTTCAAATAATCCTTTTTGTGAAGGAGTCGTCAGGTATAGGGAAATTGAAGAAGGGTTGTGGCTGTTGGCAACAAATATTGATATAAAAGAAAATATTGTAGCTAAAGCATTGTATCAGGAAACCGGAGCTAATAATCATTACGTTTTGTCTTTTTCTGTCTTTGAATATGTATTTTCTTCTAATATTGATTTTACAGATAAACCAATTGTTAAAAGTACTTGTTGGACTTTTTATAAACCCAAAACACAAGTTTCTACTTATTTTTACAAAGGAACTACCGGAAGATTCTGTAACTTTATTTTCACAAAACAATGGGTCGAAAATAATGCTGGTTTTCAAAAATTACCTAAAGAAAATGGTATTCAACAATTTATGAAATCCGGAATAGGCTTCATGAATTGGTTAGATGTAGTTCCAAATTCTCATGAAATATTTAAAGAGATTTGGAAAATTTTAGAAATAGATCAGCAACAACCTTTTGAGATAATAAATTTAAAGGAACAAACAGTAAATCTAATATCTAATTTTTTTACTGCCGTGTTTAACGAAAAACGATTACAAAAATATGTACCGTTAAACAATAAAGATTATCCAAACATTGCCAAAGCTGAGAAAACGATATTGCAAAATCTAGCTTCTCCTTTCATTGGTATAGAAAAAATAGCAAACGAGGTAAATCTCTCGCCTACCAAACTCAAATCGAATTTTAAATCTGTTTTTGGATTGTCATTATTGCAATACCACAAAGAGAAAAACATGTTGTTAGCCATGCAACTCATGCAGAACTCTTCGATGCAAATCAAAAATATTGCGACTGCTATTGGCTACGATAGTTCAAGTAAGTTTACCGTTTCTTTCAAAAAACGCTTTGGTATTCTTCCTTCTGAAATTCGGAATAAATAAAATTTTTTTCTTATTGGTTTAAAATATGTCCGAATGGGATATTGAAATGTCCGAATGGGATACTTTTCTGTTCGTTCAAATTCTATTTTTGCTGATATGAGGAATCTAATAATTCTTCTTAAAAATTAAAGAAACATTTTAACGGTACTATTAAGCCCCCAAATTGTAAAAGTTAAATGGAAAATTATCAAATAACCTTGTCAGAAACTATTCTTTCAAAAGCACAGTCAGGTGAAGATACATCTGCGTTACGGAGAGAATTGTATTATATCAGACGTAGTACTTTATATAAAAAATTGTACACGGATGAATTAAAAAAAATGTTTTGGGTAAATTTATTTAACGCGTATGTTATCATTATTTCGAATGAGCCCAAACAAAAAATCTCGATGTTCAAACGCAAAAGGATCAAAATTGCACAATATCTTTTGTCGTTAGATGACATTCAATACGGGATTTTGAGAATGCATAAATATAAAATAGGCTTTTGCTATATAAATAATCCTTTTTATTCCAGTTTTATAAAAATGCTGGCGGTGACTAAGTTAGACTATACCATAGAGCCCCAATTGAATAGAACGGATTATCATCATAAAAAGAATACCCAAAAAGCAATAATTAAGCAATAGCTTTTAGCATATAATTTAAGTAAATCGAGACTTGAAATTCACGGGCTTTTCATTAATTTTATGGTTTTAAAATCGAACCATTAGCCACATTTACATTGGAAATTAAAGAATTGACCACCGTTGAAGAAATGCTTGCTCAAATAGAAGTAATCCGATATCTATATCCAAAATTTACTTTAGAAAAATACGAATCTTATCTCAAGGAGATGATTCCGCATAATTATAAGCAAGTAGCTGTTTTTGAAGCCGATATTTGTGTGGGAATTTCAGGATTTTGGTCTGGAGTAAAACTTTGGTCCGGAAAATATGTAGAAATTGATAATTTTATTGTCCATCCTGAACATCGTTCCAAAGGAATTGGAAAAATGATGACAGATTACATCAATGATAAAGCGACAAAAGCCGGATGTACGATGATTGTTTTAGATGCTTTTACGGGTAATTTCACCGCTCACCGGTTTTATTATAATCAAGGCTACAATCCCAGAGGTTTCCATTTTATAAAAATGTTAAACGAAGACGGATTATCGTAATGTTCTAAAATACTTAATTTACACTTTATTGAGCCAACAAATTCAGTAAAAAACCAAAGAATTAGCTACTTTTGTTTTTATAAATAATAACAAAGAAGACCACCTTGGGATTATATAAAAATCTTTTCAAACAAACTGCGATTTATGGACTGGCAACGGTTTTACCTCGCATGTTAAGTTTCTTACTCGTACGATTATACACGGGAATATTGCCAACAGCCGAATATGGGGAAGTTTCGATTCTTCTTTCATGGATGGTTTTTTTCAATGTAATTTTATCTTACGGAATGGAAACGGCTTTTTTCCGTTTTTACAATTCCGAAAGTGATAAACAAAATGTAATTGCCACAACAACAATTTCTGTTTTTTGGTCTTCTATTTTCTTCCTTTTTGGAGCTTTAATTTTCCGAAACACATTGGCCGCTATGGCAAATGTTGATGTGCAATACATCACTTATTCTATTTGGATTTTGGTTTTGGATGCGTTGGTGATTGTACCATTTTCAAAATTACGCGCTAATCAAAAACCGATGGTTTATGCAGCCATTAAGATTGGAAATGTAGCGGTAAACTTAATCTTAAATCTTTTCTTTTTACTGTTTTTACCTAAAATTGCCGAATCTAATCCGGATTCTTTCTTGGGGAATTTATACATAGATAATTTTGAAATAGGATATATTTTTGTTTCTAATTTATTGGCAAGTTTATTGACTTTTGTAGTGCTTTCGCCAAATTATCTTTCCCTGAAACGCAATTTTGATACGGTTCTCTGGAAAAAAATGATGCGTTACGGGTTGCCTATTTTGGTTGCGGGAATAGCATTTGCAGTCAATGAGCATTTCGATAAAATTCTATTGGGATATTTACTTCCGGAAAACATTGCAAAGTCCGAAGTTGGCGCTTATTCCGCTTGTTATAAACTCGGATTGTTTATGGTTTTGTTCGCTACAGCGTTTCGACTTGGAATTGAACCGTTCTTTTTTAGCCATTCCAATAACGAAAATGCACCACAAACCTACGCCGTTATAACCAAATATTTTGTCATCTTAGGCTCTTTAATTCTCCTTGGTGTAATCGTTTTTGCAGATATTTTAAAATTAATATTACTCGATAATCAATCGTATTGGGAAGCGATGAAAGTCGTTCCGTTGATTATTTTGGCTAATTTTTTCTTGGGAATTTATAACAACCTTTCTGTTTGGTACAAACTCACAGACAAAACAATAATTGGCGCTTATATTTCAATAGTAGGCGCAATAGTAACCTTAGTTCTCAACTATCTTCTAATTCCAAAATACAGTTATTATGGTTCTGCAATCGCTACCATTTCGGCTTACGGAAGCATGATGTTCATTTCGTATATTTTGGGAAACAAATATTACCCAATACCATATGACATGGAAAAAATAGGAGCCTATCTAGGAATTTCTATTGCATTTTCAGCTGTTTCTTTTTACGGATTCCGCGAGAATTATTTCGTTGGAATCCCATTATTAATAGGGTTTATGTACTTTATATATCACAACGAAAAAGAAACTTTAAATAGAATTTTGAGCAAAAAAAATAGTTGAAGCTAATCGCGCTGTACGTTACAAGCTTTTTCATAAAATTATTTTTTTCCAAGTCCTAAAAAGGAGCTTCCTTTGGTCGCTCTTTTAATCCGGGAAAAAATATAATTTTATTTCAAAAGGCTTTTCACTTCCATCACGGCTAAAACCCAAAACCTAACACCCATAACCCAGAATATGACCATCAACATCATCAACAAATCGCAACACGAATTACCCAACTACGAAACGATAGCTTCGGCAGGAATGGACTTGAGAGCTAATCTATCAGAACCGGTGACCTTGCAACCTCTGGAAAGAGCCATCGTAAAAACAGGACTTTTCATAGAATTACCAATAGGTTATGAAGCACAAGTTCGCCCAAGAAGCGGATTGGCTGCCAAAAAAGGAATCACCGTACTCAATTCACCCGGAACAGTTGATGCCGATTATCGTGGCGAAATTGGTGTGATTTTAGTAAATTTATCCAATGAAGCATTTGTTGTCGAAAACGGAGAACGTATCGCACAATTAATCATCGCCAAACATGAACGTGCAGAATGGATTGAAGTTCAGGAACTTTCGGAAACAGCAAGAGGCGAAGGCGGTTTTGGAAGCACAGGTGTGAAATAAATGTAATAATTCAGAAATAGAGAAGATTAAATATTCAACAGAGAACCATTTAATCTTTCCGTTTTTTAATCTTTCAATATAAAAAATATGAAAATAATAGTACCAATGGCTGGACGAGGTTCCAGATTAAGACCACATACATTAACTATTCCGAAACCATTAATTCCAATTGCAGGAAAACCAATTGTACATCGTTTAGTCGAAGATATTGCTGGAGTTTTAAAACAAGACATCGAAGAAATTGCTTTTATTATCCATGAAAGTTTTGGTGCTCAAGTCGAAAAAGATTTAGTGGCTATTGCCGAGAAATTAGGAGCAAGAGGAACTATTTATTATCAAAATGAAGCATTAGGAACGGGTCACGCCATTATGTGTGCCAAAGATTCGTTGAGCGGACCAGCAGTTATCGCTTATGCCGATACTTTAATTCGTGCCGAGTTTGATTTAGATCAAACTGCTGATAGTGTCATTTGGGTAAAACAAGTTGATAAACCCGAAGCTTTTGGAGTTATCAATTTGAATGAAGCCAATGAAATAGTGGAACTAGTTGAAAAACCGGCAACATTTGTTTCAGACCTTGCCGTTATTGGAATTTACTATTTTAAAGATGTTGCCGTTCTGAAAAACGAACTTCAATTAGTATTGGATAATAATATTATTCACGGTGGGGAATATCAAATTAATGACGGAATAAAGCAAATGATGGCAAAAGGCATGAAATTTGTACCGGGTAAAGTAGATGAATGGATGGATTGTGGAAACAAGGATGTTACCGTAGAAACGAATTCAAGAATGTTAGGATTTTTACACTTTGACGGAGAACATTTAGTTGATTATGATGTGAAATTAGAAAACTCAACTATAATTCCGCCTTGTTATATTGGTGAAGATGTTATATTGATTAACGCAACTGTTGGACCTAATGTTTCTCTAGGGAAAGGATGTCATGTGAGTAATAGTTCAATAAAAAACAGTTTGGTTCAAACGCATTCGCACATCAAAAACGCGAATTTAGACAATGCGATGATAGGGAATCACGCCAGTTTTGACGGTAATTTTACCAGCATCAGTATTGGAGATTATTCGGTATTAGAATAAAATAATGAAAAAAAAAGCCTTAGTTGTTCTCCTTTTTGGAATGTTCTGCATTCCGGTTTCGCTTGTGGCACAAACGGAACCTGAGGATATCGCTTTGGTTAATGATGAATTTCAAGATTCATTTTACGAATCATTATTACAAAAAGGCATCGAAAATTATGACAAAGCAATTGTTGCTTTAGAAAAATGTTTGAAGTCACAACCTAATGATGCGACTGTTTATTTTGAATTGGGTAAAAATTATTTGGCCCAAAAGAACTTTGAGCGTGCTTACAATTCATTTGAACGCGCTACACAAATTGACCCTAAAAACAAATGGTTTTGGGAGGGAATGTATGATGTAAGTTATCAAACCAAGAATTACAGTCAAGCCATAACGGTCATTCAAAAATTGATTCCGTTTGACGAAAGTTTTAAAGATGATTTGATTTCGCTTTATATGGCGACGAATCAGTTGGATAAAGCGCTCGGGCTTATAAATGAGATGAATGATAAATTTGGAAAATCAGATGAAAGGGAATTGTATAAAATTCAGATTTTATCCGGTGGCAAATTTCAAAATGAGGAAATTACAAATCTGATTTCGCAAATCAACAAAAACCCGAAGGAGGAATCCAATTATATTGCTTTGATTTTCTTGTATTCTCAAAATAATGAAGCGGATAAAGTATTAGAAATCACAAAGAAATTGGAAACTGAAATTCCTGCTTCCGAGTGGGCTCAAGTGAGTTTGTTCAAAAGTTATTTAGACAATAATGAAGCGCCAAAAGCCATAAATGCTATGAATTTAGTTTTGGCAAGTAACAAAATTGATGCTAAAATAAAGCACAGAATATTGAATGAGTTTTTGATATTTGTGAATTCAAATCCACAATTCACGCCTGATTTAGAAAAAGCAATTGGCTATTTTGATACGGATAAAGAAGTAAATGTAGCAAAGGAAATAGGCAAGTTTTATCAGAACAAAAAACAATTAGATAAGGCTGTTAAGTATTACGAACTGTCGTTGAAGAAGAATATAACAGAAGATATTGAGACGAATTTACTTTTGCTTCAAGCGTATACCGAAACAAAAAATTTTGAATTAGTAGCCAAAAAAGCCATGGAAATGATTGAACTTTTTCCTTCACAACCACAATTTTATTACTATTCAGGTTTGGGAAACAATCAATTGCAGCAATTCAAAAAAGCTAAAGATATACTGGAAACAGGATTGGATTATTTGGTTGAAAAAGGGAGTTTAGAAATCAATTTTTATATTCAACTAGGCGAGGCGTATAACGGATTAGGCGATTTCAAGAAAAAAGAATTGTATTTTTCGAAAGCCAACCAATTATTAAAAGAAAAATAATACACATATGAATAAATTTGTCCTTTTATTGTTGCTCATCGGTATGGTTTCCTGTAAGTCGAAATCGGCTTTGGTGACAGCCACAACTGACGCAACCCATTTGTCATCCAAAAAAATAATTGAAAATCATTATAACAATAAAACTAACTTTTCTACATTATATATTAAAGCCAATGCGCATTATGCGGATGATAAACAAACGCAAAATGTTACGGCAGAAATAAAAATAAAGAAAGACGAACAAATCCTGATTAGTATTCGGTTTTTGGGAATTACGATGGCCAAAGCGTTGATTACGCCAACAGCAGTAAACTATTACGAGAAGATTAACGGAAGTTATTTTGAAGGTAATTTTAGCGGGCTGAGCCAATGGTTGGGAACCGATTTGGATTTTGCAAAGATTCAGAATATGTTATTGGGTGAGGCATTTGATGATTTTAGCAAAGGAAAATACAGCGAATCATTTGACGAACAGACTTATAGATTGGATGATTTTTCTGATGATAATGTAAAAAAATCATTCTTTTTAGATGCCGATAGATTTTTAATTCAAAAACAAGAAATTTCCCAAACTGCCGAGGAGCGAATGATTCAGGTTGCTTACTCAGATAATAAAGTGTTTAGCGAGGCAATAGTTCCGTTGAATGTCTCTATAAATACCTTTCAGAAAAAAGGAAAAACAGAAATTAATTTGAATTACAATGTGGTTACTTTCAATGAAGAACTTTCTTTTCCTTATAGTGTTCCAAATGGGTACAAAAGAATTATAATTAAGTAAATTTGCAAAAATATATTTTCAATATGCCAAAATTTCTCCTAAGCCTGATTTTTGTATGCATGACTTCGCTAATGTGGAGCCAGGAATCGCAACAAGAAAAATTAGAACAACGAAAAGCTCAAATCCAGCAAGAAATCAGAGAAAATGAAAAGTTGTTACAGTCCGTTAAGAAAAAAGAAAAATCAGCGGTTAATGTAATTGTAATTCAAATCAATAAGATAAAGCTTAAAGAGAAATTAATCAATACTACCGAAAGGCAAACAAAGCTTTTGAGTAATGATATGTATATAAATCAGATGCAAATCAATAAGCTAAAAAGAGAATTGGCTTTGCTAAAGGAGGATTATGCAAAGATGATTGTCAAGTCTTACAAAAGCCGTTCCGAGGAAAGCAGAGCGATGTTTTTATTGTCTTCAGAGAATTTTTTGCAGGCATACAAAAGAGCGCAATACATGAAACAGTATACGAGCTATAGAAAAGTGCAAGGAGAAGAAATTAAATCTAAATCTAGTGAGCTTGTTCAGTATAACGAAAAACTGGATGTTCAAAAAACCGCTAAGAAAAAATTAATTGCCGAAAATGAAAAAGAACGACAAGCTTTAGAGAAAGAAAAGAAAGAGCAGGAAAAGCTGGTCAATTCTATCAAAAAAGATAAAAATAAAATTACGGCTGACATCAAGAAAAAACAAAAAGAGTCGAAAGCCATAGACAGACAAATAGACCGATTAATTCGGGAAGCCATTGCCGAAGCCAATAGAAAAGCGGCTATAGAAAGAGCAAAAGCAAAAGCTTTGGCCGCTGCTAATGCTAGTTCTAAGACACTTACAAAAGCAGAAATAAAAGAAGAGTCTAAAAAAATGGAGCGTGAAGCTGCTTCTGCCTCAGTGTCGTCCACTAAAATAGAGTTAACTCCAGAAGCTAAGATTATAGCGGATAATTTTAAAGCAAACAGAGGAAGACTGCCTTTTCCTGTAGAAAGAGGTTTTATCTCTTTGGGGTATGGCGATCAAGCGCATCCGGTTTACAAATCCTTAATGATTCATAATAGTGGTGTAGAAATCACAACAGATCAAGGTGCTAATGCCAGAGCAGTATTTGATGGTGTAGTTTCGAGTGTGATTGTATTGTCGCCGGTTAATAAAGCAGTTATGATTCAGCACGGGGATTTCTTCACTGTATATCAAAATTTGAGCTCGGTGAGTGTGAGTAAAGGAGATAAAGTAAGCCGAAAACAAAATATTGGTAGAGTGAGAACCAGTGGAGAAACGGGTAAAACGGTAATCAAATTTTTAATTCTTCAAAACACAACTTATAATAATCCAGCCAGTTGGTTGTCGATGTAGTAGATTGTTTTTTATATAAAAAAGAAGAGCCCAGTTTATTTAAACAGGGCTCTTTTGTTATTATTTATTGTTGCTGTTGCTGCTGTTGTTCGATGTAATCGAGCTGTTCTTGAACGGCTTCAGAAACTTTTTCTAATTGTACGTTGTTTATTTCTTCAAATTTTCTGCCGTCTTCGTATCCAATGGAAACCGATACGGAAAGCGTTTGTTTTGAGAGTCCCTTAAAAGTCCCTTTTACCAGTGTGCAGTCATAGAAATTTCTTCCTACCGAAAGTTTTACATGGTTGTCCATAGTCCAAATATTGTTGGTAGGATCGAGTCCTAACCAGCCTTGATTTGGCGAATAAATTTCAACCCATGCATGTGTGGCGCCTTCGCCTCTTAGACCGCCTTCGTTTGGACAAATATAGCCACTTACGTATCGGGAAGGAATTCCGGCTGTACGAAGGAGTTGTAATAAAACGTGTGCAAAATCTTGGCAGACTCCTTTTCTAATTTCCAAAATTTCATCAATAGTTGTTTCTATATTTGTTATTCCTTTCGAGTATGTAAAATTGTTGAAAATGTATGTATTGCATTGTTGTGCAATCTCAATAATTGATTTGTTGGTGTAATCAATTTCATTTAGAATTGCATAGATTTCATTTTCTTTTTTGATTACTTCCGGATAGCACAGTCTTAAAAGCATGACGCTATTTTGTTTTTCATGGGCTAAATCAGCAACAGTGGTTGATTCGATTTCGGGAATCTTTAACGAATGATTTACACGTACAATCATCCTGGACTCTATAGTCATTTCGGTATGTGCTTCAATGGTATTAAAATTCCCAACGCAATTCCCATAATAATCTTTAGAAATTTCAATTTCAGGATCATTATTTATTAAAAGTTGGTGCTGTAATACATCTTGATTTTCAAAGTTGTGCGGAAATAAACGAATCTCGTTTATGCTTTCTTTTATGGGCCAATTGTATTGGTATTTTGTAATATGAATGATGTTAAAAAGTGCCATTTATAGTTAGGTATAAGAGAAAAATAATTTAGAAAAATCGGTCGAAAATTGATTTAATTGCTCTTTCGTGTGGTTTAGAACTTCTTCTAATTGCTGATTACTCAGGTTGTGATAGTCCGTATATTCAACATAACTTTTAAGTCTTCCAAATTGGTTACTCAGTGTTCTGGCTTCGTTTAAAGTATTGTCTTTGAACAAATAATTTAAATGAGTGCTGATTAACTCTAAAGTATAAATTACAGAATGAGCGAAGTCTTTATTGAAAATTACTTGTTGAACCACTTTGCGATTGTGCGGAATATTGCTATAGCTTTTTAGATACATTTCATAACCAGAAAGCGACAATAATAATCGTCTCCAATACAATAAGTCTTCATCGCCCTCAAGGTTGTAGCCAATAGGGGCAAAGTAGGTTTGAGTCAAAGAAATGGTCTGCAAACATCTTTCGATATGTTTTCCAATTCCGGAAAAACACCAGCCGGAACCCCTCGGCATTGTTACTTGCAGAATACCATTGTAAAGCAAAAACTCTTTATTGAGTTTAGTAACAATCTTCAAAGCACCTGATGTTTCCAGTTTTTTGGGTAATTCAGGGGAGTTAATATAATGGTATAATGAGTTGATGTGTTCCCAAAGTTCTTTGGTAATTTTATCTTGTGATCCTCTGGCATTTTCTCTGGCTTTATTGACCAAGTTTTTTACGGAGTTATTGTTTTGACTGTCGCAGATGATATATTTAAGGATAAATGCGGTATCGTGTTGTACTTCCTTTATTTTTTCTTTAGGCAGGTCTGTATAATATTCTAATAATGGTTTGAATCCTTGGTTATCGTCAATTTCTTTATCAAAAGAGAGGATATAAAAGGTATTTAAAGTTAGCATCATTCCGTCTGTTCTTTCCATGTATCGGTCTAACCAGAACATTCCATCTGCTACTCGACTAAGCATATTTACTTTCATTTTTCGTATCGTTTTTTTAAATAGTGAAAAAGATTTTTTTCATTGTTTAAGTTATTGTATAATCCAAGTGTCTTTACTGCCGCCGCCTTGTGATGAATTTACTACTAGAGATCCTTCGGTAAGTGCGACTCTGGTTAGTCCTCCGGGTACTATTTCTACTCCTTTTGGACCACATAATGCATAGGGTCTTAAATCGACATGACGTAGTTTTAATTCACCGTCTATTAAACACGGAACTGTACTGAGTTGAATTATGGGTTGTGCAATAAAATTTCTAGGGTTATTACAAATGGCAATTTTTGCATTTTCTAATTCTTCATCGGTTGCTTTATTACCCATAATCATTCCGTATCCGCCACTTTGATTGGTTTCTTTGATAACCATGTTGCCCATGTCTGCAAATACAAGTTCGCGTTCCTCTAAATTTTCCATTTGATATGTCGGAACATTTTTAAGAATAGGTTCTTGATTCAGGTAATATTTTATCATGTCAGGTACGTAAGCATATACCGCTTTATCATCGGCCACACCGTTTCCTACTGCATTTACTAAAGCTACATTTCCTTCTCGGTAGGCACTTATAAGGCCCGGAATTCCTAAGGTACTGTCTGGTTTAAATACCAAAGGGTCAAGATATTCATCGTCTAATCTTCGGTAAATTACATCAACCTGATGAAGTCCCGAAGTAGTTTTCATGTAGACTTTGTTGTTGTTTACAACTAAATCTCTTCCTTCAACTAATGGAATTCCCATTTGTCTGGCGAGGAAAGTGTGTTCATAATAAGCAGAATTATAAATACCTGGAGTTAGTAAAACCACATTAGGGTTTGAGATGTTTCTTGGCGATAATGAAACCAAAATATTATGGAAAATCATGGGGTAATTGCTCACCATCCCAACATTGTTAGAAGAAAGAATGCCTGGAAAAATACGTTTGGTAATCTCTCGGTTTTCCAGCATGTAACTTACGCCGCTTGGACATCTGAGATTATCTTCCAGTACATAAAATTCTCCTTTTGCACCACGAATTAAATCAATTCCTGCGATATGAACATGAATATTATGTGGCAACTTAATGCCTTGAACTTCTTGAATATAATGCGGACAAGACGCAATTAAGGAAGCCGGAATTATTCCGTCTTTTATAATATTTTGATCGTTATAAATGTCTTCCAAAAATAAATTCAGCGCTTCCAGTCTTTGTTTAATTCCAGATTCAATTTCGCTCCATTCGTTTTTGGTAATAATTCTTGGAATAATATCAAATGGAAAAATACGTTCAATTCCTTGATTATCATCACTGTAAACAGTAAATGTAATTCCTTGATTCATAAAAAAATCGGCTGCTTGTTTTTGTTTATCGCTCAGGTATTCATAATCTGAGTTTTGTAATTTTTCTAATACCTCACGGTAGGAATCTCGAACTCCTTCATTTGAAAACATTTCATCCCAACCATTAAGGTTTAATTTAGGTGTCAACTTCATCATTTTTTCATTATTAAAAAATTAAACTTTTGAATGTTTTTGTCTAAAACATTAACTTTTTTAGCTAAAATATCATTTTATTTTCTTAAAAAATGGTATTTTAATGATTATTTGTTAATTTATGTCAAATTCTTTTTTTGATAATTCTTTTTTGACAATTCTTTTATTTTATATTATCCTTTTTTTAAATTTCACATTTGAAAAACATACAATTTAGTGCTAATCCCTGATATAATAGGGGTTTGTTTTGTTAAAGTATAAATATATTATTGTTAGGTATGTTTTTTAATGGGGGTAATTGTTAATTTAAAGTAAATTTAAAAATCGGAAAAGCTACAGTTTTTATTTACTACTAAAAGAAGGCTGTCTATTGAAAAATTAATCTTTTAAATACTTATTTCAACAGACATTTGAATTCTTTTGTCAAAAATCATTCGTGATTTCTTACTTTTGATATCATGAGAGGAATAAAAATAGTTTTTTGGATACTTTGGCGGGTTTGGTTTTATGTTTTAATGGCCATTCCTATTCTTGTTATGTTTCCTTTTTTAGTCGCCTCAATAGTTACAGAGAGCGGTTATCCCTATTTTTTTAAAATGGCCAGGATTTGGTCAAAATTCATTCTTTTCGGAATGGGATTCTATTATAAAATAGACAAGGAAGAAGCTTTAGATCCAGATAAAAGTTATATGATAGTTGCTAATCATACTTCGATGGCCGATATCATGCTGATGCTTGCCGTGATAAACAAACCGTTTGTTTTTGTTGGAAAAAAAGAATTATCAAAAATTCCGTTGTTTGGATTTTTCTACAAAAGAACCTGTATTCTGGTCGATAGAAATTGTTCTAAAAGTAAAAGAGATGTTTTTGATAGCGCCCAAAAAAGATTAAACCGCGGATTAAGTGTTTGTATTTTCCCCGAAGGTGGTGTTCCTAATGATGAATCGATAGTATTGGATACGTTTAAAGATGGTGCTTTCCGCTTAGCGATAGAACATCAAATTCCTATAGTTCCCATAACTTTTGCCGATAATAAAAAAAGATTTTCTTATACTTTTTTCAGCGGAAGCCCAGGAATTATGCGGGTAAAAATCCATGCTCTTGTTGATACTTCAGGTAAAACAGGCGATAATCGAAAAGAAATTCGAGAAGGAGTTCGTGAAATAATTTACACACAATTACAAGCATTTGAAAATAAAAAGTAAAAGGTTTTTATTCTTGTTATTTCGTTATTTGCAATTCATATGATTTTCTAAATAAAAAAAGAGTTCACCTTGGCGAACTCTTTTTTAGTATATTAAAACTATTATTTAGGCGTTTGCCAATTCTTTGATGTGCGCTTTAATTTTAGCTTCCAACTCATCCGCTAATTCCGGATTATCTTTTATTAAAGATTTTACCGCATCACGTCCTTGTCCTAATTTGGTTTCACCATAACTAAACCAAGAACCAGCTTTTTTGATGACTTCAAATTCTACGGCAAGATCTAAAATCTCTCCGGTTTTTGAAATTCCTTCTCCATACATGATATCAAATTCAGCTACTTTAAAAGGTGGTGCCACTTTGTTTTTCACCACTTTTACTTTGGTTCTGTTTCCAAGTACGTTATCACCATCTTTAATTTGAGTAGAACGACGAATATCTAAACGAACTGAAGCATAAAATTTTAATGCATTTCCACCCGTTGTTGTTTCCGGATTTCCAAACATTACTCCAATTTTCTCTCTCAATTGGTTGATAAAGAAAACCGTACAATGAGTTTTGCTGATGGTTCCTGTTAATTTTCTTAACGCTTGTGACATCAAACGAGCATGAAGACCCATTTTTGAATCTCCCATTTCACCTTCAATTTCACTTTTTGGAGTCAAAGCCGCAACGGAGTCAATTACTACAATGTCAATGGCGCCGGAACGAATTAAGTTTTCGGCAATTTCTAATGCTTGTTCTCCATTATCCGGTTGGGAAATGATTAGATTTTCGATATCAACACCTAATTTTTCCGCATAGTTTCTATCAAAAGCGTGTTCCGCATCAATAAAAGCAGCAATTCCACCCGCTTTTTGAGCTTCGGCGATAGCATGAAGTGTCAAAGTAGTTTTTCCTGACGATTCTGGACCGTAAATTTCTATAATTCTTCCTTTTGGATATCCGCCAACTCCTAAGGCTAAATCGATTCCTAAAGATCCAGAAGAAATAGTTTCTACTTCCTCGATAGCTTTATCGCCCATTTTCATCACCGTACCTTTTCCGTAGGTTTTATCAAGTTTGTCAAGCGTAAGTTGTAGCGCTTTTAATTTGGCTTCTTTCTCTGAACTCATCTTTTCTTTCATCTATTTTTGTTTGTTTTCCTTATGGTTTTGGAAACGTTCAGAACAAATTATATTTGCCTTGTTTCCGGTTTGTATAAACGTATATTTCGTAAAAATACTTCTTTTTTTTGAAGTTGCAAAGCCTGTTTCACAACCAAATTTTTTTTGAAAATATTTAAATCGAAACCATTTATTTCTTCTTGATTTTAAATCCGAAGCTGTGATCTATTTTTCTACAAATAATGCTCTCAATTCGGTGGCTTCACTAGGTTTAATTTTCCCAGCAAGAAGCAAGCTCAGTTGTTTTCGTCGTAATGCATCATCAAAACGGTGTTTTTCCAGTTCGGTTTCGGGCATTATCGGCGCGACTTCTACAGGTCTTCCGGTGTCATCAACGGCTACAAAGGTATAAATGGCTTCGTTGGCTTTGGTACGATTTCCAGATTCTCGGTCTTCTGTCCAAACATCTATAAATATTTCCATTGAACTTTTGAAAGCTCTGGAAACTTTGGCTTCGACAGTAACAACACTGCCTAGCGGAATGGCTCTGTTAAAGGCTACGTGGTTGACAGATGCTGTAACCGTAATTCTTCGCGAATGTCTTCTGGCAGCGATACTTGCTGCACGATCCATACGGGCTAATAATTCGCCGCCAAAAAGATTGTTTAAAGGATTGGTTTCGCTCGGTAGAACCAAATCGGTTAAAATGGTTAAGGATTCTGAAGGATGTTTTGGAGTCATTTTTTAGGATGTAAATTACTTTTTTAAATTTAAAATGGTTTAATTCAACCAATACACCGCTATTACAGCAGGAATAAAATAGATGACAATAGTTCTGGCGCCATCATAATCTTTGGCCAGGCGTTGTCCAAAAAGCAACATCAATAAGGTTATGCTGGAAAAAATTGCTCCGTAAAAACCAAATAATCTTCCGCTGTTTACGACTAATTCTATTGCGCCTACCACGCACAAAATACCTGAAATTAATTCTAAAATTAAAACATTAAGTAAGGCCAAAGGCACGTGGTTTTTTAATTGGGTTTTTGCAAAATGTTCTTTCAGCCATGCTACATTATCTTTCCAATAGAATAATTTGTCATAACCGGATTGCAGAAAAGTAATAGCTAAAAAAACTAGGATTAAAATAGAAGCTACGTTATTCATATTTTTATTTTTTATGGATTAGACGTGTGAGTTTAATGGATAAATCGGTTAAAACTATTTTTGCATTTCCGTTTCTTTCAATGTGGTACATCGCATCCGAAAGTTCTTTGAAAATATCATTTATATTATTTCCGTTTACAAAAGGAGCAAAGTTTTCCAGTTTGAATTTTTCGACTTTTGGTTCCAGATATACTAAATCTCTGGTTTCATAATTAAGCAACAAAGCTTGTCGGAACATTTCGATACAAAATTGCAGGAATTTTTTCTGCGTTTCTCGTCCTAAACCTGCAATTTGTTCACTCCAAAGAATCAAATCCTGAATTGCAGCTGCGTTACCTTTGGCTTTAAATGCGGCTCTGACCCAAGTTACGAACCATTGTTCAAAAGGAAATTCCTCGCCATCTTCTTCCAGCAAATGCAATGCTTTGTTGTAATTGCCTTGTGCTTGATGAGCGATTTTATAAGCCGTTTTTTGGTCTGTTTGATAGTGAAAAACTAATGCTTCGGCAATTGCTTTTTCGCTTAATCCATTGAAATTTAATACCTGACATCGGGAGCGAATCGTTTGTATAATATCCTCTTCGTTTTCAGAAATTAAAATAAACACCGTTTTTTCGGGTGGTTCTTCCAATAATTTCAGCAGTTTATTAGAAGCTGCAATGTTTAATTTATCGGCCATCCAGACAATCATAATTTTATAACCGCCTTCATAAGATTTTAAGGATAAAGACTTTAAAATTTCCTGAGCATCATCAACCCTGATTTCGCCTTGTTTATTTTGAACACCTAAAACAGCATACCAATCAAACAAACTTCCATACGGATTTTCGATGATGAATTGCCTCCAATCTGCAATGAAATCAATACTTTTTGGATTTTTTTTGACTTCATCTGTGCTTACTGTCGGGTAAACAAAATGCAAATCGGGATGCGAAATTTTTTCGAATTTGATATTGCAAGATTCGTTTTCGCCACAATTTTCACCATTTTTATTGTTGCATAAAATATATTGGGAATAAGCAATTGCCATCGCCAAAGTCCCGCTGCCTTCGGGCCCTACAAACAGTTGAGCATGCGGAATTCTGCCTAAATCAGCACTTTTTGTCAAATGACTTTTGATGTATTCCTGCCCTAATATTTCTGAAAATTGCATAAAGCAAAGATAGAAGAAAATGGTATAGTCAAAAATTTTCGGATGCAAAGTTTTAGCAAAGTGGTGTTTCTAAGGAGGGATTAAAAACATTTAATTTTTAGAGTTAAGCTGACATTTTAGTTTTTAAAATATCATAAAGCCTATTTAATTATTAAATTACAACGATTTCGTTGATAAAAGCTATATTTTTCTATTATTTTCGGATTTATTAGTAATTTAAAAGTATTATATTTGTTATTCTTTCAAAATAAACTAAAAAACAGATATAATGAAGACTATAAACGATTTTGATTTTGCTGCTAAAAAAGCCATAATCCGCGTTGATTTCAACGTGCCTCTAGACGAAAATTTTAATGTAACGGATGCTACTCGTATCGAAGCAGCAAAACCAACTATTGATAAAATTCTTGCTGATGGCGGAAGCGTAATTTTGATGTCACACTTAGGCAGACCAAAAGGAGCAGAAGATAAATATTCATTGAAACATATTTTGAAAACAGCTTCAGAAATTCTTGGAGTTCCAGTTCAGTTTGCTTCAAATTGTATTGGTGAAGTAGCTAAAACGGCTTCCGATAATTTAAAAGCCGGAGAAGTTTTATTATTAGAAAATTTACGTTTTTACAAAGAAGAAGAAGCTGGTGATGTTGCTTTTGCAAAAGAATTAGCCTCTCTTGGAGATATTTATGTAAACGATGCTTTTGGGACCGCACACAGAGCACACGCTTCAACTACAATTATTGCGCAATTTTTTCCAAATGAAAAATGTTTTGGTTTATTGTTAGCAAAAGAAATAGAAAGTTTAAACAAAGTATTGAAAAACAGCGAAAAACCAGTAACAGCAGTTCTTGGAGGTTCAAAAGTTTCTTCGAAAATTACAGTTATCGAAAATATTTTGGATAAAGTAGACCACATGATTATTGGTGGTGGAATGACTTTTACTTTCGTGAAAGCTTTGGGTGGAAAAGTAGGAAATTCAATTTGTGAAGATGACAAACAAGAATTGGCTTTGGAAATCTTGAGATTGGCTAAAGAAAAAGGAGTTCAAATTCACATTCCGGTTGATGTTGTTGCCGCTGATGATTTTTCGAATACTGCAAACACACAAATTGTTGATGTAAGAGAAATTCCTGACGGTTGGGAAGGATTAGATGCAGGACCAAAATCATTGGAAAACTTCAAAAAAGTAATTTTAGAATCAAAAACAATTCTATGGAACGGACCATTAGGTGTTTTTGAAATGGAAAGTTTCGCAAACGGAACAATACAATTAGGGAACTTTATTGCAGAAGCAACTGCAAACGGTGCTTTCTCACTTGTGGGTGGTGGAGATTCTGTTGCAGCTGTAAAACAATTTGGTTTTGAAGATAAAGTAAGCTACGTTTCAACTGGAGGAGGAGCAATGTTAGAAATGCTTGAAGGTAGAATTTTACCTGGAATCGCTGCAATTTTAGACTAATTTAAATTTGATTGGTATGCCGAAACACAATTTCAAAGCATATTTCAAAACAGAATAATAAAAAAGAAAAACCTTAGAGATATTAATTTATCTCCGAGGTTTTTTTGTTTTCTAAAGAGCGCAATCAAATTCTAATTTCCTTTTTCAGCTTTATTTTTTGGAAAGAAATTAAAAGTTCAAACGCGTTATTTTAGTCCAAAACAAAGAAAATTCTTTAGAAATACCCCGAATATTGATTTTTTAACAATATTTATTGAATTTTTTAGTTATAACCTATTAAGTTTGTAAAAATGGTTTTATAATCATTTGAATTTTAGTCTGTTGATCATAAAAAATATGAATATAAAAAATACCACCTTATCGCTTTTTCTACTGCTGACGGCCACTGTTTTTTCGCAAGGTATTGCCGAAAATAAATGGGAAACTAAAGTAGAAACAAAACTATCCTATTTAGACTCCATTAAAAAAACCTTCGTAAATGATGACATGGCTTCCTGTGTAGATAGCTTGTGGATGAAGGAGTTGACCAATGTAGATTTGTATAATAACTTAAATGACGATATTAAAAACATTAATATTGATGAAAAAGTAGATTATGAACTCCCTACAGAATTACTAAAAGAAAGACTGGCAGAAATGGATGCCAAATCTCCCTTTAATATAGAGTACAACCAAGGACTGGAAAACATAATCAAGTCATTTCTAAAAAACAGAAAGAAATCATTTGAACGATTAATGGCCATTTCAGAGTATTATTTTCCATTATTTGAAGAAGCTTTAGCAAAACAAAATGTTCCTTTAGAAATAAAATATTTAGCAGTTGTAGAATCAGCTTTAAACCCAAAAGCAGTTTCAAGAGTAGGCGCAACAGGACTTTGGCAGTTTATGTACCAAACCGGAAAACAATATGGTTTGAATATTGATTCCTATGTTGACGAACGAAGCGATCCTTTGAAAGCCAGTGAAGCAGCAGCCCAATACATGACAAATATGTACGCTATTTTTGGAGATTGGGATTTAGTTTTGGCATCTTACAACTCAGGTCCGGGAAATGTTTCTAAAGCCATCAGACGTTCCGGAGGACAACAGAATTATTGGAACATCAGAAAAAATCTTCCCAAAGAAACCCAAGGTTATGTTCCTGCTTTTCTCGCAACAATGTACATTTATGAATACCATAAAGAGCACGGAATACGTCCAGATCGTGCGTTAGTTAAGCATTTTGCTACTGATACAATAATGATCAAAAAGCAAATGTCTTTCAAACAAATATCTGATTTATTGGATATTTCTGTGGCTCAGTTGCAACTTTTGAATCCGTCATATAAATTAAATGTTGTTCCGTTTTATCAAAATCAAAGTCATTTTTTGAGATTGCCGCAAGATAAAGCAGCCGTTTTTGTGTCTAATGAAGATCGCATTTATGCCTATGCACAACACGAAGTAAACCGCAGGGAAAGACCGTTCCAAGTTACAAGAGCAATTGCTGTTCGTGATACGGTTAATTATACAAAACAACGAGTTACGCTTCCCAACACGAAGTATTATAAGGTGAAACGCGGAGACAATCTTTCGGCTATTGCCAATAAATATGATGTATCGGTTTCTGAAATAAAAAGATGGAATAATCTTCGCAGTAATTCCCTTGCTTATGGCAGAAACTTGAAAATCATTAGCAATGAAAGCATTGTAGAAACAGTCAAAAAAGAAACAAAATCAGATTCAATTTCTACAGCACTTGTTAAAGATAACCAACGATTAGCTGCAACAGAGGCCAAAAATAAAGAAGAAAAGAAATCAAATCGTTCGGATTCTGAAGCGACGACAGTAAGTTATTATGTGGTTCAAAAAGGAGATAATTTAAATGCAATTGCCAAAAAGTATAATGTTACCGTAGCCGAAATTCAGGAATGGAATAATCTTTCGAACGGAACAATTCAATTGGGTTCTTCCTTGAAAGTAGATAAAAAAGAAACGGATGCTAAAGAAGCTGTCGCTTCAGCAGCTGAATTCAAAGATGTGGAATATGTAGTTCAAAAAGGAGATAATTTAGGAAGTATCGCTAAGAAATTCGGTTCTTCACTTTCTGATTTGAAACAATGGAATAATTTATCCGATACTACGATTGCATTTGGAAACACTTTGATTGTTGCCAAAAAAGAAATTGCTATTACAACTAATAATGCAACTGCAGACACCTTCAAAAAGAAAGACGATTATACTAAAGCATCAAAAAAATCAGGCATTGAATACTATGTAAAAAAAGGAGATTCCTTATATAGTATTTCTAAAAAATATCCTGGCGTAACCATTTCTGATATTAAAAAATGGAATGATATTCGCGAGGAAGAATTGAAACCCGGAATGAAGCTTAAAATAAACGGATAATACAATAATCTTCTATAAATTTGGGTTTTATTTCATAATTGAATTATAATGAATAAAACCCATTTTTTATACCTTCTATTTACACTCATCTTTTTTTCTTGTTCTAAAAAGAACGATGTTTTGCCTCGTGAAACATCAGGGAAAATAAACACCATTTCGGTTATCATTGATGATCCGTTATGGAACGGCGAAATTGGTGACAGCATCCGGAACAAGTTTGCTTCGCCAGTAATCGGATTGCCTCAGGAAGAGCCCCTTTTCACTATAAATCAATATCCTGTAAAACTTCTCGAAGGATTTGCGACCGACAGCAGAACGATTATTGTGGTAAAAAAAGCGGCGAAAAATAGTTTTGAAATTAATAAAAACCAATATGCTTCACCACAAAACGTGTTTCATATTTCGGGAAAAACCAGCGCGGCCATTATCGACACTATTGAAAAAAATGCTCCGAAAATAGTGCAAATGATTAAGGAAATGGAAATCGCCGAAACCCAAAAAATCAATAAACAATCGCTGATTAACCCCAAAATCATTACCAATAAATTTCATATTACATTAAATATTCCTTCCGGTTACGAATACATGCTTCATAAAAGTAAATTTATTTGGCTGAAGAAAGAGATTATCAGCGGAAACATGAGTTTGTTAAT
Source organism: Flavobacterium lacustre (assembly GCF_027474525.2). Taxonomy (NCBI): domain Bacteria; kingdom Pseudomonadati; phylum Bacteroidota; class Flavobacteriia; order Flavobacteriales; family Flavobacteriaceae; genus Flavobacterium; species Flavobacterium lacustre. The sequence goes on from NZ_CP114882.2 coordinate 1,109,153, forward strand.
TTACCAAGTTCCGTTGCATTCGATAAAAAAAGGAGACAACGAAATCGCATCTATTGTACGAATGCGCGATTCTATTGGTAAATACATTCACGGCACCGACCCGAATACTCCCATGATTACAGAAGAAGGATATGCGCCGTATCTATTTAAAATACAACTTGACGGCAAACCTACGTATGAAACCAAAGGAACTTGGGAACTCAAAAATGATTTCATGGCAGGACCATTTATCAATTATGCAATTGTAGATAAAGCTTACAGCAGGATTTTAGTTTTAGAAGGATTTTGTTATTCTCCCTCTAAAGAAAAACGAGATTTAATGCACGAATTAGAGGCAATTATAAAATCGGTTCATATCGTGAAAAGATAATTGATACCTTCAAAATATATTTTTTACTTCAGGATAATTTTGTCAAAACAATAAAAAAGCCTTCTTAAAAAAGCCTAGTTTTGCAGGATAAAAAGGGAAATTAATACACATAAACATGACAAAAATTAGTATTCTTGGTTGCGGTTGGTTGGGTTTGCCTTTGGCGAAAGCCTTATTGGCAAAAGGATTTTCGGTTAATGGATCAACAACTTCACAAGAGAAACTTTCGATATTGCAAAACGACGGAATTAATCCTTTTTTGATTCAGCTTGACAGCAAAAGCGTTTCGGGAACAATTGAAACTTTTTTGCAAGGAAGCACCATTTTAGTTCTTGACATTCCACCAAAATTAAGAGGAAACAGTAGTGAAGATTTTGTTGGAAAAATCCAAAACCTAATCCCTTTTATTGAAAAATCATCCGTTGAAAACGTACTTTTTATCAGTTCCACATCCGTTTATGGAGAAAAAAATGATAGTGTAACCGAAGAAACTCCCTTAAATCCGGATACCGAAGGCGGGCGACAATTGGTAATTGTAGAGTCGCTTTTGCAAAAAAACGAAAATTTTAAAACTACCATTCTTCGTTTTGGAGGCTTGATTGGCGAAGACCGAAATCCTGTAAAATTCCTCGCAGGAAGAGAAAATATAGAAAATCCTGATGCACCAATTAATCTGATTCATCAAGAGGATTGCATCGGTATTATTCTGAAAATTATTGAGGAAGAGTCTTGGAATGAAACCTTCAATGCAGTTAGTCCGTTTCATCCGTCACGGGAACAATATTATACCCAAAAAGCATTAGAATTGAATTTGGCAGCACCAAAATTCAGTCATGAAAAACCCTCTTTTGGAAAAACAATTGAGAGCACAAAAGTGGAAAAAATAGTAAAGTATACTTTTTTAAGAAAAGATTTATAGCTGTGAGAACTAAAATAAAAAATGCATTTTCGTCTAAAATAAATGCGATTGGTTTACCCATTCTTGCTTTATGCTGGGTGAGTTTTTTTTGGGGAACCACTTGGATTGCTTCAAAAGAAGGGGTGAAGCATATGCCCGCTTTGCAACTCGCAGCGATTAGACAATTTATAGGTGGATTTCTATATTTGGCTTTTTTTATATTAAAAAAAACGCCTTGGCCAAAAGGAAAACAGTGGAAAAGTATTTTGATTCTAAGTGTGCTGAATTTTGTATTGAGTAACGGATTAAGCACTTGGGGTGTAAAGTACATCAGTAGCGGTCTGGGTGCTATTATTGGCGCTATTTTCCCGTTATGGATTGTTATTATCACTTTTTTTAGAGGAGAACGATTGGCTCGATTGGCGGTAATTGGATTGTTTATAAGTTTTACAGGGGTTTGTGTCGTTTTTTACGATCATTTGGGTGATTTTCTGAAACCCGATTTCCGATTTGGAATTTTTATTTCTCTGATTTCTACCTTAACATGGGCGTTTGGATCTTTATATACGAAGAAAAAAGCGGCTAGTTTTAATCCATATTTTAGTTTAGGATTACAAATGTTTATTTCGAGTATTTTGCTTTTTGCATTTACCGGAGCAACAGGAACTTCGGTCAGTTTGGGTGAAATCCCTATGATTTCCTGGTGGTCAATTGCTTATTTAGTGCTTTTTGGTTCTGTTTTGACTTTTATTGCGTTTATTTATTCGTTGCAACATCTTCCGGCAGCGATCAATAGTGTTTATGCTTACATAAATCCAATTATTGCGGTGATTTTAGGATTTGTAATTTTTGGAGAACCGCTTACAGTTGCCCTTGCTATTGGTGGCGGAGTAACATTATTTGGGCTTTATTTGGTGAATTTTTCGATGCGAAAAGCCCGCAAATAACTTTGTTTAAACGTCTTTGAGAAGTTCATAATTTAATTTTTACACTTATAAAATGGAAATTACGAATATAAAAACACCTTTGGGAATTACTACCATCATGGGAGATGAAAATGGTATTTCGGTAATTTCGGTTTCGGATGAAGGGGAGATTTCAGAACAGATTCCGGCAGTTTTACAAGAAGCTGTTTCTCAATTAATGGCTTATTTTGAAGGGAAAAGAACCACTTTCGATTTTAAACTCAATCCAAAAGGAACGGAATTTCAACAAAAAGTATGGAACGGATTACTAGAAATTCCTTTTGGAAAAACGATTAGTTATTTGGAATTATCCAAAAAATTAGGTGATGTAAAAGCTATTCGGGCTGTGGCTTCAGCCAATGGTAAAAATCCGCTATGGATTGTGGTTCCGTGTCACAGAGTAATTGGAACGGATGGTTCGCTCACGGGTTATGCAGGAGGTTTATGGCGTAAAAAATGGCTTTTAGAACATGAAAATCCTACAACACAGCAAAGTTTGTTTTAGTTGGTTATGAATAAATTTCTTATATTCGTTTAAGAAAAACCGTGCAAATCTGTAAAATCCGCGTCGTCTGCGTGCCATAAAATGATAGAAAAAATAAACCTCAATAATATCTTATTTTTAGATATAGAAACCGTTCCGGAAGCTGAAGATTTCAATGCTTTGGATGCTGAAATGCAAAATCTTTGGGAACACAAAACGCAATATCAGCGTAAAGACGAATATACTCCTGAAGATTTTTATGACCGCGCCGGAATTTGGGCTGAGTTTGGAAAAATTGTTTGTGTTTCAGTAGGCTATTTTACGATTAAAGGTGATGTTCGAAATTTTCGGGTGACTTCTTTTTTTGGAGATGAAAAGAAAATTCTGCACGATTTTAATAATTTGCTGAACAATCACTTCAACCAGCCACAGCATGTTTTGTGCGGGCATAACGCTAAGGAATTTGATATTCCGTTCCTCGCCCGACGTATGATTATCAATCAAATTGCTATTCCAAATAAGTTGAATCTCTTTGGGAAAAAACCTTGGGAAATTCCACATTTAGATACGTTAGAATTATGGAAATTTGGCGATTACAAGCATTTTACTTCTCTGAAATTGATGTGTAAAGTTCTGGGAATTCCTTCTCCAAAAGGCGATATCGACGGTAGTCAGGTGGGACATGTTTTTTATGTAGACAAAGACATTGACCGCATTGTAACGTATTGTGAAAAAGATACGATTGCTGTGGCGCAAATTTTCCTTCGACTTCGACGTGAAGATTTATTGATCGAGGATGAGATTATTCATGTCTAAGTATTCTTCATTGCAATTGTTATTGATTTATTACATTTACAAAAATTATAAATTATGGTATTGAGTAGATTTTGGTTGGCTATTTTTATTTCTTCAATAGTATTTGTAGTCATCGGTTTGTTTTCCGAAAACAGTTACACCATTGATTATATCTTGAATGGTAAGAAAGATGACCCCATTTTACTAACCGAAAAATACATCGAGCAAGTTCCTGCTTTTATCCGAGACAGTATCAAAAAAGCGCCAGATCAAACGATGATTATCAATAGGGATACCATCAATGCTGATACGACTTATGTGTTTAAAAATAAAGTGGTTAAAGTTTATAGCGGAGTTCAAAAATCAGATGGATTATTACCCACTTGTAAAAACACATTAGTAGATTTAATTTTGCCGCTTATTGCTTATTTAGCTTTTTTTTGCGGCTTGATGGAACTTTTAATCATTTCTGGAGCCACAGAAAAATTAGCCAAAGTATTGAGCCCGGTGTTTGTGAAAGTGTTTCCAAGTGTTCCTGAAAATCATCCTTCAATTTCCTATATGACGTTGAATTTTGCCGCCAATTTTCTGGGTCTTGATTCTGCTGCAACTCCTTTTGGATTAAAGGCTATGGAGAGTTTGCAAACCATCAATCCAGATAAAGACAAAGCCAGTGATGCGCAAATTATGTTTATGTGTTTGCATGCCTCAGGTCTTACATTAATCGCAACCTCTATCATTGGGTATCGTGCAGCTGCGAATGCTGCGAATCCCGCCGATGTAATGTTGCCTTGTATCATCACTTCTTTTATCGGTACAATCGCTGCATTTTTAATTGTTGGAATTAAACAAAAAATTAATTTCAAAAGTGCCTCTTTGGTAGTTGGTTTAATGACATTAATAGCTGCTATTGTAGGTTTGTTATTGTATGTAAACCATTTGGATTTAATTGGAAAAAATTATTTCACATCCAATCTTTCCGCTTTAATTTTAGTTGGAATCATTGCATTTACTTTGATTCTTTCCTTCGTTAAAGAAAAGAAATTTACAGAAGCAAATACAACTGTTTATGAAACCTTTGTGGTTGGTGCCAATAATGGTGTTAAAACAGGAGTTACTATTTTCCCTTATGTTTTGGGAATGTTAGTGGCTATATCTTTATTCAGAAACAGTGGTTTGTTTGAAATTATTAGTGAATGGATTGCTTTTGGATTTTCAAATTTGGGAGTAAGTAAACAAATCACCGATGCTTTACCGGTAGCATTGCTTAGACCTTTTAGCTCTGCAGGTTCACGAGGATTTTTGATTGATTCGATGAATACTTTTGGTGCTGATTCCTTAACGGGAAGATTAAGTTCTATTTTTCAATGTAGTGCCGAAAGTACTTTTTATGTGATAGCGGTTTACTTTGGTTCCGTTAATATAAAAAATACGCGTTACGCTTTAGGAACGATGCTTTTGGTAGATTTAATCTGTGTAATTACCGCTATTTTGGTAGCAAGTTGGTTTTTTTAAAATAATTAAAAATCCAGATTTTTGGTTGTCAAAGTAGGCGAACCAATGACTTTTTTAGATCTAATTTTAAATCATTCTAAAGCATAAGTTGATATAAATCAGGTTTAGTTCTTTTGACAATTCTTATATTTACATTTCTAAAAATTAATTATAAAATATGGACTTTATATACCAGGATCCTTATCCTATTTTAAAAGACGATACCCAATACCGAAAAATTACTTCTGATTACGTAACTGTAGAAAAACTAGGAGATAGAGAGATTTTAACAATTGACCCAAAAGGATTAGAATTGTTATCGCAAGAGGCTTTAAAAGATGTTTCTTTTATGTTGCGTACGGCTCATTTAGAAAAATTAAAAGCAATTCTTGACGATCCGGAAGCAACCGATAATGATTGTTTTGTGGCATATAATTTATTGCAAAATGCAGTTGTGGCTATTGAAGGTGAATTGCCTTCTTGTCAGGACACCGGAACAGCAATTGTTATGGCCAAGAAAGGGGAAAATGTATATACCGGAGTTGATGATGCCGAATGGTTGTCGAAAGGGATTTTCAATACTTATCAAGAGCGTAATTTACGCTATTCCCAAATTGTTCCGATTAGTATGTTTGAAGAGAAAAACTCAGGTTCTAATCTTCCGGCACAAATTGATATTTATGCTAAAAAAGGAGCTACTTATGAGTTTTTGTTTTTAGCAAAAGGTGGAGGTTCTGCGAATAAAACGTATTTATACCAACAAACGAAATCGTTGTTGAATGAAAAATCAATGGATGCTTTCATTCGTGCAAAAATAAAAGATTTAGGAACTTCTGCTTGTCCACCGTATCACTTGGCTTTAGTGATTGGAGGAACTTCTGCGGAAGCGAATTTAGCAGCAGTTAAAAAAGCATCAGCAGGATATTTTGACCATTTGCCAACATCAGGAAATATGGCAGGTCAGGCTTTTCGTGATTTAGAGTGGGAGAAAAGAGTACAATTAATTTGCCAAGAAAGTCAGATTGGAGCACAATTTGGCGGTAAATATTTCACACATGATGTGCGCGTAATTCGTCTGCCCCGTCACGCTGCTTCTTGTCCGGTTGGATTGGGCGTTTCCTGTTCTGCAGATAGAAACATTAAAGGTAAAATTACTAAAGACGGAATTTTTGTAGAACAATTAGAGGTTAATCCAAAACGATTATTGCCGGAGACTCCACCACATTTGGAACCAGCTGTCGAAATCGATTTGAATCAACCAATGGCTGATATTCTTAAAAAATTGTCGCAATACCCAATCAAAACGCGTTTGAAATTAAATGGAACGTTGATTGTGGCTCGTGATATTGCTCATGCCAAAATCAAAGAATTATTGGATGCGGGTAAACCAATGCCAGAATATTTTAAAAATCACCCAATCTATTATGCCGGGCCAGCCAAAACTCCGGAAGGAATGGCTTCGGGAAGTTTTGGACCAACTACTGCCGGCCGTATGGATGTGTATGTGGATGAGTTCCAAAAACACGGTGGAAGTATGGTAATGCTTGCCAAAGGAAACCGTACCAAAGATGTGATGAATGCTTGTAAAACGTATGGTGGATTCTATTTAGGTTCTATCGGAGGACCAGCGGCTATCTTAGCCAAAGAAAATATCCTTTCGGTTGAAGTAGTTGATTTTGAAGAATTAGGTATGGAAGCCGTTCGTAAAATCACTATCAAAGATTTCCCAGCTTTTATTATCACAGATGATAAAGGAAATGATTTCTTTGAGAATTTGTAGGGATTAATCGTAAAGATTTATATAATAGAAAAACCGTTTATTCTTGATGAATAAACGGTTTTTTGTTTTTTAAAACTTTGACAAATATATTCAAGATGTTTTGTGATTTAATCAATAACCATTTCTGGAATTTCACCATCAATAATTAATTTCGCTTCGGTGGAAGCGATAATGTGTTCTACAGAAACGCCTGGTGCGCGTTCTAAGAGTTTAAAGCCTTTTGGAGTAATTTCCATAACGGCTAATTCGGTGACTACTTTTTTTACGCAGCCAACGCCAGTCAATGGCAAAGTACATTTTTTAAGAATTTTACTTTCTCCGGCTTTGTTGACATGCATCATGGCCACGATAATATTCTCGGCAGAAGCGACTAAATCCATTGCACCGCCCATTCCTTTGACCATTTTTCCGGGGATTTTCCAGTTGGCAATATCGCCGTTTTCGGCAACTTCCATCGCACCAAGAATCGTCAAATCGACATGTTGCCCGCGAATCATCCCGAAACTTAAAGCAGAATCAAAAAAAGAAGCGCCGGGTAAAGTGGTAATAGTTTGTTTTCCGGCATTGATTAAATCTGCATCTTCTTCGCCTTCAAACGGGAAAGGTCCCATACCGAGAACGCCGTTTTCACTTTGAAATTCTACATCAATTCCTTTTGGAATATAATTAGCAACTAAAGTTGGAATTCCGATGCCTAGGTTTACAAAAAAACCATCTTTCAATTCCTGAGCAATGCGTTTCGCTATTCCTATTTTATCCAATGCCATAATTAGTCTTTTTTTCTGGTTGTGCGTTGTTCAATTCTCTTTTCGTATTGCTCTCCTTGAAAAATGCGTTGCACGAATATTCCGGGAATATGAATTTGGTTGGGGTCGAGTGTTCCGGCTTCTACCAATTCTTCGACTTCGGCGATGGTGATTTTTGCAGCGCCAGCCATACAAGGATTGAAATTTCTAGCAGTTCCTTTGAAGATGAGGTTTCCTGCTGTATCGCCTTTCCAGGCTTTTATGATGGCAAAATCAGCGTTGAAAGCCAATTCCATAATATGCATTTTACCGTTGAATTCACGAGCTTCTTTTCCTTCGGCGACTTCGGTTCCGTAGCCTGCCGGGGTAAAAAAAGCGGGAATTCCGGCTTGTGCTGCCCGACATCTTTCTGCCAAAGTTCCTTGCGGAATCAAGTCTACTTCGAGTTCTCCGGAAAGCATTTGGCGTTCGAATTCGGCATTTTCTCCTACATAGGAAGAAATCATTTTTTTGATTTGTTTTTTTTGCAAAAGCAATCCGAGACCAAAATTATCGACACCGGCATTGTTGGAAATACAGGTAAGATTGTTGGTTTCTTTTTTGACAAGTTCGGCAATGGAGTTTTCCGGAATACCGCACAATCCAAAACCACCGAGCATTAGTGTCATTCCGTTTTCGATTCCTTGAAGGGCTTCTTGAACTGTATTTACTTTTTTATTAATCATAAATGAGTCTCGTATTAGCGGATTATTGTACTGGATTTGCAATTCAATTAGGAATACTAATGCCTAGCCCTGATGGAAGCGACATCCTTTTATGCCGGTTTTCGGCATGAAAGATATAGCGTACAGCGGGAAACAGCTCCTGATTAATTGAATCTGTTTGACTTTTATAATTCGAATTCGTCTGTGCTTTGTTCTACTGCGGTAGAGTCTTGAACGACTTTTGGCGCGGTGTAACAATCTACTTTTATGGATAGATTTGCGGGTCTGTCGAATTGTCCTTTGGATACGTGAAGTGCCGGATCGGCATAACAAAGTTTCATGAAATAACCCCAAACTGGTAATGCGGCTGTGGCTCCTTGTCCGTAAGTGATGCTTTTGAAACGTGCGGAACGGTCTTCGCAACCTACCCAAACTCCGGTCACCAGGTTAGGAACCATTCCCATGAACCAACCGTCGGATTGGTTTTGTGTGGTACCTGTTTTTCCTGCTATAGGGTTTTTGAACTGGTACGGATATCCTGTCCAGCGATTGTCTCCGTTTCCTCCGCCTGTTGTGCGCAAACGATCTCCTGATCCTCCTTCGGTTACGCCTTCTAATAATTTGATGACAGCAAAGGCGATGTCTTTGTTTAGAACATCATGAGATTCGGGTATGGGTTCGTAAATGATTACGCCACTTTTATCTTCAATTTTGGTCAAAAATTGTGGTTTGATGTATACGCCTTGATTGGCAAAAGTGCTGTAGGCTGCAACCATATCATGTACGGTAATTTCAACAGCTCCTAATGCAATTGAGGGTTGGTTTACAATTTCAGATTGAACGCCTAATTTGTGTGTTAAGTCAATTACTGCTTCAGGTCCTACTTTGTCAATTAATTTGGCCGAAATAGTATTGATGGAGTTGGCTAATGCTTTTTTCAAAGTCACCATTCCTCTGTATCTGTTGTCGGAGTTTCTTGGTTCCCAATCCTCGGTAACATGGTGTTCGCCTTTGCGAATCATGAATGGAGAATCGACGATAGAATCACAAGGAGACATGTTCAGTTGTTCGATGGCGGTTGCATAAACAAACGGTTTGAAAGTGGAACCTACTTGTCTGGCTCCTTGTCCTACGTGATCGTATTGAAAATATTTGTAATTGATACCGCCAACCCATGCTTTTATGCTTCCTGTTTGCGGTTCCATGGCCATAAGACCGGATTGTAAAAAGTGTTTGTAATACCGAATAGAATCCAGAGGTGTCATGATGGTATCTCTTTCTCCTTTCCAGGTGAAAACCTTCATTTTTGTCTTTACTTTGAATGAGGCTATAATTTCTTCTTCACTTTTATCCATTGATTCCATGATGTTCCAACGTGTGGATGATTTCATGGCTTGGTTCATGATTCGTTGCGTTTCGGCTTGTGATATGTTGACAAATGGTGCGTTTTTATTGTCCTTAGACTGTTCAAAAAACTCTTCTTGAAGGTTTGCCATGTGTGCTTCAACTGCTTCCTCGGCATGCAATTGCATTCTGGAATCGATGGTGGTGTAAATTTTTAAACCGTCTTTGTAAATGTCATAATCAGACCCGTCCGGTTTTTTGTTTTCTTCTACCCATTTTTTCATGTAATCACGCAAATATTCTCTAAAATAAGTGGCCGTTCCATCTTTATGACTTTCTAATTTGAAGTTCAGTTTGATAGGTAAACTTTGTAATCTTACTTTTTGATCTTTGGTAATGATGCCTGCTTTTTCCATTTGTAAAAGCACTACATTTCTTCGATTGGTAACGCCTTCCGGGTTTCGTACTGGATTGTATAAACCGGAATTTTTGAACATTCCCACCAAAATTGCAGATTCATCAATGGTTAAATCCTTTGGTTCTTTTGAAAAATAAGTTTTTGCAGCAGAACTAACGCCAACTGAGTTATTCCCAAAATCATATACATTACAATACATGGCTATGATTTCGTTTTTGGTATATTGTCTTTCTAATCGAATGGCTATAATCCATTCTTTGGCTTTTTGTACAATTCTAAAAGGCAAAAATTTAGACCCTTCTCCGTGAAATAATTGTTTGGCTAATTGTTGGGTTAGTGTACTTGCTCCGCCACTGGTTCCAAAACTCAAAATAGCTCTCATTGTTCCTCTTCCGTCAATTCCTGAATGTTCGTAAAAACGAGCATCCTCGGTGGCTACCAATGCTTGTACCAGATTTTTAGGCAAATCGGAATACTTTAATTGAGACCTGTTTTTTTCGAAATATTTTCCTATTACAACGCCATCAGCCGAAATGATTTCTGTAGCTAAATTGGAATCCGGATTTTCTAAGTCTTCAAAAGAAGGCATTGAACCAAAAAGTCCCCATGAAGCAAACAAGAAAAATAATGCAAGGCCTCCCATACTATACAAGAAAACTTTCCAAAATTTCTTTGAATAATATTGAATGTCTTTTTCGGAATTATTGATTTGATTGTTATTTTTTCTAATAGCCATAATACAATTTCTATTCTTTTTTTTCTATTCTAAAACCCACATCTGTAATGCCTTCCAGAAGTTCTACTCCAGGAACTTTTCCGGTTTCCCGAACGGCTTGTTTTATAAAAACTTTGTACTTCCCTCTGAATCGTACATTCTCCTTGTAGTACAATTTACTTTCTTTAATATCTGTAAATCCGTCTCCAAGTAAGGAACCGTCAGGATTTGCCATTTGGTATTCTAAAGTATCTACTTTTGTAAAACCATTTTGCATTTCCATACCCACAATGAGAAAGATATTATTAAACGGATAATTGTTGTTGTCTCTCAAAGTTACAAATAAATTATATCGTTTTGTACTGTCTAATTCCGGTAAATTGAAACTTACAATACTGTCTTTATGCCAAGCACTTCCAACGGATTTGTATTCGTCAAAAACTCTTTTTTTATCACACGAAAAAAGAAGTGTTGTGACCAAAAGCAGTATTGCACTATTTTTTATCCACATTTTTAGTAATAATTATAGGTTTTCTTGGTTCTGCAGGGGTTTTATCATTTGCAGGATTTGGACGTCTGTTATTTCTGTTGTTGTTTCCTGCAGGTTTGTTGTTATTGTTGTTTGAATTTGCCGGTTTGTTAGCATTGGCAACAATTGCATTTTCACCAGATGGTTTGCGTTTTTTATTTGGTTTTTTCTTCGCTTTTGGTTGGTCAAATCGAGTTAAACTTTCCTGCCCCATGGCATTATTAAAGTTTTTCTCCGGTTCGATGACAATTTCTATCGCATAATCTTCAAGTGCTGAAACTTTATTTTTTAATTTGTTTTCTGCAACAATTTCTTTGACTTGGTCGATTTTTAACACATGCCAATTGGCAAAATTATTAGTATATGCAAACCACATTAATCCTTTGAAAATATCTTGCTTTTGGCAAATGGCATCTCCTTTTTCAGTCACTAATTTAGTGTCAAAATCCGGAAAATCTTTCAAAGCATCCATGTAAGTGTCTAACTCATAGTTCAAACAACATTTTAATTTTCCGCATTGTCCCGCCAGTTTTTGAGGATTCAAAGACAATTGTTGGTAACGCGCTGCAGAAGTATTTACGCTTCTAAAATCCGTTAGCCAAGTAGAACAGCATAATTCTCTTCCGCAAGAACCAATTCCGCCCAAACGAGCCGCTTCCTGACGAAAACCGACTTGCTTCATTTCTACGCGAGTACTGAATTCTTTAGCAAAATCTTTAATTAATAATCTAAAATCGACTCTGTCATTTGCCGTATAATAAAACGTAGCTTTAGATCCGTCACCTTGAAATTCAATATCAGAAATTTTCATTTCCAGTTTTTGGGCAATCGCTAATTCTCGTGCGCGAACTTTCATCGGTTCTTCTTTATCACGGGCTACTGACCAAATATCGATGTCTTTTTGAGATGCTTTTCGGTATATTTTTGGAACATCATTACTATTCGGATTGACTCCTTTTTTCTTCATTTGGATGCGAACTAATTCACCTGTCAAAGTAACAATTCCAATGTCGTGTCCTGGTGAAGCTACTGTGGCTACTATGTCTCCAATGCTTAAAGTCAGCTTTTCGGTATTGCGGTAAAACTCTTTTCTTCCGTTTTTAAAACGAACTTCCACACAGTCAAATGCAGCTTCCCCATTAGGTAAACTCATATTCGAAAGCCAGTCGAAAACCGTTAATTTGTTGCAGCTGTCGGTGCCGCAAGTCCCATTATTTTTACAACCCTTAGGTGAACCACCATCCGAAGTTGAACAACTTGTACATGCCATAATTTTATATGTAGTGTTGCATAAAAGCAACTTAAGTTCTTAAAACGATTAATGTGTAAAGATAGTATTTTTTAGTTTTAAGTTACAACCGTTCAAAAAGCCAATAAATCATAAATTTATACTAAAAAAAACCCATTACAATTGAAGCTGTAACGAGTTGAATTTAAGTCTCTTTTTAATAAAAAATTCAGGTTTCTTTCACCGAAATTATTTTCACCGGACAGGCTTTTACGGCTAATTCACAACTTTCAACAATACTATGATCGTGTGATTTTAAGGTAAAAAAACCTTTGGCATTTTGGGAATGAATCAAAACTGATTTTCCGTCTTTCTTGGACATTTGAAACTGAACCGGAGCCATTTCGACGCAATAATTACAGCCAATGCATTTGTCTCTTTGTAACGTAACAATAACCATTAGGCTTCCACAATTTTATATAATTTGTCCGACATTCGGATTCTGAAAGGTAATTTTAAAGTACAATCATCGCCTTTGGTAGCTTTCTTGGCTGCTACATCATTGACATACATTTCCTCGATAATCATTTCTTGCGCGCCAGTACTTGGTCCTGTTACCAAAATTTTATCGCCAAGTTTGATGTCGTAAGCTTCAATTTTGAATTGACCAATAGTTGCTTTCGGAAAATAATGAGTGCCTTTACCTACATAGACTTTTTTCTGTGTAGCCATTGAGCCGGAAACATCACTCCATTCGCCTAATTCCTGACCCAGATAATAACTAGACCAAAAACCACGATTGTAAACTGTATTTAAAGCTTCCATCCAAAGTCCCACTTTTTCTTTCGAAAAGCTTCCGTCATAATAACTGTCAATAGCTTCACGATAGGTTTTGATGACTGTGGCAACGTATTCCGGAGCACGACCGCGACCTTCGATTTTCAAGACTTGAATGCCAGAATCAATTACTTGGTCTAGAAAGTCTAAAGTGCATAAATCCTTTGGCGACATTAAATACTCATTGTCAACTTCGATTTCAAAGCCAGTTTCTTGGTCAATAACGGTATATTTTTTTCGGCAATTTTGTTTGCAAGCACCACGATTTGCAGAAGAATTATTGGAGTGTAAACTCAAATAACATTTTCCTGAAACGGCCATACATAATGCACCGTGTCCAAAAATTTCTATTTCTACTAAATTTCCGTTTGGGCCTTTAATTTGCTCTTTTTCGATTTGTTCCGTGATTTTTTTTACTTGACGTAAACTCAATTCACGGCTCAAAACCATCGTATCAGCAAATAAACTATAGAATTTTATGGTTTCAATGTTCGTAACATTCAACTGAGTCGAAATGTGAACTTCCATCCCAATACTTCTTGCCATAGCAATAACCGCTTGATCCGAAGCAATAACCGCAGTAATATTTGCTTCTTTGGCTTTGTTCAATAATGTTTTTACAACCGATAAATCATGGTCGTAAATAATCGTATTTAAGGTTAGGTAGCTTCGCACATTTTTAGCTTCGCACCGTTTTGCAATTTCAGGCAAATCATCCATAGTAAAATTTACGGTAGCACGAGCGCGCATGTTTAATTGCTCTACGCCAAAGTAAACAGAATCAGCGCCATTATCTAACCCAGCTTGCAAAGACTCAAAGTTCCCAGCGGGAGCCATAAGTTCAATTTTGTTCGTCAATGTCATGATAAATTAGTTTGTAATTTTATATAATTTATCTGATAATCGGATGCGGAAAGGCAAAGTAAAAGTTACTTTATCGCCCATTTTTGCTTGAGCTCCTTCGGTTCCGTTGACTAACATTTTTTCTAAAACTAATTCTTGATTTCCAGTTGTTGGTCCTGAAATCAATATTTTATCACCAAGGTTTAATTCTTGGTTTTCGATAGTAAACAGCGCTACTTGTGCTTTTGCATAATAGTGTTCTGCTTTACCAAGCAATACTTTTTTTACTTTTATTTTTTGGCGAATAGCTGTTGGTTTTTCGGCTAAAGCCAATGATTTATCGGATAGTTCCCCAGAATGTTTGAAGGCCAATTTATCTGATTTTCCTTTGCGAAAGACTTTATTTCCTACCTGAATTCCTCTTCGTAATTTTACTTGTTCTACGAGAGGCAAGTGTATAATGTCTAAACATTCGGTAGAGCAGCAGTTTTCCATCGCTGCTTTACAATCGTCACATTGGATGAATAATAAATGGCAACCGTCGTTTTCACAATTAGTATGATTGTCGCAAGGTTTTCCGCATTGATGACATTGCGAAACAATATCGTCGGTAATTCTTTCGCCTAGACGATGGTCAAAAACAAAGTTCTTCCCTATGAATTTACTTTCTAGATTTTCTTCTTTGATTTGTTTGGCATAATTAATAATTCCGCCTTCTAATTGGAACACATTTTTAAAACCTTGATGTTTGAAATACGCAGAAGCTTTTTCGCAACGAATTCCCCCGGTGCAATACATCACTAAGTTTTTATCTTCTTTGAAATCTTTCAATTGTTCGTTGATGATTGGTAAAGATTCACGGAAAGTTTCCACGTCAGGCGTAATTGCTCCTTTGAAATGACCAATTTCACTCTCGTAATGATTTCTAAAATCAACTACAATCGTATTTGGATTGTCCAGAATTTCATTGAATTCTTGCGCTTTTAAATGCACACCAATATTAGTAACATCAAAAGTTTCGTCATTCAATCCATCGGCTACAATTTTATCACGAACTTTTACAGTCAGTTTTAAAAACGAATGGTCATCATGTTCCACAGCCACATTCAAACGAATGTTTTTCATGAAATCATATGCTTCTAAAGTTTCGCGGAAAGCTTCAAAATTTTCTGCAGGAACACTCATCTGAGCATTAATTCCTTCTTTGGCAACATAGGTTCGGCCAAGAGCGTCGAGCTTGTTCCATTCGATAAATAAATCGTCGCGAAATTTTTTAGGATCTTGAATTTTGGCATACGCATAGAAAGACAACGTGAGGCGTTGTTTACCGGCCTGATCAATCAGTTCAGCTCTTTCTTCTGCGCTTAAGGTGTTATACAGTTGCATGCTATAAACGTTTAAGTGAGAAAATATGTTGCGAGTTCTAAATGGAAGAATTCGGTGCAAATTTAGGATTTTACCGCAGATTAAAAAAAAATAAACCGCAAATTCACAAATTGATAAAAGTAATTTGTGAATTTGCGGTAAAAATCTTTTTAAGGAATTTGTAGTGTTTAAAAACTAGCAGTATTCGTTGAAAGCATCTTGTAAGTTCTCAGCGATTAATTCAGCTGGGCGACCTTCAATGTGGTGACGCTCTAACATGTGAACCAATTCGCCGTCTTTGAACAAAGCAATACTTGGTGATGACGGAGGAAAAGGAAACATAAATCCTCTTGCAGCATCTACAGCTTCTTTATCTACACCTGCAAAAACGGTGATTAAATGATCTGGTTTTTTAGCACCTTCTAAGCTCAATTTTGCTCCCGGACGTGCATTTCTTGCTGCACAACCACAAACCGAATTTACTACTACAAGTGTTGTACCTGTAGATTTTATTGCGTTTTCAACTGCTTCAGCTGTATGTAATTCTTGAAAACCTGCATCTGATAATTCAGCACGCATCGGTTTTACCATTTCTTCTGGATACATATTTTTTTATTTAAAGTTTAAACTTTTCGAAATGCAAAGTTACAAAGTTTAAAACCAACAAGTATAATCGAACTATAAAGTTTTGTTATAGTTTGATTACTATTTTTATTTTAAAAAAATCTGACGAAAAACAGCTTTGATAAAAGGTAATTTAGGACACTTTAAAATCACTTGAAGGTCCTCGCGAAAGGAAGTGTCTTCATCTAAGAATTTAAAAATTAAGCTCGGATTTCCAGCTTTGAAAAGTGAAGTGAAAATGACAGTTCCTAATTCATTATTTCGGTCCAAAACGCCTAAAAATAAGAGGTCGTAAAACCAAAATTTAGTCTTCTTATGAAATTGAGTAAAGTTGGTTTCTCTTTGCAGGAAAGAAACTAATTCGGTAGATTTTTTGTCTGAATTCTTGAAAGTATAGCCGGTGCTTGCTTTTGTCCAACCTCCCGAAGTGCCAATATTTAAGACACTTTTTGTATTATTTTTCCAAAATGGATAACAGGTCATCGGAATGCTGCCTTGTTCTTTTTCGATGATTTCATATTTTGAAATCCCTAGTTTTTGAATGTAATTCTTGATTTCGGATTCATATTCCTCTTTGGCTAAAAGTGTATGAGAAAACAAGGTATATTCTAATAATGCTTCGGTTTTTGATGTTGGTAAAACGTACATAAAGCGCGTATTTCCTTTCTGTTCTACCGAAAAATCCATGAAAGTAGCCTGCTCGGGATTGAAAACCGCTTCTTCACTTTTGATAAACCAACCAATAAAATGCTGTTGTAAAACGGGATATTTAGTCTGGTTTTCTACTTTGATTGCATTGTAAATGCTGTTGAATAATTTGTTGCAAGTGAATGTTTCGGTTTCGGTTTGTACTATAATTATGGTTTTCGATTCCTCAATTGCTACTGCTTTTTGATTTATGAAAGTGATATTTTTTTGTTTAGAAAGCAAACCAAAAACCTGATTGTAAAAATCCAATCCCTGAATCATGTTGTATTGATACGGATTTAAATTTAAATCTCGTTTCAAATCTTGGTTTGCAAATAAGGCAGAATCCCACGTTTTAGCAATTGCATCATCCCAAATCGTTTCAGTTTCTTTCCAAAAACACCAAGTTCTGTCATTGGATTTTTTGGTGTTTTCATCCAATAACAAAATGGTTTTGTCGTTAAATTTTCCGGATAAAACCATTTTATAAACGGTCATCAAAGCGGATAATCCCGTGCCGGTGAAAATGTAATCGAAAGCCTGTTTTTGTGTTAAAATCATGTTCAAAAATAAACAATTTAGATTTTAAATCGAAACGAATAGCCCAAAGAAACAAAATAGTCCGGGGAAGTTGCCGATAAACCAAAGCCTCCCGAAAGGTCTAATTGATGATTTGGATTGAATAAATAATTCAGTCCGGCATCAAACCGATGATCCGGTTTGTTTATTTGAGGAATAAAACCGTAAAATTCAACATAACCACTTATTTTTTCAGAGAAAGAATACCCAGTGGTTAAAGTGTAAATAAATGCGGGTTCAGCAGTTATTCCGTCCCATTCGGCACCAAGATTATAACTTAAAGTTTGTTTTTTGGTTAAAGTATGTTGCATGGTGAATCGGAATGCCGGGGCATAATAATTCGTTTTTAATACGGCAGAAGCTATTTTCGGAAAGTGTAAATGACCTATTAATGACGTGGTCGGGATGATTCCTTTTTCCTGCCAAAGTTTGGTTTTAAAGCCAATAGCCATTGGGCTTATTCCCGAAATGTTTTTTGAATTTTCGGACTCGATGCTATATTCTGTAATCAAGCGAAATTCAAAATGATCGTTAATTCCATATTTTGTCAAAATTGTTGGTGCAGTTATTTCACTTGAATTTTTTGTTTTTACTTCATAAGAAAATCCGTTTTCTAACTGAAAATATCCTTTTGGAGTTATAAACGGGCATTCCGTCTGATCGGGTCTGTCGGTCTGAATGGACGGTAATTCTTGTGCTTGACATATATTTTCAAACAGTAAAAAAAACGGAATAAACAGAAATTTATTTTTCATTTAGTTTTGCATTAAATTAAATTTAGACAAATCTAAAAATTAAATTTGTAAAAACTAATTTTAATCTTATATTTGCGTTAGTAATTCAATTTCAGTCATGAGCAAATCTCTCGAAGAGGTAAACCAATCGGTTTCCACACAAAATAAAACCACCGTTTTCAGGAAAATATTAGCCTTTTTTGGTCCCGCATATTTGGTAAGTGTCGGATATATGGATCCGGGAAATTGGGCAACAGATATTGCTGGCGGAAGCCAATTTGGTTACGCATTACTTTGGGTTTTATTAATGAGTAATCTAATGGCGTTGCTTTTGCAAAGTTTAAGCGCCCGTCTGGGAATTGTAACCCAAAGGGATTTGGCGCAAGCTTCGCGGGAAACTTATTCGCCTTTTATCAATTATATTCTTTATTTTCTTGCCGAAATTGCCATTGCAGCTTGTGATTTGGCTGAGGTTTTAGGAATGGCCATAGGGATAAATTTGTTATTTGACATTCCGCTTATTGAAGGGGTTTTAATCACCGTTTTAGATACTTTTTTATTGCTTTTTTTAATCAATAAAGGCATCCGAAAAATGGAAGCTTTTATTATCGTTTTAGTAGCTATTATTGGGTTTTCTTTCATTTTCGAAATGATTTTTGCAGAGCCGGAGATGAGCAAGGTAATTTATGGATTGATTCCATCGATGCCAAATGAAGCCGCACTTTATATCGCCATAGGAATTATCGGAGCAACAGTGATGCCGCATAATTTATACTTGCATTCTTCTTTGGTACAAACCCGAAAATTCTCCCGAACTCACGCCGGAATCAAGCAGGCCATAAAATATAATTTCATAGATTCTGCCATTGCGCTCAATTTAGCTTTTTTTGTAAATGCCGCTATTTTAATTTTGGCCGCAGCCACATTCTATAAAAACGGCATGTTTGAAGTCGCCGAAATACAAGATGCACATAAATTTTTGGCACCACTTTTAGGGACAAAATGGGCGCCAATATTATTTGCTGTAGCTTTAATTGCTGCAGGACAAAGCTCAACAATTACAGGAACTTTGGCTGGGCAAATTGTCATGGAAGGCTACCTTAATTTGCGCATTCAACCTTGGGTTCGTAGAATAATTACCAGAATAATTGCCATAGTTCCCGCCGTTATTGTCATCTTGATTTATGGCGAAAGTATAACCGGAAAACTACTCATTTTAAGTCAGGTTATTTTGAGTTTACAACTGGGATTTGCTATTATTCCACTCATTCATTTTGTGAGTGACAAATCTAAAATGAGAGGATTTCATATTAGTAAAATCACTCAGGTTGCCGCTTGGATTATTGCTTCAATTATAGTTTCGCTCAACGCCAAATTAGTTTTTGATGAAATTTCAGGATGGTTAGAAACGTCTCAAAACCCAATAATTCTTTGGTTAACCGTAGTTCCTTTGGCATTTGGTTTCCTTATTTTGTTGCTTTATATCGTTTTTAAACCGTTTATTTCCAAAGCCAAATTAGACATTCACAACCATTCGCCTCACAACATGGTTTTGAAGTTTTCAGAATCGGCAGCGCATTCCCAAAAGAATATTGCCGTTTCAGTAGATTTTTCTTTTGCTGACGAAAAAGCCATTAATTACGCCTTCAACATGGGCGGAATAGATGCAAAATATACCTTGATTCACGTGGTAGAAACCGTAGGCGCCATGATTTACGGAAAAAATGTAGATGACCATGAAACCACAATCGACGAAAAATTATTGCTCGAATACAAGCAAATGTTCCGCGAAAAAGGCTTTCATGTCAAAACGCAATTGGGTTTTGGAAAACCAAATAAAGTGATTCCAAAAATTGTCAATAAAGGTAATTTCGATATTTTAGTAATGGGAACACACGGCCACACCGGCATGAAAGATTTGCTTTTTGGCACTACAGTCGACAAGTTGCGCCATAAAATTTCAATTCCTTTGGTAATCGTAAATAATTAAAACAATATTCGTAGCATAATTTTTGAAGAGGAGCTAATCCCGCTATCCGTTACAATCTTACAGGCCAAAACCCGGCCCATAAGGATTTTCACTACTATCGGGGCTAGGAAATCTGCAATCAAGAACACTAATTTTCAATCAAAATCCTATGACTTTTTCAGAAGAAAATTATCTTAAATCCATATACCATCTTACCGCAGTTTCCGAAACGGAAGTCAGCACCAATGCGATTGCCGAAATGATGGAAACCAAAGCTTCCTCCGTAACGGATATGCTCAAAAAATTAGCCGAAAAAGAGTTCGTTAATTATAAAAAATATCAAGGCGTTTCCCTTACTAATAAAGGAAAACTTGCCGCCAAAATGATTGTGAGAAAACACCGTTTATGGGAAGTTTTCTTGGTCGAAAAACTAGACTTTTCCTGGGACGAAGTACATGATATTGCCGAACAATTAGAGCACATTAAATCCGAAAAATTAATCAATAAACTCGATGATTTTCTGGGAAATCCCACCGAAGATCCACACGGCGACCCCATTCCCGATGCAAATGGTCAAATGATTAAAATCGATAAACAATTGCTTTCGGAATTGATGCAAAACCAAACCGGAATTTGTGTTGGAGTAAAAGATACGTCTTCAGAATTTTTGAAATATTTAGACAAACAAGAAATAGCTTTGGGCTCAAAAATTGAATTTATATCCAAAGAAACATTCGATTTATCGCTAAAAATAAAAGTAGATGGCCGAGACTTGACCGTTTCTAATAAAATTGCAAGTAATTTATTTGTGAAGGTGATTTAATTGCAACCGCAATCGCCATCGCCACAATTCTTGTCTGATTTTTTCTTCCAAAAATACTTTTTAATCAAAAAAGCGACAGCAAATATTAATATTCCGAAGGCTATAATTTCTTGAATCATACTACTTTATTTTAGAATTTGATACGCAATTAAGGCTACTGCGTAAGCCAATCCACTCATAAAAATAAGTTGTCCCAACGGCCATTTCCAGGTATTGGTTTCTTTCTTGGTAATGGCGAGTGTACTCGCACATTGCATAGCAAAAGCATAAAACAAAAGCAGTGAAATTCCAGAGGCAAAATTGAAAATCTTTTCACCCGTTTTTGGGTTGATTTCAGCTTGCATTTTGTTTTTTATAGTGTCTTCATTATCCGTATCGCCCACGCTGTAAATGGTTGCCAAAGTGCCTACAAATACTTCTCTGGCAGCAAATGAACTGATAATCGCAATACCAATTTTCCAGTCGTAGCCTAAAGGAGAAATCACAGGCTCTATAGATTTTCCCATTAAACCAATATAGGAATTTTCTAGTTTTTGAGAAGCAATCGCATTGTTCAAAGCTGTTTCAGATAACGGATTGTCTTTTGTCTTTTCTATAATTATAGCTTCTGCGTTCTTAAATTGTTTTCCCGGACCGTAGGACGCCAAGAACCATAAAACGATAGATATGGCCAAAATTATTTTACCGGCACCAAAAATAAAAGCTTTGGTTTTTTCAATCACATTGATTCCCACATTCTTGAAAAGGGGTAATTTGTAATTGGGCATTTCTACGATGAAATAGGTTTTTCCTTTTATTTTCAATATTTTATTTAAAATATAAGCCGAAAAAATAGCCATTCCAAAACCCAAAAGATACAAAAGCATCAGGGTGAATCCTTGCATATTGATAATTCCAAAAATACGTTCGTCCGGAATAACAAGAGCAATAATAATGGCGTAAACCGGAAGTCTGGCAGAGCAGGTTGTAAATGGTGTTACGAGTATGGTGATGAGTCGTTCTTTCCAGTTTTCGATGTTTCGGGTGGCCATAATTGCAGGAATTGCACAAGCGGTTCCGGAGATTAACGGCACAACACTTTTGCCTGATAAACCAAATTTTCTCATGATTTTATCCATCAGGAAAACCACACGACTCATGTATCCGCTTTCTTCCAGAATAGAGATAAACATAAACAAAAAGGCAATTTGTGGTATAAAAATCAAAATTCCTCCAATACCGGGAATGATTCCTTGTGAGATTAAATTACTCAAAACACCAGCCGGTAATTTTTCGCCGGCAAGCGCACTTAAGGAAGCAAAAGCGGTGTCGATATAATCCATCGGAATTTTGGACCATTCAAATATAGATTGAAAAATCCCAAACAAGATGAAAAAGAAAATAAGATAACCCCAAATTTTGTGGGTAAGGATTCTGTCTAAAATACTACGGAAATCTTTGGCTATTGACGCATCTATTTTAAGCCCAACTTTTAGGACATCATTGATGAATTGATAGCGTTTTATGGTTTCTTTTTGTTGCAACCGTTTCAAATCAGAATGTGATTTGGTATAAGAATTCCGAATTTCATTTCGTTCTAAATTCAAGAAATTCACATCCTGAGTAATTACTAACCACAATTTATAAAGCAATTGATTTGGGAAAGTACTGCGCAACGTATTGAAATATTCGGGATCAATACTTGAAGCATTCAAGCAAGGTTCACTGGAAATGGACCTGTAGTTGACAATTAAATTTCTCAATTCGTCAATGCCAAAACCTTTTCTGGAACTGATTAGAGCAATCTTAGTTTTTAGGTGTTCTTCAAGGTAAGGAATGTCTAAGGAAATTCCTTTGTGCTTCATTCTGTCGGCCATGTTAATGACCAAAATGGTAGGGATTTCTAAATCTTTTATCTGTGTAAAAAGCAGTAAATTACGTTTTAGATTTTCTACATCTGTAACAACAAGAGCTACATCGGGATATAAACGGTCATTTTTATTCAGCAAAAGTTCAATAACAACGCTTTCGTCGATTGAGCTGGCATTCAAACTGTAAGTGCCTGGTAAATCAAGAATATTAGCTCTGATATTGTTGGGTAATCTGCAAAAACCAATCTTTTTTTCAACGGTAATTCCAGGATAATTTCCCACTTGTTGGTTCAAACCCGTCAATTGATTAAAAACAGAGGTTTTCCCAACATTTGGGTTGCCAATAAGAGCGACATTAATATTTTTGAGGCTCATTGTATGTTATTTTTTAATTTTTTCAACTTCAATTTGTGAAGCGGTTTCTATTCTAATGGCGACATGTGAGCCATTAATATTCAAATACAAAGGATCTCCAAAAGGAGCTACTTGAAGCAATTCGACTTCATTGCCAGGCAAACATCCCATTTCAAGTAATTTTAATGGAATAGCATCGATATCAAAATCTTTGATGATGGCTTTTTCGCCTTTTTTGAGAGAATGTATCGTTGTTCGCAAACCTTATTTAGATTGAATTTAGATTGCAAAAATACATATTATAATACAAACACAAATGATAATTATCACATTTGTATCTATTTTAAGTAAAACGGAAGAAAAGAATAATCAGGAAATTGGGTTATTCGGCACACAAAAAATTAATGTCTTCGATCAATTGTTTCATGTCTTCTTTTTTGGTTCCGTCATAAAAACCACGAACACGTCTTTTTTGATCTACTAAAACAAAATTTTCGGTATGAACCATATCATACAATTCAGAAGGTTTTCCGAGTTTTACGGCCAAATAGGATTTTCTCGCCATCGTGTAAATTTCTTTTTTATCTCCGGTGACTAAATTCCATTTGCTGTCAATTACGCCGTGTTTTTTGGCGTAAGCTTTCAAAACAGGAATACTGTCAATTTCAGGAAAAACGGTGTGGGAAAGCAGCATTACGTTCGGATTGTTTTGAACTGCTTTTTGAACTTCGGCAAGGTTAGTGGTCATTTTTGGACAAATAGAACCGCAAGTTGTGAAGAAAAAATCAGCCACATATACTTTGCCTTCATAGTCTTTTTGAGTAATTGTTTTCCCGTTTTGATTCACGAATGAAAAATCAGCAATGGTATGGTATTTACTGATGTATTGTACGGTGCTATCCACTAATTCCGGATTTACATCGGAAGGATTATATATAGGTAATGTTTTTGCAGGTTTTAAAGCCGAGTAAAATAAGGAAATAGTAATGACCGAAAACACGAATAAAACAGCAAAGAATTTTCGGTATTTGACAAAAATAGATTTCATAAAAACAATTTGATGCAAAAATACAAAAAGCAGTTCTTATTTTCAGAACATTTAACGCAATGTAATTCTCATTGAATTCGCGTTTTATTAAATATTTTATTAATAAGTTTGTGATAACCTCTAAAACGTTAATTAAAATGAAAAAATTATTTGCTAAACGCTTTATTTTTGTGATTCCTGCAATTGTTTGGTTGTCGGACAGTCAGGCGCAAACCGTTGTAAAACCAACAGAACCGGGGATTAATGTTACATTTATGGATAAAAGTGTAAAGCCCAATACTGATTTCTTCCGTTTTGTAAATGGAACCTGGTTGAATCAAACGGAAATACCAAATGATCGAACTTCTTGGGGAAGTTTTAATGAGTTATTGAAAAAAACCGATAAAGATGCGTTAACCATCTTGAAAGAAGCGGCAAATAATCCTGTTTATAAATCGAATACCGATCAAGGAAAAGCGGTTAATCTTTTTAAATCGATTTTAGATACGGTTGCCAGAAATAAAGAAGGAATTGCGCCATTAAAACCGTATTTAGCCAAAATTGATAAGGTAAAAACCATTCAGGATGTACAATCACTTTTGATAGAAATGGAACCTATCGGCGGGATTGGATTTTTTGGTCTGTACATTGGAGCCGATGATAAAAACAGCGATAAAAACGCTGTGAATTTAGGCGTTGGAAGATTGGGTTTGTCTGATAAAGATTATTATTCTTCAGAGGATAAAGATTCTAAAGAAAAGAAGGCTAAATATGAACTTCATATCGCTAAAATGTTAGGGTTTATTGGCGAAAGTCCAGCTGTAGCAAAAGCAAATGCAAGTAGAATAATAGCATTAGAAACCGCACTTTCTAACCCAAGATTAGACCGTGTGGAAAGTAGAGACAGCCGTTTGCAATACAACCCAATGACGGTTGCCGATTTACAAAAAATAACGCCGGCGATTAATTGGAATGCTTATTTTTCCGGAATTGGGCTCCCAAAATTAGATACAATTATTGTTTCTCAACCGCGATACATGAAGGCTTTGCAAACTATTTTTACAGAAAATAAAGTTGCCGATTGGAAAGCCTATATGCGTTGGACTTTGTTAAACGCATCCACAGGAAAATTATCCACGGATATCGAAGCCGCTAATTTTGATTTTTACGGTAAAACTTTAACTGGCGCCATTAAACAAAGACCCAGAGAAGATAAAGCGCTGCAAACCGTAAATAATACTATCGGAGAAGCTTTAGGGAAATTATATGTAGAAAAAATGTTTCCGGCTGAAGCCAAAGCCAAAGCGGAAAAAATGATCAAAAATGTAGTTTTGGCCTATCAAAACAGAATTAATAATCTGACTTGGATGTCGCCTGAAACGAAAGTAAAAGCGATTGAAAAATTAAATAAAATCACCATTAAAATTGGTTATCCTGATAAATGGAAAGACTATTCTGCTTTAGTAATCACCAGTCCGTCAGAAGGAGGAAGTTATTACAAAAACATGCAGAACCTTTCCCGTTGGACATTCCAGGAAGATTTAGACAAACTTTCTAAACCAGTTGATAAAACCGAATGGGGAATGTCGCCACAAACGGTGAATGCCTATTACAATCCTTCGTATAACGAAATTGTATTTCCGGCAGCAATTTTACAACCGCCTTTTTACAATTATAATGCGGACGAAGCTGTAAATTATGGCGGAATCGGAGCCGTAATTGGTCACGAAATTTCTCATGGATTTGATGATTCCGGAGCACGTTACAATGCCGATGGAAACTTGGTAGATTGGTGGACTGCCGATGATTTAAAACAATTTACAGTGCTTGGAACAGCTCTTGCAAATCAATACAGCGCATTAGAGCCTTTGCCGGGGATTCATGTAGACGGGAAATTTACACTTGGAGAAAATATTGGCGATTTAGGTGGTGTTAATGCTGCTTACGACGGTTTGCAATTGTATTTAAAAGAAAACGGAAATCCAGGATTAATAGATGGTTATACGCCAGAACAGCGATTCTTTATTTCTTGGGCAACCGTTTGGAGAACTAAAATGCGTGACGAAGCAATTAAAAATCAAGTAAAAACCGATCCACATTCTCCGGGAATGTATCGTGCTTATGTGCCGGTGCAAAACATTGATGCTTTCTATAATGCATTTGATATAAAATCAGGTGACGGAATGTACATTGCACCAGAGAAAAGAGTAAAAATTTGGTAATATTATCAATTTGTAAAAACAAAAAACCATTCGAATAAACGAATGGTTTTTTTGTTTTAATAATAAATGTACGCAGAGGTTATTTCAAACTAGAGTAAACATAAGCTTCCAAAGCTTTCAATTCTTCCTCAGACATCGTTTTTGTGATGGCAAAATTAGCTTTCATTACTTCATATTGAGTAGGATCGACTAATGCTTCTCCTTCGCCTTTTAAGAACGAAATCATATCTCCGTTTTTCTCTTTGTAGATTTTGGCAATATCTTGCAGGCTTGGGCCAATAAGTTTTGCATCTGTTTTGTGACAAGCAATGCACGTTCCTTTTCCTTCAAAAATTTCTTTTCCTAATGCTTCCGGAGTTTTTATTTCGGCAGTAGTTTTTTCGGTTGGTTCTGAAGTTTCGGTTGGTTTTCCAAAAGATTCTTCGCTTTCTTTTTTACAGGAAATAAATGCTAAAACGGATAATACGTATACAATTTTTTTCATGAGACTAGTTATTATTTGTTTAAAAGTATCGCAGCTTCTTTAGCAAAATAAGTCGAAATTAAACTGGCTCCAGCACGTTTGATGCACATTAATTGTTCCATCATAATCTTGTCATTGTCTAACCAACCTCTTTCGGCAGCAGCTTTGATCATTGCATATTCACCCGAAACGTGGTATACTGTTACAGGTACATTTACCGCGTTTTTAATCTCGCGAACGATGTCTAAATACGCAATTCCAGGTTTTACCATAACCATATCAGCCCCTTCTTCAACATCCCATAATGCTTCTTTGATGGCTTCAATACGATTGGCATAATCCATTTGGTAGGTTTTTTTGTCTTTTGGAATTTCTGTAGAATCTACCGGTGCGCTGTCTAATGCATCACGGAACGGTCCGTAAAATGCGGAAGCGTACTTAGCGGAATAGCTCATGATTCCAACATTTTCAAATCCTGCCGCATCCAATCCTTGGCGCAAACGCAATACGCGTCCGTCCATCATATCTGAAGGCGCTACAAAATCGGCTCCAGCCTGAGCGTGAGAAACAGCCATTTTTACCAAAGCATCATTTGTTGGGTCATTTGCAACATCTCCTTTTTCAATGATTCCGTCATGACCATAAATAGAATACGGGTCTAAAGCCACATCAGGCATAACAATCATTTCCGGACAAGCGGCTTTTATAGAACGAATGGCGTTTTGCATTAATCCGTCTGGATTCCATGCTTCTTTCCCGGTATTATCTTTCAGATTTTCGCTGACTTTCACGTAAATATTCACCGCACGAATGCCTAAAGCAAATAATTCTTGAATTTCTTTTACGGTTAAATCGATCGAACGACGAAATATTCCTGGCATTGAAGCAATTTCCGCTTGATAATTTTCGCCTTCAGCAATAAACATGGGAAACATGAAATCACTTGGACTTAATGTCGTTTCACGAACTAAACTTCGGATGGATTCGTTTGTTCTTAATCTTCTGCCTCTGTGTAATGGGAACATATGTTTTCGTTTAAAGTTGAACTTTAATTTATTTTTTGAACCATTAAGAAATTAAGATTTATTAAGGTTTTAAACTTAATTTCTTAATGGTTAAACTATTTAAATCCAATTTCTTGGGTTTTCTAGTACGTTTATTAATTTTTCTTCCTCGCTTCCAACTTCTGCATGATGGTCGTACACCCATTGCACATGTGGCGGTAAACTCATCAAAATACTTTCGATTCTTCCGTTGGTTTTTAGACCAAATAAAGTGCCTTTGTCGTGTACCAAATTAAATTCCACATAACGACCACGACGGATTTCCTGCCAGGTTCTTTGTTCTGGAGAATACGGTAAATTTTTTCTTTTTTCTACAATTGGAACATACGCTTGAAGGAAACTATTGCCAACTTCGGTTACAAAGTTGTACCAATCTTGCATTGACATCGCATCTGTTGCTTTGCAATAATCAAAAAATAATCCGCCAATTCCACGGGCTTCATTGCGATGCGCATTCCAAAAATAGGCATCACATTGTTTTTTGTATTTTGGATAAAACTCCGGATTGTGTCTGTCACAAGCGGTTTTACAGGTTTGATGAAAATGAATTGCATCTTCTTCAAACAGATAATAAGGTGTCAAATCTTGTCCACCGCCAAACCATTGCTGGATTACATTTCCGTTGTCATCGTACATTTCGAAATAACGCCAATTCGCGTGAACGGTTGGTGTCATTGGATTTTTTGGATGCAAAACCAAACTCAATCCACAGGCAAAAAAATCAGCTTCGCCTACATTGAACATCTTTTGCATAGCTTCCGGTAATTTCCCGTGAACGGCCGAAATATTGACACCGCCTTTTTCGAAAACTACTCCGTTTTCAATTACGCGTGTTCTTCCGCCTCCGCCTTCCGGACGTTTCCAAATATCCTCACGGAATTTGGCTTGACCATCAGACGCTTCTAATCCTGCACAGATTTGGTCTTGAAGGTTTTGTATGTAGCTGTAAAATTGTTCTTTCATTATAAATTTGCTTTTGCAGCAGCTAATTTTTTAAATATTTCAAACGAAAAAATCTTGCTTTCTTGTTGAACATAATCGTAAATGGCAATTGCTTTTTCTTGAAAATCAAATTGACTTTCTTTCGAAAATGCCAACAAAAAATCGGCAAATAATTCGAAATGATTCCAATCAAAATGAAGACGTTCCAAGTGGGTAATCAATTCTTTTTCGTCGAAATCACGAAGACTTTCGACATTCATTCCCAAATCTTTTAATTCATTTTCGAGATACAGGAGGTCTTCTAAATTCCAAAACTTAGGAGCGAAAGTCAGTGAATGCAACACCTTTAGAATGTTGTCTATTCGGATGCTTTCCTGATCTCGTAATCCTTTGTTTAGCATTTTTAAATCTAATTATTGATTGTATTCTTTCACCGCATCAATAAATGCTTTTGCGTGATCCACAGGAATATTTGGTAAAATTCCGTGACCTAAATTCACGATGTATTTGTCTTTTCCGAATTCGTCAATCATTTCATGAACCATTTTCTTAATTACCGGAATCGGAGAAAGCAAACGACTAGGATCAAAATTTCCCTGTAACGTGATGTTTCCACCAGACAAGTATCTGGCATTTCGTGGAGAACAAGTCCAGTCAACTCCTAAAGCAGAAGCCTTACTTTTTCCCATTTCGCCAAGCGCAAACCAACATCCTTTTCCGAAAACAATAACCGGAGCATCATCTGCCAAAGCTTCTACGATTTGGTTGATGTATTTCCAAGAGAATTCCTGATAATCAACCGGAGAAAGCATTCCGCCCCAAGAGTCAAAAATTTGAACGGCATTTACTCCCGCTTTTACTTTTTCTTTTAAATATAAAATAGTGGTATCCGTAATTTTTTGCAATAAAACATGTGCTGCTTCCGGATAT
The DNA here is from genome assembly GCF_027474525.2 of Flavobacterium lacustre. NCBI lineage: Bacteria > Pseudomonadati > Bacteroidota > Flavobacteriia > Flavobacteriales > Flavobacteriaceae > Flavobacterium > Flavobacterium lacustre. The sequence continues at coordinate 1,138,936 of NZ_CP114882.2, forward strand.
TGGAAACAAAATCCTTTGGCCATATCAAAACTTTTAGACCCTTTTCCTTCCACAGCGTAACAGAAAATCGTCCAAGGTGAACCAGCGAAACCAATTAATGGTACTTCGTCATTCAACATTTCTTTGGTCAACTTGATAGCGTCAAAAACGTATCCTAATGTTTCATTTACATCTGGAACGATTACTTTTTCGACATCCTGAATCGTACGAATTGGATTGGGTAAAAACGGACCAAAACTTTCTTTCATCAAGACTTCGATTCCCATAGCTTGTGGTACTACCAAAATATCTGAGAATAAAATTGCTGCATCCGGCGCTATTCTGCGAATGGGTTGAACCGTGATTTCGGCAGCTAATTCCGGAGTTTGACAACGGGTGAAAAAATCATATTTATCACGTAAAGCGATGAATTCCGGTAAATATCTTCCGGCTTGACGCATCATCCAAACTGGCGGACGTTGTACTGTTTCTCCTTTTAAGGCGCGTAAAAATAGGTCGTTCTTAATCATGTGTTTAAATTTAAGCAGGTAGCTAGATGCTTTCCGTTTTATAATATTCAATAACTTCCAAAATCACCTCTTCGATAGTTGGCGTTTCGGCAATTACTATGTTTTTAATTTTTTTTGTTTCTAATGCTGATGCTGTAGTGGTGCCTATGCAAAAGCAAACTTCATTCTTGATTTTATTATTTGTCAAATAACTTTCAACGCCAGATGGGCTAAAAAATAGAATTCCGTCAAAATTTTCTTGGTCTGATATTTTAAAAGGCGCAAGAGTTGTTTGATAAACTTCAATTTCGTTAAAAGTTATTCCTGTACTTTTTAATGCTTTAGGTAAAGTCTCTTTGCGCAAATTTCCGCTCAAAAAAGTATAACTTTCCTTATTGTAAATTAGGGTGATTATTTCGGCTAATTCAGAGGCGTAATCCATGTAAACATCAACTTTAAAACCATGCAATTCAAGCAATTCCTTGGTTTTAATGCCTACGCAAAAAACCGGTTTAGTCTTTAAAACTTCCCAACCGTTTTGTTCTATCAAACTTAAAACAGCATTTTGACTGCTAAAAATTAAGTTGTTGTTGATGGTATTGAGCTCGAAAAGATTATTTTTAATTTCGATGAAATCTTGTTCTAAAAGATCAAAATTAGCGTCAAGAAATACTTTCCTTTGTTCTGCCGACAATGTTTTGGTGGATAAAATACTGGTTTGGCTCATTATTTCTTCAATGTTTCTTTAATAGATTTCATTAGTGTTGTTCCGCCGTTTTCTAGAATTTCTTTGGCACAATAAAAACCTAATTTCTTCCAGTCTTGCATTGGAACGGTTTTTTCGATTTCGATTTTTTGTTTCCCATCAATAGAAAAAAGAACGCCTTTAAACAAAATATCATCTTCAACAAAAGTTGCCAAAGCGCCAATTGGCGCCGTACAACCACCTTCGAGTGTCTTTAAAAACTGTCTTTCGATGTGCGTACAAATTTCGGTATCAATGTCATTGAGTTCGTTTAGCGCTTGTCTGGAAAACTCATCATTTGCCATAGCAACCACAAGCATTGCTCCTTGAGCCGGTGCTGGAATCATCCAATCTAAGTTGATGAAATTCTCCGGTTTCAAATTGATTCTTTCTAATCCAGCTGCTGCAAAAACAGCACCGTTCCAATCGTTTTCCTGCAATTTTTTCATTCTGGTGTTTACGTTTCCACGCAAATCTACTACGGTATGATTGGGATATTTGTTCCACCATTGCGCTTGACGGCGTAAGCTTCCGGTGGCAATTGTACCTTTTCCGGTAAGAAAATCAAGGTTTCCTTTGTGGACTAAAATGTCTAAAGTATTAGCTCTTTTAAGAACTGCAGCCTGAACAATGCCAATTGGCAAAGCGGTAGGAACGTCCTTCATCGAATGCACGGCAATATCAACTTGACCGTTGATCATAGCAATATCAAGTGTTTTTGTAAAAATTCCAGTGATTCCTAATTCGTAAAGGGGTTTGTCAAGAAGAAGATCTCCTTGTGATTTTACGGCTATAATTTGGGTTTTATATCCTAAATCATTTAGTTTTTTTTCTACGGTATGAGCTTGCCAAAGCGCGAGTTCACTATCGCGAGTTCCTATACGTATTGTTTTTGTCATTATTTTGCAGTCGCTTGAATTTGGAACACTTTTTCAATCCATTCGATACTTTCGTCGACCATGGTGTTGTCATCTTTGAGATGATTCGCAAAGTGCGTGGTTATTTTTTGGATAATTCTGTTGCTGATAATTTCGGCTTGCTCTTCATTAAAATCAACAATTTTTTTGCTTTGAAAATTCAATTCTGAATCTTTAATCGCGTTCAGTTTTTGTTTTAAAGCATGAATGGTTGGCGCAAATTTTCTTGATTTGGTCCATACCAAAAATTCTTCTTTGATTTCTTCAATAATTGCTTCAGCAGCAGGAATATGTTTTTTTCTGTTTTCTAAAGTTTCGTCCGTAATCTGAGATAAATGATCCAAGTGAATCAGTGTTACTCCTTCCAAATCTTTAACATTTTCATGAACATTTTTTGGAATAGACAAATCTAAAATTAACATTGGTTTTTTTAGATTCAAAATCGCTTTGTCAACCGTAGGGTTTTGAGCGCCGGTTGCTACTACAACTACATCTGCTTTTTGTAATTCGAGATGCAATTCGGAATAATCTTTAACAATCAGATTCAATTTTCCAGCTAATTTCTCCGCTTTGTCTTTGGTTCTGTTAATTAAAGTGATGTGTTCGTTTTTAGTATGTTTTACTAAATTCTCACAGGTATTTCGACCTATTTTTCCGGTTCCGAAAAGTAAAATATTTTTGGATCCAATATTTTCAACGTTTTTAATAATATACTGTACCGAAGCAAAAGATACGGAGGTTGCACCTGAACTTATTTCGGTTTCGTTTTTAATTTTTTTGCTCGCTTGGATGACAGAATTGATTAATCGGTCTAAAAAAGTATTTATTAAACCCAGTGATTTCGATTCGGCAAAGCCATTTTTAAGCTGGCTGATGATTTCAAAATCACCTAGAATTTGACTGTCTAAACCTGTTCCAACCCGAAAAATATGATTTATAGCGTCCTGATTTTTAAAAACATAAGCTACTTTTTGGAATTCTTCCACGGTTCCATGGCTGTTCTCACAAAGCAATTTGATTAACTGAAACGGATGTTCGGCATAGCCGTATATTTCTGTACGATTACAAGTAGAAGTCACAATCAGACTAGGTATTCCTTCCTTTTTGGCCTGTTCTAGTAAACGCGTTTTGGCTAAAGCGTCTAAACTAAATTTACCTCTTATTTCGGCATCGGCCTTTTTATAGCTCAATCCAACTGAGTAGAAATAGTGATGTTTTGCCCCGTGATTATTTTCCATAAGTACACTTTGACTAAAAGTGAAACAAAACTATAACTATAGTCTTGATAAAAGTAACGCTCAAAGTTCTTTTTGTGTCGCTCTGTGTTTTTTTGTATTTAAATCGTCATTTAATTGTAAAAACACTTATTTTTGTAGTGAAATCAGGGTGTTTGAATTCTTTTATTTAGAGCCGTTCTAAATAAAAGCAATTGTCAAATATCATTTTTTAAATAAAAAAATATCGCTATGGGTTCACAGGAGATTATAAAAATTGAAGATGATTTTACGCTTATTCGTTTTCAGAATGATGGTCTTGTTCCTTTTCATGCGCAACACGAGGTTAGCAGTGGATTGATTCAATTTCATTTTGGACTTAAAGGCAATGCAAAATTTATATTCAATCAAGGAAATTATGCTTTAGAACTGAAAGAGGAAAAGTCATTACTGTTGTATAATCCTCAAAAAGAATTGCCTTTAAATTTAGAATTGGCTCCTAATTCCTGGGTAATATCAGTGATTGTTTCTATCAAAAAATTTCATGCTTTGTTCTCTACCGAGGCGAATTATATCACTTTTTTGAGTGCAGATAATAAAGATAAGAAATATTATAACGAAGGAAATATCAGTCCTTCGATGGCAATTGTGCTTAGTCAGTTGTTTCATTACAGCTTGCATCCGTCCATTAAAAATTTATATTACAGAGGAAAAGGTTATGAATTATTGAGTTTGTATTTCAATAAAACCGAAGATCCAAATGCGGAACAATGTCCGTTTTTGATTGATGAGGATAATGTATTGAAAATTAAAAAAGCGAAAGAAATTATTATCGCCAATATGGCTGAACCACCCGGATTACAAGAATTAGCAGATGAAATTGGACTGAATTTAAAGAAACTGAAAATGGGTTTCAAACAAATTTATGGTGATACGGTTTACGGTTTTCTTTTTGATTACAAAATGGATTTTGCCCGTAAATTATTAGACAGCGGTTCATATAATGTAAACGAAGTAGGTTTGAAAATTGGCTACAGTACCGGAAGTCATTTTATAGCGGCATTCAAAAAGAAATTTGCTACAACACCCAAAAAATATTTAATGTCGATTAACCCGAACACCTAATCGTATCAATTTACTATATCAAACAATAAATAAAAAATAGTTCATCAACTTTTAACAAAAAGTAAGTTTATTTACTTTTATCCAAAAATAAAAACAAATGAAAGGCGTATTATTAGTCAATTTAGGTTCCCCGGAAAGTCCAACTCCCAAAGATGTAAAACCATATTTAGATGAATTTTTAATGGACAAATACGTTATTGACGTTCCGTTTTTGTTAAGAGCATTATTGGTTCGTGGAATTATTTTGCAAACCAGACCCAAAAAATCAGCTGCGGCTTATGCCAAAATATGGTGGGACGAAGGTTCACCTCTTGTAGTGATTTCGAAAAGAATGCACGAAAAAGTAAAGCAATTAGTTGATGTTCCGGTTGCATTGGCTATGCGTTACGGAAATCCTTCGATGATGGCGGGTTTAAAGGAATTGCAGGATAAAGGAGTAACTGAGGTGATGCTTTTTCCGTTGTATCCGCAACACGCTATGGCTTCTACAACAACTATTTTGGAACTGGCAGAAGACTTGCGCAAAAAACATTTTCCAGAAATGAAATTTACGATTGTACCTGCATTTTATAACAAACCGGATTATATCAAGAATTTAGCAGATTCTATCAAAGGCCATTTAGCTGGTTTTGAATACGACCATTTGTTATTCTCTTACCACGGAATTCCGGAGCGACACATTCGCAAAACAGATATTACCAAATCACATTGCAAAATTGACGGTTCTTGTTGCAACACGCCTTCGCCGGCACATGAATTTTGTTACCGTCACCAGTGTTACGAAACGACCAAACAAGTGGTCAAATTATTGGGAATTCCAGAAGGAAAATACAGCCAGACTTTTCAATCCCGATTGGCCGGTGACAAATGGTTGACGCCTTACACGGATGTTGAAGTGAACAAAATGCCAGAGAAAGGCATTAAAAATCTAGCGGTAGTAACTCCTGCTTTTGTTTCGGATTGTTTAGAGACTTTGGAAGAAATTGCTATGGAAGCGAACCACGAATTTAAGGCACACGGCGGTGAAAATTTTAAAGCGATTCCATGTTTGAACGACAGTGATGATTGGTGTAAAACGGTAAGTAATTGGATTACGGAATGGGCAAAATAGAATATTGTCTTTCTCTACTTTTAAGTATGATTTTAAAAAATCGAAAGTATTCAAACCTATATTAATTGATTTAATAAATGGACTATTATAATTACCTCAAATCCCTTCATCTTATCTTTGTAGTTACTTGGTTTGCCGGACTTTTTTACATTGTTCGTTTATTTGTGTACCAAATTGAAGCTGCACAAAAACCATCTCCTGAAAAAGAAATTTTGCGCAAACAATACAACATAATGACTTATCGTTTGTGGTATATTATCACATGGCCATCAGCAATTTTGACTAGTATTTTTGCGTTTTGGATGTTGTTTTTTACCGATTTAGGAAAGGCTTGGCTTCAAATGCCTTGGATGCATGTAAAACTTGGCTTCGTATTTGCGTTGTATTTATATCATTTAAAATGCCATCAAATATTCAAACAATTACAAAACGATGACGTGAGATATACCACAAATTTCATGCGGTTATGGAACGAAGGAGCTACTATAATTCTTTTTGCAGTTGTTTTTTTAGTGATATTAAAAAATGCCGTGAACTGGATTTACGGTGTAATCGGAATCATTTTATTCTCTGTTTTGATAATGCTCGGGTTTAGATTTTACAAAAGAATCAGAGAAAGAAATCAGTCATAATCATGTTCAAAAGCTTTAAAATATCGATGCTGTCTTTGCGAATTCGGATTTTTCTTTCGATGATCGTATTGATTGTTATGGCTTCGATATTGCTGGCGTCTATTTCTATTATTCAGTTTAAAAATGAAGCCAAAGAATACCATCAAGAACGCTTAGAACGAAAAGAAAACGCTATTAAAGAACACATAAATTATGTGCTTTCTACGACAACATATCCTTTGACCACCGAAAATTTAAGCTTAATTTTTAAAGATAAAATACATGAATTAGCTCAAATTCATTCTATTGAAATCAACATTTACAGTCTGGAAGGAAAGCTTTTAAAATCATCCAAAGAATCTTTCTCCGTAGATAAAGTTTCGCCTCCGGTTCCTAAATATATCTTGAAATTAGTGCGTTCTTCTATCGAAAAGAGATATGTAGACATCAAAACTATCGACGGCGTAAAAAACCGTTCTTCGTACAGCCAGATCAAAGATGACAAATTTAAACCGCTCGGAATTTTGAATTTACCGTATTTAGAAGATGATGGTTTCTATGAAAATGAATTAAACAGTTTCTTGATTCGCTTGGGTCAAGTCTATTCTTTTATGCTGATTGTGGCTTTTGCCCTGGCCTATTTCCTTTCGACATACATCACTAAATCGTTAAAAACAATTTCGGATAAATTAAGCGAAACCAGCTTGAATCAAAAAAATGAAAAAATAATGTTGGAAGCCAGTAGTAAAGAAATCAATTTACTGATAAAAGCATACAATGCAATGGTTGATGAACTCGAAATTAGTGCGATAAAATTAGCGCAAGGCGAACGTGAAGAGGCTTGGCGCGAAATGGCTAAACAAGTTGCCCATGAAATCAAAAATCCGTTGACGCCCATGCGATTGACGGTACAAAGTTTTCAAAGAAAATTTGATCCCAATGACGCAGATGTAAAGCAAAAAATGAAAGATTATTCCGAAACCCTGATTCAACAAATTGATACCATGAATGCGGTTGCTTCGGCATTTTCTAATTTTGCTTCGATGCCTGCGCAGCAAAACGAAACCTTGAATGTGGTGGAAGTAGTGGAACTGGCCATGGATATTTTTAATGAAGAGTATATTGTTTTTGAAAAAGATGCGCCCGAAATCATTTCGAAAATAGACCGGACACAACTCATCCGAATTATTACCAATCTGGTTAAAAACGCCATTCAATCCATTCCAGAACAGCAGGAAAATAAAGCTATTTCTGTGAAGGTAAAAAAAGTTTCTGATAACGTTTTGATTATCGTAAAAGACAACGGAATCGGAATCCAGCCCAAAGATATTAATCGCATATTTGAACCGAAGTTTACCACTAAAAGCAGCGGAATGGGATTGGGACTTGGAATCATCAAAAACATTATCGAAAATTATAAAGGAACGATTACCTTTGATACAGAATTTGGTAAAGGAACCACTTTTACGGTTTCACTTCCGATAATTAACTCTTAAAATCAGCATTATGAACTACGAGAATATTTTAATTTCAATAGAAAATAATACCGCTACAATTACTGTAAATCGTCCTACGAAACTCAATGCGTTGAATAAAGACACGATTGCTGATTTGCATAAAGCGTTTAAGACTTTGGCTAAAAATAAAGAAGTTGCTGTTATTATTTTGACTGGTAGTGGCGAAAAAGCGTTTGTAGCTGGTGCTGATATTGCTGAATTCTCCAATTTTTCTATCGAAAAAGGAACGGAATTGGCGGCTGAAGGACATGAAAAATTATTTGATTTTATAGAAAATTTAAAAAAACCTGTAATTGCTGCTATAAATGGTTTTGCATTGGGTGGCGGATTAGAATTAGCCATGGCTTGCCATTTCAGAGTCGCTTCCGAAAATGCTAAAATGGGATTGCCGGAAGTTTCTCTTGGTTTAATTCCTGGTTATGGAGGAACACAACGTTTGCCTCAACTGGTTGGGAAAGGTCGTGCGATGGAAATGATTATGACCGCAGCAATGATAACCGCACAAGATGCTTATAGGATTGGTTTGGTTAATCATGTTGTTCCTCAAGAAGAACTTTTGGCTTTTTGTAACAGCATCGCTCATAAAATAATGAAGAATTCTCCTTTTGCTATTGGCAAAGCTATAAAAGCGATTAACGCAAATTTCAAAGAAGGTAAAAATGGCTTTGAAACTGAAATTAAAGCGTTTGGAAAATGTTTTGGTACCGAAGATTTTAAAGAAGGAACTACGGCATTTTTAGAAAAAAGAAAAGCTAATTTTACCGGAAAATAGTTTTCTGTTTCGGATTACAGATTTCATTTTTTAAACTAATTCAACGATTAAATTATAATTATGTCCTTCCAGCCTGTATTTGCTCAATTTTGGGAAAAAGTAAAAGAAAGTATCGAAAACCATACGTATGCCAAGTTAACTTTGGCCAAAACCATTGGTGATACCGAACTAAAAAATATTTATGTCCGTCCGGTTTTATTAGAAAATGATGTTTTCAGTCTTTCGCTTACCGCACGTTATAAAACCGAAGAAATTGAAAGTTTTCATAGCCTGGACGAAGCTTTTTTCATATTGGCTCCTTATATGAACAACCCGTTTTTGACTGCTTTGTTGTTTACCACAGAAAACGATGTAACTTTTAAACTCAACAAGAAAAGAGTGGGAACTATTATAGAACAAGCACCTACTTTCAAAAATGCATCCGATGTAATTATTGAAATGAAAGAGAAAGGACTTTAAAAAGGAGTTGAAAAATACAATTAGTGTTCCTTTTTTTAGACTCAACACTAAAAAAAGGAACACTGATAATTACTTATTTCCTTCCCATTCTGCGTAAAATTGCGCTAAAAAACCTTCCATATAATGGTGTCTTTGATGGGCAATTTGTTTCCCGGTTTCGGTATTCATTTTGTCTTTTAGGAGTAACAATTTTTCGTAGAAATGATTGATAGTCGGGGCTTCATTATTTTTGTATTCTTCCTTAGTCATTTTTGAATTCGGAGGAATTGCAGGGTTGTATAGAGGTCTGTTTTTGAAGCCGCCATAATTAAATGTACGTGCAATTCCGATGGCGCCAATGGCATCTAAACGATCTGCATCCTGAACAATATCCAATTCAATGGAAGAGAATTTTTTGTCGAAATTTCCGCCTTTGAAAGAAATATTTTCGATAATATTGATTACATGACTGATTGTTTCTTGATTTACATTTTCGGATTCTAAGAATTCGCGTGCTATTTTTGGACCAATCGTTTCGTCACCACCGTGAAATTTACTATCGGCAATATCGTGAAGTAAAGCACCCAACTGAACAATTCTTATGTCACAAGTTTCTTCTTGGGCAATCAATAACGCATTTTTATACACGCGTTGTATGTGAAACCAGTCGTGTCCGCCTTCGGCATTTTCTAAATTTTGTTTAACAAAAAGAATTGTCTTACTTATCAAATCAGATGTACTCATAAATGGGGGATGTTTATAAAAAAAGCTGTTTTTCAAAGTTTATAAACCTCAAAAAGCAGCTTTTTAATGTGATTTTAAAAATCTGAAATTTACAATCTAGCGGGTTCTACCCATTTGAAAATATAAGATTCTTGAGGAATTACTAATCGTTCAGAAATTTTAGCCATTCTGCCAGGTAATTTCATCAAATAATCACGGGCTTTTTCGGCTTCATCAGTCAGACCGGATATTTTGTCAATTTCCCATTTTTCGATTAGTTTTTGCATGATGTCAACATAATCATTTGCGGTATAAACCCCAATTCGTTGTGCTGAATCTGAAAAATTTTCGAAAGCAGTCCCTATTTTTTGTCCTGATTCTCTCAAGAAATGAGCCGGCATAACAATTTTTTGCTTCATCATATATTGAAAAGCAAGCATCATTTCGCTTGGATCTACCTGAAAAATTCTATTCACAAATTCGCTGTAAGCATGATGATGACGCATTTCGTCGCCAGCAATCATTTTACACATTTTAGATAATTTTTTATCACCATAGTTTTTGGCTAGTTGCGAAACTCTGTTGTGAGAAACATACGTCGCTAATTCCTGAAAACTGGTGTACACAAAGTTTTTATACGGATCTCTTCCTGTCCCAATATCAAAACCATCATTGATAAGATGTTGTGTTGTTATTTCTACCTCGCGCATGTTGACACGACCGGAAAGATATAAGTATTTGTTCAGTAAATCACCGTGGCGATTTTCTTCACCTGTCCATTGGCGAATCCATTTAGACCAGCCATTTCGTTCCAGATTGTCTATTCCTTCTACTTCCATCAACCAAGATTCGTATGTTGGCAAAGCTTCCTCAGTAATGGTATCGCCAACCATGGCAACCCAAAAATCATAAGGTAAATCTTTGGCAATTTCTCTCAATTCTTTTACTTCTTCAAAAAAAGTATCACTTTCTGAATTGGGTAAAAAATCGGAGGGCTGCCATATTTTTTCTACTGGGATTAGATACTGATCGACAAAACTGTCAACGTTTTTTTCCAAAAACTGCATTACTTCTAATCGAATGTTTTTTATAGACATTATATATTAAATTAAAATTTTATTCCTTTTACTACTTCACTTTCTGTTTTAGCCATTAATTCAGCAAAATCAAATTCGCTTACTGCTAATGGTTTATGGACTGTAAAGGTAAGGCGATTTCCTAAACCAAGCGGAAAAAAACCAAATTTTACCATTTTCCAAGAATTATTAATGCTAATTGGCACGACATAAGCCGAAGGGGCGTATTTGCATAATATTTTCAATCCACTTTGGGCAAACTCTTTTGGTTTACCGGTCTTACTTCGTGTTCCTTCCGGAAAAATAACAGCAGTTCGCTTGTATTTCTCGATATATTCTGACAATCCTTTTATTGCCGGAATGGCTTGTTTGGGATCTTTTCTGTCAATAAGAACGGAACCTCCGTGGCGCAAATTATACGAAACACTTGGAATACCGCTGCCTAATTCTTTCTTACTTACAAATTTGCAATGAAAACGTCTCAAAAACCAAATCATCGCAATGATATCATACATACTTTGATGATTAGATACAAATATTAGAGGAACATTTTTTGGAATGTTTTCTACATTTTCAAATTTGTATCTTGTTCCTAAAAGTCTCGTACACAGTACTAAAAACAGGTTCAGATAATCAACGCTTTTTTTGTGGGCTTGGTAGCCAAAAACGTTCAAACAAATCCACTGAATTGGATGAAAAATAACCAATGTAAGACCGAAACACAAATAATAAATTACAGATATGGGATACGATATTAGTTTTTGCATGCGTTAAAAATTAGCTGCAAAAGTAAGAAATATATTTGTAGCTATATTTAAATCATAAACAATAAGTAGGTTTAGGGTTTAATTGTACCTTTGTCGACTAAAATTGTTGTCTTTTTTTACCAAAAATGAATTTTACCTATCCAAAAAACGAGAAGCTAAAAAGTAAAATAACCATCGGATTATTATTTTCTGAGGGGAAATCCGTGTCTAAATATCCATTGCGTTTGGTGTATTATTCAGGAGCTTTGGGCGATGAGCAAAAGATTAAAATAGGAGTTTCAGTTTCAAAAAAATATTTTAAAAAAGCGGTTGACCGAAATTATTTCAAAAGAGTATTGCGCGAAACCTATCGCCTGAACAAACATTTATTGGTAGATAATTTAGACAAACCGTATGCTTTTATGCTTTTTTACCAAAGTAAAGACCGATTGTCCTACGAAGAAATCAATACAAAAACGATTCAATTGTTTGAAAAATTTGTAGCCCAAACCCAAACGATTGTCGAGACAAAATAAAGCGTTTCTTTTTATGAAACACGCTTTATAAAGAGTTTAGCATTTGGCGTCAGCTATTATTGATGATTTATTCTTAATTTAGTAGTCTGAAATTAAGATAATAAACACATGGCCCTGTTTCAAAAAAAAATTATAATTCCTGTTGTCGCTGCTCTATTTCTTTTTATTGGTACCAGTTTCAAAGATGACTTTTTTGAAATCGCCAAACAAGTAGAAATTTTCACCACGTTGTTTAAAGAATTGAATAAGAATTACGTTGACGAGACCAATCCAGGCGACTTGATGGACAAGGCGATAAAAGGAATGTTGACCAGTTTAGATCCGTATACCGTTTATTTTAATGAGCAGGATGTTGTCCGATTTAAAATAAATAATACCGGTGAATATACCGGGATCGGTGCCTTAATTACCCGAACAGAAACGAAACTTATAGTCAAAGAACCGTATAAAAATTTCCCTGCAGATAAGGCCGGATTAAAAGCCGGAGACGAAATTATTCAAATTGGTGATATTATGGTATCGGATTTTAAAGACGAATCTTCCCAATTATTTAAAGGAGGAAAGAACACTAAAATAGATGTGAAATACATCCGTCAAGGGAAAACAAACACTACACAAATTATTCTGGATGAGGTTGAAATAAAATCGGTTCCGTTTTTTGCAAAAATCGACGCTAAAACAGGATATATCGTTTTGTCCCATTTCAGTAAGAAAGCTTCATTAGAAACCAAAGAAGCGCTGGAACAATTAAAACGTGAAGGTGCGGAGCGCATCATTTTAGATGTCAGAGATAATCCTGGCGGACTTTTGAACGAAGCGGTGGCTATTTGTAATTTATTTGTTCCAAAAAACGAAATCATCGTAACCACAAAATCAAAAATCGAAAAACATAATAATACGTATAAAACTACCCGAGAACCTATAGATACCGAGATTCCGTTAGTTATTCTGGTTAACGGAAGAAGCGCTTCGGCCTCCGAAATTGTTTCGGGAGCTTTGCAGGATTTGGATCGTGCCGTAGTCATTGGAAGCCGTAGTTTTGGAAAAGGATTGGTGCAAAGACCGGTAGATTTAACTTATGGAACACAACTAAAAGTGACAATTTCCCGTTATTATACGCCTTCCGGCAGATGTATTCAAGCATTAGATTATGCTCATAAAGACAAAAACGGAATGGCCATAAAAACAGAAGAGAAAAATTATAATGCTTTCAAAACCCGAAAAGGAAGAACTGTTTATGATGGCGGCGGAATTCAACCGGATATAGAACTCGACGAAACAAAACTGAGTCCAATTGCTAATGCTTTGGTAAAAAACGACGGAATTTTTAATTATGCCACAAGTTATTATTATAAAAATCCAAGTTTAGGTGATAAAATTCCCGTTTTTTCGGATGCAGATTATGCGGATTTTAAACAGTTTTTAAAAGTCCAAAAATTCTCTTTTGATACCGAAACAGAAATCGCTTTGAAAAACACTTTGGCTGCAGCCAAAAAAGAAAAAATAGAGGAATCCATAACCGCAGAATACCAACAATTACTTTTGGCGCTTCAAAAAAGCGAGAATAACTTATTGGATAAAAATCAAAAAGAAATTAAAGCTTTGATTCTCGATGAACTCATCAAGCGCTACCAATATCAAGAAGGATTGTACCAATATTACATTAAGAATAATTCTGAAATTATGAAAGCAGTCAGCGTTTTGAACAACAATACGCAGTATAAGTCGATTCTTAAAATGTAATGGGGAAATATTTCAAAATAGGATTTTTGTTGTGGTTTGGATGCCTTTTCGCCCAGGAAAAGACTATTGAAACTGTATATTTTGAATTTGATAAATATGTTTTGCCCGAAAAACAGGAACAGATTGTTGAAGATTTTATAAAAACAATTGACACCACAAAAATAGAATCCATTCAAATTTATGGCTATTGTGACGACAGAGGCGATAATGATTATAATTACAAATTATCTAAAAACAGAGTTGAAACGGTTCAAAAAATACTAACCAACAACGGATTCAATAAAAACAAAATCGTAATCATTGAAGGTAAAGGCCGAGTGGTTATTAGAAAAGATACTGTAGAAAACCTAAATGAAACCCGCTCAAAAAACCGACGTGTCGACTTGATTCTGGTGAAGAAAAACAGTTTTGGAAAAGGAATTTACAATTCGTTTCAAAAAAAGCATACAGTAGGCGATCGCATTTTTTTAGAAAACATTCTTTTTGTGATGGGAAGCAGTAAACTTACCACAAAATCCAAAGAGGAATTAGATAAAATTGCCGTTCAACTTCAAAAAGATAAAACCTTGGAATTCGAAATTAGAGGCCATGTATGTTGTACGCCAAGTTATTATAATGACGCCATTGACAAAGAAACTAAGGAACGAAAACTTTCTCTAAATAGGGCCAAAACGGTTTACAGATATCTCTTGTCGAAGAATATCAACAGCCTGCGAATGACATATAAAGGTTGCGGAAATCAATTCCCTTTAGGAAAAGGGGATGCCTTGGACCGCAGAGTCGAATTCCTGATTTCTAAGATATAATTATTCCTTTTTCATTTCAATATGCGGAATATCGTCTTCAAGATACATGTCGCTGGTTTGCATAAATCCGTGGCTTTCATAGAATTTTTTCAGGTATAATTGAGCTCCGATAGTGATTTGGCTTTCGCCAAAATGAATCAGAATACCCGCAATTGCTTCCCGCATTAAATCATGACCCCATTTTCTGTCGCGATAATCAGCAGCAACAGTGACTCTGCCAATAGAAGCATTTTCAAAACTTATTCCGGCTTTGAATAATCGGGCATGAGCCACAATTTTACCTTCAAACTCGCCAAAAAGATGTAAGGCCACTTTGTCTTTTCCGTCTAAATCTAAATAAACACAGTTTTGCTCAACTACAAAAATTTCGCTTCTCAACCGAAGTAAATCATAAAGTTCATGTACCGAAAGTGCCTCAAAGGACTTGATTTTCCATTCTATTGCCATGGATTGTTTTTATATTTTAGGATTCAAAGAAAATAAAAATTTGCCATTAACCATTAAAAAAAGGATTTAAAAAACACTTTTTTTAATGGTCTTGGATAATTTTGAAAGCAAACTTAGTTTACGTTCAAACTGTCTTTTGTGATTGTCAGACTGTCTTTTATGGCGCGGTTAACAATGGGATTTTTTAGAACAGTTCCGGCTACAACTGCACTTGGTTTTATTTTTTGTCTAATAACCACCGCATCATTCAAAACAAAAGGGGTTGGCATCATCCAAGGTTCTCTTTGAGCCATATTGAATAAAGGATTTGTCATCAAGTCAAAAGAACTTTCTAAAAGATTCATGTCGAAAATGGTTTTAGAATCCATGCTGAATTGCATTTCTAATGGCTCGTTTCCAACGACATAATAACTTAAAATTTTCTTGCCTTTTTGTTCGTATTTAGATCCTTTTTGGTCTAATGCTTTTGCGCCGTTCGCTTTGAAATTATGAATAATCATTGCTTCATTGGCAAAAATATCATACCGATTAACGGTTCGGTTTGGAGAGATTCGGATTCTAAAATACCGTTGATTTCCAGCAATTCGATCTTCCAAAAACTCTATTTTTGGTTTTAGAATTCCTTTATTTGGAGCTTCAGCTGCATAAGTAAAACCGGAATTGTATTTGCTGAACAAAGGCAATTCATTCATGATTTTGGCATCTTTTGGAGCATTTCCCAAATAGTTTTTAGTCCACGAGTCAAGATTGGTGTCATAAGTTACCCAATTCGCAACATTAGTGTCGGCATTGTAAACATATAATAAGCTATTGGATTTTGCTTTTCCGAATTCATAACCGGATTCAGAATGTGCTTTCGCAAAAAAAGCTGCGGCAAGGATAAAAAATGTGATGGACCAAATTCCTTTTTTGGCGTAAGCCCCAAAAATAGGCAACAATAATCCGAAAGTTAAAACACTCAGAATGGCACTTCCAAACAGGACTTTCAATCCTAAACCTATTGGGAACATTTGAATAAACGGAGCAATAATCAGTAAAGCCGGAAGACTACAAACGAGGTTGAGTATCCAATTTGATTTTTGGGTAAGAATAAAAGCCGCAAATGCAAACAACCCAAAATAAACAGGAATGATTAAGAATCCTGCACCTTGCAGACTATTTGCCAGAAATGAATTAATTAGAATCCAGACCAATAATGCGGAAACAAAATGATTCATAGTGATTTTTTTGGCCGAAAAACGATTGTAAAAAGCAAAACTAATGGCAATACTCAACAATACAAAACCAGCTATATAAGCGTGTCCGTTATAGGTAAATCCGTTTAATAAATCGTTGTACTGAGGGTAGATTAGTAAGAGTCCTTTCCAGCCTAAAAACGTAATTAAACCGGTAACAATTACAGCGCCAAAAAGCGGAATAAAGCCTTTTCCGATTTCTCTAAAGGAAATTATGCGTTTCCCTTTGCCTACGAAAATTAAAAATCCTAATAGCACCAAAGCAATTATCGTCATGGGGAAAACCCAACTAAAAGGATAACTTATAAAAGTATATGGAATGGTAAAGTATACATAATCTGTTGAGGCTTGTGTGGCACTTAAATCAACATTCGAAAAATAATTTAGTAACGGCATTAAATATGTTCCTTGATGCGCTAGTGTGTTTTTGTCTAAATGGTTGATGTCATCTTGGGCGGTGTGGTAATTAAAATGATTGTCTATGAAGGCAAAATTATATCCTTGAATGTTGCCTTGTTCTCTGAAAACAGTCAAATCGGTATCGTTTGGGAGCATTTTATAAATGCTGTACATCAGTGAATTTGAAACTGGGAATGTCGCTTTTGCGGAAGCAAACTCTTTTACAAGTGCTGCATTTCCTTTGTTGGTTTCCATTAACATATAACTTGGGCCGGAAGAACCGCGAGCTTCAAAATTTAAAACTAAGCCTACGTTTTTGGCCCATTGGTGCTGGGTTACAAAAAGTGCAGCGCCATTCAGACCTAATTCTTCGGCATCTGTAAAGAGAATGATAATATCGTTTTTATGTTGTTTTTTGGTATACAAAAAGGCACGAACACTTTCCAGAATTGTCGCTACTCCAGAAGCATCATCACTGGCACCAAGCGAGTAGGAATGAGGTGCGCTGTCATAATGAGAAAGTAAGAGTAAGGCTTTTTTTGAACTGTCAGTTCCTTTTATTCGAGCTAAAATATTTTTAGATTTTACTAAATTTCCCCAATCGCTTAACGTAAATCCTTCTTGTATAGAAGTGGTTAATCCTAATTTTTGGAGTTCAGTTTGAATATATTCGGCTACGACTTCATGATTTTGTGAACCCACAAAATGAGGTTTTTGAGCAATTGCTTTGACTTGTGTAAAAGCTCTTTCGGTAGAGAATTCCGAGAGGGAATTGTCTTCATCTGATGTCCATTTTGGCATCATAGTAGCGTAAATCAATCCTAGGAATCCTAAGATAAACAACGCGGATAAAATGGATGAATAATCTTTTTTCATAGTAGGTTGGGGTTGTGGTATTTAAATATCTTTTTTGACTAATACATAATAGTCATTGTCCAAATGCATATAGCCTTGGTCATATAGGAAATAGTAGGTATTTCCTGTTTTGGTGTTCAAAATATTGGTAAAAAAATCAAAATCAAATCCTTTACTCATTAATTTAGTTCGGGTAGTTTTACTTTTCCCTTCTACATTTAGCTCGCACAAAACGCGATAATTTTTGCGTAATTTGTTGTTAATGTTGCGCATATAGTTGGTACTGTCTTTGTTTATTTTGTTGTTGTAGGCATTGCGGCAACCATCGCTACAGAATTTTTTATCTTCCCGGCCTACAATTTTTTCGGAGCATTCGAGACAGGTTTTCATGGACTTATTTTTTTAATTTCATATAAATCAGTTCTACGATCTTTTAGAATTCGAACACTTCCATGTTCATGCAGTTCTTTTAATAAATTTAAATCAACGTCTACGATTAACGTCATTTCTGTATTTGTAGTAGCTTCGGCTTTTATACCATTGCTAGGAAAAGCAAAATCTGAGGGTGTAAATACAGCAGATTGGGCATATTGAATGTCCATGTTGTTTACTTTTGGAAGATTACCTACACAACCCGCTATGGCGACATAGCATTCGTTTTCAATGGCTCTGGCTTGTGCGCAATGTTTGACTCTGGTGTAAGCATTTTGAGTATCGGTCAAGAACGGGACAAATAAAATATTCATTCCTTCATCGGCCATTAATCTAGACAGTTCCGGAAACTCTACATCATAACAAATCATGATGCCTATTTTTCCGCAATCGGTATCAAAGGTTTTGATTTGGGATCCGCCTTTCATACCCCAGTGCTGTACTTCGTTTGGTGTGACATGAATTTTAGCATACATTTCAGAGGTTCCGTCTCTTTTGCAAAGAAAACCCACATTATATAAAGTGCCATTTTCTAAATAGGGCATGCTGCCTGTAATGATATTGATGTTGTAAGAAATGGCAAATTCCTGAAAGCGTTTGCGAATGGGTTCCGAATGTTTGGCTAATTCGCGGATGGCTTCGGCTTCTGATAAATG
The DNA here is from genome assembly GCF_027474525.2 of Flavobacterium lacustre. NCBI lineage: Bacteria > Pseudomonadati > Bacteroidota > Flavobacteriia > Flavobacteriales > Flavobacteriaceae > Flavobacterium > Flavobacterium lacustre. The sequence goes on from NZ_CP114882.2 coordinate 1,157,528, forward strand.
GTTGTAATCTGCCATTAACGGGGCTGTAAACAGTTCCGGAAATAAGGCAAAATCACTGCCGTAACCCGAAACGACATCTATAAAAAATTCGCATTGTTCGAATAAGGCTTCTAAATTGTTTAATTGGCGCATTTGCCACTGAATCAATCCGAGTCGGATAACACTTTTTTCGAGATTGATTAATTTTGGACTTTCATCATAATAAATGTTGTTCCATTCCAGCAAAACAGCAAATTCTTTCGAATCAGAGTCGCCCTCCAAATAGTTTTTCATTACTCGGATAACGTGAAAATCATTGCTCAGTTGAAACGAAAGTACCGGATCGTGTAATTCTTTTCTTTTAACTTTTTCTATGTAGTTTTTTGGTGTTAATTTTTTGGCGTGCTGACCATAATTCGGGATTCTTCCGGCAAAAACAATTGCTTTTAAATTGAGTTGTTCACACAGCTCTTTTCGGGCATCGTACAAGCGTCGTCCCAATCGAAGTCCTCTGTAATTGGGATGAATAAAAACGTCAATTCCATATAAAACATCCCCTTTTGGGTTGTGAGTTGAAAACGAATAATTCCCAGTTACATCTGAGTAATTGTGGTTTTTATCTACCAGACTTTCATCAATAATCAACGATAATGCAGAGCCTACAACTTTGTCATCAACTAAAATTACCAATTGACCTTCTGGAAAAATATTTAGTAATTTTTCGATATGATGTTCTCTCCAGTAGGACCCAACCATCTCAGGATAGGACTCTACCATTGAATTTTTTAGTTGTTTGTAGTCTTCAATTTCTAAATTTCGTAATTCAACTTTATTTATTTTGGCTTGCATAAGGGCTTGATTTCTACCAAATATACTTAAAAATTTCCATTTACAAACGTTTACAAATAGTTACAACCGAAAGTAAACAGTTAACAACCGAATAATTTTTGAAAGCTGATGCATCTTTGCAATGTCGAAATCAAACAACCATCGGCAAAAGATAAACACACTAACATTTAAATTTTACACGCCATGAATGCAATGAAAAACAGAGTTCAGTTAATCGGTCACGTAGGGAATGATCCAGAAATCAAAAATCTTGAGGGAGGAAAAAAAGTAGCTAATTTAACCATCGCCACAAATGACAGTTATAAAAATGAAAAAGGAGAAAAAGTAGAACAAACCGAATGGCATAAAGTAGTTGCTTGGGGAAAAACAGCCGAAATAATAGAAAAATACGTAACCAAAGGAAAGGAAATTGCCATTGAAGGTAAGTTGACGCACAGAAGTTACGAAGACAAAACCGGCGAAAAAAGATACATCACCGAAGTAGTTGCCAATGACATACTTTTATTGGGAAAATAGTGATACAACAGATTTCGGATAGCAGGAATAATACAACAACCTGCTATCCGAATTTGTATTTTATTGATTCATCAGATCCTGGAAATAATCCGCAAATTGACCTACATGTAAACCGTCCATCAAACCATGATGTACGTGAATTGACATAGGCATCGTTCTTTTTCCGTTTTCGGCAAGTGTCATTTTTCCAAAAGAAATTTTCGGGCAACTATCCGGGAAAGTATAACTTCGGGCGTGGGAAAGTGAAGTAAAATTCAACCACGGAATTGCAGAGAAATGAATTAAATTAGTTTCATCGAAAGTTCGTGTAAAAAGGCCTATTGTATTTTGAATCCGTTCTATTTCGGTTCGGGCGATTTGCTCAAAGACGTTGAAATCCGGGTGGTATTTTATTAATGAAAATCCAAAAGTTCCATCTTTACGGCTGATTGTTGCGGAACCATCAATACTGTCGTAAACAAAAACAGCATCACCTGAAATTCGATAACGAAAGTTTTCAATCGCATTTACAGCAACTAATGTTTGGTGTAAATAATAAATAAAAAAAGAAGTATTTTGTGCTTTTGCGGTTTGATAAGCTTTGGTACAATCAATTTCAATGGTCACGCCAAAAAACGGTTCTTCCATTTGTTTGAAAAACTGAAAATGTGTTGCTCTGTTCCAATTTTCAAGATCTAAAAGCGTTTTCATTATTCCAGTCTTTTTAAAACATCAGTCATTTTTTCAAAAGTACGGAAGTTTTCATGTTCTACTTTATGATCAATTTTCTCGTGAGCCCAAGTCGTGTGAAACGGAATATGAACAGCGTGTCCGCCAATGGCCAAAACCGGCAAAACATCCGATTTTAAAGAATTTCCAATCATAAAAAATTCCGAAGGTTGTATTTCCAATCGTTTAATCAAATCCGAATAATCCACTTCCTGTTTGTCTGACATCACTTCAATATGATGAAAGTAATGACCCAAACCTGAATTGTGTAATTTTCGACGTTGGTCTAATAAATCGCCTTTGGTGGCAACTACTAATTTATATTTTCCGTGTAAAGCTTCTAAAGTTTCTTCCACGCCATCCAATAAAACAATTGGTTTTTCGAGTAATTCTTTTCCGTATTCAATGATTTTTTCAATGATTTCTATCGGAAGCGTATGATTCGAAATAGTCATCGCCGCTTCAATCATAGAAAGAATATAGCCTTTGATTCCGTAGCCGTATAATTTTAAATTATCAATTTCGACCTTGAATAATTCTTTAGAAATTCCTTGATGTGACAAATAATCTTCCATCAAACCACAGAATTTCTTCTCGGTTTCATCAAAATACGTTTCGTTGATCCATAAGGTATCATCGGCATCGAAAGCAATTACTTTTAGGTTCATTCTTATATAATTTACCGCAAACTATTCTTTTTTATATTGAATTGAAATTTGCAGTTGAATTTAATTTATCGTTTCTCCATTGGCAACGCCATCTGTATCCGGATTTACAAAAACCAATTTTCCTTCGGTGTTTGTTGTCATCAAAATCATTCCTTGACTTTCTACGCCACGAAGGTTTCTTGGAGCCAAATTCACTAAAACAGTCACTTTTTTACCAATAATATCTTCTGGTTTAAAACTCTCCGCAATCCCTGAAACGATTGTGCGGACATCAATTCCGGTATCGACTTTCAAAATCAAAAGCTTGTTGGCTTTCGGCATTTTTTCGGCTTCCAAGATTGTTCCCACACGAATATCCATTTTAGCAAAATCCTCAAATTGAATGGCTTCTTTCTGTGGTTCCGCTTTTTTGTTTTCGGCAGTATTAGCAGTTTTTGTCGCTTCCAGTTTGTCTATTTGTTTTTGAATTTCCTCATCTTCAATTTTAGCAAACAATAATTCCGCTTCGCCAATTTGGTGACCAGCCGGAATCAAATCAGATGTTTCTGAGATCGTATTCCAGTTCAACGGACTTTCTATTTTTAGAATTCTTGATAATTTTTTTGCTGTAAATGGCAAGAATGGTTCGCAAAGTGAGCTCAAAGCAGCTGCAATTTGCAACGCCACATACATTTGTGTTTGTACGCGTTCCGGATTGTCTTTGATTACTTTCCAAGGCTCTTCGTCAGCCAAATATTTATTTCCTAAACGAGCCACATTCATCAATTCGCTCAACGCTTCACGGAATCTGTAGCGCTCCACAGAACTAGAAATCACAGCTGGATACGCTTTCAATTCAGTTAAAGTGGCTTCGTCTACTTCCGAAAGTTCATTCGGTTGTGGTACAATTCCGTTGTAATATTTATTAGTCAAAACCACGACACGATTAATGAAATTTCCGTAAATCGCAACCAATTCATTGTTGTTTCTTGCTTGAAAATCTTTCCAGGTAAAATCATTATCTTTCGTTTCCGGCGCATTCGATGTCAACGCATAACGCAAAACATCTTGCTGATTCGGAAATTCTTCCAAATATTCGTGCAACCAAACCGCCCAGTTTTTGGAAGTCGATAATTTATTTCCTTCCAAGTTCAAGAACTCATTTGCAGGCACATTGTCCGGCAAAATATAACTTCCTTCAGCCTTTAACATCGCAGGAAAAATGATGCAATGGAAGACAATATTGTCTTTCCCAATAAAGTGAACTAGTTTTGTGTCTTTATCTTTCCAGTAAGGTTCCCAATCTTTTCCTTCGCGCAAGGCCCATTCTTTAGTGGAAGAAATATAGCCAATCGGTGCGTCAAACCATACATATAATTTTTTTCCTTCGGCGCCTTCAACGGGAACATCAATTCCCCAATCTAAGTCACGAGTTACCGCGCGAGGCTCTAATCCGCCGTCAATCCAAGATTTTACTTGTCCATAAACATTCGGTTTCCAGTCGTTTTTATGTCCAACGAGAATCCATTCTTTCAAGAAATCTTCATAACGGTCTAAAGGTAAAAACCAGTGTTTCGTAGATTTCAAAATAGGAGTTTCTCCAGTGATTGTCGATTTTGGATTAATCAAATCCGTCGCATTCAGCGTCGAACCGCATTTTTCGCATTGATCACCATACGCTTCATCGTTACCACATTTTGGGCAAGTTCCCACCACAAAACGGTCTGCCAAGAACTGATCGGCTTTTGCATCATACAATTGTTTGGTCACTTCTTCGATAAAATCGCCTTTATCATATAGTGTTCTAAAAAATTCCGAAGCGGTATCATGATGAATTTTGGCAGAAGTTCGGGAATAATTATCAAACGAAATTCCGAAATCTGAGAACGATTTACGAATGATTCCGTCATATTTATCGATTACTTCCTGTGGCGTAATGCCTTCTTTTTTGGCTTTCATCGAAATAGCCACGCCGTGTTCATCGCTTCCGCAAACAAATAAAACGTCTTTTCCTTGCAATCGTAAATAACGGGAATAAATATCTGAAGGCACGTAAACACCTGCCAAATGGCCAATGTGAATCGGTCCGTTTGTATAAGGTAACGCTGCTGTAATCGTATATCTTTTTGGATTCTGTATCATAAAATTATTTTTAGATTCTGAAATTAATTCAGAATGCGCTGCAAAAATAAGCAATAGAATTGATAGTCCCGATGCTTCGCTGTGGTTTTATTAGCGACTCTTTATTGTTCTGTTTTTTAAAATGAATGTGGTTGATATGAAAAATAAATTAAATTCAATTTTAATTAATCAGTATTTGTTTTTAAATTAATAGTAAAAATTAACTATTAATTAATAAAAATCATTATAAGAAAACCTCTATATTTGCGCAAAAATTAACTTAATTAGGCTTTGCAATCAATACTTTATGAGAAATAAATTACTCTCTAAAAAAGCAAATAACTTGTTTTTCTTCTTTGTTTTAATCTTATTATTTACTGTTTCATTATCGAATGCTGCAAATCGTTTTTCTGTAGCAACGGGCAACTGGAGTTCAACTGCAACTTGGTCAGCAACTTTAGGAGGTGCATCGGGTGCATCGGTTCCTGTAGCTGGAGATGTTGTTACTATTGCCGGAGGTTTTACAGTGACGCTTTCTGCAAACGCAGCTTGTACGGATGTTACGGTTAATGCAGGAAGTGCTTTAAATATCGTAAATAGAACCCTTACAGCATCAGGTTTTTTTGTAAATAATGGGTCGGTTACTGGAACAACCGGAACTATATCACTTATGGGTAATTTTACGAATTCGGGGACATTTACTTTGAGAACAGGACGATTAGCAGTATCTGCCGGTACTTTTTCCAGTACAAATTCCTTTACTTTCACAGGAGCAGGAATGTTAGTTTTAGGAGGAAATTTTTCATATTCAGGAACATTTACTTTATTATCTGCACAAGTTCAGTTTACCGGAACAGCAAATCAATCAATACAAGGCTTTACTACAACAGGAACAGTTAGTATGCTCAAAACAGGAGGGACAGCCACCCTTTCAGGGAATGTAAATGGTGCCGGATTAACCATTAGTGGTGTTGGAGGGACTTTAAATTTGGTTTCAGGAACGCACACTTTTTCTGGAAATTGGACTAGAACAAATGGGACTTTAAATTGTGGTTCAAGTCTTTTGAGAATCCGTGGAAATATCTCGGGTACAGGAGGCGCGTTTACAGCAGGTTCCGGAACGGTAGAATATTATAGAGCAGGAGGACAGACTGCAGCTGTATTGACATACAATAATTTAATACTTTCAGGTTCAAATACGAAGACCTTTGCTAATTTACCTACGGTAAATGGTGTTCTGTCTATGCAAGGTACGGCAACAGTAAATGTGTTAACAGGAGCTATAACTTATGGCGCAAATGCTACACTTCAATATAATACGGCTACAGCAAGAAGCGTTGGAGCTACAGATGAATGGATTACACCATTTATAGCATCAGGGGGAGTTGTTATTGCTAATACTGGTAAAATAACAATGACTGTGGCGAAAACATTTAATGCCACAGCTCCACTTACTGTAAATTCTTCTGCACAATTAGGATTGGGGACTGTATTATTGACTTTGAATGGTAATTTTATTAATAATGGTTTAGCTACAGGAACAACAGGAGGTGTAACTATTACAGGAACAGCAACACAAAGCATAGGTGCTTTTACTACAACAGGTACAGTTTCAATGACAAAAGCATCAGGTACAGCAACGCTTACAGGAAATATAAATGGAGCAGGATTGACTATAAATGGAGTAGCAGGGACATTGAATTTAGGAACAGGATTGACTCATACACTTACCGGAGCGGTTGCATTGAACAGTGGTACATTAAATGGAGGTTCGAGTAGGTTGAATGTAAATTTTTCAGGCTCAGCATGGAATGGAACAGGCTCTAATTTTAACAGAGGAACAGGAACAGTAAATTTTGGAGGAGCTGCTCAAACACTTGATGTAGTTTCTACGTTTAATAACCTTATATTTTCTAATTCGGGAATTAAAACACTTGCAGGGGTACCTACAATAAATGGAATTCTTTCTATGGAGGGAACAGCTACGGTTTCTGTGGTTCCAAATTATGGCACATCAGCTACATTACAATATAATAGATCAGTATATCAAGGTACAGGTCCGGAATGGAAAACACCATTTACATCAACAGGAGGTGTTAATATTATTAATACTGGAACAATTACATGTGGTGGGGCTAAAGTTTTTAATGCAGGTGTGCCTTTAAGTATTTCAGGTGGTGCTACTTTAGATAACGGAGGTTTTGCAATTTCAGGTGGTTCAACGCTATTTGTTGCTGATACAGGAACATTGGTAGTAAGCGGAGCAAGTGTTTTTCCTTCAGGTTTTGGAACAACAACTTTAAGTCCAACGAGTACTGTGGAATATACCGGTACAGTACAAAGTATTGCAAATCATGTATATGGTAATTTAGTTCTTACGGGTTCGGGCAACAAAAATTTTACAGCTGCAACCACAATTGTGGGGAGTCTTGAAGTGACAGGTTCTGCAGTAGCTATTTTACCTAATGGAACACTCTCATCAGCAAGTTCAATATTATTTTCCGGAGTTTTACAAACATCAGGCAATTGGGGAGGAACTGCTTCAGGAGCAACTTTTAAAAGCGGTCCTAGATTTGGGAGTACTACAACGGGTATTATAAGTAACATATCTTGTACCGTTGGTTATTGGTTAGGCGGAATTAGTACGGATTGGAGCGTGGCAGGAAACTGGTGTGGCAGTGTTTTACCAACAGCAATAACGGATGTTACTATAGCTCCAGCTGTAAGGCAGCCTGTCTTATCAGCTTCAAGTGTATGTCGAAATATAACTATAGCAAGTGGAGCAAGTTTGGGCTTAGCTTCAAATACATTAACCGTTAGTGGTAATTGGACTAATAACGGAGGTACATTTACGGCGGGAACAGGCACAGTAGTTTTTAATGGTATTGCTGCACAATCTATAGGAGGGACAAGTGTCTCTGTCTTTAATAATTTAACGAATGCAAATACAAATGCTGCTATTACGGCAGGAAGAGGCATTACTGTCAATGGAATATTAAGTATGAGTAATGTAGCATCTTTGTTAGAAATGCAAACTTTTGCATTAAGCGGAGGAGCTTCTTTTTCTAATACGGGAGCAGGTCAAATACGAACTTCAAATACGACTTCTTTACCTATTCCGACTGGGAAAACTTGGAATAATACAATTGTATATTTGAATCCAACGGGTGGACAAACGATTGTTGGCGGAACCTATAATGGAACACCTTCTTTGGAAATAGATAATATATCTGGAATTCAAACTGCCTCTGGTGCTATAGTAGCCGGAGGACAATTAAATATCAATAATGGAGGAACTCCAACATTTAAAACGAATGGATTTCCTTTGACTGTACATGCATTAAATCTAAATTCTGGAGCAACATTAGATATGGGAACAGGAGTGTTTTCATATGCAAATCTTGTTGCTATGAATGGTACTGTTCGTTTTTCGGGCGCTACGAATGGATTAGCTTTTCCTTCGGGGACAGTCGAATATTATGCTGCAACACCTACGGTAGCTATTGTTGCTGATGGGGTTTATTATGATTTACTATTTTCGGGTACCGGAACATATACTATTGGTAGTAATATAGAAGTTGCTAATACTTTGACGGTGAATAGTGGAGCGTTAAAAGTTTTAGACTCATTTTCAGTATCTGTTGATGATGCAGTAATTGTTTCTCCTCTGGCAACATTCACATTAGAAAATAATGCAAGTTTGGTACAAATAGGTTATACAGGACCTAATACCGGTGAGATTAACGTGATAAGAAACACAACCCCAATTGTATTAGACGACTATACTTATTGGTCTTCTCCAACGACTGGGACCCAAACATTACATGATTTTTCTCCAAATACCTACAGTGGAAGGTTCTATAATTATAATAATAGTTGGGGAAGTCTAAATGAAACAACAACAGTTTTTGAACCAGGAATAGGCTATGCAATTCAAGCCTCTCAAGGAACGAGTTCTACAATACCTTCCGTTGATACCTCTTATCAATTTGTTGGAGTTCCAAATAATGGTACTACGGTTGTCCCGTTAGTTGTTAGAACATCCGACAATAAAGGGCACCGATTAATAGGGAATCCTTATCCATCAGCCATAGATGCGGATGATTTTATTAATGCTAATCTTGAATATACAGGAACAATTAATCAAACTATTACTGGGACCTTATATTTTTGGACACACAATCATGCTACATCCGGATATGATTATATGGCAACCGATTATGCTACTTATAATTTATTTGGAAGTGTAGGAGTAAGTTCAGGTACAGGAAATTTAACGAATCCAAGTCAGTATATTGCTTCAGGTCAAGGATTTTTTGTTCAAAATAAATTTGCAGGTGATATTACGTTTGACAACACTATGCGAATTATAGAAAACAACACCAATTTTTACAGACAGAATAAAGTTAATAGTGATGAAGATCGCAGCAGAATTTGGCTTAAACTCGCTAAGAATGCAGTTGATGTAACAGGAACTTTGATTGGTTATGGACCAAATTCAACAAATGAATACGATTCAGGTTATGACAGTTTTGTTTATGATAAGAATCAGTCTTTTTCTATTTATAGTTTTATTGGAACAAATAAAATGGCGATACAAAGTAAAGTTTTACCATTTGTAGACTCAGACACATTTCCTATAGGATATAGCATTAATTCAGCAGGAAACGCTACAATAAGTATTGAAAAAGTCGATGGATTCTTCTTGTATGATCAACCGGTTTATCTTGAAGATAAAGTATTAAATGTAGTGCATGATATTGTAAATTCTCCTTACATTTTTAGTACAGCTGCGGGTACTTTTAATGATCGTTTTGTTTTACGTTATACGGATAAAACTCTTGGAACAGATGATTTCGAATCCATAGAAAAAAGTGTTTTGATTTCTAAAAATAAAAGTGAACTGCGAATAAAATCAGCTGTTGAGAACATTAAAAATATTGCAGTATATGATTTACTTGGTCGAAAGGTTTTTGAAAAAAGTGACGTAAATAATACGGAGTTTTCAACATCAGATTTTGTATTAAGAAATCAAATAGTGGTAGTAAAAGTAACTTTAGAAAACGGAAAAACGGTCTCTCAAAAAGTAGTTTTTTAAAAATATATAATAGTATTTATGAAAAATCCCATCTTAATCAAAAATAAGATGGGATTTTTATTTGTAAGATTTTAAATATCACTAAATGTGGGTATTGTAGGAATAAACTAATGTTTTTATATTTGGAATTGATTCGGCTTTAAAAACAAGTCGAATCAATAACGCTAAAAAACTGCTTATGATATTTCCCCCACAGGTTAAGCAAAAAAACACATCACTTTTTTTGATGCAGAGTAGAACCAAAATTTGGTTTTTGATTGTGTTTATTCTTCTTTTTTTTAATTCCATTTATTCCCAACAAGGCAAAGTTGATCTCCAATTTAATACATATGATGACGGATTATTGGGAGATGGTTTTGATAATGCGGTAAGAACAGTTTCGTTACAAGCTGATGGAAAATTAATTGTCGGCGGTGATTATTTAAATTTTAACGGTGCCACAACTCCTTATTTGTGTCGTCTGTACTCGGATGGGACAAAAGACGTGTCATTTGATTTAGGGGCTGGTTTTAATGCGAAAGTATATTCCTCCTCTATTCAACCTGACGGAAAAATTGTTCTTGGTGGGTCATTTACAGCTTTTAATGGTACGGCTGCAGGGCGTTTAATCCGTTTGAATGCCAATGGTTCGCGTGATGCAACTTTTAACACTTCAATAGCCTCAAACACAGGAATCATTTACGCAACTGCTTTACAACCCGACGGAAATATTATTATTGTAGGGAGTTTTACAAAATACAATGGTATAACCGCAAATCGATTGGCGAGAATTTTACCTGACGGAAATCTGGATTCTACTTTTAATATTGGTACAGGAGCAAGCGGATTGGTCGAAGAAGTTCAAATACAATCTGATGGAAAGATACTTGTGGCGGGCTCTTTTGACTCTTTCAACGGATTTCCCAATAGCAGCAAAATAGTCCGGTTAAATAGCAATGGTAGTGTTGATGTTACTTTTGCCATTGGAACTGGTTTTAATGATACGGTAACGGCTTTGACTTTACAACCCGACGGTAAAATTTTGGTTGGAGGTATTTTTACAGTATATAATGGGTCGGTGGCCAATAGAATAGTGCGTTTAAATCAGGATGGTTCTATTGATGCCAGTTTTATTTCTGGTTTGGGATTCAATAATGGTGGTGTGGCAGTGATTCAAGTAAATGCCTCGGGTTCAATTATGGTTGGCGGTTCGTTTACGGATACTTATAATGGATCCGATGTGAATCGATTGGCGCTGTTGAATGCAACTGGCGTAATCAATCCGATTTTTGATATTGGAGCCGGACCCTTTTCTGCAACGGTATATTCTTTGGTTACAGATTTAGATGGTTCTTGTTATGTTGGCGGTTCTTTTTCGATTTTTGATTCTCAAAATCAAGGAAGATTGGCTAAAATTGATGCCCTTGGAACTCTTGATGTTGGGTATTTAACGGCAGGTGTTGGGTTTGACAATTCGGTGGTGAAAATACTTTCTTTGCCAAATGATAGTGCGATGATTTTTGGAAATTTTACGAAATTTAATGGCGTAAGCGTTCCCAGAATTGCCAGATTATCAAACAACGGAACTTTAGACGAAACTTTTAATACAGCAGGTTTAGGCGCTGATGCTTTAATTAAAACCGCCTTTATACAACCTGATGATAAAATCATTTTTGCAGGTAGTTTTACACATTATAATGGAATTGCAGTAAATAGAATTACCCGGATTTTAGCTGATGGAACTTTGGATACTACTTTTAATTCCGGGACAGGGTTTAATAATCAAATTTATACATTGGCACTGCAGCTCGACGGGAAAACAATAGTTGGGGGAAATTTCACGAATTATAATGGTGTTTTAATCAATAGAATTGCTCGATTATTACCTGATGGGACGTTAGATTCCAGTTTTAATGTTGGTCTTGGTGCCGATGCAATTGTAGAAACAGTTTTGATTCAGACGGATGGAAAAATTTTAGTGGGAGGACGATTTGCTTTTTTTAATGGTAGTTTGTGTAATCGTTTAGTTCGTTTGAATACTAATGGAAGTATTGATTCTAGTTTTTCGGTTGGTTCAGGTTTTGATAAATATGTTTATACTTTAGCGCTGCAATCAGATAATAAATTGATTGTTGGAGGAACATTTTTAAATTATAACGGAGTCGCTGTAAAACGGATTGTAAGATTGAATACGGATGGTAGTTTTGATGCTACTTTTACGACTGGAGCAGGATTTAGCAATGGAGAAATCAGGACAATTTTGGTTCAACCCGATAATCGGTTATTAATTGGCGGAACTTTTTCGGGAACATACAACGGAGTTGCCGTAAAACGAATGTTACGGTTGTTGTCTAATGGGGTCTATGATACTACTTTTTCAGTAAATCTGAATGGAACGTTATTTAGCAGTTGCTTCACGCCAGAAAATAAAGTGTTGATTGGCGGTAACTTTAATTCGGTTTCCGGAATAACGAAACATCGTGTGGCACGAATAAAATTGTGTACAAATAGTTCGGTTTGGAATGGAACTGTTTGGAGTAATGGCTTGCCTTCGGGAGAGAAAGAGTTGCTTTTTCACGAGGATTTTACATTTTTGGCTTCGGCCAATGGTTGCAATTGCTCCATTGACTTAGGGAAAAAAGTTGTTGTTCCAAGTGCTATGACTTTAGGTTTAAGTTTTAATTATATAGGTTCCGGAACTTTGATTTTAGAAGATACTGCCGCATTTTATCAATCGGATGACGAAATGATTAATACGGGCGTAGTTGAGGTTAAAAGGAAAACTACTCCAATTTTAAAAACAGATTATACTTATTGGTCTTCTCCCGTATCAAACCAGCAATTGATAGCTGTTTCACCAGATTCGTCTCCTGATAAATTTTACTCTTTTGGTCCTAATGTTGCAAATTGGATACAAGAGACAGTAACCAATACTATGGATTCCGGTAAAGGATATATTATAAGAGGGCCCGAAAGTTTTTCGGAAACAGTTCCTGCAATTTATGAATCTGTGTTTAAAGGGATGCCTAATAACGGTATCGTTACTGCTTCAATAGGTACGACAGGCACTTCAAATCTTATCGGAAATCCGTATCCTTCAGCGATAAATGCTGATTTGTTTTTGGCAGCGAATTCCAGTGTTATTAAAGGAACGGTTTATCTTTGGACACATAATACTGCCTTTGCAAACAATGTTTATACTTCAAATGATTATGCGGTTTATAATTTATTGGGTGGAGTTGGGACAAGTTCTGCGGTGAATTCCGGTATAAACAATGCAAAGCCAAATGGGAAAATTGCTTCTGGTCAAGCTTTTTTTGTAAAGGGAATAAATGGTGGCGGAAATGCTGTTTTTAATAATACTATGCGTATTGTGGGACAAAATGCTTCTTTTTTTAAGTCAAATGGAATTCGGAATACAAAATCTTTAGCAGTAATCGAAAAACATCGTATTTGGTTGAATCTGTCGAATGATCAAGGTGCTTTCAAACAAATTTTAATTGGTTATGCAACAGGAGCCAGTAATAATGAGGATGATTTATTAGATGCTAAAAGTTTTAATGGGAATGCATTTTTAGATTTTTATAGTCTTAATCAAGAAACTAAATTAGTCATTCAAGCCAGAGCATTGCCATTTGAAGAAACCGATGAGGTACCTTTAGGTTACAAAACCGCTATCGAAGGGATTTTTAGTATCAATATTGATGAAGTTGATGGAGTATTAAAGAATCAATCCATTTTTATTGAGGACAAACAAATCAATATAATTCATGATTTACAAAAAGAAGCGTATTCCTTTTTTACGGAAAAAGGATTATTTAAGGATCGTTTTGTTTTGCGCTACAGGGATAAAAATCTAGGAATTTCGGCCGTTGAACAAAAAGAAAATACAGTTTTAATATTTCATAATGACAAACAAATACAAATCAGTTCTTTGGACGAAAGAATTGATAAAGTAGTTGTTTACAATCTTTCGGGAAAGCAAGTGTATCAAAAAACGGATGTGAACTGTAAAGAATTAACGGTGTTTGATTTGGATTCAAGCCGTCAAATGAGTCTAGTGAAAACCACGTTACAGAACGGAAAAACAGTTACAGGAAAAATCATGTATTAGTAAAAAACTAAAAACCCATCACGGTAACCGGATGGGTTTTTTATAGAGTGTAAAATATTTATTTTCCTTTAACAGATGCTTCAAGGTTTCTTTCGATAGTATGTCCTGGTCTTGACCATTTTGGTTTTTCTCCCAAAGCGGCAAATTTTGAATCTGCTGCTTCTACCGTTTGTGGCTGAACTACTTTTGTAAATGGTTTTTGTGGTTTTAAACCTAACATTTCAAACATTTTCATGTCTTCGTTTACGTCCGGATTTGGAGTAGTAAGTAATTTATCACCAGCAAAAATAGAATTGGCACCAGCAAAAAAGCACATCGCCTGACCTTCACGACTCATGTTTGTTCTTCCTGCCGAAAGACGTACTTGAGTTTGAGGCATAACAATTCTGGTAGTGGCAACCATTCGAACCATTTCCCATATTTCTATTGGTTTTTCTTCTTCTAATGGAGTTCCTTCAACGGCAACCAATGCATTAATAGGCACAGATTCTGGTTGTGGGTTTAACGTAGAAAGCGCCACTAGCATTCCGGCTCTGTCTTCAATACTTTCTCCCATTCCAATTATTCCACCACTACAAACCGTCACGCTCGTTTTACGAACATTTTCTATAGTTTGTAAACGGTCTTCGAAACCACGCGTAGAGATTACTTCTTTATAATAATCTTCGGAGGTATCTAAATTATGATTGTAAGCATATAATCCAGCTTCGGCTAAACGTTGCGCTTGATTTTCGGTAATCATTCCAAGTGTACAACATACTTCCATGTCTAATTTGTTGATGGTACGAACCATTTCCAATACTTGGTCAAATTCAGGGCCGTCTTTTACATTTCTCCACGCTGCTCCCATACATACACGAGAAGAACCACTTGATTTTGCACTTAAAGCCTGAGCTTTAACTTGATTTACAGACATCAAATCGTTTCCTTCTATATCCGTATGGTAACGCGCTGCTTGCGGACAATAACCACAATCTTCTGAGCAGCCACCAGTTTTTATCGATACTAAAGTAGAAACTTGAACCACGTTCGGATCATGATTTTCCCTGTGAATTGTAGCTGCTTCAAAAAGCAAATCCATTAAGGGTTTATTGTAAATTGCAATAATTTCGTCTTTTGTCCAGTTGTGTTTTGTAATACTCATCGATACGATTTTTTAGTGCCCCAAAAGTAATCAAATTGTTTTAAACAAGCAATGCCGAAACCCGTGAAAAAGAAGGATAATACTAATTTAAAATCTATCTAAAATCAGTCGGCAACATGACGGTCATTCCAGTATAGCATCAACAATAAAGTGACAATTATTGTGGAAGCAATCCCTTCAAATAATAAAGAAATACAATAAGTGTTTACGGTAGGATTTCCGCCAAATAAAAAGGTTTCCGAAAGGGATTGCACATAAGAATCTCCTCCTTTCATATTGCTGTAAATGAGTAATCCAATGATGCTTAGCAAAACACCTACAAGTGAGGTCATCATTGCAGAAACAGCATTAGTGACAAAAACTTTTTTACCTTCGGCTAGGTTCATTTGAATGGTTCGGTTGACACCATAAAAAACAAAAATGATGTTGAATACGCGTAAGAAAGTAACATTCTCATATCCCAAAATAGTCATCAATAAAAAATAAAGAGCAATTCCGATGAAGATGAGAATTCCGTTTAATAATTCTTTTGGTAGTTTCATGTGATTCGTTTTTAAAAAGTTAAAAATAATAGTTCACTGATAAACAATTGGTTAACTACCAAATTTACAAAAACCACATGGATATATTGACGTTTGTCAAAAGAATTTTAGAATCACTACAATTTGTTTAAAAAGGCTTTTGCATAATTACGGTCTTTTTCTAGTTGCTCTTTTAAAAGAACAACCGAATCGAATTTTTGCTCGGAACGAATTCTGTGAAGTAAAGAAACGGTTATTTTTTGGTGGTATAAATCTGCTTCAAAATCAAAAAAGTGAATCTCGATAGTCTGGTTTTCACCGTCAACTGTTGGATTAAAACCGATATTCATCATGCCAAATACAGTTTTATTATTGATTATACTCGAAACAATATAAACGCCATTTCTGGGAATAAGCTTGTAATTTTCTTCGATTTTCAGGTTAGCGGTAGGAAAACCTATTGTTCTGCCTAATTGTTTGCCTTTAATTATGGTTCCGGTCAAAAAATAGTTGTAACCCAGGTATTTATTGGCCAAGACAATATCTCCTTCTTCCAGTGCATTTCTGATTTTTGTGGAACTCACAGAAATTTCATTGATTTCCTGTGCCGATATTTGTTCTACTTCAAAGCCGTATTTTTTTCCAAAATCTATTAAATCATCAATATTTGCAGTACGATTTCTTCCAAAACGATGATCGTGGCCAATGATTATTTTTTGAATATGAAATTGTTCTACCAGAATTTCCCGAACAAATTCTTCGGCCGTCAATCGTGAAAAACTTTCGTCAAAAGGATGGATAACCAGATTTTCAATACCGGTTTTTTCTAATAAATCTATTTTTTCGGTTATAGTGTTGAGCAGTTTAATAGCAGATTCTTCCTGTAAAATCATCCTTGGATGCGGAAAAAAAGTGAGAACTAAACTTTCGTATTTTTCGTTTTCTGTATTTTGTGTAATCTTTTCCAAGATTTTTTTGTGACCAATATGCACACCATCAAAGGTACCCAAGGTAAGGATTGTCTTTTTCGGAGAACTGAAATCGTTTATAGAATGAAAAATCTTCAAATTAACTGTTTTATAATGCTGCAAATTTATACTAATAATAACAGATAAAAAAAAGAGGATTGAAATAAATCAATCCTCTGTAATTTTCTATAAGGAGTTTATTCTTTGATAAATCGGAGTGTTTTTTTCTTATTGTCTTTTAGAACGGTTATAAAATAAACGCCATTGCTTAAGGATGAGGTGTTTATTGACAAGTCTTCTTGTGCCGAAACTTTTTTGGTATAAATAATTTGGCCTGAAGAACTGCTGATAGTAAGACTATCCGGTAAACCAAAAAGGTTTGAAACTTTTACGTTTAAAATTCCTTTGGAAGGATTTGGATACACATAAATTCCTTCTGAGGCTTCAAAGTCTTGAATTCCTAATGTAGCAATCAAAAATGATTTAGATTCACTAAATGTAAATACTCCGCCAGAGGTAAATTCAACACCATTCGCATCTTTTAAAATGTAGCTTCCTTTTCCGCCGTTAGTAGCAATTCCATCGCCAAACGAATCGTATATTGTAAAGGTGTAGCATTCTCCATTTGTTAAAGCAAAAGTTATGTTTTCTACAGGGTTCAAGATTATTGATGTTGGGGAATCTTTATAAGGCCCTCCGCTGTAAAGGGTGGTTCCAGTACTGTTTTTTAAGGTCCAAGTGGTTTCGGTACCATCTCTGTCACATTGCAAATCCAGTTTTACAGTTGTTGTGGTAACGTTAAAACTTGATTCTTGTGTAAACGCTTTAGACAGCGCATTATTAGTAGCATTTAAATCGGTTTGATTGTTTGCCGTATTAATTGTTGCGTAAAAAATGTGTGCTCCGGCCGTAGAGGCTATTGCGCTTAAATTGATGTCGGTTGTTGCATATTGAGGTAAACTGCCTGTCCAAGTATAGGTTTTTGGAGAAACATTATCAAGACTATAGGTAATGGGAACAGTGGTTAAAGTTGTTGTTCCTCTATTTTCAATAGTTATTGACGGTGAAAATGTAGTCTTGCAACCGTCAACGGTAACTGCAATGTTTGCAATTTTTGCGTCATGAGTATAGGCTGTTCCGGGAGTACCGGCTGTAGAGCTTGGTAATTCTTTTCGTCTGAGTGAATTGGTCATTACGGCAACCATACGGGCTTTTTGTCCTGCCGTAAAAGTGTTCATACACGCATCATTTGTATAGTCCATGTAGTTTTCAATCATGTCATTTCCGATGCAATGTGAAACGGTCACACAAGTGTAATTCTCTATATTTGAATCGGGAGTGTCTGTGACATAATCGCCTGAAGTGTTGTTGTTACCCGTACATGTTGCATCATCGCCCCATATGTGTATTAAACCCAACCAATGTCCAACTTCGTGAGTCATAGTTCGGCCAAGGTTGTAGCTTTGATTCATTTCAAAAGTGCCGTCATTTGCAGCTATAGTTCCAAAAGCGTTATAACTGGCAACTACTCCGTCTGAATTGGCTAATCCTCCGTTTGTGTTTATACCTCCTAAAGTTGAATTAGAAGGAAATTGAGCATATCCAAGTAAAGTTTCATCGGACAGTCTAACGACCCACATGTTTAAATATTTTGTAGGATCCCATTGTGTTTGAGGTTTTACAATTGCATCGATATCTTCTACAGACCAGCTGGTTTGTCCCATATTAACTCGGTCAACACCGTTGGTAAGGATTCCGTTTTCATCTTGTCGTGCCAATACAAAGTTTATTTCACAATCTACACCTAAATTATATCCTGTTGATCCATTCCCCGGTGTACCAAGCATTCTCCTGAAATCTTGGTTCAATACCGTAATTTGAGAAGCGGCTTGTGCATAAGAAATATTTTCTCCAGTATGGGAAGCGCTTGTGTTAATAGGATCGCCATTATGAATGACGTGAATTACCACCGGAATATTAAATACAACTTGTTGTGTTCTGCTGTTTTTACTGTTTTCTTTTTGTGCTGCAATAATTGGAGCAATCCAGTTCTCGAATTGCGCAGGACTTAATCGCTGTGGATTTTTTACTCTCAGGAATTCTTCATACTCGGTTGTTAAGCATCTGGAGTATCCGTTTTCAGAGTTTATTTTAGTACTCTTTACCGGTATAGAGAGGTTGTTTTTTACACCCTGTTTTTGTTGCCCATAAGTAAGGCAAAGCGTAAAAAAACAAATTAGAGTACAAATTTTCATATTAGAATTGGTTTTTGTTTTTGGATGTACAAAAATATTTATCAAATGTAGTAAATTTAGAAGAGTGATTAATTCTTAAAAGTTCAAAATAATGAAATTTATGTAAATAATTTGTTGGTATAATCCGTTAGTCCAATGGTGCTTAGACTGGAATTTTTATTTCCCGTTGAATGTGGTCATGGTATTTTCTAATCCGGCTGTTCCAAAAGATTTTATGATTTCCGAAGCTAATTCTAAACGTTCCGGGAGTGCGGTTTTCTCGGCATCATCCCATTCACCTAGCACGTAGTCTATTTGTTTTCCTTTTTTGAATTCATCGCTGATGCCAAAACGAAAACGAGCATATTCTTGTGAATTCAGGATCAGATTGATGTTTTTGAGTCCGTTGTGTCCGCCGTCGCTGCCTTTTTTTCGGATGCGGATGGTTCCGAATGAGAGGTTTAAATCGTCGGTAATGACTAAGATGTTTTCCTGTGGAATGTTTTCCTTGTCCATCCAGTATTTAACTGCTTTGCCGCTGAGATTCATGTACGTGTTGGGTTTCAGGAGGAAAAAGGTTCTGCCTTTGTACTTGTATTCGGCCAATGCGCCCAGTTTTACGGTTTCGAAAGTAAGGCTTTCTTTTTTGGCTAAAAAATCAACTATTTTAAAACCGATATTGTGTCGGGTATTTACGTATTCGGCACCGATGTTGCCTAGTCCAACGATTAGAAATTTATTACTCACGCTTTTCATATTGTTTTTTTGGTATTCGAGAACCTCTGGTTTTCTATAATCTGTATTGTCTGCTGTTTTTGTTGATAAAAACAGTTTTGTTATCCATTTTATCATGATGCAAAAATAGACTTAATTAGAATAATGCACTAATTAGCGGGTTGGATTTTTAGAAAAGGGGATTATAAATAAAGTATTTCAGGATAGCCCTGATGGAAGTGGCATCCTTTTATGCCGGTGTTCGGCAGGAAAGATAGAACGTACAGCAGGAGGGAAGTTGTTTTGAAAACTAATAGTGTGCTCCTAAAAAAGTATAAAGCAAAAAAAAGCACCAGTTTTGCAACTGATGCTTTCTTGAATGTGTGAAAAAAATTATTTTTTCTTTCCTTTTGCAGGAGCTTTTGCTGCTTTTGCTGCTTCTTGAGCTGCTTTCATAGCTGCACGAGAAATTCTTACTTGACAAACAACAGTGTTGTCTGGGTGCATCAATTTGTATTTGTCAGAAACAAGTTTCGTAACGTACAATTTGTTACCCATTTCAAGTGGAGTAATGTCAGCTTCAACAAAATCTGGAAGATTTGCCGGTAAAGCTTTTACTTTTAATTTACGAGTGTTCAAACGTAAAACACCACCTGCAAGAACACCTTTAGATGTTCCAACGATTTTTACAGGAACTTCCATAGTGATTTCTTTTTCATCAAATAATTGAAAGAAGTCAATATGTAAAATCTTGTCAGATACAGGGTGAACCTGAATATCTTGTAAAATGGCATTGAATGATTTTCCTTTTCCAAGATCAATCACAACTGTGTGTGCGTTTGGAGTGTAAACCAAGTTTTTGAAAGCCATAACTTCTGCTGAGAAATGAACTGCCTGATTTCCTCCGTATAATACGCAAGGAACCAATCCAGCATTACGTAAGGCTTTAGTCGCAACTTTACCCACGCTTTCTCTTTCTGATCCTTTAATTGTAATCGATTTCATTGTAAAAAAATATAGTTATTAATAATATTACTTGTTTGGCTTTTAGCATTTGGCTATCGGCATGACTTTATAATTTTAAGACTTAAGTCTTACATTATAAACTTTCCACTAATGGAATTGTTGTGGTGCACCATGTGCATAACTTCGGCAAAAAGAGGCGCACAACTCAACACTCTTATTTTATTCGATTTTTTCTTCAACGGAATAGAATCGGTAACGATCAATTCTAATAATTGAGATTTTTCTATTTTTTCGTAAGCATCTCCGGATAAGATGGCGTGTGTACAAATTGCTCTTACGCTCAATGCTCCTTTTTCCATCATTAAATCGGCGGCTTTCGCCAATGTGCCTCCGGTGTCAATCATATCATCCACCAAAATTACATTTCTTCCTTTTACTTCACCAATTAATTCCATGGTGTCAATTACATTGGCTGCTTTTCTTTGTTTGTAGCAAATAACTACATCCGAAGATAAAAATTTAGAATAGGCATATGCTCTTTTTGAACCTCCCATGTCTGGAGAAGCAATCGTCAAATTGTCTAAACCTAAACTTTCTACATAAGGTAAAAAGATAGTTGAGGCAAAAAGATGATCTACTGGTTTTTCAAAGAAACCTTGTATTTGGTCTGCATGCAAATCCATTGTCATTACTCTTGTTGCACCCGCAGCATCCAATAGATTGGCTACTAATTTAGCTCCTATCGGAACTCTTGGTTTGTCTTTTCTGTCTTGTCTTGCCCAACCAAAGTAAGGAATTACAGCTGTTATATGTCTTGCTGAAGCACGTTTTGCGGCATCAATCATTAATAACAATTCCATTAAATTGTCGGCACTTGGAAAAGTGGAACAAACAATAAAAACACGTAATCCTCTGATAGACTCTTCGTAAGAAGGTTGAAATTCACCATCACTGTATTTAGAAGTGGTGATTTTACCCAATGGGATTCCGTATGCTTCTGCGATTTGTTCGGCTAGATATACACTTTGTGAACACGCAAAAATTTTAGCTTCTGGTTCTAGGTGTGACATTTAATTTGTTGTTTTTATTCCGCTGCGCTACTTACAGTTTGACTTTGTTGTTCGAATAAAGCCTTGTGTTTGTATTAGCCTCGGGTGTAGTTAGTTAGTGTGTTCCGTTTTACGGAGGTGCAAATTTATAAAATTTATTCAACTCTGAAAGGAAAAATTTAAGTATTTTTAGTTGAACATTTAATATTATTTTTTACATTTGCACCGTGTTAAAGGAATCGATGGTTGATTTATAAACAATCTCCTCTTTTATTGCGTTGAAATAACTGTTGTTATTTCATGTCTAGCTAAGCCCGGATGGCGGAATTGGTAGACGCGCTGGTCTCAAACACCTGTGGGAAACCGTGCCGGTTCGACTCCGGCTCCGGGTACAAAAACCGCTTCGAAAGAAGCGGTTTTTTTGGTTTTAATCAGATACACATTAATGGTTAATTAGAAAAATACTCGTTAACCAAGGTTTATTTGGTTTGTTTTTACTCATTTTCATAGGGAGAAAAAGACCAGAAATAAAACAGTGTTTATAAAGAGGGATTATTGGAACTGGCCGCTTATTATTTAAAGCATATAAATGAATTGTAATATTGGTTGCGATTCCTTTATTTGATAAAAATCCATTTTTTATCACTGTTGAGTTTGAAAGAAGCAATGAATTCTTTATTCCATTCTTCGGGAGATATTAGCGATAAAAAGGATACGTCATCATCACCTAAATACATGTGATACGTCTCGCCGATTACCGGTTCAAACGAAAATTTAGCATTATATACGATTTCGTTCCATTTATATTCTTCCATCAATTTTTGATATTCTGCTTTAAGTTCATTGAACTTATTCTCAAATTCTTTGTTTACGTTGTGAATTCCTCTAGTTTTCCACGCTACTATATTATCTGTTTTTATGACAGGTGCTCCCACATTAGTAGCATAAGGTAATACGCTTGAATTATACCCTTTTTGTTCTGAATATACTACGTTATCTGGTTTTTTCTTTTCCATGGATTGGTTGTTAAGATACTTAGATCATGTTTTTTGGTTAGAATCTAAAAGTGTATTTCCTATTTTGTGAAACAGTTTGTCAAAGCTACAATAAATATTATTTTAAACCATCAGTGTTCTGCAAAAGAGGTGGAATTCGGCTAACTTTTGGATAAATACATAAGTATTTTTTTAAAAAAACAGACCCAAAAAAAGGTTCAAAAAGAAGCATTTTTCGGGTCTGTATTAGTTCCTTTTTATCGGATTAAATTTTTTTAGGAATTTTCGGCAATCATCATAATATCCTTTACGTTAACCGGTTTAGAGATAAACGCAAAAACATCATTAAATTCTTTTGACTTGTTTTTATCTTCTATAGCGATAGAAGAGCTTACAATATAGATAATCACTTTTTTGTCGATTTGCGATTTTATGGTTTTTATTTCTTCCATAAATTCCCATCCGTCCATTACCGGCATGTTGATGTCCAGTAGAATAATATCAGGAATCAGTTCTGTTTTTCCTATTATTTTATGCAAGGCACTTACTGCTTCTTTTCCGTTTTTGAAGGAAGAAAATGCCGAAAACATTTCGGATTTTTGAATGATTTTATGAATGATGACTTGGTAAATAGCATCGTCATCAACAACCCATATTATTTTTTTGCTCATTTTATATAAATTTTAAAAGTTGTTCCAATTGTAGGTTCGCTCGCCACGGTAATACTTCCGCCCATAGCCTCAATTTGATTTCGGGTGATAAATAGTCCAATCCCTTTTGAATCGACATTAGAGCTGAAGGTTTTGTACATCCCAAAAATTTTATCCCCATTTTTAATCAAATCAATTCCAATTCCGTTATCGCTAACTTCTAATGCATTCTGGTTGTTTTCTTCTATCCATTTTAGGGTGATGATTGGTTTCCTGTCGGAATGTCGGTATCGGATAGCATTTGAAATTAAATTATACAAAACACTTTGTAAGTAGGCCGGATTATAATTCACCATTAAATCATCCGGAATATCATTTATAATAGACGTTTGACTTAATTGTATTTGTTCAGAAAGGATAGCTTTTACAGTATCTATATATTGATTCAAACGCAACGGTTTAGTCACTAAATTGATATTTGTATTTATGTTTATTACGTCATTCAAATGATCCATAGTTTCATCAAGTGAATTGGACACGGTTTTTAACAAGTTCATCATTTCATGGCGTTCCTCTTCTGTTTCTTCGGTCTCGACCAGAGAAACAATAGACTTTATATTGCTGGTATGGGAGCGGAGGTTGTGGGAAACAATATAGGAAAAATTTAATAATCTTTTGTTTTGTTCTTTCACTAAGTATAAAGAGCTGTTCAGGTCTTCCTCTGCCTCTTTCATATTGGTGATATCAATCATTATTCCGCGTAGACCTATTATTTCTTTGTTTTTCAGCACCACATTTACAATGTCTCGTATCCAAATGGTTTTCTCATTTTTAGTAATCATTCGGTATTCAATAACGCGACTTTGTTTTTTTCTGTCGGAACAACTACTGAACTCAATTACCCAATCCTTGTCTTCAGGATGAATTTTACTCTCCCAAAAAAAAGGTATTTCAACATACTCTTTTACAGAATAGCCCAATATTTCAACTACTTTTGTACTTACAAAAGTTACTTTTTCTGATTTAAAATCATACTCCCATACAATACCATCAATTGTATTGATGATGGATTTGATTTTTTCCTGAGACTCCAGAATGATATTTTCGGAAGTTTTGCGCTCGGTGATATCTTCGGTAGAAAGGATGACTCTTTCATAGGTTTCTTCGTATCCTTTGATGACATTCCATCTCAAATGAATGTCTCTTAATTCACCATCTTTATTTTTTATTCGGGAATCAATTTTAAATTTTTGTACGTTCTGACTAATAGCAACCAACTGTCTTTTGATGTCATCAATAGCACTTACATCAACTAATTCGTTTAGGTTGGTGATTAATTCTTCCTTGGTTTTTACTTTATGAAGTTTCAGGCATTCGTAATTAACATTGATTATTTTTACTAACGAAATGCAATTGACGACTTCTTCGGGATGCGCATTGAAATAGGAATAAACCAATTCTGGATCTTTATTCATCAAATCCAATTCGGCAAGACGATTTTTTACTTCAGAGAAATCCTCTTCCCATAATGGAACCAGCGAATTTTCAAAAAGGGATTTAAATTGTATCTCGCTTTTTTGTATTAAGGACTGTGATTGTTTATTTAAAGTGATGTCTTTTATAAAAGCAATGTAGGAACTTGGTTTTTTATCAGATTCCCATAATGGAGATACGTTGATACTCACCCAGATGATACTGCCGGATTTTGTTATGTATCGTTTTTCATCCTTGTATTCTTTTATTGCTCCATTCTTAAGCTTTCTAAAATTTTCAAAACAGGCTGCCACATCATCCGGATGAGTAAAAAAAGCAAGATTTTTTCCTGTAACTTCCTCTATGGTGTACCCGAGCATTTCACAGTATTTAGTATTCACCTCAAGAAAATCTCCGGTATCCGCCTCCACAATAATAAATCCAATCGTGGCTTGCTCAAAAAATGCTTTAAATTTCATTTTTTTATTAGAAATATCCGTTAACTGCGCATCGACCAAAAGCTCTAATGCTTGTGGTTTTTTCAATAGTTTGACGGACAAAAACCCAATAATTAAAGATAAAACAAACCCAATAATTAAGGTCAAATAAGTCAGAGGATAGATTCCATAAGGTTGTTTTGCAATCAAATAAAGTTTCCATTCACTATTAGGCATCGTGTAGGTAACATAATTATCTTTTCCTAGGTTTATTTTATAGGGCATAAAAAAACGTTCCTCTTGTGTAAAAGGATTTTTTGTAGAAAATTGGAAATGATATTTATCGTGGTTTACATGGGCTATTTTTGCCGATTTCAATAAAGTTTCAAATTTAACAACCAACGAAATAAAACCCCAAAAGGTATCTTGTTTGTAAACGGGTTGTCTAATAATAATTCCGACACCACCTTGTTTTAAATTGAATGGTCCGTCAAAATGAATGTTTTTGTTTTTAGTATTAATAAAGTCGTATCCTTTAAGATAAGTAGATTTCAAAAGGTTTAAAGACAAAGCTTTTTCATTACCTTCCAGTGGATAGATGTATTTAATAATGCCTTCAGGCGCTAATTGAACAGAATTAATAATAGGATTTTCATCTATAATTTCTTTGCTTATAGATTCAAAATTTTCTGGAACACCCTTATCGTTAATGATCAGGCCCAGCTCAAAAGTAGACATATAAGAATCCCGCAGTGATTTTTCAAAATTTTGATGAATGTCTTTTAAAACCACATTCATTTTATTTTCTTCGCTTTCTGCCAAAACACGTTGTCGGGTGATACTAACAAAAATAGTCCCACAGATGCATAACAAAAAAATTAAAAGCCCTAAAATAGTTGGTCTATTGCTAAACCATTTGATAAAAGTCACCCATTTTTCTTTCATTACAGCGTGTAGTATTTGGCTTTTAAAATTAAATTTTATCAACAAATCTACTATTTTACAGCTTTTAAACCCTTTTAATACGGTTAACTCAAAATTTTTGATTACTTGCTTAAAATCAAACCGTATTAATTAGAATGCAAACCATTTTTTTGAGAATTATCCAAAAATAAGAAGCCACTCTTTTCTTTCGGTTTTTAAATAATTTAATCTCTTTATTTTTTTTGTAAGTTTGTAAGTGTAAACAAAACACTTAAATATGAAAAGAGTATTTCTTATAGCAATATTGTGGTTGACTTTAACTTCATTTGCCGAAAAAAAAGTAGATTATATATTTGTAAATACAGATAAAACGATACAAATAACCTTTCGTTTAGATACCAATAAAAGTCCGTATTATACCGTTCGCTATCATAATAAAACAGTCATCAATGCTTCTAATTTAGGAATTATAAGAGAAGATGGAAATTTCCATACCAATTTAAAAATAGTAAGTGTTTCAAAACCCAGGCCAATAAAACAAACCTATTCCATGCTTCAGGGTAAACAAAAAAACATCGCGTATTCCGCAAATCAATACACGGTGAGTTTAAAAAACAGTCAGGGAAAATCCATGAACATCATTTTTCAATTGTCTGATGACGGGATAGGATTACGATACCATTTTCCGGAAACTACTACCGACATCAAAAAAATCATCGAAGAAAAAACTACCTATAATTTTGATGCTTCCACAAAAGCCTGGTTACAACCCATGTCTAAAGCAAAAACAGGCTGGGCACAAACCAATCCCTCTTACGAAGAGCATTACGCCATGGATATTCCGGTAGATACAAAACCGGCTATTGGCGAAGGTTGGGTTTATCCTGCCTTGTTCAACGCCCATGATACCTGGGTTTTAGTATCCGAAGTAGGCATACCGGCAAATTACTGCGGTAGCCGCCTAGTTTATAACGACAATGCAAAAGCCCTGCAGGTGACCTTCCCTCAAAAAGAAGAAATCTTCCCGGGTGGCGCACTCAATCCAGAGTCGGTTTTGCCATGGTACACCCCGTGGCGCATCATTACCCTGGGTTCCCTCAAAACCATTACCGAAAGCACCTTAGGAACAGACTTAGCCGATCCTTCAACACTCACAGACACTTCATTCATCAAAAGCGGAATCGCCTCTTGGAGTTGGGTTCTGCTCAAAGACAATTCAGTAAACTACGAAACAACAGTTCAATTTATCGATTATGCAGCAGCTATGAATTGGCCGTATTGCTTGATCGATGCCGATTGGGATACCCGAATTGGAGACGAAAAAATGAAAGCTTTAGCCACTTACGCCAAAGACAAAAACGTAAAACTACTCGTTTGGTACAATTCATCAGGCACTTGGAACGACACCGAGTTCCATCCAAAAAGCAAATTACTCACCCATCCTGACAGACAGCGCGAGTTTACACGACTCAAAGAAATGGGTATAGCCGGAATCAAAGTCGATTTCTTTGGTGGCGACGGACAATCCATGATTGCTTATTACCACGATTTGCTCGCAGATGCCGCCGCTCAGCAATTACTCATCAATTTTCACGGCGCCACATTACCCAGAGGTTGGCAGCGCACCTATCCGCATTTACTCACCACAGAAGCCATCAGAGGCGAGGAGTTTATCACCTTTGGGCAACACGATGCCAATATGCAACCCACACATTGCGCCATGCTCCCTTTTGCCCGAAATGTATTTGACCCTATGGATTTCACGCCCATGGTCTTAGATTCCATCCCCAACATCACCCGCAAAACCACACCCGCATTCGAGTTAGCATTACCCGTTTTATTCCTCTCCGGCATTCAGCACCTGGCCGAAACACCAGACGGAATGGCAAAAATGCCCGCTTATGTAATCAACTATCTAAAAGACATTCCAACCAATTGGGACGAATCTAAATTCATAGCCGGCTATCCCGGAAAATACGCCGTCATGGCCCGCAAAAAAGACAATATCTGGCACATTGTAGGAATCAATGCAGAAAACACCACCAAAGAAATCGAAATCGATTTGTCTTTCGTAACCAATGCTGCCGGTTTCAGCATCTCCGAAAACCAATCCGGATTCCAGCAACTTCCCGTATCAAAAAACACTACACTAAAACTGATAATGAAACCTCACGGAGGCTTTGTAGTCAAAATATAGTTTCTTTAGGAGCTCTTTCCCGCTTTACACTGCAATCTTTTTTGTAATCCTCCCCGTGCAAAAACCCGGTACGGATTACAAAAAAGGATTTCCGTTGCAATCGGGGCTAGGGAATCCTGCATTTTGAGCACCTTTATTTTTTATCCAGATTTCAAGCAGTCAATCACCAGAGGCGTTAATGCTCACCGCTTACAACCAATGAAAAAATCTTTTCGATTATTTGTAAGAAAATTTTAATACATTTGAGAAGAGATAAAATCTGACGGTTATCAGACTAAGCGACCCAAATTAGGGAGGATATGTCTGACTTTGTCAGACATATAAACGAGTTGGCAGTAATTGAATCCAAAAATTATCGATGAATTTATGGAAAATGAAAATTTTGACATTGAAAATTCTCCTTTTCAAAGATTTCCAAAAATAATGGAAATAAATAGGGAACTACAAAAAGAAAGCGACAGAGGTTGTTGCTTAATAGCTTCTTCATTATTAGACAATGAGTTGGAACAATTATTAAAATGTAAATTAATTGGCAGTAAAAAACATAAAGATGAATTATTCAACTTTAATGGATCAATTGGCACTTTCTCTTCTAAAATAAAACTTTCTTATTCACTTGGATTAATATGCAAAGAAGCATTTAGAGATTTAGAAATTATTAGAAAAATAAGAAACGAATTTGGTCACAGTTTTGAAGTTATTAGTTTTGATACAATTAAAATAAGTAACGAAATCTCAAAATTAAAAGGACAATATTATAAGTCAGAAATAAAAGGAAGTAATCGTCAAATCTTTACAAATGCTTTTACAGGTATAATTGGACAAATATGGCTTTCAGAAGTTAAATTATCTAAATTTGTTGAATTGGAAACAAATGACAATTACACGGAAAAAGGAAAAGAAGAAAATTTAAAGTTCAACGAAAAATACATCAATTTCATTACAAAACAATAAATCACTACTGCAGAAACGAAAATTAAGCAATTTAAACCATTAGAAATGAGCGAATATACTTTTAGAGAACTTGAATTAAAATATGGAGAGTTAATTTATATTGTCAATGAAAAAGGCGAAGGAATTAGTGGATTATATGAAGATGAATATAATAATTCAAATGAAACATTTAGATTTAGTAACTATTCAAATGGAAAAACGGAAACTATCGAAATTAACAAAATGCATTCCATACAAAGAGTCAACTAAAGTATAATAGCATATCAAAATGAAAAAATTAGGGAAAGACAAAACGATTTGGGTAAAACAAGTTTTTTCCGAAGAATTATGGAGATATGAAAAAATTAAATTAATTGACTACAATAATTTTTTAAAAACTATTGTTAATGACGGGCCAAATCCTTTTTTAAAAATGGAAAAAGCTCCAAAACACATAGTTGCTTTCAAAAAAATATTAGAGTTTTTATCGAATAAATATGTGGATAAAGTTATCTTTATTATAATAGGATATTTTTTAAAAATATTACTTGATAAAATCATATAAAAGAAAGAACTACTGCCAACACACGCTACAACCAATTTGGGCAATTACCTTAATGCAAACATGATTTTATAAGAATTTTGTAAATCCCAAAATAGAGCATAATTTAGTACCAGAACATTGTGCGTCATATTAGAGAAACCCAAATGAACAAGAAATCGAAAATGATTTACATACTACTGATATTGGCACTGAACTTTTCTTGTGTTGAAAAGAAATCAACCGAAAAAGAAGTTAAGAACTCTGAATTGGTAATTTCTTTAAAAGCGGACACCTTAAAATTTACTTCTGGAATACGTGCTATCTTTCAGGACAGTAAAGGCAATTATTGGTTTGGAAGTCATAATGAAGGCGTAAGTTTTTATAATGGAAAATCATTTGAATACTTTACAACAAATGAAGGTTTATCCGATAACCAAATCCGTTCAATCCAAGAAGACAAGAGTGGAAAAATTTGGTTTGGAACCGCAAAAGGAATAAGTGTATATGACAAAGGAAAGTTTACCACCTATTCAACAAATTTTAATAATCCAAGATATGAATGGAATGAAACCAATGGAGATTTATGGTTTTATGCGGGTGAAGAAGACGGAATAAATCGTTTTGACGGAATAAATTTGAACTATTTAATTTTCCCAAAACCCAAAAATAAAAAACCTGATACTACTTATGGCGTAACTGATATTTCAAAAGATAAAGACGGCAAAGTTTGGATTGCGACTTATGGAGCACTATTCAACTATGATGGTAAAAGGGTCAATATCTTTGATAATGAAAAATTAAACTTAAAAGATAATGAGCTTTTGCATATACGAAGTGTATTAGCAGATTCAAAAAGTCGAATTTGGATAGGAAATAATGGAATTGGTGTACTACTTAAAAAAGGAGATGCTATAACTCATTTCTCAAAAGAACAAGGTAAGCTAATTCCAATAAATGAGTTTGAAGCGAACACTAAAACGCAACAATTTGC
This sequence comes from Flavobacterium lacustre, assembly GCF_027474525.2. Classification (NCBI taxonomy): domain Bacteria; kingdom Pseudomonadati; phylum Bacteroidota; class Flavobacteriia; order Flavobacteriales; family Flavobacteriaceae; genus Flavobacterium; species Flavobacterium lacustre. Next base: position 1,188,279 of record NZ_CP114882.2, read on the forward strand.
TAAAAATACAGGATTGCAATCCGTTTTTGCCATTGAAGAAGATTCAGAAGGAAACATTTGGTTTGGAGATAGAGATTCAGGAGCTTGGAAATATGACGGTAAGACATTGACAAACTATTCAATGAGTGACAAACGATCTAAACCAATGATTTGGACTATTTATAAAGACAACAAAAACAATTTGCTTTTTGGAATGGCAGACGGAAATATAGTTAAGTATAACGGAAAGGCTTTTGAAAAGCAATTTTAAGAAATACAAACGCACAACACCAGTTTGACAAAATGACGGGTTCAGCGCTAAATTCAAGTTCCGTTCTTCGATTGAACTTTTGTGCAAAACCGAACATTTGTACTTCGATTTCCGCCACTTCGCCAAGCGCTGGAGTTAATGTGCTAGCTTACACCAGCGCTGCGAAGTCTCTGACTTCGTAGCCATTTCAATGAGCTGTAAACCTAAGAAAAGAAAGGAAACTGTAACCAATGAGAAATTAGAATTAAATATAAGACTGAAGACACAATACTTACAACATCGGGTTGATGCAATTACCTTAACGGAAACTTGATTTTGTAAGAATTTGGAAAATTCGAAAATAGAACTTAATTTAGTACCAAACCCGCTCTACTGCCAAGAACCTTAGAGAATTGACTAAAAAAACGTTTACAAATGAGAAATATAGTATTAGTTTTAATGATGTCCCTTTTGTGTTATTCCACTTTTGGGCAAAAAAATCCGAAACGAATAAAAATAATTTTATTGGGTACTTTTCACTTTAATCAAAGTTTAGACAGTACAAGCAGATTGCATTCTAACTTGTTTTCCGAAAAAAGACAAAGCGAAATAACAGATTTAGTCAATAAGCTCGCAAAACAAAAGCCGGATAAAATATTTTTAGAATTTACTCAAAAATACCAACCTTACTACGATAGTATTTATAGCGATTATCTGCAAGGAAAAGAACCGTTACGATTAAAAACAAAAGCAAACGAAATATTCCAACTCGGAATGAAAACCGCCAAAATACTAAACCACAAAAAAGTATTTGGTATAAACTATCAACCGGAGGAATTAGCCGATTCTGCCTACAAACCAAAAAACAAAGTAGATGATGCAATCAAAAAATTGTATTTAGAATTAGGAAATTTCAACGATGAAAGCAGAACGAATGCCAAATTCTATGATTTGAAATATCCGTATAAATTCCCCAATCAAGATTCCCTTTTGCAAAAGGTAACTTTAAGCAAGTTCTTGTTACAAATAAATTCGGTCAAAAAATTGCAACAAGCAGAATATAACGAATGGAATTATTTCCTGAGTATGGGAACAGGAAATGATATGAGTTCAACAGAATATGTAAGTACATTTTGGTATGGAGCTAATTTGAGGAACTTTAATACTATAATGCGGCAAGTCGATTATAAAGAAGACAATTGTTATCTCATAATTTACGGTTCAAACCATATTCCTTTTTTAAAATATTTATTTAATTTGAATCCCTACTTTGAGGTGGTAGATTTAGATAAAATACTAAAATAAAAAAGCCTGCCCTGCGAAGTCTCTGACTTCGTAGCCATTCTAATGAGCTGTAAACCCAAGAAATAAAAAGCTCCAAAATCAGAATGGCATATAGCAATAAGTACAAAGTCCGGTCTCGTTAAGTAGAATTCTCGAGCCTTCACTTACGATTCTCGAGCCTGCAGTTGCGATTCTCCTGCCTGCATTTACGATTCTCGTATGCATTTCCCGATTCTCGCATGCAATTCACGATTCTCGTATGCATTTCACGATACTCGTATGCATTTCATGATACTCGTATGCATTTCCCGATTCTCGTATGCAATTCACGATTCTCGTATGCATTTCCCGATACTCGTATGCATTTCACGATACTCGCATGCAATTCACGATTCTCGTATGCAATTCACGATTCTCCTATGCACATTCACGATATTGCCATACACATTTACGATTCTCCTATGCACATTCACGATATTGCCATGCACATTTACGATTCTCCTATGCGCATTTAGGATATTGCCATGCATATTCACGATATTGCCATGCACATTTGCGATTCTCCTATGCACATTCACGATATTGCCATGCACATTTACGATTCTCCTATGCGCATTTAGGATATTGCCATGCATATTCACGATATTGCTATGCACATTTGCGATTCTCCTATGCAACTTTACGATATGGGCATACACATTTACAATAAAGCAATGCAGCAGCAGTCTTTTTTATAGCACAGCTCCCAAAACCAAGAGCAGAACAACAAAACACCAGACCCCATACAATAAAAAACCCCGGAAGTATAACTTTCCGGGGTTAGTAACTAATACCATGTGATAAACCAAACCATTCAACTTATTTATGGGATTAGATAAACCATCAGTGATGGTTATTATTTTCAAACGCTTATTTCACAGAGAATTTAAAGCTTGTTTTTGTTTTGTAATTCTCACCTGGATTCAAAACCGTAGTTGGAAAATCCTTCTGATTAGGCGAATCCGGATAATGTTGTGTTTCTAAACAAAAACCCGTTCTGTGCGCATACGTTCCACCAGCTCTCATCGGTAAAGTACCATCTAAGAAATTCCCGGAATAGAACTGAATTCCCGGTTGGTCTGTATACACTTCCAGCAATCTTCCGCTTGTTGCTTCATATGCCGAGGCGGCAAAACGCTCACCTTTATCTTGATTGTTAAGTACCCAGCAGTGGTCGTAACCCAATCCGTTTTTCAACTGTTCATCTTTCGCTTCAATATCAGCACCCACTTTTTTCGCTTTTCTAAAATCAAAAGGAGTATTCGTTACATCCGTCAATTTACCGGTAGGAATCAGAGTTGCCGCAACCGGAACTAATTGGTCCGCATCAATCCTGATTTCATGATCCAAAATAGGTTTAGAAAAATCAGATGACAGGTTAAAGTACGAATGTTGCGTCAAGTTCACCACCGTTTTCTTATCGGTAGTCGCTTCATAAAGCACGTCTAAGGAGTTGTCATTGTTCAAGGTGTAGGTAACAAAAACAGTTAGGTTTCCGGGATATCCTTCTTCCATATCTTTACTTACATACTTCAATTTTAGCACAGCGCTGTCTCCAGCTTTAGCCTCTTCAGCAGTCCAAACCACTCGGTGAAAACCTTCCGGTCCGCCGTGCAATGCATTAGGTTCGTTGTTGATAGCCAATGAATATTCTTTTCCGTCCAAAGTAAATTTACCCTTAGCAATTCGGTTACCATATCTCCCGATAAGAGCACCAAAATACGGATTAGGTTTCATGTATTGCTCCAAAGAACTAAAACCAAGTACCACCTCTTCCGATTTCCCGGCTTTGTTCGGCACTTTCAAAGAAGAAATAATCCCACCATAGGTAATGATGTTCACTTCCATTCCTTTTTGATTGGTCAGTTTGTAGCTGTCCACTTGTTCTCCTTTTGGAGTCGTTCCGTAAGCAGATTTTTCAATCGTTACGGCAGCAGCAGTAGTAGCTTCTTGAGGAGCATCTGCTGTTTTATTATCCCTTTTACATTGTACATTCATACTCGCTAAACTTAGTATGGAAATTCCATAAATGCAACGTTTTAATACATTCATAATTTATTTGGTTTTTTTAGTTATTGTTTAAGACATAAAGCAAAAAGTCATAAAGTCAAAAGTCATATAGTTAAAAATTATTCTAAAATGCATAAGTAAAACCCTGACTCTTCACCCTTCACTCTTCACCCTTCACTCTTCACCCTTCACTCTTCACCCTTCACTCTTCACCCTTCACTCTTCACCCTTCACTTTTCACCTTTCACGATTCACTCCTCACCACTCACTTTCCTCTATAAACCATGCTGAAACATATGATAGTACGCTTCGTTAGCATTGATTTTATCTTTAAAATCTCTGATAGTCGTTTTCTCATCAATAACAAGCAATTCTATCCCTGCAATATCGGCAAAATCTTCCATGTATTCAGTAGTCAAAACTTGACTGTACACCGTATGATGCGCACCACCGGCTAGTATCCATGCAGTAGCAGCAATATCTAAATTAGGTTTACAATCCCACAACACACGTGCCACAGGAAGTTTAGGTAAATCAGCCATAGGTGCAACAGCTTCCACTTCGTTTACAATCAAACGGAAACGGTTCCCCATATCAACCAAAGAAGCATTAATAGCATTTCCGGCAGCCACATTAAACACCAAACGAACCGGATCTTCTTTCCCTCCAATACCTAACGGATGTACTTCACAAGATGGTTTAGCATCCGCAATAGAAGAACAAATTTCTAGCATGTGAGAACCTAAAACGTATGATTTCTCTGGAGTGAAATGGTAGGTGTAATCTTCCATAAATGAAGTTCCACCTTGGTTTTCAAGACCTACATTCATCACTTTCATGGCTCGCAACATCGCTGCTGTTTTCCAGTCTCCTTCACCACCAAAACCGTAGCCATCCGCCATAAGACGTTGTACTGCAATTCCCGGAAGTTGTTTCAATGAACCTAAATTTTCAAAAGTATCTGTAAATGCACCAAAGCCACCTTCCACAAGGAACGCTCTCAATCCCAATTCAATTCGGGCTGCTTCTACCAATGATTCTCTTTGTGCTCCACCTTTTTGTAAGGCTGGCGCCAAAGTATAACTCGCTTCATATTCGGCTACTAATTGATCAGTATCTGCATCCGTAACTTTTTCAATTTGTTTAGTAATATCCGAAGAGTCGAAACCATTTACCGAAAAACCAAAACGGATTTGGGCTTCGACTTTATCTCCTTCGGTTACAGCAACTTCACGCATGTTGTCTCCAAATCTTGCCACTTTCAGGTTTTGGAACTCATCCCAACCTAAAACGACTCTGGACCAAATGCCTAATTTCTTTTGTACACGTTCGTCTTCCCAATGTCCTACAACTACTTTACGTTTTTTACGCATTCTGGACATGATAAAACCAAACTCTCTGTCTCCGTGAGCCGATTGATTTAAATTCATAAAATCCATATCCATAGAAGCCCATGGAATTTCAGCATTGAATTGTGTATGCAAGTGACACAATGGTTTTTTAAGAATACTTAAACCGCCAATCCACATCTTCGCTGGCGAAAAAGTGTGCATCCAAGCAACAATACCAATACAGTTTTTATTCGAATTGGCTTCTAAACATACATTCGTAATCTGCGCAGGTGATTTTACCACATCTTTATATACAATCTTTACCGGTATATGAGAGGATGCGTCTAAACCTTTAGCAATTTGTTGGGAGTGTTCCGCTACTTTTCGTAGTGTTTCTTCACCGTATAATTCTTGGCTTCCTACTACAAACCAAACTTCTTTTTGTGAAATATCTATCATTATATTTTGTTTAATTGTTTTATCTGCTTAGTTGTCTAATCGATTTTATGTTATTGGTTTAACCGATTAAACAGTTAACCAATTAATCTGTTATTGTCCGTAATAGGAATCTTTCCCGTGTTTACGTTCGTAATGTTTCTTAATCAAGGAATCTTTCAATCGGGGTGCGTTCGGATTGATTTGCAAAGTCAAATACGCCATTTCAGCGACTACTTCCAGCACTTTGCTGTTATAGACTGCTTTTGCTGCGTTTTTTCCCCAGGCAAAAGGACCGTGATTGCCAATCAAAACCATTTCTACTTCTTCATACGAAAGGTTTTTTTCTTTGAAACAATCTAAGATTTGAATTCCGGTATTGTGTTCGTAATTCCCTTCAATAAGCGCATCAGCCATTGGCGCCGCACAAGGAATATCAGCTGTCAAATGGTCGGCATGTGTAGTCCCAAAAATTGGAATATCTCTTTGCGACTGCGCCCAAGCCACAGAATACGTAGCGTGAGTGTGCGCCACACCACCAATTTTTGGCCAGTTTTTATATAAATAAGCATGCGTTTTCGTATCCGATGAAGGACGCATATTCCCTTCGATGATGTTGTTGTCAAAATCAACAATAACAATATCTTCCGGCTTTAATTCTTCGTAAGCCACACCGCTGGGTTTAATGGCGAAAACACCATTTTTCCGATCCACGGCACTCACGTTTCCAAAAGTATAGACTACTAAATTCAATGCATTCAATTGCATATTGGCTTCGTAGCATTCTTGTTTTAAATCGTTATACATAGAGCTCATCTTGTAAGTTTTTTATGGATGGATCTGCAAAAGCGCTTAGTTGTTCATATGCCAAAAGCAATTTATGATATGCCGCTACTTTGTCTAATTGCGGGAAATATTCACCATCAAATCCGCTTCCCATTTTTTGACTGGCTTCTATTACAGTAGGATAAATTCCTGCTGCAACAGCGGCATAAATAGCAGCTCCTAAAGCGGGTGTTTGATCCGAAGCCGCAATTTTGATAGGCTTGTTCAAGACATTCGCTAAGGTTTGCATGATGTAAGGCGATTTTCTCGCAACACCACCAATTCCGATAACGCTGTCGATTTTTACTCCTTCTTCTTCAAAACGATCTACGATTTTCTTAGAACCAAAACAGATGGCGTTTACTAAAGATTTGAACAAATGAGGTGCTTTTGTACCTAAAGATAAATTAGAAATAGCACTTTTAATTTCTTGATTGGCATCCGGAGTTCTTCTTCCGTTAATCCAGTCTAAAGCGATTGGTACACTTTCAGACAACGGTATTTTTTCTGCTTCGGCAGTTAATTTCAGGATTAAATTATCACTTAATTCCGCTTTTAATGCTTCTTTTTGAGCATCGGTCAAAAGGGTAGAAGCAGCTAATAAATTTTCTGTTGGCCAAAGCAGTAATTCTTTATACCAAGCCAATAAATCTCCAAAAGCAGATTGTCCCGCTTCAAGACCGATATAACCCGGAATTACAGAACCGTCTACTTGTCCGCAGATACCACGAACTGTTTTTGTTCCAACAGCCTCTTCCGAAGCCACCAAAATATCACAAGTTGAGGTTCCCATTACGCGAACTAAAGTATTTTCTTCAATTTTTGCTCCAACAGCTCCTGAGTGTGCGTCGAAAGTTCCTACAGCAATTAAAGTATCGGTTGTAAGTCCTAATCGGGTTGCCCATTCTTGGCTTAAGTTCCCGGCAACAAGGTCTGAGGTATAGGTTTCGTCGTATAAATTTCCGCGAAGTGCTGCAAGGTATGGGTGCAATTGTCCTAAGAATGCTTCAGGTGGTAAACCATTCCAGTCTTCGTGCCACATCGCTTTATGACCGGCCGCACAACGGCTTCTTTTGAATGTTTTTAAATCTTTATTTTCAATCAATAAATAGGTCATTAAATCACAATGTTCCATCCAAGTGAAAGCAGCATTTTTTACGGCTTCATCTTGTCTGGCGATGTGCAAAATTTTTGCCCAAAACCATTCTGATGAATAAATTCCTCCTACATATTTGGTAAAATTTTCACCACCCCAGTTGGCAGCAAGTTCATTAATTTCGTTGGCTTCTTGTATTGAAGTATGATCTTTCCATAACACCATCATGGCATTAGGGTTGTGTTCAAAACCTTTGGTCAAAGCCAGTGGAGTTCCGTCTGCAGTTACAGGCACTGGAGAAGATCCGGTGGTATCAATACAGATACTTCGAATTAAGGAAGGATCTACTTTGCTGTTTGCTACAACATATTTTATAGTGCTTTCTAATCCTTCGATATGGTCCAGAGGATGCTGACGAAACTGATTTATTGATGCGTTACAATATTCTTTAGTTGCCCATCTTTTATATTGACAAACGTTTGATGCTAATTCCTGTCCATTCTCGGTGTCTATCAACATAGCACGAACAGAATCTGTCCCGTAATCTAATCCTATAACATAATTTTTCATCACAAAATCTTTTTAAATAATTACAAATATACTATATTTATTTTATAAGTGTATAAAAAACACTTAATTTAATTCGATGGTATTATTTTTGTTAAAAGTGCAACAAAACAGCTGTTTACCACTAAAATTAAAAACAAATGTTTAACATAAATTTATTATGTTACGATTATTTCATTTTTATCTTCAAAACAGTCACAGAATAGGCTGGAAGACTGGTTTGCGCTTTGTTATTTTTTAGTTTAAAGGCAGCTTCTGTCGGACTTATTTTTTTAGGATTAGCAAACGAATTTTCGTCTTGTAAATTTGGACTTGTCAGTGTTGTTATCGTTCCTTTTGAGGCTAACTTGGTTCCTTTTAGGTCTACGTTTACTTCTTGTGCTGTCGCCGATGTGTTTACTAATTTTACGATTACTTCATTAGAATTAACATCTTTCACCGCCGATGCGAATAAATCGTTTTGTCCAATTACCGGTTTTCCGGCTGCGGTAATGGCTATTAAATCCGTACCTCTATTGGTGGCGAATAATTTTTGAACATAATAATTAGCAGAACCATAGGCCTCCAAATTGTTGAACCAAAGTAAATCCGGTGTCCATTGCCACGCTTCTTCATGAGCCATCAATGGTGCGTAAGAAGTTAAATTAACTACCTCGGCATTACGTTCTAAACCAGTCATAAAAGCAGCTTCTGAGAACGCACATTCCCAATTGTTTCTGTTATCCGGACTTGCAATAGCCACACTTTGGGCAGCATATTCTCCTGCAAAAACTTTAGGCCCTTTTCGATCATAATTGTCGTAACGAGTAGCATTTTCTCTAAACCATTGTGGGCTTTTGTAATAATGCTCATCAACGATTTCAGCGTTCAATTTTTTTAGTTCTTGCATACCATATTCAAAATAGTCTCCTTCCGGGAACGGACCACTTCCGGAAACGATAGTCATTTTTGGATATTTAGATTTTATGGCTTTTTCAAACACTTTATATCTTGCGATGTAATCTGGTCCCCATTGCTCATTTCCAACACCAATGAATTTCAGGTTAAATGGTTTTGGATGTCCCATGTCTGAACGAACTTTTCCCCAAGGAGTATCAAGACCACCGTTTGCAAATTCAATTAAATCTAGAGCATCTTGAACGTATGGATCTAATTCTTCCATTGGAACCAATTCTCCGGTATTGAACTGACATGCCATTCCGCAACTCAAAATAGGTAACGGTTGTGCGCCTAAATCTTCCGAAAGTTGGAAATATTCAAAGAATCCCAATCCAAAAGTCTGGAAATAATCTGGTGCCGGTTTGTGTGCAAATTCCGTATTCCAACGGTTGATTAAGGTTTCTCTTTGCTCCACATCACCCACGGTTTTTTTCCATTGGTAGCGTTGTGCCAAAGTTCTTCCTTCAACAATACAACCTCCGGGAAATCTCAAAAATCCGGGTTTCATATCGTATAATAATTGAACGATATCTTTACGCATTCCTTTTTTTCTGTTTTTCCAAGTGTCTTCCGGGAATAACGAAATCATGTCTAAATCGATAGTTCCATTTCCTTCGAAAGTGATTTTCAATTGTGCTTTTGCCTCCGTTTGAGTCGCAGTAAATTGTGCCGTATAACCTTTCCAATCGTTTGATGTTGGAACAATAGTCGTTTCTCCTAATACGTTTTTGTTTTTATCAATAAATTGAATGATGATTTTTTTGATTTCACCATTGTGATTTGCCGCTTTTAGCGAAAGATTGTATTTAGCATCTTTCTTAATTCCCATGCCACGGAATCCTTCATTAATCATCGAAAATCCTTTGGCATCATTGATCAACACTCTACAAAAACTTGGATTGGTTTTGTTTTCCAAAGCTTTGATAGTTGTTGCAATTCCGGATGTCGTATTGAACGAATGCTTGTCGCTGTTGGGTTGTTCCCAGCCCATAAGAGGAGCTTCAAACTCAAAAGAACGGTTTTTAATCATCTCGGCATACAATCCTCCATCAGCAGCAAAGTTGATGTCTTCAAAAAAGACACCATACATCGTTGGTTGAATTTTGGTTACGGTATTGGTAGTATTTACTTCCAGATTCGTTTTTTGCGCTTGTCCGTATAAGCCGTTTAGCAATAAGCCACAAAAGGTGATTTTGGTGATTAAATTTTGTTTCATTTCTATATTTATTTAAACGTTGTGTATTTTTTATTTAATTCAGTGGTGCTACAACAGGCCATAAATCAGCATTCCATTGCATTTCTTTTATTTTTAGAACAGGTCTTCCTTTTTGTTTGGAATCATATGCATGAAAAATGATATAATCTTTCCCATCAAAAGTATAAGCACTGTTGTGGCCTGCTCCGGAGTAGTTTTCGTTTCCTTGAATCAGTATCGTTCCGCCGCCTTCGCTTAATGATTTTCCGTCTTTATCCAGATAAGGGCCAGTAATATTTTTTGATCTTCCAATAACTACTTTATAGGTGCTTTTTTCGCCTCGGCAACACAAATCCCAAGAAAGGAATTGATAATAATATCCATTCTTTTTGAAAATAAACGGAGCTTCGAGTGCGCCATCTCCAGGATCAGTATCTGCTAATTTGAAGGTTCTTTGTCGTTTTGAAATAGTGAACCATTCTTCTGGTTTTGCAACTGATTTCAAATCGGAATTTAATTTTACCATTTTTAAACCATTCCAAAAAGAACCGAAAGCCAACCAAGGTGTATTGTTTTCATCTAAAGTCAAATTGGGATCTATGGCATTCCATAAATCACGATTTGGTACTGATTGAATGACAATTCCGTGATCGATCCATTTGTAGGCAGGGTCTTTTGGGTCTAAAGTAGTATTGGTTGTCAATGCTATCGCCGACGTATTTTTTGCGAAAGCAGAAACCGAATAATACAAGTAATAAGTGTTGTTGTGAAAAGAAACGTCCGGCGCCCAAATGTGATTGTCGAAATTAGGGACAACGGCATCAACCCATACTGGTTTCTCATTGAAAATTGGGGTTTCCGGTTTCCAGTTTTTTAAATCTTTGGAACTAAAAACACTGATTCCTTTTCCGGTACAGTATAAATAGTAGGTGTCTTTTTGCTTGATCATCACCGGGTCATGAACGGTAATGTCTTGCGCCCAAGCAGAAGTCGTCATGATTAGTAAGAGAAGTAGCGGTTGTATTTTTTGATATAATTTCATGCTTAATTTTTTTATTTTTGAATGCCCTCTGTAGTCATAATTACGCGTTTCAGGCTTCCATCTTGATTGTAATACAAACGGTCTACGCAAACGGATCTTCTGAAACTGTCACCGTTGGGTTGGGTTGCACCATTGTGATAAATGAAATAATCGTTGCCTTTGAACTCAATAATCGATTGATGGTTGGTATTCGAGTTTCCGGCGATTTCATTTAGAATTCCTTTGTATTCCCAAGGTCCGTTGATAGATTTACTCATAGCATAAGCGATTTTTTCAGGAAACTGATACGCATACGACAGGTAATACCAATCGTTTTTTTTGTGAATCCAAGGGGCTTCGGTGAAATTGGGTAAAGAAATGGTTTGAATCGGACCATCAAGTTCTAGCATATTTGCTTTTAATTTGGCATAATGACAAACAGTGTTTCCCCAGAATAAATAAGCTTGTCCGTCATCGTCTATCATAACGGTTGGATCAATATCATCCCAGCTAATACTGGTTTGGGTTGTCATATCATTAGTAATAATCGCTTTTCCTAATGCATCTTTGAACGGACCGGTTGGACTGTCGGAAACGGCTACTCCAATTGCTTTTCCGGGAATAGTCCCGTGTTCAACAGTTACATACCAATAGAATTTTCCGTTGCGTTCAATAACTTGAGCAGCCCAAGCATCAGATTTTGCCCAAGAAAAATCAGTCACTTTTAGCGGCACAGGATGTTCTTGCCAATTGACCATATCCGATGAAGAATAGACCAGCCATTCATTCATTTTATAAAAATTGAAATCATTTGGTGCTTCGTCATGACCGGCGTAGAGATAGACTTTGTCTTTGTAAACCAAAGCTGCAGGGTCACCGGTGTATTTATCTTTGATAATTGGGTTGTTGACAGATAGTGTTGGACTCGGATTTCCATCATTGGCGGAAGCCGTAACATCAGTTTTTATGGTCTTGCATGAGGAAACAAAAACCAAAAGAGATAGGGATATAAGTGTGTTTTTCATTTTATTTTTTTCTGTAGAAAGAATGAAAAGAATATTTTATTTGTAGCAGATGCCTTTTTTAAAGCGATAAAAAAGGCATCTGTTTACTATTTATTAATCAATTTTTTTACCCCAAACAGGTACGCCGGCAGCGGTAAATCCTGAATAAGTGATGGTAACTTTTCTGGTGGCTCTTTCCCAATCCCAGGCATCACTTACTTTACATTTTACACCATTGACTGTTAGTGTTTTATTGGTGCTGTCATACGACCAGCTTCCTGTTGCGCCACCACTTACTTTTTTGTCGGCGGTTAAGTATATAGTCGCTGATTTTTGAATGACTTTGTATTGGTAATTCATTGTAATTTGTTCCCAAGTTCCTATAAAAGAAGCTTCGGTAATGGTAGTTTTCGGCACTCCTGCGTAACGCTCGGGAGCTACTACCGGCCAACCGTCTTCAGTCCATTGAATTTCTCGAACGTGCCCCATCATAACTGCATTAGAAACGTTAATTCCGGGTACGCCTTCTGGCAAACGGGCTTGTGAGGCATAAAACCATTCTTTGGTTTCTGGATTTTGAAATATAGAACAATGAGAAATACCAACCCATCCGGTATGATTGTTAAAGGAATAAGGATGTGTTAACATTGGCCAAGCATCGGCTCCATTGGTTACATCGGCTCCATTGATTCCCAGATAAGGTCCCATAATGTTTTTGGAACGGGCAACACGAGTATTGTAAGGTATATCGAGTCCGTCATACGCCATAAATAAGTAGTAATATCCTGTAACATCATTATAAATAATTTCTGGTCCTTCTGAAGCTTGCCAACGACTCGTTGTACTACGAGAGGCGATTTTAGTTCCGTAATCACTCAACGTTTTTAGTTGATCAGGTTTTCCAGTTGTTGGATTTAATTTTAATGCTGCAATCCCGGAATGCCAAGAACCGTAAATTAAATAGTGGTCACCTCCGGGAGTAACCGTAAAAGTAGGGTCGATGGCATTGAATTGAAAATATGCATTTTCCCAATTTCGGGTACCTGCAAAAGAATACGGTTTTAAACCATCTGGCTCAGAGCAAACCACCATTCCTTTATCTACCCAAACATTAGTGGCTAAATCATCGGATTCGGCCAAACCGATAAAGGCTCTTTCGGACCATGATGTATTGAAATCAGTTCCTGTAATTGGTTCGTCTACCACAATACTGTAATACATTCTATATTTGCTGCCTACTTTTTTGATATAAGGTGCCCAATACCCATAACGTGGATTTGTAATAGCGGGCAAAGCAGGAACCATGCGGGCTCTTTTGTTATTTAGTGAATCTTTTACCCAATCTGGAGCCTGAGTCATTGCTGAACCCATGTATTCCCAAGTAATCAAATCTTTAGAACGTCTGTAAGGAAAATGTCCGTGTCCGTCAGCTGCGCCTCCATAAGAAGCATCGGTTTGATACATATAATAATAATCGCCACATTTTTCAACAGAAGGATCATGTACGTTAGCCAAGTTCCATTGGGAACGGTTATTCCAAGAGGAAATAGGAGTGTAATTGTCTGCATACGTTGGTCCTGGAAATGTAGGTGTAGGCGGAATTACTACTGGAGGTACTACTGGGTCTGGTGTTTTTGTGTCGTCACTGCTGGAACAACTAATTACAGAAAGCACTAAGCCAAAAATGACGGAGTATGATCCTAATTTTAAAAGAGATGATGACTTTTTCATTTTCGTTTTTTTATTTTCCCTCTAAAGTTATGACAGAAAAAGGAGGGATGATTAACTCTAACGTATTGGTTTTTATTTTAAAGCCTTTTAAAACGGTAGGTTGAATTTTTGTTGGATTATCAAAAGAATTGTAATCTTGAATTTTTGGAGAGGTTAAAATACTTCCAGTTACATTTTTAATTCCAAGTTCCTTTAGGTTAATTTCTATTTTCTGGTCTTTTTTAGCGTCAACATTTACTAATGAAATATGAATTAAACCGTTTTTATCTTTTGATGCCGAAGCAGATAAAGCCGGAAGCGTTTCGTTATTATAAGTGTATGAAGGAGAATTAAATGAAAGAGGTATTAATTGGGCATCTTGATGTACACGGTACATTTTCATAATATGATAAGTAGGTGTCAAAATCATTTTGGCTTTGTCTGTCAGAATTACAGCTTGCAAAACATTTACACATTGCGCTAAATTCGCCATACGGACTCTGTCAGCATGATTGTTAAAAATGTTAAGAGTTGCTCCTGCTAAAACGGCATCTCTCATAGTGTTTTGTTGGTATAAAAATCCAGGATTTGTTCCTTTTTCAACCTCATACCAAGCGCCCCATTCGTCTACAATCATAGCCACTTTTTTGTCGGCATCATATTTATCCATAATGGCAGAATGTTTGGTAACCAATTCTTCCATTTTCAAAGCAGATTTCATTGTCTGAAAATATTGATTTTCTGTATAATCTACGCCATCTCCTTTTTTTGCCCAATCGATTACGGCATAATGATGTACACCAACTCCTCCCAACATATTTACAGGAATGTTTTTCATTAAGGTTTCGGTCCAATTATAATCGGCACTATTTGATCCGGAAGCAATGCGAGTTAAGCCGCCTGTGTTTTCCCAATCAGACATAAAAGTGGCGTATTTGCGGTATTCTCCAACATAATAATCTGCTGTCATATTTCCTCCGCAACCCCAAGCTTCATTTCCGATTCCCCAAAATTTTACTTTCCAAGGTTCAGTTCTGCCGTTTTTTATACGTAAATCACTCATGGGACTTTTTCCTCCAAAGTTGGCATATTGCACCCAATCAGCTAGTTCTTGAACAGTTCCACTTCCTACATTTCCTGAGAGGTAAGGTTCTGCGCCAAGTAATTCGCATAGATTCAAGAAATCGTGTGTTCCAAAACTGTTATCTTCAGTCGTTCCGCCCCACCATTGGTTTACAATAGTTGGTCTGTTTTCTTTTGGGCCAATTCCGTCTTTCCAGTGATAAGTATCTGCAAAGCAACCTCCAGGCCAGCGAAGATTTGGTATTTTTAATTCTTTTAAGGCGGCAACTATGTCATTACGAACGCCATTTGTATTGGGTATTTTTGAAGTGTCACCAACAAAAAACCCACCATAGATAGACCTTCCCAGATGCTCTGCAAAATGACCATAAATGTTTTTATTTATAGTAGGAGCATTTGCAGTGTTCTTGATAGAGACTACTGTAGTTTCTTTTTGTGCAACAATTGTTTGATTGCAAAAAGTAAAAATAAATAAGATTAATAGGGCTTTTTTCATAATGTCTTTAAGTTATAAAATCACATGGTAAGCTATTGAGAAGCTTACCACATGATATTAAAAAATTCTAAAATTCTAATTAACTAACTCAAAATAATATTAATAACCACTGTTTTGTACTGTTCCTGGATTGTTATCCATTTCTAGTTGTGGTATTGGGAAAAATTCTCTTCCTGCTGCATAAGAGTTAAATTCAACGTCTCTTGATTTTAACCATGCTAATTTTGTTGCATCTTGTAACCATCCCCAACGACGAATATCATCAAAACGGTGTCCTTCTAATGGGAACTCTAAGAATCTTTCGTGACCAATTTGCTCTCTCATTGCATTTTGATCCATGCTTGGTTTTGCTGTAGCTAAATTAGGTAACCCAACTCTGCTTCTTACCATTTGGATATAAGTGTAAGCACCGGGAGTGTCACCAGTTTCGTTTAAACATTCAGCATACATTAACAAGATATCTGCATATCTTAATAAACGCTCGTTTATACCGGAACGCCAGTCAAATTCGTTTGCATAACCTCCATCAGAATTTTGGTATTTTCTACAAAATAAATCATTTAAATCTCCTGCATTGGCTGCATAAAAGGTAGCAAAATCTTTTCCGTAAAGTTGCATTCCTCCAGGTTTGTTATAGAACATGGTAGCATCTAAACGTGGATCTACTTGTCCTGAAGTTGTTAATTCATCATGGAATTCATTAAATAAAGTCCAAGTAGGTTGTACGTCTGTCCATCCAAAAGCTCTTGGTCCATAAGTAATGGCTCTGGCAGATGTTTTTCCCCAACCAACAGCTGGAGCTCCACCCCAACCTAAATCAACTCCTCCGGCACTTCTGCTGAATTGTACTTCAAAAAGAGATTCTGAATTGTTTTCGTTAGTGTCTGTAAAGTTATCGCGGTAATCAGATACTAAAGAATAAACTCCTAAATCAATAACTTGTTTGAATGCAATTTTTGCGTTTGGAAAATCCTTGGTAAACAAGTAGGCTTTTCCTAAATATCCTAGAGCAGCTCCTTTGGTAGCTCGTCCTTTATCTATGGCATTAGAGTACGTAGATGGAAGTAAATCAGCTGCTGCTTTGAAATCAGCAATTACTTGAGCCCAACCTTCGGCTTCTGTTTTTTGAGGATAGAAAGCGGCGATTTGTGTTGGTACGGGTACATTTTTGAACATATTTACCGCATGGAACAAAAATAAACCTCTTAAAAAATGAGCTTCACCCAAGACTCTGTTTTTCAGTGCAGTATCAGTAAATGCAATATTAGGTGCGTTTTCAAGAACTTGGTTTGCACGATAAATACCTTGATAGTAGGTTTCGTAAGCCCAACCATAAATTGCGGCATCTGTTACATTTGAGTTAAAACGACCTACATTGGCCATCGATCCCCATGGGCTGTTGCTACGTGAATCGTCACCTTTTAAGTCTAATAATAAAGGAGTGCTTCGCATGTAAGTTCCATCGGTAAGTAAACTACCATAAGCGGCATTTACACCTTTTACAGCGTCTTCGTCAGTTTTCCAAAAGGAATCCACAGCATCATTGTTAGGGTCAATTTGTAGTAAATCTTCATCGTTAACACAACTTGTTGTTATGATTGCCAGGGAGAAGAAACCAGCTATATAATTATATATTTTATATTTCATTTTGATTCGTTTTTAATGGTTTGCTAATTTAAAAATTTACTTCAACTCCTAAAGAAACTGTTCTAGGATTAGGGAAAGACCCTCCGTCATACCCTCTTGAAATCAATCCGTCGTTGCTATTAAAATCAGGGTCTGCACCAGTGTATTTAGTAAAGGTTAATAAGTTTTGCCCGTTTACAAACACTTTTGCTTTTTGGATAACACCGTTTGTTGGCATTGGGATTTCATATCCAATTTCCAAAGATTGGAGTCTTAAGTAATCTCCATCTTGAATGAATCTATTAGAATCTCTTCCGTTACCATTTGGATCACCAATGATTGGACGTGGTACATTAGTATTAGTATTTGTTGGAGTCCAATAATTAAGCATATCTGTATGATGATTACCAAAATCTCCAGCCATTAAGTTGCGATAGATACTATTGAAAACTTTGTTTCCACCAGCACCTTGCCAAAACATGGATAAATCCCAATTTTTGTACGTAGCACTAAAGTTGAAACCATAGCTGTATTTGGGAATTGTAACTCCTTGAAAAGTTCTGTCTTGATCATTAATTATACCGTCTTCGTTGATGTCTTTGAATTTAACATCTCCCACTCCTGCATTGGTTTGTGTTGGAGATGAAGCGATTTCTGCAGCGCTTTGAAAAATTCCAGCAGTTTCATAAGCAAAAATTTCACCCGCAGATCTTCCAACTATTGTTTTTGAAGCAGCACCATAGATTGGATTTCCATTGATACCAATTTGCATTACTTCATTTTTTAATGTTCCTAAATTAGCAGAGATGCTGTATTTGAAAGCATTTTTGTTGTTATTATAGGTTGTTGAAAATTCAAAACCTGTGTTTTTCATTGCTCCGGCATTTGTTCTAATTACTGCAGGAAATGCTCCTGTAGAAAACGGGATTGGAACATCAACCAATAAATTGGTAGAATTTTTTACGAAATATTCTGCGGTAAATTGTAAATCATTATTAAACAATCCAAGTTCTACGGCAACATCGCTTGTTTTTACATCCTCCCATTTTACATCTGGATCTAAAGATGCTACAACGGTTGTTCCCGGAGCCAATTTATTGTCAAAATCGTAACCTGCAAAACCATTGGTTGTTGTAGAGAAGAAATACGGAGGAATAGTATTGTTCCCTAATTTACCATAACTACCTCTTAGTTTGATATTGCTTACCCATTCTGGCAAGTGTATGAATTTTTCGTTACTTAATTTCCAAGCAGCTGAAAAAGAGTAGTTGTTAGCGGTATTGTTTTTTTCGCTAAAAAGTGATGTTTTGTCTTGTCTAAAGTTGGCTTGCAACAAATAACGATCATCGTATGAATAGTTGATACGGCTAATGTATGATTTACCAGTTATAGTTTCTTTGCGTTCACCTGTACTAGTTGCATCTGCATATTGCAACATACTTATTTCACCGTATTCATAACCTACACCTCTTGACCAGTGGTTGTATGAATCAGTGCGTTCTTGTACAAAACCGCCTAATACATCAAATTTATGTTTGTCTACATCTAATGAGTAGGTTAATATGTTGTTAAAGAAAGTTTTGTCTGTACTACCTGTTGATATATCTAGAGAAGCTTCGTCTTTGGTAGTAATATAATACCATCCCAAATCACTTTGTGGTATGTATCTATTGTTTTCATAATCCAATCGGTCAAAACTGGCATCGATTTTATATTTTAATCCTTTTACGATTTCAAATTCACCCCAAACATCTCCAATAAAACGATTTCTTTGTCCGTTATTTTCAATTAAATTATTGAATCCGATGACGTTAAGAGAAATAGCTTTTTGTGTTAAACTAGTTGTACCTCCAAAACCACCTAATCTATTGGCATCATAAACCGGCATTGTAGGAATGGCACTAACTAAAGCACCAACGGCAGTTTCTCCAACATAACTGTTGAAATTTTCTTTGTCAGATTGTGTATATCCAATTTTTGCACCGTATTTAAATTTTCCTTTTTTACCATTCAAATTCAAATTCATGGACAATCTTTCATAATCTTGAGGCGATTTTATGTAGCTACTATTTTTGAAATAGTCCATATTCATGTTGTAGGCCAAAGTTTCGGCACCTCCATTAAAGCCTAAGGAATGGTTTTCTATAACACCTGTTTGATAAGCAGCATCTTGCCAATTGGTATCAACATTATTAATATAACTACTACTTGTAGGGTCATTTCCAGGGGCAATATTAATTGCAACTCCATTTTGAAGATCTCTGTTTTTTTCTGCTTCATTTGTAATTGTTTGATAACCAACTCTATCAGTTACGTCCCAAGTTTTGGTCACATTTTGAAAACCTACAAGTGATTTGTACTTCACGCTTAATTGTCCTGATTTCCCTTTTTTGGTTGTAATGATTACAACACCATTGGCACCACGAACACCATAAATAGCAGCCGAAGAAGCATCTTTAAGAACTTGCATAGATTCGATGTCTCCAGGAGCAAAATCAAATGGAGAGTCTACAATCATCCCGTCAATTACAAAAAGTGGGTTGTTATTAGTAAAGGAGTTAGCACCTCTAATTTTCACGTTTACAAATCCACCAGGTTCTCCAGATGACTGCACAGTTACACCTGCTACTTGCCCTTGAAGCATTTTTGCAGTGTCATAGGTTACGGTCTTTTTAGCAGAACCCATATTTACAACTCCAACAGCTCCGGAAAGATCTGATTTCTTTTGTGTTCCGTATCCAATTACAACAACTTCATCAAGTTTGTTGACATCATCTTTCAGTGCGATGTTAATTGTAGTTTGATTGCCTACTTTAATTTCTTGTGTTGTTGATCCAATGTAGGAAAAAACTAGAATATCATTTGCAGAGGCTTTTATAGCATAATCTCCGTCCACACTAGTTGAAGTTACTTTGTTTGTTCCTTTAATCATCACGTTTACTCCAGGCAAAGGCATTGCATCTTTTGCCAAAGTCACGACTCCTGTAATTGTCTTATCATTTTGAGCCAAAAGCGAATAAGAAGAAAATAGCATAACTACTATTGCTAATAGCCACTCTTTTCTTGGTATTGATAGATGGCAAGAAAAAAATAATTTTTTGGTTGTTATCATACTGTTTTTATTAGGTTAATTATAAGTGTGTGTTTTACATTTGTAAATTTAATTAAAAAAAATCTACAAAAACAAATTAATCTGCTAAAAAAAAGGCGAAAAAAAAATACATCTCATAAATTAAGTGTAAAATCAACATTTAAAATTTGTGTTTTTTTTAAAAAACAGTCCGTTTTTATGTTTTTTTATGTTTAAAAGTGTAAATTTTGATTAAAAAACTATCTATTTCTACAAAAAAAGTTTCTTAATTATTATTTAAAAAAAACTTAATTTTTTGTCTTTTTTTTTCAAAAAACTGGAATAATTATAGAAGACAAAGGTCACTTTAAAACATTTTTGAACGAAAAAGACTATATTGATTGTTAATTTCAATCGTTTTCGGTTTTATAAATCGACTGATTTTCAAAAAAATGGACTTTAATTAACTTTTGCTGTCGTAATCGATGTAGTTTTTTTAAATCCTATTTTCTGATTTTAGAAATTCGAAGATTAGGATTACTTCTTTTTAAGTCGATTAATAGAGTCTGTTTCGACCTGTTTGGATTTAAATTTTCGTTCCTTTTAAATTCCTTAGTGTAAAAAGCACATTAATAAATTATGAAACTTTTATGGAAGTTGCTATATTTACCGTGAAAAAATAAATTAAAGAATGTTAAATAGTTATAGTACAGCAGATAAGGTATTATTGGCTGTAGATTGTATCATTTTCGGTTTTGATAATGAAGGACTGAAAATTCTTTTAATCAAAAGAGATTTTGAACCAGAAAAAGGAAAATGGTCTTTAATCGGAGGATTTCTCAAGAAAGAAGAAGTATTAGATACTGCAGCGATTAGAATTCTGGAGCGCTACACCGGTCTTCAGGATATATATATGGAACAATTGCATGCGTATAGCGAAATTGATCGTGATCCTGTTGAAAGAACCATTTCGGTAGCGTATTATGCTTTAATCAATATTGAAAATCATAATGAAGAATTAATTCAGAATTATCATGCCCAATGGTTTAGTGTTGCTAATGCGCCAAAATTAATTTTTGACCACGATAGTATGTTGCGACACGCCATTAGACGTTTGCGTTACAGAACTTCTATCAAGCCTGTTGGATTTGAACTTTTACCGGAAAAATTTACCATGCGTCAATTATTAGAATTGTATGAAGCTATTTTGAGTAAAGAATTAGACAAACGAAACTTTATCAGCAAAATAAACTCATTAGATATTTTGATAAAACTAGACGAAAAAGACATGATGTCCTCCAGAAAAGGCTCTTACCTTTATACTTTCGACAAAGAAAAATATGATGCAAAATTGTTGAACGATTTTGTCCTAAACTTGTAGTATATTTAATTTTACTAAATAATAAGATATAAAAAAAGGAAGTCTCTTAAACTGAGGCTTCCTTTTTTTTAAATAACTAACTATGAAAAAAAAGATATTCTTAAACAATTGATTGACTACAATTTCAATAATTTTAAGAATCGGTTTTTTATAAAAATACTGTTGATACAAAAGTTAAAGTCAATACGTATTAACTATTTCCTTTTTTGTAATCGGCTAAGAATGTGGCCAAACCAATATCAGTTAAAGGGTGTTTTAATAATCCTTCGATGGCGCTTAATGGTCCGGTAATTACATCAGATCCAACTTTGGCACAGTTAATAATATGCATGACGTGACGTACTGATGCGGCCAAAATTTGAGTTTCGTAACCGTAATTGTCATAAATCAATCTAATTTCTTCAATCAATGCCATTCCATCAGTAGAGATATCATCTAATCTTCCGATGAAAGGTGATACATAAGTTGCACCGGCTTTGGCGGCAAGTAATGCCTGACCTGATGAAAATACCAAAGTACAGTTGGTTCTGATTCCTTTATTCGAAAAATATTTTATTGCTTTTATTCCGTCTTTAATCATCGGAATCTTCACCACGATTTGTGGGTGTAAAGCGGCTAATTTTTCTCCTTCGGCTACCATTCCTTCAAAATCAGTCGAAATGACTTCGGCACTGACATCTCCGTCAACCAGCTCACATATTTTTACATAATGGGCAATAATGTTATCAGTTCCTGTAATTCCTTCCTTCGCCATCAATGATGGGTTAGTGGTAACGCCATCCAGGATTCCCAGGTCGTTAGCTTCTTTTATGTCTTTTAAATTTGCGGTGTCAATAAAAAATTTCATGTCTTTATTATTTTAAATGTTTATTTACTTTCTTCGATATAGTTTAGGATTTCTGCACAAACGTGTTCGCTTGTAAATCCAAATTTTTCGTCTAATACACTTGCCGGAGCCGAATAGCCAAAATGCGCTAAACCAATTACTTTTCCGCTATCGCCAATCAAACCTTCAAGATTTACAGGAAGTCCGGCAGTTAATCCGAAAACTAATTTTCCGGTTGGAATAATACTTTCTTGATATGCTTTTGATTGTTGTTTGAAAAGCCCTTCAGATATAATTGAGGCTACATTTATTTTTAGATTTTTTTCTTTTTCCAAAAGGGCAGCAGCAGCTATAAGTGTGGCAACTTCTGAACCATTGGCAATCAAAGTAATATCAGGATTTGGAGTAGATTGAACTAAATAACCTCCTTTTTCAGCTTGAGTAGCATCTTGATATCTTGATGTTCCGGTTGCAGGAATAGCAGCAATATTTTGTCTGGAAAGAATTAATCCCGTAGGAGTTTTGGTGTTTTTCAAAGCCATATCCCAAGCTACAGAAGTTTCAATCGCATCGGCCGGACGCAGGGCTAACAAACTTTGGTTCCCGGAATGGTTTTTGATTTTTTCCAATAAACGAATTTGAGCTTCTTGCTCAATAGGTTGGTGTGTTGGTCCGTCTTCACCCACTCGGAACGAATCGTGTGTCCAAACATATTTTACCGGTAATTCCTGAATCGCAGCCAATCGAATCGCTGGTTTCATATAATCTGAAAACACAAAAAACGTAGCTACTACAGGAATAATACCACCGTGAAGCGCAATTCCGTTAGCGATAGAAGTCATTGTTAATTCCGCAACTCCAGCTTGTAAAAAGGCGCCGCTGAAATCGTTTTTTTGTAAAACAGAAGATTTTTTCAGGAAACCATCTGTTTTATCACTGTTCGATAAATCAGCCGATGAAACGATTATGTTTTCCACGTTTTCGGCCAAATATGCTAATACCGCCGATGAAGCATCTCTTGTCGCTGCATTAGCTTTTTGTACTACACTACTCAAATCCAATTCCGGTAATGCTCCGGATAAAAATAAATCCATTTTTTGAGTCAACGCTGGATTTTCTTTTTTCCAAGCAGCGATTTGATGTTTTTTGTATGCGGCATCTTCAGCTTTTTTGGCTACTATTTTAGAATAATGGGTTTTAACTTCTTCGTAAATATCAAAAGGACTTTCTGGATTGGCACCTAGATTGATTAGTGTTTTTAAATAATCAGCTTTGGTGTCACCAATAGGTTTTCCGTGTAATTCACATTCGCCTTCATACATATCACCATTTGAGGTAACGCAACCTTTTCCCATAATTGTTTTTCCAATTATTAAAGTTGGTTTCTCCAATTCTTCATGAGCTTCATTCAGCGCTTTTCTAATTTGCTCATGATCATGTCCGTCAATAGTGATGACTTTCCAGCCCCAAGCTTCATACTTCATCGCTGTGTTTTCTGAGGTCACTTCATCCGTCATCGACGAAAGTTGTACATCATTTGAATCATAAAACATGATGAAATTATTCAAGCCTAAATGCCCTGCAATTCTTCCGGCACCTTGTGAAATCTCTTCCTGAACACCACCATCAGTGATGAAACCGTATATTTTGTGATTGAAAAGTCCGCTAAATCTGGCATCTAGAAATTTGGCTGCTATAGCTGCACCAACTCCCATTGCGTGTCCTTGTCCTAATGGGCCGGATGTATTTTCTATTCCTCTAAGGACATCTACTTCCGGGTGTCCTGGAGTTACAGAACCCCATTGTCTGAAGTTTTGAACATCTTCTTTTTTGTAGTTTCCTAATAAATAGTACTGTGCATACATCAAAGCAGATAAATGTCCAGCATCCATAAAGAAACGGTCTCTAAAAGGCCAATCCATTTCGGTTGGATCAAAATTTAAATACTCAGTATATAAAATGTGCATAAAATCAGCACCACCCATGGCGCCTCCCGGATGTCCTGAAT
This sequence comes from Flavobacterium lacustre, assembly GCF_027474525.2. Lineage (NCBI taxonomy): Bacteria > Pseudomonadati > Bacteroidota > Flavobacteriia > Flavobacteriales > Flavobacteriaceae > Flavobacterium > Flavobacterium lacustre. Next base: position 1,212,454 of record NZ_CP114882.2, read on the forward strand.
TTGCTTTTTCTACCATTGAGATAGCCAAAGCCCTTACGTTATCAGCTGCTAAATTGTCAATTGTTTTATTCATGTTATGATTATAAAATTATATGTGCTTGGTTGAAGTTAAAGAATTTATAGGCTGGTAAAATCTTCAACTGGTGTTCTGCCGAAGTCTATATGGCGGTTGTAAATTCTTTCTGTTTTAATCAATAGGATTATTAAAATTTATAGTAATAAACATCAAAAACCATAAGTAGATTAAATGATTTTGTCACTTTTTAATAGTAAACGGCTAATTAACTGCTTGTTTTTTAGCATGAGACCGTTTGAAACAATAATAAGTGTAAAAAATACATTTACAAATGTAAACATTTTTTTTTTACAATAACAAATAAATTTTTTTCTTGTTATTGTAAAAAGGAAACTGCATTTATTTTGCCAATAAAAAAGAATAGTCCTATTTTATATCCTTGGCTGAAGTTTTAAAGAAGGGTAGTATTTACAGAGAATTCCGAATAATCAAGGCGCTTTTGTTTTCTATTTGTTCTTTTTTTCCTTTCAGAATCATTTGAGCCAGAATCTTTCCCATCGCTTCAAAATTTGTCGAAATAGTTGTAATTCCGTTTGCGACAATTTTTTTTAATGGGGTTTCATTATAGGAAATAATTCCAAAATCACTTCCTAATTTTAAGTCTTGAAGATTTGCTTTTTCGATTACCCGAACCAAATCCCGGTCACTCGGAATCACATAAACTTCGCCTTTATTTATTTCCCGATTCTTAAATTCAGTGATGATTTCAAAATTAAATTCGAAATTGGAACAAAAATTCTCGAATCCAATTTTCATTCCTAAAGGTTCTCGGAATCCTGGGAAAATCATAATAAGTTTTTCGTATTTATTTAATCTGGATTTCCCTTTTACCAAGCCTTCATAGATGTCTTTTTTATGATTTTGATATACGGCGGGAAAGGAATTTAGTTCAGGATTAGTCTGATCTAAGATATAAACGTCATTTACTGGTAGGGTTTCAATAATGGCAGCGGCTCCAATTAAATTGGTGGGCATTATAATGTATTTTGTGTAATTACCATTACTGTCATTGATGAGTTTTTGAAAAACCTGAAGGTTAAAATGATGAAAGAAAATATCAACCTGAACGTCTTTTCCAATGTTCTCTAAAAAGGAATTATACAGGTCTTCTTTAAAAATATTCAGTTCTTCAAAAAGTAAAAATATCCGTTGTTTTATGCTCACTTCGGTACTTTTTATATAGTATCCTTTCCCAAGAATGGCGTAGATTATCCCTCTTTTTTTCAACTCTTCGTAAGCCTGTAAAACGGTGTCTCGCGACAAAGAAAATTCAAGACAGACTTTGTTTATTGAAGGCAATCGCTCCTCTTTTTTTAAATGGCCTTCATCAATTGCTTTCTCTATTGAAAGGATAATTTGCTTGTATTTTGGGATGCCAAGATTGTTTTGAATCGAAATTATTTTCATAAATGAATGAATTTTTTCGCAAGATACAAAAACTGGTAGGTACTGGTATGTAAATGATAACAATTATTTTACTTTTGGTTTTCATATTTGATAAAAAAATAATGAAAATAAAACAGATATCACATTTAAAAGACAATTCTATAATGGAATTAATTGGTATATTGGCTGATGGAGAAATTGTTGATTCTTGTGAATTAACGAATGAAAACGGAATGCAGTTGAAGATTATTAATTATGGTGCAACGGCAACTTCTTTGAAAATCCCTTTGAAAAACGGAAAAACCGTAGACGTTGTTTTAGGATTTGATACTCTTGAAGCATATTTAAACTCGTTCGATTTAGAGAGCGCTCCTTACTTTGGCGCAACTGTAGGCAGGTATGCCGGCAGAATTAATAAGGGTGTTTTTAGTTTGAATGGAAAACTAATTCATTTAAACAAGAACAATAATGCTAATGCTTTACATGGTGGAAATATTGGCTTTAGCCAAAAAATATGGGAGATAAAAAACGTAAAAGAAGGGAAGAATCCGTCAATAACTTTAGCGTATTTTAGTCCTGATGGCGAAGAAAATTATCCAGGGGATTTATCTGCCGAAATCACCTACATGGTATCAGAAGAAAACGAATTAATTATTGAATATAAAGCCATTTCAACCGAAGATACAGTTGTGAATTTAACCCATCATAGTTATTTTAATCTGGATGGACATGATTCTGATATTTTAGACCAGGAATTAATTGTAAATTCCCAAAAAATGGTGGAGACAACCAGTGAAAATATCCCAACCGGTAGGTTTTTGGAATTAGATAATAATCCTTTCGATTTTAATGAACCTAAAAAATGTCCTTCAAAAATAGATAACACCTTTGTTTTAGAAAATGAAAATGAATTTGCGGCATCGCTTTTCAATAAAAATAATAATCTGAAAATGACCGTTTATACGAATCAGCCCGGAGTGCATATTTATGTCGGAGGAAACTGTTTTAATACCATAAAAGGAAAAGAAAATGTAGATTATCATACTTTGAGTGGTATCTGTTTTGAAACCCAAAATTTTCCGGATGCGCCCAATCACGAACATTTTCCCAGTTCTGTTTTAAAAAAAGGAGAAGTATATCATCACAAGACAATTTATAAATTTCAATCCTTTTAAGATGAAAAATTTCAAAATCATATTGCCGTTGTTACTCTCGTTTTTGTTTTTTACGTCCTGTAATTCTCAAACGAATGTGGATCAGACGCCAACACCAACACCAACGATTTCTGCTTTTGCAAAAGGAGCCGATGTGGGATGGTTGCCACAAATGGAAGCCACCGGTTATAAATTTTATGACACGGATGGTAAGCAAAAAGACTGTTTACAGCTTTTAAAAGACAGAGGAATCAATACCATTCGCCTTCGGGTTTGGGTGAATCCGTCTAATGATAAAGCGAGCGGACATTGCAGTCCTGCCGAAACCGTAACCATGGCGGTTCGTGCCAAAAAATTAGGAATGCGCATCATGATTGATTTTCATTACAGCGATTCATGGGCTGATCCAGGCAAACAAACTAAACCGGCTGCATGGGTGAATCATACTTTTTTAGAATTACAAAACGATGTTTACAATCATACTTTTGAAGTGTTAAATCTGTTGAAAGCAGCAGGAGTTACGCCGGAATGGGTACAAGTTGGTAATGAAATTCCGGGTGGAATGTTATGGCCGGATGGGAAATCTTCAAATTTTGGTCAACTCGCTAAGTTATTAAACAAAGGATACGATGCTGTTAAAGCGGTAAATACCAAGATTAAGGTAATTGTTCATGTTGATGAAGGAAATAATAACGCAAAATTCAGATGGTTTTTTGATAATGCTAAAGCAAATGCGGTAAAGTATGACGTAATTGGAATGTCATATTATCCGTATTGGATAAAAAGTGATTATAAAGTAACTATTGCAGATTTAGCCAATAATTTGAATGATATGGCTTCCAGATACGATAAAGAAGTCATGGTGGTAGAAGTAGGAGGCGATTTTACTTTGGTTCAAAATACGTATGATATGTTAGCAGCAACAATCAAAGCAGTTAAAGCAGTACCAAATAATAAAGGACTTGGCGTGATTTATTGGGAACCGCAAGGAGAAAAGAGCTGGAGCGGTTACCAGTTGAATGCGTGGCAGTCTGACGGAAAACCTTCACCAGCTTTGGATGCTTTTAAAGAATAGTTTTGATTAATAGATCTTAAAAAATAGTACCGTTCTGCCTTTTGCGGAAGCAGGAAAATATAAAGGAACAAATTGTAATTGCATGATTTTAAATAGTTATAAAGGTTTAAAAATGAAAAAATTAATACATTTTCTGGTTCTATTTTTAGCATTTACACAAATGGCTTTGTCTCAAACACGTGAAGTTAAAGTGTTAGATACCAATTGGAAATTTCAAAAAGGCGATTTTGAAGCCGCGCATAAAGTAAATTTTAATGATTCGAAATGGGAATCCGTAACCGTTCCGCATGACTGGGCAATTTACGGGCCTTTTGATAAAAATGTAGACATACAAAAAGTTGCGATTGTTCAAAACGGAGAAAAAGTAGCTACCGAAAAAACAGGACGAACTGGTGCTTTACCTCATATTGGAACAGCTTGGTATCGCAACACATTCACCTTACCTAAAGATTCAAAAGGCAAAAAAATAATTTTACTTTTTGAAGGTGCCATGAGCGAACCTCAAGTGTATTTAAACGGAAAAAAAGTGGGAGAATGGGCCTATGGGTATAGTTATTTCTATTTTGATGTTTCCCAATTGATAGAAGAAGGAGCCAACACATTATCAGTAAAATTAACCAATAAAGAATTTGCGTCTCGCTGGTATCCTGGTGCCGGTTTGTATAGAAAAGTAAGCGTTATTATAAAAAATAACGAAAGCATTGATCAATGGGGACAGTTTGTAACAACACCTTTTATCAATGAAGAATTGGCTAAGATTAACATAAAGACCAAAGCTTCTGGAGAAAATACTCGTTTAGTCACCACTATTTTTGATGCTGAAGGACACAAACTAAGTTCAGAGGAGTCGACTTTGCAATTCGGAAAGGAGTTCGATCAAAATTTAAAAGTAGAAAATCCAAAATTGTGGAGTCCTGAAACCCCTTATTTGTATAAAGCGGTTTCCCAATTGTATGTTGGAAAAGAACTGAAAGATGAAATATCAACACGTTTTGGAATTCGAGAAATAAAATACGAGGCTAATAAAGGATTTAGCCTAAATGGAAAGATAACCAAATTTAAAGGAGTTTGTCTGCATCACGATTTGGGTCCGCTTGGAGTTGCCGTAAATAAAGCCGCTTTGCGCCGGCAAATGCAGATATTAAAAGATATGGGCTGTAATGCGATTCGTAGTTCACACAATATGCCCTCTTTCGAGCAACTTGAATTGGCGGATGAAATGGGCTTTATGTTTCTAGCAGAGAGTTTTGATGAATGGGTACTACCAAAAGTAGAAAACGGCTACCATCGCTTTTTTGAGGAATATGCCGAGAAAGATATCGTGAATTTAGTGCAGGCAACAAGAAATCATCCTTCAATTGTGATGTGGAGTTCTGGAAATGAAGTGCCGGATCAATGGGGAGAAGCAGGTGTAAAAAGAGCCAAATGGTTGCAGGAAATCTTTCACAGAGAAGACCCAACACGTCCGGTAACTGTTGGTATGGATCAAGTAAAAGCAACTATGGAATCTGGTTTTGGAGCTTTGCTTGATGTTCCGGGGTTGAATTATCGGGTACATTTATATGATGAAGCCTTTTCAAAATTTCCTCAAGGGTTTATTTTAGGTTCAGAAACCGCTTCAACGGTTAGTTCCAGAGGGATTTATAAATTTCCTGTGGTTCAAGAAAAAATGAAGCAATATCCTGACTTTCAATCTTCATCTTATGATTTAGAAGCCTGTAGTTGGTCTAATGTACCAGATGAAGATTTTGTGCTTCAAGATGATAAACCTTGGGTAATTGGAGAGTTTGTTTGGACTGGTTTTGATTATTTAGGAGAACCTACGCCTTATGATGAAAGCTGGCCGTCTCGAAGTTCTTATTTTGGAATTAACGATTTAGCGGGTTTGCCTAAAGACCGTTATTATTTATACCGAAGCCGTTGGAATACAAAAGAATCCACGCTACATATCTTACCGCATTGGAATTGGGAAGGTCGTGAAGGAGAAATAACCCCCGTTTTTGTGTACACGAGTTACAATAGCGCTGAACTTTTTGTAAATGGAAAAAGTATGGGTATTCAGACGAAAAACAAAAACACTCCGCAAAATCGCTACCGCCTGATGTGGATGGATGTGAAATATGAGCCGGGAACGGTAAAAGTCGTGGCTTTTGATGACAATGGTAAAGCTGTTGCCGAAGAAGAAGTACGTACTGCCGGAAAACCTTACCAAATTGTTTTAAACGCAGACAGAAAAACAATTAGTGCCAATGGAGAAGATATATTTTTCGTAACCGTATCTGTAGTGGATGAAAATGGAATTCCTTGCCCTACGGCGACGAACCAATTAAAATTTAAGGTTACAGGAGCGGGTACTTACAGAGCGGCTTGCAATGGCGATGCTACTTCACTCGAAATGTTTCATAAAGATACCATGAAACTTTTTAGCGGAAAATTAGTAGTGCTTGTAAAATCGAAAACAACCGCAGGGGATATAAAACTTGAAGTAAAAGGTGCAGGGCTTAAAAGCGGTAAACTGACTTTGGGTTCTGTCAAATAAATAAAAAAGGGGAAGTAGTGCAACTATACTTTTGAAAACAAAAGATTTAAAAAAGGAAAATTATGGTTCAAGTATTAGGTACGGCTTTAAAATCGGATACTTTAGCAATTTCAAAATAACAGTAATTTAAAGAAAATGAACGATTTATTAATTAAAAAAACGATAGCTTTCTTTGAGGAGAGCTTTGGTTCAGCACCAAAAAAAACAGTGCTGTCTCCGGGAAGAATTAACATTATCGGAGAACATATTGACTATAATGATGGTTATGTTTTGCCGGCAGCAATTGACAAGATTATTTGTTTTGCTTTCGAAAAAAATTATACCAATACCTCAAAAATCATTGCTATAGATTTAGATGATTCGTTTGAAGTTGATTTGACAACGGACATGGAATTGACGGATAATGTATGGACCAATTATATTCGTGGAGTTATTAATCAATTGAAAATCAAAGGTTTTAAATTTGATGGATTCAATTGTGTTTTTAGCAGTAATATTCCTGTAGGTTCAGGTTTGTCTTCTTCGGCGGCATTAGAATGTGGGTTTTTGTTTGGAATCAATGAACTTTTTGACTTGAAAATAAAACCGGTAGATATTGCTTTAATGGGTCAAAGTGCGGAACATTGGGTGGGTATCAATTGCGGAATTATGGATCAGTTTTCGAGTGTCATGGGACAAGAAAACAAAGTCATAAAAATTGATTGCAGAACATTAGAATACGAATATCATAATGCTGATTTTAATGATTATTCTTTGATTTTATTCGATTCGAATGTAAAACATTCCTTGATGACATCGGCTTATAATGAAAGAAGACAGCAATGTGAAGAAGGGATTGCGATTATAAAAAGTAATTTTCCGGAGATAACTAGTTTTAGAGATTGTAACGAGCAACATGTTTTAGAATTGCAAGATGTAATGAGTGCCAATGTTTTCAAAAGATGCCTTTTTGTGGTAAAAGAAATCAAACGAGTAACTCAGGCTTGTGACGCTTTGGACAAAGGAGATATCGAAACCTTGGGTAAATTAATGTTCGAAACGCATCAAGGATTATCGGTTGATTACGAAGTAAGTTGCGCCGAATTAGACATGATTGTAGACACGCTTAAAAAGGAAGACGCCGTAGTAGGTTCCCGATTAATGGGCGGCGGTTTTGGTGGATGCACCATCAATTTGATTAAAAAAGGGCATGAAGAGCGAATTAAACAACAGCTTTCTGCACTTTACTTAGAGACTTTTGGAATAGAATTAAAAATTTACGATGTTAAAATCGGAAATGGAACATCACTTTATATCGCGAAATAATGAAAAATTTTGATATCAACGAAGATCCGCACAGACGTTATAATCCGTTAATCAACGAATGGGTTTTAGTTTCTCCACACCGTTCGAAACGTCCTTGGCAAGGGCAAAATGAAACAGTAACTTCGGATGCATTGCCAGAATATGACCCAACTTGTTATTTGTGTCCGGGAAATGTTCGTGCGAACGGAATGGTCAATCCGGACTATGAAAGTTCTTTTGTTTTTGAAAATGATTTTGCTGCTTTAAAGCAAGAAGAAATTGCTTTTGAAGAAAACAAAAATGAAACTTTTTTTAAAGCAAAACCAGAAAGAGGAATTTCTCGAGTAGTTTGCTTTTCGCCAAAACATAATTTGACCTTGCCAGAAATGCCAGCTGATGCCATTGAAAATATCATTCATACCTGGCAAAAAGAATATACGGATTTGGGTAATGTAGATTACATAAATCATGTTCAGATTTTTGAAAATAAAGGAAGTGTGATGGGTTGCAGTAATCCGCATCCACACGGTCAAATTTGGGCGCAATCGTCTTTACCAACCGAAGTAGAGAAAACGCAAAATAACTTGAAAGCTTATTTTGACAAACATAACAAAACGCTTTTAGAAGATTATGTAAAAGAAGAGTTGAAGTTAGACGAACGCATCGTTATTGAGAACGATCATTTTGTGGCATTGGTTCCTTTTTGGGCGATTTGGCCATATGAAACTATGATTGTCAGCAAACGAAATGTGAGTAAAATAACGGATTTTACAGAAACGGAAGTATCAGATTTTGCTGTTATTTTAAAACAATTGACAACCAAATATGACAATCTTTTTGAAACGTCTTTTCCTTATTCATCAGGTATTCATCAGTCGCCAACAGATGGAGAATTGCATCCGGAATGGCATTTTCACATGCATTTTTATCCGCCATTGTTGCGTTCTGCAACCGTGAAAAAATTTATGGTAGGTTACGAAATGATGGGCGAATCACAAAGAGATATTACACCGGAGAAAAGCGCTGAAATTTTGAGAGCGCAAACGAATGTACATTATAAAAAGAAGTCATGAAAATAGTAGTTACAGGAGGCTTAGGCTTCATAGGTTCGCATACGGTTGTCGAGTTACAAAATGAAAATTTTGAAGTAGTCGTGATTGATAATTTGTCTAATTCTTCTGTCGAAGTTTTGGATGGTATTGAACGCATTACAGGAAATAAACCTATTTTTGAACAAATAGATTTAAGAGACAAAGCAGCGGTTCACAGTTTTTTTAAGAAATATGATGATGTGGCCGGAGTGATTCATTTTGCAGCCTCAAAAGCAGTTGGCGAAAGCGTAAAAGAACCCTTGTTATATTATGAAAATAACATTGCTTCGCTGGTTTATATTTTGCAGGAATTGCAACAAAAACCGGAAGCTAATTTTATTTTTAGTTCTTCTTGTACGGTTTACGGTCAAGCCGAAGTGATGCCAATTGCCGAAACGACACCAATTCAGCCTGCGATGTCTCCTTATGGAAATACCAAACAAATTGGAGAAGAAATTATTACTGATGTGACCAAAGTAAGTAACATCAATGCTATTTTGTTGCGTTATTTTAATCCAATTGGGGCGCATCCGTCAGTAGAAATTGGGGAATTGCCTATTGGTGTTCCACAAAATTTAGTTCCTTTTATCACTCAAACTGGAATGGGCTTGCGTAAAGCATTATCCGTTTATGGAAATGATTATCCAACGGTTGACGGGACCTGCGTTCGTGATTACATACACGTAGTCGATTTGGCGAAAGCCCATGTCATTGCTCTGCAACGTTTGATTGACAAAAAGAATGCAGATAAATTAGAGATTTTTAATCTGGGAACTGGAACCGGAAGCTCTGTTTTGGAAGTAATTCATGCTTTTGAAAAAGTTAGCGGACAAAAATTGGTTTACAATATTGTGGAAAGAAGAGAAGGAGATGTTACTTCGGCTTACGCCAATACGGATAAAGCGAATACTGTTCTGGGCTGGAAAACCGTTTCAACTCTGGAAGAAGCTATGGATAGTGCCTGGAAATGGGAACAAAAGGTTAGAAGTAAAAACTAATTCGAAAAAAGGCTATAAATCCGGTAGGGGATTTCCTTTGATTTTTAAGATTTAATTTATTTTTCATTTATAAATGTAAAAAACACATTTATAAATGATGTAAATAAAAATTTTTATTTTACTTTTGACTTTCATAAATTCATAAAAAAATAATAAAATTAAAACACATATCACATTTTATCCTCAATTCTATAATTGAATTGTATAGTTTCAAGCGGATATTAAATGTGATTTAGGAAAACAAAAAAGAATACAGTTTGAGTATTAAAAATAAGAAATAGCAGACGACAATAATCACATTCATTATATATTAATTTTTTAAAACAAATTACCCATGAGCCAGAACCTTGCTTTTGCAGATTATGCAGTATTTATTATCTATTTTATTGTGGTGTCCGCTTACGGATATACCATTTATCGCAAGCGCGAAAAAAACGAACATGATGCCAAAGCTTATTTTCTTGCAGAAGGAACTTTGACATGGTGGGCTATTGGAGCTTCATTAATTGCTTCTAACATTTCTGCTGAACAATTTATCGGAATGAGTGGAGAGGGATTCTTTTTAGGAGTGGCTGTTGCTGCTTATGAGTGGATTGCTGCGATTGCTCTGATTATTGTTGCGGTTTGGTTTATTCCTGTTTATTTAAAAAACAAGATTTACACCATGCCTCAGTTTTTGAAAACCAGATATAACGAATCTACGGCTTTGATTATGGCTGTTTTTTGGTTGTTTTTATATGTATTTGTAAACTTAACTTCTATTTTATATTTAGGAGCTGTTGCTATTAATGGATTAGCTGGTGGAGAATATCTGCATGCTATTATGATTGGTTTGGCGCTTTTTGCCTTATTAATTTCTTTAGGAGGAATGAAAGTGGTGGCGTATACTGATGTAATTCAAGTAGCGGTTTTGATTATTGGTGGATTGGTTACTTCGTATATTGCTTTGACTACAGTTGGACAATATTTTGGAGTTGGCGAAAATGCTATTGCAGGTTTCAAAGTATTGATGGAAAAAGCTCCGGAACATTTCAAAATGATTATACCGGAACCAACTGCGACTTCTTCTCAATTAGAAATCAACAAATATCTTACTTTTCCTGGGATGATGTCTTATTTAGCGGGTATCTGGATTATCAATCTTAATTATTGGGGTTGTAATCAGTACATTACGCAAAGAGCTTTGGGAGCTGATTTACAAACTGCCCGTACTGGTATTTTGTTTGCAGGGATGTTGAAATTATTAATGCCGGTAATCGTAATGTTACCAGGTATTGCAGCTTATGTTTTATACGAAAATGGACATTTACCACAATTAGTTGGAGGAAAAGACGGAGCCTATTCTGCTATGTTAACATTCCTTCCAACAGGTTTAAAAGGATTGTCTGTTGCAGCTTTAACGGCAGCGATTGTAGCTTCTTTGGCCGGAAAAGTAAACAGTATTTCGACTATTTATACATTAGACGTGCATAAAAAATACATTCAAAAAAATGCTACCGACAGAGCTCAGGTAAATATCGGAAGATATGCTGTTTTTGCTGCAATGCTTCTTGCGGTTATGTTTACTTGGAATGATTTACTTGGAATTGGTGGTGTAGGTGGATTTACATACATTCAAAAATATACAGGATTTATTAGTCCTGGTGTATTTGCTATGTTCTTCCTTGGAATGTTCTGGAAAAGAACAACTGGTACAGCTGCGATTGTTGGTGTAATTGCCGGTTTCTTATTGTCAGTTCTATTCAATGAACTTGCACCTTCATTGTTCGGAAATGAGACATTGTTGTATACGGCTTACGCCAATGGAAAAGGTGGTTTCGAAATACCATTCCATATTTGTATGGGATTATCATTTGTGTTTACCATGCTTCTTATGATTGCCATAAGTTTTGCCGGACCAAAAGTGAATCCGAAAGCATTTGAACTAGATACTGAAATGTTTAAGGTAAAACCGCAAACAACAGTATTAATTGTAATAACACTATTGATTATTTTTGCTTTGTACGTTAAGTTCTGGTAAAAATTAATAGACTTACTTTATTGAAAAGTGTGAAACTGAATTCGTTTAGTTTCACACTTTTTTTATGACATAAGTTACGATTCCCCAAATGATAAGTTGGTTTTCTTCGGTGACTTTTATGGGAGAATAATTGGAGTTTTCCGGCATCAGGTACAAACAGTCTTTTTCGAGTTGAATGCGTTTTACGGTAAATTCTCCGTCAATAAAACAAATAGCAATTTTGTTGTTTTTTGGTTCTAAACTACGATCAACAACCAGAACATCTTTGTCATTTATACCGGCATCTATCATTGAATTTCCTTTGACTTTGATGTAAAAAGTAGCCAGTGGATTATCGCTTAATACTTTATTTAAATCAATATTAGATTCCATAAAATCAGCAGCAGGCGATGGAAATCCTGCCGAAACCCCTTCCTTAATAAAAGGAATTTGCATGTCGCTTTCAAAATCGGGGCGATAGAAGGTTAGCTTAGGTACTTTTTTTATAGACATTTTATTTCGAGAATCTGGTTAAAATTAGTACTGTATCTTGGTGACAAATGATTCTGATTCATATTCCAGGTTAAGCTTAAATTCTGGGTGGCCAATTTTACTTTTTTATCTCCAATTTTTTTATTCAGATGATCCATTGCTTTCATTAAAGCCAGATGTTTCGGATTTTCTTCTTCAAATAATTGCAGTTGTTTTTTGTTTTCATCAATAAGCTCTGTCACAATAACGCCGGCTTTTTTGAACTTTATATTTTCATTTCCTTGATGCAATTTTTTCAGCATTGCTATAGCTGTATTCGAAATCGTTAAGGTTGAATTGGTGGCATAAGGCAAAGTTACAGCCATATTAAAATAATATTTTGAAGCTTGTATCGAATGTCGGTCAATTACTAATAGTACAATTATAGTATGACAGCAGGTGTTTTGCTTTCTCAATTTCTCTGCGCAAACGGCTGCAAAAGTGGCTACTCGTTCCCTGAGTAAATCAAAATCAGCAATTTGTTTTGGGAAGCTTCGGGTGATAGCAATACTTTTCTTTTGGTCTGCAACAGGTTCTAAGTTTAAAACTGATTTTCCTTCTAATTCACATTTTAGACGAAGACCAATAACACCCATTTCTTTTTTAATCCAACTTTCGTGTTGCGGTTGTATGAAGTCAAATGCAGTATTAATATTTCTAAGTTTTGCTTTTTTTGTTGTTCGGTAACCAATGCCCCAAACGTCTTCAATTTTTGTCCACTTCAGGGCTTTGATTCGTTTTTCTTCGCTGTCAATTACATAAACGCCTTTTGTCCTGTTTTGAAATTTCTTAGCAATTTTATTGGCTACTTTTGACAATGCCTTTGTTTCGGCAAAGCCAATACAAACCGGAATTCCAACCCATTTTTGTACGCGGGTTTTCATCTGAAGTCCGTAATCTTCATAATCTAGGATGTTGAGACCGTCAAAATTCAAAAAGGCTTCGTCGATGCTGTAGATTTCAACATTGGGTGTAAATTGATTTAAAATAGCCATAACACGATTACTTAAATCACCGTACAGCGCATAATTAGAAGAGAAAACCTGAATCTTTTTTTCTTTCACCAAGTCTCTAATTTTGAATATTGGCGCACCCATAGGAACTCCTGCAGCTTTAGCTTCGTCGCTTCTTGAAATCACACAGCCATCATTATTGGATAATATGGCAACTGGTTTTCCTACGAATTGAGGTTGAAAAACCCTTTCGCAGGAAGCATAAAAATTATTACAATCGACTAAAGCATACATGCTGTAAAATTACGGAATCGTGTCGTATGGTTTTGGAAAACGAAAGTTAATTTTTGGAACTGTTGATAAGTAAAACAGATTCAATTTTAAGAAATATAAATCAATTTTGCAACATATATTAGTATTGAAGGAAATAGAGTTGTTCTATTATTTCAATACTGAGCGCAGTTCCTGACGGTATTGTGAAGCACTTTTCCCCGTAAACTCTTTGAATGATTTATTAAAATAACTGAAATTGTTAAATCCGCTTTCGTAACAAATTTCCGTGATGCTTATGGGTTTTTCGGCCAGTAGCTTTGATGCATGAACCAAGCGGTAATCATTCACAAATTTGGTAAACGTTTTATTAGTAATTTTTTTGAAATACCGACAAAAAGAAGGCACAGTCATACTCACCAAAACAGCAACTTCCTCTAAGGTGATGGCTTCTTGAAAATGATCTTTCACATGATTGAAAACAGTATTAATTCGGTCGTTATCCTGCATTTGCATTTCCATAGAAAATCCCTCGGCGTTGAGTACTTTAAATTCTTCGGATAATTCCAGTTCATTTAAGATGGCTAGTAAGCTCAATAGTTTCTCTAATTGCGACTGGCCATCCATAGCTTCAATTTTGTGGCCTATTATTTTCTTGGTTTCTCCACCAAATGCTATTCCTGCTTTGGCTTGATCAAATAGGTTTCGAATATTTTTCATTTCTGAAATATCAAAAAAATCATTTCCCAGAAAGTCCGGTTTCATTTGAATCACGGTTTCATTTGTGTTGCCGGTTTGTTCATTAGTGAATCCACAGTGCGGCAAATTACTTCCAATTAATATAAGGTCGCCGTCATTATAATAGGAAACATGGCTTCCTACTTGTCGTTTGCCGGAGCCTCCGTTTATATAAACCAATTCGATTTCGGGATGATAATGCCAGAGGTGCGCTTTGCTATTGGCATTTTCTACATATTTAGAAAACGAAAAGGAACTACCAAAAGATGGTGTTATGATTTCTAAGGTTGGTTGTATTACTTTCATAATTCCATAAGTTTAGAATTTGGATAAAATTAACCAAAATAGATGTAATATTGTCATATTTTAACCTAAAACGTTTTCGTAAAAGGTAATATAGAACACAAAATGGGAAATACTGTGTTATAGATGATTGATCTATTGCTCTAAATTTGTAACAGATAAAAGATTATAAATCTAAAAAGAACGATTATGAAAAATTTTTTAAAACTTAGTTTAATATTTGCTTTAATATTAACTGCTATTAGTGCACAAGCTGGAGAAGCTGATTTTTCACTTAACGTGAAAAAAGAGAAAGGAAAAACAGTAAGTTTTGCTTTAAATGAAGTAAAAAATATTGAGTTATCTATTTATGATACAAGCGATAAATTAATTCATACAGAACGTATTAGCTCAAATGGTCATATTAATAGAACTTACGATCTTGCTGCTTTACCTGAAGGAACATATTATTTAGAAGCAGAAACAGAAATGAAAATTGCAAAATATGCAATTACAGTTGTTGGTGAAACAGCTACATTATCTGATTTAGCGCTTTCTGAAGTATACAAACCAATAGTGTTAAACAATAATGGGAAAGTGTCGTTAAGTATTTTAAATTTAGACAAATCTCCAGTTAGTGTTTTGATTTACGATACGGATGGGAATGAGGTTTACAACAATGTTTTTGAAGGACAACAAACTGTAGACAAGTTTTTTGATATAACTAGTGTACCACGTGAGAAGTATACTTTTGTAATGTCATATGATAATAAAACATTTACTGAAACAGTAGCTGTAAGATAGTTATTAAAATAAAATTGTAGTAATTAAAACAGCTCTTTAACGGAGCTGTTTTTTTTGTTTTCATATATTTCCTGTTATTTTATCCATAACCCAGTTGGTATGGGCTGCTGTAAAACCATTTGATGGATGTGTGCTATTACCTAATAGATGTTCCCTCATTTGTTGTACATGATACAACTGAATATTCTCTGGATGCTCTATGTCTAAAGCAGTTTCTCCTTCTTCGTTAGAAAGGACTAAAGGGATATTTTCAAAAACAGAGAAGATTATTTTACCTTTACTGCCATAAATTTCTACTTTATCTTCTCGTTCATAGCAACCAAAATTCCAACTTCCGGTTCCGGTGACTCCAGTTTCATGAGCCCAACAAGCTGTCACTGCATCTTTGGATGAATACAAACCTTGCTGATTGAGACTTATACCGGAAACCTCTTTTATATTTCCTAAAAGATGAATAAACAAATCTAATCCATGACTGGCCAAATCATCAAAATAACCTCCAGTAGCGATCTCAGAGTCAGTTCTCCAATTGTATGTTCCTGATTTATCTTGCTCAGAAGTTGGTTTGCTCAAATGCCATCGTATATGCCTGATTTCACCAATGCTGTTGGTATCAAGCCATTTTTTTATTTGTTCAAAGCGAGGAAGTGTGCGCCTGTAATAGGCAACAAATAAAGGGATATTTTTTTCTTCAAAAGCTTCATAAATGCTAATACAATCTTGGTAATTTGGTGCCAAAGGTTTTTCGATACAGCAAATTTTTCCGGCTATTGCCACTTTAAGTCCGTAATATTTATGAGTATCTGGTGGCGTTGCAATATATATGGCATCTATATCAGTATCATTAATTAAGTCATCGGCATTAGTATAATATTTCTGTATGCCATGTCTTTTAGCATAATCGGCAGCTTTATCAGCATCTCTTCGCATTACTGCTTCAATTTTAAAACCTTCCGTTTTCTGGTATGCGGGGCCACTTTTTACTTCAGTAACATTACCACATCCTATTATTCCCCAACGAATTATTTTTGGACTTTCACTTTTGTTAATCATTTTTTATAGTTTTTCATATCCTTTTGCAAACAAAATAGTCTGTTCGGTATAAAGTAAATTTAAAGATTTATAGGTAAAGACAAAACATTCATCAAGGTTATTTCTCCATGGTCAGCAATAAAAAATGATTTCTAATTTTAGTTCTTTTCATTCTTAACAATAAGAAAAAATATTCGTAAAGAGAAGGTATTCTTAAAAAAAACATAAATAGTCTTTTCTTAAAAATGATATTTCGTATTTATTTTTGTTTTTTAATAAATTGATATTGAGTGTTTTAAATACCTAAAACCTGTTTGTAATTCATAAGTATGAAACGGGTATTCAAAATTTTGGCACGCTACTTGGATATACCGAATCAAATAAATATAGCGAAAGCCGAAAAGCTCAAGAGTAGGCAAAACATAAATTGTATTGATTATGAAAAAAATTACCTTTTTAGTAGCTAGTATCTTTCTTATTGGAAGTGGTGTAGCGAATGCAACAGAAAAAACCAATTTTTCTCATGAGAGAGGATTGCCTGTTGATGTTAGAAATGCGGAACCAATTGTATTCACCGAAAGAGGAATCGAGTTTTTTGTGTTTCCTGACGGACAATTTGATTTTAATACACGCCCATCAAGTGGTAACGATATGTATTATAAATCAACAAAAGCGAAAGTTGTAAATAGAACATATGGTGCGCCTTCAAATTCTCGAAACCAAAATTACGGTATAAAAGTGCAACATGATAATTCAGGAAAAGTAAGACGTATTGGAAATGTATTTATTAACTACGATGCATATAATAGAATTAAACGAGTTGGTTCAGTATATATGTCTTACAATCGTTTTGCTTTAGAACAAGTTGGCGGATTACAAATTATTTATAATCGTCGTGGTCAAATTGTTGATTTTATTGGGAACGTAAAAGGACGTAGAGCCTATGAATACAGCCAAAACAATTATGGCAATAATGATCAGGATTATGGAAATAACCAAAATTCAAATGATGAGGATCAATACTATTATAGAACTACAGGAGCAAAAACTAAGGTTCAAAGTACAAAAGTAACCGGGAGTTTAGATATTAGAGTAGATAAAAGATAATAATTTTGTATAATTGGTTAGTTAAAAAGTCCCGTTGGTATTGGTATCAACGGGACTTTTGTTTTAAGTTATTTCTTGTTTTTTAGTCACAACCATTAATGTCACAACTATTCTCGGCATTTGTATTTAATACCGTTATTTTCGATTCAAAATTTCCTTCTTCCCACACTTTTTCTAATGTTTTCAAGAAAGTAGTTGCGTGTTGCGCTCCGGAAACAGCATATTTATTATCGAAAACAAAAAAAGGAACACCTTGCACGCCAATTGAATTAGCTTCTTTGATATCCTCTTTTACTTCTTTTGCGAAAGCATCAGAATGTAATACGTTTTGAATTTCTTCGGTCTCCAGTCCAACTTCTAGTCCTAATGCGGTTAATGTGTTTAAATCATTAACGTTCTTTCCTTCGGTCAAATAGGCCTTAAACAATAATTCTTCTAAGTTATTTGCCAAATCGTACTTTTTTGCTAAATGCAACAAACGATGTGCATGAAATGAATTGGCTAAAATTGCTTTTTCAAAATGAAAATCCAATCCGGCATTTTTTGCATTTTGGGTCATGTTATCGAGCATTTCTTGTGCCCAATCCTTGTCTTTTCTATACTTTTCTGCTAGATGTTCTACCATGTTGTCCTCAGGAGTTGCAATGAAACCAGCATCTAATTGAAAGCTTTTCCATTCAATAGTAACAGAATCTTTATGCTCAAAATGTTGAAGTGCTTCTTCAATTCTTCTTTTTCCTATGTAACAAAACGGACACATGATATCCGACCAGATTTGTATGTTTAATGTGTTTTGCATGAACTGAAAAATTATTTTTGTTGTAAAATTGAGTTATAATCACAAAACTAATCAATTCGGTTTGTAGCTTTTGTACTTTTAAGTTTTTTTTAATAAACCAAAAAACCATCAAAATTACTCTTGATGGTTTTTTTATATTTTATTAAAAAGGATTTTATCCTAATATATCCAATACTAATGAAGGAAATAAACCAATGATGATATTCAAAGCAATTGCAACAACAGCGACCGCATAAATCATAAAAGGTCTTCCGGTTCTTTCTTCATTTGGTTCTTTGGTATACATCGCTAAAATTAATTTGAAGTAGTATCCAACACTGATGATAGAATTGATTACTGCTACAATAACCAGAGCAATATATCCATCTTGAATGGTTTGACTGAATAAAACTAACTTAGCAAAGAATCCTGCAAAAATTGGAATTCCAGCCATAGAGAGTAAAGATGCAGTTAGGATAGCGGCCAATAAAGGATTGCTTTTTCCTAATCCGTGGAAATTGGTAATATCTTCGTTGTCTCTGTTTTTACAAACGTATAAAATTACGCTGAAAGCAGCGATTCCAGCTAATGAATAAGCAGATGTGTAATATAATAAACTACCCGCAGAGGTAGATAAACTCAATAAAGTCATTAACATAAAACCAGCGTGAGAAATCCCTGAAAATGCCAACATACGTTTGACATTGACTTGTCTTAAAGCCATGATGTTTCCAACGGTCATTGAAGTCATAGAAATAACTACAACTACAATTTTAAATGCTTCTGAAATATCGGCATTCATAACTGATAATAATTTGTACAAAGTTGCCATTGCAACTACTTTGGCTAATGTACTCATCAATGCTGTTGTCAAAGCTGGCGAACCTTCATATACATCTGGTGCCCAGAAATGAAAAGGAACTGCGGCGATTTTGAAAAACATTCCAATAGTCAATAAAGCAATTCCAATTGGAAACCAAATTGGTAATTCAGCTGATTGTGATAATTCACTGATTTCAATTACATCAAAACTTCCCATTGCTCCGTAAATTAAACAAATACCAAACAATAAAATTCCAGAGGCAAAAGATCCCATAAGGAAATATTTCATTCCGGCTTCGTTACTTTTTAAATTCAATCGGTCGCTTGCCGCTAAAATGTATAAGGAAATAGATAAAACTTCGATTCCTAAGAAGAACATAGCTAAGTTTCCAAAAGAAACCATAGCAACGGCTCCTGCCAATAAAAATACTTTTATGGCAATAAAATCAGAAATTTTATTTTGATGATTTTCGTAGAAATTATGTCCTAAACCTACCAAAAATATAGTAAGTACAATAAATAATGAAGAGAAAGCAGTCGAGAACTTACTTACAGTAATCATGTTATTGTAGTAACTTTCGGTTGAATTAAATTCGGATACTGTTAGTCCAAGAACCGCAAGCAGTCCGATAATTGTTACCGGAACAATGGCTTTTCTTAAATTAAAAATTTCAAATAAAAGGCATAAAACACCTAATCCTATTATAGCTATTAATGTATTCATTTTTTATTTGACTTAGTTAATTCTGTTTATTTGTGTTAAAATTTCTTGAAGACTTGGTGTAATCAAATCTACGATTGGTTTTGGATACAATCCAAAAAAGAATAAAACGGCAATGATGAGCACCAAAGTGATTCCTTCATTTGCGGTAACATCTGCGAATAATTTTGAATTAGTTTCCCCCAACATGGCATATTGAAACATTTTCAACATATAATACGCTCCTAAAATAATGGTTGTTCCCCCTAAAATGGCAAACCAAATATTTATTTGTGAAAGGCTGTACAATACGGTGAATTCTCCAACAAAGTTAAAAGTAGATGGTAAAGCTACAGAAGCTAGAACCAATATTAAAAACATAGAAGTAAATTTTGGAGATTGAGCACGAATTCCGCCCATTTCTGCAATTACTCTTGTTTCGTATCTTCTAAAAATAATTTCAGCTACAAAGAACAAACCAACGACTACAAAACCGTGAGCAATCATTTGTAAAACCGCTCCGTTTAAACCGTCTAAAGTTAAAGTGTACGTTCCGGCAGCAATTAATCCAACGTGAGCTAGTGAAGAGTATGCCAATAATTTTTTCAAATCTTTTTGTCTCAAAGCTACGATTGAACCATAAATAACACCGGCAATTCCTATAGCAATGAATATAAACATATATTCTTTTGCAGCTAATGGTGCCAAAGGTAATTGCCAACGGATTACACTGTATAATCCCATTTTAAGCATAATTCCTGACAAAAGCATAGTTCCAACTGTTGGTGCTTTTTGGTAAACTTTTGCTTGCCAAGTATGAAATGGAATCAAAGGAATTTTGATAGCATATGCTAAAAAGAAAGCTAAGAAAATCCATAATTGTTCAGCAGCTGATAAGTTGATTTTGTATAAATCTTCTATAAGGAAACTACCTGCTTTTTGGTACAAATAAACAAACGCCACTAGCATGAATAAAGAACCTGCCAGGGTGTAGATAAAGAATTTTACTACTGCTTTTTTACGTTCTTCAGCATCTCCGTTACCCCAAATTAAAGCGATAAAGTAAATAGGAATCAATGATAATTCCCAGAATATGTAATATAAAAGTCCATCAGCAGCTAAGAACGTTCCTGCCATAGCAAATGCCATGAAAAGAATTAAAGCATAAAAAGCTTTTGCATTTTTATAATCATTCCCAAAAGAAGAAAATATAATTATTGGAGTCAAAGCAGTTGTCAATAAAAGCATGGCTAATGATAATCCATCCGCTTTTAAGGCAAAAGAAACATTCGGTTTAGTAATCCATTGGTTGATTAAACTGATATTTTCGCCTAAATTGTAGTGGTTTAATACTACAATTGAACAGCCTAAAGCCGCTAAGCTGAAGAACAAAGCTACTTTCGAAGCAAACTTATCACCGGCTATATAAGTGGTAAAAGCACCAACCAAAAGAATAATTAATATAAGAGATACATTCATAGTATTAAATTATTGAGCTAAAAATAAATAGGAAATAATGGCGCAAAGCCCTAAAACAAAAGCAAAAAGGTATAATCCAACACTTCCGTTCTGTATTTTTTTACCTTGAAAACTGATTTCGTTGGTTACTTTTCCTAATCCAAAAACCAATGCAGATAATGCGGTTTCTACATCGTCTCTAAAGAAACGAGATAATCCTTTTACCGATTTTACAAATAAATAGTCATAGATTTCATCTACATAATATTTGTTGTACAACACTTTTGTGATTCCTGTAATTTCAGCATCTGCATCAGGAAGAGTGTTTTGTTTAATGTATTTGATGTATGCAATTACTATCCCAACTAAACCTCCGATAACAGCGATTGCCATTAAAATATATTCGGTTATCCCTAAATGGTGTTCTGCCGAAGCTAATTTTGGCAAAATAGGAGTTAAATAACCGTTCAGCCAACTGTGTCCAGGTAAACTGATGATTCCTCCAATAGTAGCAAGGATTGCCAAAATGATTAAAGGAAATGTAATTAAAGCAGGACTTTCATGCAAATGATGTTTTTGTTCTTCGGTACCTCTAAATTCTTTAAAGAATGTCAAGAATATCAATCGGAACATATAAAATGCTGTCATAATTGAAGCAATAGAAGCGACAATCCATAACGGAATGTTATGATGAAAAGCCACTAATAAAATTTCGTCTTTTGAGAAAAATCCTGAGAACAAAGGAACTCCAGAAATTGCCAAAGAAGAAATTAACATGGTTGCATAGGTTATTGGCATTACTTTTTTCAATCCACCCATTTTGCGCATGTCTTGTTCTCCATGTAAAGCGTGAATCACAGAACCTGAACCCAAGAACAAACAAGCTTTGAAGAAAGCATGTGTGATTACGTGGAAAACAGCTACTTCATAAGCGCCTAATCCTAAAGCTAAAAACATTAATCCCAATTGAGATACAGTAGAATAAGCTAATACTTTTTTGATGTCATTTTGTACTAAACCAATAGTTGCAGCAACCAATGCCGTTATAGCTCCAACAATTGCAATTATATTTTGAACATCTGGTGTCAAATCAAACAAAAAGTTCAATCGTGTAATCATAAAAATACCCGCGGTAACCATTGTCGCTGCGTGAATCAAAGCCGAAACTGGTGTTGGTCCAGCCATTGCATCCGGCAACCAAGTGTATAATGGAATTTGTGCTGATTTTCCACAAGCTCCAATAAACAGTGCAAAAGCGGCAGCAGAAAGCCAATACATATTAAGGTCAGTTGCACCAGCAATTGCCGTTTTTAAAGTAGCATAATCTAATGTAGAAAATAAATGTCCAAGAATAAATATTCCGATTAACAATCCTAAATCTCCAATACGGTTCATAATGAATGCCTTTTTTGCAGCATCATTAAATTCTTGGTTTTTATACCAAAATCCAATTAGTAAGTAGGAGCAAAGACCAACGCCTTCCCAACCAATGAACATCACTAATAAATTACTTCCGATAACTAACGTAATCATGAAGAATACAAACAAATTCAAATACGCAAAGAACTTATGCATATTTTCATCGTCGTGCATGTAACTGATAGAATATAAATGAATCAATGATCCAATTCCGGTTACAAAAAGCAGCCATAAAATAGACAATTGATCTAAAAGAAAGCCAAAATCTAATTTGAAAGTACTGATTTGAATCCATTCAAAAAGAGAAACTTGTATTCCTGCAGGATTTGATGAAATCCCTCCGAAAAAATATAAAGTTGCAGCAAAAGAAACCACAACCGAAAGGGTTCCGATAATTCCTGAAACCGATTTCCCAAGGCTCTTTCCAAAGAAAACATTGGTTAAAAATCCTAAAAAAGGAGCAAGAACTAAAACTAAAGCTATATTGGTATTCATTTCCATTTATCCTTTTAAGTTTTTTAAATTATCGATACTAATCGAACCTGAATTTCTGAATATCGACACTAAAATTGCTAATCCTACAGCAACTTCCGCCGCAGCAACAGCCATCGAGAAAAACACGAAAACCTGTCCTTGTGCATCTTGGTGATAGGTCGAAAAAGCCACAAACAATAAGTTTACCGCATTCAACATAATTTCGATAGACATGAAAACGATAATGGCATTTCGTCTGTATAAAACTCCAAAGATTCCAATACAAAAAAGGATAATGCTCAGGAAGATATAATTTTCTATACCAATTTGATTTAAAATATTATTCATATTATTTCTGCAATTTTTCTTTTTTAGACAATAGAACAGTACCAATCATCGCTACCAAAAGCAATATTGATGCAAATTCGAAAGGAACCATATATTCGTTCAATAGTATTTTACCCAACACTTTGATAGATTGATAATCTTCACCAGTTGCAATATATTCGCCAACAATAGGTTTAGAATTGATGAAAATAGCAATTAAAACCAAACAGATTAAACAAAAAGAAACCAAAGCACCAAGCCTTGTAATTCTTGGTTTGTGTACTTCATTTTCTTTATTTAAGTTCATCAACATGATGGTAAATAAGAACAAAATCATAATCGCTCCCGAATATACAATTACATGAACTATGGCTAAAAACTGTGCATTCAATAACAAATAATGTCCGGCAATCGAGAAGAAACAAATCACTAAGTAAATAGCACTGTGAATCGGATTTCGACTAAAAATGGTCAAAAATGCTGTTGATAATGTGATTGCGGCTAATACGCAAAAAAGTATAAGTAATATAGACATTAGTTAGCGTTTTTAAGTTGAGCATTTTTTATGGCCATTTCCAGAGGCATAACCAATTTATCTTTTCCAAAAATAAAATCTTCTCTTTCGTAGCTCGAAGGAACCAATACTTTTGAGGTTGTCAAGTAAATCGCATCTTTCGGACAAGCCTCTTCGCACAAACCGCAAAAAATACAACGCAACATATTGATTTCATATATTTCGGCATACTTTTCTTCTCGGTACAAATGTTTTTCATCCGCTCTGCGTTCTGCCGCTTTCATAGTAATCGCTTCTGCAGGGCAGGACAAAGCACACAAACCACAAGCCGTACAGTTTTCGCGCCCCTCTTCATCGCGTTTCAACATGTGTTGACCACGATATACAGGACTCATTTCACGAACTTGTTCCGGATACTGAATCGTTGCTTTTTTCTTAAAAAAGTGTTTAATCGTAATAAACAACCCTTTTACAATTGCTATAAGATACATGCGCTCCAAAAAAGTCATCTCTTTGTTCGAGACCATCTTCTTTCTACCCGATAATGATATAGTTTCTATTGACATTTTTATTTTTTATTTGAAGCTAATCCTGCTATTCGTTGCAATCTTTTATCCTGAACTTGTTTCAGGATAAAGGATTTCACTACTATCAGGGCTAGGGCTTTTCGTATTTAATTAGAATCCTAAATAAGCAGCAATATCGCTTCTTAAAATCACAATTCCTGTAATCATAATATTGATGATAGATAGCGGAATTAATATTCTCCATCCCAAATGCATCAATTGATCGTATCTGAATCTCGGAATCGTCCAGCGAATCCACATATAGAAAAAGATGAACCCACAAATTTTTGCAAATAAAACAATAATTCCGATGATATTTCCAATATTCACCCCAACGTTTTCAACAACCCAACTCATTCCCGGATAATTATAACCTCCAAAGAATAAAATCGCTAAAATCGTAGAAGAAATAAACATATTAGCATATTCAGCAAACAAATAGAATCCCATTTTCATCGAAGAATATTCCGTATGGTATCCTCCAATTAATTCACTTTCGCATTCCGCTAAGTCAAATGGTGTTCTGTTTGTTTCTGCAAAAGCACAAATCAAAAAGATTAAGAATGATAGCGGTTGGTAAAATACATTCCAGTTCATTCCGGCTTGTTGCGCAGAAATTTCTCTTAAACTCAAAGTACCAGTCATCATCAACAAAGCAATCATTGATAATCCCATCGCTACTTCATATGAAACCATCTGCGAAGCTGCACGAACCGCTCCCATCAAAGAGAACTTATTATTCGATGCCCATCCACCAATCATGATTCCGTAAACTCCCACAGAAACTACTCCGAAGAAGTATAACAATCCAATATTCAAATCAGTAGCTTGTAGTAAAACGTCTCTACCAAAAATATGTAATTTGTCTCCCCAAGGAATTACTGCACTGGTCATTAAAGCCGTACTCATGGCAATAGCAGGACCTACAAAAAATAAGAATCGATTTGGAGTATTTGGTTCAAATTCTTCTTTCGAAAATAATTTTAAACCATCAGCAAGTGGTTGTAATAATCCACCAAAACCGGCACGATTGGGACCAACTCTGTCTTGTAAAAAAGCAGCCACTTTACGTTCCGCCCAAGTAGAGTACATTGCCATAATCATTGTCACAGCAAAAACTACAACAATAACAACACTTTTTTCTATAATAAACGTACTATCCATTTTTAACAAGTTTGGTCATTAGGTTTCAATGGAATTTCAGCCATACTAATTTTTTTACGATCTTCTTCTCTACCTAAAAGGATAGTCTCTTCTGTGTTAATAACAACTTTCTCTAATTTACGATTGTATTTGTTTTGATTGATTACGGAGTCTTTTTCAAAAGCTCTTGGTCCTTCAATAGTCCAATCGTTAACATCTTTATGGTCAAAACGACAACTGTTACAGATGAATTCTTCTACTTCATGATACTCATCTTTACGACCGGTAACACGTTGTATTTCTCCACCAAACATCCAAACGGTTGTTTTTCCGCAACATCCTGGAGTTGTACATTCTCTGTGTGCATTATATGGTTTGTTGAACCAAACTCTTGATTTGAATCTAAAAGTTTTATCAGTCAAAGCGCCTACAGGACATACGTCAATCATATTTCCGGAAAACTCATTGTCAATCGCTTTTGAAATACAAGTAGAAATATTAGCATGATCCCCGCGATCCATTACACCATGTACTCTGTTATCGGTCAATTGATCCGCAACTTGTACACAACGTTGACATAAAATACAACGGTTCATATGCAATTGAATATTTGGACCAATATCTTCCGGTTCAAATGTTCTTTTTTCTTCTATGTAACGACTTTGAGATTTTCCATGCTCAAAACTCAAATTTTGCAAATCACATTCTCCTGCCTGATCACAAACCGGGCAATCTAATGGGTGATTGATTAATAAAAATTCAGTTACTGATTTTCTGGCTTCGGTTACTCTTTCAGAAGATTTACTGTTTACTTCCATTCCGTCCATACAACCCGTTACACAGGAAGCCATTAATTTTGGCATTGGTCTCGGATCTGCTTCACTCCCTTTGGCAACTTCTACTAAACAACAACGACATTTACCACCGCTTCCTTTTAGTTTAGAATAATAGCACATTGCTGGTGGAACTACTTCCCCACCAATCATACGGGCTGCTTGCAGGATGGTTGTCCCTGGTTCTACTTCTATTGACTGACCGTCTATTGTTACTTTCATTTTTTTAGGTCTTATTGTCTAAAATCAGAATTTTAAATTCTAGATTTTTAAATTTTAACTATACTGTTTGT
Organism: Flavobacterium lacustre; assembly: GCF_027474525.2. Taxonomy (NCBI): domain Bacteria; kingdom Pseudomonadati; phylum Bacteroidota; class Flavobacteriia; order Flavobacteriales; family Flavobacteriaceae; genus Flavobacterium; species Flavobacterium lacustre. The sequence goes on from NZ_CP114882.2 coordinate 1,239,100, forward strand.
TTTGCTACTAAATGCTTTACTTTTTCAAAAGGCTCATTCACAAAATGGTCTCTGTGTTTTATTTTTTCCGGAAAACGAATGTGATATTCAAACTCATCTCTAAAGTGACGAATCGCAGCAGCTACAGGCCAAGAAGCAGCGTCACCTAAAGGACAAATCGTATTCCCTTCAATTTTGCTTTGAATGCTTAACAGCAATTCAATATCTTCTTCACGACCGTGACCATTTTCAATTCGGTGCAATACTTTTTCTAACCAACCCGTTCCTTCACGACATGGTGTGCATTGTCCACAACTTTCGTGGTGGTAAAAGCGAGAGAAATTCCAAGTATTACGAACGATACAAGACGTGTCATTATATACAATAAATCCACCTGAACCTAACATTGATCCGGTAGCAAAACCACCGTCACTTAAAGATTCGTATGACATCAATCGGTCTTCACCGGCCGCTGTTTTGTAGATTAAATTAGCAGGTAAAACGGGAACTGAACTTCCTCCGGGCACGAATGCTTTCAAAGGTCTGTCAGAACTCATTCCGCCTAAATATTCATCAGAATTCATGAATTCGTAAACGCTTAATCCCAATTCAATTTCGTAAACACCAGGATTTTTGATGTGTCCTGAAGCTGAAATTAATTTAGTACCAGTAGAACGACCAATACCAATTTTAGCATAATCAGCACCTGAATTGTTTACAATCCATGGCACAGCAGCGATAGTTTCAACGTTATTTACTACTGTTGGATTTGCCCAAAGTCCTGATACTGCAGGAAATGGAGGTTTGATACGTGGATTTCCACGTTTTCCTTCCAATGATTCAATTAATGCAGTTTCTTCACCACAAATGTAAGCTCCGGCTCCACAATGAACATGAAGTTCTAAGTCGAAACCTGAACCTAATATATTTTTACCCAAAAATCCTGCAGCCTTAGCTTCGGCAATGGCTCTTTCTAATATTTTGTAAACCCACATGTATTCTCCACGAATGTAGATATACGAACGATTGGCACCCAATGCGTAACTGGAAGTAATCATTCCTTCAATCAATAAATGAGGAATAAATTCCATCAAATAACGATCTTTGAATGTTCCCGGCTCAGACTCATCGGCATTACAAACCAAATGTCTTGGTTTTCCTGATTTTTTATCAATAAAACTCCATTTCATTCCGGCAGGGAAACCAGCTCCACCACGACCACGTAATCCTGAAGTTTTCACTTCTTCAACAACTTCGTCCGGAGTTAGGGTTTTTAATGCTTTTTCTACAGAAGCATAACCGCCGTTTGCGCGATAAACTTCGTAGGTTTTGATTCCTGGGATATTGATTTTATCTAATAATATTTTTTGTGACATCTTATTTATCGTGTAATATTATTGTATTGTTTTTGCAATCGTCGATTAACTGATCGATTTTTTGTTCGTTTAAGTGTTCTTTGTAAAAATCACCCAATTGCATCATTGGAGCATATCCACAAGCACCTAAACATTCAACACCAACAACGGTAAAGTTTCCGTCTTCGGTTGTTTCGCCTAGATTTATACCTAGTTTTTCACAAGTATAGTCCATCAAGTTTTCGGCTCCATTCAAACAACAAGGAGACGTTTGACAGAATTCGAACATGTATTTTCCTATTGGTTTTTGGTTAAACATGGTGTAAAAAGAAACTACTTCATAAACCTCAATTGGTTTAATCTGTATAATTTCGGCAACCTTGTTCATTAATTCAATACTCAACCAATTTTCATGTGCATCCTGAACTTCATGTAAAACAGGCAACAAAGCTGATTTTCTTTTATCTTCAGGATAATGACTAATTAATTCATTGATGCGATTCATCAATGTTTCAGTCATGTTTATTTCTTGTTTGTGATAGGTACGTTCCATAATTTATGCGTCTAATTCTCCGGCAATAACATTTAAACTTGATAAAATAACAATTGCATCCGAAAGCAAAGCTCCTTTAATCATTTCAGGATATGCCTGATAATAAATGAAACAAGGTCTTCTAAAGTGCAATCTGTAAGGCGTACGACTTCCGTCAGTTACTAAATAAAAACCGAGTTCTCCGTTTCCTCCTTCTACAGGATGGTATATTTCTGCCACCGGAACAGGAACTTCTCCCATTACAATCTTGAAGTGATAAATTAAAGATTCCATGTTGTGATACACATCTTCTTTTGGAGGCAAGTAATATTCAGGAACATCTGCATGATATTCATTTCCTTCCGGCATTTTGGCCAAAGCTTGTTTGATGATGCTTAAACTTTCCCACACTTCTGCATTACGAACACAGAAACGATCATAAGTATCTCCAGATTTTCCAACAGGAACAATAAAGTCAAAATCTTCGTATGAACTGTAAGGTTGTGCCACACGAACATCATAATCTACACCAGCAGCACGAAGGTTTGGACCTGTGAAACCGTAAGCCATAGCTTGTTCAGCCGAAATAGCTCCTACATTAACGGTTCGGTCAATAAAAATTCTGTTTCTTTCAAAAAGGTTTTCAAACTCTTTCCAAGCAACTGGAAATTCTTCTAAAAACACATCTAATTTGCGGAAAGCTTCTGGTGACCAATCTCTTTCGAAACCACCAATTCTTCCCATATTTGTAGTTAAACGAGCGCCACAAATTTCTTCATAAATCTCGTAAACTTTTTCTCTGAATTGAAAAACATATAAAAAGCCAGTATACGCTCCAGTATCAACTCCAAGGATAGAGTTACAGATTAAGTGGTCTGTAATTCTTGCCAATTCCATTACAATAACTCTTAAATATTGAGCTCTTTTTGGAACTTCAACACCTAATAATTTTTCTAATGTCATCCACCATCCCATATTATTAATAGGAGAGGAGCAATAGTTCATTCGGTCTGTAAGTGGCGTAATTTGATAAAAAGGGCGATTTTCGGCAATTTTTTCGAAAGCTCTGTGGATGTAACCAATAGTTGGCTCTGCTTCGAGAATTTTCTCTCCGTCCATTAACAAGATATTTTGAAAAATACCATGTGTGGCTGGGTGAGTTGGACCTAAATTCAAAATCGAAAGCTCGCTTCCGTCTTCGTTGTGTCTCTCTTTGATTATTTTAGCATAGCGATGCTCTGGTGGTAATAATAGTTCTGACATTTATTGAATGTGAAAAATTATATATTGTGTTTTTAGCAATTTGATGGTGTTCTTCCAAAGAAACGGTCATCTTTATCCGTTCTTCCGCTGTCTTCCATCGGGAATTCTTTTCGCATCGGAAAAGAAACCATTTCATCCATATTCAAAATTCGTTTTAACTGTGGATGACCTATGAAATTGATTCCGTAAAAATCATATGTTTCTCTTTCCATCCAGTTTGAACTCAAGAAAATATTAGATATCGTTTTTATTTCTGGTTTTTCACCATTAATAAAGGCTTTTATTTTGATACGTTTGTTTTCATACCAATTATGCAAATGATACACCACTGCAAATTGTCTTTCTTCTTCATTATCGGGATAGTGTACACCACATAAATCAGTTAAAAAATGGAAACGTAATGTTGGATCATTTTTCAAAAAAAGAATAACAGCCGTAATTTTATCGGCATCTGCTTCAAATGAAAAAATATCTTTTTCCTGATTGAATTGAAAAACTGCTGAACCAAAGGTTTCAACTAATTTATCTTGAATTTCTATTGTTTCTAAAGCCATCTTGTTATTTGATATTATAAGAAGCTAATAATTCTTGATACTCTGGAGAACTTCTTCTTCTCACGGATTCGTTTTTTACTAATTCTTGCAATTTCATTACACCGTCTACAATTTGTTCTGGTCTTGGAGGGCATCCTGGAACATAAACATCTACGGGAATTACTTTGTCAATCCCTTGTAAAACAGAATACGTATCGAAAATTCCGCCTGATGAAGCGCAAGCACCAACAGCAATTACCCAACGTGGTTCAGACATTTGCTCGTAAACTTGGCGTAAAATAGGAGCCATTTTTTTTGAAATAGTTCCCATAACCATTAGCATATCCGCTTGACGAGGAGAAAAACTCACACGCTCGGAACCAAATCGCGCTAAATCGTAATGAGATGCCATTGTAGCCATAAATTCAATTCCGCAACAAGATGTAGCAAAAGGTAAAGGCCAAAGCGAATTGGCACGTGCCAAACCTACAACATCATTTAGTTTTGTGGCAAAGAAACCTTCACCAACAACACCTTCAGGAGGGGCAACCATGTTTATATTTGAATCACTCATTTTTTATTGTTTTGAATTATAAAATTTGAATTTTAAATAAAATTCAGCATTTAAAATAAATTTTTATTCCCACTCTAAGGCTTTCTTTTTGATGATGTAGAAAAAGCCCACCAAAAGTAAAAGCATAAAAATAACCATTTTTACCATTCCTTCCATTCCTAACTCCTTGAAGTTGATCGCCCAAGGGTAAAGAAAAATTACCTCAACGTCAAATAAAACGAACAAAATGGCAACCAAAAAGTATTTTACAGAAAACGGGATACGAGCATTTCCAACGGATTCGATACCGCATTCGAAATTTTTATCTTTGCTTTCAGAGTTTCTTTTTGGACCTAATTTCCCAGATACAAATATGGTTCCTGCAACAAATCCTACTGCTAAGATTAATTGCATAATGATTGGAATGTAATTTAATTGATCGGATTGCATACTAATTTTTTATGTTGCGTAAAAATAAGACACAAAGATAGCTTTCATGTATTTAAAACACAAGTTTAAAGGACTATTTAGTCTTTCGAAAAATACAAATACCCCTTTATTTTTATTGATTACAAATAAGAATTATTGTTTTTGTTTTTTAGATCTAAAAATTTCGTTAAAGCACAAAAAAAACGTCCCGAAGTACATCGAGACGTTTTAGCCATTCGTAGGCTTAAAAATATGTATTTTTAAGCTTAGATAACTGCTACTTTCGCAGCAACTTTTCCTTTTCTTCCTTCTTCTTCTTCATAGCTAACTCTGTCACCTTCGCGCAATTCTTCCGCGTTGATTCCTGATGCATGAACAAAAATGTCTTTTCCTGTTTCTTCGTCTGTAATGAATCCGTAACCTTTAGATTCATTGAAAAATTTAACTGTACCTGTACGCATTGTAATAGTAATAATAATTTATAATGGAGCAAATGTAATATTTAATATAATACGAAAGACGTTCTTGTATTTTTATTTTGTAAAAATATTGATATTCAACGTTTTCCAGTAAATAAAATCGATGAACTACTTTAGGTCTAATTTTATATGCAGCTCTTTTAGTTGTGAGTCATCAATTATTGATGGCGCATCTATCATTACATCTCTGCCTGAATTGTTTTTTGGGAAAGCAATAAAATCTCGAATTGTTTCTTGTCCACCTAAAATAGCAACCAGTCTGTCTAGTCCAAAAGCTAATCCTCCGTGTGGTGGAGCACCAAATTGGAAAGCATCCATAAGGAACCCAAATTGTGCTTTAGCTTCTTCTTCGGTAAAACCTAAATATTTGAACATTAACTGTTGTGTCGCTTTATCATGAATACGAATAGAACCGCCGCCTATTTCATTTCCATTCAGAACCATATCATAAGCATTGGCACGAACTTTTCCCGGATTGGTTTCTAATAAGTGCATGTCTTCCGGTTTTGGAGAAGTAAATGGATGGTGCATCGCGTGGTAACGACCGCTTTCTTCGTCAAATTCTAATAAAGGAAAATCAACTACCCAGAGTGGTGCAAATTCGGCTGGGTTTCTCAATCCTAATCGAGTGGCTAATTCCATACGCAAAGCACTTAATTGTCCACGGGTTTTATCGGCAGGTCCTGAAAGTACAAAAATCATATCTCCAGGTTTTGCGCCGGTGATTTTTGCCCATTGGGACAAATCGTCTTGGTCGTAGAATTTATCTACGGATGATTTATAGGTTCCATCGTCATTGCATTTTACATAAACCATTCCGCTGGCGCCTACTTGTGGACGCTTTACCCAGTCAATCAATCCGTCAATTTCTTTACGAGTGTAGTTTCCAGCTCCGGGAACAGCAATTCCAACCACTAATTCTGCAGCATTAAATACTGGAAATTCTTTGTGCTGTGCGACTTCGTTTAATTCGCCAAATTCCATTCCGAAACGAATATCCGGTTTGTCATTTCCATAGGTTTTCATCGCATAATCGTAGGTGATGCGAGGAAATTTATCTACTTCAATTCCTTTTATTTCTTTTAGTAAATGTCTGGTTAGTCCTTCAAAAACATTCAAAATATCTTCTTGTTCCACAAAAGCCATTTCGCAGTCAATTTGTGTAAACTCCGGTTGTCTGTCGGCACGTAAATCTTCGTCACGGAAACATTTTACAATTTGAAAATATTTATCCATTCCGCCCACCATCAATAATTGTTTGAAGGTTTGTGGCGATTGTGGTAATGCATAGAATTGTCCTTCATTCATTCTACTTGGAACAACAAAATCTCTGGCTCCTTCTGGAGTTGATTTGATTAAATAAGGCGTTTCTACTTCGCAAAAATCCAAGTCCGAAAGGTATTTTCTAACTTCCATGGCTACTTTGTGACGAAAAAGTAAACTGTTTTTTACCGGATTTCTTCGAATGTCCAAGTAACGGTATTTCATTCGGATATCTTCACCACCATCTGTTTCATCTTCAATCGTAAAAGGAGGAGTCAAAGCGGCATTCAAAATAGTCAGTTCAGTGACTAAAATTTCGATTTCACCAGTCGGGATATTTTTATTTTTGGCTTCACGCTCTATAACGGTTCCTTTTACCTGAATTACAAATTCACGACCTAAGGTTTTAGCGGCTTCAAAAACTGATTTTTCGGAACGACTTTCGTCAAAAATTAATTGGGTTATTCCATAACGATCACGCAAATCGACCCAATTCATAAAACCTTTATCTCTGGATTTCTGAACCCAGCCTGCAAGTGTAACTTCTGTATTGATATGTGAGGCGTTTAGTTCACCACAATTATGACTTCTGTACATGATTTAAATTTTAGACTGCAAAAGTAAACACAAAAATCAAATTAATTCAGAAAACTATACAGGAGATAGAATTTAAAATGAAAAGTTATGTTAATGTTTAAAATCTTCATAAGTAATTTCTTTAGATTTGGGATGCTATAAATTAAAACCCATTAATTATGAAGAAATTATTTTTTACCGCACTCGTATTAATCAGCACGTTGAGTGGTATGGCTCAGAAAAACAAGTATATGACTTTTCGTGGCGAGATAGCCAATAACAACAGTGATGCAATTTTCATTACTGACAGCAAAAATAAATTGATTAAAAAAATTCAGATTAGTAGTGAAGGTGTTTTTAAAGACACGTTGAATGTTGTCCCGGGAAGATATAGTTTATCGGATGGTAATGAATTTACAATAGTGTATTTGAAAAATGGATTTGATTTGACCTTAAAAATGGACACTAAAATGTTCGATGAGTCGATAACTTATACCGGAAAAGGAGCTTTGGAGAATAATTTTTTAGCCAAGAATTCCTTATTTGAAGAACAAACCGATATGGGTAGTTTGCTTGCTGCAACGGAAGTTGATTTTTTGAATGGACTTGACAAGAAAAAAGCAGATGATTTAAAACGCTTAGAAAACACAAAATTAGATCCTGTTTTTATTGACCTTCAAAAGAAAAGTATTGATGATAATTATAACGGAATCGTTCGTTATTACAAAATGAATTATGAAGCGAATTTAGCCAAAAGCAAATTGGTGAATACCATGTCGCCTTCTTTTAATTATGATAATTATGCCGGAGGCAAAACAAAATTAGAGGATTTTAAAGGGAAGTATGTTTACATTGATGTTTGGGCAACTTGGTGCGGTCCTTGTCGTGCTGAAATTCCTTTTTTGAAAAAAACAGAAGAAAAGTACAAAGGCAAAAATATTTCATTTGTAAGTATCTCTGTTGATGTGCAAAAAGATGTAGAGAAATGGAAAGCTTTAATCAAAGATAAAGAATTGGGTGGTGTACAACTTTTTGCAGATAATGATTGGAATTCTCAATTCATAAAAGACTATGGAATTAACAGTATTCCGAGGTTTATTTTGATAGATCCAACCGGAAAAATTGTAAGTGCTGATGCTGCAAGACCTTCTTCTGCGGAATTACAAGTGCAATTGGACGCACTTTTGAATTAATCATCAATTTTCAAAAATATCAAAGTCAGTGCGTAAACACTGGCTTTTTTTTATACTTTTTAATTTTCCAATGTTAAGTTTTTGTCTAATGTTACTAAATTGTTATGTAAATGTATTTTAAATGTAAAATATTATTTAATTTTGAATAACAAATCTATAAAACATTAAAAACTAACGATATGAAAAAGTATTTAATTTTAGCAGCTATTTTATTCACAGGAGTAATTTCTGCTCAAGAAGCAAAACCAGTATTAGAGCCTTTTGGAAAACAAGTGAAAGCAACTTACTTTTTTGAAAATGGACAAGTACAACAAGAAGGTTTTTTTGAAAATGGAAAATTAGAAGGATTTTGGGTTTCCTATAATGAGGATGGAAGCAAAAAATCTTCTGGATTTTATGCTGATGGAATCAAAACCGGAAAATGGTTTTTCTGGAATGAAAAGAATTTAAGCGAAGTAGATTATTCTAATAATGCTATCGCTATGGTTAAAAATTGGAAACAAGAAGCGATTGCAATCAGCAATTAATATAGTTTTCATTTTATAAAATAAAAAAGCCCACTACAATAATTGTAGTGGGCTTTTTTAATAAGTAAGAATTACATTGTTTCTTGTTCTAGTTTACTTTGTTTACGGTCTCTTAACCAATATTTGGTTCTCTTAACCAGATAGAACATTACAGGAACCATTACTAAAGTCAGAACGGTAGCATAAGTTAATCCAAAGATAATAGTCCAAGCTAACGGCCCCCAGAACATTACGTTATCTCCTCCAATGAAAATATGTGGATTAAAGTCTGTAATCAATGAGAAGAAGTCAAAGTTTAATCCAATTGCTAATGGAATTAATCCTAAAACTGCTGTTAGCGCTGTTAGTAATACAGGGCGTAAACGTGATTTCCCAGATTCGATAATTACTTCTTTTATTTCTTCAAGAGTTAAATCATCATGGCTTTCTAAGTGTTTTTCAGCAACCTTTTTGTCTAATAAAAGGACAAAGAAATCCATCAATACAATTCCGTTTTTCACTACAATCCCCGCAAGAGATATAATTCCCATCATGGTCATTAAGATTACGAAATCCATTCCGGCGATGACATATCCGTAGAAAACACCACTAAAACTCAAAATTACCGTGAATAAAATTACCATCGTTTTTGAAACCGAATTAAACTGTAAAACAATAATAATTGTAATTCCAGCAATGGCTAAAAACAAAGCATACAATAAGAAACTTTGGTTTTTACCTTGTTCTTCTTGAACACCTGAGAAAGAGTAACTAATGTCTTTTGGTAATTGATAGCTTTTTAAATCCGATTGGATTTGTTTAGTTATCTCATCACCATTATACCCAGTTAATACATTTGAATAAATAGTCATTATTCGTTTGTGATTCTTTCTTTTAATCTGGTTGTAAGTTGTTGTTTTTTCTGTTTTGGATATTGCCGAAACAGGAATTTGAACAATTTGACCATTATTTTGATTTCTGAAAGTCAACGATTGATTGAAAAGAATGTTTTCGTTTTTTCGTTGATCATCCTGCATGCGCATCACAATATTATAATCATCATCCCCTTCTTTATAAGTAGAGATTTCCTGACCATAAACAGAACGACGTAAAGTAAAACCTAATTGCCCTGTTGAAACGCCCATACTTCCTGCATTAACACGGTCAACACTTACTTCTAACTCTGGACTTTGTTTATTTACATCAATGCTTAATTTTTCAATTCCAGGAATGTTTTTTGAATCAATGAATTTAATCATATCATCAGCTTGTGTAAGCATTTTATCGTAATCAGTTCCAGTTAACTGAATACTAATTGGGTAACCTGCTGGAGGACCATTAGCATCTTTTTCAACTGTAACGGTAGCTCCCGCAATTCCAGTTACTTTCCCTCGGATTTCTTCTAAAATATCAGCAGTATTTATACCTTGTCTGAATTTGAATTCAGAGAAATTAACAGTTACTTTTCCTTTATATGGCGTTTCAGAAGCAGAACCCGCATCTACATTTGGATTTCCTGCGCCAACACCTACTTGAGAAACAATAGATTCTGCTAAGAAATTTTCATTTGTTTTAGGATCTACATATTTCTGTAAAATGGAGATAACTTGTTTTTCTACGAATAAGGTAGCTTTATTAGTTTTCTCAATTGAAGTTCCTTGTGGGTATTCAATATAAGCAATAGCTTGATTTGGAATATTGTCAGGGAAAAACAATACTTTTCTCGGGAAAATTCCCAATAAAATAAAGGAGAAAAACAACATTCCAATAATTCCTGCTAAAGCCAACCATGCTTTTCTGCCTGTAAGTATTTTTGCCAAAAAGTTCTTGTACTTGTCTTCCATTCTTGGAAAAAAGTCATGTTGAAAATCTTGAGTCCATTGGTATAATTTAATTTTATACAACCACATTAATACCAAGGAGATTATTGCCAAATGCCCAATTGCTTTTGCAAATTTTATATCGTAAACATTTCCAACAAGAACAAAAACTACGGCTACTATTGTAAAAATAATAGAATATAATTTAGCTGATTTTTTAGAAACATTTTTGTCGTCAATAGCCATATAACCACCCGTCATTGCAGCATTTACAATCATTGCAACGAATAAAGAAGCGGATAAGGTAAACGTCAATGTGATTGGGAAATATTTCATGAATTTACCCATTGTTCCCGGCCATAACAAGAATGGTAAAAATGCCATCAAAGTAGTTGCCGTTGATGAGATTACAGGCCAAGCGATTTCGCCAATACCAACTTTGGAAGCGGTAACTCTGTCCATTCCTTTTTTCATGTTGGCAAATACGTTATCAACTACCACGATACCGTCATCAACTAACATACCTAATCCCATTACTAATCCGAAAAGAACCATCGTATTTAACGTCAATCCAAAAGCTGAAAGAATACTAAATGCCATTAACATAGAAAGCGGAATTGCAGCTCCTACAAATAAAGAGTTACGTAAACCCATTGTAAACATTAATACAATCATTACCAATACAATACCAAAGATAATGTGGTTTGATAATTCACTTACTTGGTGTTCAACTCTTGAGGATTGATCGTTAGAAAGTGTTAGTTTTAAGTTAGAAGGTAAATAAGATTTTTTAGCGTCTTCTAATTTTTCTTTTACTTGCTCAATAGCAGAAATCATGTTTTGATTAGAACGTTTTTTCACGTTTAGCATCACAACTTCATTTCCTTTTTCGCGAGCATAAGTTGTTTTTTCTTTCTCCTTAAACGAAATTTTAGCAATGTCTTTTAAGTAAACTGCTCCACCAAAAGATTTTACAATGATGTTCTCTAATTCTTTCGGGTCTTTAATTTCACCGATGATTCTAATGTTGTTCCTGGAACCTTGAGAAACTAGATTTCCTCCAGAAAGGGTCATATTTTCGTTTTTGACAGCCATTTGAATTTCATCAAAAGTCACTTGTGCTGCTGTCATTTTGAAGATGTCAACTGCAATTTCAACTTCTTTATCATCTACTCCAAGAATGTCAACTTTCTTAACCTCTGTAATTTCTTCAATATCATCTTGAAGTAATTCGCCATACTTTTTAAGCTGTTGCGTAGTGTAATTCCCTTGTAAGTTGATATTCAAAATTGGCACTTCTTCCGAAATGTTTAATTCGAATACATTTGGTTCTACCTTACTTCCGTTGTCCATATTTGGCCAATCTGTATCCGCTTTGGCATTGTCAACTTTATCTTTAATTCTAGTTTTAGCTTCTTCGATAGAAACATCATCTGAAAACTCAGCGATAATCATTCCATAATCTTGAAATGAACTTGAAGTTACTTTGTCAACTCCACTGATGTTTTTGATTTCTTTTTCTAAAGGTTTGATGACTAATTTTTCTACATCTTCGGCTGAATTTCCTGGGAAAACAGATGAAATGTAAACTTTGTTTTCGATGATTTCTGGAAAATCTTCACGCGGCATTGTTACATAAGCGATAACACCTGTAATAACAATTAATAAGGTCAAGATGTAAACGGTAACTCGGTTATCAACAGCCCAGCTGGATATTCCGAATTCTTTATTTTGGTGACTCATATATTTTATTTTATTGAGGTTGTGTCCTAATTAGAAATTTAATTTCATTCCGTCTGAAATAGTGTTTACACCTTCCGTAACTACGATATCATTTGCAGATAATCCGCTTAAAATTTCAGTTGCGTTATTAGAAGATTGTCCTACAGTAACGATAACTTTTTTAGCAACTCCCGAAGTAGCGGTAGCGTTTGTAACGATGTAGACAAAGTTGTTTTTCTCGCCATCTTCTTGAACTACATTTGTAGGAACTACAATTGCGTTTTTAGAAGTATAATCTACAATTTTAAGTTTTGCTACTTGGTTTGGTCTTAACAAGTTTTCTTTGTTAGGTACTGAAACTTCAATGCTGAACGTTCTGTTGTTTGGATTGATGTTATTAGCTACTTGTCTAATTCTACCAGTGTAGGTTTTGTTTAATGAAGTTAAATACACATCAACATTTGTTCCTGTATTTAGTTTTCCAATGTAGGTTTCTGGTACTGATGTTGAAACATACATATTATTTAGATTTACAATTCGCATTAATCCTTGACCAGGTCCAACTACTTGTCCTCTTTCGATTAAAGTTTCGTCAATTACACCTGAAAAAGGAGCTATTACTCTAGTTTTTGCTAATTGAGCATTAATTTGAGAAACTGCTTTTTGTTGGCTTATCATATTTGTTTGTGCTTGAAGATATTGAATTTCTGAACCAATTTTTTGATCCCACAAACGTTTTTGTCTTTCAAATGTAGTTTTTGCTAATGCTAATTGTGATTGAACTTGTGCTAATTGTTGGCTCAAACCACCATCATCAATTATTCCTAATACCTGACCCTTGCTAACTCTTTGTCCAGCAGTTACATTTAATGAAGTTAGTATTCCTGAGAATTGAGGATAAATAATAAGATTCTCTTTTGTTTGTACATTTCCTTGAACTTCAAGATAGTGACTAAAAACAGTGTCTTTTACAGTAACTACAGAAACTAAAGCTTCTTCAACTTTAGCTGTTTCTAAAGTTGCTAAAGCTGCATCAATTTGTGTTATTTGAGCTTGAAGTTCCGCTCTTTTTGCTTTGATTGAAGTAAGATTTTTTGAAGCTAATAAAGTTTCAATATTAGTATTAGTTTCTTTATCTGAACACGAGATTAAGAAAACAGATAGTGCGGTGAATAATAGTATTTTTTTGGTCATATTTATAGTATTGATTTTTTGGAATTTTTGCGTTGATTTCATAAGTATATCTTTTATGTTGCTCATTATATTTTGTTTATTACTTTTTCTAAGCTGGCTTTTTTATTGATAATTTCAACCATCGTTTGTAAGTATTTTTGTTGTGCGGCATACAGTTGACGTTGCGCATCATTGAAATCAAAACTAGAAGATAATCCTTCTGTAAATTTTATTTGCTGTTTTTTCTCAATGCGTTCAGCTAGGTTCAAATTAGTTTTTGCTGTTTCGTACTCTTCAATGCTGAATTCATATTCACTTTTTGCATTGGCATACTGCAATTTCAATCTTTGCTCTGTTTCTGTTAATTGTGTTTTTGCTTTTTCTAAAGCTATTTTAGCTTGTTGTGTTCTGGCAGTTCTAGCTAAACTGCTGAATATTGGAACGTTTAAGCTTATTCCAAGATTAGAATAGTTAAGCCATTTTTGGTTTTGAGTAAAAAACTGGAATTGATTTCCGAATGCATTGTATCCAAAATTTACATTAGCCGATAATGTAGGTAGCGCTTTGCTTTTTTCTAATTTCAGTTCTAACTCTTTTTGTTGTTGAAAGTTTTGAGCCATTTGGTAATTAATGTTATTTCCAACAATAAAGCCAGTTTGTGAAAAAGCCATATCTAGATTACTAATAGTCAAATTGTCTAACTTATCTGTTAGTTTTAAATCAGCGTCAATATCAATCCCTAAAGCTATTTTTAGCATTTTATACGAAACGTCTAACAATCTTTTGTTATAGTTTATATTGCTGTTAATTGAAGTAAGAGTGATTTGAAGTTGTTCTACATTCTCTTCTTCAATTAATCCATTTTTAAATGTTTCTTTAGTATCAAACAGTGTTTTTTCTAAAGTTGCCTTATTTTTCTCAAGAATAATAATTCCTTCTTCGGCTAATAAAACATTTCCATAGGCATTGATAATCATTTCTTTAGTGTCAATGTCTGTTTTTAGTTTCGCATTTTCGTAATATTTTAAATACGTTTTTGAAGCTTGTAAAGCAACAATATAAGAACCGTCAAATAACAATTGACTCAAGGTTGCTCTAGCGGTCATATTGTGTCTAGTTCCAAAAGCTACTTCCAAAAATTCTCCTTTGTTCCCTCCAAAAAATTCGGCTGGAATTAAGGATTTTTGCAGTTCAATATTGTTTTGATAATCTAAACTACTGTTTATCTGTGGTAATCCCATCGCAGTAGTTTCCCATTTTTTCTTTTTGGCAGATTCTATATCACGACCCGCATTAATAGTACTGTAGTTATTAATCAAAGCGTGTGTTATAGCTTGTTCTAAACTAAAACTATAGGTTTTTGTTGTTTGATTCTCTACATTAGTGTTATTCGATTCTTGTGATTTTGCTGTTATTACAAAAGCTAAGAAGGTGATTAATAGTATTTTTTTCATTGATCAATGTTTATATATTAAAGTGTTGTATTTGTTTTTCTAATTCGACAACTCCGTTTGGCGTTGCCATTGCTCTGGTATGGTATTCTAATGCTTCAAATTCCAGTCTGTTTGCTTCTTTTTCGGAGCTCGTGTTGCCATTTATACTAAAAATTAGGGTGTAGTAAAACTGAACATAAGTATCAACATCAAGGTCTTTTCGATATAATTCTTGTTGAATCCCTTTCTCAATATTTTTTTTGAAAACGGTATTGCATTCGTTAACTTCTCTTGACATTACGGTATCGTAAATTTCAGGATAATGTTTTTTTAATTGATAAACAGGAGATGTATCTCCAGATTTGAACATTTCTTTAAACATTTTTCTGATTTCAAAATTTTCTTCAATTGCATTATGATTTCTCGCTACAATTGTATCAATACTTTGATGTACCGCTTTGTGTACCGCTTCGGTGCTTTCGGCTATCAGTATTTCTTTATTACAGAAATACTTGTAAATTGTTTTTTTAGAAATGCACATTTCACACGCAATGTCGTCCATGGTAACGCTCTTAAAACCTAGTTTTAAGAAAAGGTCGGTTGCTTTTGATATGATTTTATTTTTCATTTTATTTTTTTCCTTAATGTGTTTCGATTTTTAATAAACTTCGTTACAAATACAAAGGGTTTGGTGTCAAAATAGATTTTTTCTTTTTTTAATGATTAAGCAGTAAATTCTAAATTCGCAATAAGCTTTATGTCTTGTCCGCCAGCTATTCCTCCGGATTGAGTAAAAGAATTGGATGAAAGTCCAAAATCTTTGCGATTGATGTCTCCAGTTATTTCAAAAGCCGCTTTTCGGTCTCCGTTATACGCATTGAAACCAATGAATTCAGCGTCAAGTTCTACTACTTTTGTTATGTTTTTGATGGTTAAATTTCCTTTTAAAAAATTGATATTCTTATTTACTTTTTGGAACGACGTTGATTTAAAACTGATAATTGGATATTCGTTGATGTCTAAAAAATCATTTAATCTTAAATGCGTATCTATATGTTCCAGTTTTGTTTCCTTATTATTTACATTTAATGAAAATTCTATTGATGCATCTTCAATTTCATTGTTCCTAATATCTACATGTCCCTTAAATTTATTAATTGTTCCGGCTAAGTAGGCGATTATTGAATGTCTCATTTTAATCAAAACATCCGATTGGCTTGAATCAATTTTCCATGTAGTTTTCATAATAATTAGGGCTTTGTTTGGGTTCTGGGTTCTTTTTTGAAAGAAAAGAGACCGTTTTGATTCTTTTAATTCGGTGCAAATATAAATAGGAAACTTTGAATACCAAAATAGTTTCCAATGTTTTTTCAATTATTTCATGTTGGCATGACACTAACTTTAAATTAGAGCTATTTTTAAAACTTATAATTCATAATGGAATCGTATATTTGGCCTTTTCCAAATTTGAATTCTATTTTATGCATTCTATTTACCAGTATCAGCAATTTATTTCGGATTATTTACAATCGCAATACACCATCAAGGAGCCTAAGAACTTGTATGAACCCATACATTATATTTTAGACCTTGGAGGCAAAAGAATGCGTCCTGTTCTGACTTTAATGAGTGCGGAAGTTTTTGATGCCGATTATAAAAAGGCTTTGCCGGCTGCTTTGGCGGTAGAAGTTTTTCATAATTTTTCGTTGGTTCATGATGATATTATGGATGCTGCGCCTTTGCGAAGAGGTAACGAAACTGTTCATGAAAAATGGAATATCAATACTGCTATTCTTTCGGGAGATGCGATGTTGATTTTGGCGTATCAATATTTTGAGCAATACGAACCGACAGTTTTCAGGGATTTGGCAAAATTATTTGGTAAAACAGCATTAGAAGTTTGTGAAGGACAACAATGGGATGTAGATTTTGAAACCCGAAAAGACGTTACCATTCCGGAATATCTCAAAATGATCGAATATAAAACCGCTGTTCTAGTTGCTGCGGCAATGAAAATGGGCGCAATTGTAGCAGAAACATCATGTGAAAATGCCAATTTAATTTATGATTTCGGATTGAATTTAGGATTAGCATTTCAGTTGCAAGATGATTATTTAGATGCTTTTGGAGATCCTGAAACCTTTGGAAAACAAGTTGGAGGAGATATTATTGAAAACAAAAAAACCTATTTATACCTTAAAGCTGTTGAGTTTGCCAGCCCGCAAGAAAGAGAAAAATTATTGTATTTATTCTCTAATCATCCGGACGACAGCACCAATAAAATACAAGAAGTTAAGGAGATTTTCAATGCAACCGGAGCTTCAAAAGCTACACAGCAAGCGATTCAGGATTACACTTTGAAAGCATTTGAAACCTTACAGAAAATCAATATTGATAACGAGAAAAAAGACAAATTACAGTCTTTTGGCGAGAACTTGATGGGAAGAAAAGTCTAGTCCCATGTTAGTTTTTAATAAGCCGGATTCTTTTGGGTATTCCATAAACAACTACTTTTTTACTGGCGAAAATCAGCCTGCGCAAAAGCGGATGTTTTATGCGCTGTTCTTTACTATTTTTACTATTATTGCGCTTGGAATTGATTCTGTTTTTTTTACAAAACACTATTTTGATGCCAGACAAATAACTAATCTTTTGGCGATAGTTTATTTCTCACTCTTTTTCTTTGCTTCGAATTCGCATCTGAGGAAATTGATGTTTGTCATGGTTTTCCTTTCGTATATCGGAGAATTGATTTTTTGCAAATGGTTAGCAATGTATGCGTATCGCTCGAATGATATTCCGTTATATGTGCCTTTTGGCCATGCAATTGTATACGCTTCGGGCTATGTTTTTTCTGAAAGTTCTTGGGCGATTAAAAATGAAAAAGGTTTAAGGACGTTTTTTGCAGTTTTTTTTATAGCCCTTTTTTTGTCCGTTGGTGTATTTCTCAAAGATATTTTTTCGATGCTGTTTGGCGTTTTGTTTTTTTTACTTTTAAAAAGAAAACGTTGGCAAAACTTGTATTATTTCATTGCACTATGTGTTATTTTTATAGAATTAGTGGGCACTTTTTTTGGGTGCTGGAAATGGGTTCCTAAGATATTTGGCACAATTTCTGCGGTAAATCCGCCAATGGGAGCCGTGTTTTTCTATGCAGGAGGTGATGTCCTTTTGGCTAAAATAGTTGCTGTTTGGGAAAATAAAAAATTAAAAACGATACTGTAATTTATGAATTTTATCACGCCAAAATCGACAGACTTATTGCTTTCTGAAGCCGAAACGGAAAATTTATACCTTAAATTAATTGAACAAATTAATAAGGATTTTAATTTGGCAAACGAAGGAATTGATCTTCCTTTAAGTCTTTTGCCCAATGAAATTAAGTTGCAACTGCATGAAAAAATATACAGGCTGATTCAATATAAATTTGCCGAATACCTCAATTTGCTTTACATTATTGATGTTTCCGAAGAGGAAATAAAAAAGCTGGACGGTTCAGATCTGGTAATTTTAGCTGAACAAGTCGTTTTTTTGATTCTAAAAAGAGAATGGCAAAAGGTTTGGTTTCGCAATAAATACAAATAAAATTTAAAAATAAACCCGAACAAATGGCATAAAAGCGTCGCTGTAAATGCTTTTGTTGTCATCGTGCAGTACGTCATAACGGGCGCCAATAGTAACGTTTCCGGATCGATATCCTGCGCCAAGATGCAAGGCAGTATTCCAGAAATTATCAGATTCTAAATAGATGTAGTCTGTATTTATTCGTAATTGTTCTAACTCTGCTGAAAGTTGAATTTGCGGAATCGGATTTATTAAACCGATTAAGCTGCCGCCATACGTATAGGATTTGTAATAGTTTTTTGAAGAAATGTACCCGCCTTGAAGACTCATACCAAGGGCAAAAGTTTCATTAAAATTATAAATCGCACTCGGTGATAAAGCAATATCAGTATATCCGGAACCAAAACTTAACCCGATACCACCACCAAATTGTACTTTTTCCCAAAAATCATCAGAAGAAGTCGAGCGATAAGAATTTTGTTGTGCCCATAATGATGTGAAAAAAAATAAGCTTGCGAAAATTAAAAAAGGTTTCGAAACGGCTAAAAAATGATTTTTTTTCATGATTATGGGATTAATTTAACAAATATTAACGTAAAAGTAAGTAAAAAACTGAATTAAATATATTCCTTTATTGTACTTTTGTCCATCGATTTAACAAAAAAAGTACATTCACAACTATTATGGATAGGTTTTCATTTTTAAACGCAGCACACACCGAATTTTTTGCACAATTATACGATCAATATTTAGAAAATCCAGACAGCGTTGAGCCAAGCTGGAGAAGTTTTTTTCAAGGTTTTGACTTTGGAATGGCAACTTATAATGACGAAAATCCAGTAACTTACATTGCAAATGTAGCGTCTGGAAATGTTGAAAGCACCCTTGTGTCAGAAAAACTTCAAAAAGAATTTAATGTTTTGAAATTAATTGATGGCTACAGATCTCGTGGGCATTTGTTTACTAAAACCAATCCGGTTAGAGAACGAAGAAGTTCGACTCCAACTTTAGATATTGAAAATTTTGGACTTTCGAAATCCGATTTAAACACGGTTTTTGATGCTGCAAAAGTGATTAAAATCGCGCCTTGTTCGCTACAAAAGATTATCACTCATTTAGAAACTATTTATTGCCAACACATCGGGGTGGAGTATATGTATATTCGTAAACCTGAAGTGATTGATTGGATTCAAAATAAATTGGGTGTTAATGACAATCAGCCTAATTTTTCGGTTGACGAAAAGAAAGCTATTTTAAATAAATTAAATCAAGCCGTTTCTTTCGAGAATTTCTTGCATACAAAATACGTAGGTCAAAAACGTTTTTCACTTGAAGGGGGAGAATCTATTATTCCTGCGCTTGACGCTTTAATTGAAAAAGCTGCAGAAAAAGGAGTAGAACAGTTTGTGATGGGTATGGCTCACCGTGGACGTTTGAATGTTTTGGCCAATATATTTGGTAAATCTACACAAGATATCTTCGGAGAATTTGATGGTAAAGATTACGATCAGGAATATTTTGATGGTGATGTAAAATACCATTTAGGGCTTACAGCCGATAAAAAAACAAGCACTGGAAAAAGCATTAATATCAATTTAGCGCCAAATCCTTCTCATCTTGAAACAGTGGGAGCTGTAATTGAAGGGATTACCAGAGCAAAACAAGATAAATATTTCCCGGATGATTTTTCTAAAGTATTACCAATTGCCGTTCACGGTGATGCTGCAATTGCAGGTCAGGGTATTCTTTATGAAATTGTACAAATGGCGCAACTTGACGGCTACAAAACCGGAGGTACGATTCATATCGTAATCAATAACCAAGTTGGTTTTACAACAAATTATTTAGACGCTCGTTCTTCTAAGTATTGTACAGATGTTGCCAAAGTAACCTTATCGCCCGTTTTACACGTAAATGCAGATGATGCAGAAGCAGTTGTTCACGCCATGTCATTTGCATTAGATTTCAGAATGCAATTTGGATGTGATGTATTTATAGATTTATTAGGATATAGAAAATACGGACATAACGAAGGTGATGAACCTCGTTTTACACAGCCTGTTTTATACAAAATCATTGCAAAACATCAAAATCCAAGAGATATTTATGCGGCTAAACTATTAGCAGAAGGAGTAATTGGAGATACTTTTGTTAAGGATTTAGAAACAGCCTATAAACAAGATTTAGATGACAATCTTCAAGCATCACGTAAAAAAGATTTGACGATAATTACTCCGTTTATGAAAAATGAATGGAGCGGATTTGAACAAGTTACCGATACGCAAATGCTGCAAAAAGTAGATACTACTTTTTCTAAAGATGGACTTACGGCAATTGCAAATGTGATTTGTAATCTACCGGAAGACAAGAAATTTATCAGTAAAATTCAGAAACTAATCAACGACAGAAAAACAATGTTTTTCGAAACCAATAAGTTGGATTGGGCTATGGCCGAACATTTGGCATATGGTTCACTTTTAACCGAAGGATACGATGTACGTATATCTGGGCAGGATGTGGAACGTGGAACTTTTTCTCACCGTCATGCGGTTGTTAAGGTAGAAGATTCAGAGGAAGAAGTTACTCTGTTGAATAATTTAGAAGGGAAAAACGGAAAATTCAATATTTTCAATTCGCTTTTATCAGAATATGGAGTTTTAGGTTTTGATTATGGATATGCTTTAGCGAATCCAAAAACACTAACAATTTGGGAAGCACAGTTTGGAGATTTCAGTAATGGAGCCCAAATTATGATTGACCAATATATTTCTTGTGGAGAAGACAAATGGAATAATCAAAACGGTATTGTTTTATTATTGCCTCACGGATATGAAGGGCAGGGAGCGGAACACTCTTCGGCAAGAATGGAACGTTATTTACAACTTTGCGCCAGACATAATATGTATGTTGCAGATTGTACAACGCCAGCCAACTTTTTTCACTTGTTGAGAAGACAAATGAAAACTACTTTCCGTAAGCCACTTATTGTGTTTACACCAAAGAGTTTATTGCGTGATCCAAGAGTAGTTTCTTCTGTTGAAGAATTTGCAACAGGTAGTTTCCAAGAAACATTCGATGATGAAACAGTGAATAAAGCCGAGGTGAAAACACTGGTTTTCTGTACCGGAAAATTCTATTATGACATCACTGCCGAAAGAGAAAATAACGGTCGTAAAGATGTGGCAGTTGTTAGAATTGAACAATTATTCCCATTACCGGTAGAACAATTAAAAGCGATTATCGCTAAATATCCAAATGCTGATGATTATGTTTGGGCACAAGAAGAACCAAAAAACATGGGAGCTTACAGTTACATGTTGATGAATTTTGATTTGGTGAAATGGAGATTAGCTTCGTTAAAAGCATATTCCGCACCGGCAGCAGGAAGTTATACTCGTGCAAAACGTCGTCAGGCAGATGCTATCAGAATGGTTTTTGATAAAAATTTATTTAGATAGATTTATATGAAAAAAGTACTTTTAATAGTCGTAGTTTTATTTGCAACAGCAATGTATTCGCAAGATCTTAAGAAGCCTAGTGAAGGAAAATCATTAGTTTATTTTGTAAGATCATCTTCGGTTGGTTTTTTAATCAATTTTAAATATTTTGATGGAGAACAATATTTAGGAAAATTCAATTACGGTAAGTACTTAGTATATGAATGTGAGCCTGGGAAACATTTGTTTTGGTCAAAATCTGAAAATTCAGATTATCTTGAAGCGGAACTTGAAGCTGGAAAAGTTTATATAATTGATTCTGAACCTCAAATGGGAGCCATTAAAGCGGCAGTTAAATTAGTGCCTTTTGACAATAATCAGAATAATTATAAGAACATCAAAAAGTACGAAAAGAAAAAAGAAAGTATATTAGAGTCCATTTCAAAGTCAAAAGAATATACAATTACTACTGAGGAATTAGACGAATCCAAAAAAGATTTAGAGGATTTGGTAAAACGCTCTATAGAAAAATACACCAAACGAAAAACTAAAGGAGATGTCTTTACTATGATGCCAGCAAATGGTAATTACAGTTCAGATTCGGAAGGTAAATAAGGAATTTGTTTTTACAGTAAATCAAAGGGTATAATAAATTAAAATTCATAATTTAAAAGAATAGAAGATGATTTTAGAAATGAAAGTCCCATCACCAGGGGAATCTATAAAAGAAGTTGAAATTGCAACTTGGTTAGTAAAAGACGGAGATTATGTAGAAAAAGACCAAGCTATTGCTGAAGTTGATTCGGATAAAGCAACATTAGAACTTCCGGCAGAAGCTAGTGGAATTATCACATTAAAAGCAGAAGAAGGTGACGCAGTTGCTGTAGGTGCAGTTGTTTGTTTAATTGATACCAGTGCTGCAAAACCATCAGGTTCAGCTCCAGCCGTTGAAGCTGCTCCAATAGTAGAAGCTCCAAAAGCTGAGGTTAAAGTTGAGGCTCCAAAAGCTGCTCCAGTAGCAACATCATATGCTTCCGGAACTCCTTCGCCAGCTGCCCGAAAAATATTAGACGAAAAAAATATCGCTCCAGCATCAATTCAAGGAACTGGAAAAGATGGAAGAATCACTAAAGATGATGCTGTAAATGCAGTGCCGTCAATGGGAACTCCAACTGGAGGATCTCGTGGTTCTGAACGCACTAAATTATCAATGTTGCGTCGTAAAGTAGCAGAAAGATTAGTTGCAGCGAAAAATGATACCGCTATGTTAACTACTTTCAATGAAGTAAACATGACGCCAATCAATACTTTGCGTAATGAGTACAAAGATGCATTCAAAGCAAAGCATGGTGGAATTGGTTTGGGATACATGTCATTCTTTACAAAAGCAGTTACAAGAGCGTTGCAATTGTATCCGGATGTAAATTCTATGATGGACGGTGATTATAAAATAGGGTACGATTTCTGCGATATTTCAATTGCAGTTTCTGGACCAAAAGGACTTATGGTTCCTGTAGTTCGCAATGCTGAAAACTTGACTTTCCGTGGAATTGAAGCGGATATTAAACGTTTGGCTATTAAAGCACGTGACGGACAAATTACGGTTGATGATATGACCGGAGGAACGTTCACAATTACTAACGGTGGTGTTTTTGGAAGTATGTTGAGTACGCCAATTATCAATCCTCCACAATCAGGAATCCTTGGAATGCACAACATTATTGAGCGCCCTATCGCTGTTAACGGTAAAGTAGAAATTCACCCAATGATGTATGTGGCACTTTCTTATGACCACAGAATTATTGATGGTCGTGAGTCTGTTGGTTTCTTAGTGGCCGTAAAAGAAGCTTTAGAGAATCCAGTTGCATTATTATGTGATAACAATCCTAAAAAAGCATTTGAATTGTAATTCAATAAACACATAAATAGCAAATCCGTTTAGAGCTTTTTCTAAACGGATTTTTTGTTTATTTGTCTTTCCAACCAATACTATTTATGGCGTCAAATAAAAAGCAAGCTGCTATCGGCTTTATCTTCATCACAATGTTAATTGATATAACTGGTTGGGGAATTATCATTCCGGTTATTCCAAAATTGATTAAAGAATTAATTCATGGCGATGTTAGTGATGCAGCAAAATATGGAGGTTGGTTAACATTTGCTTATGCAATAACTCAATTTATGTTTGCTCCTTTAATTGGTAATTTGAGCGATAAATTTGGGCGAAGACCCATAATATTAATTTCGCTTTTTGCCTTTTCATTGGATTATATATTGTTGGCATTTGCCCCAACGATTACATGGTTATTTATAGGAAGAGTAATTGCAGGATTAACTGGTGCGAGTATTTCAACCGCTTCAGCGTATATAGCTGATGTGAGTACGCCAGAGAATAGAGCCAAAAACTTCGGAATGATTGGTGTGGCTTTTGGTCTAGGATTTATAATTGGACCCGTAATAGGAGGTGTTTTGGGGCATTACGGATCTAGGATTCCGTTTTATGCTGCGGCAGTTTTGTGCTTGCTGAATTTCTTATACGGTTATTTTATTTTGCCCGAATCATTATCAAAAGAAAATAGAAGACCTGTTAATTTAAAAAGAGCTAATCCAATTGGTGTTTTTTTTAATTTAAAGAAATACCCCTCATTATATGGATTATTGTTTGCTCTGTTTTTAATTTATGTCGCTGGACATGCGGTAGAAAGTAACTGGAGTTATTTTACAATGTACAAATTTAGTTGGGACGAAAAAATGGTCGGAATTTCGCTGGGCGTTGTTGGAGTTTTAGTAAGTCTGGTTCAGGGAGGATTGATACGATGGACTAGTCGAAAACTAGGAAATGAAAAAAGTATTTATATTGGAATGGTATTATATACTATTGGAATGTTTTTATTTGCTTTTGCTTCAGAAAGTTGGATGATGTTTCTCTTTTTGATTCCGTATTGTCTTGCAGGAATCGCTGGTCCAGCATTGAGAGCTATAATTTCAAATCATGTTTTGCCATCAGAACAAGGGGAAATTCAAGGAACAATAGCGAGTTTAACGAGTGCCGCAACTATTATTGGACCACCAGTAATGTCGAGTCTTTTCTATTATTTTACGCATAAAGGTTCGCCATTTGAATTTGCTGGAATGCCATTTATTCTCGGAGGTTTGTTGATGATGATTAGTGGTATTGTTGCTTATTTTTCGTTAAAAAAGTATGGTGCTTCAAATACAAACATTGATTAAAATAATCAATATTCTTTTGTCTTTCATTAAGAACATGGATTACGATAAGTTTGTGAGGTTTGATATAGATATTTCATTTGTGGTTTCTGGACCAATGGGATTAATGGTTTTATAGTTCGTAATACAGAGAATTTACTTTCTGTGATATTGAATTGGATATTAAACGTTTGCAATTATTATTAGTTGTTGCTTTGTAAAAGTGGTAAATGTTTAATTATTTGTCAATATTTTTACATTTTACATTTTTATTTCTTAAAAAATAAAATTTTATACACTTTATATATGCTGTACTAATGATGATACCTATACATCACCACAACATTTTTTAATAGTCATACCGGTTTATTATATTTGAATAGTTTAAAAAAGCCTATTAAATTTCGTAAAGTCAGTGTTTTAGTATGGTTTTTAACATTTTTAATTTTTGATAACTTCGTATAGTTTTTACATACTTCTTATTTAATTAACGAATTAAATACATTCATAGATTTGGGTTCTAACTAAAAACTCAATTATTATGAAGAAAATTACTTTTATTGCATTAGTTGTATTTTCCTTGATTGGAAATGCTTTTAATGCCATATCACAAAACACAGTAACCGTTAGCGGAAGTTCTGCTTGGATTGGATATGCCAATGTGTTTGGCTTAGACGGAACATCCTACGAGTTTGGTAGCGGATGGGGACTCGCTGATGTTAAGTCGGTAGTCAATATCGGTACAAATTCAGTAACCCTCTATCCTAATTTTAATACCTATGCAAATGCAGTAACTCCTACCGATATTGCTTATTGGCGAAACGGCTCTATTGGTAACAAAATATTTGAAGGGAACACATTTGTTGAAAATGCTGCTTTAGCAGGACAAGTACTTACTTTTTCGGGAAATGTTGTGAGTAATACTTTGGCTTCAGGATATACGGCTGTAGCTTTTATCAAGGGATTAAATCCTGCTACAGGATACAGTGCAGATGTTAATGTTTCGGTGCCTTTAGTGAGTGGTCAAGCTTTTACAGTTACAACAACTACTGCAATTCCTGCAGGATTAATTGTTCAATACGGATTCACAATAAAAGGATTAAATGGAAATCCAGCTAATGAAGTTGCTTTAGGTAATGTAGTAGTTGGCCCTAGTACAAGTGGTTCAACTCCATTAACTCAAATGAGTCTTCCGGTTACTTTTGACGAAACAACTGTAGATTATGGTTTAATAGGATTTGGAGGAGCAGAAGCTTCTACTGTAGTTGAAGATCCAACTTTATCTTCTAATAAAGTGGTAAAAGTGATTAAGTCTGCAGGCGCTCAAACTTGGGCGGGTTCAACTGTTACTGCAGCAGCTGAATTAGGTTTTTCACCTAAAATTCCATTTACGTTAACCGATACAAAAATGAATATTCGTGTTTGGTCTCCAAATGCGGGAATTCAAGTGCGTTTAAAAGTGGAAGATCATACCGATAAAAATATTACTTGTGAAACAGAAGCTACGGTAACAACAGCAAGCGGATGGCAGACTTTAGAATTTAATTTTGCGAATCAAGCTACAGGAACACCAGCTTTAGATGTTACAAAAAACTTTGATAAAGCTTCTATTTTCTTCAATTTTGGAGTTTCAGGAGCTACAGCAGGAGAGAAAACATACTATTTTGATGATGTGAAATTTGGAGCTGCTCCATCTGCACCAGTTGAATTAACTCAAATGAGTCTTCCGGTTACCTTTGACGAGACAACTGTAGATTATGGTTTAATAGGATTTGGAGGAGCAGAAGCTTCTACTGTAGTTGTAGACCCAACTTTATCTTCTAATAAAGTGGTAAAAGTGATTAAGTCTGCAGGCGCTCAAACTTGGGCGGGTTCAACTGTTACTGCAGCAGCTGAATTAGGTTTTTCACCTAAAATTCCATTTACGTTAACCGATACAAAAATGAATATTCGTGTTTGGTCTCCAAATGCTGGAATTCAAGTGCGTTTAAAAGTGGAAGATCATACCGATAAAAATATTACTTGTGAAACAGAAGCTACGGTAACAACAGCAAGCGGATGGCAGACTTTAGAATTTAATTTTGCGAATCAAGCTACAGGAACACCAGCTTTAGATGTTACAAAAAACTTTGATAAAGCTTCTATTTTCTTCAATTTTGGAGTTACAGGAGCTACAGCAGGAGAAAAAACATACTATTTTGATGATGTGAAATTTGGAGCTGCTCCATCTGCACCAGTTGAATTAACTCAAATGAGTCTTCCGGTTACTTTTGACGAAACAACTGTAGATTATGGTTTAATAGGATTTGGAGGAGCAGAAGCTTCTACTGTAGTTGAAGATCCAACTTTATCTTCTAATAAAGTGGTAAAAGTGATTAAGTCTGCAGGCGCTCAAACTTGGGCGGGTACTACAGTTACTGCAGCAGCTGAATTAGGTTTTTCACCTAAAATTCCATTTACGTTAACCGATACAAAAATGAATGTTCGTGTTTGGTCTCCAAATGCTGGAATTCAAGTGCGTTTAAAAGTGGAAGATCATACCGATAAAAATATTACTTGTGAAACAGAAGCTACGGTAACAACAGCAAGCGGATGGCAGACTTTAGAATTTAATTTTGCGAATCAAGCTACAGGAACAGCCGCTTTAGATGTTACAAAAAACTTTGATAAAGCTTCTATTTTCTTCAATTTTGGAGTTACAGGAGCTACAGCTGGAGAGAAAACATATTATTTTGATGATGTGAAATTCGGTGCTGCGCCAGTAGAAACAGGCGGTTTGGCACTTCCTATAGATTTTGAATCATCAACTATTACTTATGCATTCACTGATTTTGACGGTGGTACAGCTACAAAAATTGCAAACC
This sequence comes from Flavobacterium lacustre, assembly GCF_027474525.2. Taxonomy (NCBI): domain Bacteria; kingdom Pseudomonadati; phylum Bacteroidota; class Flavobacteriia; order Flavobacteriales; family Flavobacteriaceae; genus Flavobacterium; species Flavobacterium lacustre. The sequence goes on from NZ_CP114882.2 coordinate 1,266,981, forward strand.
CACAAAGCTCAGGAATCAATACTAGTGCTACTGTTGGACAAATGGTTAAAGGAGACGGAGCTACTTGGGCAGGAAGTTATATTACGATGCCTTCGGCAATTGATTTCTCTACTAAAAAAATATTCAAAGTAAAAGTATGGTCTCCGGTAGCAGGTAAAAAACTACTGTTGAAGTTTGAAGGAGCTGGTGCTGCTTTTGAAAAATTATCGACTGCTGTTACTGCTGCCAATACATGGGAAGAATTAACTTTTGACTTTACAGGTTTAACGGTTAATAATTTGAATAATAAAATCGTCTTGATGTTTGATTTTGGAACTGTAGGTGATGGGTCAGCAAATTCAACGTATTTATTTGATGATATAACACAATCTGCTGCAAGTGGACCTGTTTCGGATCCTGTTACTTTACCTTTAACTTTCGAATCCTCTTCAGTTAATTATAGTTTTATTGATTTTGATGGTGGTGCAGTTACAAAAATTGCCAATCCTCAAAGCAGTGGATCCAATACCAGTGCTACTGTTGCACAAATGGTAAAAGGAGCCGGAGCAGCATGGGCTGGTAGTAAAATCATAATGGCATCTCCTATTGATTTTTCTGTAAATAAAATATTTAAAGTGAAAGTTTGGTCTCCTGTTGCTGGTAAAAAATTATTGTTGAAGTTTGAAGGTGCAGGTGCCGCTTTTGAATTAGAATCAGCTCCAATAGCAACAGCAAACACTTGGCAGGAATTAACGTTTGATTATACATCTGTAGCTGGAGTGAATAATTTGAATAATCAAATCGTCTTCATATTCGATTTAGGAACAGTAGGAGACGGAAGCGCAAATTCAACGTATTTATTTGATGATGTTGTTCAAACGAATACTTTATCAGTTGCTAAATTTGAACGTACTTCTGTTAAGATGTATCCAAATCCAGTTAAAAGCACATTGACAATTGATGCTAACAGCACTATTGAAAAAGTAGCAGTTTATAATCTTTTAGGTCAGGAAGTTTTAGTAAGAAATCCAAAAAGCAATTCTACAACGTTACAAACGGGTGAACTTCAAAAAGGAGTGTATATCGTTAGAACAAATGTTGACGGAAATGTGACGACTTCTAAAATTATTAAGGATTAAATTTGTTTAAGTTAGTGTAGTGTAAAAAGAGCTTCGGATATTTCGAAGCTCTTTTTTTATAGGCTGTTGCCAAAAGGGTTTATTTCAGTAAATACAAATAGTGGTTGTAATAATCTACAATGGCTTTCCCTTTCATCAAGATATCAGCGCCTATTATTCCGTGAACCGGTTTTGCTTTATGTTGTGTCAATGCTTCATTTACATGTGATAAGTCGAAAATAACGAGCTCAAAATCAGAATCTTTCCAAGAGCCTAATTGCAATTGATTTTTGAAAGCAATTTGGGTAAACATACCATTGGCGCCAGCACCGGAAGCTTTAGTTTTAGATTTTTTAGCTTCCAATAAAAAGAAATCGACACTTTCAAAACCCACACAACTGCTGGAAGCTCCTGTATCTAAAATAAAATTTCCTGTGACACCGTTGATTTTTGCTTTTATCAAAAGATGTTGCGTTTTGGTAATCTTAAATTTTATTTTCTTGTATTTTTCTTTTTTAAGAATATCTTGAAGGTCTTTCATGTTTAATTTGGCAAAGATTCACACTATTTTTTTACAAAGATAGTCGAAGGATTTCGGGTATATTAAACTTTATGAAACCATTTTTTTGACAAGTTTTATTCCAGTAAATTTGTACGCTTAAACTTTAGACTTGGAAACAAAAACAATAATCACAGATACCCACACGCATTTATATTCAGAAGAATTTGATCAGGACCGAAACGAAATGATTCAACGTGCAATTGATGCCGGTGTTTCGCGGTTTTTTATTCCGGCGATCGATTCCAGTTGTACAGCATCTATGTATGATTTAGAACGCAATCATCCCGAAAATGTATTCTTAATGATGGGTTTGCATCCAACGTATGTGAAGGATAATTATCTCGAAGAATTGCAACATGTGGAACAGGAATTAGCCAAAAGAAAATTCTATGCGGTAGGTGAAATTGGAATCGATTTGTATTGGGATAAAACCCATTTAAAAGAACAACAAATCGCTTTCAAAAGACAAATACAATTAGCCAAACACTACAAATTGCCTATTGTGATTCATTGCCGGGAAGCTTTTGATGAAATTTTTGAAATTTTAGAAGAAGAAAAATCACCGGAATTATTTGGTATTTTTCATTGTTTCTCAGGAACATATGAGCAGGCTTTACAAGCAATTTCGTATAACATGAAACTGGGAATAGGGGGAGTTGTTACGTTCAAAAACGGAAAAATTGATCAGTTTTTGAGCCAAATCAATTTGAAACATATTGTTCTTGAAACCGATTCGCCATATTTAGCGCCAATTCCTTTTAGAGGCAAAAGAAATGAAAGCAGTTATTTAGTAAATGTTGTTGCCAAGCTGTCACAAATTTATAGTGTTTCCGAAAACGAAATTGCAGCAATAACAACCGAAAATTCGAAAGATATATTCGGGATTTAAAGCAGAATTCACGGTATTTTAATATTTTTTTTGTTCTTTTGTCGTTACTAAAATTGAAAACCAAAATGCAGAAATTTGACGCTATTCGTCCATTTTACGATTCAGAAGTAAACGAGGCACTTCAAAACGTGATCCATCATCCTATGATGAAGGCATTGATGAATTTTTCTTTCCCTGAGGTTGAAGATGAGGTTTGGAAAGAACAACTCAAAAAAACGCACTCTATCCGCGATTTTCAATGTAATTTTATTTACCAATCCGTTCAAAAAATACTTGAAAAAAGTTCTGAAGGCTTGACGACTTCCGGCTTTGAACATTTAGAAAAAAACACCTCTTATTTGTTTATTTCAAATCACAGAGATATTCTTTTGGATACCACATTATTAAATGCAGCTTTGTTTGAGCATGGATTTGTAATGACAGCTTCGGCGATTGGCGATAATTTAGTCAAAAAAACGTTTTTGAGCATATTGGCTAAATTAAACCGAAACTTTTTGGTATTAAGAGGCTTGACGCCAAGGGAGATGTTGCAAAGTTCTAAATTATTATCCGAGTATATTAGGCAGTTATTGTTGCACGAAAACCGCTCTGTTTGGATCGCACAACGAGAAGGAAGAACTAAAGACGGGAACGACGCGACAAATCCTGGGGTTTTAAAAATGCTTGGAATGGCATCGGATGAAACCAATCTGATGAATTATTTTAAGAAAATTAAAATTGTACCCGTTTCCATTTCATACGAATACGATCCGACGGATGTTTTGAAAATGCCTCAATTGATGGCAGAAGCCAATAATGAAATTTACATCAAAGAAAAAAATGAAGATTTCATGACTATTCTGAGTGGAGTGATGGGGCAAAAGAAACGAATTCACATTCATGTAGGTAAAGTTTTAGATTCGGAAATTGATACCATTGCAGCAGAAAATGATAATGGAAATAAGCAAATACAAGCTTTGGCACAAGTTATAGATGATGCAATATTGACTAATTACAAGCTTTGGCCAACGAATTATATTGCTTACGATATTGTAAACAAGACTAACGCCTATTCTCATTTATATACTGAAAACGAAAAATCACTTTTTGAACGCAGATTAGAGATGCGAATTGATCACGACAATCCAATTGCTTTAGAAGGATTTTTGGCGATGTATGCCAATCCTGTCGTGAATAAATTAAAATATACTCATGCCAATTAAGGCAAAAATCCTTTTGATTTATACCGGTGGAACCATTGGTATGAAAAAAGATTTTGAAACCGGTGCGCTTAAGGCTTTCAATTTTAGTAAATTATTGCAAAGAATTCCGGAGTTAAAACTCTTGGATTGCGAAATTGAAACAATTTCTTTTGAAAAGCCAATCGATTCATCGAACATGAATCCCGAAAAATGGGCGGATATTGCGACTATCATCGAGGATAATTATAATTCTTATGATGGATTTGTGGTGCTTCATGGTTCGGATACCATGTCTTATTCAGCATCAGCATTGAGTTTTATGCTCGAAAATTTATCGAAACCGGTAATATTCACCGGCTCTCAATTGCCTATTGGCGATTTGCGGACAGATGCCAAAGAAAATTTAATTACTGCGATTCAAATTGCTTCTTTGCGAGAAAACGGGAATCCGGTTATCAGTGAAGTCTGTCTCTATTTTGAATATAAATTGTATAGAGGCAATAGAACTACAAAGACAAATGCAGAGCATTTCAGAGCCTTTATTTCTCCGAATTATCCACATTTAATTGAGTCCGGCGTACATTTAAAAATGAACAAAGACTTATTCCTGCCTTTAAAAAAGGATTTGAAACTCAAAGTACATAAAACCTTAGATACCAATGTTGTTATTGTTAAAATGTTTCCCGGAATGAGCGAAACCGTTTTGGCGGCCATACTCAATATTTCTAATCTGAAAGGAATAGTTTTAGAAACTTACGGAGCAGGAAATGCGCCTACTGAGGACTGGTTTATTCGTCTTTTGACCCAAGCAATTCAAAACGGAATTCAAGTCGTAAATGTCACGCAATGTTCCGCAGGAAGTGTGAACATGGGACAATATGAAACGAGTTCGGCAATGAAAAAAATTGGAGTGATTTCGGGAAAAGATATTACGACTGAAGCAGCAATTACAAAATTGATGTATTTGTTAGGGCATACTATTGTTCAAAACGACTTCAAAACAGTATTTGAAACTCCTTTGCGTGGAGAAATAGGATAATAATTGGATTTTACTTTTCTAACTCGTTTTTTTTTAAGTTATTTGCAAACCAAAATAGAGAGGTGGCCGAGTGGCTGAAGGCGCACGCTTGGAAAGCGTGTATATGGCAACATATCGAGGGTTCGAATCCCTTCCTCTCTGCTGAATCTCATTCAAAACACTTCAAAACCCCTAAACGCGTATGTTTTTAGGGGTTTTTTAATAAATACTCCTTCAGAACATTCATTAATTCGCAACCCTTAGGGGTACAATTCGGGGCACATTATTTAAGTTGATATTTGTGCCCCGAATAGTATGGAAACCCTAGTAAAATAAGGCAGTTCAGGAAATGAACATCTTGTTGTACTTTGATATTTTAATTAAATTATACTATCAAAAAGGTTACCACAAAATGAAAACAACAATCTCAATTCTCTTTTACTTAAAGAGAGCCAAAGTAAATCCAAAAGGGTTAGTTCCCATTTTTCAAAGAATCACTGTTAATGGGAAACGAATTGACAAAAGTACAGGTAAATATATTGATCCACTTAAATGGTCAGTTGAGGGAGCTAAAATGAAAGGGACTTCGGAAGAAGCAAGAACAGTAAATAGTCACCTAGATATTTTAAAAGCTAAAGTTTTAGATGCTGAAAAGGAATTGCAGCGATATGGTGAAAATGTAGTTGCAGAAAATATCAAAAACAAAATCAATGGTATTGAAGAAAGAGAAAGAATGTTGCTTCAAATATTTCAAGAGCATAATGATAAAATGGAAGTTTTAGTTGGTCAGGAATATGCTGCAGGAACATTAGAACGCTACAAGACCTCATTAAGTCATACTAAGGATTTTATCAAATGGAAATATAGTCTTCAGGATATTAATATTCTTAAAATTGACCATGTATTTGTTACCGAATATGATTTTTATTTAAGAAGTGTTCGTAAATGTGCTAACAATACGACAGTAAAGTATATTAAAAATTTCATGAAAGTTATTAGGATATGTTTGTCCAATGGGTGGATTGATAAAGACCCGTTTATCAACTACAAAGCAAAGACTAAGGAAGTAGATCGATTTTTCCTAACAGAAGAACAGATTCACGCTATCGAAAATAAAGAACTGCACACAACAAGATTGAATCAAGTGAGAGATATTTTCTTGTTTAGTTGTTACACGGGATTGGCTTATGTCGATGTAAAGAATCTGACTAATGAAAATATCAGTTTAGGGATTGATGGTGTAAAATGGATATTTACCAACAGGCAAAAAACAAAAATCCAGTCGAATATTCCGTTGTTACCATTAGCAGAAGAAATGATAAAAAAATATGCAAATAATCCTAAATGTATCAATGAAGGGAAATTAATGCCAGTGTTAAGTAATCAGAGAATGAACAGTTATTTAAAGGAAATAGCCGATTTATGTGGTATCGAGAAAGAACTCACGTTTCATATCGCCAGACATACTTTTGCAACTACCATTTTATTGAGTAATGGCGTCGCCATGGAGAGTGTAAGCAAAATGCTTGGCCATACTAACATAAAAACAACGCAGCACTATGCAAAGATTTTGAACAAGAAAGTGAGTGAGGATATGATGTCTTTAAGAACCAAATTAAGCCAAAAGGAGGCTGAAAAAAACCGTGAAATCTCATAATCCCTCTATTTGAGAATAAAGTAGCTTTTTTTGTATTAAAAATAGAGTTTAAAATCATAATATTTATATTTTTGTAGGAAATAACCAAATATATAGCCCCCGAATGATTTCATTTCAAAACTTATTTCAGGAAGAGTTCTTACAAAAAGCCAACCAATTGCATAATCACAGAAAAGACAGAATCAACAATTCTAAAGAATTTATATTATGGGCAGAACCAAAAATTAAAGAATTGCATTTATGGTTAAAGATGCATGACTTTAAAGATGATCAGGAAGAAATATGTTTTTTTAAAGAGATTAAACCGGATATATTTTCAAAATTAATTTTCCAAAAAGAGGTTTTACGAATTGAAACCAATACTCCAACCGGAAAGCAGCATAGTCGAAAATTTTATGAAGAGGAGTTAAAAAAACTTTCCCAATATCCTCAAAAAGACATTAAATTTTACCACTACTACCGTTCGAATTCCAAAGAATTTGACCGTTTATATTTCACCAGGAAAACTAAAAAAAACATATTAGAAACAGAATGTTTTCAAATCAATTCTGATACAAGACTCTCTACATGTTACGATTACAAGGTCGCCAAAATTATAGCAAATGATAATTTGGTTACATACATAGAAAGCCAAATAAACAGGTTAAAAATGAAAAATAAAGAATCCCAAGAGCCTTATATATCAAAGTTACAATGGTCAGGAACTAAAACAGATTTGGCTGAATTAGTTTATGTCCTACATGCAGGAAAAATAATTGATAATGGCAAAACGGATATAAAAGAAATTGCTACACAATTAGGCAGAACTTTCAATATAGATCTCAACGAAACCATTTACAGAAGTTATATTGATATTAAAAACAGAAAGAATTCCAAAACAAAATTCATTGATACGCTATCCGAAAATTTCAACAAAAAGATTTTTGAGGAAGAATATTAAAAACGCGTAATTCCAATTACAAACAAATGCCACCCGTTTTTTAACAAAAAACACAAAATTCCCAGCTGGGAACGTATTGGTAAAACGCCAATTTCGGACCAAAAAAGGACAAATCCTTGGAATGCAAAAAATGGGTTTTTTACAAAACCATTTTTTTTTGCCCAAAAACAAAGGGTTTACACGGTTTTGATAGAAAAATAATTCCCAGCTGGGAACACCTTGGAAGTTTATTCCAATCATTTGATATTATTTTGTCCATGTAATCAAAACAAAATAAAACAATGAAAGTAAATCCCAAAAAACTGTTTCCGGAAGTAGATAATATTGAACTACTCAGCCACCAACCCATCACCAAAAGAGACCTGCTTAACTTTAGTAATTTGATCCTGGATGAAATCAAAGAAATGGTAGGCGCACAAGACAAACCGGCACAATGGCTCAAATCTTCCGAAGTACGAAAACTACTCAAAATCTCCCCAGGCACATTGCAAAATCTACGCATCAATGGCACCCTAAACTTCACCCGTATTGGCAGCATCATTTACTACAAATACGAAGACATTCTAAAAGTACTCACCCCCTAAATCAAATAATGTCATCTCTAGCGCAGCCGAGAGATACCATTAACATTTCACAACTCACGCTTCACCATTCACGACTCACTTTTCACTAAAAAAAATGAACTACATCAAACACCTTACTGGTTTTTTCGAAAAAGTCTCAACTGATTTTGAACTAAACCCAACACACATAAGTCTGTACATGGCAATTTTTCAGTTCTGGAACCTCAACCGTTTTCAGAATCCAATAAGCATTACCCGGGATGAAGTCATGCGAATCAGTAAAATTTGTTCTAAGGCAACATATCACAAATGCATGAGAGAAATGCACAACAAAGGATACTTAAAATATGAGCCTTCATACAACCCTTTTCGGGGAAGTATGGTGCATTTAATTAACTATTCAGAAGACTTAAAACCACCTCAAAAAAAAGACCGAAAAAAGACAATAAACAAACAAGTTATTGAACAAGTAGGCATGCAGGCTAATAATCAGGCTAATGAACAAGCGGTAAACAAGCATCAAACTAGTAATGGGACAGGCACTGAACAAGCGCTGGTATCTTCTATAAACAATATAAACATTACAAACAAATCAAACATTTTAAACTTGGAGCAAGCACAAAATTTAAAAACTAAAAATGAAGAATTTTTCGAAGAAAAAGAAAAAAAGAAAAAAAAGTTGCGCGAAAAAAAAGAACCTTTTTTGAAGGAAAAAATCCCTCCCGAATGGCAAGAAGTCACAACATTTTTCAAAGAGAAAAATGCAACCGAAATCGAAGCCGAAAAATTCTTCAACCATTTTCAAAGTAACGGTTGGCTCGTGGGAGGAAAATCCAAAATGAAAGACTGGAAAGCAGCAGCAAGAAACTGGATCATGAACCAGAACAAATTCCAGCCAAAATCAAACCTACCCCAGCCGAACCATTTACAAATTTCAAATAATAAAAATTATGCCGAACCATTGTAAATTAATCACCGATACTTTCGAAATTCAAAACAATCAGAAAATCTATGATTTCAACAAATGCCTAGAATTTATCGAATACCAGGGAACAGCACATTATGGATCATCCTTTCAAATAAATATCCTGGACATCCCAATAATTTATAAATTGATAATCTACATGATCAAAGACAATAAAGCGGCTTTAAAAGAACAAATTGACCTCAGCAAAGGTATTTTGTTATCAGGCCCAATTGGATGCGGAAAAACCTCTATAATGAGCCTTATTAAGCCTTTTACAAGTCCTTTGTCAGAGTATAAAATAAAAACCTGTCGAGAACTATCGTTTGAATTTGCTAAAAAGGGGTTTGAAACCATCAACTATTATACGCTAAAGCAAGCAAATCAATCCAAATTAACGGGCTATTGCTTTGATGATTTAGGTGCCGAACAACAAATCAAACACTTCGGTAACGATTGTAATGTAATGGCTGAGGTATTGTTGGGTCGGTACGAGCAGTTTGTAGAAAATAAATGTATCACGCACATCACCTCTAATCTTTCAGCCTCCGAAATCGAAAGGATTTACGGTAACCGGATTCGTTCTAGGATGAGGTCAATGTTCAATCTTGTTGCCTTTGATAAGGAGGCAAAGGATAAACGTTAAAAGCAATTTTTCTAATTGTACACCCATTAAATAAAGGACCAAAGTTTAGCTTTAATCACTATGCAGTCAAACTATAGTTTAACAAAAAAACTAATATTCTACTATTTTATATCGAAGAAGCAAAAAAATAAAAAAAACAGAATGAAATTTTTTAACAAGTACTTAAATCTGTCCACTTACTTTATGCCGAGATTTACTATTTACTTTTGTCCAAAGCAAAAGACAAACCAAAAATACCACAAACCATATGACCGTTTGAGTTATTACTCACTGCTGAGTGCTTACCGTTCCAAGTTAAATTTTGTCCATAGTTACTAAATGAGCTAAAGTCGAAAAACAAAGATGTTTTTTTTGAAATCATTATCATTGGCGTGATACCTAGAACAATTCCACCATAATTATCTCCGTTACTAACTTTTGGATTGTAATTTGAAGAGATTGGTTGCAAAATAGCAAGATGTAAGCCAGCATGAAACAGTAAGTTAAATCTAGAAAAATCTTTTTTCGATTTAATAAGACCATTGACGTTAAATACTCCTTGTACAGAAGTCCTAAATTGAGCTACTTCAAAAGGATTACTGCGATCGACTTTGTTATTTGAGAATCGGTCAAAGGCAAGATCCATCTTTAGACCCATAATTTTAGAAAAATCATACCTAGCTCCAACAGTATAAGCATTTAATTTAAAATCATTAAACAATTGATTATTAGTATTAGTAAAATAACCATCTGTATAAGGTCGGGTACCATAGCTAATTCCTGTTCCTATTTCAATTGACCATTTATTTGTGTGGGCTTTTACGAGTGTTGAATCTATTTTGTCTTGAGAAAAAACAGTATTTAGTACAAATAATAATAAGATAATAAGTTTGTTATTTTTCATAAAAAAAAGATATCGATTGAAACTATTTCGCAAATGTATTTAATTAATTTCTTAATAAAAAAAGTACACCGTACATATAACAATTTCAAAACATTCTGAAAAATTTCGGTTAGTTTTTTACGTTTTTTCAAGAATTTTAAATTAATAATAAGCTTTTTTTTAAATTTAAATATCTTTAAATCAATTAGTTATTGTGTTTTTTCGTTGGTCTGATTACTATGAAATTATAAATCATAAATTGTTAATTTTTAGTTAACCTTCATTCTGGGTTTTTGCATTTATTTTGCGATTATAATTAAAAATTCAAACATGAAGTTTTTTTACACCCTAATTATTTCAATGATTTCCTATTGTTTTTTTGGACAGAATGGTACTATAAGTGGATCGGTTTTAGATGATTCTAATGGAAGAACTTTACCGGGAGTGAGTGTTGTTATCAAAGATTTAAAATTAAGTGCTTCTACAGACTCTGAAGGAAAATTTATTTTTAGAAATGTTACTCCTGGAAATTATGATGTTGAACTTTCTTATATAGGATATAAGTTAAAAATTATTTCGGAGGTAATTATTTCGGCGAATGAAATTACTTATTTAAATACAACTATTACAGAAAGTAAAAACGAACTTAACGAGGTTGTTATTACTAAAACAAGAGCTAAAACAGAATCCGTAAAATCACTATTGGTGATGCAGAAAAATAGTGTTAGTGTATCAGATGGTATTTCTGCAGAAACTATTAAAAGAACACCAGACAAAACTACTTCGGATGTTTTGAAGAGGATAAGTGGAGCCAGTATACAAGATAACAAATTTGTTATTATTAGAGGTCTTAATGATAGATATAATGCGGCATTCTTGAACGGTGCTCCTTTACCAAGTTCAGAACCAGACAGAAAAGCATTTTCTTTTGATGTATTTCCTTCTAATATGTTGGATAATTTAATTATTACTAAAACGGCATCTCCAGATTTGCCGGGAGATTTTGCTGGTGGAGTTATTCAAATTAATACAAAAGCAGTACCTGATAAAAATTTTCAAAGTCTTTCTATAGGAACGGGTTACAATACTATAACTACTTTTAAAGATAAAAAAAATTATGAAGGCGGTAAAACAGATTGGTTAGGAATTGATGACGGTACAAGAGCTATGGCATCAACGATTCCTAGTATGGAGGATTTTAATGCTTTAACTCCCCAAGAAAAAGCAAGAGTAGCTCAAACTTTTGAGACAGATTGGAAGATTAATGATGAAAAGTTTTTGCCTAATTTGAATTTTCAATACACGATAGGGCATCATTTTGATTTTGATGAAAAAGTATTAGGAATGTTATTTTCGATTTCTAATAATCAAACCTTTAATTATACGCAAACCACTAGGAATGATTGGGATAATCCAGACCCAAATGTTCCTTCTGTATTGACTGCAAAATTTTCTGATGAAAATTACTCTCAGCAAATGTTAACATCAACATTAGCAAATTTTTCATTTAAGTTTAATGATAATCATGCTGTAACTTTTAAAAATATTTTTAGTATCAATTCAACCGATTTGGTTGTAGATAGATATGGACAAAAAGATGTCAATGATACAAGGTACTTAAGTGCTAACGTTAGGTGGTTCACTAGCAATAAAATTTATTCAGGACAATTAAATGGAGAGCATTATTTTTCTAAACCTAAAATTAAATTGAATTGGACTGGATTTTATAGCAATATAAATAGATCTATTCCAAACTTAAGAAGAAATATTTACTCTATTACAGACCCAAGCAGTTCTGTTTCTAGTGAAACAATTCCTGTTGCGGAGATTGCTAATGGTAATGGAGGTGCGGATTATGGTGGAGGAATGTTTTTTTCTGAAAATAAAGAATCTATTTCTGGAAGTAAATTTGATCTAGCAAAGAAATTTAATATTGGGGAAGAATTGATAAATGAAATAAAAATAGGAGGTTTTTATCAAAGGAGAGATAGAGATTTTTTTGCTCGTCAATTGCAATATAATACCTATACATTAGGAGGTAATTTTAATTATTCTTTATTAGAACTTCCTGATGCCACTATTTTTAATCAAGCTAACATGGGCGTTATTTCTCCGTCCGGAGTAACACCTGTCGTAAACGGATTTACATTATATGATGCTTCAAAGTATACAGATGCTTATCAAGCTGGTTCCGATTTGAGTGCCGCATATTTGATGCTAGATAATAGATATAAGAGTTTTCGATTGGTCTGGGGAGTTAGGGTAGAGGATTATAATCAGACTCTATATTTTAAAGATAACAATGGTAATGCTACTAATGCAAATAACAAGCAAAAAGATTTTTTACCTTCTGCTAATTTGATTTACTCTATTGATAAAAAACAAAATCTTAGATTAAGCTATTCTAAAACATTGAACCGACCAGAATTTAGGGAATTGGCTCCGTTTGGTTTTTATGATTTTACGAGTCAATTTTTTACTCAGGGTGATTCTTTGAGAATTGCAAAAATACAAAATATAGATTTTAGATATGAACTGTATCCGGGAAAAGGACAAGTACTTTCATTCTCCTACTTCAATAAAAAATTTAAAAATCCAATAGAAATTATTCAAGGTGTAAACAATAAAACTATTACGTATAAAAATGCATCAAGTGCTAAAAATAGCGGAATAGAGCTTGAATTTAGGTTTTTATTGAGTTCAATTTTTAAATCTGAAAACACAACTGTTTTCGATGATATTACTATGTTCTCGAATGTTGCAATCATAAAATCAGAAGCAGATGTTTCTAATATTGCTTCTGGAAACACAGAAAAATCAAGACCCTTACAAGGACAATCGCCCTACATTTTTAATGCGGGACTACAATATTTAAATGTAGAAAATGGCTGGGCTTTATCTACAAATATCAATAGAGCGGGAAATAGGATTGCTTATGCATCCAGTGAAATAAAACCAGCAATATGGGAAAAAGGAAGAACATTTTTAGACGTTCAAATTGCAAAATCGTTTTTGAAAAACAAATTAGAATTAAAGTTTAACATACAAAATATATTAGCTCAGGATTTGATTTTTTATCAAAATAATTATAGAAACAGTGTTGATTATGGTTCGCTCGAAACATTAGCTAATCAAGTCTTTACAGGAGATTATCATTATGAGGATGGTTATAATGCTGCAGATGATGATGTTATTTGGAAAACTATATTTGGAAGAAGTTTTTCATTATCGGCTACTTACAATTTTTAATTGTTCATGAATTAAATGATTTTGAATAATTTAAATAAGGATGCATTACTTCGTACCTATGATTTTGGCGACAATTTTCTTTGGGGTATGTCATCCAGTGAACATTTATCACCTAAAAGTAGAGATGAAACTTTTTTTTTAAATTCGAAACATCAATTTTCAACCATTGATGTTTCTTTTTTTAAGACGGAATTAGATAAATACAAACAAGATATTGATTTAATAAAACAATTAGGTATTCCTAATTTTAAGTTTTCTCTATCTTGGTCCAAAATACTTCCCGATGGAACAGGTAAAATAAGTACTGAGGCTATTAATTTTTATCATGATGTACTCGATATTTGTATAGAGAATAAAATAGAACCTTTTGTAACGCTGTATGATTCTTGTTTACCCTCAGTATTAGAGGAAAAAGGTGGATGGTCTAATCGTGAAATCTTATCTTGGTTTGAGAACTATGTTGCTATTTGTGTTAATTCGTTCAAAGAAAAAGTTTCCTATTGGATTGTTTTAAACGATCCATCCTTTTTTACCGGAGCTGGTCATTTTTTAGGAATTGATTCTTTAGGAAAGAAAGGGGCTAATAAATTTTTACCCGCTTTACATCATGCCGTACTTTGTCAATCTATTGGTTTTAGGATAATAAAACAAATAAAAATCAATGCTCAAGTGGGGACTTTTTTTTCATGTCATTATATTATTTCAAATACATATAATGATAAAGACATAAAAGCTACTGAGCGAATAGATGCATTGTTGAATAGAACTTTTATTGAGCCTTTATTAGGGTTAGGATATCCAACACAAGTCTTACCTTTTTTGAAAAATGTTTCTAAATATAGTAGCATTGGTGATGATGATTTGATTAAAGTAGATTTTGATTTTATAGGGTTGCAAAATTGTACAAGAGAAATAGCATCCCACGATTCATTAGTTCCTTATTTGAATGCTAAACTTATAAAAAATGATAAAATTAGAGTTAAAAAAACACATTTAAATTATCATATTTACCATGAGCTAATTTACCTTATTATTAAAAAATATAGTAAATATGAGTGTGTAAAAAAAATATTTATAGTTGAAAATATTGCGCACCCCCTAGAAGAAATTGATTTTGATATTACTATTGGTTTACAAAAAGCAAATGGGATACAGTCTTTTTTAAGTCAAATGTTAAATGCAAAACAAAGTGGAGGCAAAGTCAACGGTTATTTTGTTTCAATGCTAAAAGAATTTAAACCTGATTAGCATAAGTCCATTTATTCTTTTAGAAGCGATTGATTATATTTCGTTCCTTAAATCGCCTATGGGTTAATTACTACTTGATTTGCATTGAATTGCGAAATAAAACTTCCAATAACCTAAACTTTTACGGCAAAGAACCTAAAATTTTACGCTACTGTACTTAAAATATTAGGTCTTTGTTGTATTTTTTTACGTATTTGTACTTATTTAAAAATTTAAAATAATAAAAATTGTTGGTTGAGCATTACTATTTTAAATCTTTGATGCGCCAATAAGTATTAGGTTAAAATTTTAAAAAAAGGGATACAGGTCATATCGTGTTGAAAATTTGAAATTAAGCGTATTGATGTTGTCAAGCAAAATAATAGTTGTGTCTCGTTTTTAGTAGTTTAGCGTGTGGACTAGTATTCTATTTTACGATTTTTTAGATAAATATATAGAGATTTAATTTTGGTTTTAAATAAGTTCTTAACGATTTGTTAAATTTAGTAACAATCAATTTGCTTAAATGTTTTATTTATTTAATTTTTAGTTGGCATTCAGTTTTGTACTTAAATATAGATTTGTCCTGTTTAACAAAAAACAGAAAAAATGAAAAAAAACTATTTAATCGCAATTTTGTTCCTTATCGTGAATATGGTAAGTGCTCAAATTGAACAAACTTCGTACAGAGGTGCTTTTGCTCCAGCCCCCACAGCAATGTGGACAGATAGTTGGACAAATTATGATCCGCAGAATACCGTTTATGGGGCTGCAACAGTAACTGTTAGTGCTGATATAACGGCTAACACCACATGGACCACTGGTAAAGTCTATTCTTTGTCAGGTCTTATTAATGTTAGAAACAATGCTGTTTTAACGATTCAACCAGGTGTTATCGTTAGAGGTGCCGGTGCGGGTGCTGCTTTAGTTATTACTAAGGGAGCTAAAATTAATGCTGTTGGTACTGCTGCTAGTCCGATTGTATTTACTTCAAATAATGCACCTGGCTCTAGAAGTAAAGGGGATTGGGGAGGAATTATCCTTTTAGGTAAAGGGGCTTTCAACTTAAATAACGGTGTAAATAATATCGAAGGTCTTACGGCTTCTGTTTATACAGAATACGGTGGAGGTTTGACTCCGGATAATGCGGATAGTTCGGGTACTTTAAAATATGTTCGTATCGAATTTGGTGGATATGTGTATGCTCCAAACAGTGAAATCAATGGTTTGACTATGGGTGCTGTTGGTAGTGGTACTACCATAGACTACGTTCAAGTGTCTTTTGCTAACGATGATGCTTTTGAGTGGTTTGGTGGATCAGTAAATTGTAAACACTTGGTTTCTTACAGAAACTTGGATGACGATTTTGATACTGATAATGGATATAGTGGATCAGTTCAATATGCTTTGGCTATTAGAGATCCACAGATTGCTGATGCTCCTGCAGTTTCAACTTCAGAAGGTTTTGAATCTGATAACAATGCTGCTGGTTCTACTGTGACTCCTGCTACAAGTGCTATTTTTACTAACTGTACTTTAATAGGGCCATCCTACCGTGTTACTTTAACTAATGGTGGAACTTTAGCTTCTGGTTACAAGAAAACTGCTCGTATCAGAAGAGCTTCTCAATTGAAAATTTTCAACTCTTTGTTTATGGACTTTCAAGAAGGTCTTCACATTGATGGTGTAGCTGCTGAAAATAATGCAGTTGCTGGAACATTGAAATTCAAAAACAACATTCAAGCCGGGATATTGACTAAATCTATACAAGTAACATCTCCGGGTACAATTACAGCAGGTGTTAATCCTGCGTTTAACATGACTAACTGGTATACTGCTAATGGTAATTCAACTGTTGCTTCAAACTCAGGTTTGTTGACAGCTGCTTATGATTCTGACGCTACTACTTATACAGGACTAGATTATAGACCAGCATCAGGATCAATTGTTGAGACAGGTTCTGATTTTACTGATAGTGCTTTTGCAGGAAAATTAGTAGCTACTCCGGTATTAGCAGAAGCTATTGAATTTACTTCTTACAGAGGTGCTTTTGCTCCAGCTCCTACAGCAATGTGGACAAACAACTGGACAAACTATGATCCACAAAATACGGTTTACTCTTCAACAGGAATTACTGTAAGTGGAGATATCACTGCAAACACTACTTGGACTACAGGTAACACTTACCTTTTACAAGGTTTAACTTATGTTAAAAACGGTGCTACTTTAACAATTCAACCAGGGGTTACTATTAGAGGTGCTGGTGCTGGTTCAGCTTTAATCATCACTAAAGGATCTAAAATCAATGCTGTTGGTACTGCTACAAGTCCAATTGTATTTACTTCAAACAACGCAGCAGGTTCAAGACAAAAAGGAGACTGGGGAGGAATTATCCTTTTGGGTAAAGGTTCTTTTAACTTGAATAATGGTATAAATAATGTTGAAGGGATTACTGCTTCTGCAGATACAGAATATGGTGGAGGTTTAACTCCAGATGATACTGACAACTCAGGAACATTGAAATATGTTAGAATTGAATTTGGTGGATATGTTTATGCTCCAAACAGTGAAATCAATGGTTTGACTATGGGTGCTGTAGGTAGTGGAACTACTATCGATTATGTTCAAGTATCTTTCGCTAACGATGATGCTTTCGAATGGTTTGGTGGTGCAGTAAACTGTAAACACTTAGTTTCTTACAGAAACTTAGATGACGATTTTGATACAGACAACGGATATAGCGGTAAAGTTCAATATGCTTTAGCTATTAGAGATCCACAAATTTCAGATAACCCAACTGTTTCTACTTCAGAAGGTTTTGAGTCTGATAACAATGCTACAGGTACTGCTGCTACTCCATATACAAGTGCTATTTTTACCAACTGTACTTTGATAGGACCATCTTACAGAGTTTCTTTACCTAATGGTGGAACTTTAGCTACTGGTTTCAAAAGAGGTGCTAGAATTAGAAGAGCTTCTAAATTGAGTATCTATAACTCAATCTTTATGGATTTCCAAGAAGGTCTTCATATTGATGGTTTGGCTACTGAGACTAATGCTTTGAATGATGAATTGAAATTCAAAAACAACATTTTAGCTGGTATTGTTACTACTGCAAAAACTTTACAAGTAAATGCTTCTGGTAATAACGCTTCATTTAATATCGCAACTTGGTATGCTGCTAATGGAAACACTACTCAAGCTGCAAGCGCAGGTTTGTTGACATTGCCTTACAATACTTCTGATGCTACTGTTTACACAGGATTAGATTATAGACCAGCAACTGGTTCTCCAGCACTTTCAAATTCAAACTTTACTGGTTTGGTTGCTAAAGTAGCTCCAATTGTTGTGACTCCACTTAACATCTGTAAAGGAACTACTGCTACTGCTTTAACTGCTACTTTAAATGGTGGTGTGTCTTTGAAATGGTATTCTACTGCAACTATTGCTACAGTTTTAACTGCTGCTCCAGTACCTGCTACTACAACAGCACCTTCTACAAAATCTTATTTTGTATCACAAGTGTATGCTGATGGAACAGAAGGACCAAGAGCTGAAATTGTTGTTAATATAAATCCTATATTGGCTACTCCAGGTACAATCACTGGTATTGCTGCTCAAGGAGCTTTAGTAGGAACTACAACTACTGCAACTTATTCTATCTCAGAAGTTGTTGATGCTGTTTCTTATCTTTGGACTGCACCATTAGGAGTTAATATCGTTTCTGGTCAAGGTTCTAATACTATTACAGTTAATTTTAAAAATGTTCCTGCTGGTGCTGGTGCTATTGGTAACCTTGCTGTAGCTGCTGTAAATGCTGCAGGTTGTAATAGTCTTGCTAAAACTTTAGCACTTACAAAAGTTTTACCTGCTGCACCTACTACTGTAAAAATGACTGATGCTTTATTGCCGTTGCCTATTACAGGAATACCTAATGCAGTAACTTCATTTGCTAAATACATGGGTACATCTACTGTGTTGACACTAACAGCGGCTCCAGTTGCTACTGCAACTTCTTATGTTTGGGAATTGCCTACAGGTGTTACTCTTTTATCGGGAGCTACTACAACATCAGGAGTTACCTCTGGTACTTCAAATGTAATCACTATTGATTTCGCTGGTGTAACTAAGGAAAATACTTTTAATTATTCTACAACAGCTACTGTTCCAGTATCAACCAATGTATTACGAATTGGTGTAAAAGCTAAAAATGGAACAGGTTCTTCTGTAACTGCTAATGCAACTGCTGTTAACCCTACTACCACATCTACAGCTAAATTGTTAACATTAACAGCTGTTTTACCTGCTGCTCCTGCTGCAATAAAAGTAACTAATGATGCAGTTAGTACTACTACAGCGGTAACTGTTATCAGTAAATTTATTGGTACAAATACGGTATTCACATTGACAGCTACTCCTTCTGTATTAGCTACTTCTTACGCATGGGAATTGCCAACAGGCGTTACTCAATTATCTGGCGGTACTTCAAATGTAATTACTGTTAATTTTGCGGATGTTGCTGCTGGTACAACTTCTTTATACTTAGGTGTAAAAGCGGTAAATGGTATTGGATCTTCTGTAATAAGTACAAATGGTACATTAGTTCCTTCAACTTCATCTACAGCTAAATTGTTGAAATTAACTGCAACTGTTCCTGCCGCTGTAGCTACAGTTGTGGGACAAATTGCTGGTGTATGTGGTAGCAGTTCTTATGATTACACAATTACTCCTTCTCTTTTAGCTAATTCTTATGTTATTACTGCCCCAACAGGTTCAGTAGTTACTTCAGCTAACAATGCATCTAATACTTCTAATGTATTAGCAACTTCTGACTTGACATTTACAGTTACTTACCCTTCTGGGTTTACCGTAACAACTGCTACTGTTACTGCTCAAAAATCTATTGTTATTGCAGCTGTAAACGGAGTAGGTACTAGTCTTACAAATAAAACAGTTGCTTTAACTACGGCTATGCCTGCAATAGGGGTTGCTACAGGATCTGCTGGTATTACATCATTTACTAGATGTGCTACTCAAACATTCTCAGTTCCTGCGGTTGTCGGAGCTACAGATTATGTTTGGACTGTTGTTGATGGTGCGGTAATTGTTTCTGGTCAAGGAACAAACTCTGTTGAAATTGATTTCGCTGCAGTTTCTGCCTTGAAAACGACTAACAAATTAACAGTTGTTGCTAAAAACACTTGTGGTATTTCTAGTGCTGTTAAATCAATTACTTTATCTAGTACTGCTTGTCCTGCTCCTGCAAGATTAGCTGCTCCTGAAGTTGTTGCAGTAAGTGCTACAGAGGTTTATCCAAATCCTACATCAGGAAATTTCAATATTGATATAACAGCTTCAAAAGTTGGTGTTGTTGAAATGGCCATATATTCATTTGAAGGTCAAATGGTAGTAAGCCCTAAAACAGTACAATTGCAAGAAGGACTAAATACAATTAACGAAGATATTTCTTCTTTGAAAAATGGTATTTATTTTGTTCAAATTGCAAATTCTACTACTAATGAAGTGATCGTTAAAAAAGTGATCAAACAATAATTCTAGGTTTTATTTTAAGGCCGTCATTTATGGCGGCCTTTTTATTTTATTTTTCGCAATTGTAATTGTGATTCTTTTTAAATTTAAAAGGGTTTAAATACAATATGAAGAATGAATAGCAGTATTCTAAATACATATATTGCTCTTGATGTAAAAGCATCTTACGCAAATAGGAAAAGTAGAGATTATATGTTTCTATTTGCTTGAGAAATTTTTATTAATTATGTAAATCAGGTTTGGAACACTAAGTTAATTCATTTTTAATTATAAGAAGAAGTGTTCATTTGAATTCTTTTTTTAACAGTTATAAAGTATAAAATAAAAAAATCTGTCTTGCAAAAGTTGGAAATAAATTAACTCTAAATGAATGAATAGAATTCAAAAAACCGAGCACAAACGAATTGTAGATTTTATTCACTCTAGTAACATGAAAATTTTTTTAAATACCATAATTTTTACATGTTGAAAAACAATACTAAAATATATTTGTCTTCACCTCATATGCGGGGCACTGAAAAGAAGTATGTTAATGAAGCTTTTGATTCAAATTGGATAGCTCCTTTGGGTAAAAACGTAGATTATTTTGAAAGTGATCTTAAAACATACTTGAATAGAAATGTTTTTGTTACTGCCTTATCTTCCGGAACTGCAGCAATTCATTTGGGCTTAATACTCTTAGGTGTCAAAGCAGATGATGAAGTCATCTGTCAATCATTAACATTTACCGCCTCAGCTAATCCAATTTTATATTTGCAAGCTACTCCTATATTCGTAGATAGCGAACTAGATACATGGAATCTCTGTCCAATCGCTTTAGAAGCTGCAATAATTGACAGGATTAAATTAGGCAAAAAACCCAAAGCTATAATAACGGTGCATTTGTATGGGAATCCTTATAAAATTGATGCTGTTCGAGCAATTGCAGACCGTTTTCAAATACCCATTCTTGAAGATGCTGCCGAAGCTTTAGGAAGTACTTTTAAAGGGCAAAAATGCGGAACTTTTGGTGATTTAAGTGTTTTATCCTTCAATGGAAATAAAATTATTACCACATCTGGCGGTGGAGCACTTGTTAGTTATTCTGAAAATATTAAGGCAAAAGCAATTTTTTTAGCAACACAATCTAAAGATAATGCTATTCATTATGAACACTCCGAAATTGGATACAATTACAGATTGAGTAATATATGTGCTTCTATTGGTCGCGGCCAAATGGAAGTTCTAGATGAGCATGTATCCTTGCGGAGAGGAATGCATCAATTTTACAAAAAACTATTTCACAATGTTCCAGGTGTTAGTGTTTTTGATGTGCCAAATAGAGATTATTTTTCAAATCATTGGTTGACTGTAATAACAATTGATCCAGAAGAAAGTTCTGGGGTAGATTGTACTATATTGCGTTTAGCATTTGAAGCAGAGAATATTGAGTCGAGATTGATTTGGAAACCATTGCATCTTCAACCATTATATGAAAAATTTCCATATTATGGAACTACTATTGCCGAAGGTTTATTTGGCAAAGGACTTTGTCTGCCGTCAGGGTCAAACTTAACTCAAAGTGAAAAAATGAGAATCCAAAATGTGATTCAACGTACTTTTAAAATAAAAAAAGCCTTACCTATTGAAGTTGCAGTTTCACGAAAAAACAGACTGCTAAATTATAATTTGGTAATGAAATTTTTTCTTGAAAATATTTTTAAAACAACATAATTAACTGTAAATTAATTATGTGTTAGTTCATAAAATGGGACTGGCATCAGCGAAGCTTTATATAAAGATTGATGAAAAATTATTTAAAAAGTAATACTAATCTTTTCAAAAGCACTAAACAGGGGCTTAATTTTTTGCACCACTTTATAAATTAAAATTAATGTCTTTAAAACAACAAATAATTTCTGGATTTTTCTGGACCTATTTGCAACAATTTAGTTCTCAAATTATTAACTTTTCGATTTCGTTAGTTTTAGCTCGACTTTTACTTCCTGAAGATTTCGGAACTATGGGGTTGATTTATATTTTTATAACTATTGGTCATGTTTTAATCGATGGAGGGCTAAGTCTTTCTCTGATTAGAAATTTAGATACAGATGATGAAGATTTCTCAACAGTATTCTATGCTAATATTGGGGTGAGTGTTTTGGTGTATTCCTTAGTTTTTATTGCAGCGCCATTTATTGCAGATTTTTATAAATTAGAGATTCTAACAAATATCATCAGGGTTTTTGCAGTAACCTTTATTATTTCTGCATTTTCATCTGTACAAAGTGCATTTCTTTCCAAAAATATGCAGTTCAAAACTCAGATGATGATTGCAATTCCATCGATTATTGCAAGTGGTATTGTGGGAATAACATTGGCCTTTTTTAATTTTGGAGTATGGAGTTTGGTTTGGGCAAGTATCACTCAAAACGGAATTGGAACACTTCAATTATGGTTTTATAATAATTGGAGACCCAAAAGAGTTTTTAACAAAATTAAGTTTTTGAAACACTTACATTTTGGATACAAATTAATTATTACTGGAATTTTTGATGCTGTTTTTGTAAATATATACCCGATTTTTATTGGAAAAACATTTAGCATCAAACAAGTAGGTTTTTATACTCAAGCCGAGGGATTAAAACAATTGCCTGTTTCTAATGTTGGAGGTGCTTTGTCAAAAGTAACTTTGCCCTTGTTTTCAAAAATACAAAACGATTCACAAAAACTAAAAGAGGCGTATGATAGAATTACACAGCTTGTACTTTTTGTTATTACACCAATTTTGATATTTATGTCTGTTTTAGCAAACCCATTGTTGTTATTTCTGTATTCTGCTAAATGGGTCGCTGCTGCACCATATTTAAAAATATTGTGTTTTGCAGGGATTCTACCAACTATAAATGGGTATAACATTAACATATTAAACGCTAAAGGGAAAAGTAATTACATCCTTAAAATCGAGATTTTGAATAAAATATTTTTAGTCCTAATGATTTTGTTTTTTTATCGCTACGGAATTTACGCATTGGTTTGGACTAAATTATTAAGTAGTATCTTCTCATATTTGTTAAATTCTTATTATTGCGGCAAAGAATTAAATTATAGTCTTTTTGATCAGATAATGAATATAACTCCTGTTTTGTTACTCTCCTTTTTATCTGGTTTTGTTGTTCAAACTATTTATGTTACTTTAAATAGTTCTCAAATTCCTTTGCTTTTAAAGTTGCTAATTCCATGTTTTATTGGAATTATATTCTATTGTAGTTTAATTTTTATTTTTAAACGAAAATTAATCGAAGAGTTAAAATGGATTCTTAATACTAAATTCCAACATGGAAAATAATACTAAAATAAAAATATTAGTCTTTGTAAATAACTATTCAAAAGTGATGGAGACTTTTGTTTATAATCATCTGTCAATGGTAGCGGCAGATGCTCGATTTGAGGTTACGGTTTTGTGTCAAAATCATCCCGATAGCTGTTTTTCAATTGATGGAATTGATGTGGTATTAGAGACTGGTATTTCTTCTGTTTTGAATCGAGTTAAGCATGTTTTTTTATTGTTTTATAAAAATCCAGTCTTGTTTTTTAAACTGTTTAAATATGGTAGAAATACCCTTAATATGAGTTTGTTTGTCTTAGCAAATCAATTGAAAAATACCAATTTTGATATTATTCACGCTCATTTTGGGCAGAATGGAAAATTAATTGCGGAACTAATGGATGCTGGTGTAGTTCAAGGGAAATTAGTGTCACAATTCTATGGGCTGGATATTACTAGTAAAAAATGTGCAAAAAAGGGATATTATGCAACCCTCATAAAAAAGATAGATGTCATTTTAACTCACACCCAATATTCCTTAAATATATTGGTGAAATTAGGATTTCCGAAAGAAGAAATTATCGCAATTCCGGTGGGTACAGATGGAAGCCTTTTTACCAGAAAACAACCTGTTAAAGAAACTGGAATTATAAAAATAGTTTTTATAGGTCGATTAATCGAGTTAAAAGGACCTCAGTTTATTCCTGATATTACAGAAAAAATGCTTGAATTGGGATTTTCAAATTTTGAATTTTGGATCATCGGAGAAGGAAATTTAAAAAGTGAGATTATCAAAAAATCAAAAGGCCTTGAAGATAAAATAAAAATAGTAGGTTATAAATCCCCCGAGCAGGTTCGAAATATAGTTGAAGATTGTCATCTATTAATTTATCCTGGAATTGCTGATAATGAAGGTAGAGAAGAAACGCAAGGATTAATTATTCAAGAAGCAATGTTTATGCAACTACCTGTAATTGTTAGTAAAATAGGAGGTGTTCCTGAAGCTGTTATAGATGGAGAAACGGGATTTGTTTGTCAACCAGGAGATATTATCGAGTTTGCAAATAAAACTGTTTTACTTTGTAAAAATGCTGATGTAAGAAAGGCAATGGGAGAAAAAGGATATTTTTTGGCACAAAAGAATTATGAAATTTCAAATTCGAATGAGAAAATAAAAACTATTTATTTGGATTTATTTCATCAAAACCAAACGGTAAAATGATTTTAAAACTTCAAAAAATATATGTGGCAAATATTCATTTATTTAAGTTTAAAACACTTTGGATAAATGTTAGAACCAAAGGAATTCGGAACAATATGAGCCGTATTTTACTATTTGGTAACTGTGGTTTTTCGATTCATAAAAAGGCAAAAATTAATTTGAATAATGGACATTTGGCACTCAACAGATATATTACCAAGAAGGACCCCTTTGTGGGTAATATTGAATTGTACGAATATGCTGAAGTGACGGTACAAAATACCTTTTTCTTTCATAGTGGTTGCGATATTATGGTTTTTAAAAATGCAAAACTCAATTTAGGAAGTGGTTATATCAACCGATATGCTAAAATAAGATGTTATAGCACCATTACGATTGGTCATGATGTGGCAATTTCCGAAAACGTTACCATTTGGGATAGTGATACACACGCCATTGTTGGTAAAGAAGACCAAATGACACAACCGGTTACAATAGGAAATCAAGTTTGGATAGGTGCCAATGTCACCATTCTTAAAGGGGTAACTATTGGAGACGGAGCTGTTATAGCTGCTGGAACGGTAGTTACAAAATCGATTCCGGCTCATTGTTTAGCAGCGGGAATTCCGGCAAAAGTGATTAAAGAAAATGTGAATTGGAAATAAATTGAAATAAATAAAAATAGATGTTTTCAGTAGTTATTCCTTATTACAACAAATCAAAATACATCCAGCGTTGTTTGGATAGTGTTTTGAATCAAACTTTTCAAGAATTTGAAATTATTTTAGTCAATGATGGCTCAACCGATGATGGTTTAGGCTTTATTTCGGGCAATTATTCGAATAAAATAACAGTAATCAATCAAGATAACAATGGGGTTTCTGTAGCTAGAAATACAGGAATTAAAAACGCAAAATATCCTTTTGTAGCTTTCTTAGATGCCGATGATTGCTGGCATAATCAGTTCCTACAAAAAGTAAAAGAAGTAATAGATTCCGAAAAAGACATCAAAATAATTGGCGCACATTACTCTAGAAATAAAGAGTTTCTAGTTACAGATTCTGGTGCTTTGAATTATTTTAAATTTGAAAATTATTTTAAATCGGCACTCAAAAACACCTATTTCTCATCCTCTTCTACTATTATTACCGCCGACTTTTTTACAAAAAATGAAGGGTTTAATAGCAATTTAAAAAAAGGAGAAGATATTGATGTTTGGCTGCGAGCAGTTCAGAGTGGAGGCAATGCTTTTTATATCAGAAATACTTTGGTTTATTATTCGGATGAAGATGTTAATCAGGCGACAAATACCAAAGGAAGTATCCAAAATACTTTGGTAGGAACTATAAATGATAAGTATCAAAATATATTACAAACTAGCCATGACAAAAACTTTAACCGCTTTGTGAGTGTTTATGTTTACTTTAATTTAGATCCCTATTATTATGATTCTGAGTCGCATTTTCTAGCTAAAGCAGTGCTTAAAAAGAATGAATATTATTTTTTTTTATTGCATTTGGTATATTGGTTTCCCTTTGGAATTGGACAAAAAATGATGTGTTCTATTAGTTGTCGTAAATGGATTCGATTGTATATGAAATTTATAATTCGATATATACTGAAATAATATGAAAATAATACGATTGACAACTTTGTTGGATTTTGGCGGGCAGGAGCGACAATATATTTCATTTGCTGAAACTGATTTTCAATTACTAAAAAACGAATATATTTTTGCAGCCATTGGACATGGAGGTTATGCAGAACAAAGGATCCGCGAAAAAGGATTTGAAGTCATGATTTTTAATCAAAATCCTAAAATTTCTAATTTAAAAAATGTTTGGATGCTCTATAAATGGTTTAAAAAAATGAAACCGGATGTAGTTCATACCGCAGCAGCCGAAGCCAATTTTCATGGTATTCTGGCTGCAAAATTAGCAGGTGTTAAAATAATAATTGGAGAAGAGATTGGTTTTCCTAATCATTCCCTTAAAGCTAAATTGATTTTTAAAATTGTTTATAAATTCACGTATAAAGTTATTTGTGTTTCAAAAGCAGTCAAAAATTTTCTGATGACAACTACTGAAATTACATCCGAAAAAGGAGTTGTGATTTATAATCCGGTGAGTCATGTAATACCAATAATTAAAAAAATACCTAAGGAATTTACAATTGTTACCGTGGGACGTTTTGAAAAAATAAAAAATCAAGGACTTTTGATTAAAGCATTTTCGCAACTAGAAAACAGAACTACTAAATTAATTTTGGTCGGTGAAGGATCGCAAAGGAAATATTTAGAGCGCTTAATAACTATTTTAAACCTTCAAGGCAGAGTAACTCTTACGGGCTTTGTGCCAAATCCAGAAAAGTATCTGTCGCAATCACATCTTTTTGTGCTTCCATCACTTTCAGAAGGATTTGGTATTGCAGTAGTGGAAGCAATGCAACAAGAAATGGCATGTTTATGTTCAAATGTTGGTGGAATACCTGAATTTATAACTCATAATGAAACCGGTTGGTTGTTTGATCCATATAATGAAAAGGAATTAATAGATCAACTGAATGCTATTATTGCAACTCCTTACATTGAAATTCAAAAGATTGCACAACATGCCAAAAAGGCTGTTGAAAATCGTTTTACGATAAAGAAATACGTTGAAAATTTAGAAAATATTTATCAAATGTAATCATGATTAGAATTATAAACATAATCGATACAATGAGTTCAGGAGGGGTTGAACGCAGGCGCTTGTCAATGGCTAAATTATTAGACAAATCTAAATTTGAATTAAAGATCATCTGTACAAATGCAGTTGGACCTTTTCCTGAAGAAATCCGAAAACACGGTGTTGAAGTTATCGCTATTGGAGATTTGAATTCTTTTTTAGATTATAAGCAACATCAAAAAGTCTTGAAAATCATTGAAGAATTTAAACCGCATATTATGCATGGTGCCGTTTTTGAAGGAGTTACCATGGCAGCAATAAATGGTTTTTTGAAGCGTGTTCCTATAATTATTCTCGAAGAGACTTCTGATCCCCAAAATCGAAGGTGGAAAGGTAATTTATTACTAAAAATTTTATGTTTTACAGCCGATAAAGTGATTGGCGTGTCCCCTGCTTCTACGGATTATCTTAAAAATAAATTACAGCTGCCTCATCATAAAATTCTTTTGATTACCAATGGTGTCTTGGTTCCGCAAATGGTTCCGCAAATGATCAAACAAAAATTAAAACAAAAATACAAGATTAGTGCTGATGAAATTGTAATCGGTTCTGTCGGACGAATGTCTTCGGATGCACACAAAAGATTCTCAGATTTGATAAGAGCTTTTGCTATTCTTGTTAAAAAACAACACAAGATAAAGTTACTTTTAGTAGGTGATGGCCGACAAATTGTTAACTATAAACAATTAGTTGTAGAACTTCAAATTCAGGACAATGTAATTTTTGCAGGTTATCAAAATGAAATATCCGATTATTATGCCGTTTTTGATGTTTTTTGTCTGGTTTCTGCTTATGAAGCTTTTGGTTTAGTTTTAGCAGAAGCCATGTTTCATAAATTGCCTGTTGTAGCTACTAGAGTAGGCGGAATGCAACATATTGTTGATGATAATCATACGGGTTTTTTAGTTGATAAATTTGATGTAAAAGCTATTTCAGAAAAATTACAAATCTTATGTGAGGATGTTAACCTTAGAACATTATTTGGAAATAATGGTTTTGAGAAAGCGATGATCAATTACACCGAAGAGCGATATGTAAACGATGTGGAGAACTTGTATCTAGAATTGGTCCGGAAAAAGAAAATTAATTTAAAATAATTTAGATTTTGGTTCAAGATAGAATTTATTTGCCAGGATTAAATAGGTTGAGAGCTATTGCTGCATTATGTGTGATTCTAGCACATTTATCAGAGCAATTAGTGGAAAAAGGCTTGTTTAAAAGAAATTATTTTGGTCATTTTGGAGGATATTCAGTTACCATTTTCTTTACGTTAAGTGGGTTTTTAATTACCTATTTACTCCTAAAGGAGATTGAGTTTCAATCCAAAATTGATGTCAAAAAGTTTTACATCAGAAGAATTTTAAGGATTTGGCCTCTCTATTTTTTATTTATTTTTTTGATTGCAATAGTCATGAATTTTAAGATGCCAAACACTATTTGGTATTATATTTTTATTTTGCCAAACATTCCTTTTGCAATTCATTTGTCAGGAAAAGCATTAACCACCATTCCGTTGTTAATACATTATTGGTCCTTGGGTGTTGAAGAACAGTTTTATGCATTTTGGCCTTGGTTGATAAAATTTTCTTCAAAAATTAAAAGAACAATAATCATTTTTTGTGTAGCTTATTTTGGTTTGAAAATTTGTTTGTCCATACTTCATGCACCAATTGTTTGGCAGTCCATATTACTTCACACTCGATTTTGTTGTTTGGGAATAGGGGGTGTAGGTGCATGTGTTTATTTTGAAAACAATTCAATATTAGCCTTTATAAAAAATCGAATCGTTGAGTTTTCTGCTTGGCTTTTGGTGATACTTTTTTTAATGAATCAAATTAGAGTTTTCTCAATTGTGAATAATGAAATTATTTCGATTCTTGTGGTAATCCTCATTATCAATCAAATATACAATCCAAAGACAATAATTTATTTAGAAAACAGGTGTTTTGATTATTTAGGGAAAATTTCTTATGGTCTTTATATATATAATCCATTGATCATATATTTTCTTAATTTTTATTTATTTGATGTTAACTGTAAGAATGTATATATAAAATCGATGCTTATTATTGTTACGACCTTTAGTCTTGTAATTCTGGTGTCGCACATTTCATATTTTTATTTTGAAAAACATTTTTTAAAAATTAAACACAGATTTGCAACTGTTGAAAGTTGTTCTAGTAAACTAAATCCACTTGAAATACAAAGAGCATAATGAAGGAACGAATTTATTTGCCAGGATTGAATGGGTTGAGAGTCATTGCCGCTATGGCAGTTGTAATTACCCATATCAATAACAGGTTGGATTATTTTGGATTGCCTAAAGCACCATTACTTGATTTAGCAAGCTATGGGGTAACTGTTTTTTTTACACTCAGCGGGTTTTTGATTACGTATTTATTGCTGAAGGAATTTGAGTTAACGGGCACAATAAACATGAAAAAATTCTATATGAGAAGGATTTTGCGTATTTGGCCTCTATATTATTTGTATCTGTTTATTGTGATTTTGTTGAATGGTATTGCCAACATCCAATGGCCCATTTTGTTTTATGTTTTGATAGTTCCGAATTTCAAAAATTCATTTGTAGGGCTAATAAATACTAGTGTTGGCAATAAAATAATGACTTTTATGATTGGCCATTATTGGTCATTGGGCGTAGAAGAACAATTTTATGCTTTTTGGCCTTGGATAGTTAAAAAGAGTAACAAAATATTCCAGTTTTTAATTTTATTTCCAATTGCGTTCGTTCTACTGAAATTGATTCTCCGGATTTTTCACGCGCCGTATAATATCCTTGTTTTTGTAAATTACACTCGTTTTGGATGCCTTGTAATAGGAGGATTGGGAGCATATCTGTATTTTAAAAACAGTCAAAAACTGAAAATCATAAATAACCGTTGGATTGAGTTTTTAGCTTGGGTGTTTTTTGTCATTGTAGCCACCAACAAATTTCACATTACTTCCATAATTGATCACGAGATAATTGCTTTTTTTACTTTAATCATCATTTTTAATCAAATCAATAATCCAGATAAATTAATTTCTTTAGAAAATAAAGTATTTGATTATTTAGGGAAAATTTCGTTTGGATTATATGTTTACAACCCTTTGGTAATCTATTTAATGGCACTTATTTTTAATTATTTTGTAATTGAAAATCAAATAATAAAACTATTGTTAATTTATCTTTTGGTTATTCCAGCCATCATTTTGGTGGCTCATTTATCCTATCATTATTTTGAAAAGCGATTTTTAAAATTAAAAAGCAACTATACCACTATTCAAAGTGCAGCCAGTAAATCCGAAAATCTTTTATGAAAAATGTACTCTTCATAACGTGGGATGGACCGCAAACCAATTATATGGAAGGATTGTTCATGCCCATTTTAAGCCAAGTCCAATCACAATCCCAATATGTTTTTCATGTCGTGCAATTTACGTGGGGAACTTCTGAAAGAATGGCAATTACGCAAAAAGCGGCCCAAGAAATGCAATTGGTTTACACACCAAGAACCATTGTTAGAAAACCCATGACTATTTTAGGCAACCTGCTTACACTTTACAAAGGCATCCTTTTTTTAAAAAAATACATTAAAAAAAATAATATTGCCATTGTAATGCCGAGAAGTACGATGCCGGCCATAATGGTCAATAGAATAGCAAAACAAAATTTCAAAGTGGTATTTGATGCTGATGGATTGCCAATAGAAGAGCGGGTTGATTTTTCAGGTTTGTCACGAAATAGCCAACAGTATTTGTTTTTTAAGAAAGAGGAAAACGAAATGCTGAAACGAGCTAATGTCGTTTTGACACGCTCGCACGAAGCTGTAAAGATTCATTCCCAAACAATTGGAAATGCTGATTTAGGAAAATTTTCGGTAGTACTTAACGGAAGAAACATCAATTTTTTTAAACCCAATGTCTCCACAAGAGAAAAAATAAGAAAAGAGTTGTATATATCAAGTCAAACTAAAGTTTTGGTGTATTGTGGTTCACTAGGCCCTCAGTATGGCTGGAACGAAATGATGGCTATTTTCAGCAACTATCAAGAAAAAAATCCGAATTCCCTATTTTTGATTCTAACCGGAAACATGACTTTTGCCCAAGAAAGAATTCCAAACGAAATGAAACAATCCATTATTGTGAAGAACGTTCCTTTTGCCGAAGTTCCCAGTTATCTTTCAGTTGCCGATGTGGCCTTTGCGATTAGGAAACCCAAATTGAGTATGTTGGGGGTTGCTCCAATCAAGCTTGGGGAATACCTGTTGATGGGCATACCGACTATTGCATCAGTAGGAATTGGCGATACTGAGCAAATTTTGAATAATATTCCGAATTGTTTTTTATATCAGCATCTAAATCCCAATCGTGTTGAAGATGCGGTTGTGTTTATCGAAAATTTAGGAGATACTAATTTTGAAGAAAGACGAAAGTATGCCATTCCTTTTTGTTCGATAGAAAAAAGTGCGAATAGTTATTGCAACGCTTTAGATAAATTAAAATGAAAGTACTTTATTTAACAAAATACAGCCGAAATGGTGCTAGCAGTAGGTTGCGGAGTTACCAATATTTCCCTTTTTTGGAAGCCAAAGGAATACAGGTTACAGTTAGCCCTTTTTTTGATGAAGAGTATTTAACTAATCTATATTCCGGAAAACGAATAGCAAAACGAAAGCTTTTTAAATACTATCTAAACCGATTTTTCAAGCTGTTTTCTATTTATAAATACGATAGAATTGTTATCGAAAAAGAACTTTTTCCTTATTTTTTTAGTTGGTTTGAGAAAATTTTAGGACTATTGAACATAAAATACATTGTTGATTATGACGATGCCATCTTTCATAATTATGATTTAAGCACCAACAAATTAATCTTGTTTTTATTGAAAAACAAGATTAATAATGTTATGAAACACAGCGGTTGTGTGGTAGCAGGAAATAGTTATTTGGCAGAAAGAGCTAAAGATTCAGGGGCTAAAAAAATTCTATTACTTCCAACAGTAATAGATGTCGATTTGTATAGAGCCAAAACCAATTATGCAAGCTCCAAGATAGTTATTGGTTGGATTGGTTCTCCATCCACTTTCAAATATGTCAAAAGCTGCAAAGCCGTTTTTTCGAAATTATTCCCAAAACATCATATTGAACTGCACATCATAGGTGCCACGGAAGATCTTGGATTAGGCACAAATATAAAATACTTGAAATGGACAGAAGAATGCGAAGTTGATTTGATTTCACAATTTGACATAGGAATCATGCCACTCGAAAATACGCCTTGGGAATTAGGAAAGTGTGCCTATAAATTAATTCAATATATGGGCTGCGGGCTTCCTGTAGTTGCCTCGGCAGTGGGGATGAACAAGTTAGTTGTTGATGACGGAATGAATGGTTTTTTGGTACAGGTTGAAGAACAATGGATAGACAAGTTAACTCAATTAATTGAAGACGCTGCATTAAGAGAACAGTTCGGGAAAAGAGGTAGAGCAAAAGTAGAAGCTCAATTTAGTGTTCAAAAAAATAGTACTGTTTTACTATCTTTTTTAATTGATGAGTAGGCGTTCAAAAAGTAATTACCTAGATATTTTACAAATATTTAGAGGTTTAGCTGCGGCTATGGTAGTATTGCATCATAGTATTGGTTCATTAAAATATTATCATAAAATAGATTATTCGACACTCAATTATGTTGGTTCTATAGGGAAATACGGGGTTGATTTCTTTTTTGTATTGTCCGGATTTATAATAACTTATTCCGCTTATTATAAGTATAATGAGCCAAATTCCTTTAGTAATTATATCAAGAATAGACTCATACGAATATATGTTCCCTATCTTCCAATAGGTATTTTTATGTTGGTTATTTATACTTTGTTGCCAAGCTTTTCCAATGGCAATAGAGACATTAGCCTACTTACTTCATTGACCTTAATTCCTCAAGGAAATCCAGCTTTATCAGTAGCTTGGACACTTTCTTTTGAACTTTGTTTTTATCTTTTGTTTAGTATTTCATTTTATTCCAAAAAGGCTTGGAATTGGTTTGTTTTGGTGTGGTTTTTAGCCATAATTATATTTACGCATTCGTCATTATTTTCCTTGCCTTTTTTGGAAAATCCTTATTTTAGAATCCTTTTTTCACCCTATAATATTGAATTTATTTTGGGTTTTGTTCTCGCATTGTCGGTGATCCGAAAAATAAGAATAAATATAATACTTTTATTTTTGTTGCTTCTTTTGGCTCTTATATCTTTCTTCTATTGTACATTTAACAATTTAAAACTATTTCCTTTTGTCGTGAATCTATTGTTTGCCATAGTTGCATTTTTAAGTATTTTTATGGCAACCAGTTTTGGCAATTTCAAAATTAACAAAACATCTGTGATTATGATGGTGGGCAATGCGACGTATTCTATTTATTTAATTCACAATCCTTTGCAGATGATTTTGATTCGTTTGTATCCAAAAATCACGTCTATAACTAGTTTGATGGTTGCTTTGGTGTTGGTATTGATTCTTTCCTGTGTTGTTGGGTATGCATATTATTTTATTTTTGAAAAAAAAGCAATGAACAGCATTAAATCTAAATTAATAAAGTAAACATGAATTTTTTTATTACCATTTTAATTTTTGTACTAGGGTATTTATTTATTCAAAGTTTTGCCGAAAAACTTTCTGAGGAGAATTTGAATACGTTAAAAAAACTATTTCTGTTTCATATTGTATTTGGAGCTTATTTTTGTTTTTTTGTTCAAGGTGATGCAGTAGGATATTGGAAGCAAGCTAAATTGATGACTTACACGGATTTTATCTATTCGTTAACCCAGGATCAAGGAACATATTTTATACTGGCACTAAATTATTACCCCTCAAATATTTTAGATTTATCTTATTTTACTGGGACTATGATATATAGTTTGATTGGTTTTATTGGCTTAACGTATTTTTATGTAATCGCTGTAGAGTTGATTCCTAATAACCCAAAATTCAAAGGATATTATTTATTTCCGTTACTCTTTTTTCTTCCTAATTTACATTTTTGGAGTTGTGCAGTAGGTAAGGACACCTTATTGTTTTTTTGTATTGCTATTTTTACTTATGGATTAATGCAACCTTTCAAGCGGATGCCTATGATCATTTTTGGACTGCTATTAGCTTATTTTATTCGACCACATATGACATTATTTATGCTTTTGGGATTTGGGATGGCTTATTTTTCCGGGCAAAATATTTCAGTGTTACGTCGTATTCTATTTTTTGGTTTAATGATAGGAATTGCAATTGCAATATTGCCTATGGTAATGCAATTTGCTCGTATTGAAGAAGCTTCTTTAGAAAGTTTTGATAAATTTTCAGAGACCAAAGTTGCTTTATTGAGTAAAGCGAGTGCGGGTTCAGCGGTTGATATTTCTTCCTATCCGTTCCCTTTGAAAGTTTTTACCTTTTTGTTTAGGCCTTTATTTTTTGATATCAATGGGATTCCTTCAGTTTTAGCCTCTTTTGAAAATTTACTTTTATTAGTATTATCTTATACAGTTCTTAGAAACAAACCAGTACAAACTTTTAAGAATGCACCATTTGTCATTCAAGGTATGATTTACTTTTTGATAATCGGAACTTTAGCATTTTCTCAATCTTTAGGGAATGTAGGGATAATGATTCGTATGCGAAATATGTTTTTACCAGGCCTGCTTATATTTATTTTTTGGCATTTCTCTTATTGGCATTCGCAAGAATCCGAGCACTGATTCCTATTTATTTCTTAACAATTTATACTGTTTTTATAGCTTAAGTTTCCTTTAATTTAAATTATTGTAAAGGTTTTTACGAGATCTGATTTACTTCAAATTTTGATGTTATTTTTATCAAAATTGATAGAAATCATGATTTTATAAAATCAAAATAAAGGAACAAAAGAGGATTTAAATTGGTATGAAAACTGACAAAAAATTAATCCGTATTGCCACAGTACCACTTTCGTTGGATAAATTGTTGTCGGGCCAATTATATTATATGAATACTTTTTATGAAGTAACGGCTGTTGCTTCAGAAAAAGAGTATTTAAAAAAAATTGGAGTAAAAGAAAGTGTAAAGACCTTTTCTATTGAAATGTCTCGGAAAATTACCCCAATTCGTGATTTGATTGCAGTGGTACAATTGTTTTTATTTCTCAAAAAAGAAAGACCATTAATCGTTCATTCTCATACACCAAAAGCGGGAATACTGGCAATGGTAGCATCAAAATGTGCTCGAGTTCCTATACGATTGCATACAGTTGCTGGATTGCCTTTAATGGAACAAATAGGATTTAAGCGTAATATTTTAGAAAAAGTAGAGAAACTGACATATTCATGCGCCACTATGGTGTATCCAAATTCAAAAGGGTTATATGATTTTATAGTAGCAAATAAATTTACAGAACAAAGAAAATTAAAAATGATTGGCAATGGTAGTTCAAACGGAATCGATACAATTCATTTTTCACCTGGACAGGTTACTCAATTACAAAAGGAAGCTTTAAAGATTAAGTTAGGAATCAAGGCAAATGATTTTGTTTTTGTTTTTGTTGGAAGATTAGTCGGTGATAAAGGAATTAATGAAGTTGTCGTTGCTTTTAAAAAAATAACACAACTTAATCTGAATGTAAAATTACTTTTGGTTGGGATGCAAGAAAAGGATTTGGATCCATTGCATAATACTACTGAACAAGAAATTTACACTAATAAAAATATAATCTTTGTAGGCTATCGAGATGATATCAGACCTTATTTAGCTATTAGTAATGCCTTAGTTTTTGCTAGTTATCGGGAAGGATTTCCCAATGTTGTTCTACAAGCAGGAGCTATGGGGTTACCCTCAATTGTAACCGATATTAATGGCTGTAACGAAATTATAATCGATGGAAAAAATGGAATTATTATTCCTGTAAAAAATAGTTTAGCACTAGAAAAAGCTCTTTTTAAAATGGTTATTGATACCGATTTTTTTATTTTCCTACAGTCTAATGCCAGACAAATGATAACGTCCCGATATGAACAAAAAAACGTTTGGGAAGCTATTTTGGAGGAATACAACAGAGTAGAGCATGTAGTTGTAAAATCTAAAATGGAGTATGTATAAAAATAGTATAAAACCCTTTCTAGATTTTAGCTTAGCTACTTTAACTTTTTTAGTGTTAAGTCCAGTATTTTGTATCGTTGTCTTGATTTTGTTTTTTGTTAATAACGGAACTGTTTTTTTCTTGCAGAAACGTCCTGGAATTGGTGGTGAATTATTTACCATAATCAAGTTCAAAACAATGAGTGATAAAAGAAGCGACTCTGGAGATATACTACCAGATGCCGAAAGGCTTACAATAATTGGCAAATGGATTCGTAAGACCTCTTTAGATGAACTTCCGCAATTGATAAATGTAATAAAAGGAGACATGAGCATAGTTGGTCCAAGGCCTTTATTACCTGAATATTTGAATTTATATTCGGATTACCAAAAAAGAAGACATGAGGTGAAACCAGGTATAACAGGTTGGGCTCAAATTAATGGCAGAAACACAATAGATTGGGTAACTAAATTCAAATATGATGTTTGGTATGTCGAACATCAATCTTTAACTTTAGATCTTAAAATTATTTATAGTACACTGTTAAAAGTATTGAAATCTGAAGGAGTTAATGCTTTAAACTGCGCAACAATAGAACCGTTCAATGGAAAATAGAAAACTATATATTTTTGGTGCAAGTGGGCATGGTAAAGTAGTTGCTGAATTGGTAGCAAGTACGAATTGTAAAATTGAAGCGATGATTGATGACGCACCAAAAAGTGTTGCTTTCGGGTTGATACCAATTGTTAATTCTTTACCTATTTTTCAACCTATCTCAAATACAGCTCTGATTATTGCCATTGGAGATAATTTAATAAGAAAGAAGATTAGTTTGAGACTTAGTAATTATAATTTTTTTAGTAGTATACATCAAAAGGCATTTGTTTCTCCGTCGGCATCTGTGGGATCAGGAACAGTTGTAATGGTTCATGCCGTTATAAATTCGGATGCAATAATTGGAAAACATGTTATAATTAATACGGCAGCAATAATAGAGCATGATTGTATTATTGCCGATTTTGTTCATATTTCGCCAAAAGTAACCTTGTCAGGAAATGTAAGTGTAGGTTTAGGAACTCACATAGGTTCTGGTGTAATCGTAATTCCAGGTGTTAAAATTGGAAAATGGTGTACAATTGGGGCAGGGGCAGTTATTATAAACGATATCCCTGATGGATCGACCGTTATTGGTAATCCTGGTAAAATTATTAAATATACTGATGTTAGTGAAAAAGTAGAACCTATAGAATCGATTTCAAAAAAGCAGCGAATAAAAATCAAAATATAAAGGCTAATATTACTATCTAATTGAATTAAAATAGTTATGTCCTTAAAATAAAAAAGCAAATATTATTATAATATTTGCTTTTTTATGTATTTATCAATGTGTTTTTTTTACCCAATTATTAAATCCTCTTTTTATTTTATAATGAAATGGTTTATTTTTTATAGATTCATTATCGTATCCGTATCCGTATCCGTAATTGTAGGAGTAGCTATATCCATAACCTTTGCTTTGCCCTACATTGTTTAAAATGAGCCCGATATTTTTAATAGAATTTAAAGTTTTCAAATTAGAAATAAATTTGAGCAGTTTTTTTTCTGTAAAATTTGCTCTGGTAACATAAAGTACAGTATCAGCTAGATGTGTAATTAGAGTTGTATCTGCAACTAATAGGGTGGGTGCGGTATCAACAATTATATAGTCGTAATCGTTTTTTATTTCATTCAATAACATTTCAAATCGACCATTTGATAATAATTCGGCGGGATTTGGAGGAATTGTACCTGAGAAAATGATGTCAAAGTTCAGATTGGTCTCCGTTAAATGTTCTACTTTTATATCCTTAATTTTTACACTTGTATCATATAAATAATTAGTTACTCCTTTTATATTAGGTCTTTCTAGTTCTAATTTTCGGTGTAATTGTGGGTTTCTCAAATCAGCACCTATCAAAATTACTTTTTTGCCAAGTGTAGAAAGAGTTATAGCTAAATTCAAAGAAACAAATGTCTTTCCTTCTCCTTTTATGGTTGAAGTAACAAATAAAATAGAGCCTCTACTTTTTACAGGATTAATATAATTGATGTTATTGCGAAGAATTCTAAAAGATTCTGATAATATTGAGCGGTCTAAAAATTGAATAGTCTTGTTTTCTGTCTCAATAAAAGGTATTTCTGCAATTACTGGAATCTCTGGTAATAATGATTCTAAATCTTCTTTACTATTTATTTTATTGTCAAACAAATAATAAAAATAAAGGGTCCCAATAGGAAGTAAAATGCCAAAAAGTAGCGCAGTAATAAAAACTGTATTTCGTTCCGGTGCTATTGGAGTAGCCGAAAAAATAGCGTAATCTACAACTTTTATTGAAGGATTTGTTATCGCTAAATTAATAGCAGCTTCTTCTCTTTTTTGTAACAATAAAACATATAGTGATTCTTTTATTGATTGTTGTCTCTCTATCGATCGTACTCCCTTCTCATTGAATGGAACTTTGCTATATTTTGACTTGTCTGAACTGCTAATTCTGCTAAATTCATTTCGGTTAAACTCTAATACTTTCATATATCCAATGATAGATGCTTTTATATTATTTTTTATTTGTAAAGCTAGTGTTCCAGTTTCTCTAATCATCGGATTTGATTCTCCACCTCCGGATAGTATTAACTTATTGCGTTTTAGAATTTGTTCATTATAAGAAGCAACTAATCCGTTTACTTCGACATTTTCAATACCAATATTCGAAGGCAATAATTCAAGTCCTTTACTTGAGTTTATGGTGTTTTTCATGAGCTCAGCTAATGCGATTTGAGTATTAGCAGTTTCTAATTTTGATTTAGATTCATAATTGTTTTGCATTAAAACGGAAGCATCGGCTTCGACATAACTCAGTTCTTTTTCTTTTTTAAAATTTGCTTTTGAAATTTCAATAGAATCTAATTCATTAAAAATAAATTTAAACCGATCGTCAACAAACTCAATAGTTTTCTTGGAAACAAGTTGCCTGTCTTGAATACCATCTTGGTTAAAAACTTCAATCAATGTATTAATAATATCATTAATTTTCTCTTGATTAAAACCATTTAATGTAAGACTTAAAATATCACTTTGCTTGACAACATAATCAATAGTAATACTATTTGCTATAGATTGTACGACATTTTTTCTTGTTTTTAAAATGATTTTATAGGCATTGCCATTTGCTTTAATAAGAAAGTCTTTGTTTCTAAGAATTAATTTGCATGGAATCGATGTGTTGAAATTTGTTTCGCCAAATTTATATTCTTTAGAATCTCCTTTAATTTTATATCCTTTTTTGGTTAATATAATCTGAATTGCAGTCTGCTGGGAGGCTAAAGAATCTTTTTCTTTTGCCCAAAGAACTATAAAAGGTGAATTTTTCCATAACTCAACTGATTTTATTCTTCCTACCCCATATATCTCAGTTGTCAGATTCAAACTATCGACAACTTTTTCAATAATTCGCGAAGATTTCATAATTACTATTTCATTTCCCTTGCTAATTTCATTGTTTCCAAAAATAGAAACATTATCAGTTGGCAATTTGAAGGCCGTATTTGTGTTATCTAGAATTTTAATTTTGGCACTAGTTTGATAAATGTCACTGGCATATCGCAAATAAAAAAACGAAACGGACATGGTTAAAACCACTGACAAAACAATCCATTTCCAGTAGGATAGGTATTTTGAAATTTCCTGTTTAATATTGAAATTGTTTTTTTTGCTTTCCAATGGTATGTATAGGTTATTTTGTTAATATTAAAATGGTAGATAATGCAATTGAAATCACTGCCAATAAGTTACCAAAACTACTGACATAACCGGATGACGTTACTTTTGCACCATTCGGATTTACATAAATTACATCGTTTGGTTTTATATAGTAGTAAGGAGAATCAAACCATTTCTTTGAAGTTAAATCAATAGTCATGTATGTTTTTTTATTATTTTCTTCTCTGATTATTAATACATTCTGTCTTTTACCATGAATGGTTAAATCACCAGCATATCCTAGTGCTTGAAGAATACTGATGTTTTGTTCATTAAAAGTATAAGTACCAGGCATTTTTACTTCCCCAAGAACAGTAAATTTTGCATTTCTTAACCGTACAGTTACTGTGGGGTTTGATAGATGATTTCCATCTATTAATTTCTTAATTAAGAGATTTTCTAATTCTTGAATAGTTAATTCTTGAACTTTTATTTTTCCTAAAATAGGTAGTGTAATTGTGCCGTCTATTGTAACTAAATAGCCTGTTAAGGATGAATCAGCTTGATTTGTATTGTACATTGAAGCTAAATCGGGAGAGCTTGAAGAAATAACAATGCTTAAAATATCATTTCTTTGAATTTTCCCTTCAGAAAAAACAGTGTTGTCTTGTTCTTTTATATTTATATCATTGAAATAAATCAAATCTTTTTTAGTAGAGCAAGAACTTAAAAATATAAGAACTCCGATAATAAGTAAAAAGAAATTAGTTGTTTTTTTAATCATTTTGACATTTTTTTAATAGTATTAAACCAACTCTAAAGAATTATTTTTTAGATTATAGAATCTTACCAGTAATGTAAAGAATTGTTTTCTACTATCTTTGTATTTGAAAAGTATTATTTGATAATTGAATAGATTGTTAATCTGAAATAATTTGTTTTTAAATTTTTATTGGATTAACTGTCGTGAAAATATTTTTAATGAAGTCTTTACTTATGAATAATCTTTTTCAAATTTTGTTTTCTTATTCAATGGCATTTTATTTAAAGATTGATTCAAATGTTTGTCTGTTTTTTCGACAGCCAATCTTTTGATGAAATTCGGATAAAAAGGATTATTGATGTAATATATGCCGATTTTATATTTATGTGCTTTCAAAATACCATATTTAATATCCTCTAACGACAAAAGGTAGTGTGAGAATTTAATTCTTTTACGTTTTAGGAAATTTTTTGAATCTTTAGATTCGGAAATCATAATTAGTGTATAAGCTTCATAAATATTCAGCCAAAATGTCTTTTTTAAATTGTCAGTATTCAATTTTGAAACTAAATTGCTAGCTCTGGTAAAATACAATTCCTTTCTCAAAGAACTCGAATCTTCACCAAGTCTTGCTTTTTCAAGTATACGCTCAGATAAATTGATATAATATTTTGGCATTGTAAATATTCTAATCTTTAGCTTTTATAATCAATTAAAAAAAATAACACAACTTCTATATGATTGTAAATTTTAAGTATAATTATTTCCAGCAAATATTCAATCTTTATTTGTTTTAAATTAGAGTGCATTGTTAATTTTTAATTCTTAAAATTAAATTTACGTTAACTTAATAAGGTTC
Organism: Flavobacterium lacustre; assembly: GCF_027474525.2. Lineage (NCBI taxonomy): Bacteria > Pseudomonadati > Bacteroidota > Flavobacteriia > Flavobacteriales > Flavobacteriaceae > Flavobacterium > Flavobacterium lacustre. Next base: position 1,309,077 of record NZ_CP114882.2, read on the forward strand.
GTTTTTTGCTAAAAAATTAAAAGCTAAAAAATGCAAAAAACTTTTAAAACATTTGATTTGATAAGGTTGGATGGAATAAATTGAATCTGAAATAGTTTACTTGATTTTATTTCTAATTTGTATATACTATTAGATTTAGACTCAAAATGATAATTTATTTGCTTTTCTTTTAAAATTATTCCTTTATAAATTTTGAAGTTGTAATCCTTTTGCCGGCATTTATTTTGATAGAATAAATACCCGCTTTAAGTTGCGAAACATCTATAGCTATCGCATTGTTATCTGTTTTTATAAAAGTTTGAACTAATTGACCAAGTGTGTTGTAAATAGTTATTGCGTTAATTTCATCTTGTTTTTTATCCACGATATTCAAAATATTTTTTACAGGGTTAGGATGAATTGTAAAAAAATCTGAAAAAACATAGTTTGGTATTTCTAATGTTTGTATACTTATTGATGCTATGTTTGTTGAAAGGGGATGGGAATAATCGAAATAAATACTTGCTGAGTTTGTTATTTCATCTCCATTTACAAGAATAGGTATTGTTTTGATTTTGAATGCAACATAGCCTCTATTGTTGTCTGTTTCAAAAGGCAAATTGATATTTTCGAAAATGAATTCCACGGATGTATTAGCTGTAATTTTTGTTGTGAATGGATGGCTTCCGTTTATAGGAACAAGTGTTGTAATATCAAATTTTGAGGTGTTAATAATATCTTTCAAAATTATATTTTTGGCTATTGTTGAACCGGAATTTTCAAAACGAATCATATAATGCAAATAGTCTCCCACTTTTATTGGTGAAATGGTTCTGCCTTCTAAACATATTTTATCATTTGAATTTGAATCGGTCACTACAGTTTGAATCAAATCTGCACTATTATCATTAGGTGTTTCGTCTAAGGTATTTGTTATGAGTGATTTATAGCTTAATAGATGTCCGTCATTTACAGAAGGCTTGACTGTAAAAGTTACTATAATAGTTCGAGTTTCTTGTGGTTGTAAATTTGTAAAATTCCAATTCAAATTACTGTTGCTTTGAGAGGAAAAGCTTGGATTGGTAGTTACTAAATTTAAAGCATTAGCATCAAAAGTTAGATTTATTATTCCGGATTGTGTTACAGTTCCTTTGTTTTTGTAGATAGCTTTATACGTGCAGTCATGATTGCTTGTAGCATTGTTTAAGGGCAAAAGTGTAATCTCTAAATCAGTATGGCTGCCATTTGGTAGGATACAAAAAGAAGCAGAAAAAGGACTTACAACATCAGGAAAAGTAGCTGACTGGCTGGCTGGAGAGATAGTGTAATAAGTTGGATTTTCTAGTACAGGTGATATGGTGTAAGTACCTTCTTTTACTCCATGAGAATAAGTGCCTGTCAAATCCGGAACAATTCCTATTGTTGTCACGTCATCAGTAATGGCTAATTTAAGATTTGGAAAGTTACCATCCAAAGCATCACAACCATTAGTGTTGTAGTCTAGTTTGTTTTTACCTTCAATAGTATAATAATTTCCTCCTGGAACAAAGGAACAATAATTATTTACAAAACAATTGGTGTAGCCATTATTCGAAATTTCATCCTGAACATACTCTATCTCTGATTCATCGGCACAGATATAACTTAGATTTGTATTTCCTGAAATAAGCAGGGAACCTTCAGTGCTACCATTTTTTATAAAAAGACTTTCCAGTTGATTGTTAGCAACAAATAAAAATTGCAATCCGGTTTGGTTAGTTGCATCTAAGGAAACAAGTTCATTATTGTTACAATACAAATAAGTAAGATTGGTCAATCCGTTGATGTTTAAAGTTGTAATTTTATTATTTGTAAAATCCAAAACTTTTAGGTTCATCAGGCTTTGAACGAGTAATGATTCTAAATTATTGGTAGTACAGTACAAATAAGAAATAGCTGTTAAACTGGTTGTGTTTAATGCTGTTAGTTGATTATTATTGCAATTTAAATTAGAAAGGTTTACTAATCCATCAATTGTTAGGAATGTTAATTGATTATTAGCACAGTTTAAGTTGGTAAGATCTTTTAGTGTACTTACATCTAAAGAAGAGAGTTGATTAAAATTACAATTTAAACTTGTGATATTTGTTAACTTTTTTAATTCTAGTGATTTAAGAGTATTTCTGCTGCATTCAAGTGTAAGCAGACTAATCAAATCATCTAGATATAATGATGATATGGTATTGCTATTGCAAGTTAAAGATTGAAGATTATTCAGATTGTTCAAATTTAATGACACCAATTTATTGTCGCTGCAATCTACAGTTAGTAGGTTGCTTAAATCATTAGCATTTAGTGTAGTCAGTTCATTTGATTGACAGTATATATTTTGTAGATTGTTTGCGCCTTGAATTAGAAGTGTGTTTAATATATTATTGTCGCAATTCAAATCAGTTAGTATTGTTAATTTACTAATGTCTAAATTGCTAATTTGATTGTTACTGCATTTTAAAGAAACAAGATTTGTGAAGTTTTCAATACCTATTAATGAGCTAATAGAAGAGTTTTCTAAGTCTAAATAGCCTACTTGTAAGGCCTCAGTAATTTCAATTTCCCCATTTTTATTACTATCAATTGCAATGTAATCTCCGGATAAATTTTGCGCAATTGTAGAACTAGCATTTGATTCCAATAATTTTACTTTAAAAATAGCATCAGGAAAAGTTATTGTTTGTGCTGTTAAAGTATTGCTGGCAAAGGCAATAATTAATATAAAAAATTGTTTTTTCATTTCCTAAAATTTCTAATTTACAAAATTAAAAATTCATTTATGGATTCCATTTTTTGGATGTTATATAAAAGTTATGTTTTTTATGTAAAAGAGAGGATATACAAATAAAAACTACACATTAAGTTAAGTTTTTTTGTAATTAATTTGATTGTTGAATTCTACAAAAGCACATAATTTAAAGCTGAATGTCAAGATATACAAGGAATTAACTTTTGTAGTTTGAATATTTTTACCATAGTATTTGTTCTTTTTTATTAATACTGAAAAGACAAAAATGTAACCCTTGAAGATAAATAGTTTCAAAATTCTTTTCGGTACAACTATTCTATTCAGTAATCTTACTTTTTTTGGTTTTATAGTAGAGAGAAGCCTAATTACCTTTCTCAGCAAGATAAACCTCAATTTTTAGGGTCTATCTTTAAACTTTTAGTAATTATTTGACGTATTGTATTTGTTGATATTTTGAGATTGTGTTTTTATTGCTTTTTTTAAATAGTTTTTTTAATATTTGCCACTAAACCCATATAACTGTCTAAAATTAGTTATCAAACATTAGACACTAAACTAAATATTTTGTCTAGTATTAGTTTTTAATTACATTTGCATATCTCTAAAATAAAAGTATTGGACAAATCATTTAAAATAAAAGAACTAAACTTATTTTTCAAGGACTATGAAACGTTCTCGAGAGGGGAATTGTACACCTTTTATTTGCAATTCGATAAAGAGTTAAAAGAAACTACTTTCCGTTGGAGAATATACAATTTAAAACAGTTAAAAGTAATCAATACTGTAGCAAGAAGTGTATATACGCTTTCGAGTAAATCGGAATTTTATCCTGCTATTTCTGCAAAAGAAGAAAAAATATTTAATGCTATTTCCAGACAGTTTCCAATGCTAAAAGGCTGTATTTGGAACACGAATATAGTAAATGAATTGATGCTGCACATTCCAAATAAAGCATTAATAATCATTGAAGTGGAGAATGAAGCAATAGAATTAGTTTTTAATTTCTTAAAAAATGAGGGACATAAGAATCTTTTCTTTCTACCAAGTGAAAAAGAAATACAGCATTATATAGCGCCTTTAGAAAATGCAATAATTGTGCAATCATTAGTTACAAAATCGCCTACACAGTTGATTTCAAAAACAACAACGACAACTTTAGAAAAACTTTTGGTCGATATTTATTCCAATAAAAATCTATTCAGCACCTATCAAGGAACCGAATTAGTTCACATTTTTAATAAAGCACACATAAAATACATTTTAGATTTTTCTAAAATGTTAAGTTATGCCTCCAGAAGAAATAAAAAAAAGGAACTAATGGAGTTTTTAGAAACCAAAACAGATATTAAAAACACGTTTACTAAATGATAGATAAAAAATCACTCTCAAAGGATTGGATCGAACAAAAAAGAATGTTGGTTTCAAAAAAAGACCCAAGCATAATGGAAAGTATGATTTATGCTTTGTATTTGCTCGAACAGCTTAAATTATCGAAACTTGATTTTATTTTCAAAGGGGGAACGAGTTTAATATTGCTTTTAGAAAATCCAAGTCGTTTTTCAGTTGATATAGATATCATTGTAAATCCAGGAATAACAAAAGAGGAAATCGAAAAGTATCTTTCAATAATTCTAAAAGAGGAAACCTTTTTGAGTTGTACTTTAGATGAAAAACGAAGTTACAATGAAGGTATTCCAAAAGCACATTATAGCTTCAAATACAAATCGGCTGTACCTACATTATCAAAAGAAAATGAAAAAGTAAACAATCCGGAAAGAGAGATACTTTTGGATATTTTGTTTTCAGAAAATCATTATCCGAAATTAATTGAAGTTCCAATAAAAACAGATTGGCTCCTACACATAAACGAAGAAATAACCGTTTTAGTTCCTGATATTAATGCCATAGCTGGAGATAAATTAACGGCTTATGCACCCAACACAACAGGTATTTTGTACGGTAAAGACAAAGAAAAAGAGATTATCAAACAACTCTTTGATATAGGATGTTTATTTGATTACATAGATGATTTTGAAGTGTTTGAAACTTCCTTTATGGCAATAGCGCTGAAAGAAATAGAATATAGAAAAAAACAAAAAATTAATTCAATCGAAACTATTTTGAACGACATTATTGAAACCAGTTTATTAATAGCAAAGAGAGAAAATCAGCTTAATGAAAAGGATAAAAATAATTATGCAGAATTAATAAGAGGTATCAATCAATTCAATCATTTTGTTTACAGTGGAGCGTTTAGGATAGAGGATGCACAATTAGCAAGTGCAAAAGCCGCTTTTCTTGCAGCAAATGTTTTATCTAAATCAAAAAGTAAGATCATCCGCTTTAACGATAAAAATTCAGAACATCTAACATTAATTCAACATCCTGATTATAACTTTCTAAACAAAAAATTAAAGTTTGTTGCAAAAGGAGAAGCGCTTTTCTATTGGAAAAAAACCATTGAATTAATTTCTTAATTTTAACTGGCGTCTCGCATGAAAATTACATAAATTCAAAATCATTTAATATCAAGCTAGACATAAAAAGGTACAAGCCGAAAATGACATATGAAATCTAGTCCTATTTCATTTACTTATAAATGTACCTCTTCATTTCGTTAATAACAATCTTTAAATATAAAATACAAATGAAACAAATTTTAGGACTTGATTTAGGAACAGATTCTATTGGTTGGGCTGTCTATGACAAAACTAATAGTAATATTACAAAATGTGGTGTTGGAGTTTTTCGAAAAAAGAATAGGATGGAGCGAATCAATAAAATCAAAAATAATAAAAAATATCTAACGGCCTTTATAGCGTTAATCACATTTACAATTATTGCATTAATAATCACTTTTTTCGATAAAACCAATTGGCAATTTTGGCTAAATATTTCATTAACAAGCTTTATTACTTCCATTACATTTTTACAGCAAAATAAAAAATAACACTATATTCTAAACAATATTCTCGTTACTAGCAACACGGGCAATCAAGCGGTCTCACTTCGGTCGTTCTCTTTGTTCCGTTCGGCAGCTCCAGTCAGTCGTCGGCAAAAAAGCCTCCTCCCTCCGTTCCGCAGACACGATGCAGCCACAAAAAAAACAGCAGCTTGAAAATAAGCAACTGTTTTTTTGCGCTACCTCGTTCCTCATCTTCACACGTTCTCTACCCTGCGTTCGTCGGGGCTAGTGCATCCATAATACCGCTTCATTTCGGTACAGTCATTCGTTTGCTTAACGCTCCATTGCATTCCGCTGAAAGCGCTCTCTTTCCTTTCTCTACATTCCAGCAGTATTAGGTCTGCCGCCCCTTGTTTTTTCAGCGGTTGCTAACTCGCACAGCCATCGGGTTTGGCTCCGTTAGCACTTTGCCCTAAATCAAGGAACGCCAAAGGCTAAGTTTCATTTTTTAACCCGCCGTTTCACGCTCGCAGTACTACACTCCTCTTCGTAAACTTCGCTCCGTTCCCGTCCTGCGGTGGCTGTTCGATTGCCGCAACCCCGCCACGGCGCTCCTCATTCATTCCGCTATAATTCCGCTAACGCTACATTTTAGCTCCATTCCTTGTGGTGCTTGGGGGTGTTTATTGCCTCCAGTAATCCAGAAAATCCCCTGAAAAAGATTACCAAACAGCTCCCTGCTCCGAAAAAAAATAAATAAAAAGAAAGTAAAGTTAAGTTCCGGTTTTTAAAAAATGCAAGTTCAAGCCCTCCGGGTTTTTGAAAAAATCTCCACCCTTTAACCTGTATTCATTTCAAGTTCTTTTTTTTAACCAATCTCCGATTATCAACACCTTTTCGATGATAAGCCGGGTAGTATTTTTTCAAAAAAACTTGATTTTTTAAAACCTCCACTGTAGAGGCGACTTTCTTTTTTTTCTTTTTTTCTTTTAAAAATTATGCGGTGCCGAGCAAAGCGAGGCACCTAATTTAAAGCCGAAGCCATGCCCGATTTTATCATTAAAACCCACCGAAAAGACGCTGTTTATAAAGGGAATAGCATCTACATCCTAAACAAAGGATTAAACAGCGGAAAGCCTCAAAAAGAGCCTTTTACTAACAGTTTTGTAATCCTGTTTCAAAACGAAGAAGATACCGAAACGGTGTACTGGCTGGCGTATAGCCTTTGGAAAGCCAACTTCTGGCACCAATCGCTAATTGGGTCCGTGATTCCATTTTTACGGATTCACGAATTCAAAAAAGAGTTTAATTCAAAAGTAAAATGGATGCTGCAGGAACATGAAGAGCATCTTAAACAAGTCCAGGCGTTGAGGTTACTGGAACGGCAAGAAAATCAATTCCAAAAAAATATATTTTTGATCAATGAAATGAGAAAAGTGATTTTGAGTCGGTATTGCAAAAAATGAAATGTTAGGGAAGATTATTATTCAAATGTATTGAACAAAAAAAGCCTGATTCAAACGAACCAGGCTTCTTTAATTAATCCGGAAAAGGTTACCAATCATAACCGGACTATTTATGTTTCGATTTTGTCAACCATTTTAAAAGGAGTGAAACACTAAAACTGATGATCGCTCCAACGACTGCTAAGATAATGGTTTTTACAATATCTTCAGAAACAATATTGGGTACAATACTCAATAAAGTTCCGGAGGCGGTTCCAAATTGGATCGTGTTATTTGATTCCATCACGCGGTAAATTTTGATTGTCTTTTTCCATCCGATTCACAATTGCCTGTTCTCGGTTGGCCTCATCATCTACCGTTATTTGGCTAATGGCCGAAATGACTCCTCCGGCTACTGCAGCATAACCCGCAACACTAACCACGGCCACCGGTAAAGCCACTGGAGCAGCAATCAAACTACCACTGATGGCCAACAAAGCCAATCCGATACTTCTCAAAACCCGAAAAAACTTTGGGGTGGGTGCTTGTATTCTTTGAACGATATTCATAATGTAACTAGTTGTTTAAACCTTGTCTTCCTGATGGGAGTCGGAGGATTTAGATTGGATTCTTATTTTTACTTCTTCATGGCGTTCTATTGCAGCATAAACTAGTGTTTTCAATTTGGTTAATGCTTTTCGGGAACAACTGCCTTTTCCTATACAGGTGTGTTGGGTTACTGGAGCAATACAGCCCAAAAGTTCTTTTTTGGCATCATTGGCAGGATGGATTAATATTAAATCGCGTCCTGGAATATCTTGTAGATGCAAGTGCCATTGAAACTTTGGACTAAACCGCTTTTGCAAAATATATTCGCCTTCGGGAACACAGGAAATACGCCTTTGGTTATCCAACCAGGGCAATTCGATGGTATAACAAACTAGGTTGCCGTTCCATTCTAATATCCCTTGCGTTCCCTCGGGAAAATACATTCTGTTCAAGACCAGGACCATATTACAATCCGCTCACCTGAACCAATGACAATGGATTGTAAGAGCCGTTTTTCAACGGATACATTCTGCCATTTACTTCTTGGTAAAATTCAACTCCAAGAGCCAAAAACAAGGGACTAACACTGTTTGGTGTTACGGGATTACTATGACTTATTGCCACAGTTGGATTGGAATCCCATGGAAGAATATCCGTTTCGGAACTTGAAACTACAAAAGTTTCAGCTTCAAAATCAATTTCCGTTCCTGCTGAAATGATTTTGAAATGCGTGGTTCCTGATGGTGCTGCAATCATATTCGCTGGAATGAACTCAACAAGGTCAACAGTAATAGTTCCTAAAACACGATCGATTGCCACCTCAAAAGGGGCAAACAATGTGGTTCCAAGCTTACCGCCAATGTTGAACTCAAAACCGGCAAGCAATTCTGCTTCCCCATCAATTACATTACGCAATCCTCTTTCGTTGGTCATATCAGCTTGGATCACTTTAACCATAGCCTGGGTTAAACGGCTCACCATTCTGCTGTCTGCAGAATTCAAAAGCAAAGTTCGGAGCGCGGTTCGCAACGTTTTCCCAGCCTTACCGGCTCGGCCAAATTCAGAACCGTTTTCACGGGTTCTTTGAAACGCGGGATCGCTAGCAATTCGGCTCGCATCAATGCCGCCCTTTTCTCTGGCCAAATGGCCGTCTTTCGTTTTGTAAAAAGTAATATCTCCGATAGTACCTTTCAATTTAATTATGCCTTTCTGTCTTGCCATAATTCCTAAAAATTTAGATTAATAAATACTCTAAATCACCTTCGTGTTGCAACAGCTTTAGATTGATTCTGAGGCAAATTTTCAAGTTTAGGTCCTGATATCAAAACGTCTAGGTACAAAGAGGTACTAAAAGGGCTATTTTAGTCAATAATAGTACAACCCGCTTTGAATAACTTTGTTATTATTGTAATTTAGAGCAGCATAGATTCCAATAGCAACTATATAGCAACAGTATACCAAAGCTATGGATAGTGTATTAAAAAGCATAAAATGAAACAAAAACAAGTCAGAGCATGTGTGTATCCAAAAGATGTACAAAACATCACAGGAAAGACATATCGACAAGGAAGATTGTATTTAAATAAAATCAAAAAGGATCTTAACAAAGAACCCCATCAATTGATTTCAATTGAGGAGTTCTGCAAGTATTCAGGTCTTCAAATGGAGCATATTTTGAGATGCATTGTAGGATAGCAAAATCAATCAACGATTAGCCTAATCCGGTATAACTACAAGTAACCAGTTCAATAAATAGTACGATTATCTTTAATTAAGTCTTTCAAATCAAAGTAGAATTTTGTATCTTAGCTATATCAAAAGGGTATAAAACGAATTAAACTGATAGGGGTACAATTCGGGGCACTTTGATTGAGAGCAATATAAGAAGTCAATAAAAATAAGAGGGTGCGGAGCAGTTACAAATCCCTTCCTCTCTGCTGATGTACACTTTAAAACCTCGAAAACACAATGATTTTCGAGGTTTTTTGTTTTTAAATCCTTCAAAATACAAGAGGCTAAACCGAGACCCCAAACAATCTCACTACATCTCTACATAATTATTTATGGCATACGCTGCATTCCATTCGTTAAAAAACAGCCATTTTGATTATTACTACGGTTAAAACGAAACGAAATCGTAGTAGTTGCCCCTACATTACCACAACAAATGCATTTAATAAGGATAAAAAACCAATTTACCTTCCTGTTTTTTACTCCACAAAAGCAATTTTATAAGGAACTGTTGAACGAATAATGAAGGCGTATAGTTTTTGTATGATTTTCAATTAAAAGCGTACCAAGCTAAAATATTAAATTTGATTCCAACCAAATCTAATATTTATATGATCAATAGTTACATGAAAAAACCAAGAAGCAGAAACAGCAAGCTTACAGTCATATTATTTTTAATAACCGTTTTATTTGCCGTTAGCACTAATGCACAGTTTGTTTCGGTGGGGAGTGGCGGATATACCAAAACATTTCCGGGGACAGACAGCGCAGGACGAAATGGATTCCCTTCCGGTTCTCCTAATTTGAGTGGAGCAGCAGTCGGAAAACCTATTCCTACCAATGATTGGTGGTCAAAATTAGTCAAAGAAACCCAAGCCAGTAACCTTTTTACCTATCCTTATACTTTAAAAACGGCCACAAACGGATTGGTGGTGAGTTACATTCCAAGTGGTGTTATTGATGACATGCTGCCCGTGACCATGAGCGTGAAAGGAATGAATGCCTCCAAAACTACGGTTTCAGATTATTCGGATTGGACCGTAACGATGGATTGGAATGACGGAACACATAATTTTCAGGCAACCGCAGGAATCGCAATGCCCTTTTTATATTTTACCAAAAAAACGACCGACGAAGCACAAGTAACGGTAACTTCGGGTACAGTCACAATAGACAACGAACTGTTGATAATTACAAATGCTAAAAACGGAGCAGACTTTGCAGTTTACGCCCCAGTGGGAAGTACTTGGACACAAAACGGAGGAGTTTATACATCAACATTAAACGGAAAAAATTATTGGTCGATGGCATTTCTTCCGCTTACGGCGCCAAACGTAACTACGGTTGCCAATGAATACAAGAAATATGCTTACGTTTTTCCAACGACTACAACGTCAAGCTTTACGTATAATGAAAACACAGCGGTGGTGATAACCGATTTCAATGTAACAACCGATGTAAAAGAAGGAACCGAAACCAATATGTTACTAGGATTATTACCGCACCAATGGGCTAATCTGGCAACAAATTCTCCAGCACCGGACAAATACAATTATGCGACTGTTCGGGGTGAAATGAAGACATTGGCGGGAAACAGTTTCAGTGTCGAAAATAAATTTCACGGAATTCTGCCTACATTGCCTTATGTCGATAATTACAGCACCGGATTTACACCTACAGCTTTAAAAGAAAAAATTACGGCTATCGAAAATGATGCTTTAGAAACTTGGACGGATTCGTATAACGAAGGTCAAGTGATGAACCGTCTGATTCAAACTGCCCGAATTGCCGATGAAATGGGGAATACAGTTGCCCGTGATAAAATGCTGGCGACCATCAAGGAACGACTCGAAGACTGGTTGAAAGCCGATAGCGGAGAAGTGGCATTCTTGTTTTACTACAACACCACTTGGTCTGCTTTATTGGGATATCCTGCCGGACACGGACAAGACAGCAATATAAACGACCACCATTTTCATTGGGGATATTTCATACATGCCGCTTCTTTTTTAGAACAATACCAACCGGGATGGGCTGCCCAATGGGGTGATATGATTAATTTACTGGTGCGCGATGCCGCTACAACCGATAGAAACGATACCTTGTTTCCGTACCTGCGAAACTTCAGTCCGTATGCAGGACATTGTTGGGCAAATGGTTTCGCTACTTTTCCACAGGGGAACGATCAGGAATCAACTTCAGAGAGCATGCAGTTCAACTCTTCATTGATTCATTGGGGGGAAGTGACCGGTAATAAAGCCATTCGGGATTTAGGAATTTACCTCTACACCACAGAGCAAACCGCGATTGATGAATATTGGTTAGACACCAAAGACCGTAATTTTCCGGTGAATCAACAATACAGTTTAGTTTCTCGTGTTTGGGGAAACAGCATCGATAACGGTACTTTCTGGACCAGTGATATTGCAGCTTCTTACGGAATTGAAATGTATCCTATTCACGGGGGATCTTTTTATTTAGGACAGGATACGGCTTATGTTACTAAACTTTGGAACGAAATAAAAGCCAATACCGGAATTACCAGCAATCAGGTAAATCCAAATTTATGGCACGATATCATGTGGGAATACCTCGCGTTTATCGATCCTGCAAAAGCGATTGAAATGTACAATTCAAATCCAAACCGAGAATTAAAATTCGGTGTTTCGGATGCCCAAACCTATCATTGGTTACACGCCATGAATGCGTTAGGACGAGTAGATGCTACTATTACGGCAGACAATCCAATAGCCGCGGCGTTTACACAAAATGGAATAACGACCTATGTGGCCCACAATTATTCGGATACGCCGCTGACCGTAACTTTTTCTACAGGCTATCAATTAGAAGTTCCTGCACACAAAATGGTTACCAGCAAAGACATCAAAATAAAAGGAGTTTTAACCGCTTCTTTCCAGCAGGCGTATGTCAATGGCAGTGTGAATCTTGATGTTGTGGCTTCAGATGGGACACCAACCAAAGTAGAATTCATGGACGGAACCGTTGTTCTGGGAAGCGATACAACAGCACCTTTTACATGGAATGCTGCAAATCTAACCTTAGGAATGCATTCTTTTTATGCCAAAGTATACGAAGGCGAAGCATTCAATACCACCAATAGTGTCGAAGTACAAGTTGGAAACCAAATGCCATACGGCGGAACTCCTTCGGCTATTCCGGGAACCATCGAAGCAGGAAAATATGATATTTTTGAAGGCGGAAAAGGACAAAATATTGCCTATCTCGATGTAACTGCGAGCAATTCCGGTGATTTCAGAATGGACGAATCCGTTGATGCAACCAGTAATGCAACCGAAGGCGCTATAGTGGGCTTTATCGCTAAGAGCGAATGGTTAGAATATACCGTGAATGTAACACAGGCGGGAACCTATTCCTTTGCTTTTAGATATGCCTCCGGAAACGCAGCAGGTGGCGGACCGTTTCAGTTAGAACTAGACGGAAAAAGTATTTCGTCAGCCATAACAGTGCCATCTACTTCTACCACTTCTTGGGATGTTTGGGCGACCAAAACAGTACCTAATATCCAGCTTACACCAGGAGAACACATCCTGCGAATCGCCTTTTCAAGTGGTGAATTTAATTTTGGCAAAATGACATTTTCCCGCACAGGAGACATAAGCAATAGTTACCCAACCGCCGTTTCAGGCAGCAAATTAAAAGTGCTTCTGCCTACAACAACAGCAACATTAGACGGTTCAGCAAGTACCGAATCAGCAGGGAAAACATTGACCTATCAGTGGACACAAAATTACGGACCTACTAAGGTGCTGTTTTCTGATGCAGCGAGCGCGCAACCTGTGATTAGCGGATTAGTGGAAGGAACCTACAGCTTAAAATTGACCGTTACCAATACTGATTTGCGCACAGATGAAGCCGAATTATTAGTACTAGTAACCAGTACAGCCAATGCATCTCCAACAGTTTCCCTGATTACACCGGCGGATGGAGCAACATTTACAGAGGGAAAACCAATTACCATTACGGCAAACGCTAGTGATTTTGACGGAACGATTCAAAAAGTGGATTTCTATGAAAACACAACCTTAATCAGTTCAGATACGACCGAACCCTATACGGCAACATGGAATCCTTCGGCAGCAACCTATGCCTTGACGGCAAAAGCCACAGATGATGGTGGCGCTCAAAGCACATCCCAAACGGTAAATGTGACTATTGCGCCCTTAATGTCGTGTACCGAAACGTCAACTACAGCAACACAAGGTTCGTTTTCTGTGGGTTATAAAGCGACTTTCGAAACCGTAGGCACCGAGGTCAATATCACTTTTGAAATGCTCGATGAGAAATCTGGCGTGATTGCTTATCTATGGAAAGAAACCCCTTTTGGTGAAACCGCCATGACAAACGTATCAGGACGCATATTCACCGCAAAACTCAACGGACAAACTCCCGGAACCACACTAAGTTACGCCTGTAAGTTTGCCTATGCCGGCGGATTATCAGTAACAAAATACATGAAATATGTAGTGGGAACCAATTGCAGCGGAACGACCAATGATACCCAGGCGCCTGTTAATTTCACGGCCACTATTGGTGCTGTGACCGCCTCTTCGGTAGAGTTACTGTTGAATGCAACCGATAATTCCGGAACAGTAGTCTACAATGTGGGCTATGGTGCAAATACAACGTCAACATCAACCGCTTCCGGAGTGCAAAAATCGCTTATCATTACCGCTTTGGCGCCAAGTACAAGCTACACATTTACCATTTCAGCAACTGATTTGGCCAATAACGCTTACGCCAATAATCCAATTACACGCACCGCCACTACATCGGCAAACACCAATACCGAATGCGCCGGAACGGCCAGCGATGCGTCACAAGGTTCCTTTGCTGTAGGGTACAAATACGCGTTTGTAACCACGGGAACCGATGTTAAAATTAATTTTGAATTGCTTGATGCCAAAGACGGAGTGGTCGCTTACCTCTGGAAACAATCGCCATTTACTGAAACCCAAATGACAAATGTTTCCGGCAAAGAATTTACCAAAACCATCAACAGTCAAATCTCAGGGACTACCATTAGCTACGCCTGTAAATTTGCGTATGCCGGCGGATTATCCGTGACAAAATATTTTTCATATGTAGTAGGAAATAGTTGTTCATTGGGGATTGACACCCAAACAAAACCCAAACAATTCTTCTTCCCAAACCCGGTGCAGAATGTATTACACATAGAATTATTAGACGCCCAAAACAAGATTAGTGTTACCGATATTCTAGGACGTACCCTTGTTCAGGATACCGTTCCGGCCTCTCATAATATAGACATGAGTGCGTTCAAAACTGGGATGTATTTCCTGAGAGTAGAAAACACTTTCGGTACCCAAAACCTAAAAATCATAAAGAATTAGAACCATTAACATAAAATACAAACAGCGCAGTACTGCAAAGTACTGCGCTGTTTTTTTTAGTTTGGGTTGGGGATATATTAAAATGTCAACTTTCCATTAAGCCAATTACCCAAATCCGTTGTAGTAGCGGTTAGCCGTTCGGTTTTTTATTTATTATCAATTGCTTCAATTTCAAAGTTTTATTATTTTTTCTAAACGATGTTTTTTCTTCCGCTGATAAAATAATATGTTCCAACAAAAAAACTAAAGCTTATAAATCCGATTGTCCACATTACTTTTTCATTACTTTTTATTCTTGTTGAATTATTCACTTCGTAAATCCCAATAATAATGTAGATTAAAGTTGAAATTATTGCAATAATTAGAAAAACAGATGAGTTTTCTGTGTGATTAATTTTTAAAAACGCTCCAATTATTGAGAAAAAAAAAGCAAAAGTAAATGCTTTTTTAAATAAATGCTTTTTTTCGATTTCCATATTTTTTTTGATTTAAGTATCTTTTACGCGTTACGCCAATGGCACATAACGTTCCGGCGCTTGGCGAGGTTGCGAACTTCGGAACCGATTATTTTCTATCAAAGATAAAATTTCTTGCGAAATTTAAACGTGAATTTACTACAAAATTCGCAATCTTGCCAAACGCCTGTTGGCAGTAGTTATTTTAATAATTTACCAATTTCAAATATTTCAGCATATCTAGATGACAATCCAAAAACCAAGACACTTTTCTCGTCAATTATTGCTTCAATGTTAAAAAGCATTTCTTTGTATTTAGAATTAATCAGGTTTTTTTCTCCTCGATAAGCCTCAAATTTTTTAATATCACTCAAGTAAAATGCAGGAACAACATCTACTACAATTGTTGTATCAACTTTTTTCCCATTATAATAAACATCGCCATGTAAGTTTGGTGATAAAGTTATATTTGATATGGTATCATTTCTATGTCCAATATATATTTCAAATTCCATTGGTATTACACTTTCCCAACCTCCAGTTATTTGTCCTGTAATTTGAAATTTTCGTGTTTTTTTATCTAAAAATATTTCTTTGGTTATTATTTCTAATCCGTTTCTTTCGGGTTTAGTTGATTTATAAATTATTGAATCACTTTTCGAATCAATGAGTTGCATTTCTGCATCGTTTTTTGTGTAATCTCTAAAACAAGGAATACCACTAAAAACATTTTTCAGCCAACCAAATTCAAATCTATTTTCATCGACTTTGTATTTTAATAGATTATTGTAATCAACAATTTGCATATTATCTTGGGCAAGAGTAAATCCTGTCCAGAATAAAAAAAATATTATATTTAAGTAGGGTTTTCTCATAATTACTGCCAACGTTCTGGCGCTTGGCGAGGTTGGGGAATAAAGATGCGGGATTTTTCGGTTAAACACAAATTTTGCTGACACAAAACCATCTTTAAATTCAGCCTAAAACCCCAATCTAGCCAAACGGCTGTTAGTAGTGGTGCCGTTACAATTTTCTAGATTTCAATTCTTTTTGTTCTTCTGTTGAGTTTATACAAAGATTATCGATTAACTGTAAATAACTAATTTTTCCTAGTTTATAATATTCCATAAACTCTTCCTTTAATTCTGATAGTTCGCAGCCTTCATTTTTTTGAAATCTAACTTTTATGACTGAACTTTCAGTGTTAATTATAATCCAGTTTTTAGTTCCGTTCGATAATTTGTTTTCAAACGAGAATGTCTGATAACCTTCGTATAAACCTAACCAATCGACGCCTTCAAATTCTATTTTTTTGATTTTAGTAATTTCAATTACTTTTTGTCCAATAGTTATTTCTTCTTTTGTGAAATTTATGTAACCTATGATTTTGCCATATAGAGGTTTAGTTTTTCCCATTCCAAAAAATGAAATCAGTAATCCAAATATAAATACTCCACCAGCTAAATAGATTAAAGTTTGAAAAATAATATTTTCATGTGTGCCGTATATTTTCTGAGTAATTATTGCAGAAGCGAATAGAACTATAATAATAGAGTACAATATCAAAGTACGACTTGGATAAAGCGGATTTGGTTCGTAAATTGAAAATTTCTTCATATTCGTTTTTTGGCATCCCTACTAACGTTTTTGGGCTTGGCGAAGGTGGGGTGTAGAAAGCACTAAAGTTCAAATTTAGTACAAATGCTAATAGAAAGTACAAAAGTTCAGCCTAGCACTAAAGCCCCACTTTTGCCAAACCCATGTTGGGTGCAGTATTTCTTTATTATCCGATTTGTGTTGTCTAAATTTTGGTTGTCGTATGCCGTTATTAATTCGGCTTTGTCACTTGGACTTAACTGTCTGATGTTAGGTATTTTTAGTTGTTTTAATACCTGCGATTGAAATCTTGGAAGTCCACCATTCATTCTAATTCCGATTTGTGACATTTGGTATTTGATAAAGTCGGACATTAAAATACTTCCCAATATTTTTAGGGATGAAATGTTTTCTGCTGTTATGTAATAGATGTTGTGGTGAGGATAATAATTTCCTTCATCTATAAATAGGAATTTGTTTCCTGTCAAATCAGGCAACAAGAGTTTTGGTTTTGCAAGTAATTCAGGTTTTATTCTGTCAATAGTTTTATACCATTTATTAGGTGTTTTTTTTGCGGTGTGTCTTTTTAGTAAAGTGTCTTTGTTGTCATTAAAATAAGTTTGTAAATGAGGGTATAATTCCAAATCACAAAGCCCATCTTTGTCATATGGATTTATTAAATAATTTTCATTCCAACTGAATGTGTTATTTTTTAAATCTGATGATTTAACTAATGGCAATATTCTACTCTTTTCTATTCCGTTAAGCTCTTTCCCTTTCTTTATAAATATTTTGTCGGCACCAGTTGCAACACCAATACCTATTTCAAAACCTTGTTCTTCAACTCCAACTAATGCAATATCATTTATATTATAATGCAAGAATAAGTTTTGCCAAGAATAAGTTTTTGGATTTTCTACTTGTGTAAATTGAATATTACTAAAATCAATTGTTTTTGAATTGTCTTCACAGAAAAGAACCTTTTCGGATTTTGTATTGTTTTGAATGGTTGTAATACAAGGATATGCCGTAACTGTTTCATCAAATGGGGATGATTTTTCAATATTTAAAATCTTTTTGAGATTGTAATTAGTTGAAATCTGTTCTCTTAAAATTTTACCATATTGATTGTATAACCATCTGTTTGAGCAAATAAAAGACAGTAACCCATTTGGCTTTAATAACCGAAGTGAATTTTCATAGAATGGTATGTATAAATCTGCCCTGTATTTAAATGTGTTGAATTTTTGTCTGTAAATTTCTTTCTCAAATTCGGGTATTATTTCGTGACGTATGTATGGAGGATTTCCAACTACACAATCGTATTTTAAATTAAAATCGTGAGTTAAAAAATTTGTGTTTACACAAATTTTAGAACTCACATTATTTTTTTGATTAGTTAATTGAAAAATCAATTCATCAATATCATTGCATAAATTTGAAAAGGCTTTTTTGTCTAACTCTACAAATGTCAAATTACGGACAAGACAATCTATAAATGAAAAATTATATGTAGAAGATGATTTGAATAAACGGTTGATTATTTCGGTAGCAAATGCTCCTTTACCTGAAGCAGGTTCTAAAATTGTTATATTCCTTAAATCAATCTGCGATAAATAACCTACTTCGTCCAAAATAAATTGAACGACATTTTTATTTGTAAAAATTTCTCCGTGATTTCTCCCGTTTCTTCTTTCCATAGTCATTATTGGTTAAACTCGTGAAGTTGTCCAGCTAATTGCCCTATGAAAGAGTGTAGAAATGCTTCTATTGAAATACTTTCTTCAACATTACCATATTCAAAGTTATCCTTTGACCATAATAAACAGCATTGAGAATAGTGTCTTTCAAGCATCAATTTTTGACAAAATAATCGATACCTGTCAATGTAAGATGTATTATGAAATTCTTCAAATACCTTAAAATAAGGTTCAGAAATTCGAACTGGTGAAGTTGATTTTTGAGATTTCTCAACAATCATCAAATAGCCTAACCAAGGTGCAGATTGATTTGGATATGCTTTTTCACGAAAAGCAGTCCATAAGTCAATTGCACTTCCTAATGCTTCTTCTGTTCGGTTATTAAAGTTGTTACCAAACGAACCAACTTGAGATTTAAGTTCAATAACTGCAATAAGTTTTTTTGTTGGAGTTATGATAAGCATATCCCAATCTTTTGTCGGTCTAAAATAACCTGGTAATTGGTTTCCTTTGGTATATATGCAAGTTTCAGGTATTCCAATGTCAAATGCAACCTTGTATAGTAATTCGATAAAACCATTCAATTGTTTGCCACCAGTTACAGCACTTCTATTGCCTGTATCGTTTACTTCTCTGTCACCTTGTTCTGTTTTCTGTTTGTTTCTTGTTTCCCAGAAATACTGTATGGCTGATTGAATTAGTCCGTTATATTTTTCTATGTCCATTTATTCGTTTTATTGTCTATGCAAAGTTACAAATTTTAGTCGCAAATTTGTCGGTTATGCGGTCTCTTAATATTGCACCCAACGTTCCCTTGCTACAAGAGGTTTGGGGTTAAATTAAGCCTTATCTTCGGATTTGCCTAAACTTCCCAAATACAAGATCCTTTTTAAATTAAGCCAAATGCCCAAATCTCTTGTAGCAAGTGTTATCAGCTGGGCTTTTCGCCGTTATCTTTTTCAAAATTTATATTTTTAATAGTATTCTGATATTTCATTAACATAGTTGAAGGTAATATATTATCAAAAAGTATTTTTGAAAAGAAGCCTTGTCCTAAAAATGCTTCTCTACCATCAATTTCGATTTTAATTCCTTTGTTTTTAAAGGAAAATATTTCCTTTGGATTGTATTTTGAATTGTCTAAATATTTATGTAATTCTTTGGAACTTGACCACGATGCTTTTACTCCAAGTTCGTTAGAGAATTCAATAAGTTTATCATAATCAATTCCAATATAAATTTTTATCCTCCCTAAAACTAAATCAATTATATTTTCGTCAATTATCGGTTTTAAGAAAATAGGCTCACAAATTGTAACTCCTCTACCAGTCATTAAATCATAGAAAGGAAAAGCTTTGCATAATGATTTCATAGTAAATTGTCCGTGCATTCTCCAGTCATTTTTATAGACTCCAAGATGAACAATTCCCTCAATGCAATCATAAGCCCAATCTTTTTCATCTAATTTTTTAATTAAATTTGTGATTATAGAAAGATAAGTTTCTATTTCAAAATCATTTTCAACAATATGAACTGTTGTGTCATTATATTTTGGGTCTTTACCTTTATTATCTTTAATTATTTTTGATGCTCTTTCCGTTTTTGCATTTTGATTAAGCATCCGTTTTAATTGCTTAATAAATTTTTCATCAAACTCTTCTACTAATTCTTCTTCCTTAAAGTTTTCCTCTTTTAATTCTTTTTCTTTGATGACATCAAGTGCCTTAAAATTAGTTTCACCAGATTTTATTTCTGATATTTTTATTCCATCTTTATCCGTGATTAAGCAGTCACCTAATTGGATATTATTCGTAATGTCACAAATTAAACAAAAGGCATCTGGATTAGAATTTATTTCGTCAGCAAATTGAATTACAAATTCAAAAGATTTATCAAGTAAGTCTTTATTGCCTGTTTCATATGTGTAAAGTCTTCTGTATAAATAATGTTGACCATTTAACATCTGCCAAGCGATTGTATCAGCTAAATTTCTATAAATATCAGATTGATAATCTAAAATAGTTGTCTGTTTTGTTAGATTATTTTCAGCTTCTTTATTACGTTCTCTTTTTGCTTGTTTTATTTCTTCAAAGTAATTTTTGGATTTTACTTGCAATAATTTGAGTTCTTCAATTATTTTGATTTGGGCAATTTTAAAACCTTCAAAACAAAGTCTATTAAGTTCTTTTGGATCAAATTCTACAGATGGAGTTTTTCCTTTGAACATTGTATAAACACCATATCTTGATGAATAAAAAAAGATTTCTTTTATCTTATCTTCAAATACTTTTTGGTCTTCTTCAATGTCCATATTTTTGGTTTTAGCCTTGCTGATAACGTTCTGCTACTACAGCGGGTTTGGGACTAAATTAAGCCCTATTTTCGGATTTGCAAAATCATGCCAAATACAAAACCATCTTTCCATTAAACCAATTGCCCAAATCCGTTGTAGTAGCTGTTAGCTGTAGCCTTTTAATTTAGTTTCAGTTTCATCATTATGTCTGTTTGTTCATCGTCTCCCAATTTAAAAATGTGTTTGTCAAATGCAACAAAACCATTTTTTTCATAAAACCGGATTGCTCTTGGATTTTCTTCCCAAACACCCAACCAAGCATATTCAGAACCTTTATGTTTAGCAACTTCGATTGCTTTACTATAAAGTAATTGACCAATGCTTTTTCCATGAAATTCTTTTGAAACATAGATTCTCTCAATTTCAAGTGCTTTATTGTCTTTCAATTCGGTTTGCGATTCTCCAAAATTGACTTTTAAATAGCCTATTACTTCATTATCAATCTTCGCAAAGTAAAACTCGGAATTTTCATTGTTTAGTTCTGTGGTTAATTTTTCAACTGAGAAACCTTCTTTGAGATAGGATTTCATGTTTTCCTCGGAATTTGAATCTGCAAATGTTTCCTTAAAAGTTTGCAACCCAATTTTTTGTAATTCGTTAATATCACTTATTGTTACTTTTATAATTGTTATGGGTTTCATTTTAAATTTTTTTAGGCGTTATGTTTTAAATTCCATTCATAATTAAGCCAATCGTTGTTTTCTTTGGCTCCCAATTTTTCATAAAATTTTTTGCCTCCTTCGTTCCAGGGTGCAACAGTCCATTTTATTTGTTCGCAATTATTTTTTATTGCTTCTTCTTTTAGCGCTAACATTAATTTTTCGCCAATTTTATGACCTCTATAATTTTCATCAACATATAGTTCTTTCATATAAATTGCTGGTCGGTTTTGTGCTGTATAAGGTAGAAAATAATAAACGAGAATTCCCGTAATTTGCTCGTTGTATTCAGCAACAATACAATAGAAGTCTGGTGAATCCTTTCGAAAGCCACTCTCTTTTACTATTTCAGGAGTTATAGCAAAACTGTCAATGTATTTTTCAAAAACAGCCAATTCTTTCATTATGTTCCAAATTTTTTCACTGTCTTTTTCTACAGATTTTCTTATTGTTATATTCATTTTTTCTAAATTTTGGACAAAGTTCTGAATATGGTCTGAGGAAAAATTATACAAATGATAAAAAATGAATCTTATTTTATATTTGTTCTAATACGGCTTAAACTTACTTGTGTTATGCCTAAATATGAAGCGATGTACCCTAGTTGAACTCTTTGAATCAAGTCTGGATAGTTTTTTAAAAGTTCAATATATCGTTCAGTAGCAGTTCCGAGTTGTCGGGAAATAAGTCTTTCTTCTGCTTTTATGAGTTCATTTTCTGCGAACTTTCTACCCCAATTTGCAATTTCAATATTCTCATTAAATAGATTTTTAAGGTTTTCCGTGTTAAGTTTATAAAGAACACAATCTTCTAATAGCTCGATGCTTTCATATCCTTTTTGATTGGCTATATAGCTTTTCAAAGAAGCTATTGTATCACCTTCTTTTCCAAAAGAAA
Source organism: Flavobacterium lacustre (assembly GCF_027474525.2). Lineage (NCBI taxonomy): Bacteria > Pseudomonadati > Bacteroidota > Flavobacteriia > Flavobacteriales > Flavobacteriaceae > Flavobacterium > Flavobacterium lacustre. The sequence continues at coordinate 1,331,518 of NZ_CP114882.2, forward strand.
AGGTAATTTCGTCATCGTCTATAATAGAAAATGTCCGAGCTATTCCTATTTTGATAAAATAGATATTTTTTTCAATCTTGTCAGCTCGTATGATAATGCTATGTTTGGGAAAATTTACTTCTTCAACATTTTTTTTGAGCATAAGTTTAGCTGACGAAGAAAGTGGATGTATTTTGTCTATTATTTGGTCAATATCCATTTTTATCAGATTCTGTTATAAGGTTACAGCTAACTAGTTTATAGGTCTGACAAAGTCAGACATATCACCCCTTATTTGGGTAGATAGGTCTGATAGACATCAGACTTTATTGATTTTCAAATATATTCATTTTTTCCTACAAATCATCTAATAGGCTTTAATTCTTCGAGAACTTTTCGTACATACGAGCGTTAGTTCATTGGGTACACTAACCCACAACCACGATTCTTGTGCCTGCAGTTGCGATTCTCCTACCTGTCATCACGATTCTTGTGCCTGCAGTTGCGATACTCCTGCCTGCAGTCACGATTCTCCTGCCTGTCATCACGATTCTCGAGCCTGCAGTTGCGATTCTCCTACCTGTCATCACGATTCTTGTGCCTGCAGTTGCGATACTCCTGCCTGTACTTACGATTCTCGAGCCTTTAGTTAAGATTCTCGTATGCATTTCACGATTCTCGCATGCATTTCACGATACTCGTATGCATTTCACGATTCTCGCATGCAATTCACGATTCTCGTATGCATTTCACGATATTCGTATGCAATTCACGATTCTCGTATGCATTTCGCGATACTCGTATGCATTTCACGATTCTCGCATGCATTTCGCGATTCTCGTATGCAATTCACGATATTCGCATGCATTTCACGATTCTCGTATGCACATTTAGGATATTGCCATGCGCATTTAGGATATTGCCATGCACATTTACGATTCTCCTATGCACATTCACGATATTGCCATGCGCATTTGCGATTCTCCTATGCACATTTAGGATATTGCCATGCACATTTACGATTCTCCTATGCGCATTCACGATATTGCCATGCGCATTTGCGATTCTCCTATGCACATTTAGGATATTGCCATGCGCATTCACGATATTGCCATGCACATTATGATACGCACAAAGACAGAACCGTTGGCACCGCTTTTACGATACATTATAAGGATAAGGTTTTCAACAAAGGATAAACCCGTTTGAATTTTTCAAATTGGTGCTCATACACCAATCGATGATTTTCATTGGGGAAGAAGAATTTTTCGGGCGTATCTGCTGTCGCATGTTCAATACCGAGGGCTTTAAATCCAATCAATACTGCTCCCCAAGCCGAGGCTTCAACTGTTTCGGCTACCGCAACTTTCATCTGGAAAATATCAGCCACCATTTGCAACCAAAGGTCACTTTTTCCAAATCCGCCACTCGCCATAATCGTAATTGGGCTTCTGCTCTCAACATCAGGAAGAAGAATTTCCGTGACACTAAACAACCCCAATACAATACCTTCTAAAGTAGCCCGAATCAAATGCGCTTGAGTATGATTAATCTGAATCCCCAACAAACTACCTTGCGCCGAAGCATCCCAAATGGGAGCTCTTTCGCCCAATAAATAAGGAACAAATAATAAACCATCCGAACCGGCAGGAACAGTTTGGGCTTGTTCAAAAAGAGTTTCAAACGATGCGTCTGTTTTCAAAATAGATTCTTTCAACCATTGCAACACAATAGCGCCATTGTTAACCGCGCCCAATTTTAGATAGTGTTGGTCTAATACATGATAACATTGCGTCCGCATTTCCAAATCGATATAAGGTGCAGAAACCGGCAAACGCACTGCGCCACTGGTCCCAATCGATAATGCCATTCGCCCTTCTGCCATAGCGCCCGTGCCTAGATTGGCCAAAGCACCGTCACCGCCCCCAATGATATAACGAAAACCATCTGCAAGTCCTTGGCTTTGGTGCGTTGGTGAAACAATAACTGAAAGGTGTTGCTGTTCCAGTTCCAAATAATTTAAAATCGTACGGTCCCAGGCTAAGGTATGAATGTTCATCAATCCAGTCCCCGATGCCATCGAAGAATCAATCACATATTCTCCCGTCAGATGATGCCAAATATATTCTTTGATACTAATGAATTTAAAAGTCTTTGCCCACAGCACCGCATCGTTCTTTTTGAACCAATCCATTTTAGTCATCGGTGAAAAAGGATGAATAGGAATCCCGGTCTTTTGATAAAACGAACGACCTGCTGCTGAATTCTTCAGGGTTTCAGCTAAAGCACAAGCGCGATTATCAGCCCATAAAACAGCATCAGTGAGCGGGTTTCCGGTAGCGTCAATCGCCATAATGCTTTGCATCGCCGAACTAAAACTGATGAATTCCGGTTGAATACCGCTCGTAATTTCCGCAATACAATCTAAAACTGCCGATAAAATTTCTCCCGGTTTCTGCACACTCCAGTTGGGTTCCGGATGATACATAGGATAATTTTTCGTCAATTGGCGCAGGACTTTTCCGCCGCTGTCAAAACAAACCGCCTTTGTTGCCGTAGTGCCAATGTCAATCCCGATGTAGCTCTTTTTCATCTTTTATCCAATAAATACATTCAATACCAAAACGCCAATTAATCCCATAACACCAATAATAGTTTCCATCACAGTCCACGTTTTAAAAGTGTCTTTCAGGCTGATGCCAAAGTATTCTTTAAACATCCAAAAACCGGTATCATTCACATGAGAACACATTAAACTTCCTGCCCCAATAGAAAGCACCATCAATTCAGGACTGATTCCGGAGCTGACCACCAGCGGTTGTACGATTCCAGCAGCCGTTAATCCCGCAACAGTCGCAGACCCCAAAGCAATCCGAATAATAGTGGCAATAAGCCAACCCAATACGAGTGGAGAAAGGGTAGAGGCTTCAAAAAAAACAGCCAAATCACTCCCGATTCCGCTGTCAATAAGGACTTGTTTGAAGGCACCGCCAGCGGCAATAATCAGCACAATCATAGTAACCGAACCCAGAGCAGTTCCCGATTGATCCATAAGGGTCTGCATTTTTTGACCCCGCTTAATTCCTAAAAAAACAAGGGCAAACAAAACGGCGATAAGCATAGAAGTGGTCGGGTTTCCTATAAACCCAAGCATCTGCCGCAAGGAGGAAGTTTCCGCTAATGTCAATTCACTGAGTGTGGCTAATGCCATCAGCAAAACAGGAATCAAAGCGGTTAGAAAACTGATACCAAAGGAAGGCATTTCGTCTTCGGCAAATGTTTTACTTTCAAATAACCCTTTGGGTGGATTGGCATTTATTTTCTTGATGAATTCCGGAAAAACAATCCCCGAAACCACTAAAGCCGGAATGGCAATCAAAAATCCGTAGAGTAAGGTTTTGCCAATATCAGCTTTAAAAATCACAGCAATAGCAGTAGGTCCGGGATGGGGTGGCAAAAAACCATGCGTAATCGATAGGGCAGAAGCCATCGCAATTCCCAGATAAATAATGGGTTGTTTCGTGCTTTTGGCAACCGCAAAAACCATTGGAATCAAGATAATAAATCCCGCATTATAAAACATCGATATCCCTACGGCAAAGCCTGTAATGACCATCGCCCATTTAATATTTTTAATACCAAAAGACCGAATCATTACTGAACTGATGCGTTGTGCCGCCCCACTATCTGAAAGAAGATTGCCGAGTATAACTCCAAAAGCAACAATCAATAGCAAGGAACCCAGCGTGCTCCCAATTCCCTGTTGTAGTGAATTGATGAGGTAAGGAAAAAGCATTCCTTTGGCAAGGCCAACAAAAAAAGAAGCAATGATTAACGAAATAAAAGCATTGAGTTTTGCTCCGGCTATTAAAACAAGTAACAAAAGAATGCTCGCAATTAAAATCAATAGAGACATCAGCAGGAATGGGATAAATTAAAAATCAGATAATGGTGTCAAATCGAGCGCAGTCGAGATTATTTAAACGCTTCACAGCAGTGAAAAACTACTATTCATTTTTCTCTACGGCATGTCCGCCAAACTCATTCCGAAGCGCCGCTACTACTTTTCCGGAAAAAGTATCCTGCATTTGAGAGCGGTAACGCATCATAATCGAAAGGGCAATTACAGGAGTGGGTACGCCTAAATCCAAAGCGGTTTCAAGAGTCCATTTCCCTTCCCCGGACGAGTGCATAATGCCTTTGATGCTGTCTAAATGAGGATCTTTGGAAAAAGCATTTTCGGTTAATTCCATCAGCCAACTGCGAACCACAGAACCGTGATTGAACAATTTAGCTGTTTTTTCAAAATCAATATCAAACTCAGAATGTTCAAACACTTCAAATCCTTCAGCGATAGATTGCATCATGCCATATTCAATTCCGTTGTGAACCATTTTAGTAAAATGTCCGCTTCCGGCTGCTCCGGTATAAAGATGTCCGTTTTCAACAGAAATCGCTTTAAAAACTGCTGCCACATATTCAAAAACATCGGGATCTCCGCCAATCATCGTACAAGCGCCATGCAAAGCCCCCGAAGTGCCACCCGAAGTGCCGCAATCTAAAAAGTCAATATCAAGTTCTTTGAGTTGGGCATATCGGCGTTTGGATTCTTTGTAATTAGAGTTTCCGCCATCAATAATAATATCTTTTTTGGTTAAAAAAGGAAGTAAAGATGTGATTACGGCATCTACAATTTCTCCGGCAGGAACCATCAACCAAATCACTTTTCGACCATTTAGTTTTTGACATAATTCGGCTGCAGTATTCGCGGTAGTAATACCTTCCTCACTCATTTTTTTGACGAAGTCGGTATTCACATCTTGTGCGACTACTTCATAATGGTTTCGTTTTAAATTCAGGGCAAGGTTAAAGCCCATTTTTCCTAATCCTATAATTCCAATTTGCATTTTATGTCGGTTTTTAAAAGAGTGTTTGTATGTATTTTGATGCTTTATCAAAGTAAAAATATTATTTTTAATTTCTTAAACCCCAATTTTCAACAAAATAATTAAAGACATAAGAATCAATAGATTGATTTTAGACAAAAGGAAACGCAATTAAAGTCTTTTTATAAGCGTTATCGTATTAGTATTATTTGTTTTCAATGTGCATCCAAAACGTTCAAAATGGTATATTTGTAGACCATAAAGCATAATAGTAGTACCAATTACAGTTAAAATCAAATCGGTTTACGCGCTAAAAAAACAAAAAATGAAAATACGAATAGTTCTGACATGCTTTCTTCTTGTATCCGCTTGGAATGTTTTTTCACAACAAAATACAACCACCGAAACGCCTGCAATAGTAAAAGTAGATTCCTTATATCGAGAAGATCAGTTTTATTTTGCCTTTACTTATAATATGTTGCGCGACACGCCGGTGGGTTTCTCGAAGAGTAAATTCTCTACGGGCTTTTCAGCAGGTTTTTTAAGAGATATGCCCATCAACAAAAAAAGAACCTTCGCCATCGCCCCCGGAATCGGACTGACCTACAACAATTACAACCAGAATATTGCGGTTACCCTGCAAGACAACACGCCGGTATATACTATTTTAAACAGTACGGCAGTGTACAGCAAAAACAAGTTTTCCCAACTGCAAATAGAGGTCCCAATCGAATTCAGATGGCGAACATCAACATTCGAAAGTCATAAATTTTTACGCATTTACGGAGGATTTAAATTCAGTTATTCCGTGTATGACAAATCCGTTTTCACCGATAACGAAGGCAAAGTGGTCCTTACAGGCAACAAAGATTTCAATAAATTAACTTACGGAGCATACATTTCCTCAGGATACAATACGCTCAATGTTTATGCGTATTATGGTTTGAATTCTCTTTTTAAATCAGGAAAAGTGGGAGACGAAGCGCTTCAAATGAAAGCCCTCAATGTAGGAGTGATTTTTTATATTTTATAACCACAAAATCAACAAAAGCAACTGCGGAATACTGCCCAACAAAAAACCAATCACAAGTTCTTTTGGCGTATGCGCATTCAGTTCTAAACGCGAAGAAGCGACAAAGCCATTCATCAGCACCAAAAAAGCAATAGTAACAAGACTCCCCGTTTGATGGTAAATGCTCAACCCAATAGCAAATACAGTCAGCGAACTCATGGCGAGCAGGTGCAAGCTGGCTTTTACTTTGACAAACACCAATATAAGCGCCAATAAAGTACTCATAAGTGCTCCCAAAAAGAAAAAATGCAGCTCAAAATACCGGTCAATTGTAATGTTTTTTCGAACTAAAATAATAATCAAAAAACATTGCAGTATCAGCGGAATCTTGCGTTGCGAAACCTCAAAAGCCATCAAAGAATCTAATTTTTTTAAAGAGCGCAATAGAAATAAAAACAAAACCGGAAGGCAGACAGTCACAATAGTTATTTGCAACAGCACAAATAATTGCTCCTTAGTCGAAAAGAATTCCCCGTTAAAAAAAAAGTAAAGCAAAGCCGCATACACCGAAATGAATATCGGATGAAAGAGATACGAAAAGAGTGGCAGAATTTTTTTCAAGTGTTTTTAATGTCAATTACCTTCAACAAATATATAGAATTAAGCCAAAAGGGTAGGCTAAATTCGAGGGAGTTTTTACTAAAGTTTTCTTTTTTTAAATGCGTTTCTAACAATAAATTGTGTGTTCATAAAGACCTCCTTTTGAAAAGAAGTGTTATTTTTGATGAGGTTTTTCTCCAACGGGATAATCCTTACCTTACGCCAAACGGAAGCTATAAAATGAAATTAAACATATACACCATTTCGAATCAGATTCAAGCGGAACTTTCAGGAACTGCTGCTCAGGATATCGAAACTATTTCTATCGACAGTCGTTCGTTACAAAATGGTCCACAAACCTTGTTTTTTGCTTTGGTCGGACCCAATAACGACGCCCATTTGTACCTTGAAGATTTAATAGCAAAAGGCGTACAGCATTTTGTAGTCACCCACATTCCGGAAAACTGCGCCGGTAAAGCTACTTTTCTGGTAGTCAAAAACACCACGACAGCCTTACAACAATTGGCGGCGTATTACCGCAGTCTTTTTGATTTTCCAATTATAGGATTAACGGGAAGTAACGGCAAAACGATAGTAAAAGAATGGCTTAACTTTTTGTTGAGTCCGGATTATAACATCATCCGAAGTCCCAAAAGTTATAACTCACAAGTGGGTGTTCCCTTGTCGGTGCTGGCCATCAATGAGCAACATAATCTGGGTATTTTTGAAGCGGGAATTTCAACTTTTTCAGAGATGGAAAATTTAGAGCGAATCATTAAACCAACGATTGGAATTCTGACAAATATTGGGACGGCTCATGATGAAGGATTTCCAAATATTGGAGAAAAAATAAAAGAAAAATTACTGCTTTTTCAAGAAGCTGAAATCCTCATTTACCACAAAAACAAAACGATTGACGCTTTCCTGAATCCAAAATTAAAAACGTTTTCCTGGAGTTGTAAAGACGAAGCGGCAGATGTGTTGATTACCAAAAAAGCAGTTCTGGACAAAACAGTTTTAGGCATTCGATATAAAGCTGATAATTTTGAAATTAAAATCCCTTTTCAAGACGATGCTTCCATAGAAAATGCGATTCATTGTATGATGTTGTTGCTGTATTTTGGCTACGACCAACAAACCATTGAACACCGAATGGAATTGTTATACCCGGTTGAAATGCGCTTGAAAGTCAAAAACGGAATCAACAATTGCAGTTTAATTGACGACAGTTACAGTTCCGATTTCCAATCGCTGAAAATTGCATTGGATTTTTTAGAAAGTCAAAAGCAATACCCAAAGAAAACAGTGATTCTTTCGGATATTTTTCAGAGTGGATTGTCTAATGAAGAGTTGTATTCAAAAGTGTCGCAGCTTATCACGTCTAATAAAATCAACCGTGTTATTGGGATTGGAGCGACTATTTCTGAATTCAAAAATAAATTTATCAATTGCGTAACCTTTCCGGATACCGATGCTTTTTTGGCAGCGATTGACAGTTTGAATTTTGGAAACGAAACGATTTTAATCAAAGGGGCCAGAACGTTTCAATTTGAACAAATCGTCGCCGCTTTAGCCGAAAAAACACATGAAACCGTTTTAGAAATTAATCTGAATGCGATTAGTCATAATTTTAATTTCTTTAAATCGAAATTGAAACCCACAACCAAAATGATGGTGATGGTAAAGGCTTTTGGCTATGGAAACGGTGGGTTTGAAATCGCCAAATTATTAGAACATCACAAAGTCGATTATTTAGGAGTGGCTTTCGCCGATGAAGGAATTTCGTTGAAAAATGCCGGAATCAAGTTGCCAATTATGGTTTTGAATCCGGAAACGACAAGTTTCGCAGCGATTATTCAAAATCAGTTAGAACCCGAAATTTATAGTTTAAAAGGACTGCACGCTTTTTTAAAAATAGCGGAACAAAAGAATTTAAAACACTTTCCCATTCATATAAAACTAGATACAGGCATGCACCGTTTGGGTTTTGAAGCCAATACGCTCGATGATTTAATAGCCGTTTTAAAAGGCAATCAAACCGTTGCCGTGAAAAGTGTTTTGTCGCACATGGCTACCAGTGATGATCCTGCGCACCTGGAATTTGCTTTGTCACAGCTTGATTTGTTCGAAAAATTATCTTCAAAATTAATTCAGGAATTGCAAATACAACCCATTCGTCATATTTTGAATACATCGGGAATCAGTAATTTTACAGAGGCGCAATACGATATGGTTCGTTTAGGAATAGGACTTTACGGTGTTTCTAATGACGCCGAAGAACAAAAACAATTAGAGAATGTTGGGACACTCAAATCGGTGATTTCGCAAATCAGAACCATTTCTGCAGGAGAAAGTGTGGGCTACGGCCGACGATTTGTAGCCGAAAGAACAACCAAAATTGCAACAATTCCAATAGGATATGCCGATGGAATTTCGAGACATTGGGGAAATGGAGTAGGTTTTGTCATGGTCAACAATCAAAAAGCAACCATTGTAGGCAGTGTCTGCATGGATATGTTAATGGTTGATGTTACCGAAATTCCATGTAAAGAAGGCGATCAGGTAATCATTTTTGGCAAAAATCCAACCGTAAATGATTTGGCGAAAGCCTTACATACCATTCCGTATGAAATCCTGACCAGTATATCGCAACGCGTAAAAAGAGTGTTTTACAGAGAATGATTTTTACTGATAAATTAAAAAATTTGACTGTTTTTTTATAAATTCGTTTTAGTATTAATTAAAAACATAAAAAATTATGGGGTTTTTCAGTGATTTTAAAGCATCTTTAATGAAAGGTGACGTATTAAGTTTAGCGACTGCCGTAGTTATTGGCGGTGCATTTGGTAAAATTGTCGGTTCTGCCGTTGATGATGTTATTATGCCAATAGTTGGGTTAATAACCGGAGGAATCGATTTTACACAGAAATTCATCACACTTGACGGAAACAGTTACGACAATTTAGCTGCTGCCAAAACGGCTGGTGCTGCCGTAATCACGTATGGAAATTTGGTGCAAGCCATCATTAATTTTGTTATTATTTCATTCTTCATTTTTATTGTTTTAAGAGCTGCCGAAAAAGCAAGAAAAAAACAAGAAGTTGTTGCGGCACCTGCGCCACCGGCTGGACCTACGCAAGAAGAATTGCTTACTCAAATTAGAGATTTGTTGAAAAAATAATACCGCTACATTTATATATTCTAATTTAACCTGAATTAATTTCAGGACTTAACCGCTTCTTAAATGAGGCGGTTTTTCTTTGCTGTTTTTCTAATTTTATAATCAAATGTTATAAATATAACATTTTGTTATTTTTTGTGAACACACTTGTTTTAATTTGAATATTACTTACTTTTGTACTTCAAAATTGAAAGTCAATAATAAAAAATATACGATGAGAATAGCAGTAGTAGGCGCTACCGGAATGGTTGGCGAAATAATGTTGAAAGTATTAGCAGAAAGAAATTTTCCGGTAACCGAATTGATTCCGGTTGCTTCTGAAAAATCAGTTGGAAAAGAAATAGAATTCAATGGAAAAAAATATAAAGTAGTCGGTATGCAAACTGCTGTAGATATGAAAGCGGATATTGCTTTGTTTTCTGCAGGTGGTGGAACTTCATTAGAATGGGCGCCAAAATTTGCAGCTGCAGGCACAACCGTTATTGATAATTCCTCAGCTTGGAGAATGGATCCTACTAAAAAATTAGTAGTTCCTGAAATCAATGCAGGCGAATTGACAGCAGCAGATAAAATCATTGCAAATCCAAACTGTTCTACGATTCAAATGGTATTGGCTTTGGCACCTTTGCATAAAAAATACAACATCAAACGTGTGATCGTTTCGACTTACCAATCCATCACTGGAACTGGAGTAAAAGCAGTACAACAATTCGAAAATGAATGTGCCGGTATTGAAGGTGAAATGGTTTATAAATATAAAATCAACAGAAACTGTATTCCACAATGTGACAGTTTTGAAGAGAATGGGTACACCAAAGAAGAAATGAAATTGGTGAACGAAACCAAAAAAATATTAAGCGATGACAGTATTGCCGTAACAGCAACTGCGGTTCGTGTACCTGTTGTAGGTGGACATAGTGAAGCGGTTAATATTGAATTCACTAATGATTTTGACGTAAATGAAGTAAGAAACATTTTGCATCATACTGACGGAATCGTGGTTCAAGACAATTTAGACACATTTACTTACCCAATGCCAAGATATGCTGAAGGTAAAAATGATGTTTTTGTAGGTAGAATTCGTCGTGACGAAAGCCAGGCAAATACATTGAATATGTGGATTGTAGCTGATAACTTGAGAAAAGGAGCAGCAACAAATACCATCCAAATTGCGGAATATCTTATCGCTGCAAAATTGGTGTAAGACTTAATTTTTAGTTCAAATCTAAAAACACCTGTTTTGACAAATTATAATTTGTCAGAACAGGTGTTTTTTCTTTTTGAATCCCATAGAGAATATATGTTTTTTTGAAAGTAATACGTTTGAATAAGATTTTACAACAACTATAATTTCTTATAGGTTTAAAAATTTTTTCAATCGAAACACAATGTTTTGCTACCTTTGCAACTCATGAAAAAGAAACAGCTCATTCTAAATCTTTTCTTTGCGACTGCACTTTTGTTCTCCATAGTGTTTCAGTCCTTTCATGGCTATGAGCATCTGGAAAAGAAAATTTCCGAAAAGGTTTGTTACCACAAACATAATTCCAACAGAGCTGAATTAACGCACCAACACAAAGGTTTCGATCACTGTTTACTATGCGAATTTACAGCCGGCGTTTACGTTTCTCCCAAAGATTTCTCCTATCAATTATATGCGGTACACCAAGAAATTCCTTATTTCTTCAAGGCCACGGAAGCGGTTCTTTCGTTTTCCGGAAGCTTATATTCCCATCGCGGACCACCTGTAAATAGTGTAAGCTGAATTTATTTCAGCATTTTTCATTTCTACTTTATTTACTAAATAATTCTGGTCTCGGCTCGCTTTCTTTTGGAGAGTGTTGAGCTCAGAAACCATACTATCATTTTCAATGAAAAAATTTATTATAGCCTTATTTTTAGGTTTTTCGGCCATGCTTCAAGCGCAAAATACCATTTCTGGAACCGTAACCGATCTGAAAAATCAGCCCATCAAAGGCGTTTCGGTTTACGCATCTGAACTTCATAAAGGGACGACAACAGACGAAAAAGGAAAGTTCACCTTGTCTAATTTGCCCAATGGCAGTTTAAAAATATCCTTTGTTTTTCCCGGATTTACAACGCAGTACAAAACCATAAATCCGTTTCAAAAAGAGAATAATATAACTGTAATCCTCGAAGAAACGATTTTCGAAATGGATGAAGTTATTGTTTCTACCGCTTTCAACAAACTGCAATCGCAAAACGTGATGAAAGTCGAACACGAAAGCATCAAAAACTTACAGCGAAAAGGAACGGCCACTTTAATCGAAGGATTGGCAACCATTCCGGGAGTTTCCCAGGTTTCTACGGGAACTTCTATTGGGAAACCGGTAATTCGCGGATTGAGCGGTAATCGTGTTTTAGTTTATTCGCAAGGAATCCGAATGGAAAATCAGCAGTTTGGCGACGAACACGGATTGGGGTTGAACGATGCCGGAATAGAAAGCGTTGAGGTCATCAAGGGACCGGCTTCGTTATTGTACGGCTCAGATGCGTTGGGTGGCGTTTTGTATTTTAACCCCGAAAAATTTGCCGATGCCAATACGTTTAAAGCCAATTTTAGTCAAAAATACTTCGCTAATACGCAAGGCAGTAACACGTCTTTGGGATTAAAAACAGCTACAGATAACTGGAAATTCTTAGCCCGAGGAAGCTACAACACTCATTCTGATTATAGAATTGCTTCTGGCGACCGAGTGACCAATACCCGTTACAATGAAACCGATTTCAAATCAGGGATTGGGTACAGCAATGCTGCATTTTCGAGTGTGTTGCGCTACAATTACAACAAATTAGACTTGGGAATTCCGGAGGAAGGTATTGCAGCACAAACGGCAAGCAAAGAAACGATGTATCCAAAACAAGGCGTTTTCAATCATTTGTTAAGTCTTAACACCGTTTTCTTTTTTGAAAAATCAAAACTGGATGTCGATTTGGGCTACATTGCCAATGACCGAAGCGAGTTTGAAGACAGTCCAACAGCTATTTTGCACATGAAACTGAAAACGTTCAATTACGACGCAAAATACTATTTGCCAAAAATGGGAAAACTCGAATCTATTTTTGGGATTCAAGGCATGCGCCAAACCAATACTAATTCTGGAGAAGAATATTTAATTCCGGATGCGGTTACCAATGATTTTGGCGTTTTTGGAACGGCAAATTACGAGTGGAAGTCAAATGTGTTGCAAGCTGGTTTGCGTTTTGACAATCGAAAAATAACTACCGAAGCCCAAGGAATTGCAGGCGAAGAAGGCTCTTTTGAAGCCATCGATACATCTTTTGACAGTTTCAACGCGTCTTTGGGTTACAAAACCAATCTGGCTAACGATTTGACATTGCGACTCAATCTCGCGTCCGGTTTTAGAGCGCCCAATCTTGCCGAATTGACTTCAAACGGTGTTCATGAAGGAACCAACCGATATGAAGTGGGAAACAGCAACCTCAAAACCGAGCAAAACGTACAAACCGACTTAAATCTGGAATACAAAACCAGTCATTTAGAGTTTTTTGCCAATGGTTTTTACAACCACATCAACCATTATATTTACACCTCGCCAACGGGGGAAATAATAGATGCCAACGCAGTTTTCAATTACATTCAGGACAATGCCAAGTTGTACGGCGGTGAAATAGGACTGCATTTTCACCCGCATCCTTTAGATTGGTTGCATTACGAAACCAGTTTTGAAACCGTAACCGGCAAGAAACAAAATGGCGATTACCTGCCTTTGATTCCCGCAAATAACTGGAACAACACCATTCGAACTGAATTTAATATCAAAAACTGGCTTCAAGATGGCTTTGCCACGCTGAGTGTTTCCTCGACTTTCAACCAAAATAACGTAAGTGGTTTCGAAACCCAATCGAATGGTTATACCTTGGTGAATCTTGGTTTTGGAGGCAAATTGACCGTAGGCAAAACCGCTTTCGATATCAATTTGAACGGGAATAATCTATTCGACAAGAACTACACCGCACACCTTTCCCGCCTCAAAACCGATGGCATTCCAAACATGGGAAGAAACATTGTTTTAGGAGTAAATTTAAATTTATAGGAGCTGTTTCCTGCTGTACACTGTATCTTTTGTGCTGAACTCCAGCACAAAAGGATGCCGTTTCCATCAGGGCTAGGGCGTTTCAATACTAAAGACGCTAATCGAAAGATTGGCGTTTTTTTTATTCCAACAAAAACAGGACTTGAAGCGTTTTCGGGAATAGAAAATACGAGTTTAAAAGTGTAAAAGGAAAGGGATCAAAAAGCCTCAAAAATTACATCGATTGAGTTAGTAACATTCCAAAACTACCCTTTTTATAATTCAAAAATGTAGGTAGAAATGGTTAAATTTGAGCGATAAATTTTACACCTTTTATATGGAAGTAAGTAATAAACCCAATAAGTACGAACTGGGAGAAATGCTCCTTGAAATTGGCTCGCTCCTCATGGTTTCAGGCGCCAATACCGAACGGATTAAAGTAACCATAAGCAGGATTGCAGGCGCTTTCGGATGCGATTCGGATTTGCTGATTACCAATCACGCGCTGATGATTACGCTAACCTATCAGCATAAAAACAAAGTCTTTACCAGTGTAAAGTGGGTGCCCAATATGCACCTGAATTTCAATTTGATTTCGGATATCAGTATTATGAGTTGGCAAATTGTCCTCGAAAAATGGACCGTGGAGCGCATCAATCAGGAATTAGCGGTATTGAATAAAAAACCGTTGTATCCAAGGTATTTAGTATTATTACTCGTGGCTTTAGCAGGCGCTTCTTTTTGCAGGCTTTTTGGCGGAGGCGCCATAGAAGTGGCAGTAGCTTTTGTAGCCTCCTTCTGCGGGTTATTCGTGAGACAGGAAGCCATGAAATTAAAATTTAATTTCTACTTGTCTATCTTTTTTGCCTCGGCTACCGCATCATTGGTGGCAGGATTCTATTTTTATTTAAACCCAACAGAAACTTATATTCATGCTTTTTCTACTTCGGTTTTGTTTTTAATTCCCGGCGTTCCTATGATTAATGCCTTTTCGGATTTAATCGACGGAAATACGTTAAACGGAATCACGCGTGGAGTCAATGTCTTAATTATGGCTTTTGCCATTGCCTTAGGACTTATTGTATCCTTATTAATTTATAAATTCTAACTCATGGAAACGCTGTTATTTTTAGAAAAAGGAATTTGGTTGGGATTTGCCGCCATCGGATTTGCGGTGCTTTTTAATGTGCCCAAAAGAGCTTTGGGAACTATTTTTGTCATTGGCGCCTTGGGCGGATTAGTAAAATTCTTCATGATTGCGCAGGAAATAGGAATTGTTTTAGCTGCTTTTTGTGGCGCTTCACTCATTGGTGTTATCAGTGTTTTGGCGGCCCATAATAGGAAAGCACCTCCAATGATTTTTGCCATTCCCGCTGTAATTCCTATGATTCCCGGTTTTTTTGCATACAAAGCCATGGTAGGAATTATAGAACTGACTGCCGAAAAAGACTCAGAGGTCTATACTAAACTTTTTTTCGAAACGGTAAACAATGGCTTATCGGCTTTGTTTGTCTTGTTGGCATTATCTGCCGGTGTGGCCATCCCATTATTAATCACCCGAAAACAAACCATCAAACGCATTCAACCCGATGACAATCTCGAAGTTGAAATAGAATAAACAGGACGCCTGCAGTGTTCTTAAACAATAAAAAAACAGAAACGCTATTCGTGAGAATGGCGTTTTTTTTTGTTTCAAAATTCGAGAAAATTAAGTTGAAAACTAAATGAGAATGCGGTCAATTGTAGGCGGGTCAATTGTAGGCGTAAAACTATTTTTATAAGCTATGGAGATTAAAGAAAAATTCGGTCAAAAGGTAAAAGAATTAAGAGAGCAAAAAAGTTTCTCAATTGAACAGTTAGCAAATATTTCGAATGTTGACAGAAATTATATTTCTGACATCGAAAAAGGGAAAAGAAATGTCTCCATTGAAATTATGGAAAAAATAATTTGTGCTTTAGAAACCGATTTTACAACATTTTTCAACGATAATAATTTTAAGAAATAATAATGAAAGAGAATATATCAATTAGTGAATTTGACGGGAAAAAATTTAAAATTCGCTTTGTTGAAGAAGACGATAATAGAAAAGCAGTATTGACTCATTATTTACACAATTATAAAAATGATGCAAAATCTCATTTTGAAAAAGAAGCGAAAGAATATTTAAAAGAAATAATTCAATATAAAAATGAAGAAGAAAAATTAAACATTGTTTCTGAGGAAGCTTTGCAACAATTATTATTTGAAGTTGAAACAGTTCCATTTCCAACACCCAAAAATCATACGTTTAAATTTATTGATTTGTTCGCAGGGATTGGAGGATTCAGAATGGCAATGCAAAATCTTGGAGGTAAATGTGTGTTTACATCTGAATGGGATGAAAATGCAAAGAAAACTTATAGAGCTAATTATGGAGAAACACCATTTGGTGATATTACAAAAGAAAGAACTAAGAATTATATACCAGACGATTTTGATGTTTTATGTGCAGGATTTCCTTGTCAGGCTTTTTCAATTGCAGGTAAAAGAGGAGGTTTTGAAGATACAAGAGGAACACTTTTTTTTGATGTTGCAGAAATAATAAAAACCAGAAAGCCAAAAGCAATTTTCTTAGAAAATGTAAAAGGTTTAAGAAATCATAATGGTGGAAAAACATTGGCGACAATCCTGAATGTTTTGCGGAATGACTTGAATTACTTCGTGCCAGAACCTCAAATAATTAATGCTAAAAATCATGGAGTTCCTCAGAATCGCGAACGAATATATATTGTTGGTTTTAGAAATGATTTAAATATTGATTCATTTTCATATCCTGAACCTTTAGAAGAAAAAGTCTTTTTCGGAAAAGTAAAAGAAGAAAACGTAGTTCCTACGAAATATTATTTATCAACTCAATATTTGCAAACCCTAGTTAGTCATAAAGAAAGGCACGCAAGTAAAGGAAATGGATTTGGCTTTGAAATTATTAAAGATGATGAAGTTTCAAATGCAATTGTTGTTGGTGGGATGGGAAGAGAGAGAAATTTAGTTATTGATAATCGAATAACAGATTATACTCCAACAACTCATATCAAAGGAGAAGTCAATCGTGAAGGAATTAGAAAAATGACTCCACGAGAATGGGCGAGATTACAAGGCTTCCCCGATAATTTTATAATTCCTGTTGCAGATGCATCTGCTTACAAACAGTTTGGAAATTCTGTTGCAGTTCCTGCAATTCAGGCAACTGCTGAAAAAATTATTGAACTAATTATGGATAGACATGCTAAAAGGTAATAAAGGTGATTGGAGTGAACTATATGTTTTTACAAAACTATTGGCCGAGGGTAAATTATATCAGTCAGATATTAATTTGAATAGAGATGAAGATAATTATTATGAAATAACAAAAGCTTATAGAGAGGAGTCAAATTCTATATTAGAATTTGAAAGAAACTCTGAAATTTCTATTTATCGCATTGAAAAAAGTAATAGAGTATTTTTAGGACACTTAAGTGTCGATTATTTTTTAGGGAAATCAAACGATATTCTAAATGGTATAATTAATGGTAAAGGAAAAAGTTTTGAAATAGAAAGTGTTAATGATTTTATAGATGAAACTAAAATTCAAAAACTTACTGCTTTAGTAACAAGTAAGTCAGATATAAAATTAAGAATTTATGACCATCGTTTATCTAAAGAAACGGATTTAGGATTCAGCATAAAATCACTACTAGGACAAGACTCAACTTTATTTAATACCGGCCCAGGGAATAACTTTATTTTCGAAATTGAAAATGATTTAAAAACGTCTATAGATGAATTCAATAGAGAGACTTATAAGCCTTTAGGTGGAATGTCAAAAATTACTGCACGTCTACACAAAATTAATAGTGAATTAGGTCTGAAAATTAAATTCAAAGAAGTTCAATCAAAGCAGCTTTGGAGAAACTTAAAAATGATTGATGGGGATTTACCTGAAGTGCTTGCATATGCTTTGTTATACAGATGGCTATATAGGGAAGCATCTTTATTGAAAATTTCGAAAATATTAGAAGAAAAAGATCCACTCAATTTTTACAATGGCGATAAATCCGATCAGAAGCTTTATGAATATAAATTGAAAAGATTTTTAGCGGAATGTGCTATGGGAATGACGTCAGAAACACCTTGGCACGGGATTTATGATGCCACTGGAGGTGTAATAATTGCAAAAAAGGATGGGGATATTGTGTGTTTTCATATTTATGACTTTAATCTTTTTAGAGAATATTTGATAAATAATACAATGTTCGAGCAGCCATCAACTGGAGAAGACGAGGATAATCCAGGATATCTTAGAACAACAAAAGGAACAAAAAAATATTATTATGGTTGGTTATATGAAGAAAACGATAAATTGTATTTCAAGATAAATTTGCAAATTAGATTTAAATGATCTGATAAATGGATCGTATCACTCCATCCCAACGCTCTAGAAACATGCGAGCCATTCGCAGTACAAACACTAAAGCCGAAATCCGCTTGGCAAAATCCTTATGGAATCTTGGTTATCGCTACCGCAAGAACAACAGAACTGTTTTCGGTACGCCGGATTTAACGTTCAAAAAGCTCAAAATTGCCATTTTTGTGGACAGCGAATTCTTCCATGGCAAAGATTGGGAAACTCAAAAAGACCGCGTAAAAACCAATGCCGAGTTTTGGCAAAAGAAAATAGAGCGCAACATCCAGAGAGACATTGAAGTCAACAATTATCTCGAATCACAAAACTGGAAAGTACTCCGTTTCTGGAGTACGGAAATAGAAAAAAATCTGGAGGATTGCGTGGCTATAATCCAATCCGAAATTATTTCGAGACAAAACCAAGTCTGCTAACTACTCCTCCAGCAACATCGCCGCCAATCGGTCATCGCGTTGGTACACATCGTCATAAAAATGAACGGTTCCTTCGGTGTCTACCCAAGCCGTGAAATACCCAATGTACACGGGAATTTTGTTTTTGAGCGTGTACCAGGATTCTTCGCCTTTGTTCATAGCTGCTTCAATTTTTGCGGGTGTCCAGTTTTTGTCGTCTTTCAGGATAAGATTGGCCAGTTCTTTGGGTTTCGCAATTCGAATGCAACCGTGGCTGAACGCTCTTTTTTCTTCATTAAATAAACTTTTGGATGGCGTATCGTGCAAGTAAATCGAATTCGAATTGGGGAATAGGAATTTCACCAATCCAAGGGAGTTTTTCGGTCCCGGTTTTTGTCGGATGTTGCCGTTGTTCCATTCCATATTGTGTTTGGCGAGGTAGTTTGGGTTTTTGGCCATAGCCGGTTCAATTTCTTTTTTGATGATACTTCGCGGTACATTCCAATACGGACTGAACACAATATATTTCATGTCGGCACTAAAAACAACGGTTTTATTCAGGGTTTTTCCCACGACAACTTTCGAAATTAATTCGGGTTTTCCCTCTTTAAAATACGTCAGTTGAAAGGAAGGAATGTTGATGACGATGAGTTCTTTGGCTTTAGACATATCTGCCGAAATCCATCGGCAACGCTCCATGTTCACAATGATGGTTTTGATGCGTGCTGCAACGGGTATGTTGAGGGTTGCGATGTGTTTGGGCGTAATAACGGCATCGGGCGTAAAACCATTTCTTTTTTTGTATTTCAGGATGCCTTCCTTTAATTCATCATCATAAATGGCACTTTTAGAATCGGATGCAATATCGCCTGTGGCAAACAAACGTTGTCTGATTTGGGCAATCGTTTTGGAGCTGTCTTTGGGTTTCAGTGATGGGAACTCCGGGTCTAAGTCAATGGTGTTCCAACCGCCTTTTTGCTCTATTTCACGGTATTGTTGCAACACTTCTCTCAGGCGGTAATATTGGCCCAAGACTTCTTTTTCGTCTTTATTAATCAGTGATGGATTAAGGATAATGGTGTCTAAATAAGAAACGTAGGATTGTTTTTTTCGGGGCAGGTACCAACCCATTTCTACTGATTTTTTGGGGTCTAATCCTTTGAATACTTTATCAGCATAAAAAAAGTACAATGCCGAAATCAACAATTCAGTTTCTACATTGGGTTTTTGTTCTTCATTCGAAAGCAGAAAAAGATCGTCCAGTTTTTCTTTATACGGGATTTTGGCTTGAACACCTTCGGATTCCAAATTTGAGATTTTATTATACAATAAATTCCCAGGCTCATTGATTCCCGAGTCGTCATACCAGATATAATGGTATTGGTATTTGCGATACAAAACTGTTATTTCGGATTTGAAACGGCTCAGTTCCGGGTATTTTTCAAAAAAAGGAGCGACCAAGGTGCTGTCAAACGGTACTTTAATCAGGTTTTGAAAATCGGAGGAATCAACGGCAGTCCCTAAGGCAAAAACAGGTTTATTGGCTTCTTTGTTTTTGCAGGATACAGAGAGCGACAAGAGACCAAAAACTATTATGACGGTCAATAAGATGGTTTTTCTCATGTTGGGCGCGAAGTTTAGGATACTATAAATTTACAAAAATAAACGCATAGAAATGAGGTAAAAATCAATTGCAGGTTTTGGATTCCCTTTTTTGAAGGATGAACAATTATTGCTTTATATTTGACAAAAGAATATCTTATATCCGCAATTATTTGCTTGGTGGTTTATGAATCCGAAAAAATAAAAATAGAAGTTATGAAAAAACAAATGTTACTCTTGTTGAGTCTTGTAGTCTTGGGTTGCAAAAGCACCATGTCCGATCAAACGACCGCTAAAGCGGAGCTGAATACCACACTCGATGCCTGGCATAAAGCCGCTGCCGAAGCTGATGCTAGCACTTATTTTGGAATGATGACCGATGATGCAATTTATATAGGAACTGACGCGACCGAAAATTGGGATAAAAAAGCCTTTGAAGCTTTTGCAAAACCCTATTTTGACACAGGAAAAGCGTGGAGTTTTACGGCTTTGGAACGTCATATTTATTTTGATGCCAGCGGAAAATTAGCTTGGTTTGATGAGTTGCTGAATACCCAGATGAAGCTTTGCAGAGGCTCTGGAGTAGCAGTAAAAATAGGGAAAGAATGGAAAATAAAACACTACGTATTATCTATGACGATTCCCAATGATAACAACAATGAAGTAGTGAAAATCAAAGCGCCGATTGAGGATGTTTTGATAAAAAAACACCAACAATAGTCTGGTTATTTCTTTTTGGAATCTTCGGCAAATACCAATTCGGCTAATCGGTCGTCTCTGTCGTAAACATCCGTATAAAAATTGATTTCGCCGGCATCATTTACCCAAGCCGTAAAATAGCCAATGTGAACGGGAATTTTTCTTTTGAGTTCACAAGTCGTTTCCTTAACACCTTTCATCGCTTCGTTGATGCGGGAAAAAGGCCAGTCCGGATCGTCTTTTAAGAGTAAAAAAGCCAATTCTTTGGCCTTGCTGACATTGATGCAACCGTGACTGAAAGCTCGGGTTTCGTATTCAAACAGACTTTTGACAGGCGTGTCGTGTAAATAAATATCATTAGAATTGGGGAAAACAAACTTAACGAGTCCCAGCGAATTTTTAGGTCCGGGTTTTTGTCTGACATTCCCATTATTCCATTCCATGTTATGGGATTCCAGATAGTTTTTGTCTTCTTTTATGTTGAGTTTTAGCTCGTAGTCTATGATGCTTCGGGGCAAATTCCAATACGGACTAAATACAATTTGAGTCATATTAGCACTAAAAATGACGGTTTCGGTCATAATTTTACCCACGAAGACTTTTGATTCTAATTCGGTTTTTCCATTTTTTTTATACAACAAGGTAAAGGACGGAATGTTGATAATGATGTATTCATCGGTTTTTGTCAATTCGGGCGGAATCCATCGGCAACGCTCCATGTTAACGATAATGGTTTTGATGCGGGTTGCAATGGGCACATTCATTTGTCGCAACAGCGGATGTGTGATGTTATAATTTAGTTTTAGACCGTTCCTTTTTTTATAATTTAATACGGCATTCATTAATTCCTGGTCGAACACATTGCTTTTGGAATCGTTTTTTAAATCTCCCGTAACGGCTAAACGCTGTCTGATTTGCACAATGGTTTTGGATTTGTTCAATGGTTTCAGCACTTTTACGGAAGTGTCCATTTCGATAAAATTCCAAGCACCTTTTTTTTCGATTTGGCGGTATTTTTTTAAAGCTTCCCGCAGTTTGTAATATTGTTTAAATAACTGTTTTTCGTTTTTATTTAATAACTTGGGATTATCGATTAAAGAATCTAAAAGAGTAGAATAAGAGAGCGTTTTTCGAGGCAAAAACCATCCAATTTCTCTAATTTTTTGGGTGTCAATGCCGTTAAATACTTTTTGAACATAAAACAGATACATTGAGGAAAGCAATAGCTCAGCATCTGTTTGCGATACCTTTACTTCGGTATTTGAATCGAAAATTTCGTCGATTTTATCTTGATAAGCAATGTTGGCATTCAGTCCTTCTTCTTCGATTGTATTGACTTTGGTATACAATAAACGGGCAAAAGCAAGGAGTCCTTTTTCGTCATACCAAACGGGGGCGTAATTTCTTTTTTTGTATAAAACAGATACGCTGGTTTGCTGTGTTTTTAAGTCAGGATATTTCTTAAAAAAATTGGCAATAACAGCTTCGTTAAGGACAATTTCTGCTCGGTTGATACTGGGTTTTTGACGGGCTTGGACAATAGAAAAGAAATCGGCGGTTTGATTTTCTGTTCCGATGCTGTGAACGGAGGACATTGAAAAGCCGAAAAGTATAATTACTACAGATAAAACAATGTTTTTCATGACATAATTATTTACATAAAGGTAAAAAAAAAACAGATGCTTGTCGCAAAAGTGAATTACAATCTGGTTTGCCGGAAGCGATTTTTCTCATTTTTTTAACAGTAGTTGATTCGGTCTTATATATTTCCTTAATTTTGCCGAAATATTCTGAAAAAGTGGGAAGCAAAAATAAATTAAAAAGGTTCAAGGAAAACGAAACATTCAATAACGTTTTTCAACCGACAAGAGAAGAAGTGGTAGGCGATTTATTCCCTTTGAAAGGAAAATGGAATTCGGAATTCTTCAAAAATGACCATCCGTTGGTATTGGAATTAGGCTGTGGAAAAGGAGAATATTCGGTTGGATTAGCAGAACGATATCCCAATAAAAACTTTGTAGGAATCGACATCAAAGGCGCTCGTTTCTGGCGTGGTGCAAAAACGGCTGTGGAAACCGGATTGCACAATGTGGCTTTTATCAGAACTCAAATCGAATTGATTAATCATATTTTTGCGGAAAACGAAGTAGATGAAATCTGGATTACGTTTCCGGATCCGCAAATCAAGTACAAACGCACCAAACACAGAATGACCAATTCGGAATTTCTGCAATTGTATAAAAAAATCCTCAAAAAAGACGGTGTCGTAAACTTAAAAACTGACAGCGAATTCATGCACGGATACACCCTGGGATTGTTGCATGGTGAAGGGCACGAGGTTTTATATGCCAACCATAATGTGTATGTAAACGAAGGAAGTCCGGAGGAAGTGACTGCTTTTCAGACCTTTTACGAAAAACAATATTTGGAAATTAACAAAGCAATTACGTATATTCGATTCCGAATTAAGGAATAGTTTTACGAATGTGCAAAATAGTTACGCTTTATTTTTGAATAGTTGTCTTTATAAAATATGAATTTAGCCATCTCTTTACTTTTAGGTTTTTTTACTGCAGTCATTGGGATTCTTCCGCCGGGATTAATCAATATGACCGCTGTAAAAGTCAATCTGAAAGAAGGGAAAAAGAGTGCGCTGTGGTTTGTTTTGGGCGCAGTAACCGTGATTTTTTGTCAAGCATATTTAGCTATTTTATTCGCTCAGTTTATAGATAATCGTCCAGAAGTTGTTGTTTTATTACGGGAAGTTGGATTTGGTATATTTGCAATCTTAACGATTTACTTTTTGTGGATTGCCAAAGCACCCAAAATTAAAAAAGGAAAGATTAAAAAAAAGAGTACAACCACCCGTTTTTTTCTGGGAATGTTACTTTCGGTACTTAACTTTTTTCCAATTCCGTATTATGTTTTTGTGAGTATTACTTTGGCTTCGTATCGCTTGTTTTCTTTCGATACGACTTCTATTTTGGTTTTTGTGAGCGGTGTGGTCTTGGGTTCTTTTTTGGTTTTTTATTGTTACATCACGTTCTTTAAAAAAATAGAAGACAAAACCGCCTACCTCATGGCAAACATGAATACCATCATTGGCTGCATTACAGGATTGATTTCTGTTATCACTCTTTTTAATATTATAAAATATTATTTGGGTTAGGGTTTTTCTGTTTTTTCATTAAACGCATCAGCATGTCAAACGATAATTTTTTCGAAAGGGTTTACGCCATTGCCAGACAAATTCCTTACGGAAGAGTAACGTCATACGGCGCTATTGCAAAAGCTTTGGGAGCGGCTCGTTCTGCACGAATGGTGGGTTGGGCAATGAATGCTTCTCATAATTTAGAAGATGTTCCGGCGCATCGTGTAGTGAACCGAAAAGGATTACTTACCGGGAAACTTCATTTTGACGGAACAAATCTCATGCAGCAGTTACTCGAAAACGAAGGAATTGAAGTGATAGATAATCAGATTGTGAATTTCGAGAACCATTTTTGGGAACCGGAAGTCAGAAGGGATTGATTTTAACATAAACCGACTTTTTTCTCGGTGATTTCAATAATCAAGACCAATTTTTCCATCAATAAATCCGATGCAAATCCTTTAAAATAAGAACTTAATCGTTTATCTTTGTAATCTAAAATCAGTTTAAATAAACATAGTCTTTTTTGCTGAACACTGAGACGGAACACTGCAAACTTAAAAAATGAAATTAGATAGAAAAGAAGTTCTTAAAGCTTTAGAAACGATAACTATAGCTGGAGAGGGAAAAAATATGGTAGAAAGTGGTGCTATTTCAAACGTAATCACTTTTGGGGATGAGGTAGTAGTAGATTTAGTATTGCACACGCCAGCCATGCACATCAAAAAACGCGCAGAAGATGATATCAAGAAAACCATTCTTGAATTAGTATCTCCGGAAGCCAAAATCAAAATTAATACGAAAGTTGAAGTTCCGGACAAACCAGAGGTGAAAGGAAAAGCAATTCCCGGAATAAAAAATATTATAGCAGTAGCTTCCGGAAAAGGAGGCGTAGGAAAATCTACCGTAACAGCAAACTTAGCCGTAACATTAGCTAAAATGGGATTTTCAGTAGGGATTTTGGATGCCGATATTTACGGACCATCCATGCCAATCATGTTTGATGTAGAAACCGAAAAACCAATTTCAATTTTGGTAGACGGAAAATCAAAAATGAAACCTATCGAAAGCTACGAAGTAAAAATCTTATCAATAGGATTTTTTACCTCACCAAGCCAAGCCGTAATCTGGAGAGGACCCATGGCTTCTAAAGCATTAAACCAAATGATTTTTGATGCTGATTGGGGAGAATTAGACTTCATGCTAATTGATTTACCTCCAGGAACAGGCGATATTCACCTTTCGATCATGCAATCATTGCCAATCACCGGAGCAGTTGTTGTGAGCACGCCACAAGCCGTAGCGCTTGCCGATGCTAAAAAAGGAGTTTCAATGTTCTTGTCTGAAGCAATTAACGTTCCTGTTCTCGGAATCATCGAAAACATGGCTTATTTTACACCCGAAGAATTACCCGAAAATAAATATTACATCTTTGGGAAAGAAGGCGCCCGTAATCTTGCAGAAGATTTAGGAGTTCCTTTCCTTGGTGAAGTGCCAATCGTACAGTCCATTCGTGAAGCAGGCGATTACGGTCGTCCGGCAGCATTACAAACCGGTTCGGTAATCGAAACAGTTTTTGAAGAAATTACCAGAAATGTGGTTCAGGAAACCGTAAACAGAAACGAAAGTTTACCGGCAACCGAAGCCATCAAAATAACAACAATGGCAGGCTGTTCTGCAGTAAAAAAATAAAAATTAGAAGCTGTTGAAATAATTTTATCATTTCAATTTCTAATCTTTCAATCTTTAAATAAAGAAAATGACCACAGAAGAATTAACAAGCAACGTTCTAAGAGCACTCGACGAAATCAGACCTTTTCTGAATTCAGATGGCGGTGACATCACACTCATCTCCATCGAGGAAGGCAAACACGTCAAAGTACGTCTCGAAGGCGCTTGCACCAGTTGTAGCGTAAACCAAATGACGCTAAGAGCCGGAGTCGAAACAACGATCAAAAAATTTGCACCCCAAATCGAAACTGTTGTTAATATTCTATAATCAGCATGGCGTGACCACTTGAGAAAAAAAGGCTGTTCAACAAACCGGAGAGTCGCCTTTTTTCCTCAAGAGGTCGGGCTATTCGCGCTACTTCGGTAGCTGGCGGCTATCCCTCACGCAAACACACTCATACAATCAATAGCCAATAAATAACAAAAAGTCAAAGCCAATAGCCAAACGCTAAACGCTCAAAACCAAAATTATGGATGTATTAATAAAAATTAAAGACAGAGAAGGAATCGTTCATGAATTACAAGCGCCAACAGATATGGCCATGAACATCATGGAATTATGTAAAGCCTATGAACTTCCCGTAGAAGGAACTTGCGGCGGAATGGCCATGTGTGCTTCTTGTCAATGTTACGTGCTAAACGATGTGCCGTTACCAGAAATGGGCGAAGACGAAGAAGCCATGTTATCCGAAGCATTCTATGTAAAATCCAACAGTCGTTTGGGCTGTCAAATCCCAATCACCGAAAGCCTGGAAGGATTAGAACTGGAGTTAGCTCCAGAAAATTAATAAAAAAAAGCGTTTGCCAAGGCAAACGCTTTTTTGTTTTTAGCCATACCAAAAAACAATACAAATAGTTTGTTAAATACGGTATTAACTGATAAATATCATGCAAAAAGTCTTTCGCTTGAAAGACCTTTACGGCCGCAAAAAGCAGCATCTTTGGAGCCGTTTTAAAATAGTAATTGTACAGTTTTAATCCCTGACGGTTTAATTTTTCAAAGTCTTTTTTATGCTTTTTTATGCTGTTCAAAAAAATGAAAACAAGTCAGAAGTATTATGCAACAAGATATTTTAATTAAAATCACCAATAGAGAAGGAATTACGCATCAAGTTCAAGCACCTACAGATATGAACTTAAGTATTATGGAGTTAATTCGGTCTTTCGAGTTAGCACCTTTTGGAACTGTTGGACATTGTGGTGGCAGAGCCATGTGTACATCCTGTCAATGTCGTATTCTTAATGATGTGCCGCTTAAAAAAAGAAATGAAAAAGAAGAAGCTTTATTGTTGGAAACAATTTCTTTAGAATCCAATATTCGTTTAGGATGTCAAATCCCAATCACCGAAAATTTAGAAGGACTAGAAATAGAGTTAGTTCCTTTGTCATAGTAAATAAAAAAACGCGAGATTAGTTCTCGCGTTTTTAGTATATACTCTTGTTGTTTAGGTTTTATGCCATTTCAACTTTCATCAGAATGCTTTCTTCAATCGCATCCCAAAGTCCAACGCGTTTTTCTAAGGCCAAAATCGAAACTTCTTCAACTTCTGCCCATTTTTGTTCGCTATCGCCACAAAGTTCGGTAATCATTTTCATTGCCATCGGGCCGTGTTCATCAGCGTCTAATTCGATATGTCTTTCAAAATAGTAAATGAGTTTACTCAAATCAGTTTTTGGGAAATTTTCCTGAAAGTTTTTAAGGATTTCGGTAAACATACTTGGAATCAAATCTTCTCTGCCAAAAGTAAATGCTGCGGCAATTTTATGCGCTTTCCCTTCTTCGATTACTTTAAAAGTAAAGTCTAAAAAGTTTTTTATATTGGGATGAAGCGTACTTTTTTTGATAGCAACAAATATGTTTTGCAAGGAATCCACTTCGGATAAAAAATGTTCGATTCCTGTTGTATTTGCGCCACAAGATTGCATGGCTTCAATGTACATTTCATAATGACTTAAACGGCGACCGTCAATAGATAAGTCACTTTCTTCGGCCAATACAATTTCGTTGATTAAATATCTGGTTTCCGGATTTTTAGTGGCAAACCATGGCGTGGTGGTGCAGGTTAATTTAGCTTGTAAAGCTTTTAGCAGCGACATGAAATCCCAAACCGCATATACATGATTTTCTAAAAAAGACTGTAAATCTTCAATTGTTTGTACTTTTTTATATAAAGGATGGTGTAACAACAGCTCTTTTTGAGGTTCAATTTTAGCGTTGATTGTTTCAATAGTCATGATAAATTTTTTTATGTAAATATAAAAAAGCTTCCCGTTTCCAAGAAGCTTTTACTATCGATTTTATAAATACTTTAATAGTTGTTTATTTTACTTAAAAGCAGGAATTCCAGTGATATCCATACCGGTAATCAGCAGGTGAATGTCGTGTGTTCCTTCATAAGTAATCACAGATTCTAAATTCATCATATGACGCATGATGGAGTATTCTCCCGTAATTCCCATTCCGCCTAACATTTGTCTGGCTTCGCGGGCTATATGAATCGCCATATCAACATTGTTTCTTTTTGCCATTGAGATTTGAGCAGTTGTAGCTCTTCCTTCGTTTCTTAAAACGCCTAATCTCCAAGTTAGCAATTGCGCTTTGGTGATTTCGGTAATCATTTCAGCTAATTTTTTCTGTTGTAATTGAGTTCCGGCAATGGGTTTGTCAAATTGAATTCTTTCTTTGGCATAACGTAAAGCCGTGTCATAACAATCCATTGCTGCGCCAATGGCACCCCAGGCAATTCCGTAACGAGCGGAGTCAAGACAGCCAAGTGGCGCTCCTAATCCGGATTTGTTGGGTAATAAATTCTCTTTAGGAACTTTCACGTTATCAAAAATCAATTCTCCTGTTGATGAAGCGCGAAGCGACCATTTGTTATGGGTTTCTGGTGTAGAAAAGCCTTCCATGCCGCGTTCTACTATTAATCCGTGAATTCTTCCTTCTTCATTTTTTGCCCAAACAATAGCAATATCTGCAAATGGAGCATTTGAAATCCACATTTTGGCGCCATTCAATAGGTAATGATCGCCCATATCTTTAAAGTTGGTAATCATACTTCCTGGATCAGAACCGTAATTGGGTTCGGTCAAGCCAAAGCAACCCATAAATTCACCAGTGGCTAATTTTGGTAAGTATTTCATGCGTTGTTCTTCGGTTCCGTATTTCCAGATGGGATACATTACCAATGAAGATTGAACGGATGAGGTAGAACGAACGCCGGAATCTCCGCGCTCAATTTCTTGCATGATTAAACCATATGAAATCTGATCTAAACCGGCACCACCGTATTCTTCGGGGATATATGGGCCGAAACCGCCAATTTCACCTAAACCTTTTATGATTTGTTTTGGAAATTCTGCTTTTTGAGCATATTCTTCAATAATAGGTGACACTTCGCGTTTTACCCAAGCGCGAGCAGAATCACGTACTAATTTGTGTTCTTCGGTCAATAGATCGTCAAGATTGTAGTAATCTGGAGCCTGAAATAAATCTGGTTTCATATTTTATGAATTTTAATGCGACAAATTTAAATAAAGAAATATAACAAAACTATTAACAAATGTTATATTTTTTCAAATATACTTAAAAAGTACCTAACTTTTCTAATAAAGTCTTGCTAAATCTAAGGCTATTTTTGACACACTTAGATTTATTCTGAAGAAATTGTGTTATTTAGAAGGAATTCTGCTTTTAGCAATGGATTAAAAAGAAGGGATTGTAAATGAAAATACGTTTTAATTTACATCTTCAAATAAAAATCCTTGGTCAATTCGATGTATTCTGAGGTGTAAATATGGCGTGCAGTTTCGATAATTAATTCGTCGATTTCTGTTTTTGCATTTTCATTTCGGCTAAAAGCCAATAAACTGCGTTTGATTTCGGTGGTCGGTGTTCCTTTTACGCGAGTGATTTTTACAGGATACAATTCACATTGGTTGGCCAAAGCAATAAAGTTTTCTTCTTCTTTGAATGGAATAATTACGGAGAAAATACCGTTTTCAGAAAGTAATAAAGCGGCTGCTTCAATCAAATCTTCAAAAGGCATGGCGTCAGTAAAACGGGCTAAATCGCGCTGTTCGTTTTCGGATTTATAGTCTTCGGTATAAAAAGGAGGATTGGAAACAATGAGATCATATTCGTCTTCGGGCTCTTCTACAAACTCCTCTAATCCGGCATGAAAACAAAATAAACGGTTGTTCCAAGGAGAATTTTCAAAATTATCGGTTGCTTGTTCGTAAGCTTCGTCGTCAATTTCTAAAGCGTCAATTTGTTCTGCAGCACTTCTTTGCGAAAGCATCAAGGCGATGATTCCGGTTCCGGTTCCAATGTCTAAAATACTGAAAGGGTTATTTTGTATGGGTGTCCAAGCGCCAAGTAAAACACCATCGGTTCCAATTTTCATGGCACAACGATCTTGCTCAAGAGCGAATTGTTTGAATTGGAATTTAGACATAAGAATTCAGATTTTTTCGATTAATCGAATAAACAAATAACCGATTAAGTCTTTTTACAAATACATTTCGATTAAGCCTTCAGGTAAATCCATGATGACTTTTTTATTTTCTCGGTCAATCTTTACTAAGAAATGATCAATCATCGGAATGAGGATTTCAATGCCATCTTTTAAGACTTCAAAAAGAGGTTGTGCGGTAGAATCGTTGATAGATTGAATTTCTCCAACAATACCAAGTCGTTTGTCCTCTACTTCAAAACCAATAACTTCATGAAAATAGAATTTGTTGCCGGTAAGTTTTGGCAACATTTTAAGCGGAAGATATAAGTCGTTGCCTAATAAGGCATCCGCTTCTTCTTCGGTATTTATATCTTCAAAACGAATTCGGAGGAAATCGTTTTTGTGCAGGGAACTGCTTTCAATAAAAAAAGGAACCAAGTGTTTGTTGCATTCAACAAACACTGATTCCAAGTTTTCGTATAACTCAGGTTCATCCGTGTCTAAATAGGCAAGAACTTCCCCTTTGAAACTAAATTTTTTAGCGATTTTACCTAAATAGAAACAATCTTCTTTACGCATCTTCGCTTTTAAAATTATGCTTCAGTTGTTTCGTTATTTTCTTCTGCAGCAGGAGCTTCTTCAGCTTCAACTTCAGCAACAACTTCTTCTTCTACAGCAGGAGTTGCAGCAGCAATAGCATCAGCTTCAGCTTGTGCAGCAGCAGCTAAACGTTTTGCGTTAACATCTTGTTCTGCTTTGAAAGCTTTAGCTTTAGCATCAGCTTGCGCTTTTGTTAAACCGTCTTTTTTAGCATCAACTTTTCCAGCTTTAGCTTCTAACCAAGCAGCTAATTTAGCATCAGCTTGTTCTTGAGTCAAAGCTCCTTTACGAATACCTCCATCAAGGTGGTGTTTCAATAAAGCTCCTTTGTAAGAAAGAATTGCTTTTGCAGTATCAGTAGGTTGTGCACCATTGTGCAACCATTTTACAGCGCTATCAAGGTTCAAGTCGATAGTTGCAGGATTTGTGTTTGGATTGTAAGTACCGATTTTCTCTAAGTATTTACCATCTCTTTTTGAGCGAGCATCTGCCGCTACAACCCAGTAAAAAGGTTTTCCTTTTTTACCGTGTCTTTGTAATCTAATTTTTACTGACATAATCGTATGATTAAATTTTGAGGTACTCGACCTCGATTAATTAAGGGTGCAAAGATACATTTTTTATTTATAAATACGAACGGTATAAGTATTTTAATGAATAGTAAATAGTTACGATTGTTTTGAATGGTATTTTTAGGGTTTTATCTCGTTTTTTTAGACAGAAAAATATACTTTTGTGTGACAAAATACTACATTTCATGAAAAAATTATCATTATTCCTTATTGTACTACTGGCATTTATTTCTTGTGAAGATAACGTAAAGTTCAATAATCCTTCTGTTCAAGGATTGAAAGACAACGTTTTTTGGAGAGCAGTTGATTCTAAAGCGACTCTAGTTAATGGCGCTCTTACAATTGTGGCGGTAACCGGTAATGAAACACTTACGTTTAAAACAACCTCTACAACAAAACAAACGTATCCATTAGGAACCAGTGTTTCTAAAACAGCTACTTATGTACTAAAGAATACTGATGGTACTAAGACTACGTTTACAACAGGCATTGGTATTGGAGAGGGACAAATTGTGATTACAGATTATGATGCTGAAAATAATACCGTTTCAGGTACGTTTAAATTTAACGCAGAAAAAACTGATGATAATTCTGATCCGGCCATTATTCTGAATTTCCAACAAGGAGTTTTTTATAAAGTGCCTGTAAGTTCACTCTAGCAATAAACGAACACTTTTTTGATAGTGTTTATTTATAACGATTTACATCTTATTTGTTTGATTCTAAATTTTAAAACAAAAATAAAATTTACAAATAAGCTTATTTGTAGTTGATTAGAATAAAATAAGACTACATTTGTTCTATTATTTAAATAAGTACATATGAATATTTTTGTTGGAAGCCTTCCATTCAGTATTGAGGAAGCAGATTTAAGAGAGTCTTTCGAGGCTTACGGAGCAGTTGATTCAGTTAAAATTATTACTGATAAATTTACTGGAAGAAGTAAAGGATTTGGTTTTGTTGAGATGCCAAATGATGACGAAGCTCAAAAAGCAATTGATGAGTTGAACGGTGCAACTGTTCAAGGTCGTGCAATTGTAGTAAACAAATCTGAGCCAAAACCAGAAGGCGAAAGAAGAAGTTTTAACAATAACAGTCGTGGTGGAGATTCTCGCGGTGGTTATGGTGGTGGAAACAGCCGTGGTGGAGATAACCGTGGTGGTGGAAACAGAGGAGGATATTAATATTTTTTTCTAGCTATAAAAAAAGGTGTCAATGTAAATTGACACCTTTTTTGTTGATACACTTTCCGTCCTCTCGAAAGAGAGGAACTCGAAAGTGGATTTTATTTTTATAGATTAGCAACTAACCAATCTCCAACTTCACTTGTTGAATACGCTTTTGCTCCTTTTGAAGCTAAATCTTCAGTTACAATTCCTTGTTCTAATGATTTGTTTACTACAGCTCTGATTGCTTCAGCTTCTTCTTTTAATCCGAAAGCATCTTCAAACATCATTGCTGCTGATAAAACAGTTGCTAATGGATTTGCGATATTTAATCCTGTAGCTTGTGGGTAAGAACCGTGAATTGGTTCGTATAATGAAGTGTGCTCTCCTACAGATGCGGATGGCATTAATCCCATAGAACCTGATATTACAGAAGCTTCGTCGGTCAAAATATCTCCAAATAAATTTTCCGTAATTAATACGTCATAAGAGTTTGGCCATTGTACCAAACGCATCGCAACTGCATCAACAAATTCATAACTTACGGTTACTTCAGGATACTCTTTCTCCATAGCTTGTACCGTTTCTCTCCACAAACGAGAAGTTTCTAATACATTGGCTTTATCTACACAACATAATCTTTTGCTACGGGTCATGGCTAATTCAAAACCTTTTTTAGCTAAACGTTGCACTTCGGCTCTGGTGTAAACACAGTTGTCAAAGGCAGTTTCTCCACCATCTTTTCTTCCTTTTTCACCAAAATAAATTCCACCGGTTAATTCTCTTAAGAAAATTAAATCAGTTCCTTCAATACGTTCTCTTTTTAAAGGAGAATTGTCAATCAAAGATGGGAAAGTAAATGTTGGACGTACATTGGCAAACAACCCTAATTTTTTACGCATCAATAATAATCCTTGTTCTGGTCTTACAGGAGCACTTGGATCATTATCGTATTTTGGATGTCCGATAGCACCAAATAGCACTGCATCGGCAGCCATACAAATTTCGTGTGTTTCATCTGGGTAAGGAACTCCAACAGCATCAATGGCGCAAGCACCAGTAAGTGCTGGTGTCCAATTGATTTCGTGATTAAACTTTTTTGCGATAGCATCAGAAACTTTAACGGCTTCGTTTACTACTTCTGGTCCAATTCCGTCTCCGGCTAAAAGGGCGATATTAAATTTCATTACGTATGGTTTATATTAGTTTATTTTTCTTTTTTTAGTTCGTTATGACATTTAGCATTTTTTGAGTAGCTACAATGGCTGCAACGGTTTGATCAGAATCCAATCCTCTTGTTTTAAATTCTTTTCCGTCTAAAGTCCAAGTGATGATAGTTTCACACAATGCATCGGAACTACTTCCCGGAGGAATTCGTACCGCATAGTCTATTAATTTGGGTAAAGACATTTTTTTGCTTTTGTATATTTTTCCTAAAGCATTCATAAAAGCATCAAATTGTCCGTCACCTTGTGCGTTTTCTTCAATGATTTCGCCATCTATTTTCAAGCAAAGAGTGGTAGAAGGACGCATTCCTTTGGCGTGAACCAATACATAAGATTCGACTACAATTTTTTCTTCGTACGTTTGGCTGTCCAAAACATCCGAAATAATGTATGGCAAATCTTCTTTGGTAACGGTTTCTTTTTTGTCTCCTAATTCGATAATTCTTTGGGTAACTAATTTTAAATCTTCCTGATTGAGTTTCAAACCCAACTCCTGAAGGTTTTTTTCAATATTAGCTTTTCCTGAAGTTTTTCCTAAAGCATATTTTCGTTTTCTTCCAAAACGTTCCGGAAGTAAATCATTAAAATATAAATTATTCTTGTTGTCACCATCTGCGTGAATTCCTGCAGTTTGTGTAAAAACGTTGTCACCAACGATAGGTTTGTTAGCAGGGATTCTATAACCGGTAAAAGTTTCTACCAATTTACTCACCGAGTATAAAGAAGATTCTTTTACGTTTATTTTTATTTGGGGTAAAAAGTCATTGATTACAGCAACGGTGCTTTCTAAAGGTGCATTTCCTGCGCGTTCGCCCATTCCGTTTACGGTAACGTGTAATCCTTGAATGCCTGCTTTTACGGCTTCCATGACATTGGCAATGCTTAAATCGTAATCGTTATGTGCATGAAAATCGAAATGCGTTTTAGGATATCTGGCTGTAATTTTCGAAATAAATTCAAAAGTTTCAGACGGAATAAGAACGCCTAACGTATCTGGAAGTAAAACTCTTTTGATTGGTTGTTGCGTCAAAAAATCTAAATATTGAAAAACATATTCAGGGGAATTTCGCATTCCGTTACTCCAATCTTCCAAATATACATTGGTCTCAATATTATTTTCCTGAGCTAATGCAATGGCTTGAGCTATTTCGTTGAAATGTTGTTCGGGTGTTTTCTTGAGTTGATGCGTCAAATGATTGAGTGATCCTTTGGTCAATAGATTTTGAACTTTGGCTCCGGATTTTTTCATCCAATCTATTGAAAGTCCTCCGTCTACAAAAGTCAAAACTTCTATTTTATTGGTGTATCCTTTTTCTTTGGCCCAAGCCATAATACCTTTTACACCTTCAAATTCTCCTTCACTTACACGAGCCGAAGCAATTTCGATACGATCAACATTTAATTCTTCCAGCAATAATTGCGCAATGGTTAGTTTTTCTGCAGCAGAAAAGGATACTCCTGAGGTTTGTTCACCATCACGAAGTGTCGTGTCCATTATTTCAATTTTTCTTTTTCCCATTATAAATTTGATGCTAAAACAATTTTGATTTCAATATTTTGAAATCGGGTTATTATATTTTATAAAACGGTAAAAGCAGTTACCCAGCAAACAATAAAGTTTAGCTTGTGGTAACTGCATTTTTATTGTTTGTTCTTAGTAAGGAAGTTGGTTGGCAAACCCAACAATTTCTTCTTTAATGTTTTGTAAGTAATCAATATCGTCAAAACCGTTTAACATATTATTCTTTTTGTATCCGTTGATAGCAAAAGATTCTTGTTGTCCGGTAGCTAACAAAGTAATGGTTTGCGCCTCTAAGTTGATTTCCAATTGTGTGTTTGGATCTGCTTCGATTGCACTAAAGATAGTGTCTGCGAATTCAGGACTTACTTGCACAGGTAAAACACCAATATTCAAGCAATTTCCTTTGAAGATATCGGCAAAGAAACTAGAAACAACAGCACGGAATCCGTAATCGTAAACCGCCCAAGCTGCATGCTCTCTAGAAGAACCTGAACCAAAGTTTTTTCCTCCAACTAATATTTTTCCGCTATAAGTTGCATCATTCAATACGAAATCAGCTTTTGGAGTATCATCTCCATTGTATCTCCAGTCTCTGAAAAGGTTGTCGCCAAAACCTTCACGTTTCGTAGCTTTCAAGAAACGAGCCGGGATGATTTGATCGGTATCCACATTTTCTATTGGTAGTGGCACTGCACTACTCGTAAGGATGTTAAATTTATCGTATGCCATTTTTTTAGGTTTCAGGTTTTAGGTTTTAGATTTCTTGTTTTGAAAACAGAATCGTAAAAACTAAAACATTTTATTAATTTTTGATAGTGTTATTGCAATCTACTTTCAACTAAAATAAATCTCTTGGATCTGTTAGTTTTCCGGTAACTGCTGCTGCAGCGGCCATAATTGGACTTGCCAATAAAGTTCTGGAACCAGGACCTTGACGACCTTCAAAGTTTCTGTTTGAAGTACTTACTGCATATTTTCCGGCAGGTACTTTATCATCATTCATCGCTAAACAAGCTGAACAACCCGGTTGACGCAATACAAAACCAGCTTCAGTAAGAATGTCTAAAAGACCTTCTTCTTTAATCTGCGCTTCTACAACGTGAGAACCCGGAACCAACCAAGCGGTAACATTATCAGCTTTTTTACGGCCTTTTACAATTTCAGTAAAAGCTCTAAAATCTTCAATACGACCATTAGTACAACTTCCTAAGAAAACGTAATCGATTTGTTTTCCAATCATCACATCGTCTTCATTGAAGCCCATGTAAGCCAAAGATTTTTTATAAGTTTCCTCGCCACCTTCTACTTGGTTAGCGTTTGGAATATTTTTTGAGATACCAATTCCCATTCCAGGATTTGTACCATAAGTAATCATTGGTTCAATATCTGCTGCATCGATATTCAATTCAGCATCAAAAACAGCATCAGCATCGGTTTTTAATGTTTTCCAGTATGCAACTGCTTTTGTCCAAGCTTCCCCTTTTGGAGCGTGTAATCTTCCTTCTAAGAAATCGAATGTTTTTTGATCCGGAGCAATCATACCACCACGAGCACCCATTTCGATACTTAAATTACATACCGTCATACGGCCTTCCATAGACATGTTTTCAAAAACATCTCCTGCATATTCAACAAAATATCCAGTTCCTCCAGAAGTAGTTAATTGAGCAATAATATAAAGTGCAACATCTTTTGGACCAACACCTTTACTCAATGCGCCATTTACGTTGATACGCATTTTCTTTGGTTTTGGTTGCATGATACATTGTGTAGCCATAACCATTTCTACCTCCGAAGTTCCGATACCAAAAGCAATAGCTCCAAAAGCACCATGTGTAGAAGTGTGTGAATCACCACAAACGATAGTTGCACCCGGTAACGTAATTCCGTTTTCAGGTCCTACTACGTGTACAATTCCATTTTTTTTGTGACCTAGTCCCCAGTGAGAAATACCATATTCTGCAGCGTTATCTTCTAATGCTTTCAATTGATTAGCAGATAAAGCATCTGCAACCGGTAAATGTTGATTTATTGTTGGGGTATTGTGATCGGCAGTTGCAAAAGTACGTTCTGGGTATAAAACCGAGATGCCTCTTGTTTTTAAACCTAAAAAAGCAACAGGACTAGTCACTTCATGAATGAAATGACGGTCAATAAAAAACACGTCTGGTCCATCCTCAATTTTACGCACTACATGCGAATCCCATACTTTGTCAAATAATGTCTTACTCATTTTTAATGTTTTTAAGTGTATTTCTTTTTTACAACAATAGCAATTGGCCATAAGTTGTAACAACGGCAACAAATTTAGCAAAAGAAATAAAAATGTCAATTATACTATTCCAATATATACGATGCCCAAACTGTTTTCCCGACACATTAGGGCTGGACTTGGGCATAAGCCGTTAGATTAGACTCTTTTTAAATTGACTTTAAATTTCTTTTTAAAGTTGTTTTTTTAAGAAATGATACGATTTTAATAAATTGCAAATTTATTACTATTTTGACCTAAATTGGTCGTTTTCAAGCAAAAAAATCTAACAAAAGCCAATTAAATAGTAATATTTGATACTATTATGGCTTTGTTTTGTTTTATTTAAAGCGACTTTTATTTCTTCTTTCAGTAAGTAATATAAATTATTTTAAGACTTAAAAGAGCACTTTGATTTGGTAAAATATTACGACAACCAACAAATAGTTTTTTCGTTGATTCTTGTTTTTAAGAAGTTTTAGAGATATTTTTTAATTTCTATTCAAAGAGAGGAATTTAAGAAAAAGTATGAAATATTTATTAAAATTTAAAACCGATACTTTAGAGTTAATAATAAATATCTTGGCACTAATTTAATTGTAGATTTATATGAAGTATAATTATCTAAAGAAATTAAAGTAAATTCATTTTCATTTGTTAAATTGTTTAAAATCAATCGATATGAAAATTTACTTTCCTCAGGATTGTAATTTATAATGGTATTTATAAAAGAATAATTTTTAGAATTCATTTGATAAAAAGTGCTATTTATTTCAGTTAACCAAGTTTTTGATATTTTATAATTGCAGTTTATAAAAGCATCTTTGATTCTGTTTTTTGTTAGAATTGTATTAAAATCAGTCTTGTAATAATTGTAGTTAAATCCAAAATCAAAATTTATAGGAAGATTAAAATAAGTAGTTGCTGAAAATTTATAAAAACTTGAATGGATTTTTATATCAACAAAAGCAGTGCTGTTTACTTGTGTAGGAGTTTCATTCCAATTTTGGATTGTCTCTATTTTGGTAGCTGTTTTTAGTATTCTAAAATAATTGATTACACTAAAACTTCCATTAAGATTGGTATTCCCTGAGGAAAGTAAGTATTTTTCAAATGATAAATTATCTGTAATTAGGCTTTCTTTACTGTAAGCATTTATTGATTTATTGTAAAATAGAGAAGTTTCAATTGAAAATCTCTTTTCATCATTAAATAAGTGATGAGAAAAAAAGATAGTTTTGTTCTTGAAAATTCCTTCATATTTTGTTCCCTTTTGAAATGTTTTATAATTAGATAATAGAAATTTCGTATTTAAATAATTAATTTCTGGAGGTTTATTGTTTTCTGAATAGGATAGTGTAAAGTTTCCTATTTTGGTCTTTTTTAAATTAATTGAAAGCAAAGGGTTCGAAATTAATATATTAGTAGTGATGTTATTTAATAAAAATTGATTTTTAATTAAATTTAAACTTGCTGTTACATCGAATTTTCGAGTAATATTATATCGAAAATTGTTTTCCAAAAAAAACTGATTTTGTTTTAAAACAGTATTGTTTTCATAAGTTGTATTATTAATTTCATTTTCAAAAAAAGTGTTGTTTATAATTTCTTTACTGTTTTCAAATTGAAGTCCTAGCGTGTGTTCTAATTTTTTGAACCTTGAAATCATTTTGCTTTTTAAACCAAAATAGGAGTTTGAATTGTCTGTATTTTCTGTAACTATAGATTCGGAATTGATTTTTAAAAAGCTGTTCAAAAAAGGAGATTCAATTCTACTATTTTGGTTAATATTATCTCTTCCAAAATAGAAATAATTATGTAAAATTTTGTTGTTTGAAAGCCTATATGTATGATTGAAATGATTATATAACGTTTGGTTCTTTTCGCTAGAGGATTGACCTATACTGACTTTGTTATAGAGTAAGTCTGAATTTATACTATTCGGATTGTTCTTGTAAATAAAAATGTTAGTTAGATAATTGTCTTCATTTACAAAATATTTTAGTTCTAATTCTCCAGATGAAAGCCTTTTTTTACTAGTATAATTATTGTTTTCGGTATAAGTAATAGGGTTGTTTTCTATGTTATACTGTGTTTGTGAGAACGAGTTTTGCAATTGATTATCATTAGAAAAATATCCCACACCGCGCAAAGAAATATTGGGGGTTATCTTTTTTGTAAAGCTCAAAGAGTTGAAAAAAGCATTGTTAAAAACACTCTGCGATTTGCTAAAAGAACTGTTTTCTTTACTATTTATGCTAAATAAAGGTTTAGCAGTTTTTTCCAATCTATCTTCGCCAAATAAATTATTTTCTGTAATAGTTTTGCTTACTTGATCGGTTGCTTTTTCTCCTGAATTGTTATAATCGGCTAAATAAAAAAGTTTTATTTTCTTTTTAAGTAATCCTAAATTAATTCCTTCCTTCCAGCGATTTTCTGAAACTATTCCGGTTCCAAATATGATGTCTCCAAACCAGATATTTCGTTTGTCTTTTTTTAGTTTTAAATTCAGTGCAACTTTATCTGAATTATTCATTTTTTTTAAAATAGGATTATCTTCAAAAGCATCAATAATTTGTACAGCATCAAGCACTTTGGCATCAAGATTTTTGGTCAATAGCTTATAATTCTTGTCAAATAAGTCATCGCCTTCAATAAGTAATTTATCAATTGTTTTGCCGTGTGCTTTTATAGAACCATCGGATTGTACTTCTATTCCAGGAAGTTTTTTTAGAATGTCTTCTATGGTTTGTTCAGTTTTGTTTGTAAATGAAGCTACTTTTATAGTGGTAGTGTCTCTGTCTATTTTTATTTTTTGATTAGCTTCAATTAAAACTTCCTTCAATGATTCTATTTTTTCTTCTAAAATAAAAGATTGTAATAAAGTTGTTTTTGAAGAACAATCAATTTTGGTTTCTTTTTTTGAATAGCCTAAGCTAGCCAATTCAACGATTATAATGCCATTTTTGGGTTTGTTGAAAAGTAGATTGTAATTACCGTTCTCGTCACTATAGCCGTAAGTCAATGTGTTTTCTATGTCGTCCAAAATGACAACAGAAGCACTTTCGATGCCTCTGTTTTGCTTGTCTTTTATGATTCCAGAAATTTTTATTTCTTGGGAAAAAATTAAAATTGGCAATAGTAATATTACTAGAAGTTTTTTTTGCATTTATTCAAATTCGAGAAACATTTGTGATAAAGTAGGAGGTACAAATATTATATCTGGAAATTCTTTTTGTATAATAATCGCTTTTTCTTTCGCTTTTATTTGTTCGTTTTTTCTGAAGTTCTTAAATCCTTCATTTGTAATGTATGTGTTTTCTCTAGAAGTTTTTATGTATTTTATGTTTTCTTTATTTTTTGAAGGATATTCAATACTTTTAAAATACCAATAAACAAATTTATTGGTGTCATAGGCTTCCATAATCAATCCCGGAAGACCGTTTAGTTTCCAAGGGCCAAAACGAACAGCTATATCGGGACAGTACCATGCTGTATAGTGTCGACCACCAAAAACTGCCGTTGCTTTTTTACAAATATAAGTTCCAATCTTTTTGGTGTCTTTTTCTATTTTCCAATTAATTTTGGGTATTGACTCCTTAACATAAACTTGTTTTAGATATAAAAAATTAGACCACATCGTATTTTTTTTTGTATGTGATACCACTTGATCTCCTTGTGAACTTGATTTCATACCGTTATGAATACTACCGCCACCGCCATCGTTTAAGTATGTTTTTTGCTCATTTATTTTTTCTGCTTTTTCCAAGCTGTCTTTTGCTGTTACGTAATACGATTGTTCTTTGTTGAATACCATGTAGGCGTTATAATCTGGTCCTTTTGAATTACCATTTGCTAATGCTTCAATATAACCATAATAGACTAAGCCTTTTGGCTGTGCTAGTAAGTTATTTGATATGAAAAACCATAATAGTAAAATTTTTATTTTCATCGGTTTATTTTTTTAAAATTGCTTTATGCTGTTTTTTTATGGGTTGATATTATTTATTGACCTGAGCAGATTCTTTTCGCGATAATTAGCGCACTTTCTTGCGTACAGCCACTGCACCAAAATCCGCCAGATGGAACCCCTCCGCAAGTCACGCTCCAGTATAACATTATGACTGGTTTTGTTGTAAAATTATCTTTCTTTCCGAAAGAACTTAAAGTCATAATTCCAATTACTGATTACATAATTAATTTTTTCATAATTTTTGTTTTTGAAAGGTTTAAAGTTAAAATATTGTAATTCAGCATAAAGCTTTGTAAAGCAAACAATAAAAAACTACTATGCAAAATATTTAATAGTAATATTCTTAATTTATAATTAGTATGAATAAGGAAAATTATTGTTAAAATTATTTTTTGTTTTTGTAGAGCTTGCTAATTGTTAATAACTTACTATTTTCAATCCCTGTAAAAAAACTAAATTTGACCATCTTCCATTTTGTGCTTGTATACTTTTTATAGTCCATAAAATCAATATTTAAGGTAATACAAAACTAGTGGTTAGGACTTTAATTTTTTGCTTTTAGAAACTATGTACTTAATATTCGATACCGAAACCACAGGATTACCAAAGCGTTGGGATGCGCCTATAACCGATACAAACAACTGGCCGCGTTGTATTCAAATCGCCTGGCAGTTGCACGATGATATGGGAAAACTCATCGAGCATCAGGATTATTTAGTCAAACCCGAAGGATTTAATATTCCGTATGATGCCGAGCGAATTCACGGTATTTCGACTGAATTGGCGGAAGCCGAAGGGATTTCTTTAGCCGAAGTTTTAGAGAAATTTAATGTGGCACTAGGCAAAGCCAAATTTATTGTGGGTCAGAATTTAGGTTTTGACGTCAATATTATGGGTTGTGAATTTCACCGTTTGGGTGTTGCTTCTCCCATGGCTTCGATACCGGTTTTAGATACTTGTACCGAAGTTACGGCTTCGTTATTGAAACTTCCCGGTGGTCGAGGCGGACGATTTAAGTTGCCCACTTTAACGGAATTACATAGTTATCTTTTTAATAAACCTTTTGCGGAAGCACACAACGCCACTGCCGATGTCGAGGCTACTACACGTTGTTTCTTGGAGTTAATTCGTCGTGATGTTTTTACAAAAGAAGAACTCGATGTTCCGGCCAGTTATTTTCAGGATTTTCAAAATAAGAATCCAAGAGAAATTCAACTTATTGGATTAAAACATATTAATCTCAAAGAAGCTTCGGATAGTATTCGTCAGCAATTTGGCGAAAAACAAGCTGCTTTTGTTTCAAAAGAAGCACTTTCGGAGAATAAAAAAGTGCTGATTGATGCTGATTTTGTGCATTTGCATAATCATACACAGTTTTCGGTTTTGCAATCGACCATCAGTATTGCCGCTTTGGTGAAAGCAGCAGCGCAACAAAAAATGCCTGCCGTGGCCATGACCGATCATGCCAATTTGATGGGGGCTTTTCATTTTGTCCGCGATATTTTATACCATAATAAAGCGGCTGACGCCAAAAATAAAGCCGCTATTGCAAATGGAGAAGAACCTACAGAAGTTCCGATGAAACCCATTGTAGGTTGTGAATTTTTTGTTTGCGAAGACCACAAAGACAGATCCCGAAAAGACAATGGATACCAAATCGTTCTTTTGGCGAAGACCAAAAAAGGCTATCATAATTTAGCCAAAATGTCTTCGATTGCTTATACCGAAGGATTTTATTA
The DNA here is from genome assembly GCF_027474525.2 of Flavobacterium lacustre. NCBI lineage: Bacteria > Pseudomonadati > Bacteroidota > Flavobacteriia > Flavobacteriales > Flavobacteriaceae > Flavobacterium > Flavobacterium lacustre. Next base: position 1,374,757 of record NZ_CP114882.2, read on the forward strand.
TGTGCCCAGAATCGACCGAAAAGTGATTCAGGAATACAAAGAAGACATCATTGTTTTGTCCGGAAATCTCTATGGGGAAATTCCAAATAAAGTATTGAATTTAGGAGAGAATCAAGCAGAAGAAGCATTGATTTGGTGGAAAAATGAATTCAAAGATGATTTTTATATGGAGCTGATGCGCCACAATCAAGAAGATGAAAATCGGGTGAATACCTCGTTGATTGCATTGGCCAGAAAGCATGATGTCAAAATTATTGCGACAAATAATACCTTTTATATTGATAAAATCAATTCGAATGCACATGATATTTTGCTCTGTGTGCGCGATGGCGAAAAGCAGACAACGCCAATAGGACGTGGTCGTGGCTATCGTTTTGGATTGCCTAATCAGGAATATTACTTCAAGTCGGGAGACGAAATGAAGCAGCTTTTTGCGGATTTACCGGAAGCCATTTCGAACATTTCGGAGATTGTCGATAAAATAGAAATTTTCGATTTGGCGCGAGAAGTATTGCTGCCTAAATTTGAGATTCCAGTCGAATTTAATGATCCGGAAGATGAAAAAGACGGTGGAGTACGCGGAGAAAATGCCTATTTGAGACATCTTACTTTTGAAGGCGCCAATCGCAGGTACAAGGAAATTACGCCTGAAATTCAGGAACGATTGGATTTTGAATTATTGACTATTTCAAATTCAGGATATCCGGGTTATTTTTTGATTGTACAGGATTTAATTGCCGAAGCCAGAAGCATGGGCGTTTCGGTTGGTCCCGGTCGGGGTTCTGCAGCCGGTTCCGTGGTGGCGTATTGTTTGAAAATTACCAATATTGACCCGTTAATGTATAACCTGCTTTTTGAGCGTTTCCTGAATCCGGATCGTGTGTCACTACCCGATATTGATATCGATTTTGATGATGAAGGACGCAGTAGCGTTATGGATTATGTAATCCGAAAATATGGCTCAAAACAAGTGGCGCAAATTATCACTTATGGTAAAATGGCTACGAAATCAGCCATTCGTGATACGGCTCGTGTACTGGATTTACCGTTGTTTGAAGCGGATAAAATTGCCAAATTAATTCCCGGAATGATGCCGTCTAAATGGAATTTAGCGCGTTTTTTGAGTGAAAAAGAGGATATAATTAAAAAAGCAGTTCGCCCTGAGGAATACGATAAAATCAAAGAATTAATTGGGCTGGCCAATGAAGATGATTTAGGAGGAGAAACCATTCAGCAGGCCAAAGTTTTAGAAGGAAATCTAAGAAACACGGGTATTCACGCTTGTGGTGTCATTATTACGCCAAGTGATATTACAAATTTTGTTCCTGTGGCTACAGCCAAAGATTCGGATTTGTTTGTCACGCAGTTTGATAACTCGGTGGTTGAAAGTGCCGGTTTGTTAAAGATGGATTTCTTGGGTTTGAAAACCCTGACTTTGATAAAAGATACCGTTAAATTAGTAAAATATAGAAGCAATATTGATCTCGATCCAGACTCATTTCCTATTGATGATTTAAAAACCTATGAACTTTTTCAGCGCGGAGAAACAGTAGGGATTTTTCAATATGAGAGTGCGGGAATGCAGAAATACATGAAGGAATTGAAACCTACGGTTTTTCCTGATTTGATTGCCATGAACGCCTTATATCGTCCCGGTCCGATTGCTTATATTCCCAGTTTTATTAAACGAAAAAATGGGGAAGAGCCTATCGAATATGATTTGGATGATTGCGAAGAATTATTAAAAGATACTTACGGAATTACCGTTTACCAAGAACAAGTAATGCTTTTGTCTCAAAAATTGGCGGATTTCTCCAAAGGTGATGCCGACGTTTTGCGTAAAGCGATGGGAAAAAAGATGATTGATGTCTTGGCCAAAATGGAGCCTAAATTCATTTCGCAAGCCATGGCGAAAGGACATGCCAAAGAGAAGTTGGAGAAAATTTGGAATGACTGGAAAGCCTTTGCGGAATATGCGTTTAATAAATCGCACTCGACTTGTTATGCTTGGATTGCTTACCAAACAGCGTATTTGAAAGCCAATTATCCTGCCGAATATATGGCGGCAGTTTTGTCTAATAATATGAGTGATATCAAACAAGTTTCGTTCTTTATGGAAGAATGTAAACGCATGGGGTTGCAGGTTTTGGGTCCGGATGTAAATGAGTCCTTTTATAAATTTACGGTAAATGATGATTATGCAGTACGTTTTGGAATGGGGGCTATAAAAGGAGTGGGTTCCGGAGCGGTGGCAACTATTGTTGAAAAAAGAAAAGACGGAAAGTATAAATCGATTTTTGATTTGACCAAACGTATTGATTTGCGTGCGGCGAATAAAAAAGCGCTGGAAAATCTCGCTTTGGCTGGAGGATTTGATTCGTTTACCGGAACAACCAGAGCGCAATATTTTCATGATGATGGCGATGGAATTACATTTTATGAAAAAGCGATTCGGTATGGTTCTAAATTTCAGGAGAATGAAAATTCGTCTCAAGTCAGTTTATTTGGCGAAAGCAGCGATGTTCAAATAGCAGAGCCTGTTGTGCCGCCTTGCGAGGATTGGAGCACAATGGAAAAATTGGCCAAAGAAAAAGAGGTTGTCGGGATTTATATTTCGGGACATCCGCTGGATGATTTTAGATTTGAAATGAAATATTTTTGCAACGCCAAATTAGAAGCATTGAAAAACATGGAGCTTCATGTGGGTAAAACCCTCAGTTTTGGTGGAATTATAAACAATGTGCAACACCGAGTAGCCAAAAACGGAAAAGGTTGGGGCATGTTCACCCTTGAAGGATATGATGAAAGTTATGAGTTTCGAATTTTTGGGGAAGAGTATTTGAAATTTCGTCATTTCCTGATTCAAAATAATTTTACGTTCCTGAAAGTGATTGTGAAAGAAGGCTGGGCAGATAGAGATACTGGTAAAAAAGGAGAGCCAAGATTGCAGTTTTCTGAGCTCAAACAGTTGCAGGATGTACTGACTACATTTGCTAAAAAATTAATTTTGCTGTTGAATATTAAGGATTTAGAAGCTGAATTTATTCATAAACTAAGCCATCTTTTTCAAGAAAATAAAGGCGATAATACAGTGGCTTTTGAAATTATGGAAATTGAAAAAAGCAAACGTCTTATAGAAGTTGCGCCAGTTGTCCTGGAAAATGAAGAGGAAGCTTTTGTGGATGAAAGTGATGATGCCGAAAATGGACTTTTAGAAATTCCGGAGATAAGTGCTGCTGCAAAAGTGGAAGAAGTAGAGGAAATTACGGTGGTTACAAAATTGAGTATGCCAAGTCGAAAATTGAAAGTTAAAATCTCAAGTGAGTTGTTGGTGGAACTGGAGAAAATGCAAATTAATTTTAAGTTGAATTAGAACTGGGATTCCCTAGCCCTGATGGAAACGGCATCCTTTCCTGGCCTTCTTTAGGCAAGGAAAGATAGAGTGTACAGCAGGAATAGCTCCTGAAATTCAGCAGTATGTCGCTGAATAACAATTGACAATGCACTTATAATCAAAACTAATTTGTGAATAGTGTTTGATTCCTTTTTAATTTCTAAATTTGTACTCAGATTTAAAATCGTAAACATTTAAATATAAAAATATATGGCATTAGCAATAACAGATGCTACTTTTGAAGAAGTAGTTTTGAAATCGGACAAACCGGTAATGGTAGATTTTTGGGCAGCATGGTGTGGACCTTGTAGAATGGTTGGACCAATCATTGACGAAATCAGCAACGAATATGAAGGAAAAGTAGTTGTTGGAAAAGTTGATGTAGATGCAAACCAAGAATTTGCTGCAAAATATGGTGTGAGAAATATTCCAACAGTATTGGTTTTTCATAACGGAGAAGTAGTAGGAAAACAAGTAGGAGTTGCTCCGAAACAGACTTATGCGGATAGTTTAGACGCTTTGTTGTAATCCGTAGATTATGATTTATATAAAAGGTTTGGCGAAAGTCAAGCCTTTTTTTGTTGTATTTTAAAGCCATTAAGAAGTTACGATTAGTAACGGATGGAGTGATATTAATTTTATACGCCTTTAATTTTATAATCTTTTAATATATTTGGTAGATGAAGATTGAATCGCAAATAGAGAAAATTTCTAGTTTCCAGCATTTAGAATTACTGGCTAATCAAGTGGTGGAAGGCTTTATCTCGGGTATGCATAAAAGTCCGTTTCATGGATTTTCGGCTGAATTTTCGGAACATAAAGTGTATAATGTTGGCGAAAGCACCAAACACATCGATTGGAAGTTATTTGCTAAAACGGATCGATTGTATACCAAGCGTTTTGAAGAGGAAACGAATTTGCGTTGCCATATTATTATTGATAATTCTTCGTCGATGCATTATCCTGAGTTGAAAACCAATCAATCTTTTTATGAGAATAAAATTGGATTTTCGGTTTTGGCCTCTGCGGTTTTAATGAATCTGTTGAAGAAACAACGCGATGCGGTAGGGCTAAGTGTGTTTTCGGATACTTATGAGTACTACGCGCCCGAAAAAGGCAGTGATCGCCATCACAGAATGATTTTAAACGCGCTCGAAGGGTTGTTGGAAAAACAGCCGGTTAGGAAAAGTACGGATACCATTACGTTTTTACATCAGATAGCCGAGAAAATGCATCGTCGTTCGATGATTATTCTTTTTACGGATATGTTTCAATCCGGTTCTGATGATTCGGGTGAAGAAGCGCTGTTTAATGCATTGCAACATTTGAAATATAATAAGCATAAAGTGGTTTTATTTCATGTTGTTGACAATAAAACAGAGTTGAATTTTGATTTTGATACTGCGCCAAGGAAGTTTATTGACGTGGAAACGGGCGAAGAAGTAGCGATTTTTGCAGACAATGTAAAGCAGGAATACGAAAAACAGGTAGAAAGTTACTTTAAGAAATTGGCTTTGACCTGTGCTCAAAACCGAATAAAGTACATTCCGGTAAGTGTTGGTGAAAATTTTGAAAAAATCATGACTGCCTATTTGATTGAAAAACAAAACTTTGGGTAAAAAGGTAAAATTTTATTGAATATTTTTCATAAAAACACTTGCGTAAACAGAAATCTATTGTATCTTTGCCACCGCAATAAAGCAGAGGTTTGGTAGTTCAGTTGGTTAGAATACATGCCTGTCACGCATGGGGTCGCGGGTTCGAGTCCCGTCCAGACCGCTAATATTGGGAGAAGCCTTTCGTAACAGAAAGGCTTTTTTTGCCCATAAAAGTATCTAAAGCTAGTTGTGTTGTTTGGTCGGCCTTGTAAGCTGACCGGGTTTAGTAGTTAGACCAATGAAAAGCTTTCCAATGCTTCTGAATTTATTCGGAATCTACGGATGGCTTTTTTGATTTTAGGGCTGTTTCTAAACAGTCATATTTTCTCCATCTTAAGAGGAAAAAGGCACACAATTAGGTGTGTCACTTTTTTTAAATTCAAAAACTTTAGAATAATAAACAAATTATGGTTTCAACATTGTTTTTGTTGTTGAATCTAGAAGGAGAAACAGTTGACGGAAAGAATTAGCTTTTACAGGTCTGTTTTGTGCGTTTTAAACGGTTATAAACCTTTAGTCGGACCAAATTTACTTGATTGTTTTGTAGTATTGTTATAATAAAAAAACGACTAAATTTCTTTAGTCGTTTTTTTATTATAACATTATGCTTTGTTAATCCTTAGCAATAGTAGTATTTAGTTTGTGTTGAATCTATTTGATTTCAACGGCATAAAATCTATTTCCTTTCCAGGAAGTTCCTCCTAAATTTTTATACATTGGTTCTTGTCCATTTATATTTTCTAAATCAGTGTCGGCACCTTCGTGAAAAAACAAATAATATGTTTTGTTTTCAGCAGTTGTATTATGAATAAAAAAGGAACCTTTATGTACGGTACCTATTCCGCCAACACCTGCTGTTTGTGTGAATAAACCACCTCCAGGAAATAGCACATCTGCAGTTATATCAATAGGTGTTACTGGATACGAGTAAGTCACAGGTGTTCCGCCCATATTATCTGATAGCCAATAAGCGGTTTCCACTCCTAAAACTTGATAACCAGAATTAAATTGAGCTATATTAAAATATAAATTGAGATTCACTTCCCATTTTCCTGGAGGTAATGTTATGGATGCTCCAAAATTTTTACTTGATCCAGAAAATGGTGCAATAGCTTCTTCTCCACCGTAAATTGGGCCACCTAAATTTCCTTCTACTATTGTAGTGGTTGGAGTTGTAGCAGTAGTGCTTTGTTGATTGGCTACTCTTTGCCAAGCAGTACCATTATTGTAATAAACACCTGGAGTTACAGCTGTGTCACCAGACCCTGCGGTTGCGGTGTTGTAAACCATTAATCCAGTTGCTGGATTACTAATGGTATTGTCAGCATTATTAGTGCTATTTAGCGCAACTCTGGGTTGCAGGAATCCTTTGTCTGTAGCGCTTACTTCTAATTTTGCCGAAGCATCAGGAGTTGTTGTTCCTATGCCTACTTGGGCAAAAAATAAGGTAGGGAATAATAATGCTATTAATAATAATTTATTTTTCATGAGTATTTGTGTTTATTTGAATTTGTTTGTTGATTTTGAGGTTAATTCATAGGATAAGCTACTATTGAGTTTTCGCCCCATACATTTCTTGCTAAACTTTGAAATGTAGCGGTTTCGTAATCACAATTAAATAGCCAGTAGTAATAAGTCACATCACCTCCGCTAGTGTTATTGATAATGATTGTTCCAGTTAGCATAGTATATTTATTATTATCTCTAATTAATCCACTTACTAATGATTGACCTACTATAGCACTACCGCTAGCCATTTGATTAGCCGAACTACTAGTAGAAAAACCGGTACGCATCCAAATTACATCATCATTTGCAATATCAGTTTGTGTATTAGCTAACATGGTGACTTGTACGGACCATTTTCCGTTGGGTAAGGTAATGTAGGCACCAGTCCAGCTATTTTGAGATGAGGTAGAAGAGCCAACACCCATAACCCCCATTACAGCTGGTGTTACTGCTACATTGGTTGTCCAAGTTGCCTTTCCGTCAGCATCAGAGCTTAACACTTTGTTTGCTCCTTGCGATCCATCCACTAATCTAAAACCAGTACCAGGAGAACTTGCACGAATATCCAATTTTGTTGTTGGTGTCGTAGTACCAATTCCTAAATTTCCATCAGCTTGTTGGTTAATGATGCGTTGCCATTGGCTACCCCCATAATAATAAAATCCTGGCGTTACATCGTTCGGTGCAGTACCTGCTGTGGCGGTATTATATATAAATAATCCTATTGCTGGTGTAGTAATAGTAGCTGCGTCTGAAGTGCTGGTAAGTGCCACACGGGGAGGCAAAAAACCTTTGTCAGTAGCATTTATTTCTAATTTTGCAGAAGCATTAGGTGTAGTGGTTCCTATTCCTACTTGAGCGAAAAACAGGGTTGGGAATAGTAATATCGGTAGCAATAATTTAATTTTCATAAGTATTGATTTTAATATTCAAATTTATTTTGCTGCGATTGTTTTTTTATTCAACATAACGTATCCAAATCCAATAACTAACAGGATCATATAGGGTATCCAATTGTCGATTGGGGCTGTAGGTACATCTTCTACGTCATCACTAAAATCTGTTGCTTCTTGTGCCAAAAGGGTTAATGAATTCAAACAGAATATAAATAGTAGAACACCGGTTAGTTTACACTTTTTCATAATTATTCTTTTATCCATTTTTTAATGATTTTTGAGTTGTCTTTAGTAATAACAACCTGATATAGTCCTGCAGGAAGAGATGTTGCCGTCTCACAATTTATTGTATTGGAGTTTGTTTCATTTAATTTTACAGCAATCTCTTGACCAAGCATGTTGTAAATTTTTATGCTTACATTATCTGCTTCTAATGGCAATTCTAGATTAAATCCATTATTTGTAGAAGGATTTGGATATAACGAAACCGATTCAGTAGTAAAATCAGCAATGCTCAAAGAAGAACCTGTTTTGTACACTACTTCAAAACGATTATTTGCTGATGAAAACGAATTGTTCTGATCAACCGAAAAAGGGTAATTGATTGTCGAATTTACTTCGGTATACGTTTGTGAAAATTTATCGTGAATGTAAGGGATTAGTCCATTGTAGTTGTCCAGCTTTGCAACCAAAGTGTAATTGGCATAGCGATATTGGTCAATAATTATTGGGAATACAGTACTTTCTTGAGGATATTGAAAACTTCCGATGCTCAGTTTTGTATTGTCTATCAAAACGGACATGGTTTCATCAAGATTTGACATTTTGTTGGCATCATTTGGATCAACGCTGTTTGAATAGTTGTCGTTAAATAATAAAAGGGCGCCGTCAGTAGGCGTTTGCAACTTATCGAAAGCCTCTTTTTCAAACAAAGTCAATCGTAATGAAGTGGTGGTGGTATTGATTTTAGCACCTTGAGTTTTATATATATTCTCATTTGTGGCTGCTACATATTTATCATTTTCATTAAATGTAATACTTGCTGATCCATTATCTAATGTTTTTACAAAACACGCCTGCATAGGTTGTAAATATTGATTTACTGCTGAACCTTCTACATTATTGGTATTTCCTGCAAAAGTGTAGGTAACATAAGCTCCTCTTCCGTTAGCACCTCCTACTTTCGGATCCCAAACGTAATAGAAATTAGAATTCAAATTAGAACTATTAGCCAATACTCCACTCATATCAACAGCAGATTGATAAGGGTTTCCAATGAAATTGTAGCCATTGGCACTAAAACTTAAATTAGTGTTTGTGTACGTTCCAATTTTTAAAGTTCCGCTAGTTCTTAAAGTGGTAATTGTAGGCACGGGTGTATTGGTAGACATGTCAATAGAACGATCTCCTCTTACCATTAATCGAAATGGAGCTCCTGCAGTTAGCGCGTTTGTAGCGGTAGTGTTCGAAATAGCGGACCAAGTTTGCGCTGTATTACCAAAAACAAATAACGAAGCAGCGCCAGATAACGTGGCATCAAATCCATTTGCTCCAGTAGTTGATCCCGCAATGTGCGTTCCGTAACCTGCTGCAGTATTAGAATTGTTTGCGTAAGATGTCGACGTATTATTTTGATTTTCTTGCCAGTTGTACTTGATTGTAGTTGATGTCGTTACCGGAGAACTTAATAATCTATAAGCTCTTTTGGCGGGAATATACCTTTCAACAACAATATTATCTACGGTACCTCCTGTTGATTGTTCAACAATTGCAGTTTTATCAACAACACTTTTCATAACTAGTTTTTCACCTCCATCAATAGTGCCTTGAGTAGCTAGTAAACCGTCCGTAATGGTTAATTTTCCTGAATTTACTGTTGCTGTACCAGAAGATTTATCGAGTTCCAATCTTTTAGTGATGTCAGATACTCCAAAATCAAAAGTTTGAGTATTGTTCCCCGTAACATTTAGTGTTCCATTTGACAAGGTTAGTGTTCCATTATTATCAATGTCGCCAGCAACATATAATTTTCCTGTTCCTAGTGTAATGGTGCCATTGTTAACTATTCCGTCATTAGTATAAAGGAAGTCAGAGTCAGAAATATAGATTTCTTCTCCTGATTCTACTTTTAATTGCGAATAGCAATAAGTAGAAGAAATAAATACAAACAATAAGAGTAATTTAGTTTTCATGTTTACAAACCTTATATTTTAAAAGCCTGCAAATTTATTTCAAAAGAGTTGTTTGAAAGGGCAATAAAATCCGTAATCTGTCCAAAAAATATAAAAAAAGGACAATTTTAATGATGTCTTTCAAGTGTAAATAATGTTATATATTTTTCATTGAAAAGTAGTTTAAAACATTGATTTTTAATGTATAGTATGATAAAACATGCTGAATTATTATATTTTATACCATATAATAATACCAAAAAACATAAAATTTCTGTTTTTTTTGTCGAACTTGTAAGCTGACCGGGTTTAGTAGTTAGACCAATGAAAAGCTTTCCAATGCTTTTGAATTTATTCGGAATCTACGGATGGCTTTTTTGATTTTAGGGCAGTTTTTTTTAAGTCGTTTTGTCTCTTTTAATTTTAATAGGCGAGGCTACTTTTATGACGTATTCTTTTGTAAAAAAAAACATTAATATTAAAGATTTTAAATTAAATGCTTTATTTATAATTTATTACTAAGAATAAGAATGAAACAACGATGAATTACTCTTTAAGTTTAACTCTGTAGATGTAGGTCTCGCTAAACCCTGTAGCCTCCGAAATTTCCTTTACATTTTTCCCTTCTTTCCGCAACTTTACCACTAATTCTTTTCGAAGATCCGTTATTATATTTCCTGGTTTTTTTGGTTTCAATAGGTTGTATAATTGGATAGTATTAATCTTAAAGTGTTCGTTTATTGTTTTGATTCCAACGGTACTTATATTGTTTTCAATAAATTGAATAATATCGTTACGGCTTATTTTCTTTTGATATAAAACAGTAGACTCTTTTAGTTTAAGTTTTTTTCTGACTTTTATAAGTACAAAAATTAAAAGAAAAATAACGCACAGTAGGACTGCTGTAAGTATAGTCCAATGATTATTTTGATATGTGATTTGGGATTTTGATTTATTATTATCAATAAGTAGTTGTAGTTTGTTGAGGTCTATTTTGTACAAGCCATTAATACTGCCCGCGTAAAGTATATTCTTTTCTGTATATAGAGCTCTTTTATTAAATTCTACTCCATTTATAACAATTTGTATTTCCTTAGTTTCTAAGTTGTAGGTATATAGGCCAAAGTTTGTTGCTACAATAAGTTGTTTGTCATTTATAGAAAGTAAAGTGTGAGCGTCATTAAATTCAGCTATTTTTGAAAATCCCGTATCTGTTTCAGCATATAATTCATTGGTCGTGAGCAGGTAGTTTTTCCCATTTAAATAGATGGCGCTAAGTATTGTGGATGGCAATGAAAAATTTGTGCTTATTTTATTGCTGATAAGATCATAAATCATAAAGTTTTCTTCGCTACAGAACATTATTATATTTTCAAATTTGGATGTAAATAGAACAGGGTCCTGTCCTTTTTTTCGATAAATAAATTTGGCTTGCTTTCCATATTTATCTGTTTTATACATTCCATTATTGCAGAAATAGTAAATGAATTGATTTTTTGTATCATAGAAAATATCATCAACTTCACCCAAAGTTTGTCTGGCTACCATTTTTATTTTGGTAATGGAATTTTTCTCAGGTCTATCTGCAGAAATGAGCAATAACTGATTTGAGAAATAGATATAACCTGTATCTTCTATTTCACGAATGTGTCCTTCGGTAAAAGGAGGGAATTCTAACTTGGTCCCTTTACGATAAATACCGGAGTAGGTCCCTACATAATTCTTGCTGATTGTCCTAATGCTATGATTTCTATAGATTATGCTATAAGGTATGATGTCAAAAAGATAAAGCCTTCCTCCTGTTACTATGTAGAGTTTTTTTTCTGTTTTTGCGTAAAATTGCTCTTTTGGGTCATTAGGATAAGGTAACAAATGGTTGAATTTCCTGTTTTCATACTTTTTTATGCCTCCTCGTCTAACCTCTAACTCTCCTTTGTTATTCAAATCAACGTAACCCAATTCGTTTTGAACAGATTTTGCCATTTCACCCTCCCATTTTTGCACTCCTCCAGAACTTCCAGTATAAATGTTGCCATCTTTGTCTTGAATAATATTATAGTAAAAAGGATGAGATACCACTTTATTTAATATAGTATCATTTTGCGAGAAGCAAGAGCCAAATTGGATAAAAAATAAAAAAAGGATAAAATTTATACGCATTTTGACCAAAATTTATTTTATTTTAAAATTTATACAAACATAATTAATTATTGAAAGATAAAAAAATAGAAATATTACAAGCTGAAATATAGTTTTGCGGCATTAATTTTTTCTGGCTTTTTTTAGATATCAGGAAATACTTTATAAGACTATTTTTTAAAGCCTTTATTTCGATTAGGAATATTTTTAATGTTCCTTTTAAACTCATTTTGGCTATCCGTAGTGTACATTATAAAAAGGATTTAATGATTTTCCTTTTGCTCTTAAAGAATTTATAGTATATGGGCAGGTATTTGAAATTGTTTAGTATTTATTTTGGTGTCTTTACTTTACTGTGGTATAACAGCTAAAATAAATAGCGCCCGTATTGGACTTACTGTGGGTACTATAGAAATGCCTTTGGTGCGTCAGTAAATTACAAGTAATTGTTATAAATAGATCTATCCATTAAAAAAAAGTATTCAAAAATAACTTTATAAAAAAACAAAAATGAAATTAAAAAAAATTAGTTTATTAGTATTATTCGTTCTTACAATTATTTCTTGTGAAAAAGAGAAAAGCGTATCTGTTGATTTTCCAGAAGGAATTATTAGTTATAATTATGCGCTAGGAACAGAAAATATCCAAGGACAAACTCCAATTAATCTCGAAAATGCAATTACTGAAAAAATCAGTACAAAAGACCTTGAAATTCATTACAATTCTATAATATTAAGTAGTGTTCAGAATACGGTTGAAAATTTAAAAATAAATTTATCGGATGAAGACAAAGTCCTAAATTATATTACAATTAAAGGATTAAGATATGAATTACAACAATTCCATTTTCACCATCACAGTGAGCATACTGTAAATGGTCAATACAGTGAAATGGAAATTCATTTTGTTCACAAATCGTCAACTGGTGCATATGCTGTTTTAGGTGTTTTAGTAAAAGAGGGACAAACTATTAATAGCTCTTTAAAAACTTTAATAAGTGATTCTCCTGATGCAATTGGAATAAGTTCGTACAATACCAGTTTCGATTTAAATGCAATATTGCCTTTGCAAACAAATAAATATTTTACTTATAGTGGTTCTCTTACTACACCAAATATGGATACCACACCAAATCAAGGTCCATTGACTTGGATTGTTTTCAAAAACAATATCACTTTGACTGCAGCTCAAGTTGAAGAATATAAATTGAAATATGAAGAAGATAATTTCCGTGTAATTCAGCCATTAAATAACAGAACAGTTTATGAAAACAACTAAGTAATTCATAACTCTATAATTAAATAAGCCGTCTCAAAATTCAATTTTGAGACGTTTTTTTTTAAGATTAAATCGGTTTGGGGAAATAAAATTGTTTAAAACAATCCCGATTTGTTTTTCCAAACCAACCACACAAACAATCCTAAATACATCATACAAACCACAAACTTCATAAAACTCGAGGCTAAAAAACCAATAAACGATCCTGTTGCCGCTTTCAGCGCCCGATGATGATCTTTATAATCAAAAAGAAGTTCGCCTGCCAATGCACCGACAAACGGGCCAATAATAAATCCAAAAGGAATTGGAGCAAGAATTCCAACGATTAAACCAATATTAGTTCCCCAAATTCCATACGAACTCCCTCCAAATCGCTTAGTTCCTTTGGCCGGAATCACATAATCTAACACAGAAATAAGGATGGTAATCAATAACGTAATTCCAATAATCCAATAATTGGCAGGAACAGCAGTTGTAAAATAGAGTAGCAGTAAACCAATCCAACTCAGGCCTGGCCCAGGTAAAACAGGCATAAAACTCCCGAAAACCCCAACAATCATACAAACAAACCCAAGAATTAAAAGAACGATATCCATATATTTATTTTTAGTAATTTTGTGAATATAAAACAAAATTCATTCCATATTCAAAACAGGAAAAAACAATTGCATCAGTTGCTTTATATCCAAAACAAAAGAAATGGTTTTCAGAGTCCCGTGAAGATTATTTCCTTTCTAAAGCAACTCAAAAAAAATAATTGTATTTTTATAAAAAATTAGATTAAAACAACCACAGTACATTGAAGCATTATTCCTTTTTTTTAGTTTGTATCCTTTTTAATTCCTGTCAGTATTTCGACAAGCAGATTCCTTCGGAAAAGGAGTTGTTGCAAAAGGAATTAAAGGCCATCAATTGGAAAGAAGTCGACGAATACCCATCGCTACTCGATTGTGAAAAAATAGAAGATAAAAAACAACGCCAACAATGTTTTTTTGAGATTTTAACCCAGCTCATACAGGAGAAATTAAGCACCGACACGCTTTCGGTTCTTTATCCGGAATTAGACACCATCGAGGTCAGAGTCACTATTTTTCCTGATGCAACCATGCAATTCGAACCCCAATTTCCCAAAGATTCGGTCGCATATGACACCATAAAAATCGATAGTATTCTCAAAGCCCGTTTAGTTGATTTTCCAAAAGTGAATCCAGCCATTAAACGCGGAATTCCGGTAAAAACTCAATTTATACTTCCGGTCATTCTCAAAGTCGAATAATTTTTATCCTCAGCACAGTCTATGGAGGAGCTATTTCCAGCTATTCGTTGCAATCTTGTCTGCCGAAACCCGGCAAACAAGGATTTTCACTGCTATCTGGGCTAGGGCTTTAGTGTAAATTAGAACGTTCTGCCTTTCCATTGGTATTTTCCAAACAACGAGTACAAAGCTACACTGGTACTGAAAAAAGGATAAAACAAACTACTCAAAATCAAATAACGCATTTTACTTTTATTCAAAAAATGATTCGACTTGTAAATCAAAACGGTATCGACAAGAAATTTTAAAGCAACTAATACAAATACATTCTGGAAAGTAGTTAAACCCAAGACCCAATACCCAATACCCAAAATCCAAGACAAATTCCCCACAAAAACCAACAGTCCTAATCGGATTCCAAAAGTACTTTGATACGAACTGGTTTTAGATGCCCAACGAACGCGTTGGTAAAACAACGATTTCCAGTCATTCAAAGGTTTAGTTGTAACAATCGTATTTCGAGATTTCAAATAATGCACTTTTTCAGGCGATTTTGCAATTGCTTTTTGCAACAGAAAAACATCATCACCGCTGGCAATTTTGTCATTTCCTTCAAAACCATTTACATCCAAAAATAACGATTTGGTATACGCAAAGTTGGCACCATTACACATAAACCCTTTGTTGATTCCAAAACTCCCAATGGTTGCGCCCTGTAAACTCGCCAAATCCAACTGTTGGAAATGATGCAAAAACGAATTGCCACGATCATACGTTACCGAGCCGGCAATCATCGCAACATCATGAAGCTGAATGTAATTGTCTAAGGTCAATAACCAGTTTGTATTGACCACACAATCGGCATCGGTGGTGATAATCCAGTCTGTAGTCACAATTTGCATCGCAGTTACAATAGCATCTTTTTTGGGTGAATTCGAAACCCGAATGTTCTTTATTATTTGAATATTGTCTCTCGATTGCGCTCGAGATGATAATGAAATATTGAACTCTTCTTCAGAAAAATCATCAACCAAAATCACTTCAAACAATTCCATCGGATAATTCAGCTTCGACAAACTCTCTAATAGAATCGGTAAATTTTCGGCTTCATTCCGGAAAGGAACAATAATTGAGAATTTTGTTTTTGGCATTAAGCCAGTATATTCAATTGTATTCACTTTGGTAAAACCATAAATCAGTACAATTATCGCCAAGCAATATGATAGGATTATAAGGTATAAAACAATTGTAATCATCATCTTTTATTGCGTTTTGTCTCCTTCTACTTTGGAAAGGATTTTAAAATTCAACACATAATAAGTGCCAATTATCACCGGTAAAACCACATTCAAAAACCACATTAAAGTCGAAATGAAAATCACAATCCATTCGTTTACACCAAGAATCCCAAAGAAATAAACCGCCACACTTCCTTTTACGGCAAAGTCCAAAAACTGAAAAGTAGGCAAGGAAGAAGCTAAAAAATAAACAGACGAAATGGTCGCAATCAAGGTGAAATAAGGTAAATCAACATCAAAAGCCAGAAATAAAAAGTAGTATTGGTGTGAGAAAACCAGATAGCGGCAAATGCCTAAAAAAATATTTTTTTGATGAATCGATTTTGGGATTTCATTGATCTTATGAATCAGTTTTTCGATCGAATACCCTTTGATTGTGATTTTTTTGACTGAAAATAAAACTATGAAAAGTAGTATTAGAAATCCAAAAAGCAGCGCTACAGTTTTTGTGGTAATAACATTGTACTGCGCATTGAAATACAACAACCCGAAAATTCCAAAAATAACGGTCAATATCATTTGGATTCCGTTGCAAATCAGGTTTAGGAAAATCACTTTTTTAGTGTTTGATTTGTCAAAAAACAACGCTTTCCCGGCATATTCTCCCACGCCGTTTGGCGTAAAAAGTCCCGCAGTTAATGCGCCAAGAACTTGTTTGGTTGCATCTCCCAAAGAGATTTTATGGATAAATTCAACTAAGTTTTGCCATTTTAATATTTCAAAAAACCGATTCAGAACGCTCAATAACAAAATAAAGGCGATTCCGCCAATGGATTGATTTTTTTGGAATAACACAATGAATTTCTGCCAATCCAGTTTATCGTTATTGGCCAATTGATTGTAAATAAAATAAAACGCACCTCCCACAATCAAAAGTTTGATTAGAAGTACAAGGAATTGCTTAGTTTTGTGTGGAATTGAAATCATTACTGCAAAATAACAAATTAAAATTGGCAAACGAACGCATCATATTAGGAATTGACCCCGGAACGACGATTATGGGTTTTGGATTGATAAAAGTTGTTGGCAAGAACATGCAGTTTTTGCAACTGAACGAATTGCAATTGTCCAAATACGACAATCATTATCAAAAGCTGAAAATTATTTTCGAACGTACGATTGAGTTAATTGATACGCATAATCCGGATGAAATCGCAATCGAAGCGCCTTTCTTTGGTAAAAATGTGCAATCGATGCTAAAGTTGGGACGCGCACAAGGCGTTGCCATGGCGGCGGGACTTTCAAGAGATATTCCAATTACCGAATACGAACCAAAAAAAATAAAAATGGCGATTACCGGAAACGGAAATGCCAGTAAAGAGCAAGTTGCCAAAATGCTGCAGCAGCTTTTAGGACTGAAAGAATTACCTAAAAACCTAGATTCAACTGATGGATTGGCAGCCGCAGTTTGTCATTTTTTCAATTCCGGAAAAGTGGTTGGCGCCAAAAGTTATACCGGTTGGGATGCTTTTGTAAAACAAAACGAAGAACGGGTTAAAAAATAGTAGCCGGTTTTCAGTTTGCACAACTGACCACTAAAACTGAACACTGAATACTAAATCAATGAGCGGAATCTACATACATATTCCTTTTTGCAAGCAGGCGTGTCATTACTGCGACTTCCATTTTTCGACTTCAATGAAGAAGAAAGAAGAAATGGTTTTGGCTATTGCCAAAGAAATTCAAATGCGCAAAAGTGAGTTTGAAAATGAAGATATCGAAACCATTTATTTTGGTGGAGGAACGCCAAGTGTTTTAACTTCAGAAGAAATTAATTTTTTGATTGCTGCAGTTTATAGCCATTATTCTGTGATTGAAAATCCCGAAATTACACTGGAAGCCAATCCTGATGATTTGTCAAGCGAACGAATAATTGAATTGTCTAAAAGTAAAATTAACCGATTAAGCATTGGAATTCAGTCTTTTTTTGAAGAAGATTTGCAACTGATGAACCGCGCTCATAATTCGGCTGAAGCCAAAAAATGCTTAGAAGAAGCAACTCAGTATTTCGACAATATTTCCCTTGATTTAATCTACGGAATTCCAGCAATGAGTAATGAAACATGGAAACAAAATATTGAAACAGCGCTGTCTTTTGGTATTCCGCATATTTCGAGTTATGCCTTAACGGTAGAACCAAAAACGGCTTTGAATAAACTCATTCAAACCGGAAAAATTACGGCGCCTAAAGACGAAGTCGCGCAAGAGCATTTTGCTATTTTGGTCGAAATGCTTGAAAATAATAGTTTCATTCATTATGAATTGTCAAATTTTGGCAAAGAAAACTATTTTTCCAAGAATAATTCAGCGTATTGGTTGGGGAAAAAATACATCGGAATTGGTCCTTCGGCACACAGTTATGATGGCGTTTCCCGAAGTTGGAATGTGTCGAATAATTCGCTGTATATAAAATCCATTCAAGAAAATAAACTGCCTAACGAAACTGAAATTCTTTCAATTGCTGACCGTTATAATGAATATGTTATGACCGGTTTACGAACGATTTGGGGCGTTTCTTTGGATAGAATCGGAACCGAATTTGGAAGCGAATATTTAGAATATTTGAACAAACAAGCACAGAAATTCCTTGATGATGATTTAGTTTTTATCGAAAACAATATTTTGAAACCAACTCCAAAAGGAAAGTTTTTGACGGATGGAATTGCGTCAGATTTATTTATCCTGAACTAGTTTCAGGATCTGTTGATTTTAAATTGATTTATGTATGGAAAAAGGATTTACATATATTTTGACTAATAAAAATGCCACTGTTTTATACGTAGGAGCAACCAAAAATCTTAAAAATAGAGTTGATTGCCATAGAAATGGGACAGGAGCATTTTTTACAAAAAAATATAATGCCACAATTTTAATTTATTTTGAAGAGTTTGATTATTGGAGTGATGCTTTTAAAAGAGAAAAACAACTTAAAAATTGGCATAAAGATTGGAAATGGAATATTGCAAAACTTTCAAATCCTGAATTAAAAGATTTATATTTGAACTTATAAAGTATCTCTGGATGAGATGCTGAAATAAATTCAGCATAAATGCTAGCAACAATTGATAACTTCAAAGTCAATCTATCAAATCCCATTGATATTTCGATTCCATTAACCAATACGGAGGAGAATCCAATTGCCTGGTATATCGACAAGCCAGTCATTGAGCCTGTGGTTTTTGGCGATTGGATAGGAAGTGTAAACAAAGGCGCATCAACTAATTTTAATTCTATTTCCTTCAATCCTCATGGACATGGAACGCACACAGAATGTCTGGGGCATATTACACGCGAATTTTACAGTATTAATCAATCGTTGAAACAGTTTTTCTTTTTGGCCGA
Source organism: Flavobacterium lacustre (assembly GCF_027474525.2). NCBI lineage: Bacteria > Pseudomonadati > Bacteroidota > Flavobacteriia > Flavobacteriales > Flavobacteriaceae > Flavobacterium > Flavobacterium lacustre. The sequence goes on from NZ_CP114882.2 coordinate 1,393,697, forward strand.
ATTGATTTCGGTTGTGCCGGAATTGCAAGGAGAAGATTTGGTAATAACGTTAGAAAACATCTCGACTGCGCTCGATGTGACATTGAAGTTAGGTGTTCTAAAAGAAGCCCTAATCATTAGAACGCTACCTAATTTTAAAATAAAAAAGTCTTTAAAATATTCGAATACCAATCCGGCTTATCTTTCTGAAGAGGCTGCGCGTTTCATTCGCGAAAGCGGAATTCAACATTTATTGATTGATTTGCCAAGCGTCGATAAAGAAAAAGATGATGGAAAATTATTGGCACACAAAGCCTTTTGGAATGTTACCAATGTCAACAATCTGAATGCTGATGCGCGATTGGATTGCACGATTACCGAAATGATTTTTGTTCCAGATGAAGTGAAAGACGGCAGTTATTTGCTGAATTTACAAATTGCATCTTTTGAGAATGACGCGAGTCCGAGTAAGCCAGTTTTGTATGCTATTTTAAACGATAAATGAAATAATTTTAAAAAATGAATTTAGAAACGTACTACGAATATTGCCTTTCTAAAAAAGGAGTGACGGAACATTTCCCTTTTGACGAAGATACTTTAGTTTTTAAAGTAGGTGGAAAAATGTTTGCTCTGTCTTCTTTAAGTCAATGGGAAAAAGGGAATCCATCGGTTAATTTAAAATGTGATCCCGAATATGCTCAAGAACTACGAGCGCAATACGATGCCATTCAACCGGGTTTTCACATGAGCAAGGTTCATTGGAATACGATTGCTTTAAATGAAGGGCTTTCGGATCAGTTTTTAGAAGAATTGATTGACCATTCCTATGAATTGGTTTTCAAAAGTTTAACAAAGAAATTGCAAACTGAAATTCAGGAATTAGAAAATTAGGCATTACTTTTGCAAGGCATATGGAATAAATTATAAACACATTCTGAATAAATTCAGCATAAAATGAAAGAACAATTTAAGAAGTTTTTAAACGAAGAACAAGACCCAAAAGCTATTGAAAAAATCGCTTCAAAATTGAGTGATTTATTGATGAAGAATGAAGAAATAGGCTATATCGCGGTTCAGAAAAAACCAGCAATTACAGTTCTTCCGGACAGTATTGTATTGACCAATAAAAGAATTATCATTTGTAAGCCCAAAAATCTGGGACTTTCAATGGATTTTATTGATTTTACTTGGGACGAAATAGAAGGAACTTTTGTAAAAGAAAATATTTTAGGTTCTGAATTTTCGTTTTCGACCAAAACGAATATGGACGTTTCGATTGATTATATTCCTAAAATCCAAGCCCGAAAAATATTTACTTATGCTAAAGAGCAACTAGATATTCTGAAAAATGGTGCTCCATCTGCGTCAATACTTCCTGATGAAATTCCAGTTGTGCCAGTAGATGAAGAAGAAGTTATTGAAGAAATGGAAACAGAAGAAGTAACTAGTTTTGCCGAAATAATGCCGGTTGTTCCTCATTATTCAGAGCCAGTTCAAGAGAATGTTGCTTCAACCACAGAAAATAAATCAGGCGAATTGTCACAAGATGAACTTTTTGCGAAATTACAGAATTACAAAAAATTACTGGATAACGGTTTGATTCTTCAAGGCGAATACGATGCTTTCAAGAAAGAAATTCTAAGTCAGATGTAGCTAGTTATAAAGATCGAAAGTCCTAAAGTCAAAAGATATTTTCTCTTTTAACTTTAGGACTTTCAAATTTTTAATATTCAGATTAAAGTGTTCTTTTCTGCTTTTCCACAAAATTATTAGATTGTAATTCTAATAAATCCGCCGCGTTTTTTCGTTGTAAATCATACAGGTTTTTGTCTTCGGCAATGTCATTATATACTTTGTCATGCATGGCAGCACTTGTTTTAACCAGTAAATTTCTTTGGTATTTGTCTTGTTCTATTGTTGCTTTTAATGCGGTTTCTAAATCTTCCGATTTATAGTCGTATTCTCCTTTTGGCGACAAAAGTTTAGCAATAATTGGCGACGTTTCTATGGCTAAAAACAACAACATGATAAAAAAGGAAGGCAACCAAGGCAGTTTATTCAACGCATTGATTCGTGCCATTAAGCCGTCAAAACCATCAATAATAGGTTGGGTTTCGGTAATTTTTTTGTCTAAATCAGTTTGGAGGGTTTTGGTGTTTTTTTCTTTTTCGGCTATTTTGGCTAAGTTGTTTTTTTGTAAAGTGTCCAGTTCTTTTTTAGCCAAATCGTGTTTGGCTATTTTTTCTTTAAAAACAGGGCCTTTACCTAATTTTTTAGTCCCGGCAGTTCCTTCGGCTTCGGTGATGTAGGTTTCGTATAAAGTGTTTACTTCTTTCTCTTTCTTGGTAATTTCTGCTTTTAGACTGGCAATTTCCGTTTTGTTTTTGTCCAAATCGGATTTGAAATAATTAGCCACTTCTTTTTTATTATTCAAAGCCATGGCATTTTTTTCTTTCAAAAGAACGGTATTGATTTCTTTTTCGAAAATTTTAATCTCTAAAGGTTTCGAAATCACGATGGCAATAATTATAGCCAGAATAATTCGGGGCGTTGCCTGCAAAAATTCGCTCCACAAATTATCTCTTTTTCGAATGGTGGAAACAATAAAACGATCCAGATTAAAGATGAGTAAACTCCAGACAATTCCAAAAAGAATTGCGGGAACAACATCATCAAAAACGGTGAAAAGCGCATAAGAACTGGCAATAAACGCCATAACTGCGGTAAAGAAAACGGTGGCGCCAATACCTACATATTTGGTTTGTTCGCCTTCGGAGCAACCTTCAAGAAGGTTTTTATCGGCTCCGGAACAGAGGATAAAAAATTGTTTTAACATGATTGATTATTTTGATTGATTGATGTTTGCAAATTTAACGCCAAAAAATGAATATTGGTATAAATGATTGATATCTTTTCGATTAGCGTTCAGTTTGATGTATTGTAATAAAAAAGAGCCGCTCTTTACGAACAGCTCCTTTTCTTTTTTGAATTAATAATAACTTATGCTATTGGCGCACCAGCCATGATTTCGGAATTGGCAAATGCTGAAAATTTGGCAAAGTTAGCTTTGAATTTTTGGGCTAATTCCACTGCTTTCTTATCGTATAGTTCAGGGTCTTCCCAAGTATTTCTTGGATTCAATATTTCGCTTGGAACATTAGGACACGATTGTGGTTTAGCAAACCCAAATACTTTATGGTTTTCATAAGCCACATTGTCTAATTCTCCGTTTAATGCTGCGGTAATCATAGCACGCGTGTATTTCAATTTCATGCGACTGCCTATTCCGTAAGGTCCGCCTGTCCATCCTGTATTGATGAGCCATACTTTTACATTTCCGTCTTTCATTTTTTTACTCAGCATTTCTGCATATTTTGTGGGATGTAAAGGCATGAATGGAGCCCCAAAACAAGCGGAGAAATTAGGTTGTGGTTCTGTTACTCCGGCTTCTGTTCCGGCTACTTTTGCGGTATAACCCGAAATAAAATGATAAGCGGCCTGTCCCGGAGTCAGTTTTGAAATAGGAGGTATGATTCCAAAAGAATCGGCTGTGAGGAAAAATATATTTTTAGGGTTTTCACCAATAGAACCTGGCTGAATGTTGTCGATGTGATAGATAGGGTAGCTTACTCGTGTGTTTGGAGTGATGGAAATATCTTGATAATCAACCTCGTTTGTCCCTTCTTTGAAAATAACATTTTCTAAAAGCGCCCCTTTTTTGATGGCTCTAAAAATGTCCGGTTCATTCTCTTCTGAAAGATTGATAACTTTGGCGTAACAGCCTCCTTCAAAATTGAAAACGGTATTTTCATTGGTCCAGCCATGCTCATCGTCACCAATCAGTTTTCGGTTAGGATCGGCGGATAAAGTAGTTTTTCCGGTTCCTGATAAACCAAAGAAAATTGCGGTGTCTCCGTCTTCTCCTACATTGGCACTGCAATGCATAGGTAACGTATTTTTGAAAACCGGCAGAATAAAATTTAAAGCAGAGAAAATCCCTTTTTTTATTTCTCCTGTATATCCCGTTCCGCCAATAAGCGCAATTTTTCGGGTAAAATCTATTATGGCAAAATTACTTTGGCGCGTCCCGTCAACAGCTGGATTGGCTTCAAAATGTGGGGCACAAATTACGGACCATTCTGCTGTAAAATCATCGAGTTCCTCTATTTCCGGTCTCAAAAACATATTGAAACAAAATAAATTTGACCAAGCGGTTTCGGTAACTACTCTCACATTCAATCGGTAATTAGGGTCGGCGCAAACATAAGTATCTCTTACAAAAACTTCCTTTTTGGAGAGGTAAGCAGTTACTTTTGTGTACAAAGCATCAAAAGCGGCTGGCTCAAAAGGAATATTTACATTTCCCCACCATACTTTGTCTTCTGTAATGTTGTCTTTTACAATAAATCGGTCTTGAGGAGAACGTCCTGTAAATTGACCGGTGTTGATGGCCAATGCGCCTGTTGAATTTTCAGTTCCTTGTCCGGATTGAATCGTTAAATCGTGTAATTCGTTAGCGCTTAATTGGTAATGAATCGTAGGGCTTGTAATACCTAAGTCAGTTAACGCAATCGATTTCGTAAAAAGGGCGTAGTTGTCCATAAATTTCTAGTTGTGAGTGTTGTTTTTTAAGACTGCAAAAGTAGAAATTATTTATCAGAAAGATTTGTACTATTCTATTTTAACGTTTTTTTCTTTAAAAAATGGAATAGTAAAACGCTCCATCCCAGTATTAACAGGAGTCCGCCGATAGGAGTTACAAAACCGATAACTTTAAAATCAAATGAAGTGAGGCTGTTTGTTGCTAATAAATAAATAGAGCCAGAGAAAAAGATTACGCCAAAAACAATTAAAAACCAGATGGATTTTTTTGTTTTTTGAGGAAAATCATTCAGGCTTCCAAGGAACAATAAAAACAAGGCATGATACATTTGATAACGCACTCCGGTTTCAAAAGTGACAAGCGCTTCAACCGGCAAGATTTTTTTTAAGGCATGTGCACCAAAAGCACCCAAAATGATTGCTATTATCCCGAAAATTGCTCCTGTAGAAAGTATCTTTTTGTCCATTTTAAATTTATTTTATACAAAAGTATTCCTTATATCGTTAGTAGTAAAATTTTTTACAAGATACTTTTATCTGTATTTAACACAATAGATTTGTTATAAATACAACAATATTGTATGTTTGTGTTACATTTATTTATAAATATGAGAACAATTCTAATTATTGGTGCAGGAAGATCAGCTTCGTCGTTGATACAGTATCTTTTGAATAAATCCGAAAAAGAAAATTTACATCTAGTAATTGGGGATTTATCTTTGGCTTTGGCCGAAAAAAAGACCAATAACCATCCTAATGCTACGCCAATAGCATTAGATATTCTTGATGAAAATCAACGAAAAAAGGCCATTCAAAATGCGACTATTGTCATCTCGATGTTGCCGGCGCATTTGCATATAGAGGTTGCAAAAGATTGTATTTTATATAAAAAACATTTAGTTACGGCATCATACATCAGTGATGCGATGCAGGAACTGGATGCTGTTGCCAAAGAAAATAATTTGATTTTCATGAACGAAATTGGCCTCGATCCCGGAATAGATCATATGAGTGCCATGAAAGTAATTGATGAAATTACAGCCAAAGGCGGAAAAATGCTCTTGTTCGAATCTTTTTGTGGTGGATTAGTAGCGCCGGAATCTGACACGAATCTTTGGAATTATAAATTTACCTGGGCGCCTCGCAATGTAGTTCTTGCCGGACAAGGCGGCGCTGCAAAATTCATACAAGAAGGTGCATATAAATACATTCCTTATGTAAACCTGTTTCGCAGAACCGAATTTCTTCAAGTTGAAGGATACGGGAAATTTGAGGCGTATTCTAATAGGGATTCGTTGAAATATCGCAGTGTTTACGGTCTCGACAATGTTCTTACTTTATACCGGGGAACGATACGCCGCGTAGGATTTTCGAAAGCGTGGAATATGTTTGTGCAACTGGGAATGACCGATGACAGTTATATTATGGAAGGTTCAGAGGAAATGAGTTACCGTCAATATGTGAATTCATTTTTGCCGTACCATCCAACGGATTCGGTTGAAATTAAGATGCGTTTGATTCTTAAAATTGACCAAGATGACATCATGTGGGACAAGCTTTTAGAACTGGATTTGTTTAACAGAGATAAAAAAGTAGGCTTGAAAAATGCTACTCCAGCCCAAATTTTAGAAAAAATCCTTTCTGAGAGTTGGACTCTTCAGCCGGATGATAAAGATATGATTGTGATGTACCATAAATTTGGTTACGAAATAAACGGCAAAAAAGAGCAAATCGATTCAAAAATGGTGTGTATTGGCGAAGACCAAACCTATACCGCTATGGCAAAAACAGTAGGATTACCTGTTGCTATGGCCACTTTATTGATACTCAACGGTACTATAACTACGCCGGGAGTTCAGCTGCCGATTCGTAAAGAAGTGTACCTGCCGATATTGAAAGAATTAGAAGAATATGGCGTTGTTTTTCACGAACAGTCCATGCCGTATTTGGGATATAATCCCGATAAAAATTTTAGTTAATAGTTTTTTAGATTTTTTTTGGTTTGATAAATCCGTTACTCTCGACATTTTGAGAGTTACGGATTTTTTTATGGAATCAATTCTTCTGTAATCAATTCGCCGTTGTTGTAGTTTCGTACCATGATATGCTTCCCTTTTTCGTCAAAAAAATGCCAGTCGCCGTCATAAAACCAGTGGGTTTCGATGGAGTTTGTCGTCGTTTTTGTGAGCCCTTTTGATTGTACTTTACCGTTTTTATGATACGTTGTGGTTTGGCATAAATTGGATTTGTATTTTTCTCGTTTAATTAGTTTTCCGTTCAAGTAATACCTCCATTTTTTGATGGGATCTCCGTTATGGTATTTCCCTATGGATTTATAGTGCAAACTGTCGAGGGAATAGTGCTCTATCCAAAGGCCTTCTCTGTTTTTATTTATTTTTTGGTTAATGGGTTTAGTCTTACAGCCTATAACTGCCAGAAAACTGAGGAGAACGAGTAGCTGTTTCATAGACTGATTTTGGTTTAAGGAAAAATAGTGTGGTATAAATTTAGTTTAAAAACTAAGAGAACTGCTTATTGAAAGGGATTATTTAATCGTTCCTGCAAAGTGTTTAAATAAGTAGTAATACGCAAAATTTTAGGCTAAGGACCCAAGTTTTTACGTTGGTGTACGTAAAATTTTAGGATAGGAACCTAAAATTTTACCCCTTGTAACGTAAAATTTTACGTCATTAGGCTAAAGTTTTACGTATCGATACGTAAAATTTTACGTTGGTAACCTAAAATGGTAGGTTGTACTACTTAAATTTTTAGGTTATTGGGCGGTTTTTGGTAGTGCGTTATTGGGTGTTTTGGACGAATGGGATGCGTACTGCGATTTGCGTTAGGGATTGTAATGGAAATCCTTTATATTTTTTTTAAAATATAAAGATTGCAATGGAAAGCCCGACCGAAGGGAACGCCCAAAAAAAAAATCCGCTCATGTAGAACGGATTTTGGTTTGATATAATAGATGTAAGTATTGAGGCGGAATTTATTCATAAAGGAATCTCGACTGCACTCGATTTGACAAAGGATTTATTTGCTTAATGCTACGAAATACTTGTAAAACAACGGAATGGTTTCGATTCCTTTGAGGTAATTAAAGATTCCAAAATGTTCGTTTGGCGAGTGAATAGCGTCGCTGTCCAGGCCAAATCCCATTAGGATGGTTTTGCTTTTGAGTTCTTTTTCGAACAGCGCGACGATGGGAATACTACCGCCGGAACGTACCGGAATAGCCGGAACGCCAAAGGTTTCGGTATAGGCCATGTTTGCGGCTTTGTAGCCAATGCTGTCTATTGGGGTTACGTAGCCCTGCCCGCCATGGTGTGGTTTTACTTTGACGGTAACGCCTGCCGGAGCGATGCTGATGAAGTGTTTGGTGAACAGTTCAGTGATTGTTGACCAGTCTTGGTTTGGGACTAATCGCATGGAGATTTTGGCGAAAGCCTTACTTGCAATTACCGTTTTGGCACCTTCACCGGTGTATCCTCCCCAGATTCCGTTGACGTCCAGTGTAGGGCGAATGGAGTTTCTTTCGTTGGTGACATAGCCTTTTTCTCCATAAACATCATTTAGGTCTAGTGCTTTTTTATAATTTTCTAAGTTGAAAGGCGCTTTGGCCATTTCGGCTCTTTCTTCCAGGGATATTTCGGTGACATTGTCATAGAAACCGGGAATGGTGATGTGGTTGTTTTCGTCATGAAGCGAGGCAATCATCTTGGCCAAAACATTGATGGGATTTGCAACTGCGCCACCATACAATCCCGAGTGTAAATCACGATTAGGGCCTGTAACTTCTACTTCTACATAGCTTAATCCGCGTAATCCGGTTGTGATTGACGGTTGCTGATTAGAGATCATTCCGGTATCTGAAATTAAAATCACATCGTTTTTCAGTTTTTCCTGATTGCGTTCTACAAACCAGCTCAAGCTTTGTGAGCCAATTTCTTCTTCGCCTTCAATCATAAATTTTATGTTGCAAGGCAAAGTGTTGTTCTGCACCATATATTCTAAGGCTTTTACGTGCATGTACATTTGGCCTTTGTCGTCACAAGAGCCACGGGCAAAAATAGCTCCCTCGGGATGAATTTCGGTTTCTTTGATTACGGGTTCAAACGGAGGGGAAGTCCATAATTCTATTGGGTCAGCTGGTTGTACATCATAATGTCCGTAAACTAAAACCGTAGGTAAAGTTGGGTCTATTATTTTTTCGCCATATACAATTGGGTTTCCCGGAGTGTCACAAATTTCGACAAAATCACAGCCGGCTTTTTCTAAACTGGCTTTAACAGCATTGGCCGTTTTGATGATATCTTGAGCATAAGCAGGGTCTGCACTAACGGAAGGAATTTTCAACAACTCGATTAACTCATTGATAAAGCGGTCTTTGTGTTGTTGTACGTATGCTTTTATATTTTCCATAATGGGCTTTTTTTTATACTTTCAAAAATACAAAAAAGAGTATGAATATTTTTTGCAAAAATTACTTTGAAAGTTAGAAGATATGTTTATATTTGCACCCACAATTACGCGGATATGGTGAAATTGGTAGACATGCCAGACTTAGGATCTGGTGCCGCAAGGCGTGTAGGTTCGAGTCCTATTATCCGCACAAAAAAAGCTTCTCAATCGAGAAGCTTTTTTTATTTAAAATTACTATTCTGTTTTAATCCAGGCGTTTATTTTTTTCTCTAATAAAGCCAAAGGCAATGCTCCGGATTCCAATACTTTTTCATGAAATTTCTTGATGTCGAATTTGGCTCCCATTTTTGCTTCTGCTTTTTTGCGAAGTTCGATTATTTTAAGCTGACCAATTTTATACGACAAAGCTTGACCCGGAATGGCCATATAGCGTTCTATTTCCGGAATAATACTGGCTTCACTTTCGGCTTCATTGGCTAAGGAATAATCTATGGCTTGCTCTCTTGTCCAGCCTTTGCTGTGAATTCCGGTATCAACCACCAAACGAATTGCCCGGTGCATTTCATTGCTTAACATCCCAAAATATTGATATGGATCTTGGTACAATCCTAATTCTTTTCCTAAACTTTCCGTATACAAAGCCCATCCTTCTACGTAAGCTCCAAAACCACTAAATTTTCTAAAATCAGGTAGATTTTTGTTTTCTTGCTGCAACGATATTTGAAAATGATGTCCAGGAATGGCTTCATGAAGGAATAAATCTTCATCACCATAAACATTGTAATTTTTCACATCCGGAATGGGAACATAAAAAATCCCCGGGCGAGAACCATCCGCAAGACCTTGGTTATACTCGGCGCTGCCTGTTTTTTCTCTAAAAGCTTCGGTTCTTCTAATTTCAAATTTTGTTTTGGGTTGCAACAAGAATAATCGGTTGACGTTTGGCTTTATCCTTTCGTAAATCGATTCAAAATTGGCGATAACCTGTTCTGGTTTGGTAAAGGGTTTTAGCTCTTTTTTATTCCGAACTTCTTCAAAAAACGCTAATAACGTGCCTTTGAAACCAACTTGATTTTTTACTTTTTCCATTTCGGCATTCAATCGGGCTACCTCTTTTAAACCTAATTCGTGAATTTCTTCCGGAGTCATTTCGGTAGTTGTATAGGCTTTTGCATAAGCGGCATACAATTCTTTTCCAAAAGCTAAACTGCCTATTCCGCTGGTTGTTCTGCTGGCGGGAAGGTATTCGTTTTTCAAGAAATCAGTCATTTTTTTATACTGCGGAATCAATTTGTCCTTGATTGTTGCGGTGTATTTTGCGGTTAAATCTTTTTTGACTGCCTCAGAAAAAGTATTAGGCATTAGTTTTATGGCTGAGTAAAATAAATTGTCTTCTATTTTTGGTGTAGGCATTTCGGCAAATTGCGGAATCATTTTTATCGTTAAAGCTTTTGGTAAAACGGCTCCTTGTTTGATTCCTTTTTTCATATAAACCATTGCGGAGTCAATCCAAACGGCATATTTATCCATTCTTTTTAAAAAATTGGTATAGTCTTTCTCCGTTTTAAAAGGCTGTGCTCCAGTTCCACCGGCCAATTGTCCCATAACAAGATGCGTTCCCCAAAATTGATGAACAGGCATTAAATTAGTAGGCTGTTTCAATAATTCTTTGCCAATTTTGCATTCCCATTCTATAATATGGTAGCTGATTTTCTCTTCTTCTGACAATTTTGTGGTGTCAACAGCTGTCAGTTCTTTTTCGTATTTATCAATGAAAAGGGATTGTTTTTTGGCGTAAGAATCGGTCATTTCAAATTCTAACTTGTCGTTGAATTCATTTAAACCGTTAGATGTTGCGCTGAGCGGATCAAGTGCGTTCTTATCGGTGAAATAACTTTTCGTCAAAGCCGTAAAATCGATTGATTTCTCTTCTTTTTTACAATTTACCAGCAGTAGCATTGTTGAAAAAAGAATTAATTGAAGGGCAATTTTTTTCATAGTCGTAAATTTAAAACATACGTAAATCTAATGTATTTTATTGAATATCAAAAACTTCATAAAAAGTAGTTTTTAAATTTTGCTTGGAACTTCTTCTTTATATGGGTCTAAAAACGCAACAGTGATTTAGGGAACTAACCGTAGTTTTAACTGTTTTTAAATCAATTTTCCCTAAATTTACGTTCCTTAATACAGCATTTAAATGAAAAACAAATTCTTCGTTATTTTGTTTGCTATCGGAAATATGCTTACAATTGAAGCTCAAGAAAAAAAAGACAATCTGACTATGAATCCATTTTTTCAGGCCTACGAAACACCGTATAATGTGCCGCCTTTTGATAAAATTAAAAACGAACATTTTAAACCGGCAATTTTAGAAGGAATCAAGCGGCATGATGTTGAAATCAACACGATTATAAATGCTGTAGAAGTTCCCACGTTTGAAAATACGGTTCTTGCCATGGAAAATGCGGGCGAATTATTGTCTAATGCCAATGTGGTTTTCTCAAATTTGAACTCGGCAAATACCAACAAAGAACTTCAGAATATTGCCAAAGAAATCGCACCAAATCTATCGGCTCACAGAGATGATATTTATTTGAATGCTAAATTATTTGCCAAAGTAAAAGCACTTTGGAACCAAAAAGAAACTCTAAATCTGAACTTAGAGCAGGCTAAAATTCTGGATAATTTATATAAAGATTTTGTTCGAAGTGGTGCAAATTTATCCGATTCTGATAAAGAAATCCTGAGAAAAATTAATGGTGAATTGTCACTTATAAGTTTAAAATACGGACAGAATATTTTGGCTGAAACCAATAAATATGAGTTGGTTATCGACGCCCAAAAAGATTTAGCAGGACTGCCGCAAGGATTGATTGATGCGGCTGCAGCCGATGCTAAAGCAAAAGGGAAAGAGGGAAAATGGGTTTTTACGCTTTCAAATTCAAGTGTGATGCCTTTTTTACAATATAGCTCTAATCGAGAATTGAGAGAACAAATCTGGAATGCGTATCAAACCAGAGGCAATCATGATGATGAGTTAGATAATAAGGCAAATGCTGTAAAATTGGCAAATCTTCGTGGGCAAAAAGCACGCTTGTTGGGGTATCAATCTCATTCTGATTATGTATTGGAAGAATCGATGGCCAAAAAACCGGTGAATGTAAATAAACTACTGAATGATTTGTGGAAACCAGCTTTGGAAATCGCTAAAACAGAAGCAGCCGATATTCAAAAAATGATGGTCAAGGAAGGAATTAAAGGGACAGTTCAACCGTATGATTGGCGCTATTACACCGAAAAAATCAGGAAAGAACGTTTTGATTTAGATGAGGAGGAGCTAAGGCCTTATTTTAGTTTAGAGCATGTTCGAAAAGGAGTTTTTCAGGTTGCCGAAAAATTATACGGATTACAATTTAAAGAACTGAATTCGGTTCCAAAATATCATGAAGACGCCTCCGTTTGGGAAGTTACAGAGGCAAATGGAACTCTTGTTGGGATTCTGTACATGGACTTTCATCCTCGTGATTCTAAGCGCGGTGGCGCTTGGATGACTTCTTTCAGAAATCAAAAAACGGTTGATGGGAAGCGTCAGGCACCAGTGATTGCAATCGTCTGTAATTTTACCAAACCATCCGGCGAAACTCCGGCGCTTTTAACTTTTGATGAAGTATCGACTTTTTTCCATGAATTCGGACATTCCTTGCACGGATTATTATCTAATGTAACGTATAAAAGTCTTGCAGGAACAAGCGTTCCAAGAGATTTTGTAGAATTGCCTTCGCAAATAATGGAAAATTGGGCAGCAGAACCCGAAGTTTTAAAAATGTATGCCAAGCATTATAAAACGGGCGCAGTAATTCCGGATGCTTTAATCAATAAATTAAAAAAAGCGGGGACTTTTGATCAAGGTTTTGCAACTACAGAATATCTAGCGGCTTCGTTATTGGATTTAGAATACCATTCTCAGACCAAAGACATTACGGTTGATGCAAATGCTTTCGAAAAAGCAGCGATGACAAAAATTGGATTAATCTCCTCGATTATTCCAAGGTATAGAAGCACGTATTTCAGTCATATTTTTTCAGGAGGATATTCTTCCGGATATTACAGCTACATTTGGTCGGGTGTTTTAGATACAGATGCTTTCGAAGCATTTAAAACAACCACTTTATTCAATCCAGAAAAGGCCAAATTATTCCGCGAAAACATATTAGAAAAAGGAGGGACAGAAGATCCAATGGTTTTATACAAACGCTTTCGTGGTGCAGAACCCAGTATTGAACCTTTGTTACGAAAAAGAGGTTTAGACCAAAAACCGGAAACGCTCAAAAAAGTGAAAGGCTGATACAATACGTTTTTAAAACAAAAACCTACAACACTTGATGTTGTAGGTTTTTTTATTTTCATCAATTCATACTATCCGTGATAGACTCTCGAAGAGATAATTTTGTTTTCCTTGATGTCTAATACTTCTGCTACGGGCAAATCATTTTCTCCATCAACCGTTCGAATGTATTCCATAAAAACGCGGTCTCCATTTGCCGTCAGCGATTTTACTTTGTAATTAAGACTTGGCAGCGTATCAAATGCTTCTTGCCACCATTCGCGCAAAGCTTGTTTTCCGGTAATAAGACCTTGAGTTTCGGGATTATGTATTTTTAGTTTTGGACTAAAATGTATGGCATCATCATCATAAAGCGACAAGAGTTTTTCCAGCTCTTTATTGTTGAATGTTTCAAACCATTTGAAGGCAATCGATTGTAATTTTTCGGGGGTCATAGGTTTTTTTTTAAATGAAAAATCCCATATAGCGCAATGCCAATGGGATTTATGGTGTATTTCAAAGAGTTTTATACGTTCTTCAAATTGATAATTTCTTGTTCTGTAAGTAATCTCCAGTTTCCTCTTGGCAAATTCTTTTTGGTCAAACCTGCAAAAGCAACGCGGTCAATACGCAATACATTATAATCAAAATGTTCAAAAATAGAACGAACCACTTTCACGTTAGCCGATCTTAATTGCAAACCAATTTCGCTTTTTGCTTCTCCTTCAATGTAACTCACATCTTCCACAAAAACGCGGTGTCCGTCAAGAGTCAATCCTTTTTGTATTTTTTCTAAATCCTCAAATTTCAAGTTTTTATCTAATGAAACTTGGTAAATTTTAGATGATTTTTGGCTTGGTAATGTAAACTTACGAATCATATCCGTGTCATTCGTGAACAATAACAAACCAGTTGTATTCTTGTCCATTCTTCCAACAGCACCAATTTTTGCAGTTGTAGAACCTTTTACCAATTCCAATACATTACGATATTCCTGACCTTCGTCCATGGCAGTCGTAAAGTTTTTTGGTTTGTTCAGTAAAATGTACACTTTTTTCTCCGGCGTCAATGTAGCACCGTCAAAATTCACAACATCACCCGGTTTTACCATGTAACCCATTTCGGTTACCGGAATTCCGTTTACTTTTACCGTTCCGGATTGAATGTAAATATCCGCGTCACGTCTGGAACACGCACCAGAATTAGAGATATATTTATTCAAACGAATTTCGTCTTTTACCTTTGGTCTTTTAGGAGCCTGATTTGGTTTTTTCTCTACTTTATCAGTAGCAACATCAGCAACTTTAGTATTTATTTTTACTTTTTTTGGCCCTTGTGCCCTTTTTTGCATCGCAGGTTTTGGCTTGTTAGAACTTGGTCTAGAACTCGTTGGTCTAGCGCCACTTCTCTTATTATTGCCTTCCTTGTTATTCATAATATTCTATAATTTGTGCAAAGATAGTATTTATATCATTGGGAAACGATTTTCACCAATTAGAAAACGCTAACTACTTAATTAAATGAGTTTTAATTTAATTTTCAGGAGCTGTTTCCCGCTATCCGCTCTATCTTTATTGCCGAACTCCGGCAATAAAGGATGCCGCTGCTATCGGGGCTAGGCTACAGTAGGAATTAGAAAAGTTTCGGGTTTTTAGAGCATCCCCAAAAAAGAGGAATGCGTCATCAGCAATAATTTTTTTCCATGCCACAACACACTCGGATTGATAAGTACAATACAAAAAACGCCGGCAACAATCAACAACTTCAGGACATTATGAAGCCATAAGAATTGTTCTTTACTATTAGACTTCCATAAGTATAACAAAAAGAAAATCAGAACAATCAGGCAGGCATAAAAGTAAATGTCCATATAGCCCACATCGTAAATTTCAATCAAAATATACACCGGAACAACCGTAAGAATTGTCAGGACAGTAATTGCTTTTTTAGAAATAATTTCACCGTAAAGTATCGGAATCGTTTTGTAATTATTGGCTAAATCACCTTTCAAATTTTCTAAATCTTTAATCATCTCCCGAACCAAAAGCAATAAAAACAAGAACGTTGCATGCGCAAAAATCACCGCAAAATGGGATTTATGATTCTCAATTTCATCAAACGAAATCTGATTGTAGAAATACAATAAAATGGCAAAAAAAGGAATTACAGCCAGTAAAGCCGCGGTTAGATTACCAATTATAGCGTATTTTTTTATTTTATGGGAATAAAACCAAATCAAGAAAATATAAGCCGAAAAGAATAAAAATGCCCGCCAAGAAACAAATAAAGCCATCAATGAAGTGATAAAATTCAGGGTGAAATAAACACTCAACTTTGTTTTCTGACTGACCAATCGGTCTAGCATGGATTTATTCGGGCGATTAATTAAATCTTTTTGACTGTCATAAAAATTATTAATGATATATCCCGAAGCAATAGTAAGCGATGAAGCAAAAACAAGAATAAACAAGTTGAAATCGAGCAAAATACTAAGTGCTCCTTTCTCAGGCGCCAAAATAAATATAGCCGAAAGGTATTGCGCCAGAATAATAATCGGAATGTTGTACCCTCTGACTACAGAGAACAAACTGACAATTTTCAGAATTAATAGCTTGCTCTTTCTGCTTAACATCGAAAAGGGTTAAAAAATTGAAAAGGAATTAGAATTGATAAACGACTTCTAGTTTATAATCCTTCAAAGATAATTTGGCACGTTCTAAATCTTCGGTAAAACCCAGAATATAACCGCCACCGCCGGAACCACACAATTTCAAGTAATAATCATTACTGTCAATTCCTTGTTGCCAAATGCCGTGAAATTGTTCCGGAATCATAGGTTTGAAATTATTCAAAACTACTTTCGACAATTTTTTAGTATTCATGAACAATGATTTCATATCGCCACCCAGGAAATTTTCTACACAAGCATCCGTATATTTTACAAATTGGTTTTTCAGCATAGCACGAAATCCTTTGTCTTTCAGGTTTTCCATAAAAATGTTCACCATTGGAGCAGTTTCGCCCACAATTCCTGAATCCAATAAAAATACGGCGCCTTTTCCGTCAAAACTTTGTGTCGGAATTCCCGTTGCTTCAATATTGTCTTTTGAATTAATCAAAATCGGAATACTCAAATAACTGTTTAAAGGGTCTAAACCAGAACTTTTTCCGTGGAAAAAACTCTCCATTTGAGAAAATATATTTTTTAACTGCAATAATTTTTCACGCGTTAAATTCTCAAGAACCGTGATTTTATGTTGTGCATATTTGTCGTAAATAGCCGCTACAAGAGCGCCACTGCTTCCCACACCATATCCTTGGGGAATGCTGGAATCAAAATACATTCCGGTTTCAACATCATTTTTTAAAGTAGCTATGTCAAAAGTCACTAAATCAGGTTGTTCGTTTTGCAACGTTTCTAAATAAGTGACAAAACGTTTTAAATTACCATTTGATTTTACGGCTTCTTCAGAAGGATTTGCATCTCTTTTTAAGGCTCCGTTGTAAAAATTATAAGGAATAGACAATCCTTTTGAGTCACGAATGATACCGTATTCTCCAAAGAGTAATATTTTTGAGTAAAATAAAGGTCCTTTCATATTTAATTGACAATTAATGGTCGCTTTAACTTTAAAAACTAAAGGTATAAAAAAATTAGTATTGAACTGCGCCAATTCCAATTTGGTCACAAAGGTACTGACCATTTTGGCAATAGCCAACTAATTCGTCCTTAATAAATTGTAACACCTTTTCTTTTACATTTTTTGGATACAAAACATGCACATTTGCGCCGGCATCCAGAGTAAAACAAACCGGAATTACAGTCTCATTTCTGAATTTCCAAATCGCATTAATAATTTGCAACGTGTTGGGCTTCATTAAAATAAAATACGGCATCGAAGTCATCATCATCGCATGCAAAGTCAGGGCTTCACTTTCTACAATTTTGATAAATTCGGTTAGATTTCCGTTTTCAAAAATAGGAATCAGTTGATCTAAATTTTCATGTGCTTGAGCAAATCGCCTTTCGGCAAAAGGGTGGTTGTGCATCAAATCATGGCCAACAGTACTCGAAACTTGTTTTTCGCCTTTGTCAACGAGCAAAATAGTATCTTGGAAATCTTTGAAATTATCATGAATAGCATACGGATATTCCACGCCAAACAAATCAGAACTTCCTTTTATATTGGCTTGATTTCCCCAGACTACAACACTTCCTTTTATGCTTCTGCAAGCACTTCCGGAACCTAAACGGGCCAAAAGAGATGCTTTTTGATAAAAATATTCTTCGGTCATTTCTGGGTTTAAAGCTTTTTCTAAACTCATCAGGTTCATCGCCAAAGCTGCCATTCCAGAAGCCGATGAAGCAATTCCTGAACTGTGCGGAAAGGTATTTTCCGTGTCAATCGTGAAATGATAGTCTTTTAAAAACGGCATATAGATTTCAATGCGTTCCAGAAATTTCTGAATTTTTGGTTTGAAATCTTCTTTTGGTTTTCCTTCAAAAAGTAAATCGAATGAAAAATTCCCAGTATTTATTTTTTTGGCGAAAGCCAATTTAGTTATCGTTTTACATGCATTCAAAGTAAAACTCACCGAAGGATTTGCAGGTATCTGATGTTCCTTTTTGCCCCAATATTTTACAAGAGCAATATTGCTGGGTGCGCTCCATTGAAAATTTCCGCTTTCTATGGTTTGAGAATATTTTGATGGAATAAAATCGGTTGCTGCAATCATAAATTTAAAAATTTACGCAAAGATACTTTTTTTGGGTTATTTGTTTATTCGTTTAGTTGGTTATTCGTTAGAAAGATTTGAGTAAATTTGAGCCATTAAAAAACCAACTATTTCAAGTTATATAAAAAGATTAAAAGCGTGTGCTACACGATTTAGTACGTTTATATTTTCTTAAATTACGAATATGGTTAAAAAACTTCTATTTTAAAAAATTAAAAATGAATAAAATCACCCGAATAATTCTTGTCGTTGTTGTGTGTCTTTCTATTGGTTACATGTCCGGTGTCGTTACCCGTTCTGCGATAACCACTTGGTATCCTACGTTGATAAAACCCAGTTTTAATCCACCCAATTGGATATTTGCACCCGTTTGGAGTTTGTTGTATGTAATGATGGGCGTTGCTGCCGGATTGGTTTGGGATCGTATAGACACTAATAAAGAAGGAGTAAAAAAAGCCTTTTTTTTCTTTGCCATTCAATTAATCTTGAATGCGTTGTGGTCTTATCTCTTTTTCGGATTGCACAACCCAATGTTAGCAGGCTTAGAAATTATTTTATTGTGGCTGATGATTTATGAAACCTATGTTCAGTTTGCAAAAATCAATACAATAGCAGGATATTTATTTATTCCGTACTTACTTTGGGTAAGTTTTGCATCGGTTTTAAATGGCAGTATTTGGTGGTTGAATAGATAATTTTAGCCCTTTCCCGATTTTAAATCGGGAAAGTGATTTTTTTAAACAGCATTTGCCACAATAAACCCGCTCGTCCACGCATTTTGGAAATTAAATCCACCGGTAATCGCGTCGATATTGACGATTTCACCTGCAAAATATAAGTTTTCATGCAGTTTGCTTTCCATGGTTTTAAAGTTGATTTCCTTTAAATCGATTCCGCCAGCCGTTACAAATTCTTCTTTAAAAGTGCTTTTTCCATTGACTTGAAAAGTTCCATTTGTCAATTGATTTGCTAAATTCTGCAATTGTATTTTTGATAAATCTGCCCATTTGGTTTCGGCTTCAATATTTGATGCCAAAACTAAACTTTCCCACAACCGATTGGGAAATTCAAATGGTGATTTTTTAGAAACTGCTTTTTTGGCGTGTTCTTGTTTTAAATCTTTCAATATTTTTTCGGCATCTTCGGTGTCAACATCATTCAGCCAATTTACAAATAGGGTGAATTGATAATTCTTATCGTGCAAAATCCGTGCGCCCCAAGCTGATAATTTTAATATCGCCGGACCGCTCATTCCCCAATGAGTGATTAACAAAGGCCCAGTTGAAGCAAGTTTGGTATCTTTTACTTTTACAGATACTTGTGCTGCAACTCCCGGTAATTCTTTTATTCTGGAATCTTTGATATTAAATGTAAATAGGGAAGGAACCGGCGTTACAATGGCGTGACCAAAACTTTGAAGCATTTCCCAAATTTTTGGATTGCTTCCGGTAGCCAGAATTAATTTTTCCGCAAGATAGTTTTCACTTTGGGTTTCGATTTTCCATTCATTTTCTTTTTTGAAAATACATTGAACACTTTGTCCCGTAAGTACAGCAATTCCTAGTTTTTGTGTAGCTTTTAGGAAGCAATCAATAATGGTTTGCGACGAATTTGAAACGGGGAACATACGTCCGTCGTCTTCAATTTTGAGTTCTACACCGTGTTTTTCAAACCATTCAATTGTATCGCCAGAGCAAAAATGATGAAATGGACCTCGCAATTCTTTTTCGCCACGCGGATAAAATTTCACCAGTTCATTGGGTTCAAAACACGCATGGGTAACATTGCATCTTCCACCTCCGGAAACACGGACTTTGCCGAGTACATCTGCGCCACGTTCCAGAATAGCTACTTTCAGTTTTGGATTTTTTTCTACAATATTGATTGCGGTAAAAAAACCTGCAGCGCCTCCGCCAACGATTATAATGTCAAAATTTTGGTTCATATTCTATCTGGGAAATCGGTGATGATTGCGTTTACGTTGTATGTTTTTATTTTTTGAATGGCTTCATATTCATTGACAGTCCAAGGAAAAACCTGAATGCCTTTTGCCTGAATTTGAGCGGTATTATCTTGGGTCAACAAATGAAATTCGGGATGAATGGCTTCGGCTTTCATGAACTTAGCAAATGAAAAAGCAAGGTCTAAATTGGTTTCAGTTAAAATCCCAATTGGAATATTTTCATTCAAAAAACGAACTTCTTGCACCGCATTCCAATCAAAACTGGAAATTAAAAAATTAGCATACTTCCAGTTTTTCTCCCAAATATATTTCTCAATCAGGGCTACAACTGCCGATGCCGTTCCTTTTCCTTTGAGTTCAATATTGATGAAACACGTTTGATTAACCAGATCAAAAACTTCGTTCAAGGTCGGAATTTGTTGCTCTAGTTCCGAGGCTTGTTTTTCATTTATCCGGAAAGTCTTCAATTCTTGCAAAGATAAGGTATTTACAAAACCTTTTCCATTCGTGGTCCGGTCAATTGTGTCGTCATGAATAACGATTATTTGACCATCAAGACTCAAATGC
Source organism: Flavobacterium lacustre (assembly GCF_027474525.2). Classification (NCBI taxonomy): domain Bacteria; kingdom Pseudomonadati; phylum Bacteroidota; class Flavobacteriia; order Flavobacteriales; family Flavobacteriaceae; genus Flavobacterium; species Flavobacterium lacustre. The sequence goes on from NZ_CP114882.2 coordinate 1,414,297, forward strand.
ACATCGAGTTCAATTCCGTCAACACCCATTTCTATTGCTTTCTCAAAAGAAAACAAGCTGTTTTCAGAAGCATACCCTTTGGCGCCACGATGTCCGATTTTGAGCATTTTGATTTTATTTTTGGTAAAGATAAACATAAAAAAAACGCCTTTATTGCTAAAGACGTTTTGATATAAAGTTGTACGGTTTACTTTTTTAATTCTAATAAGACTACGTCAAATACAGAATCGATTGTCACTTTTCCTTTCGAAACCAAGGCTTCTTTTCCGGAATAAGTGTCTATGACAGTTGCGCCTTCAGCGAAAATTGAACCTGTAGAAAGTACTTTTGGACCTGCTGGCAAAGCTAAGCCTACCACTACTTTGTCTGTAAAATCTCCTTTTATAAATGTTCGGCTGAAGGTATAAGGCTGACTTGAAATTTCAGTATGAATTCCGGCTCCAATCGCAGGATGGTTTCTTCTGAACTGTCCTAATTTCTGCCAATGCAATATGATTTTTTGTGTTTCAGGATTTGATTTGATGTCTTCCCAGTTCATAAACGAACGTAAAGTAGCATCGCCCTGAGTTCCCTCAATCACTAAGGAACGAGCGGATTCATCACCGTAATACACTTGTGAAATTCCTGGTGAAAGCAATAATTTTGTTCCGCTTTCTATGCTTTTAGTACGTTTGGCATCAAATGGTCCGCCGTCATCATGAGATGATAAATAGTTCAAAACACTAAATCCTTTCAACTCATTATTCAGCTTCGAAGAATATTTGGAGAATATAAATTCATAGTCTTTTTGAGCATCCCATTTGAATTCGAAATTGATCATATTGTTGAAACCATTTTCATAGTAATTCACTTTTTTATCTCCAAAATCAAAAAGTTGTCCCGTACTGATGCCATAATTATACACTTCGGCAACGGTGTAAAAGGAGTTGTTATCCAGAACTTTTGTTGGGTTATTTTTCTTCCAAGTTGCAAAAGCATAATCACATTGCGTTTTGAAATCAGCCCAAACACCTTCTTCGGTATGTTTCACTGTGTCGGCTCTGTACCCATCAACGCCATATTCAGCGATGTAATCAGTCAACCATTTTATGATGTAATATTTTGGCGTTCTTGGGTAACCGGTTCTTTTGAAAAAAGCATCTAAAGAAGCCATTTCAGTATCATAACGACCTTCTGTTTTCCATTTTTCAGCTAAGAAAGCGGGGATGGTTACTTCTTGAGTACTTTCGGTTTTTACATCAGGAAGGTTTTTTACCAAGGTACAAACCGTAGTGTTTTCGAAGTTGCTGTAGGTGCAAGTAGGCTCAGTTCGTACCCAATCATTAGGCCAAACGGTATCAATAGTTGTAACCGGTCCTGTATGATTAATTACACCATCAAGCATGATTCGAATACCTTTTGCGTGTGCTTTTTCGACTAGTTCGGCTAGGTCTTTTTTGGTTCCGAAATTAGGATCCAAAGCCGTCCAGTCTCTTGTCCAATAGCCATGAAAACCATAGCTTAAACCAGTTCCTTCGTCAACACCATCGTGAATTTGCTCCACAATTGGCGTAAGCCAAATCGCATTGATTCCTAATTGTTCAAAATAACCATCGTCGATTTTTTGAATAATTCCTTTGATGTCTCCGCCTTCAAAACCACGTAGTTTTCCGGTTGCTTTGTTTCTTCCAAAATTAATATCCGAAGCGGTATCGCCATTATTAAAACGGTCTGTCATCAAGAAATATAAATTAGCGCCTTCCCAAACAAAAGGAGTTTTGCTCGTTTCTTTCAAACTTACTTTTTGGGTAGATGAGCAACTCGATACTACTATTGACAGTGCCATCAAGCTATAAAATAGATTTTTTTTCATCGTGTTTTTAGTTTTATTGTAATTGAATTAATATGGTGTTTTTTGCTCCTTTTTTTGAAATTACAGGAATTTCTATTGTTTTGTCTTTAATAATAAAACTACTGTTTTTTCCGTCAACCGTTACTTTTTTAGCCTTTCCATTTAAGTTATGCAGCATTATGCTAATGTTTTTATCGGCAGATTGAAATGTTTTTCCGGTCGTTGTGGTTAGGGTTAAAGTTACCGTTTTTTCATTTGAAGCCGAATTAAAGTTCAGGATTTCAAAAGCGCCTTTCTCGAATGCATTAGCAGTTGTTCCGTCATCATTATACAATTTGCCTTGACTTTGTGCAGTTTTGGCATCAAAATAAAAATGAAGGTCAAAAGCATTCAACGAATATTTAGAAGTATTTTGAATCGTTTTTATCATTGGAATAAAAGCGCCACCGCGAACAAAAACAGGAATATGCTCTTTGGCAACGGGAATAGTTACAGTGGTTCCACCTAACTGTTCCGCATCGGTATAAAAATCAAACCAGTTGTTGTTTTTTGGAAAATAAACCGTTGTCGAAGTCAATCCGGCTTTGGTAATTGGAGTTACTAAAAAGTCATTTCCCCAAAAGTAGGTTTGGCAAACGCTTTGTAATGCTTGATTTTCTGGTTCTTCAAATAATAAAGGACGCATTAAGGGAGTTCCTTTCTGGTTGTTTTCGAAAGCCAAAGTATAATTGTACGGTAGCATTTGATAGCGCAATTCGACTTGTTTTTTGGCTTCGGCTTTGGTGACAATGTCTTTATAAACCGGTTCGGAAGCTACAGCTTCTCCTGCATGCGGGCGAAAAATAGGTTGAAAAACACCATATTGCAGCCAACGAATATAGAGTTCATTATCAAAATAATCACCGGCAAAACCGCCTAAATCAGAATGCATATACCCAATTCCCTGCATTCCCATTTGTAAAGCAATTTCGGTTTGCGACTGTAATCCGCCCCAAGAACGGCCCACATCACCAGACCAAGGAATAATTCCGAACTGTTGTGAACCGGAATAACCGGAACGCATCAGGATAAATGGGCGAGTGGCCGGAAAATCTTTTTTGTACCCGTCTGCTATTAATTTTGCCCAGTTGTGTCCGTAAATATTATGTACTTCATCGGCTTTGCCTTTTGCCGTAAAGGCTTCTGAAGGGAACATTTCCGGTTCTCCTAAATCGCCCCAAAGTCCACCAACACCTTGATGAATTAAGTTTTTATAAATAGACCAAAACCATTGTTTTCCTTCGGTTTTAAAAAGGTCTATAATTCCGGTGTTTCCAAAGTAAAAATCATATACAAATGGTTTTCCAAATTGATCTGTTGCTAATATTTTTTCAGCAACGGCTTCTTTCCATTTGCTCGAAGTTGTTAAGACGAAAGGCTCTGTTATCAAAACCGTTTTGATGTCTTTTGCATTCAAATCGGCAATCATTTTAGTTGGATTTGGAAAAGTTTCTTTATCCCAATCTAAATTCCCTAAAGTTCCCTGAATAGTTTTTCCAAACCAATACAAGTCTATAATTATAGCATCAACCGGAATGCTGTCATTTTTGAATTTTTCAATGGTTTTTTCTACTTCCTCTTGGCTGTGGTACCCAAATCGACTGGAGAAATTACCAAAAGTCCATCGGGCCGGCAAAGGTTGTTTTCCTGTTAAATCGGTATAACTGGCTGTTAGATCTGTCCAGGAATCTGCGGCGATTACCTGATACGTTTTTCTGCCGGAAATAGTTTCATAAGCTAATGTATTGTCTTTTTTGCTGTCTAAATCTAAATATCCAATCGCCGCATTATCAAAATGTACCGCATACATTTTTGAAGATAAAACTACAGGAATACAAAAATTAAGTAGTTCAGCTCGGTCTGCATAGCCATATTGAGCGCGATTGTATAATTTTAAACGATTGCCTCGGCGATTCATTCCTAAAGCTCTTGAACCTCCTCCATAAAGTACTTCGGTGTCATTGAGATTAAAGTCTAAAATTTCAGCATTGGCTGTTTTTACATAACCATTTTTTTCGGAGAGTAAAGCTTTACCTTTATACGAATAGGAAATTTTAAAAGGTGATTTTTCAATCGTGACTACAATTCCTTTTGTTGAAAATAGTAATGTATTTTTGGTTTCTTTTACTTTTGAAATTCCTTTTTGAGGAATCAAAACAACGGCATGCGAATCAGTATTGAATGTTTCTCCTTTTGGAATAAAAGAAGTTTCTACAATTTTTTCAGAATAGGGTTTGAGCAGATACAATCCATCCGAGGTTTTTATTTCTAATGTATTGTTTGTCTTTTTGTAACTCTCGTATTTTCGGTTTGCATTTTGGGCAAAGGCAAAAGTGGAGAGTAATAAGTATATAAATAGCTGTTTCATGTTTATTATTTCACAGAGTTAGCAATGCGTCACAGCCACTCACAAAAAATCGCCCGGTCTGTATTTGCGTTTTTTTGTGAATGGCTGTGGACTGTTTTTTTATTGTAATTCTAAAATCAAAACAGATTTACTTTCGATAGTTAAATCTTGTTTCAAATCGATAGTTTTTGAAGATAAAATGTCTTTTCCTGTAGAAAATTTCTCGATGTTTTCTTGAAACCTATTGGTTTTTATCGTTTGATTATTGTCGCTGTTATTGACTACAACCATGACCGTTTTTGTATCAGTATAACGAAAATAAACATAGACATTGTTTTCAGGAATGTAATGTGTTGTTTTGCCAAAATGTACTGCTTCGTTGGTTTTTCGCCATTGAAATAATTTAGACGTAAAATCAAAATAGTGCTCTTGTTCTGCAGTTCGGCTTGATTTTAAGAAGGCATTATTAGTGTCTTCTTTCCATCCGCCAGGAAAATCTTGACGAATTGCTGCGTCACCGCCTTTGTTCCTATCTCCCGCCATACCAATTTCAGAACCATAATACAATTGCGGAATACCACGTAATGTAGCTACAAGCGCCATGGCCATTTGGTATTTTTTGAAATCATTTTTGTAGACTTCATTGAAACGTTCGGTATCGTGATTTTCGGCAAAAATCATGATGTTATTTGGATTTGGATACAGAAAATCATTGGCTAAATTGTCGTAGATTTTCATCATTCCTTTGTCCCAACTGCCGTCATTTTCATTGAAAATACTTTGGAAAGCATCTAACATGATAAAATCCATGATGCTTGGCAAATTAGAATTAAAGTTTTGAATTGCTCCCACTTTGCTGTCTTTTTGCCAATAGGAAAGTTGGGCTTGATCGCGCATGGAAATTTCACCAACAATGTTTAAATTAGGATATTCATCTGTTATGGCTTTGGTCCATTTTGCAATAGCATTTGGATCGGCATAGTTATATGTATCTACACGCAAACCGTCTAAATCTGCATATTCAATCCACCAAATGACATTTTGTGTCAGGTATTTTAAAACTAAAGGATTTTTTTGATTTAAATCGGGCATAGAAGGCACGAACCATCCGTTAAAACAAATATCGTAATCAATTTTTGAAGCATTTATATCATGAACCGTCGTTCTTTTATGCGATGTTCCGGTGTAATTTTCAAATTGATTAATCCAATCTTTAGTTGGTAAATCATTCATCATCCAGTGTTGTAAACCCCAGTGATTGGTCACATAATCCATGATTAATTTCATGTCCCGTTTGTGTAATTCGGACGCTAATTGAACGTATTCTTCATTGGTTCCATAACGGGGATCAATTTTGTACACATCGGATTGTGCGTAGGTATGATACGAATAGGTTTTGTCGTTGTCTTCACAAAGTGGTGTTGGCCAGACTGTTGTTACACCTAATTCTTTCAGATAATCTAAGTTTTGAATCATTCCTGCAATATCGCCACCGTGTCTTCCGCCGGGATTGCTTCGTTCTGCTTTTTCGATAACAGATTTGTTGTTGTCGTTTTTTGGATTTCCGTTAGCAAAACGATCGGGCATTATAAGATAAATCATATCCGAAGCATCAAAACTTTTGCGTGCAGCGGAATTAGCTCTGCGTTTTTTTAAGGTGTATTTTTTAGTAAAAACGACTTTTTTATCTTTAGAAAAAGAGAAAATAAAATCTTGTGCAATTACATTTTTGGTATCAATTGTTACGAAAATGTAATTTGGATTTTCGGTTTTTATGACATCTGTAATTTGGATTTTATTAGAAACAGTAACTTCATTTTCGGCAATATTTTTACCATAAAATAAAATCTGCAATTCAGTATTTTCCATTCCGGCATACCAAAAAGGAGGTTCTACCCGGTCTATTTGTGCAAAAAAAGGAGTGGAAATGAAAATCATAATTAGGAAAATATTTTTCATTTGAGTCTAAATTTTAAAACCCTTTCAAAGATAAACAATGAAAGGGTTATTATTTTTATGTTGTTGCCAGTTTATTTGGTTCAACCAGCACTGGTTTTTCATTTACAAAAACTGTTAGTTCTTTATCTCCTTCGAGTGTCAATTGGGTTTCATTATGATTGACTGAAATCTTTACAATTTGATTTCTGAAGTTGATTTTAAAGGAATATCCTTGCCATTCTTTTGGAATTTTTGGAGAGAAATGCAAAGTGTCATTTTTTACACGCATTCCGCCAAAACCTTCTACAATACTCATCCATGTTCCGGCCATAGAGGTGATATGACAGCCTTCTTCCACTTCTTTATTGTAATCATCTAAATCTAAACGGGAAGTTCTCAAATAGAAGGTGTACGCCATATCCATTTTGTCTAATTTAGCCGCTTGAATAGAGTGAACACAAGGCGAAAGTGAGCTTTCATGTACAGTAAATGATTCGTAAAAATCAAAATTACGTTCTAATTCTTCTTTAGAAAAATGATCTTCAAAGAAATAAAAACACTGTAAAACATCCGCTTGTTTGATATAAGGCGAACGTAAAACTCTATCCCAAGACCATTTTTGATTGATAGGACGTTGTGCTGGATCTAAGTCTTTTACGGGAACTAAATCTTTGTCTAAAAAACCGTCTTGTTGCAGGTAAATACCCATTTCTTCCGATTTTGGGAAGTACATATTGCCGGCTACTTTATTCCATTCCTGTAATTCAGTCTCTGAAAGGTTCACCTTTTCGATAATACGTTTATGATCCGAAGGATATTCTAATGATACTTTTTGGATTTGTTCGTACGTATAATCAATACACCATTTTGCAATATAATTGGTATAGAAATTATTATTGATATTGTTTTCGTATTCGTTAGGTCCGGTAACTCCCAAAATCATGTACTGGTTTTTGTTTTTAGAGAACGAAGCTCTTTGATGCCAGAAACGGGCAATACCAATTAAAACTTCCAATCCTTTTTCGGGGATATAAGAGTAATCTCCGGTGTAGCGATAGTAGTTGAAAATTGCAAAAGCAATCGCCCCGTTTCTATGAATTTCCTCATGGGTAATTTCCCATTCGTTATGGCATTCTTCACCATTCATAGTTACCATTGGGTATAGAGCGGCTCCGTCTTTGAAACCTAAATTATTTTGTGCGTTTTCAATTGCTTTGTCCAATTGATTGTAACGATACGTCAATAAATTTCGGGCTACTTGTTGGTCTTTGGTCGCCATATAAAATGGAATACAATACGCTTCGGTATCCCAATAGGTGGAACCGCCGTATTTCTCTCCGGTAAATCCTTTTGGTCCAATATTTAAACGGGAATCTTTACCCAGATAGGTTTGATTCAATTGAAAAATATTGAAACGGATTCCTTGTTGTGCTTTTACATCGCCTTCAATCGTGATGTCTGACATTTCCCAAATTTTTGCCCAAGCATCAATTTGATCTTGCAACAATTGGTTGTATCCTTTTGCAAGAGCAGTTTGAATGGTTTTTTCGGCAGCGGTTAATGTGTTTTCATGATTTAAAGAAACGGTATATCCACCAATTTTTTGAATACTGGATTTATCTCCTTTTGCAATGATAACTCCGTAAGAAAACTGAATTTTGTCTGAAAAAGAATCTATAGAAGATGGGGAAACATTAATATTTTCGCCATTCGTCCAGATGCTGTTATGCATGAAAGTGGTTACTTTAAAATGGGTTTTAAACGTTTGAGCGGTTACAAAAGCTTCGTTTCCTGATTTTTTTACATTTAAAGGTTCCCAGAATTTTTCTTCCCAGTTTGCATCTTCATTAGTTACACCAGCATCAATATAAGGTTTGTAAATTATTTTTGTATCCTTGTTCAAAGGAGTGATTTCGTAATTTATTACACCCGCTTCATCAATGTCTAATGAAAGAAAACGACGAATATTTACTGCAACTTCAGTTCCGTTTTTCAATGTGGCTTCAAAAGAACGATTATACCAACCTTCTTTCATATTCAATTCACGACGAAAGTTTTTGACTTCCGTACAAGCATTCAAATCTAAATTTTCACCATTGATTTCAATGTCAATTCCAATCCAGTTTGGTGCGTTTAAAACTTTTGCAAAATATTTTGGGTATCCGTTTTTCCACCAGCCCACTTTGGTTTTGTCCGGATAATAAATACCTGCGATGTAACTTCCCTGAAAAGTTTCTCCGGTATAGTTTTCTTCAAAATTGGCACGTTGTCCCATAGCGCCGTTTCCGATACTAAAGAGACTTTCAGACGATTTTACACTCTCTACATCAAATCCTTCTTCTATGATGGACCAATTGTCTGCTTTTATATAATCTTGATTCATTTTTGATAATTTTTAAAGAGTCAAAAGAGTAAGATTAATTTATTTTAGTAATCTTAAACTATTTTTTGAATCTAATTTTTTAATCTTTTAAGCATTTATTAATTGCTCAATAAAGCTTTTTTCTATTTGCGTGAAATCTTTGAAGATGTATTGTGCTTCTTCTAAGATTGATTTCTCTCCAATTCCTATGCTTACCATATTTCCAATATTTGCAGCTTGAATCCCTGCAACAGAATCTTCAAAAACGATAGCGTCTTTAGGATCTGTTTTTAATAATTTGGCGGCAATCAAGAAAACTTCAGGATCTGGTTTAGCATTGCTGACGTCATTTCCGTCTACAATAGCATCAAAATAATGTAAGATTCCTGTTTTTTCCAGAATTGGTCTGGCATTTTTACTTGCTGAACCTAGCGCTATTGGTTGGTTTTTTTCTTTTAAAAATTGAAGAACAGGCAAAACTCCCGGAAGAATTTCACTTTCATTCATGTCTACCAAGTAGGATAAATACTCTTCGTTTTTTTCAATTAACCATCGGTCTTTATCTTCTTGAGATGCTTCGACTTTTCCTAATTCTAAAATTATATCCAGCGAGCGAACGCGGCTAACTCCTTTTAATAGTTCGTTGTGTTCGTGTGTAAATTCGATATCTAATGCTGTTGCGATTTTTTTCCAAGCTAAATAATGGTATTTAGCGGTGTCAACAATCACTCCGTCCAGGTCGAATATAAATGCTTTAGTCATTTTGATTTTAATTGTGATATTTATTATTTAGTTGTTGCTGTTTCCTTAACAAAGGTTACGGCAAGACCGGCGATTAACATGGAAACTCCCGCTATGGCAATAATCGCCATAGGATGACCTCCAAATAAGGCAATAATGGTACTGCCTAATAATCCGGCCGCGATTTGAGGCAAAGTAATCGTTGCGTTGAATAATCCCATGTAAACTCCCATTTTATCGGCAGGTAATGAACCGGATAACATAGCATAAGGCATGGCTAAAATAGCAGCCCAAGCTAAACCAACACCCACCATAGAAACCAATAATAGGTTTTTATCGTGTACTAAGAACATAGAAATTAATCCGATTCCTCCTAGTAGAAGAGAAAAACTGTAGGTTTTTTTTCTGCCAATAGATTTTGCTATTGAAGGAATTAACAAAGAGAATATTGCAGCTACAGCACTGTAAAAAGCGAACATTACACCGGTCCAGTCCCCAGCTTCATTGAAGCCGATTGATTTTGCATCTAATGCTTCAGGTCCCCAAACTTGATTGGCGATTGCTCTTGTAGTGTATACCCACATTAAAAATAAAGCGAACCAGGAAAAAAATTGTACAAATCCCAACTGCCAAAATATTTTTGGTGCATTTGAAATCAAACTGAAAATACTTGATTTTTCTTTTTTTTCTGGAGCGTCTAAATCTATTTTGTTATACTCTGCATGTTCTTTTGGTGCGTATTCTTTTGTTTTGAAAACAGTCCAAAGTACAGTAATGAGTAAAATAGCTCCTCCTATATAGAAAGACCAAATTACAGATTCGGCTACTTTTTCTCCAGGTGCCGGCACATTTGCCATTCCTGCTTTTGCAAGAATCCAAGGAAGCAAAGAGCCAAAAACGGCTCCAAAGTTAATCAATGCACTCTGTAAGGAATAACCCAAATTGCGTTGATGATCATTTACCATATCTCCAACTAGAGCTCTAAAAGGTTGCATAGTAACATTAAAGGATGTATCCATTAATAATAACATTACAGCTCCGAAAACTAATGGAGGTAAAAGGTATGCGAAGTATTCTGCATTAGGCATGAAAAACATAGCCAACGCAGAGACAATTGCTCCGAAAAATATAAATGGGATTCTGCGACCCAACCGAGTCCAGGTCTTATCACTCGAAAGACCAATTATAGGTTGTACAACCAGACCTGCTAGAGGTGCTGCTAACCAAAAATATCCTATGCTATGAACATCGGCACCTAAGGCTTCTAATATTCTGCTGGTATTTCCATTTTGTAGCGAATATCCAATTTGAACTCCTAAGAATCCAAAACTTAGATTCCAAATTTGCCAAAAACTTAACTTGGGTTTTTCCATTATCGTAAATTGAATTTAATGTACGATAAGCGCTTTGCTTATCAAAACTTGACTTAATTTTCGAAGTAAAAGTAAAAGCTTTGAGGGGTAAATATATAAATATATTTTAAACTTTTATTTTTCATTCTATAATATCTGGGATGCATTTTTAACTACAAGGTTGTAGTGTTGAAAAAAATCAACAAAAAGTATTAATTTGTTGATTCTCTTTCTATAAGGTGTGTCGATATTACTTCGGTTTTGTAGTTTTCTTCTCCTTCTTCTTCCTCTGATTCTAATCTCTTTATAAGCATTTTTGCTGCCTTGCTTCCCATCTTTTTGCCACTTTGACTTACGGTTGTAATAGTAGGAGTGGAGTATTTTGAAATTATTCCGTCAGTAAAAGCGATTACGGCCAAATCTTTAGGAACATTAAGTCCTATTTTATTTGCTATTTTAATGATGGTTACCGCAAAAAGTTCATTTACGGCAAAAACGGCATCTATGGCTTTGTCTTCCAGAAGTTTTCCTATTGTTATTTCGCAAGTATCTACATTCTCAATTCGGATAATTAAATCTTCATTGAATGGGATTCCGTTGTCTAATAATGCTTTGGTATATCCATCTGTTCTTAATTTACCTACACTTATATAATCAACGGTGGTAACTAGTGCAATTTTCTTTTTTCCTTTATCGATTAAGCTTTGAACAGCCTCGTAAGCAGCTGATTTGTCGTCTATAATTACTTTGTCGCAAAGGATTTCATTGGTAACCCTGTCAAACATAACCACAGGCATTCCTTGATTGATGACTTCGGTAATATGGTGAAAATCGCCTTTGAATTGGGTTTCTTTTGAGAGTGACATAATAAATCCGTCGATGCTTCCGTTGGCCAGCATTTCCATATTTAAGACCTCTTTTTCGAATGAATCGTCAGATAAACAAATGATTACGCTATAGCCGTTTTCGTTGGCTACATGCTCTATTCCGTTGATAACTGTAGAGAAAAAATGATGAACAATCTCTGGGATAATAATACCTATGGTTTTTGTTTTTCGATTTTTTAAACTCAGTGCTATATTATTGGGTTTGTAGTGGTAAAATTTAGCAAAAGCCTGTACTTTAAGTCTGGTTTCTTCTCCTATTTCAGGACTGTTTCGTAATGATTTTGAAACGGTTGAAATGGATACGTCAAGCTCTTTTGCTATTTGTTTAAGGGTTACCTTTCTTTTCATAAGTGTAGGTTTGGGAAAATTATTTTAATAATAAAGATATGTTTATTTTTTATTAATGGCAAAATAAGTACTTAAAACTTAAATAATACAGAAACTTTTCAACACTATCACGTTATCGTAGATGGTTATGATTTTTGTCATGTCGAAAACGTTATAGTTTTGTTAAGTTTGCTACTCGAAGTAAAATTAAAACTTAAACGCAACCAAAACTCAAATTAATTTAAACAAAAAGTATGAAAACAATTTACAAAAAGTTGTTATTTTTATTACTACTTCTGCCTTTTAGTATTCTGGCTCAGAATACGGTGAGTGGGACTGTTCTTGATAAAGCATCAGGGCAGCCAATTCCGGGAGTAAATGTAAATGTACAAGGCGCCAATAATGGTGTTTCGACAGATTTTGACGGGAAATTTCAGTTGTCAAATGTAAAGAAAGGGGATCAAATCGTTTTTTCTTATATTGGATATAAAAATTCCGTTGTTAGTTATAATTCTCAAAAAACATTGAGTGTTTCTTTAGAGGAATCTTCTAGTGAGTTAAAAGAAGTTGTTATTCAAGTTGGTTATGGATCTGTTAAAAAGAAAGATGCAACAGGTGCTGTGACAGTATTGACTAGCAAAGATTTTAACAAAGGGCCTGTAACTTCTGCAGATCAGATGATACAGGGTAAAGTAGCCGGTTTACAAATTGTAAATGGTGGTGGTTCTCCTGGTGAGGGCGCAACTATTAGAATTAGAAGCGGTTCTTCTTTGTCAGCAAATAATGATCCTCTATATGTAATAGATGGAGTGCCTGTTGCTGCAGGAGGCGTTAATGGAGGAAGAAATCCATTGTCTACTATTAATCAAAACAATATTGAATCTATATCAGTATTAAAAGATGCTTCTGCAACTGCTATCTTTGGTTCCCGTGCATCAAATGGGGTAATTATTATTACAACTAAAAAAGGTAAAGCAGGAGATTTACAAATTAGTTATAGCGGAAATCTTCAAGTTTCTGAAATTACAAAAAAGGTAGATGCTTTAACGTCTAATCAGTTTAGAGACTTCTTGACTGCTCATGGTACACCTGCACAACAAGCTTTGGTAGGTGCTGCAAATACAGATTGGCAAGAGGAGATTTACAGAACGGCTGTTGGTACAGATCATAACGTCGCTTTAAGCGGAGGTTCTGATAATGTGGTATACAGAGCATCTGTAGGATATGCTAATTTGAATGGTATCTTGAAAAGAGATAACATGCAAAGAACTACTATGGCTGTGTCGTTAACAGGAGATTTTTTTGATAAACATTTAAAAATTCAGTTAAACAACAATACATCTGTTATTAAAAATAATTACAGTAATAGAGGTGCTATTGGTTCTGCTATCAGCTTTGATCCAACTCAAGTGGTTAAAAATGCCGATGGAACTTATTTTCAATGGTTAACATCTCCAACTCAATTCAATCAGTTGGCAGGAAAAAACCCATTATCATTGATTGAGCAACAAGATAATTTTGGAGATTCATACAGAAGTATCGGAAATGTACAATTTGATTATAAATTACATTTCTTATCAGAATTGAAAGCTGTAGCTAATTTTGGTTACGACCAATTAAGTGGTAGAAGTTATGGAGGTGTATCTCCTGATTACTTAAACGGATTAGCTGGTTCGGGATATAATAATTCGTATGAATATACTCAATCCAGAAATAATAAGTTGATGGATTTATACTTGAATTACAATAAAAAAATTGATGCAATCAATACACAAGTTGATGTAACAGGTGGGTATTCTTACCAAGATTTCAGAGATTCTAATGATGGAAGTTCATATAATTTTCAAAATAATAAAATTACTCCTGCAGTTCCAGTGCCTTCACGTGTGAATTTGCAATCGTTTTTTGCAAGAGGTAATTTTACTATCGCTGATAAATACTTGTTAACATTGTCTTACAGACGTGATGGTACATCTAGATTTACAAAAGAAAACCGTTGGGCTAATTTCCCTGCAGTTGCTTTAGCATGGAAAATGAATGAAGAAAGTTTCTTAAAAGATGCGACTAGCGTTTCAACATTGAAACTTAGAGCTGGTTGGGGAGTTACAGGACAACAAGATATTGGAGTTAGTTACCCTTCAATTCCATTGTATTTAGTTTCTAATATCCAAGCACAATATCAATTTGGAAATAGTTTTTATAATACATACAGACCACAACCTTATAATAGTAACCTGAAATGGGAAGAAACTACAACAGTTAATGCTGGTTTAGATTATGGTTTCTTGAATAACAGAATTAGAGGTACAGTAGATTTATATCAAAGAACTACAAAAGATTTATTATTGTATACTCAAAATCCTTCTTTCTTTGGTTTCTCTAATTATGATAATTACAATATTGGAACAATTGAGAATAAAGGTATTGAGTTATCTGCTGATGTTACTCCTGTTAAAACAGATAGTTTCGAATGGAATATCGGAGGTAATGTGACGTTCCAAGATTCAAAAATTACTAAATTGACAACTGTTTTAGATAATACTCCAGGTATTAATACTGGTGGTTATGAAGGTGCTACAGGAAATACAATCCAAAATCACCAAGTAGGATATGCTCCAAGTTCATTCTATGTATATGAGCAAGCATATGGTGCAGACGGAAAACCATTAGATGGAGTGTATATTGATAGAGATAAAAACGGAACCATTAATGCACAAGATAAATACCGTTTCCACAAACCTGCTGCCGATGTATTTTATGGTTTCAATACAAGTGTTACCTATAAAAATTGGGATATGGCTATGAACTGGAGAGGATCTTGGGGTAATTTTAATTACAACAACGTAGATTCAAGTAAAGGTTCTTACCAAAATATTTTAATAAGAAGTACAGATTTGTCTAATGGTGTTCAAAATATTTTAGAGACTGGTTTTACAACTCAAGATACAAAAAGATATGAATCTGATTACTACATTCAAGATGCTTCTTTTGTTAGGTTAGATAATGTAAGTATTGGATATACTTTTAATCAAAAACCGGATTCAACTTCGTTAGTTAAATTAACATTGGCTGCTCAAAATGTATTATTGATTACTGATTATAGCGGATTAGATCCAGAAATTTCGGGAGGTATTGATAGTAATTTGTATCCAAGACCAATCACTTTTACGTTAGGTTTAAACGTTAATTTCTAATACAAATAACAAGAAAAATGAAAAAGATACAAATAAAATTATTGGGTATTTCTTTGTTACTGTTGGTGATGTTATTCCCATCGTGTACAGATGATTTGAACCAAGCGCCAGAAAGCACAAATGCTATTCCAGGTGAAGAATTTTTTACAGATGCAGCTTCGTATAAGCAAAATTTAGCTAAACTATATGCAGGTTTTGCAGTTTCCGGACAAGAAGGTCCTGCAGGTAAACCGGATATTTCTGGAATTGATGAAGGAGAGAGCCAGTATATCAGAGGGTTTTGGTTGATGCAAGAATTAACTACAGATGAGGCAGTAATAGGTTGGAATGATGGTACTATTAAAGATTTACATTATCAAACATGGACACCATTAGACCGTTTTATTACAGCTACTTTTGCTCGTTTCTCTTTTCAGATTGTGAACTGTAATGAGTTTTTAAGACAAACTACAGATGAGAAATTAGCAGCTAGAGGTCTTGATGCAGCTTTAATAACTGAAATTAAAACGTACAGAGCTGAAGCTCGTTTCTTGAGAGCTTTGACCTATTGGCATTTAATTGATATGTTTGGTGGTGGATCATTAGTTACAGAAAATTCTCCATCTTCATTTTACTATCCGGAATATGCTACCAGAGCTGAATTATACAAATTTGTTGACGATGAATTGACTGCGATTACGCCAGAATTGAAAACGCCAAAATCAAATGAAGCTTACAGAGTGGATCAAGCAGCTGCTTGGATGTTACAAGCAAAGTTGTACATGAATTCACAAGTATACATTGGAACAGATAATTATGCAGCAGCAGTTCCTTTAATCAATAAAGTAATAAGTTCAGGATATGCAATACATGATAATTACAATGAATTATTCTTAGCAGATAATGACAAAAATGGCGCTCAAAATGAATTCATTTTTGCTATTGCTTTTGATGGTCTTCACACTCAAACATACGGAGGAACTACTTTCTTGACTCACGCACCAGTGGGAGGAAGTATGCCGGTTGATGAATTTGGTATTAGTGGTGGTTGGGCTGGTATCAGAACAACAGCTGCTTTTGTTGACAAGTTTGCTGAAAATACTAACGATGCACGTGGACAGTTCTATACTGATGGGCAAACTAAGGAAATTGTTGACATTGGTTCATTTACGGATGGATATGCAGTTCAAAAATTTAGAAATGTTGATGTTAACGGCGTTAGAGGAACAGACAAATCTGGTACTTTTTCAGATTCAGATTTCCCAATTTTCCGTTTGGCAGATGCTTATTTAATGTATGCTGAATGTGCTGTAAGAGGTGCTGGAGGTGCAACCAAAGCGTTGGCTAAAACATATGTTGATGCATTAAGAACTAGAGCAAATACTTCAACAGTACTAGAAGGTACTTTGACCTTAGATTTTATTCTTGATGAAAGGTCTAGAGAATTGCACTGGGAAGGACAAAGAAGAACTGATTTAATTCGTTTTGGTAAATTTACAGGAGGAAGTTACGTATGGCCTTGGAAAGGAAATGTTTCTGGCGGAGCTCCTACGCAATCCTACAGAAATTTATTCCCAATTCCTGCAACAGCTTTATCATCAAACCAAAAATTACAACAAAACCCAGGGTATTAATAATATTAAAATATATAAAAGATGAAAAATATAACGAAATCAATAATTGCTTTATTTGCGGTACTTGCTCTGTCTTGTAGCGTAGAAGATGTTCAAGACAGACCAGTAATTCAAGGAGTTGATACTCCTGAGTTAGTTGCTCCGGAAAGTGACAAATCATATGTATTACTTGAAGAAAACGCTGATGTTATAGCAGAACGTTTTGTTTGGTCTGCAGCTACATATGGTGGAGATGTTGAAATTGGATACAAACTTTTAATGGATGTTAAAGGGGGTGATTTTACAAATGCAATCGAATTAGGTGGAACTGCTGGTGCAACTCAAATTGAAGTTTCAGTGAAAACCTTGAATGACGCAGTTCTTGCATTGGAGGGAATTACTGGTGAAATAGGATCTTATGACGTAAAAGTAATGTCACATTTGAGCGGAATTCAAACAATGATTTCAGCTAATCCATTGACTATTTTAATTAACGCTTATCAGCCAGCAGTAGCTAACAATTGTCCAAATCAGTTTGGTGTTGGAGCAGGAATTGTATCTGCAGGTTGGGGATGGAGTACGCCTTTAACTTTGGTTTGTAATGATAACATATTAGTTTCTGCAGTAGAGTTGAAAAATGATACATTTAGATTCTTTACAGTAAACGGAGATTGGGGTTCTGGTAGAAATTACCCTTGGTATGTTACTGAAGGATATAAAATCAGTTCATCTTTAGAAAATGCTAATGATGGTGACTCAAATTTCAGATTCATTGGTACTCCTGGAGTTCACCGTATTAAAATTGATGAAGTTGCAAAAACGATTACAGTAGCACAAGGAGAAACAGCTGTAAATTCTAATTGGTTAGTAGGAGCAGCAACTCCAGGTGGTTGGACTTGGTCAGGTAATAGTGAAACAGAATTAGGCTTAATAAAAGACGGTGTGTTTGAAGTTCCAGTTGTATTAAAATCAGGAGAAACATTTAGAGTGTTTTTAGGAAACAATGGTACTGATGATGGAAACTGGGATGCATCTCATAATTACCCTTACTATGTTACAGAAGGATATACAATTTCTTCTGAGTTTGAAAATGCTGCTGATGGAGATAGTAATTTTAGATATACTGGAGCTACAGGTCTTAGAGTTTTAAAAATTGATACAATTGCTAAAACAATTACATTGAACTAGTATTTAATACAATTCCTAAAAGGGCTATCTTCGTATAGCCCTTTTTTTATCTAATTTAATTAATTATGAAACAAAAAGCCCTCTTATTATTGTTGTTCTTATTCTCCATTGCGGGATTTGGACAAGTGCAAACAGTCACTTATACCGTAAGTCCTGCTACATTTGAAGAAACAACAGCAATTACCATTACTATAAATGGTAATTCTATAAATGAAACAACTTGGGGAGTTACAGGAAATGCTTTGTATATGTGGACATGGTCTTTTGATGTCAATGATGTGAACAGTATAGATTGTCCTACTAATGGTACATGGACTTCGAGCAACGAAGCTAATAGATTTACTTACAATGCAATTTCTGATACTTATACAAAGACTTTTACACCAAATGTTTTTTACAATAGAAATGGATTAGGTAAAATAGGTCTACTCATTAAAGCAAAGGATGGAACTGGAGATAAAAAATCTCAAGATATTTTTGTTGAAGTTGGGGCTTTTCAAACAACATTAACAGCGCCATTACAAAATAGTTCGACAATTATTGCTTCAGGAAGTAATCTAAAAATTACCGCTACTAATACAAACGGAAATGCCAGTTACACCTTAAAAGCTAACGGAACGACTTTAAATACAAATGCCAGTACGGCTAGTTACAGTTATACTCATACTGCTATCACAAACAATCAAAATTATGAATTATCAGTAACTCAAGGGGCTACAACCATTGTAAAAAAATTCAGTGTAATTGTTAATCCGGGAACAATAAGTGCCACTTTGCCCGTAGGTTTAGTTGACGGAATTAACTATAATGCTGTTGATGCAACCAAAGCGACTTTAGTTCTTGATGCTCCATTGAAAGATTTTGTCTATGTAGCCGGAAGTTTTAATAACTGGCAACCTACTTCGGCGTATGCCATGAAAAAAGATGCAACTACAGGCAAGTTCTGGTTGGAGTTGACAGGCTTAGTTTCGGGGACTAATTATACCTATCAATACTGGGTTGTTGATGCTACCCCAATATCTGGAACACCTTCTATGGTGAAAACGGCTGATCCCTATTCAACATTAGTATTGTCGCCAGATGATGATCCCTATATTCCAACAACAACTTATCCAAATCGTCCCGCATATCCAACAGGGCAGGAAAGAGAGGTTACGGTTTTACAAACAGGAAAAACACCTTACGCTTGGAGCAATGCCACAACTAATTTTGTTAAGCCGGAAAAAGAAAAATTAGTGGTTTACGAACTTTTAATTAGAGATTTTGACGCCAATAGAAATTTTCAGAGTGTAATTGACAGAATCGATTATTTTAAAAATTTGAAAATAAATGCTATCGAATTATTGCCTGTTATGGAGTTTGAAGGAAACGAAAGTTGGGGATACAACACTTCTTTTCACATGGCTTTAGACAAATTTTATGGTACTTCCGATAAATTTAAAGAAATGATTGATGTATGCCATCAAAATGGAATTGCGGTAATTCTGGATGTTGCTTTGAATCATGCTTTTGATAGAAATCCAATGGTTAGAATGTGGATGAACGATCCTGATGGTGACGGATGGGGCGGGCCTTCTTCCGAAAATCCTTATTTTAATACTGTCGCTAAACACAGTTACAGTGTAGGTAATGATTTTAATCATCAACTACCAAGAACTCAGAATTATGTAAAAAGAGTTGTAAAACAGTGGATAGAAGAATACAAAATTGATGGTTTTCGTTGGGATTTAACCAAAGGATTTACTCAAAATTGTCCTTCGACAGTTTCAGGAGGTCAAGATAATTGTACTAATAATTATCAACAAGACCGTGTTGATGTTTTGAAAAGTTATGCTGATTATTCTTGGAGTTTAGACCCAACACATTATACTATTTTTGAGCATTTAGGAACAGATGCAGAGGAGAAAGCATGGGCAGATTATAAAATTTCTGAAACTCCAAGTAAAGGAATTATGATGTGGGGTATAATGAATAGCCAATACAATCAGTTAACTATGGGTTATAATACTAGTAACGACATTTCTAGAATGAATAGTACTAGTAGAGGGTTTTTGGCTAAAAGGTTAATGGGTTATGCAGAAAGTCATGATGAAGAGCGCTTAATGTATAAAAACATTCAATTTGGAGCTAATCTGGGTAGTTATAACGTAAAAACAAAAAGTACTGCTTTAGCTAGAATGTCTGCTTTAGGAGCCGTTACTTTATTAGTTCCGGGGCCAAAAATGATTTGGCATTTTGGAGAATTAGGAATGGAAAATTCTATATTTACATGTACTGACGGCACTGTAAACACATCAGCAGATGTAACTTCGGGAGATTGTAAATTAGCTACAAAACCACAGCCACAATGGACAAGTAATTGGTTGGCAGATTCCGGTAGAAGTAAAATTTATACCGATTGGTCAAAGATGATTACTATGAAAATAAACGAACCTGTTTTCTTAGGAACTACCACAATGGTTAGTGCTACAACACTAACTCCTATTATAAAGGTTACAAACAGTAATTTGACTTCTTCAGATCTTAAGGACGTTGTGATACTAGCTAATTTTGATTTAAGTTCTAAAAACATTGTTCCAGTTTTTCCTTATATAGGAACTTGGATAAACCTTATGGATAATACACCAATTACAGTTACAACTGTAAATGATGCAATATCAATTCCGGCAGGTGAATTTAGAATTTATGGTAATAAACAAGCTTCGTTAGCGATTGCAGATTATGAAAAAACAACAACAATTCAGTTGTATCCAAATCCTGCATCGAGTTCTTTTAGTTTAAATATAAATACGACCAAAGTGCAGTTGTTTTCTATAACCGGACAATTGGTAAAAAGTTTTGAAGGCAATCAGTCAGCATCACATCAATTTGCTGTTAATGACTTGAACAAAGGGCTTTATATTGTAAAAGTATTCAACGAAAACAATGAAGTTGAGGTTTTAAAATTGATAAAAAACTAAAACCAAATTTTAAATAAAAAAAGGCTGTCTCTAAAAAAGGCAGCCTTTTTTTATTTGGTTGAAAGTGTTCTATTTTTAAAATAAAACAAAAAAACTGCTCCATTTCCGGAGCAGTTTCTCTACTACAATTAACAATTAAAAACTAAAAAATTATATTTTGCCGTTTTTGATTTCTTCTACAATTTCTGGATTCAGCAAAGTACTGATGTCTCCAAAGTTAGAATAATCTCCTTCGGCAATTTTGCGAAGAATTCTACGCATGATTTTTCCCGAGCGTGTTTTTGGTAAACCGGAAACAAACTGAATTTTATCTAATTTGGCAATTGGCCCGATATGATCCGAAATTTGTTGATTAATCTCTTTACTCAAGTTTTCTCTATCACGATATTCTCCTGATTCTTTTAGGATTACAAAACCATACAATGCATTTCCTTTTATATCATGTGGGAAACCTACAATCGCTGATTCCGCAACTGCCGGATGTTCATTAATCGCATCTTCAATTGGTGCAGTTCCCAGATTGTGTCCGGAAACAATTACTACGTCATCTACGCGACCAGTAATTCTATAGTATCCAACTTCATCACGCAAAGCTCCATCTCCTGTGAAATATTTCCCTGGGAAAGCACTGAAATACGTCTCTTTATAGCGTTGATGATCGCCCCAAATTGTTCTGGCAATTCCAGGCCATGGGAATTTAATACATAAACTACCGGTTACTTGATTGCCTTCTATTTCGTTGCGTTTTTCGTCCATCAAAACGGGCTGAATTCCCGGTAAGGGTAACGAAGCATACGTTGGTTTTGTTGGCGTTACAAATGCCAGAGGTGAAATCATGATTCCGCCCGTTTCGGTTTGCCACCAAGTATCAACTACGGGACATCTTTTTCCGCCTACGTGGTCATTATACCAGTGCCAAGCCTCTTCATTAATAGGTTCTCCTACAGAACCAATTACTTTTAGGGAGGATAATGGATATTTTTGAACATACTCCAAGTTCTCTTTTGCCAAAGCACGAATAGCAGTTGGCGCGGTATAAAACTGCGTTACTTTATGTTTTTCGATGGTTTCCCAAAAACGACTAAAATCAGGATAGGATGGAACGCCTTCAAAAATTACCGTCGTTGCACCATTCAATAAAGGACCATAAAGGATATAAGAGTGGCCGGTAATCCAACCGATATCAGCTGTACACCAGAAAATATCATTTTCTTCGTAGCTAAAAACATTTTTGAATGTATAAGCGGTATAAACCATATATCCGGCCGTTGTATGTACCATTCCTTTTGGTTTTCCGGTTGAACCAGAAGTGTAAAGAATGAATAAAGGATCTTCAGCATCCATGATTTCTGCCACATTATTATCCGAAGCTTTATCTAAAAGAGGTTGCAACCAAATGTCACGACCGTCTTTCATTTTAATTTCGGTGTGCGTTCTTTTGGCTACTAAAACTTTGGTAACACAAGGACATTTTTCTAAAGCTTCATCTACAATTCCTTTTAAATCAATTGTTTTATTACCACGGTAACCGCCATCTGAGGTAATCACCATTTTACATTCGCTGTCATTGATTCTCGCAGCTACTGCCGAAGCCGAGAATCCAGCAAAAACCACCGAATGTATCGCGCCAATTCTGGCACAAGCCAAAACAGAAACCGCTAATTCCGGAATCATAGGCAAGTAAATACAAACACGATCTCCTTTTTTTATTCCTTGTTCACGAAGAACGTTTGCCATTCTGGCCACGCGCTCGTACAATTCGTTATAGGAAATATGTAGCGCTTCTTCGTTTGGATCGTTTGGTTCAAAAATAATGGCCGTTTTTTCTCCTTTTTTGGCAAGATGTCTGTCAATACAGTTTTTGGTGATATTAACTTTGGCATTGGTAAACCATTTGATATCGGCTTCAGCCATATTAAAATCAATTACTTTATCCCATTGTTGGTACCAAGTAAAGTTTTCGGAGGCAATTCTGTCCCAAAATTTTCTCGGTTCACGAATTGATTTTTTGTAATGTTTAAAGTATTCTTCTAAGTTTTCAATTTTGTAATAACTCATTGTTTTTCTAATTAATTCGTTGATATATTAATTCGTTTTTTGAAATATGGTCTTTTATTTATAAACACCAATTTGGTATTTGGTTAAAACGGTTATGATTTCGTCAACAATTGATTCATCGTCAATCGTTGATGGAATTTGAAAATCATCTCCATCAGCAATACTGCGCATCAGTTTTCGGAGAATTTTACCCGAACGTGTTTTGGGTAACCGCTCCACAATAACTACGTTTCGCAAGGAAGCTACCGCGCCAATTTGCTGACGTACTAGTTTTATAATTTCTTGTTCTAACTGATAATGCTCTATTTCTTCACCGTGTTTGGTCACAACCAAAGCTAAAGGTGTTTGCCCTTTTAACTCATCGTGAATTCCTATTACGGCACATTCTGCAACGGCATGATGTGAAGCAACTATTTCCTCCATTTCGGCTGTCGAAAGTCGGTGACCGGCTACATTGATTACGTCATCAACCCTGCCGGTAATGAAAATATAATCATCATCATCTTTAAATCCGCCATCTCCTGAGAAATAATATCCGGGGAATTTATTTAAATAACCCGCCTGAAACCTTGGATTGTCTTTCCATAAATCCATTAAAGTTCCCGGAGGCAAAGGTAATTTCAGTACTACATAACCTTCTTCGTTTGGTCCTAATTCGGTTCCGTTTTCGCCAAAAATTTTAATGTCAAATCCACAAACTGCTTTTCCTACAGAGCCTGGTTTGATGGGCAAATATTCAACACCCATCATATTGGCAATCATGGGCCAGCCGGATTCTGTTTGCCACCAATGGTCAATTGCAGGAACCGGAATGTGCTCTTGGTACCATTCTAATGTGGCAACATCGCAACGTTCTCCTGCCAAAAATTGTGTTTTCAAAGAACTCAAATCATATTGTTTGATGAAATCTCCGTTTGGATCTTCTTTCTTGATGGCACGAATCGCAGTTGGAGCAGTAAACATAACCGCCACTTTGTGTTCTTCAATCATTCGCCAAAACGTACTGGCATCAGGAGTTTTGATTGGTTTTCCTTCAAAAATAATCGTTGTGTTGCGGTTAATTAAAGGTCCGTAAACAATATAACTGTGTCCTACCACCCAGCCAACATCCGAAGCCGCCCAAAAAATATCACCTTCATTTGCATTGTAAATATTTTTCATCGAAAACTTAAGCGCAACCGCATAACCTCCCGTGTCCCTTACAATTCCCTTTGGTTTCCCTGTTGTTCCCGAAGTGTACAAAACGTATAATGGATGTGTGGCGCTTAATGGAACGCAAGGTGCTTCCTCAGAACCGTAAACTAAGGCGTCATAATCAACATCATATTTTTTAAACGGAACTCTTGCTCCTAATTTTCTATTGAAAACGATTACTTTTTTTGGTTTATGATTCGCTAATTCAATTGCTTCATCTACCAATGGTTTGTAAGCAATCAAACGGTCTATTTCAATACCGGAGGAAGCAGTTAAAATTACTCTGGGTTTGCAATCATCGATTCTGATGGCTAATTCGTGTGGAGCAAAACCGCCAAAAACTACCGAATGTGTTACGCCAATTCGCGCGCAAGCCAGCATAGCAAAAGCAGCCTGAGGAATCATTGGCATATAAATTACAGCGGTGTCACCTTTCTTTAATCCCAAAGATTGCATACCACCAGCGAGTTTTGCCACTTCAGTTTTAACTTCTGAAAACGTGTATTTTTTTATATTTTGTGTTACTGGCGAATCATAAATCATGGCCACCTGATCGCCAAAACCATCCTGAATGTGTTTGTCTAAAGCTAAATAACAAACGTTTAATTCTCCATCTTTAAACCAAAGCGGATATCCGTTTTCGTCTTTTGATAAAATGGTTTTTGGTTTGCTGTACCATTCAATTGCATCGGCTTGTGCGGCCCAAAATTTTTCGGGTTGTTCGATGCTTTCTGTATATAGTTCTTTGTAGTTCATTTTAATTGTTGTGTAAAGTAATTGAGTTTAAGCCGATAGTAATTCTTGAACTTGTTCAATCAGTTTCTTGATTGAAAATGGCTTGACGACATATAAATTAGCGCCTAACGAAAGGCCTTTTTCGATGTCTTTTTCTTTGTTTTTTGCCGAGAGAAAAATGACTTTGCAATGCCTCAGTCGTTCGTCCTTTTTTATTTGTTCTAATGTGGCAAAACCATCTACCATAGGCATCATTACATCAAGAATTATAATATCCGGAAGTTGATTTTTAAGGATATCAAGTGCTTCTTGTCCGTCACGGGCGATGAAAACTTCAAAATTATTTTTTTTGAAAGTATATTCTAGTGCCATTACTATGTTGGGTTCGTCATCTACAATTAAAATCTTCTTCATTGTTTTTTAATTATTTTCTATTGTATTATAATTGGGTAAAGTAAAGGAGAAAGTGGCGCCGTTAGTTTCATTATTTTCGGCCCAAATGTTTCCTTTATGGTGTTCAATAATTTGTTTGCAAATTGCTAATCCTAATCCGCTTCCAATGGGTTTTTTGACATTTTGGTTTCGGGATTGGTAGAATTTATCAAAAATAGCTTCAAAATCTTCTTTTTTAATTCCTTTGCCGTTGTTGTGAATTCTTACTTCGACATTGTCTTTGTTTTCAATAATTTGAATCGAAATTTTACCTTCTTTTTCGGCACAGAACTTTATAGCATTCGACAGTAAATTGTGCATCACCTGAATGATGCGTTCTTCGTCATAAAAAGCTTTTATTTCCTTATCGGCATCATTAAATTCGAGCGCTATTTTTTTGTTGTTTATTAATTGTTTTAAAGAAGCTACTGTTTTTGAAATTGTCTTTGAAATGTCATTTCTGGAAAGATAAATTTTCTGTTTTCCGGTTTCAAATTTTTCTAAATCCAGAATTTTATCAATCAATCGATTCAATCGGTCGGATTCCGAAATGATATTTTGTAAAAACTGTTTTCGCAGTTCCGCCGGAATGTCTTCATCATCGTGAAGGATTTCGCTTGCGGCCCGAATCGCGGTGATTGGCGTTCGTAATTCATGCGTCACGGTATCCAGAAATTCATCTTTTTGAATGTCTTTGTTGACCAGCTCCTGATTGGCATTTTTTAACTGTTCGGAAATTTTTTGTAATTCGGTTGATGTTTCGGTTAGTTTCTTGTTGACAATAATATTTTCTTTGGATTCTTCTAAAATGCGCAATACTTCGGTCAGACTGATTTTGTCTTCTTTGACTACGCTTGAGATTAATATTTTGGCGGAAGCCGTACCAATATGTCCTGTTAATAAATTTTCGGCAAACTTGATAAATCGAGCATCGGCCGTTGTTACTTTTTTATCGATATTGTATTTTAAATTAAAAATGGTCAAGGCTCTTTTTGTTCGTTCTTCCCCAAGAAAACGCTGTAGTACTTTTTGAATATCAGATACATAAGCAGTTCCTTTCCATACAAAAGCATCTTCGTGATTGGTGATGTATTTGTCTATGTCTACAAACATTTCGGCATAATTACGCTCTCTGTAGTTTCCTTTGAAACTCACGGAAATACCGGAATAACTGATGACATTAAAAAATAAACTCCAAAAAAGAGCATGTGGAATCGGGTCTAAATAATCTAAACCAAAGAGTTGAAACGGTTTTAAGAGTTCGATTCCCCAAGGTCCTTCTTGTACAAAGGTGTTAGTGGATGCTGTAAGACCGATAGCATAAGGCAGCAAAAGGGTGTAAAAACACATGAGGAAACCAAGAATGATTCCGGTAATTGCTCCTTTTTTTGAACCTCTTCTCCAGAATAATGCGCCAAAAAAGGAAGGTGCTAATTGTGCAATAACCACAAAGGAAACCAATCCGATGGAGACTAAAGAATAGTCTAAAATGAATATTCTATAGATGGCATACGCCAAAATTATCAACGAAAAAATACCTATTTTTCTGCTGATAACAATTCGTTTGTTGTTTTTTTCCTGAGAGGTATTTTGTAAGGAACCAATGAAGCCATATGGAATCAAAAGGTTGTTACTCAGCATGGTTGCCAATGCAATCGAGGAAACGATAATCATTGATATTGCAGCCGAAAATCCACCAAGAAAAACTATAACAGTTAGAAAATTATTATTAAAAAATTGAGGAATTAACAATGAATAGGTATCAGAATTGAGTCCTTTTCCTTCAAAAAGAATATTTCCGCCCCAAGCAATAGGAAAAACAAAAATATTGAACAGTAATAAATATAATGGAAATAACCACATCGCAGTTCGAATATGGGATTCTTTATTATTCTCTACAATTGCGGTATGAAATTGTCTTGGTAAAAGAAAAATCGCAAACATGGACAAAATACAAAGAAAAAACCAATTGATTCCGCTGCTGAGATCGCCTATTGAATTCTTTTTGTCAAAATTTTCAAGAACAGCTGCTTTGGTGTAAATATCATCAAATCCGTCGTAAACGAAATAAGTTACATAAACGCCAATGATTAAAAAGAAAACTAATTTCAATATCGATTCCATCGCCACTGCGGTTACAATTCCACGTCTTTTTTCGGAAGCATCCACATATTTTGTTCCGTAATAAGAAGCAAATAATGCCAGCGCCAGACAAACATAAGTTGTTGTATCATTGAAGATATTAGAACTCGACTGCGTTTTTGTTACAATATGAAACGTATCCGAAATTGATTTTAGTTGTAATGAAATGTAAGGTAAGATTCCGAAAATACAAATTACAGTAACCAAAGCGCCAAGAAATCGGCTGTTTCCGTATCTCAATGAAATGAAATCAGCAATACTCGAAATTTTGTTTACTCTTGAAATTCGGATAATTCTTTTAAGGATAATCATCCAAGTCGGAATGATTATTATGGGACCTAAATAAATGGGAATGTAACTTAAACCAGAGTTTGCGGCAAGACCAATGCTGCCATAATACGTCCAGGCTGTACAATATACAGCTAATGAAAAGGAATAAATGTAAGGGTTATTCGTCCATTTAGAATGACTCCTTTTTTCGGCCCAATAGGCGATGTAAAAGAGAATTGACAAATAAAGTCCTAAAATCAATAAAAGTCCTATGCTACTCATAATATTTTTTTATGATTAGGTAGGTGATGGCAATAGAAAACAGCCATGCAGAAAACAGATAGATGTATATAATCGGGAAACCAAATAATGGTTTAGAACTGTCAAATAATAGCAAAAGCGGAATGTTCAATGCTAATAACATTAGCATTGAAAGGATAACCAACTTTTGTTCATGTCTTTTTTTCATACTAAAATTCTACTTGCTTTTCAGCGGGATATGGATCGCCTTTTACTTTGTTTTTTTATCCTGGCGATTTCATGGTAATTAAAATAAGCAATCTCTACAAGTAAATGTAGAGATTGCCTATTAGAAAATTTATTTGTGACCTCTTTCGTCATAGTCGCCCATTAAGGCGTAATAACCAAAGGTTCCTAATCCTAAAACGATTAACGGTGTTAGTATAAAAAGGATGATAATCCCAAATACCAAATCGTCTTGTTTGCCCGATGCAAATTTTGGTAATCCAAATTCGAAAATGCAAAAATAAGCAGCGGCAATGGCTAAGGCTATCCAAACCAATCCTAAAACTCTTTTTATCTGATTCATATCTATATTTTTTAAATGTGAGCGTTTTTATCTTTATTCTTAATGTAAACCATTCCTACTATAAACGAAACCGATGCGATAACAATTGGATACCACAATCCTTCCAAGTAGAACTCTGCATCTCCGGCATCTTTTGCATGCGTTACAAAGTAAGTAGATATAGCTGGAAGCAATCCTCCAAAGATTCCATTTCCTACGTGATAAGGCAAAGACATCGAAGTGTATCTAATTTTTACCGGGAACATTTCTACTAAGAATGCTGCAATCGGACCGTAAACCATCGTTACAAAAATAACTTGGATGAATACTAAAAAGATAAGCATCCATTGGTCATTAGTATTAATGCTTACTGTTGTTTTAGTTTCTACTTTTGGTTTCCCATCAACAATCTTAGCTACTCCATTCTCTAAAGATACGGTTTTAACTTCAAGATATTTAGTTCCGTCAGTATACTCTTTATTCGTAGTATAAATTGAGTCCATGGTTTGTTTTTTATTCTCTTTCAGTTCAGCAACTAATTTTGTGTTCGCAACAATTTCTGTTTTGTTTTTTACATTAGTTGTTTCATACATGCTTTTGTAAATAGGTCTGTACAATAATATTGCACACAACATACCGCCCATCATAATGTATTTTCTACCTACTTTATCACTTAACCAACCAAATACAATGAAAAATGGTGTTCCAAGGATTAATGCAATCCCAAGTAATGTATCTACTTGAGAAGAATCAATAGACATTACCGTTTTTAAGAAACTCATGGCGTAAAATTGACCGGTATACCACACAACTCCTTGTCCCATTGTTGCTCCAAATAAAGCTAATAAAACGAATTTCAAGTTGTAACGGTTTCCAAAACTTTCTTTTAATGGATTAGTACTTGTTTTTCCTTCACTTTTTGCTTTGGCAAAAACAGGAGATTCATCCATGTTTTTTCTAATTAAATACGAAACACCTACCATGATAATCGAAACCCAGAACGGAACTCTCCATCCCCATTCGTCAAATTGCTCTGGTGTAAGAACATTTCTTGTGGCCAAAATAACCATCAAAGAGATGAATAATCCAACAGTTGCAGTAGTTTGAATCCATGAAGTCCAATATCCTCTTTGTCCTACCGGAGCGTGTTCTGCTACATAAGTTGCCGCTCCTCCGTATTCACCACCCAGCGCAAGACCTTGTAGTAAACGTAATATAAGCACTAACAAAGGTGCCATGAATCCTATGGTTTCGTAACTTGGTATACAACCAATCAAGAACGTGGCTCCACCCATTAAGATTAGGGTAACCATAAAAGTATATTTTCTTCCAATTAAATCTCCCAGTCTTCCGAAGAAAAGGGCTCCAAATGGTCTAACTACAAATCCGGCTGCAAACGTAGCCAATGTAGATAAAAATGCTGCTGTAGGATTGTCTGACGGGAAAAATTTAGTTGAAATTACTACGGCTAAACTTCCGAAGATGTAAAAGTCATACCATTCAATCATTGTACCCATTGAGGATGCGGAGATTACTTTCCAAATTCCTTTTGTTGATTTTTCTTTCATAAAATTATTTTTTTAATTGTTTTTGGTTTTTTATTTAAAAGGCATACACACAAGAAACCATGGCTCTAAAATTGCCAATTTCTTTTTTATTACCTCCAGCCGTTGCATTGCTTTTGATTAAATCGCCCCAAGTTGCAGCAGTGTATTCTAATTCTGGTGAAATTCTGAATTTATTTTTCTTAAAATCTATTCTGGCAGAACCTCTCCAAACATTGTCAACAATTCTTGATCCGCTGGTACCTCTCATGTAGTTTACAAAAGTGGCTGTTGTAGTATCATCGCTTGATCCGTTGTTTTTTGTGTATCCAAAGAAAAATCCTGGAGCAATTGCTTTTCCGTTACTGGCAACGTCCAACCAGAATGAAGTGGTTTTAGTTGGGTCATAAGTTTCAACTCCGCCAGCGATTGTTTTTCCTGTAAATCCGCCTAACATAACTAAGTTATTTAAGTTTCCACCCGAAATTCCATATGCTTTAATAGAAACTTTGTCATTCGAATATTTTGCATATCCAAAAACAGAAGAGCTATTTATTTTTTCATTTGAAACCAAGTTATTAGAAACAGTTAAAGGTTGTAATGATTTGTATTCTGCACCAACTCCTAATAATACAGTTTTAGTTTTGTATTGAATTTGAGCATTAAGTGAAGGTAAAGCAGCGTTTATAGCAGCTGAGTTTTGAGTTCCTGGACCAGCAGTAGTGAATTCTCTTTCTTTATAAGCTACAAATGTTGCAGAAACCTCTTTGCTTAACATTTGTTTTAATTTTACTTGAGTAGCCCAGCCAAAAGGGTTGAACATAATTCCTGTATTGAAGTTTGCAACTCCGGGAAAAACTTCAGGTATAAAAGTTGGATACCAGGTTTGTCCCATTGTCAATGATGTTTTAGACCAATCTAAGTTTACATAAGCATGTCTTAATCGGAACAATCCTATAGAAGATCCTTCGAAATTCCCAAAAAAATCAGCTTCTATAACAGAAGATGTTTTGGCTCCCCATACGTTCGGGCCTTTCGCTTTTACGCCCAATCTTGAAGTTACAGAAAGAAAATTAGATTGTCCTGCGGCATTAATATCCTTCCCGTTAGCATCTAACACTTCGTCTAAAGGATAGAGGTTTAAATTATCTTCTCTTACTTGAGCGGATTTTCGGGTATCCCAAATGTAATCGGTTCTAACAAATCCATAAATACTTACATCCCATTCTTTTTCGGGAGCAGCAGGAACCGCTGGAGCCGGAGTTTGAGAAAATCCTTTTAAGGAAACAATTCCCAGCATAAGGATTAAATAACGTTTTTTCATAATAAATTAGATTTTTGGTTGGTAATTTTGGTTGGTTTAATACCGCCAAATTCTAATTTTTTATCTAATAAAAAAATATTGATATATAAATGCGTAAAGTGGTATAGTTAATCCTTAAATCTTTCCCATTTTATAAGCATAAACTTGTCTCCAAGCTCGGTTATTATCATACCTGCACCAGAGAGTAATTGCTTGTTTTTTAAATACTCAACTAGTTCTAAATGACTAAAAATCTTATAAGTAGGATGGTAATTTGCATGAGATGGTTTTTTGATGTTAAAGGTTTTTACCCAGTTGCTGACCGTTACATGAGAAACCCCGATAATTCGCTCTATTTCACGATAACTTAAGCCTTCTAAATACAATTGTAATGCTTTGGTAACATAGTAATCGTCTATCTTTTTTCCGATTTTGTTAACCGTAAAAAAATAATTACATTTTTTACATAAGTACCTTTGTTTACTGTTGATTACGCCGCTTTTTACGATGTGTGTATCTTGGCATTTCGGACAGGATAAAATCTCCATATATATAAATTTTGCATAAATATAGTAATTTTGCAATTATATAAAAGAGAATAATATAAAAAATATGTTTAAAATTTACGAAAGCCCTATTTTTATTGAAACTTTATTGAGCTTTTGGTAAACATTGCGAATTTTTTCAAAAATGATTTTCTAAATTACAATACTTTTAGAAAAGAAGGAGTGTTGTTTTGGGCTCAACTTAATATTGTGGAGTGTTTAGGAAAGATATAAAAACAAAAAACCCGAATATTTCTATTCGGGTTTTGTGGTACCTCCAGCACCAACCAAAAACGCTGTTAAGTGCCGTAAACAAAGAGTATTTTGATATTTTTAGTTTTCTGGTAGAATACTGGTAGAAACGCCTTATTTATATTAATTCTAAGATTAAATTGATGGTTTATCGTTCTTTAGACCTTTTGTTTTGTTGCTTTTGGTTTAAACAGACAGGCTAAATTATAATAGGGGTTTTCTAAAATATGTTATATCTATTAAATAAAAAAACCACCTAAAAGGTGGTTTTACTATAGGTTTATAAAATCAACTATCCGTACCATGTACTACCCTCGATAACTTTATTTGTTGTTTTCATTTTTTTGTCTTTTTTGCGTTTTCGTTTTTTGCGTTTTTTCGTTTTTTGTTGTAGTGCTGGGTAAATATATTATTTTTTATTGATTTCTGTAAAAAAACATTGTAAATTTTTCACCCGATAATAAAACGTCTCTATTTATATATGCCATTTTATCTTTTTGGTAAGTTCCATTATGATAGAACTTATTACCATTTAAAGGTACAAATGTAATATTAATATTTTCATTATGTTCTATATTAATTGTTAAATCATCTATTATTCTTGCACTCCCGAACGTGAAAATTCTATCTAGTTCTATATTTTGTTTCATAATAGTGATACTCTCTATATGATACTCCAAATGTCCCGCCATTTTTTTTGAGAGCGTTAGTGTAGTAATATTCTTGTCTTTTGTTTCTGCAATGTTAATTTCTATGAAATCCATTTCATCATTATTCTTTGAATAAAATTTAATATCAACATTTGCGTCTGCATCCGAATTATCATAGTTCGACTTAAAATCAAATTCAAATTCTTCCTTATTTGGACGCATTATTGTAAATGACGACCTCTCGGTTACTGCTACGTATTTGTTATCTATAAGCTCAATATAATAATTTACCTGAAAATTCTTGTAATAGTATGATATGTTATTCTTTTTAAATAAATGGTTTTCAATTTTATTTTCAAGTTTATCATATAGTTCCGGAAATTCTTTCTTGTATTTACACAAAGTAACAGTTTGCCAAATCTTATCTAAATTACTTTGTTTGTTTAAATGATCTTGTGAATATGCGAGAGCATCTATTTTTGTAGTTAATAGGTTGTCAAACTCATCTGACATTATGATGCTTTTGAAATTTTTCTTAAATACATTTAGTGAATCCAAAAAATTTAATGTAGTTGTGAATATACCGGCACTGAATAATATTTTACATAAATCTTTTATAAACTCATAGTTATGAATATGCTTAAATTCTATAAAAGCAAAATCAATAAATAAAAATGATATTGCAGGAATTAAAAAAATAATAAACATGTAGTTTTTTAAATAGACTAAATATTTTCTAAAAACTGGAATGAGTTTAAAAAAGTCACTGATGAAAAATAATATAAGAATTGAAATTATTATTATAAAAAGTGTGCTTATTATATTTAATGCGGGGCTTTCAAAAGATTCTATCATAATTATTTTTTTTTCTCAATTTTATAAAAATAGTAAATTATACTAAATTTCTTCTTTTATTCGCACTTATTTATGTTTTTGGGTTGTTTTTTATTTTTACCATGACTTACTGTATGTCTCCTATAGATCGGTTCACATTGGATCAGTAAATCAGGACCAGCATATCACTCCAGCAGATAGGCCCGCATTGGATCATTAGATCAGGACCAGCATATTACTCCAGCAGATAGGCCCACATTGGATCATTAGATCAGGACCAGCATATTAATCCAGCAGATAGGCCCGCATTAGATCAGGACCAGCATATCACTCCAGCAAATTACTCCATCAGATAGGCCCGCATTGGATCATTAGATCAGGACCAGCATATTACTCCAGCAGATAGGCCCGCATTGGATCAGTATGTCAGGACCAGCAGATCACTCCAGCAAATTGGGCCGTATTGGATCAATAAATCAGGTCCAGCAGATCACTCCAGCAAATCGGACCGCATAGGATCAATAGATCAGGTCCAGCAGATCACTCCAGCAAATCACTCCAGCAAGTTGGCCCGCATTGGATCAGTATATCAGGACCAGCAGATCACTCCAGCAAATCGGACCGCATTGGATCAATAGATCAGGTCCAGCAGATCACTCCAGCAAATCACTCCAGCAAGTTGGCCCGCATTGGATTAGTATATCAGGACCAGCAGATCACTCCAGCAAGTTGGACCGTATTGGATCAATAAATCAGGTCCAGCAGATCACTCCAGCAAATCGGACCGCATTGGATCATTATATCAGGACCAGCAGATCACTCCAGCAAATCACTCCATCTGATTAAAGTTTTGGTTTTGGTCGCTTCTTGAATATCATGTCTTTTTTAATGTTTTTAATAATGCTTAACACTATTAAAATAATACTTCCAGCTTCTTTGATAAAAATTAAGGTTTCCATAATTTGAAATGTTTTAGGAAAGGTCCAAAACGCCTTAATAAATAAAAAGGACACGATTTTCAGACTTTTTTTCAAAGGTCTGAATGTGTTTTATTTTATGCTGTGACATGTAATTTACACATACTTTATGTGTCACATTTAAACTTAAATTAAAATCGTATATGATCAAATTAATGTCTGAATTTCTACCAGTTTTCTACCAACAATACAAAGAAAACATGTAAAGTGTTGATTTTATTAGTTTTACTGTATTTGTTTCAAGTCCTATACAGACCATGCCATAAAAAAACCGCCTGTTATAGCGGTTTTTGGTTGTTGTTTATCTGTGGTAGAGTTAATCTGTTTGTATTTGCTTTTGGGCTTCCAGTTCAGCTAATAACTTATTAACTGGAGTTGTTAAAATGGTGTATAGTGTAGTTCTTGAAATTGGATAAACGGGAACTATGTATTTTCTCAAAATTACGGTATCTGGAATGTCCTCCGTTTTGTGTTTATTGTATAAATCTACTATTAATTTATACCTTTTCAACTTATTGGTTTGAATCCCTATATTTTGTTTTGTGTTTCCCATTCTGTAAAAATAAATTATTTATTAATGGTTTGCAACCCGATTTTTTTTAATCATCAAAGCCCTTTATACTTGTTTTTGTTCGCTTTTCTTAAAGGAATTTGAATTTTTGAACCTAAATTTTTTAAGGTTTCATTTGTTTTTTTGTTCTTTTCGGTGGCGGTGGGTGGCGTTGGTTCAAAGTCCATAAGTTGCAAAAGTCCGTTTTCTTGATCCTGTAAACATTCATTTATTAATAGTGATAAATATTTGTTTATGGTGTTAATTCCATTTCTTACCGTGTAACCGTTTACTTTGCTTAATTGGGCTTTGCTTTGGCTTTTATTAAATGGTTGTAACCATTCGACAAATAAATTAAATCCTGTATTGTTATGGTGGAAATAAATAAACCCTCTTTGCTTTGCTATTTGGTTTAAATGGTCTTTAAACCAAAAATTTTGTGTATTTATTTTTTTAGGTACTTCAAAATATAATCTTATAGCGTTTATTATTTCGCTTTCGGGCGGTGCCGTGTGCTGTATTCCAGTACTGGCATACTCTAAATTATTATAATCAAAATCCTTATTGTTTCCATTCAAAAACAGTGTTTTGCCGTTTCTTACTGGTATTTTTTTAAAAGTTTCCAAAATTAACTTTGGCAAATTGTATGTTTTGCCGTTTATTATTGCTTTTCCTGTCTTTGTGGGGCTTATAGCATTGCCAGTGGTATAATTGTGAATCTTGCCTTTATTTGTTAAATACAGCCCTTTTATGGTTGTTTTTCTATAACCTTTGCTTTGGAGTTCTTTAATTGTCATTTTCATTTTTTGCGGTTTTAATGTAACGTGATACGGTGCTAACACTTTTATTCAAAGTAACCGCAATTTGTTTGTAACTCATTCCCGAATTAAACAGATCGTTAGCTTTATTTTTTATCGGGGTTGTTTCCCTTTGGGCTTTCCAGTTTTCGGCAACATACCATTTTTCAATTGTCCTAAATGGTGTATCCGTTATTTTTCCGATCTCTACCAAAGACAAACCTATTAAGTAATATTTTTTTGCTTTGGCTTTGTCGTCTAAGGTGTACGATTTTCTTTGTATTGGTTCGGGTTGCTTTTTTTTGATTTTTGTCATTATGGGTGTTTTTGAAGTTTATAGAATTATGGTAGTAGTATAATGGTAGTAAAATGTGTTTTTAAACTAAAAATTTGCCTGTTTTAGTTAAGGGTTGTTTTTGACTTTTTTTAATTTGTTTTTGGTTAATTATTTTTCAAATAGCCCTTTTGTTTTTTTTCTGGTGGCTTGTGCCTTGCTTATTGATTTTGAGCCCTTTTTTTAAGTAATCGTGTCTTTTTGGTGTTTTGGGTGTTGGTTTTGGCTTGTTTATCCAGTATTACAGTGATTTAAGGGTGTTTTATGAATAATTGCCGTTTTTACTACCTTTTTTACTACCATTTCAGACCTTTTTTTGTTTTAGCCTTTATTCTTTGAATTGGTAACACTTTTGTAACTCTCTAACTATTACTTAAACTCAATACTGGTGCGGGTGTGCTCCCTATCGGGAGTATATTACAAGTTTCCACAAAAAAAATATGGGAATATACGTGTGTCATTTGAACCGTTTTTTTTATCATTATGTATCATTTGAAATTTAATTTTAGTTTAAATTATTGTTTTACAGTGATTTAAAGAAGTTACACAAGTGTTACTTTTTATAAATGTGCTTTTCAATCCTTTTATTTTGTCATTAAGTATCAATTGATATTAAATTTTTATATAACTATTTGTTTTTCAGAATTATAAGCGTTTTTCCAAATGGGTACTATTTTACTGTTTTTAATGTCAAATTCGTGGCGAATAGCTTCCCAGTTGTTAATAAACTCTTTTACTGTGTAAAATTGTCGTTTAGAAAGTGCGTTGTTTTCGTACTGGCTTCTATATTGATTTAAAACACATATTTTGCCGTTATAAATAATATTCCTTATTAGATCTATTTTGCCCCGTGTTGTTCCCTTTGGGGCGGTTATGTCATTGTAAAAATTAAGGTTTTCCCATTCATTGAAAAACAAATTTTGCAACCTGATTAAATTATCTAAATTCAAAAAATCCTTTAAAAATGCTTTTTCGCAACGCCTGTGTACTGTTTCAATTCTAATTATATTTAGTCCAGTGGGGGTGCGCCTGTTTTGTTTGTCCAGCATTTCAAAAACTTTATCGTAAATCTTAAAATAAAGCCTATAATCTCGGTGTCGTTCGGTTGTTACTTGCCTATTGTCTTTGTGATTTGCATCTATTAAAAAGATTTTTTCTTTATGTTTTCCGATGCTGTGTATAGCTTCCAAAACTGTTTTGGGTTCAATGGGTAATTTTACATTTATGCCTATTTCAAAAAATGTAATTTCTACTTTATCGGGATTTATTCCAGTGTTGAAAATAAGCCTTTCAAATGTTGCTTTGGCTTGTTGCATCGTAAAGCTGTCAAAGTTTGTCAGGCTTCCAGTTTCTAAATAAGAATAGTATTTGTGTAAACTTCCAGTTATTTTTAACCGATTGTTAGGATCAATTTTTATAAACAAACCGCCTGTAAAGTTTTTAGTAGTTCGATTGTCATAATAGATTAAGCCGTTTAATGAATTACGCATTAAACGGCTGTTTTTTATGATGTTCTTTATTTCGGTTTCTGATAAATTTTTATTTACCATTGTGATATTGTCAATCATTTTATATATTTGCAAAGTGCTAAACGTTAATATTTGCGTATTTTGTTTTAGTTACAGTATAAAAGCCCCTTTCAAGGGGCTTTTTTATGCCCTACTTTCAATAAAATAACTTATATCGGCTCGCTTAATTAGTACCTTACTATACTTCTCTGACTTCATTTTAATGACACTAAAAAAGCCTTTATCTACATAGCTTTGAAATGTGTTTCTACTACATTTTAGCATTTCCATAGCTTCCTTGGGGGTTAACATTTCCTTTTGTCCTATGGTTTTCATTTCGTGCAATGATTTTGCTATACTGGTTAAATTAGTTTTCATTTCTTCCCATTCATTTAATGGCACTGTAATAACTGCTATACCCGTTTGCATATAAATTATTTTAAAGGTTATTTAAATAGATTTACGCACGTTAATTTTGGTGCAAATTTGCTGTCTTTAAAGGTTAGCAAGGTTTCAAATAAATCGTCTGGCGTAATGTTTCCCGATGTTTTTAATTCATTTATTCGTGTCATTTTTTCTGAAATTTCCTCCAGTAATTTAATGGCTTCGGTTTGCTTTTCGTTTTCTACATACAAAGAGCATTTTTCGTGTATGTGTTGTTTTACCTTTTGGCAAACTTCTAAATTATTATTATTTCCAATAACAAAACTATCAGTAAACCAGTGGTTTTGACTTGCAATTTGTTGGCTTGCTTTGTCGGTAATTATTTGGTTTATTAACTCGTCTGTTCCTACTGGCTTTTCAATTATTTCGAAAAGCTTTTCGGGGTTCATTTTTAAACCTCCAATATTAAGGCTTTCCCCGTGTGTAATTTGTTGAGTTAAAAACGCTTTAGGATTGTCAAAAAGTGGGTTTAGGTCTTTAGCTTCCAATGGCTTTAAACATAGTAAGGCGTATTTGTTTAAATACTCCTGAAAGTATTTTTGTTTAGGCAAATAAAACCCTAATTCGTTTTTAATCTGTGCATCGTTGGTGTGTAATAACACCTTTTCAAAATTTTTCATAATGGTGGTTTAAATGGATTTTTTATCTAAGTATTTAAAATACATTTCTATTTTTTGCTCTTTGGTGGCTTTTGAATTTTGGGGTGTAATTTCGGATTTAAACCAACTTATGTACTTTTCCTGTTGGCTTTGGTAATCGTTCCAAAATTTGCTTTCTTTGGCTCGGTTAACCTCGAATTTGTTAGCTTCTAAAAACTTCAAACCTTTTTGAACGGTAAGCGTTTTAAATTCCTGTTGCGTGGTTTCGAACTCCTTTAGAATGTCATTGCTAAAATTCTTTAGTAGTGCTTCCATTTCTTTGATTTTCATGTTTAAATAGTGTTTAATTTTGGGCTTGAGCAATAACTTATTACTGTATGACCAAAGAGTTTAATTCTAATTTGTGCGCCTGTAAAATCCATATTTTCATTGTGGATCAATACCTTTTCAACTGTAAATATTTGTTTCATTTTTTTGTGTGATTTTGGTTAATTATAAAAAAATCAATCATCATAAAATGTATAGGTTAAACCCTCATTTGTATTTTATATCAACATCATTTATAAAAAGCACTGAAAAAAATCGGTTTTGATAGTGTGCTTGGGGGTCTGTAATTAAATCCTATTGGCCCCCTAAATGATTGATTTTGTTTTTATAGGTCTTTTATTTTTAACGCTATGTTTTCGACTTCTTTTTCAATTAGTAGTTTATCTAAAAACTCCAGTTCAACGTCTGGAACTAATTTTTTGCCAATGGTTGCCAATCCTCCACAAGTTGCCAAATCCGCTTTATCTCCATAAAGCCCTATCGTTTCAATAGCTGAAAAAATGGCAGAAAGAGCATAACCAATTTCTGAATAATTAGAAAATGTCATTTCTTTTAAAACTGGCTCTTGCTCAAACTGACTAAATTCTAAATAAGTTGAAATATTTTTTAATGCTTCGGGGCTGTATTCTGTAATTGTTTTTGTACTCATAGTTTTTGCGTATTTTGATTTTTAATTAATTATTTATTCAATGCAATAGCATTATTTTTTTAATCGGATTTATTAGGGTTTTGTAGTTCGTTCGTTGGTGTAGCGTTCCATTTGTCGGCTTTTGATTTTGCTTTGACAATAGCATAAACCATTTCTTTGGGTTCTTTGTAATTAGGTTCTAATTGTGCCAAAATTTCTGTTTGTATAGACTGGAGACTTTCCTCTAATCCTTTTAACTCTATTTCTTTTTGTTGCTTTTCAAATAGCACTGAATTTGCTATTTTTCCCAATCGTTTGGTGTTGTGGGTTTTTTTGTCTAAAAATTCGATCCAGTGTTTCATTTTATTTAATTATTAGATTATAATCGAAGTCGCTAAATGCTTTTATTTCGTATGCCTGTACATTTTCGCCTTTTGTAAATGGGAAGCTAAACTCTTCTATTGCTATTTTGTTTATTCCCAAAAGTTCTAAAAGGGGGCAAAAAACCCAAACATCTTTTGTTACTTTCAAGAAATTTAATAAGAGTCTTAGTTGTTCTTTTGGGTAACAGTCCTCGTGCTTTCCTTTTAGTTTTTTCCCAATTAATACGCCTGTTATCGTAATTTCATAGTCTTTGGGTGCTATGCGTTGTTTTATTGTTCCGATTAATTTGTTCCCTGATGTGTCGTTAATTCTAGCAACCTTTGTTTTTCCAATTTCATTACCTCCTAAAACACTGATCAACGGCTCGTATGGAAATAACCATTGAGTACCTTTTTCCGTAAAACTAAACGACAAAGGAAAAAACTGTTGTTCTTTGCTTTGTTCGGGGTCTGCTTCCCAAATATATTTTTGTTCTGCTTGGTTAACTTCTTTAATTCCCGTTATATTTCTAAATGGTAAAAACTGAATAGGCGGAAAAACGTGTTTTGTTATTTCGTTCTCTACAATGTCAAGCCGTTCAAGTGTTTTAATGGCTTTGCTCCCCATTAATGATGCAAATAAAATATCCTGATTATTCATTTTATAATAGTTAGTTTTTTAAATCCAGTTTTTGCGGTTCGCTTTCAGTGGTATAATGCAAAATCATTGTTATTTGGGTTTTTTCCTTTGCTCTCAAATCTTTGATTTTTTGAGTTATACGCTTCAATAAGTTACTTTGTTCTTGCAAATCTTTTTTTGTTTGATCCAGTTCCAAACACGTTTTTTTGATTTTTTCAAAGTCCATTTTATAAAGTTTACAGTTAATTTATACGCTCGCAACCGCTTGCAGTTCCATTATGGCACTGG
Organism: Flavobacterium lacustre; assembly: GCF_027474525.2. NCBI lineage: Bacteria > Pseudomonadati > Bacteroidota > Flavobacteriia > Flavobacteriales > Flavobacteriaceae > Flavobacterium > Flavobacterium lacustre. Next base: position 1,455,276 of record NZ_CP114882.2, read on the forward strand.
CTTTGGCTTCCTTATATTCTTTAAGGTATTGAGCCGTTACTTGCATTAAATTTAAATTCTCTTTGGTTTCTTCTCCACGGAAAAACCTTTGCACTGTGGCGTAATTAATCCCGCTACGTTTAACGATTTCTTTAACTGCGCCAAGTGGTAACTGGGTTCTAATTTGTTGAATGTCCATTTGCTTGTTTTTTAATGAATGATAAATAAAGCATAAATTACTTTTATGCACGACAAATGTATATAAAAAAACGTGCATAAAATAATTCTATGCACGTTTTTTTTAATTATTTATTAAAATAATATCTATTTAATTGTAATACAGTCTATTATGTAGTCTTGAAAAATCCACGGTTTCATTATTTTTGGGGGTAATATGTCGATGTTAGGTAATTTAAAACGAAATTTCTTTAGTACAACTTCAATATAAAAATCAATAAATGTATATTTATTTAAATTATAAACTGGATTAATATACCAATTTATTGAGTCTTTTTCTTTGTCATCTACTTCGTACAATTCAATATTTATTTTTAATAATTCCCTAATTTCTTTTACACTTCCCAAATACAATTCATTATTTATATAGTTTTTATTATTGTAAACCTCTTTTTTTAATTTTGCAAAGCAATCTAAATAATTTTCTGAATTTTGCCTTTCGTAACGTGTTTCCTGTCCTAATTTAATTCTATCGTTTGACCATTGTATAAATTCATCAAAATTCTCTAATATTGGGTATTTTGCAAATTCATAAAATTGCATAAATGTTTTTATGTCAAATGTATAGCCACATTTTTCTATTGCTTTAATTATGTTTTCACAAAAAACAATTTCCTTTTTAATCCATTCGTTTAATATATTGTCTTTTTCAATTTTTAAAAATTCGTCTTCTGTAAATGTATTTGATATTAAACTTTTTATTTTTGTGTTTTGGTTTAAGTATCTTAATAAAAAATACACTTTGTATTCATTACCAAAAGCCCCTTTTATGGGCTTTAAGTTAGTATTTAAGTAATGCTTTACGGTTATTTTACTCGTTTTACTCATTGTGTTTTTTGCGTATTTAATTACTCGGTGTTGCAAATTAACAAAAAAATGCAGTTGTTTTGTTTAAAAATTCACTGCTATTAATTCATTTTCTATTGTCTTATCCATTATGTGACCATAAATTTGAGTAGTTGCAATTTTCTTATGTCCTAAAATCTTTTGTACTGATGTAAGACTTACGCCTTTATAAAGTAAATATGTGGCGGTGGTGTGTCGGGCGGTGTGAAATGTAATTAACTTATCAATTTTAGCCAGTCCCGCCAATGTTTTTAATGTGCGGTTTGCGTACTGGTTTGTAATCTGTTCAAAACAAAATACAGTATCAAAACGATTGTATTTGTTAATAATCTCAATCGGCTTGCCGTTAAAAATTGCGTAAATTGGTATTCTCACGCTTTCGTCTGTCTTTTCCATTTTCTTGATTAACCAAGTATTCCCGCCAATGGTTACAAGTTCCCGTTTTTGCATGCTCAACACATCACTAAAACGCAACCCAGTATAAATGCTATACATAAATAAATCCTTTATGTATTGTAATTTTATATTTTCGCCTGTTAAAACTAAATCTTGCATTTGGTCTATTTCTTCGGGTGTAAGAAATATTTTTCTGCTTTCCATTTGCTTAATTTTAAATTTCCTAAATGGGTATTGTTGTACATTCATTAAATCCTTGTTAATTGCCAAATTCACATAGCTTTTCAAGTTCTTGAAATACTTAAAAATCGTGTTTTGGCTTAATTTTTTAGGCGGTAAATTTTTGTAAGTAATGTTTATTTTTCTTAAAAATGTTTCGAAGTCGTGCAGAAATTCAAAGGTTATATCTTCATAGTAAATCACTTTTTTAAATTCCTTTAGCCTTTTTAAAGTCATTTCGTGAGTTTTTCGGGTTGCACTTGAAATGGAATTATTTTTAATTTCCAGCTCCATAAACTCTGTAAAGGTTTTTATTTCGTTACCGTTCAAAAAGTCGTTTAACATTCCCAAATTAAAAGGCTTCCCCGCATTAATTTTGTCCAGTTCGTAGTTTTCAAAATCCCGCATTGTTTCGGCAATTTGTTTATTTAACTTAATGGCGTTGGGGTATTCCGTTTTAATTGTACGGTTTTTATAGTTCCAGTAGATCGGTTCTATATAAATTTGGGTAGAAAAATATTTGTTTCTCCCGTTCAAATAACACTCAATTTGTATGAGTGCTTTGCCTTGTGTATTTAACTGGTTTTTCCTGTCAAACACAGGCGTGTAGCGTGTTTTGTTCATAATATTTGCGTATTTAGATAGCAAATGTATGTAAACATTTTTGATAAATCGGGTAGAAATCGGGTAGAAAACTGGTAGAAAAAAGATTGATATTTAATGATATTCTTTTTTGTCAAAAAAATGAAAAGCCCAGTAAAATAAGGACTTTAAACAAAAAACCCACTCGTTATGAGTGGGTTTCGTGGTACCTCCAGGGATCGAACCAGGGACACATGGATTTTCAGTCCATTGCTCTACCATCTGAGCTAAGGTACCGTTCTTATTGCGGGTGCAAATATAGGATGATTTTTAATTTATCCAAAACAATTTTTAAAAAAAATCAATTCGTACCTTCGCATCGTCAAACAATAAATTATGATTCTAACAATTGATGTAGGGAATACCAGGATTAAAGGTGCTGTTTTTGAGGGGAATATCCTTGTTGAGGATTTTGTTTTCATGAAAACAGAGCACGAAAAAAAAATTCAAAATATTTTAAATAAATATAAAAAAGTAACTCATTTAGTCATTTCGTCTGTCGGATTTCTCGAAAAAGAGTCTTTTTTGCATTACAATGAGGAGTTGAATGTTCATTTTATGTCGCATAAAGATGCTTTTCCGTTTGTAAATAAATATGCAACGCCACAAACTCTCGGAATTGACCGAATGGTTCTTGCGGCGGGCGCAACGCTTCAATATCCAAACCAAAACAGATTAGTTATTGATGTAGGGACTTGCATTACCTATGATTTCATAGATGAGAACGACACCTATTTAGGAGGTGCTATTGCGCCAGGGTTGCGGTTGCGGTATGAATCACTTCATAATTATACCGCAAAACTTCCTTTATTAACATCGCAAAATCCGGATTATTTTATTGGTAAATCTACTGCGGAGTCCATTCATTCTGGAGTTGTAAATGGATTCGTCTATGAGATTGACGGTTTTATCGATGAATATAAAGCACACTATTCAAATTTTATAATAATTTTAACGGGTGGAGACACAGATTTTTTGGCTAAACGATTAAAAAATACCATATTTGCCAATTCAAATTTCCTTCTCGAAAGTTTGAACCAAACATTTCAATATAAAATCAAAAATGATTAAAAAAATTATAGTAAGCACTTGCCTGCTTTTGTCATTCGTATCTTTTGCTCAAGAAGGAACTGCGTCTCCTTATTCTTTTTTCGGAATTGGTGATGTGAGATACAAAGGAACGACTGAGGTACGTTCTATGGGAGGAGTTGCAGTTGAGCAGGACAGTATTCATATTAATTTAGATAATCCGGCAGCTTATGCCAATTTAAAATTGACCACTTTTGCCATTGGCGGAAGTTATAATGCCACAAAATTAAAAACGGAAAGCGAGTCAGCAAGTACACGAAGAACAACATTGGATTATTTGGCCGTTGGTGTGCCTTTAGGAAAATTTGGTTTTGGTTTTGGATTAATTCCTTATTCTTCGGTAGGCTACAAAATAGAATCTATTGCTGCCGATGCTTCAGAAAACAGCACTCGTTTTAAAGGATCCGGTGGTTTAAATAAAGTGTTTTTAGGTGTTGGATATAGCATTATTCCTGGTTTGAGTATTGGTGCTGATGCACATTATAATTTTGGAAAAATTGAAACTAGTAGTTTAGAGTTTGTTACAGGGATTCCAGTTGGGACTAGGGAATTAAATAAAATTGATTTATCTGGAGTTAATTTTAATGCAGGAATGATGTATCAGACTAAAATAACTAAAAAATTAACTTTTTACAGTAGTTTGAATTATACGTTAGAGAGCACTTTGACATCTACTAATACAAGAAATATTTCGACGGGATTGTTGAATTCTAATTTTGATATTACTGTAGTTGATACTACGGATGATGTTGTCTATAAATCAGATTTGACTTTGCCAAGTAAAATTACATTTGGCGCCGGTATAGGAGAGTCTAAAAAATGGCTTTTGGGAGCTCAATTTAGTACACGTGACGCGGGTAGTTTAGCAAATAACTACAATGATATGGCAAATGTCACATACGAAAAACAACAAAAATTCAGTGTTGGGGGGTATTATATTCCAAATTATAATTCATTTACAAGTTATACTAAACGAATTGTTTACCGAGCTGGTTTGAGATATGAAAAAACAGGTTTGATTGTTGACTCTGAAGCTATAAATGATATTGGATTTACTTTAGGTTTGGGAATGCCAATTACGGGTTCTTTTTCTAATGTAAATTTCGGTTTTGAATTAGGAAAAAAAGGAACTACAAATTCAAATCTTGTTCAAGAAAATTACGCTAACTTTAGTGTAAGTTTATCTCTTAACGACAAATGGTTTGAAAAGAGAAAATTCAATTAATCTCCGGAGAGCATAAATAACTCCACTTTGTTACGTTTGTATACTATGACTTTTTTTAAACAAAATATACTATTTCAAGGAATCACGGTCTTCGCCGTGATGCTTTTTTTTGGGTGTGAAAGTAATTTTAAAGAAGTACAAAAAATAAATTTTTCTGATTTTGTGCCGAGTACAGATGCGGATGATGTGAATGTAAAATATACCGATTCAGGTCGCATTACCGGAATTTTGGTAAGTTCAAAAATGTTAGATTTTTCAAGTGTGGATTTTCCGTTTACAGAGTTTCCAAAAGGAATTGATGTTACTTTATATGATAAAAAAGGAAAAAAAACATTTATCAAAGCCACTTACGCAATTTCGTATAAACCAACAGGTATTATAGATTTACAAGGAAAGGTGAAAATCACTTCGGATGACGGAAAAATTCTTGAAACCGAACAATTGTATTTCGACCAAAAAAATGATTGGTTTTATACCGAAAGAAAATTTAAATTTACGGATCCAAAAGGCGTTTCAAACGGTCAGGGAATTGATTTCAGTAAAGACTTTAAAGTTATAAATTCGCAAAGAATAACCGGCGAAATTGATTCGGCCGATTAAATTAAAAAATATAAATTATGAGTTACCTTAAGTTTACCCCTTACATTTATCTTGTTTTTGGAATTTACCTTATATATGATGGATTTACTAAAATCAGTGATCCAAACGAAAACCCTTGGTTTAGTTTTGTATTCGCAGGATTAGCCGTTTTTATGTTTTTCTTCAGAATGAAATTCGCTAAAAAATTCGAAGACCGAAATAAAAAAGCGTAATTCATGGAAATAAGTATCATATTATTGTGCTTAATACTATGTGCCTTTTTCTCGGGAATGGAGATTGCTTTTATTTCGTCAAATAAAATTTACCTCGAAATCGAAAAGAAACAAGATAGTTTTGTTTCAAAAATCCTGACTAAACTTACCGAAAAACCTTCTAAGTTTATTGTTGCAATGCTTATTGGTAATAACATAGCATTAGTTATTTATGGGTTTTTTATGGGGGAATTATTAATGCATTGGGTTGATGGGTTGGGCTATCATTTCTCTGGCGTTTTAAATTTAATTGTTCAAACCTCACTGTCTACTTTTATCGTTTTGATTACGGCAGAGTTTTTGCCTAAAGTTTTCTTTCAAATTTATGCCAATTCTTTATTGAAATTTTTTGCGCTTCCGGCGTATTTTTTTTACAGACTATTTTACTTTGTCTCAACTTTTTTTATTTGGATTTCTGATTTTGTGCTAAGAAAATTTTTCAAAACTCAGGGCGATCAGATACAATTGTATTTCAGTAAAGTAGAATTAGGGAATTATATCACCGAGCAAATGAGCACGGTGGAAGATAATGAAGAAGTCGATTCTGAAATACAAATTTTTCAAAATGCATTAGAATTTTCGGGTGTAAAAGCCAGAGATGTGATGACGCCCAGAACCGAAATTTCGGCAATAGACTTGTACGATTCGGTTTCAGAATTGAAAGAATTGTTTATAAAAACGGGTTATTCTAAAATTGTAGTGTATCAAAACTCACTCGATGACATTATTGGATACGTGCATTCTTTTGATTTATTCAAAAAACCAAAAACAATTAAAGAGATTCTGATTTCGGTTGAATTTGTGCCAGAAACCATTTATATCAAAGATGCGATGAGTTTGTTGACCAAAAAAAGAAAAAGTGTCGCAGTAGTTTTAGACGAATATGGTGGAACTTCGGGAATTATAACTATCGAAGATATTGTGGAAGAGCTTTTTGGAGAAATTGAAGACGAACACGATTCGGACGAAGAGCTGATTGAAAAAGAATTAGAGGAAGGAACTTATCTTTTTTCAACACGATTGGATGTAGAATTTTTAAACCAAACCTATAAGTTTGATATTCCCGAAAGTGATTCGTATAGTACTTTGGGAGGATTTATAGTCGATTTTACTAAAGATATCCCTCAAAAAGGCGATTTAATCACCATCGATAACTATCGATTTGTAATTGAAGAAGCCACAAATAAGAAAATAGAATTGGTTAAAATGACTGTAGTGGAGTAATTTTTTTAGAAAATTAAAATTTCTTGAAAAATAAAACGCTACTAGTATTATTATTAATTAGATAATTGTATTTTCGCAAACTGAATTTAAAATTAACAACAATAAAAATGGCAGTTTTAGCAAAAATTAGACAACGTTCCGCTTTATTGATAGCAGCTATTGCAATTGCATTATTTGCATTTATAATACAAGATCTTATTGGTAAAGGTGGCTTTAGCCAAAACACAAAAGATGTAGGAAGCATCGATGGAAAAGATATTTCATTTGAAGACTTTAGACTTAAAGTAAGCAATGTTGAAAAAAGTGGTCAAGGGATTACTTCAACAGCGGCAGCAAACAGAGTTTGGGATCAAGAAGTTTCTATTGCTTTGCTAACAGCCGAATTTGATAAATTAGGATTGAGAGTTGGAGAGAAACACATTATCGAAGTTTTGAAAGCAGATCAAAATATTGGAAAAAACCCAATGTTTTTGAACGCAGCAGGAATGTTTGATTTGGCAAAATTCAAAGATTATTTCAAAACTAATCCAGAGCAAGCTCAATATTTGAAAGACAGAGAAAAAGATGCAGAACTAAATGCTAAATTTCAAATCTACAACACACTTATCAAAGCAGGAGTTTACACAACGGAAAGCGAAGGTAAATTGAAATATGAAATGGAGTCTAACAAAGTAAACTTTGCTTATGTTGCCGGTTTATATTCTACCATCAAAGACAGTGATGTTAAAGTTACTGATGCTGAGATTGTAGATTTCATGAAGAAAAATGAAAAGAAATACAAAGCGGACGAATCTAGAGAAGTAGAATACGTTTTGATTGAAGATAAAGCTTCTAAAGAAGATGAAAATGAAGTGAAAAATAAAATCACTGCATTGTTATCAGGAAGCGTAGTTTATAACCAAGCAACAGGTAAAAATGATACATTGCAAGGGTTTAGAACAGCAACAAATACAATTGATTTTGTAAATTCAAATTCAGATGTGCCTTACGATTCGTCTTATGTTGCCAAAAAAGATTTGCCTGCAATTGATGCGGAGCAATTATATAACTTAGCTCCTGGAGCGGTTTATGGACCTTACAAGTTTGGTAGTTACTACTGTATTTCTAAATCTTTAGGAAGAAAAGCAGGCGTTAATGCGAAAGCAAGTCATATCTTGATCAGTTACCAAGGAACACAAGTTCCAAACCAAAAAGAAAATAGAACGAAAGAAGAAGCTAAAGCAAAAGCAGAGTCTATCTTAGCTCAAGTAACAGCAAATCCCGATAGTTTTTTAATGTTAGCATTTACTGCTTCTGATGATTCTTCTTCTCAACAAGGAGGTGATTTAGGTTATTTTGGTCCAAACCAAATGGTAAAACCTTTCAATGATTTTGTTTTCAATAACAGTATTGGAAAAGTAGGTTTGGTTGAAACTCCTTTTGGTTTCCACATTATCAAAATTACAGACAAACAAGACGGAATTCGTTTAGCTACTGTAGCTCAAAAAGTAGAAGCTTCTGAAGCAACTTCTGACAAGATATTTACAGAAGCAACCAAATTTGAAATGGATGCTGTTGATAAAGATTTTAATAAAGCAGCAAAAGAGATGAAATTGACTATTGCAGCTCCAGTAACTGTAAAAGCAATGGATGAAGCTTTTGGACCTCTTGGAAATCAAAGAACAATCGTAAGATGGGCTTTTGAAGATGATACTAAAGAAGGTGCTGTGAAAAGATTTGAAGTAGCTAATTTAGGTCACGTAATTGCAAAACTTAAAAAAATTGATAATTCAGGGTTAGTAGCCGTTAGTTTAGTGAGACCATATGTTGAGCCAATTCTTAAAAACAAGAAAAAAGCCGAATTGATTAAAGCTAAAATGACTGGAAGTTCTCTTGAAGCAATTGCAAAAGCTACAGGTTCAACAGTACAACAAGTGACTGGTGTAACTATGGAAAATCCGGTTTTGGCTGGAGGAGTTGGTCAAGAGCCAAAAGTAGTTGGAAATGCATTTGCATTATCAGCTAATAAATTATCAGCACCAATCGAAGGAAATACAGGCGTTTATGTTGTTAAAAATGTAAGCATAGTAAAAGCACCAGCTTTGAAAAATCATGCGCCTTATGTTGCAAAATTAAAAGCACAAAGCGCTTCTGATGCAAATAGAGTTGTTCCTGCATTGAAAGCTAATGCTACAATCGTAGATAACAGAAAACTATTTAATTACTAAAAATTGTAATTTAAAAGTTCAACAATAAAAAATCCCGATGCATTTAATGTATCGGGATTTTCTTTTATAAAGCAATTAGTAAAATAACGTAAGCAGTTTTACAGTATCATTTCGCTGTAAGGAATAATGGTTTCATATCCTTTGGAAGCAAAATAATCTTTTGGGTTTTCCTTTGAAATCGCTAAAATAAAATCGCCACCCCAAGCTCCAAGACTTTTTAGAACCCCTTTAAAATCAGGAAATAAAGCTTCTTTTACTGTTTTCATCTCGAGAATGTTACTCATGGCAATTTCATGTTTTTCTATTGCTGCGGCAAACGATTTAAGCGTCGTAGCCTCAATTACAGCTTGAGTAATTGTATTGTTTGTGGTTATATTTTTTTCTAAATGATTGTTTTTATTATTGTAATACGAAGCAATTGCCACTTTACTGCTTTGTTTTTTATTGAGATAAACGAAATATAAGTTTTCGGCAAAATCAGGGTTGAAAATTACTTTTTCAACAATTGGCTTGTCTTCTACTATAGCGTACAAAATAGGAGTGTTATTTTGCGCACAGGCGATGTCGTAGCCGCTACCGCCAAAACTATTTTTGAGTAATATAAAAGCGTCAATTTGCAGCCATTGTGCAATGTTGTTGATTAAGGTCGATGAGGTTCCTAATCCCCATTTTTTAGGAAATCCCAGTTCGGTTGTGATTAAATATCCTTCTGATTCATTGATAAACTTTGGGTTTAGTAAATAAGCTTCGTGCAAAATGGCTATTAATGTGTTTTTTACCGATTCGATTTCTGAATCTAACGGGTTTGTGATTTCAGAAAAAGTAAGGGTTTCTTTGAACCATATACTGTGGTCAACATCATAACTTTCCCAGTGTATTTCTTGGTTGTTTCCTTTTTCAATGATTAGGTTCTGACCAAATTTTGTTGGTAATGCAAAAGCTTTGGCTCCGTCAAGAACCAGATATTCGCCTGTTATTAAAAGTTTTCCGTTGCTGTAGAATGTTTGTTTCATTTGTATATTTTTAGCCCCGATGGAAACGGCATCCTCTTGTGGCGGTGTTCGCCATAAGAGATATAGTGTACAGCGGGATTAAGCTCCTGGTGGGTATTATTTTCTTAGATTTTCAATGTAGTCGACAACGGCACTATGCGAAACGACATGATGTTTGAAATGTTTCCGAATTAAAACACGTTCATCCTCATTGGCCTCAAACTGATTCAGGATGTTGTTCAGGTGCATTTTCATGTGTCCGTCTTGAATTCCTGTTGTGGTCAAGGAGCGTAATGCGGCAAAATTTTGAGCTAAACCTGCCACAGCCACGATTTGCATTAGTTCTCTAGCCGATGGTTTTTCAAGCATTTCTAACGAAAGTTTGACCAATGGATGCAAGGAAGTTAATCCGCCAACGGTGCCTAATGCTAAAGGAATTTCCATCCAGAATGTAAAAATTCCGTCTTCAATTTTGGCATGAGACAAACTGGAATATTGTCCGTTTCGCGAAGCATACGCATGGATTCCGGCTTCTACGGCTCTGAAATCATTGCCCGTTGCCAGAACCACGGCGTCAATTCCGTTCATGATTCCTTTATTGTGAGTTACAGCACGGAAAGGTTCGACTTCGGCAATTTGAACGGCTTGCACAAATTTTTCTGCGAATTCTTGCGGGTCGTTTATGTGTTTTTCTTCTAAAGCATTGATAGGACAAGAAACTTCGGCTCTAACGATGCAATTGGGAACATAATTGGAAAGGATGCTCATTACGACTTGAATGTCTTTTTCAGAAGCTGAAAACAATTCATAATCAAGTGCTTCTTCTTTTAAAGTTTTAGCAAATTGCTCTAAACACGAATTGATGAAGTTCGCGCCCATGCTGTCTTTGGTTTCAAAAGTAGCATGAAGCTGAAAATAATTGGGAATTAATTTAGTTTTGTCTTTTAGAACAATATCTAAAATTCCGCCTCCTCTTTTTTGCATATTTTTAGTGATACTTTCTGTATCAGCAAAAAATTTAGCTTTGGTTTGGTTGAAAAAGGATTCCAGTTTTAAAGCATCTCCTTTGAACATAAAATGTACTTGTCCGATTTTTTCGGTATTGATAACGGTAGTTTTAAAGCCACCGCGAGTAGACCAAAATTTTGCAGCTTTTGCGGCAGCGGCCACTACGGAACTTTCTTCAATAGCCATCGGAATGGTGCTGTATTTTCCGTTAATTAGAAAATTTGGAGCGACTCCAAGCGGAATATAGAAATTTGATATCGTGTTTTCTATAAATTCATCGTGCAGTTTTTGTATTTTTTCATCAGAATTCCAATAGTTTTTAAGCAATTGTATGGCTTCCTGTGGTGTTGAAAAGTAGGCAGTTGCAATCCAGTTTATTTTTTCTTCTTTGGATAATTTCGAAAATCCAGAAACGGCGTTATTCATTCTCAATTGATTATAAGATAATTGTTGGCAAAGATACAATTTTAGCGGTTTTGTTTTTACTGTAGGATATTCAATAAATAGTTTTGTTTGATATTGTTTTTAACATTTAACATATGAAATGTGAAATAATTGTAAATTTTTCACTAAAATTGAACGTTTTTATATTTACCATACTATCATGAAATTAAACACGTTTACGGCCTTATTTTTATTGTTGTGTTTGACTGTTACCGGACAGCAAAAAATCACAATTGAGCAAATCTACAACGGTACTTTTCGTGCCCAAGGAATGGACGAATTGCAGTCCATGAAAAATACCAACCAATATACGGTATTGAATCCGGACCGAGTTTCCAGAAGTATGCAAATTGATTTATACGATTTTGCTACTTTAAAGAAAACGGCGACACTTATTGATACTAAAAATTTCCCTGCATTATCGGATGGTATTGACAGTTATACTTTTAGTTCTGATGAGAAACTGATTTTGATTGCGAATAATTCCAATCAAATTTTCCGTCATTCCTTTACTGCCGATTATTATTTATACACGATTGAAAGTAAACAATTAACTAAATTATTTGATTTTCAGGTGCAGGAACCTACTTTTTCCCCAGACGGAAAGAAGATTGCTTACGCCAAAGAAAATAATCTTTATGTATATGATTTAGCTACAAAACAATCTACACCAGTTACAACTGACGGTAAGAAAAACAGCATCATCAACGGAATTACGGATTGGGTTTATGAAGAAGAATTTGCTTTTGTAAAAGCATTCGACTGGAGTGCTGACAGCAAAAAACTGGCCTACATTCGTTTTGACGAAAGTGAGGTTCCGGAATTTTCGATGTCTATTTTTCAAAAAGAACTGTATCCAACAGTTGAAACGTTCAAATATCCGAAAGCAGGCGAGAAAAATTCAGCCGTTTCCTTGCACATATATGATGTGAATGCTACAACTGTTAAAACAGTAAATCTAGGAAACTACAATGATTTTTATATTGCCAGAATGAAATGGACGAACGATGGCAATGTTTTATCCGCACAGGTATTGAATCGTCATCAGGATAATTTAGATTTGTTGTTTATTGATGGAAATTCCGGAGCTGCAAAAGTAGTTTTGAATGAAAAAGACAAAGCTTATGTTGATGTGACTGATAATTTGACTTTTCTAAAAAACAACAGCTTTATTTGGACCAGCGAAAAAGATGGATTCAATCATATTTATTGGTATGATAAAAATGGGAAACTAAAAAATCAAGTCACCAAAGGAAAATGGGAAGTGACTTCTTATTATGGTTTTGACGAGAAAACGAATACTATTTTTTATCAATCGGTAGAGAATGGTTCTGTTAACAGAGCTATTTACAGCATAAATTTAAACGGGAAAAACAAGTTGCTTTTGTCCAAAAACATAGGGACAAATGCCGCTACTTTCAGTCCGAATTTTGAATTTTATATCAATACGTTTTCTACGGCCAATCAGCCAACAACGTATACTTTGAATGCCGTTAAAACCGGAAAACAACTTCAGGTTATCGAAGATAATCAAGCATTGGCTTCGAAACTAAAAGATTTTAACTTGCCTTCAAAAGAGTTTTTTGTTTTAAAAACAGAAAAAGGGAATGAGTTAAATGCTTGGATTATCAAACCAAAGGATTTTGATGCTTCAAAAAAATATCCTGTTTTTATGTATCAATATTCTGGTCCAGGATCACAGCAAGTCAATAACGAATGGAACTCTGCAGATGATTATTGGTTTATGATGCTGGCGCAACAAGGCTATATCGTTGCTTGTGTGGATGGTCGTGGAACAGGTTTTAAAGGTGCCGATTTCAAGAAAGTAACGCAAAAAGAATTAGGAAAATACGAGGTGGAAGATCAAATTGATGCCGCCAAAGTAATAGGAAATTATCCGTATGTGGATAAATCCAGAATTGGAATTTGGGGTTGGAGTTACGGAGGGTTCATGGCTTCGAATTGTATTTTGAAAGGTGCTGACGTTTTCAAAATGGCAATTGCTGTAGCACCTGTAACCAATTGGCGTTTTTATGACAGTGTTTACACCGAAAGATATATGCAGACGCCACAGGAAAATGCTAGTGGTTATGACGAAAATTCACCGATAAATCATGTTGATAAATTGAAAGGGAAATTCCTGTTGATTCATGGTTCAGGAGATGATAATGTGCATGTGCAGAATTCGATGCAAATGATGGAAGCTTTAATCCAAGCTAATAAACAATTTGATTCTCAAATTTATCCGGATAAAAACCACGGAATTTATGGAGGAAAAACCAGAGTGCAATTGTACACTAAAATGACTAACTTTATCAAAGAAAATTTATAATTTAACCGTATTTAAACTAACCAACCAAAAATAAATAATATGACAGAAACTCAAGTAAAAACAGGACATCCAAAAGGACTTTGGGTATTATTTGGAACCGAAATGTGGGAACGTTTCAATTTCTATGGTATGCGAACCTTATTGGTTTTATTTCTAGTAAATTCTTTGATGATGAAGGAAGAAGATGCTTCTATCATTTACGGAGGTTTTCTAGGATTGTGTTATTTAACACCAATGTTAGGAGGTTTTATAGCAGACCGTTTTTTTGGAAATAGAAACTGTATTTTATTGGGAGGTTTGATGATGGCTGTTGGGCAATTGTTGTTGTTTACAAGTGCCACCGTATTTCCGGCTAATTTGAGTTTAGCTACTACAATTATGTATGGCGGTTTGGGGGCAATTGTTTTTGGAAACGGTTTTTTTAAGCCAAATATTTCCAGTATGGTGGGTAGTTTATACCCAAAACAAGAAAAAAGTAAATTAGATACTGCTTTCACTATTTTTTACATGGGAATCAATATTGGTGCTTTTTTAGGACAGTCAATTTGTCCTTTGCTAGGTGATGTAAAAGATACAGGTGGAATTAGAGATATTTATGCTTTCAAATGGGGATTTCTTGCCGCATCGATAGCTATGCTTATTGGAACGTTAGTTTTTTACTTTCTAAAAAATAAATATGTTGTTACTCCGGAAGGAAGACCATTAGGAGGATTGCCATCCAAAAATGTTGCAGCTGATTTTGAAGAGGGAGAAGCGCAAAAAGCTAATTTTTCTCAATTATCATTGATTATTGCTGGAATTGTGTTTCTAGTTTTAGGTGCTATCGTTCATTTTGTTTTTGAACAAAATCTAATTTACACCTTAATTTATTCCAGTGGATTAACTTTAGCAGGATTAATCATTTCAGATTCTTCTTTGACAAAAATTGAAAGAGATCGAATTATTGTAATTTATATAGTTTCCTTTTTTATCATCTTCTTTTGGGCTGCTTTTGAACAGGCAGGTTCTTCTTTAACATTTATTGCTGATAATCAAACCGACAGGAGTTTCTTTGGATGGCAAATGCCAGCTTCGATGGTTCAAATTTTCAACGGATTATTTGTGGTTGCTTTAGCGATTCCTTTCAGTGTATTATGGGATAAACTAAGAGCCAATGATAAAGAACCAATTTCTCCGGTTAAATTGGCGGTAGGTTTATTGTTAATTACAGTTAGTTTCTTTATGATTGCTACTCAAGTAAAAGATCTTGGAAATTCGGGACTTTTAGCTGTTAAGTGGTTGATATTATTGTATTTATTGAATACTTGTGCGGAACTTTGTTTGTCACCGATAGGTTTGTCGCTGGTAGGGAAATTATCTCCAAAACGTTTTTCTTCTTTATTGTATGGAGTGTTTTTCTTATCGAATGCTTCTGGCTATGCATTAGGTGGTACTTTAGGATCTATTTTGCCGGCAACGGGAGATAAGTTCAAAAAAGCATCTGATTTAGGGATTGATTTACAAGGAATTTTAGACAAAACGATAACGCCAACTGCAGCACAACTTAAAGTTTTGGCCGATAATAATATAAGTGATCATAATAATGTTTTTGCAGGATTTGAAATTCATAATTTATTCGAATTTTTTATGGTTTTTGTAGTCTTGACAGGAATTGCTGCTGTGATTTTATTCGCATTGACTCCATTTTTGAAAAAAATGATGCATGGTGTTCGTTAATCTTTTTATAGTATAAAATTAAAAAAACACTATCTTTTTGAACCTTCAAAAAAATGGTGTTTTTTGCTATTATACCCCTTTTAAATTATCTAAAATTATCAATATAAATGGAACAAAATTTAAGCATAGAAGAAATTCAAAATTTTAAAGGAAAGTATCCGAAACAATTGTGGTACCTGTTTTTTAGTGAAATGTGGGAACGTTTCAGTTTTTATGGAATGCGCGGTATGCTATATATTTTCATGGTGCATCATCTTATGATGAGTGATGTTGTTGCGAACTTACAATATGGCGCCACGCAGGCATTCGTTTATGCATTTACCTTTGTGGGAGGTTTGTTTGCAGATAAAATATTAGGATACAGAAAGTCTCTTTTTTGGGGAGGGATTTTAATGATTGTAGGAAGTTGTATTTTGGCTTTCGATCCCAAACAGTTTTTCTTTCTTGGGGTAAGTTTTACAATTATTGGTACCGGTTTTTTTAAGCCCAATATTTCTACAATGGTTGGAAAATTATATAAAGACGATGATAATCGAAGAGATGCAGGGTTTTCATTATTCTATGCGGGAGTAAATCTTGGAGCGTTAATTGGAGGTTATATTTGTATTGCTGTTGCAAAAGGAGCGATGTTAAGTTCCATAATACCTGAAAATTTGAGATGGAACGTTGCCTTTGGTTTCGCTGCGGTTGTGATGATGATTAGTTTGCTGACTTTTGTTCGAACACAAAAAAGTATGGGCGAAATAGGAATTTCTCCTTTATTAAATTTAGAAGTTAAAAAAAGAAAAACATACGAATACATCACTTATATTGGATCTCTTGCTATTATTCCGATTATTATTTTGCTGGTTTCTAATTCTGAGTATACGAATCTGTTTATGTATATCATTGGTCCTTGTTCTTTGTTATACTTGTTTTATGAAATGAGAAATTTCTCTTTAAACGAAAATAAAAAATTATTGGCTGCCTTGGTTTTTATTCTGTTTTCAGTAGTCTTTTGGGCTTTTTTCGAACAGAGCGGAGGTTCTTTGAGTGCTTTTGCAGCAAATAATTTAAATAACACGGTAGCAGGGTTGAAGTTAGACCCTAATGGTGTAAACAATTCTGCCAATTCCTTTTTTGTAATCACTTTTGCAGCTTTGGTAGGATTGGTTTGGTTTTGGATGAGCAAAAGAAAAATTGAGCCCAATACAGTTGTCAAATTTGGACTTGGATTTTTATTTCTTGCCGGTGGTTTTTACGTGTTTTATTACACTAAATTCTTCGCCGATGCTAACGGAGTTACCTCTTTAGATCTTTTTACTTTTGGTTGGTTTATAATTACTTTTGGAGAGTTGTGTTTGTCGCCAATTGGAATGTCAGCTATGACAAAATTATCTCCTCAAAAAACACAAGCCGTAATGATGGGAATGTGGTTTCTGGCCAGCGCTTACGGACAATATTTTGCGGGATTATTAGGGGCGAATATTGCAAGTGCTTCTGAAAATGCAACAAATTTTGAGAAATTAACAGTCTATGCCGATGGCTATAAACAACTGGCTATTTATGCGCTTATTGCGGGACTGATTTTAATTATTATTTCTCCTTTGGTAAAAAAATTAATGCAAGAAGTAAAATAAAACAGTATTTTAGGCCTTGTTTTTGATGAATAAAAAATAAAATTTAAAAAATATGAATAAAATTGTTCTCCTGTTCTTATTGGTTTTTGGATCAATGACAACTCAAGCGCAAGAATTAACTTGGGAAACGAATATCAATAAGGCGATTGAGGTTTCTAATAAAACGAACAAACCATTATTGTTGTTCTTCACTGGGAGCGATTGGTGTGGTTGGTGTATCCGATTGCAAAAAGAAGTACTTAAAACTCCAGAATTTACAAAATGGGCAAATGAAAATGTTGTTTTGGTAGAATTAGATTATCCTAGAAGAACGCCTCAAACAGCGGAAATCAAGAAACAAAATGCTGAGTTGCAACAAGCTTTTGGTATACAAGGATTTCCAACGGTCTTTTTTGCAAAGGCGATAACTACAGACGGAAAAACAAATTTTCAAGGATTAGGAAATACAGGTTATGTAGCTGGCGGTCCAACGGCTTGGTTGGCTGTAGCTGATGGAATTTTGAAAATGAAATAATCCTAATGTATGGTATAGAATCCCTTTTCGGCAGTAGCGTGAAAAGGGATTTTTTGTTTTAGGCATGTAGTTTTCCATAGTTTTTGAATCGTTTTGAAATTAGATGCATCAGCAATGACTATGTTCGGTTTCGTGGTTTGCAGCAATCGTTCCATATTTATTTTTGGAGATTGCCTTAGAATCAAAATATCTGGAATTGTGTTTTTTGGATATATTCCGGAACTGTCAATAATTAATATTTTATTTCCATTAAAAAAAAGAATATTTGGAACCAATTTTTTAGCACGAACACTACTGAAATTACCAACTAAGTACGACTTTAATACTTCCTCTTTTTCTACTGTTTTCAAAAGATTCTCAGTAGTATAAAGAATGACATTTTCGGCTTTTCGTTCTGCAATCAACGTATTTTTTTTAGAATTAAATAGTATCCATTCTTGCTGATTTTCAATGTTCCAATAATTTTTAAAACAGGAAAGTTGTACTGTAATAACGGAAAGTAATACCACAGCCAACTTGTTGAAACTTGGTTTTTTGAACCAAATAACAGCTGCTACAATCAACAAATAACTGCTAAGAAATAAATACGTATTAAACGGAATATCTTTAATTATAAATTGTTCCAGCGAGGCAATCCAATTGATTATTTTGTTCATATACAAAATACTCCATTCTAATATTTTTGAAAGGAAAACAGGCGTAGAATCTAATGCTGCTAAAATCATCACCAAAACCCCAAAAATCATTATGATACTCAGTAGCGGTATGATGATCAAATTAGTTACAAAGAACAATCCCGGAAATTGATGAAAGTAATACAAACTCAAAGGGAAAGTACCTATTTGTGCTGCAAAAGAAACGGTGAGAATATCCCAAATGTACCTTGCAATTTTGTTTTTTGGTATCCAAAGAGAAGCTAAAAGAGGCTGCAGCCAAATAATAAAGAACAACGCAATATAACTCAATTGAAAACCCACATCAAATAAAAACGAAGGTTGTACCAATAAAATCAGCAATATAGAAATCAATAAAGTATGGTAGATATTCACGCTTCTGCGCAAATGGGTTCCAATGGCCACAAAGGAAAACATAGTGACGGAGCGAACTACAGATGGCGCCAAACCGGCTAATATTCCAAATAAGGATAATGAAAGTAAAATGATGATTAGTTTGAGTAAAGAACCGTTTCGGGTATTGGGAAATGGCTTCAGAATGAAAGTAATAAAGAGTAAAATAAACCCGATGTGTAAACCTGAAACTGATAAAATATGTACCGCTCCCGCATATTGATAATCCCGAATGATTTCTGGAGAAATATCTTGTTGTTGCCCGAGAATTAAGGCAATTGCTACGTTTAATTCTGTTTTGTTGAAGTCATTTTTTTCTAAATTAGAGATGATTTTTGTTCGTAATTTGGAGGTATAATACCAAATATTCTTTTCAATAACAGGATTTATAGCAATCTCGTCAACATCAGCGTACAACTGTGCATAGATTTGTTTGTTCTCTAAATATTTTCCGTAATCAAATTGGTTTGGGTTTTTTGGAGCGCTATTTTTATACAAAACACCTTTGATTTGCAATTGATTTCCAATTTCAAAGGTGTGATTTAAACTGTCTTTTCGAATATTCAGGATAATTCTGCCGGATCGTTCGTGTTTATCAATGCGATTCACAAGAGCAATATAGCGTTCGTTGAATGGTGTGGTTTTTAATTTTTCTCTCAATGTTATGGTAATCAAATGATTTTTCTCAAAAATCGTTTGATGATGTACATAATTACTTTTTTGATAAAAATCGGTATGAACAATTTGGGTGCTAACACCAATCGCAAATGAAAGTAAATAGGTCGTAATACCAAAATAGATTGTTCTACTGAATTTTTTTCGCAATAAAAAGTAGGCTGTACAAAATGTACAGATAGTGATACCAAGAAAAACAAAAGCAAATTCGGGATTAGGTTTCAAGTAAAACGCTAGCAGAATGCCCAAGACAAAAACTATTGTGATTCTCGCTAAAGGAAATTGTAACACTTTCATGTTACTAAAGTACAAAATTTTAGTAAGAAATAACTTTGTTCTTTGTAGGAGGTTTTTTGTGCTACAAAAAATAAATTACTTCAAATCTGCAACAATTAACTTAGCTGTTTTCTCACTGGCGCCAATGCCGCCCAGTTTTTCTTCCAATAAGTCGTAATTAGCCAATAGTTTTTTACGGTGATTAGGCTCCAGGATTTTTTTTAATTCTTGACGAATGCGTTTTGTAGTGCAATCTTCTTGAATTAATTCGATGACCACTTCTTCATCCATAATCAGGTTTACTAATGAAATGTATTTTAGTGTAATAATGCGTTTTGCTATTTGATACGAGGCCCAACTGCCTTTATAACAAACTACTTCGGGTACTTTGAAAAGAGCGGTTTCGAGTGTTGCAGTTCCGGATGTGACTAATGCTGCAGTAGCGTTGCTTAATAAATCGTAGGTTTTATTAGAAATGAATTTTATATTTTCATTAGAAATAAAACGTTCGTAAAAGGAGAAATCTTGACTTGGAGCGCCAGCAATTACAAACTGATATTCCGGAAAATCTTTTACAACACTCAGCATAACGGATAACATTTTGGTGATTTCCTGTTTTCGGCTGCCGGGTAAAATGGCAATTATAGGTTTTTCGTTCAATTGATTTTCGCTTCTAAAAACGATTCCATCGATGGTCGGTTGGTTGTGAATGGCATCAATTAAAGGGTGCCCGACAAATGAAACGGGATAATGATGTTTGTCTTCATAAAAGCTTTTTTCGAAAGGAAGAATCACATACATTTTATCTACATCGCGTTTGATATCGGTAATTCGGCTTTCTTTCCAAGCCCAAATTTGAGGGGAAATGTAATAATGTGTTTTCATTCCCAATTCTTTCGCCCATTTTGCAATACGTAAATTAAAGCCGGGGTAATCAATAAAAACCAGAACATCAGGTTTAAATTCCAGGATGTCTTTTTTACATATTTTGATATTATTCAAAATGGTTTTTAAATTAAAAATCACTTCAATAAATCCCATGAAAGCCAATTCGCGATAATGTTTTACTAATTTGCCACCAACATTTTGCATCAAATCACCTCCCCAAAACCGAATGTCAGCTGATGGATCTTCCTTGTATAATGCCTTCATCAAATTAGATCCATGTAAATCACCGGATGCTTCACCTGCTATAATATAGTATTTCATTTTTCTTTTCTTTAGAACCTTCTGCTGCATTTAAATGTAAAAATAATTACATTTCTTATATAAACAAAGTGATAATCGTAAGTACAATAACTGCTAAAACAACGCCTCTTGCCATTAGTTCTTTATTGCGTTTGAGTAAAACAGCAAAAATAATTAAATCAAGAATGGCACCTAAAGTTATTATTTTGCCAAGATGTCCTTGTGCTTTCATTGTTTGTATTCCAGTTATAAAATCATAGTTGGTAAATCCGGTAATGAAAATAAAACTACCCAAAATACAACCCAAAATCCCGATGGTAAAACCCAATATTAAATCTGTTTTATTCATTCCATTTCCAGGTATTAAGTTGTTGCATGCTGTGATGTGCGGTTAAATCAAATTGCACTGGGACTATCGAAATATAATCATTTTCCAATGCCCATTCGTCTGTATCTTCGCCTTTATCTTGATTGACGAATTCTCCTGCAAGCCAATAATAATCTTTTCCTTGAGGTGTTTTTCTTTTGTCAAATTTCTCTACCCACATCGCTTTTGCCTGGCGGCAAACTTTTATTCCTTTGATCTCTTCTTTCTTTAGTTTAGGGAAATTTACATTCAAAAGAACGCCTTCCGGCAAGCCGTTTGTCAGGACTTCAAGACATATTTTTCTAATGAAAGATTTAATGGGTTCAAAATCGGCATTCCAATCGTAATCTAATAATGAAAAACCAATTGCTGGAATTCCTTCAATTCCTGCTTCAACAGCAGCACTCATTGTTCCGGAATAAATCACATTTATAGAGGAATTTGATCCGTGATTAATACCAGAAACACACAAGTCTGGTTTTCGTTTCAGGATTTCATTTACGGCCAGTTTGACACAATCTACTGGCGTTCCAGAGCAGCTGTATTCAGTAATAGCATCGTTTTCTTTTGAAATTTTATTCAGATACAAAGTGCTGTTTATCGTAATGGCATGTCCCATGGCACTTTGTGGTTTGTCAGGTGCTACAACTACGACGTCGCCAATTTCTGCCATAACAGCAATAAGTGCTCTGACTCCCGGAGCCGAAATCCCATCGTCATTGGTAACTAATAGTAAAGGGCGAACTTGTTTCATTATTTTTATTTTCAAAAAGATTGGTATTCTATGAATTTATTGGCAAATGTAACGACTCAAAAGAGTAATTTTCAGACAAAGAAAACAAATTTATCAACTACAAACATTAATGTTAGGACAAAAAGAACAATTTTATATCTTTAACAAAAAATTATGCAGAGCCTATAATTGTTGGCATAGTTTTTACCGTAATTTAGATTAAAAAATTGATGAATACTATTATTGACTATATGAAAAGAAATTATAAAATACTTCTGGCTGTTGTATGCCTCTCGGTAACCTTGTTTGCATTCAAAATGAATTCAGGGAATGAAAACGACGCAGATCCTGATAAAGACAAATTACTTTTGGAGTTATTGACTTTTGTTTTAGAAAAAGGACATTATAGTCCTGCGGTTATTGATGATGCTTTTTCTAAAGGAGTTTACAAAGATTTTATTCAGGCATTAGATCCTTCAAAACGATTTTTTCTACAATCGGATATTGATGAATTTGCAAAGTATGAAACCGATTTAGATGATCAATTAATCAATAAAGATTTGACTTTCTTTAATCTTGCATATGATAGATTGATGCAGAGAATGGAAGAAGGAAAATTGATTTACAAATCAGTTTTGAGCAAACCATTTGATTACACTATTGACGAAAGTTTCAATACGGATTATGAAAAAGCGCCTTATGCAAAAACTTCAGCCGAACTAAAAGATAAATGGCGTAAACAGATTAAATTATCTACACTTTCTTCATTGGTAGACCGCATGGAAATGCAAGATAATAAGAATAAAACCGGGGTTGACAAATCGGTAAAAGAACCTGTTGTACAAGTAAAAGAAGGGGAACAATTTGACCAGAGTTATTATGATAAAACTAAAAATACAGCTGTTGAAACCGGTAAAACTAAAACTTTTGTAGAATTAGAAAAAGAAACCAGAGAAAGTTCTGCTAAATCATTGGATGAGTATTTTGGTTTTATAAAAGATTTAGATCGAAATGATTGGTTTTCGGTGTATATCAATTCAATTACTGCTCGTTTTGATCCGCATACAAACTATTTAGCTCCCGAAGAAAAAGAGCGTTTTGATGTGAGTATCAGCGGAAAACTGGAAGGAATCGGGGCGCGTCTTCAAAAGAAAAATGATTATACTGAAATTTCAGAATTGATTTCCGGAGGGCCGGCTTGGAGAGGAAAACAATTAGAATCGGGTGATTTGATTATGAAAGTGGCTCAAGGCGACAAAGAACCGGTTGATGTTGTTGGAATGCGTTTAGACGATGTGGTTAAAAAAATTAAGGGACCAAAAGGTACTGAAGTTCGTCTTACTGTAAAAAAAGTAGACGGAACTATAACGGTGATTTCTATTATAAGAGACATCGTTGAAATTGAAGAAACGTATGCAAAATCAAGCATTGTTAATAAAAACGGATTAAAGTACGGCGTGATTTATTTGCCTAAATTTTATATCGATTTTGAAAATAAAGATGGAAGAGATGCCGGAAAAGACATTGCTATTGAAGTTGACAGATTGAAAAAAGCAGGTGTGAACGGAATTGTACTTGATGTTCGTGATGATGGTGGAGGATCTTTATCGACTGTGGTAGATATTGCCGGTTTATTTATTGAAGACGGACCAATTGTACAAATCAAGTCAGCCGGTAAAAATAAAGAAGTTTTATATGACAGAGATAAAAAAATCGAATGGGACGGACCGTTAGTGATAATGGTTAATAGTTTTTCTGCTTCGGCTTCAGAGATTTTAGCGGCAGCGATTCAGGATTACAAAAGAGGAATCATTATCGGAAGTAAACAAACGTATGGTAAAGGAACGGTTCAAAACGTAATTGACTTGAATCAATTTGTGCGCAGTAGTTCTGTGGGCGATTTAGGTGCTTTAAAAACTACGACTCAAAAATTTTATAGAATAAACGGTGGTTCAACACAATTAGAAGGTGTAAGCAGTGATATTGTTATGCCGGACCGTTATGCGTATTTGAAAATGGGAGAGCGTGATGTTGAAAATGCAATGCCGTGGGATAAAATTGATCAGGCCGATTATAAGGTTTGGACTAAGAACTCGAATTTTAATCAAGCGATTACCAATAGCAAAAACAGAATTGCTCAAAATCAACAATTTCAATTGGTTGAAGACAACGCAAAATGGATTGATAGCCGAAGTGAAGAGAATGTTTATAGTTTGAATATTGACAAATTTAAATTGGCTCAAACTGAAATTGAAGGAAAAGCAAAAAAATATAAACCAATATTGGATTATAAAAATGAATTGAAATTCACTTCTTTGCCTTCTGAACAAGAAATAATGGCTAAAGATGCTGCTTTAAAAGAAAAAAGAGAACGTTGGCATGAAGCTCTATCAAAAGATATTTATGTGGAAGAAGCACTCAATGTATTGGATGATTTACAAGCGAAAGGGATTGTGAAAAAAGCAATTCCAGTTAAATTTAAAAAAGATAAATTAGCTAAATCATAATTAGTTTTTCTTTAAAAGAATAGAATAACAACAAGCTAAACGCTCCATAAATTCAAATCGAATTTATGGAGCGTTTTTATTTAGAACACATTAATTTGTCTAAAATAAAGTGATTTAGGAAATTAAAAAGGCAATGGTAAAGGTGGATTGATGTGTAGCCCTGATAGCAATGGAAAGCATTTGAAGGCTCGTTTATTAGTTTTTATGTTTTTTCAAAGCGACCAAAGGAAGCTCTTGAGAAAATAATAAAAACTTTAACGAGTCAAAAAACTTGAAATGAATAGCAGGATTTAGCTCTAAAGAAAGGAAGTTAGATAGATTCTACCATTCATTTACTTTATTTGCATCCATTTTTAGGAATATAAAAAGGAGTATTGTAAAACCCCAAAGTCCGGAACCTCCATACGAAAAGAAGGGTAGTGGTACTCCAATCGTTGGAAAAATCCCCACTACCATGGCAATGTTTACAAAGAAATGAATAAATAAAATTCCTGCAACACAATAGCCATATACGCGGCTGAATTTTGTTTTTTGCCTTTCGGCCAAATAGATAACACGAAGAAATAAGCCCACAAATAGCGCAATAACGATTAAAGAGCCGATAAATCCCCATTCTTCGCCAACGGTCGTGAAGATATAATCGGTGTGTTGTTCGGGCACGAAACCGCCTTTGGTTTGTGTTCCTTCCAAAAAGCCTTTTCCAATCCAACCACCGGATCCGATGGCTATTTCAGATTGATTGGTATTGTATCCAATCCCTTTCATGTCTACCGTTTTTCCTAATAAAATATTGAAACGGTCTCTGTGATGTTGTTTGAAAACATTTTCAAATACATAATTTACCGATAAAACAAAGCTGGAAATTAAGACGAAAATGATTCCGCTCAAAACAATATTTCGATCTCCTAATCTGGATTTGAAATGAATGATAACCAATGCTAATAAAGCAATTAGAATCACATACTGAGGTTCTAATAATAGCGTCATGACAAATAAAAGAATCGTAATAAAACCCGTCCATACATACCAAGCAGGAAGACCTTCGCGGTATAAAACAATAATGAAAACACTATAAATCAATGCGCTTCCCGGATCGGGTTGAGGTAATATGAGTAATACGGGCAAAAATACAATAGCCAAAGCTTGAATTTGTCTGTTGACGTCTTTAAGATTGATTTGTGTATCACTTAAGTATTTTGCTAAAGCCAATGCGGTTGCTGCTTTTGCAAATTCTGAAGGTTGTAATGTGAAACTTCCAAAACCATACCAACAACGTTGTCCCGCAATAGTCTTTCCGAACACAAAAAGGCCGGCCAAAGATAATAATGATATTCCAAATATGATGGAGGCATATTTTTCATAGAATTTACCATCGACATAAAGTACGATCAAAATTAACGGAATAGTTAATATGATAAATATAAGCTGCTTGTCCGAAGTTCCTTCCATAGAAGAAAGTGAAGAAGAGTAAATGTTTAACCATCCTAATAGTACCAATACACTATAGATAATGACACATGTCCAGTCAAGATTATTCGTTATGCTTTGGTTTTTCATTTGAAAGAATAGCTTATTGTTGTTTTTGTTTTGTTGTGTCTATTTTTACTTTTCGAATAACAGTTTTGCTTTTCAAAATAGAATCTTGTTTTCTCATTTGTGTTTTTACAGTTTCAGAGAGACCACCGAGTTTAGCATACTCGCCTTGTAAACTTTTATTTAAGATTCTGGTTTCTAAATCGGTTCTGGTGATTTTATGTCTTAAGTATTTTTCAATCATTAAACTCGCAATCGGACCTGCAATTGTAGCTCCAAATCCACCATTTTCTACCATGATAGCGATTGCAATCTTGGGATTATCTTTTGGTGCAAAAGCTACAAATATAGAGTGGTCTTCTAGTTGTGTTCTTTTTCCATCAATTTTAGCGAAATTTTCAGCAGTTCCTGTTTTTCCACAAATATCAATTCCTTCGACTTTCAAATAATAAGCAGTTCCTAGATTATAAACATCAAATAGACCACTAATCATGGGTTTGAAATATTTTTTATCAATGGTAGTGACATGCTTTGTTGTGAACTTCTTGTCAATTTTTTCTCCCTCTATTTTTTTTATGATGTGAGGCGTATAATAATATCCTTCATTAGCAACTGTTGCCATCATATTGGCGAGTTGAATAGGTGTCATTAACACTTCTCCTTGCCCAATAGCATTAGATACAATTGTTGTGCTTCTCCAACCACCATTAGGATAAATACGTTTGTATGTTTTTGAATCTGGAACTTTTCCTTTTTTACCTGTTGGTAAGTCATAGCCCATAAATTGGCCCAGACCAAAACTTTTAACGTGATTACTCCAAACATCTACCGCATAAGCAGGTTTGGCGTATTTATTTATGGTTAACATGTATGCGCTTGCAAAATAAGTATTACAGGAATTATAAATTCCATTATGTAATTGATGTGGTCCAAAGCCGTGACATCCCATAAAACGTCCTCTGGCATAGCTAAATCCGTGATGACACATGAAAGTTGTTTGCTCGTTGACAACTCCTTCTTGTAAAGCAACCAGACCTGTTAATATTTTAAAAGGGGAACCAGGAGGATATTCGGCTAACAATCCACGATCATAAAGCGGTTTAGCAATAGAATCGCGATACAATTCAGTATAATTTTTTGATCTTTTTCGTCCTACTAATATCGAAGGGTCGTAAGAAGGAGCGGTAACAAGTGCTAATATTTCACCTGTTTTAGGTTCAATAGCAACTATTCCACCTCTTTTATTAATCATTAATTCCTCACCATATTTTTGAAGTTCGGCATCAATAGTCAGGTTTATATCTTCTCCTTGTACAGCAATTGTATCGTATTTCCCTTCCTTGAAAGAGCCGATTTCTCGGTTGTATTTGTCTTTTTGAATGTATTTAACGCCTTTTATTCCTCGCAAAATTTCTTCGTAGCTTTCTTCAACCCCTTGTTTTCCTATCAAATCACCACTGTTGTAGTATGGATTTTTTGCCACGAGTTTTTCATTAACTTGAGTGATGAAACCAAAAATGTTGGCGCCAAAATCTACTTCATAATCACGAAGCGAACGCTTTTGAAAATAGAAGCCTTCAAATTTTCTGATTTTTTCCTGAAAAGCGGCAAATTCACTTTTATTTAATTGTGGTAAAAAAACAGAAGGCAATCTTGGGCTGTAGATTTTTGCTTTTTCTATTTTTTTAATAAAATCTTCTTTAGTGATGTTTAATAATTGACAAAATTCTAAAGTATCGGTATTCTTTACTTCACGGGGAATTACCATGATGTCATAAGAAGCCTGATTCGCGACTAATAATTTTCCGTTACGATCATATATATATCCTCTTTCTGGATAATCATATTTTATTTTAATGGCATTATTGTCTGATTTTAATTTGAAGGAATCATTAATAACTTGCAAATAAAATATCCGTATCACGAGCAATGATGCTGCGATGATAATTAAGGAAGGCAGCAAGACTTTTCTCATCTTTTGTTTGGCTTAATAAGATATATTATAATGATACAAATAATAATTGTGAAAACTGTACTCAGTACCGTTCTTAGTAAAATGTCCCAGAAAAAGCTAAATTGAAAAGCTTCTAATATGAACAAAACAAGGTGATGTATGACAACGGATAGTAAAATAAACGAAAATCGCTCCGGAGTTAAAACATCGTTTAATTTTACAGTTTGGTACTCATAACTTAGACCGAAGGAGAATTTAAATAAAAAAGGTCTGAAATAAGCTAAAGCTAAACAAGCTGTAGCATGAATTCCTCCTGAATTACTAAACATATCCATGATAAGACCTAACAAAAAACTTGCCAAAAGAAGTCCTGATTTGTTTCCGTTTACAGGATATAAAATGATAAATAACACGTAAGGAAACGGACTTATGAATCCAAAAAAATTCATGTTGTTGAAAACAATAATTTGAGTTGCCAAAAGCAAAACAAACCGAAAAATATTGACTAACAATGCGCTATTCATCTTTTTCTCTCTTTTCTAAATTAATAAGTTCTTCACGATTCTTGCTCTTGATGATATATACATGACCCAGATTAGTCATGTCATTAAATAATTTAACCTCTATTTTATAATAATGAGTTTCTTCGTCTGTATAAATTCTTTCAATAGTTCCAATATTAATATTTTCAGGAAAGATAACAGATTGACCTCCAGTTACAATAGTGTCTCCTTTTCGGATGGTGGCTAATCTAGGAACATCGATTAGTTGTACATAACCGGTACTTTTTCCGTCCCAAGTTAAAGAACCAAAATGGTCTGATTTCTTAATCTTAGCGTTAATAAGGGATTTTTTATTTAAAATACTGATAACAGTAGCATAATGAGCCGAAGTATTGTCAACAATCCCTACAATTCCTAAACTATTAATCACTCCCATGTCAGGTTTTACGCCTTGTAGTTCTCCCGAATTTAAGGTTAAATAATTTTCATAAACATTATAAGAATTGTGTATCACTTTTGAAACAATAATGTCTGAAGGTTTTACTCCTTTTAAACTGTCTAATTTTTTTATTTGAGTAGTATCTTTTTTATTAAACAGAAGGCTTTTTAAATTTGCATTTTCTAAAGCAAGCGCATCATTTTGTGTTCTTAAATTTAAATATTCATTGATGTTATTTGCTTTTTCATAAACACCACCGCTCAAAAAATTAGCAGAACTAATTATTTTACTTCTGTGAAAAGAGTGGGATTGAATAGTAAGGGCTAACGAAATGCCTAAAAGCAGCAAAAACAGTAAACGATTACTGTTTTTAAAAATAAAATTAAATATTTGCTGCATTTCTTAAATGTATAATGTAAATGATTGTTGTTTTTATTTAGAATCTAATTGTTGTATTGGGCCTTAAATCTAATGCCAAACGAACTTAGAAAAACGCATTACTTAATCAAAATACTTTTAAATTTCACAATGTTTTTAAGTGCCATTCCGGTTCCTCTAACTACTGCTCTTAATGGATCTTCGGCAATGTAAACAGGTAAATCTGTTTTTTGTGAAATTCTTTTATCAAGTCCTCTTAACATTGATCCTCCACCTGCAAGATAAATTCCTGTATTGTAGATATCCGCTGCTAACTCCGGAGGTGTTTGAGATAAAGTTTCCATTACAGCATCTTCAATTCTTTGAATAGATTTGTCTAATGCTTTTGCAATTTCTCTGTATGAAACTTCAACTTGTTTTGGTTTTCCTGTCAATAAATCTCTACCTTGGACTGACATGTCTTCTGGAGGGGTTTCTAAATCTTCGATAGCAGCTCCAATTTGTATTTTTATTTTCTCAGCAGTACTTTCTCCAACAAAAAGGTTGTGTTGGGTACGCATGTAATATACAATGTCATTTGTAAATACGTCACCGGCAATTTTTACCGATTTGTCACATACAATTCCGCCTAATGCAATTACAGCAATTTCAGTTGTTCCACCACCAATATCTACAATCATGTTTCCTTTAGGTTGCATGATGTCAATACCAATACCAATAGCCGCAGCCATAGGTTCGTGTATCAAATAAACTTCTTTACCGTTTACTCTTTCACAAGACTCTTTTACAGCTCTCATTTCCACTTCGGTAATACCGGAAGGGATACAAACAACCATTCGTAATGCGGGAGTAAACATTCTTTTTTTCAATGCAGGTATGCTTTTTATAAACATACTTATCATTTTTTCGGAAGCATCAAAATCTGCAATTACACCATCTTTCAAAGGTCTTATCGTCTTAATGTTTTCATGTGTTTTACCCTGCATCATGTTGGCTTCTTTACCAACAGCAATGATTTTTCCCGAAACTCTGTCTCGGGCAACTATAGATGGGCTGTCAATTACAACTTTATCATTATGAATGATTAAAGTGTTAGCGGTACCAAGGTCTATCGCAATATCCTCGGTCATGAAATCAAAAAATCCCATAAGTCTTTTAAGGGTTTAAAAAGTTATAAATAAGTAAAGCACAAAGTTAAACAAATTAATGTTTAAAATGACGCGTTCCAGTAAATACCATTGCAAGTTTATTTTCGTTACAATAATCAATGCTTAATTGGTCTTTAATAGAACCTCCAGGCTGAATTACAGCTGTTATTCCTGCATTTTTTGCAATCTCAACACAGTCAGGGAAAGGGAAGAAGGCATCACTTGCCATTGAAGCACCATGTAAGTCAAAACCAAAAGTTTTTGCTTTTTCAATCGCTTGCAACAGAGCATCAACACGAGAAGTTTGTCCTGTTCCAGATGAAATTAAGGTTCCGTTTTTTGCAAAAACAATCGTATTCGATTTGGTGTTTTTACAAACTTTCGAAGCAAAAATCAAATCTTCAATTTCTTGTTCAGTAGGAGCTGTTATAGTAACGGTCTTTAAGTCTGCTTTATTGTCGGTGATATTGTTTCTTTCCTGAACTAAAATTCCGTTTAGGCAGGTACGAACTTGTTTTTGTGGTAAGGCTACTTCATTTTGAATTAAAATAATTCTGTTTTTCTTTTCTTCCAAAATGGCAATAGCTTCAGCATCATAAGATGGCGCGATAACTACTTCGCAGAATAATTTATTTATTTCGGTTGCTGTTGCAACATCAATTTTTGTATTTGCAATCAAAACACCACCAAAAGCTGAAGTTGGGTCACAAGCCAAAGCAGCTAAATAGGCTTCGCTAATCGTATTTCTGCTGGCTAATCCACAAGCATTGTTGTGTTTCAAAATAGCGAAAGTTGGACCGTCGTTTTTGAATTCATTAATTAAATTCACGGCAGCATCTACATCAAGTAAGTTGTTATATGATAATTCTTTTCCGTGTACTTTATTAAACATAGCTTCAAAGTCACCAAAGAAAAATCCTTTTTGATGCGGGTTTTCTCCATATCGTAAGATTTGACCATTAGCAATACTTTGTTTATAAATAGTTTCGTCTGTGTTGAAATAATTAAAGATAGCGCTGTCGTAATGAGAAGAAACATGAAAAGCTTTTGTAGCTAATAATTTTCTGTCTGCAAGAGTTGTCGCTCCGTTTTGATTGGTAATTAAGTCCAAAAGTAAACTGTATTCATCAACTGAGGCTACAATTACGGTGTCTTTAAAGTTTTTTGCGGCAGCACGAATTAAGGAAATACCACCAATATCTATTTTTTCAATAATAGCTGACTCACTTGCTCCTGAAGCAACTGTTTTTTCGAATGGGTATAAATCAACAATTACTAAATCAATCTGTGGAATGTTGTATTCCTGCATTTGTTGCACATCACTTTCGTTGTCTTGACGGTTTAATATTCCTCCAAAAACTTTTGGGTGTAATGTTTTTACTCTACCCCCAAGAATAGATGGGTAAGAAGTAACGTCTTCAACTGGGATTACAGGAATTCCTAAGTTTTTTATGAAATCTTCGGTTCCGCCAGTAGAATATAAAGTAACGTTTTGTGAATGTAGTTTTTGTACTATTGGCTCAAGACCTTCTTTTGAAAATACTGAAATTAATGCGGATTGAATTGTTTTAGTTGTACTCATCGTGTAGTTAAAATTATAAAGTGCAAAAATAGTTTTTTTTTGATTATAAAATTCAATCAATTTGTGTAACATTATTTTAAAAAATCACACCAATGTGTATGTGGATTTTTATTAGGTTTTTGAATAAAATTTATAGAAATTTACCTTAACACAAATTTAAAGTATATGTTGGTCTATCTTCGATTATTAAAAGAGAGTTTTGGTTTTGCAATGAATGCATTACGCAACAATAAATTGAGAACTTTACTTTCTTTATTAGGAGTTACCATTGGTATTTTTTCGATTATAGCAGTTTTGGCTGCAGTTGATTCTTTAGACCGAAAAATAAAAAAAGACTTGAGCAGTTTAGATAAAAACACTATTTATTTGATGCGATTTTCTTTTGGTCCTTCCGAAATTCCGCAATGGAAAAGAGAACAGTTTCCGGATGTTAAATATGATGAGTATGAATACCTGAAAAGTTCTGTTAATGATTTAGACCAAATGGCATTTCAGTTTTTTGTAAACAGAGAATCCATGAAATTTGAATCTGAATCCGTTAGTGACGTAAATATTGTTCCTGTTTCTCATGAATTTATAGAAATTCAAGGTCTTGAGTTTGAAAAAGGAAGATTTTATAACGAATCCGAGTCAAATTCCGGGGCTGCCGTAATTGTTTTGGGATACGAAATTGCCAAAGGACTTTTTGGCGAAAGCGAACCAATAGGTAAAAACATTCGGTTGTATGGACAACGGTTTACGGTTATTGGAATGTTGAAAAAGCAAGGGGCTGGAATGTTTGGCGATAGTAATGACACGTCTGTTTTTTTACCGGTTAATTTTTTAAGAAGATTATATGGAGATAATAATGATGCGATGACGCCAGTGATTCTCATAAAGCCTCAAAAAGGGATTGACATGGATGCCTTTAAAGCTGAAATTGCCCAAAAATTAAGGAATTACAGAGGAATGAAAACGGATGAAATTGACAATTTTTTCATCAATGTCTTGTCCGGATTCACTGATTTGATTGACGGTATTGTAGGGCAAATGAATTTAGTAGGATGGGTAATCAGTGGTTTTTCTTTGCTTGTAGGAGGTTTTGGGATTGCTAATATTATGTTTGTTTCTGTAAAAGAACGTACAAATTTAATAGGAATTCAAAAGTCGTTGGGTGCTAAAAATCGATTTATATTGTTTCAGTTTCTGTTCGAAGCAATAATACTTTCTGTAATTGGTGGAATTATTGGTTTGTTTTTAGTTTGGATAATCTCCGTTGTTTTGACAAAAGTATTAGATTTTGAATTTGTTTTGGGAATGGGAAATATTCTTTTAGGAACGGGATTGGCCGCTATAATAGGATTAATATCAGGAATATTACCAGCGATAACCGCTTCGAAATTAGATCCTGTTGAGGCCATCAGGACCGGAATGTAATGATATAAGAAAAATAAAAATGCTCCAGGAATACAATTTCTGGAGCATTTTTATTTTAATATTGAAACCAAAAAAAATCCCGATTGCTCGAGATTTAAATTTATCTAATATTGTTGTTTTGAATTAAATCAATATACAAGTTAATCTTGTCTTTTAATTCTTTTCTTGGTGTGATAAAGTCTAAGAAACCATGTTCAAGAAGAAACTCTGCAGTTTGAAATCCTTCCGGTAAATCTTTTCCTGTGGTATCTCTCACAACTCTAGGTCCGGCAAATCCGATTAAAGCACCAGGTTCAGAGATGTTTATGTCTCCAAGCATTGCGTAAGAAGCGGTTGTTCCTCCTGTTGTAGGGTCTGTACACAATGAAATATAAGGTAATTTAGCTTCGGCAAGTTGTGCCAACTTAACAGAGGTTTTTGCCAGTTGCATCAAAGAATTAGCAGCTTCCATCATACGAGCTCCGCCAGATTTTGAAATCATTACAAAAGGCATTTTGTTTTTGATAGCATGGTCAATTCCACGTACTATTTTTTCTCCAACAACGCCTCCTATTGAACCTCCAATAAAAGCAAAATCCATACAACAAATCACAACGTCTTTACCTTTAGATTTGCCAACTCCAGTACGCACAGCGTCTTTAAGTTTGGTTTTTTCCATGACATCTTTTAATCGATCTGCATATTTTTTGGTATCCACAAAATGCAAAGCATCTTTAGAAGTCATGTTTTTGTCTAATTCCACAAATTCATTATTGTCGAATAAAATTTCAAAATAAGTGTCACTTCCAATTCTAACATGAAAATCATCCTCAGGGCTTACATACAAATTGCGTGCAAGTTCATCGGCATCAATGATTTTTCCAGTTGGAGACTTATACCACAGACCTTTTGGAACATCCATTTTGTCTTCGGTAGCAGTAGTAATTCCTTTTTCTTTTCTTTTAAACCAAGCCATTTTTTAAATTTTAGAATGTAGATTTAGATTTTAGATTAAAAAATAGATTTCAGAACGAATCCAAAATCTATTTTTTAAAATGGATTTAAAATTTAAAGTTTGACTTCATTATAAAATCAAAACTCTAAACACTTAAATCTAAAATTATAGAGTATTTACGTTATTCAAGTCAGCAAAAGCTTGTTCAAGTCTTGCGTTGAATGTAATTTCACTTTCACGTAACCATTTTCTTGGATCGTAATATTTTTTGTTTGGAACATCAGATCCTTCTGGGTTACCAATTTGAGTTTTTAAGTACTCAATGTTTTTAACCATATAATCACGGATACCTTCAGTAAATGCAAATTGTAAGTCGGTATCAATGTTCATTTTTACAACACCGTAACCAATAGCTTCTCTAATTTCTTCTAATGTAGAACCTGATCCACCGTGGAAAACAAAATCAACTGGATTTGATCCTGTTTTGAATTTGTCTTGAACGTAATCTTGAGAATTTTTTAAGATTTTTGGAGTCAATTTTACATTTCCTGGTTTGTAAACACCGTGAACGTTTCCAAAAGAAGCTGCAATTGTAAATTTAGGACTTACTTTTGATAATTCTTCGTAAGCATAAGATACTTCAGAAGGTTGAGTGTATAATTTTGAACTGTCAACATCAGAGTTGTCAACACCATCTTCTTCACCACCTGTAATTCCAAGTTCGATTTCTAATGTCATTCCCATTTTGCTCATTCTAGCCAAATATCCTTTACAGATTTCGATATTTTCTTCGATTGGCTCTTCTGATAAATCAATCATGTGAGAAGAAAACAATGGTTTTCCTGTTTCAGCAAAATGTTTTTCAGATGCATCTAATAAACCGTCAATCCAAGGTAATAATTTTTTTGCACAGTGGTCAGTATGTAAAATTACAGTTGCTCCGTAAGCTTCTGCCAATGTGTGAATATGTAAGGCTCCAGCGATTCCACCAGCGATAGCTGCTTTTTCACCTGCATTAGAAAGTCCTTTTCCTGCATTAAATTGTGCTCCTCCGTTAGAGAATTGAATAATAACTGGAGCATTTAGTTTTGCGGCTGTTTCAAGAACACCGTTGATTGTGTTTGATCCTGTAACATTTACAGCTGGAAGTGCAAAACCTTTTTCTTTTGCATAATTGAAAATTTCCTGTACTTGGTCTCCTGTAGCTACGCCCGGTTTTATGTTGTGTGCCATTGTAATTTATTTAAATTGTTTTTTTAGTTTTTAGTTTGCAAAAATAAGAATTAATTAGCATTAGAACGGATAATTTATTCCAAAATTTAAAACTGAATGCCCAAAATTATATTCTTTAAACCATCGGTCTCCATTTTCATAGGCTGGATTGTAGGTTTTAAATCCTAAATCAAAGCGAATGACAAAAAAACTTAAATCATAGCGCAAACCAAATCCAGTTCCTAATGCGATATCTTTTAAATCTTTAAATCCTGTAAAAGTTGCTTTTTCATCCACAACATTATCAAGTACATTCCAAATATTGCCTGCATCGGCAAATAATGCTCCTTTAAGACTGCCAAAAACTTTAAATCTAAATTCTCCGCTGATAGCAATTTTCATATTAGCCTCATTAAAGTCGTTGATGGCGCCGGTACTTCCTGGACCTAAACCGTAAGGTTGCCAAGCTCTGTTGTCATTTGAACCTCCGGAATAGTAACTTCGTGAAAACGGAATATAATCTGAGTTGCCAAAAGGAATTGCAATTCCAAAAAAGGTTCTTATTGCAAATACTTTTTCTTTGGTCAAATCCCAATGTTTAATGTAATCAAATTCTGTTTTGAGGTATTCTGAATATTCTAAATTGAATATTTCATAATTCCCGTTTTGATTCTTTGGAAGGTTTCCTGTATTCGAAATTAAGGATAGTAAAGAGCCGGCTGACTCAATTTTGGTTCTAAACAAATAAAAATTATTGTCTAATAAATCTTTTTTGGTTGTTTTGGTAAAGGTGAAACTGCTGGCGAGAATAAAATCATTTTCGGAAAGTCGAATTCTTCTTTCTTCTATACTTTCTACTGATTGGTATTCTGCATCTGTTGGTTTTAAGGCTGTATTTCCTGACAAAACATCGCTTGTGAAACCTTTTGTTCCTGATTCTATAATTAAATTTTTATCATCAATGTTGTCAAAATAAAGAGCATTTTGATTGTAGGATTTTCCTATTTTGTTCAAAGCATCATAGGAAGAACTGTATACGTTGAAATAGTTTTTAGGGTTCAGATTCCTAACAAATTGAGCGTTGAAGAGGTCAAATCGGGCCGTGTTATTTCTCTTAGGATTCCAATTATACGATAATGCGCCGGTAAAATTTTCTTTATCTAAACCAATATTCCTTTGTTTGGCAAAACCGGTTGTAATGAGCGTTGACGGAATCATGCTTTTTGGAATGATTTTTTCGGTTTTGAAAGGCATAAAAATCCTAGGAAAATTTAATTTTAAATCAACTCCGTATTCTGAAACGTTAAAAAAAGTATTGTTCGGATTGGCTAAATCTTTTGAGGATCCAATATTTACACGTGTAGCAATTTCTAATGTTTCGGCTCCGTTGAATATATTTCGAACAGTTTCGGAAACACTCGCTCCGATTCCAAAATCTTGGATGTTAGAATGTGTGACGTCAAATGTGGTATTGAAGCTGTATTTTTTTCTGGGTGTTAAATATATTTTTGCAATCAGGGATTGAGCCGTTGTGTCTCTTTTATCCACTTCATATTGTATCGACGGATAATTAAAAACTTTAAGATTGTTCAAATAACGGGTTGTCAGCACCGTTTTATAATCAGCAAATAAGGTTCCTTTGGTAATAAAAATAGCGTCCGTAATAGCGTGTGGTTTGTATTTTAATTTTTCTTTGCTGTAGAGATTAAAGTTATTAAAAGTTGTGCTGTCTGTGATTTTTAAATCTTTGTCCGAAGGAGAATAATCAGTATAGATATTCACATCACTTATTTTATACATTTTAAAAGGTTCTGTTCTGCTGGAATCCCTTTCCTGATACGTATAATTGTTTATAATTAAATCAATATTAGCCTGATTCACTTTTTTGATTGTGTCAATATCAAAAGTCACATAATTGGGTTGAAAATAATAAACACCGTTGTTTCTGAAATTAGTGGTGATTCTATTTTTTTCTTCTTCAAAATCTTCTGTTTTGTACTGATTTCCGGATTTCAAAAACGTATTAGATTTATTAACTTCATACAAGGAGTCTAATACTGGAGTTGCAATAGTTGTTTTTATTGTATCTAAAGTATATGCTTTTCCGGTAGTTATAGCATATTTAATTTTTGCTTTTTTGGCACTTATCGAATCCATTTCATAATTGGTAGTGACATTAAAAAAGCCGTTGTTAAAATAATAATATTTTAATCGTAAAAGGGATTTTTCCGTTTTTGTTTGATCAATAATTACGGGAGGTTCTCCTGTTTTTTTTAGAAAATCATGAATGCCATGATAAAAAAAAGATTTCCCTAATCGATCCACTTGTTTTGATGAAAGCCATTTAGATTGACGTTCATATTTGCCAGGATTATTGGTAAATTTTGCTTGATAAGTAGAATCCGGATTTAGATTTGCCATGTTGTACATGTTCAATCGCAAACGAAATCCTAATAAGGTTCCATTCGGTTTTTGATACAACTGATTGAAAACATTTTCGTCGGTAATCTTTTTATTATTTACTGAAATTTGGTTTTTAATGAGCAGTTTTTTGCCATCAGGAACTCTTTTTACAGCATTACATGCGCAAATTAGTATTGCAATTAGAAGAAATGCTGTTATTTTTGTGGAATTCTTTTTCAAGTTTCTAAAATATTTAATTCAAAAGTACATTATTTTATGCTTAGTAAAAACCAAATAAAGTTTATATCAGGTTTACATCAAAAAAAACAGCGAATTGCCAATCAATTGTTTTTTGCTGAAGGCGTAAAGTGTATTCAAGAGTTAGTGCAATCTAACTTTGAACTGGAACATTTGTACACTATCCAAGACGATTTTGAAGAAGTTATTGCTGCCAATAAAACGTTGATTTCTGATAGTGAATTAAAAAAAATCAGTGCGTTGACAACTCCTAATTCTTGCTTGGCAATTTTTAAAATGCCACAAGAAAAAGCAATAATCGAGTCAGGATTAATCGTGGCTTTGGATAGTATTCGCGATCCGGGAAATTTAGGTACCATATTGCGGTTGTGTGATTGGTTTGGTATAGAGCAATTAATATGTTCTAAAGAAACGGTTGATATTTATAATCCAAAAGTAGTTCAAGCTACTATGGGTTCCATTACGAGAGTCAATGTAAATTATGTTGATTTGAATGGGTTTATTGCTCATGTAAAACTTCCGGTTTTTGGCACTTTTATGGATGGTGAAAACATATATAAATGTGATTTGCCTCAAGAAGGAATCATTATTATGGGGAATGAAGCCAATGGAATTTCGAGTGAATTAGAGCAATTAGTTCAAAATAGGCTTACGATTCCTCGTTTTGGAAATCTTCAAAAAACGGAAAGTTTAAATGTAGCTACAGCCACTGCAATTATTTTGAGCGAATTTAGAAGGTAATTTGCTTTTTATCAGAATAAAAAACGGTTATGAATCCTTTTAGTGAAACGTAAAATTGATAAAAATAGCCCTCGATTTCATCGATTCGATGTTGCCTGTCCAAGGACTTGCCGGATCTTTATCCCGAATTAATTCATCATTAAGTCCGAAAACACCTCTGATTGATGGTGATAAAATAAAATATTCCGAGAAAATATCAATGCCAAATCCCAACTCATAATTGGGTGTCCAGGCTTTTACTCTAAAGCGTTGCTCTAAATTATCATCTAAAGATTTTGAATTGCTGGATAAATTTAAAGTTGCCGAAAGTCCGCCTAACAAATATGGACGAACGTTTCCTGTTCTTAAAGAGGAGAATTTTAATAATAAAGGAAAATGAATATAAGTGCTGTTTACTTCTCTCAATGCATCATTTTCGGTGGTGAAATTTGGGTAAAATAAATCTCTTTTTGTGTAATAAAGTCCAGGCTCAAACCTCAAGTTGATGTATTCCTGAAGTT
The DNA here is from genome assembly GCF_027474525.2 of Flavobacterium lacustre. Classification (NCBI taxonomy): domain Bacteria; kingdom Pseudomonadati; phylum Bacteroidota; class Flavobacteriia; order Flavobacteriales; family Flavobacteriaceae; genus Flavobacterium; species Flavobacterium lacustre. The sequence goes on from NZ_CP114882.2 coordinate 1,494,630, forward strand.
TCAAATCAGCAACAAGTCCTACATTAAATCCAGTTGTTTTTTTTACCTGAATATCGGGTCCAACTGTTTTGTAATCCATCTTAAAATCATAGGAATTAAATCCTAAATAAAATCCAAAATAAAGCCTTTGCTGCTGCCACGTTTCCAGATTGATAATTGGATCTTTGCTGAATATACTTTTAGTAAACTGAGCATGTCCTTTTATTGTTAAGGAAAGCAGGAGTAAAAAGACAAATTTTTTCATATTATTTCTTGGAAGCTGAATAGATTGTAGCTACGCCAAATGTTTGTGGCAACGCAATAACATCTATAAACCCAATTTTTCTCAAAATATTGTTTAAAGCTTCTCCATAAGGAAATGCAGCAGCCGATTCCGACAAATAACCATAGGCTACATTGTCTTTAGAAAATAATTTTCCAATAAGTGGAAGGATGTTTTTACTGTAAAAAGAGTATCCTTGTTTGTACGGCGTTTTATCCGGTACCGAAGTTTCAAGTATTACAAAAAGGCCGTTTGGTTTTAACACTCTTAAGATTTCAGCTAATCCCTTTTCAAGTGTTTCAAAGTTTCTAACACCAAAAGCGACAGTGATTGCATCAAAATAGTTGTCTTCAAAAGGCATTTTTTCAGAATCTCCAAGAACCATTTCTATGGTATTAGATAGGTTTTTTGCATCAATTTTTTTCTTTCCTACTTCAAGCATTCCTGCAGAAATATCTAATCCAATAATTTTTTCTGCATTAGTTTGTGCCATCAATATGGCTAAATCTCCAGTTCCGGTAGCGATATCCAAGATTGTTTTTGGATTCGTTTTAGAAACCATTTTCAAGACTTTTTTACGCCATTTTACATCAATCCCAAAAGAGATAACGCGATTTAAATTATCGTAATTTCCGGAAATGGTATCAAACATTTGAGCTACTTGCTCTTTTTTTCCTAGAGAGGAATTTTTATAGGGAGTAATTTTTTCAGACATTTTTTTTATTTGTACAAATATACTATAAACTGTATAAATTATAAATGGGTTTTGTTGCTTGGGTGCAACTTTATTTTAAATAGCAAGTAGTTGTTTTTGCGTGAAAAAAATAAAAATGAAAAATAAATGAAATATCACTAAAAGTGGGTATTGTGAGTGAAGTTTTTATTGTTCAATTTTACCACATAGAAATTTAAAAATTCTTCAATGATTAATAGGGAGTCAATAGCTCAAATCAAATGGATAGTTCTTGCGTTACTTATCTCATTTGTTCTTGTAAGCTGTTTTGAGGGTATTATTTTTATGAATAGTACTTTATTTAAAGCGCAAAATACGTTCTTAGGATTAAATTTGTTTTTGGAAATTTTAATTTTTTTCGTCTTTAGTACCTTCGTGGTATTTGGTATTAAAGGCTTCTTTGAGATGTATTCTCAAAGAGTTTCAAATCTGATAATCTTCAGTTCTGGAGTTTTATTAGTATTTGTAATTTTTATTTTATGTTATCAAATACTGTTTCAAGAGTAAGCTGATTCCCAAATCATTGTAAAAACATCCTTTAATTAGGATGTTTTTTTTATTTTCTAACGAAAGTTTCGTAGGTGTAATCATGAAGATGTTTTTCATCTTTAGCGTTAAATACAGATTCTATTATTTCCCACTCTTCAAGATTGATTTCTGGAAAAAAAGCATCGGCTTCAAAAATGCCATGTACTCTGGTAATTTCGATTTTATCTGCAAACGGAAGTCCTAATTTATAAATTTCTCCTCCGCCAATAATATAAGAAATTTCATTTTCAGGGCAAACAGCAACTGCTTTTTCCATACTTCCAACAATAATACAGCCTTCTGGATGATACTCTTTTTGTCTGGTGATTACGATATGGGTTCTGTTTGGTAATGGTTTAGGGAAACTTTCAAATGTTTTTCTTCCCATGATGATATGGTGTCCGGAGGTAAGACCTTTGAATCTTTTGAAATCATTTGGAAGGTGCCAAACTAATTCGTTATTTTTTCCCAAGGCATCATTTTCAGCAACTGCCGCAATCATTACAATCATATTCTCTTGTGTTTATATTGAAGTTTCTTCGTTTATTTTTGTTTGTAAATGGTCAATTTTTTTTTGTTGTAAAGTAACAAGGCGGTCAATTTGATCTCTTTCCCAGTTTTTATTCATAAAACGATCTGTAATATACACTTTTATAAAATGTAAAATGAATATAAAAAACCATAAGGTAATCAGCCACAGGTGCCAGTCTGAATTGATGCCAAGATCAAAAAAATTATGAGCTATAAATAAAAATAAACTCCCAATGAGTAACAAAACAAAATGAAAATAAAGTCGTTTTTTTTGTTTAATTCGTCTTCTGGCATACTCATACTGTTCGTGTTGTTCTTTTTCCATTCCTGTTATTTTAGTCTATAAAGGTAAAATTTATTTTGAAAAGACATTCTTTTGATTATTAAATATTTAGTCCGAAAAGGATTTCTTATTTCGGAAACCAAAATAATAAAGCTATAAAGTACGAATACAGCTAAAAATTAAGGAAGTTTTTGTCATTATCCTAAAACTTCTGTCGGTTCTTTGTGGGGTCAAATGATTTTGTTTCCTTTGTCCCATAAATCTAAAAATGAAATAGTTATGTCAATAAAGAAACAATTTATAAAAACAAAACCAGTTTGTAAAGTTACGTTCTCAGTAGATGCAAAGGATGCTGCCGCAGTATCTGTTGTTGGAGATTTTAATAACTGGAGTGCAGAAGCAGGAGCAATGAGCAAGTTAAAAAACGGTACTTTTAAAGTAACGTATGATTTAAACAAAGATACATCTTACGAATTTAAATATATTATAGATGGAGCTTTTGTAAATGAGCCAGAAGCAGATTCTTATATTTGGAATGATTTTGCTGGAGCAGAAAATAGTCTTTTACTATTGTAATCATAAAAAAATCCGCTGCAAAGCGGATTTTTTTTTATTAGTTATTTCGATTAATTTTTTGGATGCAATGATTATACTGCAACGCTGCCTTTAATGCCAGCATGTGGGTCATATCCTTCTAAAGTGAAATCATCAAAATCAAAATCGAAAATGTTTTTTATTTCCGGATTCAAAATCATCTTTGGAAGTGGTTTTGGTTCACGTGATAATTGTAATTCGAGTTGTTCAAAATGATTGTTGTAAATATGTGCGTCGCCAAAAGTATGGACAAATTCACCTACTTTTAACTCGCAAACTTGAGCGATCATCATTGTTAGCAGTGCATAAGAAGCGATATTAAAAGGAACTCCCAGGAAAATATCGGCACTACGTTGATACAATTGGCAGGACAATTTTCCGTCAGCCACATAAAACTGAAAGAACGCATGACACGGTGGTAAAGCAGCTTTATTATTGGCTACATTGTCATCAAATGATAGTTTGGTATCAGGCAGAACGGATGGGTTCCAAGCTGAAACCAGCATTCTTCGACTGTTTGGATTCGTTTTTAATTCGGTAATTAATTCGGTGATCTGATCAATTTCTTCACTGTTCCAATTGCGCCATTGGTGACCATAAACTGGTCCTAAATCGCCATTGGCATCAGCCCAAGCATCCCATATTTTAACGCCGTTTTCTTGAAGATACTTGATATTTGTATCACCTTTCAAGAACCAAAGCAATTCATAAATAATAGATTTTAGATGTAATTTTTTGGTGGTTACCATTGGAAAACCTTCATTTAAATCAAAACGCATTTGATAACCAAAAACACTTTTTGTTCCCGTTCCTGTCCGATCTCCTTTTTGAAAACCGTTTTGCATAACGTGTTGTACTAAGTCTAAATATTGCTTCATTTATGTTTAATCGTTAAGCTGTTTAATCGTTAAATTTATCAATTTGTTTAAGGAATAAAATTATTAAACAAATCACGGGATTAAACTATTATGATTCTCTTTTTGAAATTTCGTCTCGGATTTTTGCTGCTTTTTCGTAATCTTCATGCTCAACAGCTTGCGAAAGTAGTTCGTTCAATTCAATTAAACTGTGTTTAGAATAGGTGCTGCCAGATTCATTACTTTCTACTTCTTGTCCAAAAGTTTCAGGGTTAGAAAGCACGTCGTCAATTTCTTGAGAATCTTTATTGCTGTCGTTGAGGTTTGTTTTTAAATAAATTCCTGCTTTGTCCAATATGTTTTTATAGGTAAAAATGGGAGCATTAAATCGCAAAGCCAAAGCAATAGCGTCAGAAGTACGAGCATCTATTATTTCTTCAATTTTATCTCTTTCGCAAATGATGCTGGAATAAAAAACACCGTCTACTAATTTGTGAATAATCACTTGTTTTACTACAATATCAAACCGGTCAGCAAAATTTTTGAATAAATCATGTGTCAAAGGGCGAGGAGGTTTTATTTCTTTTTCTAACGCAATAGCAATAGACTGCGCCTCAAAAGCACCGATGACAATGGGTAATTTTCTTTCGCCGTCAACTTCGTTCAAAATCAATGCATAAGCTCCGTTTTGAGTTTGACTGTAAGAAATTCCTTTTATAGATAATTTAACTAAGCTCATGTTTTTTATATGAAAAGTATTTGGTGCTTTGTTTAGGAGTTTATGGTTTCTGAGAAAAAGTGCAATTTTAATCAAAAAACAGCAAACAAAAAAGCTACCTAAAACAAAGATACGATTATCTTCATTTTTGGCAGCTATAATTGGTAATAAAAATATTTTAAATTAAGAATGCTGAGCCTTAAATGCTTTTAATTTTTCAATTAATTTAGGCACAATTTCAAAGGCATCACCTACTATTCCGTAGTCGGCTACTTTGAAGAAAGGTGCTTCAGGATCACTGTTAATGACTACTTTTACTTTAGATGAATTCACTCCTGCAATGTGTTGTATTGCTCCTGAAATTCCTATGGCGATGTATAAATTGGTAGCCACTGGTTTTCCGGTTTGCCCAACGTGTTCTCCGTGAGGTCTCCAGCCTAAATCCGAAACTGGTTTTGAACATGCAGTTGCAGCTCCAAGTACTGATGCTAATTCTTCAATCATTCCCCAGTTTTCAGGACCTTTTAATCCGCGTCCGCCAGAAACTACAATATCTGCATCGGCAATAGAGACTTTTCCGGAACCTTTTTCTACTGATTCTACTTTTACACCAAAATCATTCTCTCCAATTGTTGGGTTGAAATCTTCCTGAGTTAAAGTAGATGCGTTTTCGAAAATACCATATGAGTTTTTGGCCAGACCAAGAATTTTTATATCGGTTGTGATTTCTGTTGTGTTAAAAGCTTTGTTTGAAAAAGCAGTTCTTTTTACCTGAAAAGGAGAAGTGCTGACTGGTAATCCAACCACGTTCGATGTAAAGCCAGCTTCTAAAGCTACTGCTACAAGTGATGAAAGGTATAAGCTATCTGTTGTTGATGACAGTAAAATTAGTTTTGAGGCTTCTTTTTGTGCTGCTTGTTTAATTACATCTGCATAAGCTTTGGCCGTAAAACCGGATAATTTATCATTATTTACTTTTAGAACTTTATCAACTCCGTATTTTGACAATTCAGAAACGTCTCCAGCATTGATGGTTACAGCTGTCACTGTTGTTCCTAAAGTTTCAGCTACTTTTTTTGCATAAGATGCTAACTCCAAAGCTACTTTTTTGAATTTTCCTTCTGCGTATTCTGCGTATATTAATATTGACATAATTTTTTATTTTAAACGTTGAATTATAAATTTTAAATGTGTTTGAGAACGTTAATTTAAAATTCATAATTTAAAATTATATTACTTTAGCTTCGTTGTGTAATAAGTTGATTAGTTCATCTAAATTGTCTGAAGATATTAACTTCACCGCTGATTTTGCGGCTGGTTTTTCAAATTTTACCGCTTTTGTGTTTACTGCAGCAGCAATAGGTTCTACTATTGAAAGTGTTTTTGTTCTAGCTGTCATAATTCCTCTCATATTCGGAATACGTAAATCTTTTTCTTCGACAAGTCCTTTTTGACAGCCAATAATTAAAGGTAAAGTAGTACTAACAGTTTCTTTTCCGCCATCTATTTCACGAACTGCTTTTACGTTTGTTCCTTCTACGGTTAGGCTTACACAAGAATTTAAAAAATTATATCCTAAGATTCCTGCTATCATACCGGGAACCATTCCTCCGTTATAATCTAAAGATTCTTTTCCGGCGATAATGATATCATATTCACCATTTTTAATGACTTCGGCTAATTGTTTTGCAACAAAAAAACCATCAGCCGGATTGGCATTTATACGAATTGCTTCATTAGCTCCAATTGCTAATGCTTTTCTTAAGGTAGGTTCAGTTTCTGGTCCTCCAACATTTATAACTGTAACTGTTGCTCCTTGTTGTTCTTGAAACCAAATGGCACGGGTTAAGCCAAATTCGTCATTGGGATTTATCACATATTGAACACCAGTGGTATCAAATTCAGAATCGCCATTGGTAAAATTGATTTTTGAAGTAGTATCAGGAACGTGACTGATGCAAACTAATATTTTCATAGATATATATTTTGATATTCATAAAATGCTTGACAAATTTAAAATAATAATTCGAATAATATACTATGCATGCATAATAATTTTAACAACTATTTCGATTTCGTAAATACTAAAATCATAACATTTTTAATTCAATTTCTATGAGTGCAGACAGATATACTCAATAGTTGAGCAGATAGCGGAATTATTTTAAAGTAATTTATGCTTTTAAGTGGTTTAAAATATTTATTTTTGCTTTTCGAAAAATACACACACTTACAATATAAATATGAGAACGATACAATTTAGAGAGGCCATTTGCGAAGCGATGAGTGAAGAAATGCGTCACGATGAGTCGATATACTTAATGGGTGAAGAAGTTGCAGAATATAACGGAGCTTATAAAGCATCTAAAGGAATGCTTGCTGAGTTTGGTGAAAAAAGAGTAATTGATACTCCAATTGCTGAACTTGGATTTACAGGTATTGCTGTAGGTTCTGCCATGAATGGATGTCGTCCGATTGTTGAATACATGACCTTCAACTTTTGTTTAGTTGGAATTGATCAAATTATTAATAATGCAGCCAAAATGCGTCAAATGACAGGAGGACAGTTTAATGTGCCTATCGTTTTTCGTGGACCAACTGCTTCTGCAGGACAATTGGGAGCAACACACTCGCAGGCTTTAGAGAATTGGTTTGCCAATACTCCAGGTCTAAAAGTAGTAGTTCCATCAACAGTTTATGATGCTAAAGGACTTTTGAAATCAGCTATTCGTGATAATGACCCTGTGATTTTCATGGAATCTGAGCAAATGTACGGTGACAAAGGTGAAGTTCCAGATGGTGAATATACAATTCCGCTTGGTGTTGCAGATATCAAACGTGAAGGAACAGATGTAACGATTGTTTCTTTTGGAAAAATTATCAAAGAAGCTTTTATTGCTGCTGATGAATTAGCAAAAGAAGGAATTTCATGTGAAATTATCGATTTGAGAACAGTTCGTCCTTTAGATTTCGAAACGATATTGACTTCGGTAAGAAAAACAAACCGTTTGGTAATTCTTGAAGAGGCTTGGCCTTTTGCAAGTGTTTCTTCGGAAATTACTTATTTAGTTCAAGAACGTGCTTTTGATTTCTTGGATGCGCCAATCCAAAGAATTACAACAGCTGATACGCCTGCGCCATACTCTCCGGTTTTATTGAAAGAATGGTTGCCTAATTCAGAAGATGTAATTAAAGCAGTTAAAAAAGTACTTTACAAAAAATAGGTGTTTGAGATTTAATTTTTGGGCTAACTTTAACAGTCTGAATCTTTAAATTTGAATAATCTAAAATATCTAATTACTATATTTGAAACTTCATCAGAATAGCTCTGATGAAGTTTTTTTTTGAATGATTATGAAAATGAAAAATGCCCCTTTATTTATATTATTTTTTTTCGTTGTCTCTGCAAATTTTCTTTTTGCACAAACCAAAGTCAGCGGTATTGTTGTTGATAAAACGAATCAGCCTATTCCGTATGCCAATGTTGTTTTTAAAGATTCTAATATAGGAATTGTCACTAACGAAGACGGTCGGTTTTACATAGAATCTGAAAAAACATTCACTTCTTTAATAATATCATCGGTAGGATTTTCTGAAAAGGAAATTGCGTTGGATAAACCCGTTAATTACAATTTCAAAATTCAGCTTAGCGAGGCAGAAACGTTAAATGAAGTTGTGGTATTTGCCGGTAAAACTTCAAAAAAGAATAATCCTGCGCTGGATATCCTTAGAAAAATATGGGAGAGAAAGCGTAAAAATGGATTGTATCTTTTTGATCAATATCAAATGGAAAAATATGAAAAAGTAGAGTTTGATATGAATACGATTGATAGTGCTTTTATGAAAAATAAGATTTTCAAAGGCATGGAATTTATCTTTAATCAAGTAGATACTTCGCGAATTACCGGTAAAACGTATTTGCCAATCTTTATCAATGAAGCTTTGTATGATGTATATGGCGATAACAAAATCAAAAAGCAGAAAGAAAACATAAAAGCGAATAAAACGTCTGGCTTTAATGGGAATCAGCAAATTTTGTCTTTTGTAAAAGATTTGTATTCGGACTATAATATTTATGATAATCACCTTACTTTTTTTGATAAAAGTTTCACCAGTCCGTTGTCAAAAACCGGTATTGATGTTTATAATTACGTTTTGAGAGACAGCGCTTACGTTGATAAAAAATGGTGTTATAATATTGTTTTTTATCCAAGACGTAAAAACGAATTGACTTTTAAAGGTGATTTTTGGGTAAATGATACCACTTATGCCATCAAGAAAATTAATATGGCTGTTACCAAAAGTGCCAATATCAACTGGATAAAAGACATTTATATTGAGCAGGAATTTGAAGTAATGAACGATTCCGTTTTTCTATTGACCCGGGATTATATGATGTCGGATTTTGCTTTAAACAAAAAAGAAAAATCAAAAGGCGTTTATGGAAAACGTACTACTTTATATAGAGACCATAAATTCAATGCCGAAAAACCTACTGCTTTTTATAAAGATGAGGTTAATTATAGCGATAATGAAGTCTACAACAAATCCGACGAATATTGGGAGAAAAACCGATTTGAAAATTTAAGTAAAGACGAATTAGGGGTTTATAAAATGCTGGATACCTTGCAAACGGTCAAGAAATTTAAACAATTATACAGCTTAGTTTCGATACTTGGCAGTGGTTATGTCGAATTTAAGAACTTTGATTATGGGCCTATATTTTCTTCTTTTGGGTTCAATGAAGTCGAAGGCGTTCGTTTGCGAGCAGGCGGAAGAACGTATTTTGGACCTAATGATCCTTGGCGAGTTCAAGCGTTCACCGCATATGGTTTTGATGATAATAAATTTAAATATGGAATTTCGGGAAAATGGATGGTCGATAAGAAAAATCGAATCATTCTTTCGGGAGGAAATAGACGCGATATCGAACAAATAGGCGCCAGTTTAACCACAACAAACGATGTCATGGGCAGGAGTTTTGCTTCCTCGGCATTATTTTCTACCGGCAGTAATGGCAAATTGACGAATATTAATTTGAGCAGTCTTACTTTCGAGATAGAACCTGTAAAAAATCTGATTTTCCAAACGGGATTCTCCTATCGAACATTGGAATCTGCTTCGCCCATTTTTAGTTTAGATTATTACACTACTTTACCAAGCACAACAAATCCTGCAGGAACGGTTAAAAGTGACGTAAAACAATCCGAAGCGAACATTCAAATTGAGTACATGCCCAACCGAAAAACAATTGGTTTTGGCGTCGAGCGCGATGTGGTAGACAGTCCATACAGTCGCTTTTTTGTGAACTACAGTCACGGATTCAAAGGAGTTTTAGATTCAGATTTTAAATATGAAAAACTGCAGTTGTATTACAAACAACCTATAATAATAGGGCCATTGGGACGTACAAATTTTATTCTTGAGGCTGGTAAAACCTTCGGGACCATTCCTTTGGGATTAATGAGCGTGATTCCAGGAAACCAAACGTATTTCAGTATCGAAAACACATTTAGCAATCTTAATTTTTATGAATTTGTAACCGATCAATACGCGACTTTGCAATGGAATCACAATTTCAACGGAAGACTTTTTTCGAGAATTCCATTTATGCGAAAATTAAATTGGCGTGAAATTATAGGAGTCAAAGGCGTTTACGGAACCATTTCGGATGCCAATCGAGCTATCAATGCGTCAGGTTTGCCGTACAACGCGCCCGAAAACGTTTATTGGGAATACAACGCCGGAATAGGAAATATTTTCAAAGTCTTTCGTATCGATTTCTCTTGGAGAGGCAGTTATTTGAATACGCCGGACACACAGAAATTTGCTATCAAAGGTTCGTTTGGTTTTTATTTCTAGGAGCTATTTCCAGCTGTACACTATATCTTTTTATTAGGCGATAAAAATCGCCTAATAAAAAGGATGCCGTTCCCATCTGGGCTAAAAAAACAGTAGTTTATGCAACAAGCTATCCATTATCTTTCGGAAAAAGACCCTATTTTTAAGACCATCGTCGAAAAATACGGATTGCCGGTCATTCCAGTTCGGCCGCAAGGTTTCGAGACTTTAGTATTGCTTATTTTAGAACAGCAAGTTTCTATCGATTCGGCGAAAGCCACTTTTTTGAAATTAAAAGCTAAGCACAATCATTTTATACCGGAAAAACTACTTGAATCCTCCGATGAAGAATTTAGGAATCTGGGAGTAAGCCGACAAAAAACGTCTTATATCAAAGCTTTGGCGACAGCCTTGTTAAATAAAGACCTTGATTTAGAAAGTTTGCCAACTAAATCAGCACAAGAAGTTCGGGAAGAGCTCATTAAAATCAAAGGAATTGGACATTGGACGATTGATATTTATTTAATGTTTTGTTTACAAGCACCAGATTTAATTCCACTTGGCGATATAGCTGTAATAAACACCATAAAAGAATTGCTGAATATTCATGACAAAGAGGAAATGGAAAGGTATGCTCTGCAATGGAGTCCGCATCGTTCCGTGGCTACTTTTTTGCTTTGGCATTATTATTTAAAGCAAAGAAACAGAACCGTTGTGTATTAATAAAATCAAGAAAAAACTTAATAAAGAGATAACCTGCGTTTTTAATTGTAAAAACGTATAGATTTCTTATTTTTGCAAACAAATTATAGAAAAGACTAAACAAAAATGACTGCAGACAAATTAAAAACTTTCGATGTATTAATCGAAATACCAAGAGGAAGTAGAAACAAATACGAATACGATTTTGCAATAAAAAGAATGCGTTTTGACAGAATGTTATTCTCATCGATGATGTATCCCGCAGATTACGGCTTTATTCCTGAAACTTTAGCATTAGATGGAGATCCATTAGATGTTTTGGTATTGGTAAACGAACCAACTTTTCCTGGATGTGTGATGGAAGTGAAGCCAATTGGAGTTTTCCACATGGCAGATGACAAAGGACCAGACGAAAAAGTAATTTGTGTACCGGTTTCAGACCCAATTTGGAATTCATTAGAAAATTTATCAGACATCAATCCTCACTTGTTAAAAGAGATTGAGCATTTCTTTCAAGTATACAAAGATTTGGAAAACAAGGTAGTAGATGTTGAAGGTTGGGGAGATGTAAATGAGGCATATGCTATTATTAAAGAATGCACGGAGCGTTTCAATGAAATTGAAAACAAACCGGAAGGATTATTTAGCATAAAATAAATTTTACCCATATATTTTTACAAAAAAAGCAATATTCTACAATGAGTATTGCTTTTTTTGCTTAAATTCGTTACATAACATTATAGTAATACTAATCAAAACCAAAATTTTTTTATGAATACAATTATGATTTATTTGCCAATTGTAATGGCAATTATTGGACTTTTGTTCATGTGGGTTAAAAGAGCTTGGGTACTCAAACAAGACGCCGGAGATGGTAAAATGAAAGAGATTTCAGATTATATATATGAAGGTGCTTTGGCTTTCCTAAAAGCAGAATATAGGTTACTTGCTTTCTTCGTAGTAGGAGCGAGCATCGTATTGGCAGGAATTTCATTCGTTGTTCCTACAACACATATTTTAATAGTTGTTGCTTTTGTATTTGGAGCATTTTTCTCGGCTTTAGCAGGGAATATGGGAATGAAAATCGCAACAAAAACAAACGTTAGAACTACACAGGCGGCTCGTACGAGTTTGCCGCAAGCGTTGAAAGTTTCTTTTAGCGGGGGTACCGTGATGGGATTGGGAGTTGCTGGTTTAGCCGTTTTAGGGTTAACAGGATTCTTTATTGTTTTCTTTCAGTTTTTTATGAATGGAGTTTGGACTTCTTCAGAGGATATGACTAAAGTATTAGAAACATTAGCAGGATTTTCTCTTGGAGCAGAATCTATTGCTTTGTTTGCCCGTGTTGGTGGTGGAATTTATACTAAAGCTGCCGATGTTGGTGCTGATTTAGTAGGTAAAGTAGAGGCTGGAATTCCAGAAGATGATCCACGTAATCCAGCTACAATTGCTGATAACGTAGGGGATAATGTAGGGGATGTTGCCGGTATGGGTGCCGATTTATTTGGTTCTTATGTAGCGACAGTTTTGGCTGCAATGGTTTTAGGAAATTATGTAATCAAAGATATGGGTGGAAGCATTCAGGATATTTTTGGTGGAATCGGACCTATTTTATTGCCAATGGCGATTGCCGGTTTCGGAATTCTATTCTCTATCATTGGAACTTTACTGGTAAAAATATCTGATGATAATGCTAAAGAGGCACAAGTTCAAAAAGCGCTAAACATTGGGAACTGGGTTTCTATTGCTTTAACTGCGATTGCTTGTTATTTTTTAGTTCAATATATGTTGCCGGAAACAATGAAAATGAGTTTCTTCGGTGAAGGAGCTAAAGATATTTCATCAATGCGCGTTTTCTACGCAACATTAGTAGGTCTGATTGTTGGAGGAGCTATTTCTTCAGTAACCGAATATTATACAGGATTAGGAACAAAACCAGTTATGGCTATTGTACAAAAATCAAGTACTGGTGCGGGAACGAATGTAATTGCAGGATTGGCAACAGGAATGATTTCTACTTTCCCAACAGTACTTTTATTTGCTGCTGCGATTTGGACATCTTATGCATTAGCAGGATTCTACGGAGTTGCTTTGGCTGCTTCAGCGATGATGGCAACTACAGCAATGCAATTAGCAATTGATGCTTTTGGACCAATATCAGATAACGCAGGTGGAATTGCAGAAATGAGCGAATTACCTAAAGAAGTGCGTACCAGAACCGATATTTTAGATTCTGTTGGAAACACAACTGCTGCTACCGGAAAAGGTTTTGCAATTGCTTCTGCAGCATTAACTTCATTGGCTTTATTTGCAGCTTATGTGACTTTTACAGGAATTGACGGAATCAATATTTTCAAAGCACCAGTTTTAGCGATGTTATTTGTGGGCGGAATGATACCGGTGGTTTTCTCTGCATTAGCAATGAATTCTGTGGGAAAAGCAGCTATGGATATGGTATATGAAGTGCGTCGTCAGTTTAGAGAAATTCCAGGAATTATGGAAGGAACCGGAAAACCGGAATACGCAAAATGTGTTGATATTTCTACTAAAGCCGCATTACGCGAAATGATGTTGCCAGGAATTATGACGATTGGTTTCCCAATTGCTATTGTTCTTTTGGGGAAATTAGTATACGGAGACAATAACCAATTAATTGCAGAAATGTTAGGAGGGTACATGGCCGGAGTTACTGTTTCTGGTGTACTTTGGGCAGTTTTTCAAAATAATGCCGGAGGTGCTTGGGATAATGCAAAAAAATCTTTTGAAGCTGGAGTATTAATCAACGGAGAGATGACTTACAAAGGTTCTGATGCACACAAAGCTGCCGTAACCGGAGATACAGTTGGAGATCCATTCAAAGATACTTCTGGACCATCTATGAATATTTTGATTAAATTAACTTGTTTGATTGGTTTGGTAATTGCACCAATTTTAGGAAATGGCAATCATGATTCAGTGTCGGGTATGAAAGCGGGCGTGAAAATGGAATGCTCAGCAGGAAATATGATGGGTAAATGTGATATGACCAAATGTGCCACCATGACCAAAGACGAATGTGCTAAAATGTGCGATGAAAAAGGATGCACTCCTGAGCAAAAAGAAATATGTATGTCTCATTATGATGCAGACGGAAAATTTATTGAGCCAAAAGGAATGTCTTGTTGTGCTAAAAAAGGCGAACTCAAAAAAGAAGTTAAAGTTCAAATTATCAATAGTGACGGAAAAGCAAAAGCTACTGTAACTACCTCAGAAAACGGAAATGAAAACACGCAAGTTTTTGAAGGTTCACTTGAAGAAGTAAAAGCTAAAGTTGAAGCTTTGAAATAATAGTTTTAACCTTTGCCAAAGTTTCTAATTTTGGTAAAGGTTCATAAAAAAAATGCCTCATGAAAATGAGGCATTTTTTTTGCTTTATATTTTTTCTAAAATAATCCGTTTAATTCGGCATCAATTCTATTGAGAATAGTTCCTAAATCCTCTGGATTATCAACGAAATTTATATTGTCAACATCAATAATTAATAATTTTCCTTTGCTGTAAGTATGAATCCAAGCTTCATAACGTTCATTTAAACGGCTTAAATAATCGATAGAAATGGAGTTTTCATATTCACGGCCTCTTTTATGAATTTGCCCTACTAAATTAGGAATAGAACTTCTTAAATAAATCAATAAATCCGGTGGTTTTACTAAGGATTCCATCAATTCAAAAAGAGAAGAATAATTCTGAAAATCACGGTTAGTCATCAAACCCATTGCGTACAAATTAGGTGCAAAAATATGGGCATCTTCATAAATCGTTCGATCTTGAATGATTTTTTTGCCGCTTTCGCGAATTTGCATCACTTGACGAAAGCGACTGTTCAAGAAATAAATTTGTAAGTTAAAAGACCAACGTTCCATTTGATGGTAGAAATCATCTAAATACGGATTGTCAACTACGTCTTCAAAATGGGGTTCCCATTTGAAATGTTTAGCCAATAAACGTGTTAATGTTGTTTTTCCTGAACCTATGTTTCCTGCTACTGCTATGTGCATTACGGTGTTGTGATTTTATAATTTGTAATTCCTTCAGATGTAAAAATAGATAAAATTTGGTCTTTGAAGCAGAATTTTTCAAACGTTTTTTCTAAAACATCAATTTCAAATTTCAAATCTTTTTCTAAGTCTTCAAAAACGAGTATGTTATTTTTGCTGTAAATAAATTGATGGTCATTATTGATTGCTATCTGATCAAAATCAGGAATTATTCCTTTCAACGTAATTTTTCCAAATACATCACAGGAATACCAATTATTCGCTTGGTCTATCCAATAAAAAGTATTGAAGTCAGATTGGTAATATTCAATACTTTCCGGAAATGAAGTGGAAATAGATTTATAACTGTTTTTTAAATAATCATAAAGTCCAATTTGCTGATTTAAGCTGTCGTAAATCCACAACTTATTTTGTGCTGCAATTCCTGTTTTTGAAACCATGATTGGAATCTCATTTTCTGAAAAGTTTATTTTTTGAGCTTCATTTAATTGATTGTCTAATAAAACAACGCTATTAAAATTTTCGTAGAACACAACAATCTTAAGCGGATTCTGCAAATCTACCTTTGTGATTTCTCCCAAAGAAGGATTTTTGTATTCAAAGGATTCTTTGTCTTTTATTTTTGATAAAGCATTATTTTTTACCGAATAATAAAAACCAAATTGATCGTATCCTAAAAATTGATCACCATTAATAGTTACGCTATTAATTCTTAAAACAGGTAACTTTTGGTGTTGTCCAAATGCAATCGAAATTGTAGTGAAGAAGAAAAATAGAATTAGCTTTCCCATAATTTTAGCAAATTACAAAAAAAGTGCAAAACTATTAGTCTTTGATAGTAGTTGTTTCTTTCTGGTTTCTGCGTTTGTTGGTATCGCAAAAAATAAAAACCCAGTTCAATCTGATTGAGCTGGGTTTTAAGACAAATAAAAAATTTATTTTTTACAATCCAAAAGCAGTTTTAACCTGCTCTACAAAATCTAATTTTTCCCAAGTAAACAATTCAACAGTAACCGTTTTTTCGTTTCCACCTGGAGCAGAAAAAGTTTTAGTAACCGTTTCTGGTGTACGTCCCATGTGTCCGTAAGCTGCTGTTTCGCTGTAAATAGGATTTCTCAATTTCAAACGTTGTTCGATAAAGTAAGGACGCATATCAAAAATAGCTTCTACTTTCTTAGCAATTTCACCATTAGTCAAATTCACTTTTGATGTTCCGTAAGTATCAATAAAAATACCCATTGGTTTAGCCACACCAATTGCATATGAAACTTGAACTAAAATCTCATCGGCAATTCCTGCTGCAACAAGATTTTTGGCAATATGACGTGTAGCATAAGCTGCACTTCTGTCTACTTTACTTGGATCTTTTCCTGAGAAAGCACCACCACCGTGAGCTCCTTTTCCACCGTAAGTATCTACAATAATTTTTCTTCCTGTCAATCCTGTGTCTCCGTGAGGTCCTCCAATTACGAATTTTCCTGTTGGGTTGATATGGTATTGAATTGCATCGTTGAATAGATGAGCGTGAGTTGGATTTTTTGCAATGATTCTTGGAATCAATATTTCGATGATGTCTTTTTTGATTTTTGCAAGCATAGCTGCCTCTTCGTCAAAATCATCATGTTGCGTTGAGATAACAATCGCGTCAATACGAGTTGGTTTGTTATCGTCGCTGTATTCTAATGTTACCTGCGATTTTGCATCCGGACGTAAATACGTAATTTCGTTGTTTTCACGTCTCAAAATAGCTAATTCTTGCAATAATTTATGAGATAAATCAAGTGCCAATGGCATATAATTCTCTGTTTCATTAGTGGCATAACCAAACATCATTCCTTGATCACCCGCACCTTGCTCTTCAGGATTTGCTCTGTCAACACCTTGGTTAATATCGGCTGATTGTTCGTGTATAGCTGAAAGAATTCCGCAAGAATTGGCTTCAAACATGTATTCGCTTTTCGTGTAACCAATTTTTCTGATTACATCACGAGCGATTTGTTGTACATCTAAATAAGTATTTGATTTTACTTCACCTGCCAATATTACTTGACCAGTAGTTACCAAAGTTTCGCAAGCTACTTTCGAATCCGCATCAAATGCTAAAAAGTTATCAATTAATGCATCCGAAATTTGATCTGCAATTTTGTCTGGATGTCCTTCGCTTACAGATTCTGACGTAAATAAATAGGCCATAATAATTATAGTTTTAAAATTAAGCGAGGAAAAATTGCTGGAAAATAAACTAAAGGAGAGTTTCTGCTTTAGCATTTTTTCTACTGAAAAATTTTCAGCATCCATAATGAATTAGTTTCATTATGAAGAGGTTGCAATCAGTTCAAATTTTTCCTCTTGTATTCGGGTGCAAATGTATGAAACCATTTTGAATTGCAAATTAATCTTAACTTTTTTTTGGTGTTAAAAATTAGAATCATCTCATGAAGAATTAAATTGTTGTTTTAAAATCGATTTTTTTTAAATTATTTTTCTGAATTTGATTTGGAAAATAAAAAAATAATTAGCATATTTGTTCTATCAAAAAGTAAAAAAATGAATTTTAATGTATGCAATATGATGTCTAAAGCCATTCAGGAAAAATCCTGTGGGTTGTTTATTGCTTAAATTAAAATCAAAATAATATAGCAAAAGCCTCCCACAAAATGGGAGGCTTTTTTTTATAAACATATTAATCACAAACAATACTTAAAATGAACAATCTAAAACAAAAACAAATGAACACGTGTAATGTCAAATCGATGATTTGTGCAAAAGCCATGATGTGTATTTGTGTCTGTTGATTCCGAAAGTATAAGTTTATAACACAACTTAAAACCCTTTTGGATACGTTTCTAAAAGGGTTTTTTGTTTTTATATTCCGAAATTCGGGATGTTTCAGAATCAGGAAATCAACAATTTAAAAATAAAGGAACTGAAACGAATTCAGTTTAAAATATAAATTCAATTATCTAAAAATTAAAAAAATTATGAGCACTCAAAAATTTGCCACAAATGCATTACACGCAGGACACGACGTTACAAAAACAGCAGGAACCAGAGCGGTACCTATTTATCAAACCAGTTCTTATGTATTTAATAACTCGGATCATGCAGCCAATTTATTCGGTCTTGCTGAAGCTGGATTTATTTACACTCGATTAAATAATCCAACAAACGATATTCTGGAACAACGATTGGCAGCTCTCGAAGGAGGAATTGCCGCTGTGGTTACTGCTTCAGGAACGGCAGCCATCGCTACTTCATTATTAGTGTTGCTAAAAACAGGAGATCACATCGTTGCCTCCAATAGTTTATACGGTGGAACTTATAATTTATTGAGTGTCACTTTGCCAAGATTGGGAATCACGACGACGTTTGTAGATCCATCTGATGCTTCCAATTTTACTAAAGCTGCCAATGAAAATACGAAAGTGTTTTTTGCAGAAACTTTAGGAAATCCAAAATTAGATGTCTTGGATTTGAAAGCCATTTCGGCGGAAGCCAAAGCATTAAAAGTTCCATTTATTGTGGATAATACCGTTCCTTCTCCTTATTTGTTAAACCCAATTGAATATGGAGCCAATATTGTGATTCATTCCTTGACTAAATATATTGCAGGAAACGGAACGTCGCTTGGTGGTGCAGTTATTGATGCAGGAACATTTGATTGGAGTAGTGGAAAGTTTCCTGAATTTACGGAACCATCAGCAGCGTATCACGGATTGGTTTATCATGAAGCGCTAGGAAATGCCGCTTTTATTGCTAAAGTTCGAATTGAAGGATTGCGGGATTATGGAGCAGCTTTGAGTCCGTTTAATGCGTTTCAGATTATTCAGGGACTAGAAACCTTACCCATTCGCGTCCAGAAGCACAGCGAAAACGGATTGGCTTTAGCGCAATGGTTAGAAAAACAAGATGCGGTTGCTTGGGTGAATTATCCAGGATTGAAGTCCAGTAAATATTACGATTTGGCAATACAGTATTTACCTAAAGGGCAAAACGGTTTGTTAACTTTCGGTCTAAAAGGAGGTTTTGAAGCCGCCAAGAAAGTGGCCGATGAAACGAAATTATTTTCGCTTTTGGCCAATATTGGAGATACAAAATCATTGATTATTCATCCGGCGAGTACCACGCATCAGCAGTTATCAGATGCAGAACAGGTCGCAACTGGTGTGACCAAAGATTTAATCAGACTATCGGTTGGGCTGGAAGATATCGAAGATTTGAAAGCCGATTTACAAGCCGTTTTCGAAAATTTAAAAGTATAAGCAGAAACATATTTGAACTTAGGGAAACTGAATTCAATATGTTTTATAAAAAAGTAGAACATCTAAAAATAAAACATCATGAAAACATTAAAATATATTTCAAAAGCAATTCAGTTTCTTACAAGTTGGAATGGAAAAACAAAAGCAAATGCTGCAGATCAACCTCACTTTGAAATAACACGTACAAGGTTTGGCATCAATCTAAAACAAGCTTCGGCTCCTGATAAAGTATCTAATTCTTTGTTTTTTCACATGTATTCTGAAGAAAATGAAGCGTTATTTATCTAAAAAATTAGATTAGAAAATAACTAAATTTAAAAAAAAACAGCAACGGATAGCGTCTGTTTATAAGCGCTTTTCGATGCTGTTTTTAATTTTAAATAAAAAACCAACAGCTGTAAAATTTGGTTGTTTAAAAAAATAGTGGTTAATTTGTGCCTTTAAGTTCAGAAACGTATTGAAATGTTATAAAGAAAGGCAGAGGGATTAGACCCGATGAAGCCTTAGCAACCCTTCGGTAAATCGAAGAAGGTGCTGCATTCTACCTTTATTTTGATTTTTTTCAGAAACTAAAGGAAAGATAACTCACAAGAATTCTTCTAGTTCACTTCTAGCTTTCTTTCTAATATTTCCAGACACAAATCAAAAATCACAAAAGATTTGAAATTGGAAAATAAACCAACTCATATTGCCTTACAAAATTTCACTACCGAAAGTGGTGCTTTTTATGCTACCGTAAACTTAAGTTTTCAAGTTTTTGGACAGGCATTACATACAGCTCCGATAGTTTTGGTCAATCACGCCTTGACGGGTAACTCACAAGTAGTGGGCGCAACCGGCTGGTGGAATGATTTAATTGGCGAAAATAAAACTATCGATACCCAAAAATATACCATTTTAGCTTTTAATGTTCCAGGAAACGGATTTGATGGTTTTCTAATAGAAAAGTATGCAGATTTTACCGCCAGAGATATTGCCAGAATTTTTATTGATGGAATAAAATGTCTTAAAATTAGACAACTTTATGCTATTATTGGTGGTTCTGTAGGAGGAGGGATTGCTTGGGAAATGGCCGCATTAGAACCAAGAATTACCCAACATTTAATACCAATTGCAACCGATTGGAAATCGACAGATTGGCTGATTGCTAATTGTTTTTTGCAGGAGCAAATACTCAATAATTCTTTAAAACCTATTGAAGACGCCCGCATTCACGCCATGTTGTGTTACCGAACTCCAGAATCTTTCAAAGCAAAATTTCAAAGAACAACGAATGAAGAATTAGCCATTTTTAATATAGAAAGTTGGTTGGGGCATCACGGAAATAAATTGCAAAAACGGTTTCAACTTTCCTCTTATAAACTGATGAATCAATTGTTGAAGACTATAGATATTACAAGAAATAAAGGCACTTTTGAAGAAATAGCTGCTAAAATTGAAGCCAATATCCATATTATAGCCATTGATTCTGATTTGTTTTTTACAGCACAGGAGAACAAAGCAACTTATGAAGAGTTGAAAAAATATAAAAATAATGTTTCGTATCAAGAAATAAAATCCATTCATGGACATGATGCTTTTTTGATAGAATATAAACAATTAGATAATTTGTTGTCGGCTATTTTTTAGTCACAACCTTATAAAAGACACAAAATGAAAGTATTAAAATTTGGCGGTAAATCGTTATCCAACGGAGAAGGTTTAAATAAAGTGATTACGATTATTACGGATAAAGTAAATCAAGGTGAAGAAATTGCTATTGTAGTTTCGGCAAGAGGAAATGCAACGGATGAATTAGAAGAAATTTTAGGAATTGCAGCTATAAACGGGGATTACAAACCGTTATTTGAAGATTTTAAAACCTACCAACAATCCGATTTTACTGAGGTAGATTTGTCTAAAGAATTCAGTGTATTAGAAAAACTTTTTGAAGGAGTAAGCCTGATTGGAGATTACAGTAAAAAAATAAAAGACCAAATTTTATCGAAAGGGGAATTGATTTCTGCAAAATTGCTAACGGCTATTTTAATAAAAAATGGAGTAAATGCTAAATTTGCCGATTCAAGAGAATTGATAAAAACCGATTCTAAATTTGGAGATGCACAGCCATTAGAACAAATTTCGAAGAAAAACGTGATTCAGTTTTTCAAGCAAAATAATGAAACTGTAAATATAATCACTGGATTTATTGGTTCAAATACCAATAATGATACCACAACTTTAGGAAGAAACGGAAGTAATTATACGGCTTCTTTGATCGCTAATTACCTTGACGCCGAAGAGCTTCAAAATTATACACACGTTGACGGCATTTATACCGCAAATCCGGAATTAGTAACCGACGCTAAAAAAATTGATTTTTTATCTTTTAATGAAGCGAATGAAATAGCTAATTTTGGTGCGACCATTTTGCACGCCAAAACGATTATTCCTTTATTGGAAAAAAATATTCCGCTTCGTATTTTAAACACATTCAATCATGAAAACAAAGGAACATTAATTCGTTCTAATGCCAGTAAAGAAGGAATCAAAACGCTTTCGGTTCTCGAAAATGTTTCTTTGGTAAATTTAGAAGGACGAGGATTGTTAGGAAAAACTGGTGTTGACGCCCGTATTTTCCGTGTGATGGGAGATAATAATATTAGTGTAAGTATCATTTCGCAAGGTTCTTCCGAAAGAGGAATTGGCTTAGTAGTTGACGCTGACAAAGCCACTTTAGCGATGATTGAATTAGAGAAAGAGTTTGAAAATGACTTTTATTCTAAAGATGTAAATAGAATTACAATTACCGATGATGTTTCGGTAATTTCTATTATCGGTCAGGATTTGAGCACTTTTCATAAGCCATACACCGCCTTAATTAAAAATAAAATTGTTCCAATTCTTTTCAATAATACTGTAACAGGTAAAAACGTGAGTTTGGTGGTGAAAAAATCACAATTAAACAGAGCGTTAAATGTAATTCATGGAGAGATTTTTGGAGTTTCAAAGAAAATAAACATTGCTATTTTTGGACACGGTTTAGTGGGCGGAACTTTGATTAATCAAATCTTAGAATCAGCGGCGACTATCGAAAAAAGAAAAGATATTAAGTTGAATGTTTTTGCGATAGCCAATTCTAAAAACGTGTTGTTGAATAAAAATGGAGTAACACCAAATTGGAGAAATGAAATTCAAAATAATGGTTTCTCTTATACAATAGAAGATGTAATTGCTTACGCCAATGAACACCATTTAGAGAATTTAATTGCAATTGATAATACAGCAAGCGCCACTTTTGTTGAGAATTATATTCCTTTAATAGAAAGCAGTTTCGATTTGATTTCGTCTAATAAAGTAGCCAATACATTAAGCTATAGTTTTTATAAAAAATTACGAAAAGTACTAGCCGATAATCAAAAGAGCTATTTATATGAAACGAATGTGGGTGCAGGATTGCCATTGATTGACACAATAAAATTATTGCATCTTTCAGGTGAAAATATCACGAAGATTAAAGGAGTTTTCTCCGGAACATTGAGTTATTTGTTTAATAATTTCTCTGCAAAAGACGTTCCGTTTAGTGACATTTTAAAAGAAGCTATTGATAACGGATATACGGAACCAGATCCAAGAGAAGACCTTTGTGGGAATGATGTAGGTCGAAAATTATTAATTTTGGCAAGAGAATTAGATTTGCAAAATGAATTTGAGGAAATCGAAATTCAGAATTTAATCCCGGAACATTTACGTGAAGGAAGCGCTTCGGAATTTTTGACAAAATTGAAGGAATTTGATCCTATTTATACTGCTATAAAAGAAAATCAAGCGCCTAATCACGTGTTGCGTTACATTGGTGAATTATCCGGAGATTTACAAGGAGATAAAGGAAATCTAGAAGTGAAATTAGTTTCAGTGCCATCAGATACCGCTTTAGGCGGATTAAAAGGTTCTGATTCATTCTTCGAAATTTATACGGAATCGTATGGCGACAGACCAATCGTAATTCAAGGTGCCGGTGCCGGTTCTGCTGTAACCGCGAGAGGTGTTTTTGGAGATATCTTGAGGTTGTCAGATAAAGGGTAAGGATTTTAGATTTAAAAAAAAAACAATAATGAAAATAACATTAGACAGAGTAAACGAAAATTTCCATTTTCAATTAAAAAATGAGCGTGGACATATTGTAAATGTAGATGCCAGACCTGATTTTGGAGGGAATGATATGGGACCAAGCCCAATGGAATTAATTTTAATGGGAGTTGCTGGTTGCAGCGGAATTGATATGATTTCAATTTTAAAGAAGCAACGCCAGGAAATCACTTCTTTCAAAGCTGATGTTGAAGGAGAGCGCGTGCAAGTTGGAGAAGCAAAACCTTTTAAAGATATTTATGTGGTTTTTTCTCTGGAAGGAAATATTAAAGAAGATAAAGCAGCAAAAGCGGCCCAACTTTCTTTCGAAAAATACTGCTCAGTTTCAAAAACATTAGAACCAACGGCAACAATACATTATAAAGTAGTTTTGAATGGAGTGGAATTAGCCAAAATCTAATTTCATTATTTTAAATCTTATACTTTACACTTTTTAATAAAAAAAAATGAACGAACAAGAATTTGGTTTTGAAACCCTAGCTATACGCAATCAATTAGAACGCACTCAATATTTAGAGCATTCCGTGCCTTTGTACTTAACTTCTAGTTTTGTATTTGAAGATGCCGAAGACATGCGTGCTTCATTTGCTGAAGAGAAAGACAGGAATATTTATTCCCGTTACAGCAACCCGAATACGAACGAGTTTATCGATAAAGTTTGCCAAATGGAAGGGGCAGAATCTGGTTTTGCTTTTGCATCCGGAATGGCAGCAGTATATTCTACCTTGGCTGCATTGTTAAACTCGGGAGATCATATCGTTTCTGCAGGAAGCGTTTTTGGTGCAACACACTCTTTGTTTGTTAATTATTTTCCAAAATGGGGGATTGAAACCACTTATTTTGATATTAATAAACCCGAAACTATTGAAAGTTGTATCAAACCAAATACTAAAATTCTTTTTGCTGAATCGCCTACGAATCCAGCAATAGATATTATTGATTTGGAATTACTAGGAGCTATTGCTAAAAAACACAATCTGATTTTGGTTATCGACAACTGTTTTGCAACACCTTATTTGCAACAACCTATTAAATGGGGAGCGCATTTGGTAGTGCATTCAGCAACAAAATTAATGGATGGTCAAGGTAGAGTTCTAGGCGGAATAACTGTTGGTGATGCTGAATTGATTCAAAAAATCTATTTATTTTCTCGACTTACGGGTCCTTCTTTATCACCGTTTAATGCCTGGGTATTGTCTAAAAGTTTAGAAACTTTGGCAATTCGTTTAGACAGACATTGTGAAAATGCGATGAAAGTAGCTGAGTTTTTAGAACAACATCCTAACGTAAATAAGGTAAAATATCCGTTCTTGAAATCTCACCCACAATATACAATTGCTCAAAAACAAATGAAATTGGGTGGTAATATTGTTGCTTTCGAAATCAAAGGTGGTCTTGAAGCAGGAAGAGCTTTCTTGGATAAAATAAAACTGTGTTCGTTGTCACCTAATTTAGGAGATAGCAGAACTATTGTAACACATCCCGCATCTACTACACACAGTAAATTATCTGTTGAAGAACGTTTGGCAGTTAGTATTACCGATGGATTGGTTCGTGTTTCAGTAGGTTTAGAAACCGTAAAAGATGTAATTGCTGATTTGGAACAAGCACTTTCATAAAAATTCAAATTTCAGAATACCGATTTTTGATTGTAAATTTGATGTCAATTAAAAATCGGTATTTTTTTTATATCATTTATAAATCTTTTTTTAAAATGCTCTCAAAGAAAACAAAATATGGAATAAAAGCATTGAGTTTTTTGGCTCGCCAAGAAGACCAAACTCCTGTGCAAATTGCTGAAATTGCAAAAGCAGAACATATTTCGATTAAGTTTTTAGAAAGTATTTTATTGCTGTTGCGCCACTCTGGTTTTTTGGGAGCCAAAAAAGGAAAAGGCGGAGGCTACTATTTGATAAAAGATCCAAAAGAAATTAATATGGCCCATGTCTATCGAATTCTCGAAGGACCAATTGCATTATTGCCTTGTGTGAGTCATAATTTTTATGAAAAATGTGACGATTGTGCAGATGAGGTGAATTGTTCGGTACATAAATTAATGACAGAAGTGCGTGATAATACCTTAATGATATTAGAAAATAATACTCTTGCAGACATCTCTTTTAAGCAATAAATTTAAAATTAAGTTTTGTAGTTAGTAAAAAAGTATTATTTTTGCACTTTAATCCACTATCCCGATAGGGTAATAGATTTAAAAATAAATTAATTAGTTGAAATTAAAAAAAATGAGCAAAGAATTGAAGGAGAATAATATTGCAATAAAAACGCAAACGACTTTTGCAGAACGTTTGTGGGTTTTAATCCCTGTAGTTTTGTTAGTAGGATTGTTATCAACACTAGTATTTAACCATTATGATGAGTTTTCTTGGAGTGGATTTATAAGCGGATTTAATCAGGAATTTTTAATCTTTTTCTGTATCGGTGTTTTTGCTCAATTAGTTGACGGAACTTTAGGAATGGGATATGGAGCGACTTCAACTTCGTTTTTATTGGCATATGGAGTGCCTCCGGTTATTAGTAGTACGGGTGTTCACGTTGCCGAAATGTTTACTACAGGAGCTTCTGCTCTTTCGCATCACAGATTTGGAAACATCAACAAAAAATTGGTGAAACACCTTTTGATTCCGGGTGTTTTAGGTTCTATAACAGGAGCTTATTTGTTATCGGATGTGATTGACGGAGATGTGATTAAGCCATTTATAGCCGTATATATGATTGTTTTGGCGGTGATTATCATGAAGAAAGCATTAAAAAAGAATATCGTTAAAAAGAAAACTAAAAGTTTAGATCTTTTAGCTTCTTTCGGTGGATTTATGGATGCTGTTGGCGGTGGCGGATGGGGGCCAATTGTAACGTCTACTTTATTAGGACGTGGACGAAATCCTCGTTATACAATTGGGTCTGTAAATGCAGCAGAATTTGCGGTTTCTTTTGCAAGTGGAATCACATTTATGCTTTTTGGTGGAATCCACGGATGGCAGGTAATTATTGGTTTGATTTTAGGAGGAGTTATAGCGGCGCCACTTGGGGCTTATTTAGTAAACAGAATCCCAAGAAAACCAATGATGATTGCAGTTGGGGTACTAATTATCATTTTGAGTTTAAAAACCTTATCTAAATTATTATAATGAGCACAGCAATTGTAAATACTTTATTAGAAAAAACAGCTGCTTTCAGTATTGAGGAAACGCTTTCGTTTTTAGCTAATGAATACAAAGATAAAGTAGTTTTTTCGACTTCTTTTGGACAGGAAGATCAGGTGATTACGGCGTTGATAGGTCAGAATAATTTACCGATTACTATTTTCACATTGGATACCGGAAGATTATTTCAAGAGACTTATGATGTTTTTCATAAGACGTTGAAAAAGTATAAAACAAATATTAAAACCTATTTTCCAGACACAACAGCTGTGGAGGAATTATTGAATAAAAAAGGTCCAAACAGTTTCTATGAATCGGTTGAGAACAGAAAAGAATGTTGTTTTATCCGAAAAGTGGCGCCTTTGACTAAAGCGTTGAAAGGAAATGCGATTTGGATTACCGGTTTGAGAGCGGAACAATCAGAAAACAGAAGTGATTTAGCTTTTTTTGAATATGATGCCCATTTTGATATCATCAAATTCAATCCCTTATTAAAATGGACTTTAGAAGAGGTTCAAAAATATATAGACGATAATAATGTACCACAAAATACCTTGCACAAGAAAGGTTTCGTGAGCATTGGTTGCGCGCCTTGTACTAGAGCAATCGCTCCCGGAGAGGATATTCGAGCAGGAAGATGGTCATGGGAATCGAGTCATAAAGAATGTGGTTTACACCAAAAATAAAAGTTTAATCGTTTAGACGAAAACAGATTAACAAAAAAACAAATTACCAAAAAAACAAAGAATGATGAGTTCAATATTGAAAACAAATGCTTTAGAAAGCGAAGCGATATACATTTTTAGAGAAGTAATTTCTCAATTTGACAAACCAGTATTGCTTTTTTCTGGTGGAAAAGATTCGATTACTTTAGTACGCTTAGCGCAAAAAGCATTTTTTCCTGCTAAAATCCCTTTTCCATTGTTGCATGTAGACACGGGACATAACTTTCCGGAAACTATTGAATTTAGAGACAAATTAGTTGCTGAATTAGGATTGGAATTAATCGTTCGTAATGTTCAGGATGCTATTGACGAAGGTAAGGTAGTTGAAGAATCTGGGAAATATTCCAGCAGAAACAGTTTGCAAACAACTACACTTTTGGATGCCATCGAAGAATTCAAATTTGATGCTTGTATTGGTGGTGCGCGTCGTGATGAAGAAAAAGCAAGAGCTAAAGAACGTATTTTTTCCGTTCGTGATGATTTTGGTCAATGGGATGAGAAAAACCAACGTCCGGAATTATTCGATATTTTAAACGGAAAAATCGAAAATGGTCAAAACGTTCGTGTTTTCCCAATTTCGAACTGGACAGAGCTTGATGTTTGGAGTTATATTGAGCAAGAGCAAATCGAAATTCCATCGATTTACTTTTCACACAAACGTAAAGTATTCTTGAGAGACGGTATGATTTGGTCCCATTCACCATTTGTGTACCAAGAAGAAGATGAAGAAATCGAAGAACGAATTGTTCGTTTTAGAACTGTTGGAGATATGAGCTGTACAGCAGCTGTTGATTCTTATGCGGCAACGATTCAAGAGGTGGTTGGCGAAATCAGATCTTCAACTATTTCAGAAAGAGGAGCCAGAATTGATGACAAACGTTCTGAAGCCGCGATGGAGAAAAGAAAACAACAAGGGTATTTTTAGAATTTGATTTTAGAAATTAATAAATAAGTATAAAACATAAGAAGTTGACAAGCATAGCTTTAAACTTTAAACTCAAAATAAAAATGGAAGTTTTAAAAATAGCAACAGCAGGAAGTGTAGATGACGGAAAGAGTACCTTAATCGGGAGATTATTATACGATACAAAATCATTGACTACGGATAAGATTGAAGCAATAGAAAAAAGCAGCAAACAAAAAGGATACGATTACTTAGATTTTTCATTAGCTACCGATGGGTTGGTTGCTGAGAGAGAACAAGGAATTACGATTGATGTGGCGCATATTTATTTTTCGACAGCCAAGAAAAGTTACATTATTGCCGATACTCCGGGTCACGTAGAATATACACGTAACATGGTTACGGGAGCTTCGACTTCGCAGGTTTCGATCATTTTGATTGATGCTCGTAAAGGAGTTATTGAGCAAACTTACAGACACTTTTTTATCAATAATTTATTGAGAGTAAAAGAAGTGATTGTTGCGGTAAACAAAATGGATTTGGTTGATTATTCGGAAGAAGTTTACAACAAAATCAAAGCTGATTTTCAAGCGTTGAACAGCAAAAGTTCATTCAAAGAGCAAAACGTAAGTTATATTCCGTTGAGTGCTATTAATGGAGGAAACGTTGCTGATAAATCAGAAAATATGCCTTGGTATACAGGACAAACTGTATTAGAGCATTTAGAAGCTTTAGAGCCAGAAGATGTTTTTGAAACAGGAAAAGTGCGTTTCCCGGTTCAAACAGTCATCAGACCAAAAACGGAAGAGTACCATGATTTTAGAGGATATGCCGGAAAATTATACGGGAACAATATCAAAGTTGGTGATGCGGTAACGGTTCTTCCTTCTTTGACAGAATCTAAAGTGACTAATATTCACTTTTTTGATCAGCAATTTGATGAAGCGACAGCAGGTTCTTCGATTACTTTGGAACTGGAAAATGATATCAATGTGACAAGAGGCGACATGATTGTAAAATCGAATGAGCTTCCTAAAATCGAAAAAGACATCAATACAACGATTTGTTGGATGGACAGCAAAAAATTAGTTGCTGGCACAAAATATTTGGTACAACACAATACCAACAGAGTTTTGGCAAAAATTGAAAGCGTGAAAAACGTAATCGCTACAGATTATTCTGGAGTTACACCAGCAACTCAATTGGCTATAAATGAAATAGGCGAAGTAAATATTAAATTAAGCAAAGCTTTGTATTTTGATGCCTACAATGACAACAAATCAAACGGCGCTTTTATTTTAATTGATGCTGCAACCAACACAACTGCTGGAGTTGGATTTATAAACTAAATCTAACTTTTGCCAAAAACAACACACAGATGGAAAGTTTTAGAACCGAAATAGAAAACCCGATTGTCCAAAAAGACATTATCGATTTAGAAAGAAAAATTGCTTTATTCCGTGACGGAAAAATTGATGACGAACGTTTCCGCAGCCTTCGTTTGGCGAGAGGAGTTTACGGTCAACGTCAGGAAGGCGTACAAATGATTCGTATCAAATTGCCTTTTGGTAAAGTGACCAGCGAACAATTGTTGCGTATTACTAAAGTTTCTGATGAATATTCAACCGGACGTTTGCACATTACAACGCGCCAGGATATCCAAATTCACTATGTAAGTTTGGACAGAACACCGCAACTTTGGGCTGAATTAGAGAAAGATGATGTTACTTTGAGAGAAGCTTGTGGAAATACCGTGAGAAACATTACGGCTAGCGAAACAGCAGGAATTGATTCAGAAGAACCTTTTGATGTGTCGCCTTACGCGCACGCTATGTTTCAGTTTTTCTTGAGAAATCCGGTTTGTCAGGAAATGGGACGTAAATTCAAAATGTCATTTTCGTCTTCAGATAAAGATACGGCATTGAGTTATTTACACGATTTAGGATTTATTCCAAGAATTGTAAATGGCGAAAGAGGTTTTAAAGTTATGCTAGGTGGAGGATTAGGTTCTCAACCAAGTCATGCCGAATTATTATCAGAATTTATTCCGGTAAACCAAATTATACCAACAACCGAAGGCGTTTTGAGAATTTTTGACCGCTACGGCGAAAGAGCAAAGCGTTTGAAAGCACGTATGAAATTCTTAATCAAAGATTTGGGAAGAGACGAGTTTTTAAGATTGGTGGAAGAAGAGAAAAAAGCGTTGTCTTACCAAACAGTTGAAATAGATACAACAGCTTTTGATGCTGAAATTCCAGCTACTTTATTGGAAGTTCCAAAAGTAGTAATCGAAGATACAGCTGCTTTCGAAGCTTGGAAAAAATCAAATGTAATCGCGCAAAAACAAGCCGGTTATGTAGCGATTGGAATCAAAGTTTTATTGGGTGATTTTTATACAGATAAAGCGAGATTATTAGCTGATTTGATCAAAAATTATGCAGCGAATGAATTGCGTTTTTCTTTGAGACAAGACATATTAATTCGTCACGTAAAAGAAGAAAATTTACCTTTTTTCTACCAAGAATTAGCCAAATTAGATTTTGTGGCTTTGGGTTACAATACCATTTCAGATATTACAGCTTGTCCGGGAACAGATACTTGTAATTTAGGAATTGCAAGCAGCACCGGAATCGCAGTAGAACTGGAAAGAGTTTTAGAAACAGAATATCCACAATACAGCAACAATCAAGAAATCACGATTAAAATCAGTGGTTGTATGAATGCTTGTGGACAACATAATATGGCCGAAATTGGTTTTCAGGGAATGTCAATTAATTCAGGAAAATTAGTGGCGCCAGCATTACAAGTATTATTGGGCGGAGGAAATTTAGGAAATGGAAACGGAAGATTTTCGGATAAAGTAATCAAAATTCCAAGTAGAAGAGGACCTGATGCCTTGAGATTGATTTTAAATGATTTTGAAGCAAACGGAAACGGACAATCATTCTTGAATTATTATGATGCCAAAGGCGAAAAATATTTCTACGAATTTTTGAAACCATTAGCTGATTTGACTAATCTTACCGAAGCTGATTTTGTAGATTGGGGAAATGCAGATAATTACGTAAAAGCAGTTGGAGTAGGAGAATGCGCCGGAGTGGTTATTGATTTAGTGGCTACTTTAATCTTTGAAGCCAAAGATAAAATGACTTTCGCACAAGAAGCTTTCGAAGAAGGAAAATGGTCAGATGCAATTTATTTGGCGTATGCCGGATTTGTAAACGGAGCTAAAGCATTATTGCTTGCAGAAAACCAAAAAACAAATCACCATGCGGGAATCATCGATTTATTTGATACGGTTTTTATCGAAAGCAATAAAATCGAGTTGGATTCAACATTCAAAGATTTAGTGTACCAAATTAAAGCGAATGAGCCTTCTGAAGCGTTTGCACAAAAATACATTCAAGAAGGAATCGCCTTTTTTCAAAATATAGAAAAATACAGAGCAAAAGATTTAGCTGATGCATAAAACAATTCAACCCAAAGTAACTTTAGTAGGCGCTGGTCCTGGCGATCCGGATTTGATTACTCTGAAAGGAGTAAAAGCACTTGCTGAAGCAAATGTGGTTTTGTATGATGCTTTGGCCAATGAGGAAATAATGAATCATGCACCAAAAACGGCCATAAAAATATTTGTTGGTAAACGAAAAGGATGTCATGAATATACGCAAGACCAAATTAATCAATTGATTGTTGATAATGCGCTTACGTATGGAAATGTTGTTCGATTGAAAGGTGGCGATCCGTTTATTTTTGGTCGTGGAAGTGAAGAAATTGAATACGCAGAAAGTTTTGGAATCCCTACATTTGTAGTGCCTGGAATTTCATCTTCGATTGCAGTTCCCGCTTATCAAGGAATTTCTTTGACAAAAAGAGGAACTTCCGAAAGTTTTTGGGTAATTACGGGTACAACATCTGATAGAAAATTGTCAAATGATGTGGCGTTAGCTGCTCAATCATCCGCAACTGTTGTGATTTTGATGGGAATGAGCAAATTATCACAAATTGTTTCATTATTCCAAAAAGAATCCAAAGGAGAAACGCCTGTTGCAATTATTCAAAATGGAACCACTGCAAACGAGAAAATTGGAGTTGGAACTATAAATAATATTCAAAAAGTTGTTGCCGAAAATAATTTGAGTTCACCAGCAATAATAGTTATTGGAGAAGTTGTTAAAGAAAGCAATAAGTTGAAAGGATTTTACGAAGAATTTCTTTCAAACGAAATACGATTATAATGGAAAGAAATGAATTATATCCTGTTTTTTTGAAACTACAAAACCTGAATGTGTTGATTGTAGGCGGAGGAAACGTGGGTTTAGAAAAATTATCTTTCATGTTGAAATCGAGTCCAAATGCAAATGTTGAGGTCGTGGCGCCCAGGTTTTTACCAGAACTGGAAAGCTTGGCTGAAAAACATCCTTCGGTACAATTGACCTATAAAAAGTTCAATCGCTGGATGCTTCGCAAACGCCACATGGTAATTGCCTGCACTGATGATTTGAAAGTAAATAAAAGAGTATTCGACTTGTGTCGAAAAAGACATTTGATTTGTAACATTGCCGATACACCAGATTTGTGTGATTATTATTTGGGCGGAATTGTAACCAAAGGGAATGTGAAAATTGCTATTTCAACCAACGGAAAATCACCAACAACTGCCAAAAGATTACGGGAATTTTTTGAAGAAATCATTCCGGACGATATTAATAAAATGGTCGAAAACCTAAATGAATATCGCAAAACGCTAAAAGGGAATTTCGAAGAAAAAGTTCAAAAGATGAACGAAATCACCGAAGCATTAAAAAACAAAGAATAAAGACCTAATAGTATAGACGAGTGATATTTATCACTTAATGAAACAAAAATCATTCGTTCATTTGCGGGTAATAAAAGATAAAGCATAATTATAAAAGAGTAAAATTAAAAATAATGGTTAAAACAGACATACTTATAATAGGAGCAGGTCCGACTGGATTATTTGCCGTTTTTGAAGCAGGATTATTAAAATTAAAATGTCACATTTTGGATGCCTTACCACAACCGGGAGGACAACTTTCAGAATTGTATCCAAAAAAACCAATCTATGATATTCCTGGTTTTCCAGAAGTATTAGCAGGGGATTTGGTTGACAATTTAATGGAACAAATCAAGCAATTCGAGCCAGGATTTACTCTTGGAGAACGTGCTGAAACTATTGAAAAACAAGAAGACGGAACTTTTATAGTAACTTCAAATAAAGGGAAAAAATTCCATGCGCCAGTAATCGCTATTGCCGGTGGATTAGGAAGTTTTGAACCAAGAAAACCACTTATTGAAGATATTGAGTTTTATGAAAATAAAGGAATCAAATACTTTATCAAAAACCCGGAAAAATTCAGAGACAAAAGAGTAGTAATTGCCGGAGGTGGTGATTCTGCTTTAGACTGGAGTATTTTCTTGTCTAATGTAGCTTCAGAAGTAACTTTGATTCACCGTAGAAACGAATTTAGAGGCGCTTTAGATTCTGTAGAAAAAGTACAAGAATTAAAATCAGCCGGAAAAATCAAAATGATTACTCCTGGAGAAGTCGTAGGAATAAATGGAGCAGAACATATAGAATCTGTTGTTGTAGCTGATGACAATGGAGCAAAAAGAACCATTGAAACAGATTATTTCATTCCGCTTTTTGGATTAACTCCAAAATTAGGACCTATCGGAGACTGGGGATTAGAGATTGAAAAAAATGCAATCAAAGTAAATAACGCTTTAGATTATCAAACCAATATTCCGGGAATTTTTGCCATTGGAGACGTAAATACCTATCCAGGAAAACTAAAATTGATTCTTTGTGGATTCCACGAAGCGACCATAATGTGCCAGGCAGCCTACCAAATCATCAATCCAGGAAAAAAATATGTACTAAAATACACAACAGTTTCTGGTGTAGACGGATTTGACGGAACTCGTAAAGAGGCTCCAAAAGCGGTTGTGAAAGCTATCGTATAACAACTTATACTAAAAGTAATCAAAAAATGTAGCGCTAATACTTGCAAGTATTAGCGCTATGTGTTTACTTTGCACTGTTCCTATTTGTATTGAACGTTATCACGAAAGGCGGAGGGAAAGACCCGATGAAACCTTAGCAACCCTTTACCTTAAAGAAGGTGCTACATTCTACTTTATTCCAAATTCATTTCGGAAACAAAAGATAGATAACACAAGAATACTGTCGAAGTATTTCTTAACCCTTTTTCTGACAACATTTTAATATTTATATGCTGAATTTATTTCAGTATCAGAAGCGAATAATTTGGCATTTTTTTTGCCGAAAATTTTCCTGCTGTACGCTATATCTTTCATGCCAAACACTGGCATAAAAGGATATCTCTTCCATCAGGGCTAAAAGTAAAAATTTGTGATTTTTTGGTTTGATTTTAATCATCAACACACAACAATTCAAAAATATAATATGTCAACAATTCAAGAAGCCATCAAAAAAAACATACTCGTACTCGATGGAGCTATGGGGACCATGTTGCAACGCTACAATTTCTCGGAAGAAGATTTTCGTGGCGAACGTTTCAAGGATTTTCCACATTCTCTAAAAGGGAATAACGATTTATTATCACTTACCCAGCCAGAAGCTATCAAAGCAGTGCATGCCGCTTATTTTGAAGCTGGATCCGATATTGTAGAAACCAATACATTCTCCGGTACCACAATCGGAATGGCTGATTATCACTTGGAAGATTTAGTTTACGAACTCAACTACGAATCGGCAAAATTAGCCCGTGAAGTAGCCGATGAATTCACCGCAAAAAATCCCGAAAAACCGCGTTTTGTAGCCGGTTCAATCGGACCAACAAACAGAACAGCAAGTATGTCGCCAGATGTAAACGATCCAGGGTACAGAGCCGTAACTTTTGATGATTTGCGTATTGCATACAAACAACAAGTCGAAGCCTTAATGGACGGTGGTTGCGATTTATTATTGGTAGAAACTATTTTTGACACTTTAAATGCCAAAGCAGCACTTTTTGCCATCGAAGAAGTCAAAGACGAACGTAATATTGATATTCCAATCATGGTTTCGGGAACCATTACCGATGCTTCAGGAAGAACACTTTCCGGGCAAACAGTAGAGGCGTTTTTGGTTTCGGTTTCACATATTCCTTTGTTGAGTGTAGGTTTTAATTGCGCTTTGGGAGCAGATTTATTGAAGCCTTATTTACAAACTTTGGCACACAATACTTCCTTTAATGTTTCGGCACATCCGAATGCAGGATTGCCAAATGCTTTTGGAGAATACGATGAAACACCAGAACAGATGCAGGTATTTATCAAAGAATATTTAGACGATAATTTAATAAATATAATAGGCGGTTGTTGCGGAACAACTCCGGAACACATCAAGTTGATTGCGGATATTGCAAAGGATTACAAACCGAGAGTTTCAACAGCAACGATGTAGCAATTTATTGCATCTAAATTACAGCTGTAAATTTATAAGAGATAGATTTTACAGCAAAAAAATAAAAATAAAATGGCACAAGCAGAAACGAGAAGAAACCTTGTATTATCGGGATTAGAACCTTTAATCATTACGCCGGACAGCGTATTTGTAAACATTGGTGAACGTACGAATGTAACAGGTTCTAGAAAATTCCTTCGATTAATCAAGGAAGAAAAATACGACGAAGCTCTTGATATTGCAAGACAACAAGTAGAAGGAGGCGCACAAATCATCGATATTAATATGGATGAAGGAATGCTTGATGGTGAATATGCCATGACAAAATTTCTGAATTTGATTGCTGCTGAACCTGATATTTCAAGAGTGCCAATTATGATTGACAGCTCGAAATGGGAAATCATCGAAGCAGGTTTGAAAGTGGTGCAGGGAAAAAGTGTTGTGAATTCTATTTCTTTAAAAGAAGGAGAAGAACGATTCATTCATCATGCTAAATTAATCAAACGTTATGGAGCTGCTGTAATTGTAATGGCTTTTGATGAATTGGGTCAAGCCGATAATTACGAAAGACGTGTTGAAATTTGTCAGCGTTCGTATGATATTTTGGTGAATAAAGTAGATTTTGCTCCCCAAGATATTATTTTCGATTTAAATATATTTCCAGTAGCAACAGGTATGGAAGAACACCGCCTGAATGCGCTGGATTTCTTCAGAGGGACAAAATGGGTTCGTGAAAATTTACCACATGCCCACATCAGTGGAGGTGTAAGTAATGTTTCTTTCTCTTTCAGAGGAAATGATACGGTTCGGGAAGCGATGCATTCGGTTTTCTTGTATCACGCCATTCAAAACGGAATGACGATGGGAATTGTAAACCCTGAAATGCTTTCTATTTACGACGAAATTCCAAAGGATTTATTAGAACATGTTGAAGATGTAATTCTAAATCGTCGTGATGATGCCACCGAACGATTGTTGGACTTTGCCGAGAATGTAAAAGGCGATGTAAAGAGCAATGAAAAAGCGGTTCAAGAATGGCGTTCAGGAACGATTCAGGAACGATTAACGCATTCCTTGGTAAAAGGAGTGGATGAATTTATAGAAATTGATGTTGAAGAAGCTCGACAAGCAGCAGGAAGACCAATTGAAGTAATCGAAATCAACCTGATGGCCGGAATGAATGTAGTAGGAGATTTGTTTGGATCCGGAAAAATGTTCTTACCTCAGGTAGTAAAATCAGCACGTGTAATGAAAAAAGCCGTAGCGTATTTATTGCCGTTTATTGAAGCTGAAAAAGATGGAGTTTCGAGTTTTGCAGGTCGTATTTTAATGGCAACAGTAAAAGGCGATGTACACGATATTGGGAAAAATATTGTTTCGGTAGTTTTGGCCTGTAACAATTATGAAATCATAGATTTAGGTGTAATGGTTCCGCCTGAAAAAATTATCGCTGCAGCTATAGAACACAATGTTGATATTATTGGATTGAGCGGATTAATTACACCTTCGCTTGACGAAATGGTTTATCTCGCCAAAGAATTAGACAAACGCGATATAAAAATCCCAATTATGATTGGTGGTGCGACCACATCGCGCGCGCATACTGCCGTGAAAATTGCGCCACAATACAGAGAAACGGTGATTCATGTTAATGATGCTTCGAGAGCCGTAACGGTTGCCGGAAACTTATTAGACCATAATAATAAAATATACGCCAGCGATATTAGAGCTGAATATGATGCGTTTAGAGAAACATT
This sequence comes from Flavobacterium lacustre, assembly GCF_027474525.2. NCBI lineage: Bacteria > Pseudomonadati > Bacteroidota > Flavobacteriia > Flavobacteriales > Flavobacteriaceae > Flavobacterium > Flavobacterium lacustre. The sequence goes on from NZ_CP114882.2 coordinate 1,532,106, forward strand.
TTTGAACCGTTCGCGTGACAAAAACTTCCTGACCATTGAGCAAGCTCGTGTGAATAAACTGAAATTAGATTGGGAAAATTACAATCCCACTAAACCTAATTTTATCGGAACAAAAACAATCGAAGTCGCTCTTGATGTTTTGGTTCCTTATATCGACTGGACGCCGTTTTTCAGAACTTGGGAATTGTTCGGGAAATATCCGGCGATTTTAACGGACGAGGTAGTTGGAGAACAAGCCACTTCTGTTTTTGCAGATGCACAAGCTATGTTGAGCGTTATTTTGGCAGAAAAGAAATTGACAGCCAAAGGAATTTACGGGATTTTCCCTGCGAATCAAATCAATGATGATGATATTGAATTGCGCGATGAAAGCGGAAAAGTACTAGAGAAATTTTTGACGCTTCGTCAACAAGCCCAAAAAACAAAAGGAGCTCCAAACATCGCATTATCGGATTTTATAGCGCCAAAAGATTCAGGAAAAACGGATTATATGGGTGCATTTTGTGTGACTACCGGTTTTGGTGTTGATGAATGGGCGGCTGAATTCGAAAAGGATTTAGACGATTATAATTCGATTATGGTAAAAGCATTAGCGGATCGTTTTGCAGAAGCTTTTGCAGAATATTTACACGAAAAAGTACGTAAAGAAATCTGGGGTTATGCTTCGGATGAATCTTTAAGTGCAGAAGCAATGATTGCCGAAGATTACAAAGGAATTCGTCCTGCACCGGGTTATCCAGCTTGTCCTGACCATTTAGAAAAACCAACCATTTGGAAATTACTAAACGTAGCGGAAGAAATTGGAGTGACCTTGACAGAGAGTATGGCAATGTGGCCGGCTTCATCTGTTTCGGGTTATTATTTTGGAAATCCGGAAAGTAAGTATTTTGGACTTGGAAAAATAAAAGAAGATCAGGTTATAGATTATGCCAAACGTAGAAGTATTTCTACTGATAAAGCAATGAAATGGCTGAATCCTAATATAGCAGATTAATAAAAGGTGTGAGGTGCAAGGTTTGCCCAAAACCTAAAACCTAAAACCCAAAACCAAAAAAAATGAAAGTAACACAACATATAGAAGACGCAAAAGGTAATACCTTATTCTCTTTTGAAATTGTTCCGCCACAAAAAGGGAAAAGTATTCAGGAATTATACGATAATATTGATCCGTTGATGGAGTTCAAACCTCCTTTTATTGATGTGACTACATCTCGTGAAGAGTATATTTATGTGGATAAAGGAAATGGTTTATTGAATAAGCAGTTAACCAGAATGCGTCCCGGAACTTTAGGGATTTGTGCATCTATCAAGCATAAATATCAAGTAGATACCGTACCGCATTTAATTTGTGGGGGTTTTACCAGAGAAGAAACGGAATACATGTTAGTAGATTGTCATTATTTGGGCATTAATAATGTGATGGCACTTCGCGGAGATGCGATGAAAGACGAACAATCTTTTGTCCCTAAAGTGGGAGGAAATAAATTTGCTGTTGATTTAGTGGATCAAATCTACCAACTCAATCAAGGTAAATATTTACACGACGTGATGGACATCGACAATAAAGCAGATTTTTGTGTGGGTGTTGCCGGTTATCCCGAAAAGCATTTGGAATCTCCTTCTTTGATTTCGGATTTGAAAAGGTTGAAAGAAAAAGTAGATGCCGGAGCGGATTATGTAGTAACCCAAATGTTTTTTGATAACGCTAAATACTTTGAATTTGTAGCCAAAGCAAGAGAAATTGGGATTACAGTTCCAATTATTCCTGGAATTAAACCTATCGCAGTTCAAAGACATTTGCAAATATTACCTCAAATATTTAGAATTGATTTACCTGAAGATTTGATAAATGCGATTGAAAAATGCAAAACACCTGCAGACATCAGACAAGTAGGAATAGAATGGGCGATTCAACAATCCTTAGAATTGAAAGCGGCAGGAGTTCCTGTGCTGCATTATTATTCGATGGGAAAATCAGAAAATATTAGACAAATAGCGAGTCAAGTTTTTTAACTAAACTTCATAAAATAAAAAAAGCTTCCATTGGAAGCTTTTTTATTTGTAATGCTATTTTGTAATCTCTCTAAAAACCGCTTCTAAATTCTTATTCTTCTGATTCAGCTGAAGTGTTTTCAATCCATTTGCTGCAGCAAAATCAAAAACGGCTGGGCGCATGTCTTTATCTGTTTTGAAAGTCAATTCCCAAATCATGTCATGCGTATTTTTATAAGAAGCCAAATTTTCGATTTTGGCAATCAGCTGTTCTTCGACTTTATAATCAAACTCTACTTCAATAACCTGTTCGTTATTTTCAGAAATTAAGTTGTCTAATTTTTTATCAGTAACAATTTTGCCGTTGTTAATGATAATCACGCGGTCGCAAATGGCTTCAACTTCCTGCATAATGTGCGTAGAAAGAAAAACCGTTTTGTCTTTCCCCACGTTTTTAATCACATTGCGTATTTCCATTAATTGGTTCGGATCCAAGCCGGTTGTTGGTTCATCAAGAATCAAAACATCCGGATTGTGTAATAAAGCATTGGCCAAACCTACCCGTTGGCGATACCCTTTAGACAATTGCGCAATTTTTTTATGACTTTCGGTTGTCAAACCCGTGAGTTGAATCACTTCTTCAATTCGGGATTTGGCCACTTTGTACACATCGGCATTAAAAGCTAGATATTCTCTCACATATAAATCTAAATACAACGGATTGTGTTCCGGTAAATAGCCAATAGACAGTTGAACTGCTTTTTGTTGTGTATTCACATCATTTCCATTCACTATTGCAACACCTTCATCGGCATTGATATATGTGGTCAATATTTTCATCAAAGTCGACTTTCCGGCTCCGTTTGGACCCAGAAAACCAACGATTTCCCCTTTATTAATCGAAAAAGAGATATTGTCTAATGCTTTTTGCGCACCATAACTTTTGGAGATATTATTTACTTCTATTGACATGGAATTTTATTTGTTGCAAAAGTAAACAGAAAAAGTTTTGATTTGTTGTTTCTTCAGTCCCGAATTGACAAATTATTTTTTAGATTTTTAATTCTAATAATTCGTTGTTAACAATAGATTACAATTGCAAATCAAAATTTAGATTTATACATTTACCATTATTCTATCACTTAAAATTAGATTAAAATATGAAAAAAGGAAGTGTGTTATTGTTTTTCTTTCTGGGACTTTTTGTTCATGCCCAAGAAAAACCGATGTTTGATCAACAGGAAGTTGTACGAATTGAAACAGAATTGGCTTCGGATAAAATGGAGGGAAGAGCTATTTTCACTGCTGGAATTGATTCGGCTTCCGTTTTTATCGAAAGAGAATTCAAAAATATTGGACTTACTTATTTTAAAGATTTAAAAACGTATCGCCAAGAATTTGTTGCCAAAGGGAAAAACGCCAATAATGTAATAGGAATAGTTCCAGGAAAATCAAAACCGAATGAATATGTTATTTTTTCGGCTCATTATGATCATTTGGGACTTGCAGAAAGCGGAACCGATAAAATTTACAACGGTGCAAATGATGATGCTTCGGGAACTACGGCTGTCATTGCTTTGGCAAAATATTTTAAAGAATTAAATCAAAACGAAAGAACCTTGATTTTTGTTGCGTTTACCGGTGAGGAAGTTGGCGGTTTTGGAGCTTCTTACTTTTCTAAAAATATAGATGCTAAAACAGTTGTTGCGATGTTTAATATTGAAATGATTGGAACAGAGAGCAAGTGGGGTAAAAATTCGGCTTACATTACGGGTTTTGAAAAATCGGATTTTGGAACCATATTACAAAAGAACTTAGCAAATTCTAATTTCAGTTTCAATGCTGATCCGTATCCTCAGGAACAACTTTTTTACCGTTCGGATAATGCCAGATTAGCGGCTTTGGGAGTGCCAGCGCATACCATTTCTACCTCAAAAATGGATGTGGAGCCCAATTATCATAAATTAAGTGATGCTGTTTCAACTTTGGATTTAGCCAATATGACCGAAATTATTGAGGCAATCGCTATCAGTTCGCAAAGTATTGTAAACGGTAAGGACACTCCTTCAAGAGTGAAATAAGCAAAACAGAATACTATTTTATAAAAATTGATTTTCAAATTAATAATAAACAGGTTTTTAGTAATGTGTTTTTTGTGTATTATACAACAAAAAACAGTTTTAACAAAGAATTCCTTTTTTGTTAGATAAAATCAAATGTTTTTTTTGGTCGACTTAAAATAAGTTATACATTTGCATAGAAAATATTAAAAATCAGAGCATATCATGTCTAATAACCGTTTTTATTTTAGCAACACATTTTATTTCTTCTTTAGGAAGTAAGGGATTGTGCTATGGTTATTTGAAAAACAAACAAACAAATAAAACTAATATACAATCCTGATGAAAATCAGGATTTTTTTTTGATTAAATGAGAACAAAAATTGCAATACAAGGTATAAAAGGCTCTTTCCATCATCAGGTGGCACAAGAATACTACTATCAGAATGTAGAAGTTGACGAATGTTTGTCTTTTGAAGAATTAGTAGACAGTTTAATATCTGGTAAATCAGACCAAGCGGTTATGGCAATTGAAAATTCTATTGCAGGACCAATTATTCCAAATTATGCTTTAATTGATAAAAATAATTTACACATTATTGGAGAGCATTATTTAGATATTCATCAGAATTTAATGGCTTTGAAAGGTCAAAAAATGGAGGATATCCATGAAGTTCATTCTCATCCGATGGCCTTGTTACAATGTATGGAATTTTTGAAAAAATATCCAAACATAAAATTAGTAGAAGATAAAGATACTGCTGAAACAGCCCGAAGAATTCATGAAAAACAATTGACAGGAATTGCTGCAATTGCCAGTAAAACGGCTTCTGGAATGTATGATTTAGAGATTTTGGCACCAGAAATTCAAACCATTAATAACAACATGACTCGTTTTGTGATTATTAATAAAGAAGAATCATTTGTTGACAAAAATGAAATAAACAGAGCTTCTATTAAATTTGAATTGGATCATAAACGAGGAAGTTTGGCGGCAGTTTTGAATGTAATGAGCGATTGTAAGTTGAATTTAACAAAAATTCAATCGTTACCAAAAATAGAAACTCCTTGGAAATATTCGTTTTTTGTGGATGTTACTTTCGAAAAATACGACGATTATGCCAAAGCAAAATCATTATTAGAGATTATGGCCGAATATTTCAAAGTATTAGGTGAATATAAAAATACTAAGCCTTAATTAGTCATAAAGTTGAAGGTTAAAAAGTCAAAAGAATTTTAAAATACAAAAATGATTGCAACAGCGAAACGTCTGGATATAATTGAAGAATATTATTTTTCATCAAAACTGAGAGAAGTACGACAATTGGCTTCCGAAGGGAAACCAATTATTAATATGGGAATTGGCAGCCCAGATTTAAAGCCTTCTCAAGCTGTTATTGACGCAGTGGTTTTGGCGATGAATGAAGAAAATGCACATCAATATCAAAGTTATCAAGGTTTGCCGGAATTGAGAACAGGAATGGCTGATTTTTATCAAAATAACTACGATGTTGCTTTAAATCCGAATACTGAAATTTTGCCTTTGATGGGTTCCAAAGAAGGGATTATGCATATTTCATTGGCTTTTTTGAATGAAGGCGACCACGTTTTGATTCCAAATCCAGGATATCCAACCTACACTTCAGTAACGAATTTAGTAGGAGCCGTGCCAGTTTATTACGATTTGAAAGAAGCCAATAATTGGGAACCTGATTTTGAAGCTTTGGAAAAATTAGATTTATCGAAAGTAAAAATCATGTGGATTGGTTATCCTCACATGCCAACAGGTGCGAGAGGAAGTCTTGATTTGTTCAAAAATTTAGTGGCTTTCGCCAAAAAACATAACATTTTGTTAGTTAATGACAATCCGTATAGCTTTGTTTTGAATGACAATCCGATGAGTTTGTTGCAAGTGGAAGGTGCAAAAGATGTGGCGTTAGAGCTAAACTCGTTGTCGAAAACCTTCAATATGGCAGGTTGGAGAGTGGGAATGGTGTTAGGAAATGCAGCATGCATCGATGCGGTTTTGAAAGTAAAAAGTAATATGGACAGCGGAATGTTCTTTGGGATTCAAAAAGGAGCAATTGAAGCTTTAAAAAGTGACAAATCTTGGTTTGATTCGATGAATGCCGTTTATCAAAAAAGAAGAGTTTTAACAGAACAATTGGCCGAGAAGTTAGGTTGTGAAGTGTACAAAGAAGGAGTTGGATTATTTGTTTGGGCAAAATTGCCAGCAGGAATCACATCCGCAGAAGATTTTATTGATAAGATATTATACGAAAAATCGATTTTCATTACGCCGGGAACTATTTTTGGTTCCAATGGAGAAGGATACATTCGATTTGCACTTTGTGTAAAAGAAGAGAAAGTTCAAGAAGCAATTGATAGATTTTAACAAATGAAAGTATTCGTAATAGGAATTGGTTTAATAGGAGGTTCGATGGTTTTGGACATCAAATCATTGCATCCCGAAGCGACTATTTATGGGATTGATGCGAACGAAAGACATTTGGCGGAAGCCTTAGCTTTAGGAGTTATTGATAAAGCAGCGACATTTGAAGATTTAGCCGATGCTGATTTTGTAATTGTATCTGTTCCTGTAGATATTGCGCTTACAGTTTTGCCAAAAGTTCTGGATGTTATTGGTGAGCATACAATTGTTTTTGAAGTAGGTTCTACTAAAACACCTATTTGCGAAGCGGTTGGAAATCATTCAAGAAGAAGGAATTTTATAGCTACACATCCTATTGCGGGAACTGAATTTTCTGGGCCTTCGGCAGCTATAAAAGGTTTGTTTCAGGGGAAAACCAACATCATTTGCGAAGTCGAAAAAACGACTTTCAAGTTACAGGAAAAAGCCTTGGATTTGTTTAAAGAAATGGGAATGAGAATCCGTTATATGGATCCCAAATCGCATGATAAACATATTGCTTATGTATCGCATTTGTCACATATCAGTTCGTTTATGTTAGGTAAAACAGTAATTGACAAAGAAAAAGACGAGCAAGATATTTTTGACATGGCCGGTTCCGGTTTTGAAAGTACGGTGCGTTTAGCTAAAAGTTCACCAGCCATGTGGACACCTATTTTTAAACAAAACAGAAAACAAGTAGTCAAAACATTGGAAGAATACATCTCTAATTTATCTAATTTCAAAACGTTATTAGAAAGCGAAGATTACGAGGCAATTTACAATGAAATGCAAAGTGTCAATAAAATAAAAGAGATATTAAACGGAATGAAAAAATAAGCAATTGATTGCATAAAGAAGAACAACACAGAATAAAATAATAAAAAATAAAATTTAGAAAAGATGGAAAACAAGAAAGAAATGAGAAATTGGTTGAATGAATTCAATTTGACTCATCCATTTGTGATCGCAGGACCTTGTAGTGCTGAAACAGAAGAACAAGTATTGAAAATAGCTCATGAATTGAAAGATTCAGATGTAAGTGTATTTAGAGCAGGAATCTGGAAACCAAGAACACGTCCAGGAGGATTTGAAGGTGTTGGTGAAATTGGATTGAAATGGTTGAAAAAAGCAAAAGCGGAAACAGGATTGCTAATGGGAACTGAAGTTGCTACAGCTGCACACTGTAAACTAGCTTTAGAAAATGATATTGATGTATTATGGGTTGGTGCTCGTACAACTGCAAACCCTTTTGCAGTTCAAGAGATTGCTGATACGTTAAAAGGAACAGATAAAATTGTATTGATCAAAAACCCGGTAAATCCAGATATGGCTTTATGGTTAGGTGGTGTGGAACGTTTGTATGCTGCGGGAATCAAAAACCTTGGAGTAATTCACAGAGGTTTTTCTACTTACGAAAAAACAAAATACAGAAACATTCCAGAATGGCAAATTGCTATCGAATTGCAAAATAAATTCCCTGATTTACCTTTAATTATTGATCCATCTCACATTACAGGAAACCGTGATATGATTCTTGAAGTAACGCAAGAGGCATTAGATTTGAATTATGACGGTATGATTATCGAAACGCATAATGATCCTGATAATGCATGGTCTGATGCTGCTCAACAAGTTACTCCAGATGCGTTGAAACAAATTTTCAAAGATTTGAAAGTTAGAAAAGTAAGCGGTGATACGGATGAGTTTGCAAGCAAAATGACAAAATTGAGAGCTAATATTGATGTTTTGGACGCTAATTTATTAGAGTTGTTAGGAAAACGTATGAAAGTAGCTGACGAAATTGGTCAAGTGAAAAAAGATGCTAACGTTGCTGTTCTTCAAAACAACCGTTGGAACGAAATTCAGGCAAAAATGGTTGCTGAAGGTGCTAAAAAAGGATTGACAGAAGAATTTATCGTTAAATTATTCAAAGGAATTCACCAAGAAAGTATTGAACACCAAGAAAAAATCTTGAATTCTTAATTCTTGTTTAAATAAATAGAATCCTCACAGTTGAATAAATTGTGAGGATTTTTTATTTATTAGGTAATTGTAAAAACTTTAGACTTTAAACTTTAAACTTGAAACAAAATTTTACCTTTGCAGCATGACAGGACTAGTTTACAAATCTACAGGGAGTTGGTACACCGTAAAATCAGAAAAAGGGGATTTTATTGAGTGTAGAATGAAAGGGAAATTCCGAATCAAAGGAATTAAAAGTACAAACCCAATTGCTGTGGGAGATATTGTAGATTATGAACTCGAAGAAACTTCGGATGCCGTTACCGGTACGATTCATAAAATACACGACAGAAAAAACTATATTGTTCGAAAATCAGTTAATTTATCTCATCAGATGCATATTATTGCATCGAATATTGATCGCGTTTTCCTGCTGGTGACCATCAATAATCCACCAACTACTTTTAATTTTATTGACCGTTTTCTAGTCACTGCCGAAGCATATGGTATCGAAACGATATTGGTTTTTAATAAAATTGATACTTTTGATGATGCGACTTTAGACGAGCAGTTGTACATGCAACATGTGTATCAGGAAATTGGATACCAATGCCTGCGTGTTTCTTCTACTGAAATGAAAGGAATTGATGCCTTAAAAGAAATGATGATTGGTAAAGTAAGTATGTTCTCAGGGCATTCCGGAGTTGGTAAATCAACTTTGGTTAATGCGATGGAACCTAATTTACATTTAAAAACAAAAACAATTTCTGAGGCCAGTAAGCAAGGGCAACATACTACAACTTTTGCAGAAATGTATGATTTGTCTTTTGACGCTAAAATTATTGACACACCCGGAATCAAAGGCTTTGGAATTGTTGATATGGAAAAAGAAGAGATAAGCGGCTATTTTCCGGAGTTTTTCAAGTTGAAAGACCAATGTAAATTCAATAATTGCCTGCATAAAGAAGAACCTCATTGTGCTATTAAAGCGGCATTGGAAAAAGATGAAATTGCTTGGTCTCGTTACCGAAGTTACCTCAAAATTCTGGAAGGTGACGATGAGAATTATCGAACCGATATTCACAATGAAGACCGAATAATCAGCGATAAAACAAGGGAATAATTTATAATTCACCATTATTTTGAAAGTAGTAATTCAAAGAGTTTCCTCCGCCTCTGTAACCATTGACAATAAAATTGTAGCCGATATTCAAAAAGGGCTTCTTGTTTTAGTTGGGATTGAAGAGACAGACACACAAGAAGATATTGATTGGTTAGTGGGTAAAATTACCCAGATTCGTATTTTTGGAGATGAGAATGAGGTAATGAATTTGTCGATTCAAGATATCGACGGTGATATTATTGTGGTAAGCCAATTTACGCTGCATGCTTCTACCAAAAAAGGCAATCGTCCATCTTATATAAAAGCTGCAAAACCAGAAATTGCTATTCCTATTTATGAAGATTTTGTAAAAAGTTTAGAATTTAAAATGAATAAAAAAGTGCAGACAGGCGTGTTTGGCGCGGACATGAAAGTACTTCTTTTGAATGATGGTCCGGTAACGATACAAATGGATAGTAAAAATCGGAATTAAGTTTCTTTTAATCGAAAAATTCTTATATTTTTGGTAAAAAGAATTCGATATGGTTTCAAAGTATTTTTGCCTTTTAGTTTTACTTTCTACAACTTTACTTTCTGCTCAAAAAACAGCATATACTTCACTTGCAATATCCGACAGTTTAAAGGATAATGCCAATGCTGTGGTTCGTTTGAATCAGATTGACATTGATATTACTTCACAACGAAACATGACCGTCAAGACCAAAAGAGTCGTTACCGTTTTTAACGAAAAAGGACTTGGTGCTGTAGATGCCGTAGAAAGTTATGATAAAAGAACTTCTATTCGAGCAATTGAAGCGACCGTTTTTGACTCTGAAGGCAAAGAAATCAAAAAAATTAAACGAAAAGATTTTAAAGATCAAAGTGCGGCAGATGGAGTCACCATTTTTTCGGATAATCGCTATCTCTATTTAGATTATACGCCTATTCAATACCCGTTTACAATAATTTTTGATAGTGAAATTGAAACTTCTACAACGGCTTTTATACCGCAATGGTTTCCTTTAACGGATTATTTTGTAAGTGTTGAAAAAAGCATTTTGAATGTCAATTATCCGGATAATTTGGGTTTTAGAAAAATGGAATTCAATTTTTCAACCTTTAAAATAAAAAAAAATGCCGATACTGCTACGCAACTTTCTTACACGGCAACTACTATTCCGGCTCAAAAAAGCGAAGATTATAGCCCTGCTTTTAGTACTATTTTTCCAAAAGTAATGATGGGATTAGAGTTGTTTCATCTGGAGGGAGTTGACGGAAATGCAAAAACTTGGAAAGAATTTGGACAATGGTACTCCGATAAAATTTTGTCTGGTACTACTGAGTTGTCTGAGGAAACTAAAACAAAAGTAAAAACGCTTATTGGAGCTGAAAAAGACCCAATAAAAAAAGCAAAAAAAGTTTATAAATATGTTCAAGAAAAGGTAAGATATATTAGTATTCAAGTTGGTATTGGAGGCTGGAAACCAATGTTAGCATCAGATGTTGATCGATTAGGATATGGCGATTGTAAAGCTTTGACAAATTATACCAAGGCATTGCTTACTGCTGTTAATGTTCCTTCTTATTATACCATTTTATACGGAGACAGAAAAAAAACAGATATTCAGTCTGATTTTGTTTCCATGCAAGGAAATCACATTATTTTGGCTATTCCTATAGGCAGCGGCTATACTTGGCTGGAATGTACGAGTCAGGATGATCCTTTTGGCTATCAAGGAACTTTTACAGATGACAGAACCGTTCTAGTGGTTAAGCCAAGCGGAGGCGAAATTGTTCGAACAAAAGTATATGATGACGAGGGAAATTCACAAGTAGATACAGGAACTTATAGCTTGTCTGAAAAAGGAGATTTGTCCGGAAAAATTACGATTGTTTCTCAAGGTTCACAATACAGTAGCAAAGCACCGATTCAAAGTTGGAATCCTATAGATAAAGATTCTCATTACAAAGAATACTGGGATAATATCAATAATTTGAAATTAGGGAAAATAGCCTTTTCGGATGATAAGGAAAATGTAAAATTATCCGAAAATATTGAGATAAGTGCTGTAAATTATGGAACAATCACCAACGGGAAAATGATGTTTGCCATAAATGCTTTTAATCAATATACGGGGAACGTAAAAAGAATTAGAAACCGTAAAAATCCTTTTGAAATACAAAGAGGATACATCGATACAGATGAGATAAATGTTGTGCTTCCGCCGGAATTTTCTATTGAATTTTTACCGGCTAATTTTGAACTCAACAGTAAATACGGAGTGTATAAAACCGAGATTGTAAAAAAAGACGCCTCCAATTTAATCTATAAAAGGACCTTGTTTGTAAAAAAAGGATTGTATTCCAGTAAAGAATATGATGAATACCGTCTTTTTATAGAGCAAATTTCAAAAAATGATAATGCCAAAATTATTCTAACCCTAAATTAATACAGATATGTCACTCAAAAAAACACTGCTTTTTTTATTGTTATTCGTTTCGTTTTTAAAAAGTACCGCACAAAATTTCGAATTGGGTAAAGTGTCTATTGCCGAACTTGAACAAAAAGTACATCCAACAGATACAGCTGCCGTAGCCGCTATTTTATTCGAAAAAGGGAGGAATACTTATGAGTATTCTAAGGACAATGGTTTTGTTATGATTACCGAGGTTAAAACTCGTATTAAAATATATAAAAAAGAGGGGTATGATTGGGCTAACAAAAAAGTGCAATACTACATAGGAGATAATTCAAAAGAAACTATTTCTTATTCTGATGCGATAACCTATAATTTGGTAGGCGGAAAGATAGAAAAGACTAAATTGAAAAGTGACGGAGAGTTTGATGAAAAAATCAATAGATATTGGGGGCGAAAAAAAATAACGATGCCTAATGTAAAAGAAGGATCGGTTATAGAGTTTAAATATACAGTGCGATCCTTTAGCATAGGAAGTCCAAGGGAATGGAATTTTCAAACGAGTATTCCGGTAAATTATTCAGAATATAAAACCTATATACCGGAATATTATGTTTATAATACCAATCAAAAAGGATATATTTTTCCTAAAGTAACGGAAGAAAAAAAACAGAAAATTGTTTCATTGTCAAGCCTAGAGAGATCTGGCGGTCAAGGAATGTCTGCTGTAACCAGCACCTTTGTTCAAGACAAATTTGAATATCAGGAAACGATTACTACTTATGTTGCTGAGAATTTGCCTGCCATGCGAGATGAGGGCTATATTAATAACATAGATAATTATACCTCAAGTTTGGTTCAGGAATTGTCGATGACTAAATATCCTAATCAGCCTTTAAAGCCGTATTCAACAGATTGGAATGCGGTAGTGAAAACCATTTATGACTACGATGATTTTGGTCCTGAACTAGGCAAAACAGGTTATTTTGAAGAGGATCTAAAAGGTATTATTGCTGGACTTACGACTCCTGAAGACAAAATTAATACTATATTTAATTTTGTAAAAAACAGAGTGAAATGGAATGATTACAACGGATATAGTTGTAACGACGGTGTTAAAAAAGCCTATAAAGATAAAACCGGAAATATTGCCGAAATTAACTTGATGCTTACTGCAATGTTGCGTTATGCAGGATTAACTGCGAACCCGGTTCTGGTAAGTACCCGATCTAACGGGGTAGCTTTGTTTCCGAATAGAAATGCGTTTAATTATGTAATTGCAGCTGTCGAAAACGGAACTGATTTGACCTTGCTAGATGCTTCGGATGCTTACTCAACTCCAAATGTTTTGCCTTTTAGAGCCTTAAACTGGGTGGGGAGATTGATCCGAAAAGATGGTACTTCAACAGAAGTTGATTTAATGCCAAAGTCACCCTCTAATGATATAGTTTCAATGAATTATGCGATTGATGCAAGAGGATTGATTTCCGGTAAGTTGAGACGTCAAAGAACCGACCATAATGCCATGATTTTTAGAAAAAAAGTGGAAGACTTAAAAGAGGAATCCTATTTAGAAAAATTAGAAAACGACAATGATAAGATTGAAATAAACGAGTATTCCAGAACCAATGAGAAAGAGCTGAAATTGCCGGCAATAGAAACATTCTCGTTTGTTGGCTCTAATTTAGACGAGAGTATCGGTGGTAAAATCTATGTGAATCCAATGTTGTTTTACACCGAAAAACAAAATCCTTTTAAACAAGAAGTAAGGGAATACCCAGTAGATTATGGATTTCCGTTTATGGATAAATATTCCATAAATATTCAAATTCCCGAAGGATACAAAGTAGAGACGCTTCCTGCAGTTACTATTTTATCGATGCAGGATAATTTAGGGACGTTTAAATACATGACTAATGCTTCAGGAAATACGATACAAATATCAATTGTGTACCAAATAAATGCAGCCATTATTTCATCAGAATATTACCCGATGCTAAAAGAGTTTTATCAAAAAATGATCGAAAAACAAAATGAGAAAATCATTCTAACAAAAATTTAAAAAATAATGTTTCACAATAAATTATTTTTTGTTTTAATACTGTTCACCTTTTTTGCAAAAGTAGGAGCTCAGGATTTAAAATTAGCTAAAGTAACTATTAGCGAACTTGAGGAAAAACAACATCCTAAAGATAGCTCGGCTGTTGCCGCTATATTATATAAAAAAGGAAAAACATTTTTTACGTATACCCTGAATAGTGGTTTTGTGATGAATCATGAATTTACCTATAGAATTAAAATATATAAAAAAGAAGGATTAGATTGGGCAACTTTTGAAGTGCCAATTTATACCGGTTACAATGATATTAATGATGATTATGTAAGATTTAATGATGCAGTAACTTATAATATCGAAAATGGCTCAGTTGTTAAGACAAAATTAGATAGCGAAGGAAGTTTTAAAACTAAAGTTAATGAAAACTGGAAGAAAGCATCCATTTCCTTACCGAATGTAAAAGCGGGTTCCATAATCGAATTTAGTTATGTTTTAAAATCAGAAAATATATTATTTTTTCCAGTTTATGATATTCAATACGATATTCCTGTAAATTATTCCGAATACAGAACAGAAATACCTAATTTTTTCTACTACAAGACACTCCTCAAAGGTTATTTAGATGTTAAAACAGATTCAAAAGTCCAAAGTGGTTCAATGAACTATACTGATGAACACAATCAAATGTCCGATATAACTTTTCGGTCAATTAACACTACTTATGTAGCCAAAGATGTCCCTGCTATTAAGGAAGAGGCGTTTGTTGACAACTCAAAAAATTACCAGGCTTCAATTCATAATGAATTAGAGAAAACAGCATTCCCTGGCAAGGAGGTTAAGGATTATTCCTCAACATGGGAAGGAGTTGCAAAAACTATTTTTAAGAGTGATGATTTTGGAAAAGAATTAAAAGAGATAGATTATTTTATTCCTGATTTAAAAAAATTAATTGAAAACATCAAATCAGAGAAAGAAAGGCTTAGTGCGGTTTTTAAGTTTGTCCAAGAAAAAATGAATTGGAATGGTGATTATGGTTATTATACTGATAAAGGAGTTAAAAAAGCTTATTTAGATAGAACTGGAAATGTCGCCGAAATCAATTTTATTTTAATTTCTATGTTAAGACTTACGGGGATAAAAGTAGATCCTGTTCTAGTGAGTACTATCGAAAATGGCATACCTGTATTTCCTAATCGTACCGTTTTTAACTATGTTATTGCTTCAGCTGAAATTAATGGAGAACAAATTTTATTAGATGCAACTAATAAATATACAACTCAAAATATTTTGCCATTAAATACATTAAATTGGGTTGGTCGCCTGATAAAAGCAGATGGAACATCTGTTGAGGTGAGTTTGATTCCTAAAGTTCCCTCATTAATTAGCTCTTCTTTAAGTCTAAAAATAGATTCTCAAAGAAAAATTTCAGGGACTTATAGTAGTAGAAAAACAAATCATGATGCCTATGATTTTAGAAGTAAATATGCTGATACTAGTACAGATAATTATTCAGATAAACTCGAGGGAAATTACGGAGGAATTGAAATTAGCGATTACAGTATAAAAAACAAGAGTGATTTAATGAGTCCAATTGATGAGTATTTCGTGTTTCAATCCGATAATCATTTGGAAGTGATGGGGAGTGAAATGTATTTAAAACCGATGCTTTTTTTTACTCTAAATAATAATCCATTTATACAGGAGGATAGAAAAACACCTATTTATTTTGGATATCCAAAAATTAAAAGATATAGTATTGTAATTGATATTCCAGAGGATTATGAAGTTGAGTCAATGCCAAAGTCAATAAATTTGTCATCTGGTGACGGGTCGTTAATTTTTAAATATTTGTTAGAGCAAAAGGATAGAAAAATTCAATTATTAGTGCATTCTGAAACGAAGTTGTCCACTATGTTGCCTGAAGATTATCAAATGGTAAAAGAATTTTATCAAAAAATTGTGGATAAACAAAAAGAGAATATAGTATTTAAAAAAATATAAAAATGAATCTAAAAAATGCCCAATTAGACGTGGATACTTGGATCAAGGAACACGGTGTACGTTACTTTAATGAATTGACCAATATGGCGCAACTTACGGAAGAAGTAGGTGAAGTAGCCCGAATTATAGCCCGTCGTTATGGCGAACAATCCGAGAAAGAAAGCGATAAAAATAAAGATTTAGGAGAAGAATTAGCCGATGTGGTTTTTGTGGTTTTGTGCTTGGCCAATCAAACCGGAATCGATTTGCAAGCCGCTTTTGATAAGAAAATGGACTTGAAATCAGTACGTGATAAAGACCGCCATAAAAACAACGAGAAATTAAAATAATGTTATAAGTCAAAGGAAAGCTTTGGTACATCCTTTTTTTAAAATAAATTTGCCGCCAATTACCAATCAACCAAGCTAAAATGAATTTACTGTTACAAACTTCCCAATCTGATTTACAAGCGCAAATTGCAGTTACCGGCTCAAAGAGTGAAACCAACAGACTATTACTGTTACAGGCTTTGTTCCCTAATATTACTTTGGCCAACACTTCCAATTCTGATGATAGCGAAGTAATGCAAAAAGCCTTGAAAGGGAATGACGAAATAGTGGATATTCATCACGCTGGAACGGCAATGCGATTTTTGACAGCCTATTTTGCCGTAAACGAAGGTCGCGAAGTAGTTTTGACAGGTTCCCCAAGAATGAAGGAACGACCAATAAAAGTTTTGGTTGAAACCTTGCAACAATTAGGAGCGCAAATTTCTTATGAAAATGAGGAAGGCTATCCGCCGATTCGAATCAAGGGACAAAAAATAACAAATAACAAAGTTAGTATTCCGGCAAATGTAAGCAGTCAATATATCTCTGCATTATTATTGGTCGCGCCAAAACTGGAAAACGGTATCGAATTGACTTTGGTGGGCGAAATTACGTCAATTCCTTATATCAAAATGACCTTAGCTTTATTGAATGACTTACAAATTCAAACCAGCTTTGAAGGCAATGTAATCAAAGTCTATCCGAAACCCGAAGTAGCACCGAAAGTGATGACCGTGGAATCCGATTGGAGTTCTGCATCTTACTTTTTTAGTTTAGTCGCCTTATCTGATACAGCCAAAATTGCATTGAGCAGTTATAAAGGAACCAGCTTGCAAGGGGATTCGGCTTTGGTCGAAATTTATGCTGAAATAGGTGTGGAGACGCATTTTGAAGAAAATAAAATGACATTAACCAAAATTAAAAATTTTAATTTTGAGGACGTGAAATTTGATTTGAATAATACGCCAGACATCGCCCAAACTATTGTCGTGACTTGCCTTGGACTAGGAATTGGTTGTCATTTAACCGGTTTGCATACATTGAAAATCAAAGAAACAGATCGTTTGGAAGCCTTAAGGATTGAAATGACAAAATTGGGTGCTAATATCAAAGTGACTAATGACAGCTTAACATTAGCAGCCTCAAATCACATCAATTCGAATGTGTCAATTGCAACTTATAATGACCACAGAATGGCTATGGCATTTGCACCATTAGCATTGAAAGTACCAATAATTATTGATAATGCCGAAGTAGTTTCTAAATCTTATCCTGATTTTTGGGAGGATTTAAAAACTTTAGGTTTCAAAATTTCAGAATAAATCCTACAATTCATTGGTTGTAAGGCTGTTTTTCTCTTCCCTTTCGTTTGGAGACGGTTGGGCAGAGGAAAAATAAACAGTAAAACACTTGACAACGCCTATCTCACCATCGTATATTTGCACCCTAAATAATAGACTACATGAAATTATCTCATTTTCAATTCAATTTACCAAAAGAACTTCTCGCTGAATATCCTGCCGAAAACAGAGACGAGTCTCGTTTGATGGTAATTGACCGTAAAAAACAAACCATAGAACACAAAATGTTCAAAGATGTTATCGATTATTTTGATGATGGAGATGTTTTAATCTTGAATAATACTAAAGTTTTCCCGGCACGTTTGTACGGAAACAAAGAAAAAACAGGAGCTAGAATCGAAGTATTCTTATTGAGAGAACTAAATGCTGAACAAAGACTTTGGGATGTATTAGTTGATCCAGCTCGTAAAATCAGAATTGGTAACAAATTATATTTTGGTGATGACGATTCGTTGGTTGCTGAAGTAATTGATAATACAACTTCTCGTGGAAGAACTTTGCGTTTCCTTTACGATGGTTCTTATGAAGAGTTCAGAAATAAATTAACGGAATTGGGTGAAACTCCAATCCCAAAATACATCAGTAGAGACGTAACTCCGGAAGATGCGGAACGTTACCAAACGATTTATGCCAAAGAAGAAGGAGCTGTAGCTGCACCAACTGCAGGGTTGCATTTCTCTAAACATTTGTTGAAAAAACTGGAAATTAAAGGAATCAAGTTTGCCGAAGTAACGCTTCACGTTGGTTTAGGAACTTTCAATCCAGTTGAGGTTGAGGATTTATCAAAACATAAAATGGATTCTGAAGAGTTAAAAATTACTCAAGAAGCCTGTGATATTGTAAACAACGCAAAGTTAAACAAGAAACGTATTTGTACCGTGGGAACTACTTCTATGCGTGCTGTAGAAAGTTCTGTTTCATCACAACAAACCTTAAACCCGTTTGATGGTTGGACAAACAAGTTTGTTTTTCCTCCTCACGATTTTAGCGTAGCGACTTGTATGATTACAAATTTTCATACTCCAAAATCAACTTTGTTAATGATGGTATCTGCATTTTGTGGTCATGATTTAATGAAAAGAGCTTACGAAGAAGCAATCAAAGAAGAATACAAGTTCTATTCTTACGGAGATGCTATGTTGATCATTTAATCTGAATATATTTCAGATTTTCTTATAAAAAAATCTCGTCATTAATGGCGAGATTTTTTGTTTTTTGACTTTGTATAACGCAATCTGTACTTGATTCCTAATCTACTTGGTATACTAATCGTACAGTAATATTAGCCGTTTTATTTTTAGATTGTGTGTTAAATGAACCTCCATATGAAAAATCTTCCGACGAGTTTTGACCTGTAATCTGGAAAACACCCATATCCGATTTTTTTAAATTCCCCAAACTCGCATTGGCATTTTCTGCGATGCTTTTGGCTCTTGTGCTGGCATCTTTAGTAGCCTCGGCAATCATTTTTATTTTTAGTTCCGCTAATTTGGTGTAATAATACTCAGGTGCATTTGAATAAAATTCTACGCCGGAATTAATTAATTCACTGGATTGTCTCGAAATTTCTTCGATTTTGTTTACTTCTTTCGATTGAATACTTACACTTTGGGTTAAGGTAAATCCAGTAAAAATTTGCTGCTTTGTTGTCCCATTTTCATTATAAGTTGTTTCAAAATCCTTACTGAAATTAACTGCCGAAAACACCATTTCATCAGGCCCGATTCCTTTGCCGGATAAATAGGTTTTTATTTTTTCACGGTCGCTGTCTAAGGCTGCATAAGCTTCTTTGAGGGTCAAACTTTTTTTAGAAAAAGAGCCGCTCCAAACTATCAAATCCGAAACAAAATCCTTTTTGCCTAAACCCGTTACGCTGATGGTATCATTACTTTTATTTCGATTCTGAAACGCATTCGAAAATAAATAGGCCGAAACAATAACAGCAAAAGCAATTATAAGGACATTCAAATTATTTTTAAGCATCATTAAGTGTTTTAAATTCAATCAAATGTACTCAAATATTGGGTTTGTTTTGAATTAAGTGTGAATTTTGAAACTTTGTTTTTGTCTCTATTTCATACAAGTAGTTCGTCTGGACAGCTCAAAAGTCTTTTATAGAATCGCTCCTTTTTTTATTACTTTTACTAAACTAAATCTAAACAATGACTTTCGAAAATACTCGTGAATTTGCACAACAACTTGATGCGCAAGATGCATTACATAAATATCAGGAAGAGTTTATTTTTCCGCAAGTCAATGGAAAAATGGTAATTTATTTTACTGGAAATTCTTTGGGCTTACAACCCAAACGCACTAAAGCTTATGTAGACGAGGTGATGAATGATTGGGGAAATCTAGCTGTAGAAGGGCATTTCTATGCCGAAAAACCTTGGTGGGATTACCACGAAAGATTTGCAGGTCCGTTGAGTAAAATAGTTGGTGCTTTGCCTGCCGAAGTTACAGTAATGAATACGCTGACCGTGAATCTTCATTTATTGATGGTTTCGTTTTACCGACCAACAACAACCCGATACAAAATTATTTGTGAGGAAAAAGCATTTCCTTCCGACCAATATATGTTTCAAAGTCAGGTTCATTTTCATGGCTATAAACCAGAAGACGCCATTGTTGAAATCAAGCGTCGTGAAGGGGAACATAACATTCGTTTAGAAGATATTTTGGCTAAAATTGCCGAAGTAGGCGAGGAGTTGGCATTAGTTTTAATAGGCGGTGTCAATTATTATACCGGGCAGGTTTTTGATATGAAAACAATAACCGAAGCCGGTCATAAAGCGGGTGCTTATGTAGGTTGGGATTTAGCGCATGCAGCCGGAAATATAAAACTAGAACTTCATGATTGGAATGTTGATTTTGCTGCTTGGTGCAGTTATAAATACATGAATTCAGGACCCGGAAATGCTTCGGGATGTTTTGTTCACGAAAAGCATCATACTAACCCAGACTTGCCAAGATTTGCCGGTTGGTGGGGACACAATAAGGAACGTCGTTTCAAAATGGAACCTAATTTTGATCCCGTTCATGGTGCCGATGGTTGGCAAATCAGTAATTTACCTATTCTGTCCTTGGCTCCTTATTTAGCTTCTGTAACACTGTTTGATGAAATAGGAATGGATGCTTTAATTCAAAAAAGAGATACCATCACTTCGTATTTAGAGTTTATTCTTCACGAAATTGACAAAGAAGTTAATAGTAATTTTGAAATTATTACACCTTCAAATCCTACAGAGAGAGCTTCCCAATTATCGGTTTTTCTTCATGGAGAAGGACGCTCTTTGTTTGATTATTTAATGAAAAATGGTGTAATTACAGATTGGCGGGAACCTAACGTGATCCGATTAGCTCCGGTTCCCTTGTATAGTTCTTTTGAAGATATGTATGATTTTGGACAAATTTTAAAACAAGGGATTGTTGCGAAATAATAGGCTTGAATTAATCATTTTTTTTGAAAATAACACTAACATAAAAGTCGGCTTGAAATTTTCAAGCCGACTTTTACTACACTAATTCAAACCATTTAATGGTCTACGACAAAATACAATTTCGCTCAAAAACTAATTCATAAACTTTTGTATTCACCTTAATAGTGCTTAACCTCTTAGATTTTTACCAGTATAATTAAGAATTAAGCCTGTTAAGTTGTATCATATTTTGTCGTTTACCAAATCGATTGTCAATCATGGGATTGACTATTTTTTATGCCAATTCTAATTTTGGAATTTCAATTTTCGTTAACTCCATTTTATAATTATCAAGTTGTTTTTTAATTTCTTTCACTCCATTTTCAAAATAATGTGCATCTGAAAACAAGTTTTCATAATATGAAATACCGTCTAACATATTATTTTTAAACGCTTGCAATTTTTTTATTTGAGGTGAAGTGATTTCAGATGCGGCTTCTTTTATTTCGTTTTTGAAATAATCCATATACATTTTCAGTTCTTTCACAAATAGATTCGGACGATCTGTAACTCTTAATACAGAAGCATTTCCGTAGATGTGTTGCACCATTTTAGCGAGTGAAACTTCTTGGTCAAAATAAGCCATATTGGGCCCAGGACAAATGACAACACCTTGTGCCTGTCCTTTTATTTTAATATCATTTTCTAAATACGAAGCATTTGCTAAGCCTACACAAAGACAAGATTTTTCGGTAATGCTGTCTTTAGTTTTAGCATAGTTTTCGGCAGTTACAGTGTCTTTTTTGTCTTCTAATTCTTGAAGTTTACTGTCTTGGTATTTTTTCGAAGCGGTACAAATTGCATTTCCATCGGCATCTTTGTTTAAGGCTAGGAATTTTTTTGGACAAGAACTTCCGGCTTTACTATCTTGAATTCTTTTTTGTTTGAACATTTCGTTCGTAGTTCCTCTCAAAGTATTGAACGGAATTCCTAAAGGTGAAATGTGACTCAAATACAAATCGTTTTCTTTGGCGTTCATCAATAATTTTCGAGTTGCTTTGTCTACCGAAGTAGCTTCTGGAACTAACAAAAATGGAGAGCCCCAACCCACTGAATCTACATTATATTGGTCTAATAAAAAATCATGCTCTTCGGCAGTTCCTACGCCACCTTGAACGGTTATTTTTAAATCCAATTGAGTTTCGGGAATGTGTAATTCTTTTTGTCCAAGCGCTTTAACCATCAAATCATGGGCAGATTGAATCAATTGGTCTTTCTTTTGTTTGAATTCTTCCAAAATTGGACCTAATAAAAATCCATCGGTTGCAAAAGCATGTCCGCCACAATTTAATCCGGATTCGATTCTATATTCTGAAACCCAAAGTCCTTTTTTGGCTAAAAAATTACCTTGAATCATTGCAGAACGAAAATCGCTTACTTTCAATGTAATTTTCTTTTTCAAGTTGTTATTTGCATCCGGAAAAAAGACTGGGAAATTTTCAAAATAGCTGTACAATCTAGGATTCATTCCCGCCGAAAGGACTACGGAAGATTCTAATGTACTATTGGCAAAACCACGTAATGCAGCATGTGCATCATTAAAAGCAACTGGTAATTGCTCGTCTTTTATAAAATTATCCTTATCGAGTTTCGTCATGATATTCACGTCGATATCGCCGGAGGAAAGGTTGTTTTCTAAATAGCTTTTGATATTTTCTTTAAAAGCAATTCCGTCTTCCATCAAATTTTGCAATCCTTTTTTAATTTCGGATTTGTTAGGCAACATGGCGATGTAACTTTCTAATGCCAATTTGCTTTCAGCCAATTCGATTTTGAAATTTTCGAATTTATCTTTTACTATTTTGTCGACCAAATTCAAGTAAGAAGTAATACGTTCTGCACGATAATCATGCATTTTTTGAGTTATTTCTTGGTAAGGAATATCGAATTTTTGATGATAAAAAGTATTCATTTTTTCTATCAATTCATCATCTGCAATAGAAATCACAGAAGATATACCATATTGTGCGACACGAATCGGACTATCTATTGTATAAGCCAATCCCATAACCGGAATATGAAAAGTATGTAATGGTTTTGTTGTTGTCATGTAAATGAAATCGTTTTAATATGATGCAAAGATTATAAAAAGCATTCATTTATAAACTGATAAATATCATATGGGATTTTTTTTTACTGTTGACATAGAAATAATCAATATTTTGAATCTGATTATAGTATTGCAATAGCTGCAGGAAAATGATATTACTGTAAAAATTTCTTAATTATTTTATTTAAACTAATACCCGTCTGGATTAGTAATAATTTCATTCGCTTTGATTTTAATTTGATACAAGTCTTCGGGTTTCATTTTTTTTAGTAAATTAAGCATCATTGCCATTCGTTGATTTCCTTTGAAATAATCCTTTTTTTCGTCGAGAAAATTCCAGTATAACGAGTTGAACGGACAGGCATTGTCGCCAATTTTTTCTTTTACATTGTAGGAACATTTGAGGCAATAGTTGCTCATTTTGTTGATGTAACTCCCGGAGGAAATATAGGGTTTGGTAGCGATGATTCCGCCATCAGCATATTGAGACATGCCTCGTGTATTGGGCATTTCAACCCATTCTATCGCATCGATGTAAACGCCAAGATACCATGCGTCAACTTCGTTTGGGTGAATTTGGGTTAGTAAAGTAAAGTTGCCAATGACCATCAGTCGTTGTATGTGATGTGCATATGCTTGGTTTAAACTTTGATCTATAGCATGTTTGACACAATTCATTTTGGTGTTACCATTCCAGAAAAAATCCGGTAATTTATTATAGTTTTCTAAGACATTCATTTGTGCGTAATGAGGCATTTCTTTCCAGTAAATTCCTCTGATGTATTCGCGCCAGCCTAAAATTTGGCGGACAAAGCCTTCTACTTGTGAAATCGAAATTTTTGCCTCGTTATTGTGATAACAGGCGATGACGGTTTCGATTACTTCTTTTGGCGACAGCATTTTGCTGTTTAGGGCGAAGGATAAGCGGGAGTGAAAAAGGAATTTTTCCTCCGTATGCATGGCATCTTCATAATCGCCAAAATGAGGTAACAAATGGGTACAGAAATATTCTAGAACGGCTAAACATTCGGTTCTTGAAGTAGGCCAATTAAAACATTCTTCCTTTATATTTCCTATAGTTTGTATTCCTGCGTGTTTAATTTCGAGCAGAATTTCCGTTACATTTGTATTAAAATTTTTCTCTTTAGGTACGGGAATTTCACCTTTGTATTTTTTGCGATTGTCGTGGTCAAAATTCCATTGATTGCCTTCCGGGGTTGACCCATTCATGAGCAAATGGTGTTTTTTGCGCATATTGCGATAGAAATTTTCCATCAACAATAATTTCTTTCCTTTATAAAAAGTGGCAAGTTCATCACATGTTGTATAGAAATGTTCCGAGTCGAATGCTTCGGTTGGTATTTTTAGATTTGAAGCAATTGTTTTGAGTTGTAAATCAAGTCGGTATTCATCAGGAAGTTGATATTCAAATTTTTCGATTTGTTGTTTTTCGAGGCAAACTGTAATGATTTTTTCCAGATTTTGCGGATTGTTTTCATCTGTAATTTGATAATAAATGACTTGATGTCCTTTTGATTTCAAGGTCATTGAAAAGTTTCGCATTGATAAAAAAAAGGCCACTACTTTCTGGATATGATGTTTTGTATAGGTAGCCTCTTGAAGCATTTCTGCTAGTACATACACAACATTTTCATCAACTTCATTGAACCAAGAGTGATTTGAGTTAAGCTGATCGCCAAGTATTAATCGTAATTTTTTCATTTTTTTTAGAAAAAAGATTTCGTTGGAACTTCTTTTCGGGCATATTGAAAACGGTCTACTAATTTGGGTAAACAATACCCATCAAGTCCGTTCAATGCCACAACATTTCCTTTGTCAATTTGCAACCAACCGTCTTTATGTTCTAAATCTTCGTTGAAGAATAAATGTTCTATTGACGCTATAATATGAATTGTATCATTTTCCTTGATGTAATATTCATTTATATACTTGCAATACAATTGAACCGGACTTCCTTTTACGAAAGGAATTTGAATGTTGTTTTTATATTCTTCCTCCAGATTGGTTTTGTCAAATTCAGAAATTCCAAGTTCATAATTTGCAGAGGTGTGATGTGCATCGGCAATCATATCAACAGTAATGTGATTCACGGTGAAAAAACCAGTTTCTCTTATGTTTTTGTAGGTATCTCGCGGAACGGTTGTTGGTCGCATTATAAATCCAATCAGCGCAGGATTGCTTCCTAAATGGGTTATGCTACTAAAAATAGCGACATTAGATTTTCCGTCGATAGATTTTGTTGCGAGTAAATTAGCGGATTTATATCCTGTACAAGAATTGATTAAATTCAGACGTTCAATTTTTTCCATTTGGGAAATATCGTCTCTTGAAATGTGTTTCATGTTATTTAAATTTAAAACAAATATACTTTTTGTTTAATAAAATATGTTATTTATTAAACAAAATAAATGTATTTTTAAATCCTTTTAAATTTTAGGTTGTAATCCATTAGAAAACAAATAGTTTAAAATAACTACTAAATCCTATATATTTGTTAATCAAAACGTATTCAAAATGAAAAAAATGAAAAAAGTACTTCTCGGTTTACTTGCTGTTGTTGTTCTCCTTGTGTTGGGGTTATGCATTTATGGTTTTTATTTGAAACCCAAATACGAAGGCGAAGTACAATTGAAAAATATTGAGAAAGAAACAACCGTTTATTTTGATGAGTTTGGTGTGCCACACATTTACGCTGATAATTCAAAGGATGCTATGGAAGCTTTGGGTTACGTACATGCGCAAGATCGATTGTGGCAAATGGAGTTGATGCGTCGTATAGCACCCGGACGATTATCAGAAATTTTTGGTTCGGTTGCCTTGAAAAACGACACCTTTTTTGCAGGATTAGGAATCGAAGAAGCTTCGGCTGTAGCAATTGCAGCTTTGGATAAAAAAAGTCCAAGTTACCAATTGACTTTGGCTTATCTTGACGGAATAAACCAATATATCGAAGAAGGAAAAACGCCTGTTGAGTTTCAGTTAATTGGTGTGAAGAAAGAAAAATTTACCTTAAAAGATGTCTATAATATTTTTGGATATATGTCTTTTAGTTTTGCCATGGCGCAGAAATCAGATCCGTTATTAACAGATATTCGGAATAAATACGGAATCGATTATCTCAAGGATTTTGGTATTGATGGTTCTTTTAACACAACTCGAATTAAAAATGCCAAAGAAAAACCACAGGAATACAGTGCCATCGCAAAATCGATTGCTTCACTTTTAGAACAATCGCCAATTCCACCTTTTATAGGAAGTAACAGTTGGGTAATTGCGCCCGAAAAAACGAAAAATGGAAAAGTGATTTTTGCCAATGATCCACATATTGGATTTTCGCAACCGGGAACTTG
This sequence comes from Flavobacterium lacustre, assembly GCF_027474525.2. Taxonomy (NCBI): domain Bacteria; kingdom Pseudomonadati; phylum Bacteroidota; class Flavobacteriia; order Flavobacteriales; family Flavobacteriaceae; genus Flavobacterium; species Flavobacterium lacustre. Next base: position 1,558,678 of record NZ_CP114882.2, read on the forward strand.
GTATGAAGCACATTTGGTAACGCCGGATTTTGAATTGTATGGCTGTTATTTGGCGGGAACTCCATTTCCTTTGTTAGGACATAACAGGGATTATGCGTATGGTTTGACGATGTTCGAAAATGATGATATTGATTTGTATCAGGAGGAAAACGATGCAAAAGATGCTAAAAAATACAAAACACCAACAGGTTTCAAAGATTACGAAATCAGAAAAAAAATTATAAAAGTAAAAGATACTTCGGATGTGATTTTGAATCTAAAAGTGAGTCGACATGGTCCAATTGTAAATGATTTGATAGATGGTTTAAATAAGAATCAACCGGTGGCTTTGTCTTGGATTTATACGCAACAGCCCATACAGATTTTGGACGCTGTTTATATTCTTTCACATGCAAAAAATAAAGATGAATTTCATAAAGGAGTCGCGCTCATTGCTGCACCCGGATTGAATGTAATGTATGGCGATGCCAAAGGAAATGTGGCTTGGTGGGCAACGGGTAAATTGTATAAGCACAATGAAGGTGTAAATACCAACTTTATTTTGAATGGTGCCAACGGACATGATGATATTACAGAATATTTGGATTTCTCCAAAAATCCTTCGGCAGTAAATCCAGATTGGAAATATGTGTATTCGGCAAATAATCAGCCGGAACCAATAGACGGATTTTTGTATCCTGGATATTATCTTCCAGAAGACAGAGCCAGAAGAATTATGCAATTATTAGATCCAAAATCCAATTGGGATAAAGAAGCGGTGAGTAAAATGATGTTCGATAATACTTCGGCAGTTGCTCCAGAGGTGGTTCAAGAATTGATTTCAACTGTAGATTACAACGCTCTTTCTAAGAATGAAAAAGAAGCGATTACTATTTTGAAAGCTTGGAAAGGTTCTAATAATCTGGAAGATGTTGCGCCAACGATTTACAACAAATGGATTTATTTGTACTTAAAAAATACTTTTGAAGACGAATTAGGTTCGGCTAATTTTAAGCAGTTTTTAGGAACTCATATTATGAAGCAAATAATTGCAAAACAAATGGCAAATGAAAATTCACTTTGGTGGGATAATATAGCTACCAAAGGAAAGAAAGAAACCAGAAGTCAAGTGCTGTCGAAATCTTTCAAAGAATCTATTTTAGCTTTAGATAAACAGTTGGGTAATTCCGTTTCAGGTTGGACTTGGAATAAAGTCCACACTTTAGAACATCAGCATCCTTTGGGGAAAGTGGCCGCTTTAAGACCTTATTTTAATGTTGGCCCATTTGCTGTTTCGGGATCAACGGAAGTGATTAATAATTTGTTTTTTGATTTTACCGAAGATGGAAAATATGTGGTTAAAGGCGGTCCTTCGACTCGAAGAATCATTGACTTTTCGGATGTTGAAAACAGTTGGAGTATTTTGCCAACAGGACAATCAGGAAATCCGCTTAGTTCACATTATAATGATCAAGCGGAACTTTATAATGCTGGAAAATTCAGAAAGATGAAAATGAATAAAGAAGAAATTATAAAAACGTCAACAAAATTGGTTTTTATTCCACATTAATCTGTCCACAGAAAGCTGTTGATTTTAAAAAGACAACCACAAAAGATTTTAATTTGTGGTTGTCTTTTTTTACTTTTTAAAAATAAAGTAAACCGCTAAAACCAAAAATAGTAACCCAACAGCGTGATTCCATCTAAAGGTCTCATTTTTAAAAAAGAGTAAGGAGAAAACAACAAAAATGACCAAGGTGATTACTTCCTGAATTACTTTGAGCTGCATTAATGAGAATGGACCACCGTTTCCTTCAAAACCAATTCGGTTAGCGGGTACCTGAAAGCAATATTCAAATAAAGCCAATCCCCAACTAATTAGGATTATGCTGATTAATCCGGCGTTTTCAAACCATTTCAATTCTTTGAATTTAAGATGACCATACCATGCCAATGTCATAAAAAGGTTTGATAAGACTAAAAGTCCAATAGTAGCGTAAGTTTTCATTTTATTTTTTAAGCATTTTTGATAAAATACCAAATGCACCTCGAATAAAAGAGGCGCTGGTAACAACTTTTAAAACTGATTTTGTGACAACACTAGCGGTACTTGGTTCGCTGTTTTCCTGCTTTTGGTCTTGCGTTTCAGAAACTTGCTCTTGAGCAACAGCAATTTTTTTGATGAGCATTTCATAAGCACTTTCACGATCAATAACCTCGCTATATTTTTTTACAAGTTTCGATTTTGAATTAATTTCCTGAATTTCACTTTCAGTCAAAATGTCCATTCGGCTCATCGGTGCACGCATCATTGTGGCTACCAGAGGTGTTGGAATTCCTTTTTCGTTCAAAGCCGTAACTAATGCTTCTCCGATACCAAGACTGGTAAGCACTTCGTCCGTTTTATAATACTCTGATGTTGGGTAATTATCAGCCGTTTGTTTGATAGCTTTTCTGTCATTAGCGGTAAAAGCTCTCAAAGCATGTTGAATTTTTAATCCTAATTGCGCCAAAACGCCGCTGGGAATGTCCATTGGATTTTGAGTAATAAAATAAATACCAATTCCTTTGGAACGAATTAATTTTACAATAGTTTCAATTTGTTCCAATAATGCCTTACTGGCTTCGTTAAAAATCAAATGGGCTTCGTCTATGAAAATGACTAATTCCGGTTGGTCAGAATCTCCTTTTTCTGGCATTTGTTGGTATATTTCGGCCAAAAGACTCAACATAAATGTCGAGAATAATTTGGGTTTGTCCTGAATATCAGTAAGGCGAATGATATTAATATATCCTTTTCCGTTTTCATCAATGCGCATTAAATCATCAATCTCAAAAGACTTTTCGCCAAAAAATAAGTCGGCACCTTGTTGTTCTAGTTCGATTATTTTTCTTAAAATTGTTCCCGTCGTTGCAGTAGAGATTTTTCCGTAACTAGCGGTGATTTCGTCTTTTCCTTCTTCGGTAATATAATTGATGACTTTTTTAATGTCTTTTATATCTAATAAAGGAATTGTGTTGTCATCGCAGTATTTAAAAATTACTGAAATCACTCCGGCTTGAGTATCATTTAAATCTAAAATCCGAGAGAAAAGAACTGGTCCAAATTCGGATATAGTCGCTCGTAGACGTACGCCGTTTTGCTCTGATAAAGTCAGTAACTCAACTGGAAAACCGGAAACGTGATATGGAATGTTTATTTTTGCGTGGCGTTCCGTGATAAAAGATTTTTCTTCTCCTTCTTTTGCAATTCCACTAAAATCACCTTTAATATCCATCATCAAAACAGGAATTCCAAACGAAGATAATTGTTCAGAAAGCACCTGAATAGTTTTTGTTTTTCCGGTTCCTGTGGCTCCGGCAATTAACCCATGGCGGTTTAATGTTTTTAAAGGTATTTTTACAGGAACATCTGCAATTGCCTCGCCATCAAGAATTGCTCCGCCAAGAATAATGCTTTCTCCCTTAGAAAGGTACCCATTTGTAATGTCTTCAATAAATGTTGTTTTTGTGCTCATAGTAATTTGAATTTAAAGACGCTGCAAGATATTATTCTTATCTTGAAAGTGATGGTTTATTATAATAACCGTAAAATTGAACCTTATTTATTGTTAATAGTTAAAATATTTATCTCTTTAGTTTTACCCCTTTTTATTGAGGGATTATTCTAATAATCATCCAAATCGTGTTTTATTGGTATTAAAAAATTAATTTACTTGAGTTTTTTCAAATAAATCCCGTCAAATAAATCCCGACTCATTTTTCTTTGAATAAAATTAACTATAATTAAATTAAAAAAAGTTTTTTTATTTGAACTAAAAATATAAATTTGCTCTACTACAAGTTTATTTAAACATAAAATAAAATTATTTAAAACTATTAAAATTAAAAAAAAATGGCAAACGTTAAAAAAGAAAGCAGTTCAAACGGAGGAGGAATGATTTCAGGAATCATCATTGTAGCATGTATTACAGTTGGATGGATAATATGGAATTTCATCATGGGTGCAGGGTCAAATTTTGAAGGCGGAGTAAATACAGGTCATCCACTACCAGGAAACTATTTGGCAATGGTATACAAAGGAGGTCCAATTGTACCGATATTATTAGGATGTTTATTGATGGTAATTGTTTTTTCTTTCGAAAGATATTTTGTTATCTCTAAAGCTTCAGGAAAAGGAAGTTTAGATGTTTTTATGAAAAAAGTACAAGTAAGCATCAATGGTGGTAACATCGACGAAGCTATCGCTGCTTGTGACAAACAACAAGGTTCAGTTGCAAATGCAATTAAATCTGCTTTGGTAAAATACCAAGATGTGAAAAAAGAAGGTTTTGATAGCGAAGTAGCTTCAGAAATGATTCACAAAGAAATCGAAGAGGCAACTTCATTAGAAATGCCAATGTTAGAAAAACACATGACTATTCTTTCTACATTAGTTTCTTTAGGAACTCTTGCAGGATTATTAGGAACAGTAACAGGGATGATTAAAGCGTTTGGTGCATTAGCATCTTCAGGTACTCCAGATCAGGCTATGCTTGCAAACGGTATCTCAGAAGCACTTATCAACACTGCAACAGGAATTTCTACTTCTGCTTTAGCAATTGTTATGTACAACCTGTTTACTTCAAAAATTGATACTTTAACTTACTCTATCGACGAAGCAGGTACAGCAATTGTAAATACTTACAGAAAATACAGAGGAAGTTTAAAATAATTAATAATAGTTTATTAAATGATATCGCTTTTTAGAGAAGTGTACTCATTGATAAATATTAAAAAAAAACAATAAATGGCTAAAATAAAAATGTCCAAAAAGGCAGCGTCTATTGATATGACTGCCATGTGTGATGTAGCTTTTCTATTGCTTACTTTCTTTATTTTAACTGCAACAGCTAAAGTACCTGAAGCATTGCCGGTAGATACACCGCAATCTACAAATAGTGCAAAATTACCAACATCAGATTTGGCGATTATCACTATTGGTAAAGGGAAAGGGGTAGTATTTTATGATCTAAAAGGGAGAGAAGTTCGTAAAAGAGCTCTTGAATTGATGGGGCAAAAATATGGAGTTACTTTTACAGAAGATGAGTCTGCTAAATTTGCTTTAATGGATGATTTCGGTGTTCCTTTAGAGAACCTGAAAAGTATCATTGCAATGAAAGCTGCTGACAGAAGTAAAGCAGATCAGCCGGGTATACCAAAAGATTCTTTAAATAATCAATTGGCAGAATGGATTCAGAATTCTCGTATAGCAAATATTGAGCTTAACGATAAAGAGTTACAATTTGCTATCAAAGGGGATGCTAAAGAGCAGTATCCTGCGATTAAGAAAGTGATGGATGTCTTGCAGAATCAAAAAATCAATAATTTTAATTTAGTTACGGGTTTACGATCTAAGAATTTTTAATTAAAAAATATACACTAAAATGGCTGAATTAAATACCGGCGACGGTGGTGGTGGCAAAGGTGGAAAAGTAAGAAGTAAAAAGCAAAATTCAAAAGTAGATTTAACTGCTATGGTGGATTTGGCATTCTTATTGATTACATTCTTTATGCTTACGACAACGTTGTCTAAACCTCAATCCATGGATTTGGCTTTGCCAGATAAAGAAACTGATAAAGATCCTACTAAAAAAGATGTTAAAGTTGATGAGAATCGTACAATGACAATTTTAATGGGTGAAAACAATAAATTAGTTCGTTACGTAGGGATTTTAGCGACTCCTGTTGCAGGAGGAGCTCCTAAAGATTTTGCTTATGGTAAAGAAGGAATTCGTAAAGAATTAATTGCTAGAAAGAAATTAGTTCTTGCTTATTCTACTGCAAAAGGAAAACCAAAAAATGGAATCATTGTGATTATCAAACCAGGTAAAAAATCCAACTATCGTAACCTTGTTGATGTGTTAGATGAGATGGCTATTGTAGGAGTTGATACTTATGCAATCGTTAATGAAATTTCTCCAGAAGAACAAAAATTGTTAGAAGGAAAATAAGAGCAATCTTATGACTCAATAACCTAATAATTATTAAAAATGAAATTAGATATATATAAAAAGCAGTGGCTTGATATCGTATTTGAAGGTCGTAACAAACTTTACGGAGCTTATGAGTTACGAAAATCAAATCCAAAAACGATGTGGAGATCACTTGTGATAGGATCTTTAATTTTTGCTCTTACTGTAAGTGCACCAATGATTGCTAATTTACTTCCGGATGCATCAGCTGATGATGAAGCTTTGAACGTAAAATTAACTGCAATCAAATTGCCACCTAAGAAAGAAAAACCAAAAGAAAATCTTCCACCACCTCCACCACCTCCACCAAAAGTAGATCAAGTGAAATTTGTGAAGCCAGTAGTGGCAAAAGCAGAGGAAGTTACAGAAGAACCGCCTAAAATCACCGAGATTAAAGACAAGAAAATTGGTAGTGAAACAATAAAAGGTGATCCAGATGCTGAATTAACTGTTGAACCTGTTGGTACAGGTACAGCAGCGGTTGTAGAAGAAGTTGATAACACGATTTATAATACTGCTGGTATTGAAGTGAAACCTGAATTTCCAGGTGGAATGGAAAAATTCTATTCTTATGTAGGTAAGAATTATCAAGCTCCCGAAGAAGAAGGTTTAAAAGGTAAAGTTTACGTGACTTTCGTTGTTGAAAAAGACGGATCTTTGACAGATATTAAAGTAATCAGAGATATAGGTTACGGAACAGGAAAAGAGGCTATACGCGTTTTAAACAAATGTCCTAGATGGAATCCAGGAGAGCAAAATGGTAAAAAAGTTAGGGTACTTTACTCTCTGCCTATTACTATTCAATCTGCAGAATAATGATTAAAAACTTAATTGATAGTTTTCAGAAGAAATCGCTTAAAGGGCGATTTCTTCTCGTTATAGGAATTTTGTTTTTTCTCATTTATTTAGTTTTAGGTTTATTTATTATCTTTATGAAGAATTTCCCAATTCAAATGCAATATGGGTATAGAATAGCTTTTGGTGTTGTTCTTATTGTGTATGCATTTTTTAGGTTTGTGCGAATTATTAACGATAATAATGATTAGACTATGAAAAATTATGCAAAATTCTCGTATTTTATTGCCGTATTAGTGGTTGTTATGTTTTTTGCTTGCAACCAGTCAAGTAATTCAAAAGACAATAAAGAAACTATACTTAAAGGAACTACAACTGTTTTAGTTGATGAAACATTAAAGCCAATAATCGAAGATCAAATTGAAGTGTTTGAGAGTAGGTATGTTGGGACCACAATTAACTTGGATGCTAAATCTGAGAATGAAGTTATTCGGGCACTTGTTAAGGATACAGCGAGTATAGCTATTTTATCAAGAACATTGACCAGTGACGAAATGAACGTTTTTGCAAATAAAAAAATTACCCCAAAAGTAACCAAATTTGCTACAGATGCCGTCGCTTTCATATCCAGTAAAAATACTAATGATACTTTAGTTGCGTTAAATGATATAGTTGCTTTCATGCAAGGCAAACCTGTAACGGCTATCAAAGGGTTGGTTTTTGATAATCCAAATTCAAGCACAGTTAGGTATATGAATGCATTAGCTGGAATTAAATCAATTCCTAAAACAGGCGTTTTTTCATTTAAAACTAATGATGAAGTTATTAAGTTTGTTTCCCAAAATGAAGGTATGATTGGAATAGTTGGCGTTAATTGGTTGTCACAACCTACACCAGCGATGAAAGAGGTTGTTGATAAAGTGAATATATTGAGTGTAAAAGGGAAGTTAGATTCAAACTATTATTCTCCTACTCAAAATAATATTGCAGAAGGAAAATATGCTTTGGCACGCGATTTGTATATTATCAATTGTCAGGGGTATTCTGGTTTAGGAATGGGGTTCGCTTCTTTCGTAGCAGGAGACATCGGTCAGAGAATTGTTTTGAAATCAGGATTGTTGCCTGTTAGAATTCCTCCAAGAAAGCTTAATATCAGAAAAGAAATCAACAATGATAAAAAATAAATTAATTATATTAAAGATGAATAAATTTAAAATTTTTGGAATAGCTCTTATGGCTGCGGTATCCGTTGGTCATGCTCAAGATATAAACCAAGCAAAAAAGGCAATTGATGCCGAACAATTTGAAAAGGCAAAATCGATATTAAAATCTATTATTCAAGCAAAACCATCTAATGGAACAGCTTCGTTTATTTTAGGGAATGTATACCTTACACAAAGTGTTGAGGATTCAGCCAAGATTTATTTTAATAATGGATTGAGCGCTACTGAAGGAGCTAAACTAAATTATATTGGTTTAGGTCAAATGGATTTGGACAAAAATGATGTTACAGCTGCTCAAGCTAAATTTCTTTTGGCAACAAAAGATATGAGAAAAAAAGATTTTGAAGAGTATGTATATGTGGCAAGAGCATACATGAATGCTGCAAAACCGGATTATAAAAGCGCAATTGCTATTTTGAACCGTGCTGTTGTTAATAATTCTCAAGATGCTCAAGTTCAGTTAGCATTAGGAGATGCTTATTATGGTGATAGTAAGCAAAATGAGGCTTATGTTGCTTATAGAAATGCTTTTCAAGCAGATAATACTTTGCTAAGAGCCAAAATGCAATTAGGTGTTTTGTTGAAAGGAGCAAAATCTTATGATGAAGCTTTGAAAGCCTATAATGAAGTAATTGCAATAAATCCAAACTACGGTCCAGTTTATAGAGAACTTGCAGAAACGTATTATAAAATTGCTAGAAATAAACCATCAAAAGCTCCTGAGAATTTAAAAACTGCTATTGGTTATTACGAAAAATACATGACTCTTACCGATTATTCTATTCACTCTAGAATGCGTCGTGCAGATTTTCTTATCCTTGTAAAGGATTATGCCGCTCTTGAAGTTGAAGCAAATAAGATGATTGAGTTAGATAAAGTTAACCCTAGAATCTTTCGTTATTTAGGATATGCTGCTTATGAAAACGGAAATGTTGATGTAGCTATTAAATCATTGGAAAGTTTTACATCTACGCCTACAAATAAAATAATTGCTAAAGATTTTTTATATTTAGGATTATCTAAAATTAAAAAAGGAACTAGTGCTGACGGTTTGACAATAGATCCAGCTGCTTTTGAAACAGGATTTGCTGATATCAAAAAAGCTATAGAAATGGAACCTTTGGCAGTTGAGGATTTAAACGAAATTGGTAAAAAATTATTTAGTCAGAAACTTTATAAAGAAGCTTCTCTTGTATTTGAACTTGGAGCTAATAATCAAGAATCTAAAAATTATTTAGATGATAATGTTTATTACGGTTTAGCGCTTTATTATGCTAATAACAAGAAAGATGCAGTTTTAGATCCTATCGCTTTACAGAAAGCAGATGACGCTTTTGCTAAAGTTTTGGTAGCATCTCCAACGTATCATGAAGCATATCTTTTTAGAGCCAGAGTTAATAGACTGCTTGAAAAAGATGATTTAATGACTGGTTTTTACCAAGAGTATGTTGCTAAAGTTACTGAAAAAGGTGCTGAAGAATTAGCAAAACCTGCTGTGAAAACTAAGTTTATCGAATCTTATAATAATATCGCAGCCAGTTATGCAAATACTGATAAAGCTAAAGCTATTGAGTATTTCAATAAAACTTTATTGTTAGATCCAACAAATGCTTATGCTACTGCTTCTTTGAAAACATTGAAGTAATTCAACTCTAATTTTATAAAAAAAACCGATAGTTTTATTAACTATCGGTTTTTTTGTTTTTACAAGATTCGTGTGATGGTTTGATTGAAAGTAATTATGTTTATTGATAGCCAATAAGCATTTTCTAATTAACTATCTTTGCGCTTTAAATTAAAAAAATGTTATCAAAAGAAATACAATTAGAAGTCAACAAAGGAGCGATGCTTCCATTAATGGAAGAGTTTTATACGATTCAAGGGGAAGGCTTTCATACGGGAACTGCTGCTTATTTTATAAGAATTGGAGGTTGTGATGTAGGTTGTCATTGGTGTGATGTAAAGGAAAGTTGGAATGCTGAATTGCATCCTCCAACGAGTATTGATTTAATTGTTGCTAATGCAAATAAATATGCGGATACAGTTGTGGTTACAGGTGGAGAACCTTTGACTTGGAACATGACATTATTAACACAGCGGTTAAAGGAGCAAAATTTGAAAGTTCACATAGAAACTTCCGGCGCTTATCCGCTTACTGGATCTTGGGATTGGATTTGTCTTTCGCCAAAGAAAAATAAATTACCTACTCAAACCGTTTATGATAATGCTCATGAGTTAAAAGTTATTATCTATAATAAACACGATTTTATTTTTGCCGAGGAACAAGCCGAACAAGTAAATAAAAACGCTATTTTATTTCTTCAGCCAGAATGGAGTAAAAAAGAAGAAATGACACCACTTATCGTTGATTATGTGATGAATAATCCCAAATGGCGAGTGTCGTTGCAAACACATAAATATTTAAATATCCCTTAAAAAATTAAAATCCCAAATAATATTATTTGGGATTTTTTTTTAAATAAGATAATGAATACTAATTTATAGCCAATTTTTTCTTTTTTTTAATTCGGTTATATGTGCTAAATGATGGTTTCCGTGCCAGGCATAAGTTCCTATAATTTCCTTTAGTTGAAATTCTGCATTATGTTCTGGATGAATAAAAGATTTGTTTAAATCAGTTTCGCTTAAACTTTTCATCAAATAAGCCAATCGGAAATGGAGTCCTTCTAGGAAAGATAGAGTTGGTTGAATCGGCATAGTCAGGTTATCATGTAATTCTGCCCAGCGATCTTCATAATAAAATTTTATTATTGGTTTTTCTTCAGTTAATGTCCATTTTATTCTCATGAAACAATTCATGTGACTGTCTGCACAATGTTGGATCACTTGGCGAATGGTCCAGCCTTCATTGCGATATGGTGTGTCAAGCTGTTCTTCTGATAAATGCAGAACTTCTTTTTTTAATCGCTCGGGAAAACTGCTTATTTCTACTATTTTTTCTTCTAGATAGCTCTTCGAATAACAATCTGGCGCTATAAATTTTCCAATAGGATATTGTAATTTTTCTAATACAGCGTTTTCCATTTTCTAAATGATTTAATTTATTTTTTAGATTGAAAGTTTAGCAAGATAATCGTAATGTTCGCCTTCAAGAATCATTTCACAATGCAGTCCATTGGCGAAAGCTGCATTTTGTAATGTATTATAGTCTAGATATAGCCAAGGAAATTCCTCTTCTTTCTGGTTTTTGTACCGCAGAGTAAAAGTCAATTCACCATAATAACCATCTCCGGGAATCCATTTACCTCCATCTTCATCGTCATCAAACATATATAAAATATCGGATGAGTCTATAAGAATTTGACCATTTGGATTTAGTAAATTTTTTAATTTTTGCAAGAATTTTGCAGTTTGTTTGAGTGTGCCAAAAATACCTGTTCCATTCATCAATAATAAAATGGTGTCATATTTTTCATTTTCTAATACCATTATATCTTGCACTTTTGCATTTTTCAAACCACGAAGAGTGCAAGTCTGAATTGCGTTTGGTGAAATATCAATTGATGTAACCTCCAGATTTCGATCGTTTTGTAACGTCAAACTATGGCTTCCGGCACCACATCCTACATCTAGAACCCTGCCTTTAGAAAGTTGCAAGGCTTTTTGTTCGATTAAAGGCATTTCGGCATAGGAGCGAAATAGGTAAGCTACTGACATTTCATCTTCATCAGAAATAGAGGTTTCAGTAATTAAATCTTCGGGAGAATTATTAGTTTGATAATCGAGTATGGCTTTTCCAAAAAGGTCTTTCATTGTTTTTTGTTTAATGTTTAGAGTTTAAAGGTTACTTTTGTGGTTCAACTTTAAACTTTAAACTTGAAACCACCTTTAAACGAATTAGGAAAACTAGCCAAAGATAAGCATATCGAAAACAAAAAGTATTTTGATAAGCTGAAAAAGAAGACGCCAAAGAATATTGATTATGTTATGCAGGAATTGCATGATACTGAATTTAAAAAAACAGATTGTTTACAATGTGCTAATTGTTGTAAAACTACAGGGCCGTTATTTACTTCAGCAGATATTGAGCGAATTTCAAAACATTTGCGTCAAAAACCACAGCAGTTTATTGAACAGTATCTTCGTATTGATGAAGATAAAGATTATGTATTGCAGAACGTTCCCTGTACATTTCTTGATAATGATAATACATGTTTTATTTATGATGTGCGTCCAAAAGCATGTAGAGAATTTCCCCATACCGATAGGAAAAAGTTTCAGCAAATAGCAGACATCACTTTAAAAAACATTCCAATTTGTCCCGCGGCGTATAATATTGTAGAAGAAATGAAGAAGAAAATGCCTTTTTAGAAATTTAAAAATGTATCGCTTCTTGTTTTTTTAGCTCATTGGGATAAATCAAGTATTTAGCTCTAGTGGTTTTAAACTCTTCTAAATTGGTTCTCCAACCTTTTCTTATTTTTCTTTCGGAGATGCCTTCCTCAATTTGCTCTTGTAGTTTTTTGGTACCTGCCAGTTTTGTAAAGAATGGATTAAAGAATTTAGTTTTATCTTCTGTATTTTCATAGGCTTTTATTAGCCACTTTAATTCTAATTTATGCACTTTTGAATGTGTAGATAAATCTTCTCCAAAACATTCAATGCCGTTGTAAACAGGATTTTTGGCTCCTGAATTAGGTTTTGGAGTGAAACTAAAATCGCTTTTTGGTAAGTAAGGAGAACCGTATATCTGGAATTGTTTTTCTGTTCCGCGTCCAACGCTCACATTTGTTCCTTCAAAAAAGCATAAACTAGCATATAAATTTATGGCTTGATCGTTAGGTAAATTTGGAGAAGGCTTTACAGGTAATATGTAAGACATTTTTCTGTTGTAATAAAGGCAAGGAATAACGGTGAGCTTACATTCAATGCTGTCTTTTAACCATTTTTCGCCGTTTATCATTTGTGCATATTCGCCTATTGTCATGCCATGTAAAACCGGAATTGGATGCATTCCTACAAAACTGCTGTATTCTTTCTCTAATAATGGTCCGTCTACAATATTTCCATTAGGATTTGGTCTGTCAAGAATTATAAGCGGAATATTGTTTTCGGCGCAAGCCTCCATTACATAATGTAAAGAAGATATATAGGTATAAAATCGGGCGCCAACATCTTGAATGTCAAAAATCATAAGGTCAATTCCTGATAATTGCTCACTTTTTGGTTTTTTGTTGTCGCCGTATAGTGAAATGATTGGCAAGCCAGTTTTATAATCTTTACCATCAATTACAAGTTCGCCTGCATCAGCTGTACCACGAAAACCGTGTTCGGGAGCAAATATTTTTTCGACAGCTATATTTTTTTCTATTAGAAAATCGATCAGGTGTTTTTGTTCTTTTTTACCCCAAATGCCATTTAACTTCTCTTGGATTAAAATAATTCCGGTTTGATTGGTTACAACTCCAATTTTTTTTTCCTTTAATAAAGGTAAATATGCTTCATAGTTATCTGCGCCAGTTTTACTCGAATGGGTATAATTAGCCTCACTCATTAATAATTCTTCTTCTGAATATAAAGCGCTGACTGCTACTGAATCGTGAATTGATTCGTTGGTAGTTCCTTTTTTTCTGTTCAAAGCGCTAGTACAAGAGACTAAAATTATCAGTAGAAATAAAAAAAGCAGTAATTTTTTTAAAATTGGAAACATATATAAGATTAATAAAATTAATGTCAATTAGTGTAATTCGTGTTTTAGCTGTATTTTTGACACAAGCGAATCAAATCCAAAAATTAGAAACCTATCAATTTGAATTTAGAATATTTTATTGCTAAACGACTCATAACTGCTAAAGATTATAAAAGTAGTATATCTTCACCAATTATAAAAATTGCGATTTCGGCAATAGCCATCGGAATGGTAATGATGATTGTTTCGGTTGCAACAGGAATTGGTTTGCAACAGAAAATCCGTGAAAAAGTTTCTGCTTTCAATGGACATATTATTATCTCTAATTATGATAACAATCAATCCGAAGTTACTTTGGCTCCAGTTTCTAAAAACCAAGATTTTTATCCAAAGTTCACATCAGTTTCTGGAATAAGCCATGTTCAAGCTATAGCCAGTAAAGCGGGCATCATAAGAACTGAAACGGCTTTTGAAGGAATAATTTTCAAAGGTGTAGGTAAAGATTATCAGTGGGATAATATAAAAGAATATTTGGTTTCGGGTAAATTGCCTAATTTGAATAACGAAGTCAATCAAGAAGTATTGATTTCTCAGTTTCTTGCCGATAGGCTTAACTTAAAAGTAGGAGATGCATTCAATACTTTTTTTATTAAAGAAAATCAAAATCAACTGCCCAATATACGAAGATTCAAAATCACGGGCATCTTTAACTCAGGATTTCAAGAATTTGATGCAACCTATATAATAGGAGACATTCGTCATATTCAACGAATCAATAAATGGACTTCGAACCAAATTGGAGCTTTTGAAGTTTTCGTGTCTGATTTTGATGAGATAAAAAGTAAGGGAGAAGAGGTATACGAACAAACAGCTTCCACATTAGATAGTAAGACAATAATTGAGAAATACAGTTATATCTTTGAGTGGCTTCAATTATTTGATTTTAATATTATCGTTATTTTAGTTGTCATGATACTCGTCGCGACCATCAACATGGTAGTTGCGTTGTTAGTTCTTATTCTTGAACGAACTCAAATGATAGGAATTTTAAAAGCTTTAGGCGCTAATAATTGGTCAGTCAGAAAAATATTTCTTTATAATGCTTTTTATCTTATAGTGAGAGGATTGGTTTGGGGCAATAGTATCGGTGTTTTATTATTGTTAGTTCAGGAGCATTTTGGGATTATCAAACTCAATCCCGAAAATTATTATGTAAATCAAGCTCCAGTATATCTTAACCTCGGTTATATATTAGTGTTAAATTTACTGACCATCACAGTTTGTTTCTTAGTGTTGTTAATTCCTTCCTATATAATAACCAAAATTTCTCCAGTAAAAGCTATTCGGTATGATTAGATTTTTCTAGGAGCTATTTCCTGCTATCCGTTACAATCTTATGTGCCGAACGCCGGCACATAAGGATTTTCACTTCTATCGGGGCTAGGGTATTTGTTTTTATTAAGAATCTCCTTTTATAAAAAACGCCTTTTCTTATATATAGAATAACTTTTTCAGAATATAAATCCTTCAATCACGACCTAATTAGACGTTTTTAAATCAAACACAATCACCAAAACAGGCAAAAACTGATCAAATTGTCAAAAATACCTATGTCTAATTCATAAAATGGCAAAAAAGACATTCTGTAAATATCAAAAAGTCAGTGAATTAAAAAATACAATAGAAAAAAGGATTAAAAATGTTTGTAAAAGCGGATAAAGGTGTTACTTTTGCACCCGCAACAGCGCATAGGTTCATTAATAAGTTGACAAGTAAAAGGAATAAAACTAGAAGATTTATTTTCTAAAAAAGATTCAAAAAAGCTTGTAGAATTAGAAAAGAGGTTGTAGTTTTGCACCCCGCAAACGGGCTAAGTTCATTGAGAGACTGATAAGGGAAAGAGGAGAAAAGGGGATTAAAATAATCTCAAAAAAACTTCAAAATTTTCTTGCCAGTTAAAAAGATAATTTATACTTTTGCACCCGCTTCGAGAAACACGCTAAGTGAATTGAGAAGGGAAAAATAAGATAAGACACGTTCCTAGACATATTGAATTGACAGCCGTTTTGAAAGAGATTTCAAAACAAATAAAATAAGAGTAATAGAATCGATAGATTTGAAAAAACCACTAGAATTTGAGTCGAATAAATAAAGAGAGAAGATTTATCTAATCTCAAACAATATACGATGAAGAGTTTGATCCTGGCTCAGGATGAACGCTAGCGGCAGGCTTAACACATGCAAGTCGAGGGGTATAGTTCTTCGGAACTAGAGACCGGCGCACGGGTGCGTAACGCGTATGCAATCTACCTTTTACAGAGGGATAGCCCAGAGAAATTTGGATTAATACCTCATAGTATAATGAGTTGGCATCAACACATTATTAAAGTCACAACGGTAAAAGATGAGCATGCGTCCCATTAGCTTGTTGGTAAGGTAACGGCTTACCAAGGCAACGATGGGTAGGGGTCCTGAGAGGGAGATCCCCCACACTGGTACTGAGACACGGACCAGACTCCTACGGGAGGCAGCAGTGAGGAATATTGGACAATGGGCGCAAGCCTGATCCAGCCATGCCGCGTGCAGGATGACGGTCCTATGGATTGTAAACTGCTTTTGTACAGGAAGAAACACTGGTTCGTGAACCAGCTTGACGGTACTGTAAGAATAAGGATCGGCTAACTCCGTGCCAGCAGCCGCGGTAATACGGAGGATCCAAGCGTTATCCGGAATCATTGGGTTTAAAGGGTCCGTAGGCGGTCAGATAAGTCAGTGGTGAAAGCCCATCGCTCAACGGTGGAACGGCCATTGATACTGTCTGACTTGAATTATTAGGAAGTAACTAGAATATGTAGTGTAGCGGTGAAATGCTTAGAGATTACATGGAATACCAATTGCGAAGGCAGGTTACTACTAATGGATTGACGCTGATGGACGAAAGCGTGGGTAGCGAACAGGATTAGATACCCTGGTAGTCCACGCCGTAAACGATGGATACTAGCTGTTGGGGGCAACTTCAGTGGCTAAGCGAAAGTGATAAGTATCCCACCTGGGGAGTACGTTCGCAAGAATGAAACTCAAAGGAATTGACGGGGGCCCGCACAAGCGGTGGAGCATGTGGTTTAATTCGATGATACGCGAGGAACCTTACCAAGGCTTAAATGTAGATTGACCGGTTTGGAAACAGATCTTTCGCAAGACAATTTACAAGGTGCTGCATGGTTGTCGTCAGCTCGTGCCGTGAGGTGTCAGGTTAAGTCCTATAACGAGCGCAACCCCTGTTGTTAGTTGCCAGCGAGTCATGTCGGGAACTCTAACGAGACTGCCAGTGCAAACTGAGAGGAAGGTGGGGATGACGTCAAATCATCACGGCCCTTACGCCTTGGGCTACACACGTGCTACAATGGCCGGTACAGAGAGCAGCCACTGGGTGACCAGGAGCGAATCTACAAAACCGGTCACAGTTCGGATCGGAGTCTGCAACTCGACTCCGTGAAGCTGGAATCGCTAGTAATCGGATATCAGCCATGATCCGGTGAATACGTTCCCGGGCCTTGTACACACCGCCCGTCAAGCCATGGAAGCTGGGGGTGCCTGAAGTCGGTGACCGCAAGGAGCTGCCTAGGGTAAAACTGGTAACTAGGGCTAAGTCGTAACAAGGTAGCCGTACCGGAAGGTGCGGCTGGAACACCTCCTTTCTAGAGCTTTAGTGTTAGCTTAATGCACGCTAAAGAAAGAAGACGAAAAGACTATTGGAAACAAAAAAGGACATTATATTACTCTTGCTGTTAGTTCAAATAATACACGTTAGAGACGTTGCAAAGCAGCGGCTTTATTTTTAAGAAAAGAGTGTCTCGTAGCTCAGCTGGTTAGAGTACTACACTGATAATGTAGGGGTCGACAGTTCGAGTCTGTCCGAGACAACTATTTTAGACTTAAAAAAAGGAAATTTTAGAAGTATGAGTATGAATTACTGTAATTCAAAATTCAACATTCATAATTTAAAATTAGAAATGGGGGATTAGCTCAGCTGGCTAGAGCGCCTGCCTTGCACGCAGGAGGTCAACGGTTCGACTCCGTTATTCTCCACAATATGCTGAAATAAATTCAGCATAAAAGTTCATTGACATATTGAGATAAGAAATAATAAAAAGTAGAAAGCATTTTTTGCTTGTTTATCATTAGACAAGTAAAAGAAACGGCACATTTTAATTAATGTGTTGGTACAATAAGCAAAATAAGGGCGTATGGGGGATGCCTTGGCTCTCAGAGGCGATGAAAGGCGTGATAAGCTGCGAAAAGTTACGGGGATTGGCACACACGATACGATCCGTAAATACCTGAATGGGGCAACCCACTATGTTGAAGACATAGTACACCGATAGGTGGGCAAACCCGCTGAACTGAAACATCTAAGTAGGCGGAGGAGAAGAAAACAAAAGTGATTCCGTAAGTAGTGGCGAGCGAACGCGGATTAGCCCAAACCAGTGTTGTTACGGCAATACTGGGGTTGTAGGACCACGATATTTGTTGCGGATAGAATTAGAATCTACTGGAAAGTAGAGCCAAAGAAGGTGATAGCCCTGTATAAGTAATAGAAGATAACGATAGTGGTATCCTGAGTAGGGCGGGGCACGTGAAACCCTGTCTGAATTTGGCGGGACCATCCGCTAAGGCTAAATACTCCTGAGAGACCGATAGTGAACCAGTACCGTGAGGGAAAGGTGAAAAGAACCGTGAATAACGGAGTGAAATAGATCCTGAAACCATACGCTTACAAGCGGTCGGAGCCCTTTCGTGGGGTGACGGCGTGCCTTTTGCATAATGAGCCTACGAGTTAACGTTGCTGGCAAGGATAAGTGGTTAAGCCACGGATCCGTAGCGAAAGCGAGTCTGAATAGGGCGCTTTAGTCAGTAGTGTTAGACGCGAAACCGTGTGATCTACCCATGGGCAGGATGAAGCTGTGGTAACACATAGTGGAGGTCCGAACCGGTTGACGTTGAAAAGTCTTCGGATGACCTGTGGGTAGGGGTGAAAGGCCAATCAAACTCGGAAATAGCTCGTACTCCCCGAAATGCATTTAGGTGCAGCGTTATGCGTAAAGTTATATAGAGGTAGAGCTACTGATTGGATGCGGGGGCTTCACCGCCTACCAATTCCTGACAAACTCCGAATGCTATATAATGTTTCATAACAGTGAGGGCTTGGGTGCTAAGGTCCAAGTCCGAGAGGGAAAGAACCCAGACCATCAGCTAAGGTCCCCAAATATATGTTAAGTTGAAAGAACGAGGTTTGTCTGCCCAGACAGCTAGGATGTTGGCTTGGAAGCAGCCATTCATTTAAAGAGTGCGTAACAGCTCACTAGTCGAGCGGACGAGCATGGATAATAATCGGGCATAAACATATTACCGAAGCTATGGATTTGTAATTTATTACAAGTGGTAGGGGAGCATTCTAACAGGGTAGAAGGTGTGTTGTAAAGCATGCTGGACTGGTTAGAAAAGAAAATGTAGGCATAAGTAACGATAATGCGGGCGAGAAACCCGCACACCGAAAGACTAAGGTTTCCACAGCTATGCTAATCAGCTGTGGGTTAGTCGGGACCTAAGGCGAACCCGAAAGGGACAGTCGATGGACAACGGGTTAATATTCCCGTACTAGTTATTACTGTGATGGGGTGACGGAGTGATGAAAGCGCCGCGAACTGACGGAATAGTTCGTTGAAGTACCTACCTATAAGCTGCGCAGGCAAATCCACGCGGCTTGGGGAAATACGATAGTACTCGGAGTCTTCGGACAAAGAGATAGTGCGCCTAAGGGCTTCCAAGAAAAACCTCTAAACTTCAGGTAATAAGTACCCGTACCGCAAACCGACACAGGTAGTCGAGGAGAGAATCCTAAGGTGCTCGAGAGATTCATGGCTAAGGAATTAGGCAAAATAGACCCGTAACTTCGGGAGAAGGGTCGCCAGCAGCAATGCTGGCCGCAGTGAAGAGGTCCAGGCGACTGTTTATCAAAAACACAGGGCTCTGCAAAATCGTAAGATGAAGTATAGGGCCTGACACCTGCCCGGTGCTGGAAGGTTAAGAGGAGATGTTATCTTCGGAGAAGCATTGAATTGAAGCCCCAGTAAACGGCGGCCGTAACTATAACGGTCCTAAGGTAGCGAAATTCCTTGTCGGGTAAGTTCCGACCTGCACGAATGGTGTAACGATCTGGACACTGTCTCAGCCATGAGCTCGGTGAAATTGTAGTAACGGTGAAGATGCCGTTTACCCGCAGTGGGACGAAAAGACCCTGTGCACCTTTACTATAGCTTAGTATTGACCTTGGATAAATGATGTGTAGGATAGGTTGGAGACTGTGAAGTGGCGTCGCTAGGCGTTGTGGAGTCATTGTTGAAATACAACCCTTTGTTTATCTGAGGCCTAACCCCCAATCGGGGGGACATTGCTTGGTGGGTAGTTTGACTGGGGTGGTCGCCTCCAAAAGAGTAACGGAGGCTTCTAAAGGTTCCCTCAGTACGCTTGGTAACCGTGCGTAGAGTGCAATGGCATAAGGGAGCTTGACTGAGAGACATACAGGTCGATCAGGTACGAAAGTAGAGCATAGTGATCCGGTGGTTCCGCATGGAAGGGCCATCGCTCAAAGGATAAAAGGTACGCCGGGGATAACAGGCTGATCTCCCCCAAGAGCTCATATCGACGGGGGGGTTTGGCACCTCGATGTCGGCTCGTCACATCCTGGGGCTGGAGAAGGTCCCAAGGGTTGGGCTGTTCGCCCATTAAAGTGGCACGCGAGCTGGGTTCAGAACGTCGTGAGACAGTTCGGTCTCTATCTACTGTGGGCGCAAGAAATTTGAGTGGATCTGATTCTAGTACGAGAGGACCGAATTGGACAAACCTCTAGTGTATCTGTTGTCACGCCAGTGGCATGGCAGAGTAGCTACGTTTGGAAGGGATAAGCGCTGAAAGCATATAAGCGCGAAACCCACCACAAGATGAGATTTCTTTTAAGGGTCGTGGGAGATGACCACGTTGATAGGCTATAGATGTAAAGGCAGTAATGTCATAGTCGAGTAGTACTAATAACCCGTAAGCTTATGTACGCTTTTCCTGCCGAGCAATCGGCAGGAAGAAACTTTCTTAGGTCCTGAATCAAGTTCAGGATAAACTTTTTATTTTCTTTATCTCAGTATGTTAAGATATTTGCTCGACGCAAGAGCAGTCCAAAGACGAAAGTCAACAGTCCAAAAGGCAACTTTAGACTTTAAGACCTTCGACTTTAGACTAACAACCTTAAGGTGGTTATTGCGGCGGGGCTCACCTCTTCCCATCCCGAACAGAGTAGTTAAGCCCGCCTGCGCAGATGGTACTGCAGTTATGTGGGAGAGTATGTCGTCGCCTTTCTTTTGAAAGCCTATCTGAAAAGATAGGCTTTTTTGTTTTATAGGAACGACGTGTTCGGCTAAAGCCTCGGTTCGTCGACTTTCTTTTGAAAGCCTATCTGAAAAGATAGGCTTTTTTTGTTTTTAATAAGTATTTAAATACCTGAAGCACACTGGGATTCCTCCTCTTACTATCAAATGTCGACTTTCTTTTGAAAACCCTATTCCTATCGGAATAGGGTTTTTTGTTTTATAACTGTATTTTATCTCATTGCGTTTTTCATTCTTTCTAAATGCTATCGTTCGAGAGAACAAGCTGCAATAATCTTCTGAAATGATACTTGTTTTGCTTCGAAAAAAAAATGAATCCTAAATAGCACCGAATTCTTTTAGATAAAAACGTAGCTTGATTATTTTAGATCGCAAAAAAAAGGCTTAAATTTAATTTAAGCCTTTCCCTTTAGTAGATATTTCTATATTATTTGTTCTTGTCTTTTCTCTTTTTATCTCTCGTTTTTGCTTTACTACTATTGCTCTGTATCTTTTGTTTCTTCTTATTCTTCTGTTTTTCGTCTTATTTTAATTTTTGGATTCTCTTTGTTTCCTGTTATTACTAATGTAATACCGATGATTCCTAAAGACGGTAATCCTAATCTCATTTTGAGGTTTAATTTACCATCAAAGCTTGTAGTATTTTCTTGTCAGAAATATAAATATATAATTTGCTTCTCCCTTTTTATTGATTTTGATCAATATTTATTAATTTGTTAAAAATCAGACTTCGAACATTGATTCCAAAAGAGATTTCTTTGGCAGTAATGAATTTTTCTTTTTCATATGGAGCCGAATCTTTAAGATTAAAACCATTCAAGTCCAATGTTAAAGAAGGGAAATGGTGGAAAAATGAAACATTAGCATTAGAATAATCAAGCTCCCCATTTAGTTTTGTATTTGCATATTTTTTAATTTCTTCTTTTATCTTATCGGAATATACAAATGGAGTGATGAACATTAAGCTAATTATACTGCTAAAAGTAATCCCAGATATTTAAGTATTTTATAAAATATTGATTTGTATTTTGGGGGTTGGCATCAAAAAAGGGGGATTAAATTATGGTCTTATTTAAATTCGAAATTTACATATTATTATAAAAATTGTCAAATATAATTATTGAATAATTTTCTCTTTTTTCATCATATAGAATAGTTTAACCATGAAAATGATTGTTTACATTTTTTTAAACTTTGCTTGATGTTTCTTTTAGTTATTGTAGTAATATTATTATGTTTGCATCTCGTTCTTTAGTGCATATATAACTTAACATAAAAAATCAGTTGTAGTAAATCAAATTTTTAGCGATCTTCAATTGTATTTTTTGTAGGTGTTTTACTTGTGTGCATTGTCTTAGTTACCTTTTCTTTTAATTGTGAAAATTTAGTTAAAATTTTAATTTACTTGATGGAAATAAATGCTTATTTTTATTTTTTTTAAAATTTTTAATATTTTTTTTGAAATTATTAATCATTATTCCTATTAACAACAAAATAAGTTCTATGAAAAATAAATTACTTTTATTTTTACTCTTTCATTTATTAATCGGCAACCAATTAATTGCAAAAAGTTTTGAAGATGTCGTATCTATAAGAAAAATAGATTTTGATTCATCAATAACGATTCATTCACTTGATTCTATCAAAAAGAATAAAAAGAAATTAAGAGCCTCCAGAGTTAGAGCAGTTTTGCCTCCTCCAGTAGTGATTGCTGGAAGTTCTTGCGGGAATGGTGTTAATTCAGTTCAGGTTAACCTCTATGCGAATGGAGTCAATACTGGTGAAACAATAGAGTGGTATGCAAGTCAGGTTTCGGTGACACCTATTTTTACGGGTAGTAATTTTAGTCCAAGTATCGTTAAAACCAGAACGTATTATGTGCAGAGTAAATCTGGTGCTGATACTAGTATTAGAGTTCCTGTAGTTGCATCAGTCTATAGTACTCCGCCCGCAGTAACTTTGACAGTTTCACCTGAGAATAATATTCAAAATCCATTGTGTTTGGGCACTTCAGTAACTTTTACGGCAAGTGGTGGAGCTGATTTGTTTGAGTTTTCAGTTGATGGTGTTGTGAAACAAGCGATGTCAACCAGTAGAATATTCACAACAAATACATTGACTAATGGTCAGGAAGTTAGTGTACGTTCAAGATATGCTATAAGTTTAGATGGTACAATTACTGAAAAAGCATGGGGTACTGATCCTATGGAAGATAATTTTCTCTCTGCAGCTTTGTCGCCAAACGCATCCGGAGGTTATTTAAATTCTATAAAAATCAGCCCAACAGAAGATAAATTAGTTTTTGGTATAGCGGGAAAATTAATTAACAACAGAAGCATATTGTTGTTTTTAGATACTAAATCAGGCGGATTTCCACTTTCAGATTATGGTACTGACGGAGATCCACTTGCTCAGTTTAAGGCATTTAATTTATTTAATAAAAATCCAAGTACATTTGATTCTTATTTTGCAGCAGATTATTGTATAGCTATTACAACTGATGCCGGCGAAACGAATTATTATGCTGATATAATTGAATTAAAATCTGGGAATTCTATAAAAACATCTTTGGGTAGCGCAGCAACTGGATTGCCTTCGGCCTTGATGGGTATTAATAAGAATAATACAGGAATTTCAGATTATAGTTTAGGTTTTGAAATAGAGGTTTTGAAGGCACTGATTGGTTATACAACAGGTGATATCAAGTTTTTTGCATTGACCATGCAAGATGGTGATTTATCAAATTATAATGTTACTAATTCTTTTTTAAGTCCAGAAAGAACAAGTACTTTAGATTATGGAAGTGGTGCTGTTGATTATAATCTAAAAGATCCAAATTCGGTAATTGTTTCTGCATTGGCATTGACTCCTTGTTATTCAGAATCAAATATTACAATGAATTTTGTTGATAACCCAACTATCGCTACTGTTGGAGGAAATCAGTTTAAATGTGGATTGACTAGTGATGCCCTTGGGGGTAATACACCTTCTGTTGGTATAGGCGCTTGGACATTAAAATCCGGACCAGGGACTGTTAATTTTAATGATAGTTCAAGTGGTTCTTCTACGGCAACGGTTAGTGTTGAAGGTATTTATGTTTTTACTTGGACAATAACGAGCGGTGCTTGTATTGCTTCGTCAGCAGATGTAACTGTAGAATATAAGGTTACTCCACCACCAATAGTTGATGAAATTACGCAGCCTACATGTGCTGATAATTCGGGCAGTGTATTATTCAGTGGTTTACCTGAAGGTGCTTGGACAATAACTCCATCAATTGGAAGTGCAGTTTCTGGAACAGGAACAACATATGAATTCAAAAATTTGTTGGCCGCAACTGATTATACATTTACAGTTACAAATCCAAATACGAGTTGTACATCTGAGCCTTCAATACAAGTTACTATCAATGCTGTTCCGTTGCCACCGGTAGTTCCAACTACAGTAAGTTTGGTTCAACCGACTTGCGCAATTCCAAGCGGTACGATAACAATAACCACACAGTCCGGAGTAGAGTACAGTTTAGATGGTACTACTTATCAAGAATCAAATGTCTTCGGTTCATTGGCACCAAAAAACTATACATTATATGTAAGAAATAGTGCTGACGCTACTTGCGTTACGCTTTCACCAACTCAGGTTACTATCAATGCCGTTCCATTGCCACCGGTAGTTCCAACTACAGTAAGTGTAGTTCAACCGACTTGCGCAATTCCAAGCGGCACGATAACAATAACCACACAATCGGGAGTAGAATACAGTTTGGATGGTACTGCTTATCAAGAATCAAATATTTTCGGTTCATTGGCACCAAAAAACTATACATTGTATGTAAGAAATAGTGCTGACGCTACTTGCGTTACGACTTCGCCAACTCAGGTTACTATCAATGCTGTTCCATTGCAACCAGTAGTTCCAACTACAGTAAGTGTAGTTCAACCGACTTGCGCAATTCCAAGTGGCACGATAACAATAACCACACAGTCCGGGGTAGAGTACAGTTTAGATGGTACTACTTATCAAGAATCAAATATTTTCGGTTCATTGGCACCAAAAAACTATACATTATATGTAAGAAATAGTGCTGACGCTACTTGCGTTACGACTTCGCCAACTCAGGTTACTATCAATGCCGTTCCGTTGCCACCGGTAGTTCCAACTACAATAAGTTTGGTTCAACCGACTTGCGCAATTCCAAGCGGTACGATAACAATAACCACACAGTCCGGAGTAGAGTACAGTTTAGATGGTACTACTTATCAAGAATCAAATGTCTTCGGTTCATTGGCACCAAAAAACTATACATTATATGTAAGAAATAGTGCTGACGCTACTTGCGTTACGCTTTCACCAACTCAGGTTACTATCAATGCCGTTCCATTGCCACCGGTAGTTCCAACTACAGTAAGTGTAGTTCAACCGACTTGCGCAATTCCAAGCGGCACGATAACAATAACCACACAATCGGGAGTAGAATACAGTTTGGATGGTACTGCTTATCAAGAATCAAATATTTTCGGTTCATTGGCACCAAAAAACTATACATTGTATGTAAGAAATAGTGCTGACGCTACTTGCGTTACGACTTCGCCAACTCAGGTTACTATCAATGCTGTTCCATTGCAACCAGTAGTTCCAACTACAGTAAGTGTAGTTCAACCGACTTGCGCAATTCCAAGTGGCACGATAACAATAACCACACAGTCCGGGGTAGAGTACAGTTTAGATGGTACTACTTATCAAGAATCAAATATTTTCGGTTCATTGGCACCAAAAAACTATACATTATATGTAAGAAATAGTGCTGACGCTACTTGCGTTACGACTTCGCCAACTCAGGTTACTATCAATGCCGTTCCGTTGCCACCGGTAGTTCCAACTACAATAAGTTTGGTTCAACCGACTTGCGCAATTCCAAGCGGTACGATAACAATAACCACACAATCCGGAGTAGAGTACAGTTTAGATGGTACTACTTATCAAGAATCAAATGTCTTCGGTTCATTGGCACCAAAAAACTATACATTATATGTAAGAAATAGTGCTGACGCTACTTGCGTTACGCTTTCACCAACTCAGGTTACTATCAATGCCGTTCCATTGCCACCGGTAGTTCCAACTACAGTAAGTGTAGTTCAACCGACTTGCGCAATTCCAAGCGGCACGATAACAATAACCACACAATCGGGAGTAGAATACAGTTTGGATGGTACTGCTTATCAAGAATCAAATATTTTCGGTTCATTGGCACCAAAAAACTATACATTGTATGTAAGAAATAGTGCTGACGCTACTTGCGTTACGACTTCGCCAACTCAGGTTACTATCAATGCTGTTCCATTGCAACCAGTAGTTCCAACTACAGTAAGTGTAGTTCAACCGACTTGCGCAATTCCAAGTGGCACGATAACAATAACCACACAGTCCGGGGTAGAGTACAGTTTAGATGGTACTACTTATCAAGAATCAAATATTTTCGGTTCATTGGCACCAAAAAACTATACATTATATGTAAGAAATAGTGCTGACGCTACTTGCGTTACGACTTCGCCAACTCAGGTTACTATCAATGCCGTTCCGTTGCCACCGGTAGTTCCAACTACAATAAGTTTGGTTCAACCGACTTGCGCAATTCCAAGTGGCACGATAACAATAACCACACAGTCCGGGGTAGAGTACAGTTTAGATGGTACTACTTATCAAGAATCAAATATTTTCGGTTCATTGGCACCCAAAAGCTATACATTATATGTAAGAAATAGTGCAGATGCAACTTGCGTTACGACTTCGCCAACTCAGGTTACTATCAATGCTGTTCCATTGCAACCAGTAGCTACGATTAGCAGTATAGTACAGCCAACTTGTGCTGTGCAATCAGGTACTATTGTGATTACACAACAAACGGGAATGGAATACAGTTTAGATGGTACTACTTATCAAGGATCAAATACTTTTACGGGATTAATACCAGGTAGCTATACTTTATATGTAAGAAATAGTGGAGATCATACTTGTGCAATAGTTTCTTCTTCTGTTGTGACTATTAATGCCGTTCCTACTCCGCCAATTGCGCCAACCCTGTTTAGTGTGGTACAACCAACTTGTGCTATACCATCCGGTACAATTACTATAGTGACTCAAACCGGAGTAGAATATAGTTTAAACGGGACGACATATCAGACGAGTGAAATGTTTTCAGGATTAGTGCCTAATACGTATACATTATATGTTAGAAACATTGCAGATCATACTTGTTCTGTTCAAAGTGTATCTAGTGTATTAGTTGATGCACTTCCGCCATTACCTGCAGTACCAACTTTGGTACAGATAATTCAACCTACCTGTTTAGAGCCTACAGGAAGTATTGAAATTACTCCTCAATCAGATGTTCAATATAGTATTGGAAATGGTTATCAAGACAGTAATGTGTTTGAAAACGTAGCGCCAGGAAATTATATATTAAGTGTTCGATTTACAAGTAGTATAGCTTGCATTTCTTCCGGGACTTCACAAACAATAAATCCAGTTCCTCCACAAATTCAATTTGAAACAATTGAGGATTGTGATAATAAACAATTCACTTTAACAGCAAGTCCATTAGAGAATTCATATGATCCTAATACTGTTTCTTATGTATGGACAGATAAAAATAATGTTTCAGTAGGAACGAATTCAAATGTTTTGAATGTGTCTGAAGCAATTGAGTCTTCTTTAGAAACGGAAACTTTTCCATTAGAATATACTTTGACTATTACCTCTGCAAGTACAGGTTGTGAAACATCAGAGAAAGTAACCGTTGAGTCTATTTATTGTAATTTACAAAAAGGGATTTCGCCTGACGGTAACGGATTAAATGACTATTTTGATTTAAGATTAATGGATATCAAAAAACTAGAAATATTCAATAGATATGGTATAAAAGTGTACAGTCAATCTAATTATACAGATCAATGGAAAGGTCAGTCGGATAATGGCAATGAACTTCCAAGTGCTACTTATTATTATGTGATAGAAATGAATAACGGACAATCAAAAACAGGTTGGATTTATCTAATCAGAGAAAAATAATAGCTTAATATATTTATGAAGATCTTTATGTAGCTCTTCAAAAAACAAAAAAAATAGATATGAATAAAATATTTTTAACTTCTCTGGTAGTTGTCTTTATGACTTTCATGGATGTGCAAGCACAACAAAATCCTCATTACACACAGTATATGTATAATATGAATGTCATAAATCCAGCTTATGCAGGATCTAAAGAAAGTATTTCTTTTGGACTTTTATACAGAAAACAATGGGTAAATATAGAAGATGCGCCTACAACATTTAGTTTTTCCGGACATACGCCAGTAGGAGATAATGTAGGAGTTGGTTTGTCGTTAATTTCAGATAAAATCGGACCGGTAACAGAGCAGAATGTTTTTGGAGATTTCTCTTATACCTTAAAATTAGGAGATACTCAGCGATTAGCATTTGGTTTGAAAGCAGGATTTTCATTTCATAAAGTAGGATTAAGGGACATTCAGTCGAGTTTGCCAGATCCTTCAGAAGGTATTTTTGGAGAAGATATCAGCGATACTTCTTTAAATTTAGGAACAGGTGTTTTTTATTATACCGATAAATATTATGTTTCCTTTTCGGTTCCTAATATGATAAAATCAGCGCATTTAGATTATAACGGGAGAGAATATGGTTCTGATGTGTCACATTATTTTTTAACGGCAGGTTACGTATTTGATGTTAATTATGAATTAAAATTCAAACCTTCTTTTATGTTGAAATCCGCATTTAATGTGTCACCTTCGCTAGATGTTTCGGCTAATTTTTTATACAAAGAAAAATTTGAATTGGGAGCCACTTATCGATTAGAAGACAGTTTTGGAGCTATGGTGAATTTTGTTGTAACACCTGAATTGCGTATCGGTTATGCATACGATCATATCGTTTCAGATTTGAATAGGACTTCGCCGTCTTCTCATGAATTTATTGTTTTGTATGATTTATTTGTGCCAAAAAAAGTTTCACGTTCACCAAGGTTTTTTTAACATCAAAATTAATAGTTAATGAAAATAAATACGATACTATTGTTTTTTGTGGTTGCTGGATTTTCTCTTAGCGCACAAAATAAAAGTACAAAAGGCGCTGATAAATTAGTTGAAAGATACGAATACGTTCAGGCTGTACAAGAATATTTGGCTTTGGTTGAAATCGGAAAATCAGACGGATATGTTCAAAAGCAATTGGGGGATTGTTATTATAATATGCACAATACAGTTGCGGCCGAAAAGTGGTATAGCCAAGCGGTTAAAACCAATCAAGCCGCAGAAACATATTATAGATATGCTCAAGTGCTTAAATCAAACGGGAAATATGCAGAGGCTAATGAGCAAATGAAAGCTTTTGCCACGATGGTGCCAAACGATCAAAGAGCCAAAGAATTCATAGCAAATCCGGATTACCTTTCGGAGTTAATCAATAAAGAAAAACTTTTTGAGGTGAATAAAATTTCACTGAATTCAAATCGATCTGATTTTGGCGCAGTGCTTTACGGAGACGTTCTTTATTTTGCAAGTGCCAGAAATGAAAGTAATAAAACTTATGGATGGAATGACGAGCCTTTTTTAGATATTTATCAATCTACTTACAACGAAAATAAAAAATATTCAGAGCCAATTCCTGTAACAGAATTAAATTCAACTTTCCATGAGGGGCCTTTGACAATGACTAAAGATGGGAACACCATTTATTTTTCGAGTGAAAGTCTAAAAGATAAATTATTTGAGAAAGACAGTGCCAAAAAATTAAAATTTGGTCAAGTAAATCTTTATAAAGCAAGCAAAGAAAATGGAAAATGGGGAGCAATTACTCCGTTACCATTCAATAGTAAAAGCTTTTCAGCAGGTAATCCGTCAATAGATAAGGAAGGCAAAACCCTTTATTTTGCCTCTAATATGCCAGGTTCTATTGGAGGAACAGATATTTGGAAAGTGGCTGTAAATGCTGATGGAACTTTTGGAACTCCAGAGAATATGGGAGATAAAATAAATACTTTTGGAGACGAAAATTTTCCATTCATCACAGAAGATGCTATTTTATATTTTTCGTCTAATGGGTTAGCCGGTTTTGGAGGATTAGATGTCTTTTCTGTAGATTTAAATCAAAATGGAGCGCCTAGTAACATTGGTAAACCTGTAAATACTGAAAAAGATGATTTTGCATTTACATACAATAAAGAAAAAAATATTGGTTATTTATCCAGTAACAGAGCTGGAAGTGATGATATTTACAGCACAGTTCCAGTATGTAAAGGGCAAGTGCTAACGGTTGTACAAAATGCAAAAACTGAAGCACTTATTCCGAATTCTAAAGTAGTTATCCTAGACGAAAACGGAACCGTTTTAGACACTCAATATTCTAATGAAAAAGGAGAAGTGCTTTATGATTTAGAATGCCAAAAAGCATATGCAATAGAAGTTTATAAAGATGGTTTTGTAACCGGAAAATTTCCAATAGCAAAATTAAAAGGAGGAAAAGTGTTCATTAATGCTGTTGTGACTCCAATAGAAGTGATTGTAACGGAGACTGAAATTGTTTTGAAACCTATTTATTTTGAAAATGATAAAAGTACCATTACAAAATGGGGTGCGGCAGAGCTGGATAAGTTGGTTTACATAATGTCCCAAAATAAAAATTTGATTATTTATGCTAAATCGCATACGGATTTCAGAGGAACGAATCAATATAATTTGAAGCTTTCAGATCGAAGAGCAAAATCGACAGTTCAATATATAATCTCAAAAGGAATTGATGCCAGCAGAATATCAGGAAAAGGTTTTGGAGAATCAGATCCAAAAGTAAACTGCAAGAAATGTTCTGAAGACGAACATACATTAAACCGACGTTCAGAGTTTATGATAGTTAAATAGTAAACGTAAAATTTAAAAACAAAAGAGGATGTTCGGTAAAACATCCTCTTTTGTTTTTAATAGGTATGATATCAGTATTTATTTATCCATGTACGGTTTCATTTTTTCCGTAATTTACAATGATAGAAGTTTCAAAGTCAATCCATGCGGCCCAACGTTTATCAACATCAATATTATCAGCATATTTTCTGGCAAAGCCCAAAAAAGTAGTGTAATGACCCGCTTCAGAAATCATGAGATCACGATAGAATTTAGCCAATTCCGGATCTTTAATATTTTCAGATAATACTTTAAATCGTTCGCAACTTCGTGCTTCGATCATGGCCGAAAACAATAATCGGTCACATAACGCATCTTTGCGGCTCCCGTCTTTTTTCATGAATTTAAAAAGTTCATTTACATAATGATCTTTTCGTTCACGGCCTAAAGTCAATCCTTTTTTCTTGATTAATTCATGAACTAATTGCAAGTGGTCTAATTCTTCTTTGGCGATGATTAACATTTCGGTTACTAATTCTTCCAGTTCAGAGTTATAGGTGACGATACTAATCGCGTTTGAAGCCGCTTTTTGTTCGCACCAAGCATGGTCGGTAAGTATTTCTTCGATATTCGATTCAACGATGTTTACCCAGCGTGGGTCTGTAGCTAATTTTAATCCTAACATGATATTGGAATTTGTTGTGTGACAAAATTAGTGTTTTCTACTCTATTTTCTCTTCAAATGATACGATTGCCATCAAAATAGTATTATTTTGCAAATAGAAATTTTATACAATTATGAATTCAGTTCGAAAGCTTTTAATTATTGGTTTTGTTTGGCCAGAGCCCAATTCATCGGCAGCAGGAGGAAGAATGATGCAATTGATTTCGCTTTTTAAAGCAAAAAGATTTCATATTACGTTTGCGAGTCCAGCTCAAAATAGCGATTTTATGGTTGATTTAGCTGAATTTGGAGTTGAAAAAAAGACTATTGAATTAAATAATTCGAGTTTTGATATTTTTATAAAAGAACTGAATCCTACAGTGGTTTTATTTGATCGTTTTATGATGGAAGAGCAATTTGGTTGGCGTGTAGCCGAAAATTGTCCGGATGCTTTACGATTATTAGATACCGAAGATTTACATTGTTTGCGTTTGGCAAGACAAAATGCATTTAAAGAAAATCGAGACTTTTTAACCTCCGATTTACTGTCTGAAGAAGTAGCGAAACGAGAAATAGCCAGTATCTTACGCTGTGATTTGTCTTTTATGATTGCTGAATTTGAGATGGAATTACTAGAGTCCGTTTTTAAAATTGATAAAAATATTCTGTATTATCTACCCTTTTTAGTTGAGCCGACGCCAATTGAATCTCTTCAAAAATTACCGGCTTTTGAAGAACGAAGCAATTTTATTTTTATCGGAAATTTTCTTCACGAACCCAATTGGAATGCGGTTCAGTATTTGAAAGAAATAATTTGGCCTTTAATTAAAAAACAAGTTCCGGGAGCTGTTTTACATGTTTATGGCGCTTATCCTTCACAAAAAGTTTTGCAATTGCATAACGACAAAGAGGGTTTTTTAATAATGGGTCGTGCGCAAAATGCTCAAGATGTAGTCAAAAAAGCCCGTGTTGTTTTGGCGCCTTTGCGTTTTGGCGCAGGTATTAAAGGAAAATTATTGGAAGCCATGCAATGTGGAACGCCAAGTATAACGACGAATATTGGTGCTGAATCTATGCATGGTAATTTGCCTTGGAATGGTTTTGTTACAGATGATGTACAAGTTTTTGCAGATAAAGCAGTACAATTGTATCAAGACAAATCCATTTGGCTAAAAGCCCAAGAAAATGGTTTTGAAATTATAGAAAAACGTTATTTTAAATCCTTGTTTGCGGATGATTTTGTCAAGCATATTTTAAAAGTTCAAACTCATTTAAAGCAACATCGACTGAATAATTTTATGGGATCACTATTGCAACATCATACTTTGACCAGTACAAAATATATGTCGCGGTGGATTGAGGAAAAGAATGGGAAAGGTTAGGAGTTTCAATCAATTATTTCATTATATCTCATCAATCAATTCGGCAACAATTCGTCCTGATTTCATTGCTGCGTTTATCGAACCGTTCAATAAATGATCTCCGCAAATAAATAAATTGTCGTTTATTTTAATTTGGGAATTAGGCACTTCATTGGATACATTTTCTTGATTTGGTAGCGCATAATTGATGCGATAGGTTTTTAACATTTTCCAATCTTGTACTTGGTTTCCGTACCATTTTTTAAGTTCGGTTTTCATATTTTCGGCAAGAGTTGTATCGTCAATTGCTGGAATACCGTTGTATGATATGGAAATCAAAACCTTTCCTATTGGTGCATATTTATTCGAGATATTGGACATTACTGTCAAATTATTGACCCATTTTTTATCGGTGGAAGCATTTAAAACCACAACCGCTTTTTTGGTAGGAGCTATTTTGGCTTCAAAATAAACATTGGTCACTTGATGGAAGTTTTGTTTTGTTTTCGAAATGTAATTCCCAGCAAGTCCGATAGCTTCTGTAGCAATAACTATTTTATCCGCTTCAAGAATTGTTCCGTCTTCACAAATAATTTTGTTCTTTTCGATTGCGTTAACTTTTACGTTGTATTGAATTGAATTTGCAGGCAGCATCGCCACCAATTGTTTAGGAATTTCTTCCATACCCAATTCTGGAATAGCAGCATCGCCTTCGGAAAACATTTTCATTACAAAATCAAACATATTGCTCGATGTTTTTAAATCGTTTTCCAGAAAAATGCCCGAAAAGAAAGGTTTGTAAAAACGGTCAATCATTTTTTGACTGAAACCATACTTTTTGAGTTGAGAAATAGTATCGACTTCAAGTTGTTTGAATACATCAGAAACGGCAATTTTAACCAATTTATTTTTCAAAAAAAAGGTGTTTATTTTATCTTTTAGAGAACCAACGGGCGCAAATAATGTTGCAAATGTTGCCGTTGGGCGCCTAAATGGATCGGCAATTTCGAATTGTCCTTTATCATAAAGTACAGTTGCGCCTGGTAAAAATCGTTTTAGATTTAATTTTTTATAATCCAACAACGCTTTGGTTTCGGGATATTCAGTCAATAATACCTGAAAGCCTCTATCGAGTTGAAAACCATCAATTATGTCGGTTTTGATTCGTCCCCCAGCACGTTCACTTGCTTCAAGAATTTGAACGTTGTATCCTTTTTGATATAAATAAACTGCTGCGGTTAAACCTGAAATCCCTGCGCCTATAATTGTGATGGTTGGTTTCATTGTTTGGATTTGAATGAGGTTTCAAAATTAAGGATTTTAACTCTTGAAAAATCAAAAATCCCGTTCTGATTGTTCAAAACGGGATTTCTATTATAAAGTTACAAGCTATTTAAGCAAGCATTGTAACTGGGTTTTCAATATATTGTTTCAATGTTTGTAAAAATTGTGCTCCGGTTGCTCCGTCAATTGTTCTGTGATCGCAAGCTAAAGATAACATCATAGTATTTCCTACTACAATTTGTCCGTTTTTTACTACTGGTTTTTCTACAATAGCTCCTACAGAAAGGATGGCAGAATTCGGTTGGTTGATGATAGAATTGAATTCTGTAATACCAAACATTCCAAGATTAGAAACCGTAAAAGTACTTCCTTCCATTTCGGTTGGCAGTAATTTTTTGTTTTTTGCTCTTCCTGCAAGATCTCTAACGTTTCCTCCAATTTGTGAAAGACTCATAGCATCTGTAAAACGCAGTACAGGAACTACTAATCCGTCTTCAACAGCTACAGCTACACCAATATTTACATGATGGTTTATGATTATAGCATCTTCTCTCCATTGAGAATTTATTTTTGGATGTTTTTTCAAAGCTAATGCGCAAGCTTTTATTACCATATCGTTAAATGATACTTTTGTATCAGGAACGCTGTTAATGATAGCTCTGGATTTCATTGCTTCATCCATAGTTACCTCAATTACTAAGTTGTAATGTGGCGCTGTAAATAAAGATTCTGCTAAACGCTTCGCAATGATTTTACGCATTTGCGAATTCTTGATTTCTTCAGTGAAAACTTCTCCTGCAGGAACAAATACTTTTGGCGCAGCCGCAGTTTCTGTTTTTCCTGAAGCTATAGTTGTCGTTGCTGGAGTAGTAGCAGTTTGTGGTGTAAAGTTTTCAATATCGCTTTTTACGATACGTCCATTTTCTCCAGAACCTTTTACTTGAGTTAATTGAATTCCTTTGTCACTTGCAATTTTCTTTGCTAATGGTGATGCTAGAATTCGTTGTCCGTCAGTTGATGCTTCTTGAACAATTGGAGCTGCTTTTTCATCGGGTGCTGCTTTCGCTTCTTCAGTTGCAACAGCAGCTTGAGGTGCTCCTCCGTTTGTGTAATTTTCGGCAATACCGGTGATATCAGTTCCTGCAGGTCCTATGATAGCCAAAAGACTGTCAACAGGAGCAGTATTTCCTTCCTGGATTCCTATGTATAATAATGTTCCTTCATTGAAAGATTCGAATTCCATTGTTGCTTTATCGGTTTCAATTTCAGCAAGAATGTCTCCTTCGGCAACAGTGTCGCCTACTTTTTTTAACCAAGTGGCTACAGTTCCTTCAGTCATTGTATCGCTTAGGCGAGGCATAGTGACAACAACAACTCCTTTTGGTAATGCAGAAGCTGCTGGTACAGTAGTTGCTTCTTCTTTTTTAACTTCAGTTGCAGGTGTTGCTTCAGCTGAGGCAGCTGCTTCTGGTTTTCCGGCTATTAATGCTGAAACATCTTCGCCTTCATTTCCTATAATTGCCAATAAAGAATCTACTGGTGCAGTTTCTCCTTCTGGGATGCCTATGTATAAAAGTGTTCCTTCATTAAAGGATTCGAATTCCATGGTTGCTTTGTCAGTTTCAATTTCTGCAAGGATATCTCCTTCGCTGATTTTGTCTCCTACTTTTTTTAGCCAAGTTGCTACCGTTCCTTCTGTCATCGTATCGCTCAAACGAGGCATTGTAATAATTGTTGCCATAATAGATTTTATAATTTATGAGGTAAAAATGGGTAGTCTTCTTGTGCGTACACTACATCGTATAATTGTTGAATTTCAGGATAAGGTGATTCTTCTGCGAATTTCACACATTCTTCCACTAAATCTTTTACCCTTTGGTCAATTACTTCAATTTCAGCTTCGGTTGCATATTTTTGATCTATAATTACATCTAAAACTTGTGTAATTGGATCTATTTTTTTGTATTCTTCCACTTCATCTTTCGAACGGTATAATTGTGCGTCAGACATAGAGTGACCTCTATAACGGTAGGTTTTCATTTCAAGGAAAGTTGGTCCGTCACCGCGACGCGCTCTTTCGATAGCTTCTGTCATAGCTTCAGCCACTTTTACAGGATTCATTCCGTCAACTGGTCCGCAAGGCATTTCGTATCCTAAACCTAATTTCCAAATATCAGTATGGTTTGCTGTTCTTTCTACTGATGTTCCCATTGCATAACCGTTGTTTTCAACGATAAAAACCACAGGAAGTTTCCATAACATAGCCATGTTAAAAGCTTCATGCAAAGAACCTTGTCGTGCAGCACCATCACCAAAATAGGTCATGGTAACACCGCCTGTTTCAAAATATTTATCTGCAAAAGCTAATCCAGCTCCTACAGGAATTTGTGCACCTACAATTCCGTGACCACCATAAAAACGGTGTTCTTTTGAGAAAATGTGCATAGAACCGCCCATTCCTTTTGAAGTACCGGTTACTTTTCCTAAAAGTTCGGCCATTACGCGTCTTGGATCTACGCCCATCCCAATTGGTTGCACGTGGTTTCTGTAAGCCGTAATCATTTTGTCTTTAGTCAAGTCCATAGCATGTAATGCTCCAGCTAATACAGCTTCTTGACCGTTGTATAAGTGTAGAAATCCTCTAACCTTTTGTTGTATGTATAATGCTGCAAGTTTGTCTTCAAACTTTCTCCAAAGGAGCATGTCCTCATACCATTTTAAGTAAACTTCTTTTGTAACTTCTTTCATCTGAATAGTTTTCTTTTGCTAAAGTGTTATTGTGTTATCAATTGTGACCTATAACGCAAAATAGTTTCCTCCCACAAATTTGCGAAAGGCAAAAATAAGACATTCCAACTAAGAAGTAAAATTTATAAGCTAGTTTTTGGGTTTTTTACAAGAAGTTTTTGTCAAACATAAAAGGAAGTAAGTTTTTTAGGGATGCTGATTTATAAATAGCACCGATTTCTCCCATGAAATATATTTCAATAGGGGTGTTTTGTTTTATTTCGTATTCGGCAATAGATTGCCTGCAGGAACCGCATGGCGGAATTGGAGTAGTAGTTTTATTATTATCTGAAGCAGCGGTGATTGCCATTTTTAAAATTTTGGCTTCCGGATAGATTGCTCCTGCTTGAAAAATAGCAACCCGTTCCGCACAAAGTCCCGAAGGATAGGCGGCATTCTCTTGATTGGAACCCAAAACTATTTTTCCGTTGTCTAAAACTAATGCTACACCAACTCTAAATAAGGAATAAGGAGCATAAGCATTTTTTCGTATGGCAACGGCTTGTTGCATTAAATCTTGAATGTCAGTTGGTAATTCCTGAACGGAATCGAAAACGGAGAATTGTGTGGTTATTGTTATTTCTTTCATTATTGTTTAAGGAAAAAAAATCCAAATTTTGGTTTGTCAAAATTTGGATTTTCATACTATAAATTAGTGTTTATTAATATTCGTCATATTTATCTCCAAAATTGAAGGTCAATGAAAATCGAAGTGTGTTTTCTAAAGGGTTTTTTACTTTAGAAGCTGAAAACAAATAAGAAACATCTACTTTGATGGTAGTGTATTTAAAGCCTGCTCCAAGGGAGAAAAATTGTCTTGCTCCTTTTTCCGGGCTTTCATGAAAATAGCCCATGCGCATGGCAAATGAATCTTGGTATAAATATTCAGCACCTAAGGCGTAGGTGAATTCTTTTAATTCTTCGCTCATGCCGTCTGGCGCATCACCAAATGATTTTAGCACTCCTGAAGTCCAGCCGATAGATTCATAATCAGATTTTGCTATTGTGGAATCTTCGGAATCAACAATTCCATCTCCATTTAAATCAATTCCTCTTTGTGGCGTTGGAACTAATAATTTGTTGAATTCAACATTTACGGCTATTTTATTGAAATCATCAAAAATGAAATCAAAACCGGTTCCAATTTTTAAATTTGCCGGTAAAAAATTGCTGTTAAATTCTGAATTGTCATAACTGATTTTTGGTCCTAAATTCTGAATGTTAAAACCCGCTCTCCATCTTCCGTTAAAGTCAGAATAAGCAATTTCTTCCGATTGAAAGAATCCAGCAACATCTACCGCAAATGAATTTGCAGCCGAAGCATCATTGTTGTCAGCAGCGACTTTTAAGTTTGAACGAATATATCTTCCTGCTACGGCCATCGAAAATTTTTCGCTTAATTTTAAGGAATAAGATCCGTCAAATGAAAACTCATTTGGAGAAACTATCCTTGGATCGTCAAAGGCATTTTCGCGTAATTCAATTTCGCCTAATCCAAAATAACGAAGGGTTCCTGCAAAGGCACTTTTTTCATTAATTCGATTATAGTAGGTTATTTGCCCTAATGAAATATCGTTTACTAAGTCTGTTAGGTAAGGAGTGTAGCTTATAGAAAATCCTTGTTTGTCTATTGCAAATGCATATTTTGCAGGATTCCATTGTTGTGAAAAAGCATCGGCAGAGGTTGCAACACCCATATCAGCCATACCTGCAGCTCTTGCATCGGCAGCAACTAATAAGAAAGGAACTCCGGTCGTGATCACTCGGTCTTGTGCTTTTGCCAAAGAAATAATAAATAAAAAGACAAAAAGTAATTGGATTTTCTTCATTCTAAAAAAGAGATTTATTAAACAAATATAGTATAATATTAAAGTATTACAAGTTTTTCAAACTTTTCACTTTTAGTGTTGGTCAGGCTTGATTTAACGGTTAGTTTATATACGTAAACGCCTTTTCCTAATCGGTCTCCAAAATCATCTTTACCGTCCCAGGTAATTTCTTTTGATAAAAAACCTTCGGTTGTAATGATTTGATTTTTAGTCCAAACCACTTTTCCGGTTATTGTAATTACTTGAACCTGAACATCCAAAGGCTCAAAAGGCCTGTTGTGTGTAAACCAAAATTCAGTGTAACTAACAAATGGATTGGGATAATTTAAGACATGTGTCAAAGTTATTCCGTCATCTCCAACGACTATAAATTGTATCTCGGCAGTTATCGGATTATTGTACACATCCCAAGCTTTGAAGGTGATTGTGTGTAATCCTACTGTTAAATTCCGCAAAGGAAACCGAAGTGTTCCATTTGTATAATCATCTAAATCGGTTTGGTAATAATCATTTAATATAAAAGGATTACTCACATCACCGTCTAAAACAGCAACAATATCATGACCTATTCCGCTGGCTGTATTTATGCCGCTTTCATCTTCAAGAAATGCTACCAGAAAAGGAGATTCATTAGTTGTTCCGCCGGAAACAAAATTTTCATCGTTCATATATAACTTCACTCTTGGATTTATATTGTCTGCGATGGCATTTTCGTTTATCCCTCCTACTTTTATAGTTATATCATGTCCCGTTTGATTGTCTAATTGCTGATTGTTTTTAGCATAAAAGCTTATTTTTCCGTTTGCTACCGGAACTCGAATATCTCTGGGAACTACAAAACTGAATTCAAATTGGCCATTGGTAACCGATGCATTTCCTCTGAAAATAGTTTCGCCAAGCGTTGTAAACGGTATTGCAGGGCTGTTTCCGTCATTGTTTAAAGTTGTTCTTGAAATTGTTTTGTCAAAAACAGCAGTGGCGATTTCGCCATTATAATTAGGTAATGAATTGTTATTTTCATCTGTTATTTCACCCGTCAACTTCATTTTTGCCAATGATTTGAAATCATCAATAGGTTGCGAAACTGGAATGTCATTTACTTTTGTAAGTCTTATTTTGGGTTTGGCTATGGCTAACATTAAAGCAGGATCGCCAATATAAAAAACGACATTGGTAGACGAATTTGGATTACTGTTTTTGGAAATTCGTAAAGCTTCCGCGATAGATGTGTATTGATTGGAATCGTAGGACAATAAATTTTTTGAAAGTAAGTCATTAAAATTTTCGGCGCTATATTGTCCAATGGCACGAATGGTTGTAATCATTGCGATTGCACCGCCTTTTGGATTCCAATACGTATATTCTCCGGCGGTTGGCCGGGATGGATTGTCAAAACGGGAGAATTCACAGGTGATTGTTATAAATAAAGGATATTTATATTGATTGCTTAGATTTTGTCCGTCTGATTTTTCCCAAATTCGTTCTGCCGATAAGCCATCTTCCCCGCCATGACCTAAATAATTGAAGATTAAAGCCCCTTTTTCGAAAGCATTAAAGAAATCCGTTCGCGCTTTCGGATATCTGGAACCTCCGGCAGAAGCTTCCTGAACATAAGAATCTAATATGATTTTATTGACGTTCAAAAATGGTTTTTTTACAGTAATAAGGTCGGCTAAACTATTTTGTCGGTCTTGCAAAGATGCGTCCGAAGCAATATCAGAATCGTCACAAACTATTGCGAGGTTATTTCTCCAGCTTCCATAAGATTTTGCATCATGATATTCGATGACTTTGTTGACCATTTCATCGGCTTGTTTGCTGTCATTTACCAGCATTCGACCTACTGCAATATCAATTCCTCCAAAATAAGAAATGATATTTCCTTCATTGCTATCCATTAATCCAAAGAAATCATCAGACGCAAAAGAAGCTTCTCCTGATGTATTACTGTTTAAAGAATGATAAATAGGAACAATATTGCTGTTATTTTGTATTCTGTTTTTAAAATCATAGGAAGCGTCACCAAATAGATTGACATATTTTAGTTTTTTTTCAGATGAAGATCCATTTTCGTAAATGTATTTGACGCAATTTCTTATAGCCGAAACATCTTGTTTTCCAGACGAAAACTCTTGATAAATAGATTCGAGCGTGATTACTTTGACGTTCAGGTTGGAGTTCGTACGATGAAAATTAGCCAGTTTTTCGGCTTGTGTTGTTAAAAAAGCGGGAGAAATAATTACATAATCAATGTCTTGAAATTGGCCTGCTGCGTTTTTAAAAAGTGTTCCTTTTAGATTTTGATTGGTAATTTTAGATTTATTTTCTTTTAAAGGAATGTAATAATCGGATGCGTCAAGGGCAATGTATTTTCTAAGTTCTCCCAGATTTGCTTTGAATGAAAAAGAACTCTGATTTTGATTTTCTACTTTGGTTACGTTGTAAATATCAGTAATATCCCAGATTTGGTTGATTCCTGCAGCATTAGAAATAGTATAATTGGCTATTTCCAAACTTGAATTTGATAAGTCGTATTGAAAATGAAATTGTTTTCCGTAGCCTTGTAATTTTCTTTTGGCGATAAGCCTGATGTTATCTAAATATCCTTTAGAACCCGGAACGCCGTTGTTGTTGTAGGTTAGTTTTATTTTAATATTTTCAGCTCCATTAAACGAGGTGTTGTTGGGTAATGAACTTAAATTGAATTCTACATCAGAATTCGGATTTAGTGCTGAAAAGGATAAAGTTCCTACTTCTTGTCCATTTGCGGAAGCTACGAAAGATGTTGGGGTAAAGGCTGCAGAAGCTCCCGTAATCATTATTTTAACCGGCGTTGAAGTATCGAAATTCGGGAAGTTAAATTCAAAATCTTGTTCTTGGTTAATATCAAATGATTCGCCAAACCAACGACGTCCTAAATGAGCAATATTTACAAGGTCTAATTCATGGTATTGATGATCGTCAAAAGTAGATAAAGTTAAAGTACTGCTTCCGGAAGGTTGCGTCATCTCTGCGATTCTTTTTCCATCACCGCCTTGTGCCGTTACATAATAATAGGATTTTGTGTCATACAAGTTGGTGTTCGTTTGGCTTTCTTCGTTCCAAGTGTCGATTCCTTCTGCGTAAAAAAGGATGTAATCCTCATTATTAAAAATTCCGTCT
Source organism: Flavobacterium lacustre (assembly GCF_027474525.2). NCBI lineage: Bacteria > Pseudomonadati > Bacteroidota > Flavobacteriia > Flavobacteriales > Flavobacteriaceae > Flavobacterium > Flavobacterium lacustre. The sequence goes on from NZ_CP114882.2 coordinate 1,600,773, forward strand.
TCTTCTCCTATTATAGTAATGGCATTTTCGGTCAGATCAGATGGGTAATAGGTACTGTTCAATAAAGGAAGCATTCTTCCTCCGTTACCGTAAATTTTTATTTTTTGTGGATTAATTCCGTTGATGTCAAGGCCTAATTGTTGTAAAAAGCTTCTGGAGATTTTATAAACTCCTGATTTTTCGATGTAAAAACGATACCAATCGCCCGATGCTAAAATAGAATTTGACAGGGCAGCGGTACTCTTAAATGGTTCAGAAATTCTGGAAGTGTTAGGAATTGTTGTATAAGAGAAAGATTTAATTCGTTTGTATCCAAAATCGTCTTTTAGTATTGGCGAAAGCGTAAGAAAAAGTTGTTTTACATCTCTGGACAAGTATGTTTTTAAAGATTCGTTAGTTTTTTTTGGAATATTTTCTAAAGCTAAATCACCAAGTTGATCGATAGTGATGGTTTCATAAACAATGTTGGTAACTTGTATGCTGTTTTCATTGAAAGCATTCGATTCAGAAAGTTTCAAGGTATAAAACAACATTTTTTTATTAGGGTCATAATCATAAGCATTCCCATAAAACTGAGGAATGTTCATCTTAAAATCGCCAAAAGCCATTTCTTTTTTTTCAAGCCATTCTATACTAATATCTCCTTTAATTTGAGCAAAAGAAATAAAAGGAATCAGGCTTAAATAAACTAAAAGTAGTTTTTTCATTGTTTTTTTAACGGGATTAAGCGCGAATTATTACTGCGAGTAAAAATAAATTATTTAGTATAATAGTAAATAATAAAAAGTATAAATTTGCGTTCGTGTAATGTGATTGGTTTTCTATAATCAGATTATGCAAATTTATTCAAAAAATGTTGTTGCAGTTAATGGTTAATTATTATATTGCGGCACCAAAAATTATTACCTACCAAAGAGTATGAAAGTAAACAAAATTATGGCCTTTCGATTGATGTTGTCAATGATGTTGATTGTAGGTTTTGCAAGTTGTAGCAAAAAATCCAATTCAAAAGGCTCTTCCAGAGCTACAGGATGGAATGTAGACAGTAAAAAAGCGGGCTCAAATAAGAAGCAAGAAGCAGGACCAGGTTTGGTTTTTGTTGAAGGTGGAACTTTTACTATGGGTAAAGTTCAGGATGATGTAATGCATGATTGGAATAATACGCCAACTCAGCAACACGTTCAGTCTTTTTATATGGATGAAACTGAAGTAACCAACTTTATGTACTTAGAGTATTTAGATTGGTTAAAAAAAGTATATCCTCCAACAGAAGAAAATTACAAAGACATATATGAAGGCGCTTCTCCTGATACTTTGGTTTGGAGAAACAGATTAGGGTATAATGAAACAATGACAAACAATTATTTGAGACATCCGTCATATGCGGATTATCCTGTAGTTGGGGTAAACTGGATTCAGGCAGTTGAGTTTAGCGATTGGAGGACCCAACGTGTAAATGAAGCTCTTTTGGAAAAAAACGGATATCTTAAAAAGAATGCAAAAACATTAGAGGTAACTGCAGAAAGTAATTTTGATACCGAAACTTATTTGAATTCACCAACATTAGCTTATGGTGGGAATGAAGAGATTGTTTTGAAAGGAAAAAAAGGAGCAAGAAAAACTCCAAAAGCCGGGAAAGATGGTAAAGTAGTTGAAGCAAAAAATATATATGCACAACGTTCTTCAGGAATTATTCTTCCTGAATACAGACTTCCAACAGAAGCAGAATGGGAATATGCTGCTGCCGCTGATGTAGGTCAAAGAGAATACAACATCTATAAAGGTCAGAAAAAATATCCTTGGTCTGGAGATTATACTCGTTCCGGTAAAAGACAAAGTAAAGGAGATCAATTAGCCAATTTCAAACAAGGAAATGGTGATTACGGCGGAATTGCAGGTTGGTCTGATGATGGAGCTGATATTACAGATGCTGTTAAAAAACATCCGGCAAATGATTTTGGTTTATATGATATGGCAGGTAACGTAGCAGAATGGGTTCAAGATGTTTACAGACCTATTATCGATAATGAAGCGAATGATTTTAACTATTTTAGAGGAAATCAGTACACCAAAAATAAAATTGGATCCGATGGTAAAGTAGAAATAGTTACTAAAGAAACTATGAATTATAAAACTTTAAGTAACGGTAAAAAAGTTGCAACTAGTTTTCCAGGCCAAATTGCACAAGTCCCAGTTGATGAAAATGAAACTTATTTAAGAACAAATTTTGACAAAAGTGACAACGTAAACTACAGAGATGGTGATAAACAATCATCCAGATATTATGATTTTGGAGCTTCAGAATCTGCTAATGAAAAACAAGATAAGATTATGTACAATTCTCCTAAACACAATGTTACTACAGATAGTTTAGGTAAAATGGTTAGAAAATACGACAAGTCAAGTAAAAGAACTACTTTAATCAATGATGAGGTTCGTGTTTATAAAGGTGGATCTTGGAGAGACAGAGCGTATTGGTTAGATCCAGCTCAAAGAAGATACTTCCCACAAGATATGGCTACAGATTATATCGGATTTAGATGTGCAATGTCTAGAGTAGGGCCAAAAGCTGATAAAAGAAGATCAGCAAGAAATTAATATTTTTATATAATTGTAATAAAAGCCCTTTCATTAGGGCTTTTATTTTTTAAATCACTTTTCGTATGGATATTACTTACATTCATAGTTTGTTTTTGAAGTGTCAATCCGTTTCGATTGACACTCGTAAAATAGAAGCAGACTCTTTATTTGTCGCCATCAAAGGAGAAAATTTTGATGCGAATACTTTTGCTAAAGAAGCTTTAGAAAAAGGAGCGGCATATGTTATCATTGACAATAATGATTATTATATTGACCAAAGAACGATTCTGGTAGATGACAGTTTAATTGCATTACAACAGTTAGCAAAATTTCATCGGGAATATTTGAAATTACCAATAATTGCATTAACGGGAAGTAACGGAAAAACCACAACTAAAGAATTGATTCATGTGGTACTTTCAAAAAAATATAAAACAAAAGCAACTGTAGGGAACTTGAATAATCATATTGGAGTTCCTCTCACTTTATTGTCTTTTAATTCCGAAACTGAAATTGGGATTGTAGAAATGGGTGCTAATCACAAAAAAGAAATTGAATTTTTATGCGAATTAGCAAAACCGGATTATGGCTATATAACTAATTTTGGGAAAGCGCATTTAGAAGGTTTTGGAGGTGTGGAAGGAGTTATTGAAGGGAAAAGTGAAATGTATCTTTACCTTTCGCAAAACAACAAACAGGCATTTATAAACTTAGAAGATCCCATTCAAGTTGAGAAATCTAAAACATTGCAATCCTATTCTTTTGGAGTTAATAAAGCAGAAGCCAATGTGAATATTTCTGCTGTCAGTGCCAATCCTTTTGTCGTAATTACATATTCTGACATGACGATTTCAACCCATTTAATTGGACTGTATAACGCTAATAATATAAATGCCGCACTTACAATTGGTAAGTATTTTGATGTTGCTGACACAGCGATTAAACAAGCTCTGGAAAGTTATATTCCGGAAAATAATCGCTCCCAACTTTTGACAAAAGGGACTAACCAAATTATTTTGGACGCCTATAATGCGAATCCTAGTAGTATGGCGGTTGCAATTGAGAATTTTGTTCAGCTAGAAAACCCTAATAAGATTATGATATTAGGGGATATGTTCGAATTAGGACAAGAAAGTGCTGTTGAGCATAAATCTATAGTAAGTTCGCTTTTAAATCAGGAAAAGGTTGTGTGTCACTTTGTGGGAGCTGCTTTTTTTGCGAATAAAATCAGTAAAGATAATTTTAGTTTTTACGAGAATTTTGAGTCTTTTTCGGCGTATTTAAAAGAAACAAAAATTGATAATAGTACTATTTTAATAAAGGGTTCCAGAGGAATGGCTTTAGAACGAACATTAGATTTCTTGTCATAAAAATAAAATAAGCGCAATAAAAACGCCATCTTAGATAAGATGGCGTTTTTGTATTAAATACTCATTAAAAAACCAATAAGGTTCTCTTTTTTGTTCAGATTTAATTTTTTTCGTAATCGATAACGCGCTAATTCCACACCGCCATTCGAAATATTCATGATTTCTGCAATTTCTTTCGTAGACATATTCATTAATAAATAAGTCGATAAATCCAGTTCCCGAGGAGAAATTGTCGGATATTTTTCTTTCAGTCTTTTCAGGAAATCAAAGTGTACGTTCTTGATGTGTTTTTCTAAATCTTTCCAGCTTTTATCGGTATTTACTTCTTTTACAATGCTTTTGTTGAGCTTGTTAAATTGAAATTTAGTCGATTCATCAAAAGAGTCTACATTAATGTCTTTGAGTTTATGAATAATTCCATTTAGGATTTTATTCTTTTTTACTACTTGTAGCGTGTTGTTAACTAGTTCTTTATCTTTTGATAGGATTTTAATTTGGAGTTTGTCACTTTTTAACCGTTCGATTTCTTTTTCTAAATCATATTGTTCTTGTCTAATTTTTGACTCTCTTTCTAAATAAAGCCTTCTTTGTTCTATAGTTTCGTAATATTTGTTTTTTCGGATCTTCATTTTTATTCGTCTTCGAATGTAATGTGTAGTTACTATAATAAGTATTAAGTAACATAAATAGGCTATAAAATGTCTGTACCAAGGTGGTGAAATTGTAAAAAGAACCTGAGTTGCATCGGATTGAATTCCATAGCTGTTTCTTGCTTTTAAACTCATTTTATAATCACCCTCTCTTAAGTTTGTATACTCTTTTATAGCAATAGGGGACCAGTTGCTCCATCTGTCATCAAAACCTTCTAATTGATATGAAAACTCAATATTGTCTAAGTTTTCATAGCTGGGAGAAGAAAAAGTGAACTTTACTCTATTTGATTTATAAGGGATTTTTTGTGATTCAATTTTGTTTTGGCTATTGCCAAAGATTAAGGTGTCGCCTGGAAATGAAAAACTTCGTATGAATGCAGTTGGTTTTTCAACAGAATTTTTCAACAGTTTAGAATCATAATGAGCTAATCCATCTGTTAATCCAATAAACATATTCTTTGGGTCAATGGTGTTAATAGACATGTAATTGTTGACTAAATTACCAGTTAAACTCGAAAAAGGGGCCAAAATATTTTTGTATTTTCCATCGGTAGTTTTTGATAAAACTCCTAATGATTCTTTAAAAATATACCAAATATTTCCTGCTGAATCCTGTGATAAAGAATATATTTTCGGGATATTTTTAAACAATGTTGTTGTTGTTTTGTCTTCAAAAAATAAATCCTGATCTTGAGAGTATTTATAGAAACGATTGTTCGTTTGGAAATAAACAGTATTATTTAGAGTTTGAATGCTGCCAATCCCTTTAACTGTATTAGATAGGTTTGAGTATGTTTTTATAGTGTTGAATTTTTTTAAATCTCCTGAAATATCCATTTGATAAATTAAATCATCCTTTTTTAACCATAAATAAGAGTTATCCATTTCGAAAGAGCTAGATGGTTTATCAAAACCGGCGATTTGATTTCGGAATTTCAAGCCATTTGCTCCTTTTTCAAAAACAGCAAAACCATTGTAATTAGAACCAATAATGAGATTAGGTTGATTTGGGATTTTTTTGAAACCAAAGTAACCTCTGCTATCAAGGGTTTTAACGGAACGGTTGTTCTCAATTATCAGAGCACCATTGTTATTCCCGCAAATTAATTGCCCGTCAATCACCTGAATATTCCACGCCTGACCGGTTGTTCCTTCTACTAAAGAAAAATTATCTTCTCTGAAAGGCGTGTTCCATACATGGTAAAAAACACCTTGATTGGTGGCGACATACAAATTTCCTTTATGAACCACAGAGGCATATACCGTACTAATGTCGTAACTGAAACCAAAGTAAGTGAAAGGTGAATTTTCATTTATAAAAGCAATACCATTGTCAAGACCAAGCCAGAGATTATTTTTATTATCTAAAAAAGAGGTTAGTACTGTGTTGTTCTGAAGTCCTTTTTTATGGTTAATGTGTTGAATTATTTTTCCATTGGTGTCACAAATAATAATTCCATTCAAAACAGAATTTAATACAATAAATTTGTCTTTGATGGTTACACCTCCCAGTGAGCTGTTTTTCTTGATAAAAGTATTTGCTTCTGTATTCCAAGGAATTGCTTTTTCATGATTATATACAAAAAGCCCTTTGTTTAGAGTAGCAATAAGTAGTTTGTTTTCAGGTAAAGGAAACATACCCCAAATTTCGGTATTATTGAAAGCTGTTGTTCCTTTTAGCGGGTATAATTTACCATTTTTATATTCGACTATTCCTGCAGAAATGTCTTGTAGGTAAAGATGGTTTTTTACCTGAAAGGAGAATTGGAATCGATTGGGTGCTTCAACTATTTTTAGTTTATTGTTTTTATAAATGTAGATTCGTGCAAATGACTGAAAGATAACTTCGTTTTTGAACAGGTGTATTTTCCAAATAAAATCAATTATCTTTTTTTTGTTCACCATTTTTGATAGGGAAACGTATTCTAGTTTTCCTTTTGAATTTGTTTTGAAGTATCCAAATTCGCTGTAACCTCCTATGAAAATTTTTCCGGAAGAGTCAATTTTTACACATCGAGTATCTGGAGAATTGGGCAAAGGATATTTACGCCATGCTGATCCGTCAAATTGGAATAAACCATTGTTATTGGCAAAATATAAATTTCCGTTTTGATCTTGATCAATATTCCAGTTTTGGGTGCCTCCTTTATAGTCCGTTCTTTTATAATTTCTTATTTCAGGAAGTCCAATGTTTTTTACTTGACCTAAAAAAGGTGTTGTAAATAACAATAATATTAGAATGTTTAATTTTAAATGACGCATAATTAAGTTCAAAATGTAATAGTTTGATTTGTAAGCGAAAACGTTTTTGTTTAAGCAAAGATTACTAGAATTTCCTCTTTTTTTATTTAAAAATTAATTTCGAAAGCTAAATTACTCGTTTTTTAGGAATGTAGGGTTTGTTTTTAAAAAAAACGTTTTCGTTTATAACATAAATTTAAAATTAAAATATTGTTAATCAATTTATTAAAATTTATTTGATGTGTTTTTGTAAAGCTTAAAAATAAAGTTTGATGTGTTTTTGTAAGGAATTTTTAATGCTAAAAGTGAAATAATAATTCTATCATTGCATTAAATTACTAATTAATTAACCAAAATTTTAGAAAAATGAAATTATCAAAATTACTTATTTTTTGTTTTTTATCTGTTCTATTCTCAGTTTATGGGCAAGCACAAGATGTTTCCATAAAAGGGAAAGTAATAGACGAGAGCGGATTACCCATTCCGGGAGTAATCATTCTAATTAAAGGGACTACCAAGGGAGCATCTTCGGACTTTGATGGAAATTTTGAAATAAAGGCTGCTTCAAACGGTACTTTAGTATTTAGTTATTTGGGATATACTTCTGTTCAGGAGCCTATTAACGGAAGAACTAATATTAATGTTAAACTTCGTGCAGAGACACAATCCTTACAAGAGGTTATAGTCAATGTAGGTTATGGAACTCAAAAGAAGAAAAATTTAACTAATGCAGTTTCTACAGTCAAGTCGGATGTGTTTGAAAATCGTCCTATTTTATCTGTTGCTCAAGCCATACAAGGTAATGCTGCAGGTGTAAATGTTGTTCAAACTTCCGGGAAACCTGGAGCAAGTTTTGATGTAAGGATTAGAGGACTTAGTTCTATAAATTCTGAAAACTCACCTTTATATGTTGTTGATGGAATCCAGACTAAAGATATTTCTGGTATAAATACAGAAGATATTGTGGATTTATCCATTTTAAAAGATGCTACTGCAACAGCTATATATGGTGTTAACGGCTCATCTGGTGTGGTAGTTATTACAACCAAAAAAGGAAAATCAAATAAAAATGATTTTCAATTTAGTTCTTATCTAGGTTTATCAAAAGCTGTAAGCAATGTAGATGTTTTAAATTTAACAGATTATAAAACATTAATAAATGAAATTAATCCAAGTTATTTAACAACTGCTAATGATGCAAAATATGCAGGAATAAATACGAATTGGCAAGATGAAATTTTGAGAACTGGTATTGATCAAAATTATAATTTTTCATATGCTGGAGGTACTGATAAAGTAAAATTCTACGGAGCTTTAGGATACCAAGTGGTAGAGGGAATAATAAATCCATCAAAATATAACCGGTTTTCTGGGAAAATAAATATGAATGCTACTCTTACTTCATGGTTGAAAGCAGATGTAAGCATGAATGTTATTCAATCGGATGGTTCTTATATTAGTGATAATAATAGTGTAGGACAAGGTGGTGCAGTTATGAGTGCTTTAGTGACACCTTCATTTTTACCTATTTGGGGTTCTCAATTAAATATTAGAGAAACAAATACAGATGGGTCTTATAAAGATGGATATAAAGATGGTCAATATGCAGAAAACCCCTATCAATCAGGATGGGAAAATCCAGTTTCATTATTGTCAAGAAAGAATACAACAGCTGTAAACAGATATTTGAGCAGTGTTAGTTTTGATGTTAATATTTTGAGTAATTTGGTTTGGAAGCCAATGGTATCTTTTGATTTGACAAGATCAAATAACGTTCAGTTTGTAGATCCATATAGTAATGTTTGGGGAAGAAATGGAGATGACAACCCTGATTCTGACAAAGGAAGAGGGAGTAATACGGTAGATAATAATAATAATTGGAATTTTGAAAATACTTTAAACTATACATTGAAATTTGATGATTCAGAATTAAATGTATTAGGAGGTATGTCAATGCAGAAAAATAATTATACTAAAGAAGCCAATTCTGGAACTGGTTTTTCTGTAGACCAAACTAGTTATGATATTAATGCTGCCGAAAATAAATCTTTCGAAAGTAGAGAAAATGAAGTAAGAAGCCTTTCTTATTTTGGTAGAGCAACCTACAATATTAAAAACAAATACATTTTGAATGGTGTATTTAGAGAAAGTGGAGCATCTCAATTGGCATCTAATCATAAATGGGGATTTTTTCCGGCAGTTTCTGCCGCTTGGATTGTTTCTAATGAAAATTTCTTGAAAGATGTAAGTACTATAAGTGAATTAAAACTTAGAGGTGGTTGGGGAAAAACAGGTAATTTATCAGGATTACCAGCCTATTCAAGCTTTGATTTAAATTATACAAACCCTTTGACAAATGCTACAACATTAGATCAAATAGGGAACCCTGATTTGAAATGGGAAACAACTACTGATATTAACTTAGGGGTAGATTTAGGATTATTTGAAAATAGAATAAGATTTGTAGCAGATTTATATAAAAAGAATACAAAAGACTTGCTTCAAATAATTTATTTCCCAGGTTTCACAGAGCCATATTATTATAATGCTGGAGAGATTGATAATAAAGGATTGGAATTAGGTTTAAATACAAGAAATTTTACAGGTGATTTTAAATGGAATTCTAGTTTTAATATTTCATTTAATGATAATAAAGTAGTTAAATTAGGGTTACTTAAAAAATTACCGTTTCAAAATTTAACTTCAGTTGGAGAAAGTGTAATTCTATTAACAGAAGGAAGTGCTTTAGGAAGCTTCTACGGTTATAAAGTGGATAAAGTTGATTCCACTACTGGTACATTATTGTACAAAGATATTAATGGAGACGGAAAAGTTACTACTGATGATAGAACTAACATAGGAAATCCTAATCCAAAATACACATTTGGTTTCAGTAATGATTTTAGCTACAAAGGATTTAGTTTAGATGCTTTAATTACGGGTTCACAAGGTGGAGATGTTTTCAATGCTTCAAGAATGGATTTAACGTTGATGAATAATTATAACAATCAATCCACGGAAGTAATAAACAGATGGACTACTCCAGGTCAAATTACAGATGTTCCAAAAGCTAATGACTCGAATGCTTTACACGTTTCTGACCGATTTGTAGAAGATGGCTCTTATATCCGATTGAAAGCCGTTACATTAGGGTATCAATTTAAATTGGAAAAATTGAAATTAAATTCAATAAAAGTATATGTAACAGGACAAAACTTATATACAATAACTAATTATAAAGGATTTGACCCAGAAGTTGGAGCTTTTAATAATGCTACAGGTATTGGTCAAGGCATTGATTTAGGAACATATCCTCAAGTTAAAACATTTGTTTTTGGACTAAAAGCCAATTTTTAATACTAAAATATAAATACTATATAATTATGAAATTATTTAAAAATTATTTAAAAATATTCTCGGCATTGATGATGTTGTTTTTAACATCCTGTTCAGATTATTTAGATACAGAGCCGATTACAGAAGAAGCAACTTCACTAAATAATGATATTGTAATAAAAGATGCTGCTGCTGCCGAATCTAGAATGAATGCAGTATATGGAACTTTTGGTTCCGGTTATTGGCAATTGGATTTTTTATTGGCTGGAGACGGACAATCTGATAACGCTTATATGGGCGCAGACAACCCTGCAATATTTCAATATGAAACCTATGAAATGTTGTCTACTAATTCCCAAATGAAAGGCGATTGGAATGATCTGTACAACAACATAAACACTTGTAATATCGTGATTAATTATGTTAATCAAGCAACAGATTTAAGCGCAACCCGAAAAAATGAAATGATTGGTGAAGCTTCGTTGATAAGAGCTTTAAATCATTTTCAAGCAGTCCAATTATGGGGTGATTGCCCAATTGCAAAAGAAGCAATCTTTTCAATTTCAAGCGAGAATTTTGATGAAGCATTTGACGCACTATTTCCAGCAAGAAAACCAGTTGCCGAAGTATATGCACAAATCATTGCCGATTGTTTAATTGCAATCGAAAAAGCACCAGATGCTTCTAACAAATTTAAGGCAAACAAAATGGCGGCCAATGCTCTTCTTGCAAAAGTATATGCTACGATGCCAAATCCTGATTGGGCAAAAGTAAATCAGTACTGTGATGTGGTAATTGGAGGTGGTTATACACTTTTACCAACTTTTGATCACCTTTTTGACAGTGCACACGAAGGAAATGCAGAATCAATCTGGGAAGTTAATGGAGACGGATGGGGCAGTCCAATCGGTGCTTGGAACACTTTCATGTTTTTAGGAACAGATTGGAAAAAATTCAATGCGCCTTCTCATACTTTAGTTGAAGCTTTTGCGAATAATGGCGATACTCAAAGGTTGGCATCTACTGTTACCAGAGCAAAAGTTACTTGGTCTGACAATTATTGGGCTTCAGCAGATTATCCTTTTGCCTTTAAAATGAGAGATACGAATGGTAATCAAAACTTCTATATTGCACGTTTAGCGGATATTTTATTATTGAAAGCTGAAGCTTTAGTAAGTACTGGTGATGTTTCTGGTGCTATGTCATTAGTAAATCAAGTTAGGGCTAGAGCTGGAATTGCTTCAATTAGCGCTTCAACTCAATCTGATGCAGTAGATAAAGTTCTTGAAGAACGATTAATGGAATTAGCTTTCGAAGGGGATCGTTGGTTTGATTTAAAAAGAATGGGTAAAGCGATTCAATTATTATCTCAACAAAAAGACGGTAATGGAAATGTTTTACCTTTTGCATCCAATATTAATCAAAATAGACTTTTATGGCCTATTCCTCAAGATAAATTAGATGCTAATGCACTATTAACTCAAAATCCTGGATACTAATAGTAAATCAGCACTTTAATATAAGATGCTAAAATAAGCTCGGGACAATCAAAAAGTCCTGAGCTTAATTTTATAACGATAACATTTATAAAGTCTTAACGAAGAAATTAAAGAGATAAAAATGGAAATGTTACTTATAGATATACAACATCAGGTATACTACTCGTGTTATATATGTATCTGCATACAATTTAGACCGTTTTATTTTTTTTCAATATTTTAGATTAGAGTTTTTAAATATTGGGTAGTGCGTTTGTTTAGTTAGTTCTTCATAAGGAGCTTCTATTTGTAGTTGGGTAGAAGCTTCAATGAAGAATATTAATTGTAATTTTAAAGAATGAAAAAATCAAAACAAGGAATTATTTCTGTAGTTTTTGCCCTGATAAGTTTGTTCTCTTATGGTCAAAAATTAAAATTAATGACCTACAATATTAGACTTGATGTAGCCAGTGACGCAGAAAACGATTGGACACATCGAAAAGATTTTTGTACTTCCCAAATTCAGTTCTATGGACCAGATATTTTTGGAGTCCAAGAGGCAAAACCCAATCAGGTAATTGATATTGAAAATGCTTTACCAGAATACAAGAATGTCGGTATAGGAAGAGAAGGCCTTGGCAAAGGGGAATCTTCCAATATTTATTATAAAAAAGAACGATTTTCGATACAAGAAAGCAATACATTCTGGCTTTCTGAGACCCCAAATCAAATTTCTAAAGGATGGGATGCCGCCTTCAACAGGGTTTGTACCTATGCGCTTTTTAAAGAGTTGAAAACAAAAAAAATGTTTTGGGTTTTTAATACGCATCTGGATCACATGGGGGAAGAAGCAAGAACCAAAGGAATTGAACTGATAGTTTCAAAAATTAAAACCTTAAATACAAAAGGATATCCGGTGTTTTTTATGGGAGATTTTAATTCGGAACCTAACGAAGACAGAATTTTGTCATTAAAAAAAATAATGAATGATAGCCGCGAAGTGTCCCATGAAAAACCTTTTGGACCATCCGGAACTTTTAATAATTTTAATTATAACGAACCGGTTACCAAGTTAATCGATTACATTTTTGTTTCTAAAGAAAATGGTATAAAAGTAAAAAAATATGCTATTTTAACCGATTCAAAAAATTTACATTACCCATCGGATCATTTTCCGGTTTACATTGAAATTAATTTTAAATAAAAATATGAAAAATAAAAATAATAGTACAAAGGTTTTTCTTATTGCTGTTTTATCAGTCATTTTAGTCCAATGTTCGCCTGCTACTGATCCTGTAAAACAGAAGCCTACAACTCCAGTAGTTACCAATCAAGTTGATTTTTGGTTGACCAAAGGAGACCAATCCTCTCGTCTTCAAAAGCAATCTTCTGTTTTAGCATTTGGTTCAGATAAAAATGTGTACACAAATATTGAAGTAGATGATACACAAACTTTTCAAACTGTTGACGGATTTGGTTTTACGCTCACCGGAGGAAGCGCTGAAGTCATAAACCAATTGAATGCTACAAAAAAACAAGAGTTGTTACAAGAATTATTTGGTGCAGATGAAAACGCAATAGGCATAAGTTATTTGCGAATTAGCATTGGAGCTTCAGATTTAAATGCCACTCCATTTACTTATAATGATTTACCAATCGGACAAACTGATGTCAATCTGGAGCAGTTTAGTTTGGCACCAGACAAGAATAATCTGATACCAATGTTAAAACAAATTGTAGCGATTAATCCCAATATTAAAATTATGGCAACCCCATGGTCTCCGCCAGTTTGGATGAAAGACAATGCAAATTTTATTGGTGGAAGTCTAAAACCGGAATATTATAGTGTATACGCACAATATTTTGTCAAGTACATTCAAAAGATGAAAGAAGAAGGAATTACTATTGATGCGATTACACCACAAAATGAACCTTTGCATCCGGGAAATAATCCAAGTATGTTAATGTTGGCAGAGCAACAAGCAGATTTTATAAAGAATCATTTAGGACCTGCTTTTAAGGCAGTGAATAGTACCGTTAAAATTGTTGTTTATGATCACAATTGTAATAAACCGGAATATCCAATAGCAATATTAAATGATGCTGAAGCATACCCATATGTTGATGGCTCAGCATTTCACTTATATGAAGGAGACATAAGCGCTTTATCAACAGTACACTCAGCTTTTCCTAATAAAAACATCTATTTTACCGAGCAATATACCGCTTCTACAGGAAGTTTTGATGGGGATTTGAAATGGCATATAAAAAATGTTATTATAGGTTCGATGCGTAATTGGAGTAAAACAGCATTAGAATGGAATTTGGCCAATGATGGTACTTTTGGTCCTCATACCCCAGGAGGTTGTACTACTTGTAAAGGGGCATTGACTATAAACAGTAGTGAAAGTTTTACCAGAAATGTAGGGTATTATATTGTGGGACATGCTTCAAAATTTGTTCCTACAGGTTCTGTAAGGATTTCAAGCACAATTTCTGGGAATTTAAATACGGTAGCTTTCAAAACTCCTGCCGGTAAAAAAGTATTGATTGTAGAAAATGACGGTAATACTACTCAAACTTTTAATATTAAACACAAAGGTGTTTGGGTTTCAACTTCATTAGGTGCAGGTTCAGTAGGAACCTATATTTGGTAAATAAATAATATAATAAACACATCATGAAAAAAATAACAACAGCAGTATTTCTGGCGCTATCACTTTTTGCTTTTTCCCAGCAAAAAAATAAAATACAATCTAAAATATTTTCTACAAAAGATAGAAAAGTAACCGTTTATACTACAGCGGACAGTACAAAATTAAGATTGACACCAACAGATAATTTAGTTTTTTCGGCTTCAAAACAACCGTTAGAAACAGAAATCTCCGTTTTTGTAGAACCAACAAAAACCTTTCAATCCTTTATGGGAATTGGAGGTGCAATAACGGATGCCAGTGCTGAGGTTTATGCAAAATTATCCAAAGATAAACAGCAAGAATTCATCAATGCCTATTATAACCCAGAAAAAGGAATCGGTTATTCATTGCTAAGAACTACAATCCATAGTTCTGATTTTAGTAGTGGAAGCTATACTTATATCAAAGAAGGGGATAAGGAATTGAAGACTTTCAATATTGACCATGACAGACAATACCGTATTCCGATGCTCAAAGAAGCGATAAAAACGGCTGGTGGAAAATTATTGCTTTATGTGTCACCATGGAGTCCGCCTGCTTTTATGAAAAGTACCAATAATATGCTAAGAGGAGGTACCTTGCTTCCGGAATATTACCAATCTTGGGCTAATTATTATGCAAAATTTATCAAAGCATACGAAAAAGAAGGAATGCCTATTTGGGGACTCACAATTCAAAATGAACCTATGGCCACTCAAACTTGGGAATCTTGTATTTATACAGCTGAAGCAGAAAGAGATTTTTTGAAAAATTTCTTGGGACCAACACTTAAAAAAGAAGGTTTAGGGAACAAAAAAATTGTAGTTTGGGATCATAATCGTGATTTAATGAATCAAAGAGCCAATACCATTTTCTCAGATCCAGAAGCGTCAAAGTATGCATGGGGAATGGGATTTCATTGGTATGAAACTTGGGCTGGAGGAATGCCAATGTTTGATAATGTTCGAAAAGTACATGAGGCTTATCCAACTAAAAATTTATTATTTACAGAAGGTTGTGTCGAAAAATTTGATGCCAAGAAATACCAATTTTGGGCAAATGGAGAACGTTACGGAACTTCAATGATTAATGATTTTAATAACGGAACTGTGGGCTGGACGGATTGGAATGTTTTATTGGACCAAAATGGTGGTCCAAATCATGTGGGTAATTTTTGTTTTGCACCAATTCATATGGATACCAATTCAGGGGAATTAATTTACACACCAAGTTATTATTATATTGGTCATTTTTCAAAATTCATCCGTCCCAATGCTAAACGAGTGAGTTCAGCGGTAAGCAGAAGCAGTTTGTTAAGCACTTCATTCCTGAATACAGATGGTAAAATGGTAACGGTAGTGATGAATCAAAGTAGCAAAAGTGTAACTTACAATTTGATTATAGCCTCAGAAAAAACAGTAGTAACCATTCCGGCTCATGGAATTCAGACATTGGTATATTAAACGTAAAAAGAGCATACATTATGAAAAAACTACTTTTAATTGTATTTGTTTTACTGTCAATTTCAACTTTCGGTCAAGGATTTTTACACCGTGATGGTCAAAATATTATTGATGGTAATGGGAAAAATATAGTTTTAAGAGGTTTAGGACTAGGTGGTTGGATGGTTCAGGAAGGCTACATGCTGCAAACAGGTGCTTTTGCCGGTCCGCAACATAAAATTAAACAAAAGATTACTGATGTAATTGGTGCCAAAAACACCGAAGAATTCTATCAGGCCTATAAAGCAAACGGAATTACCAAAAGAGACATAGATTCATTAGCAGCTTGGGGATTCAATTCAATTCGTTTGCCAATGCATTACAATTTATATACACCATCTCTCGAAACCGAAAAAGAAGGCGAAATTACCTGGCTTGAAGAAGGTTTCAAAATGACTGATGATCTATTAAGTTGGTGCGCCGATAACAATATCTATTTGATATTAGACTTGCATGCAGCTCCCGGTGGTCAAGGAAAAGATGCTGCAATATCTGACTATGATGATTCAAAACCATCGCTCTGGGAGAGTGCTGCAAATCAAGATAAAATGGTTGCATTATGGAAAAAGTTAGCAGAACGTTATAAAGATAATCCTTGGATTGGAGCCTATGATATTATCAATGAGCCCAATTGGAATTTTACAGGAACGAATCAAAACGGCTGCGACGAAACGTCTAATGCGCCTTTGAAAGCTCTGCAAGTTCGAATTACAAATGCAATACGAGAGGTAGATAAAAACCATTTGATTTTTATCGAAGGCAATTGTTGGGGTAATAATTATAATGGGATGTTTCCGTTGTGGGATGAAAATATGGCCTTAAGTTTTCACAAATATTGGAATACTAATGGTACCGCTTCTATTCAAAATATGTTAGATTACAGAACCCGATACAATGTACCAATTTGGTTGGGCGAAAGTGGTGAAAATTCTAATGTGTGGTTTGAGCAAGCCATTTCTTTAATGGAATCTAATAATATTGGTTGGGCTTTTTGGCCAATGAAAAAGATTGAAAATTTAGCCGGAGTTACTTCGGTTACAAAAACACCGGACTACGATAAATTATTGAAATATTGGCAAAACCAAGGCGAAAAACCAAATACTGATTTTGCCAAAAAAACACTAATGCAGATTGCTGAGGACTATAAAATGGAGCACCTGACTATCAGATATGATGTGATTGATGCCATGTTCAGACAAGTGCAAACAAATGAAACCAAAAAATACAAAGACCATCCGCTTCCTGGTAAAATTTATGCTGCCGAATATGATTTAGGACAGAACGGATATGCTTATTGGGATAAAGATATTGCTAATTATGACGGCACTAAATTTACTAAATGGAACAAAGGCGGATTCATGAGAAATGATGGTGTTGATATCGAATTGTGTAATGACACAACCACCAACGGATTTCATGTAGCTTATATCGAAGACGGGGAGTGGTTGCAATACACGGTTGATGTAGAAAAGCAAACTACTTTTGATGTTGCTATTCGTTATGCAAGTAATGTTGCAGAAGGAAAACTTTACTTAGAAGATAAAAAAGGAAGACTTTCTAAAAGCATTACAATTCCTTCTTCGGGTGGATTAAATAATTGGAAAACCGTTATTCTAAAAAAGGTAATTTTGAAACCTGGAATCCATAAAATCAAAGTGCATTTCGAAAAAGGGAATTTCAATTTAAACTATATGGAATTTAGAAATTCAAGAAAATAAAATTATTTTGTTTTCTTTACAACATATAATGGTTTGTTTATAAAATAATAAAAATATATAAAATGAAAAAAAACGTGTCTATAACACTTTTATTAGTTTCCTTTCTGTCCTTTTCACAACCAAAAACGATAGATCAAAAAGTGAATGCTTTGCTGAAGCAAATGACACTCGAAGAGAAAATAGGTCAACTTAATCAATATACGGGGGATAATGCGGCAACAGGTCCTATAACGATAAATCCGAATAAACAAGCGGAAATTAAACAAGGTTTAATAGGTTCGATGTTGAATATTTTGGGAACACAACACACCCGACAATATCAAGAATTAGCCATGCAATCCCGATTAAAAATCCCGTTGTTGTTTGGTCAGGATGTTATTCACGGATACAAAACGACATTCCCACTTCCTTTGGCGGAAGCCGCAAGTTGGGATTTGGATGCAATGGAACTTTCTGCAAGAATCGCAGCAATCGAAGCTTCTGCCAGCGGAATTCATTGGACATTTGCGCCTATGGTTGATATTTCCCGCGATCCGCGTTGGGGACGTGTTATGGAAGGCGCCGGAGAAGATACTTATTTAGGGTCTAAAATTGCGTACGCCAGAGTCAAAGGATTTCAAGGGAAATTAGGAGATGTAAATTCGGTAATGGCTTGCGTAAAACATTTTGCTGCTTATGGAGCTGCAGTTGGCGGTAGAGATTACAACTCAGTTGATATGAGCGAAAGAATGCTTTGGGAAACGTATTTGCCTCCTTTCAAGTCTGCCTTAGATGCTGGTGCGGCTACTTTCATGAATTCGTTTAATGATTTGAATGGAATTCCGGCAACCGGGAATAAATATTTACAAAGAGATATCCTGAAAGGGAAATGGAATTTTCAAGGTTTTGTAGTTTCAGATTGGGGGTCGATTGGCGAAATGGTCAGTCACGGATATTCAAAAGATAATAAAGAAGCTGCGTTACAAGCCATAACCGCCGGAAGTGATATGGATATGGAAAGCAATGCGTACCGATACCATTTGGCAGAATTAGTAAAAGAGAAAAAGGTTTCCATCACTTTGATTGATGATGCTGTAAAGCGAATTTTACGCAAGAAATTCGAATTGGGATTGTTCGATGATCCTTTTAAATATTGTAATCCGGAACGTGAACAAGCAGCGTTGAATAACCCAGAACATAGAAAAGCAGCAAGAGATATAGCGGCAAAAAGTATTGTATTGTTGAAGAATGAAAACAGAATTTTACCACTTTCAGAAGAAACAAAAACAATTGCTTTTATTGGTCCTTTGGTCAAAGAGCGCAAGCAAAATATGGGATTTTGGTCGGTTGAATTGCCAGAAGTAGATTATGACAAACATGTTATTTCGCAATGGGAAGGAGTTCAAAATAAAGTTGGGAACTTTGCTAAATTGCTTTACGCCAAAGGTTGTGAAATCGAAGGAGATAACAAAGACGGTTTTGCCGAAGCTGTAGCTGTTGCCAATCAAGCAGATGTTGTGATTTTGAGTATTGGTGAAAGAAGAGACATGAGCGGAGAGGCTAAAAGCCGCAGTAATCTTCGTTTGCCCGGCGTTCAGGAAGAATTGATAAAAGCGATTCAAGCCACGGGAAAACCAATTGTGGTTTTGATTAATGCCGGAAGACCGCTTATTTTTAATTATACTGCCGATACCGTTCCTGCAATTTTATACACCTGGTGGTTAGGTACCGAAGCCGGTAATGCCATTGCCGATGTGTTGTTTGGCGATTATAATCCATCGGGGAAATTACCGATGTCTTTCCCTAGAGAAGAAGGTCAGATTCCTATTTATTACAATCATTTTAATACCGGAAGACCCGCAGCAAATGAAACGGCTACGAATTATGTTTCGGCTTATACAGATTTAAAAAACAGCCCTAAATTTCCTTTCGGATTCGGGTTGAGTTACACGACTTTCGATTATTCTGATTTGAAATTGTCTAAAAATAAGATGAAAAGTACTGAAACCATCGAAGTTTCGATGACGATTACTAATTCAGGAAAAGTCGCTGGTGAAGAAGTCGTTCAGTTGTATTTGAGAGATAAAGTAGGTTCAGTTGTTCGTCCGATAATTGAACTGAAAGATTTTCAAAAAATAAAATTGAATGCCGGAGAAACTAAAACGGTCAAATTTACTATTGATAAACAAAAATTATCTTTTTATAATTCTGATTTAAAATGGATTACAGAACCCGGAGATTTTGACTTGATGATTGGTTCTTCTTCTTCTGATATCCGCTTGAAAGCTACTTTTGAACTAAATAATTAATTAAAAAAACTATACTATGAAATCTGTTTTAATACTTCTTGTAATGCCTCTTTTGCTTTTGGCACAACAAAAAAAAGATAGTATCAGGGTGTTTTATTTGGGCGGTCAGTCCAATATGGAAGGGTTTGGCTATGTAAAAGGATTGCCGGATTCTTTAAAAAAGAATAAAAATGTTTTTATATATCAAGGAAATCCTGTTGGCGATAATGATAAAACCGGAGGTTTGGGAAAATGGGATTTGCTGCAAGCCGGACACGGAACCGGTTTTTCATCTGATGGAAAAACGAATGTACTTTCTGATCGATTTGGAGTTGAGCTTTCGTTGGCTAAAAGGTTGCAAGAATTATATCCAAATCAAAAACTCGCTTTTATAAAATATGCCAGAAATGGTTCCTCAATTGATAGTATCGGAACTGCTGGATTTGGTGCTTGGGAACCTGATTTTAAAGGAGGAAAAGGAAAGAATCAGTACGATTATTTTCTAAAAACGGTTAATAATGCCATGGCTGTAAAAGATATAAATGGCGATGGAGTTGAAGATGTTCTGATTCCAAGTGGTATTATTTGGATGCAAGGCGAAAGCGATGCGGATAAAACAGAGCAAATTGCAAATCAGTATTATTCAAATTTAAAGAGATTAATGGACCTTATGAAAGCTGCTTTTAGAGACGATGATTTACCTGTTGTAATCGGGAAAATTTCGGATTCTGGCGATGATACAGACGGAAAAGTTTGGGATTTTGGCGAATTGGTTCAGTATAGCCAAGAAAAATTTGCGGCAACAGAACCTAATGCAGCCATTGTAAGAACTACAAATAACTATAAATATTCAGATAAATATCACTATGATAATGCCGGATTTATTGACTTAGGCAAGCAATTTGCCAATGCAATTTTTCTTCTGAACAATAAAAAAACGAGTAAACTCTAAAAGTATTTTTGAATTAGAGCACTAAAACGGATTGTTAGAAAAACTAGTGTTAGAAAACAGATTTGTTGGATTTTGATATTTTGAAAAAAGAAAAGAAACGCAATTCCTTACTTTCAATATTTTTAAATTCAGAGTGTTATGATTTTTTTTTTTTTGATTTTAAAAAAAAAATTCATTTAAGAATCTTGAATTAAAATTCTTAGATGAAATAAAATAAAGGCTTTATAATTCTAAATTAATATATTTGAACCTGTATTTTTAATTTATGTTCAAAATGATGGGAAAATGGATGTGAACATAAAATAAAAAAGTATTGACTCTGTCAATTTTCCTAATAAACTTGTAGTTATGGTATTTAAATTAGGCGACTAAAATTGATTAAGAGAAAATTTAAAATAGAGGTTGTCCTTATCGGGCAACCTCTTTTAAATTTGGTTTCAATACTTTTTTCAACAACAATTTCTAACTAACAATTTTTTTTAATTCTGGTTCACTGCTTTTAATATAGCTTCCAGACTTTCTTCTGTAAATTTTCCTCCTGATAATAACATGAATTTGTTTATTGGCATATCAGCTAGCATGGCCTCAAAGAAAGCTGCTGCTTTTTTCTCATCTTCTGTTTCTGCTTTTTTAGTAGAACCTGTAAAACTTTGAACGATTTGTGCGTAGATAGCCACGCTGTTTGGAGCTTTTTTAAATTCTTTAAATAATGATTCACGAGTAAAAACTACTTTGACTGGTTTTGTAGATTGAATATCTATGGTTTGTTTTAAAGGTAAGTTACGAGAAGAACTTCCAACTAGAACATCAAATTTTCCTGATTTTATAACCCAATCATGAGATTTTGTATTGTAATAAGCAAAGTCACGAGAAGTCAATTTGAAGCTAACTGTTTTTTCTTCGCCAGGAAGTAAGCTTACTTTTTCAAAATGTTTCAATTCATTTTCTGGTCTTGCAACTTCACTTTCTTGTTCGTGAACATACAATTGAACCACTTCTTTACCAGCTACTTTGCCTGTATTTTTTACTTTTACAGCAATTGTAATTTCATCAGAATCTTTGGCAGATGTAGTATTTGCAGTAATGTCAGAATAGTCGAAAGTAGTGTAACTCAAACCGTATCCAAATGGGAAGTTAGGTTCAATTTTCTTTTTGTCATAATAACGGTATCCGATAAAAACACCTTCGCCATAAATTGCATTTCCGTCTCTTGATGGGAAATCCATTGCAGTTGGAGTATCTTCTAAACGTGCAGGGAAAGTTTCAGATAATTTTCCGGAAGGATTTACTTTTCCTGTCAATACATCGGCAATAGCTCCACCACCTGCTTGTCCACCAAGATAGGCTTCAACAATAGCAGTTACATCATTTTTCCAAGGCATAGAAACCGCAGCTCCATTCATCAAAACGACTACAATATTAGCATTTGCTTTTGCTACTTCGGCAATCAATTTGTTGTGACCAGCAGGCATATCCAGATTGTTTCTGTCGTACCCTTCAGATTCGTAAGAGTCTGGTAAACCAGCAAAAACAATAACTAATTCAGCATTTTTTGCGTTTTGAACTGCTTCAGCAATTTGTGCGTCATTTGTTTCTCCTGCGGTATTATATCCGGTTGAAAAGCTAAATTGAGTTCCTTTGGCTAATTTTTGTAATTCAGTAAGCGCATTTAGAATTTGAGTAGGACGAACTTGTGAACTACCGGCTCCTTGGTAACGAGGATTTTTTCCAAAATCACCTACAATAGCTATTTTCTTCAAAGATGATTTTAGCGGTAAAATTGCATTGTCATTTTTTAATAATACAATACATTCACTACTTACTTGTCTTGCTAATTCGTTATGTTTTATTTTATCGACAACAATTCCTTTTTTATGACTGTCTTTTGCTTTTAGCGTAACGGCTAAAACATCAATTACAATTTCATTTAATCGGGCTTCGGATAAAGTTCCTTTTTTTACGGCATCAACAATTTTTTTGTCATTAAAACCACCGCTTGCTGGCATTTCTAATCCTAAACCGGCATCAACTCCAGCAGCTCTTTCATTTACAGCTCCCCAATCAGAAACTACAAATCCTTTGAAACCCCATTGTTTCTTTAGAACATCATTTAATAAATAAGGACTTTCAGAAGCGTATACTCCGTTTAATCTGTTATAAGAACACATTACGGTCCATGGTTGTGCATTTTTTACAGCCATTTCAAATGCAGGAAAATAGATTTCATTCAGAGTACGTTCATCAACATTTGAACTGTTAGACATACGTTCCGTCTCTTGACTATTTGCAGCAAAATGTTTCATTGAAGTACCTACACCTTGACTTTGAACTCCATTAATATATGCAGTTGCAATAGTTCCTGCTAAAATAGGATCTTCAGAAAAATATTCGAAATTTCTTCCTCCAAGCGGAGAACGTTTCATGTTTACTCCCGGACCTAATAATATTTGAACATCATTGGCTTGAGATTCGACAGCTAATGCTTCGCCCATTTTTTGAGCCAATGCAGGATTCCAAGAAGAAGCAAGCGCAGATGCTGTTGGGAAACAAGTTGCAGGAACACTATTTGTGAAATCAAAGCCTTCTGCTTTACGCAAACCGTGAGGTCCATCTGTCATAAAAATGGAAGGAATGCCTAGTCTAGCAATTGCTTTTGTTGACCATGCAGTTTCTCCAGAACACAAAGAAGCTTTTTCTTCGAGTGTCATTTTTGCAACTAATTTGGCTGCTTTTTCTCTATAATCTACACTTTGGGCATACGATTGAGATGACAATGTAAGTCCGATGAGTAGTAAAATGATTTTTTTCATAAATTCTTAATTTGGTAATTTTATTGACTATTTTTAGTTTTTAAAACTATGTGTGTTATTTTGACGCAATGTACATATTTTTTTGATTCGAGATACATATAACATATTATTTTTGGTTATTTTTTTTACATATCATTTTTTTAAATGATTTTTAAAGGGAAATTCTTTGTTTTTTATGTAAAGTACTGTTTCTATATTTTATTCGGAAAGAGTAAAAAGAAGCGTTTGTACTGCTAATGGATTTTTGTATTCATTTTTTAGAAAAAAATGAACTAAATTGCACCTCAATAGTTATATTTATAAAGAAAAAAGAATACATATAGTATGCTGAACTCCGTATTGAAAGACTCTGAAAAATACCAGCCGGGCTTGTCTATAGACTGTGTTATTTTTGGATTCTATGATAACCAATTAAAAGTTTTATTAATAAAAACCGCCTATAGTGATCAATGGGGATTACCGGGAGGTTTTATTCCTAAGGATGAAGATTTAGATCTTGCTGCTAATAGTGTTTTGTTTAAAAGAACAGGATTAGAAGGTATTTTTCTTAGACAATTTGGCACCTTTGGAGCTGTAAAAAGGAATAAAGGACATTTTAATGATGGTATTTTTGATGCTTTGGATACGCCTTTGGAAGAAAGGAATTGGTATTTGCAACGGTTTATAACGATTGGTTATTATGCTTTGGTCGATTTTTTAGAAGCTGTTCCGCAGCGAAAAAAAGATACTGAAATTGTAGAATGGATTGACCATAAAGCGGTCCCGGATTTAATTTTGGATCACCAAAATATTTTAGATAAAGCTCTAGAAACACTTCGTATGGAATTGAATTTGATGCCCGTTGGATATAATTTACTTCCTGAAAAATTCACCATACCTGAATTGCAAAAACTATATGAAACTATTTTGGACAGAAAGCTTGATCGCAGAAATTTTCTACGCAAAATAACGGCTATCGGAATCCTGACTAAACTAGATGAAAAGAAAAGTAATGTGGCTCATAAAGCACCAAACTTATATAGTTTTGATAAGGAAAAATATGAAGAAGTCGTAAAAAATGGATTGCACCAGGGTTGGTAAAGCACATAATTATATCTTTTGTTTTTGTTGTTTTTAGAATAAATACTAGTTTTTTATTCTAAATAATAAATTATGTAAAATTTAGATCAATATTTTTTGTACTTTTTATAAAATAATTAAAATAATGAAAGAAGTATACCTAATTAAAAAACTCTTTTTTTTTAATTTCTTGATAACTACTACAGTTGCGGTCTGTCAAGAAAATTCAGTTCAGAAAGATTTAATTACTGTCATTAATCAATCCAAAAAATTTGATAGGATTAAAAAAGCTGAAATTGATAGTTTTAGGATTAAACTGAAGAGAACAAATCAGAACGATTTAATTTCAAAATATCGGTTGAATGCTGAGTTATTTTATAGGTATAAGTTTTTTAAAAGGGATTCTGCATTCCATTATGGTATACAGTCAAAAATTTTAGCAATTAAAATCAAAGATAAATCACTTATTGCAAATGCAAATATTAATCTTGCAGATATTTGCGTTTCTTCTGGAATGTACAAAGAAGCTATTGATTTTCTTGAACCTTTAATTAAGAATGAGTCCAAGGAAAATTATGGTACATTGTATTATGGTCTCTTGGGAAGATGTTATGGTGATATGGCTGAATATAGCAATAATTTATATTTTCAAAGTGAGTATAATAAAAAGGCTCGTAAGTATAGAGAAAAAGCACTTTCATTAACAGAAGATGGATATTTTTTTCATTATTTTCTAAAAGCGTTTAATAAGTCCAAAAATCATCAAATAGAAGAAGCTGTTTTTGAATTTGAGAATTTGTTAAAATTAAAAAAACCACCTCATGACCAAGCATTAGTTCATTATATGTTAGGAGAGCTATATCAGCAATTAGGTAGAAATGATCAAGCAATAAATCATTTGAAAGAAGCAGTAATTCATGATATTTCAACTTCAACAAAAGAATCATTAGCCATAATTAAGTTATCCGAACTATTATTTAAAAAAGGCGATATTCAAACCGCATCAATTTTAATTCATAAAGCTAATGAAGATGCACTCTTTTATGGAGCGCAACAGAGAAAGATTCAAATCAGCGCTATTCTGCCTATAATTGATCAAGAGATTGTTAATATAGTTGAAAAGGAAAAGGATCGTATACAATGGCAATATATTGTAGTCAGCTCTTTTTTAATTCTAGCGATTTGTTTCATTTTAATTGTTTATTACCAGTATCTCAAATTAAAGAAAGCCAAGAGGCTAATTGCGGATGCGCACGATAATCTGAAAAAAATAAATAATCAATTACACAAGGTAAATGAAAAGATTAATTTAAAAAATATTGAAATAAAGCAGGTTAATAAATTATTGTTAGAAGCCAATAAAATCAAAGAAGAATATTTAGGGTTATTTTTTACACAGTATGATGGTATTTTTGAAAAATTTAATTCGTTTATAATCTCAATGAAAAAAAGTATTGAAGATGAGAATTATGATAAGGTAAAGCGAATCATTTTAAGCTATAATTTGAAACGTGAAAAAGATAAACTTCTTGAAAATTTCGATTTAGCTTTTATTAATCTGTTCCCAAATTTCATTACAGAGTTTAATGCTTTGATGAAAGACAAAAATAAAGTTGAAATAAAAAATGGTGAGGTTCTAACTAAAGAGTTGCGAATTTATGCTTTAATCAGATTAGGTATAACACAGAATGAGATTATAGCTCAAATCTTGGGTTACTCAGTAAATTCGATTTATGCTTATAAGACCAAAATCAGGAATAATTCGATCCTAAATAAAGGTGATTTTGATCAAAAATTATTGAAAAAAACTACCCTGAAGCTGTAAAATATCTTTATTTTTCTATATGGTTTTTTTGAATAATATTTATATAAGTGTTTGATAATTAATATATTTATGTATTATTTTTTATTACAAATGCTTAATTTTTTCTATACTTAATTTTTTAGCGGTTTTCTCTGCTAGTTATTTAAGCAATTTTGTACTGAATGTTTTTTAATAAAACGCATTCAATTGCTATTTAACTAACCAAAATTAATGTATTATGAAAATTTCTTCATTCGGTAGGGCTAAATGGGCCCTATTATTAATTTTTCTTGTCGCCCCATTTATAATGGTGGCGCAAACCGGAAAAATTAAACTATCGGGTAAGGTTGTGGATGAAACTAACCAACCTTTGCCAGGAGCTACAATCACACTAAAAAATTCAAGCCAAAGTCTTGTAACTGATCTTGATGGAAAGTTTGATTTATTAGTTCCTCAACAAAATTCAGTTCTAGTTGTCTTTTATATGGGATTTCAGAGAAAAGAGGTAGCCACTAATGGGAATAGTTTTATTGAGATTAAACTGCAACAGGAATCGGAAACATTGAATAATGTAGTGGTTATAGGCTATGGGCAAGTTAGGTCTAAAGACTTAACAGGTTCTATTTCTACAATTAAATTATCTGATATTAGTAAACAACCAGTTGCAAATATAGGTGATGCAATACAAGGAAGAGCTGCCGGAGTTCAAGTAATTACTTCTGGAAAACCTGGGGACAATCCCACTTTTAGAATTAGGGGAACTGGTACTATAGGGAATAATGATCCTTTAATTGTAGTAGATGGAATGCCTTTAAATGGCGGGCTTAATCAAGTAAATATGAATGATGTAGAGAGTTTACAAGTATTAAAAGATGCTTCTTCTACAGCAATCTATGGTTCACGAGGTGCTAATGGAGTTGTGATTATCACTACTAAAAGAGGAACAGTGGGTAAGTCTACTTTGTCGTTAGATGTTTCTTCGGGAATTTCAGAAGCAACAGATGTTCTTCAGGTTTTAAATGCTAGTCAATTTGCGAGTTTGCATAATGATATATTGAATAATGCAGATTTAACTCCTAATCCCGCTTTTCAGAACCCAGCTACTTTAGGTGTTGGAACAAACTGGGTTGACGCTTTTTTCAGAAAAGGAATTCAGAATAATTACACTTTATCATATTCTTCTGGAAATGAGAAATCTAAAGTATATACCTCTTTGAACGTTTTTGACCAAAAAGGGATTATTATTAATACTGATTACAAACGTTATAATTTTCAATTTAATAGTGATACAAAAGTTTCAGAGAATTTGAAATTTGGGAATAGTATAAAATTAAACCATGATGTAAAATCACAAGGAGAGTATAGTATTCAAAACGCATTACTTTCATTACCAACACAACCTATTTATAGAGAGAATGGTGATTTTTCAGGGCCTATAGGGCAAGCAATTTATTCGGGTGATATTGATAACCCAATTGGAAAAGCTTTAATAATTGATAATTCAATAAAAGGATATAATATTCAAGGAAATTTATTTGGAGAGCTTACTTTTTTGAAAGATTTTAAGTTTAAAACTATTCTAGGTGCTGAAGCTAATTTGTGGAAAAATAGAACATGGGCACCAACTTATAATTGGGATACTAAAGTGGGACAAAATGCATTTTTGTCTGAATCTTCTAATCAATCAATTACATTATTGTGGGATAATACTTTAACATATCAGAAAAAATATGATAATGGGATTAGCGTTACAGGAGTTGTTGGTACTAGTGCTCAACAAAACAAATTTGAATATATAAGCGGTTCGATTCAAACTTTTCCAAGTGAAAGCACACAGACACTTAATAATGGGCTTAACCAACCGTCATTACATGGTACAGGTTCTGAATGGGCTATTTTTTCAACATTTGCTAGAGCTAATTTTGATTACAAAAATAAATACTATGCGACTGCAACAGTTAGAAGAGATGGATCTTCTAGATTTGGTTCAGGAAATAAATATGGAACATTTCCTTCAGGATCATTAGCATGGAGAATATCCAATGAAGAATTTTTCAAATCAAAGTCAATAGATGATTTAAAATTACGCTTAGGTTATGGTATCACAGGAAATCAAGAAATAGGAAATTATTCATTCTCTTCAAATTACAATACTTATTTATACAATTTTAATGGAACATATGTAAGTGCTGCAATTCCAACAGTTCTTCCAAATTCAAATGTTAAATGGGAAGCTCAAGAACAGTATAATATTGGTTTAGACGCATCACTTTTTAATCAAAGAGTTAACTTGACTTTAGATGCCTATGTTAAAAATACTAATGATATGTTAGTGCCACAATCTGTGCCAGTTACTTCAGGTTACTCAGATATTTATGTGCCGTATATTAATGCTGGAAAAATCCAAAATAAAGGGATTGAACTTATAATTAATACTAAAAATATTCAGAGAGATAAGTTTGCTTGGACTACTGATTTTGTTTTTTCATTGAATAGAAATAAAGTTCTTGATTTAAACAGAGATGCTCCATTGGTTACAGGTGGGCTAGGGTTAAATTACAATGTGTCAAGAATTCAAGAAGGATATCCGATAAATGTTTTCTACGGATTTGTTCAAGACGGTCTATTTCAAAATCAAGCGGATGTAGATAATCATGCAGTACAAGTTCAAGGTACCTCATCTGGTAATAGTACCTCTCCGGGCGATGTTAGATTTAAAGATTTGAATAATGATGGTTTAATTACAGATGCAGATAGAACTTTTATTGGAAATCCTAATCCAGATTTCTCAGCATCTTTGAATAATACTCTTACTTATGGTAACTTCAATTTAAGTATCTATTTACAAGGGGTATATGGAAATGATATTTTTAATGCCAATAGACTTTATACAGAAGCAATGTCCATTACAACTAATCAATCTACAGCAGTATTAGATAGATGGACGGCTTCAGGAACTAGTAATAGTATGCCTAGAGCAGTATATGGTGATCCTAATAACAATAATAGAGCTTCATCACGATATATTGAAGATGGTTCTTACATCAGAGTTAAAAATGTAACACTTTCTTACAATGTGCCAAATAATCTGTTTGGTAAAAAGATTTTCGATAATGCGAAGATATATCTGTCTGGTCAAAATTTATTGACTTTCACAAAATATACTGGATTTGATCCAGAGGTTTCAACTAATGGTATAGATAATAATATTTATCCCGTAACTAGAATAGTATCTCTTGGTTTAAATGTTGGATTTTAATAAATAGAAAATATGAAATTTATAAAAAAAATAGTTTATGTATCAGCAATTTTTGCTTTTACTCAGTGTTCAAATGATTTCCTAGAAAAGGCACCATTGGACACTATAAATACTTCTAATTACCCAACTAACGCAGCCGAATTAGTTACATTAGTTAATGGTGCATATCAACCACTTCAATGGCCTAAGTTGTACAATATGAGAATGTGGACATCTGATATTATGGCTGGTAATAGTATTGTAGGTGCTGGTGGTGGATCTGATGGAATTGAAACTCAAGACAATTCTAATTTTGTTACTACTACCGATAATCAAGGTGTTTTGGATATTTGGAGAGGACCATGGCCAGGAATTTTAATGTCAAATATGGTATTAAAAGTAGCTCCAAATCTATCGATCGATGAAGACATCAAAAACCGCTCAATGGGCGAAGCATATTTTTTAAGAGCACATTATTATTTTATTTTGGTACGTTATTTTGGTGATCTACCTTTAATTACCACTCCTCAAAGTTCAGATAGTGATTTGTATCCAGAACGAGTTTCAAAAGACTTAATCTATGATCAAATAATTTCAGATTTAGAAAAAGCTGCTGAATTATTGCCTAATAAAAGTGAATATACTGGTGCTAATGTTGGTAGAGCTAACAAAGGAGCAGCTCTAGGTGAATTAGCCGAAGTGTATCTTACACTTGGAAATAATTGGCAAAAAGTGGTTGATTTGACTACTCAAGTTGAAGGTTTGGGTTTTAGCTTAAACACTAATTATGCAGATAATTTTAATCCTTCAAATGAAAATTCTGTAGAATCTCTATTTGAAGTACAGTATAATAGTAATGGTGGATTTAGTTTTTGGAGCAATGAAAATCAGGCTTCATGGACTAGTACTTTTATGGGACCAAGAGGAAGTAATTTTGTAGGCGGAGGCTGGGGTTGGAATCAACCTACTCAAGAATTTATTGATTCTTATGAACCAAATGATAGCAGAAAAGATATTACTGTTTTGTATACAGGTTGTCCTGCATTTGATGGTAAAACATATCAAGCAACCTATTCAACAACGGGATATAATGTTAGGAAATTTTTAGTGCCTCTTAGTGCTGTGTCATCTTATGATAATAGTCCATTGAATTTTCCAATTTTGCGTTTTTCGGATATTTTATTAATGAAATCAGAAGCCTTGAATGAGTTAGGACAGACTTCTCAAGCTGAAGTGCCACTAAATAAAGTAAGAAATAGAGCTGGTTTATCTAATATCGCTTCAGGATTGAGTCAAGAGGAATTTAGAAATGCAGTGTTGAAAGAAAGAAGAGTTGAATTAGCTTTTGAAGGGCAAAGATGGTTTGATTTGATACGTGTTAATAAAGGGCAATACGGTCTTGATTTTCTTCATTCAATTGGAAAGAATAATGCGACATCAAAACATTTATTATTTCCAATACCACAGATAGAAAGAGATAGAAATCCAAAATTAACCCAAAATCCAGGGTATTAAAAAATACTATTATGAAAAATATTTTTATAAAAAAACTTTCAATTCTTAGTGTCCTATTTATGGCACTTATGAATACATCATGTGAAGATTTATTGAGTGACTCAATTTTTAATTACAATGATGAATTAAAGCTAACTACTTCAAATGAAGAAGTAGTTTTAGATGAACGTAAACCAAATGAAAACGTAACATTCAAATGGACTACTGGAACAAATAAAGGCACAGGAGCTGCAATTAGTTATGTTCTTCAAATTGATAAAGAAGGTAATGATTTTGCAACACCTTTGGAATATGAAATGGGAAAAAATGTTTTTTCTTATTCATTGAATTGGGCTACACTGAATTCTATTTTGATAAATACATTTGGAGTGCAAGCGGGTACAACCCAAATAATGGAAGCTAGAATTATTGCAACAGTCTCCAGCCCAAATGTGGAAAAACAAATTTCAAAAATAGCATTTACAATCACAACCTATGTGCCTGTTTCTTCTCAATTATACATGGTTGGTAGTGCAACTTCTGTAGGCTGGAATGTTTCTGATGCTTTATCAATGACACTTTCTACAACTAAACCGGGGACTTTTATTTATCAAGGGCCTTTGAGTTCTGGGTCTTTCAAACTACCAGTAAGTAGAGATGGGTGTTGGTGTCAAGATTTTTATACTAAAAGCTCAACCGATGCTAATATAATGGTTCATAATATTGGAGGTAGCGGTCAAGATTTACAATGGCAAATTACACAAGCGGGGCAATATAAAGTAACTGCAGATTTATTAAATCTTACCATTACTATTGAATCTATTGTAGGGTCATCTTTTTCTCAAATTTGGATTGTGGGTGATGCTTCTCCGAGTGGTTGGGATATTGATAATCCTAAAGCATTTACTCAAAGTCAAACGAATCCATTTATATTCACATATGAAGCTAATTTTACACAAGGAGATTTTAAAATTCTTGCTGGTGCAAAAGGGAATTGGTGTGGCGAATGGTATCGACCATTAACAAATGGTCAGAGTTTGTCATCAACAGATGTTGAACAAAATTCGGGCTGTGGTACTGATAATAAATGGACAATTGGCTCAGCTGATGTTGGTAGATATAAAATTACCCTAAATACTCAAAACAATACTATTAGTATAAAAAAAGTTGAATTGTATATTATAGGTGATGGTGGTCCAAATGGTTGGAATATAGGAAGTCCTTCAGCGATGACTTATAGTAATGGTAGTTTTGTTTATACTGGCGCTTTAAATTCAGGAGAATTTAAAATTGCTAAATTTAAAGGAGACTGGTGTGATGGAGACTGGATTAATGCAGCTACTGCAAATCAAAATATAACAGATGGTAATTACATTATAACACATGGTTGTGATGGACCAGATAATAAATGGAAATTACAATCAGGTGATGCAGGGAATTACGAAATTTCAATCAATTTAGATAATGGAACGATGACAATTGTGCATCAATAAATTAATTATTGGCCAATTTTTTAATGAATTGGCCTATTTAAAATATAGATTATTATGAGCGTTTTTAAATATTTATTATTTGCTTTAATTTTAGTAAATTGTAGTAATAGTGATAATAGCATCCCCGTAGATCCCGTGCCTCCTGTTGAGACAATTCCATCGATCACAATTAGGTCAGATAAAGCAAAATACAATCCTGGCGAATCGGTTGTTTTTAAGATTGACAAACTTCCCAAAAATAGTACCGTTAGGTATAAATATTTAAATGTGACTTTGTCTGAAGAGCCGTTAACTAATGCAAGTTGGAGTTGGACACCTCCAACTCAAGATTACAAAGGATATATGGTAGAGGTGTATTCGGTAGCTAATAGTGTTGAAACTATTTTGGGAACTATTGGTGTTGATGTTTCTTCTGATTGGACTAAATTTCCTAGATATGGGTTTCTTTCTAATTTTGGAAGTATTAGTGATAGTCAAATGTCTTTAATACTTGATAATCTTAAAGATTACCACATTAATTCGTTGCAATTTTATGATTGGGGAAACAAACACCATCAGCCATTAAAAATGGATGGTAGTTTACCTGCTTCAACTTGGTTAGACATATCTGGAAGACCAATGTCATTTAATACAGTCAAAACTTATATTGACAAAGCACATAGTGTGAATATTGCTTCGATGAGTTATAATTTACTTTATGGAGCTTGGAATGATTATAATGTTGATGGAGTTTCAAATCAATGGTTTTTGTATAATGATCAAAATCATAGTAATATAAATAAACATGTTTTACCAAGTTCTTGGCAAAGTGATATTTTGGTAACTAATCCAGCAAATACATCTTGGCAAGATTATATTTTTGATAAAACAAACACTGTGTATCAGAATTTAAATTTTGATGGTTGGCACTTAGACCAACTAGGAGACCGCGGTAATGTTTATGATTATAATGGAAATTCTGTTCGAATTAATGAAACATTTGGGCCTTTTCTTCAAAACTTGAAACAAAGATTTTCTGCTAAAAAAGCAATCCTAAATGCAGTAGCACAATACGGTCAGTCAAATATATTGACTGCGCCAGTTGATGTTGCTTATACAGAAGTATGGGCTCCAAGGGATAGTTATAAAGATTTAGCCGATATTATTCAAGAAAACAATACGCTTTCAAATGATAGGTTAAACACGGTTCTTGCAGCTTATATGAATTATGATAAAGCTAATAGCTCAGGTTTTTTTAATACTCCAGGAGTTTTATTGACTGATGCTGTAATTTTTGCATTTGGTGGATCCCATCTAGAATTGGGTGAACATATGCTGGCTAAAGAATATTTCCCTAATAATAATTTGCAAATGAATGGGGAATTAAAAAAATCTTTATTTGAATATTATGATTTTTTAGTAGGATACCAAAATTTATTGAGAGATGGTGGGGTTTTTAATTCACCAATACTGTCTTCAGGAGATGGCAAAGTGAATTTAAAAAATTGGCCACCCTCTTATTCTAATGTTGCCTTTGTAGGAAAAAAAACTTCAAACAAACAGATTATTCATTTAATAAATTTTTCTAATGCTACTAGTTTAAATTGGAGAGATACAAATGGCGAGCAAGCTACGCCAACTAGTAAAAGTAATTTTATTTTAAATCTTCAGAATGCTCAAACGGTAACAAAAGTCTGGTATGCTTCTCCAGACTTAGATGGTGGAGCATCAAAAGATTTAAGTTTTAACCAGGTTGGCAATAATTTAGTTTTTAAAATCCCATTGCTACATTATTGGGGTATGATAGTTATTGAATATTAATTTTTATACATTTTGCTGCTTGTCTTCACTTGTTTTGTCTCTTTCATCTGCTTTTCAATATTAATTTAGGTTAATAGTTTGTTTAAATAAAGTGGTGCGGTTGAATTAGTATATGTATTAGGTTTTTTTAATCAATTGAAGAACAGTAAGACGAGTGGCTTTTTATTAACCCCAGATTTAGTAATAGTATTCTATTACTGTATCTGGGTTATAAATTGACGAATAATTCGTTTTTAAATTTATCTTTGTTAGTACAAAATCCTATTTTTTGGAATAATTGTATTAAAAAGTCTTCAAAATAATAATACCTATATATTTACCATGAAAATTAAAATTAATCTTTCTGCTATGACAATTATAGCCGCCAGTATCCTTGTTTCTTCATGTAAAAGTGATGCGCCAGTTTTGTATCAATCACCAAGTTTTAGTATACACCATAATAAAGTGGTTCAAGGTCAAAATGTAGCCGAAGTACTTTCGCCAATCGCTATCAAATCCAATTATAAAAGCAAGGAAAATGAGCTTTACTCTAATACAATAACCTTCAAATTCAGCATCAACGAAAAAGATAATGATTTGGCACAAGGAGTGAATCGCCAGATTGTAATAACAAATCAAAAAGAATCTGAGGTTTATGTTTTTGGCCAGCCACAAAAAGAGACTTTTGATTCCTCTAAAGAAATGCTGCCGGCTGATACTGATTTTACCTTTAAACTGGATATGAGAGCAGTTTTTCAACAGTTCAAAGAAAAAGGATTTTATGAGTGTCAGGATGGTTCAAAAATTGCCCAAGCTGATTTCAAAGGCGTTTATATTGCAGGTGGTGCTTTGCCGATGACTTGGGATTTTGTGAATTTAGAGGAGCGTGGACTCCAAATGACCGATGCTAATACTGACGGTATTTTTGAAATTACACTACGACTCAATCCGTTGATTCCTGTTGAGGATAAAACTTGGGCGCTTACTCAGGATATTTCTACCAAAGCGACTTATACTTCACAGCAGCCTATCGTGGATGCCTTGTATAATCTTTCGTTAGAGGAAGCTAAATTGGCCATTGAACCAGATCGTACTTTTAGAACCGGAGCAAAGTGGGCAGGCGTTTGGACCAGAGATATTAGTTATAGTATCGTTTTGGCATTCGCTTATTTAGAGCCAGAAGTAGCCAAAATCAGTTTGTTGAAAAAAGTAAAGAGAGACCGAATTATTCAGGATACAGGTTCTGGTGGCGCTTGGCCGGTTTCTTCGGATAGAACGACTTGGGCATTAGCAGCTTGGGAAGTCTATAAAGCCACTGGCGATAAGGATTGGTTGCAAAAAGCCTATACGATTATCAAGAATTCAGCAGATGATGATTATAAAACCATTCGTTCGTCACAAACCGGTATGTATTCCGGAGAATCTTCGTTCTTAGATTGGCGCGAGCAAACCTATCCGAAATGGATGTCCAACATGGATATTTATGTGTCACAGAATTTAGGTACGAATGTGGTGCATTACCAAACCCATCAAATTTTATCGAAAATGGCTGCGATTTTGGGCGAGCCAACAGCACCGTATGATGCCATTGCTTTGCAAATAAAAAAAGGAATAAATGAACAATTATGGATGGAAGACAAAGGCTATTATGCACAATATCTTTATGGCAGAAATTTCCTGACGCCATCTAAACGATACGAAGCTTTAGGAGAAGCTTTGGCTGTTTTATTTGATGTTGCCGATGCTGAGCAAAGTAAATCGATTATTTCAAAAAGTCCTTTGACAGAATTTGGTGCGACTTGTATTTATCCACAAATCCCGGGAATTCCGCCGTATCATAACAATGCGATTTGGCCTTTTGTTCAATCTTATTGGAATTTGGCTGCCGCCAAAGTTGGAAACGAAAAAGTGTTGGAGCACGGGTTGGCTTCTGTTTATAGAGCAGCTGGTTTATTTTTGACGAATTATGAAAATATGGTCGCAGAAACGGGTGATTTCAAAGGAACCGAAATCAATTCTCACCGTATGCTTTGGAGTATGGCGGGTAATTTATCGATGGTATATCGCGTTTTTATGGGAATGCATTTTGAAGAAGATCAATTGGTTTTTGCGCCGGTAATTCCAAAAAATTATGGAGGAAACCGAAGTCTGGTTAATTTCAAATACCGCGATGCCATTCTGGATATAACTGTAGAAGGCCATGGAAATAAAATAGCCTCTGTTACGATTGATGGAAAGGAAGTCGAAAAAGCAATTATTCCGGCAACTTTTACAGGGAAACATACCGTAAACATTAAAATGAGTAATGCTGATTTCTCTGGAGACGCGATTAATCGGGTGGAGAATAAATTCACTTTGGCAAATCCAAATGCGACTCTTATAGGAAATAAAATAACATGGAACAACGATAGTAATGCTAAAGCGTATTATGTTTATAAAAACGGAAAATTAGCCGAAAAAACTACGGTTCCTGCCTATCAAATTACAGATGATGCGTATGCTGAATATGCAATTACTGCTGTTGATGCATCCGGAGAAGAGTCTTTCTTGAGCGAGCCTTTGGTTTTTAGTAAATCACAGCCAATTATTGTTGAACCGGAACATTTTGTAACTAAATCAGATTTGGATTATGTCAACTATTCCGGGAATGGTTTTGTCGAAATTTCGAATGATAAAAATACAAAATTGAGTGTGCCAATTGTTGTTGATGAAAGTGGAGAATATTTTATAACTATAAAATATTCTAATGGAAGCGGCCCTTGGAATACAGATAATAAATGTGCTATTCGTTCTTTATATCTTAATGCAGCTTATGCCGGTGTGATGGTTTTTCCTCAAAGAGGAACAAATGAATGGTCGGATTGGGGTTTGTCAAATTCCCATAAAGTCAATTTAGTAAAAGGGAAAAATCAATTAGAGTTGGTTTTCGAAGAATGGAATAACAATATGAATGTGGAAGTCAATCGCGCCATGATCGATTACATTCGTTTGTATAAAGTGAAATAAATTAAAATCAAGATATTAAAAACGAAAGGCTGTCAATACGATGGTCTTTCGTTTTTTTTTATAGGGTAGATTTTATTTAAAGATGTTTTTGTCCAATTTTTTTATGGAATGCATTTTTTTATTATATTTCAAAACATTTTTTGATTTTGGACAAAAATGGAAAATACCTAATAAATTGTAGTACAAACAAGCAATCTTTATAAAAATATGCAGCAAGCTGAAAAGTTATCAAAATTGAATATTTTCTTGGAAAACGTAAAAGTTAAAGACAAGAATTTTCATTTACGATTGGGAGCAAATTTCCCAATTATTAGTGACTTATACCATAAGTTATATTCGAACAGTCCTTATAAAGAGGAAGCTTTTGAATCACTGTTAGCATCTTTGGTTAAGAATTTTGAAGAACGTTCTGCCTTGCAAAAAAAGCGAGATATGACCCGTATTTCTTCTCCAAACTGGTATTCCAGCGAGAAAATCGTGGGGATGATGTTGTATGTAGATCTCTTTAATATTGATTTTAATGGGTTGAAAGAGAAGATTCCGTATCTGTTAGATTTGGGAATTAATACGGTTCATTTGATGCCTTTTTTGGATGTGCCGGAATTTGAAAATGACGGTGGATATGCTGTTCGTAATTATCGCGAAGTAAATCCAAAATTCGGAACTATGGAGGAATTTGAAGCTTTGGTCAAGGAGTTTCAAAAAAATGATCTCAATTTAGTTATGGATTTTGTGCTGAATCATTGTGCAGATCAGCATGAATGGGCTGTTGAAGGGCGAAAAGGACATCCTAAATACAA
This sequence comes from Flavobacterium lacustre, assembly GCF_027474525.2. Taxonomy (NCBI): domain Bacteria; kingdom Pseudomonadati; phylum Bacteroidota; class Flavobacteriia; order Flavobacteriales; family Flavobacteriaceae; genus Flavobacterium; species Flavobacterium lacustre. The sequence goes on from NZ_CP114882.2 coordinate 1,639,028, forward strand.
AGATTTTTTCTATTTTTTTCCAGACAGAAATTTACCAAATGAATACGAAAAAACCATGTTGGATATTTTTCCGGACACAGCACCAGGGAATTTTACGTATTTGCCAGAAAATAATCAATGGGTAATGACTTTGTTCTATGGATACCAATGGGATTTGAATTACAAAAATCCGATGGTTCTGGTTGAAATGATTGACACAATGTTGTTTTGGTCCAATAAAGGAATCGATATTTTCCGTTTTGATGCCGTTGCTTACATGTGGAAGGAAATCGGGAAGTTCAATCAAAATTTACCCGAAGTTCACTCTTTATTGCAGCTCTTTAAATTATGTGGTCAAATTGTAGCTCCCGGCGTGGCTTATATTGCCGAAGCGATTGTGGCTCCCGAAGAAATTATAAAATATTTTGGCGAAGATTTAGCTCAAGGCGACGAATGTGACATTGCATATAATGCTAATTTTATGGCGCTGAGTTGGGAAGCTTTGGCAACAAAAAGCACCAATTTGCTTAAAAAGTCAATGAAAGCAGTTCCTACAAAACCCAGAAACACCACATGGATAAATTATGCCCGCTGTCACGATGATATAGGTTTGGGGTTTGACGATAAATTAGTGTCTGAAATGGGCTTGAGTAGTTTGCAGCACCGTTTGTATATTTTGAAACACTATTGTGATGGATTTAATGGAAGTTTTGGACTTGGACAACGCTTTATGATTGAGCACGAAACAGGAAATGCGCGAATTTCCGGTTCTATGGCAGCATTATGTGGTTTTGAAAGGGCAGTAAAAGAAAATAATGATAAAGAGATTCAATTGGCTATAAAACGAATCAATTTACAACATGCCATTATTTTATCTTTAGGCGGTTTGCCAATGATTTATAGCGGTGATGAGGTTGCTTTACCTAATAATTATGAGTATCTAAATGATGAAACCAAAAAGTATGATAACCGCTGGTTGCATCGTTCAAAAATGGATTGGAATTTGGTCGAAAATAAAGATATTCCTGAGTCACCACAAGGGCAGGTCTATCGTAAATTAAAAAAAATGATAGCAATCCGTAAGCAAACAAATGCTTTTGCCGATTCGAATGATTTGCGCTATGTCGATTATGAAAACAGTCATTTATTGATATTTAAAAAAACAGATAATAAAGGAAAATCCGTTTATGTGATTGCCAATTTCTCTGAATATGATACTTTCTTTGAGCGAAGTATATTTGGGGATTTGAATCCAAATAAATCCTATGATTTACTAACGGAAACTAATATTGATATTCAGGAAAGAAATTTTATAAGTGCTTACGATGTGTTGTGGCTTAAATAGGTTTAGTAAATAATTTCGCCATAAGGCATAAAAAAACTCCATTATTTCTAATGGAGTTTTTTGTGGGCGATGAGGGGTTCGAACCCCCGACCCCCTCGGTGTAAACGAGGTGCTCTGAACCAGCTGAGCTAATCGCCCTAAACAATTCGGTCGTTTTTATTTCCTTATTGCGAGTGCAAATATACACCACTTTTCTTGATTTGCAAGAAAAATATAAAAAAATTATAAAATTTCTGCAACTACAAATGTGCTTCCGCCAATGTATATAAAATCGGATTTTGTGGCAACTTGCAGTGCTTTTTTATAAGCCTCTGAAACAGAATTAAATACTTCTCCGTGTAATTCGAATGTTGTGGCTTTTTGGTATAAAATAGCAGCGTCTAAACCGCGAGGAATATTGGGTTTACAAAAATAATAAATAGCATTTTTAGGAAATAAAGGTAAAACTTCGTCTAAATCTTTGTCATTTACTACTCCTAATATAATATGTAAAGTATCAAATTTCTCTTTTTGAATTTGGTGCATCACAATTTCAAGTCCGTTTTTATTGTGTGCAGTATCGCAAATCACTTTTGGGCTGTCGCCTAATTGTTGCCATCTTCCTTGTAATCCTGTGTTTTTTACAACTTGCAACAAACCGGATTTAATATCTTCTTGAAATATTTTAAATTCTTTTTGACTATTTAAAACAGCAATAGTTTGAAGCACCGTTTTTTTATTGTGTGTTTGATAATCGCCCATTAAATCAGAACGAAATTCTTCTGAAATCAAATCGGAGGCAAAATAAATCTCAGCCTGATTCGCTTTGGCTTTTGCTAAAAAAACAGGCTGCGTTTCTGCAGTATATTCTCCTATGACGACAGGAACATTGGGTTTTATGATTCCCGCTTTTTCACCTGCGATAGCTTCGAGCGTGTTTCCTAAAAACTGAGTATGATCGATTCCGATATTTGTTATTACAGAAACGAGTGGTGTAATAATATTAGTAGCATCCAATCTTCCGCCAAGTCCTACTTCGATAACGGCGATATCTACTTTTTCTTTGGCAAAATAATCAAACGCTAAACCAACAGACATTTCGAAAAAACTCATGTCATTTTCTTCAAAAAAAACTTTGTGCGTATTGATGAACTCACAAACAAAATCTTCTGAAACCGCAACGCCATTGATTTTGATTCGTTCTCTGAAATCTTTCAAATGTGGCGAGGTATATAAACCTACTTTGTAACCCGCTTCCTGAAGAATTGAAGCTAGCATATGCGAAGTTGACCCCTTACCGTTTGTGCCCGCTACGTGAATGCATTTTATTTTTTCCTGCGGATTGTTGAGGTGGTTTACCAATAAGATGGTGTTCGTTAAATCTTTTTTGTAAGCCGAAGCGCCATGAGTTTGATACATCGGGAGCTGGTTAAACATCCAGTTTGTTGTTTCTTGGTAGTTCATTTTTTGGATAAAAAAAGTGGGTGTTTAAAATATTTTTCGATTTTTTTAGTTTAATATTGGAGCGAAAAGTATCTTTATTGCAAAATTGAAATATTTTTTAGAATTAATGCGTAAAAATCAATAATAATATATGTTTAGTTTTATACAATTACAAGCCGACACGATTACTAATGCTGCGTCAAACGTAGTTATAGAAAAAATTGCCCCAAATACCGAAATCTCTGTTTTGGAATTTATTTTTAAAGGAGGGTTCTTTTTAATTCCAATTTCCATTTTATTATTCTACACCTTTTATTTAATTATTGAGCGCTATTTGTACATTCATAAAGCGTCAAAAATTGATAACCATTTGATGGTTGATATTAGAGATAATCTCAATTTAGGTAAGTTAGATTTGGCCAGAACTATTGCTGAGCGCAGTAATTCGGCTTCTGGTAATATTATAAAAGAAGGGATTTTAGTTATCGGCAGACCAATTACCGAAATTGAGTCGAATATGGATCGTGCTGCAGATATCGAAATTGGTGAAATGGAAAAACATTTGGGACAACTGGGACTTATTGCCGGAATTGCACCAACATTAGGATTTATTGGAACTATTTCTGGAGTTATTAAAATATTTTACAGCATTTCGGTTACCGAAAACATTAGTATCGGAAATATCTCCGGTGGGTTGTACGAAAAAATGATTAGTAGTGGTTCCGGACTTATAGTGGGTATTATCGCCTATAGCGCATACCATTTATTAAACGGAAAGATTGATAATTTTGCTTTGAAAATCCAAAAGCAAATATTGGAGTTTGTAAACATTATTCAAAGATCATAAAGTATGTCAATTAAGAGAAAAAGAAGATTTCATGCCGAAGTGGCTACTTCATCATTGAGTGACATTATGTTCTTTTTGTTGTTGTTTTTTCTAATTATATCTACGTTGGCAAATCCTAATGTTATAAAAATGACATTGCCAAAAGCTAAAACCAACGAAAAAACAAACAAGCAATACATTAGTTTATCCGTAACCGAAGACAAAAAATTCTACATCGATAAACAGCCTGTTTCTTTTGAAGAATTAGAAACGACATTAATGTCAAAAATGAATACCGAAAAAGACCAAACGGTTATTGTAAGAATCCCGTTTAATTTGCAAGTTCAAGACTTAGTTGATGTTTTGCAAATTGGTGTCAAAAACAATCTAAAGTTTGTGATTGCTACCAGTCCTAAATAAATCGGTTTTTATTTTCTGGTTAGTATTAATTAGACAGTAAATAAAAGCAATAACAGCCACCATAAAACAGGAATACTTTCTGTCCAAAAGGAAGTGTAATATTTTGATTTTTTTTCATTGGCAAAAGCCAAAAGTAAACCAATTGTGCTGATTAAGGCAATTGATAAATAGTGGTTTTTGTTGTTGAAACTGTTGTTTGAAAATTCTAATCCGCAAAAAATTAGTAATAGAAAATAACCTAATTGTTTTGTTCTTTGGATTCCGATTTGCTGAGGGACGGTTTGTAAATTCGGGTCATCTTGTTTCAAATCAATAATTTCGAAAATAAGAATCAATACAAAAATCACAATAAACCGCTGAATCGCAGTGCTGAAAAAATCAGTTCCAATAGTTGTATTGGCATTCAAAACGGGTAAAATTACTGTCACACCAACCCAGCACAAAGCCACAATATAAATTTTTACTCCTGCCCAATTTCGGGCATTTTTTTTATTTGGAAAAAACGGAAGCGTGTACAATAATGTTAATCCCAAAACAAGAATAGAAAATAGTTGCGTTGTTTTTTGTAAACAAAAAAAATAATAACCGGCCAATAGCAACGAACAAAAACTAAAAAGAGCAATCGTTTTTAATTGATTTCGCATTTCTAATTTTTTGGTTCTGGCCAAAGCGTCATATTTTACAAAATTATATCCTACAATTGTTCCAAAAAGAGCAAAATTAGCCATAGATTCATCATGGGAAATGTGGAACCTCATTTGTGTAATCCGTACCAAGGCATAGCAGGATAAACCCACATGAATGCTGCTGTTGATGTAAAAATCGATTATGGTTTTGAAAATCTTCATTAGACAAATTTAATCAATTGTGAACAAATCAGTGATTTGGTTGAAAAATCCCTATAAAATCAATCCAAAAAAGGAGATTATTAGGAGATTAATATTTATTTTTGCACCACAAAAAACAACACTTTTATTTCTTTATGAAAACAGATGCTTTTGCTTTAAGACACATTGGGCCAAGAGAAAATGACCTTCAACATATGTTGAAAACAATCGGAGTTGATTCTATCGAGCAACTCGTTTATGAAACGCTTCCAAATGATATTCGTTTAAAGGCACCTTTAGCTTTAGATCCGGCCATGACAGAATATGAATTTGCAAATCACATTCAGGCATTAGGAAATGAAAATAAAATGTTCAAAACGTATATCGGTTTAGGTTACAATCAAGCGATTGTTCCAGCGGTTATCCAAAGAAATGTTTTCGAAAATCCAGGATGGTACACGGCATATACGCCTTATCAGGCAGAAATTGCTCAAGGTCGTTTAGAAGCAATTTTGAATTTTCAAACTATGGTTATCGAATTAACCGGAATGGAAATTGCCAATGCTTCTTTATTAGATGAAGGAACGGCAGCCGCCGAAGCGATGGCATTATTGTTTGATGTAAGAACTCGCGATCAAAAGAAAAATAATACTAATAAATTCTTCGTTTCTGAAGAAATACTACCACAAACACTATCTGTTTTACAAACGCGTTCTACGCCAATCGGAGTGGAATTAGTTGTTGGAAATCATGAAAATTTTGATTTTTCAGCGGATTATTTTGGAGCCATGCTTCAATATCCGGGGAAATTTGGACAAGTTTATGATTATGCCGATTTTATTGCTAAAGCAGCTTCAAACGAAATAAAAGTAGCCGTAGCTGCCGATATTTTGAGTTTAACAAAATTGATGCCTCCGGGCGAAATGGGAGCAGCGGTTGTATTAGGAACCACTCAACGTTTCGGAATTCCGTTAGGATATGGTGGGCCACACGCAGCTTATTTTGCTACCAAAGAGGAATATAAACGCAGCATGCCGGGAAGAATTATCGGTGTTACTGTAGATACAAATGGAAATCGTGCTTTGCGTATGGCTTTGCAAACGCGTGAGCAACACATCAAGCGTGATAAAGCGACTTCAAACATTTGCACGGCGCAAGTTTTATTGTCAGTTATGGCAGGAATGTATGCGGTGTATCATGGTCCAAAAGGCTTGCAATATATTGCTGATAAAGTACATGCTTCGGCTGCGACATTGGCAAATGCATTAGAAAAATTAGGATTCCAGCAAAGCAATACCGCTTTTTTTGATACCATCGTTGTAAAAGCTGATGCTCAAAAAATACGCGCTATTGCAGAACAAAACGAAGTAAATTTCTATTATATCGATGCGAATACAGTTTCTATTTCTTTGAACGAAACCACAAGCATCGCTGATTTGAATGCGATTGTTGGTGTTTTCGCTTCCGCAAATAATACGCAGACAACTACAATTGAAGCGTTGACAGAAACCAATCATTTTCCGGAAAACCTAAGCCGAACTTCATCATTTTTGCAACACGATGTATTTAATAAATACCATTCGGAAACTGCTTTGATGCGTTACATCAAAATGTTGGAGCGTAAAGATTTAGCGTTAAATCACTCTATGATTTCGCTTGGTTCTTGTACTATGAAATTGAATGCAGCTGCTGAAATGTTGCCTTTAAGCAATCCGCAATGGAATAACATTCACCCTTTTGTACCATTAGATCAAGCGCAAGGATACCAAGAAATGTTGACTAAGTTAGAGCAACAATTAAATGTTATCACCGGTTTTGCAGGAACCACTTTACAGCCTAATTCTGGTGCGCAAGGAGAATATGCCGGATTAATGGTTATTCGCGCTTACCACCAATCAAGAGGAGATCACCACAGAAATATCGCTTTAATTCCATCATCGGCACACGGAACAAATCCAGCTTCGGCAGCTATGGCGGGAATGAAAGTTATCGTAACTAAAACATTAGAAAACGGAAATATTGATGTTGATGATTTGCGTGAAAAAGCAATTTTGCACAAGGACAATCTTTCTTGTTTGATGGTTACTTATCCTTCAACTCACGGAGTTTTTGAAAGTGCGATTAAAGAAATTACTCAATTAATTCACGAAAATGGGGGCCAGGTTTATATGGACGGAGCCAATATGAATGCGCAAGTTGGTTTAACCAATCCAGCGACTATTGGTGCTGACGTTTGTCACTTGAACTTACATAAAACTTTTGCTATTCCTCACGGTGGAGGTGGACCAGGTGTGGGCCCAATTTGTGTGGCACCGCAATTAGTTCCGTTTTTACCGACAAATCCTGTAATTGCAACTGGTGGAGAAAACGCTATCACAGCAATTTCTGCAGCACCTTGGGGTTCTGCTTTGGTGTGTTTGATTTCTTATGGATACATTTCGATGTTAGGAGCTGATGGTTTAAAAGAAGCTACCGAATATGCTATATTGAATGCTAATTATATCAAAGAAAAATTAAGCGGTCATTACGATACGTTGTATTCAGGAGAAATGGGTCGCGCGGCACACGAAATGATTTTAGAATGTCGTCCGTTCAAACAAAAAGGAATCGAAGTAACAGATATCGCTAAACGTTTAATGGATTATGGTTTCCACGCACCAACGGTTTCGTTTCCGGTAGCAGGAACTTTGATGATTGAACCAACAGAAAGTGAAAATCTGGAAGAATTAGACCGTTTTTGCGATGCGATGATTTCTATCAGAAAAGAAATAGAAGTGTCTACTTTAGAAGATAAAAATAATGTTTTGAAAAACGCTCCTCACACATTAGCAATGCTGACAAATGATGTTTGGGATTTTCCATACACCAGAGAACAAGCCGCTTTCCCATTAGAATATATTGCCGAAAACAAATTTTGGCCTACAGTTCGTAGAGCAGATGATGCATACGGCGATAGAAATTTAGTATGTAGTTGCGCTCCAATTGAAGCGTATATGGAAAGCTAGTATTTCAAAAAAAACTTAAAAAATGCCTCGATATTCGGGGCTTTTTTTTTGAAATAAAATGCTAATAATAAACTTTAGAAATAATGGTTTTGTTGCTTTAAATGAAATTAAAATGAAAAACGACCGAATTAACAATTGTAACAATTTTAAAAATAAAAATGTAGCGATTATTGCATTTCCTTAAAAAATAATCAATATTTTTGCTAATAAATTAGTATTCTACAATTATATGCATGCATAGTATGTTTTGTTGTTCTATTCAATTTTTTATAATTAAATTAGCATAAAATTTTTGGAAAAATAGCCATGAAAATAAAAATAACTGGAATAGGAAGTTATATTCCTGAGAAAAAAGTAAGCAACACCGACTTCGACAAACATGTATTCTTAAACGAAGATGGTTCTCTTTTTAATTACCCAAATGAAGTCGTAATCAGTAAATTCAAAGGAATTACCGGTATAGAACACAGGCGTTATGCCGAGGATGAATACACTTCGTCTGACTTGGCTTTTTTCGCTTCCCAGAAAGCAATAGAAAATGCGGGAATTGATCCCGAAACTATTGATTATATTATTTTTGCCCATAATTTTGGAGATGTAAAATGCGGAACAACCCAATCGGATATGATTCCGAGTCTGGCCACACGTGTAAAACATAAATTACAAATAAAAAATCCTAAATGCGTAGCATTTGATATCCTTTTTGGTTGTCCGGGATGGATTGAAGGCGTGCTTCAAGCAAATGCTTTTATCAAATCCGGCATGGCCAAAAAATGTTTGGTAATAGGTGCAGAAACTCTTTCCAGAGTTGTTGATGCACATGACCGCGATTCCATGATTTATTCAGATGGTGCCGGCGCATCAATAATTGAAGCTTCAGAGGACGAAACGGGAATGTTGTCTTATGAGAACGCCACTTTTGCAAACGACGAAGCCAGTTATTTATTCTTCGGGAAATCGTACAATCCGGATTTAGATCCAGACATACGTTACATCAAAATGTTTGGTCGCAAAATCTATGAATTTGCATTGAGCCAAGTTCCTGCCGCCATGAAAAGCTGTTTGGACAAAAGCGGAATTGCAATCGATGATGTCAAAAAAATTCTGATTCATCAAGCCAACGAGAAGATGGATGAAGCCATAATTCACCGTTTTTACAAATTATACGGCAAAACACCGCCCAAAGATGTAATGCCCATGAGCATTCACGAACTCGGAAACAGCAGCGTAGCAACCGTACCAACGCTTTTTGACTTATTAATACAAGGAAAAATCGAAAATCAGGAAATCCATAAAGGCGACGTGCTAATCTTCGCATCCGTTGGTGCCGGAATGAACGTCAACGCCTTTGTTTACAGGTATTAAATGAAAGCCAGAATTAGCTTTTTTAGTAGCTAATCCAGCTGTACACTACAATTCCTCACCGCAAAATGTGTTTTTCTCAGGTAAAAAAAAGCTTCTTTTAGTCGCTTTTTTGTATCCGGAAAAACTACATTTTGCGGCTCCGGGATTTTCGCTTCCATCTGGGCTAAAAAATGTGCTGTCAATACAATTTTATTTATAAATTTGTGCCTTCCTGCCGTTAAGGCAAAATCAAAAAAAATGTACGAGAAAACCTTTCCAAATAAAAGATTCAAACTTACTTTAGAGTTTCTAAAAAAACACAGCACTACATCAGAAACCATTTTAGATTTAGGTGTAGAAAACCCTTTTTCTAAAATCATGAAAGCCGAAGGGTTTTCGGTAAAAAACACCACCGGTGAAGATTTAGACAACAATCAATCTGTATTTGCTGCCGAAAAAACAGATGTAACAACTGCCTTCGAAATATTCGAACATCTACTCAATCCATACACTATTTTAAACGAAATAAAATCCGATAAACTTTTTATTTCTATCCCGATGCGTTTGTGGTTTTCACCGGCTTATCGCAGCAAAACGGATATGTGGGACAGACATTACCATGAATTTGAAGATTGGCAATTGGACTGGCTTTTAGAAAAAACAGGTTGGAAAATCATCGACAGACAAAAATGGACCAATCCCGTTAAAAAATTCGGAATTCGCCCCTTGTTGCGAAAATTCACCAACAGGTATTATATTGTTTACGCTGAAAGAATCAAATAATGAATTATTACATTGTCATTCCGGCTTACAACGAAGAAGCATTCATTAGTTTAACGCTTCAATCTTTGATATCGCAAACGGTTTTACCCAAAAAAGTAGTGGTTGTCAATGATAATTCTACAGATAAAACTGCCGAAATTGTTTTGGCTTTCGCCAAAGAAAATCCATTCATCACTTTAGTAAACAAAACGTCGAGTGCGATACATTTGCCGGGAAGTAAAGTGATTCAGGCCTTTCATAAAGGATTCGAAACATTAGACAACGAATATGATATTATAGTGAAATTAGACGGCGATTTAATTTTGCCCAATAATTATTTCGAAACAATTCTGAATATTTTCAAAAGTGATTCAAAAATTGGAATGGCCGGAGGTTTCGCCTATGTAGAAAAAAATGGAGAATGGATTCTGGAAAATCTTACCGATAAAGATCACATTCGAGGCGCTTTCAAAGCCTACAGAAAAGAATGTTTTTTACAAATAGGAAATCTAAAACCAGCCATGGGATGGGATACAGTAGATGAACTATTGTCTAAATTTTATGGTTGGAAAGTAGTTACTGATGCGTCATTAATTATAAAGCACCTTAAACCAACAGGTGCAAATTATAACAAAGCAGCCCGTTATAAACAAGGGGAATCCTTTTATACGTTGGGTTACGGATTTTTTATTACCTGTATTTCATCAGCTAAATTAGCGATGATGAAAAAGAAACCATTACTTTTCTTAGATTATATTCAAGGTTTCTGGAAGGCTAAAGCAGCAAAAACTCCTTTATTGGTTACAAAAGAACAAGCGCAGTTCATCAGAAAGTATCGTTTGCAAAAAATGAAAGCAAAGATTTTTTAAATTCTTCTTTCAAAAAACAGCCAACTGCAAACAGTAAACTGCAAACTAATCCTTAATTTAGCCATTAATTATTTGTAAAACTATGATGATCATTCGCTATATATCGCAGACAGGGAGATACTTCCTGATGCTGAAAGAAATTTTCAATAAGCAAACCAAATGGTCTGTGATGAGAAGTCTCATCTTTAAGGAAATAGATGATTTAATAATAGGTTCATTGGGAATTGTAGCTTTCATTTCATTCTTTGTGGGTGGAGTTGTGGCGATTCAAACGGCATTAAACCTTACCAATCCTTTAATTCCAAAATACCTTATTGGTTTTGCTACCAGACAATCCGTAATTTTAGAATTTGCTCCTACTTTTATTTCGATAATTATGGCAGGTAAAATGGGTTCTTTTATTACTTCAAGTATTGGTACAATGCGTGTTACAGAACAAATAGATGCATTAGAAGTTATGGGTGTAAATGCCCTTAACTATCTGGTTTTTCCTAAAATTATCGCTTTATTATTGTATCCATTCGTTATCGGAATCAGTATGTTTTTAGGTGTTTTAGGCGGTTGGATGGCTGCTGTTTACGGTGGTTTTACTTCGAGTGATGAATTTATTAATGGCGCTCAAATGGATTTTATTCCGTTTCATATTACCTATGCTTTTATCAAAACCCTAATATTTGCCATGTTGTTAGCTACAATTCCTGCGTTTCACGGGTATTATATGAAAGGTGGCGCACTAGAAGTGGGAAGAGCGAGTACGGTTTCTTTTGTATGGACATCAGTTTCGATAATTTCTTTTAATTATATACTAACGCAATTGTTATTAGGCTCATGATAGAAATAAAAAACATAGAAAAATCATTTGGCGAAAGCAAAGTGCTCAAAGGCATTTCGACCGTTTTTGAGGCTGGAAAAACGAATTTAATTATTGGTCAAAGTGGTTCCGGAAAAACAGTGCTACTCAAAAGTCTTTTAGGAATATACGCACCGGATTCAGGAACTATTTCTTTTGATGGCAGAATTTATTCCGAGCTTAGTGCCGATGAAAAGCGAGAATTACGAACTGAAATCGGAATGGTTTTTCAAGGGAGTGCTTTATTTGACTCGTTGACTGTAGCCGAGAATGTTGGTTTCCCTTTGCGAATGTTTACGCATGACAACAAATCAAAAATCCAGCAACGGGTAGATTTTGTTTTAAAAAGAGTTAATTTGGTAGACGCACATAATAAACTGCCTTCTCAAATATCTGGTGGAATGCAAAAACGAGTTGCTATCGCCCGAGCCATTGTAAACAATCCAAAATACTTGTTTTGTGATGAACCTAATTCAGGATTAGATCCTAATACGGCTATTTTGATTGATAATTTAATCAAAGAAATTACCGAAGAATACAATATTACCACCGTTGTCAATACGCATGATATGAACTCGGTTATGGAAATTGGAGACAAAATTTTATTCCTGAAAAATGGAGTGAAAGCTTGGGAAGGTACCAAAGAAGAGATTTTCAGAACGGATAACGAAGCAGTTGTAGATTTTGTTTATTCTTCTGAATTATTCAAAAAAGTGAGAGAAGCGTATTTAAAAGAATAAGCAAGCCGTATAATGATATGTAAAGCTTTCTGTTTCAGGAAGCTTTTTTTGTTTTCTAAAAAGGGGATTATGAATTCAGTAATTCTACTTCGGCATTTGGATTAAATAAATAGGTCTTTCCGGAACTGATTTCCAGGCATTCGAATCGTTTCGTTCGAATAGCGATTTTTTTAAAAATTTTTCCGTTTCCAATTCTAAAAATACTTCCGTAAGGAATTTCGAAAATATAATTTTTATCGTTCTGTTGGTCAAATTGTTTTAAAGCTAATGACAAAGTTGTATCCGTGTCGCTACTTGCGGTAGGATTCTTGAAATGTCGGGCTAATAATGGCAATAAATGATTGGGGAAAATTTCCGGACGAATAAACGGAATCATCAACCGCTGAAAAGAATATTTCCATTCGTTTCCATGAGGTTTAATGTTTCTTCCAAATTTTTCAAAAGCAACTAAATGTGAAATCTCATGAATTAATGTGATGAGAAACTTGTATTTATTGAGACTTGAATTAACAGTGATTTCATGTTTCCCACTTAATCCTTTTCGGTAATCGCCATGACGGGTCACACGCTCGTTTACAATTTTAAGATGCACCTGATTGCTGACAATCAGTTCAAAAACTGGTTTTACGGCATGTTCCGGAATATATCTGGCTAGTGTTTCGCTCAAAACAATTTTTAATTAGTTACGGATTGGTAGATGAAACCTGCAATACTTTTCCGTTGAAATATTTATTTCCGGTCAAAGTAAAATCATAAATATAATTAGCCATTTCACCAGCCGAAATTGGTGCTTGATATCCTGGGAATGCTTCGGCTAACATTTCGGTTTGTACAGAACCTAACGCTAAAACATTAAATGAAATTCCTTGTTCTTTATATTCTTCGGCCAATAATTCGGATAATGTTATAACAGCGCCTTTGCTTGAACTATATGCAGCCAGTCCGGCAAATTTCAGGCTGCCTTGAATACCGCCCATAGAACTTATTGTTACCACATGACTCCCTTTTTGTAAATAAGGTAAGCAAATACGAGTCAAGTTGGCAACTCCAAATACGTTGACTCTATAAATATTTTCAAAATCGGTTTGCGTCGTTTCTGAGAAAGGTTTCAATAGTAAAGCACCGGCATTGTGAACCACTGCATCTATTTTTTTCCAAGATGAAGTCAGGAAATCAGTTACTTTTTGTAATTCAGATTCTTCGGATAAATCAACCGAAAGGCAGGTTATGTTTTCGTTTCCTAAAAGACCTTGAGGAACTTTTCTGGAAAGTGCTAAAACCTGATGTCCTGCGTTAGCAAATAATAAAGCTAATTCAAAACCTATTCCTCTGCTGGTACCTGTTATAATAATGTTTTTCATGTGACAAAAATAAACAAAAGCCTTAAAAAGAAATAATGTTTCCGGTTTTGAATTGAATCACCGCAAGTATTTTTTGTATACTTTAAATATTTGAAGGCAAGCCAAAACTACAAAAAAGAGCGGGATGACTATTGGCATAATATATTTTGAAAAACCGACGGTATTTTCGGATAAGGTTTGCAAAAATAAAACTAAGGTAAGCATACCTAAAAAAGTGCCTAGTACCGTTCCGAAGATATAATAATACTTCTCTTTTTTTTCGATCGAAATGTAATTCCCATTCATCAAATAGAGATTCCAACCGGTCCAGAACGGCAATTGAAGAAAATTTAAACAGTTCAAAAAGAAGCCTGCCAGAAACGGAGAATATTTTAGATATACTTCTAAATTGGCTTTGCTTTCGGTCGTTTGATTGGCATGAGAATAAAAAGAATACGCTAAAAGCAGTAAAAACAAAATCCCGAAAACATCAATCGCTTTCATTAATTTTTGGTTGGCGACTAACTTTTTGGCAAATAGTAACGTAAAATAAATTACAAAAACTTCCACGGAAATAACGCCCAATAAATAGAAAACAAGGGATTTCATTCCTAACTTAGCTTTGATTTCAAATCCAATAATATTCAAATAGCCAAGCGGAATTGAGCCAATAAAGCTGACCAAAAAACCAACGATACTATTTTTTAATTTTGTCATCGGGTTAAAAATTGACGATTTTTTTGCTTTGTTCCAGATGTAATCGGTATTGCTTCATTCCGTTTTTTCGAGTCAGATACGGAAACCCATTTTTATGGTTTTGTATACTTATTTCGTACATATACTTAATGTGTCGGGACAATTCTTTCCAAGCAAAAAACAAAGAATGTTTGGGGTCGTAAATATGCGTGGGCTCACTACCGGCGCCATTTAACTCAACAATAGAAAAATGGATGCCGTTCTCTAATTCTTCAAAAGTATGGTACATAATATCTAATCTGCCAAAATAGAAACCTTGAATTTGCATACACATTTCATCAATGGTTTTGGTCAATTTTGGTGTTATCCAATGGCTTCCGTCTATGAATTTTGCGCCTCTGGCATGATTTCCGTAGGGCACTAGATTTAGTTTTTCGCCTTTTGGCAAAATAGCAAATAATTGCTTACCGTATTCTCGCTTTAGGGATTGTAATTGCAATTCGTAACGTGGATTTTTTCGAATTAATTCTTCAACTGTAGCAATACCATCTCCTGTAACAATTAGAAATTCTTTGGAGACAATTCCAGTTATTTTTCCTGATTTTTCGTTGGGATACCGGACATAAAAAATACCAACTTCCTTTTCGTAAGGAATCAAATCTTGTATTACATAATCAAAATTAGCTTTTTGGGCATACTTTGTTAAATCGGTAACAGCATTTATTTTTCTAACTCCTGAGCCGCGTAATCCAATATCCGGTTTGGCTATTAATGGGTATTTAATGCCTGATTTTTCAATTATTTTCAGAATCTCTTTGACGGAAGTCCCTTCTTTTATGAGTGCTGTTTTTGGATAATAGTGTTGCGGAATCAAGTCATAAATCTCTTTTTTAGATTCCATCATAAAACCTCCATTTTTTATGGTTGGATTTGAGGCATTAAAGAAAAAAATAGATTTTGCTCTAAGCGAATAATACGCCCAAAGAAAATATATTGGAATATAAACAATCTGAAAAGGCCAATATTCCCAATGGAAAATTTTATGAAAAAAAAGTCTCATTCTTGGTTTTTAAACGGTGATAAATGAAGTTGTAAATTCTTGTTCAGCAATTAAATCGTAATGCAATATAGTTCCTTTATTTTTTTCAATAACCGATTGTGTGATACTTAACGTTTTCATTTGTTCGTTGCGATTGATGACTAATCCATTTTGTTGATTTTCTTCCTCTGTGTAGCGATGAAAAGAAAGCATTTTTGTTTTTGAAATCACAGGATTTGCTTCCAAAAAAGTATAAAACCAATCGGCTCGTTGTTTTCTAATTACTTCAGGATACAATGTTGATGATGACCAAACGTGATTTTTATGGATGTCTAATTCAAGAGTTTCTTTCTTTATTCCGTTCCATCGCAACTGAAAAAGAGCTTGATTTTGGAATAAAACTAAGGTAAAAGGTTCAATGTTTTCTAAATTAATTTCTTTCCAAAATTCCTTAGGCGAAGGATTGCTAATCATATCCAAGACAATCAATCCGCGACTTTTTCGGTAAGGAAGCTGTACTTCATGTTTTTCGGCAGCTCCATTCAGTAACACCAGAACAGTTCCCTGCGTATCGACTGCGTACCAAGTTCCACCAGCTTTTGGATCTTTTGGAAAAAGAATATCTTTTCCGTTAATATGATATTTTTTTGGAGGAATAGCGCTTGGCCGAATCACTTTTTCATCCCGATTTGAGGTGATGATAACAGCGTCATTTGTGGCAACAAAACTTACTGTGCACATTGTCTTCTATATTCGATTGTAGAACGGGCAACGCCAAAATCAGGGTCAATTGTGACATTTTCGAATTGTAAAACAGCCACTTTTATCAAAGCTTGATGATGAATACAGTGTTCTAAATTGTATAATAATTCTCGGAAATAATTACTTTCAATCCGGATTTCCTCTTTGTCAATAATTTGTACTAACGTAAGATTTTTGTTTTCTTTTTCGAGATTATTTTGAATGTTCAAAATTTGATTCTGGGCAAAATCCGTATCAGTTTGTATCAAGATATTGCGCGCTCTTTTGTCATAATTCACAATTCCGGAATCGTATTGGTTTTCTAAACATTGAAACATCTCAACAATATGTCTTGTGTGTTCGCCGATGCTGGCTTGACTCAATTCACGACATGGATTTGAATAGTTTACGTTTGATAATTGATTCAGTAAAAGAATCAATTCGTTTAAATTTTTATTTATAGAAGGAATCAGCATATTAGAATTTTAATTTCAACAAATTTTGGATTTGACTTTTATTTAAAAAAATTAAGAGCCCACAACAAATTAAGTTAATTAATGCTAAAATAAAAAGTGTTTTGTGATTTTGAACTTCAATTAAAGCTTTGCCAAAATACTAAAAACCCTTTCAAAGCGAAAACTTCAAAAGGGTTTTTAGGACTTTAATTCTGAAATTATCCTGCGATAACCGATCTCGAAATTACAATTTTCTGTATTTCGGAAGTGCCTTCATAAATTTGAGTGATTTTGGCATCGCGCATCATTCGTTCCACATGATATTCCCGCACATATCCGTTTCCGCCATGAATTTGAACCGCTTCAATCGCAGTGTCCATTGCAGTTTGCGAAGCAAAAAGTTTTGCCATTGCGCCACTGATATCGTAATTATTGTGATTGTCTTTGTCCCAAGCCGCTTTCATACAAAGATGACGAGCCGCTTCGATATTTACCGCCATATCGGCAAGTTTGAAAGCTATTGCTTGATGATTGCAAATTTCTGTTCCAAAAGCTTTGCGTTCTTTCGAATATTTCAAGGCCAATTCATAAGCTCCAGAAGCAATTCCTAAAGCTTGAGAAGCAATCCCGATTCTTCCGCCAGCCAAGGTTTTCATGGCGAATTTAAATCCAAATCCGTCTTCACCAATTCTGTTTTCTTTTGGAACTTTCACGTCAGTAAACATAAGTGAATGCGTATCGGAACCTCGAATTCCCATTTTGTGTTCTTTTGGACCAATGGCAAAACCGGCCATATCTTTGGTCATAATCAGCGCATTAATTCCTTTACTTTTTTTCTCTACATGCGTTTGTGCAATTACAATATATACCGAAGCCGTATTACCGTTAGTAATCCAGTTTTTTGTTCCGTTTACCAAATAATAATCGCCCATGTCTATAGCCGTAGTTTTTTGCGAAGTCGCATCACTTCCTGCTTCGGGTTCGCTCAAGCAAAAAGCGCCGTGAATTTCACCTGAAGCTAATCCTGGCAAATATTTTTGTTTTTGTTCTTCGGTTCCAAAAGCCTGTAACCCCCAACATACTAATGAATTATTGACAGACATCACTACCGAAGCTGAAGCATCGATTTTCGAAATTTCTTCCATCGCTAATACGTAAGAAATCGTATCAAGTCCACTGCCTCCATATTTTGGATCGACCATCATTCCCATGAATCCCAGTTGTCCCATTTTTTTGATTTGTTCGGTAGGGAAAATTTGCTTTTCATCTCTTTCAATGACACCGGCTAATAACTCGTTTTGGGCAAAATCCCGAGCTGCTTGTTGCACCATTAGATGCTCTTCAGTTAGATTGAAATCCATATTTATATAAAATAAAAGTTGCTTTTTGTTAAAAAAATATGCTCAAAGGTACTTTTTTATACTGAAATTTTCAATTTTGAATCGTAAATTTGGCTTATGAAAGAAGATTACTATAACGTTATCGGAGTAATGTCAGGAACTTCGCTGGACGGGGTGGATTTAGCACATATAAAATTTAAGGTAAACCAAAAAAAATGGGAATTTGAAATCATCGAAAGTGAAACTATTTCCTATAATTCAGCTTGGATCAGTACTCTCAAAGCGGCTTTAGATTTCTCTGAAACAGCACTTGAAGACTTAAATCAGGAATATACGAAACTTTTGGCGAAGATTATTTCGGATTTCATCCAAAGAAATAAAATCGAAAATATTGATGCCGTTTGTTCACACGGACACACGATTTTACATCAGCCACAAAACGGATTTACATTACAAATTGGCAATTTGCCTCAAATCGCTACTTTGCTTCATCAGAAAGTAGTTTGTGATTTCAGAGTACAAGATGTAAAACTCGGCGGACAAGGAGCTCCATTGGTTCCTATTGGTGATCAGATTTTATTTTCACAATATAATTATTGCATGAATTTAGGTGGTTTTTCAAATGTTTCTTTTGAAGAAAATGATAAAAGAATTGCCTTTGATATTTCGCCGGTCAATACCGTTTTGAATTTTTATGCTAACCAACTCGGATTGGATTATGATGATAAAGGGAAAATTTCAAAATCAGGAAGCAGTAACGAAGAATTATTTATAGCATTAAATGCTTTAGATTTTTATAAAAAAACACATCCAAAATCATTAGGTTTTGAATTTGTCAAAGAAACGGTTTTGCCATTGATAGATTATTTCGATATTTCAATTCAAGACAAAATGCATACTTTCACTGAGCATGTTGCTTTTCAAATTGCATTGGCTTTGCCCAATAAAAAAGGCAGTCTTTTTATAACCGGTGGAGGTGCTTATAATGACTTTCTTATCGAACGCATTCAATACTATTTACCTGAAATGAAAATTATTATTCCATCATCTGAAATTTTAGAATTCAAAGAAGCTTTAATTTTTGCTTTGTTGGGTGTTTTAAAATTAAGAAATGAAATCAATACTCTGAGTAGCGTGACTGGCGCCAAAGAAGATCATAGTTCGGGATATATCTATAGTTTTTAAATAAATATAAAAAATACATAATTCGCATTATTGTATTTTTTATATTTGTCAAAATTAAACATATCGCAACAAATGAAAGACTTATTAAAGAAATTCGAAAATAAAGAGCCTGAAATAGTTTTTCATTGGAAAGATGCCGAAACAGAAGCTGAAGGCTGGACAGTAATCAATTCGCTTCGAGGCGGTGCTGCCGGCGGAGGAACACGAATGCGTAAAGGATTAGATAAAAATGAAGTTTTGTCATTGGCGAAGACCATGGAAGTAAAATTTTCGGTTTCTGGTCCAGCGATTGGTGGGGCTAAATCCGGAATTAATTTTGACCCGAACGATCCCAGAAAAAAAGGGGTTTTGCAACGCTGGTACAAAGCAGTTTCTCCGTTATTGAAAAGTTATTATGGAACCGGAGGCGATTTGAATGTGGATGAAATTCATGAAGTGATTCCCATGACCGAAGAATGTGGCGTTTGGCATCCGCAAGAAGGGGTTTTTAATGGTCATTTCAAACCTACCGAAGCTGATAAAATCAATAGAATAGGGCAATTGCGTCAGGGCGTAATCAAAGTGATTGAAAATCCAAAGTTTTCTCCGGATGTAACCAGAAAATATACAATTGCCGATATGATTACGGGTTTTGGCGTCGCACAAGCCGTTCGTCATTATTACACAATTTATGGCGGCGATGTAAAAGGCAAGAAAGCCATTGTTCAAGGTTTTGGAAATGTAGGTTCTGCAGCAGCATTTTATTTGGCTGAAATGGGTGCAAAAATCATTGGAATTATTGACAGAGACGGAGGTTTAATTAACGAAGACGGCTTTACTTTTGAAGAAATAAAAAGCTTATTTCTCCATAAAGACGGAAATAAATTGGTTAGTGAAAATATGATTCCTTTTGAAGAAATTAATCAAAAAATTTGGACTATCGGAGCCGAGATATTTACGCCTTGTGCTGCTTCAAGATTGGTTACTCAGTCTCAAATTGACAGCCTGATTGCGAATGGACTTGAAGTAATTTCCTGTGGTGCAAACGTTCCTTTTGCTGATACTGAAATCTTTTTTGGCCCAATTATGGAACAGGTGGATCACAAAGTAAGCTTGATTCCTGATTTTATTTCGAATTGTGGAATGGCTCGGGTTTTTGCTTATTTCATGGAAAAGAAAGTCCAAATGACCGATGAGGCAATTTTTAATGATACTTCAGAAGTTATAAAGAAAGCAATACAAAAAGCGCATGATTTGAATCCGTCAAAAACAAATATTAGCGCAACTGCTTTTGAAATAGCGTTAAAACAATTGACTTAAAAACTTTTTTTTCTTTAGTCAACTTAATACAATGCGGATTAAATTGGTTTTTTTTAAATCAATTTAGTCCGTTTTTTGTTTTGTAATAATGGTTTGCGAAAATTTATTTTTCTGTAAAAGAAATTGAAATTTAATATCAGTACACCAGACTTGTTAATATTGAAGCGGTCGCTTTCTACTCTAAACAATTTTTAGTACTTTTCAACGTTTTTATTCATACACTTTTTTAAATTTAAAATCCAAATGAGTTCCACCATTTCATCAGACCAAAAGAAATCATTATTGTTCTCTTTTCTTTTGTATGCAACGATGTTGTTGATTCTGTTCTTCGTCCGATTTTGGCCGCCTGCAAACTTAGCTGAATTAACCGGCGGTGGAGGTGGAGGCGGAGTTACCGTAAATTTTGGTGACAGTGATTTAGGTTCCGGAACCAATTATAAAAGTGAAGTTTTGGAGGTGAAAAACCAAGCCAAACAAACTCCAACAAGAACAACTCCAGAGGAAGCTATTTTGTCTCAAGAAAATTCTACAGAAGAAAGCGTTGTGATTCCACAAAAAGAAAAACCTAAAAAACCGGTTGTGGCTGTCAAAGAAGAACCAAAACCTGTTGTTGTAAAACCTAAAGTTTCAAATAATACGAATGATGCTTTGTCCAGCATTCTGAAAGGCTCTAATAAAGGAGGAGATGGCGATGATAAAACGGCTGGAAACAAAGGAAAAGCAAACGGAAGTTTAAGCGCTACCGGCTATTATGGAACGGGTGGCTCCGGTGGAGGGACTGGCGGAGGGACTGGAACTGGTACCGGAATAGGAAACGGAAGTGGTTATGGAGCAGGAAGTGGCGGCGGATCAGGAAATGGATCTGGTGGCGGCTATTCTTTAGGCAATAGAAAAGCACTTTCTAAACCAGCACCAAAATATACTTGTAATGAAGAAGGAAAAGTGGTAGTTGAAGTTTCTGTTGATAGAAACGGACGGACTATTAATGCTGTTGCCGGAATAAAAGGAACTACAAATACAGCAAAATGTTTATTAGATCAGGCAAAAATTGCAGCGATGAATACCAAATGGGATGCCAGCAGCGATGCGCCTGAAAAACAAATTGGTAAAATTGTTTATAATTTTAATTTAAATTAAAAGCTGATTTTCCCCTTTTTAACGTGTATTAAAAAAAATGAAATAAAAAAACCGAAGTAATTTACTTCGGTTTTTTAGTTATAATTATAACAATCCAGCACGTTTCAATAACGCATCTGGTTTAGGTTCTTGGCCTCTAAAGCGTTTATACAAAATCATAGGATGTTCAGTTCCGCCTTTAGAAAGGACATTGTCTTTAAATTTTGTAGCCACTTCTTTATTGAAAATGCCGCATTCCTGAAAATATTCAAAAGCATCAGCATCTAGTACTTCCGCCCATTTATAGCTATAATAACCCGAAGAATAACCACCTTGAAAAATATGAGAAAAAGAAGTACTCATCGCGTTTTCCTTTACATCCGGATACAATTGTGTGGCTGCAAATTGTTCGGTTTCAAAAGCTTTGATGTCTTTGATGTTCGAAGGATTTTGTGCATGCCAACCCATATCTAATAATCCAAAACTCAATTGGCGCATTGTTGCCATTCCTTCTTGGAAACTTGCACTTTCTTTGATTTTATGGACTAATTCCATCGGAATCATTTCGCCAGTTTGGTAATGATATGCAAACAAAGCCAAAGCTTCCGGCTCGTAACACCAGTTTTCCATAATCTGGCTTGGTAGTTCCACAAAATCCCAGTATACTGAGGTTCCCGATAAACTTGGATACGTTGTATTGGCCAACATGCCATGTAAAGCGTGACCAAATTCATGAAACAAAGTCGTCACTTCGTTAAAAGTTAATAACGATGGTTTTGTTTCGGTAGGTTTTGTGAAATTACACACAATAGAAATGTGTGGTCTTTCGTTGCTTCCTTTTTTGATGTATTGTGATTTAAAAGACGTCATCCAAGCACCGTTTCGTTTGCCTTTTCTTGGAAAAAAATCAGCATAGAAAACCGCAACCAGTTGGTCGTCTTCATCTTTTACTTCATATGTTTTTACTTCTTCGTGGTATTTATCGACTTCAAAAGTTTCTTCAAAAGTGATTCCGTATAATTTTTGTGCTACTGCAAAAGCGCCGTCCAGAACTTTTTCTAATTGAAAATACGGTTTTAATATTTCGTCATCCAAACTAAATAATTGTTGTTTCAGTTTCTCCGAATAATAAGCGCCATCCCATTTTTCGAGCAGCTCAATTCCATGAAGTTCTTTTGCGAAAGCGGCTAATTGTGCAAATTCTTTCAAAGCTGCCGGCTTGGCTTTTTCTAATAAATCAGTCGAAAATGTTTTTACTTTCTCGGGACTTTCGGCCATTCGTTCTTCAAGAACAAAATGAGCATGAGATGCATATCCTAAAATTTGAGCTCTGTCAAAACGTAATTTGGCAATTTTAAGTACGATTTCCTGATTGTCGAATTCGTTGTTTTGAAAACCTTTGGCACCAAAAGCAATTGCCATTTTTTTGCGCAATTCGCGATTGTCAGCATAGGTTACAAACGGAACGTAACTGGGATAATCCAAGGTGAAAATCCAGCCTTCTTTTTCTTGGCTTTTCGCCAAAGAACGAGCTGCTTCAACAGTTCCTTCGGGCAAACCGGCCAATTCGGATTCAGATGTTATATGTAATTGATAGGCTTGCGTTTCGGCCAAAACATTTTCGCCAAACTGCAAACTCAATTTCGATAATTCTTTGTCGATGGCTCGCAATTGATTCTTTTTATCTTCCGATAAATTGGCTCCGTTTCTAGAAAAACTTTTATATTTTTTGTCCAAAAGCGTAGTTTGCTCCGCATTGAGATTTAGTTTTTCTCGTTGCTCATAAACTGTTTTTACTCGGGCAAATAAATCTGGATTAAGACGAACATCGTTTCCAAATTCAGATAATAAAGGAGAAACTTCTTGAGCAATTTTCTGAATTTCGTCATTGGTTTCTGCTGAATTCAAATTGAAAAATATACTTGAAATTCGGTCTAAAACATCTCCGCTGAAAGCTAATGCTTCAATCGTATTTTCGAAAGTTGGTTTTATAGGATTCCTTACAATAGCATCGATTTCGGCTTTTGCCAATTCGATTCCTTTTTGAAAAGCAGGAAGGAAATCTTCGTTTTTAATTTTCGAAAAAGGCGCAGTATTGTGCTTTGTATTGAAATGGTGGGTTAAGATGCTCATTTGTTTTTTGATAAAAATAATTGATGTTTAAAGGTAACAAAGGTACGGATTTATTGAAAAATATAGGATTGCTAATAGAATTGATTTGACCCAAAATAGCGAAGATGATTGTGTTATATAAATGTTATTTATTTCGGGACACGGCATAAAAAGCCTAAATTGTAAAAAAAGATTGGTTTTATACAGAACCGAATCGAAGAAACAGTAAATATTTAAAAATCTTATGAATTATCAAATCACAATAAAAAGCGCAAATACAGTAGATCAAATTGAAGCATATTGGACTAATGAAGACTATGTTAAATTATTAGAAAAATTCGATTATCCGGATGCTTCCGATGCTGATCCGGCCAGTTTAAGAGAACTTCTTTTTATGGCGATCACGGATTTTGAACCCAAAGATTCTGCCGTAATTGTATTAGAATATAAATTATCAGAACAGTTGAATGAAGGGCAAATTCAGCAAATTTCAAATGATATGTTTTTGGATAAAGTCTGTGAAGAATATCCGGAAATAGGGCTGCATTCGGCTTTGTTTCATGTTAATCAATTGCTTTTTAAAGCATACAATGGTAAATTTCCTAATGCAAAAGCGATAATACTAACAGCTAGTTTTGTGCCTTCCGGAGTTGAAAATGCTACGGAATTGACTAAAGAAAATATCTTGAAATTGTTAAGCAATGGATTGTCAGAAAGTAATCTTATCAAAAGATTATTTGATGCTGCAATGAATGAAAATGCTCCTTTTCCGGAAGCGGAAGCAATTTTGTGGGAAGTAACGACTCCAGATGCTGTAAATTATACAATAACCACATCAGAATATTGGTTGAATAAAGAAGACATAATTGCTTCAGAATTTGAAGGAATTCTGGAAGAAATAGTGATTGTTGCTTAAGTAATTTAAAATTTACATTAAAAAAAGCTCCGTAATTGGAGCTTTTTTTGTTATTTTTTTAGACTTTCAGAAGCTACATTAACAGCCTCTTTTAATCCTGTTTTGTATTTAATGACTTTTTCTAAGACATTTTTGTTATGACTTCCAATGATTTGCACGGCCAAAATCCCTGCGTTTTTGGCACCGTTTAAAGCTACGGTTGCAACAGGAACGCCACCCGGCATTTGAAGAATGGATAAAACACTATCCCAACCATCGATAGAATTACTGGATTTTATAGGAACGCCAATTACTGGAAGGGGAGACATTGAGGCCACCATTCCTGGTAAATGTGCTGCGCCGCCAGCTCCGGCAATGATTACCGAAATACCGCGAGTATGTGCATTTTGACTAAAATCAAATAATTTTTCCGGTGTTCTGTGTGCCGAAACGATATCAACTTCTATTTCTATGTCAAATCCTTTCAGGATGTCTATTGCTTCTTGCATTACGGGCATATCCGAGATACTTCCCATTATTACGGCTACTTTCATTTTGTTGTTATTTAAAGATTACTTCGTCCGTTCGCCTTTTTTGGCTTTGGTGAAAAATTTAAAGATTGAAAAATTACATAAAACTACTTTATAATTGTCGTAATTTTTAAATTATTAAATCGTTTAATTATTTGATTTAGTGCTAATTACTCGAATCGTATTCTTTACATCCTCGGCAATTCTACGGGCTTCTTTAATATCATCATTTACGATGGTGACATGTCCCATTTTTCGGAAAGGACGGGTTTGTTTTTTTCCGTAAATGTGTGGTGTAACACCGTTCCAACCTAATATTTTTTGAATATTTTCATAAACTACATCTCCTGAAAATCCTTCTTCGCCAGAAAGATTGACCATAATTCCTGCTACCTTACTATCGGTATTTCCAAGAGGCAGGTTGAGAATTGCCCGTAAATGATTTTCAAATTGTGAAGTATAACTGGCTTCGATGCTGTAATGACCTGAATTGTGCGGACGTGGAGCGACTTCGTTAACCAGAATTTCATCGTCTTCGGTTTGAAACATTTCAACGGCTAATAATCCTACATGGTTGAATTTTTCGGAAACGGTCAAGGCGATGGCTCTTGCTTTTTCGGCTACTGTGTCGTCAATTCGTGCGGGACAAATTACATATTCGACTTGGTTGGCTTCGGGATGAAACTCCATTTCAACCACAGGATATGTTTTTATTTCGCCCGATGGATTGCGACAAACAATAACGGCCAATTCGTTTTTGAACGGAACCATTTCTTCTGCGATGCATTCTACATTGGCTAAATTTTCTAAATCAGATAGTTGTCGGATGACTTTTACGCCGTTTCCATCATAACCAAATTCAGTGCATTTCCATACAAAAGGCAGTTTTAATTTAGATTCTAAAACATCGAAAATTACACTTTTTATATTTTCGAATCGTTTATAATTTGCTGTTGGAATAGCATGATGTGCGTAAAAATCTTTCTGAATTCCTTTGTTTTGAATCAGTTTCAACGTTTTTGGCGAAGGATATACTTTGATGCCTTCGTTTTCTAATTTTTCTAAAGCTTCAAGATTAACCAGTTCAATTTCAAAAGTCAAAACGTCTACTTTTTTACCAAAATTATAAACTGTTTCAAAATCCATTAAGTCGCCTTTAAAAAATTGATTGCATGCAATTTTGCAAGGTGCTTCGTCGCTTGGATCAAGAACGTAAGTTTGTATATCGAATTTTCGGGTATCAAACAAAAGCATTTTGCCGAGTTGTCCGCCGCCAAGAATTCCTAATTTAAAATCGGAAGAAAAATAATTCATCGGTGTATAGAAATTTATCTGTAAAAAATGATTTCACAAAGATACTTTTAAATGATTAATAATAAAAAATTACGAGTTGTAAAATAGTCAGAGATGTATTTCTATTGATAGGTTTTTATCTTCGGACTATTACTTTTTTAGAAAAATTCCCATTGGTGGTCTCGATTTTTAAAGTATAGAATCCTGAGGGTAAATTTTCAACATTTATTGAAAACTGACTGCTGTTTAAAGGGTTTCTGTATTTTCCAATAAATTTCCCGTCTATAGAATGAATTAAAATGGTATAAATTTCATTGTTATTTGGAGCATTTACCGTGATGATTTCTGAAGTTGGATTTGGATAAACGATAACTTCAGAGGTGTTTTTGAATTCATTTACAGAGAGTAGCTTGTCAGTATAACAGGAGGAATTAACTGTGTTTTGAGCTTTTATAAAATCAGCTATTTTAATATTTGAAAATCCAGTATTGGTCGTGTTATTGTAAAAAGTTAAATCTAATGTTTGATTGCTTGCTCCAAACCAATCTTGAAGGATTGTACTGAAAACCCTTCTGTTGTCATGCTGAATTGTTCTAACCTGATAATTATTAGCAGATACTGCTTCTGATAAATTAATGTTTGTCCCTGAGATGCCAGGATTTATTGCGTTTCCAAAAACAAACATTGGTGCAATTTCGCCATGATCAGTTCCTAGACTGGCATTTTCTCCTGCTTTTCTTCCAAATTCTGAAAAAGTTACCGAAATAACATCATTTCCCATGTTTTGATTATTTAAATCTGTAATGAAAGTATTAATCGCGTCAGAAACCTGAGTCAAAAGAGAAGCGTGATTACCTAAATGGGTTGTGTTGTTTGCAGCAACTTGCATATCATGTGTGTCAAATCCTCCTACTTTTACTAAGTAGACTTTGGTTTGAAGGCCACCTGAGATAAATCGAGCTACAGTTTTTAATTGATTGGATAAACTTGTATTAGGATAGATCAATGAATTAGATCCTGAATTAAAGGAATTTGAAATACTTTGCGCATAAGAATTTGTTGAAGTATCATTGTTAATAATGTATTGAAGTAAATTGCCGTATTCTGAATCAGGAATGTTTGCCGGAGGTTCCCCGCTCAAACCATTCACAACAGAATAAAACCCTGATAAATCTTGGCCGCTAATGTTTAGAGACATGCCATGTTCTATTTCTCCATGGAAACCAAGTGAATTATCACTGCTACCGAGTTGAATTCCCAAGGGGAAGTTTGAGTTTAAAAAATTTGTGTAGTAGTTCTCAAGAAAACGTCCCGTCCATCCACTGACTAAATTATTATTGGCTATAGTTCCATCACCTCCGGTTAGCCATAAATCAATAGATTTAAAATGAGATTTGTTTTGGGAAGGATAGCCAACTCCTTGAATAATTCTCATAAAACCTTTATCATAAAGATTTTTAAATCCAATGAGAGAAGGATGTAATCCTACCTGATCTTTTAAGGCTAAAGTTGAATCCAGATTAATAATGCCATTTGTCATGCCAATATTATTAAGCTTTATGTTCGGTCGTAACGTTGCATAAGTATCATATTGATTGATGGGTACAATGGTATTTAATCCATCATTAGCTCCTGCGAATTGAATCAACACTATTTTTTTTGAACTGGAATCAGGGCACTCTGTCATGCCGGCTGATTTAAAAAGAGCAAAAACTTCTGTAGGCAACAATGAAAGTGCACTAGCTGTTGAAGTCAATTTAATAAAATTTCTTCTTCTCATGATATTTGTTGTTTTGTTATTAATTATGGGAAATAATACTAAAACATGCGAGATTTGGGGTCTCTTAATACCTTGGCTGATGCCCGAATTTTTGAAAATACCAAACACTTGAGACTTAAATTTTCTTAAATATATTGGTAGTAAAATGGATTATGAAAATAATATTAAAACACTTGAGATTCGGGTGCCCTTAATATTTTGGTTACTAGAAGCTTTAATCGAGATTCGACAACCGAACTATTATTAGTGCTAATGAAATTATTCCAAGCTTCAGTCCAATAATAATTAGAATTCCCTTGCAGGATAAAAGAATTCATAAAGTAGTTAATTCGATCTATGTTTGTTTCCTGAGCGAATAGAGCATTGCATAATTCGGAAGTCAATATAAAAGGATCCGAAGGATTAGACACAATTCCAGCATTTTTTATCACATCTGAAATACTTATTTTAGCAGCAATAGTACTATTGCCACTAATCCTGTTTACTCCGTCAAGTAGGGATTCTCCTAAACGGTATTTTGCAATTAATGTAGAGGAAGATATCCAGTTTTTATCAAAATCGGGAGCCTGATAATAAGCTGCGTGACCGGCGACATTTTCAGGGTTAAATAATCCCATATTTGATTTTACTAAAAATGTATTGTATGTAAAAAGATACCAAAAAGTATTGTAGAAATCCAATGGGTTAGTAATAGGATCTGGAATAGTAGCCTGTAAATAAGTACATATTTCAGATAATTGTTGAATAGGTGATTTAATTATTCCTCCAATAGTTTCATCGGTTGCATTACTATCATCCAAATCATAAAAATGCTGACTTTCTAATAATTTTTTAATAATTGGAACAATTTCATAACCATTATCAAAGAGTTCTTGTGCCAAGGGAATTATGATGTCATTTTCTGCCTCAGCCGTAATATTGCTTTTTACAAAATAAGTATATATTTTTCTGCAAATATTTTGGGCTGTTGCCGGTTGGTTAAAAACCATTTCAATATAATTATCTAATTCAATATCCATCGAAGCAGCATCAGTTGCTGAAGAGATTATTTTGTTGTTAAAAGCGCCACTAAATGTTTTAGAACTTGTGTGGTGATCTGAAAATTGATTGTAACCTTTTGGGATTCCGGTTTCAGTATCTATTAGATTTCGTTCATATTTTCTTTTAAATCCTGTTAATACTCTTGCTGCCTGGATGATATCGGATTCGGTGTAGTTTGTATAATTACCGGGAGCAATTTGTATCCCTTTACCAATAGTAAATAATTCTAGGAATTCCCGGGCATAGTTTTCATTTGGAGCATTTTTTAAATTTGAAGAATTATTTAAAAAACAAAGCATTGAATTATTAAGCGTCATTTTTTTTGCTAACTTTTTATAGTTCCCATAGGAATAAAATAAAAGCAATCTTATATAGTCATAAAACTCTGTAGCTGATCCAGATACTTCGGTATTTCCTATTACTGTAAATCGAGTTGACAAAAAATGAGAAAGTTTAAATTTTAGTGTTGGATTATTTATAGAATTATACCACCACCAACCCGTTACAATTATAGCTTTCCTGTTTTGATCAGGAAATGTTGTTGCTAAATTAGTAGACTCAGTCCAATAGCTATCCGGAGCGGTCAATGGTAAAGGGTCGTATGGTAAATTAACGGCAAGAGGTGTATCGGTTAATAATAAATCTAAAGCTTGGTTTGGAGTCAATATAGAATATTGGTCTATCAAGACTTTGGTGTAAACAAAAGTTGCTCTTCGCAATAAATGTTTAGCGTTTTTGATACCTAAAACTGTGGTATTTGGATTTAGTGAAGCCATAATTATATTATTTTCAATATCCTTTAGTTAAATTTAGGAATAATTAAATTTAATACAATTTTTTTTCGATTAACAGGTCTTTAGGAGCGTCTAAATACCTGTTTATTAATAAATTATGTTTTTAGACTGAAATTTTATGGTTGTATTATTAAGATAAATAGTGCATTAAATCACCTTTTAAAAATTGATTTCAGGCAATTTTGAAGGTGCTTCATTATTTGGGTCAATCACATAGTTTTATGTCGAATTTTCGGGTGTCTGACAATAGTATTTTGCCTAATTGTCCACCGCCGAGAATTCCTAATTTAAAATCAGAAGAAAAATAATTCATTATGATAATGTTTGTTTTTCTGTCTTTTAAGGGATACATTCTGCAAATGTAAATAATGATTTATTAATGGTTGCTTTTGAATTTTTATTTTATGGATTGTGAGAATAAATTGATTTTTCTTCAAACTCTTAATTTTCTATTAAATAATGTGGTAAGAGATTATTCTTTTGCTGCTAAATAATAAACTTATGTTTTTTATATATAATGAATTTTTTATTTTTTTTTGTATTTTTGCGAAAAATTTGTATTTATTTTAACATAAATACTTCTAATTAAAGAATTATATGGTTTCATTTAGTCGTTATATTTTAATTGTACTTTTAATTGCTACAAGTATTGGTTACTCCCAAACCAAAGGTTTGATTTATAAACCTGCAGGGGACGCATTAGGTAAAAGTGTTCTGGATCCTAATGGAGATGGGTACACTTCATTAACAACCGCTGGGTTTAGTGGTACTGATTATGGTTCTGCATCTGAGCTTAATATGGTGCCTTTGCCAATAATTGGAGCTGAACCTACAGGGGATTTGACTACAGGAGGTTCAGGAGGAGCTACGGATATTGTTAGTGTTGGAGAAAACAGTAATCAGTCTTGTTATATTCTTTACAAGACAGTTGGTGGAATTGATTATTTAATTATCAGGTTCCGGTTAGGAAGTGCTTCGACTGCTGCAAAAGGGTATTCTCTTTTAATGGACACGGATGGGACTTTTGGCTCGCAATATACTGATCCAAAGAATCCTGGATATGAGAGAGAGATTGTTTTAAATACAGGAAGTTCGAATGCTGTAGTTGTTAATACTTTTTCGGGTTTAGCAGGAGGAATTACATCTGCTGTAAATTTTAGTAATG
Organism: Flavobacterium lacustre; assembly: GCF_027474525.2. Lineage (NCBI taxonomy): Bacteria > Pseudomonadati > Bacteroidota > Flavobacteriia > Flavobacteriales > Flavobacteriaceae > Flavobacterium > Flavobacterium lacustre. Next base: position 1,670,238 of record NZ_CP114882.2, read on the forward strand.
AAAATTATACGCAACGCTCTATTGCTTTGACTACTGTAAGTGGGGATTCCGATTATTTTTATGATTTTTTTATACCGTATTCTGCTTTAGGGTTGACTACACAGCCGGTTAGAATTGCGGCGGCAACAATTAGCTCTGCGGGAAGTGGTATAACAGGAACCAAATCTGATTATAACGGTGTTAATGATAAGTTGTATGGTAATAATTCAACGGCTATTGCAAATGCATTAATTTCAACTTTTCCTGCTACTTCTTTGACTTCTTTGACTTCGGGTACGAGTTTTGCAAATCCTATTACATTGTCTCCTGTAGTTAATAGTGGTGTTACTGCTTCTAGCACCAGTATTTCGGGTACTAGTACGGAAACAAACGGTACAGTAATAACGATATACAAAAATGGAACATCTATTGGTACTACAACTGTAACATCAAATTCGTGGACATTAACAAGTGTAAGCGGTCTTGCAGCGGGAAATATTATTACCGCAAAAGCGCAAGCCGTAGGTAAAGATTTATCGTTGGTTTCTAATAGTATTACAGTAAATGTTGCTGCAATTTGTTTTACTCCGGCACCGACAAACTTGGTGAGAACCAATGGTTCTCAGGTTGTTACTGGAAGTTGGTCTCCTGTGAACGGAACGATTACTGCAAGTACGGTTCAAATTCGTTTGTGGGAACAATCAGCAACAAATACTTTTAATGAACTTCCATCTTCGGTTTCAGTATACGTTGCTACAAACGGGACTTGGTCTTTTACTGTAACTACTACACAAAGTACTTTTAATGGAATGAACGTTTATGCTACTGCTACCTATAATGGTTGTTCATCGGCATATTCAAATGTTGCAATGAAGACTTCTGGAAGTGGTAGTACTAAAACAGTCAAGCCAACAATGGTAACTTCAACAATTTTGGCTTCGCCAACAGTTGCAAGGACGGTTCAGGTTACAAACGTGGATACAAGTGCTTCTTATTTGATTTTATATATTAATGGGTATGAGGTGGCAAGAACGACTTCAACTATAGCTTCCAATGCTTCTTATGATTTTAGTTATACTGGATTTGTTGAAGGCGATGTTGTAGTTGCAAGAGCACAATCGGCATCAGCAAGTTATTTGTTGTCGGATATTTCTACTAGTGTAACTGTTAGTATTACATCAAGTCCATCAACAGCGCCAGTTATCTCTGGGACCTATATTGCAGGATCTGGAAAAACAGTTACTGGAACGAGTACTGAAAGTGCAGGAACTGTAATATACCTGTATAAAGGGGCAACATTATTAGGGTCAACTACGGTAGATGCTTATGGCAATTGGTCAATTTCTGGTTTGACATTGACAGCTGCAGATGTTCTTACAGCAACTGCAAAAGCAACTGGAGAAACAATAAGTTCTAGTTCAAATTCGATAACCGTGGCAGCATCAGCGCCTGCAGCTCCAACAGTTTCGGGGACTTCTTATCAAGCGGGTGCAAGCAGTATTAGTGGTACAGGTGGTCTGGGATCAGGAAACACGTTGACCATATATGTAGATGGTAGTCCAATAGGAACAATTCTTAACGCGCCGGCGAGCTGGACGCTTAGTGGTATTGCTTCGGGACAATTGTACAAAGGTGCTGTTATAACCGCTACTAATACTAATGTGAGTACTGGAGTTGAAAGTGGTTTGTCTAATTCTGTTCCAGTTGTAGGGGTAGCTAGTTTCTGTATTACGGATACTTCTGGAAATCTAATAACTGCTAAGCGATCAGGAGAGACTTTCAATATTAAAATTACGGCTATGGATGGTGCAAATTGTTCTGGTAGCGTGTTTACGGGATTTAATGGTACTGTGGTTTTGAGTAGTTCGACTAATATGCTTTTAGGAGCAGGAACCACGGCGGTATTTGTAAATGGAGTATTGGCTTCACATAGTATTGCTTTGGGTGCTCCAGGTACTGGTATTACTTTATCGGCAATCAATTCTAATGATCCTTCAACAAAAGGTATAGCAACACTCGATGTAACTGCTGCAATTTGGAAAGGAACAACAAGTACTGATTTTAATACTGCATCAAACTGGACAGGAAGTTTTGTTCCTGTTTCAGGAGCGGATATTTCGTTTGATTCACTTGCGGATAATGACTGTTATTTAGACCAAAATAGAACAGTTACCAATATTAATTTTAATAGTACAACCAAAAAATTAAATGTAAACGGAAAAACACTTACTATCAATGGAGCAATTTCAGGAAATGGATCTTCAAGTGGTTTGTTAACCGGAAGTGATAGTTCAAGTTTAGTGTTTACAGGAACAGGAAATGCAGGTACTATTTATATGGATCAAACTACTTTAGGAACTTCAAACGTGCTTGAAAATTTAACATTAAATAGAACTTCTTCGGGGAGTGTGACTTTAGGAAATGCATTGAGTTTAAGTGGAGTTCTAACAGTGACTGCAGGGACATTCAATACAGGAGATCAAATTACTTTTAAAAGCGATGTGAATTCTACAGCTATAGTAGGACCGGTAACAGGAGTTATTAATGGTAAAGTAACCGTAGAACGATTTATTCCGGGACGAAGAGCATTTCGTTTCTTGTCTTCGGCAGTTACCACTACAACAAGTATTCTTGCTAACTGGCAGGAAGGTGTAAATAATAATACGACAACTACAAACAATAATCCAAATCCAGGTTTTGGTACACATATCACAGGTTCTGTTTCCGGCGCCAATGGTTTTGATGCTACACAGACTACAAATGCTTCCATGTATGCATTTAATAATAGTTCTGGTGCTTGGGTTACGGTATTAAATACAGATGTAACTACATTAGAATCAGGATTCCCGTATAGACTATTAGTGAGAGGGGATAGAAGTACTAACCTAAATACAAATACACCTGCGCTAACCAATACGGTGCTAAGAGCTACGGGAACTTTGTATACAGGAACCAAAGTAATAACCGATCTTAATTCAAATGCAGGTGGATATAATTTTATTGGGAATCCATATCAATCACCTGTTGACATGAATCAAGTATTGCAGGCGTCAACAAATTTAAATAAGGTTTTTTATTATATATGGGATCCTACGTTGAATCTTAGAGGAGGTTACGTTTCTGTTGACGTTGGAACAGGGGACAAAGTTCCTAATACATCTTCGGCAACTAAATACTTGCAACCTTGGCAAGGCTGTTTTGTGAAAACAGATGTCGCGGGTTCGCCTTCGCTTAGTTTTCAAGAGGCTTATAAACAAGTAAGTACCGCTAATGTCAATGTTTTTAGAAAGGCAGACGTGACTTCAAGTTTAAGGTTGGAATTATACGAAGCCAATGCTTTTTTAACATCAGGAAAATCTGCCGATGCTTTGTTGATACAATTTGGTTCGGAGAATAGTAATGAAGTAAACAGTAATGATGCTAATAAATTTACGAACCTTGACGAAAATTTTGCAACCAAAAACAATACAACTTTATTAAGTATAGAAAGAAGAGCTTTGCCACAAGCAGAAGAAATAGTTCCGCTTCATGTTAATCAATATCGCAATGCAAATTATACTATTGTTGCTGAAGCAAGTAATATAGAGGGGGTAACACCATTTTTATTAGACAATTTTACGCAAACTTATACTGAAATTCCAGCAACAGGTGTTGTGACTTATAATTATTCTGTTCTTAGTTCCGATGCGCAATCTGTTTCTTCCAGTAGATTTAATATTGTGTTCAAAGCGAGTTCAACATTAGACATTAAATCAAACGAATTAGAATCAGGATTAAAACTTTATCCAAACCTAGTTAAAGACGGTTGGTTTATGATGAGTTCAAGTTCTGATATTCAAAATATAGAAATCGAAATTTTTAATGTATTGGGGCAAAAAATACCATTTAAGACGACGAATATAGATGCTAATACGCTGAAAATAGAGCCTTCAAAATCATCAGCTAAAGGAGTATATTGGGTAAAAATGAAACAGGAAGGACGAATATCTACCCAAAAAATCATCGTTAATTAATTATTTTAAATATACAATTTTATGAATAAGACTAAAATGATGTTAGTTGTACTATTTTTAATGACTAATATAATTTGTTTCGCAGAGGAGACAGCTCCTGCATTTGATGATAATGTAGAAGATGTGCCTGCATCACCTATAAACGAATGGATTTACGGTGCTTTATTAGTTGCTTCTTGTTATGCCGGAGTTGTAATTACAAATGGAACTAAAAAAAGCATCAATAAATAATCTTTAGCAAACGGTTTTATTAGCCACTTCTGTACTGTTTTTTCTGAAAAAGAGAATAGTACAGAAGTGGCTAAATTATTAGTATTCAAATAAGATCTTGTTATTCGGAATAAATTACTCCAATCAATACGATTACTGAATAATTTGATTTGAAAATCCAAATTAATTGTTAGTTGTCAAATCCGAATTCAGTATCTTTGCACATTATTTTAAAATAGTAAATAATGATACAACTTCACGATAAACAATTTGTTCCGTTTATTTCTGCCCAAGAAATAGATTTTGCAATCGCTAAAATAGTTGCTCAAGTTCAAGATGATTTTTTCGATGAAACACCAGTTTTTGTAGGTGTTTTAAACGGTGCTTTCATGGTAGTTTCTGATTTTATGAAATTATACAAGCGTCCCTGCGAAGTATCATTTATAAAAATGGCATCCTATGAAGGAACTTCTTCTTCCGAAACCGTAAAAGAACTCATCGGAATCAATCAGGATTTAACCGGACGTACCGTTATTATAATCGAAGATATCGTTGATACCGGAAATACCCTTTTAGAATTAAAAGAATTATTCAAAAAACAAAACGTAAAACATTTCAAGATTGCTACTCTTTTCTTAAAGCCGGAAGCCTATAAAAAAGACCTTAAAATAGACTACGTAGGCATAAGAATTCCAAATAAATTCATCGTAGGTTTCGGACTCGACTATGATGGTTTAGGCAGAAATTTACCAGAAGTATATCAATTAAAAGACTAACTACACGCAAAATACATTATGATTAACATTGTTTTATTTGGGAAACCAGGCGCAGGAAAAGGAACACAAGCTGAATTTTTGAAAGAAAAATACAAATTAACACACATTTCTACCGGAGATGTATTTCGTTACAATCTAAAAAACGATACCCAGTTAGGTAAAGAAGCAAGAGTGTACATGGACGCTGGCGATTTAGTTCCAGACGAATTGACCACAAAAATGCTGATTGACGAAGTAAACAAACATCCGGATACAAACGGAATTTTGTTCGATGGTTACCCAAGAACAATTTCACAAGCCGAAGCATTAGACGCCTTTTTGACGACAATTGGTTCAAAAGTAGCTGCAACAATTGCACTAGAAGCCGATGATGAAATTCTAATCGCACGATTATTAGAAAGAGGAAAAACCAGCGGAAGAATAGACGATCAAGACGAAGATAAAATCAGAAACCGTTACCAGGAGTACAATGAAAAAACAGCTCCCTTAATGGATTATTATAAAAATCAAGGAAAATTTCATGCCGTGAACGGAATTGGTTCTATCGCAGAAATTACCGAAAGAGTAAGCAGCGTAATTGACAGTTTGTAGGAGCTAATCCAGCTGTACGTTACAAGTCCTCGCTAAAAAAACTATTTTTCCATACCTCAAAAGGAGCTTCCTCCGGTCGCTCTTTTCAGGCAGGAAAAATTAGTTTTTTTAGCTCCGGGCTTTTCACTGCCATCTGGGCTAAAATCAAACAACAGCAAGAGATATTAACGAATACATTAAAAATTGGAAATACTAATAATATTTTTTCTAATACTCCTCAACGGAGTTTTCTCGATGTCGGAAATCGCATTGATTTCGGCTAGGAAAAATAGATTAGAAACCGCGGCAAAAAAAGGAAATAAAAGTGCCAAAATAGCACTCGATTTGGCCAATTCTCCAAACAAATTTTTGTCCACAGTACAAATCGGAATTACACTTATAGGAATATTGACCGGTATTTACAGTGGTGATAAAATAACCGCCGATGTAGAAACGTTTGTACAAGGATTCGAAATACTAAAACCATATGCACATTCAGTCGCAGTAGGAATTGTAGTAGTAGTTTTGACTTTTTTCTCCTTAGTTTTAGGAGAATTATTGCCCAAAAGAATTGGTTTGAATCATCCAGAGTCAATTGCAAAAGCAGTGGCTTTGCCCATGAAAATGGTTTCGATTATTACCGCACCATTCATTTGGATGCTGACCACATCAACGGATTTTTTATTGGATATTTTGCAAATAAAACCAACCGCTGACGGAAAAGTAACCGAAGAAGAAATAAAAGCCATCATCAAAGAAGGAACAGAAGGTGGAGAAGTACAGGAAATAGAACAAGATATTGTAGAGCGAGTTTTTCATATCGGAGACAGAAAAGTCAATTCATTGATGACCCACAGGAAATCAGTGGTTTTCTTACCTTCAGATTCAGATAAAGAACAAGTTAAAGAATTGATGCTAAAAGAACTGCATTCTATTTATCCGGTTTACGGAAACAATTATGATGATATAGTTGGTGTAGTGAACCTGAAAAATATTTTTGCCCATTTTGAAAAAGACAATTTCAATTTGACAGAAATCATGACCGAAGCCCCATTTATAATGGAGCAAACAACAGCCTACACCGCATTAGAAGAATTCAAGAAAACAGGAATTCATTATGCCTTTGTTTCCGATGAATACGGCGTTTTTCAAGGTGTAATTACGTTGAATGATATTCTGGAAGCATTAGTTGGTGATGCATCAGATTTTTATAAAGATGATTTTCAATTAATAGAACGCGAGGACGGAAGCTGGCTGGTAGACGGACATTATTCGTTACATGATTTCTTAACGTATTTCGAGTTAGATGAATTAATAAATGATTATGAAGTAACCACTGTAAGTGGACTTATAATGACCGAACTTTCGCATATCCCTAAACAGGGAGAAAAATTGATTTGGCAAAAATTTGAGTTGGAAGTTATCGATATGGATGGCGTGAAGATTGATAAAGTGATGGTGAAAGCCTTAAAAAAGTAAAAATAGGTAATTAGGTGTTGGGTTCTGGGTGTTAGTTTTACCTAGAACCTTAAACCCAAAAGCCAAAACCCAAAAATAATGACAGAAGGGAATTTTGTAGATTACGTAAAAATATATGTTTCTTCCGGAAAAGGAGGGAAAGGATCTACGCATTTGCATAGAGAAAAATTTATTGAAAAAGGTGGGCCTGATGGTGGTGATGGTGGTCGTGGAGGACACGTTTATTTAGTAGGAAACAAAGGACTTTGGACTTTGTTTCACCTCAAATTTGCGCGTCACATCAAAGCAGGTCACGGTGGTGATGGTGGTGGTGACCGTAGTACAGGTGCTGACGGCGATGATAAATACATCGAAGTGCCATTAGGAACCGTTGTAAAAGATAAAGAAACCGGAGAAACCTTATTCGAAATCACCGAAGACGGCGAAAAACAAATCCTTTCCCGTGGTGGAAAAGGAGGTTTAGGAAACTGGCATTTTAGAAGTTCAACCAATCAAACGCCAAGATATTCTCAACCGGGTTTGCCTGGTGTAGAAATGGATGTGATTCTGGAACTTAAAGTTTTGGCCGATGTAGGATTGGTAGGTTTTCCAAATGCTGGAAAATCAACTTTATTGTCTGTTTTGACTTCTGCTAAACCTAAAATTGCTGATTATCCGTTTACCACTTTAAAACCAAATCTTGGAATTGTAGCGTACAGAGATTTTCAATCGTTTGTAATTGCTGATATTCCGGGGATTATCGAAGGTGCTGCCGAAGGAAAAGGTCTTGGACATTATTTCTTACGTCATATTGAACGTAATTCGACTTTGTTGTTTTTGGTTCCTGTAGATACACCGGATATCAAAGCAGAATATGATATTTTGGTAAACGAATTGACGAAATATAACCCAGAAATGCTTGATAAAGAGCGATTATTGGTAATATCAAAATGCGATATGCTGGATGATGAGCTCAAAGCCGAGTTGAAAACAGAATTAGATGTCGCTTTCAAAGACATTCCTTATATGTTCATTTCTTCTGTTGCCCAACAAGGTTTGTCAGAATTGAAAGATAAATTATGGAAAATGTTGAATGACTAACCGTTATCATTTATATACCAAAAGGTGTTCTAGTAATAGGGCACTTTTTTTTTGTATTGAATTATGTAATTCTTAAAATTTAAGTAATAATCAATAGTTTGATTTTGTTTTTAGATGTAAAATAGGGGTTAGATTACGAAAATGACTTATATTAGCATCACTAAAAATATATTCAAAATTATGAAGAAAGTAGTTTTATTCTTAGCCATGTGTTTGTTGACTTTCCCCGTGAAAGCTGACGAAGGAATGTGGTTCTTGATGTTTATCGAAAGATTGAACCATAGAGATATGGAAAAAATGGGCTTGCAATTGACAGCCGAAGAAATTTACAGTATTAACAATCACAGTTTGAAAGATGCCGTTGTTCAATTCAATGGAGGATGTACTGCTGAAATTGTCTCGAAAGAAGGATTAGTATTGACCAACCACCATTGTGGATACAATGCTATTGCAGAACTGTCTACGGCAGAACAAAATTATCTAAAAGACGGTTTTTGGGCAAAAGACAAAACTGCCGAACTGAAACCAAAATCACTTTACGTTCGTTTTTTCGTTCGTATGGATGATGTTTCCAAAAGAATTTTATCAAAAGTCAATGATAAAATGACAGAGGAAGAAAGAAATAAAGTGATTCAACAAGAAATCGCTTTGATTGAAAAAGAAAATAACGAAGGCGGGAAATATACCGTTTCCGTTCGTCCATTCTTTCAAGGAAATGAATATTATTATTTTGTTTACCAAGATTATAAAGATGTTCGTTTGGTAGGAACACCGCCGGAAAGTGTTGGAAAATTTGGAGGTGATACTGATAACTGGGAATGGCCGCGTCATACGGGAGATTTTTCTATGTTTAGAGTTTACGCTGATAAAGACGGAAATCCAGCAGATTATTCAAAAGAAAATGTGCCTTTACAACCTAAACATTATTTGCCGGTAAGTTTGCAAGGTGTTAAAGAGAATGATTTTGCCATGATTTTAGGATATCCAGGAAGAACAAACCGTTGGGTGCCAGCAAGCGGAATCGAACAAAATGTAAAATTTGCTTATCCTGCCTGGGTAGAAGGTGCTAAAACAGGAATGGACCAAATGAAAAAGTATATGGATAAAGATGCTACTGTAAAATTACAATATGCGTCTAAATATGCTTCGACAGCGAATTATTGGAAAAACCGTCAAGGAATGATTGATGCTTTGACCAAAGCTGGAACTGCAAAAACAAAAACCGCTCAAGAAACTAAATTTAATGTTTGGGCCAATAAAGCCAATAACAAACAAAAATACGGGAATGTAATTGCTACCATTAATAATTATTATGCCAAAACGGATTTGAAATCACGTCATGATAATTATTTGACACAATTGCTGAGAACTTCAAAATATGGTGCTTCGGTGGCTACTTTAGGAAATTCACTTGTTGGATATTACAAAGAAAATGAAGCTAAGAGAACAGAATTATTGCCTAAATTAAATGCTTTAATCGAAACGGTTTATACTGATTTTTATGCGCCTTTAGAAAAAGATATTTTGGTAGCTCAGTTGAATTTGTACGTTTCAAAAGCCTCAGAATACGGAATTGCTCCAGTTGTTGCTCAATTGTCAGCCGAAAATAAAGGAGATTTTACAGGATATGTAAATGATGCTGTGGCAAAAAGTATTTTCGCTTCCAAAGAAAGTGTGTTGGCATTCCTAAATAATCCAAAACCAGAAAACATTGCTACAGATCCATTGTTTGTAATTTCAAATGATTTGATGGCAAAAATTAGAGCTAAATCGGAGGAACAAACGGTTTTAGAAAATGATTTTGCTACATCGTATCGTGTTATGGTTGAAGGATTGCGTGAATCTAAAATGAATGCCATTCAGTATCCGGATGCAAATTCAACCTTGAGATTGAGCTACGGAAAAGTTCGTGCTTTACCGGCAGACAAGCGTAATGATGCTAAAACAAATAATTATACCACAATGACCGGAATGGTTAATAAGTATAAAGCTGGGGATTCGGAATTTGATTTGCCAGCACGATTATTAGAATTGAATAAGGCAAAAGATTTTGGTCAGTATGCAGATAAAGAAGGGTATATGCCAGTCAATTTCCTTACAGACAATGATATTACAGGAGGAAACTCAGGTTCTCCGGTACTTAACGGAAAAGGAGAATTAATAGGAGTTGCCTTCGATGGAAATATTGAAGCCATGGCAGGTGATGTTATTTTTGATAAAAAGTTGCAACGCACCATCAATCTTGATATTCGATATGTACTTTGGATAATCGATAAATATGCAGGTGCGAAACATATTGTTGATGAAATGACAATTGTGAAATAGTTCCTTTTTTCTAAAATTTAAACCGCCTTATTTCGTTTTCAATACGAGATAAGGCGGTTTTTTATTGTTAAACCTTTTGAAACGTTAATAGATTAGAATTATAAATTTTCCTATTTTTGAAGTATGAAACAAATTATAGTTCTCTTTTTATTCTTTCCCCTGATGATTTGGTCTCAATCTAGTTTTGATACTGCCGAAAAACTATTCAAAGAAGACAAGTTTGAACAAGCGCAACCTCTTTTTGAGCAATTTTTAAAAGAAAATCCTTCTAATTTAAAAGCTATCGAATATTTGGGTGACATTGCGGGAAATTATAAATCTTGGGATAAAGCCATTAGTTACTATAAAAAACTAAAACAATTAAAACCAGCCGAAGCTAATTATTACTATAAATATGGAGGTGCTTTAGGAATGAAAGCTAAAGAAGTAAGTAAATTCAAAGCACTCGGAATGATTGATGAAGTAAGGGGTTCCTTTGAAAAAGCAATTGCGCTTAATGCAAAACATATAGAAGCACGCTGGGCTTTAATAGAATTAAATTTGCAGTTGCCCGGAATTGTTGGAGGAAGTCAATCGAAAGCCATACGGTATTCAAACGAATTATTAAAAGTATCTCCAATTGACGGGTATTTATCCAGAGGTCATATCGATGAATATTTCAAAAGATACACTGCTGCTGAACAACAATATAAAAAGGCAATTGCCATAAGCGGTTCCAGGACAAGCTATCAAATGCTAGCTAATTTGTATAAAAATAAAATGAATGAGCCGGAGAAGGCCAATGCCATTTTACAAAAAATTAAATCATTAAATTCATCACCAAAGAAAAATATATGAGAACTCATTTCATAGCGATTGGCGGTAGCGCCATGCACAACCTCGCTTTAGCATTGCATAATAAAGGATACCAAGTTACCGGAAGTGACGATGCTATCTTTGAACCATCAAAATCACGTTTAGACAAAAAAGGGATTTTGCCTGCAGCATTAGGTTGGTTTCCCGAAAAAATCACTTCGGATATTGAAGCTGTAATTCTGGGAATGCATGCCAAAGCTGATAATCCGGAGTTGTTGAAAGCACAGGAATTAGGATTGAAAATATATTCTTATCCGGAATTTTTATACGAACAATCTAAAAATAAAACACGTGTTGTTATTGGTGGTTCTCACGGAAAAACGACTATCACTTCAATGATTTTACATGTTATGCATTATCATAATATTGAAGTAGATTATATGGTTGGCGCTCAATTAGAAGGTTTTGACACTATGGTTCATCTTACCGATTCTAATGATTTTATGGTATTGGAAGGTGATGAATATTTGTCTTCGCCAATAGACAGAAGACCGAAATTTCATTTGTACCAACCTAATATTGCTTTGATTTCTGGAATTGCTTGGGATCATATTAATGTGTTTCCAACGTATGAAAATTACGTAGAGCAGTTTGAGATTTTTATTGAAAAAATTACAAATGGAGGAATCTTAGTCTATAACGAAGATGATTCCGAAGTAAAGCGTGTTGCAGAAGCAGCGACGAATCCAATCCGGAAATTAGCGTATCATACTCCAAAATATACGGTTAATGATGGCGTTACTCTTTTAGAAACTCCCGAAGGCGCTATGCCAATTGAAGTTTTTGGTGCCCATAATTTAAATAATTTGGCTGGAGCCAAATGGATTTGTCAAAATATGGGCGTTGATGAAGCTGATTTTTACGAAGCTATTGCCAGTTTCAAAGGCGCTTCTAAACGATTGGAGAAAATTGCCGAAAGCAAAACTAAAGTTGCATATAAAGATTTTGCGCATTCGCCAAGTAAAGTTTCAGCGACTACAAAAGCCGTAAAAGAGCAATATCCAAATCGAACTTTGGTAGCTTGTTTAGAATTGCATACCTACAGTAGTTTGAATGCCGAATTTCTGAAAGAATACGAAGGAGCTTTAGAATATGCGGACAAAGCAGTTGTTTTTTACTCGCCCGATGCCGTGAAAATCAAACAGCTCGAAGAAGTGACTTATGAGCAAATTGCGAAAGCATTCAACAGAGAAGATTTAATTATTTATACGAATCCAAAAGATTTCAAAGACTATTTGTTTCATTTGAATTTAGAAAATTCAGCATTATTATTGATGAGTTCCGGTAATTATGGCGGATTGAATTTTGATGAGGTGAAGGAATTGATAGGTTAGTTTTGCATGTAGAATCCTTTTTTTAAGGTTGCCCCCAAATACTTATAAATGCTAAATGGAACAAAATAATTTTCCGATAACCCATTGGTCCGAAGATGATAAACCACGCGAAAAACTAATGCTAAAAGGCAAAAGTGCTTTGAGTGATGCCGAACTGATTGCTATTTTGATTGGCTCGGGAAGTCGCAGTGAATCGGCAGTGGATTTAAGCAAACGAATTTTGTCGAGTGTCGATAATAATTTAAATGCTTTAGGAAAATTGTCCATTTCACAATTGATGAGTTTTAAAGGAATCGGTGAAGCCAAAGCCATTTCGATAATCGCAGCAATGGAATTAGGTAGGCGAAGACGCGCAGAAGATGCAGTTGAATTGATAAAAATTACTTCAAGCAAGAAGATTTTTGAAATCATGCAACCTATTATTGGTGAGTTGCCGCATGAAGAATTTTGGATTGTGTATTTGAATAATTCGAATAAAGTAATTTCAAAATCACAATTAAGCAAAGGCGGAATTACGGGAACGCTGGTTGATGTTCGTTTGGTTTTTAAAACAGCATTAGAAATGGGAGCAACTGCACTGATTCTTTGTCATAATCATCCTTCGGGAACTTTGATTCCAAGTGATGCGGATAAACAAATTACAAAAAAGTTGAAAGTCGCCGGAGACAGTTTAGAAATAAAAATTCTGGATCATTTGATTGTTACCGAAAATAATTACTTTAGTTTTGTTGATGAAGGAATATTCTAGAATACTACAATGAAAAATACGAATATAAGACACATCTTCTTCGATTTAGATCACACCCTTTGGGATTTTGATAAAAATTCGGAATTGACATTTGAAACTATTTTCAATACAAACCATCCAACTATTGAAACGGCGGCATTTATTGAGAAATATGTCCCGATAAATCAGGCTTGTTGGAAATTATACCAGTATGATAAAATTACGCATGCAGAATTGCGTTATGCTAGATTGAAACATTCATTTGATGCGCTCCAGTATACTATTTCGGATGCTGAAATTGACCAGATAGCAGAGGATTATATTCGATTATTGCCTGAAAATAATAATTTGTTTGAAGGAACTTTTGAGATTTTGGACTATTTGAGTAAGAATTATACGCTCCATATTATTACAAACGGTTTTGCAGAAGTTCAATATAAGAAAATCAGTAATTCAAAGATTGGCAGCTATTTTCAAACAATTACAAATTCGGAAATGGCGGGAGTGAAGAAGCCAAATCCCATTATTTTTGAATACGCTTTAGATTTGGCCAAAGCCAAAAAAGAAAACAGCATCATGATTGGTGATTGTTTAGAAGCAGATGTTCAAGGTGCATTAGATGTGGGGTTAGAAGCAATTTTTTTTAATGCAAACAAAGTCGATGTTTCCCAAAACATCGTACAAATTAATCATTTATTAGAACTAAAAAAATATTTATAATTATGAAAACACGTTTCTTATTTCTGCTCTTTTTTGTGGTGAGTTATTCTTTCTCACAATCCGTAAACGATTACAAAGCCGTAATTGTTCCTTTAAAATACGATTTTCTAAAAACCGAAAATCAGTATCGTCTTAATACATTAACAAAATTTGATCTCAAAAAGGCCGGTTTTGAAGCTTTTTATGAAAATGAAGCCATTCCAACAGAATTCAATGACAGATGTAGTTTGTTGTATGTAGATGTGAAAAAAGTGAATGCATTTTTGATAACTAAACTTTTTATCACTCTTTCAGATTGTCAAGGAAAAATTGTTTTTCAATCTGAAATGGGGAAAAGTAAAGAGAAAGATTATGGAGTTGCTTATAACGAAGCACTCAATAAAGCTTTTCAATTTGTTAATGATTTAGGGTACAAATACAATGGAGCAGCAGTTCCTGTAGCTGCGGCAGAACCTGTAAAAGCAGCTGTAGCACAAGAAGTAAATCCGGTAGTGACAGTGACTCCGGTAATTTCGGTAATTGATAATAAGGTTTCAGAAAGTGTAGATTCTGGTTTACTTTATGCACAGCCTACACCTACAGGATTTCAATTAATTAATAGTGAACCTAAAGTCATTATGAAAATTTATAAAACATCTGTCAAAGATTATTATACCGCTGCAAAAGGAGAAGTTCAAGGCGTTTTGATAGCAAAAGACAATCAATGGTTTTTTGAATATTACCAAAACGACAAGTTGATTTCCGAAAAAGTAAACGTTAAGTTCTAGATTTCAGATTAAGAAGGTTAAATAACTTTTCTAAATAATATAAAGAAAAACGTCTTGAGTAATCAAGACGTTTTTCTTTATATTATTCACCACTCACGATTCACACTACATTCAATATCCATATTTATTTTTCCAACGGTTTTTAAGAAATTCCCTAGTTGAGTTTTCTCTCGAATTATTTCCCGGAACATACAAAGCAGTATTGCTGACCGCATCAGGCAGAAATTCCTGTTCGGCAAAATTGTTAGCATAATCATGTGAATATTTATAATCTTCGCCATACCCCAATTCCTTCATTAATTTAGTTGGCGCATTACGCAAATGAATGGGAACCGGTAAATCTCCGGTTTGTTTCACTAATTGTTGCGCGTTTCCAATCGCTAAATACGAAGCATTACTTTTTGGGGAAGTAGCTAAATAAATAGCACATTGGCTCAGCAAAATTCTACTTTCGGGATAACCAATCGTTGTCACCGCCTGAAAAGTATTATTCGCCATAATAAAAGCAGTCGGATTGGCATTTCCAATATCTTCGCTCGAAAGAATCAACATTCGTCGGGCAATAAATTTCACATCTTCGCCACCTTCAATCATTCTGGCAAGCCAATACACAGCGCCGTTAGGATCACTTCCGCGGATTGATTTTATAAATGCCGAAACAATATCATAATGTTGTTCGCCACTTTTGTCATACAAAACCGTATTTTGTTGCACCAATTCAAAAACGCGGTCATTTGTAATAGTCACTTCCTCGGCTTCTGAAGCATTTACAACCAACTCAAATATATTCAACAACTTGCGTCCGTCGCCTCCCGAAAGGCGCAATAAAGCTTCCGATTCTACTAAATTTATTTTTTTCTCTCGCAACATCACATCCGTCGTCATGGCGCGTTGCAGCAATGTTTCTAAATCCTGTTTCGTAAAAGCATTCAAAATATAAACCTGACAACGCGATAATAAAGCCGGAATCACCTCAAAACTCGGATTTTCGGTCGTGGCGCCAATAAGCGTAATCCAGCCTTTTTCGACCGCAGCCAGCAACGAATCCTGTTGTGATTTACTAAACCTGTGAATCTCATCAATAAAAAGAATCGGATTTTTGGTAGTAAAAAGTCCGCCACTTTGTTTCGCTTTCTCAATCACATCCCGAATATCTTTCACCCCGGAATTTATAGCGCTCAAAATATAAAACGGGCGCTTCGATTCCTGCGCAATAATTTGTGCCAAAGTCGTTTTCCCCGTTCCCGGTGGTCCCCAAAAAATTAAAGATGGAATAATTCCCTTTGCAATTTGTTGCGTCAAAGAGCCGTTTGGTCCCACCAAATGCGATTGACTGATATAATCTTCTAATTTTTGTGGGCGTATGCGTTCTGCCAGTGGTGCTTCCATTTGGTAAAATTACATAATTTTGAGTTTTTTCGAGTATAATTTTCCGAAGCAATTTCCAGCACTCCGTTTCAAGTCCTCGCCAGAACCGCTATTTTTCTAACCATAAAAGGAGCTTCCTCCGGTCGCTCTTTTCCGGCGAGAAAAATTAGCGGTTCCGGCTGCGGGCTTTTCACTTCGGTCTGGGCTAGGCATTCCTTTTCAAAACACTATTTTTGTGTACTATGACAAAATAGCATTAAAATATTTTTGGACAACTATTTGATTTATAAAAAACATCTAACCAACCCAAAGCCACAATGGATAACCATTTTAAATTTACAAATTCCGTTATCTTACTTCCCTTATTTTTTGTCCTGACCCTGTGGTTTGTTTTTTGGCTTGAAATCCGTTTTGATTTCGATTTTGTTCAAAACGGAATAAACCCCAGAACCTTTTCCGGTTTACAAGGCATAATTTTCAGTCCATTTATTCATTCAAATATTGAGCATTTATATAATAATTCATTGCCATTATTGGTATTGTTGGCAGCATTGCAATTTTTCTATTCTAAGCAAGCTTTGGCCGTTATTGGGTACGGAATATTGGTGTCAGGAATCTTAACTTGGATAATCGGACGCGGGAATTACCACATTGGCGCCAGTGGTTTGGTATATGTCTTAGTCAGTTTTATTTTTTTCAAAGGAATCCTGACAAAATATTATCGGTTAGTAGCCTTGTCGCTTGCAGTTGTTGTCGTTTACGGCGGAATGGTTTGGTATGTTTTTCCAAAAGTCGATGAAACCATTTCGTGGGAAGGACATTTAGCCGGATTGGTAACCGGATTGGCGCTTTCGTTGCTTTACAAAACATCCGAATATAAAAAGGTGCCAAAATACGATTGGGAACATCCTGATTTTAATCCGAACGAAGATAAATTTCTGCAGCGTTTTGATGAAAACGGCAATTTTGTAAACCTGCCAAAAGTAGAACCGGAAGAGGAATTTCAACCTTATTTTTCTATAAATTTACCTGTAATTTATACTGTTCTGCCCAACAAAAAAAAGGAATCAAAACCGTAGTCTTGATTCCTTTTTATATTTAATTTTTAATAGTATATCCGCAATTGGAATCCGCTATTATCTAACTTCTTTGTCTTACCGCTTCGTATAAAAATGCGCCACAAGCAACTGATACGTTCAAAGAACCGATGGTTCCAAACATAGGTAATTTAGCTTTTTCGTCAACAATTTTTAGCACAGAAGGGTTAATACCGCGATCTTCAGAACCCATTATTATAGCAACTGATTCTTTCAGGTTAACGTCATAAATGGTTTGTTCTGTTTTTTCGGTAGCGGCAACGGTTTTTATACCAGAACCTTGCAAGTAAAAAATAGCATCTTTAATATGTTCTACTTTACAAATAGGCACATTAAAAACAGCACCTGCAGATGTTTTAACCGTGTCTCCATTTACAGGAGCAGAACCGGCTTTTTGAACTATAATTCCGTTTACGCCAGTACATTCAGCAGTTCTGATGATAGCACCAAAATTACGCGCATCTGATATTTGATCTAATATTAAAAACAAAGGCACTTTGCCTGATTCAATTGTAGCTTCAACTAAATGTTCCAAATCAATAAAACCAATAGGCGATATGCTGGCTACGGCACCTTGGTGGTTGTTTGGTGTTAGTCTGTTTAATTTTTCAACCGGAACGTAAGAGAAATTTACATTAGCGCGTTTCATCACTTTCATCAAGTCCTTCATTAACTCGCCTGAAATTTCTTTTTGTATAAAGACTTTGTCTACTTCCTTCCCTGATTGTATAGCCTCGATAATGGCTCGTATTCCGAATATTAGATGTTCTTTTTCCATGGCGCAAAGATAGTTTTTTTGTTTTAGTATTCAACTTGGTTTTTTAGTCACTTTTCGGTTGTTTCAACGGAAAGGGCAAAACGCAATAGTATCAACAGAAACTAAACCATTCTGTGCTAATAGCAAAACTGATTTTTAAAGACAATTTATGCGCAATGAAAGCTTTATATCCCAAAAGGATAAGTGTCCGGAACTTGATTTTTTTCGGTTTGAATGTGTATCGGGTGTAAAGCGGTTGTTTCATCAAGAAAGATAAAAGCATCATAGCGTTCCGGTAAAATAGTTGGAACATAATTCCCGAATCTTTCGTGTTCAGGATTGTAAACAACCCCAATGGCGCGATGTCCTATAGGTGAGCCGAAGTTTTTTTTATCTTTAAGTTTATTCAACAAGAGTAATCTGTTTTTTCCTTTGCTTGCTTGATGAAAATAATGTTCCCAGCTTCCTTCGGTGGCTTCAGGGACTTTGATTTTTCTCATGTCATCACCCCAATTTCGTCCGGCAACTACACTTCCTTTATAGGAACCAAAACCTACTGCTACAACTCCATCATTTGAATGTTGTTCTCTCAATAATTGTCCTACATTGACCATTCCTTCGCTGGCCATATTTGTAGCGCGCGCATCACCAATGTGAGTGTTGTGTTCCCAAACAATTATTTTGGCTTCTTTACCATGAAATTTCATCAGGCGTTCTATTGTAGAAACCATATGCTCGTCGCGAATATTCCAAGATGCCGAACCTCTTTTTATCATAGCCCGATAATATTTTTCAGCGTTTCTTGCTACGAATGCATTCTGTTCTGTACTCATAACATTTTCGGCGTCCGAATTATAATTTTCGGCATTAGTTCTTATTTCAGTAAGCATTTGCAGAACTTCTTTTTCGCATAATTCAGGAACCAGAGCCGAAGCTCTTGCATAAGATTGCCCTTCATCCTGGCCAAAAGGTTCAAAACATTCCATTGCTTTTTTCGCACTTTGAAGTGCTTTCGAGTCATTTTTTTTAAGATATTCAATTATCGAATGCATTGATTCTCTGAAACTGTAAACATCCAATCCGTAAAATCCGATTCGTTTATCTGAGGACCGATTTTCGTTATAAATTTTCAACCAGTCTATAAATGCGGCAACTTCCCAATTTGCCCACATCCAGGTTGGCCATCGGTTGAATTCACTTATTACGCTGTATAAGTCGGTTCCTGAGTTTGAATATCCTTTTGCAAATCGATTTAAGCGATAGCAGTCCGGCCAGTCACCTTCAACACCTACAAAAGAAAAACCTTTTTCCTGAATGAGACGTTGGGTGATTTTAGCTCTCCAAGTATAGTATTCATGTGTTCCGTGAGAGGCTTCGCCAAGCAAAACATATTTTGCAGTTCCGATATATTCCATTAAAGGGTCTAAGTCTTCCAGAGTTTCTAATGCTGAAGAAGAATGGCTCAATGATTCGATAATTTCTTTAGAATTATTGATCGTTTTTATGCTTTTATGTGTTTCCATTATAGCTTTTTTTTAAAATGATTAATTCAGGATTAATATCTGGTTAAGCTTGGTTTTGTGTCATCAAAAAGACTATGTAAAATTAAATTAAATATTTGATAATGAGTGTTTTATGTTGTTTTTATTTTTGAGGTGTTTGTGAATAAATAAAAAAGTTTCCATTTTTTATGGCTAAAGGGTTTAGGACTTTTTTAAGTGCATTTTTTTTCAATTAAACGGGAGAAATATAACATTTGGCTACAAAATAATTATAAAATGGATTTTAGCTTTTTTTGTCTAAAAATTACAACGTTTTCGTTAATAACATTCAAAAATTTTGTATAATCATTAAAAAAGATGTAATATATTTGTAATTATAAATAAAAAGTTCAACATTTTAAATAAATTGATATGAGTATTATTATTAAAATTCACGCAAGACAAATTTTTGATTCTAGAGGAAATCCTACTATTGAGGTTGATGTAGTTACAGAAAACGGTGTTTTGGGTAGAGCAGCAGTTCCATCAGGAGCTTCAACAGGAGAACACGAAGCAGTAGAATTACGTGATGGTGGAAAAGCATTTTTAGGAAAAGGAGTTTTGAATGCGGTGAAGAATGTTAATACTTTAATTGCAGAAGAGTTAATTGGAACATCTGTTTTTGAACAAAATGTAATCGATCAAATGATGATTGATTTAGATGGTACACCAAACAAATCAAGTTTAGGAGCTAATGCTATTCTTGGAGTTTCTCTTGCTGTTGCAAAAGCAGCTGCAAATGAATTAGGTCTTCCTTTATACAGATATATCGGTGGAGTTTCGGCAAACACTTTGCCAGTTCCTATGATGAACATCATCAATGGTGGATCTCACTCTGATGCGCCGATTGCGTTTCAAGAATTTATGATTTTCCCTGTAAAAGCAACTTCTTTTTCTCATGCAATGCAAATGGGAACTGAGATTTTTCATAGCTTGAAAAAAGTATTACACGATAGAGGTCTTTCAACAGCAGTAGGTGATGAAGGTGGTTTTGCACCAAATTTAGCCGGTGGAACAGAAGATGCTTTAGATACTATCAAAAAAGCTGTAGAAGCAGCAGGTTATACTTTTGGAGACGAAGTTATGATTGCGCTTGACTGTGCATCTTCAGAATTTTATGTAGATGGTAAATATGATTATTCTAAATTCGAAGGAGAAACAGGAAAAATCAGATCGTCTGCAGAACAAGTGGAATATTTAGCTGAATTAGTAGCTAAATATCCAATTATTTCTATCGAAGACGGTATGTATGAAAATGACTGGGATGGATGGAAATTATTAACAGAGAAAATTGGTGATAAAGTACAATTAGTTGGAGATGATTTGTTTGTAACTAACGTAGAGCGTTTGTCTACAGGTATCGAAAAAGGAATCGCAAACTCAATTTTAGTAAAAGTAAACCAAATTGGTACTTTGACTGAAACTATTGCAGCTGTAAACATGGCGAAAAATGCAGGGTATACTTCAGTAATGTCTCACCGTTCAGGAGAAACAGAAGACAATACTATTGCAGATTTAGCAGTAGCATTGAATTGTGGTCAAATTAAAACAGGTTCAGCTTCTCGTTCAGATCGTATGGCAAAATACAATCAATTATTGAGAATTGAAGAAGAATTAGGAAATACTGCTTATTTTCCAGGTAAAAATGCCTTTAAAATAAAATAATTCTTCAAAATAGCATTTTAAAAGCCATTTGCCATTTGCAAGTGGCTTTTTTTTTGAATTTTAACATTTTCATTTCGATATTCATTTTTTAATTAATGCGGAATTCCTTAGATTTGGTAATTATTATTTAATAAAGTTTATTTCCTATTATATTATGTCAAAAATAGCAACATTAGAAATAGATGGTAACAAATTTGAGCTTCCTATTGTTATAGGAAGTGAGAACGAGGCTGCTGTCGATATTAGTAAATTACGTGATCAATCGGGAGTTATTACTCTTGATCCAGGTTACAAAAATTCAGGTTCATGTAAGAGTGAAATCACTTTCCTGGACGGTGAGTTGGGTATTTTGCGTTACCGTGGATATGCAATTGAAGATTTAGCTGAAAAAGCACATTTTCTTGAAGTGTCTTATTTAGTTATTTTCGGTGAATTGCCAACAGCCAGCCAATTATTGCAATATGAGACTGATATCAGAAAATATACTTTGGTAAATGAAGAAATGAAAAGCATCATTGATGGTTTTCCAAAAACGGCACATCCAATGGGTGTTTTATCGGCGTTGACAAGTGCTTTAACGGCATTCAATCCAAAGTCAGTAAATGCTGAGAATGAAAAAGAAATGTATGAGGCAGTTTGTAAAACCATGGGTAAATTCTTGGTTATTGCAACTTGGACTTATAGAAAAAGTATGGGTTTCCCTTTGAATTATTATGATAATACAAAAGGATATGTAGAAAACTTTATGCATTTAATGTTTGAATTACCAACGGGACCTTATACACCAGATCCTGTAGTTATAAATGCACTTGATAAACTTTTTATTCTTCATGCAGATCACGAACAAAACTGTTCTACATCTACAGTAAGAATGGTGGGTTCTTCTCATGCAGGATTATTTGCTTCAATCTCTGCAGGAGTTTCTGCACTTTGGGGACCGTTGCACGGTGGAGCTAATCAAGCTGTTCTTGAAATGTTGGAAGACATTCAAAAAGATGGTGGTGATGCCGACAAATATTTAGCGAAAGCCAAAGATAAAAATGATCCTTTCCGTTTAATGGGATTTGGTCACAGAGTTTATAAAAATTTCGATCCAAGAGCAAAAATTATCAAAAAAGCTGCAGATGAGGTTTTATCTACTTTAGGAGTAGATGATCCAATTTTGTCTATTGCAAAAAGATTAGAAGAGTCTGCTTTGCAAGATGATTATTTTAAATCAAGAAATCTATATCCAAACGTAGATTTCTATTCTGGTATTATTTACAGAGCGTTAGGAATTCCAACGGATATGTTTACCGTTATGTTTGCAATTGGAAGATTGCCAGGATGGATTGCACAATGGAAAGAAATGCGTGAAAACAAAGAGCCGATAGGAAGGCCAAGACAAATATATGTAGGATATCCTTTGAGGGAATTCAAGAGATCTCAGGAATAAATAAACTTAAAAAGCTTCACTAATCGGTGAAGCTTTTTTATTTTTTTATCTTTGTCAAAATTCAATAGAAATATGCTAGAATTAAATATAAAGAATGAAACCTCAAGACTGCGTGCCGTAGTTTTAGGAACGGCCATTAATAATGGGCCGACACCATCTATTGAAGAAGCTTATGATCCCAAATCATTAGAGCACATTTTGGCGGGAACTTACCCAAAAGAATCTGAAATGGTAGTTGAAATGGAGGCTTTTAATGCCGTACTGAAAAAATATCAGGTTACTGTTTTTCGTCCCCAATTAATAGAAAATTACAATCAAATTTTCACAAGAGATATTGGCTTTGTTATAGACGATACGTTTATTAAATCGAATATTTTGCCGGATAGAGAACGGGAATTAGATGCGATTCAATATGTAATTGATCAAATAAATCCAGCAAAAGTCGTTCGTCCTCCAGAGGAAGTTCATATTGAAGGCGGCGACGTGATGCTATGGAACAATTATATTTTTATTGGTACTTATAAAGGAAGCGATTATAAAGATTACATTACAGCAAGAACAAATTGGCAAGGTGTTGAATACATCAAACAGTTGTTTCCAAATAAAATCGTCAAAGAATTTGATTTAGTAAAATCTAAAATTGAAGCGCGTGATAATGCGTTGCATTTAGATTGTTGTTTTCAGCCTGTCGGAACTGACAAGGGAATTATTTACAAAAGAGGATTTCGGGAAGAAGCTGATTATATGTTTCTGGTAAATCTTTTTGGAAAAGAAAACCTATTTCACATTACAAGAGAAGAAATGTATCATATGAACTCAAATGTTTTTTCTATTGCTCCAGATGTAGTGGTGTCCGAAAGAAATTTTACGAGATTAAACAATTGGTTGCGGGCAAATAATTTTACGGTTGAAGAAATTCCGTATGCAGAGATTGCAAAACAAGAAGGATTATTACGATGTTCGACTTTACCTTTAATTAGAGATTAAAAAAAACGTAGCGACTGCAATTCGTTTCTGCGAAAAATAAAAAATATAAAAATGAAACAAACTACCAATTCCATATTGATGATTCGCCCGGTTGCGTTTCGTATGAACGAGCAAACCGCTGTAAATAATTATTATCAGAAAGTGCTTGATGGTCTTTTGCCGTCAACAGTAAATGCTAAAGCGCAACAGGAATTTGATGCTTTTGTTGCAAAACTAAGAGCTGTTGGTGTTGAGGTTATTGTAGTGGATGATGTTTTAAATCCTGATACACCAGATAGTATTTTTCCAAACAATTGGATTTCTTTTCATGAAAATGGAGATGTCGCTTTATATCCTATGTTTGCAGAAAACCGTCGTCTGGAACGGCGTGAAGATATTTTGGACATTCTGGAAGAAGAAGGATTCATAATTAATAATATTATGGATTATACTTCGGCAGAGGAAGATGGTTTTTTCTTGGAAGGAACGGGAAGTTTAGTTTTAGACCGAGAAAACGGAAAAGCCTATTGCGCATTGTCACCAAGATCGGATGAGGAATTATTTATAGAATTCTGTGAAGATTTTGAATTTACACCGGTTATTTTCGAAGCTTTTCAAACCGTTAATCAAGAACGTAAATTGATTTATCATACCAATGTAATGATGTGTTTGGGAGAAACGTTTGCCGTTATTTGTGCCGATGCTATCGATGATAAAAAAGAACGCAAAATGGTACTCGAAAGTTTGAGAGGAGATGAAAAGGAAGTTGTTCTTATTACAGAAGCCCAAGTCAATAATTTTGCAGGAAATATGCTTGAGGTTAAAGGAACTGATGACAGACGCTATTTAGTAATGAGTGCTTCGGCACATCAAAGTTTGACCAAAAAACAAATTGCCCAACTCGAAGAACATGTAACTATTTTAAGCTCGAGCTTAGATACTATCGAGGCTTGTGGCGGAGGAAGTGCCCGATGTATGATGGCAGAGATTTTTTTGCCAAGAGCATAAATAAGAAAAATAACCCTGAAAGAGTTTATCCTTTTTCAGGGTTTTTATTTTAAAGTAAATTTCCTTTGATGATATTCAGGATGGCACTTACGATATATTGAATCCCAATGGCAATTACTATGAAACCTACAATTCTGGAGATGGCTACAATTCCGGATGCGCCAAGTATTTTGGCTAAATAATGTGCGCTTCTGAGGATAACGAAAATGGCTATGGCAATTGCTAAAATAGCCAAAGTAGAAATAATAATTTCCCGGGTTGAATGGTGCTCCTGATAAAAAGCAATAAGTAATGAAATAGAACCAGGTCCTGCCAGCATTGGGATAGCTAATGGAGTTAATGCGATATCATTTCGTTTTTGCGCATCGGTTTCTATTTTTTTATTAATACCTCTCTTTTTGTTGAATTTTCCCGAAAGCAATGAAAATCCAGAACTTACAATGATGATACCTCCGGCAATACGGAGCGCATCAATGCTGACTCCAAAAAAAGTCAACACATATTGTCCTATAAAAAAAGAGACGATAAGAATAATAAAGACATTTACAGCGGTCCATAATGAAATTCTGGAACGCTCTTTTTTAGAATCTTCATGTGTAAGTCCCACGAAAATAGGAACTGTTCCAATAGGATTTAATACAGAAAATAAAGCGGCGAATAGATAGATGAAAAGATCCATGTTGTTTGGTTTAAAGCTGTAAAAATAGTGTATTTTAAATTTTAGAAGTGTATTTCGTGTTAGGAAGTTGTTTTGTTCTCGGAGCAACTAAACACTAAAATAGCTAAACCTCTAACCCTTTTTTGATTACTTTTGCAAAATATAATTATAGAAAATGAAAAATAAGAAAACAGTAGTCATTGGTGCAACAACAAAACCTGAAAAATATGCTTTTAAAGCGATTACAATGCTCGTTGATAAAGGACATTCGGTTCTTGCATTAGGACAAAATGCTGGTGAAGTGGCAGGTGTAAAAATCCAAACCAAAGCGATTCCGTTAAAAAGCATAGATACCGTTACACTTTACATCAATGCGACACGTCAACGCGATTATTATAATTATATAGTTGAAGCTAAACCAAAGCGTGTTATTTTCAATCCTGGAACCGAAAATCCGGAGTTCTATCAATTATTGCAATTAAATAATATAAAAGTCGAAGTGGCTTGTACACTAGTTTTATTGACGACAAATCAATATTAGACTTTACTATCTGCATTTAATCCATTAAGGTGTTATTAAAACTGTGTCGCTTTTGTTGCGGGTTTGCTTATTAACAGTAATCCAACAAAAGTGATAAGACCGTTTATGATAATTAATTCATTGTCAAAAACATAACCAAAGAAAAGTGTTTTAGAGTTTTCGCTGATAAAGAAAGTTAGCGCAGGGGAAAGAATGCATATAAATGGAACGAGTTTGTCTTGGACCGTTTTAGATTTTAGAAATAATCCAAAGCAATACAATCCCAAAAGCGGTCCATAAGTATATGAAGCTACTCTAAAAATCATTCCGACTACCGAACTATCATTGATGGAATTAAAAAAAACAATGACTAAGAACATCAGAAAAGAAAAACCAACATGAATAAAATGTCGGGTTCGGATTATGTTCGGTTTGTTTAAATTCTCGGTTTTATCCATACCTAAAAAATCAACACAAAACGAAGTGGTTAGAGCCGTTAAAGCGGAATCAGTTGTAGCAAAAGTAGCTGCGGTTAATCCCAACAAGAAGACTACAGAAGGAATTAGTGTTAAATGATTAAAGGCGATTTCCGGAAAAAGTAAATCGGTTCTTGGTTTTCCTGAAATTAAATCTAATGGTACTTCAATGCCATTTTTCTCGGCATAAATATAAAGTAAAGCACCAACACTCAGGAAAAATATATTAATAAGTACAAAAATTCCGGTAAAAGTAAACATGTTTTTTTGGGCCTCGCCAATGGTGGCGCAACTCAAGTTCTTTTGCATTAAATCTTGATCTAAACCAACCATTGCAATGGTTACGAAAATACCACCAAGAATTTGTTTTACAAAATGAAATTTACTGGAAATAAAATCTTCAAAGAAAAATATTTTAGAATAATTACTGTTTTTAACGGTTTCGAAAGCCTGAAAAATGCTTAGATCTAAACTGCTGCAAATAAAATAGATGGTCAAAAAAACAGATGAAACTAAGAAGAATGTTTGTAAAGTGTCTGTAATAATAATCGTCTTTAAACCTCCGCGATACGTATACGAAAAAATTAAAGCCAGCGAAATTAAAACGGTTAAAGCAAACGGAATATTATAATAATCAAAAACGAAGCGCTGAAGAACAATAACCACGAGATATAATCTAAAAGAAGAACCAATTGTTCGACTAATTAAGAAAATAGTGGCAGCCGTTTTATAAGAGTAAATACCTAAACGGTGTTCGATATAGCCATAAATTGAGGTCAGATTCATTCGGTAATACAACGGAAGCAGTAGCTTGGCGATGATTATAAATCCAATGGCATTTCCTAGTACAAACTGAAAATATTTGAATTGTTCTCCTGTTGGCGCACCAACTTCTCCAGGAACTGAGATAAAAGTAACCCCAGAAAGAGCTGTTCCAATCATCCCGAAAGCAACCAAATACCATTTAGAATTTTTATTGGCCTTAAAAAAAGTATCATTTCCACTATCTTTTTTGCTGACGGCATGAGAGATATAAAATAAAATTCCAAAATAAACGATTATAAGAAGTAAGATGGTGCTTGGGCTCATTTTTTAGATTTAAAGTAGCCAAAATACAATTTTTTGTTTAATGGATTATTTGTTTGAACTTTTTTCTATTTATAAAAATCGAATGAATAATAGCTTATGGTACAAATAAACAAATTAGTACATTTGCAATTATGGAATTTTCTTCAAAATTATTAGAAAAAGCGGTTAACGAAATGTCACAATTGCCCGGAATAGGTAAGCGAACGGCTCTCCGACTGGTATTACATTTATTAAAACAACCCAAAGAACAAACCGGTTTTCTGGCTCAGGCTTTGGTGACTATGCGGGAAGATATTAAGTATTGTAGTAGTTGTCATAATATTTCGGATAGTATTTTGTGTGAAATATGTGCTAATACAAGCAGAAATCATCAAATTATTTGTGTTGTAGAAGATATTAGAGATGTAATGGCGATAGAAAACACGGGGCAATTCAGGGGAATTTATCATGTTTTGGGAGGGAAAATTTCACCGATAGACGGTGTTGGACCGAGTCAATTGAATATTGTTTCTTTGGTTGATAAAATAAAATCAGGAAATGTAAGTGAGATAATTTTTGCGTTGAGCTCAACAATGGAAGGCGATACGACCAATTTTTATATTTATAAGCAAATCTCAGATTGTTCTATTGTAATATCTACCATTGCAAGAGGAATTTCGGTTGGCGATGAGCTGGAATATGCAGATGAAGTTACTTTGGGAAGAAGCATATTGCAAAGAGTCCCTTTTGAAAAGTCTTTTAAACAAAATTAACCACATAATGAATTGCGATGCTTTTTAAATAGTAAATGAAAAGCTATATTTGTTGCTAAAAATAGTATAATGAGCAAAACCGGATTTTATTTATTGCTGACCATAAGTGTTTTATTTTCCTCTTGTATCTCGACTCAAGATTTAATCTATCTTCAAAAAAAGGATAAATCACAAGAAGATGCTTCAATTGTTGCTGTAGGGTCAAAACCATACAGGTTGCA
Source organism: Flavobacterium lacustre (assembly GCF_027474525.2). Lineage (NCBI taxonomy): Bacteria > Pseudomonadati > Bacteroidota > Flavobacteriia > Flavobacteriales > Flavobacteriaceae > Flavobacterium > Flavobacterium lacustre. The sequence continues at coordinate 1,698,626 of NZ_CP114882.2, forward strand.
AACTAATGATGTTTTGAGCATAACTATAAAAGCTATAGATCCAAAACTTGTAGCTATTTTTAATCCGTCAAATGATGGAGCTGGCGGTGGAAAATCAGAATCAGGATTGTATTTTGATGGTTTTACTGTAGATGATCATGGTAATATAAGAATTCCTGTTTTAGGAGAATTAAATGTCATTGGTTATACGCTGGATGAAATTAGAATTAGAATAGAAAAGCAACTGTTAGCTGAATATTTTAACAAAGAAGCTGATATTTTTGTCACCGTTCGATTAGCAGGTTTGCGTTATACTATCAATGGAGAAATTGGAGGTCCTGGTACAAAAATATTATTTCAAGACAACGTGACTATTATGGAAGCTATTGCAAATTCCGGAGATATCACTATTACCGGGAATAGAAAAGCAGTTACGGTTATGAGAAAAACTCCTACCGGAGTTCAAATGCATGATTTAGACCTTACAGATATCAATGTGATGCAATCGCCATATTACTATTTGCAGCCTAATGATTTTATCTATGTGAAACCGCTCAAGCAAAAAACTTGGGGGACAGGAAAAACCGGTTTAGAGTCATTGGGAACAATTATTACCCTACTTTCTTTGGCAACGACTACTTTTTTATTATTAAAAAATTAATACACATTTAAAAAATGTTAGATATAAAAGATTTTTCGATTTTTGAGAGCCAGACTAGTTTCGACTTTAAGGGCTTTTTAATTAAAATCGGAAGTTATTGGAAATGGTTTCTGCTGAGTTTACTAATTACTTTCACCATTGCTTATGAGGTAAATATTAGAAAGGAAAAGATTTACGCAATGGAAACACTTATTGTGGTAAAGGAAGAAACAAATCCGTTGTTTACCTCTAATACAAGTTTGACATTCAATTGGGGTGGTACTTCGGATCAGGTTCAAACTATTTCTACTACATTGCAATCCAGGTCTCATAATGAGTTAGTTGTAGATAAATTGCAATATTATATTAATTATTTAGTACAAGGAGAATACAAACTTATTGATGCTTACGGAGCGGCTCCTTTTTATGTCAATATTGATAAAACTAAAGGTCAAATAGCAGGAAATCTAATTGGAATTAAGTTTTTAAGTGAAAACGAATATGAAATCAGAATTCCATTCGAAAACAGTTCGGTTTCGATACTGACCTATTCTAATAATTCATATGGCACCACAGCCGTTCAAACTGGAGATTTCATAAAGCGATATAAAGTAGGAGAGCAGGTTTCATTGCCTTTTTTGAATTGGAAATTACAAATAAAAGACAATCCGGGATTTTATAAAGGAAACGAGTATTTTGTACAATTTAATGATTTTGACGGAACAGTTTCTGCTTATAAAGGAATAAGTGTGAGTACCGAAGATAAAGGCGGGTCAATTATTACCTTAGGGATGCAAGGAACAAATAAAGCCAGAATGGTGGAATATTTGAATGCAACCGTTAAAATGCTTATCAAAAGACAGTTAGATAGTAAAAACCAATTTGCGACTAATACAATATCCTTTATAGACAGTACTTTAGTGGCAATGGAATCGCAACTGAAAGAAACCGGAGATGAGCTAAAATCATTCCGAAAAGATAAAAATATCTTTGATGTTGAAGATGGGGGAGCAAAATTCTCAGAGAAAATACTCGGATATGATGTCACTAAGGATGAGGTGACTCGTAAAATGACGTATTACAATTCCTTAAAAGCGTATTTAAAAAATAGTGTTGATTATTCTAAACTTCCTGCGCCATCAGTAGCGGGAATTGAAGATCCAAATATTGTGGTTAATGTTTCTAAATTGATTTCACTTTCCACGCAAAGATCCGAAATGGCTTACGCTGTTAAAAGTGATAAAATATTTAAAGATTTTGATAATCAAATGATGGCTGTCAAAAATGTTTTGTTGGAGAATATTGCTACTGCAAAAGCTTCTTTACAATATGATTTAGCCATGATTAACGGTAAAATTAATGAGACGGAAAGTACCATTAAACAGCTTCCGGAAGACCAACAGGAATTAATTAAAATAAAAAGAAAATATGACTTAAGCGATAATATTTACAGCACGTTTCTTCAAAAACGAAGTGAGGCTGATATCGTAAAAGCAGCAAACTTATCTGATATTCATTTTATTGACCCGGCAAAAGATGTTGGAGGCGGATTAATCGGTCCCAAAACATCTGTGAACTATGTATTGGCGTTGTTTTTGGGAATACTATTTCCGTTGCTTATTGTTTTTGGAATTTTCTTTATTAATAACTCCATTCAGAATACTGAGGATATTAGTAAGTTGACACAGATTCCGCTAATTGGTGTAGTTGGTGTGAATAAAGAAGAGAGTGATTTGGCTGTTTTTGATAAGCCTAAATCAGCGTTGTCCGAATCGTTTAGAGCAATTCGTTCTTCACTGCAATTTTTGTATAAAAAACAATTAGTTGATGGTGCTAAAACCTTGATGATAACCTCATCGGTCAGCGGTGAAGGAAAGACTTTTTGTTCGATAAATATCTCTACTATTTTTGCATTAAGCGAGAAAAAGACGGTCATTGTGGGATTAGATTTAAGAAAACCGAAGTTGTTTGATGAATTTAATTTATCCAATGAAGTTGGTGTGGTGAATTATTTAATTAAGCAAAAAACACTTGATGAAATTATAAATCATACGCAAATACCGTTTTTAGACGTCATCCTTTCGGGACCAATTCCTCCCAATCCTGCAGAGATGATTTTGAGTGATGGTTTGAAGGAATTAATTGAAGAATTAAAAGAAAAATACGACTATATTATTTTAGATACACCGCCTGTTGGTTTGGTTTCTGATGCATTGGAGTTGGCGCAATACTGTGATGTGACACTTTACATCGTTAGACAAAACTTTACTAAAAAGGAAATGATTACGTTATTGAATAACAGGGTGAAACGCGGAGAACTTCATAATACGAGTATTATTTTGAATAGTTTTGAAAATAAAGCCAAATATGGAGCAGGCTATGGCTATGGTTACGGCTATGGTTACGGTTACGGGACCTATTCTAATGGGTATCATGATGAGGAGGAAAATAAAAGCATTGTTAAGAAAACAATTCAAAAGTTGAGAAAAAAATAAAGGTACTTTGTTGTTTAAATAAATATGATGAAAGAAAAAACGAACAGTACCATACTAATTACGGGAGGAGCCGGATTTATTGGCTCTAATCTTTGTGAACATTTTTTATCCAAAGGGTATAAGGTGATTTGTCTGGATAATTTTGCAACAGGTCACCGACATAATTTAGCCGGGTTTGTTGATAATGAGAATTTTCGATTGATAGAAGGGGATATTCGGAATTCTGTTGATTGTGAAAAGGCTGTACAAGGAGTTGATTATATTTTGCATGAAGCTGCTTTGGGCTCTGTGCCTCGTTCTATTATTGATCCCGTAACGACTAATGAAGTTAATGTTTCCGGGTTTTTGAATATGCTTGTTGCTGCCAGAGATGCAAAAGTGAAACGCTTTATTTATGCCGCAAGTTCTTCTACTTATGGAGATTCTCAAGGGTTGCCTAAAGTTGAGGATGTTATAGGAAAACCACTTTCGCCTTATGCGATTACTAAATATGTTAACGAATTGTATGCTGAGATTTTCAGTACTACATATGGTTTAGAAACAATCGGATTGCGTTATTTTAATGTTTTTGGAAGAAAACAAGATCCCAAAGGGGCGTATGCCGCGGTGATTCCGAAGTTTGTGATGCAATTGATGCAATTGGAGTCTCCAATATTGAACGGAGATGGGAATTATTCCCGTGATTTCACTTATATCGATAATGTGATTCAGATGAATGAATTGGCGATGACTACTGAAAATCAGGAGGCGTTGAACACCGTTTATAATACAGCTTACGGTGACCGAACGACTTTGAATGAATTACTGGTTTATTTGAAGGAGTACCTGTCTCAATATGATGAAAGGATTGCGAATGTTGCTGTAATACATGGACCAAACCGGGCGGGAGATATTCCGCATTCGTTGGCCAGCATTGATAAGGCCAAAAAGTTATTAGGGTATCATCCGCAGTTTTCTATAGCGGAAGGTCTAAAAGAAGCGGTTGATTGGTATTGGAATAATCTAAAATAGATAGTATGCATGGGTTCTGATTTAGTGCCAATGCATACTTTTTTACCTTAAAATAGAGTTATAAATTAAAATTAAATTACATGAAAATTACAAAAATTTGTTGCATCGGAGCCGGATATGTTGGAGGACCAACTATGGCTGTTATTGCGCAAAAATGCCCCCACATTAAAGTTACTGTAGTTGATTTGAATGAAGAACGCATTGCCGCCTGGAATGATGAAAATGTGGATAATATTCCTATTTATGAGCCAGGTTTAAGTGCCATTGTTGCAGAAGCAAGAGGTAGAAATCTTTTTTTCTCTACTGCTGTAGAACAAGCCATTGATGAAGCCCAAGTCATTTTTATTTCGGTGAATACGCCAACCAAAACCTACGGAAAAGGAAAAGGAATGGCTGCTGATTTAAAATATATTGAATTATGTGCGAGACAAATTGCAAGAGTAGCCAAAGACAATAAAATTGTAGTGGAGAAATCTACTCTTCCCGTGCGTACTGCTGAAGCTATCAAAAGTATTTTGGACAATACCGGTAATGGTGTTGAATTTCAAATTTTATCCAATCCGGAGTTTCTTGCAGAAGGTACTGCCGTTACGGATTTATTGCATCCGGATCGTATCTTAATTGGTGGTGACACTACAGTTGAAGGTCAAAAAGCGATTCAATCGTTAGTTGATGTGTATGCTAATTGGGTACCTGCTGATAAAATATTAACCACTAATGTATGGTCTTCGGAATTGTCTAAATTGACGGCTAATGCTTTTTTGGCACAACGTATTTCTTCGATTAATGCATTATCCGAACTTTGTGAAAAAACAGGTGCTGATGTGAATGAAGTAGCGCGCGCCATAGGAATGGACAGCCGTATTGGGCCAAAGTTTCTTAAAGCTTCTGTTGGTTTTGGTGGTTCTTGTTTTCAAAAGGATATTTTAAACTTGGTGTATATTGCTAAATCGTATGGTTTGAATGAAGTAGCTGATTATTGGGAGCAAGTCATTATTATGAATGACCATCAGAAGAAACGATTTTCTAATACAATTGTTCAAACGCTTTACAATACTGTTGCCGATAAAAAAATCACATTTTTGGGTTGGGCTTTCAAAAAAGATACTAATGATACCCGAGAATCAGCAGCGATTTATGTTGCAGATGATTTGATTAACGAACAGGCTAAAATTGCTGTTTACGATCCTAAAGTTTCCAGAAAAAAGGTTTTAGCAGATTTGGATTATTTAGAAACCAGAACTGCCGAAAGCAATATGAAAAGTATCAGCTCGTATGAAGATGCTTACACTGCCTGTGAAGGCGCCCATGCCATCGCTGTTCTTACCGAATGGGATGAATTTGTTCAGTATGACTGGCAGAAAATTTATGATTCGATGCATAAGCCTGCTTTTGTTTTTGACGGAAGAAATTTACTTGACAAAGCCGCATTAGAACAAATCGGGTTTGTTTATCAGGCGATAGGCTCTTAATTGATTTTAAAAAGGTTGTTTAATGTCTAATTTGCGGTTTATTTTTTTGTAAGCCGCATTTGAATTGAATAATCGGCAAGTGAATATTATTTTTTTATTTTAATATAAAGTACGTGAAACATTGGTATGTAGTTTATACAAAACCTAAATGGGAAAAGAAAGTTGCGGAACAATTGGAACAATTGGGAATTACCTGTTTCTGCCCGTTGATTACTCAAGTACGTCAATGGTCAGATCGAAAAAAGAAAGTAGAAGTACCTCTTTTTAATTCGTATGTTTTTGTTCAGTTATTGTATTCCGAAAGAAATACTGTTTTTAATTCAGTTGGAGTTGTCCGGTATTTGTTTTGGTTGGGGAAACCCGCCATTGTTCGCGATGAAGAGATTTGTGTTATAAGGGATTGGATTAACGGCACGGATTCTTGTGAAGTGTCTGTTGTGCCTTTTCAGATTGGTGACAGCATACAATTAGAATCCGGACCTTTTTCTTCTCAAAAAGCGATTGTGCAGGAAGTGACAAATACTCATTATGTATTGGTCTTGGAGTCGCTTGGCTGTGTGTTGAAGATGAAGTATAATTAGGGGGTTGGGGTACTGGGTTTTTGGGTTTTTGGGTTTTGGGTGTTAGGTGTTAGGTTATGGGTGTTGGGTTTTAGGTCTTAGGTTTTGGGAGTTAGGTTTTGAGGTTGGTTTTGGAAAAAAGATAAATGAAATGAAAAAAATATTAATTACCGGAGGAGCCGGATTTATTGGGTCTCACGTTGTGCGTTTGTTTGTGACTAAATATAGGGATTATCACATCTATAATTTGGATGCTTTAACGTATGCAGGTAATTTAGAGAATCTTACTGATATTGAAGCGGCGCCCAATTATACCTTTATTAAAGGCGATATCACCGATGCCGATTTTATTTCGGAATTGTTCGAACAACATGCCTTTGAAGGGGTGATTCATCTTGCGGCAGAGTCGCATGTGGATCGTTCTATTGAAGACCCTTTGGCGTTTGTGAAGACTAATGTGTTTGGTACCGTGAATTTGTTGAATGCTGCAAAAAAGGAGTGGGAGAATGCGTTTGAGGGCAAACGGTTTTATCATATCAGTACCGATGAGGTATACGGCTCGTTAGGTGCCGAAGGATTGTTTACAGAGACTACCGCTTATGATCCTAATTCTCCTTATTCGGCGTCCAAAGCCAGTTCCGACCATTTTGTCAGAGCTTATGGCGAGACTTACGGACTGCCTTATGTCCTTACCAATTGTTCCAATAATTATGGTCCGAATCATTTTCCGGAAAAATTGATTCCTCTGTTTATTCATAACATTATTGCCAATAAACCATTGCCTGTATATGGTGACGGGAATTATACACGCGATTGGCTGTTTGTTGAAGATCATGCCAGAGCTATCGATTTGGTTTTTCATCAAGGAGCTGCTCAAGAAACCTATAATATTGGTGGTTTTAATGAATGGAAAAATATAGATTTAGTGCGATTGCTTTGCTCCATCATGGATGGTAAATTGGGAAGAAGACCCGGTAAATCGGCTGAATTAATCACTTATGTAAAAGACAGACCCGGTCATGATTTGCGTTATGCTATTGATGCCACTAAAATAAAAGAGCAATTAGGCTGGGAGCCTTCAGTTACCTTTGAGCAGGGCTTAGAAATTACCGTCAATTGGTATTTGAACCATCCGGAATGGTTGGATCATGTGACTTCTGGCGCTTATTTGAATTATTATGATGTGAAAAGTGAGGAGTGAATCGTGAGAAGTGAGTGGTGAGAAGTGAATAGTGAGAAGTGAAAGGTGAATCGTGATTAGTTTAGGTGTGAATGGTGAGAAGTGAGAAGTGAAAAGTGGGTAAGTTAAAAAAATATAGGGGTTTGACTTTTTAATTAAAGTTGAACCCTTTTTTTAATAGGTTAAGATCTGGTTGAGCATTGATAACTAGTTGTTAGGTTTACTCTTCATTTAATATTTGTTGCATTAAAAAAAGGGGGGTAAATAAAATTTTTTCTCTTTTTTATTTAAAAAAGACAAATTTATCTCTTCCTAAGAAGCGAATACGATTTCGTAATTGTATGCTTATGGGCTTTTTTTTATCTAAATTAGTTCATAATTGGATTTTGAACAGGAAATTGGACTTTTTCATCTGTAATTACGTTTTAAAACATGAGTATTTTATTTTAAAACATGAGTTGATTTATAGGTAGTTACTCATTTTTTAATTAAAAGTTACAATTTTTTAATCTTTGAAAGCGGTTGGAAATTGGTGATATTCAGGTTTTGTAACTATATTTGTCCATGAAGGGTATGATTTTTTCCGCACCAATTTATGGGAGTGGGGAATGCGAAGCGGTAGGATTATGTTTGCTATATTTGGCGAAAAAATAGTTTTTTTAAAGTTATGGATTCAAACAGTAAAATAGCAGTTATAGGTTTAGGTTATGTTGGTTTACCATTGGCACGATTATTTGCAACGCAACATGCTGTGGTAGGATTTGATATTAATGCGGCAAGGGTTTCTGCTTTGCAATCCGGAACTGATACCACGCTTGAGGTCGATGATACCACCTTACAAAAAGTGCTTGTTGACACGAATAGTGGTGCAATCGGATTGTATTGTACTACTGATTTAGCGGAAATTGCGGATTGTCACTATTATATCGTTACGGTTCCTACACCTGTAGATAAAAATAACCGTCCTGATTTAACTCCCTTGTATAAAGCCAGTGAAGCCGTTGGTAAAGTGTTGAAAAAGGGTGACATTGTCATCTATGAATCGACCGTTTATCCGGGTGTTACTGAAGAGGAATGTGTTCCTGTATTGGAACGGATTTCAGGATTGCAGTTTAATGTTGATTTTTTTGCTGGATATTCGCCAGAGCGCATCAATCCGGGCGATAAATTACATACTGTAGAAAAAATATTAAAAGTTACTTCCGGTTCTACTCCTGCCATAGGAGCCAAAGTAAACGCTTTGTACCAAACCGTAATTACTGCGGGAACGTATCTGGCTCCCTCTATAAAAGTAGCCGAAGCTGCCAAAGTGATTGAGAATTCCCAGCGGGATATTAATATTGCTTTTGTAAACGAATTGGCCAAAATATTCCATTTAATGGATATTGATACGCATGAAGTATTAGCGGCAGCCGGAACCAAGTGGAATTTTTTACCCTTTAAACCCGGATTAGTCGGTGGGCATTGTATCGGTGTTGATCCTTATTATTTGGCACAACGTGCCCAAGAATTTGGATATCATCCTGAAATTATTTTAGCAGGGCGTCGTTTGAATGACAGTATGGGAGAATATGTAGCTTCGCAAATTGTTAAGTTGATGATTAAAAAAGGAATCTCTGTCCATGGCGCTACGCTGTTGATGTTGGGGATTACTTTCAAAGAAAATTGTCCAGATGTTCGCAATACTAAAATTGTAGATGTTATTTCTGCTCTTAAAGAGTACGGAATTGCAGTTACTATTTATGATCCTTTAGTAGATCCTATAGCCGTACAACATGAATATGGCCTTGAAACTGTTGTTACCCCTCCGAATCAAAAATTTGATTCCGTTGTTTTAGCTGTAGCACACCACGAATTTTTAGCCCTTGATTTACGTCAGTTTCAGAAAGAGAACAGTTTACTGTATGATGTAAAAGGGGTATTGGGTGATGGAGTTGATGGAAGGCTTTAGTTGGGTGTTTGGTTCTGGGTATTGGGTTTTGGGTATTGGGTTTTGGGTTTTGGGTGAATGGTGAGAAGTGAGTGGTGAATGGTGAGAGGTGAATGATGAGTGGTGAATTGTGAATTGTGAGTGGTGAGAAGTTACAGATAGCAAGTTTATTTTTTGGATTTTTCAAATCCTTTGTTTTATTCAATACTGCATTTAGATACCTATATAAATTAATACGTTTCCTTTTACTATACTATTTAGATCGTTTTAGCGTTTTTTTTCGCTAAAAAATAATTGTTAGTTGGAATGCCCCCCTTGTCGATAAACACTTAAAATAGTAAAAAAATATGAAAATAGGAATCACTTTTAGCGCATTCGATTTGTTGCATGCGGGACATATTACGATGTTAGAAGAAGCGAAACGTCAATGTGATTATTTGATTGCGGCTTTGCAAACGGATCCTACGATTGACCGTCCCGAAAAAAACAGGCCTACCCAATCTGTGGTAGAACGTTACATTCAGTTGAAAGGATGCAAATTTGTTGATGAAATTGTGCCTTATGCGACTGAACAGGATTTAGAAGATATTTTGCGCTCTTTCCGAATTGATGTGCGTATCATTGGAGATGAATACAAAGACAAAAATTTTACCGGCCGTACTTATTGTGAAGAAAAAGGGATTGACCTCTATTTTAATGTACGGGATCATCGGTTTTCCAGCAGCAGTCTTCGTAAGGAAGTTGCTGAGAAGGAATTGCTGAAGGTGAAGTAGGGCTTTTTGGGTTCTGGGTGTTGGGTTCTGGGTTTTAGGTGTTAGTGAAAGGTGAGTTGTGAGAAGTGAGTTGTGAATGGTGAGAAGTGAATGGTGGGAAGTGAAAAGTTGCAGCATTTAGGTTGTTTTTAAACCTTTACTAAAGAAACAAAAAAAAGAGGTGGGATTAATTTTATCCTGCTCCAAAAAAATATAATTTTAATTGCCCCAATAGGCTGTTTTGTAAATCCCAAATTGATTTAACGAATCACTTAAAATTACTAATTACAGAAAAAAATAATATGGAAAAACTACATTCGATTACACATGTCATTCTTACGGGAGGTGTTGGGAGCCGTTTATGGCCGCTATCCAGAAAAAGCCAACCCAAACAATATTTAGATTTATTTGAAGGTAAATCTTTATTTGAAATGACTGTGGAACGTAATCGTACTTTGGTAGACCAGGTTATGGTTGTGGGAAATATTGACAATTGTCATTTGAGCCGACAGGTACTGGAGAAGTCTAATACTCCTTATATTGATATTATAGAATCTACTCCGAGAAATACTGCAGCGGCTATTGCTTTTGCTGCATTGGCTTCTGATCCGGAGGCTATTTTAATTGTAACACCATCCGATCATATTATAGATGATATGGAACAGTACAATCAGGCCATTCAGGAAGCGATTGAAAAAGCTTCCCAAGGTTTTATTGTCACTTTTGGTATCGTTCCGACCAAACCTGAAACGGGATATGGTTACATTGAAAGAAAAGGAGACAATGTCGTTTCTTTTCGGGAAAAGCCCAATAAAGTTACGGCAACTGATTTCATAGCCAAAGGCAATTTTCTTTGGAACAGCGGTATGTTTTGTTTTAAAGCAGGCGTTTTATTGGACGAATTAAAGGCTTTTCATCCTGAAGTATATGAAAAATCAAAAATAGCCTGGGAAGCTAATATTGCGGGAAATTTGGATTTAGCTTTATCCATGGATATTCCTTCTATCAGTATTGATTATGCTGTAATGGAGCGTAGTAAAAAGATAAAAGTAGTTCCTTCGACCTTTGTTTGGTCTGATTTGGGTTCCTTTGAATCGGTCTATGATTATTTGGTTTCTAAAGGACACCCTGTTGACAGTAATGGGAATATGGTTATTGGAACGAACAATTACACCGCTTTTATAGGTGTTAAAAATACCATATTTGTTCATACCGAGACTGCTAATTTGATTTTGCAAAAAGAATCCTCTCAGGATGTTAAAAATATTTACAGTGCTTTGGAAAAACAAAATTCTGATTTATTGAATTAATAAAATCACACTATGAATAACGATACTAAAATATATATTGCGGGTCATAATGGTATGGTAGGGAGTGCTATTTGGCGTACCTTATCTGCTAAAGGATATACTAATTTATTAGGGGTTTCCAGCAACCAATTGGACTTGAGAAATCAACAGGCGGTTCAAGACTTTATCCGTTTGGAACAGCCCGATGTTATTATTGACGCAGCGGCACGTGTTGGTGGGATTTTGGCCAATAATGATTATCCCTATCCCTTTATTATGGAGAATATGCAAATCCAGAATAATCTAATCGATACCGCTTTGCAATCCGGTGTTGAAAAATTTATTTTTTTGGGCAGTTCTTGTATCTATCCTAAATTAGCCCCTCAGCCTTTGAAAGAGGACTATTTACTTACTGGTGTTTTGGAACCTACGAATGAGTGGTATGCGATTGCTAAAATTACCGGCGTAAAAGCCTGTCAAGCAATTCGCAAACAATTTGGTAAAGATTATGTAAGCTTGATGCCTACTAATTTATACGGTACCCATGATAATTTTGATTTGAACACCTCACATGTTTTGCCTGCTATGATGCGAAAATTTCATGAGGCGAAATTAAATAATCATGCTCCGGTAACCCTTTGGGGCAGCGGAACTCCTATGCGGGAATTTTTATTTGTGGATGACATGGCTGCAGCAGTAGTTTTTGCTTTAGAAAATAAACTGCCGGACTATTTATACAATATTGGAACAGGAGAAGATTTGACTATCCAACAACTGGCCGAAACCATTCAAAAAATCACAGGACATCAGGGAGCCATCATTTGGGATAGCAGCAAACCGGACGGCACTCCACGGAAATTGATGGATATTTCCAAGATGCACGAATTAGGCTGGAAACATCAGGTGCAGTTGGAAGAAGGGATCCAATTGACTTACGATTGGTTTGTGGAGCATGCGGATGCGTTTAAGCAAGTGAAGATGTAGGGTTGTTTTTCGTTTACCGTATTTCGTTTTTCGTCCATCGTTTATGAAACAACAAATAACGGGCAACGGAAATTGGTTTTTTTTCGTCCATCGTCCATCGTATTTCGTCCATCGTTTATGAAACAGCGAATAACGAACAAGGGGCAACGAGCAAGGAATAACGAGCAACGGAAATCGGTTTTTTTTCGTCCATCGTCCATCGTTTTTCGTCCATCGTTGATGAAACAACAAATAACGAGCAACGAATAACGGGCAGCGAACAACGAAAATCGTTTACCGCAAATACATATTATGGAGTCAAATTTAGAAGTTTGGAAATTAGCACATCAATTAACTATAGCTGTTTATAAAATTACTCAAACCTTCCCTAAATCAGAACAATTTGGTCTTGTTAGTCAAGTCAGAAGAAGTGTAAGCAGCGTTCCAACAAATATAATTGAAGGACAGGCCAGACAATATAAAAAAGAATTTATTCAGTTTTTATATATAGCTAAAGGTTCATTAGAAGAAACCAATTATCATTTATATTTATCCAAAGATTTAGGATACATTAGTGAAATTGAATATCAATTTTTATTTGAATTGTGTACCAGAATAAAAATGATGTTATATAAATTAATAAAGTCAATGCAACAGTAAGCGTTTTTTCGTTTACCGTTTTTGGTTCATCGACCAACGAAAATCGAACAACAAATAATAAAACATGAGTACAAAACAAAAAGTTGCCCTAGTAACAGGTATTACAGGTCAAGACGGATCTTATTTAGCTGAATTATTATTGGAAAAAGGATATCAAGTGCATGGCGTAAAAAGACGTGCCTCTTCTTTTAATACGCAGCGAATTGATCATATTTATCAAGACCAACACGAGAATCATGTTAATTTTAAATTGCACTATGGTGATTTGACTGATTCTACCAATATCATAAGAATCATTCAGGAAGTACAACCTGATGAGATTTATAATTTGGGAGCTATGTCTCATGTTAAGGTATCTTTTGATTCTCCAGAATATGTGGCTAACGTCGATGGTATTGGTACTTTGAGAATATTAGAAGCTGTTCGAATTCTTGGTCTTGAAAAGAGAACCAGAATCTATCAAGCCTCTACTTCTGAGTTGTACGGAGGCTTAGCAGAAAATAAAAATGCTGCCGGATTTTATGACGAGAACTCTCCATTCTATCCCCGTTCTCCTTATGGTGTAGCTAAGATTTATGGCTTTTGGATTACCAAAAACTATCGTGAAGCTTATGGTATTTATGCCTGTAACGGCATCTTGTTTAACCATGAATCCCCAAGAAGAGGAGAAACTTTTGTAACCCGTAAAATTACTATGGCAACGGCTGCTATTGCTTTGGGAAAACAAGATTGTTTGTATTTAGGAAATTTGAATTCGCAAAGAGACTGGGGACATGCTAAAGATTATGTAGAAGCTATGTGGAGAATTCTGCAACAAGAGGTAGCTGAAGACTATGTCATTGCCACGGGAGTTACCACCTATATTCGTGATTTTGTGCGTTATTCTTTTGCTGAGATAGGTGTTGAATTGGCCTTTGAAGGGGAGAATGAAAATGAAACCGCTACAGTTATTGCTTGTACTAATCCAGATTATCAATTGGAATTAGGAAAAGTAGTGGTACGAGTTGATCCACAATACTACCGTCCTACCGAGGTTGATTTGTTGATTGGAGATCCAAGCAAATCTAAAAAATTGGGATGGGAACCTCAATATGACCTTGCCGGATTAGTGAAAGAGATGGTGGCTAGTGATTTGGAGATTTTAAAAAGAATACACTAATTTTTTTACTATTTTCTAGTATGCTATAGTTTGACGAAGACCTCTTTGCTTTAAAGACCAATTATACTATTTTGAATAGGAACTGGGTGTTGGGCGTTAGGTTTTAGGTGTTGGTTTTTGGGTACTGGGTTTGCGATACTGGATTGCTACACTTACATATTGTTATATAACTGATTGCAGTCAATTTAAAGCGAGTTAGGTTACGAAGTCAGGAGTCTTTACACTACGGGTAATAAATGTTAAACTATTTGTTAGTTGTCTGATGAGAAAGCTATTTTTTATGTAGTTGAACTAAAAACCAATTCAAAGCGTAATCGATTTTGCAGCTTGAATAATTTATGCAGAGTCTTTGAAACTAATGAGAAAAGACTCCTACACGAAAGTCGGCAGCTACACTACTATAAATTATTTCCAGTATATCAGAACAAATTTTTCTAAAGTGAATTAGCGTCTGAGACAAAAAATATCTATACTATTTTCGTTCTATGTGTTATAGTAAATGATACTAACAATAGCGGCTACTAAATTAGAATTATAGTCTGAATATGACTTAGCCGATTTACCAAAATAAATTCAAAATATAAAATGTGGCAATTGTTTAGAACGCCCATTCCTACTGTTTATAGACAAAGAGACTATTTCTTACTGTCGTTTTTTTAATATATAAAAGATGTCTGATAATAAGCGTATTGTAAAAAATTCTTTTTTTTTGTATGGGAGAATGTTGTTTTCCATATTGATAGCATTTTATTCTGTACGATTTGTTCTTAATAATTTAGGTATTGAAGATTATGGAATATATAATGTAATAGGTGGTGTTATTGCAATGTTATCTTTTTTCAATAGTGCGATGATATCTAGTACCCAAAGGCATCTGTCTTATGAAATGGGAAAAGGTTCCGAAAAAGATGTTAAAAAAATTTTTAATGCCAGTTTAAGAATCCATTTGGGTATTGCTTTATTGGTGGTACTAATAGGAGAAAGTTTGGGTCCCTTTATTATAAAAAATGTTTTAGAAATTCCAGCTAAAAGATTAGTCGCTTCTTTATGGGTTTATCAATGTGTTATTTTTATATTATTTTTTGATATACTAAGTTTACCTTTTCAGGCTATAACCATTGCAAAAGAGCATATGCAGGTTATTGCAGTTCGAGATATTTTTTCCAGTATAGGTAGGTTGTTAATTGCTGTTGTTTTGGGTTATGTATTTACCGACCGATTAATTTTATATGGATTATTACTGTTGTCGCTTAATTTTTTTGTGTGTTTTTCTTTTTATTGGTATTGCAGGAAACATTATCAGGATTGCCAAATATTGAAAGATAGATATGATATTTCCTTATACAAAGAATTGTTAGGGTTTGCTGGATGGACACTTTTTGGAGCATTAGCGGCAATGTCCAGAATTCAAGGAAATTCCCTTATTTTGAATGTTTTTTATGGGCCTAAAATGAATGCTGCTTTTGGTATTTCTAATCAAATATCAAGTCAAGCTCAATCAGTATCAAATGTTTTTTTACAAGCCTCAAATCCTCAAATAATTAAAAATTTCAGTTCAGGGGATAAAGAAAAAGCGTTTAAATTAGCTAATTTTATTTCTCGATTTTCTTTTTATGTTTTATTTTCTTTTTGCTTACCTATTCTGCTTAATATTGATTTTGTGCTTCAGTTTTGGCTTAAGAATGTTCCTGAATTTTCCGCAATTTTTTGTCAGCTAATGATTGTAAATTTTTTGATTGGAGTACTTTGTAATCCAATTATAACTTTAATCCAGGCTACAGGCAGGATTAGAAATTTTCAAATTATAAACAGTTTCGTTTTTCTATTAAATATTCCAATATCCTATATTTTATTAAAGTTAAATTTCCCTCCCTATACAATTGTCTATGGTCTTATTGTATCTACATTCATGGGTAATATTGTTAAATTATATTTTATACAGTTTTTAGATAATTTTTCAATTAAGAATTGGTTAAGAGAGGTTTTGTTTAGAGTTATTCTTGTTACTGTTTTTGCTGTTGTTTTATCCTTTTTATTCCTTTTGCTTTTTCCTGCTACTACCGGTTTTATTAATTTCTTATTTTCCAGTAGTATCTTTTTCTTTATTACTATTGTTATCATAGCTCTTTTTGGTATTAGAAGGGATGAAAAAATATTTATTATGAATTTTTTAAAAGCAAAAGTAAAGGCTAAAAAGATTTGATATCAGCGAATTAAATTTAGTAATTGTATCTATATTTAGGCTCCGGAATTTGTCTTAATACAGAATTTACTCTATTCTTTTCAGAAGAAAAACAGCAATTAATCATTACAAATAATAATAGAATTTTTATAATGCAAGATCTTAAAAAGAAAAATAGAATATTTTATTATGATGGATTTACCCAATTTGCTAATACAGGGGATTTATTGATTAATAAGACTTTATTGGATATAATTTCATCGAAAGGAATGATTGTGGTTAATGATGCAAAAATGCCTGTTTCATATAAAAATGAATTACTGTATGATGTTAGTAATGTTTTACTGGTTTCAGAGAACTTAACTAATTTGTCTTTTTCCAGAATGATTATAGATTCCCTTTTAAAAAATTTTATATTTAAGAAGACTGAAATCTATATTTTAGAAAATCCTGGGCATCATATCAGTAAATTAATAAAACCAGGAAAAAGTCATTACAAAGATTTTTTTAAAAAGTATGTTCAAAGTATGTTAGGGTGTAATATCCTGAAAATTGGAGTGACTTTAGGCCCATATTCTGATTCTATGTCTATTTTCTATTCTAGAATTTCCAAATTATATCATTCAATATTAATTAGAGATTTTAAGACTTTAGAATTAACGAATCAATTTAATTTCAGCAATGTTTCTTATATTCCTGATTTAGCATGGGCTTACAATCATGATAAATTTGTAAGGACTCCTACGGTAGAAATCCCTAAAACTAAATATATAGTTATTAGTTTTCGAGATGCTATTGAAGGTACTATCAGAAATTCAGATTATTATAATCAAATACAAAATTCTATAGAGCAGATTTTGAAAGCAAATTTAGGTTATACGATTGTTTTTTCTTTTCAAGTGGCGTATGATCGAGAAGTATGTAAAGACTTCGTTGCTTTATTTGGAGCTAAATATGATGTTGTATTTATTGACAACTGTTTAAGTATTTCAGATGCAATGCATCTTTATTCAAATTCTGAGATGGTTATAAGCAATAGACTGCATGTCCTTTTATTAGCTATAAAATCTAAAACATTACCAGTAGCCATAACCAATGTTTCACAACATAATAAACTGGTGAGTATGTTTTATGATGAAAATGTTAATGAATGTGTTATAGATGTTGAAAGCTTGGATTTAACAAATCAATTGGATGCTTTATACAATCAGAAAGATATGATATTAAATAAATTTGATTTAATTGTAAAGAAGAATATGCAACTTATTATTAGAGGGATTAATCAGATTTTTAAAGTGTAATCATATGACTCCAGCCATAATTGTAATAGCATATAATAGACCAGATTCGATTTTGAGATTGTTCAAATCACTTTCTGTTGCTCATTATTTGCAGAAGGATGTTACATTGCTTATAAGTATTGATTATCAGGAATCTGAAAATCATGATCGAGTAATAGAAATTGCAACTAATTTTGAATGGCCTTTTGGTGAGAAAAAAATTATAGCCCATCAAAAGAATTTAGGATTAAAAAAGCATGTTTTGAGTTGCGGGAATTTAGTTGCGGACTATGAGTCTATCATAATGCTTGAAGATGATATTTTTGTAAGTCCTTATTTTTATGAATATGCATGTGAAGCATTATGTTTTTACCAAGACTCCAATGAAATAGCTGGTATATCGCTGTATTGTCACAAGAAAAATTTTGTGGCCAATTTGCCTTTTGAATTAATACCCGATTCTAATGATGTTTTTTTTCTGCAAATTGCTTCTTCATGGGGGCAGGCTTGGACTAAAAAGCAATGGTTTGATTTTAGGGATTGGATGTCTATCGCCGATCATAATTTAGATTACCTACCTTCTAATGTAAAGACTTGGCCAGAATCTTCTTGGCTAAAACATTTTATTCGATATTTAATTTTAAAAAATAAATATTTTGTTTATCCCACTAAATCATTGAGTACTAATTTTGGAGATAGTGGAACACATAATTTAAACAAAAATGTTGAATGTCAAGTTCCTCTTTTCATGGGTAACAGTTACCGATTTGTAAAAATTAGTGATTCGTTTAATGTATATGATGCTTTTTTTGAAATTCTGCCATCAAGACTGAAATTGTTAGTTCCTGAATTGAACCAAATTGATTTTTCTGTTGATCTTTATGGGAAAAAAGAACTTAAGAATATTTCCACAAAATATTTGTTGTCCAGTAAAATAGCCAAAAAGGATTGTAGCAAAATGGTTTCTAGTTTTGGTTTAGAATTGAAGCCTAATATATTAAATGTATTTTATACTATAAAAGGCGATGTGTTTAAATTAAATCTTAAGGATGAATTTGAAGACGAGACTTCCTCCTTTGATATTTTTAATTCAATAATTTTTGAATATTTTTACACAAAATTGCCGCTCAAAAAATTATTTATTTTTGTAATCTATCAATTAAAAAGAATTTTATGATTTTAAATTTTTTAAAAGTATTGATTAAGCCAATTTGGCAAGTTTTTTAATCTAGCGATATTGAATTTCAGTTTAAAAAAAATATCCTACCCTAAAGTTATTAGGTAAAAATAGTATTCAAAATTCAATCAACTTGTAAGAATTTATAAAATGTTTTGCCTTATTCGATAATGAGAGTAGTTTTATTGCGAAGTATTAAATTTTAAATAGTAGAAACTTGATATAAATTGACTAAAAATAACTGCATTAGTTTTCATTTAGTTAAAATTTTAGAAAATTGAGAGATGATAAATAAGGTAATTAGTAGAGTTGGTATAATTTTTAATGCTTTTAGGTTTCATTTAAAGGGTGTTAAATATGGTAAAAGAATAAGAATTAAGGGCTATGCTAGCATTAAAATAGGTAAAGAAGCTACAATTACTATTGGAGATAATTTTGTTCTTATTAGTGGGAATATGTATAATTCAATAGGTAGAAATATTGAAAGTTGTATTCGTGTTGATGATCATGCGGAAATAGTAATTGGGAACGATGTTGGTATGAGTAATGTAAGCATATGGTCTAAAAAATCAATTTATATAGGCAATAATGTTAAAATAGGAGCAGATACTATTATTGTTGATTCGGATATGCATTCTATGAATTACTTGCAAAGAAGAAATGTTCATGAGGATTCTCAAAATGCAATTAAAAAGCCAATTCACATAGGGAATGATGTTTTTATAGGAACTCGTTCTATTATCTGTAAGGGAGTTTCTATAGGTGATAATTCAATTATTGGTGCAGGAAGCATTGTTGTAAAGGACATTCCAATCAATGAAATTTGGGCAGGTAATCCCGCCAGGTTTATAAAAAAAATTATTTAATAATGAACATATTAGTATTTGATATACATATAACTGGACATCATTCAGAATACATATCGCATTTTGTTGATTATCTCGTTACTAACGCAAGTAAGGATAACTATTATTTTATAGTTCATCCTTCCTTTTGCGAGAAATTCCCTGAAATTGTAGCTGCTGCGCATAAAGTAGATTATATTCATATTGTGCCAATTGCACAGGATGCGTTTTTAACTATGGATTCTGTCAATAGGATTAAAAGGTCTATTAATTATTTTAAATTAATGAATTTTTATAGTATTCAATACAAGGTTGATCTTTGTTATTTACTTCATATGAATGTATTTCAGATTGCATTAGGGTTGTATAAAGTACCTTATAAAATTAGAGGCATATTGTTTATGCAGTTTACTAATATGAAAATTAGTTCTGTCAAAGATTATTATTATTATCTAAGGCGTTATTTTCCAATGCTTTTATGTATTCGTAATCAAAAATTAGATTCTGTTTTTTTGTTAAATGACAGTGATAGTGCTGTTTTATTAAATGATAAGTTTAAAAAAGAGGCTGTTTTCAAGTATCTGCCAGATCCTGTACCATTTGTGGTCAGTGAAAAAGATTTTGATCTTCGAACATTTTATGGGATTGATAAGGAACGGAAAATATTTCTTCATTTTGGATCACTTTCAGAAAGAAAAGGGACATTAGACATACTTGATTCCGTTTATTTTTTGCAAGAAAATCAAAAAACAACAACAATAGTTTTGGCAGGTAAGGCGACAGATGCTTTTGATGCAGTATTGTCTGAAAAAATTTCTAAAATAAGAAAAGTTACTGATGTTCAGGTAGTTTGGGATAATAGTTTTATATCAAATGAACGAGTTGTAGCTTTATTTAATCAATGTGATGCGGTACTAATACCGTATAAAAATGCCGAAGCTTCCAGTGGAGTATTAGGTCATGCAATTCATTCCGGTAAAAAGGTTATCGGACCATCAAATGGACTAATAGGGAAGCTTATAAAAAATAATGATTTAGGAGTCTGTATTGATTCTATAAATCCTGAAAAAATAGCAAGTGCTTTGTTTTCAAAGTTTTTAGATGAAAAATCTGCTATTAATTCAGCCTATTTAGAAGAACATAAGCCGGCTAATTTTATTAAAACATTATTATGTACTTAAAAAAAGCACAAAATAAAATATTTGATTTATTTGCCGCTACCAGTATAATTGCGGTATTTTCATTTGGTTTCTTTTTTTCTATATTGTCTTTTTATTTGGGTTTTACTGAAGAAGAAGGAGTACTTAATTCAGTAGGTAGAACTTTTACATTTCTTATCTGTTTTTTTTGTATTCTGGTAGCAATTAGAACAAAATTGTATCAACTGTATTTAACTAAAAATTCAATATTCCTTTTGCTGCTCTATGTATATTATGCAGGAATAATTTATAATGATCTTTATTTGGTTTATGATTCAGATGTAGTTTTTTTAGATGCTGACCGGAATGCGATTATGCAGCGTATTATCCGATTGGTTTTTATACCCATGTTGTCCCTAATCGTTTTTAGAAGAGAATCTCTAGATTTAGTGCTGTGTGCAAAGATTATTTTTTTTATTCTATTCTGGTCTTTGTTAGCCTCTTTGACAATTTTACAGTTGAATCTGGGAGATGCAGTTGAGGAAAGAGTAGGGGTCAGCGGTGAGTTGAATTCTCTCAATATGGGGTATTGGGCTGCGACAGAGTTTTTGCTCGCATTATTTTTATTAACGAAAAGTAATAAAGCATATAAAATATTTTATTTGTTTTTAGGGTTGCCTTTATCTCTTTATGTGATTATGATTTCGGGATCCAGAGGTCCATTATTATATACCGTAATAATTGCATTGTATTATTTATACTTGTCTAATGGTTCCATAATAAACAAGAAAATACTAAAATTCAGTATTGTTATTTTTGTCCTTATTTTGTTATTCGATTATAGTTTTATTTTGGAAATTATAAAAGGATTTAATCCCGTTTTTGTAGAACGTATTGAAAAAGCAATTAATGAAGGAGATTCGTCGGGAAGGGATGGTTTGTATATGACTGCTATAGATCAGTTTTTAAAAAAACCTTTTTTTGGTGATTACTTTGTGTTGACTTCGGGAATTTATAAAGGATTTTATCCCCATAATATTATAATTGAAGCGTTGATGGCTTTGGGATTAGTTGGTGCGATTCCTTTATTTGTATTGATGGGAAAAACATTTTACCGCATCCATTTTATTTTGAAAATTAATAATGATAATGCATGGATTGCCCTGTTTTTTTTAATCTCCTTTTTTAAAGGATTGTCAACATGGAATCTTTATGGGAATGCGTTACTCTGGGTTAGCATGTTTATAATTCTAACTTATGATATAAAAGAACTTAAAAATGATTAAAACATGCAGTTAGCTCCAATATGTTTATTTGTTTATAACCGATTAGATGAAACTAAAATTACTGTTGAGGCGCTAAAAGCTAATTTTTTGGCGGCAGAAAGTAAGTTGTTTATTTTTTCAGACGGATTTAAAAATGCAGAAACGCAATCCAAAGTAGAAGAAGTAAGAGCGTATATCAAAACGATTACAGGTTTTAAAGAGATTACTCTTATTGAAAGTGCTGTTAATAAAGGATTAGCGAGTTCTATTATTGAAGGTGTTACAAAAATTGTTAATACACACGGAACAGTTATTGTGCTTGAAGATGATTTGGTGACCACACCAAACTTTTTGGATTTTATGAATCAATCTCTTCAGTTTTATGAAAGTAACACAAGTATTCAATCGATTAGTGGTTTTTCAATGAAAATTAAAAATAAATTGAAAGATTCAGATGTTTTTTTTCATCAACGAACCCATTCATGGGGTTGGGCAACTTGGGGAAATCGATGGGATAAAAATATTTTTTACCCCATCTACATTACAGATACAATAGCCAGTAAGCCAAATATTTTAAAAAATTTCAATAAGCAGTGTGGTAATGATATTTCAGAAATGTTATTAAACTCTTTATCAGGTAAAAATAATTCCTGGTACGTAAGGTGGGTTTTTGATCATTTTATTACTAAAAGGCTAACGGTTTATCCTTTTCTTTCAAAAGTTTATAACATTGGTTTTTCTGATAATGGGACTCATTGTAAAGGGATTGATGTTTTTAAAACAGAGATTGACCAACTTCATTTAAAAAAATTCCTTTTTTTGGAGCAATTCGAAAATCAATTAATTAATAATGATTTTTTAGAATATTTCAGAAAAAGCTATAAACTTAAATTTAGATTGAAACTTTTATTAACACAATCCGGTAGAATTGAGGTTTATAGAGATGTCAAAAATAAAATTTTAAAAAAATAAATTTTTAAATTCAGGGAAGATTTAGTTTAAGTACATTATTTTTCAATTCCCACTACATTTAAAATATTTATCGAAAAAAATTATAGTGAAGTATCATTAAATTAGATCAGAACACTTTGTCGTAGTATTCTTCAAATTGTTCCATCATTTTTTTACATTAAACATTTTGTTTTGCCTTTTTATTTTTAAAATAAATAGTCCTATTAAAGCTATATGTGAGTTTTTTTAGCCATTTTTAGTTTTTTTAATAGATTATTACATTCTATATTATTAAATATAATCAGATAATAATTTTTATTGTTTCAAAATTTCACAATGTTTATCATTTTATAATCCCACTAAACATCTTACTGTCTAAAATTTAAATAGCCTCTAAAAATTATGAATAAATATTTCAATGTTAATTTCCAATTTGATCACCAAGAATTAGAAAAAATAATAGAAGAAACATCTTTGATTGGTAAAGGATATTGTTGTTTTGTTGATGCTACATCACTGGTCTATTCGTATAAAAATGAAAATTTCAGAAGTATTTTGAATGCCTCACTTGCAAATTCTTGTGATGGAAGTTATATTGCATTATTGGCCAGTAAAATTCATAATAAGAGTTTAAAAGAATATATAGGACCTGATTTTTTTAAAAAATTTATTTACAAAAATAATACGCAATTTATAATTGGAAATACAGAAATTGTTTTTAATAAAGTAAAGGATAAATTAGAATTAAATGGCATACCTACTTCTAATCTTTATTTCATTCCTTTACCTTTTAAGTCAGTTGAAGAATTCGATTATGCAGCAATAGCATCAAAGATAAACAAAATAAGTCCACGATATATTTGGGTCTCTTTAGGAGCTCCAAAGCAAGAAGAGTTTATGTCCAGATTATTGCCTTATATTGATAAAGGAGTTATGATTGGTGTAGGCGCAGCACTGAATTATTTTACCGGAGAAGTGAAAGATATTCCTAATTGGGCCAGAAAAATGCATTTGATTTGGTTGTATCGAATTTTTACTGAACCCAAAAAACAAATCAAAAGGTGCAAAGAAATTTTGTTGGTATTACCAAAACTCTATTCACAAGAGAAAAAAAAGATAAAGCAAATTAAGCCTGTCTAAGTTTTAAAGACTTTATTAGCAATTTTGTGTTATTGATTAAGATGATTGATGGTCAAGCTTATTTTTCATTGATTGATGTTCGTTTTTAAAAAAGGTTAATTGGTTAACTGGTTAATCGTTGATTGCTATTCGTTTTTAAAAAAGGTTAATTAGTTAACTGGTTAATCGTTGATCGTTGGTCGTTGGTCGTTTTGAAAAGGTTAATCGTTGATGGATATTCGTTTTTCGATTCGAATACCTTTTTGTTAGTTCAATATATTTAAATTAAATTGATTTGTCATTCTATGGTTTTAATAACGGGAATTACCGGTTTTGTAGGACAGAATTTGAGTGCATATTTATCGGATTCATATCAGATTAAAGGTGTTTCTAGAGTGTCTTCTGATGCAAATCTGTCTTATGCTGATTTCTTTGAAGGGAATTCAACTTGTGATGCTATTGTTCATCTTGCCGGCAAAGCGCATGATTTAAAGAAAACCTCCAATGATTCGGACTATTATGAGGCTAATTTTGAGTTGACCCAAAAATTATACGATCAATTTTTACAATCCAATGCTCAAACATTTATTTATATCAGTTCGGTTAAAGCTGTTGCGGATACTGTAACAGGCGTTTTAACGGAAGATGCTTTTCCTAATCCTATTACGGTATATGGGAAGTCCAAAAAAATGGCGGAAGACTATATTTTAGCCCATTTGCCGTCTGATAAAAAAGTATATATCTTGCGTCCGTGTATGATACATGGTCCGGGAAATAAAGGAAATCTTAATTTATTGTACGGTTTAGTGTCAAAAGGCGTTCCCTATCCCTTAGGGGCTTATACCAATAACCGGTCTTTTTTAAGTATCGAAAATCTATGTTTTGTTATTGATCATTTATTAAAAAAGGACATACCCTCAGCTGTTTTTAATGTTGCGGATGATGTTCCCTTATCTACCAATGAAGTGATTGCATTGGTATCAGAATCTTTGGGTAAGAAGGCTAAAATCATTGCTTTGCCCAAAGCAATCATTCATGTTGTTGCCCAAGTTGGTGATATTTTGCCTCTACCCATCAATTCCGAAAAATTGCAAAAATTAACTGAAAATTATGTCGTCAGTACGGCTAAAATTAAATCCGCTTTAGGGATTTCTTTACCGGTCTCTTCAAGAGCCGGTCTTTTAAACACTTTTAACTCGTTTCGTAATTCATGACTTATTTTATTGTTTTACTTCTTTTGTTTGCCTTGGAGCTTTTTTATTTTAAAATAGCCGACCGGTATAATATTATCGACAAACCCAATCATCGTTCTTCTCATACCCGTATTACTTTGCGCGGGGGAGGAATTATTTTTCCCATTGCGTTGTTGATTGCCTTTTTTTTAGGGTATGTCTCTGCTGTGGTTACCGGCGCTGTTGTTTTGGTCGCTGTTGTCAGTTTCATCGATGATGTTTATCCGTTGTCCACTTTGCCCCGGTTTTTATCCCATTGTATAGCTTGTGGTCTTTTGGTTTTTGAATTGCAGCTTTTTTCAGAACCTTTATGGCTTTTGCCTATTCTTTTTGTCTTACTGATTGGTTGGATTAATGCCTTTAATTTTATGGATGGCATTAATGGTATAACGGTACTTTATGCTTTGGTCAGTATTCTTACTTTTGCTTATTTGTATCAAGGCGATGAACAGTTTTCTGTATTGGTTCTGTTGGGTTTGGCTTGTATCGTATTTGGTTTTTTCAATGTCAGAAAACGTGCTGTGACTTTTGCCGGAGATGTCGGCAGTATTAGTATGGCCGTTTTTCTTGCTTATTTTATGGTACAGCTTATTTTCGAAAAAGGCCAAATCGGTTATCTTTTGTTTTTTAGTGTCTATGGAATAGATGCTATTGTTACGATTTTGTATCGCATCAAAAATAAAGAAAACATTCTTCAGGCGCATCGCAGTCATTTGTATCAATATTTAGCCAACGAACTAGGCTGGTCTCATGTAACGGTTTCGGTACTGTATGCCCTGTTTCAATTTGTTATTAATGTTGTTGTATTGGCATTAATTGCTGCCGAACAATTGTCTGTTTTTGTTTTTCTGGTCATCGGTATGGCTTTGACAGGTGTCTATTTGGGTATTCGAATTAAGGTGCTGCAACGTATTAAACCTAACTATGCCTAGTCCTTTACTTATTATAGGGGCAGGTGGTGTAGGAAGAGAAATTGCAGCTACACTCCGGAACAGTGCGTTTAGTACCTATAGTGTAAAAGGATTTGTAGATGATGGTTTGGCAGCAGGCATACTAGTTCATTCTTTGCCTGTAGTAGGGGATTTAGACTGGCTTTTGCAACAAGCCGAACCGTATGCTGTTGTAATTGCTATAGGAAATCCTAAAATTAGGGCTATAATCCTCGAAAAGTTGAAGGATTGTTCTTTTGAATTTCCTGCGATTGTTCATCCCAACGTTCGCATTCACGATACCGACAGGGTTCAGATTGGCCCCGGATGTTATTTGGCCGACGGTTGTATTCTGACCACTGATATTACTCTTGAAGCTTTTTGTTTTTTGAATACTGCTTGTACGTTGCAACATGATACTTATGTAGAGCATAATTCGGTTTTAATGCCCGGAGTCCGAATTACCGCTGGTGCCCGAATTGGAACCGGTACTTATATTGCCGCTAATTGTGTTATTACAACTTCGGATACGGTTGCTCCTCATAGTGTGATTACCCGATCGATTCGTTAGGTTTTTTATAATATCAGCATAAAAAGACCGTGAATTTGCCAATTATATTTTTTTTGATTTGGATTGTTTTTACCGCAAATTCACATATTTTAAAGGTATCGTTTTTGAAAAAAGGTAAAAACGTTTCATTGTTGAGCGTAAATTATAGGTTTTTATAGGTTTTTTTTAAACACACTTCGGCTTTGTTTTGTGCAGGCTCGATACATCGTTTTTAAAATAGGTAAAGGCGTTTCACTTTTTGAAAGTTTATCATAGCTCTGTGTAAGGCTAAAGTTGGTTTGTTTGGTTCTTTTTTTTATGTTTGCGTTACTTTTAGGCTTGCCCCTTTCTACTATTTGCCAACTAACCGGTCCTTATTGATGATTAAACGGCTTTTTGATTTTATTTTTTCATTCCTTGGTTTGGTTGTTACCGGATGGTTGGTGTTGATTTTTTATCTTTTGGCCACTATTGATACCCGACAAAGCGGTTTGTTTGTACAAGAACGTATTGGTCAATATGGCAAAAGGTTTAGTATATACAAGCTTCGGACCATGCGGTGGAATGCTGCCGGTCAGCCGGAGATTTCGGCTTTAGGGGTTTTCCTTCGGAAGTCTAAAATAGATGAATTGCCTCAACTGTATAATGTTTTGGTGAATGATATGAGTTTTGTAGGGCCCAGACCTGATGTTGCCGGTTATTATGATCAATTGCAAGGAGACGCCCGAATGCTTTTGGATTTAAAGCCCGGGATTACCGGTCCCGCCAGTCTTAAATATTACAATGAAGAGCAGCTGTTGTCGCAACAGGCAGACCCTGATTATTATAATGATACTGTTATTTTTCCGGATAAAGTTCGGATTAATTTGAATTATCAAGCGAAACAATCCTTGGGATTGGATTTAACTATTTTATTTTTTACCCTGTTTAAAAAAAAGGGAGAATTCCTTTCGCTTTAAAAATGGTCCTATTATTTAGGGTTTTCCTTTACCTTTGTGCCAGTTTTTAATTGTTATTCGTACATGAACAGTAATACAATTCCGCTTTCGTCTCCACATATGGGCGAAAGCGAACAAAAATATATCACGGAAACGTTAGCCTCTAATTGGGTTACTTCCTTAGGTCCTAATCTGGCTCTCTTTGAAGACCGTTTAGAAGCCTATTTGGGTTCGGGAGCCGTAGCCGCATTAAATTCGGGCACTTCGGCGATTCATCTTGGACTGATTTTGTTAGGTGTTCAAGCCGGTGATGAAGTCCTTTGTCAGACGATGACATTTTCTGCTTCTGCCAATCCCATTTTGTATCAAGGTGCTACACCTGTTTTTATCGATAGTGAACCGGATACGTGGAATTTATGTCCAGTCGCTTTAGAGGATGCCATACAAGACCGAATTGCTAAGGGTGTAACACCTAAGGCTATTATAGCGGTTCATTTGTATGGTGTGCCTTATCAAGTTGACGCCATTCGGGAAGTTGCGGATCGCTATGGAATTCCCATACTTGAAGATGCTGCAGAAGCTTTAGGCAGCAGTTATAAAGGACAACGCTGTGGTACTTTTGGCGACATTGGTATCTTTTCTTTTAATGGAAATAAAATCATTACGACTTCTTCCGGAGGCGCTCTGGTATTGCGTACCGCTGCGCTGAAAAAGAAAGCTATTTTTTATGCCACACAATCCAAAGACGATGCGCCCCATTATCAGCATAGTACAATAGGGTATAATTACCGGATGAGTAATATATGTGCCGCCATAGGTCTTGGCCAGCTGGAAGTTTTAGACGAGCGTCTGAGATTGCGCAGTGCGATGCATGATTTTTATGTTGAGCTGTTTAAGTCCATTCCCGGCGTAACGGTTTATACAGTTCCTCATGCTGATTATGCTTCAAATTATTGGTTGACGACTCTTTTAATCCGTCCCGAGCTGACTGGTGGTATAACCCGAGAAACCGTCCGGCAAGCCTTAAACGACGCTGCTATAGATTGCAGGCCTTTATGGAAACCGATGCATTTACAACCTCTTTTTGAAAATCAACCGTATTATGGCGGTACAGTATCCGCCACTCTTTTTGACATCGGACTTTGTATGCCTTCCGGTTCTGCTCTGACCGATGCGGATCGAAGCAGGATTAAAGAGGTGTTGATGGGGGTTTTTTAGGGGGTGGGTATTGGGTCCTGGGTCTTGGGTCCTGGGTTTTGGGTGAATCGTGAATTGTGAAAGGTGAGTGTTGTGAATCGTGAGTTGTGAAAAGTGAGTGTTGTGAATCGTGAATGGTGAGAGGTGAAAAGTAGCAGGGTTCAGGTGTTGGGTTTTGGGTGATAGGTTTTGGGTGTTAGGTTTTCGGTATTAGGTATTGGGTTTTGATGTTGTATCGATAAATGAGACTCTTTTTTTACCTTATTTAATTTTAAAAAAAAAACTATTGCACAATTCTTAAAAAAGATGTTTTCTATCCGCTTTTTAGTGAAAAATCAATTTTACCTAAAGGGTTTTGAAAAGTTATTGTTTGTTTAAAATGTTTTATCATTATATTTGATACTCTTGTAGGAGTATGTTGAAGAAATTAAATTTAAAAATCACTTGATTTGAATAGTAATAAACCCCATAGTAAAACGGCTCCTTTTTCTACTTATTTTTCGAGAGCTAATTTAAGATTGAGTATTAGTAATTTGAGCTATTTGCCCCGATGGATAATTGTTGCCATAGATTTTATGGTATTGTTTATCGCTTTCTTTTTAACTTATTTATTGTTTAGAGGCACCGGATTGGATTATGTTATCACGCCTCATGAATTCGTTTTTATCAGTTCTTTTTTTGGTGTTAATGTCTTTTTCTTTTGGATTTTCAGAACCTACTCGGGAATTATTCGACACTCTTCTTACATCGATGCCGTTAAACTTTTGTTTTCCCAGTTGTCGGTATTGATTTTCTTTCTTTTTTTTAATTTTGTATTTGAAATTCTTACCAAAGAAAAAGCCTTTTTAAATACGGCTCTTTTTATCAATGTAGTGCTTTCTTTTTGCGGGTTGTTTTTATATCGTGTGGTTGTTAAGCAAACTTTTGAGCTGTATTTCTCAGAAAAAAATAGTACTAAATTAATTCGGACCATCATTTACGGAACGGATGCCAATGCCATTTCGGTTGCGAATGCTTTGAAATTTGAAACCCCATCCCGTTTTAAAATTGTTGGATTTGTCGATCGGAACAACCAGAATGCTTCTAAACGGATGTTGGATTTACCGATATTAGTCCAGAAGAAAAAACTACCGGCTTTGATGCGTTCTGTAGCCGCCGAAGGCGTTATTATGGCCGATAAAAGTTTGTCAAAGGAAGAACAATTGCTTATCGTTGATCAATGTCTGGAATACAATTACCGCGTTTATACGGTTCCTTTGATTTCTGATTGGGAAAATCAAAAAGAGATTTCGCAAAAAGTAAAGAACATTCAAATTGAAGATTTATTGGAGCGAAAACCAATCGTATTGGACAGTAAATCCATCTCGAAACAATTAAAAGACAAAACCATTTTAATTTCGGGTGCGGCAGGATCTATAGGCAGCGAAATCGTTCGTCAGGTGTTGGGCTTTGGCCCTAAATGTGTTATTATGCTGGATCAGGCTGAAACACCACTGCATCATCTTTGTTTAGAAACCCGCAAGTTGGGTTCCGCTACAATTATCCATACGGTTATCGCCGATGTTCGCAATAAAGAGGCTATGAATCGGATTTTTAAAAAATACCAGCCCCAGGTTGTTTATCATGCGGCGGCTTACAAGCATGTTCCTTTGATGGAGGAGAATCCTTCTCAGGCTATTTTGACTAATATCGAAGGGACCAAAAATCTAGCCGATTTATCCTGTTTGTACAAAGTCAAAAAATTTGTCATGGTCTCTACGGACAAAGCGGTCAATCCGAGTAACGTCATGGGCGCCAGCAAACGCATCGCTGAAAAATATGTACAATCCTTGCAGTTAAAAAGTCAAAAGGAAGAAAGCCTTCATACCACTAAATTTATCACTACCCGTTTTGGGAATGTATTGGGGTCTAATGGTTCGGTTGTTCCTTTGTTTACGAAACAAATTGCCAGTGGTGGTCCTGTTACGATTACCCATAAAGATATTATCCGTTATTTCATGACAATTCCGGAAGCCTGTCAATTGGTATTAGAGGCCGGGTCTATGGGGAATGGCGGGGAGATTTACATTTTTGATATGGGGAAACCTGTTAAAATACTCGATTTGGCTAAAAAGATGATTAAGTTAGCCGGATTTGTTCCTGACCGTGATATTAAGATAGCCATAGTTGGTTTAAGACCAGGAGAAAAACTGTATGAAGAACTGCTTAATGATACCTCCAAAACGATTCCGACCTATCATGAAAAAATCATGATTGCAGAAGAAATTCAAGATGAATTTGAAACCTTGCATACTGATATTGATGAGCTCATTGGTATTGCCAATTTCTTTGATAATGATGATATCGTGTCTAAGATGAAGAAAATTGTTCCTGAATTTAAGAGTATGAATTCGACTTATCAGACACTGGACCAATAACTCTGGGAATCAGAATCGCTATGAATGAACGTCAAATTCAGTTTCCGATTTACTTTTACTACAAACCACTGATTTAATTCCTGCTTTATAATTATATTTGCCACCAAAAACAGATTTACATGAACTATTTTTTGTTACTAAAAAAAACAATTCCTTTTTTATTTGCTCTCTTATTTTTTTCTTGTGCGCCCAGAAAAGAAATCGTTTATTATCAGAATATTGATCGTTTGCCAACAGCAAAATCAAATACTTATGAAGTCACCATTCAACCCGATGATTTACTGCTGATTATCGTTTCAGCTGAGGATCCGGAAATTGCGTTGCCGTTTAATTTGAAATCAGTTAGTGTTGGAACAGCCAATAAACAAGATTTAGTTCGTGGACAGGAAACCATGCAGTTGTATTTGGTTGATGCTAATGGGACTATTGATTTTCCCGTTTTAGGCAAATTAAAAGTAAGTGGGCTAACCCGCTCTGCTGTACTTCAACTGTTTCAGGATAAAATTGGTATGTATATCAAAAATCCAATTGTTAATCTCCGTATCAT
Source organism: Flavobacterium lacustre (assembly GCF_027474525.2). Taxonomy (NCBI): domain Bacteria; kingdom Pseudomonadati; phylum Bacteroidota; class Flavobacteriia; order Flavobacteriales; family Flavobacteriaceae; genus Flavobacterium; species Flavobacterium lacustre. Next base: position 1,730,484 of record NZ_CP114882.2, read on the forward strand.
GAATTTTAAAATTTCGATACAAGGCGAAGTAGTTGCTCCAGGGACTTACACTATTGATTCGGAACGCATCACATTGATTGAAGCCTTGAGCAAAGCAAGGGATTTGACCATATATGGTAAAAGAGATAATATCTTGATTATTCGTGAAATAGACGGGGTGAAGACCTATAATCGAGTCGATATTACCCAAGCGGATTTTATTAATTCTCCTTTTTATTATTTGGCACAAAACGATGTGGTGTATGTGGAACCTAATAAGAACCGAATTAATGCGGCAGCCGTTGGTCCTAATACCGGAGTCATTATATCAATAACTTCTTTATTGATTACCATTATCACCTTAATTATTTCTACCACAAACTAATTTTTCAATGAATCAAACAACGTCAAACGAAAATCCAGATCAAGATTTAAATTTAAAAGCTATTTTAGATAAGTATCTAATGCATTGGAAATGGTTTTTACTGGGTGTCATTATCAGTTTAACATTAGCTTTTGTTTATTTGCGATATGCTATTCCACTATATAAAGCAGCAACCACTATATTGGTCAAAGATGAGAAAAAAGGAGGGATGCTTTCTGAATTGTCTGCTTTTGCCGATATGGGATTGGGAACTGGTTTGAAAAGTAATGTTGACAACGAGGTTGAAATCTTAAAGTCCAGAACTTTAGTTGAGAGTACTGTTAAAAAACTTAATTTGAATATTTCCTTAATCGTTAAAGGGAAGGTTATTAATTCAGAATTGTTTAAAAAAGCGCCTATTGAGGTCTATTTTATTAATACTTCCCCTGAGTTTTATGAGTCTAAAATAACACTTCAATATTTAGCACTCAACCCTACTTCATTTGAACTAAAAAATGAGTCAGTTACAGATTCTGTAAAGTTGTTTCAGGGTGGTAAAAAAATATTTCGATATGGAGAATTGATTAAAACAAAGTACGGGGACCTAATAATTTCTAAATCTATTGTTCGCTCCAAACAGTTTGAGGATACTACTCCCATTAGTATTTTAATCCGTCCCTTAGAAGATGTTGCTGAAAATTTTAAAAATATATTGAAAGTAACTCCTTTGAGTAAAACCAGCAGTGTTGTTGAGTTGACCATTGTGGATCCCGTAAAAACAAAAGCAGAAGATTTTTTAGATAATCTGGTTCAGATTTACAATGAAAATGCGGTTGCAGATAAAAATTTTATTTCTGAAAATACGTCGCAATTTATCGCCAATCGTTTGAAACTGATTACGCAAGAGTTGGATGGAGTGGAACAGGACGTTGAGAGTTTTAAAAAATCCAATGATTTAACTGATATTGAATCGGAAGCGAAACTTTTTATTGAAGGCTCCAGTGAGTATAATAAAAAATTGGTGGAGACCGAAATTCAATTGAATGTGGTTTCTTCTATGTTGGATTTTATCAAGAAAAGTACTCCTTCTGATTTGTTGCCTACTACTTTAATTGATAGTAAAAGTGATGCTTCCGGATTAATCAATTCGTATAATGAATTGGTTTTGAATCGCAACCGGATTCTGAAATCGGCTACAGCGGCAAATCCTTCAGTCGTAAAAATTGAACAGGAAATAGCTTCATTAAAAGCTACAGTGTCTTCCAGCTTGGGACGATTACAGTCCAATTTAAACATCCAAAAAAGAAATTTGAACAGCACTGAAAGTCTGTTGAATGCTAAGATTGGAAAAATTCCGGTTCAGGAGCGTCAGTTTAGAGTGATTGCCCGTCAACAGAAAGTAAAAGAAGAATTGTATTTGTATTTATTGCAAAAAAGAGAAGAAACCGCTATTTCTTTATCGGCAACCGAGCCCAATGCGCGTGTCATCGATTCGGCAAAAGCGTTAAAAATTCCTGTTTCGCCTAAAAAGAATATTATCTATTTAGCCGCTTTATTGCTTGGACTTTTGATTCCTTTTGGAGTTATCTATGTGTTGGATTTATTAGATACTAAAATTAAAAGCCGATTGGATTTAGAGGGTAATACCAAAATTCCTTTTATTGGTGATGTTCCTACTTCTGATAGTCCTAACGAAATTATTCAATCGGAGAGCCGTACCAGTTCTGCAGAAGCCTTGCGTATTGTTCGAACAAATCTTGGGTTTATGCTCCGAAACGTCAAAGAAGGGGATGCTAAAACGATCTTTTTAACCTCTACTTTTCCAAAAGAAGGAAAAACGTTTGTCTCTGTTAATTTAGCAGCAACGTTTGCTTTGTCCGGTCAAAAAGTATTATTAGTCGGAATGGATATCCGAAATCCAAGGATTGATGATTATTTGGTTTTACCCAGCCGTGGAGTAACCAATTATTTATCGTCTAAGGAATTGGATTTAAAAGATCTGATTGTTAAACAAGACGGATTTGAGCATTTTGATGTATTGCCAGCCGGAATCATTCCGCCTAATCCTGCTGAATTGCTGATGAGCAAAAAAGTGAATGTGCTTTTTGAAACCCTTAAAAAAGAATACGATTATATTATTGTGGATACTGCGCCTGTCAGTTTAGTGACGGATACGCTATTGATCGCCAGTCATGCTGATTGCTTTATTTATGTAGCCAGAGCCAATTTCCTTGAAAAACGTATGTTGAGTATCGTTAACGGTCTTTACAAAGAACAAAAATTACCTAATATGTGTCTGCTTCTTAATGATACCGATTCCACCAAAGGCTACGGCTACGGGTATGGGTATGGTGTGAATGTTAAAAAAGTGGCTTGGTATAAGAAGTTGTGGCAGTAATAGGTGTTGGGTACTGGGTACTGGGTTTTGGGTACTGGGTGAGTGGTGAGAAGTGAGTTGTGAGTTGTGAAATGGTGAGTGGTGAAATGGTGAGTTGTGAGTGGTGAAAGGGTGATAAGTGAATGGTGAAAAAAGTAACAGAATTCAGGTGATAGATTTTGGTTTTGGGTGTTAGGTCTTGGGTCTTGGTACTAAGTAGCAGCATTCGGATTGCCTATTCCAATTTGAAGAATTGATTGTTAGCAATTATTTCTTTCAGTGGGGTTGTATCTTTTAATTTTACTTTAAGGTTGAAAGATTCGATGTGTTTGGTGTGGTGGACGTCACTGCCTACATAACTGTACATTCCTTTTTGAAGCAGCTGTTCTGCAATTTTGGTGATACTTTCCCCGTAATAACCTACTACTGCCAGTAAATTTAATTGAAATACGCAACCGGCTCTTTTGAGTTTTAGATATTCTTCTGTATTTTTATGGTAAAATAAATAACGTTCCGGATGCGCTAACACCGGAATATACCCCGCTACCTGCAGATCGAAAAGAATTGCATACAATTGCATTGGAGCGTTGATGTACGACATTTCCACCAATACATAATTGTCTTTCAGGGTCAACAATTCCTCTGATTTAAAACGGGTTACGAAAGAGTCATCCATCATGTATTCTGCTGCCACTTTCAGCGGGACCTTGGTGTTGTGTTGGTTTAACTTTGTAAAGGTTGCTGACGCATTGCTGCGAATTTGTTCGTGCGAATTATCCCAAACATGCTGAATGATATGTGGGGTGGTGATGAACTGTTTGAACCCCAGGTCCTGAAGACTTCGGGTGAGTTCCAAAGTATCCTCAAAATTTCTGGCTCCATCATCAATACCCGGCAACAAGTGCGAATGAATATCAATATAATTGTCTGGAATTAAATCTTTGAGTACCGGTTTTGATTTGAATAGTGTTAACATGGTGTAAAGGTAAAAAAAAAGTGTTGGTATATTGTATGGTATGATTTTTTAATACTTTGAACGGTGTAGTTTTTACCCAGATGGCTTGATTGTTTATCAATACTGACTCTCCAATTTTTTTTATGGAATATGATAGGCGATGCAAGTTGCTGTGTTGTATTTTCGGTGCAGGAAAACGTGTTTTTTTCGGTCTTGTTTCATGAAGCCTATGAATAAAAAAGTAAGGTGCAATTGGTCTCCTTTGGGTTTTTCGGTTGTAAGGGTTATCGTTTGTTTTTCGGATTCTTTGTCTAAAATACAATCCGTGCTGTAGCAAGTGTCGAAAGTTTCCTTTTCGAAATTCCAATTGGCTGTTGCGGCAGCGAAAACTACGTGAGTAGCTTCTTCCGGCCAGTCTAGCTGTTCTTTGGCTATGAAATTTTCCAGAACCACTGTTTGCGTTTCAACTAAGCATTGTTCTTTTATTTTCAACACTTGGCGCATCGGTCTTAGTTTATTGCTTTCAAAAAATAAAAGGGCTTCTTTGCCTTCGTCAGTTTTTAAGCCTTCTATCAGTGTTCTTTCCCCTTTTGGTTGTGTGGTGTCTTCCTGGAGTATTTCAAGAAGAAGTTTGTTTATTCTGCCCGCTACACTTCCGTCTTTGGCTAGTTTGTTGAATCGTGCCGCGAGTTGGCGAAATTGGAACGCTTTTTTTGAACAATGACCAAGTTCTTTTCCCTGATTCCGTATTGGATCAAAAATAGGGTTGTTTTTAAAGTCTTTGGATGTTACACCTGTTTTTCCTTTTTTACGGACATAATTGATACCGTCCGCTACGACGAAGTTTAAGTCGTCTAAAGTGCCTTGGATTTGGAATGGGGCGATTACTTTGGCCATAGGTTTTATTTTAGTTTTATGTGTTTAAATATACGGCCTTTTGTGTCAATAAGAAAGTGTTTTTCTTACATTTTTTTACCAATTTACTTGTGTGATTGAGTCTCGTTCTTTTCTTTTTTCATAGTATTTACTCACTGAATTGACCTAAATTAGCTAGTGGCAATTTTTATTTGCGTTTTTTTAACCGAATTCCTGGAGTGCTTTAAAATTAATACCAAACCAAGACGCAAATTATTATATTTGTACTTAACAATATTTTACGATAGATTTAAAATTCAAAAAGAAAAGCCAAACGTTTTTGGTTCGCTATTCCCTTATTATGAGTACTACTGAGTCTACACCTAACTCCTGGTTGTTTGAAATAACACCTAAAAACAAATTTTTTTCCCTTAATTTGAAGGAAGTGTGGCAATACCGTGATTTGTTGCTGCTTTTTGTAAAGCGCGATGTGGTTACGGTATATAAGCAAACCGTTTTGGGACCGCTTTGGTACTTGATTCAGCCGCTGTTTACTTCGGTAACTTTTACGATTATTTTCAATAGTGTGGCGGGTATTAATACCGGAACAGTACCTCCTTTTTTGTTTAATTTGGCCGGAATCACCGTTTGGAATTATTTTACAGCTTGTCTGAATGGTACTTCCAATACTTTTGGCAGCAATGCCGGAATTTTTGGTAAAGTTTATTTTCCCCGTATCATTGTTCCCCTGTCTATCGTGATTTCTAATTTGTTGAAATTTGGAATTCAGTTTTTTATCTTTATTTGTTTTTACCTGTACTATTATCTTCAAGGGGCTGCAATAGGAATGAATGCAACGACCTTATTTTTTCCGTTACTGATTGTTATGATGGGCATTTTAGGTTTGGGCTTGGGGATGTTTATATCGTCCTTGGTTACTAAATACCGTGATTTTAGTAATTTGGTTGGTTTTGGTGTGCAGTTGTTGATGTATGTATCGGCTGTTATGTATCCAATGGCATTAATCAAAGAAAAATTACCTACTTACGGCTGGCTTGTGGAATACAATCCACTGGCTTATGTGATAGAAACTACGCGCTACATGTTGCTTGATGTCGGTCATATCTCTCTCTTAGGTTTGGGGTATACTTTTTTAGTGATGATTACTGTGTTTTTTGTCGGAGTGTTGATTTTTAACAGGACGGAGAAGAGTTTTATTGATACGGTTTAGGTGTGTTGTGAATAGTGAATAGTGAATAGTGAATAGTGAATAGTGAGGAGTGAATAGTGAGGAGTGAGTGGTGAATCGTGAGTTGTGAAAGGTGAGTGGTGAGTGGTGAGTGGTGAATCGTGAATTGTGAGTAGATTAGTTTATTTTGACAACCAATCTACTCACAATTCACGATTCACTACTCACAAAAAATAAAGATATGGATCATAAAGATTTGGAGGTTTGGAAGAAGAGCATGGATTTGGTGATTATGGTCTATCAAATTACACAAATGTTTCCAGACACTGAGAAGTATGGTTTAACGAGTCAGATGAGAAGGGCAGCGGTATCTATTCCTTCTAACATTGCCGAGGGAGCAGCACGGAAGGGTGATAAGGAGCTCATGCAGTTTCTTTCTATTTCAATAGGGTCGCTTTCAGAGTTGGAAACTCAATATTTAATTGCTATACGATTGGGTTTTGTGACAAAAGAAGCCACTTTTGATCTGCAACTGATTGATGTTAAAAAGCTTTTGATTGGTTTTAAGAATTATATAAGTAGGAAGTGAATAGTGAATAGTGAATGGTGAATGGTGAGTTGTGAGTTGTGAGAAGTGAGGGGTGAGTTGTGAGTGGTGAGTTGTGAGTTGTGAAAAGTGAAAGGTGAGTTGTGAATGGTGAAAGTTGAGAAGTGAATTGTGAGTGATGATGCGCTATCTTACCAAAAAAATAAAAAAAGAAAATATTATATAGCTAAAAAACGAGTAAAATGAAACGGAATTGTGAATAGTAAGAAGTTGTTCTCTATTCACCTTTCACTATTCACTTCTCCCGAATTATGAAAGACATTATATTAAAAGCCGAAAATATCTCTAAGCAATACCGACTGGGGCAAGTGGGTACCGGTACTATGGCGCATGATTTGAACCGTTGGTGGCATCAGATCCGCGGGAAGGAGAATCCGTATTTGAAAATAGGGGATACGAATGACCGCAGTACTAAAGGCAGCAGTGATTATGTGTGGGCTTTGCAGGATATTAATTTTGAGGTGGAGCGTGGTGAAATTTTAGGGATTATAGGAAAAAATGGCGCGGGTAAATCTACTTTGTTGAAGATATTGTCCCGAGTGACTGCTCCCACTACCGGCAGTATTAAGTTTGGCGGTCGCGTGGCTTCTTTGCTTGAAGTGGGGACCGGATTTAACGGCGAAATGACGGGCAGGGAAAATATTTACCTGAATGGTGCCATTTTAGGGATGACCAAAAAAGAAATCACTTCTAAGATTGATGCCATTATTGATTTCTCCGGTTGCGAACGCTATATAGATACCCCCGTAAAGCGATACAGCAGCGGGATGTATGTGCGTTTGGCTTTTGCTGTAGCCGCGTTTCTAGAGCCTGAAATTTTGATTATCGATGAGGTTTTGGCTGTGGGTGATGCGGAGTTCCAGAAGAAAGCCATTGGGAAGATGCAGGATATTTCTAAAACAGGAGGCCGAACGGTCTTGTTTGTTAGTCATAATATGGGATCTATAGCTAGTTTGTGTAAATCAGGAATTTATATGGAAAATGGGAAGATCATTATGCAAGATAATATTTCAAAAATAATTGATGCTTATGTGAGTTCGAATTCGAATTCTGAAAGTTATAATTGTATTAAAGATGATGTTAATTTTATTTCAGGGGTTAAAATTTTAAATAAAGGTATTGAAACAAATCAATTTGGTATAAATGATAAAATTCAAATTTCTATCAAAGGTATTTTGGGTAATATTGAACCTTCTAAAGTTGGATTAGCATTGTTAGATAGAAATAAGAATAAAATTTTCACAACTCATTATGACTTGTCAAATAAAAATAAAGAAAAAAATATTTTTAATATGATTTGTGATATTCCTGAAAAAACAATTTGTCCAGGATTATATTCTTTTGATATAGCTTTGTTCAATATAGGAGGGATGGTGTTTGATTATGTTAGCGATATATGTCAAATATCTGTTTTAGAAACGGGTTCTGATATGCATTTTGATAAGAATTTTGGAAGTGTTTTTGTTAATTGTAAATGGGATGAGAAAAATTAAAAAGATATTAAGATTTTTTTTAACTAGAGCTAATATTCAAATGCAATTTGTTGATGAAATTAATACAGTTAATAGGAATAAAATTTTTTTTCCTAACGTTGAATTTATTAATTCAGAAATAGGGGATTATTCATATATAGCTAGAAATTCAATTATTCATAATACAACAATTGGTAAATTTTGTTCTATTGGTCCTAATGTTGTTGTTGGTTATGGAGATCACCCAATTCACCTTTTGTCAACTTCGCCGATTTTTTATAGTGAAAAGACAGGTTTTGATATTGGCCCAAATAAAGATTTATTTTGTGGACATTCAAAAGTTGAAATTGGAAATGATGTTTGGATTGGAGCAAATGTTTTTGTCAAGAATGGAATTAAAATTGGGAATGGAGCTGTAATTGGTGCAGGTTCAGTAATAATAAATGATGTCGTACCATATTCAGTTACCGTTGGTGTGCCTGGCAAAATAAAATCAAAAAGGTTCTCAGAAGATATAATTTTTAAATTAGAAGAATTAAAATGGTGGGAGTGGCCAAATGAAGTAATTAAAGACAATCATAATATTTTATCTTCGGAAAAAATTATTGAAAACATAGATTTATTATTTGAGATAAAAAAAGCAAATAAAATTGAATAATGATACTTAAACAGCCAAAAATAACAGTTCTGATGCCCGTCTACAATTGTGAGTTGTATATTCGAGAAGCTGTAGACAGTATCTTAAATCAAACCTTTAAGGATTTTGAGTTTTTAATAATTGATGATGCTTCATCGGATGAAACGGTTATGATTTTAAAATCATATTGTGATCCTAGAATTCAATTAATAGAAAAACAAATAAACACGGGCTACACAAACAGTTTAAATCAGGGCTTAAAATTAGCAAAAGGTGAATTTATAGCTCGGATGGATGGAGATGATATTAGTTTACCAGAACGATTTGCAAAGCAAGTATCTCTCTTAGATAAAAATCCTGAAGTAATAATGTGTGGTACATCGTATTCAATAATTGGAGAGAACGAGATTTTTTTACTACCAGAGAGCCATCAAGAAATAAAAGTTAACCTTTTAAAAGGTAATTGTATTGTGCATCCAAGTGTTATGTTAAGGAATAATATAATAGTTGCCAATAATATAAGTTATGACCAACAAACGGAACCGGCTGAAGATTATGATTTATGGGTTAGATTGTTATTATTAGGCAAACTACATAATTTGCAAGAATGTTTATTACGTTATAGAGTTCATGATTCACAGGTTTCTTCCGTTAGAAATAAACAACAAGTTCAAGTTGCTAAAAATGTTCGCTTAAAACTATTATGTTCATTAGAGAATAGTATTTTGCAAACACATAAAAACATTTATTTAAAATATATTGACGATGAAGAAGAATTAACATTTGAGGAGTTTACGGGTCTTATAGATTTAAAAATCAAATTACTTAACGCCAATGTTAATGGCTTTTTCTGTATTGACGGATTTAATAGTTATTGGGTTCAAATGGAATCAAATTTTATTAATTATTATTTTAAGAATAGAACTTCTTATTCTATTTTAATTTTAAAGCAATATGTGTCAATTTTTAGCAAATTAAATAGTAGGCTAAAGCCTAAAGAAATAATAAAATTGTTTGTAAAGACGTTGTTAAATCACAAAGTAAAATGAATGAGCTTGTTTCAATAATTGTTTCCTGCTACAATCAAGCGCAATACTTGGATGAAGCCTTACAATCGGTGTTGGGTCAAACTTACACGAATTGGGAATGTATTATTGTGAATGATGGAAGTCCTGATAATACAGAGGAAGTCGTAAAAAAATGGATAGAAAAGGATTTAAGGTTTAAATATTTTTATAAAGAAAACGGAGGTTTAAGTAGTGCCAGAAACTTAGGATTAAACAACGTAAAAGGCGAATACATTCAGTTTTTGGATTCGGATGATGTTTTAGGTAATAGAAAATTAGAATTATCAATTAAAGAATTACATCTTGATAAGAATATAAATGTTGTTATTTCTAATTTTAGAATGTTTACTATTAATCCTGATTATTCTTCTGCACCATATTGTACGTTAGATTTTGAGTTTTTTAATTTTAAGAGTGTTTTATTAAAATGGGAATCAATATTTAGTATTCCAATACATTGTGGTTTATTTAGTGCACTGTTATTTCAAGATTTCAGATTTCCAGAAGAATTAAAAGCTAAAGAGGATTGGGTTATGTGGCTGACTTTGTTTCAAAAGGAATTCAAAGTTTTTTTTGTAAATAAATCCTTAGTTTATTATCGAAAGCATCAAGAGAGTATGACTAATGATGCTAAATATATGTTAGAAAATCATATGAAAGCAATTGTATATATTAGGGATATAATCTCTGAAAAAGATTATACAGACTATCTTCATCTTGAACTCTTGCAAAAATATAATGAAACTATAAAATTGAAAACTACAATATACAATTATCAAAATTCAGCCACTTACAAAATGGCAAAAAAGATTAAAGCTACATTTTTATCAAAATATTTTTTTAAAATAATTAAAAAATAGAAAAATGCTTGCTATTATAATTCCATATTATAAGTTGACTTTTTTTGAGGATACGCTTTTTTCACTAGCCAATCAAACCGATAAAAGGTTTAAAGTATATATTGGCAATGATGCGAGTCCAGAAGACCCTCAGTTTTTATTAGATAAATATAAAGGAAGACTTGATTTTGATTATCATAGATTTGAAGAAAATTTGGGAGGAGTTTCTCTTGTTCAACAGTGGGATCGATGTATTGGCATCGCTGAGCAAGAAGAATGGTTAATGATACTTTGTGATGATGATACCCTGAGTAAGAACTGCATTGCCGATTTTTATAGTAGTTTACCAGAAATTAATAATGCTCAATGTAATGTAGTTCGTTTTGCAACACGAATAAAACAAATGGGGTTAAAAAAAATCTCAGAGTTGTATGAACACCCAGTTTTAGAAAAATCAACTGAATTCATGTTTAGACGAATGACTAATGCAACACGTAGTTCCTTATCAGAATATGTTTTTAGAAAAAGTATGTATTTGCGTTATGGTTTTTTTAATTATCGTTTGGCATGGCATTCCGATGATAGGGCTTGGCTTGAATTTTCGCAGTTTAAAAATATCTTTACTATTAATTCAGCATCTGTATGTTTTAGGCTCAGCGACGAAAATATTTCCAGAAGTGACTTTATGATTAAAGAAAAAAATCAAGCTACCTTAGCGTTTTATAATTTTGTTATATTCAAGCATATTTTAAAATTCAAGCGTTTTCAACGAAAAGAACTATTACTTATTTACGAACAATTTATTTATAAGATAAACGAAGTAGATTTTAATTTTTTTATTCGCGTCTTTGCACTCTTATTTTTTAATCTATATTTTATACAATCTATAAAGTTTACAAGAAGACTTTTAATCTATTTAAATAAGCATGCTCAAAGTTCCTAAAATAGCCATTATTATTCCGGTTTATAATCGAGAGCATTTACTAAATTATACATTAGACAGTATTATAGCGCAATCATTTACGGACTGGGAATGTATACTAGTCGATGATCATAGTACAGATGCCTCTTTTGAGGTGATGGAAGAATACCAAAAAAAAGATGCGCACTTTAAAGCCTATAAAAGACCCAGCGAATTAAAAAAAGGAGCGAATTCATGCAGAAATTTTGGATATACAAAATCGAACGCTCCTTTTATAAAATGGTTTGATAGTGACGATATTATGCTCCCCAATCATTTAGAAATTGCCTATCAAATAATAATTGAAAATAAATTGGATTTTGTAGTTACAGATACTATAAATTTTGATCATATAACTGGTGATATGATTGATAAGCCTTATAATTTTGATCGTATAAAAGCTGTTTTTACTGCTAAAAATTATGCTTTAAATCAAATAGGTTGGATTACAGATGATTTTTTAGCAACTCGAGGCTGTGTTCAAAATATTCTGTTTAATGAAATAATCACTGATGGAGACGAATATAATTTTTTTATTAAATTATTACATCATACTACTAACGGGGCATTTATCAATCAAATTCTAACTCACCGCAGAATTCATGAAAATTCAATAACTATTCAAAATAAAATAAATCAAACGAAACATATACAAATTATAGCAACATTAAAATTCCAAACAGCGAAGGATTTGATTTTTTATGATAATAAGGAATTAATATGTTGGTTTTTATCGGGGTACATGCAGCAGGCTTTCGCTTTAGCAAAGTTGAAGTCATCTATTCCTTCTGTCAAGTTAGCTTTCAAGTTGATTCATAATTATTTTTCATTTAGCAAAGCAGTAGCCTTTATATTTGCTATTATTATAGTTAAGTATTTGGGCAGGGGCTATGCTATTTTAAAATATGCTCGTACATAAAAAGAAAAAATATGATTCAAGGAGTTTCTAAAGAAAAAGCTATAAAAAATTTGGTATCTGTTGTTATACCTTGTTTTAATGATGCAAAGTATATTGAAAAGGCGGTTCTTTCCGTTTTGAATCAATCGATTGGAGATGTTGAAGTAATTGTAGTTGATGATGGTTCGGATAAAGCCACAAAGGAAGTACTTAAAAAAATAGAGCATCAAATATCCATATTAATAACACAAAAAAATAAAGGTCAAAGTGCCGCAAGGAATACGGGAATTAAAGCCGCTAGTGGAACCTATATTTTGGTGTTAGACAGTGATGATTATTTTGAAACTAGTTTTTGTGAAAAGGCAATAGATATTTTAGAAAACAGAGAGATAAAATTAGTGACTTGTTATACTAAAAGATTTAATGATTCTTATTGTGATAATCATTATCCCCAAGGAGGATATTTAAAAGATTTTTTGATGTATAACCAAGCTACAGGTAGTGTTATGTTCAGAAAAAAGGAATGTATTGCAGTCGGAGGATATGATGAAACAATGCGATTCGGTTTTGAAGATTGGGAATTTTACATTCGATTATTGGAAAAAGGGGGTTATGCATTTGTTATTCCTGAATTTTTATTTCATTATAGATTAAAAGAGAACTCTACTACATCAAGAGCAAATAAAATCAAATATCATTTACAGTCTTTTATTTATGAAAAGCATAAAGCATTATATGTATTATATTTTCAAGATTTTATCATTCATTTAATCAGTAGAATAGAAAGAGAAGAAACAGAAAAAATTAAGAATACAGAGCGCTTAGAATTTAAAATAGGTAAAGTTATTTTGGCACCTTTTCGGTGGATTAAATATTGTTTGAAATGAAAATATGTCCTAAAGTTACCATTATAATGGCTACCTATAATAGAGAAAAATATATTATAGAAACGCTAAAGTCGATTCAATCACAGTTTTTTTTAGATTGGGAATGTTTGATTATTGATGATGGTGGTTTTGATAATACCATTGAAATTATTACCCCAATACTTGAAGAAGATAAAAGATTTCAGTTTTTTAAACGACCTGAGGATTATTTAAAAGGATTGCCAGGATGTCGTAATTATGGTTTGGATCTAGCAAAAGGTGATTTTATTATTTTTTTCGATGATGATGATATTGCACATCCACAAAATTTGGAGATATGTGTTAAGGAGTTGTCAACGAGAGAGATCTCCTTCTGCAGATATATAAGAGCTGTTTTTTTTGAAGATTTTATTTATGATTTTGATTTATCAAAAAAATACACTTCGTTTTATATTGATTATACTAACATCGAAAAAATCGTCAAAAATGAACTTCTTTTTAACTCTTGTGCTGTAATGTGGAAAAAAGAATGCTTTTATGACCATCGGTTTGTCGAACATCTTATGTATGCCGAGGAGTGGGAGTTGTATTCTAGAATTATTACAGATGGGTTTTCAGGGATTTCTATAAATAAGACATTGTTTTATGGACGTAAACATCCGGAATCTAATACAGGGGAATTTTTTAGAAATAATCCAATTCGAACTGCATCAAATGCAGAAGCAATTCTTTTAGTATTAAAAAATTTACATCAAAAACAATTACTTACATATCCCATTTTGAGGTACTTTATTCAAATTTCTTTAAGTTACAAAAAATATAATTTAAAAAGAAGAATAGTGGATGCGCTCGATTTATCTACATTTGAAGTATTTAAATTAGAATTGCTATATAGTTTTTTGCCTATGCGATTATACTTTTATGGAAAGTGGAGAAAAATAAATAGATAATAACATTTACAATGAAGTTTTTAGTAATAGTACAAGATTTGAGAATATCTGGAACTAGCGAAGGTATTGTGTCTCGATCTTTTTTATCGAAGTTGAGAACTGCATATCCAGAAGCAATAATTGATTTATGTTACTTTATGGGTTATGAACATGATTATGATAAAGAGTTACTGGGGATAAACTCGATTTCAGAATATGTAATACCAAGAAGACCGCCTTTTTATATTAAATGGATAAATGCCATATACAGACGATTATTTACTAGATCTATTTATAAAAAGTATTACTTTTCTAAATTTAAAAGCCGAATTGCCAAAATCCCATATCAGGATTATAATCAGATTTTTATAAGAAGTTCTGGTTTAGAGTATGAAGCAATTTTAGCCGCTATAGATTTGCCTATACTTAGAAATGCAATCATAAATTTTCATGACCCTTATCCATTTTTTTTTGATACAAGTTCGATCAAAGAATTAACTAAGAGGGATCTTTTAGATTTTCAAGAAATGTATAAAGTTGTTCAGGCGAGTAAAGCCTGTATTACACCATCATCATTGCTTTCTAAAGATTTACAAGTAATCTATGGAAACCAAAAAAAGTTTTATACCTTACCACATCAATATGATAGCAAAGCTTTCAATTTGTCGGATGTTTCATTGATTAGAAAAAAAGAAAAAAACATTTCAATTTCATATCATGGAGGATTGCAATTTGGTAGAAATATAGATGTTCTATTAGATGCTTTCTCAAAATTGTGTGATGAAAGTCAGTATGTTAGAGATAACGTGGAAATGGTTTTTAGATTAAAAAGTGCTGAGAACAAGCGTTTATCTCTAAAATACAAGCAGTATAATAACATTCATATTTTGGATGGATTAGATTTCTCTAATTCTGCCAATGAGCAAATACATCAGGCAAATATCATAATCTTATTAGAAAGCTATTTAGATTACAGTAATATTCTATTAGGAAAAGCACCATTTGTGGCTTCATTGAATAAACCGGTTTTAGCATTATTACCCTCTGAATCTGAATTGAGAAAAATAATTAGGTATGAAAAGTATATTGCTACTTCCGATAATGTAGCGGAGGTAAAACAAAAGTTATTGAATCTTATAGACGACCATCATTCTGATCAAGTATTTACTGACCCTTTTGGTGATTACTTTTTGGATACTAATTTTAAAAGACAGTTGGATTATATAATGTCTAATGTCTAATGATATTTTAATATGTGTAAAAATAAAATTAATAGATTTTGCAGGTTAGAAGTTTCGTATTTGCTCTCTTATGATTATGAAATGATATTTCTTTCAATAAAACAGCTTTATAATTATGTTGATAGAATTGTAATTGCGATTGATAAGGATTTTAAGACATGGAGTGGTAATGACTTTATTATTCCAGATTCTTTTTTCGAAAGAATGAAGGAGATTGATTTTGAAGAAAAAATAGAATTTTACAAGGATTTCTTTTTTATTCCAACAAACTCTCCTATTGAGAATGAATCAAGAGAAAGAAATCTTGCATTAAAAAAATTAGCTAGGGGTTGGAAGATTCAATTGGATGTCGATGAGTATGTTTATGATTTTGAGGAACTGTCAAAATATTTAAAAAAATATTGGTATTTAACATTGCTTCCAAAATTTACCCCTATAAATTTTAAAGGCAATCTGATTACTTTGTTTAAAAAAATCGATAAAGGTTACTTGTATATTGAAAACAAAGAAGAGTTTGCTTTTATCACTAATCAAAGTCAAAATCAATTTACAAGGAAAAATTATAAAATAAGAAATATTAATATTAATATCAATGTAATTCACAATTCATGGGCTAGAGACAACAAGGAAATCATAAACAAAATTAAAAATTGGGGACATCGTGATGATTTTGATACCTTCGAATATTTTGAATTTTGGAAAAAATTGAATGAGGAAAATTATAAAGAAGTGAATGATTTTCACCCAACAGTTCCTAGTGTTTGGAATAGACTTCTTTTTTTAGAATGTAAAAATGAAGAAGAATTTATCCGTAATTATAGTAAAACCAATTTACAAAAGATAGTTAAGATACCATTTTCTATATTTTTAAAGGCATTGTATAATAAAGTTTTTAAGTAAATGTTAGCGATTGTTATTCCATATTTTAAGATTGATTTTTTTGAGCAAACATTAGAATCCTTATCAAATCAGACTAATAAAAAATTTACTGTTTACATCGGTGATGATGCAAGTCCTCAGGATTGTTTATGGCTATTGAAACAATTTGAAAGTAAATTTAATTTTAAATATAAAAAATTTGATATTAATTATGGTAGCAAGAGTTTAGTTCAGCAATGGAATAGATGTATTGATTTTGTAGAGAATGAGGATTGGGTAACAATTTTAGGTGATGATGATGTTTTGAGTGATGATTTTGTAGAGCAATTTTATAAAAAAAAACACATTTTTGAAAGAGAATTTAATGTTATTAGATTTAGTGTCGTAAAGATTGATGAAGCAGGAAAAACAATTTCAAATGTTTATACAAATTCTGAGATAGAAAGTTCAAAAAATATTATTTTAAATAATAAGAGAAGTTCGTTAAGTGAATATGTTTTTAAATTATCAGAAATTAGGAGTATAGGATTTAAAGATTTACCATTAGCATGGTGGTCTGATGTTTTGGCAGTTTTAGAATTTTCTAATTTTGGATATATTTATTCTATAAATGAAGCTATTGTATTTGTTAGAATATCAAGGATAAGCATTTCAGGTAATCAAAGTAATGAAGTTCAAAAAGAGAAAGCAAATTATTTATTTTTCTACTATCTTTTAAAGTATAAATCTCAATATTTTAGTTCTTCGGAGATAGACTTCCTATTTGAAAAAGTCTCTAAAAGATTTTTAAATAATCGAAAAAAAATAGAAATGTTTTATTCGATTTCAATATTATACCTTGAAAAAGGTAAGTTTTCTAACCTTTTACAATTTTTTAAAAAAATTATAAATAGTATATTATAGCTAATGCGAATAGGCTTCAATCCAAATAAAGACCAGATCACAAAAAAATCCGATTATTTACATCAGATTATAATTCCTGTTTTTATTCCTCATTTTGAAGGTTATTTTAAGGACAGTCTTGTTATTTTAAAACTGTGTTTGCAATCGCTATTCAATACAGTTCACAACAAAACTTTTATTACAATTGTAAACAACGGAAGTTGTAATGAAATTAAAAATTACCTAGACGAACTTCACAATAACAAAAAAATTCATGAAATAATTCATACCGAAAATATTGGAAAACTCAACGCAATCTTAAAAGGATTAGCAGGTAACAACATAGAGTTGGTGACCATTTCTGATTCCGATGTGTTATTTTTAGATGGTTGGCAACAAGAAACGATTAAAATTTTTAGCCATTTGCCAAAAGTAGGAGTAGTGGGTATAGTTCCACAATTTGGCATGTACAAAGTCAATTCGTCTAACGTGTTATTTGATTCTTTTTTTTCATCCAGACTTAAATTCATTCGAGTCAAAAATAATGAAGCCCTAGTGTCATTTTACGATAGTATAGGATGGAAACGAGATTACAATCCTAATTATTTAGAATATGTTTTAGGTTTTGAAGTTGATTCCAGTTTGAGTGTTTTGGTAGGTTCGGGACATTTTGTTGCTACATACAAAAAGGACATTTTTAGTCAGATTGTAAGTAATATTCCTTTTAAAATGGGAGGAATTAGTGAGCAATATTTAGATGAGTTACCACTTAAAAAAGACTATTGGCGTGTTACCACTTACGATAATTATGCTTATCATTTAGGAAATACATGGGAAGAATGGATGGATGCATTTATTAATAAAAGTAATAAAACTGAAGTTAATAATATTTTTGGAAATTTTCCAATTAATTCTAAATGCAGTACATTTAGATATGTAATGAAAAACAAGATTTTTAAAAAAATTCTTTTCAATAGTCTTGTTTTACGGTATTTCTACAAGTTAAAACAGTTGCCCAAATCAATGATTAAAAAATATTAAAATGGAAAATGGACCCGTGAAGTTTTCGATTTTAATAACCACCAAAAACCGAATAAAAGATTTGGCTTATACATTAGAAAAAAGTCGATATTTATTAGAAAGTGGTGATGTGAAGTGTATTATCTGTGACGATGGCTCTACAGATGGTACTAGCGGTTTTATACAAGCCAATTATCCTAAAATTCAACTGATTCAGAATAAAGAGAGTAAAGGACTTATATACAGCAGAAATAGATTGTTAGGTCTCGTGAATACTGAATTTGCTATTTCATTGGATGATGATGCTCATTTTATAACTGAAAACCCATTAAGCATATTAAAAGCTTATTTTGATACCAATCCGGTTTGCGGTGTAGTTGCATTACGAATTTTTTGGGGACTACATGCTCCGGCTGAAACTAATTCTAGTAAAGATAATTCGAATGTTCAAGGATTTGTTGGTTGTGCTCATGTATGGCGTATGAAAGCTTGGCGTGCTATTCCAGATTATCCAGCTTGGTTTATTTTTTATGGAGAAGAAGATTTTGCTTCCTATCAGTTGTTTAAAAATAACATTGAGATTCATTATTTACCTGAAGTTTTAGTGCATCACCGGGTGGATGTGAAAGCCCGAAAAAACAGTTCAGATTACACCCTGCGCCTGCGACGTTCACTACGGTCGGGTTGGTATTTGTACTTTTTGTTTTTTCCCTTACAAAAAATACCAATAAAAATGGCATATAGTATCTGGATGCAATTGCAATTGAAAGTGTTTAAAGGTGATTTTAAAGCATTCAAAGCGATATCTTTAGCGTTATTTGATTTGATGTTTGCTATTCCTAAAATTGTAAAATGTAGTAATAGATTGACTCAAATTGAGTATGATAGATATCAAAAGTTAGGGGAAACGAGGGTATATTGGAAGCCTGAAAAACAGTGAATAGTAATGAAGGTTTTAGATGTTGATAATTAAGATTTAAACAATAGATTATTATTGTTTACAAATTACCAGGTTCTTTTTTGAAAATCATTAAATTACACGAGCATATAATGCTAAAATTTATACACTGCTGAGACATTTTTATAAAATATACCATCACATATTGAAACATTTCACTACTTTTAGCCTATAATTCGACGGGTAACTGGAATTACTCGAGGTCTTACACTAATTAATTTGCTCAAAAAAACGGGGTTCTAGCCGGTATTTTGAGCTTTTTTTATAAAAAAAAGGTTTTTTTCTTTGATTTTTTCTACTTAGAGCTACGTTTATTTCGTTCATTTTAGGCTATTGACGGGTGTCATTTATTTATTAGGATGCTTTTTTTATCTCGTACTGACGCTTTTTTTATACCGTCCTTACGAAACAAAAGTCCGGTCAGGACGAAATGAATATAATTTTCGTTGTTAATGGACGAAAAAAAACCTCGAGTACTGGAATACTCGAGGTCTTACAATAATCAGATGCTTCTGATTACGGGGTTCTAGCCTGCTTTTCTAAATGATAAATCATTCAGCATAGTACGTAATTTTTTTCCGGGACGGAAAAGAATACGACTCTTGGTAATTGCATTAGCAGAGACTTCGGATTCTGTATCCTTGCCTACGGAACTAATTCCGACTTGAAAATTGCCCAGTCTGCCTAATTTGACAATTCTGCCTTGGCCTAATTCGCCAATGATGTTGTGTTCTAAAGACAACAATACGGCATAACAGTCAGATGCAGTAACTGTACACTGGTAGGAAATCAACTCAGCGAGTCTATCCAAATCGACATCACCGTCGGCAATTGCCGCGGCATAAAATTTTTCAGGTGCCATCGCATCCTGAGGGTTCTTTCTAGGAAGAACTTTGTACTTAACAGCCATACTTTTCATGGTATTAAATGAGTGAAAATTAATTAGTCTTAGTATACTTGTTAAAAGTACCTAACTGACTTCTCAAAGATACAATAGAATAGAGGGTTTAAAAACCAAAGTTATTCACAAACAAAGTACGTTTTTAACAAATTGATTTTTCTTCCCGTTTTTTATTTATTCTTTAAATTAAGTAATTGATAATTAGTATATTGTGATTTAATTTTTGTTTTTAATGCCTTTAAAATATACGATTTTTAAAATAGTAAATAAATAGTGTTTTTAGGAATCTGTTTACCCCCGGCCCCTAAAGGGGAGTGGTGATAGTGGGATTTCGTAGTTATGGAGGTTTTGCGTGGGGTTGATTATCATGGCCTATACCCCGGGCCCCTCAAGGGGAGTTGTAGTGGTGGGATTTTGTAGTTATGGTGGTTTTGAGTGGGGTTGATTATCATGGCCTATACCCCCTGACCCCTAAAGGGGAGTGGTGATAGTGGGATTTCGTAGTTATGGAGGTTTTGCGTGGGGTTGATTATCATGGCCTATACCCCCGGGGCCCCTAAAGGGGAGTTGTAGTGGTGGGATTTTGTAGTTATGGTGGTTTTGAGTGGGGTTGATTATCATGGCCTATACCCCGGGCCCTAAAGGGGAGTTGCATTAGTGGGATTTTATAGATTTGATGGTGTTTTATAGTTATGAATATGAGAAGTACCCATTTTCTATGACTCACTTTATGTTTATTTTGGAGTCGTTGCATCTTCGATTTCATGAGAGGAAGCGGCGGTAGTTGGATTTCGTAGATTTGTTATTTAAAGATTTAGATAAAACACTATTTTGCTATTTTTTTTTGGTCTTTGTATCTAAAGTAGTATTAAAGTTTCAGGAAGATTCTTAGAAATTAGAAAAAATAAGTATTTTTACAAGGATATAATTTCACCAATGAAAACTATTGCCATTATTCCTGCTCGTGGGAACTCCAAACGTTTGCCTAACAAGAATTTGTTGCTGTTAGATCAAATCCCTTTACTGGTACACAGTATTTTATTTGCTCAAAACAATCCATCTGTTATTGATGAAATCTATGTGACTACAGATAGTGCTACCATAAAAAAAGTGGCTTTGCAGTATGGTGTTCAAGTGATTGACCGACCTGATGCTATTTCAGGAGATTTTGAACCTACTGTAACGGCAGTACAGCATGTTTTAGATACGATTTCCTACACTCCGGATCATGTAATTGTATTGCAACCCACCAATCCGTTGCGTCCGGAGAATCTATTACAAGATGCTTTTGAAGCCTATGGGAACAGCAGTTGCGACAGTTTATTCACCGTTAGCAGGAATCATCAAAAACTGGGTAAAATTAGCAACCAATCTTTTATCCCTTTCAATTACGCTATAGGGCAGCGCAGCCAGGATTTAGAACCGCTTTATTTTGAAAATGGCTTATTGTACATTACTCAGACAAAATTGATACGGGAAGGTAAAATATTTTCTGAAAACAGCCTCCCTTATGAAGTAAATCATATTTTTGCGACAGTAGATATTGACACGCAAGATGATTTGGATTATGCAGCGTATTTAATCAATAAATCGTCTCGACTGCGCTCGACCTGACAGTTGTTGATATTGGAGAATTTTGTTGTCAAATCGAGCGCAGTCGAGATAGCTTCTTTCGGACATCGTTCAAAGCAAGCTTAGTCGAGATTAATTTAAATATTTATTTTAAAATTTAACCTAAAACCATTCATTACCAAAATGAACCCATATATTGAAATTGCAGGAAGAAAAATAGGTCCCGATTATCCACCATTGGTGATTGCTGAAATAGGGATTAATCACGAAGGTTCTTTGCAGACCGCTAAGGAAATGGTTGATGCTGCCCACAGAGCCGGTGTTGAGGTGGTCAAGCATCAAACGCATATCGTGGAAGATGAAATGAGTGGCGCTGCCAAAAAAGTAATCCCCGGCAATGCAACTGTTTCTATTTACGAAATTATGGAGCGCTGTTCGCTGAACGAAGCGGATGAGCTGGCTCTTAAAAATTATGTAGAAAGTAAGGGGATGCTATTTATATCGACTCCTTTTTCTCGAGCTGCTGCGGAACGATTGCGGAAATTTGATATCCCTGCTTATAAGATTGGTTCCGGTGAATGTAATAATTACCCTTTATTGGAACACATTGCTTCTTTCGGGAAGCCTGTTATTCTGAGCACCGGAATGAATACTATTGAAAGTATTGCCAAAGCAGTGGCGATTTTTGACCAACACAATGTACCTGTAGCACTATTGCATACTACTAATTTATATCCCACTCCCATACATTTGGTCCGGTTAGGGGCTATGGTGGAAATGCATGATGCTTTTCCGGATAAAGTTTTCGGCTTGTCTGATCATACCCTGAATAACAATGCCTGTTTGGGCGCAGTGGCTTTAGGAGGCAGTATTTTGGAGCGTCATTTTACCGACCACATGCAGCGTACCGGTCCCGACATTGTGTGCAGTATGGATGAGCAAGCCTGTGCGATGTTGATTACAAGTTCTAATGAAATTTGGCAGATGCGTGGCGGAACCAAAAAGCCCGCGTTAGAGGAACAAGTGACTATTGATTTTGCTTTTGCAACGGTTTGTTCCATTAAGCCGATACAAAAAGGGGAATTGCTTACTAAAGAGAATATTTGGGTAAAACGTCCTGGAACCGGAAAAATTTTAGCCGAACATTTTAATGATTTGATTGGGAAAATTGCTGTTCGCGACATTGATTGTGATGAACAATTGGATTTTAATGATTTTGAACAGTAGTTTGTTTATTTTCCCTTCTTTGAAGTGCCATTAGCACCTTAAAAATATAGTCAATTGTAAGAAAATGTAGCCCTCTCGAGCGCAATCGAGCGGTATTTAAGATTTAAATGTGTCTCGACTGCGCTAGACATGACAGAAAAATGATGAAGAGAATTCTTTTCCTGACAGGAACCCGAGCTGATTTTGGAAAAATAAAATCATTGATTTCAATTCTTGAACAACAAGAAGGATTTGAAGTTTTTGTTTTTGTTACCGGAATGCATATGTTGGAGCAATATGGCTATACGGTATTGGAGATTGAACGGTGTGGCTTCAAAAATATTCATACTTTTATCAATCATACTCATGAAACTACGATGGATTTGACCCTGGCCAAAACCATTGAAGGGCTATCTGCTTTTATCAAGACCGTTCCTCCTGATATGATTATAGTTCATGGGGATCGCGTAGAAACACTTGCCGGCGCCATAGTAGGCTCGCTCAATAATATTTTAGTGGCGCATATTGAAGGAGGAGAATTATCCGGTACGGTAGATGAGTTAATTCGACACAGTGTCAGTAAATTAAGTCATATCCATTTTGTTTCAAATGCTGATGCGGCCAAAAGGTTGATTCAAATGGGAGAAAAGAAGTCTTCTATATTTACCATTGGCTCTCCTGATATTGATGTTATGTTTTCGGATGCGTTACCGAATTTGAGCGTTGCCCAATCCTATTATCAGATTCCTTTTGATACGTATGCCATTGCCATGTTTCATCCCGTTACCACAGAAGCTGCCGAAATGCAGCATCATGCGGATCATTTTGTAGCTGCTTTGCTGGATGACACCCATAATTATGTTGTTGTTTTTCCTAATAATGATTTGGGAACTAACGCTATTTTGGAAGCCTATAAAAAATTAGAGAACAATACCCGTTTTCGAATATTTCCTTCTTTGCGATTTGAATATTTTCTGACTTTGCTCAAAAATGCACAATATATCATAGGGAATAGTAGTGCCGGAATTCGGGAAGCTCCTTATTATGGGATTCCTATTATTAATATTGGAACACGACAACAAAACAGAGCTGTTCATGCGGATATTATCAATGTAGATTATGGTACAGAAAATATTGCAGCCGCATTAGCGCTAATAGATACGCATAAAGTAACTGCTTCGGATACTGATTTTGGTCAAGGAAACAGTGCGCAACTTTTTCTGGAATCTATTGAAAAGGACGCTATTTGGGGCATTAATCATCAAAAACAATTTAGAGATATTTATTAGCTTTTATACCCAAGTTATAATTTGTTTAAATAGCCAAAAAAATATACATTTTATGAATTCTAAAATAGCATTAATTAGTACGATAATTAATAAAGAACTTTATAAAAAAAGTTCTCAATTATTTCCTCTAAACATTCGAAAATATGTTATTGATGGAACCAATGGTATGCATGGCCTTGACAGTATTTTTTATATGATGCATAAGCTGCAAGGCAAAGGTATTGATTGGTTAATTATGGCAGATGAAGATGTGTTGTTTGAAAATCCGGATATGGTTTTTGATATCATCCAAAAAATGGAATCTCAAAACTTTACCGTTTGCGGGGTTCGTGATGGAGGACTTATTTTACATCGAAAAGAAAACCCTTATGTGATAAATACATTTTTTTCTATAATTAATTTTAGAGAAATTGAATTAATTTGGGATAAAAAAGAAGTGTTAAAGAATAATTACACAATAGATAATGAGTTTGATGATGATTTAAGAAGTCTTAAAGGAGCATTTGATGTTAAAAGCATATATGAACCTTATTATTGTTTTTATCTTTGGCTACGAAGAAATAAAAAACAGTTTCTTTTTTTAGATACTTATCACCCTTTTGTTGATGATGAAATTACCAATGCCGTATATTTTGAAGATAAAGTGCTGTTGTATCACACTTGGTATGCACGTTCTTATGGTATCAATAAAAAGCATACTAATAGGATCAACAAAATATTGGAATTGCTTAAATTCGAAAACAAAATTATTCCTAATCCCATAGTTTTTAAGCATAAAACTTTTTTCATAATCAAAAGTATCAGAAAATTATATAAAAGATTGCTGATGAGAATTCAAATGAAACGAAACAACAAAAATAACAGTGTTTAATATATTTATATAAATGAAAAAACTAGGCATAGTCATCACTGATGGTGTTGGATTCCGGAATTTTGTTATGAGTGATTTCTTAACCGAAGCCAGACTCCAATTTGATACTATTATTATCTATTCGGGCTTGCCTATTAGTGCTTATCCTGCTGTTTTGCCATCAGGGGTTACTATAAAGGAATTGGATGTTTTTGTAGAAGGCAAATGGACCTGGTTCTTCAGGAAATGGAAAGAGTTGGCTCATCTACACCAATTTAAGTCTTTTTATGGGATGAAAGACAACTTGCATTCCGGGTATCCCAAAACCAACTCTGCCCGATCTCTTTTAGTCAAAATCATTTATTTTTTTACCCAAACCGTTCACTCTTCTGCCAGTATTTTGTTTGCGGAAAAGCTACAGTTTTTGTCTTTTTCAAAACATACGATTACTAAAGGATATCTTCAATTGGTACAAGAAGACCAACCGAGCCATGTTTTTTTCACCCATCAAAGACCCCCATATTTAGCCCCATTTTTATATGCGGTTATTCAATCTAAAATACCGGTCAGCAGTTTTATTTTCAGTTGGGATAATTTAGCCTCTAAAGGAAGGATGTTAGGGACTTTTGATTATTTTTTGGTATGGAGTGATTTAATGAAAAAGGAGTTGTTGTATTTTTATCCTAATGTAAAAGAGGAACAGGTAAGGGTGGTTGGTACGCCGCAATTTGAGCCCTATGTTATGGACAAATACAAAACCGAAAAACAGGATTTTTATACTAAGTTTGCCTTAGAAGGCAATCAAAAAATAATTTGTTTCAGTTGTGCTGACGCCAGTATCGGAGCCAATGACCCCATTGTAATTCGGACTATTGCCAATGCCATACGAGAAAATAAAATGGGATTCCCTGTTCAGTTTTTGGTGCGGACTTCTCCAGCAGAAGGACCAGAGCGATTTGCTGCTATACAAAAAGATTTTCCTGAGATTATCTGGAATAGCCCCAAATGGATTCTTACCCGGGAAAATCATGCGGAAAGCTGGTCGCAACGCATTCCCAGTGATGAGGATATCAAAGATTTACGTTCTTTGTTGGAATATGTTGATTTGAATATTAATATGTGTTCTACGATGAGTTTGGATTTTATGTTATTTGACAAACCAGTAATTAATACCGTTTTTGGGAATCCTGAAAATGGGTTGTATGATGACCAACGGTTTTTAGGATATGATCATTTCAAAAAAGTAGTCGACAGCCAATCCGTAACCATTGCCAAAAATCCGACAGAGTTAATTGACCAAATCCAGGAGGCTTTAGCCCATCCTTCTGCAAGAACCAAAGAAAGAAAGGCCCTGATTGAATTGCAAATAAGTGAGGATTTAGTAGGAACCAGTAAGCGAATTGCCGCTACTTTATCAGAATGGAATGACAGAACCTAAAACAATAGCGGTACTCTGTAATTATGAACTGTTACCCGAAAGAGTAGGTGGAATGGACTATTTTTTTTGGCAGTTTGACCGCCAATGTGCCGCCAATGGCATTCAGGTCCATTGGTTTTTTCCGAATCATTCGGATCATGGGGAATATGCCACTTTAACTGTTTTTGACAGTGGGTACCAATCGGTCGAAAATTATTTTCTTAGTTTTTGTAAGACCAATGCAACAGCGTATACGCATATTATCACCCATTTTATTGAATTATGCACTCCTTTTTTTTATAAAATAAAGCAGTTCAGTGCTGCTAAAATAATTGCCATAGACCACAATCCAAGACCCCTTCACGGCTATCCTTTTAAAAAGAGAATCGAGAAAAGAATCAAAGGGATTTTGTTTTCCAGATATATTGCTGTTTTTGTGGGCGTTTCTGATTATACTGTAGCAGAAATTGTACGTGATTTTGGTTCTTTTGTAAAAAAGAAAACGTTGACCATTTATAATGGAGTTGTATTGGAGGGTATCTTGGAACGAACGAATCGGAGTCTGCTACATCCCCGCTTTTTGACTGCATCGCATTTGCGGGAATCCAAAGGGATTCAGGATTTAATTACTGCTGTCGCACTGCTGCCTGCCGAAATACAGAAGACCATTACAATTGATCTATACGGGGACGGGCCTTACAAAAGTGTTTTGGTTGAAAAGATGAAACAGCATGATGTAGTGTCTTGTTTTACTTTTATGGGCAGCAGTCCCAACCTGAAAACCTTGTTTTCGCATTATGATTATATGCTGCAACCTACCCACATGGAGTGTTTCAGTTTGTCCATATTAGAGAGTTTAGCAGCTAATGTTCCTGTTATTACAACGAATGTTGGCGGTAATGAAGAAGTAGTAGTCGATGGAGAAAACGGCTATATCTTTAAAGCGAAAGATGTAGTTGCTCTAAAGTATATTCTAGAAGCGATTTATTTGGGGCATCAAAGAATTGAAACGAATACCAGAATGCTGATAGAGGATTCCTTTTCATTGCATAGTATGGTTGCACATCATTTGGCTTTGGTGCTACCGAATAAATCTTAATTTTACACTGTCAAATCTGTTTCAATACTTATGTTTTTTAATTCCTTATCCTTTGCCGTTTTCCTGCCTATTGTATTTGTGTTGTATTGGTTTGTCTTTCATAAAACCAAAAGCACCCAAAATGCATTGCTTATTGTAGCCAGTTATTATTTTTATTCCTGTTGGGATTGGCGTTTCTTGTTCCTGTTGGTTTTCTCTACTTTTTTAGATTATTATACGGGTATTCGAATTGAAAAAGCTAAGACCGAAACGGGGCGAAAATTTTGGTTTTGGTTGAGTATCAGTGTTAATCTGGGTTTCTTGGGAATCTTTAAATACTATAATTTTTTTGCAGATTCTTTCTCGGACTTATTGAATGGATTTGGGTTGCAAACGAGTCCGTTATTGCTGAATGTGGTTTTGCCGGTGGGTATTTCGTTTTACACCTTTCACGGATTATCATATGTCATTGATATCTATTTAAAAAGAATCAAAGCCGAATATAACTTTGTGGATTATTCCTTGTTCGTCAGTTATTTTCCATTGCTGGTAGCCGGTCCTATTGAAAGAGCCACCCATTTATTGCCGCAAGTAAAGGTGAAACGGACCTTTGATTTTGAGAAAGCAAAAGAAGGCGTGTATCAGATCCTTTGGGGATTGGTCAAGAAAGTAGTCATAGCCGATACATGTGCCACTTATGCGAATGCTATTTTTGATCATTATACGTCAATGAACTCTTTGTCATTGATTCTTGGTGCTTTCTATTTTGCTTTCCAAATTTATGGGGATTTCTCCGGTTACTCCGATATGGCGTTGGGTATGTCCAAGTTGTTTGGCATTGATTTATTGCGCAATTTTAATTATCCGTATTTCTCCAGAGATATAGCCGAGTTCTGGAGGCGTTGGCACATCTCCCTCTCGTCCTGGTTTCGGGATTATGTGTATATTCCGTTAGGCGGAAGTAAGGGAAGTAAATTCAAACAAGTTCGAAATGTATTTGTTATTTTCTTATTGAGTGGTTTTTGGCATGGTGCCAATTGGACTTTTATCGCTTGGGGTTTTATTAATGCGTTGTATTTTTTACCGTTGTTGCTCTTGCAACGCAATCGGTCTAATATGGAAACGGTTTCACTGCATTGGGATTGGACTTCTGTAAAAGTATTCTTTAGTATTCTCAGCACTTTTCTGTTGACTTGTCTGGCCTGGGTGTTTTTCAGGGCCAAATCAATAGTAGATGCTTTCGATTACATTGCCCGTATTTTTACGAATCGCAGTTTTTTACCCCAATATTTAGAAAATGAACGCTACAGTTATGAAATACTTCTTTTGGTGCTGCTTTTTATTCTAGTCGAATGGAATGCCAGAGCTAAAATTGAACCGATTTCGGGAAAGTACAGTTGGGTGAAAGTGACTCTTTGCCTAGCGGCTCTTTTGGCATTAGGAACGTATTCTGATTATAAGGAGTTTATTTATTTTCAGTTTTAAGGTGGTGATTTTCGTTTACCCCGGCCCTAAAGGGAGCGAAAATTTGGGGAATTTGGTGTTGAATTTTCGTTTACCCCGGCCCTAAAGGGAGCGAAAATTTAGGAGGTTTTGTAGTTGATTTTCGTTTACCCCAGCCCTAAAGGGAGCGAAAATTTAGGGAGTTTTGTGGTATGATTTTCGTTTACCCCGGTCCTAAAGGGAGCGAAAATTTAGCAGGTTTTGTAGTTTGATTTTCGTTTGCCCCAGCCCTAAAGGGAGCGAAAATTTAGGAGGGTTTGTAGTTGATTTTCGTTTACCCCGGCCCTAAAGGGAGCGAAAATTAGGGGGTTTTGTGGTATGATTTTCGTTTACCCCGGCCCTAAAGGGAGCGAAAATTTAGGGAATTTGGTGTTGAATTTTCGTTTTGCCCCAGCCCTAAAGGGAGCGAAAATTTAGAATATTTTTTAGTGTAATGAGGTGTGTTTCTTTTTCCTCCTTTTAGGGTTGGGGAAGAAAAAGAAATAAAAGGATAAAAAATTTTGAAAAGTAATATTGTTTTGAATTAAAACTATTTTATAGGTTTATGGATAAAAATCCGCTTGAATCAGATAATATGTGGAAGGGAGCTTCTCCACAGATTTTTTCAAATGCTAAAAAATTAAGAGCAAACTTAACAGCAGCTGAAGAGATGTTGTGGTTAGCAGTAAAAAATAATCAGATTGATGGATATAAATTCAGGAGACAACATCCTCTTAGTATCTATATTGCTGATTTTTATTGTCATGCTCTAAAGTTAGTAATTGAGATTGATGGAGGATATCATTTGACCGAAGAGCAACAGCTATTAGATGAAAAAAGAACGAAGGATATCGAATTTCAAGGATTAAAAGTGATTCGATTCACTAATGAGGAAGTGCTAGTACAGTTGCCTGAAGTAATAGATAAAATAAAAGCTTTTATTAAGACGAGATAAATTTTCGTTTACCCCAACCCTAAAGGGAGCGAAAATTGGGGGATTGATAGTTGATTTTCGTTTACCCCGGCCCTAAAGGGAGCGAAAATTAGGGCATTTTGTGGTATGATAAGTGTGTATTTCTTTTTCCTCCCTTTAGGGTGGGGCAAGAAAAAGAAATTAAGAGGGCGTTTTATAGTTGATTTTCGTTTACCCCGGCTCTAAAGGGAGCGAAAATTTAGAATATTTTTAGTATGATGAGGGTGTATTTCTTTTTCCTCCCTTTAGGGTGGGGCAAGAAAAAGAAATAAGAGGGCGTTTAGTGTTTGATTTTCGTTTACCCCGGCCCTAAAGGGAGCGAAAATTCAGGATATTTTATTAAGGTTAAGGCATGCATAATAATTAGAAAAAATTGATAATTATAATACAGAATAAAACAACAATGAAGCAGTTTTTAATTTTTACAGTCAAAACCCTTGTGCTACTATTTTTACTTTTAGTAGTACTGGATTTTTTGTATACCACTGTTTATCTACAGTCTTCGAATAGAGGAAAAATTGATTATGTTTACAACTCAGTAGCTCGTGATTATGATGTAGTTATTTTAGGATCTTCGCGGGCTAATAATCATTTTGTTGCCCCGATGTTTGAAGCTAAAGGGTTGAAGACCTTTAATTATGGAATGAGTGGGGGGCATTTATTTGAGGCTTCTTTGCTGTTGAAATTAATGATTGAACGGAAGTATGCTATTAAAAATGTGGTATTGGAAGCCGATTTGAACTTGTCGAATGAGAATGAGTCTGAAAGTGTGGCCTCTAAATTTTTGCCATACCTGCATAATTCTACCGTTATTGCCACGCATTTTTCACAGCAGCCTGATTTTTGGAGCTTGTATTACATTCCTTTTTACCGGTATGTTGCTTTTGAACCCCGAATTGGTTTCAGGGAAATGTATGATACAGCCAGAGAAAAACCAACTAATTTGTTGGACCATTCAGGGTATTATCCTTTGGGTAAAAAACCGAATGCCAATATGAAAAATGATCTGACTAATTTAAAACCCCTACATAATAAATATTACGAAGAAATTAAAGCCATTTGTGTCCAAAACAAGATTCGCTTTATTCCTGTTATGACTCCTATGTGTACTAATACTAAAGGGATGGATTATTTTGAGAAGGTGCATGCCCTCTATCCTGAAATTCACAATTATGAAAATGTGGTCGAAGGGGATCAGTATTTTTCTTCCTGTGGGCATCTGAATGATACCGGCGCCCGAATTTTTACAGCTGTAATTATTAACGATTTTTTTAAGCACTAACCATGAAAATAGCCTTTTTGACTCCCGAATATCCTCATGCCAAAACCGGAGCCTCCGGAGGGATAGGTACGAGTATCCGAAACTTAGCTTTGGGATTGACAGCGGAGGGTTGTTCCGTACGGGTTTTGGTCTATGCTCAAAAAGAAGAGGGCATTTTTGATGATAGTGGTATTTGTATCCAACAAATCAGAAACATAAAATGTAAGGGCTTGTCGTGGTATCTTACCCGTAAAAAACTGGAGAATATTATTAATACCTTATACCGGCAACAGCAAATTGATCTGGTTGAGGCACCGGACTGGACTGGAATTACATCTTTTGTCTCTCCCCAAAAGTGTCCTGTTGTCATTCGGCTGAATGGCTCCGATACGTATTTTTGCCATTTGGATCAGCGACCTGTCAAATGGGTGAATCGGTTTCATGAAAAAAAAGCATTGAAAAATGCAGATGGTCTACTTTCTGTCAGTCAGTTTACCGCTGATTTGACCAATACAGTGTTTGGTTTGAATAAGAAATTCACCATAATTCCAAATTCTATCGCTGTTGATGCGTTTAGTTCCGATGATTCCAATACTAGAAATAAGTATACTATATTATATTTTGGCAGTTTAATCCGGAAAAAAGGATTGTTAGAGTTGCCTTTTATTTTTAATGCTGTGGTCGCCAAAAACCCGAAGGCACAATTGCTTTTGGTAGGCAGGGATGTTCCTGATATTATTTCGGGTAATGCTTCGACCTGGGAGATGATGCAAGGATTATTTACTGCAGAAGCCCAAGCGAATGTACGTTATTTGGGGAGCGTTCCGTATGAAAACATAAAAACGCACATTGATGAAGCTGCTGTTTGTGTTTTTCCTACATTTGCTGAGGCGCTGCCTGTTTCCTGGATAGAAGCCATGGCTATGCAAAAACCAATTGTAGCGTCCAATATTGGTTGGGCCACAGAAGTGATTGATGATGGGGTTAATGGGTTTTTGATACATCCTACGAACCACGACTTGTATGCCGATACGATTGTTAAAGTACTGGAAAATGAAAGTTTGCAAAAAGAATTAGGAATGCAGGCGAGAAAAAAAGTAACCCAAAAATTTAGTATAACTCCGATAGCGCAACAGAGTTTAGTGTTTTATAAAAAAGTGCTTGAAAGATAAGTACTTTACCAGCGTTGCAGAAATGGGACTATTGCCATTCACCCAACCTAAAGCAGCAGTACAGAACAGTATGCTGTCAAGTGATTAACGGATGTGCATCCTGCTAACAAAATAACTATTTATACGTTTACATTATCAGATGGAAAGAATACAATTAAAAGAATATACTACTGCCTCAGGTGAAATCCTATTGTATGCCGGGTTGCCGGATTTTCAACAGTTAGAGGTTTTGTCTGCCGGAGCAGGGGATATTTGGCATAGTTCTTTTGAACAAGGGTATAAAAATGCTTTTCCGGAATTGGTTTATCAGACAGCTGTTTTTTTTTGGTATTTAAATGATTTTGACGGTTTGGACCAATGTGTCAGCTGGAGGATTAATCCCAATGCCTTTGCGGTTCGGAAATCAGTATGGGACCTCACAAAAGGGTTTGATACCGATTATGAAAATCCTCAAATGCAGGCTTTGGATTTTGGTTTCAGATGTATCCGTTTTTTTGGTGTCGTTCCTTTATATGTCCATCATTTATTTCCTGCTGCTGCAAAAGAAACAGTCTTTATTTCGCAAAAGGATCGTCATCTTTTTTTTAGAAAAAATTATAAAATAAGCCATGCACTTTTTATGATTTACAGACTGGGCTTTTGGAAAATTTCGGAGTGGAGCACTTTATTTATCGTTAAGAATACTTTTCAAAAAAGAACCATTTCTGAACGAGTTCCATCGAGAATGCTGCTTCCTGTTCAGGGAAAACCTTCGGTGAGCTATATTATACCTACAATGTTCCGTCAAGAATATACCTTGAAATTGTTGGACGATTTATCACATCAGCACTATATTCCTACCCAAGTCATTGTGGTAGATGCCACTCCATCGAATGACAGAGATGAAACGGCCTACGAACAAAAGCCATATCCGTTTGAATTAAAAGTAATCTGGCAACAGTCTAAGGGCAGTTGCAGGGCCAGAAATGAAGCGATTGCTTTATGCACCGGGGATTATATTGTCTTTGGCGATGATGATATTCGGATTCCTGCGGATTTTATCGAAAACCATATCCGTTTTTTACAAACCTATTCGGTTGGCGCCTGTAACGGATTGGATATTCGTGCAGAGCATCACCAGCAGAATTTAGACCATTTAGCGTCTAAGTTGGACCAATTGAACCGACCGCCGTATAGTGCGGGTTGTGCTCAAATGTTTAGCAATGCTAATTCATGTGTTAAACGGGAATTTGTAAATCAGTTGGTTGGAAATGACGTCAATTTTGATGGCGGTTACGGCGAGGACAGCGATTTTGGAATGTCGTTAAGCAAAATCGGAGTAGTGGTATTGGCCAATCCATATGCTGCTAATCTGCATTTAAAACCCCCCAGCGGAGGCTATCGTTTTTGGGGAACTCAGGCTAAACTGCTTGGTAAAAAAAGAAAATCCCAGCCTTGGGAATTGGATACCCCTGTAAAAAACATAACTCCTATACCCAGTCCTACGGTGATGTATGGTATTCTGAAACATTACACGCCTAAACAGTTGACAGAATATAAGTATAAGCATTTTACGTATTATTTGTTAAGTGGATCTAAGCTTGGTTTTTTGTATCGTTTGCTGCGTCTGCCTTACAAGAATCTTCAGTTTAAGAAATCTATTTTTTATGCCCAAAAATTACGGAATTTAGGAACTCGACACGACTAAAATATGAAATTATCCTTGATTATTTGTACCTATATGCGTCCCCAATCGTTGCAGCAATTGTTGCAATCGGTTCAGGTACAAACCGTATTTCCGGATGAAATATTAATTATTGACGGATCCGTAAATCAGGAAACGGAACAGATGATTGCTCAAAAGAAGGTCGCCAATCTTCGTTATTTTTTAGTTCCGGAATCCTTTCGAGGGTTGACTAAACAAAGAAATTTTGGATTAGATCAAGTGGCTTCCACCAGTGACATAGTTGCTTTTTTGGATGATGACACTGAATTGTCTCCCACTTATTTTGAAGCATTAATTGATACCTTCTCTGCTGATGCCACTATTTCCGGTGTAGGCGGTGTTGCGGTTAATGAGAATGGTTGGAGCTTAACCGTCCCCGATACAAAATACGATGCGAATCGTTATTTTCAGTTTGAGGGATTTATTTATAAAGAAGGACAGCGCAATGTAGTGCGTAATTATTTAGGATTGCATTCCAATGTCGGACCCGGAAGAATGCCGGAGTACTCCCATGGTAAAACTTGTGGGTTTCCTTTGACAGGTCTGATTTATGAAGTGGACTTGTTAGTTGGTATGTCCTTCGCCTTTCGAAAAAGAGTATTTGATTCCCTTCGGTTTTCCACTTATTTTGAAGGCTATGGCTTGTATGAAGATGCAGATTTCAGTATCCGTGCTTTACAGTTTGGCAAAAATGTAATTAATACAAAGGTGCAGCTGAATCACTATCATCATCCATCCGGAAGACCTAATTCCTATAAATACGGCAAAATGGTGGTGCGTAACGGTTGGTACGTATGGAGAACCAAAAACGCGAATCCCGATATTTCGGCTACTTTCAAATGGCATGCTATAACGCTGTTGCTGACGTTGATTCGGTTTGCCAATGCGATTACTACCATTGCCAAAAAGGAAGCGTTTACGGAAGCTGTTGGACGAACAGTAGGTTGGTGGAGTTTGTGGTTTAGGAAACCGAAAGAAACAAAGAACGCTATCAAGTATTAAAAAAATAGGTTGCTTAATTCTAACTAATCCTAAATTAAATAATTTTCGAACTGATTATGATACCCGTTAATTGTATATGAATTCTTATTTTTACATTTTTGGAACACCGTTTTTTACTGTTAATGGGCAAATCGTATTAAAATGGCGATTAGATCCTTTTGGTATTTTGCCAGCCGGGGCAAAGGAAAAAGTGCTTTCTGAATCTTTTGTTTTTTCTCGATTTACTGCTGTTTTTCCTATATTGGTGTTTCTTACAGGTATTCTTTTTTTAGGAGAAACCTTCGCAATAGTCAGAGGAATAGGATTATTATTGATACTTTTAGAAATTTTTATCACTGTTAACTATTAAGAATGATACACGATAAGCAGCCCGTAATTTCTTTTGTAAGTCCCGTTTATAAAGCAGAAAAGATACTTGAACGATTGGTTGATGAAATCCATAAAGTGATGTTATTAATTGGTACTCCCTATGAAATTATATTAGTTGATGACAGAAGTCCTGATAAAAGCTGGGACGTAATGAAACAATTGTGTCGAGAATTTCCGGTGGTGAAGAGCATTCGATTAAGTCGTAATTTTGGTCAACACCCCGCAATTATGGCTGGTTTAGCCCATGCAAAAGGAGAATGGGTTGTGGTGTTAGATTGTGATTTGCAGGATCAACCTAAAGAAGTACTAAAACTGTATACTAAAGCACAAGAAGGATTTGATATTGTTTTAGCTAAAAGAAAAAACAGACAGGATAGCTTTTTTAAAAAAATGACATCATTTGTTTTTTCAAAGATTTATGGATTTTTTACGGATACACAATATGATAATGAAGTAGCAAATTTTGGTATTTATCATTCTAAAGTAATTGCGTCTATTTTAGAAATTTCGGATTCAATTAAATTTTTTCCATTATTTGTGAAATTTGTCGGATATCATTCCACATCAATTATTGTTGAACATGGACCAAGAGAAGAAGGAAACTCCAGTTATAGTCTATCTAAATTAATAAGTCTGGCTTTTAATTCCATCATTTCATTTTCTAATAAACCCTTAAAATTATTTGTTAAGTTTGGTTTAATTATTTCTTTGATTTCCTTTCTATTTGGTCTTTATAATGTTTATTTGACGTTAACTCACCAAATAGAAGTCTTAGGGTATAGCTCAATTATTGTTTCTATTTGGTTCTTGTCAGGTATAGTAATTACAACCATAGGGGTGACAGGAATTTATGTGGGTAAAATCTTTGATCAAACTAAAGATAGGCCTACATACCTTATAGATGAGGAAATATAATGGTTACTTTTTTGAAATGGGATTCCACTTTTTTTTCAAAAAAAATTGGTTTATTGGACTTAAAAGATAATTGTCAAAATATTGAAGACCTGAATCCAGATGATTGGGATTTAATTTATTTAGTAAGCGATGAAGACTTCTCTTTAGATATCAAAAAATTCATTACGACTTATTCAGAAACTAAGGTTGTTTTTTCAAAAAGGATAGTATCAGTAAATGAGGTGATTGATAAAAATATTAGTGTTGCCGATAATAATAGTAAAAATCAAATTTATCCTCTGGCATTAGAAAGTGGAAAGTTTAGCCGATTTAATTTAGATCAAAACTTTTCAAAGGCAGACTTTAATAACTTATATTACAAATGGGTCGATAATTCTTTTTATAAAAAGTATGCAGATGCCGTTTTAGTTTATCAATTAGAAAATAAGATTATAGGTTTTGTCACGTATACGATTTCAGAGGGTTTTGCAACTATTGGTTTAATTGCTGTTAATCCTCTATATCAAGGTAACAGAATAGGGAGGAAACTTATAAATGCAGTTGAGATTGAATTGATTAGGTGTCAGATTCGAGAATTAAGAATTCCAACTCAATTTCATAATAAAAATGCATGTGAATTTTATGTGAAATTAGGATATAAAATAATTGAAAAAAAGATAATCAAACATTATTGGAGAGTATGATTAGTTCTTACTTAAATACAAGTAAAAAAGAACTTTATTATGATGTTAAATTTAAAAAGAAGAGATTTATATAATACCGAATGGAAATAAAAAAACAATTTTTTTTAAATGGGTTGAATGAATTGAGGGCAATTGCTGCTTTATCTGTTACATATCATCATATTGAAATGCATAATGGATTGAATTCAATTTATAAGAAATATAATTATATTACTTATTTTACAGGTAACTTAGGTAAGAACGGAGTCTTTTTATTTTTTGTTTTAAGCGGATTTTTAATAACTTATTTATTATTGAAAGAAAAAGAAACGAATGGAACAGTTCTGTTAAAAAAATTCTTTTTTAGGCGAGCATACAGAATATGGCCATTATATTATTTAATTTTTATAATATCGGTTATTGTAATACCATTATTAGCTATCAATTTTGATATTTTTAAAGAGGATTCTTTGTCGTATAATCAAATTTTAAACACTCATAATTATGGAATTAAGAGTGTGGTTTTTTATTTATTTTTAATGCCAAACGTAGCGTTATATTCAGGATACTTCATCACAGGATGCTCACAAGCTTGGTCCGTAGGTGTTGAAGAACAGTTCTATATAATTTGGCCGTTTTTTATTTTACTTTTTAATAAAAGAAGAATTCTTCAGATTTTTTTTAGCGTTTTGGTTTTATTTCCTGTTTTTATTTTTTTAGCAAAAAATGATTATGTGCTGTATCCATTTTCGGTAATAATAAAGTCTATTCCGTTTCATTTTATGGCTATAGGCTCCATTGGAGGTTATTTTTTCTTTTATAAAAAACATATAATTGAAAGATATACAAAATCAAAAACCTCCTATTTTTTCTTGCTGTGTCTTATTTTAATATTTCTTTTTTATCCAATTTTTATTAATGAAATTCAAGATGTAAGTTTAAGTTTCCTTTTTTTAATCTTAATTTTATTTTCTATCAATGATGAAAATCCTTGGGTATTTAAAAATCAGTGTTTTTCTTATTTAGGTAAGATTTCATTTGGAATATATATGTATCATACATTGGTAATGTTTCTCGTTTTTCCTTTTGTCAATAAATATGTGGTCAACTTTCAAGCAGGTATCTATTACAACATTTTGTTATACCCATTAATTTTTATAATCACAATATTATTTAGTTCTTTGTCTTACAAATATTTTGAATCAAAATTTATTAAAATTAAAGATTCTAAATTTAAGGTACTTTGATATGATTCCATTCAACAAGCCCTATTTTACGGGTAAAGAGACCCAATATATTGAGGATGCTGTCAGAAAAGGCAAGATTTCCGGTAACGGGTATTACACCCAGTTGTGTCATGATTTTTTTGAACGTCGCTATGGGTTCAATAAATGTTTGTTGACGACTTCCTGTACCGATGCGCTGGAGATGGCCGCGCTATTGATTGATATAAAAGAAGGAGATGAGGTTATTATGCCTTCTTATACTTTTGTTTCTACAGCAAATGCTTTTGTTCTTCGTGGTGCAACCATCGTTTTTGCCGACAGCAGGGCAGACCATCCCGGGATGGATGAAGATTCTATTGAACGATTGATAACGGCTAAAACCAAAGCAATTGTCCCTGTGCATTATGCAGGTGTCTCCTGTGATATGGATAAAATAATGGATTTAGCTACAGCGTATCATTTGTATGTTATAGAAGATGCAGCACAGGCTATTGACAGTTTTTATACCGGAAAAGACGGAATAAAAAAGCCATTAGGTTCTATAGGGCATTTAGCTGCTTTTTCTTTTCATGAGACTAAAAATATTATTTCAGGCGAAGGAGGTATGCTGGTTGTTAATGATAATCAGTTTGCAGCAAAGGCAGAAATTATTTGGGAAAAAGGGACTAATCGTTCCTCTTTTTTTAGAGGTGAAGTTGATAAATATGGTTGGGTGGCTGTAGGGTCCAGTTTTTTGCCTTCGGAAATTATCGCAGCTTTTCTTTGGGCACAATTAGAGAATATGGATGCTATTCAGCAGGTTCGTAAACTGCATTGGGAGCATTATAATACGGCCTTGCTAAATTGGGCCAGGCAAAATGAAATTCAATTGCCTCTTATTCCATCTTATGCCAGCAATAATGGTCATATGTTTTATGTTGTTTGTCAGTCTATTGAGCAGCGACAAACGATTATTGAAAAACTCCAACGAAAAAAAATACTTTCCGTTTTTCATTACATCAGCCTGCATAGTAGTTCTTTTTATGCGGATAAACATACCGGTGGGGTATTAAATCAATCGGACAGGTATTCTAATTGTTTGTTGCGTTTGCCATTATTTTATGAATTAAATCCTCAACAAATTATAGACGCATTATGAAAGAGTGGTACTTAAAATACAATTTATCTATAGAGTGGATTTTCAAGGTTTCGGTTTTACTTTACTTTATGCTATCCTTTTATTACACCCTTTTTCTTGCTGAATGCGGAGGTGATGAATCTTTGTTTTTAAATGATTTACTTTTTATTAAAACTAACGGATGGATAGCAGCTATTGAAAAAAGCATTTCAATTCCGTACATGATTTTGGCCTATCCCTTTTCTTTTTTCTTGGATGGATACTTTTCATTGAAAGTGGCTAATGTTTTATTGTTGCTTCTTTTGCTGGTTTATTTTTTTAAAGTTGTAACTATTAAAAACTCTATATTTTATATTTATTTATTTTTTTATTTAGCCACATCAAGGTACTTTTTTGCAGGAACAAATGATGCTCTTTTTTTTACAGGCTTAGTCGTTTTTATTACAGAGGTATTTTATTTTATAGAGAATAAGAAAATGAACAGTCCGGTATTGGCATTTTCAGGATTAATTATATCGTTCTTTTCCAGAGAGTTATTTCTTGTTTATTCTCCGGTGGTATTGTTAGGATTTTATTTTTTGTTTAAAAATGGGTTTGTCTTTTTAAATAAAAGAATGCAGTTTCCTTTAGTCCTCTTTTTATTTTTCATGCTGTTCAATAGTCCTAGTCTGTTAGTGAAAGGCAAACTATCCTATGATAATAAAACACCCCCAAGTACAACAAAAGTGAGTTGGTCACAACGGCAGTATTTAGCACAACTATTAGTAAACAAAGGGGAACTGCCGAATTTTTCTCATCCCAGTTGGGAAGAAACACAAGACTATCTAAAGGTAAATGGCTCCAATTCACTGCCTGACGGTATTTTAGATGGGATGACTTTTGATTATTCAATGACGATTACAGAGTTTTTTAAAGATTTTTACTATTCTATGTTTTTTGGAGTAAGGCAATTGGGTTTAGTATTGTTATTTCCTTTTTACTTTATTGGAATTAATTTAAAAAAGACGACAGTCCTGAACCCAATGTTATTTGTACCCTATTCATTAGTACTAATGCTCAGTATTTTTTCATTGATTATTATTTCCTATATCGAGCCAAGATGGTATATTGCTATTTTTATTGTCGCCATAGTTTTTTATAATCACTATCAACTTCAGCAAAAAATTAATTATATCTTTATTTTAGTCAATTACTTGATTTTTATTTGTTTTTCTGCATATGGAATATACGGAATTTTACATAAACATATGGAGCTTTTCTGATAAAAGATAAAAATGCAGTTTATATAAAATGATCAGATTATGAAGATAATACAAGTATTGAATATTCCTAATTTTTATTCTTCCTACTATTTGTTAGGATTGAGTCAAATGTATAACGTCCAATTCAAAATGGATTCTCGTTTTACTAAGTTCAATAATAAGCCATTACTGATTTTTAAGGTTGATGACAACATTGTTGTAATTGATACTGACAATCCAACCGGGGTACATTCAGAATTATATGAATTAGCCAGCGTTTACTTTGTGACGAATAAGCTTATTAATCATGATTCTTACAAACAACCCAAAGTTAAACCACTTTACCCTCACTATCCCGTTAATATTGTGTTACTTTATTGTCGTATTTTTGGATTAGGGTTATTCCGTTATTTGAAATTTAAAGAGGTGCTGCAACAGATTTATATTCTTTGGAGAAGGCCTTTATATATTCAGTATAAAAAAAAATTTAGAAAAGATAATTTTATTTTTTTCTCTTCTAATATTTGGAAAAAAGAACCCGAAACCAATCAAATTCGTGCGGAATTTATTCGTTTTTGTAAAGCTGATCGCAGAATAACTTTTAAAGGCGGATTCATACCGCGCTCTGATGGCCATAATTACGGATTTGATAATGAGCTTAATCATGAAAAATATTCACCGAAGCTATTTTCAAAGCTAAGTGCCTCCTCTAAAATAGTTTTAAATAATCCCGCAGTTTGTGGAGCAGTGAGCTGGAGACTAGCGGAGTATTTAAATCAGGGTTTGTTTGTTTTGTCATTTCCTTTTAAAATTGAGTTGCCTCAAAATTTTAGACAGGATACTGAAGTGCGTTTTATCGAACATGTAACGGAATATAAAGCGATTTTCGATACCATAATAGCTAATCCAGCCTATCATGAAGCAGTAGCTGCAAATGGTAAATTTTATTTTGATACCTATTGCACTCCTCAAGCACAAGCAAAATATGTAGTTGAGTTTGTATTTAATAGCCCACCAAATTTAGTAGCTGATCCCAAAAATAATAGTTAAAAATGAAGTTTGTAATATTCACCCATGTTCCCCATTCACAAGCGGATAATCTGTATTATGCTTATGCGCCTTATGTTCGTGAAATGAATATATGGGGTAAACAGGTTGATGAACTGCTCGTTGTAGCTCCTTTTGTTTCCGGTAAAGCAACAGCCATTGACAGTCCTTACGAACATCAGCACCTACACTTAATTCCTGTTCCAAGTTTTGATTTATTATCGGTACAAGCTGTTTTGCTCACTTTATTTAAACTTCCCGGTTTACTTTGGACTATTTTTAAAGCGATGCAAAATGCGGATCATATTCATTTGCGGTGTCCCGGAAATATTGGTTTGTTGGGATGTTTGGTTCAAATTTTATTTCCCAATACTCCCAAAACGGCGAAATATGCCGGTAACTGGGATCCCAAATCCCAGCAGCCTTGGACGTATCGGATGCAAAAATGGATTTTGAGCAGTACCTTTTTGACCAAGAATATGCAGGTGTTAGTGTATGGAGAATGGGAAGGCAGCTCTCCCAATATTACCCCTTTTTTTACGGCTACTTATTCAGAAGCGGAGCAAGTTCCTTTTGGTTCAAAAGATTTAAAAATGCCGATTTCCTTTGTCTTTGTCGGGGCTTTAGTCTCCGGTAAAAATCCATTGTACGCGATTCAATTCGTGGAGACTCTTTTGAAAAAGGGATATGATGTGCAGTTGCATTTGTATGGGGAGGGTGTTGAACGTGTGGCATTAGAGCGCTATATTTTAGCCCGACAATTGGAAAAGGCAATTGTATTGATGGGGAACCAGTCTAAAGCAGTTGTACAGCAGGCGTATCAGGACAGTCATTTTGTTTTGTTGCCCTCTGCCAGTGAAGGTTGGCCAAAAGCCATTGCCGAAGGAATGTTTTGGGGGTGTGTTCCTATCGCAACCTCAGTTTCCTGTGTGCCATTTATGTTGGATTATGGTACAAGGGGGATTTTGCTGGAAATGAATCTTGAAAAAGATGCGGACCAAATGGAAATTATTCTAAACAATCAGTCGGTTTTTGATGCTAAGCAAAGCGCTGCCGCTGCTTGGTCGAGAATTTATACGTCGGATTTATTGGAGTCAGAAATTAAAAAACTGTTGCATTCATGAGGATTATTCAAATCATAGATTCCTTAGAAGCCGGAGGAGCGGAGCGTATGGCAGTCAGTTACGCCAATTCTTTAGTGGAAAAAATTGCGTTTTCAGGCTTGGTGGTCACCCGAAAAGAAGGTCCGCTTGTTCGCCAAATTGATGCGGGGGTTTCTTATTTGTATTTGCATAAAAAAGGCGTCCTTGATTTAAAAGCCCTTTTTCGGTTGCGGCAGTATGTAAAAGCCAACCAAGTTGCGATGGTTCAGGCACACAGCACTTCTTTTTTTCTTGCTTTTTTACTGCGATTAATTTGTCCGTCCGTGCGACTTATCTGGCACGATCATTATGGTGACAGTGAGTTTTTGGCGCAACGGCCCCGGTTTGTTTTGCGTCTGGTTCTTCCTTTTTTTAGTGGTATTATTGCGGTTAATCAAAAATTGAAAACGTGGTCGGAACAACAGTTCCATTTAAAAAATACGCTTTATTTGCCTAATTTCCCATCCGAAGAAAATACTGTTCCTGAACAGACATTATTATCTGGTATTACAGGAAAACGCATTGTTTGTCTGGCCAATTTAAGAGCTCAAAAAGATCATTTTTTGCTGCTGGAAGTGGCGAAAAGAGTGCAACAGACTCATCCCGACTGGAGTTTTCATTTGGTAGGAAAAGATTTTAATGATGTGTATTCTCAAAAAATTAAGCAATTAGTTGTTGCTTCTCATTTAGAAAAAAATGTGTTTCTTTACGGTTCAAAAGAAGATGTGTCTCACATTTTGAATCAATCCGCTATTGCGATACTGACTTCAC
The DNA here is from genome assembly GCF_027474525.2 of Flavobacterium lacustre. Lineage (NCBI taxonomy): Bacteria > Pseudomonadati > Bacteroidota > Flavobacteriia > Flavobacteriales > Flavobacteriaceae > Flavobacterium > Flavobacterium lacustre. The sequence goes on from NZ_CP114882.2 coordinate 1,773,857, forward strand.
AATCGGAAGGCTTACCGGTGGCGCTCTTGGAGTATGGATGGCATAAGAAGCCCGTTGTTGTTACGGATGTAGGTGAGATTTCGTCCTTGGTTACTCATCGTGAAAACGGTTTTTTAATCGCTTCGCAACAGGAGGGATTGTTTTATGAAGCTTTGGTTGAATTGATAGCGAATCCGTCGTTGTGTGAAAGCTTTGGTGAGCAATTGTATCAAAGTGTTGTTTTGAATTATTCTGAAAAAGCGGTTATAGCAAAGTATTTAAATTGGTGTGCCCAAATAAAATGAAAAAAGAAGACCTTTCGTATCTCTATTTAATTGTATTTCATGTGCTTATCGGCGCATTGGGCTATGCTTTTCCATTTACTTCCAAAATATATGGCTATTCTATTTTTATATTTGGTTTCTTTTATATTATAAAAAAACAGAATAAAAATAATGAAGCTCTTATGGTTGCTGCTTATGTAGTAGGCAGCGAAGTTTTTTTGAGGATGACTGACGGGAATCCTCTGTATGAGATTTCGAAGTACGGTGTGATGATTTTTCTTTTGATTGGAATGTATTACAGTGGGATTTCGAAGGGAGCCGTTCCCTATTGGCTTTTTTTACTGCTGTTGGTTCCCAGTATTGTGATTTCAACCGTTGCGCTGGATTTTGATACTAATATTCGGAAAGCGATTGCTTTTAATGTTTCGGGGCCAGTCTGTTTGGGCATTGCATCTCTTTATACGTTCAGGCGTGTTGTTTCGATGCAGCAAATCAATCAGATAATGCTTAGTTTGGGACTGCCTGTTATTACATGTATGGTGTATTTGACTTTTTATACTCCAAATATTCAGGAAGTTATTACGGGTACAGAATCTAATTTCCAGACTTCGGGAGGCTATGGTCCGAATCAGGTTGCGACTATTTTGGGTTTAGGGATGTTTATTTTCTTTTCACGGATTATATTAGCTTCCAAAACTACATCTCAGGTGCTTGTTAATTTCATTCTGGCATTGAATATTACTTATCGGGGGATGCTTACTTTTTCGCGTGGCGGTATGATTACCGGTTTTTTAATGATACTATTCCTGTTGTTATTTTTGTATTTTAAATCCAATTCAGGAGGCAGAATCAAATTGAATTATATCATCGTATTTGTTGGTCTTGCCTTGATTGCCACTTGGGGCTATACTTCTTTTACAACAGGGGGGCTTATAGATAAACGCTATGCGAATCAAGATGCTAAAGGCCGTGTAAAAGAAAGTAAGTTTACCGGAAGGGAAGATGTGGCACAAAATGAAATCAACACTTTTTTGAATAATCCCATTTTTGGAGTTGGTGTCGGAAAAGGGGTTGAAGTCCGAAAAGCAGAAACAAATGTTGAAGTGCAGTCGCATGATGAAATCACCCGAATGTTAGCGGAACATGGTCTTTTTGGTGTTGTTGGATTGCTTATTTTATTCTTTACTCCCTTAATTTTATATTTAGAAAATCAATTCAATATGTTTTTATTGTGTTTTCTTTTGTTTTGGTTGTTGACTATTAATCATGCCGCTATGCGAACCGCAGCGCCCGCTTTTGTCTATTCCTTGTCTTTGCTGAATGTCCAGTTGGGGCTTCCTAAAAAGCGCGTGAGACATTAATCGTGTTTTCGATAGGGTTCGGGTTTGTTTTTCCTTGTCAAGAAAGGATATGACTACGAAATTCTTATTTTTCAGTTTCTATTCTAAGCATTGTTTATTTATGGTCCTCTATTTCTAAAAAACCCCAAAAAGCGCATTTATTAATGTTCCGTTCAATTTATATATTAAACAAAATGCCTAAATTGCACCCAAATAGCTAAATAATACCATGTCCTCTAAATATAAGATTCATTTTGAAATTTCAGAACGGAAAATTATCCTGCGCCTTTTTGACGTTGCCTTTGTTTTGAGTGCTTTGTATTTAGTAGGGTATTTTTTTAATTTTAGTTACTTCAGTATTTCCTCCACCAATTTTTCCTGGACTTTTGTTTTAGGTATTTATATCATGTTTTTTGGTGCTATTTTCGAGATGTATAATCTACAGGTGGCCAGTAATCAGTTTCAGATTTTCAGAAGTACGGTTCTTACTGCCTCCACGACTGTTGTGGTTTATTTGTTGACTCCTGTTTTTTCTCCGGAACTGCCTTCCAACCGAATACAAATGTTGATTTTTTATCTTACCGTATTTTTGGCTTTACTTTTTTGGCGAATGGTTTATGTGCTTTTTTTGGCCTCCAACCGATTTATTCAAAATGCGGTACTGATTTGTGATAAAGAGCAAGTCGAAGAATTGATTCTGGGCTTGGAAAATATTGATCCCCATTATAAAATTGTTGCCTATGTTAATTCGGATTGTAATGGTGTTGAAGATTTTGAATACCATTATGTAAAAAACATAAAGAAAGATACCTTAACTTCCTTCGTAAAAGAGCATGCCATTTCCGAAATTGTAATTGCTTCCCAAAAAAATGACAGTATTACAGCAGATTTGTACCATCAGCTGATTGGTTTGTTGGAGTCCGGAAATATTATTCGGGAATATACGCAGGTCTATGAAAGCAAAACCCAGCGTATTCCGGTACAGTATATCTCCCGCGATTTTTATCGGTTTTTCCCGTTTAGCAGGAGTAATAACAATAAGTTGTATTTGTTGATGGTGCGGGTTTTTGAAATTATAATTTCAGTATCCGGATTGTCTATAGGTATTCTCTTTCTTCCTTTCATCCTTATCGGAAATGCTGTGGGCAACAGAGGTACCCTGTTTTATACCCAAGAACGTGTTGGAAAAGACTCAAAGGTTTTTAAGATATTCAAATTCAGGACCATGGTAAAAAATGCGGAGTCTAACGGTGCGGTTTTTACCACGATTAATGACGCCAGAATCAACGTTTTCGGCAAGTTTTTGAGAAAAACACGTATCGATGAATTTCCTCAATTTATCAATATTTTAAAAGGGGAAATGGCTGTTATTGGTCCAAGACCCGAGCGTCCCGTTTTTGTTGATGAAATTGCGGCATTAATGCCTTTTTATGAGACCCGTCACGTTATAAAACCCGGACTTACCGGATGGGCACAAGTGAATTATTCTTACGGAGAAACCATTGATGACAGTTTAATTAAGCTGCAATACGATTTGTATTATATTAAGCACCGCAGTATTTTTCTGGACTTGAACATTATGTTTAAAACGGTGACTACGGTAGTTTTTTACAGGGGGCAATAGGTTTTTTGGGTTTTGGGTGTTGGGTTTTGGGTATTAGGTTATAGGTTCTGGGTGTTGGGTTTTAGGGATTTTAGTATTGGTTTTAGTAGAATGACCGTGCTTGTAATTATCATTGGCAGTACGATTAAGAAATGGGCTTTGTTTATCAAAATTACAGCATAAACGGCTAATGAAAGCAGATTGAAAAGTGCTGTATAATAGATTCCTTTTTCCTTTTTTACGGCATAAAAATAAAGCAATGCCAGTAGCGCCGGATTGAATAACAATATGTTGTAATTGTATTCTAATTCCCGGTGCAATGAATAGCTTCCCGCAAAAATAAAAAATAAGCCTATTACCGCCAGTAATCCGAGGTAACCAAAATTCACACTTCTTTTGTTTAGTATCAGGATGCCTCCCAAAATCAGCAGGTAGGTGTAGCCATTATTCCACCAAGAAAAAGGAACTTCTTTTTCGAATTCCAACAGTGTTTTTGTTTCTTTTGCTAGCAGTTGCTTTTTAAAGTGTACTGTTTTTAAACTTTTTTCTAACTCAAAAGGTAAGAACAGTTGCGTCCCCATTCCGTCCACTTTTTTTCCGAAAATGATGCTGGTTCCTAATTTTTCATAAAAATGATGGTCAAAATACGGGTACAGAATTGTTCTGTACGTAATGTCAGTATCGGCGTTTTTTACAATGGCCGTGGTGTCGAGTGTTTTGTTGATGATGTCCACCACCATCGAAGTACAGTTTTTATCGATAAATTTATAGGTGTAGTGGCTTTCCCCTGAGGCTAAAGAAGTATTTAAATTATCAAATAATTGTTGTTTCAGCGTATTGGGAATTTCTAATTCCTGTTCGTAAACCGACCTTTTTTCATACGTATATTCGTTTATAAAATCAGCATACGGATGCACTACGGCAAAATACTGTAAGTCGCCTTTGATGAATTTTAATACAAAATTGGGTGTTCCAAAATCAAAAGCCCCATAATTGTAAACCCAATCGATGTTGTTGAACGGGTCGTTGATACGGATGGCAGTATGTCCGAACATGGAATAGGATTCGTTGCCCGTTCCGCAAGTAATTACGCTTACTTTTGCTTCTTTTGACAATAAATGGTTTTGTCCGAAACTATAGTTTATGGTGGTAAATAGGAGTATAAAAAGAACTAATTTTTTTAAAAGGTAAAGATTCATTTGGCAAAAAGTGTTAGCGTGCAACAAGCGTTAGTTTGCTATTCAGGTGTCTTGTTTTATCCTTTTTTAGCAGGTTTGTTTTGCAAAGATACTCAAAGTAACTAAAGTACTTCACACTGTTTTTGGGTGGTTTTTTTGAATGACAGCAAATAGTACGCTTTCGATTACCACTTAGTTTCTGAACATTCCCAACTCTACTTTTACCGAAAATATATTCGAATATAAAGCGGTACTTTGGTTTCCTAAATCGGTTAGCGCATAATCAATTTGAATGCCTTTGTATTTAAAACCTACTCCTATATTTGGTTGGAACCCTACTTTTTCGGTGTTGTCTATTTGTGTTACTTTTTGAAAATTTCCAACACCCGCTCTGAGAAAAACTAAGTCGGTATAACCGAATTCGAATCCCAAAGCCGGATCGATACTTACTGCATCGGTCGCCAATATATCATTGGTTTTGGTCAATCGCATGTTCATATTGGCTGCAGCCAAAATGCTGTAATCGTAGTGAATATTGAATTTTTTAGCTACTCCCAGTTGTATTTTTGGTGCGGTAATCTCCGTGCTTTCCGGTAATTCCTGATTTTCACCTGGAATCGCATTCGCTACTTTTTGGTATTCTTGTTCGTCAATACTCCACACATTATAAGTAGTCGTAATGTCGCGGACCATCAGTCCAAATTGCCAATCGTTCCTTTCTAATTGGAGTCCAACATCAAAACCAAATCCCCAAGAATTCGCAAATTTACCGATTACGCGTCGGATTATTTTGGCATTCACGCCATATTGAAATCCGGGAACCGGTAATTTTCGAGCATAAGAAAAGGTGAATCCATAATCGGCTGTCGAGAATAAGCTGATGCGGTTGTAGTCGATATTGCCTTCGCTGTCAATTAATTCGGTCGTATTGAGGATGTCGTCGACCCCAAAACGGATCATCGAAATTCCCCAGGCGCTCCGGTCATCTATCGGGCTGGCATAGGCTATGTAATCGTATTGGGCAATATTGGCAAAATAATTGGCGTGCATCAGGGATACCTGATGGTCTTCGAGATGGATTAAACCTGCAGGATTCCAATAGCCCGAATTGACATCAGTTGTCGCTGCCACAGCGGTATTGGCCCTGCCCAAAGCGGCGGCATCAACACCAATGTTCATGAACTCATTGGAGTATTTCCGGACTGCCTGGCTGTACATGCTTAGGCTTATCAAAAATACAAACAGGAACGTTTTTTTCAAAAGGATTATTTTTAGCTCCCCAAAGGGCGTTACATTTTCATCAAAAATATAATTTTTTACCGAGCTTATTTCTTCCTTTTGCTAAATAATATAAAAGGGACCGGCTTGATGAAAAATCTCTATTAAAAACGCACGGCTCTTGAACTTATTATATTAAATTTGTCGCTCTTGACGCTAAATTAAAATTACTATGACAATTAAAAAGCATATTCCAAATCTGATTACCTTATTGAATCTTTTTTGTGGTTGTATTGCCCTTGTTTTTGCGGTTGACCGGAATTATGAAATGGCCTTTTATTTTGTATGTCTAGGTATTTTCTTGGATTTTTTTGATGGTTTTTTTGCCCGATTGTTTCAGGTTTCCAGTCCGCTTGGTTTGCAATTGGATTCTTTGGCCGATATGGTTACCAGTGGCGTAGTTCCCGGATTTGTTATGTTTACTTTGATGGAAGACAGTTCTAATCCGAATCACTATTTGTCCTTTTTGGGATTTCTGATTGCCTTAGGGTCTTGTTATCGTTTGGCAAATTTTAATATTGATACCCGTCAAACCGACTCTTTTATAGGCTTGCCGACTCCTGCCAATGCGCTCTTTATTTTAAGTTTGCCTTTAGTTTTACAGTATTCAGATTCTATGATTGTATTAGAGATTTTAACTAACTATGGCGTTTTGTTGGGGATTACTTTGTTGAGCGTTTATATTTTGAATGCTGAAATTCCGTTATTTTCCCTAAAAATCAAAAAATTTAATTTGAAGGACAATGCACTTCAAATTGTCTTTCTTTTCTTGTCTTTGTTGCTGTTGGTTTTCTTTCAGTATTTAGGTATACTTTTGGTCATTGTTTTTTATGTCCTTCTTTCTGTGGTGAATAATATATTTTTTTCTAAGTAGTTTTCGTTGCATGAGAAGAAAACCTGTTCCAAGAAAACCAGTACCATTCCGTAAATCCAAAAAGAAATCCTCTTTTTTTTCGGGAAAAGTAGGGTGTTATTCAGGAATTCTTTTTCTTGTTGTATTTGTTCTTGGTACCGCCTATCATTATCGGGAGGGACTGGCTTATTATTTGGGTTTTAAGTCTGATAAAGTATTGCAATCGGCTACTTCCAAGCATTTGTCGGATGTTCGTAATTTTCAGGTTTTAGAAAAACACGAAGGCAAGTCCATTGGTTTGGATGTTTCTGAGTATCAGGAAAAAATCAGTTGGTCTTATGTCGATACTTTGGAACAAAAATACCGACTGGATTTTGTTTTCATCCGGGCGACCGTGGGGAAAGACAGGGTGGATCGTCAGTTTAAACGGAATTGGCTTGGCGCCAAAGAAAATAAAATGATTCGTGGCGCTTATCATTATTACCGTCCCAATGAAAATTCTATCGAGCAAGCGGAATTGTTTATCAAAACGGTGACGCTCCGAAAAGGGGATTTGCCTCCGGTTTTAGATATTGAAAAACTTCCTAAAAATCAATCGATAGACAGTTTGAAAGTTGGCTTGAAGCGCTGGCTTCATAAAGTAGAATCCCATTATAAAGTGAAGCCTATTATTTATACCGGCGAGAAATATTATGATGATTTTTTGAAAGAAGAATTCAGCGCGTATTTGTTTTGGATCGCCAATTATAATTTTTACCGAGAATCTATAGAAGAGGATTGGCTGTTTTGGCAATTTACGGAGAAAGCTACTGTGCCGGGTATTAAAACTTCGGTGGATATTAATATTTACAACGGCGATTTAGAGCAGTTGGGGTTTATTACGGTGGAGTAGGGTTTTTTTGGGTGTTGGGTATTGGGTTTTAGGTGTTGGGTCTTTGGTGTTTGGTGTTGGGTTTTAGATGTTGGGTCTTTGGGTGTTTTGCGAATTATTTTTTTGTTTCGATTATGAATACAATGAATAAAAAGAACGCCAAGAAAATTATAAAAAACAGTACTGAATTTCGGTTGGCGAAGTTGACGGTAAAGCCCATCCAAGCGATTCTTTTTGGAGGAAAAATTCGTTTGTCATCTTTGTTATAATAGAACATTCCCCATTTCCAGTTGTTTGGATCTTTATGCCATTTGTTCAGAGTTTCCTGACTGGGTTCTTCTTGATTTCCCATTTTTTATGGATTTTGTTTCAACGGACTGTTGATTGTTTTACTAAAACTCTAATTTTTTCTTTCTTAATTCGAAGTTTTGTCCAAGGTACACGCGGCGTACCATTTCGTCTTCTACTAATTCTTCCGGAATTCCGGCTTTCAAGATTCCACCTTCAAACATCAGGTAGGTTTTGTCAGTGATGGCTAAGGTTTCCTGTACGTTGTGGTCGGTAATCAGGATTCCGATATTTTTATTTTTTAACTGAGCTACAATACGTTGGATATCCTCTACAGCAACCGGATCGACCCCTGCGAATGGTTCGTCGAGTAGTATGAATTTTGGATCCGTCGCAAGACAACGCGCAATTTCGGTACGGCGGCGTTCTCCACCCGAAAGTAAATCCCCTCTGTTGGTGCGAATGTGTTGTAAACCAAACTCCTCAATCAAACTTTCCATTTTGGCTTCTTGTTCCGCTTTGGTGTGTTTGGTCAATTGTAAAACACTCAGGATATTGTCTTCAATGCTTAATTTTCTGAACACCGAAGCTTCTTGTGCCAAATAGCCAATTCCTTGTTGGGCTCTTTTGTACATCGGGTAATCGGTAATGTCTAAATTATCAAGGTAAATGTTTCCTGAATTGGGTTTTACCAATCCAACAATCATATAAAAAGAAGTCGTTTTACCAGCTCCATTTGGACCCAGCAGCCCCACAATTTCACCTTGATTTACTTCTACCGAAATGCCTTTCACGACACTACGACCTTTATAGGTTTTTATAAGATTTTCGGCTCTTAATTTCATTTTTTAGTTTATCGTTTGATTGTTTAACGGAGTAATGTTGATTCGTTTGGCCGTCAAATAAACGAATAAACAAATCAATACCTTGTCCTGTTAACAATTATTTAGTTTCTTCTAAAGCTTCCCAGAATTCATACGCTCTACGCAAATGCGGAATTACAATGGTTCCGCCAACGAGTGTGGCAATTCCCATGGCTTCCATCATTTCCTCTTTGGTCACTCCTTCTTTGTAGCTGGTTTCCAAATGGTATTTTACACAATCGTCACAACGTAAAACGGTTGAAGCCACTAGGCCTAACAATTCTTTTGTTTTTACGTCTAAAGCTCCAGCAGCGTAGGCATTGGTATCTAAATTGAAAATTCGTTTGACAATTTTATTGTTGTCTGCCAATAATTTTTCGTTCATTTTAGAACGGTACTCGTTGAATTCCTGAATGCTATTGTCCATTTACTTTCTTTTGATTTCTTACTACAAGTACCGAAATAAAGATACTCGCTTCGTAGATTACTAACATCGGTAAGGCCACAATTATCTGACTTACTACATCCGGAGGTGTCACAATAGCGGCTACCACAAGGATTATAATTACTGCATATTTCCAATATTTTCTCAAAAAGACAGGAGTTACTAAGCCCAGTTTCGTTAAGAAATAAATGATAATGGGCAATTCAAAAAACAATCCGCAGGCAATAACGCTCGTTTTTACCATACCAATATAGGAATCGATGCTAAACTGATTTTTTACTACATCACTGACTTTGAACGTGGCAAAAAAGTTTACCGACATTGGGACGATTACAAAATAACCGAACAAAACGCCCAAAAAGAACAATAATGAGGATACAAAAATAAAGAGTTTGGCATGTTTTTTTTCTTTCTCATACAAAGCAGGACTGATGAATTTCCATATTTCCCAAAGGATTATTGGGAATCCTAATATAAAACCGGCGGTGATACACGTCCAAACTAAGATGTTTACCTGTCCTTCCATATCCGTATTCTGGATGATAAAAGGCATTTCGGTGACGCAAATACTGTCGGCAAATCCTAATTGATGTGATAAATCACAAAAAAATCGGTAGGTGATGAAATCGGGACTTGTTGGTCCGAAAATAATGACATCAAAAATATAATCACTCACAAAGAAAGTAATCGTAGCCATTATTAAAATAGCAATTGTACTGCGCACTAACAGCCATCTCAATTCCTCCAGATGGTCCAGAAAGGACATTTCGTTTAGGTTCTTCTTACTCATTATACGATTCCTTCTTTTAGAATGTCATGTATATGCAGTACGCCTTTGTATTCCATGTCGTCTACAACCACTAATTGGGTGATGGAGAAATCTTCCATACTATTAAATGCATCTACTACCATTGCGGCAGAGGAAGTCATTTTTGGATTCTTAGTCATAATATCTTTAGCGGTTAAATCAGCAAAAGTGTCTCTTTCGTTCAGCATTCTTCTGATGTCGCCATCGGTAATAATTCCGATGACTTTATTGTCTTCCACAACAGCAGTAACGCCTAATCGTTTTTCCGAAATTTCGAAAATTACCTGTTTGATGGAAGCTTCCGGAGCGACCATCGGTTTCAATGAATTCTCTAACATGTCTTTGACACGGAGTAGTAGTTTTTTGCCCAAAGCGCCACCGGGATGATAGATGGCAAAATCTTCGGCTTTGAAATCCCGCATTTCCATCAGGCAAACGGCAATTGCATCGCCCATTACTAATTGAGCTGTTGTGCTGTTTGTTGGTGCTAAGTTAATTGGGCAGGCTTCGGCTTCTACAGTAGTGTTCAAAACAAAATCGGATCCTTTGGCCAGAAACGAACTTGTATTGCCTGTTATTGCAATCAGCGTATTGCCAAACCGTTTTAATAAGGGGACCAAAACTTTGATTTCGGGGCTGTTGCCGCTTTTTGAAATGCATATAATCACATCGTCATTTTGAATCATTCCTAAATCGCCATGTATGGCTTCGGCAGCATGAAGAAAAAGCGATGGTGTTCCGGTAGAATTAAAAGTAGCTACCATTTTTTGAGCAATAATGGCGCTTTTTCCTATTCCGGTAACGACCAATCTGCCTTTTGAATTGTAAATACACTGTGTGGCATTGCTGAAATTTTCGTCTACAAAATCAGCTAGTTTTGCAATGGCTTTACTTTCCGATAAAATTGTTTTTTTGGCACTAGCCAATATATTTTCTTTAGTTATCAAAACAGAATGGTTAAAATTTGTATGTGTAAAAGAAAGTTGTATCTTTATGTAATGCAAATTTATACAAAATACCACATAATATAGAATGAATTCAAACGAAATTGACATACACAAAGAATTAAAGAAGTATTTTGGCTTCAGCCAATTTAAAGGGTTACAGGAACAAGTCATAAAAAGTATCCTTAATAAACAAAATACATTTGTGATTATGCCAACAGGTGGCGGGAAGTCACTCTGTTACCAATTGCCGGCTTTGGTTCAACCCGGAACTGCGATTGTAGTATCTCCCTTGATCGCCTTGATGAAAAATCAGGTGGATGCCATTCGAAGCTTATCTTCAGAAAATGGTATTGCGCACGTATTGAATTCTTCATTAACTAAAACAGAAATTGCCCAGGTTAAGAAGGATATCACTTCCGGATTGACTAAATTATTATATGTAGCGCCGGAATCTTTAAATAAAGAGGAGTATGTAACTTTTCTTAAAACGGTGACTATTTCTTTTGTTGCCATTGATGAAGCCCACTGTATCTCAGAATGGGGGCATGATTTCAGACCGGAATACCGAAATTTAAGACATATCATTAAGCAATTGGGAGATGTTCCCATTATAGGATTGACGGCTACAGCCACTCCAAAAGTTCAGGAAGATATCCTGAAAAATTTGGACATGTCGGATGCGACTACTTTCAAAGCCTCTTTCAACAGACCTAATTTATATTACGAAGTGCGTACAAAAACGAAGAATATCGAATCTGATATTATTCGTTTTATCAAACAGCACAAAGGGAAATCCGGAATTATTTATTGTTTAAGCCGTAAAAAAGTAGAGGCTATTGCCGAAGTTTTACAAGTAAACGGTATTAGTGCGGTTCCGTATCATGCGGGACTGGATGCTAAAACACGTGCCAAACATCAGGATATGTTTCTGATGGAAGATGTAGATGTGGTGGTGGCTACTATTGCTTTTGGAATGGGAATTGACAAACCCGATGTGCGTTTTGTTATTCATCATGATATTCCAAAGTCCTTAGAGAGTTATTATCAAGAAACCGGTCGTGCCGGAAGAGATGGTGGTGAAGGGCATTGTTTGGCCTATTATTCGTATAAAGATGTTGAAAAACTAGAAAAATTCCTGTCGGGAAAACCCGTAGCAGAGCAAGAAATTGGTTTTGCATTGTTGCAGGAAGTAGTAGCTTATGCCGAAACTTCAATGTCCAGAAGAAAGTTTCTGTTGCATTATTTCGGAGAAGAATTCGACAGCGAAACCGGAGAAGGCGCCGATATGGACGATAATGTCCGCAATCCAAAAACGAAAATAGAGGCAAAAGATCAAGTTGTTAAACTGTTAGAGATTGTTCGGGATACCAAACATTTGTACAAATCAAAAGAAATTGTATTTACCTTGATAGGACGTGTCAATGCCGTAATAAAAGCGCATCGAACCGACTCTCAATCATTCTTTGGTTCCGGAGCGGATCATGATGAAAAGTATTGGATGGCCTTGCTTCGACAAGTATTGGTAGCCGGATTTTTGACTAAAGATATAGAAACCTATGGTATCGTAAAAGTCACTAAAAAAGGGTTGGATTTCATTCAAAACCCATTTTCTTTTATGATGTCAGAAGATCATGAATACAACGAATCTGAAGATGAAGCTATTGTTACCGCCTCAAAATCTACCGGTACTGCCGATGAAGTTTTGATGAGTATGTTGCGCGACTTGCGTAAAAAAGAAGCTAAGAAACTCGGAGTTCCGCCGTTTGTTGTTTTTCAAGATCCATCGTTGGAGGACATGGCTTTAAAATATCCTATTTCTCAAGAGGAATTGATTAATATTCATGGTGTCGGAGAAGGAAAAGCCAAGAAATACGGTGCTGCATTCGTGGCCTTAATCAGCCGTTATGTAACCGATAATGATATTATCCGCCCGGATGATTTGGTGGTGAAATCTACCGGAGTTAATTCGGCCAATAAATTATACATCATTCAAAATATCGACCGAAAATTATCTCTTGATGATATTGCTTCCGCCAAAGGGATGAAAATGGATGATCTGATTAAAGAAATGGAACAAATTGTTTATTCCGGAACGAAGTTAAACATCAAATATTGGGTTGATGAATTGTTGGATGACGATCAGCAAGAAGAGATTCATGATTATTTTATGGAATCCGAATCGGATAAAATAGAAGATGCTTTAAAAGAATTTGATGGCGAATATGATATTGATGAATTGCGTTTAATGCGTATAAAATTTATTAGTGAGGTAGCTAATTAGGGTTTTTGGGTGTTAGGTATTGGGTATTGGGTGTTGGGTGTTGGGGATTGGGTTTTAGGTATTGGATGTTGGGTTTTTGGGATTGGGTTTAGTATTTAGAGATTTTGCTATCTGTTGTCTAAAACCTGTAATTTTCATTCTTTTTACTGAAAAAGCTCTCCCCGATGCGGTTTCAAAGCATCTCTTACCTGAATCATATTTTCATCGGTGACTACCATAAACGCAATAGCCTGCATTTCACTTTGAATTTCAAAACCGGTGATGTTTAATGGCAGTTTTTCAATAGCGATGTATTCTTTTAAATGAATTTCGTGGTGCTCCGCTGTTTTTGCGGAAGCCGGTCCACGAAAATCCCAAATCAGTTTTATTTTTCTCGACATTTTGAAGCGGTTAATGGTTTACTTGTTTTTAAGCCTCAAAGTTACAAAGTCTAATTTGAAATTCAGCTGATTTGGAAATTTGAAAATGGATTTCATATTAAAACCTTAATTCCACTACAAAATACTATTTTTGTACTTTGTTTTGTTTTTCGAAAAATCGATCAGTCAAATCAACGCATAAAAAATAAATAATGCCTCAAGAACTCCTTTTACAAGTCACTCCCGAAATTGCTGCCAACGAACTGTTGCTCAAAACGTATTTATCGAAACAAATTAAAGTTTCGGAACGTGATATACAACATGTTTCTATTTTGAAGCGCTCTATTGATGCGCGTCAGAAAGCCATCAAAATAAATTTGAAAGTGGTGATTTATCTCGAAGGCGAGTCTATTTTGGAGCATCCGATTCAACTTCCGGATTATAAAAATGTGTCTTCCGCTCCTGAAGTGATTGTTGTTGGTGCTGGTCCTGCGGGACTTTTTGCGGCTTTGCAACTCATAGAACTGGGTTTGAAACCGATTGTTTTAGAGCGTGGAAAAGATGTTCGCGGCAGAAGAAGGGATTTGAAAGCCATTAATGTCGATCATGTGGTTGATGAAGATTCTAATTATTGTTTTGGCGAAGGTGGGGCAGGAACCTATTCCGACGGAAAATTATACACGCGTTCCAAAAAAAGAGGTGATGTTACCCGGATTTTAGAGTTATTGGTCGCTTTTGGTGCTTCTCCGGATATTTTGGTTGATGCGCATCCGCATATTGGGACCAATAAATTGCCTCAGATTATTCAAGACATTCGGGAGAAAATTATCGAATGTGGCGGACAGGTTTTGTTTGAAACCCGTTTGACCGATATTTTGATTAAAAGCAATGAAGTGCAGGGCGTTGTTACCCAAAAAGGGGATACGATTCTAGCTAAAAAACTCATTTTGGCCACCGGACATTCTGCCCGTGATATTTTTGAATTATTAGACCGGAAAAAAGTTTTTATCGAAGCTAAGCCTTTTGCCTTGGGCGTAAGAGCCGAACATCCGCAGTCCTTAATAGACCGTATTCAATACAGTTGTGATTATCGCGGAGAGCATCTGCCACCTGCACCTTATTCGATTGTGAAACAAGTAGGCGGAAGGGGAATGTATTCGTTTTGTATGTGTCCCGGTGGTGTGATTGCGCCTTGTGCGACCAGTCCCGGTGAGGTTGTGACCAATGGCTGGTCTCCTTCTAAACGCGATCAGGCTACGGCTAATTCTGGAATTGTAATCGAATTGAAACTGGAAGATTTTAAACCTTTTGCTAAGTTTGGTGCTTTGGCCGGAATGGAATTTCAAAAGAGCATTGAACAAAAAGCGTGGCATTTGGCAGGGGAGACCCAAAAAGTGCCTGCGCAGCGCATGGTTGATTTTACCCAAAATAAAGTCTCTGCCGCTATTCCGAAAACGTCTTATGTTCCCGGAACCACTTCGGTAGAAATGGGGCAGGTTTTTCCTGGATTTTTATCTCAAATTTTGCGCGAAGGGTTCACTGAATTTGGAAAATCGATGCGTGGATATCTGACTAATGAAGCTATTTTGCATGCGCCAGAAAGCCGAACTTCTTCACCAGTGCGCATCCCGCGTAATGCTGAAACCTTAGAGCATCTGCAAATCAAAGGTTTATATCCTTGCGGTGAAGGGGCAGGTTATGCCGGCGGGATTATTTCGGCTGCGATTGACGGAGAGCAATGTGCGTTGAAAAGTGGTGCCATTTTGAAGGTATAATTTAATTCGGGCCGAGTGGTTTTATTTTTAATGGTCGTAACTTACCACTCTTGAGATTTTCCATTGATTGTCTTTTTTCTTCCAAATCATCAGGAATTTAAAAGTACCTATTTCTTCTTTGCCATTTTCCATGTGTCTGAACTCGTGAACTCCAATTTGAATGGCTCCATAGTCTTTAACAGGATGGACTTCCAAACTTCCGGGAACTAATTTTCGGGTTAGTTTATTTTCATTTTGAAACCTATTCTCAAAATTAGTAAATACGGTTTCATAGGAAAGTAAACCTCCGTTGTCTTGAAACCATTCTAAATCTTCTGTAAATAACGATTTGAATTTTGCGAATTCTTTTCGGTTGAAAGCATCAAATACAATCTGATCCATTTGTTCTATTTCATGATAGAGCGCTGCGGATGTTGGTGCTACTTTTTTTTCTTGCGCATGTATCGGGTTTGCAAAAGTCAATATTAGAATTATCAGCGCCAAGCGGATCCATAGATACTGTTTTCTTTTCATGAGAATTGGTTTTTACTTGTAATCTGCTACTGTTATTTTTGGTTTTTTACGGCAACAGCAATTTTAGAATCCGCAGTGCCATAATAGAGGAACCACTGTTTTTTAAAATAAACTAATCCTTCTACAAAACACACCTCATTTACCTCTCCGGTTTTTTCATAGGGTTTGTCCGGATGAATAAAATACTGGTCCATACGGTCTATCAGTTTATATGGATTTTCTTTGTCAAATAATGCCTGACCAGCTGCATAAGTAAATTTTGGCAATTTTGAATCATTGTAATTTGCCGCATTACTGCCATTATAAATCAATAGAATTCCTTCTTTCTGGAGTAAGGCAAAAGGACCGGGTTCAACTAAACGGCTGTCAAAATACCCCATTCGCGGATGTAAAACCGAAATCATTTTCTTATTCTCTTCATTCTCGGCAACTTCCCAGTGTATCAGGTCCTCTGAAGTGGCCAAGTACAAGTCGGTATCCCCAAAATACATCCAATATTTTCCTTTTATTTTTACTGCTTTGATTTTATCACCCACACGTTCCCCTACTATTGCGCCGGATTTAGACCAAAGATCTTTGTATTTTTCTTGGTGTAAAACCAATCCATGTTTCGTCCAAGTGGTTAGGTTTTTTGAACTGGCTAAACAGAGTCTGGCTGTTTTTCCATCATAAGAGGTGTAGGTCATAATATAGGTTCCGTTATCACTTTCTATAATACGGGGATCTTCTACGCCACCTTTCCATTCGTATTGCATCATGTTGTCGTTTTCGGGATAGAAAACAGGAGCCGCTAGTTTGGTGAAATGGAGACCATCGTCGCTGACAGCTAATCCTAATCGGGAAGTCATTTCATGATCCTGAGCTCTGTAAATCAAATATATTTTACCGTCTTTTACCACAGCAGAAGGATTGAGTACATTGCGTTCTTCCCATTGGACTTTTTTATTGCTTACCGGACAGGTGAATGTTTGATTGGTATCCGGAACTAAAATAGGGTTGATGCTGTCAGCTTTGGTAAAGCCTAGTATCGCCCAATCCTGATTTTTTACTGCTTTAGAGACGTTTTGTTGTGCGCTTATTTTGCCATTAAACAAAAGGAATAATGATAGCAGGCCTATTATTTTTTTCATTGGAATAAAAAGATTGGTTTAAAATTATGCTGCTTTCGATCTTCTATCTTAGCTTCATTTTTGAATTACTGTAAAATAAAGATACTGATTTAATCGTTAAAATTCCTTTTACAAAAAAACAAGCCTGTTAAAATAGTTTTTAACAGGCTTGTTTCACTTTGAAATGAGTTGGTGTTTTGCTTTTTACTTTTCCTCCAAGATTTTTTTCTTTTCGTCAAATTCTTCGTTTGTGATTTCTCCTTTTGCTAATCTTTTTTTCAGGATGTCCAGGGGAGTCTCGGTTTTTGTTCGTTGTCCCGGAATTTCATAGGGTGTTGCAAATATCCATAGTATTAAGATAATCCAAAATATCCACCATAAAAGATGCATGCCCCAAAAGTGATGTTCGTAATACATATTAGAGTTATTAAGGGGTTAAAATAATATGTAAAGATATGAATTTCAGTTGTTTAAATTCAATTCATAGAACGATTTTTGTTGGGGATTTTCTGTTTTTTTTGGTTTTGGATTCTAATTTTTCTTCTTTAAGCGATTTTTAAATACTTTCTCGAATTTTTCTAGTTTAGGCTGAATCACTCTTTCGCAATACGGTTGGTTTTTATTGTTTTCGTAATAATTCTGATGATACATTTCTGCTTTATAAAATTTTGTGAAAGGTTCCAAGGTCGTCACTATTGGGGAGTCGTAAATTTTTGCTTTTTTCAAATCATTGATCACCGCTTGCGCTGCTCTTTTTTGTTCTTCATTTTTGTAGAAGATGGCAGAACGGTATTGGGTTCCTTCATCGGCACCCTGACGGTTTAAAGTGGTCGGATCATGAACGGTAAAGAAGACTTTGAAAATTTCGTCCAGATTGGTAACGGTTTTGTCATACGTAATTTGGACTACTTCGGCATAACCGGTTCTTCCGGAAGAAACGGCCTCGTAAGTAGGATCGGGTGTTTTGCCACCTGCGTAGCCCGATACTGCCGATTGTACGCCCATCAGGTTTTCATACACCGCTTCTACACACCAGTAACAACCGCCGGCGAGCGTAATGGTTTCCAGATTCGATGCTTTTAAGGGTTTAGTCGTGTTTTTGTTTTGTCCCAACATGCTTAATGTGCTGAGCAAACTGATTAAGATTAGCTTTTTCATATTATTTGGTATCGGGTATAAAATCGAGTGCAATGGAGTTCATGCAGTATCTTTTTCCTGTTGGTTCGGGACCATCATCAAACAAGTGTCCTAAATGTCCGTTGCATCGGCCGCAAAGCGCTTCGATTCGTTCCATTCCAAGTGAATTGTCTTTTTTGTAGCTTACACTTTCTTTGGATTCCTGTTCAAAAAAACTGGGCCAACCGCAATTGCTGGCGAATTTTGCTCCGGAACGAAATAATTTGTTGCCACAAGCCGCACAATAATATGTTCCTTTTTCATCGGTGTTCCAATATTTTCCGGTAAAAGGTCTTTCGGTATCGGCATTTCGGGTGACTTCATATACGTCTTCCGGCAATACTTTTTTCCATTCCGCATCCGAAATGGAAATTTTGTTGGTATCCGTATTCGAATAGTACGGGTTTTCGGGTTTACTGATGGTATTTTTCATAGTAATTGCTTTTGATGTATTAGTTGGTGTGCCGGCAGTTTGTCCGCAGGCCGTAAAAATGAACAACGGCAGTAAGAAGAGCAAGCAACCTAATTGATTTTTTATTTTCATATTTTTTGATTTTTGTTTCCAATGTTCAGCCGTCTTTCTATCAGAATCGGCGTCTGGTTTACAAAGGAATGTTTTTTATTTTTATTTCAACCTTCTTAATCATTTACGACAAAAGAGTCGTTTTGGTTTTCTGTTTTTCATGTAAAATAAAATAAACAACACAAGGTATTTATTTCATTATAAAATTATAACATTCAAATATTCAACACTCGTTAAACTTTTCACAATTTCAAAAAGGCTATTGATACCATTTCTTTTTTCGTATTTTTGACGTGTAAAATAGTACCATGTTAGAAGAAAACGTCATATTAGTTAACGAGAACGATGAGCCAATAGGCTTAATGCCAAAACTGGAAGCACATGAAAAAGCCGTCTTGCATCGTGCCTTTTCCGTTTTTATTTTAAACGATGCCAAGGAGCTTTTGTTGCAACAACGCGCCCGTCATAAATACCATTCGCCTTTGTTGTGGACCAATACTTGTTGCAGCCATCAAAGGGAAGGAGAAACGAATATTGAGGCAGGAAGCCGACGATTATTTGAAGAAATGGGTTTTTCAACTCCTATCAAAGAACTTTTTCATTTTATATACAAAGCGCCTTTTGATAATGGATTGACCGAACATGAATTGGATCATGTGATGATTGGTTATTACAATGACAATCCTTCGGTTAACCACGAAGAAGTTGAAGATTGGAAATGGATGCGAATTGAAGATGTGAAAACAGATATGGAAATCCATCCCGAATTGTATACGGTTTGGTTCAAGATTATTTTTGATGAGTTTTATCATTTCCTTGAAGAACATACTGTTTAAGGGGATTGGGGGTTTGGGTCTTGGGTGTTAGGTCTTGGGTGTTAGGTTTTGGGTCATAGGTTTTGGGTTTTTGGTATTGGGTATTGGGTTTTGGAGGCAGGTCTCAAATTACAGAGTATAGGTTTTAATATTTAAAAATTGGTAATTAACAATCAAATCATTTATGAAAGTAACTATTTCCCGAAAGGCTCATTTTAATGCAGCCCACCGGTTGTATCGCAAGGATTGGACTTTCGAAAAGAACGATGCCGTTTTTGGTAAATGCAATAATCCGAATTTTCACGGTCATAATTATGAGTTGATTGTAAGTGTAACCGGCGCCATTGATCCCGAGACGGGTTATGTGATGGATGTTAAGTTCTTATCTGATATTATAAAGGAAGAAGTAGAAGATTCATTTGATCATAAGAATTTGAATCTGGATGTACCGGAATTTCAGGATTTGAATCCAACGGCCGAAAACATAGTCGTTGTTATTTGGAACAAAGTCAGAAAAAAAATCAAACCAGAATTGGCATTGGAAGTGGTTCTTTATGAAACCCCCCGCAATTTTGTAACCTATAAAGGCGAATAATGGCAGCATTACAAAAAGGAGATAAAATTCCTCATTTCAAAGCAAAAGACACAAACGGTAATGATTTTGACAGTGCCACACTACTAGGGAAAAAGCCATTGGTAGTTTATTTTTATCCCAAGGATAATACGCCGGGATGTACGGCTCAAGCGTGCAGTTTTCGTGATCAATACGAAGATTTTACGGATTTGGGTGCGGAGGTTATCGGTGTCAGCAGTGATAGTGTTGCTTCCCATCAAAAATTTGCTAAACAATACCAGCTTCCTTTTATTCTATTATCCGATGCGAATAAAAAAATCAGAAAACTTTTTGGAGTTCCAACAGGGTTGTTGGGCTTACTACCCGGAAGAGTTACCTATGTAGCCGATAAAAACGGTATCATACAGCTGATTTTCGACAGCAGTATGATGCCTACGAAGCATATTCCTAAAGCTTTGGAAGCGATTCGGAAATTAGTATCATAAAAAAATTAAATAGTAGTACTTTAATTACGTTAAATTAACGAAATTTGCCAAAAAAACGAAATGAATTCAGCAGTATACCCCCTACAATTTGACCCCATTCTGAAAGAAAGAATCTGGGGAGGCGAAAAACTAAACACCTTACTTCATAAACCGATTTCCTCAAAAATTACCGGCGAAAGTTGGGAATTATCAACCGTAGAAGGCGATGTCAGCGTTATTGCGAACGGAGCTTTAAAAGGAAAGTCATTAACAACTGTTATCAATGAATCTCCCGATGCTATTTTGGGAACCGCTGTTCATCAACGATTCGGGAAACAATTTCCTTTGCTTTTTAAGTATTTGGATGCCCGTGAAGATTTATCGATACAAGTACATCCTAATGATGTATTGGCAAAAAAGCGTCATAATTCCTTTGGAAAAACTGAAATGTGGTACGTTCTGCAAGCCGATACCGATGCGAGAATCATTGTTGGTTTCAAAGAAAAATCGAATGCTGCAGCCTATTTAGAAAGTTTGAAAAACAAAAGTTTACTTTCTTTATTGGATACCATACCCGTACAAGAAGGAGATGTTTTCTTTTTAGAAACCGGGACAGTTCACGCGATAGGAGCGGGATTAGTTATTGCAGAAATACAACAAACTTCGGATATTACTTATCGTCTGTATGATTTTGATCGTGTAGATGCTCAGGGTAATACCAGGGAATTGCATGTTGATTTAGCGTTAGAAGCGATTAATTACGATGTGGTTGAATCCCATAAAAAATACGATAAAGTATTGAATCAGTCCAATGCTGTAGTGGATTGCCCTTATTTCACCACAAATTTTATTCCGTTAGACGGAGAAATTTCGGTAGTGAATTCCGGTAAAAGCTTTACTGTTTATATGTGTGTTGAGGGCGCTTTTGAACTTGAATATGATACTGTAACATACGAATACCAAAAAGGCGATACTATTTTAATTCCGGCTGCCATGAATGCGTTCGTTATCAATGGAAAAGCTTCAATTTTAGAAATTTACATTTCATAGTCGGGAATAGAAAGATTATGTGTACTTTTGCAAACGCAAATTAAAATTAAAAAAAAATGGCAAACGTTAAGAATTTAAAAAAAGACATCAACTACGTTTTAGGAGATATTATTGAAGCTGTATACTTGTTCGAGATTTCAACAACTGGTAAACCAACTACAGAAACTAACGCATTAATTGACGAAGCTATTGCAGCTTTTGATGCTTTAATCACTAAAGTGAATGCAAAAAAAGTAGAAGACAAAAAAGCACACTTCAAACAAATTAATGTTGAATTGGAACAAACTGCTAATCAATTGATTGCTAAAATCAACGAATTGTAGTCGAAAAAAAAGCAAAAAAAGTTTGAATTTATTTTGGAAAATTGAAATTCAGACTTATATTTGCACCCGTAATACGTCGCCAGCGTAGCTCAGTTGGCTAGAGCAGCTGATTTGTAATCAGCAGGTCGTGGGTTCGAGTCCCTCCGCCGGCTCTTAATAAAACCATCTAACTTTTGTTAGATGGTTTTTTGTTTTTGGATGTAATTGGTGTGGCAAGTTGGTTTTTTTAAGGATCGGTTTTGTTTGTTTTTAAATCCTATAAAATATTTTAAGATTTTTCATTATCGGGATAAGGTTAAAAAAATAGTTTCTTTTTTGGAACGATTATTAAAGAAAATAGTGGTCATAAAAAAAACGTCT
The DNA here is from genome assembly GCF_027474525.2 of Flavobacterium lacustre. Taxonomy (NCBI): domain Bacteria; kingdom Pseudomonadati; phylum Bacteroidota; class Flavobacteriia; order Flavobacteriales; family Flavobacteriaceae; genus Flavobacterium; species Flavobacterium lacustre. Next base: position 1,795,916 of record NZ_CP114882.2, read on the forward strand.
TGTTCTGAAACAAGACGTTTTTTTATTTGTAATCTGTAATCGGTTTATTTCTGGTTTTTAATTGAAGCGATATATTCGGTTAGTTTTTTACCGTAAAGCGATTGAGCTACTTTTGGAGTCATCGATTTTTGGATGGTGTCCAAATACTTAATATTGATATCGTATATCTCTGATAAGGCTATGTAAGGCGCCACTTCGAAGTTTTTATTGTTAATGGCAAAATTAGTTGCATACAGGTACTTTCTTTTGATATTTCCTTCTTGTTTGGCTGAAATACTATCTATTGTTTTTGTGTTATTGCTTTTGATAGCTTTGAATTTTTTTTCAATTAAATTCAGGTTTTCATCTCTGAAGCGTATGTTTACTTTTTGATATTCTTCATATAAATCATTGTTTTTTGAGCCTGTAATTTTAGCATCAGAAATATAGGCATCTAAACTGGTTTCAATATTTATTTTTCCTGGTTCTGCAAAGAACATTACATTATTGTCAAGAGAATTGCTCACGCCTCTGTCTAAAAATAAATACAGCATCTCCGGTGATTTTAAATCTAAATCACTTTCAAATGCAGCATTTCCGTCGATGGTAATCGTATCGATAGCTACGAGTGTGGTGTCTACCACTCTTTGAACGTATAAAGTTCCTTTTTTTAATCCTTTTATATTTCCGGTAAGATGCAAGTTTGTTTTTGATTCTTTTTCGCTACATGCGGCTAAAAGTGTAAGCGTAATTAATGCGATACTAATTTTTTTCATTGGTCTTTTATATTTTGTTGCAAAATAAAGAAAATTGTTTAAAAGACAGCGGTTCACTTTGCGGAATTTAAAAAAAAATCCCAATCTATTTCTAAATTGGGATTTCTTCAGTTATTTTTAAATTTTATCCTTTTAACCATGTATTTTTCAAAGTCGTTTTAGTGGCGTCTGTCGCTTTTAATCCTTCTTTTTCTTCGTATGGCAGTTTTACTTTTCCTTTTATGGTTTGTTCTTTACCGTCTCTTTTTATTTTTAGGGTAATTGCATCGTTTTCTTTCCAGTTTTGGCTTTCCGAAATCATTTCGTAAATATTATCCAGTGAATACGGTTTTTCGTTGATGGCTACTATAATATCTCCTCCTTTGAGGCCCAGATTTTTGTAAAAATCAATTGATTCACTACTTGGAATAACACTAATTTCTTTGGTATTCGGATTTACCGTAATATAGGGCATTTGTCCTTTTAAGAATACATTTCCGGGAGCTTTCTCCATAGCTTTTGTTACCCCTACTTTTCCTAAATAGGTTTCATAAGGAATCGGAGTTGGTCCAGACACGTATTGCGTTAAAAAAGCGCCTACTTCAGGATAGGTCAATTCGGTTATTTTTGCAAAAAGTTCGTTGTCATTGAATGGTTTTGAAACGCCATATTCATTTGCTAATTGGTGCATCATATCCAAAATTCCTCTTTCTCCGTTGCTTTTTTCTCTGATGATGATGTCGATACACATTCCAATAAGTGCTCCTTTTTCATACACATTCAAATACTGGTCTTTGTATGGAGCCACCAATACGTTTGCGCTCATCGTGGTGAACGGCATGGTGTCATTCAGTTTTTTGGCATGTTCTATTTTTTCAGCAATTCGGCTGTAAAATTCAGTTTCATCGATTAGTCCTTGATTGATTTGGAACAGATTTGCAAAATATTCTGTAACTCCTTCGTACAGCCATAAATGTTCTGACATTTTTGGAGCATTGTAATCAAAATATTGAATTTCTTTCGAATGGATTGTCAATGGCGTTACAATGTGGAAAAATTCGTGTGAAACCACATCTTTCATTGATTTCACCAATTCTTCTTTCGGTAACATTTCCGGTAAAACCACCGTGGTTGCAGTTGGATGTTCTAAAGCGCCAAAGCCTTTCGCATCGGTTTGTGCCATGGTTGATAAATACAATAGCACGCTGTATTTTTTGTTTGCATTGATTTTGCCTAAAAACGTTTTTTGGGCTGTCATCATTGTTTTCATTTCCGGAGTAATGCTTTCTGCCGTTACTTTTCCTGTTGGGGAATATACACCAATCAGGATGTCCATTCCGTCTACTGTAAACGTGGTGTAATCCGGTTTGGCATACATCACCGGGTTTTCCACTAATTCAGCATAACGTGAAGTTATAAAAACGTCTGTTGTAGCGGTTGTGTCTAAATCAATCATAGAGGTTGCGCCCCAAAGTGTTTCCGGATGGCTGATGGTCACTTTGTACGGCAAGTCGATTTTGTCCAGAAAGTAGCCTACAAAGCCATGCATGTTAATCATAAAGTTGACACCTGCGTCAATATTTGTACCTGCTGGAGAAAACACATCTTCTTTACCAAATCCTTTTCCGTTTTCGGTGTCGTAGGTGTCATTTACTAAATATGTGATGGTGCGTAATGCTTTTGCATTTTTAATTGTCCAGTTATTATCATCTTTTTTAGTAACAGACAAAAGTGCTCCTTTGGCATCGAATGCCTTTACGTCTTCAATATATTTACCATAATTGTCCTCGGTATAGGTTCCTGGAACAATTTTAGGAATGCTGTATGTTACTTCATCAGTATTGATTTTTGGTGTTGTAACCGTAACCAGTACTTTGTCGTCCTTTACATCGATAAGATTAATGCTAACGGAAACTTCTTGTTTTGAAGTTGTAGCAGTTGCAGTACTTCCGGTTTTGCAACTCCAAAGCATGGCTGCAAAAGCAAAGGAAAATAGTATTCTTTTCATAATTTGAATTGTTTTTATATGTCTGTAAGTCTTCGTTATCTTATAAATGTTACAGTTTATAATGATTTAATGAAAAGATTTATTGCTGTAGTCAGTCCTTCCGTCACCGGTAAATCCGGGTTGGTGTATGACGCTTTGTTCTCTGCTTCGTCGCCTTTAATTTCTTTTAAAACATGATTCATGTTGGTTATGATTTCTAATTTGGCTTCCGGTTTGGCTTGTTTTAGTGCTTGGGCATCTGCAACAGCTACTTGTAAATCTTTGTCTCCGTTGATGATCAGAACCGGTATTTGTATTTTTTTAATTTCATTTTGCGGATTGTATTTGATCCAGGAAATCATATACGGTTGTACGCTTTCCCTGAAAAGAGCAGCTAACATTTGGTTTTTATTTTCGAATGTTTTTCCGGATTTAAGGATTTCCAGATTTTTTTGGACTTCTTCTTTTAAGAAAGGCGCTTGTTTTCCTATTTGTTCCAATAGTACTTCATCAATTGGTCTTCCGGCTCCAGCCAATGAAATGTAGGCATCTGCATTTCCATTTGCTGCTACCAATCCGATTAAAGCTCCTTCGCTGTGTCCGGCAATTATGATTTTGTTGTATTTCTTTTGGTTTTTAAAATACGCGATGACGTCTTTGGCATCCTTAATAAAATCATCAAAAGAAAGACTTGCTTCGTTAAGCGTTCCGGCAGCCATTTGAGCAAAGATTCTTTTGTCATAACTAAAAACAGCATTATCTTTTTTGGCTAATTCTTCCGATAGTTTTTTTAAGGAATTATTGCTCATCCCTTTTTGGTTTCCGTCTCTGTCTGTTGGGCCTGAGCCTGCAATCAGTATGACAAGATTTGTTTTGTTGCTTTGATTTAAAGGGATGTATAATGACCCTTTCAGCAAGGTGTTTATGGTAACTTCTTCTTTATTGAATGCTGGTTGTTGGGCAAAACAATTGGTAACGAATGCCAATAGAACTATAAAAGTTGCTTTCTTCATTTTATTTGGTGTTTAGCTGGGGTTATTTTTTTTGAATCAAAGGAAAAAAAAACTCCCGTGTAAGGGAGTTTTTAGTTTAATCAAGTTTGTTTTTTATGTAATATTTGCCATCCAAATCTTCGTCGAAATCATCGATTTTAAGGGGTTTTGGTTTTGGTTTATTAGCAGTAGCTTTCTTTTTCCACATCTCAAATTTTTCTGCGGGCATCTTCTTTTTCATGATTTCTAAAACCTCTTTTTCGGCCAGACCAAATTCTTTTTTGATAATTTCAAAAGGATTTTTTTCTTCTAAGGCCAACGTAACAAGTTTTTCTGTTTGTTCCCAGTTCAATTCTTTGCGGTTACTCTTTTTCATCACGTGAAAATTAATTCAATAGTGGTTAATGATTAATAAATGGTTCATTTTAATTATAAACCAATATTAAGAAAAATAATAATTACTTCGTATCAAAACCTCATTTTTTTTATAGTTTTTTTAGTCCTTTTCGAAAGCGCGTTGTTTTTGAAACGGAATTTTAAGTAAGTTCTTCAGCTCATTGTGCTCTTCGGGCTTCAGGTGTGTGTCTACACCATAGCGGATTTCTTCTCTTGGCATTGTCATAAAAGTTCCGAATATTCGGTCCCAAATCGAAAAAATATTCCCGTAATTACTATCGGTGTACGGCAAAACATAATGATGATGTACTTTATGCATATCGGGAGAAACAATAAAATAACTCAAAAACACATCTACTTTTTTGGGTAATGCAATATTGGCATGGTTAAATTGGGTTGCGATTACCGATAGGGTTTGGTAGAGAAATACCATCCACATCGGGCTTCCTACAATCAAAACGCCAAAGGTGGTAAAGATAAACCGGATGACACTTTCGCCGGGATGGTGCCTGTTGGCAGTAGTGGTGTCAATCCAAGTATCGGTATGGTGAATCAGATGAAACCGCCATAAAAACTTGGTTTTGTGTTCTACCAGATGAACCAGATACGCTCCAATTAAATCTAATAAAAGTAACCCAATCAGCGTATAAAGCCACACTGGCATTTGCGGCAGTTCTTGTAAAATTCCAAAATTATTTATTATTGTCCAATCCGCCGTTTTTACCAAAATGAAAGCCAAACAGAAATTGACCACGATGGTTGTCATTGTCAAAAAGAGATTTATGCCGGCATGATGCGTTTTTTTATAGTTAAAATTAAAAAGCGGAAATGCGTTTTCGATCAGCCAAAACAGTGTAATTCCACCTACCAGAATCAAGCTTCGGTGCGACGATGGAATCGTGGTAAAATAAGAAATAAGGTCGTTCATATTTTAAGGGTTTGTTTCAAATGTACTACTTTTTCGGATACAGTCGTTTCGGATAATTATCTGGTTCTCTGTTTTATATAATGACTCTAAAAGTGAGGTTAATTCTGGGTCCTATGGGTTTTGTCGTTTTCGGGATTTGATGTTTCCAGAATTGTTGGGTAGTTCCTTTCATTAATAAGAGGCTGCCATGTTCCAATACTATGTTTTTTTTACACTCTTTGTCTGTGTTGTGTTTCAATTGAAAAACACGTTCCGCGCCGAGACTTATCGAAGCTATAACTGGGTTTGTCCCTAATTCTTTTTCGTTGTCGGCGTGCCAGCCGTTACTGTCCTTGCCGTCCCGGTAATAGTTCAGTAATACCGAGGTGAATTTGGTTTGGCAAGTGCTTTCGACGGATTCTTTTATTTTTTGCAAAATGGGTGTCCATTCTAAGGGTTGCATGGTGATATTCGCATAAGAGTAGGGTTTTTCTTGTTCTCCATATAAAGCGGTCAGTCGGGGTTGTGGATGAATTTTTCCAAAAACCCGAATCTCATCTTGTTGCCACGCACTGTTGTTTTTTAATTCGCTAAACAATCTGTCCGCTTCCTCTGTATTAAAAAAATGAGGAAAGTAGATTATTTCTGCGTCCGGTAGATCGAGTACAATAGGTTCTTGTTGGAATAATGCGTTCATGTTGTAAAAATAAAGAGAAAAGGGGAGTCGTTCCCTTTTGAAATTAATCAAATTATCCTGTAGAACTAATTTCTATTTTATCAGGTGTATTGATAAGCCCAATATAGCAGTACAAGCTGTAGCGGCATTCTTGAAAGAAGGATCCATTTGGGTAAGTGCATACTTGCTCTTCTGTGTTGGTACATGTAGATGTGGCAGGGAAAAACGGCTATCAGCAAGGCCATAATTCCCCAAGCGGCATAGCTTGAAAACGAAGGGATGCAAAGTTCAACCGCTAAAAAAATTTGTAAAAAACCAGTGGTAGAATTCAATAGAGCTGGATTCGGCAAATAAGGCGGTATGATTTTTAAATAAAGCTTTGGCGATCTGAAATGATTAATTCCTGCTAAAAGGTATATCAAAGCCATTAGGTAGAGGTGCCAAGGAAAAATCATAATACGAGTCTTTATTGCTAATTTATATAAAAATTAGCACAAAATAAATGATATTGTAAATAATTTAGCTAATTTTAAGAAATTGATTCTTTTTTATGATTTGCATTCATCAGTACAATAGCTGCAAGAATTAACGTAATTCCAAACCATTGCAGTGTATTTACCGTTTCATTCAACAGAAAATAAGCCATCAAAACGGATACCGGTAGTTCTAAAGCCGAAACAATACTTCCCAGCCCAATTCCGGTAAGCGGAAAACCGGCATTCATCAGCATAGGTGGAATTATAGTTCCAAAAAGGGCTAGTATAATTCCCCATTTTATGAAAATATTAAAATTAAAGGGTGTTGATTGCGTTACCATTGCAAAAGCAAACACAATGACCGCACCACCTAACAGCATGTATAAACTGCGTTGTGCCGAAGAAATACCAACAGCCACCCGATTTGCTGTGAACATCGTTGTGGTAAACGAAGCTGCCGCCAGAAGGCCTAACCCGATACCGCGCCAATCTAAATGTATTTTGGTTTGTAAAAGATTTGTCGCTAGAACAGTTCCGATTAAAACAATGAATACCGAAATTATTTTTTGAGTTGAAGGGCGTTTTTTATCCAAAATCATTTCCAATAGTACTCCCATCCAAACGGTTTGCATCAGCAAAACAATAGCGATAGAAACCGGGATGTACTTTACCGTCAGATAGTAAAATACACTGGTTAATCCCAGCGAAGTTCCGGCCAGCATCAATTGAAAAATGTTTTTGCGAGATGCCTTTATGACTGCATTTCCTTTCTTGTTTTTTTGAAATGCATTGATACTAAGTATTCCAAGTATTCCCAAGACAAATTGGGCTACAGTAACTTCGGCTGTTGAATAGTTTTCGTCATACGCCATTTTTACAAATGTGGCCAGCATTCCGTAACTCGTAGCTCCAAGTCCTACTAATAAAACTCCTTTTAATACGCTGTTTTTTATCATTTTTTTAAATTTGGAAAGCCGACAACGGTAGGGTTTAGGCGTTAGGAATTCTTATTCTCTTTCTGGAAATACACCATTTTAAGGAATAGTTTTCTAAATATCCTTAAAAAAAATCGCTGTAATAGGAATTTTATGAAAGCTTAATTTTTTGTTGATAACTAGTCTTTTACCTGTTCTTTATGCGTCAAATCACTTAGGTGCAGTCGCAAAGCATCAACCGAAATATTGATTTCCCAAAATGACAATCCCAATGAAATCAATAAGGCCAGTAAACTTAATCCGAATAAGTAAATGCTCGATACTTGTTGATCCAAAAACAATAATAACATCGTAAATACCGATAAAAACAAACTCGAAACACCCGCCATTTGCATGTAGCGAATGAGTGTCAATCGTAAGTTAAGGTTTTTTATTTCCAATAAAATCATGCTGTTTTCTTTCTCTTTATAGGTTTTTTTGAGACCTCGGACAATCGTGGCCACCGTTAAAAACCGATTGGTATATGCCAGTAAAATTAAGGAAGTAGCGGAGAAAAGTAAGGCCGGAGTTTCAATGTGTAGGGTCATGGGGATGTTGGGTGTTGGGTTTTGGGTTTTGGGTTTTGGGTTTTGGGTTTTGGGTTTTGGTTTTTTTTTGAGTTCAAAGTTCGGGAATCTTTTCAACTTTTTTATTCCAAAAAAATAGTAATTCTATTTGTAAAAAAATAATTCAAAAAGTATAGTTTTTGGCGTTAAATTAAAACTGTTTTTTAATGTTTAATCCAGTTAAAGGTTTGTTTGATGATTCTAGTTTTTTCTTTTAGAATAAAATTTAAATAAGCATCGGCAACTGGTGAAAATTTTTTGCCTTTTAACCAAATTAAATTCCAGTTAGATTGGATAGGTAAGTCTTTTACCGGAATAATTTGCAGGTCACCATTATTGAGTTCGTTTTTTATACCAATTATTGGCATAATGGAACAACCAAGTCCTGCAAGTACGGCTTGTTTTACAGCTTCATTTCCGGTAAGAACCATTTTTTTTATAACCGTTAATTGATTGTTGTCTATAAATTTTTCCATCACATATCTTGTTCCTGATCCTTGTTCGCGATAGATGATTGGTAACGTTTCTAAAATTTTTTTATCCTGAATTCCTGCCCCTACATTTTGATCAATATTAGCAATAAGGTAAAGGGAATTAGGCATAAGCTCTACGTTTTCAATTTCTATGGTTTCTGGTAAAACTGAAACCAAAGAAAAATCTACTTCATTTCTTTCTAAATTTTTTAATACTTTATTTTTATTGGTCACATCCAGAATTAATTCAACACCTTGATTTTGTTTCAAAAAATCAGACAAAAAATAGGGTATTACATATTTGCCTGTTGATACTACGGAAATTTTTAATTTCCCCGTCAATTGCCCCTTAAATGCCATTGTTTTATAGTTTATGGCATGCACTTCATTTAAAATTTTTTCGGAGGCCAAGGCAATTTCTTTACCAAAATCTGTCACATACAGTTTTCTTCCAATTACTTCAGTTAGTGGAACATCAAATTGATCTTGAAAATTTTTTAATTGTATTGATACTGCAGGTTGGGAAAGATGCAATTCAATAGCAGCCTTAGTGATGCTTTTGTTTTGGGTAATTTTTAAAAAAACTTTTAGTTGATGCAGGGTATAGTTCATAAATAATTTTTATGATAGTTATCACAAATATAAATAAAAATATATGGATGAGCCGATTTACTTTTGTGAAAAATTAAAGTAATTGATATGGAAAATAAAAAAAAGAATATGGGTGTCAAAATAAGTTTATCCATTGGGTTGTGTTGGCTCATTTGCGCAATAGTATTAACGACAGTTTATCCTAAAAACCTATTTTTTACTTTGTTTTTAGGTTTAGGAATATTTTTCACGGTCTACTCACTAAAGAAAACTCAAATTTTATTATAAAATAGTTATGGAAAATGAATATCAATTTAAGTTAATTGAAGGTCAATTTTCGCCTTCAGAAGCAAGAAAAGTACTTCTTGCTTTGATTAATAGTAAAGTTAATTTCCATAATTTGGAAATATTTAGTGATAAAATTCGATTTGATGAAGAAAATTCGCATTCCAAAATAAGAATTAAGTCTCTTACTGATGCTGCCGAATACATAAAGGAATTTATTAATGAAGGTTCATTGATGGATCTGGAGATTAAAATTGACAGTGTGGTTCAAATAGGTTTAATTCCTAAGGTAAACAAAAAATAGAATGTTTAAGGGTAGAAAATTACTTATTGCAACGAAGCATCATAAAGAGCAGGTGATTGCTCCAATTTTTGAAAAAGGCTTAGGTGTTCATTGTTTTGTACCTGAAAATTATGATTCGGATGTTTTTGGAACCTTTTCAGGGGAAGTTGATCGAAAAGTAAATGCATTGGAAACTGTAAGAGCAAAATGTTTGGCAGCTATGGCTGAATTTGATTGTGATTTGGGAATCGCAAGTGAAGGTTCTTTTGGAATACATCCTTCTATTTTCTTTGCTCATGCCGACAATGAGTTTTTAATTTTTATCGATAAAAAAAACGATTTGGAAATTATTGTCCGTGAACTCAGTCTGGACACTAATTTTTATGGAGAAAAAATCCTCAATATAGAAATGCTCTTTGATTTTGCTACGAAAGTTCAATTCCCGACACATGCCATAATTTTGAGAAGTAATCCAAGTGAACTTAGTGGAATCATTAAAGGCATCACTACAACAAGTCAATTGGAGGATTCTTTTGAGCATTTAATAAGTGTTTATGGAAGTGTTTATGCTGAAACTGACATGCGTGCACTATATAATCCCACACGCATGGGTGTGATAAAAATTACTGCACAGAAATTATTAGAAACCATAAAAACGGAATGTCCAAGTTGTAAAACGCCTGGTTTTAGTATTACAGATGTAAGATCTGGCTTGCCTTGTTCTTGGTGTTCAATGCCAACTCGTTCAACTTTGAGTTTCATTTATACTTGTAAGAAGTGTTCTTTTAGTTCTGAAAGAAGGTATCCTCACCAAAAAACAACAGAAGAACCCGGCTATTGTGATAGCTGTAATCCTTAAGATATGACATTAATTAATAATTCGATTCAAAAGGCTGTTGCCTTATTAAATCAAGACCAAATTATTGGTATTCCTACTGAAACGGTTTATGGTTTGGCCGGAAATATTTACAGTATCCCTGCCATTGAAAGTATTTTCAAGATGAAGCAAAGACCCTTTTTTAATCCCTTAATTGTTCATATTAAGTCGGTAGAGGACTTGCCTGAAATAGTTAGCGTTATTCCTGAAAAAGCCTTTATGCTAGCTGCTGCTTTTTGGCCGGGACCTTTAACCTTAGTGTTAAAAAAACAAGCAAGTATTCCGGATTTAGTCACTGGAGGCAAAGATACGGTAGCGGTTAGGGTTCCAAATCATTCGCTAACTTTAGCGCTTTTGGAGCAGCTTGACTATCCCTTAGCTGCTCCAAGCGCAAACCCTTTTGGTTGTATTAGTCCAACAGCGGCTGAACATGTTGCTAACTATTTTAAAAATCTGTTACCAATGGTTTTAGATGGAGGGGTCTGTCAACGAGGGATTGAATCTACTATCATAGGATTTGATAATGATGAGCCTGTTTTATATCGCATGGGTTCTCTTGCAATTGAGGATATTGAACTAATTGTGGGTCCTGTAAAAATGAGAACTCATGATGATAATACTCCAATGGCACCCGGAATGCTTTCTAGGCATTATGCGCCTTTAACCACTACCCATATGAGTGCGAATGTAACGGAGCTACTCAAGACTTTTGTGAATCAAAAAATTGGAGTTTTAATCTTCCAAAAAGGGATTGATAATCATCCTAATATTGTAGCACAGGAAATTCTATCTCCCACAGGAAATTTGGCAGAAGCAGCATCGCAATTGTATGCTGCTTTACATCGATTAGATGAGTGTAAGCTTGACGTCATTATAGCCGAACGTTTTCCAGATGTGGGTTTAGGCAAAACTATTAACGATCGATTAGAAAGAGCCACTAAAAAATAAGATATGGATACTATTATTAGAAATGCAAAAGTAGTCAATGAGGGAAAAATACTCGATTTAGATGTACTAATTTCAGGGGAAAGAATTGAAAAAATAGCATCTTCAATCACGTTAAACCCCGTAAAAAAATATATTGAAATTAATGCGACAGGACTTTATCTGCTTCCCGGAGTTATTGATGATCAAGTTCATTTTAGAGATCCAGGACTAACTCATAAAGGTACCCTTTTTACCGAATCTGCCGCAGCTGTAGCTGGTGGTATTACTTCTTTTATGGACATGCCAAATACGATTCCAAATACACTGACTCAGGAATTATTAGAAGAAAAGTACCGAATGGCCGCCGAGAAATCACTAGCGAATTATTCTTTTTTTATGGGGATTTCTAAGCATAACTTAGACGAAGCTTTAAGAACAGATACTGAAAATGTATGCGGAATCACAGATGACGGCCTCTATTTTAATAACGACGAAGGTATTTTAGCAAATTATCCAGACTTTTTAGAAGACCTATTTTCAAGAACAGATACGCTTGTCGCTTTACATAGTGAAGATGATACGGTTATAAATGCGAATACTCAGAAGTTTAAGCTTCAATATGGGGCCGATATTCCATTTTTTTATCATTCTCTGATTCGAAATGAGCAAGCTTGCTTAAAAGCAACTCAACGGGTACTGAAAATTGCTGAAAAACACGAAACACGCTTACATCTCTTTCATATTTCAACTTTGGCGGAAGCTAAATTATTCGATAATCATACACCAATCAGAGAAAAACGAATCACGGCGGAAGCCTGCGTGCATCATCTTTGGTTTTCAGATGCGGATTATGAAAGACTGGGATCCAAGATTAAATGGAATCCCGCTATCAAAAAAGATCAGGATCGAAAAGGTTTGATGCAATCACTACTAAATAATAAGATAGATATTATTGCTACAGATCATGCTCCTCATACCATTGCGGAAAAAGCAGGGAATTATTTTCAGGCACATTCTGGGGGACCTTTGGTACAACATGGCCTTTTAGCCATCTTAGAATTATTTCATCGGGGTGAAATTCCATTGGAGAAAGTAGTGGAAAAAATGAGTCATAATGTAGCCGAAATTTACCGAATCAAAGAACGAGGCTATATTCGGGAGGGCTATTTTGCAGATTTGGTTTTAGTTGATTTAAATAAGCAACAGGAAGTAAGTGAGAATTCTCTTTTATATAAATGTAATTGGTCTCCTTTTTTAGGGCAGGTTTTTAAAAGTAGTATCAATTCTACTTTTGTAAATGGAAATCTAGTTTATGAAAAAGGACTTGTTCAGACGGATATAAAAGGGAAAAGATTGCGATTTGAAAAGATTCGATAATGCAAATAAAAAAATAATTTTAAATACTATAAAATATGAATTTCAGTTTATTATTAGATAATTTGACTAATCCTGCCTTATTATTTTTTGTTTTGGGAATTATAGCCGTCTACTTAAAAAGTGACTTAAAAATCCCGGAGAATACCTCCAAATTTATATCGTTATACCTTCTTTTTTCAATTGGTTTCAAAGGCGGACAGGAATTGGCCCACAGTCATTTCACTAAAGATATACTTTGGTCGATACTCTTTGGGGTATTGATTGCCGGATTAATTCCACTGTATACTTTTTTTATTTTAAAAAGGAAGTTTAGTATTGAGAATTCAGGTGCTATAGCTGCCGCTTATGGATCTGTGAGTGCGGTAACTTTTGTAACGGCTGTTTCCTTTTTAGAAATTCAAAACTACAGTTTTAGTGGTCACATGGTTGCAGTAATGGCGTTGATGGAAGCACCGGCAATTATTATTGGGGTAATCTTAATCCGCTTGTTTAGTAAAGAAGAAATTCAGAAAACCAAGATGAGTACCATAGTTAAACATTCTTTTACTAATGGTAGTGTACTATTAATCCTTGGAAGTTTAGTTATTGGGTTTTTAGCAAGCGAACAGCAGGCATTAGGAATTAAGCCTTTTACGACGGATATTTTTAAAGGATTCTTAGCTTTATTTTTATTGGATATGGGAATTGTAAGTGGTCGTAAATTAAATGATTTTTTTAGAAGTGGCTGGTTCAGCATCTTTTTTGCAGTTGTTTTTCCTCTCATTAATGGCTGTATTATTGCATTTTTAAGTCAATTTGTTACAGAAGATGTTGGAAATCGTTTTGTTTTTGCTGTTTTAGCAGCGAGTGCTTCTTACATTGCAGTTCCGGCAGCTATGAAGATAGCTGTGCCAAAGGCAAATCCAGGTATTTTTTTACCTATGGCCTTGGCAATAACGTTTCCTTTTAATATAACTTTTGGAATGCCCATTTATTTTTCAATTGTATTGTCTCATTTCTAATTATTAACTTTAATTGATGTTAATAATCTCAAAATTGTATTTCTAATCATTTATAACTTGAAGTAAAAAAAGCCTGCCAGTTTTCACTAACAGGCCTTTCTGTAATTGGATAACCGAATGTGTTATTTTATCAAATCAAAACTTCTTTTTACGAAAGCAGTTAACGCTTCCCCTTTCAATAAGTTTTGGGACAATTTAGCTAAGTCTAAGGCTTGTTTTACCAAACTTTCCTGCGCTGATTTGTCTTCGGTATTTAGTATGGTTGTAGCCAAATCTGAATTGGTGTTTACTACTAAATTATACATTTCGGGCATATTTCCCATTCCGAACATTCCGCCACCGCCCGACTGACTCATTTCTTTCATTCTACGCATGAATTCCGGTTGCGTGATAATAAAAGGAGCTGCTTGGCTGTCCATTGCTTCCAGTTGTACCGAGTAATTTTGTTTTGGTACAATTGTTTCCAGCACTGTTTTTAAACTGGTTTGTTCTTCTTCGGATAATTTAGAAATAGTCGTTTCTTCTTTTTTGATTAAATTATCAATATGGTCTGAATCGACACGTACGAAAGTCAAATCTTTATTATCTCCTTCAATTTTTTGAATCAAATGTGAGATAATCGGAGAGTCTAACAGTAATACTTCGTATCCTTTTTCTTTTGCAATTTCGATGTAAGAATGTTGCGCTTCTTTATTTCCGGCATATAAAACAACCAATTTTCCGTCTTTGTCGGTTTGTTTGTCTTTTAGATTTTCTTTTAATTCATCCAGCGTAAAGAATTTATCATCTACAGTTGGATACAATACAAAAGCACCTGCTTTTTCGTAGAATTTGTCTTCTGAAAGCATTCCGTATTCTAAAACGATTTTGATGTCATTCCATTTTTTCTCGAAATCTTCTCTGTTTTCGTTGAATAGTGATTTGAGTTTATCCGCTACTTTTCGGGTGATGTAATTTGATATTTTCTTCACGGCACTATCCGCTTGTAAACCGGAACGCGATACATTCAAAGGAATGTCCGGAGAATCTACCACACCGCGAAGCATCATCAGGAATTCAGGTACAATTCCTTCTACATTATCCGTAACATATACTTGGTTTTGGTACAATTGAATTTTATCTTTCTGAATTTGAAGGTCAGCACCTAATTTTGGGAAGTATAAAATTCCGGTTAAATTGAACGGATAATCCACATTTAAATGAATGTGAAATAAAGGTTCTTCAAATTGCATCGGGTACAATTCGTGGTAGAATTTTTTATAATCTTCGTCTGTTAAATCGGTTGGAATTTTTGTCCAAGCCGGATTTGGATTGTTGATGATGTTATCTACTTCAATCGTTTCCGGTTTATAGTCTTCCGGAGCATCTTCCGGTTTAGTCAGTGTTTCTGTTTTTGTTCCAAATTTAATCGGAATTGGCATGAACTTATTGTATTTGTTCAACAGTTCACGTATTTTGAACTCTTCTAAAAATTCTAACGAATCTTCGGCGATGTGCAAAATTATTTCTGTTCCTCTTGTGGTTTTATCTGCCGGTTCTAAAGTAAATTCCGGGCTTCCGTCGCATGTCCAATGTGCTGCTGGTTCGTCTTTGAATGATTTAGTGATGATTTCCACTTTCTCGGCTACCATAAAAGCAGAGTAAAAACCAAGACCAAAATGACCAATAATTCCTGAATCTTTGGCTGAATCTTTGTATTTGTCCAAAAACTCTTCTGCACCAGAAAAAGCGACTTGGTTGATGTATTTTTCTACTTCGTCCGCAGTCATCCCTAATCCTTGATCGATAATGTGCAATTTTTTGCCTTCTTTGTCGATTTTGATTTCAATTATTGGGTTACCATATTCTACTTTAGCTTCTCCAATACTCGTTAAGTGTTTTAGTTTTAGCGTTGCATCTGTTCCGTTTGAAATTAATTCACGCAAGAAAATTTCGTGATCGCTGTATAAAAATTTCTTGATTAAGGGAAAGATGTTTTCTACCGAAACATTAATTTTACCTGTTGTCATAATTGTAAAAAATTTAAGTTTAATTTGATTATTCAAATCCTTTCAAATAGAATACCAATTCTAGCCCAAGTGACAAATTGGCGGAAGTGTTAATTTTGAAACAAAATTCAATAATTATAAAACAATTTGGTTTTCTTGCTTTGTATCTTTGTAGTATTATTAATCCCAAATATTAAAAGAAGATGAAAAAAGTTATTGTTTTATGCGCATTAGCCATTGTGATGTTTGCCTGTAAATCGACCTCCATCACCAGCACCAATACTAATAGACAATCTCAAGTTGCTATGAAAGGAAATTGGGTGATCAGCGCTGTAACTTACCCCGGTTCACAATACATTAAAGTGAATTCCTTTCAAATTGCCGATTCCGAATGTTTTGTAGGCAGTACCTGGAAGTTTGTTTCTAATAACAATAAAGGCGAAATGGCTTTGACTAAAGTGGGCTGTCCTGCTTTTAGTTCTCCTATCACTTGGTTTGTAAATGAAGAAGGTCAATTTGTATTGAAAGTTCTCGACGCAGATATCAAAGCCAAAAAAGTCAGAGAAGGATACATTTTATATGTTGCCAATCAAACCGATACTTCTTTTCAGTTGGTTGACAAAATTGATGTAGGCGGAAAAATCACCGATGTGGTGTATCAATTTCAAAAAGTTAATTAATTAAAAAATATATAGATATGAAAAAGATTTCAATAGTAGCGATAGCTGCCCTACTGGTTATGGGTTCAATGTTTACCAGTTGTGAAGCATTAAAGAATACCAATAATACTCAAAAAGGAGCCGGAATCGGAGCTGTAAGTGGTGCTGTAATCGGAGGAATTCTTGGAAACAACCTTGGAAAAGGCGGAAAAGGAGCCCTTGGAGCAGTTTTAGGAGGAGTTGTAGGAGGAGTTGCCGGAGGCGTTATTGGTAACAAAATGGATAAACAAGCCAGAGAAATTGATGCCGCTCTTCCCGGAGCAGAAGTGGTTCGTGTGGGGGAAGGAATTAAATTGGTTTTGAATGAAAATGCCGTTCGTTTTGATACGAATAAATCTTCTTTAACCCCAACTGCCAAAGCTAATTTAGATAAAATAGTTCCTGTTTTTAAAGAATATCCAGACACTGATATTATTATTTATGGGTATACCGACAGTACGGGTCCAGCAGATTATAATTTGAAACTTTCTGCAGAAAGAGCGGCATCGGTTCGTAATTATTTGTCTAGTCAAGGGGTTTCTTCCAGCCGTTTTCAAGTAACCGGATTGGGAATTGCTGATCCGATTGCATCCAATGAAACTGCTGAAGGAAGAAGTCAAAACCGTCGTGTTGAGTTTGCTATCACGGCCAATGAAAAAATGATTCAAGAGGCTAAAACCGAAGTTAAAAACTAACGATTCCTTTTTAATGTATACTAAAAGCTACTTCAAAAGAAGTAGCTTTTTTTTGTTTACAAGACTTTAGTTAAGATTCCATTTGAAATAAAAAACGCTGTTCTTTTCCGTGGTAAAATGGTATAAACAGTGTAAATTTGGCTTTTCAAATATAGAATATGCTCGAACTAGAAAATATTTCCTTTACCTATATCAAAGCTGCCGTTATCGAAGCTGTCAGTTTTACGGTTCCCAAAGGACAAAATATAGCTGTAATCGGCGAAAGCGGTTGTGGCAAAAGCACCCTTTTGAAATTAATTTACGGTTTGTACGATTTAGATGCCGGCACCATTTCATATGATGGAAAACCCATTCTTGGCCCCAAGTACAACCTGATTCCCGGAGCGGATTTTATTAAATACTTAGCCCAGGATTTTGACCTGATGCCTTACATCACTGTCGAAGAAAATGTGGGTAAATTTTTGTCGAATATTTATAAAGATAAGAAGCAAGCCCGAGTTCAGGAACTTTTAGAAATGGTTGAAATGACCGAATATGCTCAAGTTAAAGCCAAATATCTGAGTGGCGGTCAACAACAGCGTGTAGCATTAGCCCGAGTTTTAGCTTTAGAACCAGAAATTCTTTTGTTAGATGAGCCTTTCAGTCAAATTGATTCGTTTCGAAAAAATGCATTGCGCCGTAATTTATTTCAGTATTTAAAAGAAAAACAAATTACCTGTATTATCGCCACACATGACAGTACGGATGCTTTGTCTTTTTCGGACCAAACGATTGTGATGCAAAACGGGAAAGTTATTGCCCAAAGCAGTCCAAAAGAATTATTTCAAAATCCTTCCAATCCTTATATCGCTTCCCTTTTTGGCGAAGTCAATGTGTTACAATTATCGCAGTTGGCTTCTGTTGCAGCCGGAGCGGATCAAACGGTTTTGTTGTATCCGCATCAATTGGAGGTAATTGCCGATGGGATTTTGCAAGTGGAGGTGCGACAATCTTATTTTAAAGGCAGCCATTATCTGACAAAAGCCGTAGTTGCCCAAAAAGTAATTTTCTTTGACAGTTTTACCCCTTTAACCGCAGGCACGAAAGTTTGTTTGGGCTTACGGATTTAAATTTATTGGAGGCGAAAATTGAAATTACCAAAATTATTACTAAATTAGATAAGCATTTTAAACCATGTTTCGCTTAGCAGTCCAATTTTATAACAAATAAACCATTATGTACCATTCAAAAATTACAGGATTAGGATATTATGTTCCTTCCAATATTGTTACAAACGCCGATTTGTCTAAAATTATTGATACCAATGATGAATGGATACAAGAACGAACCGGTATTCAGGAACGCAGGCATATTATCCGTGGCGAAGATACTACGACCACTATGGGAGTAAAAGCCGCTACAATTGCTATTGAACGTTCAGGAGTTGCTAAAGAAGACATCGATTTTATTGTTTTTGCGACCTTAAGTCCGGATTATTATTTTCCTGGTCCGGGAGTTTTGGTACAACGGGATTTAGGTTTGAGAACGGTTGGTGCATTAGATGTCAGAAATCAGTGTTCCGGTTTTGTTTACGCACTTTCTGTTGCGGATCAATACATTAAAACCGGAATGTATAAAAATGTTTTGGTGATTGGTTCTGAATTGCAATCGACAGGATTAGACATGACTACGCGTGGCAGAGGGGTTTCGGTGATTTTTGGAGATGGAGCAGGAGCCGCTGTTTTGAGCCGTGAAGAAGATTTAAGCAAAGGAATTTTATCCACCCATTTGCATTCTGAAGGCCAGCATGCTGAAGAATTAATCGTGAAAGCACCCGGAATGGGAGGCCGTTGGGTTACAGATATTTTGGCAGAAAATGATCCGGATGACGAAAGTTATTTTCCATATATGAACGGGCAATTTGTATTTAAAAATGCAGTAGTACGTTTCTCTGAAGTGATTAATGAAGGATTAGCAGCCAATAATTTGGAGGTATCCGACATTGATATGCTGATTCCGCATCAGGCTAATTTGAGGATTTCTCAATTTATACAAAAGAAATTTCATCTAACCGATGATCAGGTTTTTAATAATATTCAAAAATACGGAAATACGACAGCCGCTTCTATTCCGATTGCTTTGACCGAAGCTTGGGAACAAGGCAAAATAAAAAGCGGAGATACAGTGGTTTTAGCTGCTTTTGGTAGTGGTTTTACCTGGGCAAGTGCTATTATCAAATGGTAGTATTTTTTAGTTGTAGTGTCAAATTTTTTTGGAACTAAATGAAAAATAAACAACTGGAAATTGCGTGTTTTAATTTGGAATCAGCTGTTATAGCTCAACAAAATGGCGCTAACCGAGTAGAATTGTGTGCTGACATCCGTTCAGGAGGAACAACCCCTGATTTTGAAATCGTGAAAGCGGTCCGTGTTGCATTGACAATTGATTTGTATGTTATGATTCGTCCTCGTGGCGGTGATTTTGTCTGCACTGATGCTGAATTTCAACAGATGAAAAAGGCTATTGAATCCTTTAAAAAGATAAAGGTTGATGGTTTTGTTTTTGGAATTTTAAAAGAAGACGGAAGCGTCAATACAGAACAAAACAGTGCATTAGTCGCATTGGCTCAGCCCTATTCCTGTACGTTTCATCGCGCTTTTGATGTGGTAAAAAACAGGGAAGAGTCGCTTGAAGCAATAATTGCATGTGGTTTTACCACTATTTTGACTTCCGGACAGCAAAAAGATGTAGTTGAAGGGATTGCCGTTTTATCTGAATTAGTTCAAAAAGCGAACTCTAGAATTGTTGTAATGCCCGGCGGCGGATTACGTTCCACCAATATTGCTTTATTAAAAGAAAAGACCGGGGCTCATTTCTATCATTCTTCTGCCATAATTGACCAAAGTGAAACGGCAAACGGAACTGAAATAAGTGCGTTAAAAAATGAACTTGGTGTAGTACAAAATGCTATTTAAAACAGAAAAACCCAGAGTGGCATACTCTGGGTTTTTCTTTGCAACTCATTATTTAAAACTGCTATTAAAACCCATTACTACCTTTGGGCTCCTTTTTAAACTGGACTTTTTATTTTTTTGGTTTCCTCTTCAAAAGCAAAATTCATAGTATTGAAAATAGCACTAAATCCGCACTATCAGGTTTCGATTTAGTATTGGTGTACTCAATACTAAAAAAGATAAATACTTTGCTTTTTGATTCATAAGACTGACAAATCAATAAGTTGTTACACTCTTTGTAAAAAATAATCAGATTATGGGTGTGTAAAATGGAACTGTCAAATCATTAATTGTGTTTAACTATTTGATAATTAATTTGCTAATTAGGAATATGAAGTCTTATGTCTAATGGTGTTTTTTTATTTTAATTTAACGTTTCAACGAAAAATGCGAGCGGTATTCCCGGGCAACATTATTTTCGGTATAGGCTATTGAAAACCAATAGTCATCCGCAGGAAGCGGGTAGCCATTATAGGTCCCATCCCAACCTGTACCATTTGGATCGAGTTCTTTCAATAATTTTCCGTAGCGGTCAAAAATGTAGATAACCGATTTATTTTGAACAGGCAATCCTATAATATTCCAGGATTCGTTGAAACCATCTCCATTTGGCGTGAAAAATTTAGGACTGTTAATCAAATGAACGGTCACCGGAATTGTTTCTCCACATCCGTTTAAGTCACTTATTGTTATTTCATGGTTTCCGGAACTTACATTTGTAAACACATTACTTGTTTGAGGAGAACCACCATCTAAGGCGTACAGAAAATTAGATCCGTTTCCGATGCTTGGTACTGCATTCACAGTGATGGTTTGATTGTCACTAAACCAGCCCGAAGTTTCAAAAGCGATAGATGCCGGTCCTGCGGATTCGATAACGGTAAAGGGAACGGGGTCTGCAGTACAGCCAAAAATGGATACATCGGTCACTGTTAAGGTGTAATTTCCGGGTTCGTTAGTCGAAAAATCGGCAGCGGTACCCACGACAGTTCCATCTTCTTTTTTCCATTCAAAGGCATATTGTGGCGCTGTAAATCCACTTGTTATGTAGGCATTAGTTACTACTCCTGTTTCAAAATCGTGACAAACAGGAGGCACATTCAGTATTGCTTTGGGTTTATCGGTAATGGTAATTGCCATAGGTTCTTCGTCCGTACACCGTTGAGTTGATGGCGTTCCGGACTCCGCATAAGCATAAATAGTAGTAGAAGCCGTAATTATATCTCCCGGAAATTTTTCGATGTTAGTACTTTTTGGTCCGCCTGATTGCGTAAAGTATCGGGTTGCGGGTGCTGTGAATGCAGGGAGAATAAATGATTCACATCGAGTAATTGCAGGAATCGGCGCTATTATAGGAGTGTTGTATATGGTGACAGTAAAAGCATCTTCATCAGAGCAAGAGACTCTGCTGTTGTCTTCCGCAAATACATAAAGGGTTGTTGTAGCCGTTATTGGTGCGTAAGGAGCGGTTAATTTTACTCCAGTTCCGTGAGGTCCATTTGGTGCGGTGTAATAGTCTCCTTGTCCTACAATAGTTGGTAACGTAAAACTATCGCAAGCATATTGATCGGCAATATCATTTACATAGGTAACTAATACTGATATACTGTATTCAGAGATACAGGTATTTGGCGCAGCCGCTGCGGCATACACATAAATGGTTTTTGAAGACGTAATGGCATAACCCGGAGGCAGTATAGGGTTTGTCGGGGAAGGACCACCTGCAAATTCATAGTATTCCCCATTGGTTAAATTATCTAAGATATAAGGTTGTCCACATTTTATTACTTCTACGGGTTTGGCGTCTACTTTTGGGGATTTATAAATGGTTATTATAAATTGTTCTTCCACATAGCAAGGGCCGGATGCCGCTTTATCATAAAAATATATAGTTTGGGTACTTGTAATCGGATAGCCAACAGGTCTGATTTTTCCAGTTCCCAAAGGACCGGTATAATAATTTCCGCTGTGGGCAACTGCCGGTAAATAGTAAATATCACATTGTGGAGTTGTATCTGAAAGTACCGGTAATGGTGCAATGGCTATTGTAATTGTAAAAGGGGAGTCAATCGTACAATTTAGGCCGGCCACATAATACCAAAGTGTGGTTGAAGAATTGATAAACGTTCCTGCCGGTATTGCTGAGCCGCCACCGCCAGCCGCAGTTCGGTATTCCCCTACACTTAAAGCAGGTAGTTTGTAGGACGAGCAGGAATTCACATCCGTTGGTATAGTTATGCTTGAATTGTCAATGAAAATTTTGAATGTTTTCTCGGAGCTGCAGTTTGTTGGCGCTGTGCCTGTTTCTTTATAAACATAAATTGTTGTTGTGGATGTGATAACGGTACCAACTGGCAGTATTGGTAAACCTTTGTTTGGTCCCGAATAATAAATGCCTCCGTTGGGATTGGCCGGTAAAGTATATGATGTACAATCAAATCTGTTGGTGTAATTTGGTAATGGAGTAAATGGAATTATCGTGATTTTAAAGTTCATTTCCTTTACACAAGACGGAGTAACCGTAGTGTCTTCAAACCACACATATAAATTATTTATACCTGCTGTATTTAGTACAGTTCCCGGTGCTATTTCTATGTTTCCGGTAGTATTACTTCCGCCACTTTGAGTAAAATATTTTCCGAAGAGTAAGGCTGGCAATTTGTATTGCGAACAATAGGATGCAGAGGCCGGTGTTACATCACTCAAATTCACAATGGTCACTTTAAAAAAATCTTCAGCGGTACACGCTCCTATTTGATTAAAAATATAGATTACACTTGTTGTCGTCACAGCATGTCCTACCGGTAGTTGTATTCCAGTTTTTCCTGGCCCCGTCCAATATTGTGCTCCTGGTTTTGTTAATGCCGGTAATGGATAAGCGTTGCATACATAAACGTCCGGTAAAAGATCGACTTCGGGTAATGGGGTCACTATTATTTTAAAACTAGTTGTAGCATAACAATTTAAATTAGAGCTATTTTGCACTCGAGCATAGATGGTTCTTGAACCTGACAGTAATTCATCGGCCGTGTTTAATGTAATGATATCTGTATTGTTTGTCGCTCCTGATGCAGTTGTGTGAAAAGAAATTAAATTGTAGGTTGGGTCTTGTGTCCCTAAAATCAATGCTTTTTGAGCGGTAAAATCAAACAGCGCTTTTGGCGGAACATCTGTCAAGTTTCTGCTGCAAAGGGTAATGTCATTAGGAGTATTGGCAATAGCGGGACTTGGAACAATTTCGAGTTGAAAAGATTTTATTTCGTAACAGCCCGTCACGGGATTTTCAATGCGCACATAAATGGGTTTCCCGCTATCAGTGCTTAGCAGCGTATATGGGTTGCTCAGTGCTGCACTATTTGTTGTTGCCTCCGCATTAGTTTCGTGATACGAAATAAGTGTTTCGGCAGGGAGATCATCTAAAAGTCCAGTTGTAGTAGTGGCCTGATTGACTCCAGCCAGAATAATAGTTGTCATTTTTGTCCAATCAAAATCATAGCTTGCGGCGCCTGTATCGCAACTGTAAAGATTAGGAACGGTAGCCATCACTCCAATTTTCGGATAAATTTCAACACTGATTTCATCTGTAACGGCAGTACAGCCCGGTTCTATGTATGTAACGGTATACTTATGAATGCCTGAGCCAATCACAGGCAGTATACTATTTAAATCTAATGTTTCACTTGTTTGGGCAGGTGAAAAAGCAACCCCTTCTTTTTTCCATACAAAAGTTGTTCCCGGACTTAAGCCCGCTGCGGACAGAATTGGTAATGTATTTCCCGGACAAATGGCTTTATTGTTGGCTTGAGTGTAATCTAACCCCAATACATTTTGTCCGATATTGAAACTGTTTGCTTTTAAAAATATAGCCGAATCATAGCCGGTATTCCCTCCGCCATCAGCAATTACTATTTTTATGCGGTAGATGTGGCTGGTATTTAAACCCGTTGCCGAAGCAATCATTTCCACCGTTTCTCCGTTAAAATTGATTGCAGGTCCAAAACCGCTACCATTGAATGTCCCAAAATAAGATTCGTTCGCAGAAGGGCAATTCGAATTGTATGCTATGTCTCTGATCGTTTCGACAGAAACCGGAATACTAGTCCCCGGAACCACTGCTAAATTGGTATTGGCACCACCACTGGTTACATCTTTTAATAAAAATGCAAATGCATCTGAGAATTTGCATTGTGATGTTCCGTATTCTTCGGAAGCAAACAGAAAAGAGAAATCAAAATTGGGAGTTTTTGGTTGGAAATCAAATTCAATATAACTGGCATTCACACTATTTATTGAAATTCCGGACTGTGAGAGCAGGTTGGATTCCAGATCTGAATCTCCTGTCCAAACCGCTGTTCCATCACTTAATATCGAATTGTTCGGACTCGGAATTTTGGTCACATCGCCAGTCGTTAAAACGACTCCATTCAAAAAAGGAAAGTTGGGATTGTTGTTTTCAAAATAGCCAATGCCGTTTGCAGCTCCGTAATCAGTTCCTGTTTTTGATGTGATATTGGTGCCCGAAACACAGGGAGACTTGATCAGGATTTGATTGACTAACTGTTCTACTGTGTAGGTAGTGGTATTTACGGTCACCGATTGCGCTCCTGAACTAAAGGTTACTAATAACACTATAAAAACAATTATTTTCCTCATGTTTTTAGTTTTACTTTATTAACTTGTAAAATTAGTAATAATTGTAGCAATATATAAAAAAATACTAAGAATCATAAGGGTTTATTATCAACAAAGGGTTATATTAAGTCTTTTTTTTGCCATTTAATTGAATAAAATATAGAATCATATTAAGGAATTAAAATTATCTTTGCACACTTTAAAATCAAGTTTTCATGTCATTACAACAGATTCTTACGCCATCCATAGCAACAGCCATTCAAACTTTGTTTGATGTATCCTTAGACAAAGTCGAATTTCAAGCCACCCGAAAGGAATTTGAAGGCGATATTACCATGGTTATTTTTCCTTTACTTAAAGTTATCAAAAGCAATCCTGTTGAATTAGGAAATAAAATAGGTAACTATCTTGTAGCCCATGTTCCCGAAGTAGCCCGATTTAATGTGGTTTCCGGGTTTTTGAATATTGTAATTTCAGATTCATATTATTTAGATTTCTTTGGAACCATAAAGGACAATACTACCTACGGATTTGTGGCGCCTTCGGCAAATGATACTGCGGTGATGGTCGAATATTCTTCACCTAATACGAATAAACCGTTGCATTTGGGGCATGTACGCAACAATCTTTTGGGTTATTCTGTTGCCGAAATCATCAAAGCTTCAGGTAAGAAAGTCTATAAAACACAAATCATCAACGACAGAGGGATTCATATTTGCAAGTCGATGTTAGCCTGGCAAAAATTTGGAAACGGTGAAACACCGGAATCTACCGGATTGAAAGGGGATAAGCTGGTTGGGAATTATTACGTAGCTTTTGATAAAGCATATAAAGAAGAAATTGCCCAATTAATGCTTGAAGGAAAAACAGAAGAAGAGGCAAAAAAACAAGCGCCGATTATTCTTGAAGCGCAAGAAATGTTGTTGAAATGGGAAGCTGGAGATGCTGCTGTAAAAACACTTTGGAAAACCATGAATCAATGGGTTTATGATGGTTTTGCCACAACTTATAAAAATCTTGGAGTTGATTTCGACAGCTTTTATTATGAAAGCAATACTTATTTATTAGGAAAAGATGTCGTGCAGATAGGTTTAGACAAAGGAATTTTCGAAAAAGACCCGGATGGTTCGGTTTGGATTGATTTGACCGATGAAGGTTTAGACCGTAAAATTGTATTGCGTTCGGATGGAACCGCGGTGTATATGACACAAGATATCGGAACTGCGATTCAACGTGTAAAAGACATGCCGGATGTTGGCGGAATGGTTTATACTGTAGGAAACGAGCAGGATTATCATTTTAAAGTTTTGTTTTTGATCTTGAAAAAATTAGGTTTTGACTGGGCTTCCAACTTGTTTCATTTGTCTTACGGAATGGTTGATTTGCCTTCCGGAAAAATGAAAAGCCGAGAAGGAACTGTAGTGGATGCCGATGATTTGATGCAGGAAATGACCGATACCGCTCAGAAAATTGCAGAAGATTTAGGGAAATTGGACAGCTATTCTGCCGAAGAAAAAGCTAAATTATACAATACCATTGGTCTTGGCGCTTTGAAATATTATATTTTGAAAGTAGATCCTAAAAAGCGAATCCTTTTTAATCCCGAAGAATCAGTCGATTTTGCCGGAAATACAGGACCGTTTATACAATATACTTATGCCCGAATTCAGTCAATTATCCGCAAAGCCAATTTTGATTTTTCGAATACTGCTGCGGTGGATAGCTTACACGAAAAAGAGAAAGAATTACTCAAACAACTTGAATTATTTCCCGAAGTGATACAACATGCCGCACATCATCACAGTCCTGCGTTAATCGCTAATTTTACGTATGATTTAGTGCGTGAGTACAATTCGTTTTATCAGGCGGTTCCTATACTTGGAGAAGAGGATTTGGCGAAGAAAATTTTTAGAGTGCAATTGTCAAAAAAAGTGGCTGATACTATTGCGGCTTCCTTTAAATTGCTCGGTATTAATGTTCCTGAGCGAATGTAAAAACAAACCGTTATTTTACCCTATATACAAAAAGACTCCAAATGTACGTTTGGAGTCTTTTTTGGTTATGAATCGAATGCCGTTATTGCGGTTCTAATGTAAAATTTATAGTGGTTTCTATATTTTTTGCAATTTTATCTTTGACCAGATTTGGGATTGCAATTCCGTAGTCTTGAGGTGTAATGTCAAAGCTGACAGTAGCCATTATTTTTCCTGAGGAAGGTGTTACATTTATTTTGGTTTTAATTTTTTTGGTCACACCATGTATTGTTAAATCTCCTTCGAGGTCAAAAGTTGTTTTGGCTGCAGCTACTTTTTTAGCATCAAAATTTAAAATTTTCCCTTTGAAAGTGGCTTTTGGAAATAATGAGGATTCCATATAATTTTCATTAAAATGTTCCTCCATTAACGGGGACTTGAATTTAAATGACTTGATTAAGGCTAAAGCGACAAAATCACCTGTTGCTTGATCCAGAATACAAGAAGCTGTACTGTTTATACCTTTGATTTCTTCAAAACTTGGCATAGAAGCTTCGAAAGTTATTTTTCCGTTTCGTGTTATCATTTTTTGAGAGAACACCATATTTCCCATTAGTAAAAGGGCGAATAGTATTGTTATTTTTTTCATCTTATTTTATTGTAAGTATCCTTGGGTTTTCCAAAGTAAAATTAAATTTATAGTTGCTTGAGGCATTTTTCCTGCTGGTGGCATTGTTTTGCAACTCTGTGCTTGAATGGTGCATAATAATTTTCCACCACTAGTTGCATTTTTTACTTGTGTATAGGTTGTTAAAACAGGTGATTTTCCTCCACTACCATGACAAGCCGTGCAGTTTGTTGTTATAATGGGCTGAATGTCTTTTGCATACGTTATATTTGTTGTTGTTCCCGTCCCAGTTCCGGTTCCTGTCCCAGTTCCCGTTCCCGTTCCTGTCCCAGTTCCCGTTCCCGTTCCCGTCCCAGTTCCAGTCCCCGTCCCCGTTCCCGTCCCAGTTCCAGTCCCCGTCCCGGTATCAGCAGTAGGTTGTTGAATTTCTTCGTATGTGTTTGGTTCACATGAAAATGCTGCAGCAGCGGCCGCAATGATTGTAAATAATGCTATTTTTTTCATAATTATTATTCGATTTTTTGATTAAAAAACTCTGTACATATTAAATCCAAAATAAATTCCTTTTTTGTCCCACTGTCCTGTTGCGTTAGAGAAAACAGCTACGTCATTCATCGCCTGACTGTTTGAAAATACCATCTGAAAAATGTGTCCACCGGTTTCTATGTCTAATCCAACAGTAAGTGGGTTGTGGTATTTTGTTGCTAAAAAACCTTCGAAAGCACTCAAGCGGGTTGCGTATTCTAAGTTTACACTTAATCTTTTGGATAGTTTGTATCTGGCGCCATACCCTAATGACAATAAATCGGTATATTCGGCTGTATTGTCGTACAGGTTTTTGTGCGTGTATAGTGTCGCAAATTCTAAAGAAAATGATTCTGAAATTTTTCTTGAAATTAGCAATTGTGAAGAATACGCTAATCGGTTGCTGAATTGCAATTGCGGATAATTGACTTTGTCCAGTTCGCTGTTGACATCCAGTGTGTTGTATCCTACAATTGTAATCGGGAATCCTCCAATCATTTGATTGGCTAGTTTATATTTGAGACCTAATTCATAGGTTTTTTGAAAAGTATGTCTCGAAACTCCTATTGACAACCAATTGGCAACCCCATAAATCCCTCCGATTTTTGTATTTGCATCATCTAAACCAAAAAAGTTTTGGAATCCTTCCGTCAAATCGCCAAACCGGTGTGAAATTAAAATATAAAGTTCGCCTTTTACCGGTAATTTAGTTGATTGCATATTGCCTATTTGCAAAGCTTTGAATGCGGCTGTAGCTATTTCTTTTTTATCTGATTTGACATCCAATTGATCTAATAAATCATCTTGTGCCATTGCGGTATGCATAGATAAACCGAATAGTATGAAGCTTAAAAAGGTTTTGATTTTCATTTTTTACTTATTGATTATAAAACATTGGTCTATTTTTACTTCCCCCATTAAATCATCGTAACCCACAACTCTTCCTTTTATGCTGATTGATTGGTTATTTTTGATACTTGTTTCTTCTTTTTTTAGACTACAAATTACTGTGTTGTCAAGGGTAATCTCAGTTCCTGTAACTGCCGTAACCTTTCCTGAAATTGCGATTGGTTTTTCAAGGTATTTTTTGTTAGAGGATTCCGGGTTAGTAGAAAATTCAGTTGTGATTGCAGTTGCGGTAACCGTAAAAGCAGTTTCTTCTGTACTCAAATCTCTAGCGCCTCCATGCATTACATATTGGTAACCTGAAAACCCAATAAGGCATAAAGCGATACTTGCTATTGCTATTTTTTTTCTCATTTTTTGTTGGGAATTATTAGAATTCAAAATTTAAATTACGGTCGATTGTTTACGAGTATATCCGTAATGAATTTCCGGAAAGGGATACATTATATTGTTTTAAATTTCCGGTACCAGGACCGTTTAGGTGGTTTCCGGTACTGCTGAAATTTGCTCCATGATTGGGGCAATGAAACGTTTTGCTTGCGCTAACATAATTTACATTTGTACCTTCATGTGTGCATGCCGCAGCAACTGCTAGAAAAGTGGTTGCGTCAACTCTTGCTACCACTATATTTTTAGAGACTAAAAAACCTCCGTCAGTAGCTAATGAACCGGTTGAGATGTCTATTATAAAATCTACTGTTGTTGGTGCTGTGGTACTTTCTTCATTATTACTACTACAACTCGTTGCTAAACCGGCGATACATGCGGGTAATAATACCGTTGCGGCACCAAATCCTACTTTCGCAAAAAATTCTTTCCTATTCATAATTAGCTATTTTTAATTATAGAACAGTCCAGATTTAGTTTACCCTACCAATGGGTTGCTTTTTTAATGATTTATTTGAAAGTATATTTTAATCGCCATGATTATGGCTAAGGAATAAAACAAATAGAATTAAAAGCTCACTCTAAAACTTACATTTGGCGTTCTTTGCAATGCAAATGTTTTTACCTCTTCAACTGTGTTAGTGAGTGTGCTAATTCTATAATATTCATTGATTTCATTCTTTTGATTCAGTACGTTCAATATTGATAAACCCAATTTGTATTGCATTCCTGTAGCATTTTCCCATTTATAAGTAGAGGAAAAATTGACTTGAAAAAAAGAACTTAGGTGTTTGTTATTTGGAACATTATAATTAATTACCGGATTCGAGGCATTTATTTCGGTGTTTACCGGTGTCGTTTCCGGACGACCCGAATACCATTTAGAACCCAATGCTATTTTTAGATTGTTTTTTTCATACATTCCTGCCCAGGAAATCACGTGATCCATCTCAAAGTTATTCGAAAAAACGGGCGGCTGAAAACTTGGGAAGTTATAATTATTGTCATTATAGGTGTAGCTCAACCACGTCAGAAAATGATTTATTTTTTTTTGCATCAGTATTTCAGTTCCTATAACGGTGTAGGCTCCGTTTATTTTTAAAAACTCTAATTGGTTCTGAAATCCTTGGCTTTGGCTAGTAATTCCGGTTACTTTTTTGTAAAAATTTTCAACGGTCAGCAGCCAATGGTTTTGATTGTACGATAAGCTAATAGAAGCTTGTTTGCTCCTTTGAATCGGAATTGTCGTATCGTTCGATAGTATCCAACGTCTTTTTTCTATTCCGAAATAGTCTTTTTGTAAATCAATTGTTTGTTGGGAATTTTGACTTTTATATTCTCCTACTATTTCTACATTTAAATGGTTGCTTATGCCATAATTAAACTGGAGTCGTGGCTCTATACTGTATTTTTTAAATTTTTCGATATAGTTCAATCGTACTCCTGTACTGCAATATATTTTTGAGATCGTATCGGTGTATTTGCCTTCCAGAATTATCGCATGGGTTCGTAAAACGTCTTTTATTTTTCGGTAAAATTGTGGATTATTTACTTCGTCTAAATTTGTGACACCCATCTCGTTGAACTGATACCCATTATTCAATGTGAATTTACTATTGATACTATGATTGTTCTCTACTTTAAAACCAGTGTCTAATACTAGATTTTCCTGTTTTAATTTTTGATTCTCCAGTGTTAAACCTTTGTTTGCAACAAGTTCATAATACGAACTGTACAAGTTGATGCTTGTGGTGTTTTTAGTATTCCAGTTCCGTTTCCAAGACAGATTTCCTCCATAATTTTGTTGGTATAACGTATTGTCTTCGGATTGAATGGTATTGTTAATCGTTGCCGTTTGAAAGACCTTAAGCTTATCGTTTATTGTTATTAAATCGATTATTAGATGATCTTTCAGTCCAATTTTTTGTGAATATTTAATAGTGATATCATAGAAACTAAATTTCTTATCGCTGGAATAATCTATTTTTTGATTGTTTTCAAAATCAGTTATGCTGGTATTTTGAAAGGCTTTATTGAAATACTCTTTATACGTGGGTGATTCTACAAAATCAGTTATCGATTTTCGTCCGGCAATTTCCAGGAATCCTTTTTTAGTGATATTAAATTTAGAATAAATATCGGCATTGATCATGTTTATTCCGGCACTAA
The DNA here is from genome assembly GCF_027474525.2 of Flavobacterium lacustre. NCBI lineage: Bacteria > Pseudomonadati > Bacteroidota > Flavobacteriia > Flavobacteriales > Flavobacteriaceae > Flavobacterium > Flavobacterium lacustre. The sequence goes on from NZ_CP114882.2 coordinate 1,827,032, forward strand.
AATTATTTTTTTCAATAGTGTTCGGGTTCGAAGAAATCGAAACCACACTCGAAACACTTTCGCCATAAAAAGCGGAACTTCCGTTTTTATATATAGAAATCGTGTGTGCTAGATTGGGGTTGAATGCTGATATTAAACCAAAAAAATGCCCCGTTTGGTACATTCGTATGCCGTTCCATAAAAATAAATTCTGGTCATGCGTTCCGCCTCTTACATTGATACTGGCCACACTTTCGTCCGTGCTGTTGATACCGGGAATTTGTTGCATGGTTTGTAAAACATCCGGTTCAATTAGTCCAGGTAAGATTCCGAATTTTTTTGGTTTTATTTCAAAAGAACCATTGTTGTTTTTTGAGATTCCTGAGGTCAAAAAATAATTGGTTTTAATTTCTTGAAGTTCCGTTACTTCCGAGGCCAGAAAAATGGTGAGGCAATTGGTGTTGTCAAAATCAGTACTTGTTATTTTTTGGCTTCTAAATCCGATGTGACTGACTAAAAATGCGGTTTCTTTTTCTTTTTTAAATTCAAAATAACCCATTTGATTTGTTGTTATGCCCTTACCATTCGTAAGTTGGATGTTGGCATTTTCAACTGGTTTATGGTCTGTCTCAGAAAGCACATATCCGCAAATTATTTTGCTTTGGATTGTGTTTTTATTGAAGATATTAATGAATTTATTGTCAATATTTTCAAAAGAAAGATTGGTTTTCTTTTCCAGATACAGGAGTTTTTCGGTTAAAGAAAGTGCTTTCGAAGGTGGTATTATTTTAATTGTACCGAGATTATTTTCGGTGTAATTAAAATTTACCTGATGTTGTTTTTCGATTAAAATCAGAATTTGTTTTAAAGCAATAGTTTTGTTTTTGCCTTGAGCAGCTGCATTCAAGGCAAAAATAAAGAGGAATACTAAAACAAAAAACCGTTTAAAAAACATCTATTTCTCTTGAAAAATTATTTTATCCGTTGTTGTTTTAGTATAGTTTAAATTATACGTTGTTCCAATGATTTGGAGTGCCGTGTCCAGATTGTCAGTAGGGATTTTTCCAGAGAATAGGGCATCTGTCTTTTTTGTTTTCAGTATAATAGAGACTTTGTATTGTCTTTGTATTTCGGCTATTATCTGGTTTAAATTTTCTTTTTCAAAAGCCATTTGATGATCCAGCCATGCCGGTTTTGAGCTTTCAATGGTGGTATTGATTTGTTTTCCGTTTTCAAAAGTTACACTTTGTCCTGGTGTCAATACCAATTCGGCGTTTTTATAATTGACTTTTACCCTTCCTTCAAAACAGGTTACATCAAACCGGTTTTCTCTGGCTTTTACATTGAATTGGGTTCCGAGAACGGCTACTTTTCCGAGGTTTGTGACTACTTCAAATTTCTTACCTTTTGCTACTTTAAAGTAGGCCTCACCTTTTAATTTCAGGGCTCTGTTGTTGTCCCAATTCCATTTTTTATACTGTATTTCAGAACCGGAATTCAAAACCACTTCGGAATTATCCGGCAGTAAAAAAGTTGTTTTTTCACCGTTTTGTGCTAATTGGGTTACTGAAGCATAGTTTTGCATGACAAAAGTAAGTCCGAGTCCAATCACCAATACGGCTGCTATTTGGATGAACCATTTTTTATATAAAGGAATACCTTTTGGGCTTGATTTCTCTTGTTTAAGGACAGTTTCAAGAACTTTATCTTCATTAAAATCACCTACTTCTAAATTAGAAGAGTAGTTTTTAATTTTCTCGTATAGCGCATAATCCTCAGTTGCTTGAAAATCGGCCAGTTCTGATGGAGTCATCTCATTATTAAGCCATTTTGCTAATTTGTTATTTTTATCCATTTTATTCGTGTTGTATCAGTAAAACAAGTTGCAAGTGATAAACCCTACTTTAAATTTTTAATTTCTTTTCTCAGTTCTAATAAAGCCAAGTGAATTCTCTTCTCCACGGCTTTTATGCCAATATTGAGTTCTTCGGCAATTTCGCTGTATTTTTTTCCGTCAATGCGGTGCATCAAAAAAGCGACTCTTTGCGTTTCGTTCAAATTTTCGATTGCTTTTAACAGTTTATTTCCAAATTGTTTTTCTTCTAATATGAATTCGGGATTCTCATTTGTTTTGTCTAAACCAGAGAAGTCTTTTTCATATTTTAAAACTACTTTCTCATGGGCAATTCCGTTCAGTGCGCTATTATTGGCAATTGTATATAGGTAAGATTTTGCTTTTTCTATAGGTACATCACTGCAGTTTTGCCATAGTTTTATAAAAGCTTCTTGGGCTAAATCTTCTGCTTGATCTTTGTTTCCATATTTATAAAAAAGAAAATTACGAAGCGATTTCGCCTGACTTTTAAAAAAAGATGAAAAAACAATTTCGTCGCAAGTATTTGATATTGAATGAATTGTCATTTATTAATTCGATTTTTGGCTTTACAAAGGTAAATTTTTTTTTAAATTGGGTAGGGTAGACGGATTCTAAATTGTTTTATCATCAAACACTATTAATTTTAAACACAACCAAATTATGAAAACTTTCAGATCTTTATCTTTAATTGCAGCACTTTCTTTAAGTCTGTTTTCTTGTACAAACGATTCGCCAATTGACAACGCTAATGCCTCTTTAGATCCGGATGCTGATGGTTTGACCAATGCTATCGAAGCTAAATTAGGCACTAATCCTACTAATCCTGATACTGATGGAGATGGTATTTTGGATGGTTTTGAAGACTTTAATAAAAACGGAATCGTTGACCAATCGATAAGTACAACAGGGAAAACGAGTAGAACCACTGGCTCAGTAGCTGAAACCAATCCTCTTGTTGCCGATACGGATAATGACGGAGTGAGCGATGGAAATGAAGACACCGATACAGACGGATTGAGTAACTCAAGTGAAAGTGATGCTGCAACGAGTCCGTATGATGTGGATAGCGATGATGACGGTATCAATGACTCCAGTGAAGATAGTGACGATGACGGAGTGAGTAACGAAAGTGAACAACATAACGGTTCTGATTTAGGAGACGACGATAGTGATAGCGATGGTATTTCTGATGGAGATGAAGACAGCGATGACGACGGAGTGAGTAATGCTACCGAAGATCATATTGGCACTGACGCAATTGATGATGACAGTGATAATGACGGTATCAATGATGGTGAAGAAGACAGCGATGATGATGGCGTGAGTGATGCTACTGAAGATCATATTGGTACAGACGCAACTGATGATGACAGTGATAATGATGGGATTATTGATGGTTTGGAGGATTCAGATAATGACGGAGTTAATAATTCAGTAGAAGATGATAACGGCACTGATGCAGCTGATAGTGATAGTGATGATGACGGAACAAATGATGGAAATGAAGACAGTAATGGTAACGGAACTATTGATAGTGATGATGTTAACTAACAAAAAAGTAATAGTATTGATTTAGTACTGAATTTCCAAGCAATACCTCTTTATGAAGGAGCTTGGAAATTTTAGGTTTTATTTCTCTATATTTGAAGCTAATTTGATTAAAAATTAAATCATGATGTTTTTCAGGAAATTTTCAGGTTTTTTATTGGCAACCGTATTAAGTGTTGTTTTTTTCTCTTGTCAAAGTGAAATAGCAGACGAACAATACAGTACCAAGGAAACAATCACCAAAACGACTCCACTGACAACTTATGTTGAACGAATTGTGATGCAAAAAACAGCACAGGACAATATAATAGACCAGACGGATTGTTTTATGGTTAAATTTCCATACACGGTTACCGTCAATGCAGTTGATATTACTATAAATTCTGCTGCGGATATTGCCTTAGTTGAAAACAACATTGCTTTGAGCAGCATTGATACAGATGTAGTTTCTATTCATTTTCCGATAACAGTCATTTTCAATGATTATAAAGAAGAAACATTAGATTCTCTAAGTGATTATACGGATTTACTTCATGATTGTGCTGAAAAATCAGATTATTTACCCCAAATAAACTGTTTGAATTTTAATTATCCCATATTGATTAACCGTTACGACAGTAACAATCAAATTGCAAGTTCTCTTACTATTCAAGACAATCAAGCGTTGTATTATTTTATAGATAATTTACAAGACAATCAATTTATTGCCGTTGGATACCCAATAACTGTTACCAGTTCAAACGGTTATCCTATAACCGTTACCAATAATAGTCAGTTAGAAGATCTTATAAAAGAGGCTTTAGACAACTGTTCAGAAAATACAAATACAACACTTGACTTTGTCCAAGTGCTTAGCAATGGCGCTTGGAAAATCTCTTATTTTTATCATGATGAAGAACAAACTACGGTTTACAGCGGGTATCAATTTTCTTTTAAAAGTGATTATACGGTAGTCGCTTCTAAATCCGGAATTTCTAAAACGGGTACTTGGTCCATCAAGACTAATAATGGCGAAAGAGAGTTTAAAATAGATTTTGATGCCGATCCTTTGAAGGAATTAGAAGAAAATTGGGAAGTATTTGAATTCAGTACTTCGGAATTGCGTTTTAGAGATCCAAGTGATAACAGTTTAGAAACCGATTATCTCTATTTTACTAAAATCAACTAATGATAGATACATTTTGTGAAAGATAGAGTTAATGAAATACTATTCTACTATATGATTTTAAAAACTAAAGTATAGAGACCATATACAAAGCCAGCTTTATAGCTGGTTTTTTTGTTTTTTTGAATAAAAAAAGTCCTTTAATAAAACTAAAATCGGCACTTCAAATATCTAATTATCTAATTGCCTAATTATCTAATTAGTTTATCTTTGCATTTCAATAAAATAAAAAAACATGTTTGATAATTTAAGCGAAAAATTAGATAAAGCCTTCCATATATTAAAAGGACACGGAAAAATCACCGAAGTAAACGTAGCGGAGACTTTAAAAGAAGTCCGCAGAGCCTTACTTGATGCCGATGTTAACTTTAAAATTGCCAAAGATTTTACCACCAAAGTAAAAGAAAAAGCAATTGGTCAAGATGTATTGACTACGCTACAACCCGGACAATTATTAGTGAAGTTAGTCAAAGATGAATTAACGGAATTGATGGGTGGCGATGTTGCCGGAATCAATCTTTCCGGAAATCCAACCGTGATTTTGATGTCGGGTTTACAAGGATCCGGTAAAACTACTTTTTCTGGAAAGCTTGCCAATTATCTTCAAACAAAAAAGAATAAAAAACCACTTTTGGTAGCGTGTGATATTTATCGTCCTGCGGCAATTCAGCAATTGTATGTTGTTGGAGATTCCATAGGTGTTGAGGTATATTCTGAACCAGAAAATAAAAATCCGGTTGAAATTGCCCAAAACGCGATCAAGCATGCAAAAGCCAATGGTTTTAACGTGGTGATTGTCGATACTGCCGGTCGTTTGGCTGTTGATGAGCAAATGATGAAAGAAATTGCAGCAGTGCATCAAGCGATTCAGCCGCAAGAAACCTTATTTGTTGTTGATGCCATGACGGGACAAGATGCTGTAAATACAGCAAAAGCCTTCAATGATATTTTAAATTTTGATGGTGTAATTCTGACCAAATTAGACGGTGATACTCGTGGTGGAGCAGCGATTTCTATTAAAACGGTAGTCAACAAACCGATAAAATTTGTTGGTACAGGCGAAAAAATGGAAGCTATTGATGTGTTCTATCCTGTTCGTATGGCAGAACGTATCCTTGGTATGGGTGATGTTGTGTCTTTGGTAGAAAGAGCTCAAGAGCAATTTGATGAAGATGAAGCCCGAAAAATTCAGAAGAAAATTGCTAAAAATGAATTTGGTTTTGATGATTTCCTATCTCAAATTCAGCAAGTGAAAAAAATGGGTAACATGAAAGACTTGGTTGGAATGATACCAGGTGCTTCAAAAGCCATGAAAGATGTTGAAATTGAAGATGATGCATTCAAGCATATTGAAGCCATCATCCATTCCATGACTCCGTTAGAAAGAAGCAAGCCAGCTGTAATTGATGTGAAAAGAAAAGCCAGAATCGCAAAAGGTTCGGGAACCAAAATTGAGCAGGTGAATCAATTGATGAAACAGTTTGACCAGATGAGTAAGATGATGAAAATGATGCAAGGTCCGGGCGGTAAAAACCTGATGAAAATGATGGGCGGCATGAAAGGAATGCCAGGCGGGATGAGATAAAAACCAGTTATTCAGTTTGCAGATAACAGACAACATAAACCAACCACTAACTACAAACAATAGTATACATGCAATTATTAGACGGTAAAAAAACTTCGGAAGATATCAAAAGTGAAATCGCAGTCGAAGTACAAAAGATGAAGAACAATGGGGAGAAAGTCCCTCATTTAGCAGCGGTAATCGTTGGTAATAATGGTGCAAGTTTAACTTATGTGGGAAGCAAAGTCAGATCTTGTCAACAAATTGGCTTCGAATCTACTTTAGTAAGTCTGCCGGAAGACATTTCGGAAGCAGCATTGCTTGAAAAAATCAATGAGTTAAACGAAGATGACGATCTAGATGGGTTTATCGTTCAATTGCCTTTGCCTAAACATATTGATGAACAGAAAATTTTAATGGCTATTGATCCTGATAAAGATGTAGATGGTTTTCATCCTACTAATTTTGGAAAAATGGCGTTGGAAATGGAAACTTTTTTACCGGCAACCCCATTTGGAATCATGCAATTGTTGGAACGTTATAAAGTGGAAACCGCAGGAAAACATACCGTAGTTATTGGTCGTAGCCATATTGTGGGAAGACCCATGAGTATTTTGTTAAGCCGCAAAGGATATCCAGGAGATTCAACAGTAACATTGACCCACAGCAGAACCAAGAATATTGAAGAGTTCACCAAAAATGCAGATATTATCATTACCGCTCTTGGTGTACCCAATTATCTTAAAGCGGATATGGTAAAAGATGGAGTTGTTATCATTGATGTGGGTATTACCCGAGTGGAAGATGCTTCACACCCAAAAGGATATGTGATTACCGGTGACGTTGATTTTGATGAAGTGAGCAAAAAGTCCTCTTTCATTACTCCGGTTCCGGGTGGAGTAGGACCCATGACTATAGCAATGTTGTTACAAAATACACTTTTGGCCAGAAAAATGAGAAGCAATTCGTAACCTAAAATACTTTATTAAAGCCCTAAACTAAGTTTAGGGCTTTTTTTTGTCTTAAAAACTACTTAAAAAGCAATGCAATTGGTACGGTTTCAAAATATAAAGAATACTTTTGCAACACTTTAAAAACAGGCCTTTAAAATGGACGATTATTATTCGGAAATAATGTATTAATGTAGCTTTTGAATGTGTTTCAAAAGGCTATGAACCAACTTATAGAATTTTGAAATGAGAGCTTTTTACAAAAACAATAGCGGATTATTCGAAACCAACGAATGGACTCCCAACTGCTGGATTAATATTGAATGTCCAACAGCTACAGAAAAAGAGTACGTGCTCGAAACACTTCAAATCCCTGAAGCATTTTACAATGATATCGAAGATATTGATGAAAGACCCCGTATCGAAATTGAAAACGGTTGGACCTTGATTATCATGCGAATCCCCGTAAAGAGTAATGACATCAAATTGCCTTTTCACACCATTCCTGTTGGAATCGTTTTTAAAGATACCGTTTGTCTTACTTTGAGTTTTCATAAAACCGAAATGCTGACGGATTTTGTTACCTATACGCAGCGTAAAAATATTGATATTAAAGATAATTTTGATTTGGTTTTGAAATTGCTGTTGTCTTCCAGTATTTGGTATTTAAAATACCTTAAACAAGTCAATCAAAAAATTAAATTGGCGGAAGATAATTTAGAAAAATCAATTAAGAATGAAGAATTACAAGCTTTGCTTCAAATTGAAAAATGCTTGGTATTCTTTATGACGTCCTTAAAAGGGAATGATATTTTGTTGCATCGCATCAGAAATATAAAATCTCAAAAAGAACACTTTGATCCGGAATTGCTTGAAGATGTTGAAATTGAATTGCGTCAAGCGCAAGAAACGACTAATATTTATAGCGATATCCTCACTGGAACCATGGATGCTTATGCATCTGTGATTTCAAATAATATGAATAACATTATGAAACAGATGACTTCTATCTCGATCATTTTGATGATTCCCACATTGATTGCCAGTTTATACGGGATGAATGTTCCCAATGATTTAGAAGATAATCGTTATGGAATATGGATTATTATTTTAATATCGGTTATACTGTCTGCTTTTGGGGTATTTTTATTCAAAAGAAAAAGATGGTTTTGATACTCCATAATTAACCACTCGGCATTTAGTCTGCCAAATCCTATTAAGGCCCATAGTAGTTTATTTTATACAATTTATTAAAATTAAATTGGTTTCTGTTTTGAAATCAGAAAATATTAAATAACTTTGTATCTCAAAGTACTTTATTTATGAGTCAAAAACTGCAAGAAGATTTATCGCATATACGTTCCATGATGGAGCGCTCTTCCAGATTTATTTCGTTAAGCGGCCTTTCGGGAGTCTTTGCCGGGCTATTTGCATTAGCCGGATCCATTTATGCCTATCAATTGTTTGAAAACAATGGTATTGAATATTTTGATGGTCAGCAAAAGACATATAGTTCCGATTTAATAATCGAATTAGTTTTTATTGCGGTGGTAATTTTGGTCTTAGCATTAGGATCCGGTATCTTTTTTACTTTGAGAAAAAGTAAAAAGTTCGATTTACCGGTTTGGACTAATACCACTAAAAAAATGTTGCTGAATCTAGCGATCCCTTTACTGGTTGGAGGTGTGTTTTGTATGGCACTTTTATACCATCAGTTATTTGCTTTGATAGCTCCAGTTACATTGTTATTTTATGGCTTAGCACTTATTAATGCAGGGAAATATACTTTTTCGGATATTCAATATTTAGGTGCTTTTGAAATTATTTTAGGGTGTATTTCCCTTTTTTATCTTGGTTTTGGACTTGTTTTTTGGGCAATAGGATTTGGAGTTTTGCACATCTTGTACGGAATAATTGTGTTCCAAAAATACAAATAGTAATGGGAATCATTGACAAATTAAATAAAGATTTCGAAAGTCGGGTCAGACTAGGCATTATGTCAGTTCTGATGGTAAACGACTGGATTGATTTTACCGAAATGAAATCTTTATTGAATATCACTGATGGTAATTTAGCAAGCCATTCTTCGGCATTAGAAAAATCGGGATATATAGAAGTTAAGAAAGAGTTCGTAGGGAAAAAACCAAAAACGTCGTATCGCGTTACCAATATGGGCAGAACTGCTTTTGTTTCTCACTTGAATAGTCTTGAAAAATTAATTAAATCAAAATAACCCTTTTTTTTAACTTTTTGCTTTGAAATGCAAAGTACTTTTAAATTTTTAATTATGAAAAAACTACATTTTATTTTAGCCAGCAGTTTGGTTTTTACACTGCTTTTTTACAACGAGGATTTGGGACTCAATTGGGCTATCTTCGGGATGATGCAAACCGCCTTAATATGTTATTTTTTTCAAGAGAAATTAACCAGTAGGTTGCATTTGATTTTAGTGGTTACGTCGGTTTTGTCTTGCTTTGCGTTTGCCTGGTATGGTGATTTTCCCTCTTTTTTTGCCCTAGCTTTGTCAATTATCTTTTTACAATTCAAAACCCAGGAACCCAAACTTAAATTGTTACAGGCATTTCCTTTGATAATTATCAACGGAATCGCTTCATTAGTTCGCATATTTATGTTCAGTCAATATCTTCCTAAGCGAAAAGTCAATAACAGCTTTGCTAAAAAACTGATTGCTTATTTTGTTATTCCAGTCCTGTTTCTTGGGTTGTTTTTAATCGTATATTCTTTTGGAAGCGATCATTTTTCGTCTTTATTTACTGATTATTATATAGATATTGATGCGTGGCAAGTATTTGTACTTTCCGCTTTAGGATTTTTTATTTCGTTCAATTTCTGGAATTATTGGATTCCTGAAGTTTGTTATGAAAAGAATGATTTACTGGACAATGATTTTAAGGAAGAAGCCAAAACGCAAAATCAAAATTCATTTTCGTTTCTGGATATTGACTTCGAAAGAAGAAGTGGCGAGATTACGTTGTTTCTTTTAAATGTGCTTCTTTTGGTTTTCATTGCAACTTATAATTACGAACAGTTTTTTGAAGTGGTCCAAAAATCTAACTTAAGTTCTGATACACACGAAAGAGTAAATGCCGTTATTTTTTCGACCATAATGGCAGTTGGTGTTCTTTTATTCTATTTTAAAGGAGGGTTTAATTTTGATGAAAAAGCTATGAATCTTAAAAAATTAGCTAAGATTTGGATTCTTTTAAACGGAATTTTAATACTAAGTGCCATCATCAAGAACTCAGAATATGTTTCGTTTTTCGGATTGACTTATAAAAGATTGGGTGTTTATGCTTTCTTGATTCTGGCAATAATTGGATTGGTTATTTCTTTTGTAAAAATCACCAAGCAAAAAACAAATGCTTTTCTTTTCAATCAAATGATTTGGTATTGCTACGGAACAATCTTACTCTGCAGTTTTGTCAACTGGGGAAATCTCATTACACATTATAATATTTCAGTAAACAAAGGTGTTGAACAACGTTTTCTGAGCAGTTTGAATTTTAATCATAAAGCGTATTATGATTATTTTAAACTCCATCCGGAAGAAGTGGAAAATAAAGACCATCATAAAGAAGGTTATGCAGCGCGTGTTCAAAATGAAACAATTTTGTCAAAATCGCTCTATTTTGAATTTTTAGATACTAATAAATAAAAAAAAATCCCATCTGTCGCAGCAGATGGGATTTTTTTATGATTAATAATCGCCTCTTTTCTTAAATCTGGGATCGTCTCTTTTGATGAATTCCGTTCTTCTTTTTGGCGCTTCCGTTTTGGGCAAACTGGCTTCTTCGGTTTTGCTTGAAGGTTCAATCAATTCGTTTAATTCTTTGATTTCAGCATCGGTTAAATCACGGTAGCGACCCACGGGAACATCAAGTGAAATATTGATAATTCGAATGCGTTTTAAGGCTGTTACTTCAGAGCCTAAATATTCACACATTCTACGAATTTGACGGTTTAAACCTTGTGTCAAGATAATTTTGAATGTGTATTTACTGATTTGTTCTACTTTGCATTTTCGGGTAACCGTGTCTAAAATAGGAACTCCATTTCCCATTCTTTCTATGAAACGATCCGTTATGGGTTTATTTACTGTTACCGTATATTCTTTTTCGTGATTGTTTCGGGCGCGTAATATTTTATTGACGATGTCGCCGTCATTGGTCATAAAAATCAAGCCTTCACTGGCTTTGTCCAATCGACCAATCGGGAAAATACGTTTGGGATAATTGATGTAATCTACAATATTGTTGCGAACGTCTAAGTTCGTCGTACATTCGATTCCTACCGGTTTGTAGAACGCAAGGTAAACCGGTTTTTCATTTTTCTCGCGGATCAGTTTGCCGTCAATGCGTACTTCGTCATCGGGTGACACCTTAGTTCCTAATTCCGGAACGACTCCATTGATGGTTACACGTCCTTCTTCAATGATTTTATCGGCTTCACGACGGGAGCAATACCCGGTTTCACCGATGAATTTATTGAGGCGTTTTAAATTTTCTTCCATAGTGCAAAAGTAGTACTAAATTGTTTAATCGTTTATGGGATTATTTTTTTATTTGAAAAATTGAAAGGTCACCAAAACATTTTATGGATGTCTTATTTGGGTTATTCTATTTCAAATAAAAAATGAGTGATTTTTTGATACAAATCATCATCATGCATACTGTGTCCCAATCCTTTGGTTTCAATTAAAGTTGCATTTTTCCAAGCAGAAGCAATTTTTTTTCCTTCGGTAAATGCTACTACGGTGTCATCGATGTCGTGAGCGATTAATCCTTTGGTATTGATTTTTGAGGCAAATAGTTTTCCGGTAAAATGATCAATATTCAGTTTGTGATGCTCTAAGTAATAGTTTTTTAATCGGATTGCTATTTTTTGATTCAAACTTAACATCGCAATATAGTTGTTGAGAATGATATTGAAGTCACTTGGAGATCCCAGAATCACCATTTTTTGAATTAACGTGCTTTGATACACGGATTGGTAGTATAAACAAGTTTTTCCACCAATGGAATGTCCGATAAGGTATTGTGGTTTGAAATTTTCGACGGCTATATTAATGAATGCCGCATATTGTGGAATACTGAATTCTTTGCCGCTGGACAATCCGTGTGCCGGTCCGTCAATGGCAATAATGGTACTTCCTGATTTTTTCAGATGGGGGAGTAAATTTTCCCAGCGGGATGCATTGCTTTCCCAGCCATGCACCAATAAAATAATAGTTTCATTTCCTTTCCAAGTGTAGGTTTGAAAAAAATGGTTGTTGTGTTGAAAGGTATTTGTTTGTGCTTCTTTCAGAATGGCAGGCAGCTTATTTTTGAATAACCGGCCTTCTCTTGGTTCACTAAAAAGGGCATATGCCAGTTGCAATGCTTTTTCGGGCCATAGGTAACTCAGGATGTTGAGGTAAATTCCGATGGATTTGGTGAACAAAAAAAAGAGTATTTTTTTCATAATAAAAAAGTCCCGATGTGTATCGGGACTTAAATGTACTTAAAATTTAGAAAACAACTTTTCCATTTTCTCTTTTTCTTCGTCAGCGAGTGAGCTGTCGACTAATATTCTTCCGGAATGTTCATCAGTGATGATTTTCTTTCTGGAAGCTATCTCTACTTGTGTTTGTGGTGGAATCGTAAAGAATGAACCTGCCGATGCACCTCTTTCGATAGAAACAACTGCTAATCCGTTACGAACACTGCTTCTGATTCTTTTGTAAGCAGCTAACAATCTTTCTTCGATTAGCGCTTCATACTCTGCAGATTTTTCAGACAAGTATAATTCTTCTTTCTGAGTTTCTGCCATGATAGCATCTAATTCTGATTTTTTATGTTTCAAGTGATTTGATTTTGCTTCTAATTTTTCTTTAGAATTAGCAATCACTTCTTTCTTGTGTTCGATAGAAGCTTTCATTTCCTTGATTTGTTTTTCAGACAATTGGATTTCCAATTCCTGAAATTCAACTTCTTTGGTCAATGAGTTAAATTCTCTATTGTTACGAACGCTTTCTTGTTGTTTGGTGTATTTTTTGATTGCCTCTTTGTGCTCATCAATTGCATTTTTCTTTACCTTGATCAGGTCTTCGATTACTTCGAGATCACTTTTCAACTTTTCTGAACGGGTGCTCAAGCCAGCAACTTCATCTTCTAGATCTTCTACTTCAAGAGGAAGTTCCCCTCTTACGTTTCTGATTTCGTCAATTCTAGAGTCAATAAGTTGTAAATCGTAAATTGCTCTTAACTTGTCCTCAACACTTAATTCTTTCGTATTCGCCATATTCTATAAGTACTTAACTGGATTTGTATTTTCTTCTGATAAAATGATTGCAAAATTAAGGATTTTTTTCCGAAGAAAGTCAACAATATAATTTTTTGTATAGCGTTCGCTTTCAAAATGTCCAATATCGGCCAAAAGCAATTGATTTTCGGCTTCATAATATTGATGATATTTCAAATCGGCGGTCAAAAAAGCATCTGCTCCGGCTTGAATCGCATTTTTTATGGCAAAACTTCCTGCTCCGCCAAGAACGGCTACTTTTTTTATTTTTTTTCCTGTAAAGTCAGAATGTCGAATCCCACCGCATTGCATTTTTTCTTTTGCAAAATGCAGAAACGCTTCTGCTTCCATAGGAGTTTCTAATTCTCCAATCATTCCTAAACCAATGTTTTGATGTTGGTTTTGCAATTCGTAAATTTCATACGCCACTTCTTCGTAGGCATGACTTTTAAACAGCGCTTTTAGGATTTTGTTTTCCAAATGTTTCTCGAAAGTGACTTCGATTTTGATTTCATCGCCCTGTACAAATTCAAATCGTTCTCCAATTTGAGGATTACTGTGTTCGTTGCCCATGTAGGTTCCGATTCCTTTGGAGTTGAAACTGCAATTTTCATAATTTCCAATTGTTCCGGCTCCGGCATCAAATAATGCGTTTCGAACTTCTTCGGCATTTTCAGGAATAGTGTAAGTCACTAATTTTCGAATGAAATTTTGCTTCGGAATCAAGACTTTAGTATTTATTAATCCTAAAGCTTTACAAAATATTTTATTTACCCCTTCCTGATGGTTGTCTAATGCGGTGTGAACTGCATAAATGGCAATGTCATTTTTGATGGCTTTAATCACTGCGCGTTCCACATAGTTTTTTCCTGTAATTTTTTTCAATCCGGAAAATAATATGGGGTGAAAACAAACTACCAAATTGCATTTTTTTGTAATTGCTTCTTCTATGACGTTTTCTATAGCATCATGGCAAACTAAAACGCCAGTTGCCTCGGTTTCTTGATCGCCTACCAATAATCCTACGTTATCAAAATCTTCGGCATAGGCGAGTGGCGCCATTTCTTCGAGTACGGAAATTATTTCTTTGATTTTCATAGATTAGCCACGGATTGTACCAATTTTCACGAAGTAAAAAGTAAAAATTGAATTTTTAAATTATATTCAAAGATATAGATTAATTATTTTACTATAAATTAATCGGTGCTAATTCGTGTAAATCGTAGCTAAAATTTTATCTTCGTAAAATGAATTTACTGCGAAAATTGCTGTTTCCGTTTGCCATTTTATATGGCCTGATAACGAGTATTCGAAATTTTCTTTATGACCAAGGTATTCTTAAATCCTATTCTTTTGATATACCTATTATTGCTGTTGGAAACCTTAGCGTTGGCGGAACCGGAAAAACGCCTCAGATTGAGTATTTGATTCGGTTGCTTTCGCATCAATATAAAGTGGCCACATTGAGTCGCGGATACAAAAGACAATCAGAAGGGTTTATTTTGGCGGATGGTACCACAAATGCAGCTATTCTTGGTGATGAACCGTTTCAGTTTTTTCAAAAATTTCCAACTATTCAAGTTGCTGTTGATGCCAATAGAAAAAACGGAATTGAACAATTACTTTCTCAATCTAATACACCGGAAGTTATTTTGCTAGACGATGCTTTTCAGCACCGGAAAGTGAAAGCGGGTTTCTATATTTTACTAACTTCCTTCGGTGATTTATATTCGGATGATTTTATGTTGCCCACAGGAAATTTGCGAGAGAGTAGAAGCGGAGCAAAAAGAGCAGCTGTGGTTGTGGTTACTAAATGTCCTTCGGATCTTTCTCCGGATGCACAAAACAGCATTAGGGAAAAACTGAAATTGGCGTCTAATCAGGAATTATTCTTTACCTCTATAATATATGATGATTTTGTTTATTCCGTAAATAAAAAGCTGTCGGTTGCAGAATTAAAAGGAATTAATCCCATTCTCTTAGCAGGGATTGCGAAACCTAAACCTTTTTTCGATTATTTAAAATCGGATGCTGCTCAGCAGGATTTTTTGACTTTTCCGGATCACCATCATTTTACAGATAAAGATCTTTCCGATATAAAAAATAAGGCAAAAAACCGCATCATTGTTACCACTGAAAAAGATTATGTTCGATTACAAGATTCTGTACTTTCAGAACAATTGTATTATTTACCAATAAGAAGCAGGTTTGTTACTGGTGGCGCAAATTTTGACAGAACACTTTTACATTATGTTTCAAAAAGTAGTTTTAAATTTTAAAATACTGATTGTTAATTGTTTGTTAATAGCGGTGAGCTGATTTTGTTTTTTTAACATTTAATAAAAACCGCATTGCATAAAACTAATTAATAATCAATGTTTTAACCTTGTTTTTTTCTTTATTTTGTGCCTCTTTCCGTTTTTAGACTTTTGATTTGTGTTTTTCAATAAGAATTCCAAATCTACTATAAATTAAGCCTATTTTTCTTAAAAAAAATGTTTTTCATTAACAAATAATTAACATATTCGAAATAAAATTACTCCTTTATGGTCATTTTTTTGCAATTTATTCATGGTTTTTAAATTTTTTGGTTAGATTTGTTAAGATTTTAACTAATTAACGAATAATATTAACCAACTTATTTATTACGTATGAAAAATAGTCTACTAAAAGGCTTTATGGTGTTTTTAACAATGCTATGTACCAGTTTGACCTATTCGCAAGATGTGTCGGGGAAAGTATCGGATTCTAGCGGTCCACTTCCAGGTGCAAGTGTTTTAATTAAAGGAACAACAAAAGCAGCGCAAACTGATATGGATGGTAAATTCACTATCGAAAACGTTGGCCCAAATGCAGTTTTAATATTTAGTTACTTGGGACTTAAATCTCAGGAGATAAATGTTGCAGGAAAAACTACTATTAATGTGACTTTAAAAGAAGACTCAGCAGAGTTGAAAGAAGTTGTTGTAATTGGTTTTGGTAAACAATCCAAACGAAAAGTGACTGATAATATGGCTACAATATCAGCCGATCAAATCAATCAAATTCCAGTTGCCAATTTACAAGGTGCGCTTACCGGTAAAGCTGCCGGTGTTCAAATTACACAAATAAATGGTAAAGTTGAAGGTGGAGTAAAAATGAGAATTAGAGGTATTTCGAGTATTTCGTCTTCACAAGAACCTTTATATGTAATTGACGGAATGCCTTTAATTAATGATGATGAAAGTACGACTTCAGCACCAATTAACCCGTTGATTTCATTGAATCCTAATGATATTGAATCAATACAAATATTAAAAGATGCTTCGTCTGCCGCTATTTATGGTGCTCGTGGAACGAATGGAGTTGTTTTGATTACTACTAAACAAGGGAAATCAGGAAAAACAAAAATATCTTTAAACACATCTGGCGGATGGAGTCAGGCAACTCATAAACTAAAATGGTTGAATGCTGCACAATATGTAGAGCTTTTTACAGAAGCATCCGCTAATACATGGGGAGCAGATGATTTATGGTTAACTGAACCAGGAGGGTTTTTTGATGGTTTGGCAAATGGAAAAGATTGGAGAAATGGAGCAGTAGATACAGATTGGCAAGATTTAGCCTTGGTAAAAGGTTCGGTTCAAGACCATACCTTCTCCGTATCTGGTGGTGATGAAAAAACACTATTCTTCGTTTCAGGAGGATATAATAATACGCAAGGAATTGTAAGAGGAAACAATATGGATCGTTATTCTTACAGAGGGAATTTAGATCATAAAGTTTCAGACCGATTCAGAGTTGGATTGAATACCAGTTTAAGTAAAACTCAAGTATCCAGAATTGGAACAGATAATTCTTTTGCAACACCATTGCAGGCTGTTGCACAATCGCCTTTGTCACCTGCCTATTTAGATGATGGTATTATTCCTAATAATGATACCACTCTTTATTATAATTTCTTAACGCAAGAATATAATGGAAGCTGGAATGTAAATATTTTCAGAACGTTGATGAATTCTTATTTAGAATATAAAATTTTACCTGAATTAAGTTTTAAAACAGAATTGGGGTATGATAACAACAACCAAACCGAAGAGTATTTTGCAGGAAGTTTAACCGAATCGGCTTCGACTAACGGGTATGCTGATGCTAATGCTATTCAGTCTGATAAATACAGTATCAGTAATTATTTTACTTATAATAAAACGTTTAATGAAGCGTATGATTTAGAGTTTGTCGGAGGAATGAATTTTGAAGAAAGCGCCAGAAAAAGACAGTATGTTGCGGGAACCGGTTTCCCTTCTGATGATTTGCAAACTGTGGAAAGTGCTTCTGAAATTACAGCAGGATCTTCCAGCAGAACAAAATATAATTTTCTTTCTTATTTTGGTAGAACCACTTTCTCTATCAAAGATAAGTACCTGTTAAAAGCGAGTTTGCGTTATGATGGTTCTTCTCGATTTGGAGCTTCAAAACGATATGGACTTTTCCCTGCAGCTTCTGTAGGTTGGATTGTTTCTGAAGAAGATTTCTTGAAAGATAATGAAACCATTAATGTATTGAAATTAAGAGGAAGTTTTGGTGTAACCGGAAACGCTGGTATTGGTAATTTTGCGAGTTTAGGTCTTTTTAGAGGTTCATCTTATAACAAAAACTCCGCTATCACACCACTTCAATTGGCTAATCAAGATTTAAAATGGGAAAAAACAAATCAAACTGATGTTGGTTTAGATTTTGCCCTTTTTAATAACAGAATTAGTGGAGAAGTTGATTATTATGTTAAAAAAACAAACGATCTTTTATTGAACGAACCACTTCCTGGTACTTCAGGATGGAGTTCTCTTACTCGTAACGTTGGATCTATGACTAATAAAGGTTTTGAATTTGTATTAAATTCTACCAATATCAAAACAGATGATTTTAGTTGGAAAACATCTTTGAACCTTTCTACTTTAGATAATAAAGTAGTCAATTTGCCTGGTGGCGATATTGTTGCTGAACGTAACATTGTTAGAGAAGGAGAAACGATTTCCTCTTTTTACTTAGTAGAGTATGCAGGTGTTAATCCAGATAATGGAGATGCTTTATTTTACCTTAATACCACAAAGTCTGACGGAACTTTAGACAAAACAACTACCAAAAATTATAGTGAGGCGCAACGTATTATTACCGGAAGTCCTTATCCTACTTTGATGGGTGGACTTACTAATACAATAACTTACAAAGAGTTTGATTTATCTTTTACATTCCAAGGCGAATGGGGCGCTTCCATGTATAATGAAGGTGGAAAATTTCAATCAGGTAATGCCAGATATGAAGATAACCAGACTATAGATCAATTAGATAGATGGCAAAAACCAGGGGATATCACTATGGTTCCTCAAGCCAGAATGTATCGTACTAACGGACAACAAGCTTCAACCCGTTATTTAGAAAGTTCTGATTTTGTTCGTTTGAGAAACTTATCTTTAGGATATACTTTTTCAAAAAAATTGACTCAAAAAATTTCTGTAGACAGACTCCGTTTGTATTTGACAGGAGTAAATCTTCTTACTTTTACTAATTATAGCGGTTACGATCCAGAATCCTCTTATGATAATAATGGTAACTCCAATATTCAGAAAGGTATTTCATTTTACTCAGCACCTCCGGCTAAAACATTTACTATCGGATTAAATATTGACCTATAAATAAATTATTTATGAAAAATTATAACTATATACTATTTTTAATATCATTACTTACATTTTCATTTGTGAGTTGTGATGATAACTTAGACATTATTCCAGAGCAAGCTTTATCAACGGATATTGTGATTAAGGATGCTGCGAATATTCGGAAGATTTTAATCAACGCTTATGGCGATGCCCGATCCAGTTCCAGTTATGGAGGAGGAATTGCATTAGCTTCTGAATTGATTGCTAACGATGGCGATTTGTATTGGAATGGAACTTTTGTTCAACCTGCGGAGTATGATGAGAAAGCCATGTTGGCTGATAATTCTTTCGTTAGAGATATTTGGATGAATGCTTACAATATCAACAATCAAACGAATATTGTACTTGAAAATTTGAATGTAATTACGGATGCTGATCAGAAAACAATTGCTGAAGGAGAAGCAAAATTTCTTAGAGGGTTAGTATATTTTGATTTAGCCCGATTGTTTGCTAAGCCTTATATTTCTGGAAGTGCAAATAGTCAACTTGCTGTTCCTATTGTATTGGATGCCGTTTTAGATCCTACTAAAATTACGTATCCTACCAGAAATACTTTGGACGAGGTATATGCTTTGGTTATTTCTGATTTAACGGATGCTTACACCATGTTACCGGAATCAAATGATATTTATGCTACAAAATATGCAGCTGCGGCGCTTCTTGCCCGCGTTTATTTGCAAAAAGGAGATTATGTAAAAGCACGTGATATGGCTAATGAAGTGATTAATTCCAGTGGAGCAAGTTTAACTGCTACCTTTGCTGAGGCATTTAATAATGAAGAAAATTCAACAGAAGATTTATTTGCTTGGCAAGTTACCAGTCAGGATGCCAGCGCTAATTATTTCAATGTATTTTGGGCAGGTTCTGATTTTGGAGGACGTTCCGGAAATCCAGATGTTGATGTTGAAACACAACATTGGGATATATATGATGATGCAGATGATGAGAGAGCACATTTCTTTTATGAAGCCGATTACTGGTGTACTACAAAATGGCAAAACCAATTTGGAAATATTCCATTCTTGCGTTTAGCCGAAATGTATTTGATCCGTGCAGAATCTAATTACAGATCAGAAACGTTGGTTGGAAATTCACCTTTAAATGATATCAATATCTTACGTGCGCGTTCCGGAGCGGGTTCATTTGAATCTGTTAATTTAACTACTATTTTAATGGAAAGAAAAAGAGAATTATCTTTCGAAGGATTTGCTTTATTTGATGCCAAACGATTGGGTAATTCAGTAGGTGATAACGCATTTGACGCTAATAGTTTAATTATGCCAATTCCGTTAAGAGAGATGGATGCAAATCCAAACTTAGTTCAAAACGACGGATATTAATTAATACTTAATATATTAAACAAAAGGAGCTATGAAGCAATACATAGCTCCTTTTTTATTTTGAAATTTTTTAAAAGCAAAAAGCATAAAACGATAAGATAAAGTTTCTTTAGATTTTCCGGTAAAGATTAATTATTCCAAATTAAAAGATTAAATTAGAGACTTGAAGACAACTCTGTTTTTTAATTGAAAATAAGAAATCAGAATCGGTAAGGTTACGATTCCTCAGAAAGGTATGGTTTTGAAAAACAGTGCTTTTCTATTTCAGTAATCCCTTTTTTGTATTATTATTTGTAATCAGTTTGTTTTTACTATTAAAGTAATACTGTGTAAATTATGTGGGATCAAGTTCAAAAAACCGTTAGTTATATTAAGAATAAAACCAATTTTATTCCGGAATATGGAGTAATACTTGGTTCCGGCTTAGGTAGTTTTACCGATGATTTGCAAATCGAATATACGTTACCTTACGATACCATCCCGAATTTTCCTGTATCAACCGTTCAAGGGCATAAAGGAGCTTTGGTTTTCGGAACAATTGGCGATAAGCGAGTCGTTGCGATGCAAGGTCGCTTTCATTTTTATGAAGGATATTCGATGAAAGAAGTTACTTTTCCGGTTCGTGTCATGAAATATCTCGGAATTACTCAATTGATTGTTTCCAATGCTTCCGGCGGTGTTAATCCAGAATACAAAGTAGGATCCATTGTGCTAATCAAAGATCACATAAATATGGCGCCAGAGCATCCGTTACGAGGGAAAAATGACGAACGTTTTGGGCCTCGTTTTGTCAATATGAGTGAGCCATATTCTAAAAAGATGATTGCCAAAGTAAAAGAAATTGCACTGGATTTAAATATAGAAATTCACGATGGGATTTATTTAGGATTGCAAGGACCAACTTTTGAAACTTTAGCCGAGTACCGAATGGTGAAAATATTGGGTGCTGATTGTGTAGGCATGTCTACCGTTCCCGAAGTAATTGTAGCCCGTCACATGGGATTAGAAACGTTTGGGATTTCTGTAATTACAGATATGGGTGATGAAGAAAGTATAACCACTATCTCTCATGATGAAGTGTTAGAAGCCGCAAATAAAGCAGAACCTGATGTTAGACAGTTAATACGGGAATTGATTTTACATTATTAGAGTCCAGTCCTAAATATATTGTGCAATTACGCTGTAAAATTCATCTGGAACAATAGGTTTGGTTATGACATCATTCATTCCAAAAGACAATAACATTTCCCTGTTTTCATTCAATGAAATGGCTGTAAGTGCTATAATCGGGGTACTGGAGTCAAATTCTCGTATGAATTTTGTGGCTACCGTTCCGTTTATACCCGGTAAATGTACATCCATAAGAATTAAATCGTATTGATTTTTTCTTGCAGCTTCTATGGCATCTTCTCCATTGTCAATTATTTCACAAAAAACACCTTTTTTCTCCAGCATTTTTTTGGTGATCATTTGATTGATTTTGTTGTCTTCAATCAAAAGAATTTGTTTGTTTTTCAATATTGTAGGGTTGTATTTTTCCGATTTATCTTCCAAAACGATTGGGTTTGTGTCTGTTTTGAATTGTAATTTGAATGAAAATGAAGATCCTTTTCCAACAGTACTTTCCAGTTTTATTTTGCCTCCCAGAATTTTAATTAATTTTTTTACAATTGTTAATCCTAAACCTGTTCCGCCATATTTTCGGTTAACTTCGATAGAACCTTGAGAAAAACTATCAAAAACAGTTTGTAATTTGTCTTCCGGTATACCAATTCCAGTATCAACAATTTCAAAAAAGATACTTGCTTTTTGGTCTTCAATCGCATCTAATTTTGCGAATATTGTTACGGTTCCATTTTTTGTAAATTTTAGCGCATTGTTAATCAAATTGATGAAAACCTGTGACAATTTTGTCGGATCTCCTTTGATGTAGTCCGGGATTTTATCATCAATTTCCAGTTTAAAATTATTGTTGTTGATGAATGCTAATTCTTTTAATGAGTTCTGAATGTTTTTTAATAATTCTTTAAGGTTAAAAGAAATGTTCTCCAATTCAATTTTATTGGAATCAATCTTATTAATTTCAAGAATCTCATTGATAAATTTGGTTAAATAATTTCCTGAAAATTGTAGTGATGTCAGGTAATCTATTTGAGATTCTTTGGGGTTTTCTTCCATCAATAAATGTGTAATTCCGTTTATGGCATTCAAGGGAGTGCGCAGTTCATGACTTACAGTTGATAAGAATTCTGATCGGGCTTTTGAGGCTCTTTCCGCATTGTTTTTGGCTATAATTAATTCATTATTTTTTTCTTTCAATAATAAATTAGACTCATTACGGATGATGTTGTTTTTGTACAGTGATAAACTCAATAACGATAAAATGGTAATTAAAGATATAGCCAGAATACTGATTAGTTTAGAATATTTATATGTTTTTTGCTGTTCATTGTCTTTTTTTTGTTTTTCGAGTGTAGCATTTAAAAGCTCATTTTTTTTGAATTTTGCAAAATCCTCCAGACTTAATTTTGCCGTATTCATTTTAGAAATTCGGTCTTTCAATTGGTAATATTCGTCTAAGTAGGAATACGCTCTGTCAAAATCATCTTTTTCTTTGTAGCTTTTGCTGAACGCTAACATTATTTTAGATTTTTGTTCTAAATCATTGTTTACAGCATTCTTTTTTAATGCATTTTCTAAATAATAAATCGCTGAATCACTTCTTTTTAGTTCGTTTTGAATTGTTCCTAATTGGTAAAAAGCTTCTGTTTTAGCTGTTATATTACTTTTTGTTTCTTCTTTTTCTATTATTTTTTTGAAAGTTGAAGCCGCCAGATTGTACTCTTTTTTGAGTTTGTATGCAATTCCTTTATTTAAAATCAATGTTTCCGATGTATCCTTGACTTTTAAACTGTCGAATATCGCTTCTGATTTGTTAAAATAAATAGAGGCGAGGTTGTATTTTTCTTTTTCAATATTGGTCAATCCAAGGTAGTAGTAAACCGTTGCTATAGTATAATATGGAGGCAGTTTTTTATAAAGGAACAGGCTTTTATGAAAGGCTTTTGCGGCTTTTTCATATTGGTTTTCATTGAAATAAATTTTTCCCAGTTTGAAAGTTTGATTGGTTTGTTCTTCCAAATCATTATTGTTTTCACAAAAAACTATTGCTTTCTGTATGTAAACAATCGCTTTTTCTGGTTTGTTTATTTGAATATTGTAATCTGCTAAATTTGAATAATAGGAGATGCTATCTGTTTTTTTTGTAGTTTGTGCATACAAAAATGTGCTAAAAAAAAGAATAAAAACGAAGAAGTATTTCATTGTAAGTCGTTATTTTTTAATTAGTTATTTGGTTTTTTTGTAAAAAGTATTAAATCAATAATTCTTGATGAATATCCTTTTTCGTTATCATACCATCCTACCACTTTTACCATTTTGTCAATAACAGAGGTTAGTTGAGCATCAAATGTACAAGAATTTTTATTCCCAATAATGTCAACAGATACTATTGGATCTTCCGTATAATCTAAAATTCCTTTTAAGGTGGTTTGGGAAGCTGTTTTAAAAGCAGCATTTATTTCTTCGATGCTTACTACCCGTTTTACATTGAAAGTGATATCAGTCAAAGAGCCGTCAGGAACGGGAACCCGTATGCCGCAACCTCCAATTTTTCCTTCTAAAGAAGTGAAAATTTTTGTCAATGCTTTTGCTGCTCCGGTTGTTGTAGGTACTATTGACTGGCTTGCTCCTCTTGCGCGACGTAAATCTTTATGGGGTTGATCGTGTAAGCTTTGGTCCGTTGTAAAAGAGTGAATTGTGGTAATGTAGGCTTGCTCAATACCGCAAAGTTCATCAATGATTTTGATCATTGGCGCTGCATTATTTGTTGTACAGCTGGCGTTTGAAATAATGGTTTCTGTTCCGTCAAGGATATGTTCGTTGACTCCCAAAACAACTGTTTTTATTGTGTCTACTTCTGAAGGTGCGGAGAGAATTACTTTTTTGGCACCCGCCAGAATATGTGCATTTAAGTCTTCGAATGTTTTGTATTTTCCAGTAGATTCGATTACATAATCGATAGCCAAGCTTTTCCAATCCAGATTTGAAATGCTTTTTTCGTGGAAAAATAAAACGTGTTTTCCATCTACAAAAAAACCTGTTTCATCCTGGGTGATTACGTTTGGCAATACACCGTGAATACTGTCGTATTTCACTAAATGCGCCATTGTTTTGGTATCTGCAATATCGTTTATGGCAATTACTTCTATATCAGGATGGTTCAGCAGCAATCGGAATAGATTTCGTCCAATTCGTCCAAAACCATTTATGGCAATTCTTGTTTTCAAATGGATTCGTTTATTCGTTTATTTGGTTAACCGATTAACTGATTAAACAAATTAATTTTTTATAAAATATGTTTTTGTGCTTTGTAGGATGAACGAACCAAAGGTCCACTTTCAACATGACGGAAACCTAATTCTAAACCAAATTGCTCGTATTTAGCAAATTGCTCCGGCGTTATAAATTCCTTCACCGGCAAATGTTTTTTGCTGGGTTGTAAGTATTGTCCAATCGTTACGATATCAACATTGGCTTCCCGTAAATCTCTCATGGTCTGAAAAACCTCGTCTTCTTGTTCTCCAAGTCCTAACATGATTCCAGATTTGGTTCTGTTGATTCCTTTTTCTTTCAGATATCTAAGTACTTCTAAGCTTCGGTCGTATTTTGCCTGAATGCGCACTTCACGAGTCAGTCTGCGTACGGTTTCTACGTTGTGTGAAACGACTTCGGGATTGGCTTCTACGATTCGGTCTATATTTCTTTCGATTCCTTGAAAATCAGGAATTAAGGTTTCCAGGGTTGTATTAGGGTTCATTCTTCTAATGGCTTTTACGGTTTCAATCCAAATGATTGAGCCACCATCTTTTAAATCATCTCTGTCAACGCTTGTAATTACGGCATGTTTGATGTTCATAATTTTGATAGAACGCGCCACTTTTTCAGGCTCATCCCAATCTACCGTTTCAGGTCTTCCTGTTTTTACGCCACAAAAACCACAAGAACGGGTGCAGACATTTCCTAAAATCATGAATGTTGCCGTTCCTTCGCCCCAGCATTCTCCCATATTTGGGCAGCTACCAGAGGTACAAATGGTATTTAAGCTATATTTATCGACTAAACCACGAAGTTCTGTATATTTTTGACCTATTGGGAGTTTTACCTTTAACCATTTCGGTTTAGCTCCGCTCAATTCGGATCCTCGGGTTCCCACAGGTAAAGTATTTTCTAAAACAGTTTCCATAAATTAATTTTCAGTTCGCAAAGATAACGATTGTTGTTTATTTGTGGATTTGTTTGTCTGTTAATTTGAGTTTAGAAAAGCGAATCTCAGGATTATTTTTATTGTTTTTTGTTTTGAAAGCATTGTTCGAATGAAATATGTCCCACAGATGCCTCGGATTGAACAGATTTATATTTTTTATGGAATGATTGGTTTGTGTAGGTTTTGATTTTCAGGCATAAAAAAAGCAGCCTTTTTTGGGAACTGCTTTAGTTGCTTTTTACGCTAATTCATTTGTATTGTGATGGGCAGATTATAAGCGGTTCGGACTGCTTTTCCGGCAATCATTCCCGGGGACCATTTTGTTTTTAAGGATTTTAATACCCTAATCGCTTCTTTTCCTAAGCCATATCCGGGATCTTTTTTTACTTGAATGTCGGTCATGGTTCCATCTTTTTCGATAACAAAAGAAACATAAATGCGAATGGCTTGTTCACTGTCGATTTCTGTTTTTTCAAAATTATTGCCTACATAGTTGTAAAATTTATTGATACCACCCGGGAATTCCGGCAATTTGTCTAAAGCTACAGTGGTGACAACTGTATTTCCTGTATCAGTGGTAATAGGGGCAACAGTGTTTCCAGAAGGTGTTGCATTATTTATACCAATGCTTGTTGTTCCATCGTTTGTACTTGTTGTTGTGCCCGTATTTTCAATGTTTTTTGCTATAACTGCGGTTGGTGTTGTTGCTGTTACCACAATAGGATTTACGAGTTGGTCTTTCTGCAGCACGGCTTGTTTGGTTTGTTGTTTGGCTTCCGGCAGTACTGGTTTTTCAATTTTTTTGCTTTCGAAAGGCGTGCTGTCCGATAATTGGATGATTCGACTGGTAAAATCGGGGAGTTCTATTTTGCTTTCGGGATTCAGGTAATTAACCGCAACAGGAATAGTGACTACTGCCGCCAAAAACAGCATTCCGGTTAAAAATGCTACTACCGATGTTTTTGAACTTTCCTGACGCAATCGATAAGCGCCATACTCTTTGTTTCTGTTTTCGAAAACAAGATCAATCCAACGGGTTTCGTAAATACTGAGCCCAGACATAATTTATAGTTTTAGTGGTTAAGTAACTATTAAATCATAAGCAGGTATTTTTAACATATAACGTTAGAAATAGGTATTGTAGTATTTAAAAATACGATTATATTTTTATTTTTTTTAACATAAATTGATAAAAATAAATATATCGGTTTTATTGGGCTTAGAAATGAATGTAGTAAGAGTCGTAAAAAAGGATAAAGTAATTTTGGAATTATTTCCTTAGAATTATCTTTTCTGTTGAATGATTTCTGCCAGAAGTTTTTTGGCGCGAAGCAATTTAATCTTTACGTTACTCAAAGGTTCGTCAATTTTGTTGGCAATTTCCTGATAACTCATTTCTTGAAAATAGCGCAACTGAATCACTTCTTGATAATGTGGTTTCAATTCTTTGATGAATTGCAGTAACCGAGAAAGGTTTTGTTCGGTAATTAATTCATCTTCTGCCGATGGGGTTGTGTCGGCAATATTATAGGCCTGCTGGTCTTCTTCATCGGTAATTTCGACAAAAAGACTTGATTTCTTTTTTCGCAACAAATCAATATGCACGTTTTTTGCAATAGCGATAAGCCAGGTGTTGAACTGGAATTCGGCGTTGTAAGTGGCTATTTTGTCAAAAGCTTTCGAGAATGTTTCGATGGTGATATCCTCGGCATTGGTTTCATTTTCGGTACGTTTTAGCATGAAGGCATAGACTTCATTCCAATAATAATCCAATAGAAAGGTAAAGGCCGCTTGATCTCCTTTTTTTGCTTTTTCTATTTGATTGTTTATTTCCAATGTACCGGTTTTGAGAAAATATTTGTTATAAAGATATTGATTTGTGTAACTATAAGTACTATTTCAATAATTGGAAACCAGAATTTAATGTCGTTTTCTTTTAGTTTTCCAGCCGAAAACCCAACTACTGTCCACGCTACTATGTATCTCCCTAACAGTAAACTTAAAACTAATATCCATTGAAACTGAAATGCCAGTAATATGGCAGGCAATATAAGGCATAATAATTGGGAACAATAAAAAATTCCTAATTGCAATTTATCGAACGGTTTGTAATAATTGGCCGTAGCGACATGTCTTCTTTTTTGGGTAAAAAATTCTTTGAAAGACGTTTTGGGTTTAGAATAGGTAAAACTTTTAGGGGTGTAGGCGATGGTTACATTTTGGGCATTTGCCGCCTGATTAATGAATAAATCGTCATCTCCGGAGCGTACTTGTATGTGTTCTATAAAGCCGTTTACATTGAAAAATTCTTCTTTCTTATAGGCCATATTTCTTCCGACTCCCATATACGGATGTCCTAACTTTGCCCAGGAAAAATATTGAATTGCAGTTAATACCGTTTCAAATCGAATTATTTTATTCAGGAAAGAATTAGCAATTTTTTGATATCCTCCATACCCCAAAACGATTGTTTTGTGCATGGTAAATTGAGAGCTCATTGCCGTAATCCAATCTTTGGATGTTGGGTAGCAATCGGCGTCGGTAAATAGTAAGTATTCTTTTTTTGCAGCTTTTATTCCCAGTGTCAGCGCATATTTTTTATTGCCCCAAAAAGCTTCGTTGTTCTGTACTTTTACCAAACGTATATTTGGATATTGTTTTTCAAAAGCTTCAAAAACAGCTAAAGTACCATCGCTTGATGCATCATCAATCAATACGATTTCAAAATCCGGATAGTTTTGTTCCGCTAACAACGGAATAAAATTAGCCGCATTTTCTTCTTCATTTTTGGCACAAACGATGACGGATATCGGAATTCTTTTTGGGGTAACTTTTTGTGCCTTGGCGAAAGCAAATTTCCCAAAAACGCCCAAATAATACGATAGTTGTATGGCAACTATGCCAATAAAAAAATATAAAGTAATGGTCAGCATCAGATTGAAATGTCTTTTTAAATCGTCTGCAAAGGTACTTATGAAATGTTAAAATTCAATGCTTAAAAGGAAATTACTTTTGGGGTTTTGTCATTTCTTTTGTACAAATCCGGCAGCAATATTTTATATTATGTTTACTTCGGCTTCAATGTGAATGCCAAATTTTTTAAAAACAGTTGCTTGGATTTCTTTCGAAACATTCAGGATTTCCTGCCCGGTTGCCTTACCATAATTTACCAAAACTAAGGCTTGATTTTTATGAATTCCGGCATCGCCAAAACGTTTTCCTTTGAAACCGGCCTGTTCGATTAGCCATCCAGCGGGAACTTTTACTTCTGTTTCTGAAATGTCGAAATAGCGCATTTCTGGAAACTGCTGGTGAATTTTTTCGAAATCTGATTTCAATACGATTGGATTTTTAAAGAAACTTCCGCTGTTCCCCAGTTCAGCCGGATCAGGTAATTTGCTTTTTCGAATAGCGATTACTGCATTACTGACGTCTTTTAAAGTAGGATTTGTGATGTTGTTTTTTAAAAGTTCTCCTGAAATATCTCCGTACGAAGTATTGATTTTATGATTTCGTTTCGTGAGTTTAAACACTACTGCTGTAATTATATATTGGTCTTTTACGTCGTTTTTAAAAATGCTCTCGCGGTATCCAAAATGGCATTCTTCTTTGCTAAAAGTTCTTATTTCCTGATTTTTGATTGCCATTGCTTCGCAGGAAACGAAGGTGTCTTTGATTTCCGTACCATAAGCTCCAATGTTTTGAACTGGCGTAGTTCCTACATTTCCCGGGATAAGGGACATGTTTTCCAGTCCGCCAAAATCTTGATTGATGGTCCAAAGCACAAATTCATGCCAGTTTTCACCCGCCTGACTTTCAACCCAAACAAAATCATCATTTTCCTGTTTGATTTTTTTACCTTTCAAATCAATGTGAATCACCAATGCTTCAATATCTTTTGTCAAAAGCATGTTGCTTCCTCCTCCCAAAATAAATTTTTTCTGGGATTTATTTTGTTCTAAAACGGTTTTTAAATCGGCTATGTCATGAACAGCTACAAATTGCTTTGCTTTGGCTTCAATGCCAAAAGTGTTGTAGTTTTTTAGAGAAAAATCAGTCAGTATTTCCATAAAAGAAAGGTCTTTTTGAATCGTTTAATTCTTTCGTCAAAAGTAAGAATTAAAATCTATTGGCATAGACTTTCATCCAAATATGCATCATGAACAGCGGCATGATGTACGGAATCATTCGGACGTCTCCTTTTTGTAAATTTTCTACGAGTTTCTTGATTTTAATGTGTTCAAAATAAGGAGTTTGGAAGAGGTCGCTTTTGGCGAAAGCCTCTAATTCGTCTTTAAAAGCTGGACTTTTGGTAATGTAATCTCCCCAAGGCGCACTCAATCCTACTTTTTTGAATTTCAGAATAGCTTTGGGCAAACGGTCTTGCATCGCTGCTTTTAGAATAAATTTCCCTTTCTTGCCTGTAAACAACCATTTGTCTTCCAGAGAACCCAATCCGGTAATTAACCGTTGGTCTAAAAATGGTTCTCTACATTCAATGGAAGCGCCCATAGTGCATCGATCATTGCGGTCCAAAAGAGAACATAAATAGGTATGTTGGTCAAAATACAAGGCTTGTCTTTGTAAATTATTAGGATACAATGATTTGGCTTCTTCGTAAATTTGGTTTCGGTATTCATTTTTGGGAAGTGTATGAATTCCAAAGGTTTCTTCAATATCGTTCGGAAAAATATTAGACCCGTTAAATAGCACTAAATCCGCATTTTTTTTGATTTGTGCATATCGGACTAATTTCTCGTAACGTGGTTTTTTTGAAAATACATCCAATGATCCAATTGCGGCTATTGAACTCAGTAAGGAGGGAAACTGAAGGGGTTTGTATCGTACATAACCACCCATCAATTCATCGGCACCTTCACCGGAAAGTAACACTTTTACAGTTGGTTTTGCCAATTGAGAAATTGCCAAAAGATGCGGTTCGTTTAAATGCATGATGGGTTCATCCTGAAAATAGGTGCTTTTTAACAAATTATCAAATAGACTTGTATTTTCTAATTGCATGGTGTGAAAACGGTAATCCAGTTTTTCGGCTATCATTTTCGCTAAATGCGATTCGTTGTGTTCTTCTTCCTTAAAACCAATATTAAACGTCTCGATGTCTTTGTAATTTTGACGGTATAAAGAGGCTAAAATAGACGAAGAATCCAGGCCACCGCTTAATAAAACGCCTACAGGAACGTCACTTACCATTCGCAGTTTTATGGAGTCATCAAAAGTTTCTCGAAACCATTCTGCCGGATTTTCAATTTTGGGTTGGTTTTGGATTTCTGATTTCAAGTCCCACCATTTTTCGGTATTTACTTTTCCGCTTTCGTGGATGGTCATGATGTGTCCGGGAAGTACTTTTTTTACGTTTTGGTACAACGTATTTTCTCCGGCAACAAATCGGTTAAAAACATATTCTTCTAAACCTTCATCGGCCAGTTTAAGCGGAACGCCGGCAGTAAAAAGGGCTTTTTGTTCTGAGGCAAAATAAAAACTTTCGTTATAAAACGAATAATATAGTGGTTTAACGCCCATTCTGTCCCGAACGACAATAAGCTTTTTTTCCAGTTTGTCCCAAATGGCAAATGCAAACATTCCGTTGAGGCGGTGGAGCATTTTTAGTCCATGCAATTGAAACAGTTTTAACAAGACTTCGGTATCTGAAGTTGTTTTTATATCAAAACCGTTGCTTTTTAATTCGGGATAAAAATCCTTGAAATTATAAATTTCGCCATTATAAACCATTATAAATCTTTCGTCATCCGAAAGAAACGGCTGGTGACCAGCAGTAGAAACATCAAGAATTGAAAGTCTTCTGTGACCTAATCCTATATTTTTGTCTATAAATAGTCCTTTATCATCAGGACCGCGATGTTCCAATGCATCTCGCATTTTGATTAGCACACGTTCATCTACTGTCCTTTTGGATTGTAAATGCAAAATTCCATTAATTCCACACATGGGGGCTATTGTGTTTTAGAAGCGTTAATTAGTTCGTGGTATTTCGCCGCGATGATTGTCATATTTGTTTTATAATTGGCATTTTCTTCTACAAAGTATCTGTTTTTTAAAACCGCTTTGTTTCTGTATTCTTGATTTTCAAAAGCCCATTTTAATTCATCCGCAAGCATTTTGACATCATCAACGGTAATTAATTGTCCGTTTTCCCGGTGTTTTATCCAGCTTTGATTGCCTTCAATATCTGTTACAACGGGATAACAGCCACAGGCCATCGCTTCAAATAAAGAGCCCGAAACCCCTTCTGTTACTGGCATGCTGATATAAAAATTAGCCTGCTGTAATAATTGAGGTAAGGTTGTATTTGGGATTCTTCCGGTGAAAATTACTTTGTCTTGAATGTTTAAATTTTGCGCTACATTTTTCAAATAGGGAAGTAGTCTCCCGTCTCCCACAATAGTAAGTACGAAATCTATTCCTTGTTGGTTTAAAATTGCAAAAGCATTCAGGATACAATCATGTCGGTATTCCGGTAATAAGGAACGGGTTACGATCGCGTTTATTTTTGTCGCATCACGGTTGTCTTTATTTTCGAATGTATTTAAATCAATTCCTTTTGGCAGCACCAAAACCTTGCTCATGTTGACCTTTGCTTTTCGCATCGAAATGGTCATTACAGGGCCCCAGGCATGTATCAAATCTGCTTTTTGAAAGGCATATTTTTGAATTAGTTTTTTGAGTGGTAAGGAAATTGATTGCTCCGGCCATAAGTCGGTTTTGCCTTGTTGTGCAATTGCTACAGGTTTCACGCCGGTTAGTGCAGCGAGAAATCCATAACTGGTTGTTCTTTCTGCAATAACCATGTCCGGTTTATGGATTTTGATTATTTTTTTAATTTGGAAAAGCGCTAATTTAAACTCGGAAATTCTTTTGAGTCGATTTACAATACTATTATTCGGGGTTTTTAATTCCCAACAAATAATTTCGAAATTTCCAAACTCTTTCAGCCCATTCATCCAGGTGATGGCATCGGCTCTGTAGGATTCTCCCAGAAAAAGTATTTTCCTTTTTTTCATAATCAAAAATTAGAATTCATCGGAAGTTAAAGCTCTGTTGATAAAATCATTCAAGGGTTTTAAAGCAATCAGTTTTTGACTCATGGTAGCCACAAAATCTTTTTTTGTAATCTCCGAAATATCGAATTTCTGACTGGATTCAAAGCTTTTTAATTTTAATAATTCAATCGCAGGATGGTCTTTTTCGTATCCTCTGGGTGGGTTTTTTAAGGTATTTGCTTCGTTTCTGTCAAAATCCCCAAATTCTTTTTTGAATTTTTTTTCGTTTAGAATTTCGTCTAAATCGTCATAGAAAAAAGCAATTTCTTTGCGCATTTTTTTTAAATCATCCGGTTGCGGGCAATACAATCCACCGGCGATAAAGCTGGCTCCTTTTTCGATATGCACATAATACCCCGAGCGATTCTGATTTTTTGCACCCGACGAAAGCCAAACGCCTAAATGGGATTTGTAAGGCGATTTGTCTTTAGAAAATCGAATGTCCCGATTGATTCTAAAAGTACAATTTTTTACCTCCAGCATTTCTAATGATGGGTCCAAAGGTTTCATGGCATCCAGAAAATCGGATACGAGTTGTTGGTAGTCTTTTTTGAATGTTTCGTATCTTTTTTTATTGTCCAAAAACCAATCTCTGTTGTTGTTGGCTTTTAAATCATCCAGAAATTGCAAGGTGTCTTTTGAAAGCATGTAACGGTATTTAGAGTTGTTTTTTTAAATCTTCTTCACTAATGTATCCGGAATGTTGCCATTTTATTTCTTTGTTTTCATATAATAATAGCGTAGGAAGTTCACTGATTTTCATTTCAGCCATCAGGGTTTTATTTTTATCGGCGTCCAATCGGATGATTACCACTTTGTCGGCCAAATCTTTTTGCATTTTCAATAGGTAAGGGGTCATTTTTTTGCAAGGGGCGCACCATTCTGCGTAAAAATCAATCAGCACTTTCTTGTCAGAATGTAGTAGTTTTTCATACTCCTGACTTGACATTCCAATGATTTTTTCACTGGGTTTAGACAATCCTGCGGCATCCCATTTTAGTATTCCGCCTTCTAATTCGTAGATGGTGGTGAATCCTAATTCGGCTAGTTTTGCTGATGCTTTTTGACTTCTTCCACCGCTTTTACAGTACACAAATACGGGTTTTGATTTGTCGAATTTTGCTGCTTTTATGGCAAAACTATCGCTAAGCCAATTCACATTTTCGGCTTTATCAATATGTTCCGATGCAAATTCTTCGGGTGTACGAACATCTAGAATTTGTGGGTTTTCTGTTTCCTGTATTTTTTTTGAAAACGATACAGCATCTGTTTTTTGAATGCTTTTTGGCGTCTGCCCGTTGCAGGATATCATCACAAACGATAGTATTGCGAAGTATATAGAATATAGTTTCATAGGTTTTATATTTAGAATTGTAATAGGCTAAAGTAACTCTTTTTTCAATTTTACTGCTTTTTTAAACTATTAAATAAAAGTTATAAATTAAAAATTCTATAACTCTGGTGTGTTGATTTCACAATAGTTTCGGTGCGTTCCGGATGTGTATCAGAAATAAAAAGCTGTCCAAAAGTGTCGCTATTGACCATTTCGATGATTTTTGCCACCCGACTTTCGTCTAATTTATCAAAGATGTCATCAAAAAGCAAAATCGGTTTTACGCCGCTTTGCTTCTTTAAAAATTCAAATTGGGCTAATTTTAAAGCAATCAAAAATGATTTTTGCTGGCCTTGTGAGCCAAATTTCTTTATTGGATAATGATCAATTTCAAACGACAAATCGTCTTTGTGAATTCCCATGCTGGTATAATGCAAAGCTCTGTCTTTATTGAGGCTTTCCTGTAAAAGTGTCACCAAATCGTTTTCGAATAAATGGCTTTCATATACCAATTGAACCGTTTCCTGTGATCCGGTAATGGCTTGGTGGTGCGCATTAAAAATAGGAATAAAGGCCTCGATAAAGGATTTTCTTTTTTCAAAAATATAATGGGCAAATCCATGGAGTTGCTCATTATATATAGAGAGCGTATCATTGTCAAAAACATGGTTTAAGGCAAAGTATTTCAATAAAGCGTTGCGTTGGCTTATTATTTTTTGGTATTGAATGAGTTGCTGCAAATAATGGGAATCCAATTGCGAAATCACGCTGTCCATAAATTTGCGTCTGGTTTCGCTGCCTTCTACAATCAAATCTCTGTCGGCAGGCGAAATAATCACTAAAGGTACAAACCCAATGTGATCCGAAAATTTGTCGTATGCTTTGCCATTGCGTTTTAATATTTTCTTTTGGCCTTTTTTTAAACTGCAAACGATTTGTTCGGCTCTTTCATTCTTTTCAAATTCGGCATCAATTACAAAAAACTCTTCGCCGTGCTTTATGTTTTGCACTGCAAGCGGATTAAAATAGCTTTTTCCGTAGGACAAATGATAAATGGCATCCAGCACATTTGTTTTTCCGATACCATTTCTGCCCACGAAGCAATTTATTTTGCTGTCAAAGTCAAAATTGGCTTCGGAAAAGTTTTTATAATTGAATAGAGAAATTTTTTTTAAATACATTTAAAAGGTATTGTAGAATATGGAATTGGTTTGTTTTTGACTGCTTTTTTAAAGACGGTGCAAATTATTGAAAATTATCGATAAATAAGAGTTTTGGTGTTTTTCAATGTTAAATATTTTACCTTTGTAGTGTTAGAAAAGATATTGTTAAAAAATATTTTTCTTATTTGAATATAAAATCAATTTTTTTCATGTCGGTTTGAATAAAAATTTTATTTTTGCGACTCACTAAATTAAATGTAAATGGCTACTTATAGTAAAAGAGGATATAAAGCACCAAAAGAAAAAGAAGTAACAGCGGTTGTTGAAGATGTAAAAGTAGATGAAAAAGACAGTGCAACAGCGGGAGTTTTCTCCACGTTAGATGAAACAGCTTCAAAAACAGAGGACTGGGTTGCTAAAAACCAAAAGATAATTATAGGATTAGTGGCAGGTGTTGCCTTAATCACAGTTGGATATTTGGCGTATCAAAAATTTATTGCTGCACCAAAACAAGATGAAGCTGCCAATGAAATGTTTGTTGCTCAACAAAATTTTCAAAAAGCTACAGACGGAGTTGCCAGCGACTCTTTATATGCCTTATCTTTGAATGGTTCTGAAGGTAAATTTGGTTTTGTGAAAATTGCTGCTGAATATTCAGGTACAGATGCAGGTAATTTAGCTAATTATTACGCAGGTATTGCTTATTTGAATACTGGAAAATATACAGAAGCAATTGATTATTTAGGAAAATTCAGTTCAGAAGATGTTGTTTTAAGTGCTTTGGCAAAAGGAGCAATAGGCGATGCATACGCTCAGAAAAATCAACCTAAAGAAGCTTTAGAAAACTATTTGAAAGCGGTTGAAGTAAGTAAAAATGATTTCACTACGCCACGTTTCTTGTTGAAAGCCGGAAAAACAGCTTTGGCTTTAGGAAATAAAGAAGACGCTTTGAAATATTTTACAGATGTAAAAGACAATTATGATGCAAGTCCAGAAGCTGCTTCAGTAGATGTTTTAATTGGATTGGCACAATAAGTAAATTTAGATTGAAGGAATTCAGGTTGCAGTGCAGATAACAGATTGAAGTTAACAGATAACAGATGGCGGATTTCAGTTTTTGCTGTAATCTAAAAACGGTTATTCATAATCTAAAATAAAGATGGCTACCGTAAATAAAAACTTATCTGAGTACGATAAAAATACCGTTCCAGATGCCAGAAATTTTCGTTTTGGAATTGTCGTTTCGGAGTGGAACGAAATCATAACAGAAGGCCTTTTTGATGGTGCAATTCAAACACTTCAGGAAAATCAAGTTCCTTCGCAAAACATTATTCGTTGGAATGTTCCAGGAAGTTTTGAGTTAATTTATGGCGCTAAGAAAATGTTGCAAACGCAAAATGTAGATGCTGTAATCGTTATTGGTTGTGTGATTCAAGGGCAAACAAAACATTTTGATTTTGTTTGTGAAGGCGTTACTCAAGGTATTAAGGATTTGAATGTACAAACGGATGTTCCGGTTATTTTTTGTGTTTTGACAGATAATACATTGCAACAATCGATTGACCGAAGTGGAGGAATTCACGGAAATAAAGGAACTGAAGCGGCTATTGCAGCTATAAAAATGGCTTATATTCGTCAGCAGGCTTCTTTATCACATCAAATAGATAATCAACATTTATTATCATCAGGCGCTTTACAAATCGAAAACCTGCCTTTGCAATTAGAAGAATAATAAAAGTAAAATAAATTTTTAAAACCTATACTATTCCTTAAAATAGTATAGGTTTTTTGTTTTTTTTATGATTAACTACACTACAAAACCCAATAGAAATTCCTTAAATTTGTATTCTTTGGTTTTGTAAAAAAAATAAACCTTAAACCCCAAACAAAAAATTAATGTCGAGCATTATACAATTACTTCCTGATCATGTTGCCAATCAAATTGCGGCTGGAGAAGTCGTACAAAGACCTGCTTCTGTAGTAAAAGAATTATTGGAAAATGCCGTTGATGCCAGAGCAACCGACATCAAGTTGATTATAAAAGACGCAGGAAAGTCATTGGTACAAGTCATAGACAATGGTTTAGGTATGAGTGTAACAGATGCCCGATTGTGTTTTGAGCGTCATGCCACTTCCAAAATCCGTCATGCGGAAGATTTATTTTCCTTACATACTAAAGGGTTTCGTGGAGAGGCATTAGCTTCTATTGCGGCTATCGCGCATGTAGAAATGAAAACCAAACAAGAGCAGGAAGAACTGGGAACGCA
The DNA here is from genome assembly GCF_027474525.2 of Flavobacterium lacustre. Taxonomy (NCBI): domain Bacteria; kingdom Pseudomonadati; phylum Bacteroidota; class Flavobacteriia; order Flavobacteriales; family Flavobacteriaceae; genus Flavobacterium; species Flavobacterium lacustre. The sequence continues at coordinate 1,864,621 of NZ_CP114882.2, forward strand.
TCTTATTATTGAAGGTAGTAAATTTGTTTCTCAAGAGGTTGCTGTCCTGCCAAAAGGAACTTCTTTTGCGGTTAAGAATCTATTTTTTAATATTCCGGCGCGACGAAACTTTCTGAAATCAGATATTGTGGAATACCGCCATGTTATCGATGAATTTCAAAGAGTAGCGTTGGCACATCCTAAAATTCATTTTACCTTTTATCATAATGGCAGCGAAATGTTTAATTTGCCGCCTGCCAGTTTAAGACAGAGAATTGTTGGTGTTTTTTCAGGAAAAACCAATGAGAAATTAGTTCCTGTTCAAGAAGAAACCGAAATAGTCGCCGTTCAGGGATTTGTGAGCAAACCCGAATTTGCCAAAAAAAACCGTGGAGAACAGTTTTTCTTTGTTAATGACCGATTTATAAAAAGTGGCTATTTGCATCATGCTGTGATGGCAGCTTACGATGGTATTTTAAAAGATGGTGCGCAACCGAGTTATTTTTTATACTTATCTGTTCCGCCCAACACTATTGATATCAATATTCATCCCACTAAAACGGAGATTAAATTTGACGATGAGCAGGCTTTATATGCTATTTTGAGAGCTTCGATTAAGCATAGTTTGGGACAGTTTAATGTAGCGCCCGTTTTGGATTTTGAGCGTGACGCAAATTTAGATACTCCTTACCATTATAAAGATTTAGAAGGCGCAACACCAACGATTCAAGTTGATGGTACTTTTAATCCTTTTGCAGCAGATAAACCCAATAAACAATTCTCGAATTACCGTAAACCGGAGGCGACTGCCAACTGGGAAAGTTTGTATGTGGGATTAAAACAGGACACGGAAACCTTTTCCGGAAAAAACGATTTTTCTTTTGAAAATGAAAATGAAGAAGTGACTTCTTCTTTGTTTAATGATGAAGAAGTGGAGCAGGTAGTACAAAAAACGTATCAGATTCATAAAAAATATATCGTTTCGCCTATAAAATCCGGGATGGTTATTGTAGATCAACAACGGGCGCATCAGCGTGTTTTGTATGAACAATTTCTGGTAAATATGACCGTTCATCAAGCATCAAGTCAGCAATTGTTGTTTCCGTTGAACTTGTTTTTTTCGTTAAATGAAATGGAATTGATTGCTGATTTACAACTTTCGTTGATGAACACCGGATTTGTTTTTGAAGAAACGAATGAAGATCATATTGTTATTTCGGGTATTCCGGTGAATGTTACCGAAAGTGAAGTTTCTATAGTTTTGGAACAATTATTAAGTGATTTACAAGACGGAATTCCGGAAAGTAGTTTCAGTCAAAATGATTCTATTGCTAAATCTATGGCCCGAAGTTTAGCCGTAAAAACCGGAACTTATTTAACCGAAAAAGAACAGGAAAATTTGGTAAACGGGCTTTTTGCCTGTAAAGACCCAAATGTTTCCCCATTTCAAAAACCTACTTTCATCACGATGCGTGTGGAAGATTTAGATAAAAAATTTGCCTTATGAGAAACGTAACCGAAACAGTCAAACAGTTAATTATTATTAATGTTTTGTTTTTTATTGGAACTCTGATTTTAGGGGATTCCGCATATAAAATTTTGGCTTTGCATTTTCCGGAAAATCCTGCTTTCGGATTCTGGCAACCGCTTTCTCATATGTTTATGCATGGAGGATTTATGCATATTTTCTTTAATATGTTTGCCTTGTATTCTTTTGGTTCTGCTTTAGAGCATATGTGGGGAAGTAAGAAATTTTTATTTTTTTATATTTCCTGTGGATTGGGTTCGGCTTTGTTGCACACCGGAGTGAATTATTACTATTTTCAAGAAAGTTTAAATACCTTGATGGCTAATGGATTTCCAAAATCTGAAATACTACAAGTCCTTAATGAAGGTAAAATAGATACCAGATGGCAGGAATTACTTTCTGTTTCGGATTTTCAGAATTTTACGAGTGCCTATTTAGGAACTGCGGTAGGTGCTTCGGGAGCAATTTACGGTATAATAGTAGCTTTTGCTTTTATGTTTCCTAATGCTGAATTGGCTTTAATGTTTATTCCTGTGCCTATAAAAGCTAAATACTTTGTGCCCGGTTTAGTTTTGGTCGATTTGTATCTAGGAATTTCGGGAAAGTCAATTTTCGGAGGTGGAGGAATTGCCCATTTTGCTCATGTTGGCGGCGCATTGTTCGGATTCATTATTATGTGGTATTGGAAGAAAAATCAGTTTAACCAAAATCGTTGGAATTAAGTACAGCTTCTATTTTGTAGCAACCAACTAAGTCAAAAAACTAAATCTAAATTATAAAAATGAGCAGTATTATTGACGATTTGAAATTACAATATAAGTTAGGAGGGATGCCCTTCAAGCTTATTGTATGGAATGTGATTTGCTTTTTGCTATCCTTGTTTTTTTATTCTTTCAAAAGAGGAACTTTTGATTTCCCCGAATGGATTGCTTTATCTTCGGATCCGTCTGTTTTTGTTATGAAACCATGGACTCTTTTGACCTACGCTTTTTTTCATGATGGATTTGGGCATTTGTTTTTCAATATGTTGGTTTTAAATTTTTCTGGCAACTTATTTTTGACTTATTTTACGCCTAAACAATTTTTAGGATTGTATGTTTTAAGTGCTGTATTTGCTGGTATTGCTTTTGTGTCCGGATTTTATTTTTTGAATTTGAGTTCATCCATTGTTGGAGCATCAGCAGCCATTATGGCTATTTTGGTAGCAACTACAACCTATTATCCATTGATGAATGTCAGGTTGTTGCTCATAGGAAATGTAAAATTGTGGCATATCACGGCGGTGATTCTTCTGCTTGATTTAATGCAATTCCGATTAGAAAATACAGGAGGGCATATTTCTCATCTGTCAGGTGCGGTTTTTGGTTTTATTTTTATTAAATTGCTTCAAAATGGAACTGATTTAAGTAAAATAGTATCTGGTTTTTTTGATTTTTTGGCTAATTTGTTTAAAAAATCCCCGTCAACTCCTTTCAAAAAAGTACACAAAAATTATAGTAAACCAATTGAAAAAGGAGCTTCCAGAATTGTCACAAAAGATAAAGCACAGCAACAAATCGATGAAATTTTAGATAAAATCAGCCAATCCGGTTATGATTGTCTGACCCAAGAAGAAAAAGAGTTTTTGTTCAAAGCAGGAAAATAAATCAGTAGATTACTGATTACAAAAAAGAAAAGATGAAGAACCTGTCATGGTTTAATAAAGGAATGTTTTTTTTGAATATAGTTTTGACTGTATTGACATTCAGCGCTTATCTTTTACCGTTTCTGGCTCCCAAAATTTTTCCGTTATTATCGGTTCTTACCTTATTCATGCCGTTATTCTTTATTTTGAATGGCTTGTTCTTTATTTATTGGGCGCTACAATTCAAGAAACGTATGATTCTCTCCGGATTAGTGTTGTTGATGGGTATTACTTTCATCAATAAATTCTATAAATTTTCCAGCAAAGATTTTCCGGAAAGCGAAAAAGATTTTACGGTAATGAGTTATAATGTGCGTTTGTTTAACGTGTTCAAATGGTTGGACAGAGATGATGTTCCTTCAGAAATTTTAGCTTTTATCAATGATAAAAATCCTGATATCCTTTGTATTCAGGAATTCTCTTCTTCTGCTGATATTGATTTGAAAGTTTATCCGCATAAGTATATTTTTATGGGTGGAAACCAAATTAAATCAGGTCAGGCTATTTTTTCTAAATTTCCTATTATTGCGGAAGGCAATATTGTTTTTCCAAATTCCAGTAACAATGTGATTTTTGCAGATATAAAAAAAGGGAAAGACATCATCAGAGTCTATAATATGCACTTGCAATCCATAAAAATATCGCCTGATGTTAATGAAATTAATGATAATATTGATGTCATCAATCAGCAAAAATCCCAATTATTGTATCATCGAATCAGTAAAGCCTTTAAGCAGCAACAACAACAAGCGGAGATGTTTAAAGAACACAAAAAAGACTGTGTTTATCCTGTAATTATTTGTGGTGATATGAATAACAGCGCCTTTTCTTATGTGTACAGAGACATCAAAGGTAAACTGAAAGATTGCTTTGAAGAAGCCGGAAAAGGATTTGGTGCTACGTATAAATTCAGGTATTATCCAGCCAGAATTGATTACATTTTAGCGGATGAAAAAATGAAAATCAAACAGTTTGAAAGCTTTCCTGAGTTTGTCAATTCAGATCATTATCCTATTATGGCGAAATTGGCTTTTGAATAAACGAATTTTTACTACTGTATTTTTTGGTTTTTCAAATAATCCAAAGCAAATTTACCTTCATTAAACAACACATCCAAAACGCTTAGATTATTGATAAAGCCATGTTTGTCATCAAAAACCTGAGTGTAACTTTCAAATTCAGACGTGTCTTTTTTTCCATTAGCGAGTTCTCTAAAATCGGTAATTATTGTAGTGTCTACCTCCTGAATGTATTCGGTTGTTGTTTCATACTCTAATTTCAATCTCATGGATTTTAAGATAAAATCAAATGTTTCGAAATTTAAATCCAGTAAATAGGTATGTTTTTTCTCGAAAATTGGACGGATATCGTCTTCAAAATATTCAAAAAAAGGAGAACTTCTGTATGCGGCTTCCAATGATTTGAAATGTTGTTTTTGCCACTCAAAATCATTTTCAATTTGAATGTCTTTTGTTTTTTGATGGCTTAATTTTGAATGTTTTACCGGTATATTCAAAAGTTGAATTCCGTTTGGGCTATAGATATACGTTCGGTTGCGATTGGTTTGTTTTTGGAAATTATCGGCTGTTTCAAATGTAATCCGTTCTGATTGCGTCAATGCAACAAAATGGCTGATGGAAGGGAAATAAGTAGGATGGATTAGAATGTCCATTTTTTATAAAGCTTTTAAAATTTTAAAGACAAAAGTCATAAAGTTATAATGAATATACCTTTATGACTTTTGATTTTATGACTTTTGATTAGTTTTTTTTCTCTTTTCTTCTTTTCCAGAAATATTCTCCAACAAAAAAGGCAACTAAACCGATTAAGAATATTTTGAAATACGATTGCGGTTCTCCTTCGCCGCTTACAGTGGTAAACAAACGTTCCCAACGAATTTTTTCTAACCCGCTTGCATTAGGGTCAATACTTAACCAGATAAAAATAGGTTTTCCTACGATATGATCTTCAGGAACAAATCCCCAATAACGGCTATCTTCAGAGCGGTGTCGGTTATCCCCCATCATCCAATAGTAATTTTGTTTAAAGGTATAAGTAGAGGTTACTTGGCCGTTAATTTTGATTTCGTCTCCGTTTACTTCTAATGTATTGTTTTCGTATGTAGTGATTATTCTTTTGTACAAAGGTAAATTCTCTTTGTTTAAAGTGATGGTTTTACCCGCTTCCGGAATTAACATAGGGCCATAATTATCAATAGTCCATTTGCCATCGTGTGGAAAAACGTCTGTTCCTTGTGGTTTTTTGTCAATATAGCGTACTACCGAATCGATGCTGGTATTGTTTCTTAAAACAGCCGCCGCTTTTAAAGTCAAATTTACATTGTTTTGGGCTTCATATTGTTCTTGTGCATAAATACCTGAACTTTGAATTACACTTAAAGGAATTCCTTTGAAGCCTGTTTGAATGGTATAGGAATGATCTGCATTTTCTCTTGCTGCAGTAACATAAGGTTTTATAGCCTCAGATTGGATTTCGTTGCTTGGTTTAATAATATAGGTTCTTGAAAATTCTGTTGAACCCGTCGCCATTAGAAGTTCATTTGAAACTCCTTTGGCTGCGTAAACGGTATGCTCGTATTGTGGTTTTGCCCGTTCCGGAAGTACTAATTCTTTGTTGTTTATGTAAACGATTCCGTCTTTGATTGCAAAAAGATCTCCAGGAGTTCCTTGGCATCTTTTTACATAATTCGATTTCTTGTCAATTGGTTTTATTACGCCGGGAGTTCCTTTTCTTTCGAAGAAATAATGTACGGTATCGGACGGCCAGTTGAATACTACAATATCGTTTTTGGCTACTTTCTGAAAAGAAGGAAGTCTTAAATAGGGCAATTCAGGCCAAGACAGATACGATTTGCTTTTTGTCAAAGGAATCGAATCATGAACCATAGGTAAGGCAACAGTAGTCATTGGGACTCTGGCGCCATAATTCATTTTGCTTACAAAAAGAAAATCACCAATTAATAAAGATTTCTCTAAAGAAGAGGTAGGAATGGTGTATGGTTGTACTAAATACGTATGAACTAAAGTCGCCACAATTACAGCAAAAAGTAATGAACTTAGCGTATCGGCGGCTTTATTTTCAGGATGAATGCTTCGGTCGGTGATGTAATTCAGCGGTTGTGTGTAATTGATATAAAAGATATATAATCCACAAGTAACAATTCCTAAAACGGTATCTAAGGTACTTCTTTTTCCAAAGCTTCTTAACGTTTCTACCCAGATAACCGGAAACATAATCAGGTTAATAATTGGAATAAAAAGTAAAATCGTCCACCAAGTAGGGCGACCGATGATTTTCATTAAAACAATTGCATTATATATCGGAACAGCAGCCTGCCAGCGTTTTCTTCCGGCACTTTCGTATAGTTTCCATGTTCCCAAAAAGTGGATTATTTGTATCAGTAAAAAAAATACAAACCATTGATATAGTGTCATAATGTGTTTATTTTTTGATTAATAAGCCTTCTGATTTAAAAAATCAACAGGCTTTTGTCTATTTTTTATGTTCTAAATTTAATACGTCTTTCATTGTAAATATTCCGTGTTTCCCCACAATCCATTCTGCAGCAATAACGGCACCCAGAGCAAATCCTTCCCGATTGTGTGCGGTGTGTTTTATTTCGATAGCATCTACTACAGATTCATAAGTCACGGTGTGTGTGCCCGGTACATCTCCTATTCTTTTAGCTTCGATATGAATTTGCTTCGCCAGTTCGCTATCGCTCGGGTGATTGGAATCCGGATTTTCTAATGTCCAGTTTGTATAATTGCTGTTTTCAATTACTCCTTTTGCTAATGAAATTGCGGTTCCGCTTGGCGCATCAAGTTTTTGGGTATGATGAATCTCTTCCATGGTTACTTTATAGGAATCAAATTGTGCCATTATTTTGGCTAAATATTCATTCAATTCAAAGAAAATATTTACGCCTAAACTAAAGTTTGAACTAGAAATAAATCCGCCATTTTTTGCTGTACAAAGTGCCGCCATTTCGTCATAACGGTCTAACCAGCCTGTTGTTCCTGAAATTACCGGAACATTAGCATGAAAGCAACTTGAAATATTATCTACAGCAGCAGATGGGACACTAAAGTCTATGGCAACATCGGCATCAGACAATCCTTCATAGGTATTAAATTCGTCTTTTTTCAAAACAATTTCATGACCTCTTTCTGTAGCAATTCTCTCAATTACCTGACCCATTTTTCCGTATCCTAAAAGCGCAATTTTCATTTATTTTTTATATTTGAAATTAAAAATTAAAGCGTAGACTGTTGTATTATCAACTCTTTAAAAATTATAATTAATAGTTAGTCCAACATTTGTTTTGAATGTTACATCATTCGGATAGATTATTGGTCTTAACGATAGATTTTCGTCGACATTAAATTGTATTAAAGCTGCATCAACATTAGCGTCAATGATATTTAAGGCATAAAAAGCTAAAGTGATTAAAGCAGATAAATCTCTATTTCGTTGGTAAAATTTCTGACCCGCAATCAATCGGGTTTTATCTAAGTAGCTAAAATCATCATCGGTGTACCCTTCTAATCGGCGTTTGTACGCATCACGATACTGATGGTATTTTTTATTATTGTCAATGTAAAAATAGAGGCTGGTTCCCATCGCACCATAAACAAGTGGGATTTTCCAGTATTTTTTATTGTAGGCTTGTCCTAAACCCGGTAAAACTGCCGAATAAAAAGCTGCTTTTGCCGGAGTTAACGGGTCAATATCATTCGATTTTAAAGTGTCTTTTGCGACAAGGACTGTATCCGTTTTTGTTTGTGCAAAAACGGTTGCGTTTCCTAAAATAAAAAGGAATAGCCCTATGGAAATGATTTTATGCACTATCCGTTTATTAGTTTGATGATTCTGTTCAAATCCTCTTCGGATTGAAAGGGTATTGTAATTTTACCTTTCCCATTTCCGGCTACTTTAACGTCTACTTTAGTTCCAAAATAGGTGTTGAATGTATTTTTTTGAGCATCATTAATATCAAAAGAGGCTGTTTTAGCTTTTCCTTCCGGTTTTGGTTTTAAACTTTCCTGGTAGTTTTTTACTAAAGCTTCCGTATCCCGAACCGAAAGATTCTGGCTTACAATTTTTTGATAAATATCAGTTTGAATATCTTGATCTTCAATATTGATTATAGCGCGACCATGTCCCATACTGATGAAACCGTCTCGAATTCCTGTTTGAATGATGGGGTCTAGTTTCAAAAGTCTCAAATAATTCGCAATCGTAGAGCGTTTTTTACCCACACGTTCACTCATTTGTTCCTGAGTTAATTGAATTTCATCAATCAATCTTTGGTACGAAAGTGCAATTTCTATCGGGTCCAAATCATGACGCTGAATATTTTCCACCAAGGCCATAACCAAGGATTCGTTGTCATTAGCAATTCGGATGTAAGCGGGTACAGTAGTCAGTCCCACCAAGGTAGATGCCCGAAGACGTCGCTCTCCCGAAATTAATTGGTATTTATTGAAGTCTAATTTTCGAACGGTAATGGGTTGAATCACCCCCAATTCTTTTATAGAAGTTGCCAGTTCTCTTAACGATTCCTCGTTGAAATTACTTCTGGGCTGAAACGGATTTATTTCTATAGCATCAATTTCAAGCTCTATAATATTTCCAACAACTTTATCCGCATTTTTGTCGTTAACCGATTTTATATCGTTTTCCGGATCTTTCAACAAGGCAGATAATCCTCTTCCTAAGGCTTGTTTTTTCAGTGCTTTTGCCATAAATTATTTGCTATTTTTCTTAATCACTTCTTGCGCTAAATGCAGGTAATTGGTAGCTCCTTTGCTGGTGGCATCATAATTTATAATACTTTCCCCAAAACTCGGTGCTTCGCTCAATTTTACATTTCTTTGAATTATGGTTTCAAAAACCATATCGTTAAAATGCTTTTGAACCTCTTCGACCACTTGGTTTGATAAACGCAATCTGGAGTCAAACATGGTCAATAATAATCCTTCGATGTCTAAATCTGCATTGTGGATTTTTTGAATGCTTTTGATTGTATTCAAAAGCTTCCCTAAACCTTCTAATGCAAAATATTCACATTGAATCGGAATAATTACAGAATCAGCCGCTGTCAGTGCATTCAAAGTCAGTAATCCCAGTGAAGGTGCGCAATCTATGATAATATAATCGTAATCGTCTTTGATGCTTTCCAATGCTTTTTTAAGCATGTACTCCCTGTTTTCTTTGTCGACTAATTCAATTTCTATCGCAACCAAGTCGATATGCGACGGAATTACATCCACGTTTGGAGCAGTACATTTTATAATAGCTTCTTTGGGAGTATGGCTGTGTTCTAAAATTTGGTAGGTTCCTATTTCGATAGTTTCAACATCAATACCCAGGCCTGATGTGGCATTAGCTTGAGGATCAGCATCTATTAGTAATACTTTTTTTTCTAAAACACCCAATGAAGCGGCTAGATTTACTGATGTTGTAGTCTTTCCAACCCCTCCTTTTTGATTAGCAATCGCGATGATTTTGCCCATTTATTTTTCTAAATTTTGAACCGTAAAAATACAATTAATTATCGTTTTTGAAAATCTATTTTGTTAACATTTGTTAAAGTCTGATTCCTCGCCATTTGAACGATTTGTGTTTTATAAATGTAAGACTCTTTTTCAGGAGCTGTTCCAACTGTGCGTTACAAGTTCTTGCTGGAGTTCCTTTTTTTTCAATGTCATAAAAGGAGCTTCCTTTGGTCGCTCTTTTCTGTCTGGAAAAAAATAGGAACTCCAGCGGCGAAGCTTTCCACTTCCATTTGGGCTAGGCCATTTGCAACATTAACGACTTGAATTTTGGTTACAATAATACCTAAATCAGCAATTAATGTCAATATGCCGTTATTAGCTTAATATAAAAGGTTGCGGTTTTTATTTAGGCCTATTAGAACCTTATTTTTTCTGTTTACTTTTACTCATTAAAAATTAGCTCTTATTTCTGAAATTATTTTGCAAAAGTAAAAAATAGTTCTATATTTGCACCCGCTTTCGGGGTGTAGCGTAGCTCGGTTATCGCGCCTGCTTTGGGAGCAGGAGGTCGCAGGTTCGAATCCTGCCACCCCGACAAAATCCTTTCTGTGTATTCAGGAGGGATTTTTTTATTGCATAATAACAAAAACTGATTATTAGGTTTCTGTATTCTACTAATTATGCCTTATTTTTGTACTGTTTAAAATATAAAAAACACCTTTACTATGTCTGATACAATCGAAAAAATTAAATGTCTTATTATAGGTTCTGGTCCAGCAGGTTATACTGCAGCAATTTATGCCGCCAGAGCGAATATGAATCCCATTTTGTACCAAGGAATGCAGCCTGGAGGTCAATTGACCACTACAAATGAAGTAGAAAATTTCCCGGGTTATGTTGATGGTGTTACAGGACCTGAAATGATGGTGCAATTACAAGCTCAAGCGCAGCGTTTTGGTGCTGATGTTCGTGATGGTTGGGCTACAAAGGTTGATTTTTCAGGTGATATTCATAAAGTTTGGATTAACGACAGCATCGAATTGCATTGTGAAACAGTAATTATTTCAACAGGTGCTTCGGCTAAATATTTAGGATTACCATCGGAACAGCATTATTTAAAAATGGGTGGTGGAGTTTCTGCTTGTGCAGTTTGTGACGGTTTTTTCTACAGAAACCAAGAAGTAGTAATTGTTGGAGCTGGAGATTCTGCTTGTGAAGAAGCACATTATTTGTCTAAACTTTGTAAAAAAGTAACCATGTTAGTGCGTAGCGAGAAATTCAGAGCTTCAAAAATCATGGAAGAACGTGTTCGCAAAACGGAAAATATTACTATACTTATGAATCACGATACTGTAGAAGTATTAGGGGACGAACAAGTGGTTACCGGTGTGAAAGCAAAAAATAAAACAACAGGCGAAATTTTTGATATTGAGGCAACAGGATTCTTTGTTGCGATTGGTCACAAACCCAATACCGATATTTTTAAAGAGTATCTGACATTAGATGAAACCGGATATATTGTTAATACGCCGGGAACTTCAAAAACCAATGTTGCAGGTGTTTTTGTTGCAGGAGATGCTGCCGATCATGTGTATCGTCAAGCCATTACTGCCGCAGGAACTGGATGTATGGCTGCTCTTGATGCAGAACGTTATTTGGCCGCAAAAGAATAATCGACAGCAAAAAGTATGGTATAAAAAAGTCCTGATTAGTTTATAATCAGGACTTTTTGTTTTTATAAGCTGTTTACTATTTTAATTTTTTGAGCAGTTTGGCTTCGTCAGCAAATTGTCTTATTTCTATTTTTGAATTTCCTAAAAGTTGGATTTCCGATTTCTCTTTGGCGTCAATAGTAATCGTAGTTTCTGCAAAAATGCTACAATTGCTATAACTTTCGGTAGTTAAATCCACATTTTTTACGGTCAGTTTATTTCCTGTTAAAACCGAATTATTGTCCATGCGTATCACTGCATTTGTAACATCACCTTCAAGATTTGCATTGGCCTTTTCATATACATCACATTTCAAATCCACGCTGTTGATCAATGCTTTCAGAGCCGCATTTTTACTCAATTCAATAGTCGCATTTTCCGATTTTAAATTAAGTTCTATTTTTGATTTGTCATCAGATTGTAAAATAAAATTTTTAGCATTGACATTCAAATAGAGCTGTGAATAATTTTGTGTTTTGAATGAAATGTCGTTCAATTGAAGCTCTTGTATAGCATTGATAATCGTATTGTCTTTAGCGGTCACACTATTAAAATCTTTTGTATAAGTGATTCTTACCATTAGCTTTTTATAATTTACGGCTTCTTTTGATGTAGATATGCGCAAAATATGGTCTCTTACTTCAACTGAAATGATTTCGTGAAGATTGTCATCGGCTTCAATTTTTAGTTCATTTTTTTCTCCTCTTTCCAGCGAAACTTCCAGATTATCGGCTACTTCCAAAGCATTAAAACGCTCTACTTCCTTAAGTTCTGTTGTTACCGTTTTTGATCCCTTTATTTTTTCTTTTTTTTGTGCCAAAGCTATAGTAGTCACTAAAACGAGTAGGAGTATGGTAGCGTATTTTTTCATTTTCATTTGGATTAGGATGTTTACAAATATAAAAAAATCATCCACTTTTGATGGATGATTTTCTTTATAATTTTAGCAGAAAAATTCTTATTGCTGATTGATGCTTCCGCCTGAATTTGTATTCTTTTGAATTGATTTTGGAACTGAATTATAGTTAACAGTACCTCCGCTTGAGGCCTCCGCATTCAGACTTACAATAGGATGCACTTTTATTGTTCCTCCGCTCGATGCGTCTGCAGTTATTTCGTTCGCTAATAAATCATTCGCTTCAATAGTACTGCCGCTGGAAGCACTTATTTTTAGTTGCAAAGTCAGACCGTTGATGTTGATACTGCTTCCGCTGCTGGAATCGCAATTTATGGTATCCGCTTTGACGGTAGCATTTATATTTGAGGCACTAGAGGAATGTAAACGAATATTTTCTCCTTTTATAGTTCCTATACTTGTAATTGATGCTGCACTCGAAGTTTCTAAATCCTCTATAATTGGCATTTTTACCGTTACTTTTTTCGAGGAAACATCTGTGAAAGAATTGTAATCGCAGGCAATAATCAGTTTTCCGTTTTCTACCTTTGTTGTGATTCCTTTTTGTAAATTATCATCGGCTTCGACTATAATTTCGGTTTTATCCGATTGTTCTATCACGACATCTATAGCGTTGCTGACTTCTACACTTTTAAAATCGCCTTGAACAATTCTTTTTTCGGTAGTTACATTTCCGCTTCCTTCAATTGATTTATGACCGATAATGTTGTTGCAAGAGGCAAAAAATAATGCTGTTAAGGCAACAATAATCAATTTTGTGAGTAATGTGATTAGCTTGATCATAACTAGTTGGTTTTAATAATAATACCGTCTTTATTAATCTTTAATTCTTTAATATTATTTTTTGAGTTAATGATGGTGTCATTTTTTACAGAAACGCCTTCTTTGTTGATAGTAACAGAGGTTTGAATACTATCATTGTCTGTCTCATTTATTTCAACATCATTATATTCATTTTCATCGGCCGGGCAATTCAAACATTTAATTTGAGAGCTTTCCACTTTATAAACATAGTTGTCTGAGCTGTAATGCATATTGAAAAATTCATCATCAGAACGGTCGTAATTTTCAACAGAAGCATCTGGTTTCAGCAAAGTTCCTTCCGGTAAATATAAAGAGAGTTCTATCTCCTGACCGCGAAATTTATTGCTAACTTCTGTCAGGATATAATTGTCTAAAATTAAATGATTTCCTTCAATTTTAACTCCGTAATTTATTTTTTCAGCTCTTTGTTTGGCATCTTGAAATGATTTTCCTTTTGCTGTTTTTTCGATTTGAATGTACGGCAGCTTTTCATCTGTATGAAGAATTCTTAAACTTACATTGTTAGAATAAATCAACTCATGGTTAGCAGAGTCTTGTACAAATTTGAATTCATCTCTGTCATTGATATCATCTGTATAGTATTCATTGTATTTGAATTTTACATACAAAGTATCATTTGGTATTAAATTAATGGTTTGTTTTTGAACTGTTTTTCCATCATATGCTATTTCTGATGCTTGCTTTACGCCAATAGAAATTAGTATAGCAATTGCGATTAACCAAATGGCTAACAACGTATATTTTGCAATGTTTCCTATTGATTTTAAGTTGGGTGTCAATAATTTAAAACCTAACAGTATTAAGAAAAAGAACGGGATTCCTACTGCAAAAAACATCAGTAAACCAAACGACCAAATTGGGTAATCGGTGAAATTTCCGGCTTCAATGAAACCTTGCCATGGCACATCAATAAAAGAAGAAGAGCCTAAAGTGAATACGGCAATGAATAAAGAAATTAGAACTGCAAAACCACTTATGATTAAAATGATTCCTAAAAATTTTGCAAAAACCTTAAAAACACTCATGATAAAATCACCAAATGAGTTTCCTAATTTGCTGGCGCCCGTTTTTATTTGGTTGCCATATTTATCATAATCTACATTTTTTAGTTTTCCGGAGACATTTTCAAATTCTTCTCTTACTTTTTTTTCGATATTCGAAATATTAACCGGTTCACCAGTCATTTCCAGTTTTTCGGATGTGGTAATCGCTTCCGGAGTGACCACCCAAAGGATGATATAGGCCAGGATACCAGTTCCAAATCCAGCGAAAACTAATAGTATCAATACAATTCGAATCCAAACGGCATCAATTCCAAAGTAGTGACCCAATCCTGATGCAACTCCGCCAATCATTCCTTTTTCTTTATCGCGATACAGTTTTTTTGACTTTCTGTTTGAAGAGTTGTTATTGGTTTGAGCTTCTTTCAATTCATCTTCAATAATGTAATCTTCCGGTTGTCCCATTACCGCAATCACTTCATCCACATCTTTTAAACCGATGACATGTTTGTCGCTTTTTTGTTTGTCGGTCAATAATTCCGAAACACGCATTTCGATATCTTTTATGATTTCATCATGTCCGGATGAATTCGATAAAGAACGTTTTATGGCATCAAAATATCGTGTTAATTTTTGGTATGCATCTTCATCGATATGAAAGAACATTCCGCCTAGGTTTATATTTACAGTTTTGTTCATGACTATTATTTTTGGTTGGTGATTAGGTTTACGGCATCAGATAATTCGGTCCAAGTGCCATTGAGTTCATTTAAAAAAGTTTGTCCAATTTCGGTCAGGCCGTAATATTTTCGTGGTGGTCCTGATGTTGATTCTTCCCAACGGTAGTTGAGTAATCCGTCATTTTTAAGTCGGGTAAGCAGCGGATAAATTGTTCCTTCCACGACTAATAATTTTGCGTTTTTCAAAGTGTCTAATATTTCTGAAGTGTACGCATCTTTCTGTTTTAGAACGGATAAGATGCAAAACTCGAGAACACCTTTACGCATCTGTGCTTTTGTGTTTTCAATGTTCATAATGCTGATTTTTGATTTTTTTGATGATTAAACTATTCATTTTTTGATTGATGATTTGTGATTACTATTTGGCTTTTATTTGATAAAAGGTATGGTCAGCGGGTATTTGTATTTTTCTCCGTTTGAGGCTTTTATGGAAGCATTTATGATGAGAAAAAATTCTGCTATTTTCAATCCGAAGAAGATAAAAACGCAAACCAGTCCTATTGTAATGATTCCGATATTGTCTCCAAAAGTGAAATCATTAAAAACAAAATCATGGTGATGTATCAACTTTTGGAATGGAATATTTTTGAATATGGTGAATACTAAAATTGGAATTGCGATTATCGCCAATACCAAAGAATACAGCAACAGACTCAATTGGAAATTTAGCGTTTCTTTTCCGTGGTGATTTACAAATTCTGATTTGTCCTTACCGGAAGTCCAGATAAGTATTGGGAATATGTAATTTCCAAACGGAATTATATATTGGCTTAAGGCACTCAAATGAGTAAATGTGGCAGTGTTTCTTTCGGTAGTTGTTTCCATGATTAAAAGTATATAGTAATTTCTTATGCAAATATATATCTAAAAGACAGTATCTTGTTTCGCATAGTAGTAAATATTAACAAAATATTAACAAATTTAAAATGTGAAATGGGACTGTTTATTTTCAGTATTACGTTCTAAAGCCTTGTGTTTGTTGTTGTTTTTCGAAATAATTGAAGTATTAAAACGAGCAGGCTAATTTTTAACTATTTTTACCATAAAATCCATTTTAATGAAAATTACAGCCTCTAAACTCAATCAATTTTTATTGTTCAAATTGCCTTCGGCTTTTATTTGTGGTGTTCGTGTTAAAGCAATTAATGAAACGGAATGTGTAGTATCCGTGAAGCACCGTTGGATTAATCAAAATCCATTTAACTCCATGTATTTTGCGGTGCAAGCAATGGCTGCAGAACTCTCCACCGGAGCTTTGGTGATGTATCAAATTCAAAAAAGCGATAGAAAAATTTCGATGTTGGTCGCTAATAATAAAGGAAATTTCACCAAAAAAGCTACTGGACGCATCACATTTGTTTGTAAAGATGGGCATTTAATAGCGGAAGCCATTCAGAAAACTATTGCGAATGGGGAAGGGCAGACCTTCTGGATGAAATCTATTGGAACCGATGAAAAAGGCATACAAGTATCCGAAATGGATTTTGAATGGAGCGTCAGAGTAAAATAAATATCGGTTTTGTACCAACAAAAATGCCTCTGAATTCAGAGGCATTTTTTATTAAAATTTATAAGGTATTATTTTTTAGCAGAACATTTTTTTCCTGATGCTTTGGTGTTCTGTTCACATTTTTTACCTTCTGCTTTACATTTAGCCTGACATTTTTCGATTTCTTCTGCGCTCATTTTCTTAGTTTCTTTTTTGGAGCAACATTTTTCTTTTTTAGCTTTTTCGGTAGTGCTTGTTTTTGCTTCTTGGGCATTTATATTTATTGTGAACAAAACAAGTGCTACAAGGGTAATTATTTTTTTCATTTTATTGTTTTTTTAGGGTAATGAACTATCTGTCAAATATAAAAATAAAAAACAAATACTTATTTAAAGTTAAATTAAAATTCACTTAAAGCGCTGTTTACTGTTTCAAACGGCTATTTCAGTATGATTTTTTTACTGATTATTCCGGTTGTTGTTTTAATTTGGGCAATGTATATTCCTGTGCTAAGGCTGTTAATTGGAATTTGAATGTTTTGTTGTTCTTGCTGTCCAACTTCCCAACTATTGACAGACTGACCAATGCTGTTGTACAGTGTTACTTTTTCTACGGTAATATCTGGTTTTGTATTGTTGATGATCAGCATGTTGCTTTCTTGAAGATGTGTAATCGTAATGTCATAATCGTTATTTTGATTATCAGTTACGGTTTGTTCTATAGTACCATTCGCTTCTGATTTATTTTCATCTTGATCTTCATTTTCAAAATTGCCATTATTTCTATTGTTTCCATTGGTATTACTTTTTACTTTGTCATTAAATCGAAGTGCAAATCGTGTTTTATTTTCTCCTTGTGGAAGTGTTACTTTATATCCATTTTCACGAATGTCGTTGTAGGTTTTTGTTTCGTCATCATAAATATATATTGGTTGTTCTTTATTGAAATTTTCTAAAGAATCTAATTTGAACTCGACAACTCCGGCTGTAGCTGTTTTTACCCCAATAGGATAGCTTGATTTTTTATTGAAAACAGATTCTCCTTCTATTACTAATTTTTCGTTTCCATTTATTAAATACATATCATTAGGATAATTATCCATTCTACGTGCATCATATCCATAATCGATTCCGCTGGTTGCTTTTTCTCCCATAAAAGCTAACAAGACTTGACGGTGGTAATTATTATAGGAATTAAATCCTAAACGAATTTTTTTGTTTGTGTCTTTTTTTACCGGATCATTTGTATTAGTGACTACTACTTTTGCTTTTTTGCTGGTTGTATTTGTTTTAAAAAGCGTGTTACCGGCAGAAGCAGGAATATCACTTTCTTTTTGAAAACTTCGTTGACCGTTGTTGAAAATTACGGGACCTCCGCCGCCTGTTTTCCCGTAGACAAAGAATCCTTGTCCTACCGGAATGTATTGTTTCGGGATTTTTGCACTTAAACCTACACCGCTAATTCCGGTTGGTACAACAGGTGCTACACCTCCAGATAAATTTAGAACGGCATAACCTCCTTTATAATCAACCAAAATATGGGTGTTGTTGTCGGAGGAATGTTCCCAGAAATATAAGCTTCCGTTCAGACCGTTTTGTTGCGTTGTGTTTATAGTATTCAGGTTGTCTTCGATGAAAGCATACCCATCTAATGCTGACGGATAAGGATTTCCTACTAGTAATAACTGGCCGGCAGAAACCGTATTGGAAGTTATCGTTCCGTTATTTGGTTTTCCTGTAAAGGTATAGTTTTGTGTTCCTGAAACACCACATCCTTTTAAAGTATATCCCTGCCCAACTCGCAATGCGCCGCTTTGTCCAGCTTGAATCCAATTGGCATAAAGACTCAAATTGTTTTCAAATTTAAATATCCAATAGTTGGCTAAACTTATCGGAGTAGTTAATGATCCGTCATATCCTGACACCCAAGTAATGTTTTGGGGTGTAGTTGTTGTTCCGTCTTTCATTACTTCGGCAACGGTATAATTCGTATTGTTACCGGTTGTGTTTACGGGATTCACCGGGGAACTCCAATAGTTATAATTGTATTTGTTGGATTGTCCTTGTTGGTCTCTTTCTATAGAACCGGAACTTGCTACATCTAAATCGCTGTTTATGGTTTGTACCAATTGAGATTGACCAACTAAATCTATTTTTCCGTCTAATTTTAAATACCAATCATTTTGTATTTTGTTATCATTATTGATGATGATGTTTTTACCCGCATCTACCAACATTCCTAAATCAATATTGTTTGCTGTTTCGGTGATGTTGTGTTGCACTTTTACAATAGACCAATCTTGATCCATTATATCCTGCCCTGCAATTTCTTTTGTTGTGCTATTGACTGCTGTTGCAAAATCACCGTCTCGTTCGGTCAAAAAAGGCATTGGTGCTTCTTGAACATATATGTTTTTATGATTGACTATTTTTGTTCCTGTAAGGTCAATAGCAGCGGTACTCAAATCGTCTATGACGTCATCTTTGTAAGCATCCATTCTGTAGCAACGAATCATATTGGCAAATGGTACTGCCGTTTCGGTTGCTTTTGCTACCTCTTTAGGGATTATAGCTCCTGTTAACTGGATACTATTTTCATTAATTTCCTGATAAACGATACGTTGGAATTGAGAGTCGGTTAGTCCTATGTTAAAAACGCGTACTTCATCTATTTTTCCTTTAAAATATTTTGTACTTATTAACGGGGCTTTTCCGATGGTTAGCAAGGATGCATCTGCATCAATAGCTCCAGTTTTTGCTTGGGATTCCACTACAGTTCCGTTCAAAAATAATTGTATGGTATCACCGTTGTAAACTACCCCAACATGATACCATCTAGAACTGCTTAAGGCTGTTCCGAATGTAACAGTGGTTCCATTTACTTCTGCTTCGAGTTTTTTGGCAGCTGTAATTCGCAATTGAAATTTATCTTGTCCAATAATTACACCTTCGTCAGCAAATGTTGCATTTAAATTTATCCATGCCATGAGGGTTGCACTGGCTAATCCTCCAAGTATTGCGGTACTTTGGCCGTAGTCGTTTCTTCCGTCAAAATCAAGGTATAATTTTTTGTTTAAGTCTCTTGGAGAACCAAAATAAGCGGTATTTGTATCAAAAGAATCGAGTATTCCATCTTTGTCGCTATCAGTTTTGTATCCGGAAGCTCCAATGATTCCGTCAGCATCAGTGTCTAAATTGGCAAACAATGTTTTTGAAATGTCAAAAGTTACTCCGTCGGATTTTACATCCAGATAATCCGGTATTCCATCACTGTCTGTGTCTAAAACGTAATTTAGGTAAGGTGCGGTTGTGGTTCCTTGGTCTAAATTTCCGTAGGCAATCTGAAAATTAGCCGGACTAATTGATGTGGTGGCTCCAGAAACTATTCCGTAATCATAAAGATCCAGTATTCCATCTCCATAGCCTTCTATAATTCCGTCACCATTGGTGTCTTTACTTCTGAAAGCTTCCGATTCTAATCCGTCACCTCTTCCGTCACCTGTGCTATCGCCATCGCCATTGATATAGCCTGTTGGCGCATTGGTATTTCCCGCACCTGATTCATCCACATCAAAAAGTGTATCATTATCACTATCTAAATCAATATAATCGGGTACGCCATCTCCATCAGAATCGATAGCAGCAACGGTAGCGGCTGCTTCTGCACTATCGTGTAAACCATTGTTGTTAGTGTCTGCCCAAGCGGTACTAATCTTTCCTTTTCCGTTACTTAAATTCCCTAAACCTACTTCAATGACGTCTTCTATACCATCATTGTCCGCATCTAAGTCAAATAAATCAGCCACACCATCATAGTCTAAATCGCATAAAGTTTGTGTGATTTGAATGTCATCAATGGCTAAATCATTACCAGTACCTCCAGTTTCGTTATTGATAAAAATAACTTTGAAAGCACTTACATTAAAGGATAATGTCGATGAGGTAAATTGGTGCCAGTTTCCATCCGCCGTAATGGAGTTAGTTGTTATAGTAGCCAATAAGTTGTCGTTGAGGTCTCTAAATTCTACTTTGATATTGGGTCTTAATCGGGTTGCGATTCCCGGAGCATCTGTTCTATCTAAGTTTATTACCCAAAAACTATACGTAATCGGAACATTTGGTAACGAACCAGTTATTAGTGCAGTGTAGAAAATTCCCGGTGTATATGAAGCATTAAAAAGTGCCATTCTTCCGTTAGGGTCAGAAGGTGTGGTATGATCTTTTCCTAAGTACCAATAGCTTGCTGCCCATGACGCAATTTGTGCGCTTGATCCTACGGTATACTTTCCATCATTTAAATCGGTAGTACTTAAATCGGGACAATCTGTCGTATTGGTTCCTGCGGTTCCATCTTCATAACAATAGCTAGAGTAGGCGTCATATGTGGTATTAATAGTAGTTCTGTTTCCGGTTCCAAATGTTTCGTTCAAGAATTTGTAATTGACTCTGTTTGCACTCGCTGATTCACAATTTAATTCTTCGGTTTCATCTTTGATGCCATCGTTATCGTCATCTATGTCAATGTTGTCAAAGACTAAGTCGCCATCACTATCATAAAAGGTTTGGGTTCCAGATCCTGTTATTGTAAAAGTATATAACAGTTCATCACTATCGTTATTTCCGATACTGACAATTGCCGTCTTGGTTCCTGAACTTGTAGGGTTAAAAGTTGTTGAAAAAGTAGTACTACTTGCACCTGTTATTGTTGCAGGATAAGTTGGTTCTGCCGTGATTGAAAATTCCGTACTGTTTATACTGATGGTGCTGAGGATTAAGTTACTGGAACCAATATTTTGGATTGTAAACGTTTTTGTTATTGTTCCCAAACTGGCGTCAACTGATCCAAAGTCTGTTCCGTCTGCACTTGATGGAGTATTGTCTCCATTTGCAATAGTACTATTATTTCCTTCTACGTTAATTTCTTGTGGTCCCCAAGTTAATTTTACCTGACCATTTGCTCCATTTCCTCCGGCTGAAGTTCCAGAACCAATTCTATAAGCACCTCCGCCACCTCCGCCAGGAACACTTCCTACAGTTCCGCTTCCTGTATCTACGGATCTTGCATTACCGCCTTTACCTCCGCCTGTTGGAGCTATTGCGCCTGAAGCGTTTGTGGCATCTGTTCCATTTAGTAAAATACCAGCGGAAGATCCGCCGCCGCCGCCGTATTTATTTGTAGTTCCATCGGCTCCTTTACCTCCTGCTAATTTAAGCGTACCAATTGATGTAGCAGCAGATCCACCTGTTGCGGCAGTTGAACTATTGCTTGCAACACTATTTCCTCCTTTTGCCAAAATAGTGGTGCTATTCATGAACCAAGAATCACCACCGGCTGCAGTAGAATTGCTTCCTGTACCTACCTGTAAATTATATGTTGTTCCTGGAATAACTGTAACTGTTTTTTTTGCGTATGCGCCACCGCCACCGCCACCAGATTCTCCATTGCTCGTTCTGGTACCACCTTTTCCACCGCCACCCCAAGCTTCTACTTGCAGTGTGGTAATTCCGCTGGGAACAGTAAAAGTGCCTGAGGTTGTAAAAGTTTGTGTTTGCCCATAACTTAAAAAACTAATGAACAAGAATATTACTGTACCAATTATTTTGGGAAAATATAAAGTAGTTTTTTTCATTTTTTCGGGGGATTAAAAGCAATGAATAAAAATGAATAATCAGTTGTGAAATTTATATTGAGCAAATAATCAATAAATTTATATTACACTTTTAGAAAGAGCGATATAATTTTAAGTACTTAAAAATGGGATTTGAATGCTGTTTTTATCTCTTCTAAGTATAAAGTCTACTTAGCTTTAATATCCTTCTCAGATTATTCTCAGCAGTGGGGCTTTGCGAATAAAGTAATCTGAAATTTAAAAAAAAGGTATTTTTTTATCCATACGCTTTTATTTATAACACTACAAAAATATGAATTTTATTTTTAAAATCCGATAAAAAGCAAATTAATCGGACGAAATACACCTGTTTTTGTTTTAAAAGTAGGTAAAGTATTACTATTTTTTTCAAATAAAGGACTGTATTCTTTGTGGTGACATGAATCTGTTCATTTGTATTGTTTTGTTAATTAGAGTTTTAAATGTAGTTTGTTGTTGTTTTGGGTTGATTTTTTAATAAAAAAAACCGTCTCAAATATTTGAGACGGTTTTTTATTGTATTAGAAATTTAGTGCAAGTTATGGTATAATGATTTTTTTATTAACAACTCCTTTTGATGTTTTAATTTTAGCAATATAAACACCAGCACTATATCCTTTAATGGTTAGTTGAATGTTTTGTTGGTCTTGATTATCTACTTCCCAAGTACCTGTAGACTGACCATTAATATTATATAAAGTTACTTTTTCGACAGGTGTATCTAAAATGGTATTGTTAATAGTAAGCACTTTCGAGTTTTGAGCATACGCTACTTTTATTTCATTAGAAGTTACCTCTTCCTCGCCAATTCCTAAAGTTTTATCAGTAAAACGAAGAGAGAAACGGGTTTTGTTTTCTCCTCGTGGAAGTACAACTTCATAAGGTTCCGTGCGAATGTCATGATATGTTTTGGTTTCGTCATCATAAAGGAAAACTACTTGATTTTCATCAAAGTTTTCTAAACCATCGATTATAAAACTTACAGTTCCTTCTGTATTGTTTTTTACACCAATAGGATAGGAGGCTTCTTTATTGAAATAGCCTTCCCCTTCAATAATTAATTTATTGGTTCCGTTAACCAAATACATATCATTGACTACATTATCAATGTTTTTGGCATCGTATCCATCATTAAATTCACTATTCGCTTTGTCTTCCATAAAAGCTAATACTACTTGTCTGTGAAAGATTTGATTGTAATTATTGAAGCCTAAACGGATTCTTTTATATGTATCTTTTTCAACAGGTTCTTCATTACTACTGGTCCAGTGTGCTGATTCTTTTGGTTTTGCCGGTATACGGTATAAACTTTGAGAGCCAGTTGGATTATGCTCTTTGACAAAAGCTCTTTGACTATTTCTGAAAGTAACAGAACTTTGGGCACCAACGCCATTATCTTTACCTACTACAAAAAAACCTTGTCCCACAGGGATGTACTGGTTTGGCGCATTTTTTAACGATGTACCAGTACCACTAATAAACTTAACACCAAGAGAGCTTGGACCAACACTTCCGGAAAAATTTTTAACGGCGTAACCGCCTTGGTACTCTGCTAGATTATGGGAATTATTGGTTTGATAATGCTCCCAGAAATATAATGTTCCAGTAATTGAGGAACTATTGTCAGTGATGAATTGATTTGCGTCAATAGCGGAAGCATATGGATTTCCGGTTAATAATAATTGTTTTGATCCAACCGTATTGCTTATTGTCCCGTTATTAGGTTTTCCTATAAAAGTTAAATTTTGTGTTCCGGATACTCCTGCTCCTTTAAGCGTGAATCCTTTTCCTGGATCTAACAATCCTGTTTCGTTAATTGCTGTCCAGTTGGCATATGCGTTTCCTAAATTATCAAATTTATATATCCAATAACGCGCTAAGCTAAACGGACTTAATGCGCCATCATATCCGCCAATCCAAGTTATAGGTCCTGGGCTTGAAGGATTTGTTCCGTCTCGTAAAATACTATCTACAGTGTATGGATTATTGTTTGACGCATTGTTTACAGGGCCTACAGGCGAACTCCAATAGTTGTAATTAAACTTGTTGGCTTGACCTTGTTGGTCTCTTTTGATAGATCCTGCACTTGACGTATCTAAATCACTTCCTTCTGTTTGAACTAATTGTGATCTTCCCACCAAATCAATTGTTCCGTCTAGTTTCAAATAATGGGTTACTTCAATTTTGGACCCATCAGTTTGTAACCCTGAGGTAGTTGTAGCGGTAAGTTTGCTTCCTGTTACAACCCCTACATAAAGTCCTAATACGGTTTTATCTCCTTGCGAAGTAATATTGTGAGTTATTTTTACAATATTCCAGTCAATGGTTTTACTTGCATCTTCAATAGATTTACTATAAGGTAAATCTTGTACGGTATTGTTCATCCATGAAGTTGCGGTTTGCCACAATCCATCAGCTGCTGATTCATACGGTAGCGGAGCTGTTTGTCTGTCTACTGTAGTTAAGTTTCTTAGCGCTGCTGTAAAGTTATTATCCGAAATATCTTTTGCGTTTGTGTACGTATAGGTTGACATCGGGTAATAAGCACTTAGTTTATTCCATTGTATACTGCTAATGTCATTTAATGTGATGATACCAGGAATAATGCTTCCGTTTGTCAGAGTACCATTTTTTTGAATTTCCTGATTTATCACATAACGGAATTGGGCTTCACTTAGGGCTACATCCCATACTCGAACTTCATCTATTGAACCATTAAATAAAGCGGTTGGATTTACTCCGTCTGCAGCAGCAATCAAGAATGATTGGGTTGTTGAAGGCACATTAGGCATGCTAGCACTTACATTTGTTATACCATCTATATACATTTTTGCAGTTGTTCCATTATAGATTACCCCTATGTGATGCCATGTTCCTACCGGGATTACAGCGCTAGAAGTAATGGTGTGTTTTGTTGATCCTACCATCCAGCTCATCTCCGCTTTTCCGGCGGCATTAATACCTAAATCGTAACCTTCTGAAAAACCACTGTTTCTTTTTGAAAGTATAGTTTTATCAGTGCTATTTCTATTTACCCAAGCCGAAACCGTAAAGGCAGTATTTAAATTTAATACTTTACCGGCATCCAGATAATCATCTGTGCCATCAAATTTGATGCAACGTTCAAATGTTTTTTCTGGTGCAAAACCAAAAGTGATGTATTTTGTACCGTCAAAATCATAGGTCGTTTCCAGATTGGCTCCGTTTGCTTTCATTACTCGATATTCCGCAGTCGGATCGAAATTAGGGGTACTTGATATAAACATTAAGTAATCTCCCGGGGGTGTCAGTGTTGCAGATAGCATAGTAGTAGGGATTGATACCTTTGTTGTAGGTATGTTTCCACCTGTTTCCACTATTTTCCAAGTTCGTCCTACAGATATAAAACTTACCTCACTTACCAATGTGCTTGGCGAAGTTATTCCGGAACTTATGTTTACTATAACTGCAGGCTGTGCAGCAAGTGTACCATGATTATTACCCCATACTAAGAATTTTTTATCTGTATCAAAGGTATTAGGGTTGGCAGTATTTGTTGTGTAAATATCTGTTAGTCCTATGGTTATGTCATCTGTAGTGTTGATTGATTTTGATTGTTTTTGATTTAATTTTGAGATGTCATCTCTACCGATACCGGCAATGTCAAAGTTAAAAACATCATTAGCTGTTATTCCAGTATTTCTGTTCCAAATAGTATTTCCATCAGAATTTGTGTAATTGATGGATGTACCATTAACACCTAATGTGATTCCGTATTTTATTGCCAAATAACTTTGAATATTACTTCTTTGTGCATCAGTTGCACGGGTATCTAAAGTGATGATTTCAGCTACTCTACCATCTAAACTACCATCCCATCCTTCGCTACGACCAATCCAATATTGGCTGTTTGTAACAGTTGCAAAACTTCCTGAATCTGATACAGAAGTGGTTAATGCATTTGCGTTAAAGCTAAGGTTAGTGCCGTTACCTGCTGCATTATTACTTGCGTTTATGATTCCCGCTGTTGAATAACTTATATTTGTGCCTATCTGTGCAACTCCGTAGCCATTACCCGGTCCGTTAGTCGTTCCTACTGCATAGGTCAATACCTCGTTAGTAAATCGGTTTGTGTATGCTCCATAACCAATTCCAGTTCCATCAGTTTCGTTTGTGCTTGAATTTCGATCTCCACAAAAGATATCATTACTTGCTGTTGCAGAGGTCATTGTTGCATCGGGTAACACTACGGCAAATATATCTCTGCTATAAAATCCTGAAGCTCCTTTCAAGTATTGTCTATTAGGATCATTATCTGTGTATACTTGTGGTGAAGTAGTATAATTATTTGTAAAATCAACAACTGCATTAAAGTTGATGTTTGCTGTAGCATTGTTTTTATAAACAGGAGCACCAACGGCAGCTGGTTTTATGGCATTTGATCCTTTAGCTTGTGTGTTCCAAGTTGAAACGGCTGTATTGTCTGCAATGCTGGTTGTACCGTTAAGTAAATCAGCACGAAGCCATAATTGTAAAGGGGTTATAACACCACCAGGCCCTTTTGTAAGTGTTGTGTCTCCATTTCCTCTAATTGAAAAATTATACGGATTTTCGTCACTGTCATCATTTGCAATATTTATGACAGCATCCCTTGTTCCAGTACCAGACGGAGTAAAGGTTACTGTAAAAGTAGTGCTGCTTGCGCTTGCTACGGTGGCATTAGGCGCTATGGATACGCTAAAATCAGTACTATTAGCACCAGTAAATGTTATAGCGCCCACTGCTAATGGACCTGGTCCTGTATTTTCTATGGTAAAAGTGCTTGTCTTCCCTACGCCAATTGCTGTTGAGCCAATATCGGTAAAGTCTGATGTACTTGGTGAATTATCACCATCACTAATAGTATTTGTACCTCCTTTAACGTTAATTTCAGGAGCTGGAGGCGCTGTATAGACTACTGTTATTTCGGCAAAACTTGCCGTACAAGGGGCATTGGTAATGGTCCAGCGCAATACTTGTGTTCCGTATGCAGTTACGGTAGCGGTTGAAGAACCAGCGTTAATAGCACTAAAAGAAACAGAGCCAGGTCCGGATGTTCTAGACCAAGTTCCTGTACCTGTGATTGGGGTATTTCCTCCTAAAGCATTTGAAACTAATCCTATGACAGATTGATTACTTCCTACTGTAGCCGTAGTTGGGGGTATATTTACCTCTTGTGTTTTTGAGGCCGTAGTTGTCCCACAAGAACCTCCTGTTGTGGTTAAGACTAGTGTAGCAGTTCCTGTGAAACCGGCTGGAGGAGTCCAGGTTGCTGTATTTGGTGTTGATCCTCCGTTGTTGTTAAATGTTCCTCCTGAAGTAGTTGACCAAGTTGCACCTGTTGCACTTCCTCCAAATAATCCGCCTAATGCTGCTGTAGTTCCTCCTTGGCAAATTGCTGCCAGAACACTACCTGCATTAGCAGTAGGTTCTTGAATGACTTGTGTTTTTGATGCCGTTGCTGCTGTACAAGATCCGCCTGCAGTAGTTAAAACTAAAGTAGCTGTTCCTGTAAAACCAGCTGGCGGTGTCCAGGTTGCCGTTCCTGGTGAATTTCCTGTATTGTTTGCAAATGTACCTCCTGAGGTTGTTGACCAAGTGGCACTTGTAGCAGCCCCACCAAAAGAACCTCCTAGTCCTTCTGATGTTTCTCCTTGACAAATAGCTGTGAGTGCGCTTCCTGCATTGGCAGTAGGAGCAAGGTTTACAATTTGTGTTTTTGAGTCAGTTACTGTTCCGCAAGATCCGCCTGCAGTAGTTAAAACTAAAGTAGCTGTTCCTGTAAAGCCAGCTGGTGGTGTCCATGTTGCTGTTCCTGGTGTACTTCCTGTATTGTTTGCAAAAGATCCTCCTGAACCTGTCGACCATGTTGCGCTTGTAGCACCACCTCCATAAGTACCTCCTAAAGCAGCTGTAGTTCCTCCTTGACAAATGGCTGTAAGAGCAGTTCCTATAGTAATAGTTGGGTTTGCATTAACCACTTGTGTTTTTGATGCCGTTGCTGCTGTACAAGATCCACCTGTAGTAGTTAAAACTAAAGTAGCTGTTCCTGTAAAACTAGCCGGTGGTGTCCAGGTTGCTGCTCCCGGTGAATTTCCTGTATTGTTTGCAAATGTACCTCCTGCGGTTGTTGACCAAGTGGCACTTGTAGCAGCCCCACCAAAAGAACCTCCTAAAGCAGCTGTAGTTCCTCCTTGACAAATAGCCGTGAGTGCGCTTCCTGCATTGGCTGTTGGTAATGAGTTAACCGTTATGGTTGCAGTGTTCAATACACTAATGCTTGAACTACACCCACTTTTTGTTAAGTTGGTTATGGTAATGCCTGTTGGGCCACTGTTGGCTATTGTGGCAGTAGTGAATGAACCTGTGCCAGCTGTGCTTACTGTCATTGAAGCTGTAAGGCCTGTAGCAGCATTTGGTGCTCCCAGATCATAAGTAACGGTGTATGTACCAGTAGGCAAATTGGCAGCAAGACCAGTAAGGTTGATTGTAGCGGTAGTTCCTGCACAAATAGCGGAACTTGCTGCTGTAGATGATAAAATATATGTCGTACATGGTACTACTACCCAACTCAATATTACTTGGCCGTTTCCTCCTGATTTAGAACTTCCTCCTGCTTCACCACGTCCACCGCCACCAGCACCTATGCCACCAGCACCAGCATCTGGCGAACCGTCAGCTGCACCTCCAACTCC
This sequence comes from Flavobacterium lacustre, assembly GCF_027474525.2. Classification (NCBI taxonomy): domain Bacteria; kingdom Pseudomonadati; phylum Bacteroidota; class Flavobacteriia; order Flavobacteriales; family Flavobacteriaceae; genus Flavobacterium; species Flavobacterium lacustre. The sequence continues at coordinate 1,893,376 of NZ_CP114882.2, forward strand.
ACCAGTACCGTAGCCCGTTCCAGCAGTTCCTCCCTGTGTATTACCACCATTGCCGCCATTAACACCATTAGCTAATGTTGTAGCAGAGCCACCACCACCACCACCACCTTCATTATCACCACCACCATTATTACTTCCTCTTGCATTTCCACCATTACCACCGGCAAAAGAGCTGGTAATAAAACCTGCTATTGTAGATGCTGCCCCTCCATTACCTCCAGTTCTACCTGTTGAACTAGCCCCGCCATTGGCTGTGATGGTAGGTGTAGTGTTAATGGTAATTGTAGTGTTTTGTCCTGTAACACCTGCTGTTCCTCCTGCTCCAACGAATATTGTTAGTATATCCCCAGCTGTAAGTCCTGTAATAGTTCCTCCTGCAAAAGCACCACCACCACCACCAGCTGCTGCTCCATTTCTATTAGAACCACCACCACCAGCTCCCCAAGACTGAAATGTAATACTTGTTACTCCTGCAGGAACGGTAAAAGTAGATGTTCCAGATGTTGAATAGGTTTGTGGCGAGGTTTGTGAAAACCCGATAAAACCGAGAAAAAAGAAAAGTAATGTAAATAAGAATTTTGTTGGGGGCGTAGTTTTGTGCATGTTTTTTTGTCGTATTGGGGCAAATATTTTTTTGGGGGCTATATCGCTTTTAAATGTATAAGGAACGTGTTGTATCAACTAAATCTATTGAATTGGTTTCTTGTGCGTTAGTACGTAATAAAAGCCAATTTTTTCATGCGCCAAATATAATTTTTTTTCTATAAAAAAACATAATTTTTAGTTTAAATTACTTTTTTTATCGACAAAGTGTTTGTTTTTATCGATTAAATGTAATTAATTCTAGATTGTTTGTTTTTTTATAAGAGGCTTTTTAGTGAGAAGTGAGTGGTGAAAAGTGAAAGGTGAGAGATGTCTATGGTTTTGGGCTTTTTTTAGGTGATTTGATGATGGAGCAAAAGGGAATGTATTTTATTTTTTAATTTTATATTGATGATTGTTAGGTAATTGAAATTTATTTTTGCTTTGTTTTCAATTATTTTTATCCAAATGAGGTTTTCCGTAAAGAACATTTTAACAAGATTTTTAGTTTTGGTTTTTATTAACGTTAAAATCTGTATTTATGGAACAAAGGATTTCTCCATTCAATCGGGGTCCCACCTGATTTTGCTCAATAACCTAAAATTTTACCCCATAGGACGTAAAATTTTGCGTTCGGAACCTAAAATTTTAGGCTCGAGACGTAAAATTTTACCCCTTGACACGTAAAATTTTAGGTTGGTTACTTAAAATTTTACCCCCAGTGACGTAAAATTTTACGTCTGGAACCTAAAATCTTCGGTCGTTGACCTAAACGTTTAGGTTCTGCCCAATGAAATCAATGATTTCAATCTTATTTAAAAACAATTAATATTACTAATGCTATGTCATTAACTAATTTAGGACGATTACACCTTACTGCTGTTCAGAAAACAGCCATCGATGCGGCTTTGACTGCTATTGAAACTCAATTGCTAACGGTAACAGTAAATCTTACTGCCGAGGACCGTCAGAAATACGGAAGTATCAACGAAACTAACAAGCTTTTTGTGAACAAGGATCGCGAATTTTTTCAAACACAACCTTCCTTAATTTCTTCGGATGTAGACTGGGTAGAGTTTGAAGCTGATTTTCAGGACAGGACTTTTGCGGACACGCGATTAGACCGTGTGGCTACAATTACCCGATTGTTGAGTGATTTTAAAATCGTACATGATTATGATAATTACCAAGACAGCTTGACCGATTATGATTACAGCAAATACAAAGCTGGGACTAAAACTCCGGGATATACCGAAAAGGTTGCTGAGCTGAAACAGTTTTTTCCAAATACCGGTGGCGGTTCTGCAACTCAACCCGTTGCTGAGAAAGTGCAGGAAGCGGAATAGCGTTTTTTTTTTGATGGTGAATAGTGAATAGTGAATAGTGAATAGTGAAAGGTGAATCGTGAGTAGTGAGTAGTGAAAGGTGAATGGTGAGTAGTTAATCGTGAATCGTGAATGGGCTGACTTTACTAAACACAAATGCTACATCAAACTTCTTTTTTGGCCGAAAGGCGGGAAGTAAAAAAAACGAAGCCGAAATTACAAATCCAATGGTATTGGTACTGTAATTTCGGCTTTAGTAGTATAAAAAAGCGAAAATTTTACGCTTTTCGGTAATTATTCGGTTGCTTTTTTCTGGCTGTTTCTGAAGGTGCTATAGGCAAAAATAATGCCGGCAATAATCAGGATGAATAATTTTCCGTTGATTGGGGCAGGTGATGCTTCTGCGCTTTCTAAATCGCCTGTGTCACTCTCGTCACCAACAGCATCATTGGCAAAAAGCATAAAACTAGTGAAAAAGAACAAAATGGTACTGTATGTTTTTACTAAAGTATTTTTCATTTTTAATTTTTTAGGGGCTAATAAGATGTGTTTTTATGATTGGGCAGCCAGTCTAATACAGCACTTTTTTTGTGATTACTTTATTTTCGGTTGTTGTTATTTGGACCAAAACGGTTTGTTTGGCGACAGCAAAATCTTTGATACTCGTTGCTGTAGCGTTCAGGTTTCTTTGCTCATAAAGCTGGCGTCCGCGGAGGTCATATAAGCGAACATTTTTCAGGATTGTTTTCCCGGCCTCGATATGCAATGCCCCGTTTTGTTTGTACACGACTATTGCATTGGCAATACTCTCTGGTGTTTCAACGCCAAGAGAAACAGTGTTTTTGAATACAATTTCGAAACGGTCGTTGAATATTCCTGTTTCTGACGCAAAAGTATAGGCTTCTTTTTTCAGGTCATGAAGCGTATTGGCTGTTTTATCCTTCAAGAAAACATCCTGATTGTTGGCAAATAATCCATCTACTGCATCGATAGCAATAGAGAAGTTTCCGGAGGCATTCGTTTTGAATGCTAAGGCAACCGTATCCGCAGTATCAAACGGTAATCCACGTCCCTGAATAACATATTCTTCGTTGTTTAGGTTTGAGGTTAATGCGATTTTATTGTCGTTAAAATACTTTCCGTCAATAGCCGTATCAATTCCGGCAGTAGCTCCGGTCATGTAGGCAATCATCATTTGGTTGACCGAAACCGTTCCTTTCGAAAGGTTTAACCAGATTCGGTTGCGTTCTATTTCTTTCGATTTAAAAAACTGGTTCCCATTATTAGCGCTACGCATGGCATTTGTAAACGCAATAGTTGTACTGGTTGATTTGGCAATAAAACCTTGTCCTACCTGAATGGTTCCGTTAGGTACCGCGAGACTCAAACCACCTGCATTTGAAGTTCCACCTGCAGTAGTATAAGTGGCGTAGGATGTTGTGGCGGCATTATTTGTTTTTCTCCAGAAATATAAGGCTTCTGTAATGTTGTTTACCGCTATAAAAGCATTGGCGTTAATTGTTGATGGATACGGATTTCCAATGGCATTATAGGTATTATTGGCTACAGTTAAATTGTAATTTCCGTTGTTAGGTACCCCTTGAAATTGACCTTCCCAAATGGTAGGTGTAGTAGGATGGTTGTTCGGCATACGGATTAAATAACCAGTTCCTGTACTGAAATTCACTGCCGATGGTATTGGTACGGCATTGTATTGATTCGTTGTTGGGTTATACGTTAAAAAACGGGCTGCCAATGTTGCTGGTGAAAAGGACTGTAATTGCTGTCCTGCAACGGGCGCAGACCATATTACATAATCTAAGAGCATTAAAGGAGTTGTTTTTCTTTTTACAGTAATGTTCCCCGTGTTGCCATTGGTGTTTTTGGTTTGTACCAAGTTAGCATTGCTTTCAAAAGTCAATGAAGATCCGGTAGCTACGGTTACATCTCCAGCAATGTTGAAGTTTATCCCTGAATTTACAAGTACAACAGCATTATTATTTACGGTCAGGCTACAAGCAGTTACATCAGCAACAGGTGTATAATTGCCTGATATAACTAATCCTTTTGTTGCATTAGGTATTCCGTTAGACCAAGCGGTACCATTCCAGGTGGTGGTACTAATGGTAACTGTTGTGGCTGTTGAAGCAATCGCATCACAAACTCCGTTTTTTACTATGGCACGGAATTGAGTAGTTTCACTCAAAACATCCGAAGTGTAAGTGTCAGTAGTATTGTTTATTGTTGTCCAAGTTGTAAAAGGGTTTACGGAACTTTCCCAACGAACAATATCACCGGTATGTCCTGATAATGTTAATAATTCACTAGCAGATGCATTGCAAAATGAAGTGCCACCATTTACAGATCCTGCAACAGTTGATGGGTTTACACTCACAATAACTTCTTTACGGTCGCTTTTAACGGGTTCTAATTTCCAGTTAAAAAACTGATAAAAAACTCCAGTTGCATTATCTCCTGTGATACTAATGTCTCCACTAGTAATAGGATAAACAATAGTTGAGCTTGATGTTGTGGCGGTTAAGCTCATGTTTGTAATTTGTCTGGATACTAAACGTAAATTATTTTCGGCTGGTAAGAAAAAGTCTAATGCAATGTCTTGACTACCAGAAGTTGTTAATCTAACTATTTTTGATTCTAACATAGCACCAGCACTGTTTTGTAATTCTACATGTATTTCTCCTGCTGCAGAAGAAGTGATCAGTACAGATTTTAATTTTGTAGGCTTAGTACAATTAAATACTAAGTATTTGTTCTTTACTGTTGCACTTCCAGTAGCGCTTCCGGATACTGTTGTTGGTCCAACATTAGGAAGTGTAACAACGTTTTCTACAAAGTATGAGGTAGTTGCGGTTAGTGCAGGAGTTGTATAGGCTGAAGTAGATGCTAAAGGAGTTGTTGCATTAGCAGAGCTATACCAATTGATTGTACCACTTCCTGTTGCTGATAAAGCAGCAGTTTGTCCTTCGCAAATTGTTTTATCATCGGCAACAGGCTTAGCTGTTGTGGGTACCATAGTGATATTTAATGTTGTTGTGGTATCATTTGTAAGTGTTACTGATTTTGTTTGACTCGTATATCCTGGGGCTTCAAATATAATATCATAAGTACCTGCAATTTGTACTTTGTGATAGTCTCCCTTAGTTGGAGAGGTTTCTACCCATGAACCAAACCCATCTGTAGTACCACTAATGTATACTTTAGCATGAATAGGATTTCCTGAAGCGTCTTTAACCGTGCCGTGTAAACCATAGCCAGCTTGCTTTACATAATTAAGTAATGCTTGCCTGTTTCTGTCCCAAAAGAAAGGTAGGTCAGAGGCTAAAGGTGTTTTTGTATCAGAAATTTCGATAGTAACCTCTTTATTATGATTGAAAAAGTTATTGTAATCCTGTCTTCCTCCGTAAACCGAATACCAAGCAGCTCCGTTTGTGGTTCCCGGAAATTGTCCGGTATTGTAGACAGCATCCATATAATTTAAGTCTCCATCAGCAGTTTGACAGAGTTGGGCATATTCTTTAGAGACATATTTGAAATAATTGTCATGAGGATGATAACTAAATGCACCTGTTCCCGGAGTGTTAGAGGTGTCCCAAGGGAAATTGACAACTTCAGTACCTCCATGATAATTAGCTGCTAAAACAAAATTACGAGTTGCTTCAAAATTTAAAAAAGCAGTTGTTTCAGGTTGGTAAGCATAACCATCTGGATGTATTCCGCCAATGGCATCACCGTAATTTCTATTTAAATCGATACTGGCAGAGTTTGCTCTTGTTGGAGTATTGTTAACCGAATTGTAAGTATCGTTTCCTGCTGTTCTGTAAGAACCATCTGGATTTGCCAAAGGGTTTATGAATAATTCGGTTCCGTTAACTAAGTTAGTAACTTCAGACAGAGTTCCATAGTTTGTTAAAAGGTAGTCTATGAAACGCAACATGGTTGGATAACCTGTTATTTCGTCACCATGCATAGAAGAAGTGTAAAAGAATTCTGGTTCAGTTTCTTCTGTTGTGGCATTATCTGAAATTTTTAGTACATATAAATTTCTACCGTTTGGGGTAGTTCCTATAGATTGTAAGCTACAAAGGTTAGGATAGGTTGTTGCCCAATATTGCATTTTGGCAACATATTCGGAGTATTTAGGATATACATTCCAATTGGTATCCCACGAGGCAGCTATTTTACTTGTTGATGAACTTTGCTTGAAAGCTATTTCATTATCAGAAGCATTTACTTCATAATTTAAACCGTAAGTAAGGAATTTTTTGAATTGTTCCTTGTTGGCATATGCCTCAACTTCTAAATTAGCTTGATCCACATGTTTGTGACTTATAGAAAGTATCCGGTTTAACTCTAAAAATTGACTTTGACTAGCCGCCTTAAATCGGATTATAACTTCGCCTTTTGAATTTAGATACTTTTGGGCATTTTTGAAGGATTCTTCGTTTTGAGCCGATAAATAAGCAGTAAAAAATAAAAATAAAAATAAGAACTGGGTAATTTTTTTCATGTTAATTTTGTTTATGGGTGGCCAAATCTAAATTAAATATTTTTAAATTCAAACTATATTATCGATTAAAGTACAATTTATCCGTTTAAATACACTTTTATTAAAAATTAACGATTTTTTTAAATTCTTGAAAATACTTAGGTATTATAATTTAAGGATTGTCAGCGTTGAAATAGTAGTTATTAAATTCAGCATAATTCCAGCATTTGAAATTAATTTTAATGTCGGTTTATTTGAGGTTTTAGTGCTTAAATTTTTACATAATTGATAGAAATAGTATTTGATAATGATTTATAGCTGTAAAGTTGTCGTTGAGTTTCCTTTTTTTATATATTTAGTGCCATTTAAAAAATCAAACCACTATGAAAATCACTAAATTACTATTGTTTGCTTTATTGTTATGTGTTGGTTTTGGCTATGGCCAAAAGAAACTCACAGGAAAGGTTGTCAATTACAAGAACAAACCCGTTGCGGGAGTCAAAATCTATTTGGATACTGTTTATTCAAATGTAGCAACCAATAAAGCGGGCGAATTTGAGGTTCAGCTTCCGGAGCATGTGGGTGCAATTAATATTTTTTCGTATGATTATGGTTTACTGTCCTCGAAATTCAATAACGAAGACAAGATGAATTTTATGTTTTTAGAACCGGAAAAAGAAGCTAAAGTCCGACTCAAAAAAGGGGATAAAGTTTCTATAGGCTACTCAGAAGTGGATCAAAAATTTTTAGTCAATACTACACAAAGTATAACGGAAACTACTGATAAAAATGCAGCAATCTATGCCAACATATATGACATGATACGAGGTCGTCTAGCGGGAGTTTCGGTATCAAGAGATAGAAAAATAACTATTAGGGGGGTAAGTTCACTTCGTAATATTTCAGAACCATTATTTGTTGTTGACGGGATGATTGTATCGAGTATTGATCATATTTTGCCTAATAATGTGAAAAGCATAAATGTACTAAAAGGAGGAGATGCCGCTATTTATGGTTCACAGGCTTCGGCGGGTGTACTCGTGATAAAGACAAAGTAGTCTTATTAGTATTTAAAAAAAACAAAAGAACTCTGAGTATTGTATTCAGGGTTTTTTTGTTTCAAAAGGTTTGCTCAGCTAGCTGTTTCGGTTGGTTGTATGTTACTTTATAACCTTTTTTAATACAAAGAAGAGAAAATTAGTACGGTATTACAAAACATGCCTTTTAGTAATACAATCTAAAATCGAGTAGTTTACATAGATCAAAGTATTTTTGATGTAATTCTTCTACAATTTCGGTAACGTCTTCATATTCTTGACAAAAGTTAAAGAAAGCCCGATCGAGCGTACTAATACTGGCTATTTTGGTATAAGGTAAGCCATAACCTGAAATGGCACGAGCTCCTGTAACATCTAGAAAGTATTGCGCTTCTTCCTCGTCTAAGTCCACTATTTTAGCATTGGCAAAATGGATTATTTTTCCTTTCATTTTTCCTTCAAAGAGTTCAGCTATTTCTTCAAAACTATAGTAGTAATCATTGAGACAAATGTTATTTCCTTCGCCCGGCATGACTAAGTAAATGATTTCGTATCCCTTGAAATTGTGATCGTCATAGAGTAATGCGCTTAAACTTTCTTCTAATCCTTCTATGGTATCACAGGTTTTGTAAATGCTGGTAATGCCTTGTTCAAAGGCTAATTTTTCTAAGTTTTTGACTACTTCGGTAGTCGTGTGTATTTCTGTATCAGGAACGGCTTCGAGACAGAAAATGAATTTGTCAGGATTCATAACATTGGATTTGTGTAGTGTCTTATTGCTTGCAAATATATGTTTTTTAGGAGATAAAAAACTTCGAATTTAAGTGGATTGGCAGGGTATTCAGGATTTGATTTCTGTCTTTTTATAAAAAAATCAATTGAATAGAAATGGTAATATAAGGGAAACATTCTCTTAATATAGTGTACTTATTTTCGTAAAAACAAATTATGAAAAAGAGACGAGAAATCCCTTTGGTGGTTTTAAGTGATATCCATTTAGGGACTTATGGTTGCCACGCCAAAGAATTATTACACTACTTAAAATCCATTCATCCCAAAATACTCGTATTGAATGGTGATATTATTGATATCTGGAGTTTTAGCAAAAGCTATTTTCCGGCATCCCATATGAATGTCTTGCGACAAATATTAAAAATGTCCAATCAGGGAACCCGAGTAATTTATATTACAGGAAATCACGATGAAGCTTTACGCAAATATTCAGATTTAATTTTAGGCAATTTTGAGTTGGCCGATAAATTAATTTTAGAATTAGACGGGAAAAAAACATGGATTTTTCATGGTGATGTATTCGATTCTTCTACGAAAGGCTATGCTAAAATTATAGCCAAATTAGGAGGGAAAGGGTATGATTTGTTGATTTTGATGAACAGTTTTATCAATTGGTTTTTAGTCCTTTTGGGAAAAGAAAAAAGGAGTTATTCGAAAATGATTAAAGACAGTGTTAAAAAAGCGGTTTCATTCGTCTCTAATTTTGAAACTACTGCCGCCGAAATTGCGATCCAAAAAAACTACAGTTATGTCGTATGCGGACACATTCATAAACCGCAGATGAAAGAAATTTCAAATGAACACGGAAAAGTACTGTATTTAAATAGTGGCGATTGGATTGAGAATTTAACCGCATTAGAATACAAGAAAAAAAAATGGAGTATTTATTATTATAACAAAGCCGAATACGTTGGTCATGACAATAAAGACGAGGTGGCGATTCATGATATTGTAACCAAAATTTTATCAGAAGATTAGCATGTAGTAGCTGTCATTTGACCCCAAAACACTTTATTCAATCGAACTGATTTTTATATCATAAATCAGTTTCGGAACTCTCTAAAAATACCACAATGAAAATATTTTACGCCATTCAAGCTACCGGAAATGGCCACATCAGCCGAGCGATTCAATTGTATCCTTATTTACAAAAGTTTGGTACCGTTGACTTTTTTTTGAGTGGGAATTATGCCAGTCTTGATATTAATTTACCCATTACTTATACGAGTAAAGGATGCAGTTTACACTATAGCAAATGCGGTGGTTTGGATTATTGGGGAATTGCCAAAAATGTTCAACCCATGCGAATGTTCAAGGATGCGAATGCTTTGCCTTTAAAAAAATATGATGTAGTTATTAATGATTTTGATTCGATAACGTCCTTGGCTTGTAAATTACAAAAAGTACATTCGGTTCAGTTTGGTCATCAAGCCAGTTTTATTTCAAAATTGACGCCTAGACCTGATAAAAAAAGTATTTTAGGAGAAACCATTTTTAAGCATTATGCGCCATCTCCGCAACACATCGGATTGCATTTTGAGTCTTATGATTCTTTTATTCATCCTCCAATTATAAAAGATGAAATCCTGCAAGCTACACCAAAGGATCTCAATCACATTACGGTTTACTTGCCTTCTTTTGATAAAGAATGTTTAGAAAAAGCATTTCATAAACTTCCGCAACAGGAGTTTCATTGGTTTTTGGGCGATGTGAAATTCAAACATAAAATTGGTAATATTACCTATTATCCTGTGAATCAAAAAGATTTTAATGAAAGCCTGATACACTGTCACGGAATTATTACCGGCGGTGGATTTGAAACGCCTGCCGAAGCTTTGTATCTTAAAAAGAAAGTACTTAGTATTCCGATTTTAAATCATTATGAACAGGAATGTAATGCAGCCGCGCTCAAAAAGTTAGGTGTTCCAGTGCTTTATGAAGTTGGTAAAGAATTTGAACTCATTATAGAAAACTGGCTGAATACAACTACTTCAATTCCAACAATAAAAGCCAATAATGTTCCCGAAACCTTACAGTTTTTATTTGACACGTACTCGTCCTCATAATTAATAACTCTTTTTTGAATAGTGTAAAAACAGTTTGTTTTGCGCTTGTTTTTGTGTTAAAAATCACTGTTTTAAAGGCGATTAACCTTAAAAAATTCAAATAATTTTTATTATATTTGATAAGAGAATTGGTTTGTTTAGGAGGTTTTTTATACTTCTTTAAATGAATAAATTAGACTCCAATTTCTCCTTATAAATATATTTTAACAACTAATTATTTCACTATGAAAAAAGGTTTTTATATTTTGATACTTATTTTGACGTTTTCTTTGGCTTGTTGCCGAAGCAGTAAATGGTCAAACTTAGACGCCAGTCAAATCAACGGGCATCCCGCATGGATGATGCAAGGCAATATTTATGAAGTTAATGTTCGTCAATACACACCTGAAGGAACTTTTAATGCGTTTGCAAAACATCTGGATCGACTCAAATCAATGGGTGTAGAGACGATTTGGTTCATGCCGATTAATCCTATCAGTAAATTGGACAGAAAAGGTACTTTAGGCAGTTATTACGCTGTTTCGGATTACACGGCAATTAATCCTGAATTCGGAACATTCGATGATTTTAAGAAACTGGTACAAGCTATTCATGATAAAGGAATGAAAGTGTTGATTGATTGGGTGCCTAATCATACCGGAGCTGACCATCGCTGGATTACAGAACATCCGGAATTTTTTGTAAAAGACAATTCTGGCAAAGCAGCAGTAGCATTTGACTGGGCGGATACGCGACAATTGGATTATAAAAATTCAATAATGCAAGACAGTATGATTGCTGCAATGAAATTCTGGGTCAAACGTACCAATATTGACGGATTTAGATGTGATGTGGCATGGAATGTTCCTGCTTCATTTTGGAACAAATCGATACCACAATTAAGAAAGATGAAAAATCTTTTTATGCTTGCAGAAGGTGATAGTACCTATCTTCCAAAGAGTGGTTTTGACGCTGTATATCCTTGGCATATGTTCAAAATAATGGAAAAAGTAGCCAAAGGGGAGAAGACCGCACTCGCTTTAGACAGTATCAATAAGGAAAATGAAATGTTATATCCGGCGAATACGATTCAAATGTATTTTACCAGTAATCATGATGAAAATAGTTGGAATCATGCTGATTTCGGAACTTTTCCCGGAGCTGTTCACGCGCCATTTGCTGTTTTTTCACAAACGATGAAAAATAGTGTTCCTTTGATTTACAGCGGACAAGAAGAGCCTGTTTTAAGAGCTTTAGAATTTTTTGAAAAAGATCCAATTACTTTTAAAAATTTTGAAAGAGAAAAATTCTACAAAACCTTACTCGAACTCAGAAAAAGAAACGAAGCGCTTTCAGCGAATACCTCATTTAGAAAAGTATTGGTTGGTGATGAAAAAGCTGTTTATGCTTACGTAAGAGAAAAAGGAAATAAAAAAGTATTCATTATTCTGAATTTTTCAGGTACAGAGCAGTCTGTTTCCCTAAAAGAAAGTTCTTTATTAGGAAAAGCATATAATGTCTTTGAGGAAAAAGAGTTTTTTTTAAATGCTAAAGAACGAAAAATAAAGCCTTGGGGCTATGAAATTTATGAGTATTAATTCGTTTTGAATAGATACATGCATTTTTCTGATTAGGTTATTGACATAAAAAAAACGGCTGAAATTTATTTTCAGACGTTTTTTTTATTTCTATACATCATCATTTGTTTTTTATGAAGCCAGACGGATTTTATTGTTATATAGAGTTTTCTATTTCACTAAAATGCTTTGAACATTTTCAACTTGGCACTCATCAGAGTTTTAAATTGTGCTAAATAGTATAGTAAGATTTTATTTTACTTCTACAAATTCGCCTTGAACGATGTTATTGCAAGGAGGTAATTCCTCTTTTTCACATCCGCACAAAAATAGAATTACTAGTATACCTACTATTTTAAAACTGGTATTAATTACTTTTTTCATAGTTATTTTGTTTTTAATATTATGTTAATAAGTTTCAGTTCATCTCCTATCGAAACAATATAAGAGTCTGTTGTGAGGTTAGTAAATAAGGCCTCACCATTTTTAATTTTTTTGGTCAAAATTGTTTTACCATTGCTATTAATTGCTACAGTCTCGCCTTCCAGTTTAGAGACTACTTTTATAGCTCCACCTGCATAACAAACGGCATCTTTTTTATAGAACTTAGTTGGAGTACTGGTTTGGTTTACAGTAACTGAATAAGAGGTTAAGCTTGATTCATCTTCAGACAGCACTTCGTAGGTTATTGTAGAAGAAAAATTATCGGTAAATTCACCTGATTTTTGTTCTATTCTGTTCTTTAAGAGCTTACCACCTTTACTCAATGTGAATACTGGTTTTAGGGCAGTGATATCGTAACTGTCATATAAGTTTATAGTAACGTTCCCATTATTAATGACCGATGAAACACTTTTTATATCTGTAAAATTGAAAGACAGCATTTCGGACTTGTCGTTTAATGCTGGTTCGGCAATACTGTAGGATTGAAATAAATTTCCTCTATGCTCATTTACTCCAAAAATAATTTGTTTGGTAACAACGGTTGTTTTATCAACTGCACTATCGTATAATTTGAAATAAACTGTTTCATCTTGTGTGTTCGAAAATACGGTCAGATACGCATAATAAGTAGCTTCGTTGGGAACATAGGTAACGCCACTTGTTCCTCTGCAGGTACTCCCTACGAACGCTGCTACTTTGTCATTTGCGCCAATTAATTGTTTTCCGTCCACATTAAGTTTTGCTACAAAAGTCATGGTATACTGATACGCGTTTTCATCTACTTTCCAAGTGGGCGCTTGCGCGAACATTGCAGGAAAAGAAAGACATAATAGTATAAAGCAAAATGCTATTTTTTTCATAAAAAAAAGATTTTATTCCGAAAAAGGAAGCTTTAAAAGGCTTTTTTTCGGAATTTTTTATTTTAGTTTTTTATTATTTTTTGTAACACAATTTTCCCGGCTATCTCTACTCTAAGAATATAAATTCCACTTGTGATATTCGGGTGTATTTTTAGTACAGTAGCTCCAGCTTGTGTTTCGAAAGAGCCAGTATACACCACTTGATTGAGCATATTGTTGATTGTTATTTTTGCATCACCACTCTCTTCTGCATCAATAGCTATTACAAGTTCATTTTGAAATGGATTTGGAGAAACACTTATTCTTTCTTCTAACCAGTCGATTACTATTGGATCCGAAATACTACCTAGAATAGCATCGCTTGAGAAGCTAACTGATTTTTTTGTAGCCTGTATATCCTTTCCAGAACCGATATAGGCAATTAGTTTTTCCGGCTGATTGCCATAAATAGTTACGAAAGCCAGATTTGTACCATTCACATTTTCTGTGGTGGTATTTCCTCTTAATTGGCCGGTTTCATTATAAAAAGCCAAATTCTCAAAACCTTCGGGTACTTTTACTATAGCACTCATAGTATTCGGGAATTGTGCATATTGATTAGACAATACCTCATTATCTGTGCCTTTTATTCTTCCTGTATTAGGATTACTCATTTTATTACTCGCTTGGTTTAAATATTCTGGATACATAAATTTTTGAGCGGAGGCAACTTTTATCATGTATCCTTCGCCAGCTTTTAAATAGGTTAAAGATCCTTTCCAACCAATAGAAGAACTATAAATAGCAAACAAAGATTGAGATTTTATAAAATCACCATCATTTGCATTTAGGTTGGCTAATGCATCTCCAATCGGTACGTTTTTAGTTACTATAAAAGGAAGCCAGTTCCAATTTTGGGCTAAATCAAAGGACCAAGTGTTTAAGTCTACAGGAGTCCCTTTAATGTTTAGTTTTTGTGCGGTTGCCAGTTTTATTTTATACATTTTAGTACTGGAAACACCACCACTGCTAGAAATTCCGCCCGACCATCCATTGTTTGTTGATCCCAATGAATAAAACTGGTAGGAATCAAATAAAGCAGGACTATTGGATTGTATTAAATCGGAGGTGCTTAAATTGAGTCCGGTGGTTAACAGATTCAAGTTATTAAATCGAGAATCATTTACGTTAAATGAAGTCCAGGTCCAACCTTGATTCAATAGTAGTTGCTGACCCGTTACCCCTGTATTTATAAAAATGGTGGGCGATGTATATGTTCCAATAAGAGTGTCTGCCAAAAAGGGTTTTGTAATTGCATCGTTTAAGGAAGCTTCTTTTAATTTTCCGTCTGATGCGTCCCAAATATAGAATACAACATTTTCTCCGCTTAATTGATTGCTGTAGACGGTCAGATATACAAAATATTCATTGAAAGCGGAATCAAAAACAACATTAGTCATCCCTCGAACTTCGCCGTTTACGAGTGCCACGACTTTGTCGTAGGGATCATCAGAAAAAACATCATTCAGCTTGATTTTTCCAATGATATTCATTGATTCTGTGAACTTAGTAGGGTCTAATAGTAAGATTGGTTCTTTTTCAAGAACCCTTAAGTCCAATTGAATTTTTTCATTATAGCCATAATTAGTGGCTAATGATAAAACCGTATTATAATTTCCGATGGCCAAATTATTGTCTACAGTTGCTTTTAGTGTCACTGTATTATTTGGGGCAATTGTCCCCGATTGAACTGATAGGGTCAACCAACTTGGTGCATCAATAACATAAGGCTGTGATTGCCCTCCTTGATTAATCAAAGTGATGTCAAAAGTCAAATTTTCATTGGATCGCTTCATTAAATCGACAATGCCATCATGTCCTTCAACAAACCATTTCATTGGATTTTTATTGATGTAAGCATTCCAAGTTACCGCTGAGACTTGGCTATTGTCTGATAAATCGTTAAGATTAGAAACCGTTATTTTTGCTACCTTTCCCTCCATGCTTGCCCAATCAGTAATTTCAGGAATCAACACGATTTGATCTCCATTTATTACGGCGTTCAAAACAATAGATTCTGTAGGGCGAAACGGTTTAATTCCTGGAGTGGTATCTGTAAAAGCAAGTAGATTACCGTTCAATAAAGCGTAGTTGCTTTCTGAAGGGGTAAAATATTTGGGCCCCAAAATATTTGGCGTTTCAGGTTTATTAAAGGAAGAATACAAAAGTAAACCAGTACTTTCAGGATTAACTTCATAATATTGGTCGGCTTTGATTTGATCGGCAGTAAGCGACATGTTCCAAATGCAAAGTTCTTCAATTAAACCTTTGTAATAGTTATCCACGGAATTTAGGGTTCCTCGTGCTCCCACAAATAAATTACTGGCAACAAATCCGCCTAAATCTGCACTAGTATAAGAGCCCAGTTCTTTACCGTCAACATACATTCTAACCGTTCCATTTCTAGTTAAACTTAAAGCAATATGATGCCAGCTGTCATCATTTACTTTAGTTGTGCCAAAAGGGAATTTTTTGTTTTCAGCTTGTAATTCAATTCCGCCAGAGGTAGTAAGGTTAAATGCCCATTTGTTTCGATATCCGTTACTCTCTAGTAAATCCGTATCATCCCCTTTTCCATTTGATAAAAGCGTTGCAACACTAGCTTGATTCGTTTTCATCCAGAAAGAAAGTGTGGCATCCATTTCTTTGGTAATATTGACTTTTGCTATTTTATCCAGTGTCAAATAATTAGTACCATCAAAGGAGTATGCGGTTCCTTTTGGAAAAATATCCCAGTTCGTATTGCTTAAGACTAAATGTTTGAATCGCGCCAAATCTTTGGCAACAATTCCATTGCCTTCATCCATTGGCCAATAGCCCAAAAGGCCCAGTTCATTGCCATTAAATACCGTATTCATATTAATAACGGCCAATTCTCTGGTTATGTATTTTTTCCAAAACCGCAAATCGTGTACATTTCCTTTGAATGTATTTCCTCCTATTACAATAGGATTTTCATTGGTCAAATTAATCGGATTAGCGATTGGAATACTTATAATCTCTCGACTATTTTCGATAATAGTTAATTTACTAGCAGTAGCATCATATGAAAGTGCATAGTAATTGAAGGTGTTGTCTTTGGTTACTGTTGCACTAATAGATTGCCCACCAATAGTATATTTCAACACATCATTTGTCAATTCTACTTTAATTCCCCCATTTTGATTGAGTAGCGTAGAAGTTCCTGTTGGGCTGGTATTTTTAAGCCAAAATTCAATACTAAAATCTCCAGTAGTTAAATGGGGTTTTTGTATTGTGGCTGTATTAGTAGTTCCATTAAAAGCTAATGAGACTTCATGTTTTACAGGTAATTGGTTTTTCTGAACTAAAAACTCAAACTTGGTTACCGTACCGTTGATTTTAACTGGTTCGTTAAAACGTAAGGTAATGTCATCTCCTAAATTTAAAATACCGTTTTTTGGCGTGGGTGTGCCAAATAAGACCGGAGCTGTTAAATCGACATTTCCGGTTATAATTTCGGATTCGTAAGCGGTTTGGTTAAAACAACTGGTTCGTGCACGAATCTCATAGCTTCCGTTGCCTAAGCCTAAGCCAGCAATATCCCAAGCGTAGTTCAATTGATTGCCTGCAATAAGTTCTACATTGGTATCGCCACCGGTTAGAGCAGTAGTGTAATCCGATTGATTTTTGTAGTAGGTTCGTAAACCAATCCAATTGGGAGTTCCTTTTAATCGGTATTCTAAATTAATTTTTTGGAAACTAGCAAAACTGGTATTATAATCGCCTAATTTGATATTCAAAGGTTTACTTAATGCTCCGTTAAAAGCGGTGTTTTTATTCAAAAGCCAATTATTTGGCGGACTCATAATTGTTACTGGAGAACAGGCAGGTACAAAACTAGCCGAAACCAATACTTCATCTGTTGCATTGCCATCGCAAAGAGATTCAAGTATCACTCGGATATTATTGTAATTAAACTGGTCTTGCTTAATTTTCTTGAGTGTCATGGTGTATAACACGGTTTGTCCTGCCGGAATATTGATTAGTGTTCCATTCGGTTCAATATTAATCAATGCATTATCAGGATTTGTACTTTGATCAATGCTAAGTTGAAATGTTGCCACTTTATTAATGGTACTGGTATTTCTCAATCGAAGTACAAATTCGGCATTTCGACCTTCAAATATACCAGATACGTTGGATGCAACTACGGTTATTTCAGGTAGCTCTAAAGGGATAGTTGCTACAGATAAAGGTTTACGTTGATCCTCTGCGAGATCAACTATGCTTGCCGTTGTTGATGTTACATTAGGATGCGTTGGGTTGTAAAAATGGGATAGTTCTTGTCCCTCGTACGGGCAAGAGGTTTCTCCACCTTTGGTAATAAAGATAGGACCGTTGCCATCAAAAGCATTAATTACATCCACACTTAACAAATTGCCTGTATCACTATCTTTCAAGGTATAACTGATGTTGGTGCTTTCATTACTGGTATCCTCACTAGAGTTTTCAGTTCCTGTACCGCTATTTGTTTTGGTTTCCATTTCAAAACCGGTTTCGTTGAAGGCTGCCCCAAAAGCTAAAGCAATGGAAGCATCAATTTGTAAAGAATACGATAGAGAACTTGATGTTAAACGTTCTATTTGATAGCCTTTTGTAAAACCACCAACACCGGCATCCAAAGAAATGTTTTCATAAAAAGTAGCATTTAATAAATCTTTTAGTTGTTTGGCTGAGGCCGATAATATATTGGTTCCCGGGTCTTTCAAACTCTCAATGATGGCGTTTAAAGAAGATTTGAGTTTATCTTTGTCGTTTAACGCTTGGTATTTTGCTAATTCATTGTTCAGAATTATTTTTCTCCACAGGTTTACCGACGATTGGTAGGCATTTTTTGTAAGTACTCCATTTGTGTTTTCAGTTAGTGTACCAGCATCAATTTGTCTAATAAATTCTAAATACTTTGGTATGATTTCATTTAATATATTATGTTGAGAATAGACAAACAATGTTTTTTCCGGGGCTTCATTAAAGTATAACGCTTTATTAATTTTAGGGAATACTTGTGTAATATTGGAATTACTAGGTTTAACTACACTAATTGGACTTTGCGGAGTTGTTTCTGTCGGTTGTGTTGTTGATGCAATTAAATCATTATAAGTTCCATAAAATTGATTGGCGGATGTGCCAATATATAAGTCGGCATCACTACCAATCCAACTTGGATCATCACTAGTAGAAATGGTTTGATTGAAAGTGTAAGTATTTGTTACGCTTTTTCCATTTGTAGATGATTGTGCCATGGTAACGCCGGAAGAAACATCATTTGTAACTTCTGTTTCCATAACAGGTCCCGCAAGTCCGCCGCCCAAACTAAGTTTAAATCCAAGAGAAACAGTTCCATTTAATTCACTGCCATTGTTCACGCTCGATGAGTTTTCTTTGGTAAAGCTAAAAGAAGAACCTTTTTCTATGGTAGCCGAACTCTGTGAACCAGGAGGGTCCCGCAATACAAAATCAGGAAATTCTGGCCCTGCTGTTACAAATGTTTGAGTGCCATCAGCTACGCCTCCTAAGATTATTCCTTCGGTTTTATAATTCTCTAACGGAGTATCCACTCCATTAGATCTGTACTTCAAATCAATAGTTCTTTTATAACCGCTAGTCGCATCTGTATTGGGGATTCCTCCCCTAAAGCTATAGATGAGTATGCTAGAGTCAGTTGCCGAAACTTCTGTTTTTTCACTGTTTTCTAAGGCTAAACTATTGGTAGCAATGATAGAGCCACCTTCTACAGGAACTGTGTTTACAACAGGAGTTGCTCCACTATCATAATTTGAGTACCGCTCTTGACCTTGAATTCGAATACTATAATCACCAAATTGGCTATATATTGGCGTGACTTGATTTGCGGCAATGGTATAGGTAACCCCATTTGCTACAATTTGTGTATCCGAGGTTTGGCTTAAAACGGTGTAGATAGGTTTGGCTATATGGGTAAATTTGAGAATTTCTTGAAAAGGCTCTCCTGTAATAGTTGTATTTCCTTGCACAAATGTGGGATATTGTAAGGCTTTTATGGCTGTAAAATTAATGGATTGGTCGGTATCTAACAGTAGTCTATTGTCTGGATTTTTACCACTGCTAAAGATCAAATCATATTTGGAAAGTATATAATTCAGAGGTAATACTTTAATACTATATTCTCCTGTTTCTATATTGGTTTCAAAACTAGTCTTATACTCAGGTGTTACGCTTGTTGCACCGGCAGGGAGGTAACCCAATGTTAGTCTGGCTTTTCCAATATTATTGATCGAGGTATAAGTAGTTGTTCTATCGATACCGCTAGCATCTTTATAAGAAAGGGTTTTCTTTCCGTTAGCTCCAAAACCAATTGTTTTTTCTGATTGTGTCGTTCCTCCTACAACACGACCTACCACAATTATTTTAGTATTATCAATGAAGGTAACTGGCTCGTCTCTATCTTCAAAAAAGTCTTGATAGGTATTAGTATAATACGTTTCTCCATTGATGACCGAACTCGTTTTGGCAGGGAATCTACCATCAAATTCAAAAGTATGGGAACTTTTAGTGATGCTAATAGCATGCTGTCCTATAGGGACTTCTATTGTAAATCGTCCGTTAATATCTGTTTGTATAGGAACATTGTTGGCATCAATTGCCGGAGCATTATCAATATTAACATATGCGCCAGTAACAGGTATAGTGGCGTATCGCCTCAGTCTTATAATTTTACCAGTGTTGTCTTTTTCGGCCCAATATTCTCCTTTTTGATATTTTAAGGTCCCTTTGGTATAGGCATTATAGATTTCATTGTCCTTTATATCTCCAGTTATTTCCGCATCGGAAGTAGGAGGGAAAACCCCTCTACTGTCATAAACAACGATTCCTCTGAATAAAAAAGACGATTGATCAATAAAATCTACATTATTGACTACGGTAGAACCCGAACCTAAAAAAGCTACTTCTTGTTTCGGATTGAATTCATGCTTTCCAAGCGAAGGTACTATGGTGAAAGAATCGCCATTACCAGCATAAGGTATAGCTGATATGACATAATTGCCAAACTCATCTGATACTCCTAAAACCCCGAGCTGGCTGTTGGTTGGAATATTATTACTATCCGTATCGCTGTTGGCCCAAGTAGGAGCTATTGTTGCGTTGCTCAATTTTGCATCGTTGCCGTGAAAAACAAAACCAGTTTGCGCTAGGTCATAGGCATAATCACCCATTTTTTCATTGGCTCTGAGGTAGGTATTCAAATAGGATTCATTGCCTTTGAGATATCGGCGATAATCACGAAGGATTTGTGAAGCGTTTAAGGCGGTTTCCCAAACTCGGAATTCGTCTAGCAGGGCTGTTTTGCCTCCTCCCATTTTAAAACTAATCCAGTTTTGCTGATCTCCACCAGCTGTAGTATTTAATTTAAGAATTGTATTGGTGCTTGTAAAAGTAACGCTTGTAGGTGGTCCAGTCAAGGTTCTTTGTGCAAAAATGGTATTCATTTTAGCTGCATAAGCTGCCGAAATTAATCGGCCATTGATGTAAATTTCAGGAATTTTATTATCTCTTAATACGGCGCTAAAATGGGTAAATGAAGTGTTTATACTAGTGATGGGCACTAAAATATCATCTCCTTTATTGTCTGTTTCACCACTTGGAATATAATCACTCAAACTAATAATATGGGGACCTAAGGAGGCTGTCAGTACATTTTTTCCATTTACCAAAGCCATTTTAACTTTAAAATTCAAAGTTTCGGCACGATTACTCGCCAGACTATACAAGGTTAATTCATCATTGTTAAAAGCACTTTCGGGTTTAGCCCAAGTTTGTATACTGATGGAATCTTTTAAACTTTTATTCAATTTCGCTACTGTAACATAGCTATTACTTGGTACTTTTAAAGAACTGCCAAAACGTAAGGTGCTTCCTGTTGGATTGGCAACTATTGATACATCTTTTACTGGATTTCCTCCTGTGTAACTAATATTTCCCGTAATTACTCCTGTTGGATTTCTATAACCGATGCCCGTAATATATGTAGTATAAAGTATTTCTAAACCGTCAATTTCAACTCCCTTTGCTGCTATTTTATAGCGGTACAATTTTCCTCCTTCTACATTAGTGTCTGTAAAAGTTCCCGCATCTGCTGCTAATGTTTTCAATGAGGTTCCCCAATTTGGATTCAAACTGGAGACATCTTCTGTACGATATACTGATATACTAATAATTTTATCTCGGTTTGTTTTTATGTCCCAGTTGATCTCAATTCGGTCGCTGTAATAGCCTTTGGATACCGTGAAGGCATCCTCGGAAAAAGTATTGTATCGGTATCGAATTCCCCAAGGAAAGCCTAAATCTTTGCTGTAATTCTGAGTTGAAGCATCATTGACAGTTGAACCTTTTGTGAGTCCCATATAAGGCAGTCCTACTTGGAGACTTACACTTCCAATGGTAAATGTCTTATTCACTCCATTAACGGGTTTGGTTAAGGTTAATCCCAAACGGTCTTTTTTGGAAGCCGCTGTACTAATCACCGATTTTACACCCAATTTTTGTTGGGCAATCAAAGTGCTATAACTGAGTATTACAAGGCACAATACAAGAATATATTTCATTCTAGGAGAATTTTGTTGGAGAATAAGAAAACGAATAGGGGAATTGAATTAGTGATTATATTTTTATAATCCAGTTCACACCCCAGTTGATAGGACGTGTTTCTGTATCTCCTGTAGTATAAGTATCCCCATAGACATTATGAGTGTGATTACCAGCCGTATTTGTTGGTATAGTGTAACTAGGCCCTCCATCACGTATTAAACCAGTACCATTAGGAGTTCCATTTCCACTGTTATTATAATCATCATTATAAAAATTAGTTGAATGATTATGTGCCCCCGCAGCATTTGTATTAAGATTTACCACATGATTATGAGATTGAAAAGAATCCATCTGGGCCCCCATTACAGCTGGTCCTATTTTACCGTTTCCACTACCTGCTCCACGTAAGAACATGGCTTGAAGCGCAGGAGTATTGTTACCTAAAAAGGCTCTCAAATTTGCATAATAAGGAGTATTAGGAATAGCTCCTCCATCACAAATCAACCATCCGGTAGGCGCTACAGTTCCTATATAAGCAACGATAGTTCCAGTAGGTACTCCGTTTTGTGCATAAATAGCATAAGGTACAGCTTGAAGTTTTTCATTTGAAAAAACAACACTTCCTTGGGTTACCTTCAAATAAGCTGATTGTGTGCTAATGAGATTATATTGTGCTTGGTCTATTGTTAAAACATAAGAAAAAACACCAAAGTTATCAGTTTTGACGGTTGCAGTCTGGGTCAAAATAGCGGTCTCAGTGGTACCTATTAAATAATATACATTGAATATAAGCTCTAATACGTCAATGTTAGCCAAAGCGGCATTCGTTTCGTCTCGTGCAATTCCTTGAATGGACATACCAGATGAGGTAACATTAGTTTGAGCATGTACTGTGACAGTCGAAAAGAGCCCTAAAGCAACAAATAAAACAAGGTAGATTTTTTTCATGATTTTCATGTATAGTTAACATTATATAGCAAATAACTACAGAAAGGGAGGAAAATAAAAATTCGTGACTGTAATATGCTATATTTGTGACACATTTTGAATATTTGACACATGTTTTTAAACGTACTATCTCTACTTGTTGGTTTTTTGTGCCTCTTTGTCGCTGTTTTAATGTTTTTTAATTCAAAGCCTAATCGCAAAATAAATATTTATCTAATAATTATTTTATTTGTAGCAGGATTGCAGCGTTTTTCGAATGCAATTGAGGTTTTGGGAGTCACGACAATTACCTTTAGCCCCTTAAAGATAAGGTTGACCTTAGCCTTTTATATTATTCCAATTTACTATTTGTTTTTTAGAAGACTTATTCATAAAAAAAGGCAAATCAAAAAAGAGTTACTGCATTTTATTTTGCCAACTGTGTTAGTATTGATTGATGTTTTGATTGATGGTTATAAAATTAACCATCTTTTCTACCTAGTCTTTTCCGTTTGCTATTTTGTGTCTATATTATTGCTAGTAAATAAATTACTACAAACAAAGAGACTTTCTATGTTTGAAAAAGGTAGTTATAAAACCATACGAACTTGGACCCTGTTAATGACTATTATTGCCTTTTCTTTGGTAGTTTGTTCTAATTATTTTTTATTTAATGAAACTACATCCAAAATAGATTTGAATGTTTTTTATCGTGTTTCGTCTTTACTATGGCTGACGGCTTTGATTTATATATTTAAAAATCCAATCATTATTTTTGGTGAACACAATTTTTTGAAAAGTCTACATAAAAACGAATTACAAGACCTGTTAATCTGGCATACTAAGTCTCTGAAAGTAATCGATGAGAAGGATAAAATGATTTACAATGCTATTTTTAACAAGATTGATTCCATTATTTTAGACATTCAAATATTACAAAAATCTGTTGCAGTAATCTCTACAAATACTTTAACTGCAAAAACTATAGCTCGAGAGCTGAAAATACCTAAAAGTCATTTAGAATTAGTTTTCAAATATTATTGTCATTATTCCATTAATGATTTTAGTAATTTAGTCAAAATAAATTATGCTTTATCACTTATAAACGATGGTTATTTGAAAGATTATACAGTGGCCTCTTTGGGAGAAAAATGCTTATTTAATTCCCGATTTACCTTTTCAAAAAATTTCAAAAAATTTACAGGCCTGTCTGTAAGCGATTTTATAAACGCACAAATTAAGTAGTTTATAAAAATATATATTTTAAATATCTTTGTGTCTCACCAAAATGTTTCGAATATACTTTTCGTGTTTGTTGTACAAATAATTACGGAAGATTTAGGACTATTGAAGAGAGAATCTTTAAATTTCCTTGCTCCAAATGGAATGTAGGAAAAGTTTTAACTTTGTTTAAATATTTTTATATTGATAGTGACTGCGGCATTGAATGATTCTAATTTTTGGAAACAAAACTTCTTAAGTAAGAATAATTAAACAATAAATATCATGAACCTCAAGTTAAAATTTGAGTTTTTTATGATAGTTCAAAAATATTTTTCTCCTTCACTTTCCTTCTTGAGAGAATAATAGGAACGGGATTTAAGTTGCTAAAAACATAAAAAAGCCCTAACATATTGATGTTAGGGCTTTTGATTTAGTAGCGAGACCGAGATTTGAACTCGGGACCTCAGGGTTATGAATCCTGCGCTCTAACCGACTGAGCTATCTCGCCATATTCAAGATATAAATCCTATCCTGAATGCGGGTGCAAATATAAAAATAATATTAGAGGTTGCAAGTATATTTTTAAGAAAAAAAAATATTTTTAAAAATGCTTTTTTTTCGGACTTATATTCCTATATTTCGCAAAAATTAAATGTAGCCCATGGACTCAAAAATACGTTACGAAATCGAATTCCCTATAAATTCTTCTCCTCAGTTGTTGTATCAATACATATCGACTCCATCAGGTTTGTCAGAATGGTTTGCCGATAACGTAAATTCACGTGGAGAATTTTTTACGTTTATATGGAATGACTCCGAAGAGAAAGCCAGATTGGCTTCTAAGAAATCTGGAGAGAAAGTGAAATTTAAATGGGTAGATTCGGATAATAAAGACACGGATTATTTTTTTGAATTACACATTTTAGAGGATGACATCACAAAAGACGTGTCGTTAATGGTCATTGATTTTGCTTTTAAAGATGAAGTAAAAGAAGCAACCCAGTTGTGGGAAAATCAAATATCCGATTTGAAACATCTTATCGGTTCTGTATAGTAAAATTGTTTTATATGATATATCTTTGCCCTGAACAAAAATTCAGGGTTTTTTTATGGTAAATTTTAATGGGATTTTAGAAGCACAAGATTCAAATATAGTAACTCAAAATCGCGCTTTTTTATATGGAGATGCTGTTTTTGAAACTGTTAAAATAGTAAATGATAAAATTTTATTTTTAGAAGATCATTATTTCAGATTGATGGCTGCTATGCGAATCGTTAGAATGGAAATCCCCATGAATTTTACCATGGATTATTTTGAAGAGCAGATTCTTTATGTAGTCAAAAATAATGGTTTTTCTGCTTCGGCAAGAGCCAGAATTACAGTTTATAGAAATGATGGCGGGTATTATTTGCCTAAGAATAATACAATTTCCTATCTTGTTCACGCTACCGCTTTAGAAAATACTTTGTATGTTGCTCCTGAGGGTGATTTTGAGGTGGATTTGTACAAAGATTTTTATGTTAGCAAGCAATTGCTCTCTACTTTAAAAACAACGAATAAGATCTTAAATGTTGCTGCTAGTATTTATGCGGATGAAAACGGATTAAACACATGTATTTTATTAAATGACAGCAAGAATGTTGTTGAAGCCGTTTATGGTAATCTTTTTATGTTACAAGGTAATACGTTAACCACACCACCTGTTTCTGAAGGATGTGTTAATGGTGTTATGAGAAAGCAGGTCTTGGAACTGGCAAAAAAGATAGAAAATCTTGAAGTTATTGAAGCCATTATTTCGCCGTTTGATCTTCAAAAGGCCGATGAGTTATTTTTAACCAATGTTATAAAAGGAATTCAGCCTATAACGAAATATAGAAAGAAAGAGTTTGTTACTGCTAAAGCAATGCTTTTAATACAAAAGCTTAACGATTTGGTGCGTCAAAATTAGTTTAGAAGTGGATTTTCAGGTGCATTAGACCAGATAACATAATCTCCTCCTAATTCAATGATTTTTTCTTTCCAAAAGTGTGTAGTTGATTTGCCTATGATTTTATTTTCATAACTGTTTGCGGCAATAATCCACGAATTGCATTCCATTTCTGTGGCTAACTGGTCTTCTTCCCAGCCGGTATATCCCAAGAAAAATCGAATATTATTTTTGTTTATTTTTCCTAAATTGATGAGGTTTTTAACGGATTCGAAGTCGCCTCCCCAGTATATTCCATTTGAAATTTCTATACTATTAGGAATCAAGTCCGGTACGTTGTGGATAAAATAAAGATTATCCTGTTCAACGGGACCGCCATTGTAGATTTTAAAATTAGCATTGATGTCAGGAAGTAAATCTTTGATGGTATATTTCAAGGGTTTGTTAATAATAAAACCCACAGATCCTTCTTGGTTATGATCAGCTAATAAAATAACAGATCTGTTGAACGACAAGTCTCCAATTATAGAAGGCTCAGCAATAAGCAAGTGTCCTTTTTTTAATTTTTCTGAAATCATGGCTCCTTTTATTTTTACTAAATTTAACAATAATAAGTTTAGTTAACCAAATAAAATCGTCAAAAGTCATAAAAAAACCTTCCAGTTGGAAGGTTTTAATTATATCAGGAAAACTTAATTAGTTTACTGCTCCTTCTAATTCAGCACCAGCTTTGAATTTTACTACGTTTTTTGCAGCTATTTGAATAGTTTTTCCAGTTTGAGGATTTCTTCCGTCTCTAGCAGCTCTAGCAGAAACTGACCAAGATCCAAAACCTACTAAAGATACTCTTCCACCTTTTTTCAAAGTACCACCTACATTACCTAAAAATGATTCTAAAGCTAATTTTGCTGCAGCTTTTGTAATTCCTGCATCAGCAGCGATAGCGTCGATTAATTCTGATTTGTTCATAATAAATAGTTATTAATTGTTGGTTAAAAAAAATTGTTAATACACAAATTTAGTAGGAAATACGTTCCTTGCAAGCGTTTTCGTTAAATTTAGTTGGTTTTGTTGATAACTTGTTTTTTTTGTTCATAAAGCAAGGTTTGTTATCGAAAAATCATCGACGAACGCCCGTTTTTACTGATGTTAGTAAACTTTTGCGTTTTCTGAAAAAGTGATTCCATTCAAAAATTCAGATGTACTCATCTTTTTCTTGCCCGGAAATTGTAAACTCAATACCTGAATGAAGCCGTTTTCGACTGCTATTTTCATTTCTTTTTTGGTGCAAACCAAGCTCCCAATTGCTTTTGTGTGTTCTTCTGAAATGATTT
Source organism: Flavobacterium lacustre (assembly GCF_027474525.2). Classification (NCBI taxonomy): domain Bacteria; kingdom Pseudomonadati; phylum Bacteroidota; class Flavobacteriia; order Flavobacteriales; family Flavobacteriaceae; genus Flavobacterium; species Flavobacterium lacustre. The sequence goes on from NZ_CP114882.2 coordinate 1,920,583, forward strand.
TTGCTTCGTGAATCTTCACATTCCATTCTTCCTCTTTGTCGCTAAAAAAACACCATGCAACCGGATATGGACTTAATCCTCGTATCAGATTGTTGATTTCGGAAGCTGGTTTTGTCCAGTCAATTTTGCAATTCTCTTTATTAAGCTTGTATGCTGTTTTGATTTCGGCAGTGTCTTTTTGTATTGTGGTCGTCACATTTCCTTTTTCTATCAAGGCTAAGGTATCAACAACTGTTGCGCTGCCCAACTGCATTAAGCGGTCATGCAGTTGTCCGACATTTTCTGTTGGTTCAATTGCAATTTCTGAGCTTAAAATCATTGCGCCGGTATCTATTTTGTCATCAATAAAAAAAGTGGTCACTCCGGTTTTTGTTTCCCCGTTGATGATAGCCCAATTTATTGGAGCCGCACCCCGATAATTCGGCAGGAGTGAAGCGTGGAGGTTAAATGTGCCTAATGATGGCATTTCCCATACCACTTTTGGTAACATTCTAAAGGCGACTACAATTTGTAAATTGGCATTCAACGCTTTTAATTCTTCTAAAAAAGTTTCGTCTTTCAGGTTGGTGGGTTGTAATAAAGTAAGATTGTGTTCAACTGCATATTCTTTTACAGCAGAATATTTTATTTTTTGTCCGCGACCGGCCGGTTTATCCGCTGCGGTTATGACGCCAACTACTTCATAGTTATTTTTGATTATGGTGTCCAGGATTCCAACGGCGAATTCTGGTGTTCCCATAAAAACAATTCGTAATTTTTCCATTATAATTTTATTGAATATTTATTGTTTGAATGTATAAGGAGTGCTTCTTTTTCTAATAATTCCTGTAATACAAAGATAACATCCTTAGCGTTTGTATTTGTTCTGTTTTGTATTTCTCTTGAATTTAATTTTTCGGTTTTTAAAAGTGTCAAAATTTCTTTCGAAAGCGATGCGATATCGACCGTTTGTGTTTTTTTTGAAATACAATAGGAGCAAATTCCGCAATCGTTGGTTATTTTTTCTCCAAAATAATCCAAAATCAATTTGTTTTTGCAGGTCTTTTTTTCATTAACATAATGCAGCACCGCTTTAAGTTGTTCTGTTTTTAGCAGGTTTTGCTTCTCTAAATATTTTGAAACCCGATTAATCGTCCTTTCATCTTCGCGAATTTCATTAAAAATTAAAGTAGTGTCATTGTTTTTAGCATGGTATTCAATGATGTCTTTTTCTTTTAGTTTATGAAGAACAGCTTGGATTTCGGATTCTTTGTGATTTGATTTTTTGGCAATCAGTTGTAAATTGAAAGCGGTTTGCATTTCGTAAATTCCTGGATAAGTTCGCAAGATGGTCAGAATAATTTCCTCGTCGTTTGAATTCATACTAATGTATCGAATGACTTCTTTAGACGGAATCAAAAATTGCATGGTAATCTTCTCCGAGAATTCTTGGGATAAATTCAGGATGCCTTGTCTGTCCAGAAATTGCATCGCATTGTATGTTTTTAAAATCGGGAAGTCATATTTCAGGCAAAAATGATTTAAATTGAACGTGAAACGTTGGTCCATGCCTTCGCCGTAAGCAATCTGAAAATAATTGCACAACTTGATGTAAACCGCAGTCAGAAAAGGTTTGTCGGGAAGATTGCGTATGAATTGATTTTCGGCCTGAAAAATATCCGAAGGACTGGTCAATACCACTGAAAATGATTTTTCACCATTTCGACCTGCGCGACCGGATTCCTGATAATAATTTTCAATGTTTTCAGGAAGTTGTATGTGAATGACGGTTTTTACATTGGCTTTGTCAATTCCCATTCCAAATGCATTTGTTGCTACAATCACCTGAACATCTTCCTGCATCCACAGCTGCATGTTTTTATCTTTTTCTTTTGGCGAAAGCCCACCGTGATAATACGTTGCTTTAAATCCTAACGATTGCAATTGGCTGGAAATATCCAAACATGATTTTCTGTTTCGGACATAAATGATAGACGGTTGAGGGTTTTTCTCCAGTATTTGTTTGATTCTAAAAAGTTTGTCTTCTACTTCAAAAACCATGTACGCAATGTTTTTCCTTTCAAATGATTTCTGGAATAGTTGCGGATTATGCAATCCTAATGCTGTGATGATATCGTCCTGAACTCTGGGTGTTGCGGTTGCGGTCAAAGCCAAAAATGGAATTTTTGGGAAATGTTTTTTTAAATCGGAAATTTTCAAATAAGCAGGGCGAAAATCATGACCCCATTGCGAAACACAATGTGCTTCGTCGATTGCAATAAGGTTTACGGGAAGACTTTTGATACGATTCAGAATCCAATCTGATTGTAATCGTTCCGGGGAAACATAAAGGAATTTATAATTTCCGAATTGGCAATTGTCTAAAAGGTCAATCATTTCGTCTGATTTGATACCTCCGGTCAATGCAATTGCTTTGATGTTTCGTTTTTGCAAATTGGCTACCTGATCTTTCATCAAGGCGACCAAAGGAGAAATTACCAGACAAATTCCTTCTTTCATCATTGCAGGAACTTGAAAACAAATTGATTTTCCGCCACCGGTTGGCATAAGCGCAAAAGTATCCTGACCGTTTAAAACGGAATCGATAATCTCGTTTTGAAGCGATCGGAAGCTGTCGTGTTTCCAATATTTTTGAAGAATTGCTACTGCTGTTTGCATACTTTTCAGATTTCGGTCTTTATAGTAGTCCTACGGTTTTATAGCGTAGCATCAATTGAAAATTTCAATTTTTAATCTGTAAATTATTTTGAAATTTTATCTAAGATAAAAAGAATTCTGTTATCTACACTATCTTTTGGTACTTCTATAAGTTCGTATCCGTAATTTTGATAGGTTTCTGTAAGGTGATTGTAGATAAGTTTTGCTTGTTCGAAGTTTTCGTAACGTTCTCTGTCGCTTACATAAATTTCTTCCCAAGGCGGAAGAATAAATATCCGGGTATAGATGTGTTCTCGGCAAGCGGTGTCAAAAAAAGAAGGATAACTGTCTCCAATATAGTGCATATATGCCAGAACATCAGGGATTCCTCTGTCCAGAAAAACAACTTCGTGCGGTTCGTTGCAGGCGCTTTCGAATTGTTTTTTTCGCCCTTCAAGCAATAATTCGCTAAATAACAACGGGTTTTTGAGGAACAATTGTTCAATTCCCTGTTTTTGTGCTTCGAGAGTTACCTGTCTGGAAATTTCTGGATAGCAGCAATGACCGTTAGCGATTAATTTCTCGATAATACTGGTTTTTCCTGTTCCCGGACCGCCAATGATAACTATGATTTCTTTCTGCACTTTTTACAAATAAGGCGCAAATTTACCTAAACTAATTGGGATTTCGAAAAGAATTAAAAGATATAATTCTGTTTCTATTTAAAAAAAAAGGAAATCCTTTATTGTAATTCCTAAATCTAAAATCATTACCGTATATTTGCCTTTATTTTAATTTAAGAATGGATAAAGACAAAGAAAAAGAGACTGCTGAATTTTATGAAAGATTAAAAGTAGAGTTGGATATGAGTAATACTTGGCCGGCTTTATATTTGTTTAAATTCATCGTTCCGAGTGAGGCAGATAATGTTGAGCGTGTTGAATTGACTTTTGATTGTATGGGAGCAGTTATAAAAACAACGAAATCCAAGACAGGGAAATTCACCAGTATTTCTGTTGACGTTCAAGTGAAAGACGCACAAGAAATAATAGATAAGTACCAAGAAGTAGCTACAATAAAAGGTATAGTTTCCCTATAAATATGAACACAAAATATATAAAAGAAAACGCGAACGATACGGTTCAGCATTTGGAATACAATGCCGAAAGATCGCATTTAATTATTCCGGAGTATGGCCGTCATTTGCAAAAACTAATTGACCAAGCCACTGCTATAACGGATGTTGAAGAGCGTAACAAAGCGGCAAAATATATCATACAAGTAATGGGAAGTTTAAATCCTCATTTGCGTGATGTGCCGGATTTTCAGCATAAATTATGGGATCAGTTGTTTATTATGTCTGATTTTAGATTAGATGTAGAATCACCTTATCCAATTCCTTCCCGCGAAGTATTGCAACTAAAACCAGATGTTTTAAAATACCCGCAAAATTTTCCAAAATACAGGTATTACGGCAATAATATTAAATATATGATTGATGTTGCCAATAAATGGGAAGAAGGAGAAATGAAAAATGCATTGGTGAAAGTAATCGCCAATCACATGAAAAAATCCTATTTGAGTTGGAACAAAGACACCGTAAAAGATGATGTCATTTTCGAACATCTTTATGAATTATCAGACGGGAAATTAAATATGTTGCAAAGCACAGAAGAACTGTTGAATACAACTGATTTACTTCGAACAAACAAACGTATTTCTAACAAAATTACACCAATAGGGCAGCCTAAAATTCAAAGTAATAAGAATTTGAAAACAGGAAAGCCAAAACCATTTCAAAAAAACAATCCAAAATAAAAAGGTACTAAAACAGAATTTACTAAGGTACTGCAAATAGAAAACGAGCTGTAACCTTAGCAATATATTGTCTTACAACCTGAGAACCTTAAAATAAGAATATGGGAATTTTCAAAATCGAAGGGGGCATTGCTCTAAAAGGAGAAATCACACCACAAGGAGCAAAAAATGAAGCGTTGCAAATACTTTGTGCCGTATTATTAACTCCTGAAAAAGTAACAATTAATAATATTCCTGATATTATTGACATCAACAAGCTGATTACGCTGCTGGGAAATTTGGGTGTAAAAATTCAAAAAACAGGTCCGGGATCATATACTTTTCAAGCCGATGATGTAAATATTTCCTACTTAGAAACCGAAGCTTTTAAACAAGAAGGGGGTTCACTTCGTGGTTCGATTATGATTGTAGGACCGCTTTTAGCCCGTTTCGGAAAAGGATATATTCCAAAGCCGGGTGGAGACAAAATAGGACGCAGAAGATTGGATACCCACTTTGAAGGATTTATCAATCTTGGAGCTAAATTCAGATACAACCGAGAAGATCATTTCTATGGAGTAGAAGCGCCAAAAGGATTAAAGGGAGCTGATATGCTTCTTGACGAAGCCTCTGTAACCGGTACTGCAAACATTGTGATGGCTGCTGTTTTGGCCAAAGGTAAAACAACAGTATACAACGCTGCTTGTGAACCTTATTTGCAACAATTGTGTAAAATGTTGAACTCCATGGGAGCGAAAATCACAGGAGTTGGTTCTAATTTACTAACCATTGAAGGGGTAGAAAGTTTAGGAGGATGTGAACACAGAATTCTTCCGGATATGATTGAGATTGGAAGTTGGATTGGTTTAGCAGCCATGACCAAATCTGAGATTACGATAAAAGATGTAAGCTGGGAAAACCTTGGACTTATTCCTAATACATTCAGAAAACTGGGTATTACACTCGAAAAAAGAGGCGATGATATCTATATTCCTGCTCATGTTGACGGATATGAAGTAAAAACCGATATTGATGGTTCTATTTTAACGATTTCTGATGCGCCATGGCCAGGATTTACACCTGATTTATTGAGCATTGTTTTAGTCGTTGCCACACAAGCCAGAGGCGATGTGTTGATTCACCAAAAAATGTTTGAAAGCCGCTTATTTTTCGTAGATAAATTGATTGATATGGGGGCCAAAATTATGCTGTGTGATCCACACCGAGCAGTAGTTATGGGACATGATTTCAAATCACAACTCAAAGCGACTACTATGTCTTCACCAGATATTCGCGCGGGAATCTCTTTATTGATAGCAGCACTTTCTGCAAAAGGAACGAGCACTATTCAAAATATTGAGCAAATCGACCGAGGATATGAGCGAATTGATGAACGATTGAGAGCCATTGGAGCCAAAATCGTCAGAGCATAATTTCAAAAAATTGTATTAGGTATCGTTTAGACAACTTTTAAGAGCATAAAAAGAGTTGTTTAAACGGTATTTTTAATTTCGTTAAATCTATAAAAAATCATGTCGAACGAACAAACGGCTATAAAAGCTACTTATTTTAGTATAGCTGGTAATACTTGTCTGGCCGTTATTAAAGGCTTAGCCGGTATTTTTGGTAATTCATATGCTTTAATTGCGGATGCCATAGAATCTACAACCGATATTTTTTCTTCCCTTTTAGTATTGTTTGGAATCAAGTATTCAAATAAACCTGCGGACGATAATCATCCATACGGACACGGTCGAGCAGAACCTTTGGTTACTTTTTTGGTTGTTGGTTTTTTAATTACATCGGCAACAGTTATTGCTTATGAAAGCATAATAAATATCAGAACTTCACACGAATTGCCAAAATCATGGACATTGCTGGTTCTTGGAGCGATTATCATTTGGAAAGAATACTCCTTTCGTATCGTTATGAAGCGAAGTAAAGAAACTAATAGTTCTTCTTTGAAAGCTGATGCTTGGCACCATAGGAGTGATGCCATAACTTCAATAGCGGCTTTTATAGGAATTTCGATTGCTTTGGTTTTAGGAAAAGGATATGAAACAGCCGATGATTGGGCTGCCCTTTTTGCGTCGGCTTTTATATTATACAATAGTTATCTTATTTTCCGACCTGCTTTGGGCGAAATAATGGATGAACATCTTTATGATGATTTAATTGAGGATATCAGACGCGTTTCGCATCAAGTAGATGGGATTATTGATACTGAGAAATGTTTTATTCGCAAATCGGGAATGAGATACCATGTGGATTTACACGCCAGAGTCGATGCCAATATCACCGTAAAAGAAGGGCATGATTTAGCACATCTTTTAAAAGATACCCTGAGAAGCGAAATTCCGGAATTGGGTCATGTTCTCATTCATGTAGAACCAAATTAATACTACAAAAAGAACTCTTGTCGTTCTTTTGCCATGAGCAAAATAACACGATTTTCTTATTTTATATCCAAAAGCCTCAAATTTGATGTCCTTGACGTCACATTTGAGGCTTTTCGCGTCATGTATGACGTCATCCACGTCAAATTTGACCTTGTGTGACGTCATGTATGACGTTACTGACATCAAATTTGACCCTCTTTGCGTCATGTAAGACGGTGGCAACGTCAAATTTGACCCTACATCACGTCAAATTTGACGTCATCCACCTCAAATTTGACGTTTTGGGATTGTTTTTACAAAAAAAATAGCCAAGTTAACAGGAATGCATTAGTCTTCCGGTATGGAATTTTATTCTAAAACTTTAAACCAAAAACGACACTATAAATCATAAAAGAAGTAGTGTTTTTCGAGATAGCTTTTTCTACAACACATAGTATGTAAATTAATGAATCTATTGTTTTTAGTTAAATTAACTCCGGCGCTTATAAAAAAGAGCGTATGGCTAATTCATAGCTTTTTAGACCAAAACCTAAAATCACTCCTTTAGCATTTCCGGATATATAGGATTGATGTCTAAAGCTTTCGCGTGAAAAAGTATTCGAAATATGAACCTCGATTACCGGAGTTGTAATGGCTTTTATGGCATCGCCAATCCCGATAGAAGTATGCGTGTAAGCTCCGGCATTTAGAATAATACCGTCGTATGAAAAACCAAATTCCTGAATTTTATCAATTAATTCGCCCTCAATATTACTCTGATAATAGGTGAATTCAATTTGTGGGAACTGTATTTGTAAAGTGGTAAAATATTCTTCAAAAGTTTGACTTCCGTATACTTCAGGTTCCCGTTTTCCTAAGAGGTTAAGATTAGGTCCGTTGATGATGGCAATTTTCATAGTTCTTGTTTTTGTAAAAATAAAAAAACCGTTCTAATTAAGAGAACGGTTTGGGTAAAAAAAGCTTTTTATTTTTAAAAGGAAATCCCTGCGGATATTTGTAAAACAGAATTTTTGGCTTGGGCATCTTTTGAAGCTTCGGTCAAACCAACAACATATCGACCTTGAATAAATAAGTTTTTGGTAATGTTAATGCCTAATCCACCGGCAAGTCCAAATTCAAAAGTCTCTGAATTTTTTATGTCAAAATCATTTCTTTCGCTCAATAAAAAAGAGGCTTGAGGACCAAGATCTAAAGATAGCGTTTTGTTAAAATGAAATTTTGCTAAAACCGGAATCGATAAATAGCCCAATTCATTTTTAAATTCAGTTGTGGCATTTTTATAGCTAGCGCCTTGTGTGGAGTATAATAATTCCGGCTGAACCGAAAAACCATCTGTTAGTTTAATTTCTGCAATCAGACCTGCATGATAGCTGGTTATGGCGTCTGTTGTTTTATAATTTTCGCTGTTAATTGTAAGGTCTGTTCCGGTTTGATTGGCATAATTTAAACCTGCCTTAATACCGAATTTGACTAATTGTGCTTCCATATTTGCTGAAACAGCAAGAAATAGAATAGTGGCTAAAAGTATTTTTTTCATAATTCTCATTTTTAATGTTTGTTATTAGTACTCTGGTTTTAAAAACTCTTTAATTAAATAATTATTGTGTTTGTTATCGTTTTACCTGTTGATTGATGAAACAGACCATTAATTATGGCTAATATATGGTATTGTAAAGCGGATTCTTTTTTTATAATCAAAAATGAATCCACAATAGGTCTTTTTGAGATTGACTTTTGTAATCCAATCTTTATTTTATATGCGTTTAATCGTATTTAATTGATAATCAACGTGTAAACTGTTATTTTTGATGATTGTGTATTTCTATTTTTTAACTTTGATGTATATAAATTTTAAATATAAAATCATGAAAAATTGTATTTTTACATTCGTAGCGCTGTTAGTATTTGGAATTACAAATGCTCAGGACACAAAAATAGGAAATGATAATGGACAAACCGATCAGGGAAAATGGCTGATAGAGGTTAATACTGGTTTTGGAACTCCTGCCGGATCTAATACCGGTTTTGATTATTCTTCTACAGACGGAGATTCCGTTTATAATATTGGTGCCGAAGCAGGTTATTTTGTCATCGACGACTTAGCTTTAAAAGTTGGTTTAGGATATGGAGGAATTAATTCCGATCTCTATGACACTCATATTTTTTCCTATAAAATAGGGGCTAAATATTATATTGCAAGTATGATTCCCGTTCAAGTTGATTATTCTGGAGCCACGATAAAAGATGTTGATGCAGATCCTTCTTATTTAGGAATTCAGGCTGGTTATGCCATATTTTTAGGTTCAAATGTGAGTATTGAGCCTGGTATTCGATACAACCTCAGTCTTAATGACAATTATACAGAAAAAGATACATTCCAATTAAATGTTGGTTTTGCTTTGCATTTCTAACTTTTTTTAGAATAAATTTTACAACCCTTCTCCTTTCAGGAAGGGTTTTTTTATGCTTTAATTTTTATTTTCTAAACTCATGGGTGTAGTAAATTAAAAATAAGAAAAATACTATTGAAAAATAATGTTTTTCTTGGTTTTTTAAATATCACTAAATTTAGTGATAAATAATGGTATATGAGTTTGGTCTTTAGTCTGTTGTAGACTATTCGAATTATTTTGTTGGCTAATTTTAGAAAAAATTCATTTTTATTTAAGATTGTGATTATAGGTTTTATCGCGATAATTTTTAAATTGGTACTCTAAAATTTAACAAATTATAAAAATGAGAAAAATTACTTTAGTAGGAATTGCATTATTAGTATTTGGATTTGCCAATGCGCAACACAAAGGTGGATTTAGAGTTGGTTTAGATTTGGGATTCGTACCTGCAAACGGTGGTGCAGGAATTTTATTTTCCTTGGAACCAAAATATAATATAGCTGACAACATGAATATTGGTTTGCGATTAGGTGCAGCAGCAATAGCCAGAGACGTTCAGGAGTCGGGCTTAACTACAAGTGCAAAAATAGCGGCTAATGGTTCTTATGTAGGAACGTATGATTATTATTTTCATAATTCTGATAGCTCTTTTGCTCCATATTTAGGCGCGGGTTTTGGATATTATAGTTTAGCCAATGTTGAATTAGACGATGTAGAAAATTCTGATAATATAGTTGTTGAGACTACTGGTAAAACGGGAGGTTTAGTACGTGCTGGTTTTGAGTGGGGTAAATTTAGAATGGGAGTCGAATATAATATAGTTCCAGACTCTGATTTACAAGATTTAAATGGAATTAAAAAAGGGACTATTTCCAATTCGTATTTAGGAATTCACTTAGGCTTTTATGTTGGTGGCGGAAGATGGAGTAAATAACAGATCACTCCAAATAGAATAAAACCACGACTTTACAATCGTGGTTTTTTTATGTTCAAAAAATACGTTTCTTTGTTCTATGAGTTGGAGCAGTTATCTAAAAAATTACCAATCGTATTTAAAAATCGAACGCGGTTTATCAATGAATACTATCGAAAATTATTCTTTCGATGTAGAACGATTGTGTTCGTTTCTTGCTGAAAATGAAATTGTTATTTCGCCTGTTAAAATTGGGGAAGAAACTATTCAGGAATTTATATATAGTGTTTCAAAACAAGTCAATCCCCGTTCACAAGCCAGAATACTCTCGGGACTTAAAAGTTTTTTTAATTATTTAATCTTTGAAGATTATCGATTGGATAATCCTTTAGAATTGATTGAAACGCCCAAAACAGGTAGAAAACTTCCGGATACATTATCTGTAGAAGAAATTGACGCGCTTATTGCTGCTGTTGATTTAAGTTCTAATGAAGGGGAACGTAACAGAGCTATGTTAGAGACATTATATGGTTGTGGGCTTCGTGTTTCGGAACTGGTTTCGTTAAAAATATCCGATTTGTTTTTTGAAGAAGGCTTTCTTAAAATTACCGGTAAAGGCAACAAGCAGCGCTTTGTTCCCATTGGGGCTCTAACTCAAAAATATATTGAAATTTATAAGGACACGATTCGGAATCATCTGACTATAAAAAAAGGGTTTGAAGATACTTTGTTTTTGAATCGGCGAGGAAATCAACTGAGTCGCGCCATGATATTTACCATTATTAAAGATTTAGCACGCCAAATTGATTTAAATAAAAGTATCAGTCCTCATACTTTAAGGCATTCTTTTGCTACACATCTTTTAGAAAACGGTGCCGATTTGCGTTCCATTCAATTAATGCTCGGACACGAATCAATTACTACAACCGAAATATATGTTCATCTGGACAGGAAATTTTTGACACAAGTAATTCATGATTTCCATCCAAGGAAAGGGTAGAGTGATAATTATATTGAATAAAAAAAGCATCTCAGAAACTTCTGAAATGCTTTTTTTTCAATCTTTGTAAACAAATAAACGTTTAACTTTATTTTGCAATATTTACCGCTCTAGTTTCTCTGATAACTGTTACTTTAACCTGACCAGGATAAGTCATTTCAGTTTGGATTTTTTGAGATATTTCAAAAGATAAAGTTGCTGCATTGTCATCAGAAACTTTTTCACTTTCTACTATAACACGAAGTTCTCTACCGGCTTGAATAGCATACGCATTTTTTACACCGCTAAAACCATACGCTACTTCTTCTAGATCTTTCAAACGTTGGATATAAGAATCTAATACTTGTCTTCTTGCACCCGGTCTTGCTCCAGATATAGCATCACAAACTTGTATAATTGGAGATAATAATGATTTCATTTCTATCTCATCGTGGTGTGCTCCAATTGCGTTACAAACTTCTTCTTTTTCACCGTATTTCTCTGCCCATTGCATTCCTAATAAAGCGTGAGGTAAATCACTTTCTGCATCTGGAACTTTACCTATATCGTGCAATAAACCAGCTCTTTTAGCTAATTTAACATTCAGTCCTAATTCAGCTGCCATGATACCACAAAGTTTTGATACTTCGCGAGAGTGTTGCAATAAGTTTTGACCGTAAGAAGAACGGTATTTCATACGTCCTACAACTTTTATTAATTCAGGATGCAATCCGTGGATTCCTAAATCAATAACAGTACGTTTACCTACTTCAATGATTTCATCGTCAATTTGTTTCGCTGTTTTAGCAACAACTTCTTCGATACGAGCCGGGTGAATACGCCCATCAGTAACTAATTTGTGTAAAGACAAACGAGCAATTTCTCTACGAACTGGGTCAAAGCAAGAAAGAATAATCGCTTCTGGGGTATCATCTACAATGATTTCAACACCAGTTGCAGCTTCTAAAGCTCTAATATTTCTACCTTCACGACCAATGATTCGCCCTTTAACGTCATCCGATTCAATGTTGAATACAGATACACAGTTTTCTACCGCTTCTTCTGTTCCAACCCTTTGAATAGTGTTGATAATGATTTTTTTCGCTTCTTGTTGTGCGGTTAATTTTGCCTCTTCAATAGTGTCTTGAATATGCGACATTGCTTTGCTTTTAGCTTCGGCTTTCAATCCTTCTACTAATTGCTCTTTGGCTTCATCGGCAGATAAACCAGAGATTACTTCTAATTGTTGTAATTGGCTTTTGTGCAGTTTATCAACTTCAGCTTGTTTCTTGTCTAAAGTTTCAATTTTTGTAGTGTATTCGATTGTTTTAGTTTCAAAATCATCGTTAACTCTTTTGGCTTTAGCCAATTCGTTTGAGATTTGAGATTCTTTGTCTCTTACTCTTTTTTCAACTTCAGCTACTTTTTTATCACGCGATAAAATGACTTGTTCATGCTCTGATTTTAATTCGATAAATTTTTCTTTCGCTTGAAGAATTTTATCTTTTTTAATATTTTCAGCTTCAAGATTAGCATCTTTTAAGATAGAAGCTGCTTCTTTTTTTGCATTTTTAATTAAATTGGAAATGTTGCTTTTTTCAATGATTTTGGCAATCCCAAAACCTCCTGCAATACCTATAATTCCTGAAATAATGATCGTTAATATGTTGTCCATGTTTGTTAAAATTTATGTATAAAAAAGCCTACATTAGATTGCTTGAATAAACTCGAAAAGACAAGTTTTGAGCTAACTCGTTGTTCAAACTTCCAAACTGAATTGGCTTGTTATAGTAACGATGATTTGCTCATTCTAAATTGTTAGTGTTGAGTTTACCAAATATGAACTAATGTAGGCAGTATCTTAGTCTATGTAAAGAACGTTAATTATCGAGATATTGATCTAAAAGCGCATTGATTTTTTTAATTCTTTCAATAGTAGCTTCGCCATCAATGGCATTATCAATTTGTTTTTGTTCTGATTGTGAAGCAAATTGTAAAGCACACATGGCTAAAACATCTTGTTTATCACGAACGGCATAATTTTCTTCAAATTGCTTTATCATCACATCAATTTTCTTAGAAGCGCTTCTTAGCCCTTCTTCCTGAGATAGTTCTACCGTTAACGGGTATATTCTGTCTGCTATTGATATTTTAATTTTAAGCTTATCGTCCATATTTTTTACTAATCTGATAGCTGTGCTATACAGTAATCAATTTCACGAATTAATGAATTTATTTTAAGCTTTGTATCTCTTTTGTTATCGTCACTGCCCAGTAATGTGTTGGCAATTTTAAGTGTTTCATATTGCTTTTTCAGCGTTTCAATCTCTTGGGACTGAGTTTGTATGATAACTGCAGCATTTGTCAATTCTATTTTCAAATCTTGATTGCTTTTTTCTAAACTTTTAATTTTTGTAAAAAGTTTTTCAATCTTATTTTCAAGAGTATCAATTATTTCTGCAATTACACTCATTATTAATCCTTTTCATTACTTAATCTTACAAAGTTAGTATTCCTTTTTATTATTGCAATATTTTATTTGTTTTTTTGCATTAAAAAATATAACCATTTGATATACAGAAATTTGTGATTTGAGCTGTTTTATGTTTTTTTATTAATTACTTTCTTTTATCTTAGCAAAAATGTATCTAATGAGATTTTTTCTGTTTTACATATTATTTAGTTGTTCTCTTTTTGCACAAACGGATTATCCTAAAGATTACTTTAGTCCACCGTTAGCAATTCCTATGCAATTATCAGGAAATTTTGGAGAATTGAGACCCAATCATTTTCATGCAGGCTTTGATTTAAAAACGATGCAAAGAGAAGGTTTGAGTGTTTACGCCGTTGCAGATGGGTATGTATCCAGAATTAAAATTTCTACTTTTGGAAACGGGAAGACCGTTTATATTGCGCATCCCAATGGATATACCTCGGTTTATGGGCATTTGCAAAAAGCAACTGATTTAATCGAAGCGTATATAAAAAACACTCATTATAAGGAGCAGTCTTTTGAAATTGAAATGTTCTTAAAACCTAATGAGATGCCAATTAAAAAAGGACAACTTATTGCTCTTTCCGGTAATACTGGAGCTTCAGAAGGACCTCATTTGCATTTTGAATTCCGTGATACCAGAACGGAGAATATAATTAATCCGATGCTTTTTGGTTTTGATAAAAAGGTAAAAGATACCAAAAAACCAACTATTTCCGGGTTATACGTTTATCCATTAGATATAAAAACTACAGTCAATCAATCGAAACGTCCTTTAATGATTAATTTGTCTTTACAAAAAGACGGAAGTTACTTGGCAGATAAAGTTGTAGCAAATGGCAAAATAGGTTTTGGAATTACCACTTTTGATTATGATGATGTTTCGTTTAATAAAAATGGAGTCTATAAAGTACAGTCTTTTTTTAACGGAACACCTAATTTTGGGTATCAGTTTGATACTTATTCTTTTGAAGATATGCGCTACATCAATGCGTTGATTGATTATTCAAAATACAAGAAAACACAGCAACGGGTTCAAAAATTATTTATGAAAACGCCTTATGGCTTGAAGTTTATCGTTACCGATGAAAATTATGGAGTAGCAACAATACTTCCTAATTTATCCTCCTTGTATCGCATTGAAGTTTCTGATTTTTATGGGAATACAGTATTGGTCTCTGTTCCGGTTCAATATGATTTATTGCCTGCTATTATAGAGCCGGAGCCCTTGGTTTCGAACTATTTTATAAAAGCAAATAAGGACAGTAATTTTGCCAAAGAAAATATGTCCGTTTTCTTTCCGGCGGGTACTTTTTATGATGATTTTAATTTAAATTTCGATGTAAAAAACGATACTTTATATCTTCATGACGACACGGTTCCTGCGCATACTAATTTTACCATTACAATTGATGATTCAACTTATACCGAAGCGCAGAGGGAAAAGATATTCATTGGCAGGATAGAAGGAAATAAAACCAATTATAATAGTACGTATCGAAAAGAAAACAGTTTTATAACAAAAGCTAAAATACTGGGGAAATACGCTTTAGTACAAGATACCGTCGCGCCAAAAATATCCGTTACAAAACCAATTGAAGGGAAATGGCTGACTAATGTAAATACAATTCAACTGACGATTAGTGATGAATTATCAGGAATAAAATCATACAATGGTTTTTTGAACGGCAAATGGATTTTGTTTGAATACGATAATAAGACCAAAAAGATAATCCATAATTTTAGCGATGGTATTGTTTCAGAAGGAGCAAATGATTTAAAAGTGGTTGTCACCGATAATGTTGGAAATTCAACTATCTTTGAGGCTCATTTTTTTAGAAGTCAAAAAAAATAAAAAAAACAAATCATTTGAGCGCTACCAAAATAGTATTTACCTTCTTTTTTTGTTGCATAGGGATTGCCTCTTTTGCGCAAACTGCACATGTAAAAGGAATCATTTTAGACAAAAACAATCAACCCGTTGAAAGTGTCAATATTTCATGTTCGGGAAAAGGAACACAATCCGATGTTAATGGTTTTTACGAAATATCGGTTCCTGCCAATACAACTTCGACAATTATTTTTACCCATATTTCCCTTAAGAAAACAACGGTAAGAGTTACTTTAAAGCCCAATGAATCCTTCGAGTTTAATCCTGTCATGAGTGATCGGGAAGAACAAATGGGAGAAGTTATTGTTACTTCAAAAAACAGGAAACGAGTTCAGGGAATTATGATAATTGAGCCCGAAATACTTCGAAAAATTCCGGGTGCCAATGCTGGTATCGAAAATATTTTGAAGACTTTACCGGGTGTGAATTCTAATAATGAACTCAGTACGCAATATGCTGTTCGAGGTGGAAATTACGATGAGAATTTAGTTTATGTTAATGAAATAGAAGTGTATCGTCCGTTTCTTATTCGGTCGGGACAGCAAGAAGGATTGAGTTTTACCAATATTGATTTGGTACAAAATATCGATTTTTCGGCAGGAGGATTTCAAGCTAAATTTGGGGATAAATTATCCTCCGTTTTAGATATTACGTATCGAAAACCTACCCAGTTTGGTGCAAGTATTGAAGCCAGTTTTTTGGGCGGAAATGTATCTGTTGATGCCGTTTCCAAAAATAAAAAATGGTCGGCAATTACAGGAGTCAGATACCGTAACAATAGTCTTTTGGTTAAGAGTCAGGAAACCCAGACGAATTATACCCCAACCTTTGCAGATGTGCAAACCAATATAAATTTCCAGGCTTCGGAGAAATGGCAATGGAGTTTTCTGGGGAATATATCCCAAAATAAATACCAATATCAGCCATTGTCCCGTCAGACTAATTTTGGAACTATTGATAATCCTATGGCGCTTTCGGTCTATTATGAAGGTCAGGAAAAAGATAAATACGACACTTATTTTGGAGCCATAAAAACAACATTTAAGGCTACAGATTCTTTTACTTTAAAATTTATCGGTTCGGTATTTCATACTTTGGAACAAGAATATTTCGACATTTTAGCACAATATCGTTTGGGTGAAGTGGATTCGAATATAGGTTCAGAAACGTATGGAGAGGTTGCTTTTTCGAGAGGAATCGGTTCGCAATTGAATCATGCCAGAAATGATTTGGATGCTTTGATTATTAATACCGAAGTAAAAGGATTTCATGATTGGAAGAAAAACCAATTCGAATGGGGGATTAAGTATACACGAGAATCGATTCGAGACCGAATTGTAGAATGGGAAGTAATTGATTCTGCCGGATTTTCTATAAACCCGCCAATACTTATTTTGCCCAAAAATGACCAGCCATATTCGCCATATACGGGACCTTTAGTGCCTTACCAGAATGTAAGAGTAACTAATTTTAATGTGATTAACAGGCTTTCGGGTTATGCACAATGGAGTTTGAAAAGTACGATCGGATCTAGTGAAGTTTGGTATAATGCCGGAATAAGAATGCATAATTGGGAAGTTTCGGGTGATGCCGTAAATAGTAAAGCGCAAATTACATTTAGTCCAAGAGCTCAATTCGCCCTAAAACCAAATTGGGAAAAAGATATGGTATTCAGGCTTTCGGGAGGATTATACCATCAACCGCCATTTTATAGGGAGTTGAGAGCTGCCGATGGAGCCGTGCAACCGGAAACAAAGGCGCAACAATCCGTTCATTTGGTTTTGAGTAATGACTATAATTTTAAGCTGTGGAATCGTCCGTTTAAACTGGTTTCGGAGTTGTATTATAAATCGATGACCGATGTAAATACCTATACGATTGACAATGTCCGCATTCGTTATGCGGCTACAAATGATGCAAAAGCGTATGCACAAGGATTAGATCTTCGATTGAACGGTGAATTTGTTCCGGGAACAGAATCCTGGATTAGTTTTGGATATCTTAAAACAGAAGAAAATAGTGCTAATAAAGGCTATATTGCCAGACCAACTGACCAAAGATTAAAGTTTGGGCTTTTGTTTCAGGATTATATGCCTAATATTCCCAGCATTAAATTGTATTTGAATTTGGTTTACAATACCGGATTGCCGGGCGGTTCGCCATCGTATGCGAATCCATATTTATACCAAAATAGATTGAACGACTACCGTCGTGCCGATGTTGGCTTTTCTAAAGTTTTTATAGATAATTCGACTAAAATGTCTGAAAGAAGTTGGTTCAAAAACTGTAAGGAGTTGGCAATTGGTCTGGAAATTTTTAATCTTTTTGACAATCAAAATGCTATTACAAACACTTGGGTTCGCGATGTGTATTCTAAAAATCAATATGCGATTCCTAATTATATGACCACCAGGGTTTTTAATATAAAATTGAACGCGCGCTTATAATAAACAGGTTTTTATTGTGTTAAAGTTAAACCCTTTCTATGAAAGAAATGGATTGTGGAAATCAAAAGCATTTTTAAAAATCTTACATTTGAATTTATTTTTTAATCGAAATAGCAACATGAAAAAATTACATATCACCTGCTTAGGAATTGCTCTTTTATTTTTGGCCAGTTGCAAGGAAGAATCTGAAAAGCCAAAAGTAATCTATGATGCCTCAAATAAAGGAAAAGAATTGGTTAACGTCGATTCTACTCAAATCGAAATTGCTGATTTACCGATGCAAATGGAAGGAACGGAATACTTGATTCATCCCGTCGGCGATTTAAGCGTTTCTGAAAAAGCAATAAAAAACAGATATGGATCTTCCAGTGTGAATGATTTGAGTTTTACAATTTCCAATGTGGCTCAGTATGAAATTACGGGTTATCTACAAAATCTGAAATTTCAAAAAATCGATTCAGATTCTATAAAATCTTTAACCGATAAGCCTGTTTTGATTCAAACGGCTACGTATTTAAAATCAGTTTCAGATAAAACCAAGAAACAAATCATGGTCTATACGATGGTGGATGTTGATACAAATAAAGACGGAAAATTAGATACAAGCGACATTAAAGCCTTATACTTAAGTGAAATTAGTGGCGAAAAATTCACTAAAATATCGCTCGATTTTCAAGAATTAATAGATTGGAATTTAATTGAATCTACCAATCGATTGTATTTTAGAACTGTAGAAGACACCAATAAAAATGGACAATTTGACACTAAAGATGTGGTCAATTACAATTATATTGATTTGTCTAAGAAAGAATGGAAAGTGATTGAATATAAACCGGTTTAGTTTTATGGAATCAAATTAAAATATCACTTTCTAAATCGGATTTTTCAATATGGAAATTGAAACCCAATTCAGAAACCAATTGAATGACTAAATTTTTATACCAGTTTTCGGATTTGGGGTGAATGTAGATTTTTTCAATCAATTCGCTGATATCAACATTTATTTTCAATCCGTCATTAATTTTAATTTTACTGTCTGAGATATCCGAAATAATACGTACTTCGCGCTCATACTGAAAGCTTTTTCGTTTGAATAAAAAAGGGAAAAACATATCGTCAAACGGGATGTATTCTTTTTTATAATCAATGTAATTTACTTCACCAATATATTGATTGATATTGGTTTCTGGTTTCAGTGCTTTCTGTAATCGTCCAATTGTTGATTGAATGGCTAGCCCTTCGCTGTTTTGTGTGAAAATCTGCCACATGGCAAATGATTCGTATTCGTTGATGTGCCAGCTGCTAATCGCTAATTTTTCCCGATGCGTTTTATAAAAATTTAAAAAGTCGGGATTATCTGTGGCCAGTTTTTTTATTTCTTCAAAAGTTGGTTCGCTAAATGTGCCTTCATATTGGTCTTCAAATTTATCAGAACGGGACATGAATAATTTTTGCGAAAGCAACAAATCCAGAAATTTTGATAAGTCTAAATACTTCCAGACAATAGTATCTGAATCATCTGGAAGTTTTATGTTTGGATTGTCTAAGTACATTTTTTAGCGTGTAAATCTGCTTTTTTCCAGCAAACTTAAAGTTACAAAATTATAAGCTATTCAAAGGATTGTAAGGTTACTAATTTGTTATAAGTGCCATCCAGGGCAATTAATTCCTCGTGTGTGCCTTGTTCTACAATTTTTCCTTTTTGCATCACTACAATTTTGTCTGCTTTTTGTATTGTCGAAAGACGGTGCGCAATAACTATTGAAGTTCTGTTTTGCATCATGTTTTCTAAAGCGATTTGAACAAACTTTTCGCTTTCGGTGTCCAGTGCAGAAGTTGCTTCATCGAGTATCATAATTGGTGGGTTTTTAAGAACCGCACGAGCAATAGACAGACGTTGTTTTTGACCACCTGAAAGTTTGTTTCCGCTGTCGCCAATATTGGTATGAATACCATTTGGCAGTTCATTTACAAATTCTAAAGCATTAGCAATTTTTAGTGCTTCAATAATTTCGGCATCAGTTGCGTCTAATTTTCCTAAAGAAATATTGGCTTTGATGGTGTCATTAAATAAAATACTGTCTTGTGTCACCAATCCCATTAATCCACGAAGTGATTGTAAATTGAAATCTTTAATGTCAATTCCGTCAATGCTGATAGTTCCTTCGTTTACATCATAAAAACGGGTGAGTAAATTGGCAATGGTACTTTTTCCGCTTCCGGATTGTCCAACAAGAGCAACGGTTTGTCCTTTTTTTACTTCGAGTGAAAAATCTTTTAAAACGGCTTCTTCCTCATATTTGAAGTTCACATTTTTGATGGTTATTTCAGAATCAAAAGTGTTTTTGTCGATAGCATTTTCTTTAGAAGTGATTTCGTTTTCTACTTCTAATACTTCAAAAACACGTTCTGCTGCGGCTAATCCATTTTTTACGGAATAAGAAGCTTTAGAAATGGCTTTGGCAGGCGTAAGAATGTTGAAAGCTAAGGTCAAATACACAATAAAAGCAGAGCCTTCTAATGTTTTTTCGACTAGCACTAAATTTCCTCCATAAAAAAGTAAGATAGCAATTGTTGTAACGCCTAAAAATTCACTCAATGGAGTGGCTAAATTATTTTTACTTCCGATGCTGTTGGTTAAATTCAATAATCGGGTTACTGAGTCGTTAAATCGGCCTTTAAAATTAGTTTCGGCATTATAACTTTTAATCACTTTTAAACCACCCAAAGTTTCATCTACAATCGAAATCAGAAAGCCACTTTCTCTTTGTGCCTGAAGCGATTTAGCTCTTAGATTTTTAGCTACTTTTGAAATAATCCATCCTGAAATAGGCATAAAAATTAAAACAAATAAAGTAAGTTTTAAACTTATAATAAACATAGTGACCAATGCAAAAATAATAGTCAGTGGTTCTTTTACAACCAATTCTAATATAGAGAAAAAGGAGTTTTGAACTTCATTGACATCACCAAGCATTCGTGCCATAATATCTCCTTTTCTTTTTTCGGAATAATAGGAAATGGGCAGTTCCACAATTTTGTCATACATTGATTTTCTCAAATCTCTTAAAACACCATTTTTAAGGTGCATGATGTGATGTGAGGCGAGATAATTGAATAAATTTTTGAATAAAAATGTTGTAATAACCATTAAGACAACAAACAAAAGTGCTACTTGAATACTATTTTCCTTTGTTAATTCTGAAATTTTATAATACATAAAATCAGAACCAAACTGCTTTAAGTTTCCTATTCCCGTATATACAGGCTCTTTTAGTATGACTTTGGTTTTGCCAAAGAGTACTTCAAGCACCGGAAAAATAGTTAGCATAGAAATGGTGCTAAACAAAGCATACAAAATATTGTATACCACATTCCAGACAATATGAGACTTATAAGGTTTGGTGTAAGGAAGTAGTTTTATTAAGTTTTTATCCATTAGTTCAATTGCATTGCAATAATAATATTCTTTATTTTATCGTTTAAGTCGGCTTCTGTTTCTGTGAAATTCTCAACGGAATCTAATGTTGTATTCACGCTGATATAAAATTTGATTTTTGGTTCCGTTCCGCTTGGTCTGGCACAAATTTTAGAACCATCTTCCGTGTAGTAAATCAGTACATCTGCTTTTGGAATGTTCATCGTTTCTTCTTCACCGGTTAATAAGTTCTTGGCGATAGACGATTTGTAATCTTCCAACATAATTACGCGTTGTCCGTTGATTTCTTTCACCGGATTTTCACGAAGCGAAACCATCATTTGATTGATTTCGGCTAAACCTTCCATTCCTTTTTTAGTGATTGAAATCAAATGTTCTTTGTAAAAACCATGGGCTACATATAGTTTTAATAACTCTTTGTATACGGTGCTTCCTTTAGCTTTGGCTTGAGCCGCCACTTCGCAAATCAACAAAGTAGCCGCTACAGCATCTTTGTCACGAACGGCATCGCCTACCATGTATCCAAAACTTTCTTCACCACCACCGATGAATTTTTGCTCTGGAAAATCTTTAATCATTTTGGCAATCCATTTGAAACCCGTTAAGCCTACTTTGCATTCTACACCGTAAGCGGTAGCCAATTCCATAATCATGGGAGTGGAAACAATAGTAGAACCTACAAACTGTTTTCCATCTATTTTTCCTGCTTTTTTCCATTCTTCCAATAAAAAGGCAGTCATCAAAATCATGGTTTGATTTCCGTTTAACAAGGTCATTTTCCCTTCATTATTTCGAACGGCAACTCCCAATCGATCGCAATCCGGGTCGGTACCAATGACAATATCAGAATTGGTTTTATCGGCTAACGCCAATGCCATTGCTAAGGCTTCTGGTTCTTCTGGGTTTGGTGATTTTACGGTTGGGAAATCTCCGTTTGGTACTCTTTGTTCTTCTACGATATGTACCTTTGGATATCCCGCTTGTGCTAACGTATCAGGAACTAGTGTTATGGATGTTCCGTGCAAAGAGGTGAAAACGATGTTCAGATTTTCTTTGGCTTCAGCCGGAGTATTGAAGCTAGCGTTTTCGATAGAGGATTTGATAAAAGCCTGATCTACTTCTTTATCGATGTATTGAATTAGGCTTTCGTTAGCATCGAACTTGATTTGGTTGTAATTTAAATTTTCAATTACATTGATAATTCCTTCATCTTCCGGTGGAACAATTTGTCCGCCATCTTGCCAGTATACTTTGTATCCGTTGTATTCCGGCGGATTGTGTGAAGCGGTTAAAACAATTCCGCATTGGCAACCTAAATATTTAAGCGCAAAAGACAATTCTGGTGTCGGACGTAAATCCGAAAATAAATATACTTGAATCCCATTGGCAGAGAAAACATCAGCAACTACTTTGGCCAAAGTATTGCTGTTGTGGCGGCAATCGTATGCGATAACGGCTTTTAACGGCTGATTTGGAAAAGCAGTATGTAAATAATCCGAAAGTCCTTGTGTGCTTTTTCCTAATGTATATTTATTGATACGGTTGTTTCCAACGCCCATTACCCCACGCATACCACCTGTTCCGAATTCGAGATTTTTATAAAAACTCTCTTCTAGTTCTTTTGGAGATGAAGCAATCATTGTTTGCACTGCTTCTTGTGTTGCGGCATCAAAAGTAGGAGTTAACCATTCATTTACTGCGTTTAAAATGTTTTGTGGGATGCTCATTTTATGTGTTTTTTAGTTAAAAATTCAAAATTTAAGAGGTCAAGTTTGAGTATTTTATTTTTGGGGCATTTGTCTTTATTGTTTAAAACTTCATTGGTGAAATTTTTATAAAAAGCCTATTTTTAGAAATGGAAACTTTAGATAATTCTTACCTTAAAAGTATTAAAAATTTATTTCACTGGAAACTTTATAACGCCCTTCGTTGTTTTTTGTACGTAAAATAATTTCGCCAAGAAATCCTGCCAAAAACAATTGCGTTCCCAATACCATCGTAGTTAATGCGATGTAAAACCAAGGGTTGCTGGTTACTAAATTATAAGATAAACCAGCGTATAAATGATACAGTTTTGAAATTCCAATATAGCCTGCCAACATAAATCCGATGATAAACATCAATGAACCCATGGCGCCGAACAAGTGCATGGGTCTTTTTCCGAATCGGGAAAGGAACCAAATGGTAATTAAATCTAAGAATCCATTTATGAAACGTTCCATTCCAAATTTAGTTTCTCCATATTTTCGGGCTTGGTGCTGAACTACTTTTTCTCCAATTTTTCCAAATCCGGCATTTTTTGCCAAAACGGGAATGTATCGGTGCATTTCACCTGAAACTTCTATGTTTTTTACGACTACATTTTTGTAGGCTTTCAGACCGCAATTAAAATCATTCAATTCAACACCGGATGTTTTTCGGGCTGCCCAGTTGAATAATTTTGAAGGTAAGTTTTTAGCCATTACAGAATCGTAACGTTTCTTTTTCCAACCGGAAACCAAATCGAATTTTCCTGAGGTAATCATATCGTATAATCCTGGAATTTCTTCTGGACTGTCTTGTAAATCGGCGTCCATGGTAATAATGACATCACCTTGTGCTTTGGCAAAACCAGCGTGTAATGCCTGAGATTTTCCAAAATTTTTCATGAAACGAATGCCTTTTACATTCGGGTTTTCGGAGGCAAATCCTTCGATGATAGGCCAAGAATTATCAGAGCTTCCATCGTCAAGAAAAATGATTTCGTAAGTATAATTATTAGATTGCATGACTTTGATAATCCAAGTATACAATTCTTGCAATGATTCCTCTTCGTTAAGAAGCGGTATGAGTATGGATAGATTCATTACTGTTATTCTTGTGATGAAGGTTTGCTTTTGAAGAATGCCGCCATGATTAAACCAAAAATCGAACTAAAAACAATACTAAATATAGAGCCTTTCAATAATTCGACAATAGAATAAGGATCATTTTCTTTCAGTTTTGTTATCGCTTCATTTATGGCAGATGCCGGCGTTCCAAATTTTTGCATCATATCAACAGTATATTTAACGGTCAGTTCTCTTACCGTCTCTTTGGCTGCTGGATCGATAAAATTGAATAAAATAATATTGAAAACAGTTGAAATCAAAATTCCAATTACTGCCGAAATAAAATAGGTAGTAAAAGCGTCTTTGAATGGGAATATACCGTTTAACTCTTTTTTAGTTTTTGAAAGCAAAACAATACCTATTATAAGGTAAGTTGCAATACTCAAAATTCCAACCCACCAAGAAATAAAAAGATTTAAATCTATTGCGTATATTGAAGTTGTAATTAATGCGGAAACAACCCCAGTTGTAATTCCAAAAGTTATTCCGTTTCTTTTTATAATTTCATTAATCATTTTTTGAAGATTTTTTATTAATCTACAAATATAACAATTCCCAATTTATTAGGGAGTAAAATTTGTTTTTTACGCAGATATAAAAAAAGTGTGACAAAGATTTGTTTATTGAAAAATAAGTGTAAATTTGCAGACTCAAAATAATAGTGTAAAAACAAAAAGTTATAAGATGTTTATACCTTTTCTGTTAGAAGAAAAGCTTCAAGACAAATTATAATTAAACAAATAAAAAAGATTCAAGATGAAAAAAGGTGTACACCCAGAAAATTACAGATTAGTTGCTTTTAAAGACATGTCAAACGAAGATGTTTTTATTACTAAATCTACTGCAGATACAAAAGAAACAATAACAGTTGACGGTGTAGAATATCCAGTTGTAAAAATGGAGATTTCTAGAACTTCTCACCCTTTTTACACAGGTAAATCTAAACTTATTGATACTGCAGGACGTATCGATAAATTCAAAACTAAATACGCTAAACACGTTAAATAATTTTAACTTGTTTTTAAATACATTTAAAACCTTCCTTTTGGAGGGTTTTTTTATTTTTATCTGTTTTAAAACTTTGTAACTTTGGTGTCAATACGACAGAACAAATAACCGAATCAACAAACCAACAATTTATGAATTATATCCTTTTTGACGGACCTTCAAGAAATGCCTTGTTGCCTTTTACCTTTACCCGTCCCGTTGCCGATATTCTTATCGGAATTATGACAATTCGTCAAAAATGGGAAATGCATCTGGGGTCCACCACAACCACTTTGACCGAGGAATATCTTTCGGATAAATTTCCAATGGTTGAATTAGAAGAAAATGTAATGATAAATGCTTCTTTTCTTCCAACAGCAATTTTGGTCGAAATGGTACAAGATTTAAAATCCAATCAAGCGATTTTTAAAGGAGAAGAAGTAATTGCTTTTTATACCAATGATGAGCAGGAAGAGGTCGATTTTGATACCTATGAAATTATAGAATTTACGGACGATTGTATCACAGTGGAACATACTTGGGATATTTTTTCGAAAAATGATGCGGCGATTCGCGAAGATTTTCAATTTTTGACCGAAGACAGAACCTCACAGCCCATTCCTAAAAGTGTTAATGTAATTGCACCCGAAAATATATTTATCGAAGAAGGTGCCAAGTTAGCATTTGTAACTTTAAATGCCTCTTCGGGACCGATTTATATTGGTAAAGATTCCGAAATTATGGAAGGAACCGTAATTAGAGGCCCTTTTGCTTTATGCGAAAATGCAACGGTTAAAATGGCTGCCAAAATATATGGAGCAACAACTGTTGGACCTTATTCCAGAGTTGGAGGAGAAATAAACAATTCAGTGTTATTTGCGTATTCGAATAAAGGACATGATGGATTTCTTGGTAATTCCGTTCTTGGCGAATGGTGTAATATTGGCGCCGACAGTAATAATTCGAATTTGAAAAATAATTATGAAGAAGTAAAATTGTGGAGCTATGAAACCGAAGGATTTGCCAAAACAGGTTTGCAGTTTTGTGGATTGATGATGGGCGATCACAGTAAATGTGGAATTAATACCATGTTTAATACAGGTACTGTGGTAGGCGTAAGTGCTAATATTTTTGGCAGTGGGTTTCCGCGTAATTTTGTTCCAAGTTTTTCTTGGGGAGGTGCTTCCGGATTTACGACTTATGTGACCAAAAAAGCGTTTGAAACCGCAAAACTGGTAATGAATCGCAGAAATATAGTTTTTGATGAAACTGAAGCGGCTATTTTAGAGCATGTTTTTGAAGAAACTAAAAAGTGGCGTAAAGACTAAAGTCAGTATAGTGTTTACTGAAAAAATATAATTTCCGACAACGCATCTAATTAATGATGTAAGTTGTCGGTTTTTTGATTTCTATAAAGTAATATTCAGGCTTCACATCGGGCTCGTTTTTAATTAAACAACTTTCTAATTGCCCAATTCTGTAATTAATATATCTTTGCAACTTTCAAAAAAAATACTAATCGGATAATCGATTAACCGAATAAACAAATCAAGAATAAAATGATTACAGTTAATGATATTTCAGTTCAATTTGGAGGGACTACACTTTTTAGTGACGTTTCTTTTGCCATAAATGAAAATGATAAAATTGCCCTTATGGGTAAAAATGGGGCGGGTAAATCAACGCTTTTAAAGATAATTGCAGGGCAAAGTAAACCTTCAACCGGAAATATTTCGGCGCCAAAAGATGCTGTTGTGGCTTATTTGCCTCAGCATTTATTGACTACGGACGGCGCAACGGTGATGGAAGAAACTTCAAAAGCTTTTGGAGAAGTGTTTAGTATGAAAGCCGAAATAGATGAAATTAATGAGCAATTAACCATTCGTACCGATTACGAAAGTGACGAATACATGAAATTAATCGAACGGGTTTCAGACTTAAGCGAGAAATTTTATGCTATCGAAGAAATTAATTATGAAGCAGAAGTAGAGAAAATCTTAACTGGTTTAGGTTTTGAACGCGAAGATTTTAGTCGCCAAACTTCGGAGTTTTCAGGAGGATGGAGAATGCGTATTGAATTAGCTAAAATCTTGTTGCAAAAACCAGATTTGATTTTGCTCGATGAGCCTACCAACCACATGGATATCGAAAGTATTCAATGGTTAGAGGATTTCTTGATTAATTCAGCCAAAGCCGTTGTGGTTATTTCGCATGACAGGGCTTTTGTGGATAATATCACCAATCGTACCATTGAGGTTACAATGGGCAGGATTTACGATTACAAAGCCAAATATTCTCATTATCTCGAGTTGCGAAAAGACCGACGCATGCACCAACAAAAAGCATACGATGAACAGCAACGTATGATTGCTGATAACAGAGCTTTTATTGACCGTTTCAAAGGAACTTTTTCTAAAACGGATGCCGTTCAGTCGCGGGTTAAGATGTTAGAAAAACTGGTTATTGTGCAAGTAGATGAAGTAGATACATCAGCATTAAAATTGAAATTTCCACCAGCAGTTCGATCCGGACAATATCCTGTTATTGTAAAAGAAATGTCAAAATCATATGGTGATCATGTCGTTTTTAAGGATGCTAATATTGTAATCGAAAGAGGGCAGAAGGTGGCATTTGTCGGGAAGAATGGGGAAGGAAAGTCAACGATGATCAAAGCCATTATGAAAGAAATTGGGATTGATAACGGTTCTGTAGAAATTGGTCACAATTCTCAAATTGGTTATTTTGCTCAAAATCAAGCGGCTTTGTTAGACGGAAATGCTACAATTTTTGAAACGATTGACGATATTGCAGTTGGTGATGTCAGAACTAAGATTAAAGATATTTTGGGGGCTTTTATGTTTCATGGTGATGATGTTACCAAAAAAGTAAAAGTGCTTTCGGGTGGTGAAAAAACACGTTTGGCCATGATAAAATTATTGCTGGAACCGGTCAATTTATTAATACTCGATGAGCCTTCAAATCACTTGGATATGAAGACGAAAGATATTATTAAAGATGCATTGCGTGATTTTGACGGGACTTTAATATTGGTTTCGCACGATCGTGATTTCTTGGACGGATTAGCAACTAAGGTTTTTGAATTCGGAAATAAAAGAGTCGTAGAGCATTTTGAAGATATTGCAGGTTTCTTGGCACACAAAAAAATGGACAGTATGAAAGAAATCGAGAAATAATTAAAGTAAAAAAAAGAGGCCTAAATGGCCTCTTTTTTTTATAATCGTATTCCAGGTGGAAGCAATTCTTTGTAAACTGGATTTTTTTTGAAAAAAACAACGATTTTCGGCAGGATAGGAACTACTTTCAGTTTCCTTTCAATAGCAATTTCCATGATGTTTTTGAGTAGATTTGAAATGAATACTTCATCTTCAAATTCGTCTGGAACATTGATTTTTGTCAAAAATATTTTTTTCTCCTGAAAGGAATATTCTACAGCAACCAGACCATTTTCTACGATAGTTTCAAATTGTCTTGCAAATGTATTGTCTTTGATTTCCATTATAATTGCTGCTTCCATGTGTTTAATGGTGGTTCATTGGTACTTCTACCAAAAGTATTTTTGATTGCGAATTCATTTTGATTTCAAATTGATCAAAATCGGTTATTCCCATGGCATCTCTTGCCTTTAAAACTTGATTGTTAACTTCTATTTCTCCTTCAATTAAAAATAAATAAACTCCATTTTTAGGAATTTTGACGCTATAAGTGGTAACGGTGTTTTTTTCGAAAATTCCTAAATAAAAATAGGTTTTTTGATAGACCCAAAGTGCTTTGCTGTTAGCGGTGTCTTTTGGAGCAACAATGTTTACAAAGGTATTGATTTGGTTTTCAATATCAAATGATTTCTGTTCGTATCTTGGTGTAACTTCTTCTTTGTCAGGGAAAACCCATAGTTGCAGCGTTTTGGCTTCTTCGGTTGGGCTGGTATTCATTTCAGAGTGTTCAACCCCTGTTCCTGCACTCATGACTTGTACTTCTCCAAAACGAATAACACCTTCGTTTCCCATGCTGTCTTTGTGTTTTAGTCCTCCTTCAA
The DNA here is from genome assembly GCF_027474525.2 of Flavobacterium lacustre. NCBI lineage: Bacteria > Pseudomonadati > Bacteroidota > Flavobacteriia > Flavobacteriales > Flavobacteriaceae > Flavobacterium > Flavobacterium lacustre. The sequence goes on from NZ_CP114882.2 coordinate 1,949,883, forward strand.
GTGGAATCGTGATTATTTCCATGTTGGCGTGTGGATGTGTGCCAAAGCCTGTTCCGCCAGTAATAGTATCGTCATTTAATACCCGTAACATCCCAAATTGTATGCGCTCCGGATTGAAGTAATTTCCAAATGAAAAGGAGAAATTGGCTTTCAGCCATCCAAAATCGGCTTTGCCTCTTGAACTGGATTCGAATAATTTTGTTGTCATAATTTATTGATAAATAAAGATAGGTTTGAGATTGATTTTAAATAAAAAAATTAATTTTATGCAAAATTCGTGATTATAAATCGGAATACTGTTGTAAAATCGTTAAAACAATTATGAGTAAAATCCCTGTTTATTTGATGCCTGGTTTGGCGGCAAGTGCTGCGATTTTTGAACGGATTGCACTTCCTGAAGCTGTTTTTGAAACTGTATTGCTAGAATGGGAGATTCCCCTTGATCAGGAAACCTTGCCAGATTATGCCAAACGAATGACCGAAAAAATTAAACATCCAAATCCGGTTTTGATTGGCGTTTCATTTGGTGGAATTTTGGTGCAGGAAATGGCAGCGTTTATTCAGGTGAGAAAAGTGATTATTATTTCGAGTGTCAAAAGCAATCTCGAGTTTCCCAGAAGGATGAAAATCGCTAAGACGACCAAAGCCTACAAATTAATCCCGATGAGTTTAATTTTAAATATAGAAAATCTGGCTAAATTTTCTTTTGGAGCCAAAGTAAATCAAAGACTCAAATTGTATGAAAAGTTTCTTTCGGTTCGGGATATTCGGTATTTAGATTGGGCTGTAGAAAAAGTTATTCTTTGGGACAGAACCGTTGCGGACAAGAATGTAATTCATATTCACGGTGATGCAGATGATGTTTTTCCTATAAAATACATTTCGGATTGCATTGTTGTAAAAGGAGGGACGCATATCATGATTTTGAATAAATACAAATGGCTGAATGCCAATTTACCCGAAATTATTTTGGGAACCAATACTAATTTAGATCAAGAAGATTATGGAAAATAAAAATAACAGTAAGAACATCAGTATCGTTCTGGGAATGGTTTTCATCAGCAGCTTGTTTATTTTTGCCACGATTCCGGAAGCTAAAAAGACAGATTCAAAAGTGGCTGTGGCTGGTTATTTTCCGGACAAAGTAGATTTTGCAGGAGAAGAAGCGCCTTTGAAAATTTCGGATGTCAGAGAGCGTTTAGACCGGGAATTGTTGGTCAATGAGAATCTTCATGCATCTACGATTTTAATTTTAAAAAGAGCTAATCGAGCATTTTCGGTAATAGAGCCTATTCTCAAAAAGAATGGAGTTCCGGATGATTTTAAATATTTGGCGGTAATAGAAAGTGGTTTGGTCAATGTGGTTTCTCCGGCTGGAGCCAAAGGGATTTGGCAATTTATGCCCGAAACTGCCAAAGAAAGAGGTTTAGAAGTGAATGAGAATATCGACGAACGCTATCATTTAGAAAAAGCTACGCAGGCCGCTTGCAGTTATTTTTTGAAAGCCAAAGAAAAATTTGGCAACTGGACACTTGTAGCCGCCTCTTATAATGCAGGGGAAACTGGAATCAAAAAGCAAATGGATATTCAAAAAGTTACTGATTATTATGATTTATTGCTTTCGGAAGAAACGTCTCGGTATATGTTCCGGATTATTGCTTTGAAGGAAATCATGAAAAATCCTGTAAAATATGGTTTTGTCATTGCTCCCGAAGATCATTATGAAATTTTACCTGTCAAAAAAGTTGAATTAGACAGTGCTGTTGTTGATTTGGCTGATTTTGCAAAAAGGCAAGGCATCAATTATAAAATTTTGAAGATACACAATCCGTGGCTCAGGGAATCTAAAATTCTCAATGCTGCCAATAAAAAATACCAAATCGAAATTCCTTTGAAAGGCTATTAATTTAAAGACATAAAAAAGGGTCAAATGTATTTCATTTGACCCTTTTTTAATTAATTGTATGAATTATATTTTCTTCATTTGCTCTTTCATCATGGTGATTTGTTCTTTCAACATGTTTTGTTTGTCCAGCTTTTTAGCTTCGTTTAACAGTGCAGTAGCTTCAAGTTTTCTTCGGCGACTCATAGCAACTCCTGCTAAGTTTAATTTGGCTACAGCCAAATCCATATCCATAGATAATCCTAATTCGATTGCTTTTTTGAAATATTTCTCTGCTTGATTGATATTAGTCTGCGAAAGCATGATTCCGTGAAGGTAATTAAAGTAACCTTGTTGTTTTCTTACTAAAGCTGTTTCGGGGTTTTTGATGTAAGCCAGCCATTTTTTGGCACCTTCAAAATCTTGTTTTCTCAATTTAAGGAAGGCTAGAAGGATGAATTCGTTTTTGAAGTAAAGAAAAATAGGAATAGCACTTAATAAAATAACGAAAATTCCATTTCCAATGTTGCTTTCTGTAAATTGCCAAATGCCAGTAAGGATAACAAGTCCGGCGATAATAAGTTTAATATTTCTGTGAAACATAGCGTGTTTTTTTTATGATCACAAATATAGTAAAATGATTTGAAAATATTTTTATAAAACTACTTGCGAGAAAAAAAAGTCTTTGTATATTTGCACTCGGTTTTAGAATAACGGTTATTCAAAAACAATAAGACACATAAATAAGATTTTTAAAGATACAAAGCAATGAGCAAAAGAACGTTTCAACCATCGAAAAGAAAAAGAAGAAATAAGCACGGATTTATGGACAGAATGGCTTCTGCTAATGGAAGAAAAGTTCTTGCGCGTAGAAGAGCTAAAGGAAGACATAAATTGACTGTATCTAGCGAACCTAGACACAAAAAATAATGTTTGTATAAACTTATATAAGGCGTTACTTCTTTTAGTATCGCCTTTTTTTATACCTTGTCATTAAAATAAGATTAAAAGTTTAATTTTTAAAGGTTTAAGGTTTTCTATTTAACTTTAAACCTTTAATTTTGAGCAACAAAAACTAACTACAATTACAATACAATGCCAAAAGACACATCCATAAAATCCGTTTTAATAATAGGTTCTGGTCCTATTGTTATTGGTCAAGCTTGCGAATTTGATTATGCAGGATCACAATCAGCCCGTTCCATCCGTGAAGAAGGAATTGAGGTTATCCTGATTAACTCGAATCCGGCAACAATCATGACCGACCCTTCTATGGCCGATCATGTTTACTTGAAACCATTAACGACCAAATCAATCATTGAAATCCTGAAAGCACATCCGCAAATTGATGCTGTTTTGCCTACAATGGGAGGACAAACCGCCTTAAACTTGTGTTTGGAAGCAGATGAAAAAGGAATTTGGGCAGATTTTGGAGTACGATTAATCGGGGTTGATGTGAACGCCATTAATATTACCGAAGACAGAGAGCAATTTAAACAATTGCTTCAAAAAATAAATGTGCCTACTGCACCGGCAAAAACAGCTACTTCTTTCTTGGAAGGAAAAGAAATTGCACAGGAATTTGGTTTCCCATTAGTAATTCGTCCTTCGTTTACATTGGGTGGAACCGGAGCTGCTTTTGTTCACACCAAAGAAGAATTTGACGAAAAACTAACCTACGGATTAGAAATGTCACCGATTCACGAAGTGTTGATTGACAAAGCTTTAATAGGTTGGAAGGAATACGAATTGGAATTATTGAGAGATAAAAACGACAATGTTGTTATTATCTGTTCTATCGAAAATATGGACCCAATGGGAATTCATACCGGAGATTCCATCACGGTTGCACCAGCAATGACATTATCAGATACGACTTTCCAAAAGTTGCGTGATATGGCTATTTTGATGATGCGCAGTATCGGGAATTTTGCTGGAGGTTGTAACGTGCAGTTTGCCGTTTCGCCTGACGAAAAAGAAGATATCGTTGCGATTGAAATTAATCCTCGTGTATCTCGTTCTTCTGCTCTAGCATCAAAAGCAACGGGTTATCCAATTGCAAAAATTGCTTCTAAACTAGCTTTAGGATACAATTTAGATGAATTACAAAACCAAATCACCAAATCAACTTCGGCATTATTCGAGCCGACTTTGGATTATGTGATTGTAAAAATACCACGTTGGAACTTCGATAAATTTGAAGGAGCCGACAGAACTTTAGGACTTCAAATGAAATCGGTTGGGGAAGTAATGGGAATTGGACGTTCGTTCCAAGAAGCCTTGCACAAAGCCACACAATCATTGGAAATCAAAAGAAATGGTTTAGGAGCTGATGGAAAAGGATATACCAATTACGAGCAAATTATAGAGAAATTGACTTTTGCAAGTTGGGATCGTGTTTTCGTGATTTATGATGCTATCGCCATGGGAATTCCATTGAGTCGTATTCATGAAATCACCAGAATCGATATGTGGTTCTTGAAACAATACGAAGAATTATATGTTTTAGAGAAAGAAATTTCTAACTATACTGTGGAAACTTTGCCAAGAGAATTGCTTTTGGAAGCCAAACAAAAAGGGTTTGCCGACAGACAAATTGCGCACATGGTGAGTTGCAAAGAAAGTCAAGTGCATACGTTGCGTACCGATATGAACATCAACCGCGTGTTTAAATTGGTGGATACTTGTGCGGCAGAATTCAAAGCAAAAACACCTTATTACTATTCGACTTTTGAAGCCGAAATAGAAAAAGCGGACGGAACACGTTACGTTGACAACGAAAGTGTTGTAACAGACAAAAAGAAAATAATCGTTTTGGGTTCAGGACCAAATAGAATTGGACAAGGAATTGAGTTTGATTATTCTTGTGTTCACGGGGTTTTGGCAGCCAAAGAATGTGGTTATGAAACGATAATGATTAACTGTAACCCAGAAACGGTTTCGACTGATTTTGATACTGCAGATAAATTGTATTTCGAACCGGTTTTTTGGGAACATATTTACGACATCATCCAACACGAAAAACCAGAAGGCGTTATCGTACAATTAGGTGGACAAACTGCCTTGAAATTGGCCGAAAAATTGTCTAAATACGGAGTAAAAATCATAGGAACCAGTTTTGATGCCTTGGATTTAGCCGAAGACAGAGGACGTTTCTCTGATTTGTTAACTGAATTGAACATTCCTTTCCCACAATTCGGGATTGCGGAAACGGCGGATGAAGCTTCTGCTTTAGCAGATACTTTAGATTTTCCATTATTGATTCGTCCTTCGTATGTATTAGGAGGTCAGGGAATGAAAATTGTGATCAACAAAAAAGAATTAGAAGAGCACGTTATCAATTTATTGAAATCGATTCCAGGGAATAAATTGCTGTTAGACCATTATTTGGCCGGAGCAATCGAAGCAGAAGCGGATGCAATTTGTGATGCGGATGGAAATGTTTATATCATAGGAATTATGGAGCATATCGAACCTTGTGGTGTACACTCGGGCGATTCTAACGCTACTTTGCCACCGTTTAACCTGGGTGAATTTGTGATGCAACAAATTAAAGATCATACGCATAAAATTGCTAAAGCGTTAAAAACTGTTGGTTTAATCAACATTCAGTTTGCGATAAAAGACGATACAGTTTATATCATTGAAGCGAATCCTAGAGCGTCTCGTACAGTTCCGTTTATTGCAAAAGCATACGGAGAACCTTATGTGAACTATGCGACTAAAGTGATGTTAGGACACAATAAAGTAACCGACTTTACTTTCAACCCACAATTGAAAGGATATGCTATTAAGCAACCGGTTTTCTCTTTCAGTAAGTTCCAAAATGTGAACAAAGCATTAGGACCAGAAATGAAATCAACAGGAGAAAGCATCTTGTTTATTGATGACTTGAAAGACGATCAGTTCTACGAATTGTACTCTAGAAGAAAAATGTATTTGAGTAAATAATACTTGAATTGTGTATAGTAAAAAAAAGCCCCGTTTGGGGCTTTTTTTATGGAATGTATTTAGTGTTTTAAGCAATATTCTCCAACCCACCCGGAAATGGTCTGTAGGCATAATAATGCAAAACTTCTTCGATAGCCATTTTTAAGGCTTCGTTTATGGGGAGTAAAGTGGTGGCGAGTCGGTTATCAATTTGGGATAGTCGGGTGTAATAATCGGTAAAAACCGGTACATAAAGTCCTTTGCTTATGGCTTCTTCGGCAGCATCAAATTTTTCTTGTTGTCCTTCCTTGATGATTTTGCAAGTAGCCATGCGTAGTTGCCCGTATTTGTCTCTATTGGAGGCATAGCCAAAGAGGCGGCAAATTAATCCGCGGTATTTATAGTCGGTGCATCTGCCATTCGTTTGGTCTGTGGTCGAGAGGGATTGGTATAAATGGCAATTGGTATTGGTTTTGGTATTTAGTTCTTCTAAAATTGCTTCAGCTTTGCCATTCAAAAATAAATAAAAGGCCCAAGGTAAAAACTCTAAAGGGGAAGCATTAATGTTTGGTTTTGAACAACATTGGCCACATCCCGTCTTACAATGCAACTGGGTTTTGGATCTGAAAGAGGTAATTTCATTTTCAAGGCGGTCAAATAACTGTTCTACCAATTGAATTTTATGCTCTATAGCCATTTTTTGTGTAAGGTAGTCTATTAAAAACCGTTAGGAGGATAAAGCTGTTTTACTTCCTGTTTTAGCTACGGTAAGTCCTAATAACCTAAAAATTTACGTACACAGGGGTAAAATTTTACATCATTGACCTAAAAATTTACGTACACGAGGGTAAAAGTTTACGTCAGCGACTTAAAATTTTAGGGGCCAAGGGGTAAAATTTTAGGTTGTTAGCCTAAAAATTTAAGTACATAAGGGTAAAAGTTTAGGTTGCCAGCCTAAAAGTTTACGTACACAGTGGTAAAAATTTACGGCGGCAGCTTAAAATTTTACGTGTCCAGTGGTAAAAGTTTAGGTTGGTTGACCTAAAAGTTTACGTATAAAGGGGTAAATTTTTCATATAAATACGTATTTATTGTTGGTTTAGTCTTTGATTAGGTATTTTTTGTACCAGTCAATCGCAAGGTCTGAAACTTCTAATAATTTACCGGCTTCTTCAAATAAATGTGTGGCACCCGGAATTATTTTCATCTCCTTTATGCTTTCTAATTCGTCAAAAGCCAGTTTGTTCATGCCAATCACAGGAATGTCAAGACCACCTACAATGAGTAAGGTGGGAGCGGTTACCAAGGGTAATTCGGTTATGGCTAAATCTGGACGTCCGCCACGGGAAACGACTGCTTTTATGGTTTTTCCAAAAAAAGCGGCTGCCTTCAATGCAGATGCCGCGCCGGTACTGGCTCCAAAATAGCCTAAGGGTAAATTTTTGGTGTCTTTGTATTGCAGGAGCCATTCGGTGGTTTCTATCAATCGGTTGGATAACAAATCAATATTGAATCGGTTTTCATAAATCTGATCTTCTTCCTCTGTCAAAAGGTCAAAAAGCAAAGTTCCGATGTTCTGTTTTTGTATCTCAGCAGCAACCATTCGGTTACGGGAGCTGAGTCGGCTGCTGCCACTTCCGTGAGAAAAAACCACAATCCCAATGGCTTTTTCGGGGAGAATCAAATCTCCTTTTAAGGTTGCTGAAGATAGAGGAATGTCAATTTCTAATTTTTTCATGATTTCAAATTTTAAATAATTGGTATACCAAAATTCTTTATTGAATAGCGCTCGGAACACCCAGCATCCGGATTACTTCCTCGTCTTCCACTTGATCAAATTGCTCGTAAAAGCCACCCACACCTCTAAAATATTTGGCTGCTATCAGATACACAAACTCATCTGCATTGCGCTGAAAAACCGGTACCACATCAGCTGGTAATACGGGAACGGCAACGATTATTTTTGCGGGTTCTTTCTTTCTCAGCATCGAAATACTGGCCAGCAGTGTATTTCCTGTGGCGATTCCATCATCAACGACAATTACGTTTTTCCCGCGGATGTCTATCGGTTCGCGATTGCCCATATAGAGTTCATATTTTTCCTTTAATAGTTTGCGAAGCCGAATCACTTCATCCTCAATGTATCTTTGGGGAACTTCGGGATGCTCTTTGAGGGTCATTGAGTTCATGGAAACCGCTCCAATGGCATATTCTTTATTATTAGGGTGTCCAATTTTTTTAGAAAGTACGATATCCATTGGGAGGTGCAGTCGTTTTGCAATTTCATACCCAACCGGCACTCCGCCTCTGGGAACGGCAAGAATTATGGTATTGCTGTTTTGGTATTTTTTTAATCGTTCCGATAGCAATATTCCGGCTTCTTTTCTGTCATTTAATAACTCATTATACATACTGCTAAATTTAAATGGTTAGACATTAATTTTAAATGTAAATTTACTGATTTTCAATAGTATAGGTATTTAAATAATGCATTTTTTGTTTATTTTAACGTAGTTGCTTTGGACGATAAAAAAGCGGGTATTCTTGTAAGCCCCTGCTATGATTGAACTGTTGAGTGATTTATTGGTTCATTTGTGTAAAAAAGAAATGTTATTTAGACTTTTTTTATTTAAAACGTAATTTTTTTTCACATAAAATTAACTTGTAACTAATTGATTGTAAGTATTTTGTGTTGTTTATTTTCATAATTTTAATCCTTAATTTAATAAGAATCATATCATGGAAAAATTGTACATTTCTCACCCGCTTACAATTTACAGAATCATTTTGTTGATTGTATTAATTACTTCCTACACCCTCAGAGCACAAACTTTTACGGACAGTAATTTGCCCATTGTTCTTATTACTACAGATAAGGACCCGAACACGAATTTGCCACTTGAAATTCTGGATGATCCAAAAATTTTGGCCAACATGAAAATTATCAAGAGACCAGATGGAAGCAGAAATTATCTTACTGATGAAAATACTGCCGAATTCCTGAACTACAACGGTAGGATAGGAATTGAGATTAGAGGATCTACTTCGCAAACCTTACCCAAAAAACCATATGGTTTAACTACTCTGAAAGCGGATAACACGTCAAATAATAACGTGAGCATCTTAGGGATGCCCGTTGAAAACGATTGGATTCTAAATTCGATAGCCTTTGATCCGTCACTTATCAGGGATTATATTTCTTATAACATGTCGAGACAAATGGGGAATTATGCCACAAAAACCGAGTATTGTGAAGTCCTGTTAAACGGAGAATATAAAGGATTGTACATTCTTCAAGAAAAAATAAAATCGAATGAAAACCGGGTGAATGTGATAAAAATAGCAGCAACAGACACCGCAGTTCCCAATCTTACCGGAGGCTATATCACAAAAGCCGATAAAACCACCGGTGGAGACCCTATTGCATGGACTATGGAAGAAACAAATTTTATTCATGAACTGCCAAAACCGGAAAACGTAACCTCGGAACAAAACACCTATATTAAAGACGAGTTCTATAAATTAGCTGATAATGTATACAACAACAGTTTGCTAGATGGTTATACGAGTGTAATTGATGTTCCTTCGTTTGTCGATTTTATGCTGGTGAATGAGTTAAGTTCAAATGCCGATGTGTACCAATCCAGTACCTTTTTTCACAAAGACAGAAATGGAAAACTGAGAGCAGGTCCTGTTTGGGATTTTAATCAAACTTTTGGCAGCACATTTACAAACAGTAGTGATGTAGATGAATGGCAATTTAGCAATGGCAACAGGGTAGGACCGGAATTTTGGTTTGCCTTGTTTGATAACGGTACTTTTACCTGTTATTTGTCTAAAAGGTGGCATGAGGTAACAGCACCCAACCAGCCTATGAATCTAACCGTTTTGACAAATCTGATTGACACGACTTTAAATTATATTAGTGAAGCCATTCCGCGGGAGAATCAAAAATGGGGTACTTTAACGGATCACGTCAGTGAAGTAAGTGCTATAAAAACCTTTATTTCAAACCGAATTACTTGGATAAATAATAATATTGGTCCTTATGCCAATTGTTCCAATGTATGGACACCGCCATTAGTGATTACCAAAATAAATTACAATCCGGTAACATCAACCGCTTTCCCAGTTAGTAACGACCTTGAGTTTATTGAAATTCAAAATATAAGTACCCGATCAGTAAATCTTTCCGGAGTTTATTTCAGAGAATTGGGATTGACTTATCAGTTTGCTTATAATGCTACCATCGAAGGGAACGGGCGTATTTTTTTGGCAAGTAATTCGACTGCTTTCCAAAACAAATATGGTTTTGCACCCTTTGGTCAATTTACCAGAAACTTATCTAATAAGTCTCAGAAAATGGTTTTGGCGGATGCCTATGGAAACATTATTGATGCGGTCGAATATTTTGATACCGATCCGTGGCCTGCAGCCGCTGATGGTAACGGAAGTTATCTGGAATTAATCAGCACAACACTCGACAATAATTTAGCCTCCAGTTGGGTAGCTACATCAAGTGATACCTTGTCAGCTAAATCGTTCTTGGCCTTGTCGTCACTTTCTATTTATCCCAATCCGGTTACAAACGCTTTGACCATTGAAAGTAGCGAACTACTTAATGGGTTCAAATTATTTAATGTTTATGGGGCGCTAATTTATGAGTCTAAAGAAAAATCAGAAACAATACATGCCGATTTGCGCGTTCTCAGCAGCGGAATTTATTTTGTTACGGTCTATAATGATAAAGGATTTACCACCCGAAAAATAATTAAAGAGTAGGTTTAATAGCTTTATTGTTTTATTCCATTTTCAGATTTAAAAATTTTAAAAGGCAAATGGTAGCGTATTTTGCAAAAAACTTTGCGAACTTTGCGGCAAAATAAATGAATATGAAAATCAACTTAAAAAACGGAATCGACAAGCTCCTTTTCGGAATGAAACAAAGTGATGTTACCGCTATTTACGGAAAACCGGACCGAAATTATAAAGACGAAGATGACAATGTGATTTTTGCTTACAATGCGCTCAAAATGCGTTTGACTTTCTATCAGGAAGAAGCACTGAAATTAGGTTATATTGTAGCTTCCAGTCCGGCAATAGAATTATTCGGGAATAAAGTGATTGGTAAAAAAATCAGTGAAATCAAAAAAGAGTTGGCCGCCAAAGGAATTACTAAATTCACTCAAGAAGAATTTGATACTTTCGAAAACTATTTCAATGAAGACAATTGGATTATCCTGCAAACGGAATTTGATGAGGTGGTAAAATTTGAAATAGGTGCTATTATCAATCAAAAAGACGAATTCGACTGGAAATTTGGAAAATAATCTTCAGTTCTAATCTAAATTTGATATAAAAGTATTCCATAAAAAAAAACCGACAAACTTTAAAAGCTTGTCGGTTTTTTTATGAAAGTATTTTGTTCTTTATTGTTTTGGAGTCGGTGCTTTTTCGATAATTTCCATTTCAAAAATAAGTGTTGCATTTGGCGGTATTACACCACCAGCGCCTCTTTCGCCGTAGGCCAAATTAGAAGGAATAAACACTATGGCTTTGTCTCCTAAATTCATCAGGTTCAACCCTTCTAAAAATCCTGGAATCATACCGTCTTTTTTTCCTGCTTGAAACGGGAAAGCTTGGTAACCGCCTTGTGCGGCTCTATTGGCATCAAATTTTCCGTAGTTTTTATTTACGTCTTCATAATTGCTGTCAAATAAGTTTCCGTCTTCAAAGTAGCCTGCGTAATTAAAGTAAAAAGTCGAACCGTCAACAGGTTTTCCTCCAGTTCCTTTTTGTGTAATTTGGTAAACTAATCCGGAAGGAGTTGTGGTTGCAGTAGCTTTTGTCGCTTTAAAGTAAGCGGCTTTGGCGGCAACTACAGGTCCATATTGTTGCAAATATACTTTTTTGCTTTCCTCTTGAAGTGCTAATTGTTTGGCTTTATTTTCAGCATCAATCACTGCTTGTTTTTTAGCATCTTCGGCTTTGTTGGCATAATAATCAGAGAATACTTTTGGCGCATTAAATGCTTTGGCCAGAGTCCCTTTTCGTGTAATAGTTACTTTCGTAATAATATCGTCCTGAGCAATACTGTTTACAACTTCCATCCCTTTGATAACATGACCAAAAATAGTGTGTTTTCCGTTCAACCAAGGAGTCTCTTTATGGGTGATAAAAAATTGGCTTCCGTTAGTAGCTGGACCGGAATTAGCCATAGAAAGGATTCCTCCTTTGTCGTGTTTCAAATCGGTGAATTCATCTTTAAAAGCAAAACCGGGACCTCCGGAACCATTCCCTGAAGGATCTCCACCTTGAATCATGAAATCTTTGATGACTCTGTGAAATTTCAAACCGTCATAAAAAGGTTTTCCTTTTAACTTTTCATTGGTAACATAAACGTTTGTTCCTTCTGCCAAAGCAATAAAGTTAGCTACGGTTACGGGTGTTTTTTTATATTCTAATGCAACAATAATATCTCCTTTTGAAGTGGCAATAGTTGCAAAAATTCCTTCAACAGCAACAGCAGGTGCTTTCACAATTGGTTTTGCAACTGGCTTTACGGTTGATTTTATGGCTGTAGTTGGTTTTTTGGCTGGAACTGTTTTTTTGATTGTCTGTGCTTGCATATTCAGCATTCCAAAAAACAATAAAAAGAGAAGTTTAAATTTCATTTTGTTTTTAATTTAGGACTTTTTTTTAATAGATAATCGTTGTTTGTATTTGGTTATTGTGGCATGGCTTCCAATAATTCTATTTCAAAGATAATATCAGCATTTGGCGGAATTACTCCACCGGCTCCAGCTTCTCCATATCCCAATTTTGATGGGATAAAAATCACTGCTTTGTCACCAAAGGATAATTTTTCTAATCCTTCTATGAAACCAGGAATCATGCCATCTTTTCTTCCGGCTTGAAACGGAATGGGCTGATATCCTTTTTGAGCAGCTCTGTTTGCGTCATAAGTTCCAAAAGTTTGGGCCACACTTTCGATGCTACTGTCAAATAATTCTCCGTTTTCAAGAAAACCGGCATAATGAATGTAAACAGTTGCTCCCACAGCCGGTTTTTTACCACTGCTTTTTTTGGTAATTACATATTGTAAACCTGTTTTGGTCTTAGTGGCTTTTGCTTTTAAACCAGAAAGATAAGCTACTTTTTCGTCGCGAACCGCTTTGTATTTTGCGTCGAATATTCTTTTGTTTTCAGCATCAACTGCTAACTTTTTCTTTTGGTTTTCAGATTCTACTGTAAAATAATCACGGAATGTTTTTACGGCGTCAAACTTTTTTGCAGCGTCACCATTACGGATAATCGTAATTTTAACCATGTAATCGTCTTGCACAATTTTGTTTACGACTTCCATTCCTTTTTCTACCACATGACCAAAAATAGTGTGTTTTCCGTCAAGCCATGGCGTTTCAAGATGCGTGATGAAAAACTGGCTGCTGTTGGTTGTAGGACCGTTATTGGCCATAGCCAAAACGCCGCCTTTATCAAAATGCAAATCAGAGAATTCATCTTTAAATTTATAACCCGTATCACCGGAACCTGTTCCAAGTGGATCGCCACCTTGTATCATGAAGTCAGCAATAACCCTGTGAAATTTCAAACCATCATAAAAAGGTCTGTTTTTTAGATTTGGATTGGTCACAAATTCATTTTTTCCTTCGGCCAAAGTCACAAAGTTAGCGACAGTAATCGGTGCTCTTTCATAGTCTAATTGTACGATTATGTTCCCTTTGTTGGTTTCAATATCGGCATATAAACCGTCAGGAAGGTTGCTGTGTTCGTCTTTACAAGAATAAAAGGAAGCAATTACCAGAAATACGAATAGGATTCTTTTTTTCATTTTTAAATTTATTTTTTAATTGGTTAAAGTGTCTTTGGACTTGATTTGGGCTATTGGTTCTTTAGTTACAACTCCCGATTTTGCTTCGGTTTGTTTTTTATATTCATCTTCCGACATGAAATCACGAAGTGTTACCGTGCAGAATAAAGGTTGGTTTGTACCAATTTTTTTATTGTCACCATGGTATCCGTAACCCATTTGAGACGTAAAAAAGAAGTTTATTTTTTCTTTTTTGTGCATTAATTTGATTCCGTCACGCAATCCCATCATGATGTTTTGTTTGTCAACATAATAAATTTGCGGTTTTAATTCCAGTTGTGAATAGATAACAGTGCCTTTTAAGTTTTTGATTTCATAGTCAAAAAAAGCAACATCTCCTTTTTTTGGAGTGATTGTATCTAATGTATTGATAATTTCATAAGAGTACCAATATCCTTTTGCAGAAGCAATGAATTTAGCTTTTGGATTTTTCTTGATGACAACCTGAATCTGATCTTCTTCGCTGGCGATTAATTTCTTGTTTCGCTCTGCTGATTTTTTCATAAACGTTCCAGAAGCCTGTGAAATAGGTCTGCGCGCTTCCTGATGCTGCTTGCAACTGGTAAAGCATATTGCAAAAACGAACAGAAGGGCAAATAAAGGGTTGTTTTTCATTAGATTAAATGCTTAGGTTTTTTACTAAATCTTCAAATTTTTGTGTGGTTTCATCCATTGATGATTCTGATTTTCCACCTGCGGCATTGATGTGTCCTCCACCATTAAAATGGTCTCTTGCAAATTGATTGACATCAAAATCACCTTGGGAACGGAACGAAATCTTGATGATTTTTTCGTCTTTATTTTCGATAAAAATAGCGGTAAAAATAATTCCTTTGATGCTCAAGCCATAATTTACAATGCCTTCTGTATCTCCTTTTACGTGATCAAAAGAATCTAATTCGTCTTGGGTAAGCGTAGTGTAAGCGGTTTTATGCTCGGTCAGGACTTTCATGTTTTGAAGTGCTCTTCCCAATAATTGTAAACGTCCAAAAGAACTGTTATCAAAAAGTAAGTTTGGAATCACGGTGTTTTTTACGCCCAAATCTATTAATTCAGCAATAATTCGATGCGTAGTTCCAGTAGTTTTTGGAAAACGAAATGAACCCGAGTCGGTTAGAATTCCGGTGTAAATACAAGTTCCTATTGTTTCGTCGATAACTTCTTTTTTGCCTAAAAATACTATGAAATTATAAAGCATTTCACAAGTAGAACCAAATGAAGTATCGGAGTATGTATAAGCGGCATAATCATGTGGAAATTGATGGTGGTCAATCATGATAAACGGCGCTTTAAGTCGGGATAAAACTTCTTCCATTACGCCTACACGGTGTAATGCATTAAAATCTAATGTGAAGATAATCTCCGCTTCTTCCAGAATTTTGGTGCAGTTTCCTTTGTCTTTCTCAAAAATTTTAACTTTTCCTGCTCCTGGCATCCAGTCTAAAAAATCAGGAAATTCATTTGGAGCTATAACGGTTGGATAATGGTTGTTTTTTAGTAAAAAATGATATAATCCTAAGGTTGAACCCATAGCATCACCATCGGGACCTCGGTGTGGAATTATGGCAATTTTTTTTGGCGTTGATAATAACAACTGTATCGCTTGAATGTCTTGTATTTTCATAGTTTGCGAAATTACATTTTTTTAATGTAAAGTTGAAATCATTTAAAGAATTAACATGTTTTTAAACTCTTAGAAAAGCTCCAGTTTTTTTCTGTTTAATTTTTGGTACAAATGGTATTTTGCTCCTTTTACAATTTGGGCATTATAAATCCCAACAGAGCCGGAAGAAAAATAGGCGACTAAGCAGGCGATGCCAATAAAAATACCACTTTCTATCCCGAAAAGTTCCATTCCCATTACTGTACAAGCAATAGGCGTATGGGTTGCTCCCGAAAAAACAGCCACAAATCCAAGTCCTGCCAAAAAAGCGATAGGCAAAGGAACAATGACGGATAAAGCACTTCCTAAAGTTGCACCAACGAAGAATAATGGTGTTACTTCGCCTCCTTTAAATCCCGCTCCCAATGTAAATCCGGTGAATAATATTTTTAAAATAAAATCATAAGGTGCATTAGCAGTCAAAAACGAATCAACGATTGAAGGAACTCCCAAACCAATATATTTTGTGGTTCCGATAAAATAAACGGCTAATGCAAGAATAATTCCTCCTATAAAAGGACGAAGTGGGGCATATTGTATAGTTTTAGAAAATAAAGCTCCCCAAAACTTTGTACTTCTGGAAAATAACAGAGCTGCTAAACCAAATAAAATACTGATACCCATTATCCAAAGGAGATTCAAGAAAGTGAGTTCCGGAACTATAGGAATACTGTAATGGGTGTGTTTTACCTGCCAAAACTCAACAGTAAAATAAGCGATGTAGGCGGTCAAGAAAGACAGAATACTGCTTCTTAAACTTATTTTACTAAAAAAAACTACTTCTAAAGCAAATAAGGCTCCAGCCAAAGGCGTACCAAAAACCGAGGCAAAACCAGCGCTGATTCCTAGGATAATTAGCGTCTTCCTGTCGGAATTATCGAGTTGGAATATTCGGGTGAATTGATCTGCAATCGCGCCGCCCATTTGCACCGCTGTTCCTTCGCGACCGGCAGAACCACCAAAAATATGTGTAATTAAAGTACCTATAAGTACTAAAGGCGCCATTTTTAACGGAATGACTTTCTGAGGATTTTCGTATTCTTCGAGCAAAAGATTATTGCCTTTTACAACAGTTGCACCATAATAATGATACAATAAACCGATGAATAATCCACCTATTGGTAAAAGCCAAATCATCCAGCTGTTGTGTTCTCTAAATTGCGTAACCCATTCCAGTGCTACCAAAAAAAATGCCGAAGCAGAACCAGAAAAAATACCAATCAGCACACAAATGAAAATCCATTTGAGTAGTAGAACGAGTGTTGTTTTTGTTTTTTCTGAATTCATTTGATGAGAAATAACCGCTTTTTTCCTTTTTGTCCATTTAGTTTCCAAAAATAGTTTAAAACGATGAAATGTTGTGCATTTTATGGTAAACTTCTAAAAAAAACAATAGCCACAAATTCAGGAATAAGTATTGAAATTTTTTCAATAATTCGTGAATTTGTGGCTTTATGTTGGAGCGGAAATTGTTTTTACTTTTCTGAAACTACAGCAGTAAATTCAATTTCTACTAAATATTCCGGCGCTACTAGTTTGCTGATTTCATAAAAACCGGTAACTGGTTTTATGTCTTTAAAGAAAATAGCATGTGCTGTGGCAACGGCTTCAAATGTATTGATATCAGTAGTAAATATTCGGGTACGGATGACATCTTTCATGCTTACATTAAGATCTTCTAATACTTTTTCGATGCGTTCCAAAATGTTTAAGGTTTGTGCGTGGGCATCATCTGCTTTTACTTTTTCGCCATCTACGATTGCTACTGTTCCGGATACTTCAATGATATTTCCAATACGAACCGCACGACAATAACCCATTTTGTCTTCCCAAGGAGAGCCTGTCAAGATGTTTTCTCTTTTCATTTTGTTTTTTTTATTTGGTTTTGAATTGATTTTTAATGGATTTAAATTACAAGAAAGCTTGTTTTTTAATTGGCGCAATTTATAAAAAATAGCACAATAAAAAATAGCGTTTTTGTATTAAAAAGGTTAAATAATTGTGCACGCCAGTAAGAATGGAATAGATTTTGATTTTCAGGAATTGCCTGGTTTATTTTGTTAAGAAATTTGTAATACTGAAGGTCTGCGATTTAATTATGTTATTTTTGCCCTCATCAGTGTCTTTTTTTTATACTAAAAACAGAAAGTCGAATTATCACTCTATATAAGAAATGAAACACATTCTATTCTTTATTTGTATTATTGGTTTTACATTAAATGGTTTTGCCCAAAGTGATTTTGGAGGAAAATTCAAACCGATTCCTGCTGCAAAATTCCCAATTGCTCCCAAAAAAAAGCCGTCAATCGTAACGGAAATTCCGCCTTCGACAGCCGTTCCGCCGATTAATGTTCCTAATGTTTTCAATAGTCCGGATGTTAAAACTCCAAATTCTTCTTTTAAAATTGGAAAGCCAGCTCCAATAAGCATGATTCCTAAAAATGAATTTGCGAATCCAGGCGATGTTTATAAAGAAAAGATGGCTCAGGATTTAAATAAAACATTGAATGAAAATAATGCGCCGCTGCTCAAAAAGAATTTTGATTTTGGAGATTATAAAACTAAGTCAGACTATTTAATTGTAAAATATAGGGACTTCATATATGTAGACGGGGATTTGCTCAGGGTATATCTTAATTATAATGTAATTCGGTCGGAGTTGTTTTTAGAAGGAGTCTTAAAAGAGATTAAAATTGTATTGAATCCTGGGATTAATAAAGTTGAATTTGAGGCTTTAAATACAGGTACAAGCGGAGGAAATACGGCTGAAATTCAAATTTATGATGATAAGAATAATTTGATTACTACTAATTTCTGGGATAATCTTGCTGCAGGATTTAAAGGTTCAATTCTTTTGATTAAAGAGTAAATAGAGGGCTTTAGAATAAAAATAAAAATTTTTAAAATTCAATTTTTCAATTCCGAATATAAAAAGTATTTTTGCGCATGCAACACAACGTACTTATTTTAGATTTCGGATCGCAATATACTCAGCTTATTGCGCGTAGAGTTCGCGAATTAAATATATTCTGCGAAATTTTTCCATACAATCACTTTCCAAGTGATTTATCCTCTTATAAAGCAGTAATTCTTGGTGGAAGTCCATTTTCTGTTCGTTCAGAAGATGCGCCACATCCTGATTTATCTCAAATTAGAGGAAAACTTCCTATGCTTGCCGTTTGTTACGGAGCACAATATCTATCCCATTTTAGTGGAGGTGAAGTAGCTGCTTCAAACACCAGAGAATATGGTAGAGCTAATTTGTCTTATATAAAAGAAGATGAAATTTTCTTTGAAGGAGTTTCTGAAAATAGTCAAGTTTGGATGAGTCATAGTGATAGTATTAAAGCTTTGCCAACAAATGGAATAAAACTAGCAAGCACACATGATGTGGAATTTGCGGCTTATAAAATTGAAGGAGAAACGACTTACGCTATTCAATACCATCCTGAGGTTTTCCATTCAACAGATGGATCCAAAATGTTGGAGAATTTCTTGGTAAAAATTGCCGAAGTTCCTCAAAATTTTACACCAGGTGCTTTCGTTGAAGAAATCGTAGCTGAAATGAAAGAAAAAATCGGAAACGACAAAGTAGTTTTAGGTCTTTCAGGAGGAGTAGATTCAACTGTAGCAGCGGTTTTATTGCACAAGGCCATCGGTAAAAACCTGTACTGTATTTTTGTAAATAATGGTTTGCTTCGTAAAAATGAATTTCAATCTGTTTTAGATCAATATGAAGGAATGGGGTTGAATGTAAAAGGAGTAGATGCTTCTCAACGTTTTTATGATGCTTTAGCAGGAGTTACTGATCCAGAATTGAAAAGAAAAGCCATCGGAAATGCTTTTATCGAAGTTTTTGATGATGAGTCACATAAAATTGAAAACGTTACTTGGTTAGCCCAAGGGACAATATATCCTGATGTTATCGAATCGGTTTCTGTAAAAGGTCCATCGGCAACGATTAAATCTCACCATAACGTGGGTGGTTTGCCTGATTATATGAAATTGAAAATTGTTGAGCCTTTGCGTATGCTTTTTAAAGATGAAGTACGTAGAGTAGGAGCGACTTTAGGAATTGATCCGGAATTGTTAGGAAGACATCCTTTCCCAGGACCTGGATTATCTATTCGAATTTTAGGTGATATTACTTTAGAAAAAGTACAAATTTTACAAGATGTAGATAAGGTTTTTATCGACGGATTGAAATCTTGGGGATTGTATGACAAAGTATGGCAAGCCGGAGCAATTTTGCTTCCTGTAAATAGTGTTGGTGTTATGGGTGATGAACGTACGTATGAAAAAGTAGTTGCATTGCGCGCTGTAGAATCTACTGACGGAATGACTGCAGACTGGGTACATTTGCCTTATGACTTCTTGATGAAAGTGTCTAACGACATTATTAATAAGGTAAAAGGAGTAAATAGAGTTGTGTATGATATAAGCTCTAAACCGCCAGCCACAATAGAGTGGGAATAGTAAATTAGATTTTTTTCTTTAAAAGGCATTGTTTTTAATGTTCTTTATACAAACGGTATCAGATTTTTGGAATAAAATTTGATACCGTTTCAGTATCATATCAATACTCGAATAATTTTTAGAATCAAAAAGGATGAAATATTTTATTACAATTTGTTTAGTTAGTTTGTTTTTTACTGCCAATGTTTTTTCACAATCAAAAACCATCACACATAAAGTAGCGAAAGGAGAAACCATCAATCAAATTGCACAAAAATATAAGGTTACTCCATTTGATATTTACAGACTCAATCCTGACGCACAAAGTGGTTTGAAACCCAACAGCGTTTTGCTGATTCCTAACGGTTCCGAAAAAAAAATCACAACTCCTGCAAAAACAGTTCTTAAAGCCACAACCCACGAAGTTGCTCCGAAAGAAACCTTTTACAGCATCGAAAAAAAATACGGCGTTTCTGATGAAGCTTTAAAAAAAGCCAATCCTTTTCTTGAAAAAGACGGAATACAAATTGGGCAAAAACTTGTTATTCCCTCTAATTCTGTTGCTGTTTCGAAAAAAGCAATTGCCAGTCCGGAAAAAACAGTTTATCATGAGGTACTTCCAAAAGAAACCAAATATTCGATTGCTAAACAATACGGAATTACAATTGAAGAATTAGAAAAAAGAAATCCGGATATTGTAGCTAATTTACCTGTTGGATATCAGTTGTTGATAAAAGGGACAGCGCCCAAAACACCAAAAATTTCAGTAGTAACCGAAACTAAAACGGAAATAGTTAATCCTAATACTGCTGTAGTTTCGACGAAAGTTGAGGATTACGCAGCATATCAGGTTAAACCAAAAGAAACGCTTTATAGTTTGTCAAAAATGTTTGGTTTGAGTTCGGAAGAATTGCAAAATCTCAATCCTGCTTTATCCGAAGGAGTTGTCGAAGGAATGATTTTGAAAGTTCCGTCTACTATTGTGCTTCCGAAAGAAAGTAAAAAAGCATATACTATATTGACCAAAAACAGTAATGACAAAAAGAAATTAGTGCTGCTGTTGCCTTTTAATTTAACTAAAATAGAAGGAGATACAGTAAATTCAACGGTTATGCGTTTGAAAAAAGACAAGTTTCTAAACATGACTTTAGACTTTTATTCCGGAGCTTTAATGGCTATTGATTCTGCCAAACAACTAGGAATAACGGTTGATGTAAGTATTTTTGATTCACAAGAAAGCAAGAATAGTTCTAATGTTGCTTCAATAATAAAAGAAAATAACCTTGGGAATGCAGATGCTATAATTGGACCTTTTTACCAAAATAATGTAGAAAAAACAGCCGGATTAGTGGCGTTTAATCAGGTTCCGGTTATTTCACCTTTGTCAAAAGATGTGGGAGACGCATATAGTAATTTATACCAAAGCATCCCAACAACGGTTACAATACGCAATACAGTTTTCGATTTTATGCGCGCAAAAGGCGGAAATATTATTGCCGTGGTGGATAAGAAAAAAGAGTCTGTTAAAAAATACATTCAAGAAAATCAGAAAGACGTTCGATTTGCTGCTTTGACCGAAACAGGTGGTCTAAACGTGGAAAGTTTAAAAAGTTTATTGGTCAAAAACAAAACGAATTATGTGGTGATGGAAACCGGGAATACAGGAATGATAAAATCAACTATGACGGCGATGTTGAATGCAATGGCTTTATATTCGGTTCAATTGGTTATTTTGGAGCCTAACGAAACTTTGGATACAGATGAAATTAATTTTCAGAATTTGGCTAAGTTAAAATTGATGTATCCTTCGATGACGCGTGAAAACGAATCTTCGGAAGCGCTTATTTTTGAAAAAGAGTACAGAAAGAAAAATAAAATCATGCCTACTGCTTTTGCTACCCGCGGATTTGACGTTACTTTTGATACAATGATGCGATTGTCTCAGGGTAAAACGTATCAGGAAACGGTCGAAATGATGGCAACAGAACAGGTTGATAATAAATTTGAATACTACAGAAAAGAAGGTGGTGGCTATACCAATAAAGGAGTTTATGTCTTGTACTACGACACAGACTTAACTATAAAAGAGGCTAATTAATGACATCAAGAGTAACATATTTAGGGAATTTAAGAACGAGCTCGGTTCATTTGCAATCGGGAACCGAGATACTTTCGGATGCGCCATTAGATAATAACGGAAAAGGAGAAGCTTTTTCTCCAACGGATACTGTGGCTAATGCTTTGGCAACTTGTATGCTAACAATTATGGGAATAAAAGCCCGAGATATGCAACTTAATATTGAAAATTCTACCGCTGCTGTAACTAAAATTATGAATGCGGAGCCACGACGTATCGGCACTATTGAAATTGCTTTTGATATGAGCGGAGTTTTGGAACAAAAAGATAAAATTATTTTAGAAAGAGCCGCAATGACTTGCCCTGTTTTCTTAAGTTTGAATGCTGATATTGAGAAACGAATCACTTTTGACTGGAAATAAGGATATTATTACACAACAGTTTTTAGTTTGCAAATGGAACTATAAACCATAAACTTTAAACTTACTTTGGATCAAAATCAAAAACAACTGATAAAACTTGCGCATACCAAAATGGCTTTTGGCAAATACGAAGGCTGGTTTCTTATTGATATACCTGAATATTATATTGTTTGGTACAGTAATAAAGGATTTCCAAAAGGAGAATTAGGCGAACAATTGCAATTAATTTATGAATTAAAAATCAATGGTTTAGAAGAGTTGATTCGGAATATAAAAAAAAGGTATCCAAAACCTTAAATAAGCTGTTTCATTTGTTAGAGTACTGTTTTTTGTGTGTTTTTAAGCGTATCTGAAGCTAATAATCAGGAAGTCTGCATTTCTGTGTAGTTTAAAATCTGTGAAGTCAAAAAATCTAAATATTCTAACAATCTATTAATCTAATAATCC
Source organism: Flavobacterium lacustre (assembly GCF_027474525.2). Taxonomy (NCBI): domain Bacteria; kingdom Pseudomonadati; phylum Bacteroidota; class Flavobacteriia; order Flavobacteriales; family Flavobacteriaceae; genus Flavobacterium; species Flavobacterium lacustre. Next base: position 1,972,650 of record NZ_CP114882.2, read on the forward strand.
AATAAAATTCGTATTTTTGCCACGTTTTTTACACAACTACATTACAAACAATAACATAATGAATCAAACGAAATATATTTTTGTTACAGGCGGTGTGACTTCTTCTTTAGGAAAAGGTATTATTGCGGCATCTTTGGCAAAATTATTACAGGCAAGAGGATACAGAACTACTATTCAAAAATTCGATCCTTATATAAATGTTGATCCAGGAACTTTAAATCCATACGAACATGGCGAATGTTATGTGACCGATGATGGTGCTGAAACGGATTTGGATTTAGGACACTACGAACGTTTCTTGAATGTTCCCACTTCTCAGGCTAATAATGTTACTACAGGTAGAATTTATCTTTCGGTAATTGAAAAAGAAAGAAGAGGAGAATTCTTAGGGAAAACAGTACAAGTTGTACCTCATATCACTAATGAAATTAAGGATAGAATGCAATTGCTTGGTAAATCGGGTGATTATGATATTGTAATTACAGAGATTGGTGGAACCGTTGGTGACATTGAATCCTTACCTTATATAGAGTCTGTTCGTCAACTGGTTTGGGAATTAGGCGAGCATAACGGAATTGTAATTCATTTGACTTTGGTGCCTTATTTGGCTGCTGCAGGCGAATTGAAAACAAAACCAACACAGCATTCCGTAAAAACATTGATGGAAAGCGGTATAAAAGCAGATATTTTAGTTTGTAGAACAGAGCACGAAATTTCAGAGGAATTGCGTAACAAATTGGCTTTGTTTTGTAATGTAAAAAGAGAAGCCGTTATTCAATCTATTGATGCTTCTACGATTTATGAAGTGCCTAATTTGATGTTAGAAGAAGGTCTTGATGTTGTTGCATTAAAAAAATTAGATTTACCTAAAAAAGCAGCTCCGGATTTAAAAAACTGGAACACTTTTTTACGCAGATTAAAAAATCCAAAACATACGGTGAATATCGGTTTGATTGGTAAATATGTTGAAATGCAGGATTGTTACAAATCTATTTTGGAAGCTTTTATTCACTCAGGTGCTGCTAATGAAACCAAAGTAAACGTGATTTCAATCCATTCAGAATATATCGATGCTTCAAATGTGAATGAAAAATTAGCGGGATTAGACGGTATTCTTGTTGCGCCAGGTTTTGGAGAAAGAGGAATCGAAGGGAAAATCGAAACAGTTCGCTACGCCCGTGAAAATAAAGTGCCGTTTTTCGGAATTTGTTTGGGAATGCAAATGGCAATTATCGAATATTCAAGAAATGTTCTTGGACTTGCCGATGCCAATTCTACAGAAATGAACGATAAAACAACACATCCTGTTGTTAACTTAATGGAAGATCAAAAAACAATTACAGACAAAGGTGGAACCATGCGTTTGGGAGCTTGGAAATGTGATTTGAAACCAGATTCGTTAGCCTATAAAATATACGGGACAACCACTATTTCAGAACGTCACCGTCACCGTTATGAATACAACAGCGAGTACGTGGATCAATTGCAAAAAGCGGGATTAATTGCTTCCGGAACTAACCCTGATACCGGTTTAGTGGAAATTGTTGAATTGAAAGACCATCCATTTTTTATTGGTGTTCAATACCACCCGGAATATAAGAGTACAGTAGCTAATCCGCATCCTATATTTGTGAATTTTGTGGCAGCGGCTGTTAAGGCGAAGAAAAAATAAAACGAAGCGATTCGTTTCTTTAAACAGTAAACTTTTTTAAATAAAATAATGGAAGAAAAAAAATTTGACCTTAATTCGATAATAGGTTTTGTATTGATTTTTGGTATTTTGATTTGGATCATGTATCAAAATAAACCTGATGCGAAAGTGGTTGCTGCAGAGAAAGCCCAAAAAGAGCTTTTGATTAAGCAAGCCAAAGCTAAAGAATTAACGGATAAAGTGGTGGCAAAAGCTACGGCTGCTGTAGCTACAACCGGAGATTCTACACAATTGGCTCAATTGCAAAAAACATTAGGAAATTTTGCTTATTCAGCTACACTGCCTTCTGCAAAAGAAGGGTTTACTACTATCGAAAATGAATTGGTAAAACTAAAAATTGCTAATAAAGGAGGATTTATTGTAGAAGCTACTTTAAAAACTTTCGAAAAATTCAAAAAAGGTTCAGGCCAATTAGTACAATTAATCAAAGACAACAATGCTAATTTAAATGTGCAGTTGTTAACGGGTGATAATCGTACGTTGAATACCAGAGATTTGTATTTTGAACCAACGCTAACAAAAGTTGGAGCAGATCAAATCCTTTCTATGAAATTGAAAGCGGGTGCCAATGAATTTTTGGAATACAAATATATTTTGAAACCAAACGAATATATGGTTGGTTTTGATGTTCGTTCTCAAGGATTGAATAAAGTATTGAATACGGCAAAACCATTAGATTTAGAATGGGATTTGAAATCATATAGAAATGAGAAAAGTGTTTCTTATGAAAATAGATATGCTCAAATTGAATATGAATATGAGGATGAAAAATTCAGTTCTGTAAGTTTAGGTAAGGATAAACAGGATACTCCCGAAAACGTAAAATTTGTTGCTTTCAAACAACATTTTTTCACGACTATTTTATTGACTGAAAAACCATTTGAGAAAACTACTTTGTCTTCAAATGATTTAGTTTTAGACGAAAAAACAGATACAATATTCACAAAACAGTTTAAAGCTAATTTGCCTTTGGCTTTCACCAATGGCGAAGTAGATTATAAAATGAGTTGGTATTTTGGTCCCTCAGATTATAAAACTTTAAAAGCATATGATAAAAATTTAGATAAAATTATTCCATTAGGTTGGGGAATTTTTGGATGGATTAATAAATTTATTTTTATTCCGTTATTTGGATTTTTAAGCTCTTATATTACTTATGGTATAGCAATTATTGTATTTACAATTTTGATAAAAATTGCTATGTCGCCAATCACTTTTAAATCATTTTTGTCACAAGCCAAAATGAAAGTACTTCGTCCTGAAATCACAGAATTAGGGGAGAAATACAAAAAAGATGCTATGAAAAAGCAACAGGAAACCATGAAATTATACAATAAAGCAGGAGTGAATCCTATGGCAGGTTGTATTCCCGCTTTGATTCAGCTGCCTTTTATGTATGCTTCATTTCAGTTTTTCCCTTCGGCATTCGAATTGAGACAAAAAAGTTTCCTTTGGGCAGACGATTTATCTTCTTTTGATTCAGTGGTAAAATTACCATTTCACATTCCTTTGTATGGTGATCATATTAGTTTGTTCCCAATATTGGCTGCAATTGCTATTTTCTTCTATATGAAAATGACTTCTGGTGACCAACAAATGGCAGCACCACAACAAGAAGGTATGCCGGATATGGCAAAAATGATGAAAATCATGATTTATGTTTCGCCATTAATGATGTTATTTTTCTTTAATAGTTATGGAGCGGGATTGAGTTTGTATAACTTTATTTCGAACTTAATTACTATTGGAATTATGATTGTCATCAAAAGATACTTTATCGACAGTGATAAGATTCATGCTCAAATTCAAGAAAATAAATTGAAAGAGCCTAAGAAACAAGGTAAGTTCCAGCAAAAATTACAAGAAGTAATGCAACAGGCTGAAGCTCAAAAAGCACAACAAAAAAAGAAATAAACAGTTAAAAAAATCTCGGAGTAATTCGAGATTTTTTTTGTTTACACATAATTTAAAGTATTAGAATTCGTTACGCTATAAAGATAATTATGAAAGTATTTTATAAAATAGGAATAGTTGTTTTGGTTTTTTGGAACGTGATGAATCTCCATGCGCAAACGGCACAAACTGATTATAACAAATTAGACGAAAAAGGACAAAAACATGGTTTGTGGAAAGGTATTTATGAAGAGTCGAAAAGGCCTCGATACGAAGGAACTTTTAATCACGGCAAAGAAACAGGTATTTTTAATTTCTTTGATGATACCAAAGCCAAAGTCATAATTGCTACACGGGAATTTAATGCAAAAGACAATGTGGCGTATACTATTTTTTATGATCAAGATAAAAATAAAGTAAGCGAAGGAAAAGTCATAAATAAAGTATTTGAAGGCCAATGGAACTATTATCACCACGCTTCAAAAACAATCATGACTACCGAAAATTATAGTAAAGGAAAGCTGGAAGGTTTGCGAACAGTTTATTTTCCCAGCGGAAAAATTGCTGAAGAAATGAGTTATAAAAACAATGTAAAGGAAGGTGTTTATAAAAAATATTCCGAAAAAGGAATTGTGCTCGAAGAGTCTTTTTTTAAGAATAACGAGTATAATGGTCCGGCTATTTTTAGAGATACAAACGGAACTGTAGTTTCACAAGGGAAGTTTATAAACGGAAAAAAAGAAGGGCTTTGGCAGTTTTTTGAGAAAGGAAAAGCAGTAAAAGAAATGAATATGAGTTTCCCTGAAAGCGCTACAAAGTCTAAACACAATTAACTTTTCCTTAATTCAATTCGGATACAAATCTTTTGTAACTTTGCACCCTTGTAAAATTATAATTTTTTGAAGATGAAGCGTGTTGTTGTAGGACTTTCCGGAGGTGTAGATTCAAGTGTTGCGGCTTATTTGTTGCAACAACAAGGCTATGAAGTTATAGGCCTTTTTATGAAAAATTGGCACGATGATTCCGTTACAATTTCTAATGAATGTCCGTGGTTAGAAGACAGTAACGATGCTTTATTAGTAGCCGAAAAATTAGGGATTCCTTTTCAAACCATAGATTTAAGTGAAGAATATAAAGAAAAAATCGTGGACTATATGTTCAACGAATACGAAAAAGGGAGAACTCCAAACCCGGATGTACTTTGCAATCGCGAAATAAAATTTGATGTTTTCATGAAAATTGCCTTAAGTCTTGGAGCGGATTATGTAGCGACCGGACATTATTGTCAAAAAAGTGAAATCGAAGTCAATGGCGAAACGGTTTATCAATTAAAAGCCGGAGCCGATACCAATAAAGATCAATCTTATTTTCTTTGTCAGTTGTCCCAAGAACAGCTTGCCAAATCATTGTTTCCAATTGGAGAATTAACCAAACCTGAGGTACGGGAAATTGCGACTCAAATGGAATTAATTACTGCCGAAAAGAAAGATTCGCAAGGATTATGCTTTATTGGAAAAGTAAGATTGCCGGAATTTTTACAACAAAAATTACAACCTAAAGATGGACTTATTGTTCAAATTGATAAAAATGATGCTGTTTATAGCTCAGAAAAACAAGATGATTTAAGTTTAGAACAGCATTTAGCATTCGATGCGTCTAAAATTCCTTACACTCCAAATATGGGAAAAGTAGTAGGAAAGCATCAAGGGGCTCATTATTTTACTATTGGACAACGAAAAGGACTGAATGTAGGAGGAACTACAGATCCGTTATTTATTATCGCTACCAATGTTGAAACTAATACTATTTACACCGGATTAACCAGTCAACATCCAGGATTGTTCAGAAAAGCGTTGTTTATCGAAAAGTCCGAAGTACATTGGATTCGTACCGATTTGGCTTTGGCCAATGGAGAATCGATGGACGTGATGGCGCGAATTCGTTACCGACAACCGTTGCAAAAAGCAACTTTGTATCCATTTGAAAACGGTATGTATCTAGCTTTTGAAGAGCCACAATCTGCCATAACCGAAGGCCAATTTGCAGCTTGGTATATTGGTGACGAATTAGTAGGTTCGGGTGTAATATCTTAATTTATATTTTTTTGAATAACTGAATAGAATTTGTCATTTCTATTGGTCTTTTTATGGTTCATTTTTTTCTTTTATCTATTTGTTTTGGTAATGATTTCATTTAATTAATTAAATTTTAAATAGTTTGTTATCTTTGGACAACATACGATATTAGTACGAACATGAAAAAATTATTACCCCTATTTTTTATCCTTTTTATTCCATTTTCTGTATTCTCACAGCAAGATGCTTGGGTTTATTTTAATGCAAAACCTAATGCAGCTATCTATTTTGATTCCCCACTGAAAATGCTTTCCCAAAGAGCGTTAGACCGAAGAACAAATCAAAACATAGCATTAGATTTTATTGACATTCCTATTGAAAAATCTTTTATCAAACAAGTAAAATTAGTTTCTGGGATTACTGTTTTGGCACAATCCAAATGGTTGAATGCACTTCATATTCAAGGTGCTCAAGCAACAATTAATTCTTTGAAAGATTTATCTTTTGTAGAAAAAATAGATTTTGCAGATAAAACTCTTAATGTGGCAGGCAGAAAAGCAAAATCAACTAAAGTAAAGTCGCTGAACAAGACCAGCAAAACCCAAATTAATTATACTTACGGCAGTTCTGCCAATCAAATTCAGATGCTAAACGGGCAACTGTTACATCAACAAGATTATACCGGAACGGGTAAAGTTATTGCTGTTTTAGATGCTGGTTTTCCGGGTGTAAATACGGCGCAGCCTTTTCAGCGATTACGAGAAAATAATCAGATTTTAGGAGGTTATAATTATGTATTAAGAGATCCTGATTTTTATACAGGAAGTTCTCATGGTGCTTCTGTTTTATCTTGTATGGGCGGATATAAGGACAGCCAATTAGTAGGAACGGCTCCGGATTCTTCCTATTATTTATTTATAACCGAAGACGATACTTCTGAAAAACCAATCGAAGAATCGCTTTGGGTAGAAGCGGCGGAAAGTGCAGATAGCTTAGGCGTAGATATAATAAATAGCTCTTTGGGTTATTTTGATTTTGATAATTCAAATTATAATCATACTTATAATGAGATGAACGGGAATACTACTTTTATCTCTCGTGGCGCTGAAATAGCTTTTAGCAAAGGGATGATTGTTGTTGTTTCTGCAGGAAATTCCGGTGGGACACCAGATCCTCATATTGGCGCTCCGGCAGATGCTGTATCGGTAATTACAGTTGGAGCGGTAAATGCTTCGGAAGTACTGACTTCCATCAGTTCTTTAGGGCCTTCTTATGACGGACGAATAAAGCCGGATGTTTTGGCACAAGGACAATCCGTGGTTTTGTCAAACGAATTGGGTGCAATTGTAACAGGCAGTGGTACTTCTTTTTCGAGTCCTATAATGGCTGGTATGATTGCTTGTTTGTGGCAGGCATTTCCCGAGAAAACCAATCAGGAAATCAGACAATTAGTTATAGCATCGGCAGATAAATTTATATCACCAAATAATCAATATGGATATGGAATTCCGGATTTTGGACTTGCCGTAACTAATGCGTTATCCAAACCAGAATTCTCTACAGTTGATTTTAGGATGTATCCAAATCCAACCCATGATTTTGTATCAATTGCTTTTCCAGATAATTTTGATACTGGAACGGTTGCTATTTATACTATTTTTGGACAAAAAGTATTAGAAAAAACAATTTCAAATGAATTACCGAGCGTTTCATTGAAGGCATTAAATAACGGAATATATTTTTACAAATTAGAATCGAACAGCTATTCTAAAACGGGGAAAATCATTAAAAACTAAGCTTAGCAAAATGAATGCAATCACAACACTTTTCAAAATTAAATATCCTATTATTCAAGGAGGAATGATTTGGAATAGCGGTCATAAATTAGCAAGTGCTGTGAGCAATGCCGGAGGATTAGGATTGATTGGAGCTGGTTCTATGTATCCTGAAATTTTGCGGGAACACATTCAGAAATGTAAAAAAGAAACCTCAAAACCTTTTGGTGTAAACGTCCCGATGTTGTATCCCAATATTGAGGAAATCATGAAAATTATTGTCCAAGAGGGTGTAGAAATTGTCTTTACTTCGGCAGGAAATCCAAAGACATGGACTTCTTATTTAAAAGAAAACGGAATAACTGTTGTACATGTTGTCAGCAGCTCTGTTTTTGCATTAAAAGCGCAAGAAGCCGGAGTTGATGCCATTGTTGCCGAAGGTTTTGAAGCCGGAGGACACAACGGAAGAGAAGAAACGACTACGCTTACACTAATCCCAATGGTCAAAGAGAAAATTAAGATTCCTTTGATAGCTGCAGGCGGAATTGCTACCGGTCGTGGTATGCTAGCTGCAATGGTTCTTGGTGCGGATGGTGTTCAGGTTGGAAGCCGTTTTGCTGCCTCCGTAGAATCATCAGCACATGAAAATTTTAAGCAAACCATCATTGACGTCAAAGAAGGGGATACGCAACTGACATTAAAAGAACTCGCTCCAGTGCGTTTAATCAAGAATAAATTTTTTCGGGATGTTCAGGAATTGTATGGAAAAGGGCCGACTAAAGCAGAATTAGTTGAATTATTAGGGCGAGCAAGAGCCAAACGCGGAATGTTCGAAGGCGATTTGATTGAAGGAGAATTAGAAATTGGTCAAATAGCCGGAATAATCCACGAGATTAAACCTGCCGCAGCTATCATTCAGGAAATGATTGCTGAATTTAGAATTGCAAAAGAAGAACGAATTAGATTTGATTTTTAATTTTATAAGCATGTCCAAAATCAAAAAATACATACTATTACTTTTCTTAGGGTTTGGGCTGCAAAGCTCTTACGCTCAAGTTTATAGATTTAAAACCTCCGGCTTTAGCGTTTTAGAAAAAACCGAAAAAGGAAAATGGGGAAATTGGTCTGATTTAGAGTTGGTTAATATGTTGGTTTCATTAGATACTAATAAAAGCCGAATTGTTGTTTATTCCCAGATTATTCAGTTGTTTGAAATTGTTGAGTATCAGAATAGAGAAGAAAATGAAACGGATATTGTCTATTCTTTTACGTGTAAAGACAACGCAGGTCTCGATTGTACTCTTTCAATTATTACCAGAAAGCAACAAGACAACAGAAAACAATTGTACATCAATTATGAAGATCGAATTATAGTCTATAATATTTTTACGATATAATTGCTATTCAATATCTTTTATAAACTCATCGTATTCTGCGTAAAATAGCTCTAAAGCATTCATTTTTTCATTATAAAAATCAAAAATTTCATCCCAATAGTTTCTGTTACTAACACTTACGCCTAATTTTTCAACCCAAATTCGGCTGATAGTTTTGCCGTTTTCAAGATTAAATTCTTTTTCGAAAACTAAATTTTTAATAAATTCTTCCTCCAAAATATTTTTCAGCGCTTCTAATTTTTCATAATAAGCTACTCTTTTAATGTCATTTCGAGGCTCAATGTCAATGAGTACTTGGGCTTTTTTATTATCCACATAAAATTTAAAAGAGAAATCTTTGATTTTGGTATCGTATAACAACCATTTTCGCGGATATTTTTCGGCAAATGCAATCCAGAATTCTCGTTTTAATCGTTGTGTTTCTTCTTTGCTGTACATTATAGATGCTTTTGAGTTGTAGAAAGTTTGTGCAAGTGCAATTTCTAAACTATATTTATGAACTGTTTTGTATGCAAAAATAGACTTTGATTATGGATTTCCAAGAATTTTTAGAACATGTTCCTAAAATAATTGCCGCAAAGCTCCCTGCTTTTGATGCGCATATTAAAATGGCGCCTTTGGAGCGGATAGAAAGCTTGAAAAATAGTAATCTGGACAATAAAACACCCAAATTAGCGGCTGTAATGATGTTGTTTTATCCAAAAGGCAATAAGACACATTTAGTCTTAATTGTTCGAAATTCGTATCAAGGAGTACATTCTGCACAAATTGCATTTCCCGGTGGAAAACACGAATTAGAAGATGAGAATTTTGAAATCACCGCGCTACGTGAAACTCACGAAGAAATAGGTATTTCACCCGAACGAATTGAGATTGTAAAAGCATTTACACAATTATACATTCCGCCCAGTAATTTTATGGTTCATCCTTTTTTGGGGATTTGTCGAGAAGAAATCACTTTCATACCCGAACCTTCGGAAGTAGCTGGTATAATTGAATTGCCGTTGTCTGTTTTCTTAGATGAAACAATTATTGTCCAGACCAAATTATCTACATCTTATGCTGAGAATATCAGTATTCCTGCTTTTGAAATCGAAAAACATATTGTTTGGGGTGCTACTGCAATGATTTTGAGTGAATTGAAAGTAGTTCTGAAAACCGTTTTAGAACAAGAAGTCTGATGTTAAATCAAGGTTAAAAAATTGTAAATTGCATAAAGAATAAATTTCGTAAGTTTGTTCGTCAAATATGAAATACACACAGTTTTATGGGATTATTCAAGAGAAATCCTTTTGGTCACATACTATTTATAAAGAAATGGCTCATCCGAATTTTTGGAGGCATTACCCATAGACGATATCGTGGTTTTAATGAATTGCAAATTGAAGGTTCTGAAATTATTAGAACTTTACCGGATAGAAACGTACTTTTTATCTCCAATCATCAAACTTATTTTGCTGATGTTGTAGCTATGTTTCACGTTTTTAATGCCAGTTTAAGTGGAAGAGAAGATACCATCAAAAACGTATGTTATTTGTGGCAACCTAAAATGAATATTTATTATGTTGCTGCCAAAGAAACAATGCAGGCTGGCTTGTTGCCTCGAATTTTAGCTTATGTTGGAGCCATTACCGTAGAGCGAACCTGGCGCGCAAAAGGGGTAGATGTAACCGAAAAACGCGATGTAAATCCAAACGACACCGAAAATATAAAAATAGCTTTGGCCGATGGCTGGGTTATTACTTTTCCACAAGGAACTACAAAATCGTTTAAACCCGTTCGAAAAGGAACTGCACATATTATCAAACAACACAGACCAATAGTAATTCCTATCGTAATTGATGGATTCCGCCGCTCATTTGACAAAAAAGGGTTACGCATGAAAAAGAAAGGAATTCTTCAATCTTTTATCATAAAAGAACCTTTAGATATTGATTATGATAACGATACTATTGACCAGATTGTTGAAAAAGTAGAATATGCCATCGAGCAACATCCTTCATTTTTAAAAGTAATTCCGGCTGAACTCATCAAAGAACAAGAGGAATTAAACATAACACGTCAATGGGAATATTAATTCTTGGCTAAAGATCTATCTTTTTTAATTCCTTGTAATTAGTGTATAATCGTCGCAATAAGATGCCGTATAATAATCGGTAAAACAACCAGAATATTCCAAAAAATACCAAGATAGTTAAGAATAAAACACCAAAAGTAATTGCCATAACGGTCCCGTTTTCGGCAATTTTGCTTTTCAAAGCGATTGTTTCAGGATTGTAGGCAAAAGCAATTACAAAACCCACAATTAAGCCCAACACAATCATAGCCAGATTATATCCTACATAACATTGAACGGTTTTTCGGGTTTTCAGGATGTCTTTCATCAACTGTTTTGTAGATGAAGTCGTTGTTATAGCAATATAGTTTTTATAAAATAAATAGATAAAAATAAATATAACCAGATAACTGAAAACATTTAATATTTTGAAATAAAATATCAATTCGTCGTGTTTCAGTTTCTTAAAATAATCATCAGTATTAAAAGCAACACTAATCAATGTCCATAACGAAAGCTCCAAAACGCTAATAATCAAAATCCACTTCACAATCGAAGATGATTTTTTATGAATCATTTTGTAAATTTCTGTTTCCGATACCTGTTCAAAAGAATTTTGATTCTTTTGCCAGTCTTTTTTCAATAAATCCAGCTCTTTCATGTTCCTAATGGATTTAATATTTTTTTTAATTTCCCCTTAATTCGATTCATTTTCACTCTTGCATTTACTTCACTAATTCCTAAAGTTTCTGCAATTTCCTGATAATCTTTGTCTTCAAGATACATGAAAATCAATGCTTTTTCAATGTCATTCAGCTGATAAACTGCTTGGTACATTAATTTTAATTGCTCCTCTTCCTCGTAATTATAATCAATATCAGATGTAAAATGTTGTCTTCCTTCAAACTCAATCGTAGCAATTGTGCGCTTACTTTTTCGATACAAAGTAATGGCTGTATTCAACGCGACTCGATACGCCCATGTCGAAAATTTGCTGTCTCCCCGAAACTTCGGAAACGCTTTCCACAACTGAATCGTAATTTCCTGAAACAAATCCTTATGCGCATCCTCACCATTCGTATACAACCTACAAATTTTGTGGATTATATTCTGATTGGCCTGCAATTGCTGCACAAAAGAATGTTCTAGATTTTGACTCATATATGCGTTAGTAAGCTAAAAATGGATTTTGTTACAATAATTTATTCTTTTCAGAAGTACAAAAAATTATAATTTATAAAACGAGTTGTCCTGCTTTCTGTTTCAAACGAAGTTTACGGAACTCCTGCAAAAGCTACAACTCTTTTCCTTTATAATAATTCACCATCAAATTCACATATTTACTGTAACTGTCCATGCCTTCTTTTTGTTGATTTAATTTCAAGAAATTATCATAAAAAGCATGAAAACCAGTTTCAATTGGCGTTTCATATTCTTTCCAGAAATCCTCACTTTCCTGAAAGTTTTTTAGAATTCCGGGATGAATAGTTTGCAGTAATTCATGAAATTTCTTCTCATCACGAACGTGCCAATTCCCCAAGCAATACCGTAAGGCCAAACTATAACCCGAATATTGAACGTATAAATCATCATTTTTTACAGAGGCCAAAAAACCAATGAAGTTACATTCGCTTTCGCTGGCATAGCCCATCTGATGCGCCATTTCGTGATTTGTAGTCATAGGAAAACTGTACATTGGTCCTAGATAATTTACCTGAGCCTCATTGGTAAACGGATTCAAATAACCTCCAAAACCCATGTAGGTTAACGGTAAACTGAACAATGATTTTTTGACGCTTAAATGCGAATAGTTGAAAAAGTCATATTCAGCAGAAAGGTTTTTATAACCCTTTAAATTCATATCAAAAACTTCCTTTTTAGAATAAGGAAAAACCACTTTTAAACTGTCATTTTTTGTGATTTGATTTTGTATGGCATTCGTTTTTGCAATTAGTTTTTTGGTGAAAACCAGTAAATCAGCATCAGAATATTCCCTTTGAATACTCATTTTTTCAAAAAGAGGTTCACGGTAATAATTAAACGCCCAAAAAAGGTGAAACAAAAAATAGAATACTGATATGATACTTAAAAACTGTAGTAAGTGATTTTTCCAATTTAGTTTCCATGATTTTCGGTTGTTCCAAAACCATTTTAAAATTAAAAAAATAAGAACTGCATAAATACAATCCCCAACAGAAAATGGAATTTTACCTAAAGTAATTCTTGAAAATTTTGCTAATAGCAGATACAAACCATTACTGTAAAAACGTTCCACAAATTCAGGAAAAAAAGCAACTATTTTTAGGATTACGATTTGAATCAAAAGAAATGAAGGAAGAATGTACTTGCGTTTCACAGTATAAAATTTGAATGCGTAAATATAATTACAATATCAATTAGTATCGAAAAAGAATTTAAACTTTGTAACTTTGGACTTTAAAAATGTTAAACTTCAAACAAAAATAAATGAGCCAAGAAATAAGAAATCTGGAACCGAAAGCGCTTTGGAATAAGTTTGCCGATTTAAACGCTGTGCCGCGTCCTTCAAAAAAAGAAGATCGTGTTATTGAGTTTATGAAGAATTTTGGAAACAGTCTGGGATTAGAAACTTTTGAAGATGAAATCAGAAATGTAATCATTCGCAAACCTGCAACTCCAGGAATGGAAAACCGAAAAGCATTAGTTTTACAAGGGCATTTAGATATGGTGCATCAAAAAAATGCGGACACTGTTTTTGATTTCGATACACAAGGAATCGATATGTTTGTAGATGGAGATTGGGTACGTGCCCGCGGAACCACACTTGGAGCAGATAATGGTCTTGGAGTTGCTACTATTATGGCAATCCTTGAAAGTACAACGATTCCGCATCCTGCAATTGAAGCGTTGTTTACCATTGATGAAGAAACAGGAATGACAGGTGCTTTGAACTTAAAAGGAGGAATCCTACAAGGACAAATTTTATTGAATTTAGACACCGAAGAAGATGATGAAATTGACATTGGCTGTGCCGGAGGAATTGATGTTACGGCAACTGCAGAGTACGACGAAGAGGATGCTCCTGAGGGTTCAACCACCTACACAATTACTGTAAAAGGATTGCAAGGTGGGCATTCCGGAATGGATATTCACAAAGGTTTAGGGAACGCTAATAAAATCATGAATCGTTTATTATTTGATGGTTTTGATAATTTTGGATTGCAGATTGCCACTATAAATGGCGGAAGTTTGCGTAATGCGATTCCAAGAGAAAGTGTTGCTAAAGTGATAATTGCAGAAGTATATGACGAAGCTTTTGTATTTGACATGCAACAAATCGTAAATGAAATTAAAACTGAGTTTAAAACTACAGAACCTAATTTAGAAGTTGTTTTCGAAAAATTAAAAACGATTCCGGCGAAAGTGATGCCTTCAATCGCACAGTTTTATTTTGTTAGAGCGATGTATACTGCTCATAACGGTGTGTACAGAATGAGTGCAGATTTTGATAATTTAGTCGAAACTTCTAACAATATTGCTAAAGTGGTAGTGGGAGAAGGGCAGCTTTCGGTTCAGTGTTTAACCCGTTCTTCGGTTGAAACCTCAAAATTTGATTTGGCTAATGCTTTGCGTTCTGCTTTTGAATTAATGGGCTGTGAAGTTGAATTTTCTGGTTCTTATCCGGGTTGGACACCCAATTCAAAGTCAGAGATTTTAGACGTTTTAGTTGGTATTTACGAAAAGCAAAATCATGAAAAACCAAAGGTAGTGGCTTGTCACGCAGGATTAGAATGTGGAATTCTGGGGACAAATTATCCAGATATGGATATGATTTCTTTTGGACCAACGATTCACGGAGCGCATTCACCAGATGAAAGAGCAAGTATTTCATCTGCTCAGAAATTCTGGAAATTCGTATTGGAAATTTTAGCCAATATTCCGGTGAAATAGTATTCAGTTATTAAAAAAAAAGTGGTCAGTTATGTTACTGGCCACTTTTTTTTAGTCCCTTTTCGGACTGTTTTTCTTTTCTCTTTTTTCTTCTTTCTTTTCTTTCGCTGTTTTTAGCGGCTCTTTTTTGACGGTCTTTTTAGCGTCTTGACTTTTTGCCATGATTTTATATTTTAAGTGTTATTCTTTAATTATTTATTTAAGTAAATGTAAATGATTTCTTGACGAAAATGACTTTTTTAGCCAATAAAAAATCCCCAAATACTTTTACGAAAAGGGGATATTTTTTTGATTTTTCGGCTAAGCCTATTTTTTCTTTAAGATTTTATATTCTTCATAACAGCCACTTATAGCATCCATAATTTGCAAATCATTTGCGGATTGGATGAAAGCTTCAGAATAATTACAACGCTGTAATATCTCGGCTATTTCTTTCACATCAACACCTAATAATACGGCAATAGTTTCTCGATCAAATTTAGATTCCAAAAGATTTCGTACGGTATCGTCTTTCTTCATTTCCTTTAGCTTTTTGAGCTCTTTTGGGTTGTTTCCAAAGAAATTATAAAGCATATCAGCGGGGTTAAATATAGAGCCTAAAACTCTGCCAAATGCATTTGGTGAATATTCTCCAGCTTCGTATCCTTCTGTCAGTCCAGAAATACTGTAACGATAATTTTCTTTTGTTGGAATTAACTTAGTATCAATTTCAAGATAACCGGTTAAATTAAAAGGTCTTATGATAACTTCCTCGAGTGCAATTGCTTTTTCGGTAAGATGAATTCGAGTTGTTTTATTTTTTATCCAGTCATTTGTGACTCTGACTCTTAAGGATTGAAATCCTAAAATGGTAAAGTGTAAAGTGTCGTTTGGTTGTACATTGATTTCAAAATACCCATTGGCATCTGAAGTGGCGCCTCTTACTTTATTGATATTGATAATATTTACACTAGATAAAGGGAGATTGGTGTTATCATTGACAATAATACCGGAAACTTTTTGGGAAGGTTCTGCCTCTTGTGCTACAGCTGTTGCTGAAAGTATTAAAAAAAAGAAAACTACAAAATATTTCATAAGCTAATTTAAAACTTTAAAAGTAATAAATCAGGATTAAATATTTTGTAGTTTCAGTATTATTATAAGAAAATTAACAAAAGATGTTAGTCTCTTCTTGGTCTTCTTGGTCTTGGTGCATCACCAAAGCTTTCTGAACGTCTTGGGGCTCTTTCAGATGAACCTTCAGTTCTTGGTCTGTCAGATGTAAAACCACCTTCTCTTCTTGGAGCAGATCCTCTGTCGCTTCTGAAACCACCTTCTCTTGGAGCTGAATTTCTATCACTTCTAAAACCGCCTGAACCCTCTCTTCTTGGAGCAAAATTTCCTTCTCTTCTTGGAGCAGAACTTCTTCCACCTCCAAAACTTCCACCAGAACTTCTTCCGTTATGATCACGTCTTCCGCCACCGTCATTTTTAGAAATTTCAACATTGATACGACGTCCTTCTAATTGTACGTTGTTCAATATTTCCATTACTTTATCGGTATGTTCAGGGTCTGTGTTGAAGAAAGAGAAACCTTCTTTTACGTCTACTTTGAAAACGTCATCACGACCTAAGTCTAATGTTTCTTTCAAGTAATCTTTCAATGACATCCAGTCGAAGTTGTCTCTTGAACCAATGTTTACAAAATATCTTGTAGCACCGCCATTGTTGTTTTCTCTTGGAGCACCATCTCTATCGTCACGGTCACGTCTTTCAGAACCTGAAGATTGAGAAGAGATATCTCTTGTTTTTTTGTAGTAATTGATAAAACGATTAAATTCTACCGATACCATTTTCTTGATTAATTCTTCTTTAGATAAACCTTCAAGTACACTATTGATTGCTGGAAGATAATTGTCAATTTCATGATCAACTTCAGTATCCTTAATTTTATTAGCTAAGTGTAATAATTGGATTTCGCAGATTTCAATTCCAGAAGGGATTGTTTTTTCTTCGAATTTTTGTTTGATAATTCTTTCTATTGAAGAAATTTTACGGATTTCGCTTTTAGTAACGATAACAATAGAAGTTCCTAATTTACCGGCACGACCTGTACGACCAGAACGGTGATTGTACGTTTCGATTTCGTCAGGAAGTTGATAGTTTACTACGTGAGTAATATTATCAACGTCAATTCCACGAGCAGCAACATCAGTAGCTACAAGCATTTGGATTTGGCGACCTCTAAAAGATTTCATAACACCATCACGTTGTGCTTGAGATAAATCTCCGTGCAAAGCGGCAGCGCTGTATCCATCTTCAATTAATTTTTCAGCTACAGCTTGTGTGTCTCTTTTGGTACGACAGAAAACTACTGAGAAAATGTCTGGATTTGCATCTGCTAAACGTTTCAAAGCTTCGTAACGGTCACGTGCATTTACAAGGTAAAATTCGTGAGAAACCGTTGCGGAACCTGAATTTTTAGCTCCAACTGTAATTTCAATTGGGTCTTTCATGAATTGTTTTCCAATTCGTGCAACCTCTGCTGGCATCGTAGCCGAGAATAACCATGTGTTTTTTTCGTCTGGCGTTGTAGAAAGGATGTTCACGATATCTTCGTAGAACCCCATGTTCAACATTTCGTCAGCTTCGTCAAGAATACAAAAACTAATTTGAGAAATGTTTACCAAGCCTCTATTAATCATGTCTTGCATTCTTCCTGGAGTTGCTACAATAATTTGTGCGCCTCTCTTTATGTCTCTCGCTTGTTCTGTAATGCTAGCTCCACCGTAAACTGCTACCACATTAATACCTTTTTCGTATTTAGAGTAGTTTTTAATTTCGTTGGTAATCTGCAAACAAAGTTCACGTGTTGGAGATAAAATTAATGCTTGTGTATTCCTGTTGTTGGCATCAATTTTCTGGATAACTGGAAAACCAAATGCTGCCGTTTTCCCTGTCCCTGTCTGAGCCAACGCAACCATATCTGTGTCTTTTTCCAATAATAGGGGAATCGCTTTCTCCTGTACTTCGGTCGGATTCTCAAATCCTAGATCTAAAATCGCCTTCAGTAACGATTCACTCAATCCTAATTGTTCAAATTTATTCATATGTATTTTTAAAATAGGGTGCAAAATTACTGTTTATAATCCATATAAACTAATGCTATTTTAAGATTTAATATTTTATTATAATTTGATTATCAGAAAGTTAGATTTATTATTTATGGATTTAGATTTTAAGTTTAAAGATTTGATGTGAAATTACGGCTCGAAATACCTTATTTTGTTATAAAAATGTTGTAACTCAAACAATTATTTTTTCTTTTTCAAAAAAGAAATTAGTAGTTGTGTTGCTTTTCCTCTGTGACCAATTTTATTTTTCATTTCTAATAGCAATTGTGCAAAGGTTTCTGAAAATCCTTCTGGTTGAAAAATGGGGTCATAACCAAATCCTTGATTTCCTGTTTTTTTCAATGTGATTTCACCTCTTACAATTCCAGTAAAAAGTTCTTGTTCGCCATTCAGATTTAAAGCAATTACTGTTTTGAATTGTGCTTTTCTATTGGTTTTATTTGATAAAGCATCTAATAATTTGCTCATATTATCATCAGCATTGCGTTGTTCTCCTGCATAACGAGCGGAAAATACGCCAGGTTCACCATCTAAGGAATCTACTTCCAGTCCGGTATCATCAGCAAAGCAATCAAATCCATACTTTTGGGTCACATAATTGGCTTTCAATATGGCGTTTCCTTCAATAGTATCGGCTGTTTCCGGAATATCTTCGATGCAACCAATATCTTCTAAACTCAAAATTTTGATGCTTTCCGGCAACATACTTTGTATTTCCAGAATTTTATTTTTGTTATTGGAAGCGAAAACGAGTTGCATTTTTTGAATTTTGAATTAGACTTTTCAAAAATACATTTTTTTTGTCTATTTCGCAGCAATATAACAAAGACCCGCCGAGTCGCGTGTTATATAGAGAATTGTATGGTTCATCTTTAATATATGAAATCAATGCGTTAATAATTAGTTAAACTATTGTTTATCAGTATTTTGAATATATTTAAATTGTATCTTTGAGTGTGGTTTTGATTCATCAATTGGATTTCAATATCTGCAAAGAGAGGAATATTCAAATAGTCAATTTTATCGAAAGGTAGCGTTGATAATGGTAAATCAGAATTAACAATTGGAGGCCTGTAATAAGGCCTCCTTTTTTTGTTTTATTTTTAAGATGTAGTGCTATAATTGAATTAGGATATTAAAAATCAATGTGTTAATAATTGGTTAAACTATTGTTTATCAGTATTTTGAATATGATTTTATCGTATCTTTGAGTGTGGTTTTGATTCATCAATTGGATTTCAATATCTGCAAAGAGAGGAATATTCAAATAGTCAATTTTATCGAAAGGTAGCGTTGATAATGGTAAATCAGAATTAACAATTGGAGGCTTTTAAAAAGGCCTCCTTTTTTTGTTTTATCCAGAAGTATTGATTTTATAAGATGATTTAATTGCTGAAAATTAATTTATTAATAATTAGTTAAATATCTGTTTATTAAGTAATTATGTTTGTTTAAATTGTATCTTTGAGTGTGGTTTTGATTAATTACTTGAGTTTGTCGGTCTTGTCAGTAAGACATGGCAGTTCAATAGTCAGCTATACAATTAAAAGTATCAGTTTGATAATGGTAAATCAGAATCAACAACTGGAGGACTATAAAGGTCCTCCTTTTTTGTTTTTATTTCAGAAAGAACTAATTCTTTTGGATTTTAGCTGTAACGCAATCTTACATAAACATGTTTGATTCCTTTTTTATCAGAATCTCTTTCGTCTATTTCAAGAAAGTCAGTTAGCGATTTAAGCATTGGAGTTAGTTTATTGAAACCATAATTTCTTGGATCAAATTCCGGTTTTTTCTTAACGATTAGGTTTCCTACATCGCCTAAGAACGCCCAGCCGCTATCGTCACCAATATCTTCTATGGTGGCTTCGATAAGTTCAATGGTTTGTAAATCTATTTTACTGAGTGATTTTTCAATCGGTTTTTCAACTGGTTTTTTAGTATCTGCGGAACGTTTTGGTAGTTTTTTCTTTATGGCTCCATCTAATACTTCAATGTAAATGAATCGGTCGCAGGCTACTATGAATGAATTTGGGGTTTTCTTTTCGCCAATTCCAATTACTTTCATGCCGGATTCCCGCAAGCGAATGGCGAGTCGTGTAAAATCAGAATCGCTGGAAACAATGCAGAATCCATCAACTTTGTCCGAATATAATAAATCCATGGCATCAATAATCATGGCTGAATCCGAAGAGTTTTTCCCTACGGTGTAGCTGTATTGCTGAATTGGGGTTATGGCATGTTCTAATAAAACGGATTTCCATCCATTGGCATTTGGTTTTGTCCAATCGGCATAAATACGTTTGGTGGTTGGTGTTCCAAATTTGGCAATTTCTTCCATCATTCCTTTGACGTTGCTATATGGAACGTTGTCGGCATCAATAAGGACGGCAAGTTTTAATTCTTTGGTATCTTGTGACATATAAATAGTGTTCAGTAATCAAATGTACAAAGTTTCTTGATAAAACAACTGCCTAGCCCTGATAGAAATGGAAATCCTTTTTTTGAGAAAAGCTATTTTTTCCTGACTTTGCGGAACGACCAACGGAAGTTCCTGCAAAGTCTTGGAAAAAAAGATTTTATGAAAAAAGATTGCAATGAAGAGCAGGAAATAGCTATTGAAAATAAATTTGCTTTCAAGACTATAATAAATTATAAATAATTATTTTTGCAACTTCTTAAAAAATATAATACTTCAATATATTATGGTAAAAGATTTATTCGAAAGAATTCAAAACAATAAAGGACCATTAGGAAAATGGGCTTCACAAGCGGAAGGTTATTTTGTATTTCCAAAATTAGAAGGCGAACTTGGGCCAAGAATGCAGTTTCAGGGTAAAGATATTTTGAACTGGAGTTTGAATGATTATTTAGGTCTTGCTAACCATCCGGAAGTGCGTAAAGCGGATACGGATGCAGCGATTCAATATGGAGCGGCTTACCCGATGGGAGCGCGAATGATGAGTGGTCATACTAAATATCATGAGCAATTAGAGAATGAATTAGCTGCTTTTGTAATGAAAGAATCAGCTTATTTATTGAATTTTGGATACCAAGGAATGGTGTCTATTATTGATGCTTTGGTTACGAGAAATGATGTTATCGTTTATGATGTTGATGCGCATGCGTGTATTATTGACGGGGTTCGTTTGCATAGCGGAAAACGTTTTACTTACAAGCATAACGATATTGAGAGCATGGAGAAAAACCTGCAACGTGCTACAAAATTAGCGACTGAGCAAGGTGGAGGAATCTTGTTTATTACCGAAGGTGTTTTTGGTATGCGCGGACAACAAGGGAAGTTGAAAGAGATTGTAGAAATGAAAAAGAAATACAATTTCCGTCTATTGGTTGATGATGCGCATGGTTTTGGTACACTAGGGAAAACGGGTGCCGGAGCAGGCGAGGAGCAAGGAGTTCAGGATGATATAGATGTTTACTTTTCGACTTTTGCAAAATCGATGGCTAATATTGGTGCTTTTGTGGCTGCCGATAAAGAAATAATCGACTACTTAAAATACAATTTGCGTTCGCAAATGTTTGCCAAAGCGTTGCCAATGATTCAAACTATTGGTTCATTGAAACGATTGGAATTATTAAGAAACTCCTCTGAAATTAAAGATAAACTTTGGGTAAATGTAAACGCATTACAAAGTGGATTGAAATCAAGAAATTTTAATATTGGTGATACCAATACTTGTATTACACCTGTTTATTTAGAAGGAAGTGTGCCGGAAGCAATGGTTATGGTGAATGATTTGAGAGAGAATTACGGAATTTTCTTGTCGATTGTAATTTATCCGGTGATACCAAAAGGGATAATTTTATTGCGTATGATTCCAACAACGTCACATACAATTGCCGATATTGATGAAACACTTACTGCTTTTGAAGCGATTCGTGAAAAATTAGAAAACGGAACATATAAAGAAATTGCAAGCAGAACAACTGTAGATTTAGACGCTTAGTTCAGGTCACAGATATTATAAAATAAAAAATCCATTCGTAATGAATGGATTTTTTTTGTTTCATAAAATTTATTGCAATCTATATTACAGTTCTTTTCGGAATGTTTTTCTTCTGCAAATGATTTTTGGGTCGAAGTTTTTCCATAGCAAATGAATGGCGTGATTGTCTGCTAATTCTGGTGTTCGAATACAGTTTTGAATGCCTTTTTCGGTAAAAGTGGTATGGTATTCTTTAAAAATAATCGCATGAACTCCTTTGTTTTGATATTCGGGATGTACTCCAATAAGGTAGAACGTAACATCTTTACTGTTGTTGCGGGCATTCAATAAATGCAGGAATCCAAAAGGGAATAATTTTCCATTGGCTTTTTGTAATGCTTTAGAAAAACTCGGCATTACAATGGCAAAAGCGACTAGATTGTGGTCTTTGTCTTCTACAAATTTGATGTATTCCGGATTGATGAAACTGATGTATTTTTTCTTAAAATATTCTTTTTGAATGTCTGAAATAGCCACAAAAGAAGATAAACTGGCATATGATGCATTAAACAAATCAAACATCTTGTCTACATAAGGCATGACATCTTTGGTCTTCTTGAAATTGAGTGCTTTGAGCTGGTATCGTCTTTTGATTAATTCTTGTGCTTTGTCAAAGAATTCCAGTTTTACATTTTCGAAAGGGAATTTATTTTCTAAGTATTCTTTTTCGGTTACGTATCCTAATTGTTCAAAATGATTGGCGTAATATGGATGGTTGTACCACGTAATCATGGTTCCAATTTCTTCGAAACCTTCGGTCAAAACACCAACTTTATCCAAGTTTGAAAATCCCATTGGACCTTCAACGTGTTCAAGATTGTTTTTTCGACCTAACTCATATACTTTTTCTAAAAGTGCTTTGGTAACTTCTACATCATCAATCACATCAAACCAACCAAAACGAACTTTGTTTTTTTGTTGATTATTTACTTCATCCCAATTGATGATAGCGGCAATTCGACCTACTATTTTATTGGCTTTGAAAGCGACATAAAAATAGGCTTCGGCACTTTGAAAAGCAGGGTTTTTTGTTTTGTCAAAAGTCTCTAATTCATCAGCAATAATTGGAGGAACCCAATATTTATTGTCTTTGTATAAAGAGAAAGGGAATTGTATGAATTTAGTTAATTCTTTTTTAGTTTTAGCTTCTTGTATGGTAATCATTGTTGCTTGTAAGGTTTGTAGGTTTAGCCTCTTTTAATTTTTTTGGCTCTTTTTAATGCTTTTTTTTCTGAATCTCCAGAGTCAATATTCATTCGTACTTCCTGATATTTGGCATCATATCGCCAAGAAAAACCAACCCCGCCATATAAAATGGAAGGTGTATTTTTTAAACTGCTACTTATTGAAGCATCAATTTGCATGTCTTTATTCAGTAAATAAGCTGCGCCGCCACGAACAATTGCATCGCTGTAAAAATCACTTTTAAATCCTTGATTTTCAATAAAACCAGACCATTTATCGTTGAATCCTCGTGTCATTGTTAATACGTAACCATAACTTGGATAGTCGGTTGTGATATAATCGGCTATAATATTGGTCACAAAAACCCATTTTCCGTCGCCTAAATGATTTTGGGTAATCAACATGATTTTTGGAGAAATACTGGCTTCGGGTGAAAAAGAATACGGATTATTTGCTGCCGTAAAATTAGCTCCTGCAAAAACAGAAACAGCAGGAATTAATTGATGCCAGTCAAACTGATGATTGGCTTTCCAGCTGTAAATATTTACCTTTTTTTCGTAGTTTTTAAAAGGGTCGTAAATTAAATATTTTGCGCCCAGAACAGTTTGTTTCAGCGCTGATCTATTGGTAACGTTAAATAGTTGGGTGTATTTTTCATTTTGATATTGTAAATCGGCTATTAATTCTAATTTTTCCATGAAAAGTCCCCATCTTAAAGTGAAGTCTAATCCAAAGCCATTAGCATCATAATTTAAAATTTCATGATTTTGCTTAATACCGTAAATGCCTGTTTCGACTTGAATTACAGATTTTCCTACAGCAAATGCCGACATTGTTTCGCCGGGTCTGTTAGAATTAATTTGGTCAGTATGTTGTCCGTAATGAATAAAAGGAATCAGCAGAATGGCAACAATTAGTACAATTTTGGTTTTAAACATATTATTTTTTGATTTAAAAAAGTAATAACGCATTTCAAATGTACTATATTTTATTATTTATTTAAGAATGATATATTAATTTTGAACGTTTGATTTATTAATTTTGAAAAAAAATATTTGATTATGCAAACAGCGTCTGTTCCTAATTTTATAAGAACCATATTTTATATAATAATGTTCTATTATATTTTTAAATTTTTAGCAAAACTATTCTTGCCGTTATTGGTGAAAAAAGTGGTCGAAAAAGCCGGAGAAAATATGCAGAAACAGCAACAATATGCTCAAGATAATTCTTGGCAAAAATCGGCAGGCAATGATGAAATTATCTACAATAAAGCGAATGCCAAAAATCCGCGCGAGACCAAAAAAGTGGGCGATTATGTTGATTACGAAGAAATAGATTAAATTTGCCGTAAATAGCGCCTTTTTACTTTAATCCAAACCCTTTTAAATTGAAAATAATAAATAAGTTCTACCCACACGCTCTAGCCTTACTTGGTTTTGTTTTTATTTCCCTTCTTTATTTTTATCCAGTACTTCAGGGAAAGCAAATTTTTCAGTCGGATATTGCACAATATACCGGAATGGCAAAGGAGCAAAATGATTTTAGAGCTTCAGATCATGTAGAACCTTATTGGACCGATGCCGCTTTTGGCGGAATGCCAACGTATCAATTGGGCGCAAAATATCCACATGATTATATTGGTAATATTGATGATTCTTTACGGTTTTTACCACGTCCGGCAGATTATTTATTTCTTTATTTCTTAGGTTTTTACGGATTATTATTAGTACTTAAAATAGATCCGCTAAAAGCTTTTTTTGGTGCCATAGCTTTTGGTTTTTCAACCTATTTGATTATAATTTTGGGTGTTGGACATAATGCCAAAGCGCATGCTATAGGCTACATGCCCTTGGTAATTGCCGGATTTATTTTAGTTTTTCAAAAAAAATATGTTTGGGGAGGTTTACTTACGATGTTCGCTGTAGCATTAGAGATTAATGCGAATCACTTTCAAATGACGTATTATTTATTGATTTTCTTGTTGCTGCTTTCCGGTTATTTTATATATCAGGCGTTAAAAGAAAAGGAATATAAATCCGTCTTGACTTCGGTTGGTGTTTTGGCTGTTGCCGGAATTTTTGCCATTGGCGCTAATGCCACAAATTTATTGGCAACTTCAGAATATGCTGCTTTTAGTACTAGAGGAAAAAGTGAATTAACCTTTAATCCCGATGGCTCAAAAAGTACTACAAATAGTGCTATGACCCGTGATTATATTACCGAGTACAGTTACGGAGTTACGGAAAGTTTTAATCTTATTGCGCCAAGACTTTTTGGTGGTTCTAATAATGAAGCGTTAGGGACAGACAGTAAAATGTATGAATTCATGATTAGCCAAGGTGTGCCGGAAGCGCAGGCAACTGATTTTGTTTCGGGAATGCCAACTTATTGGGGCGATCAGCCTATTGTTGCAGCGCCAGCTTATATTGGAGCTGTGGTTTTCTTTTTGGCAATTTTGGCATTGTTTATTGATAAAAGAAAAATTAAATATGTCTTTTTTGCAGGATCAATGGTAGCATTAGTGCTTTCATGGGGTAAAAATTTTGGTGCTTTGACCGACTTTTTTATCGATTATGTTCCAATGTATAATAAGTTTAGAGCTGTTTCTTCGATACAAGTGATTCTTGAATTGTGTTTTCCTGTTTTGGCCATTATGGGATTACAATCTTTCTTTAAATTAGAAAAAGAACAACAATCGAAAGGATTATTGCAAACCAGTGTTTTTAGCGTAGGCGTACTTTTGATATTGTTTGCTTGTAAAAGTATGTTCAGTTTTTCAGGAGGCAGTGACAGTTACTTTTTAGAAAGTTACGGACCAAGTTTTGTAGATGCGCTCAAAGAAGACAGAAAAAGTTTGTACAGTGCTGATTTATTGCGTTCCGGTTTCTTTATTTTGCTTTCATCCGGGATTTTATGGTTGTTTATAAAAAACAAATTCGCTCAAAATACAGCAATCATTTTAGTAGGTATTTTGATGATTTTCGACTTGTTTTTTGTGGATAAAAAATATGTTTCAGGAAAAGATTTCGTGAGCGGAAGAGAAGTAGAAGTACCTTTTCAGGAAACGCCTTCGGATGTTCAAATTCTTAAAGATACGACGCATTACCGTGTTTTTGAAGTCAATGGTAATTTATCAAGTGCCAGAGCTTCGTATTTTCATAAATCGGTTGGCGGATATCATGCGGCTAAACCTAGAAGAATGCAGCAATTGTTTGATTATCAAATTGCCAAAAACAATATGGAAATCCTCAACATGCTCAATGTCAAATATGTGATTCAAACGGATAAAGAAGGAAAAGAATTTCCAACTTCAAACCCGAATGCTAATGGCAATGCTTGGTTTGTAAGTCAGGTTAAAGCAGTAAATTCTGCCGATGAGGAAATGAAAGCGTTGGATAGTTTAGATTCTAAAAATTTAGCCGTTGTCAATACTAAAGATTTTGAAATTAAAAATAGGGCTTTCGCCAAAGACAGTCTGGCTACAATAACATTAGATTCTTATAAACCTAATTATTTGAAATACAGTTCTGATAATGCGAATGAAGGTTTAGCAGTTTTCTCTGAAATGTATTATAAAGAAGGTTGGAATGTTTTTATTGACGGAAAACCAACATCATATATAAGAGCAGATTATGCTTTAAGAGCGTTAGAAATCCCAGCGGGAAAACACACTATTGAGTTCAAGTTTGAACCGCAAGTGGTAAAAACAGGAGGAATGATTACATTATTGAGTTCTATTGGAATGTTCTTGCTATTACTTGCCGGGATTTATTTTGAAAGAAAGGAAAAATAGTTGTAATAAGTTAGTAACCTACTAATACTAAATTACAGAGTCTTCACTATAAAAATAAAAATTGGAACCAGAACCAAAAAAACTGCTCATTATAACCTATTATTGGCCACCAGCCGGAGGACCAGGCGTTCAGCGTTGGTTAAAATTTGTCAAATATTTACCTGATTTTGGTGTTCAGCCGATTGTATATATTCCGGAGAATCCAACGTATCCTATTGTTGACGAAAATTTGGTAAAAGAGATTTCGGAAAAAGCGATTATTCTTAAACAACCCATTTTTGAACCCTATCAATTGGCTTCCTTTTTTTCTAAAAATAAAACTAAAAAAATCAGTTCAGGAATTATTCCCAATCAAAAGAAGCAATCTTTTTTAGACAAACTGTTTCTTTGGATTCGAGGAAATTTGTTCATTCCTGATGCGCGTGTTTTTTGGGTAAAACCATCGGTAACTTATTTAGAAAAATACATTCGGGATAATGCTATTGATACTATTGTTACTTCGGGACCGCCACATAGTTTACATCTTATTGGTTTAGGATTAAAAGAAAAATTAAATCTAAACTGGTTTGCTGATTTTCGGGATCCTTGGACTACGATTGGCTATCATAAATCCCTGCGTTTGTCAGAGTATGCGGCTAATAAACACAAAGCATTAGAACATAAAGTATTGAATACTGCGGATACGATTATTGTAACCAGCAAAACGACTAAAGCCGAATTTCAAGCGATTACTAATAAACCCATAGCGGTAATTACCAATGGGTATGACACCGAAAATGTCGAAAAACAAGTACTAGATTCTAAATTTACTTTGGCGCACATCGGCTCCTTTCTTTCGGAAAGAAATCCTCTTGTTTTATGGGAAAGTTTAGTCGAATTAATGAATGAAATTCCAGATTTTAAATCGCATTTGGAAATCAAATTAATAGGCGCCGTGAGTCAGGAAGTGTTAGAAACTATAACACAATTTGGATTACAACCATATTTGAATAATTTAGGTTATGTTTCGCATCCCGAAGCGATTGCACACCAAAGAAAATCCCAGGTTTTATTGCTTATCGAAATCAATTCAGTAGATACTAAAAGCATTATTCCGGGTAAATTATTTGAATACATGGTCTCCGGAAGACCTATAATTGCTATTGGACCTAAAGATTCTGACTTTGCAGAAATTATAACAACTACCAATACGGGTGTATTCTTTGATTATTCTGAGAAAATGAAACTTAAAAGTGTAATTTTGGACTTTTATAATCAGTTTTTGGAAGGGAAATTACAGTCAAATGCAGTTGGGTTGCAAAAATATTCCAGAAAAAGTCTTACCAAAGAATTAGTACAATTGATTACCAAATCCTAAAACTAAAATTCTCAATCTAAAAAATGGGCATAGTATTAAATCAGTCTTTAAAGAATACAATAATAACTTATTTTGGTTTTGGAATTGGGGCAATTAATACTATTTATTTGTATCCTGTTTTTTTAGGTGCAACTTATTATGCTTTAACGAATTATATCGTTTCGTCGGCTAATGTAATCATGCCTTTATTTGCTATCGGAATGCAAAATACGTTGGTAAAATACTATTCACAATATGAAACCGAGGAGGATCGTTCCCGATTTTTGTCTTTTACAGTTCTATTTCCTTTGTTATTGTGTATTCCTTTGTGCTTAATCGGATTGTTTTTCTTTGATACGATTACCGTTTTCTTATCCAAAGAAAATCCGGTAGTCAAAGATTTTATTTGGCTTATTCCGTTTATCGGTTTGTGTATGGCATATTTCGAAATATTTTATGCTTGGGCACGCGTGCACATGCATTCTGTTTTTGGTAATTTTATTAAAGAAGTTGGGCTGCGATTGCTTTGTCTTTTCGGATTAATCGGAGTGTATTATAAATGGATATCAGTAATTGATTTTGTTTATTTGACGGCTGCTATTTATTTTTTGGCTTTTTTGATTACTATGGCTTATGCTTTTTATATCAAAAGGCCAACATTCCAATTTACGATTCCACACAATGTAAAAAGTATAATGGAGTATTCCTTTTACATCATTTTATCAGGAAGTGTTGCTAACTTATTGTTAGACGGAGATAAAATGATTTTGAATCAATACATGAAAATTGAAAATATAGCTTATTATTCTGTAGCGACTTATATTGCATTAGTAATATCAGTTCCCAGTCGGGCGATGCATCAAATTGTCTATCCAATTACAGCAAAATTAATGCATGAGAACAAACACGATTCCTTAAATGATTTGTATAAAAAGACTTCTATTAATCTTCAAATGGTAGGTGGTTTTGTAATGTTGTGTATTTTTGTAAATATTGACCAGTTGTATGAATTGGTTCCAAAAGAATATAGTGGAGGAATTATGGTTGTTTTTATGATTGGACTTTCTAAATACTTTGATTTGATACTTGGTAATAATAATGCCATAATTTTTAATTCAAAATACTATAGAATGGTATTGTTCTTGGGATTATTGTTAGTCTTTTTAACAGTGGCATTGAACATGCTTTTTATTCCGAGTTACGGTATTATAGGGTCGGCATTTGCTACTTTACTTTCGATAACTATTTACAGTTTGGCTAAATTACTTTTTGTGGTCAAACGAATGCATCTGTATCCATTTACCAACCAGACATTATACTCAATGGGAATTACTTTTGGGCTGTTTTTATTGTTTTATTTCTGGCAGTTTCCTTTTCATCCCATAATTGCTATTGGATTAAAATCGGTTTTGGTGACCATTCTCTACGTTTATATCAACTACAAGTTTGTTATTTCTGTCGAAATAAATGAAGCTTTAGATCAGGTGTATAAAAAAATTAGACGTCAATAAAAGAGGTGCAATTAGTTAAATGGTATGTTTTTTTTGTAATTGCATAAAATAATCCTTCAAAATCGCTTTCGGTATTATTGTCAAGTTCCGTTTATTTAAGTTAAAAATAAAGAATAATTAATTTTTTGACAGGCTATTTTATTTAATATTTAAATCTTCATTTCTTATCCTTTTTTTTAAATTCAATTGTCTTCAAACTTCAATATTTTAAGTAATTTTAAAAAAAAATACTAGAATTGCCCACAAATTTCAGGTTGAAAAAATCACTAAAAGTGGGTATGGTATAAAATTTTGTTTTTTTATATTTTTGTAAATATTTTTTAAGCAATTACAATAAAACCGTGTCTAACGCCCCTAAAGACAAATGTTATGAAAACGAACCTAATATTACAAGAAGAGAATTTTAAAAATTCTATCGCTACAAAAATCAAGAATGGATTCACATTAGTAGAAAAGAATGACAAATTACCTTTCGCTATTTTAACAAAAGAAGAAAAACGTGTAGATCACGGTGTTAATTTTTTAATTTTTTGTATCACTCTTGGAGTTTGGTCTGTTGCCTGGATCTATTTAAGTTATATTTCCAGAGCCAAAAAAATACTAGTAGCTTTGGATGAAGATGGAAATGTTTTTCAAGAAAACTGCTATATTGGATAAATTATAGCAGTTTTTCATTTAGATATTTTCCTGTAACCGATTCTTTTATTTTTACAATTTGTTCAGGAGTTCCTACGGCCAATAATTTACCACCATTTTCTCCGCCTTCAGGACCTAAATCAATAATCCAATCCGCACATTTTATAAGATCAAGATTATGTTCTATAACTAATATAGAATGTCCTTTTTCTATCAAAGCATCAAAAGAAGCTAATAGTTTCTTAATGTCGTGAAAATGTAATCCTGTTGTAGGTTCGTCAAATACAAAAAGTGCTTTGTCTTTTGTGGTGCCTTTTACTAAGAATGAAGCTAATTTAATACGTTGCGCCTCACCTCCGGAAAGTGTTGATGAAGATTGTCCTAATTGTACATAACCCAATCCTACATCTTGTAACGGCTGTAATTTCTGGGTAATCTTGTTCTGTTTGGTATCTTTAAAAAATTGTATCGAATCATCGATAGTCATGGTCAGAATGTCATGGATATTTTTTCCTTCAAAGTTTATCTCAAGGACTTCTTTCTTAAAACGTTTTCCATTACAGGTTTCGCACGGCAATTGAACATCAGCCATGAAAACCATTTCTACATTTATAGCGCCTTCTCCTTTACAGGTTTCGCATCGGCCGCCATCAACATTAAATGAAAAATGTTTGGCTTGGTAGCCTCTTATTTTTGATAATTTTTCTTTGGCATACAATTCTCGTATATCGTCATATGCTTTAATGTATGTTACCGGATTAGAGCGGGAACTTCGGCCAATTGGATTTTGATCAACGTATTCAATATGTTTTATTTGCGAAAAAGAACCGGTCATTTCTGTAAATTGTCCTGCTTTCTCCCCGGCATTTTCGAGTTTTTTCTGCATGGCAGGAAACAAGATTTTCTTAACTAATGTGCTTTTACCACTTCCGGAAACTCCAGTAATTACGGTTAAAACATCTAATGGGAAAGTAACATCTATATTTTGCAGATTATTTTCCCGAGCACCTTTTATTTCAATAAAATTCTTGAAAGGTCTGCGTTTTTTTGGAACCGAAATTTCTAAAGCGCCATTCAAATATTGCGCAGTTAGCGAAGTAGATTTTAGAATTTCGTCAAATGTGCCTTGAGCTACTAAATTTCCGCCTAAAGTTCCTGCTTCTGGACCAATATCGATAATCATATCGGCTGCTTTCATGATGTCTTCGTCATGTTCAACAACAATAACGGTATTGCCTAAATCACGTAGCGAAAGCAATACTTTTATCAACCGTTCGGTGTCTTTTGGGTGTAAACCAATACTTGGTTCATCCAGAATGTACATCGAGCCAACTAAACTGCTTCCCAGAGAAGTTGCTAAATTGATTCGCTGTGATTCTCCACCGGAAAGTGTTGAAGAATTTCGGTTTAAAGTCAGATAATCTAAGCCAACTTCGGTCAAAAAGGACAAACGGTTGTTGATTTCTACCAACAATCGTTTGGCTATTTGTTTTTCGTAAACATCTAAATCAATATTTTCGAAAAAGCTAACTAAATGTTTTATTGGCAAATCGACTAAATCAGAAACTGTTTTCGAATTGATTTTCACGTAGGAAGCTTCAATTCTAAGGCGTTTGCCTTTACACGAATAACATTTAGTTTTACCGCGGTAACGGGAAAGCATTACTCGATTTTGTATTTTATAATTCTTTTCTTCCAGTTCTTTGAAAAAATCATTTAAACCTTGAAAATATTCATTTCCGGTCCAAATTAATTCTTTTTGTTTTTCGGATAATTGAAAATAAGGTTTGTGAATAGGGAAATCAAATTTATAGGCGTTATTTACCAATTCGTCTCGGAACCAGCTCATACTGTCACCTCGCCAAGGAAAAATAGCGTTTTCAAAGATGGATAAAGTGGTATTGGGAACCACTAATTCGGCATCAATTCCTATTATATTTCCGTAACCTTCGCAAACCGGACACGCGCCATATGGATTATTAAAACTGAATAAATGTACGTTTGGTTCTAAAAAGGTAATACCGTCTAATTCGAAATTATTAGAATACGAATATTTTTTGTTGGAGTTTAATTCTTTCAGGTAACAGATTCCTTTTCCTTCAAAAAAAGCAGTTTGAACCGCATCAGCAAGGCGATTGTAAAATTCTTCTTCGTCTTTAACGACAATTCGGTCAATAATAAGGAATAGTTCTTTATTGGCCAATGAAGCCGGTAAATCGTCTAAGCGAACCATTTCATTATCAACCAAAATTCTTGCAAAACCTTGTTGAAGCAACACTTTTAATTTGTCTTCAAGTTTTCGACCTTCTTCTAAATTAATAGGAGCCAAAAGCAGCCATTTGCTGTCAATTTCAAAGCTTTTTACATCAGAAACCACATCGGTAACGGTGTTTTTTTTAACTTCTTGTCCTGAAATTGGCGAAAAAGTTCTTCCGATTCTGGCAAATAATAACTTTAAATAATCATAAATCTCTGTTGAAGTTCCAACTGTTGAGCGCGCATTTGTAGTATTTACTTTTTGTTCAATGGCGATTGCAGGAGCAATACCTTTGATGTACTCTACTTTTGGTTTATCCAATCTTCCAAGAAATTGTCGGGCATAGGATGACAAGCTTTCTACATAACGGCGTTGTCCTTCGGCATATAAAGTATCGAATGCTAAACTTGATTTACCCGAACCCGAAAGTCCTGTAATAACCACTAGTTTATTTCGAGGAATCGCTACATCTACATTTTTTAAATTATGTACCTGAGCGCCTTTGATAATAATGTTTTTCTTTGGATCTAATTTGGAAAATTCAACTTGCATAAAAAGGATTGATTTATGCAAAAGTAATCATTTTTAAGGAGGAATATGGAGGTGAACAAGTCACAAATTTTTGAGGATAAAAGCATTTTTGATAGAATAAGAAGTAATAAATAACTATTTTTAGATTGTATAGTTAAAATATATTTTTTCCTTAAAAAAAATCCGTTTTTAATTTTAGTTTTACAATAAATTAATACCAATTTATAAATGAAAAACAATTTCTATATTCTACTGTTATTGATGTATTCTTCTGTTTTTTCTCAAGAATTACCTCCAATTGTAAAATATGCATCAACAACATATGCAGCAGGAAATCAAAATTGGATGATTTCTCAGGATCAAAATCATTATGTTTTTTTTGCTAATAATGAAGGTTTACTGGAGTTTAACGGTTCAAATTGGGAGCTTTATCCTTCGCCTAATGAAACCATTATTCGTTCTGTAAAAGTAATTGGAAACAGGATTTATACCGGTTGTTATATGGAATTTGGTTTCTGGACCAGACAAACGAACGGTAAACTAAAATATACTTCACTCAGCAAAACCATTAAGAATAAAATTCTCGATGATGAACAATTTTGGAATGTCTTAAAATATGACCAATTTGTAATTTTTCAATCGTTGAATAGAATTTACATTTACGATACTAAAACAAAACATTTTAGAATAATTGCGCCCAGTAATAACATTATAAAGTCATTCAGGACTAATAATTCTATTTATTTTCAAACCATAAATGAAGGTCTTTATGAAATTGAAAGTGGCCGAGGCACCTTGATTTCTAATCATCCGATATTGAAAACGAACCGGATTGTGAATGTTTTTTCTATTGATGAAGGCCTTTTGATTCAAACGCAGCTAAATGGTT
Organism: Flavobacterium lacustre; assembly: GCF_027474525.2. Lineage (NCBI taxonomy): Bacteria > Pseudomonadati > Bacteroidota > Flavobacteriia > Flavobacteriales > Flavobacteriaceae > Flavobacterium > Flavobacterium lacustre. Next base: position 2,006,748 of record NZ_CP114882.2, read on the forward strand.
TTTATAAATTAATAGCTGGGAATTTGACTTCGTTTTCTACCGAAGCAGATTTGGATTTGACGGCCACAAGTGTGTATAGCAGTCAACAACTTTCGGATGGAAGTTTAGCGATAGGAACGGTTTCGAATGGTATTTTTATTTTGACCAAAGAAGGCAAAATGATGTACCATATTTCTCAAAATAAAGGATTGAGTAATAATACCGCTTTGTCGCTGTTTGAAGATGTGGATAAAAATCTTTGGGTTGGTTTAGATAATGGTATAAACTGTATCAATCTTCAGTCGCCTATTAAGAATTTTGTTGATGATACAGGCATTTTAGGAACGGTTTACACCTCAAAGTTGTTCAAAGGGAAGTTGTATATTGGTACAAATCAAGGGTTGTTTTATAAAAATTACCAGAGCAATGAATCGTTTAAATTCATTAGCGGGACAAAAGGTCAAGTTTGGTCTTTATTTGAATTTGACGGCACTCTTTTTTGTGGTCATGATTCGGGAACTTTTATTATTGAAGATGCCAGTGCCAAGAATATTTTTCCAATGTCCGGAACATGGAAATTTGAGACCGTTCCACATCGCAATGATCTTTTGCTTCAAGGCAATTATTATGGGATATCAGTTTTGGTAAAAATAAATAACCAGTGGGTTTTTAGAAATAAAATCTCAGGTTTTGATTATTCGTCCCGATATTTTGAAATTACAAACGCACTTGAAGTATATGTAAGTCATGAATATAAAGGGGTTTTCCGGTTGCAACTGGATGCTAAATTGCTTAAAACTAAACCGTTTTATACGTATCAATCGCCTACAAAAGGGAAAAATGCAAGTTTGACTAAATTCAACAACACGATTTATTACGCTTATAAAGAAGGTATTTTTAGTTTGAATACTAAAACAAAGCAATTTGAAAAAGACAAACTCTTGAGTTCTGTTTTTGAAAAGGATGAATATACTTCCGGAAAATTGATTGTAGATAATTCAAATAAAATATGGTTGTTTTCAAAAAATTATATTCATTATTTCTCCTTAAGTAAATTGAGCAATCAGTTAAAACAGAATGTGATTCCTATTCCGGCTTCGTTGACTAACTCTATGCTGGGTTTTGAGAATGTTACTCAAATCTCAAATTTTGATTATCTGATAGGGACAACAGACGGTTATTATATATTGAATATTAATGATTTGAGTTTTAAAAATTATAATGTTTATATTTCAAATGTTTCCATAAATAGACTGAATGAAAGTTTTATAAATTCGTCTATTCAAGGAGAAGGGAAATTTAGTCATGACGAAAATAATATCACATTCAATTATACGGTTCCTGAATTCAATAAATACATCAATGCGGAATACCAATATTCATTAGAAGGACTTCAAGACGAATGGAGCGAATGGAGTGCTAAACCAACTGTTAGTTTCAAGAATTTGTCACCAGGAGATTATGTCTTTAAAGTACGTGCAAAATTTGCTAATTCTTCATTAGATAATACTGCGGTTTATTCCTTTACTATTCTAAAGCCATGGTACAGCACTAATTTAGCACTTTTTCTTTATTTAGTTTTAGTACTTATTTTGGCGCGATTCATCCATAAAACATATAAAGAATATTACCAAAAACAAAAAGAGAAATTGATTGAAGAAAATAATCTTTTGTTAGAAATTAAAGAATTAGAAAACGAACAGGAATTAATGCGAATACAAAACAGACAGCTCCATCAAGATGTTGATACAATGAACAGGGAATTGGCGGTTTCAACCATGAGTTTGAACAGTAAAAATGAATTACTTGCTTTTATCAAAGAAGATCTTAAAAAGACTTCGGAAGATGGTAATAAAAGCATTAAGTCTGTTATTACAACAATCAATAAAAATATAACCGAGGAAGATTCTTGGAATGTATTCAAAGAAGCCTTTGATAATGCTGATAAAGATTTTTTGAAAAAGATTAAATTGGCGCATCCCTCTTTAACTCCGAATGATTTGAGACTTTGTGCTTACCTCAGATTAAACCTTTCGTCTAAAGAAGTGGCACCTTTACTCAATATATCTGTACGAAGCGTTGAAATAAAAAGATATCGTTTGCGTAAAAAAATCAACTTAACACACGAACAAGGATTAGTTGAGTATATCATGGCTGTATAGTCACACTATATTTTGTAATTAATAACTATACATTACCACAACAATACCGTTATTGTTGTGGTTTTTTTGAATTTGAAAAAAAACAACATTCTTAAATTCTTCTTAAATTTCAGTCAGTTTTAAACTATAAAAAAATAAACCTCACTTTTTTTGTATTGTATGTTTTTTGTTGTGGTTCTTTTTAAGAAAATATTAGTTCTTCCATCTAATTTTATCATTCACAAAAAACATAAATTATGAAGTCAAATTATCTATTAATTATTTTTCTGCTACTGTCTACTTTTGGATTTGCCCAAAGTTATGACATTAGTGGAGTGGTAAAAGAAACAACTTCAGGCTTACCAATACCTGGAGTAAATATTCAAATCAAAAACGCCCCTAAAAGTACGGTAACTGATTTTGATGGGAATTTCACCTTAAAAGGAGTATCATCTGGTACTACGGTGGTGTTCTCGTATGTGGGATATAAAAATTTTGAATATAAAGTGACAGACACTAAAACAGATCTTAGTATTTCTTTACAAGAGGACTCTAAGCAATTAGATGAAGTTGTAATTATTGGTTATGGTAGCCAGAAAAAAAGAGAAGTTACAGGTGCTGTTTCTGTAGTTGATACTAAAACATTAGAGATTCTGAAACCTGTAAAAATTGAACAAGCTTTACAAGGTACAGTTTCGGGTGTCAATGTGACTACAACTTCGGGTTCTCCGGGTGCCGCATTAGATATTCGTATTCGTGGTATTGCAACAAATGGTGATAACAGACCATTAACAATTATTGATGGATATGTTGGTGAATTGGGTTTATTAAACCCGAATGATGTGGAGTCAATTACCGTTTTGAAAGATGCTCAGGCAGCAATTTACGGTTCTACTGGAGCCAATGGTGTTATATTGATTACCACAAAAATGGGAAAAAAGAATGCAAAAGCAAAAATTTCGTTTAACTCCTATACCGGTTTTCAAGAAACATCCAGAAAACTTTCAACATTAGACGCGACTGAATATGCTTTATTATTAAATGAAAGTTATGCTAACGGGGGTAAATCACTTCCTTTTCCGGTTGTATCAGGTTTAGGCAAAGGAACAAATTGGCAGAATGAAATTTTTAGTAAAAGTGTGCCAATAATTAGTCATGATTTATCTTTTACTGGAGGTTCAGACAAAGTTACTTATGCGGTCAGCGGTTCTCACTTAGACCAAGAAGGAATTGTTGGTGAAGCAAAATCCGGGTTTTTACGAAATACAGCCAGAATCTCTTTGGGTGCTGATATTTCAGACAGATTAAAACTGAAAACAAATGTTATTTATACTTATTTCAACAGAAAAACATTACCTGAAGGAGGTAACGCATCTGTGGTAATGAATGCAGTTAATGCTCCAAGTACTCTTAGTCCGTATAATGCTAATGGTGATTATACACTTTTTCCATTATCAGGATTAGGGAATGAAATGATTAACCCGTTAGCACAAACTGCAAACAGTTATAATGATTATAATTTCAAAAAACTTAGTGGAAATTTCGGATTCGATTATAAATTGTTTAAAGGTTTTGTTGTTACCAGTACACTTGGTTTCAATACTTCGAATAGTGAATCTAAAAGTTTTGCAAAAATTTTGAATTATGGCGGAAAAGTTTTTGATGTAACACGAAGTTCTGTTTCACAGAGTGCTGTAAATAATAATGATTACTCTTTTGATATTTATGGAACATACACCAAGAAATTTGGTGATAATCATAATCTGGTTGCTACAATTGGAAATACTATTTTTAAAGAATATGGGAACGGATTGTTTGCCACAGGTTTTGATGTACCAAATAATTCTTGGGAATTTGCAGATATTTCATTAACAAAAGGCGCTCCAGCTGCAGGTATAATTCCGGTAGGTTCTTATGTTTTTGACGAGAGAAAACTTTCTTATTTTGGTAGAGTACAGTATGATTTTAAAGGAAAATACCTTTTATCAGCGATGTTAAGACGCGATTCATCAACAAAATTTGGACCTGGAAATAAAGTGGGTTATTTTCCCTCTTTTACAGCAGGTTGGGTAATTTCTGATGAAGGATTTTACGGAGAATCTAAACTAGTTAATTTCATGAAATTAAGGGCCAGTTACGGTACTTTAGGAAACGACAGAATCGGTAATAATGGTTATATTTCACAGTTGAGCGGAGAAGCGACTTATGTTTTTGACGGCGCTTTAGTCAATGGAGTAGCGACAGGACAGATTCCTAATCCGGATTTAAAATGGGAAGAAGCTAAAAAATTCGATGTTGGTTTAGATTTGAAATTATTCAATAATAATGTTAATATTATTGCTGATTATTTTATTGACACAAGAGCTGATTTATTAATAATAAATATTCCTACTTCAGGGATAAATGGTACTGGAGCTCCGGGTGCAAGTTCACCAACAGTAAACGGAGGAACAGTTAGAAACTCCGGATTTGAATTTTCAGTAGATTATAAAAACAAGTTTTCGGAAAATTTTTCTATGAGTGTGGGGTATAACGTGACTCTTCTTAAAAATGAAACTTTAAGTACAAATGGAGTGCCATTCATACCTGGAGGTTCGTTTGGAATTTCTCAACTTCCACCAGCAAGAATGGAAGTTGGTTTACCGATAGGATATTTCTACGGGTATAAAACGGATGGAATTTTTCAAAACCAAGCCGAAGTTGAAGCGCATCCTTCTCAAATAGCTTTGGGTGCAGGAGCAGCTCCTGGTGATATTCGTTTTGTAGACACAAACGGAGATGGTGTGATAAATGTTAATGATAAAACGAACATTGGAGATCCAATTCCAGCAGCAACAATGGGCTTTAATTTACAATTTAACTATAAAGCACTTGATTTTTCTATGTACACTTTTGCGTCAGTAGGAAATGATATGGTTCGTAATTACGAAAGTATTTATGATGATGCGAATCATTTAGATTATGTTTTAGACAGATGGACAGGCGAAGGAACAAGTAATTCCGTTCCAAGAGTCACAACTGCTGCTACTACTAACAAAGTTTTTTCTGATTATTTTGTTGAAGATGCCTCTTACATAAGAATTCAGAACATTCAATTAGGATATACACTTAATTCGAATATTGCTGAGAAAATCGGGATATCAAAATTCAGATTGTACACAGGAGTAAATAATCTGTACACTTTCACAAAATATAGAGGCTTCGATCCTGGAGCTTCTAATGGAGCCCCTATTGGCGGAGGAATCGATGATGGTTTTTACCCAATTCCAAGAACCTACATGATAGGCTTAAACATTAATTTTTAATTTGTATTAAAATGAAAAAGTATATATATATTACGTTAGCAACCTTAACAATGGTTTCTGCCCTGACGGTTTCTTGTAGTGATGATTTTGTAGATCGTCCTATAGAATATTCGATTGACTCCGAAAATTATTTTAATTCAAAATCAGAATATGATAATGCATTGATAGGAGCTTATGATTTATTACAGTCTACTTTTATTAATGTTTTGATGGGGGAAATCGCCTCAGATAATACATTATGTGGTGGAAACAGTCCAACAGACGTTCCTGGATACCAACAAGTGGATGATATGATTCACACTCCTGTAAATGCAAATCTAAAACAATTATGGGATTGGATGTTTGCAGGTGTCCAAAGAGCAAATTACATTCTTGAGTTTAAAGACAAAACAGATTTTGTCGGTAAAAACCAAGTAATTGCTGAAGCTCGTTTTTTGAGAGCTTACTATCATTTTGAATTAGTGAAATGGTTTGGAGGAATTCCTATGAATGGAGATAAAAGATTCAGTCCTGGTGATGAAAAAACAATACCACGTTCTTCAGCCGAAGAAGTATATGCTTCTATCGAAGCGGATTTAATTTTTGCATCTGAAAATTTATCAGCTACACCATCACAAGCGGGTAGAGCTACAAAAGGAGCTGCTTTGGCTCTTTTGGGAAAAGCGTATTTGTATCAAGACAAATTTACTTTGGCGGCTACAACTTTTGAAAGTTTGATTTCAAATTCTCCTTATTCTTTAGTTACGGATTATGATACCATTTTTGAAATGGCTGGAGAAAACGGACCAGAATCTGTTTTTGAAATTCAATATACCGATGTTGAAGGGGGTGATTATGGGAACTTACAATATTTAGAAGGAAATGTAGCTGTAGGTTTTAATGGACCAAATTCTTATGTAGGTCCTTTCTTTACTTCAGGTAATAATTTTAATCTTCCAACGCAAAAAATAGTTGATGCATTTGAAGCTGGAGATAATAGAGAAGCTGTTGCTATTTTAGACATGACTGCATGGATAGCTGCTAATCCTGGGACTAGTTACACCAAACAAAATGAGGATACCGGTTATTTTAACAGAAAATACATTCCTAGAATAAGAAGTGCCAATGCCGCACTGGATTTAAAATTAACGAATCCAAATAATTATAGAGCCATTCGTTATGCAGATGTGCTTTTGATGGCAGCAGAAGCTTTTAACCGAAGCGGATTAGATGACACAAAAGCCAGAGGATACTTGAATCAAGTTCGCCGTCGTGCTTTTGGAGACACAAACCATGATGTCTCAGCTTCTGGAGCAGCATTGACAGATTTTATTTGGGCCGAAAGAAGAGTAGAATTAGTAGGCGAAGGACATCGTTTCTTTGATTTAGTTCGAACTGGTAAAGCAGCTCAGGAAATTGATGGATTTACAGCTGGGAAAAATGAATTATTCCCTATTCCAATTGAGGAAATTCAATTTGCAAACGGAAATTGGGCACAAAACCCTGGATATTAAAAAATAGTATTATGAAAAAATTAAAATTAATAATAAGCCTTTTTGTTTTAACAATTTTTATAGGTTGTTCGGATGAAAATAGTGATATCAATTTGGATGCGATAGGTGCTCCAACAAATATTTCTGCTTTGACTACAGTTACTCAGGATAATTCCGGAAATGTTACCTTTTTGCCTCGTGGCGAAGGAGTTACCCGATATGAAATATATTTTGGAGATGGAACTGCAGCACCAGCTGAGGTAAATCCGGGAGGTACAACTTCACATGTTTATACAGAAGGAGTGTATCAGGCAAAAATTGTAGGGATAACATTAAACGGCAAAAGAACAGAAGTTACCCAAGAAGTAGTTGTTTCTTTTAGAGCACCGGAAAATTTAGAAGTGGTTATCACAAACGACTTGGCGGTTTCTAAAAAAGTAACTGTTACAGCAACTGCTGATTTTGCTTTGTTTTACGATGTCTATTTTGGTGAGGCTGGTAATCCAGATCCTATTTCAGTCAACAATGGAGAATCGGTATCTTATATTTATCAAGAGCCGGGAGTATATACGATTCGAGTGGTTTCAAAAAGTGCTGCAATTGCAACTACAGAACATGTAGAGGATTTTACAGTAACTCTTGTTAATAAACCCAATACATCAGCTTCAACGCCACCGAACAGGCAAGCGGCAGATGTGATTTCTATATTTAGTTCAAAATACACCGATGTTGCAGGTACAAATTACTTTCCGGATTGGGGACAAGCAGGGCAAGGTAGTAGCTGGGCAGAATTTGATTTAAACGGAGATAAAATGTTGAATTATATCAACCTGAGTTATCAAGGAATTGCTTTGGCAGATAATACTTCTGTAAATGTTTCTGGTATGGAATATCTTCACATGGATGTTTGGACCGCTGATTTAGCAAAAATTGAAACTTCTTTAATCAGTAAAACCAATGGAGAAAAACCGGTTGTAAAAGATCTTGTTGCTAATCAATGGACAAGTATTGATATTCCAATTTCTGCATTTACAAGTCAAGGAATGACTGTTGCTGATATTTTTCAATTAAAATTTGTTGGAACTCCTTGGGCTGGCGGTAGTGTTTTTGTAGATAATATTTATTTCTATAAAACACCTTCACAATTAATTGCATTACCAATTGATCTTGAATCTGCTACTTTAACATATACATGGACTGGTTTTGGAAATGCTACTTTCGGAGCTATTCCTGCTACTGTGATTACAAATCCGGACAAATCTGGATTAAATCTATCTAACAAAGTACTTAAAATTGAAAAAACCTCAGGAGCACAAGTATGGGCCGGAGCCAGTTTGAATTTAGAATCTACTATTGATTTTACAAAAGGGACAAAAGTAAAAGTTATGGTTTGGTCTCCAAAAGTAGGTGCTAAAATACTATACAAAATGGAAGTGTCAACATCTCCAAAAGATGGAAACGGGAATCCAACTGTTTTTGTAGAGGTTGAAGCCACGACAACTGTTGCTAATGCATGGCAAGAAGTAACATTTGATCTTACGAGCTCAGGTACTTTCAATACAGCTAAATTGTATGACAGAGTGATATTATTTCCAGATTTTGGAGTAAATGGTTCAGGCGCAATCTATTACTTTGATGATATTAAACAATCCAACTAAATAAACGGAACATGAAAAAAATAATTATAAATATAGTATCTATTTTTGCACTTCTGTTGATGGTCAATTGTCAGGAAGATAATTTTTCTTTTGGGTCAATAGACGCACCGACAAACCTTGAAGTGACAGCAGAAATAGTGGGGAAAACAGTAGATTTTCCTGATGGTGATGGTTCTGGTAAAATTAAATTTACCAGCTCGGCGGATAATGCTATTTCGTACAAGTACATTTTTTCTGATGGTACTTCCGAAAATGCACCAAGCGGTATTTTAGAGAAACGATTTACTAAACCGGGGGTGAATACCTATACAGTTACCGTAATGGCCTCAGGCAGAGGAGGTATTACTACTAATACTACGCTTGAAGTTACCGTGTTAAGTAATTTTACAGATGATGAAGCGGTACAGCTTTTAACAGGAGGAACTTCAAAAAAATGGTATTGGTCAGCTTCTGAACGAGGACATTTAGGAGTTGGTCCTAATAATAATGATATTGCAACAAACTACTATGCTAACTATTACCAAGCTGGTGCTTTTGAAAAAGCAGGTTCGCCAAATAGCAGTTGTTTGTATGACAATGAATTGACATTTTCATTAAGTGGAGATCAATTGAAATTTAATTTAGATAATGGTGGAAGAACTTTTTTCAATGCTGCATTTCTTAGTGTTGGTGGAGGTTCAGGCGGAGAAGATCTTTGTCTTGATTATGCAACTACTGGAGAAAAAACTGTTACACTGAGTCCATCAGAATCTGTAATTATGACTAATCCAGAACATTTGACACAAACAAGAGGAACGATGTTGAACATAGCTGACGGTGGTTTCATGGGATATTATATCGGTCAAAGTTCTTATGAAATATTATCTATTACAGCCAATCGTATGGTAGTAAGAGCAGTTATGGGTGGTAATCCGGCTTTAGCTTGGTATCATATTTTTACAACAACACCTCCAAATCAAACTCCGGAAACCGATTATACTACTTTAGCTTGGTCTGATGAGTTTAATGTTGACGGTGCACCAGATCCTACAAAATGGGGATATGACCTTGGCGCAGGAGGTTGGGGTAACAGTGAAGCTCAAACTTATACCAATAGTTCAAACAATGTAATTGTTCAAGGTGGAAGTTTAAAAATCACGGCTAAAAAAGAGGGTTCAGGATATACTTCGGCGAGATTAAAATCGGAAGGTAAATATGATTTCACATATGGTAAAATAGAATTTAAAGCTAAATTACCTGTTGGTGGAGGAACTTGGCCAGCTATTTGGTCTTTAGGAAGTGATTATGCTACCAATACTTGGCCAGGTTGTGGAGAAATAGATTTTATGGAACATAGAGGGAATACATCAAATGTTATTCATGGTTCACTTCATTATCCTGGACATTCCGGAGGTAACGCTAGTACATCAACGCTAACAATTGCAAATGCGTCAACTGAATTTCATGTGTATAAAACGATTTGGAGTCCTACATCTGTTAAGTTTTATGTAGACGATGTATTGTATCATTCATTTGCAAATAACAACACAGTACCATTCAACAAAGATTTCTTTTTAATTATGAATGTAGCCATGGGAGGAACTTTTGGAGGGACTATAGATCCTGCTTTTATAGAATCCTCAATGGAAGTTGATTATATACGAGTATATCAATAAAGATTAATTATAAACTCAATAAAAATTAGGAGGTCGGTTCTTACCGGCCTTTTAGTTTATATTGCATAAAAAAATGAGACAAATGAAACATAAGTTCGTCTTTACATCATTCGCGATAACGGCTGTTTTAATTGCCGGTTGTAGCAATAAAATAATAAAATCGTCTATTTCTTACTCCAAAGTAAATGTTTTGGAGACTAAGGTTGATTCTGTTTTGAAGCTTATGACTTTAGAAGAAAAAGTGGGACAGCTCAATCAGTATAACGGATTTTGGGAAATTACCGGTCCAACACCCAAAGAAGGTCAAGCCGCCAAAAAATACGAAGACCTGAAAAAAGGTTTAGTAGGATCAATGCTAAATGTAAAAGGTGTTAAAGACGTGACGGCATTACAGAAAATTGCTGTAGAGCAAACGCGATTGGGAATTCCTTTAATTTTTGGTTTTGATGTTATTCATGGCTATAAAACGATAAGCCCTATTCCGTTAGCCGAAGCCGCAAGTTGGGATTTGGAAGCAATAAAAAAATCAGCAGCTATAGCCGCCGAAGAAGCTTCATCTGTAGGACTCAATTGGACTTTTGCTCCAATGGTTGATATTTCAAGAGATGCCCGTTGGGGACGCGTGATGGAAGGTGCTGGAGAAGATACTTATTTAGGAAGTAAAATTGCAGTAGCCCGTGTTCAAGGGTTTCAAGGAGATTTAAGTTCTAATAAAAATATTTTGGCTTGTGCCAAACATTTTGCAGGCTACGCTTTTGCAGAATCGGGTAGAGATTACAATACTGTAGATGTGAGTGAAACCACTTTGCAAAACATTATTTTTCCTCCTTTTAAAGCTACAGTTGATGCCGGAGTGCGAACCTTTATGAATTCTTTCAACGAATTAAACGGAATTCCTGCAACAGGAAATTCCTATTTGCAAAGAGAAGTTTTAAAAGGCGATTGGAAATTTGATGGTTTTGTAGTTTCAGATTGGGGTTCTATTAACGAAATGATTTCTCACGGGTATGCAAAAGACAGCAAACATGCAGCAGAAATTGCGCTTAACGCCGGTTCAGACATGGATATGGAATCGAGTGCATATGTTGAGCATTTAGTTGCATTGGTCAACGAAGGAAAAGTAAAAGAAAGTCTAATTGATGATGCTGCAAGAAGAATTCTTAAAGTAAAATTTGAATTGGGTTTATTTGATAATCCTTATAAATACTGTGATGAAAACCGTGAAAAAGAAACTGTAGGCAGTCCTGCTATTCAAGAAGGGGTTTTGGACATGGCTAAAAAATCAATTGTTTTATTAAAAAATCAAAATGATTTGCTTCCTCTGAAAAAATCTGGGCAAAAAATAGCTGTTATCGGCGCATTGGCAAACGATAAAACCAGTCCATTAGGAAGCTGGAGAATCGCAGCCGATGACAATACTGCCGTTTCGGTTCTGGAGGGATTAGAAAACTATAAAGGAAATCAACTTAATTATGCAAAAGGAGCTGATGTTTCGGTTGGAAGAACACAATTTATTTGGGAAACAAAAATCAATACAACCGATAAATCAGGATTTGAAGAAGCGATAGCTATAGCCAAACAAGCTGATATAGTTGTGATGGTTTTGGGAGAACATGGTTTGCAATCCGGAGAAGGCAGAAGTAGATCGGATATTGGTTTGCCTGGAGTACAACAAGAATTATTGGAAGCGATTTTCAAAGTCAATCCTAATGTAGTTTTAGTTTTAAACAACGGACGTCCACTTGCAATTCCTTGGGCTGACGAACACATTCCGGCTATTGTAGAAGCTTGGCAGTTAGGCACACAAAGTGGTAATGCCATTGCGCAAGTTTTGTATGGAGATTATAATCCAAGCGGAAAACTTCCGATGACTTTTCCAAGAAATGTTGGTCAAGTACCTATTTATTACAATTATAAAAATACAGGAAGACCGGTAATGAATGAACCTGACAGTGTTTTCTGGTCGCATTATATTGATGAAAAAAACACGCCTTTATATCCTTTCGGTTACGGATTGAGTTACTCTAAATTTGAGTATTCAGATATGCAATTGACCTCGAATTCATTTGCTAAAAACGGAAAAATAGAAGTTTCAGTAAACATAAAAAATACTGGAAAAGTAACAGGGAAAGAAGTCGTTCAAATGTACATAAGAGATCTAATAGGTAGTACAACAAGACCTGTAAAAGAGTTGAAAGGATTTGAAATGATTGAATTAAATCCCAATGAAACCAAAAAAGTAGTATTTTTAATTGATGAAAAAACAATTCAATATTTTACGGCTAATGCAAAATGGGAATCGGAACCTGGCGATTTTAAAGTCTTTATAGGCGGAAGTTCTGCAAAAACGTTAGAAAGAGATTTTCAATATTTTAACTAATTCAAAATGAAAAAAGTATTAATTCTGTTATTCATAGGAAACTTTTGCTTGGCGCAACAAACCAAAAGAAAATTGGTTTGGGAAGAAAATTTTAATGAACCGGTTCTAAATGAATCTGTTTGGAATTTTGAATTAGGTGACGGATGTCCTAATTTGTGTGGCTGGGGTAATAACGAACGACAAGTGTACACCACCAAAAATCATGAGATTAAAAATGGTAATCTGATTATTCATGCAAAAAAAGAAGGGAATAGCTATACTTCAACCAAAATAACTACAAAAGATAAAAAAATCTTCCAATATGGCAGAATGGAAGCCCGAGCAAAACTGCCGGTTGGACATGGAATTTGGCCTGCCTTTTGGATGCTGGGACAAAACATAAGTCAAGTGGGATGGCCAAAATCTGGTGAAATAGATATTTTAGAATATATAGGGAGAGAGCCGCATATGATTTTTACCACTTTGCATACTCAAGACAGCCACGGAAATTCCATCAATACCAAAAAAACAAGTTTTCCAAATATTGAAGAAGGTTTTCATGTTTTCGCTTTAGATTGGACCAAAGATAAAATGGATTTTTTTGTTGATGATGTATTAGTTTACACTTTTCAGCCGGAGATAAAAAATGAGAATACTTGGCCTTTTGACAAACCGTTTTATTTTATTCTAAATGTAGCCATTGGAGGTAATTTTGGTGGGCCAGCAGTTGATGACACAATATTGCCACAAGATTTTATAGTAGATTATATTAAAGTATATCAATAAAATAAGTTTGGACTAAAAAAGATGGAAAGGAATTTTAAAACACAAAATTCTTTTCCATTTTTTTTAAATAAATAGATTTCTTACAGTTATTTTTCACCCTAATTTTTATTTTTTTTAATGGAACAGTAAGCTTATTCTTTTGTTTTTAAGTAACTTTTGTTAAAATTTATTAATTTTATTTGCTTCTTAGGATAAATATTTGTTAAATTTGAGCACTTAACTAACCAAAACTATAAATAGCCTATACTACAAAACTACTTTTTAGAAAAAATCGTCACCAATTTTTAAACTAGACTAAAAAGTATACTTATGGCTACTATTCAACTTACAGACGCTTTGCTGGTACAAGATTATGTCGCAGGCAATGAAAACGCTTTGGCTGTATTAATAAAAAGACACGAATCCAAAATTTACGGATTTATATACTCTAAAATTTCTGATAGAGACATTTCAAATGATATTTTTCAAGACACTTTCATTAAAGTAATTAAAACTTTAAAGTCAAGTTCTTATAATGAAGAAGGTAAATTCTTACCTTGGGTTATGCGTATTTCGCACAATCTTATTGTAGATCATTACAGAAAAACAAAAAAAATGCCCATGTTTCGGGAAACCGAGGAATTTTCTATTTTTTCCATCATGTCAGATGATTCACTTTCAATAGAAAACAAAATTATTTCAGAACAAGTCGAAGTCGATTTGAAAAAGTTGATTGAAGAACTTCCTGCAGATCAAAAAGAGGTTTTAATGATGCGAATGTATCAGGATATGAGTTTTAAAGAAATTTCTGAAATAACAGGAGTAAGTATCAATACCGCTTTAGGCCGAATGCGTTACGCTTTAATGAATATGAGAAAAGTAATCGATAAACACCAAATTATTTTAACGAATTAATACTATTTTGATAACATACACGTTATATTATAAATTCTAACAGTATTTATGATATGGCAAAAATTTACTCAAAAAAAACAGTAGTTAGCAATAATAATCTGAAACCCAAAAAAGAAGTTGTTTCTTTTTTATTAAGTTATTCAAAAGCATTAAGCGTAATAAAAATAAACAATACCAGTTTCGAAATTATAGCAAATTAAAAATATTCTGCAATCTTGCAAATGTTTAAAAATTAGAAAAAACAAGTTTCCAATTTCAAGTTTGTTGTGCTAAATTCCACTATTTTATAGTATATAAATAGTGGAATTTACTATTTTACAACACAATTATTTCTTGATATAATCGTCCAAAACTGACTTTCTGCCAATCGTTTTGGTGATAATATCCTTATCTAAATCCCAGCCACGAGCAGGCGAATATTCCCTTCCGTACCAAATAATCTGTAAGTGCAAATCATTCCATATTTCCTCCGGAAAAAGGCGTTTAGCATCTCTCTCAGTTTGAACCACATTTTTTCCATTAGTCAAATTCCATCGGTACATCAAGCGGTGAATATGAGTATCCACAGGAAAAGCCGGAACACCAAAAGCTTGTGACATCACAACACTCGCCGTTTTATGACCCACAGCCGGTAATTCCTCTAAATCCTCAAAACTTTGCGGCACTTTACCGCCATGTTTATCAATCAAAATATGTGATAAACCATGAATTCCTTTCGATTTCATGGGCGATAAACCACAAGGGCGAATGATTTCTTTAATTTCTTCCACCGACATTTTTATCATATCATACGGATTATCCGCTTTGGCAAAAAGCAAGGGCGTAATCTGATTCACGCGCACATCCGTACATTGAGCCGATAGTAAAACCGCAATCAACAACGTATAAGGATCCTTATGATCCAGCGGAATAGGAATCGTAGGATATAATTCTTTTAACGTATTTATAACAAACGTTACACGTTCCTGTTTATTCATTATTCATTAAATTTGATTAGTAAAGAAAAACAATTTCAATCGCAATCGCAATCAAAACTCTAAATTCTAAAATTATTTGGGCCTAATCCAGCTTTCCGTTACAACTCCTCATTTTTACCGCTTTTTTTCTAAGCAATCGCAAGAGCTTCCTTTGGTCGCTTTGTCATTGCAAGAAAAAATAGCCTTAAAAATTCCGGGGTTTTCACTGCTATCTGGGGCAAAAACCAAAACCTAACACCCAACACCTGAAAATCAACACCTGAAACCCAACACCTAACAACTAAAATAAAAACTATGACACCATTAAAAAAAGGAGATAAAGCACCCCATTTTTCAAGTCTGGACCAAGACGGAAAACAACATCAACTAGAAGATTACAGAGGAAAAAAACTAGTTGTTTTCTTTTATCCAAAAGCCAACACACCAGGATGTACCGCCGAAGCATGTGATTTAAGAGACAATTTCGAACGATTTCAAGCCAATAATTACGCGCTTTTAGGCGTAAGTGCCGATAGTCAAAAAGCACAAGCCAAGTTCAAAGACAAATACGAATTCCCTTTTCCATTGCTCGCCGATGAGGATAAGTCTGTAATTCAGGCTTTTGGAGTTTGGGGACCAAAAAAATTCATGGGCAAAGAATATGACGGTATTCACAGAACTACATTTGTAATCGACGAAAACGGAATTATCGATGAGGTTATCTCCGATGTAAAAACCAAAGCGCATGCAGCCCAAATATTAAAGTAAATTCAGAAAACAAATTAGTCTGAATTTTTTGAATCAAAAAAGCCAAGAAAGTAAATTATCTTTCTTGGCTTTTATATGTTAAATGGAAACCTAAAATCTGTATCCTGAATTAATTACTTACTTTCAAAAATTTTTTCGGGTCATATTCAAAAAGATTGTGCTCTTTAATGATTTCTGCCACACCAGTAGGCAACATATTTTCCCAACCAGATTTTCCTTCACTAATCATTTTTAGTACTTCACGAGAAAATACTTCAAGGATCTCAGGATTGTAGTCATCAATATCGACCACTTTTCCATTAAATTTAAAGAATTTGTAAAGTTCTTTCATTCTAGGATGTACTTTCAAATTATCAGATGTGATAATCTCCCCGTTTTCTCCTAACATCGGATATAAAAATACTTTCATATCGCGATAAAACAGTTTTCCAAAAGCTTCCAGAATTCCACCACTTAAATGGCGATAGTATTTTTCGTCAAAAATATCTACTAAATTATTTACACCCATTGCCAATCCCATTCGGGCTTTGGTATAATTGGCAAAATATTCCACCACTTTATAATATTCCTGAAAATTAGAAATCATTACCGTTTGGCCTAATGAACATAGCAATTCGGCTCTGTCCATAAAGTCACGTTCGTCAATTTCACCATCCGAACGCAAATTCGAAAGTGTGATTTCAAAAACAACAAGCGTATTATCAACTTCTACTTTATTTTCGTTGAGAAACATTTTTAAAGACTTCTCATACATATCCATATTTACCTTCGTAACAGGACGAAAACTTCCTCTAAAAGCAAGAATATTCTTTTTGTATAAAATGGCAGCAGGAAGTATATTTTTACCTTGAGGATTAAACATTACCGCATCGGTCATGCCGTTTTTTACTAGTTGCAAACTCATCAAACGATTGTCAACATCAGCAAAACGAGGTCCCGAAAAATTGATAGTGTCAATTTCAAGTTGGTCCTTGTCTAAATGATCGTATAAGTAACGTAATAATTTTTTTGGATCATTATATTTGTAAAAAGCACCATAAATTAAATTCACACCAAGAATACCAAGGGTTTCTTGTTGCAAACGAGAATCAGTTTCTTTAAATCGGATGTGAATTATAATCTCGTTATAGTCTTCTTCTGGGTCAATTTGATAGCGAATACCAACCCAACCGTGACCTTTAAATTGTTTGGCAAAATCGATTGTAGCAACCGTATTGGCATAACTAAAGAACATTTTGTTCGGATGTTTTTCTCTGCTCAAACGTCTTTCCATGATGTCCACTTCGTGCCAAAGCATTTTTTTAAGTCTGCTTTCTGTCACGTAACGACCGTCTTCTTCTATACCATATATGGCGTCACTAAAATCTTTGTCGTAGGCTGACATCGCTTTCGCAATAGTTCCGGAAGAACCTCCAGATCTAAAAAAATGTCTTACCGTTTCTTGTCCGGCCCCAATTTCAGCAAATGTACCGTAGATATTATCATTTAAATTGATACGCAGAGCCTTGTCTTTTATAGAAGGGACTTGCTCAATGGCTTTATCACCTTTTAATTTTATTTTTTTTGTATCCATTTTATTTAAAATAGGGCGATTATGTTACAAAGTTAACAAAATAGGTATCTAATGAAAGGATAAATCTTATTTTTGTATAAAAATTAAAGGCAATTGAACGTATATTTTTTAGGTACTGGAACATCGCAAGGAATTCCCGTGATAGGAAGCGAGCATGAAGTGTGCAAAAGCACTGATTCTAAGGACAAAAGACTCCGAGTTGCAGTTTGGGTGCATTGGGAGAATTATTCTTTTGTGATTGATTGCGGTCCTGATTTCAGACAACAAATGCTTACTTCTAATTGTAAAAAAGTCGACGGAATTTTATTTACTCATGAACATGCAGACCACACTGCCGGTTTAGATGATATCAGACCGTTTAATTTCCGGCAAGGTGAAATGCCCATTTATGCTCACCAAAGGGTGATTGATAATTTGAAAAGAAGGTTTGATTATGTTTTTGAAACCATCAATAAATATCCGGGTGCTCCTTCTGTAAAAACAATTGAGGTCGTGAATAATGAGCCGTTTTTTATTGGCAACAAAACAGCGATTCCGGTTAATGTCATGCACGGTAATTTACAGGTTTTTGGGTATAGAATCGATGATTTTGCCTATTTGACAGATGTAAAAACAATTGCGGAAAGCGAAGTCGAAAAATTAAAAAACTTGAAAGTATTAGTGGTAAATGCTTTGCGCGAAGAACCGCATAATACCCATTTCAATTTGCAGGAAGCGTTAGATTTTATAACTTTGGTGCAACCCGAAAAAGCTTATCTCACGCATATCAGTCATATTTTGGGTTTTCATAATGAAGTTCAAAAAAAGCTTCCTGAAAATGTTTTTTTGGCTTATGATACTTTAGAAATCACTATTTAATTAAAATATAAAATGAAAAAATCATTATTTCTTTACCTGTTTATTCTGTCCGTTTTGATGACTATTTTTACCTATATGTTTTTGAGTAAAGAAGTTGCTTTTGAACAAAACAGATATAAAAAAGTAACGACAAAATTAAAAGACAGCTTGACTTCGGTTACTAATAAATTAGCGGAAGCTAATTATTTTTCTTTAGAAAAAAATGAAAATGCACAAAATTATTTTGATTCCGGAAGTGGTGATAAAACAATCCAGTATGAAAAATTAATTCCGGTGGTAACAGAAAAATTGCTGGATTTTAATTCCAATCCAAAAGGAAATCCTTACGTTGGTCAAGACCAAATAGGAGCTAATAAATTCATTATCAACAAAGTTAAAATTCTAAACCACAGATGGATTATTGCTGATTTTAGTGATGGAGAATATTGGGGGGAAGTGTTGTTGAAATATTTTGTAAATGCCGATAAGAGCATTACTTTCGAAGTAAATCAGTCTTTATTATATCAAAAATAAGTTTTATCGCCGTTTATCATATTCATTGAAAAACGGCGACTAACTATTAATTTTCAAGTAGCCAATTTTTAAAATCATAGAAATTCTGAGGCGAGACTCCATGCCCGATCGGGTATTCTTTATATAGGATTTGAATGCCTAAATTTTCTAAAATTACAGGTGTTTTTCTAGCCCATTCCACAGGAATTACTTGGTCAGCAGTTCCATGTGAAGCAAAGATTTTAAGATTATTAAAGTTGTTTTTAAGATAATCTTCCGCTAGAATTTCTAAATTCAAATATCCGCTCATAGCGACTACTTTCTCGATTTTTTCGGGATACGAAAGTGCTACTGCATAACTCAAAATCGATCCTTGACTAAAACCTACTAAGGAAACTTTTGTAGCATCAATAGGATAATTTGCCAGCAATTCATCTATGAAAGTAGCAATCAAATCTCTCGAAATTTTGGCTTGTTCATTATCCGAAAATTTATTTTGATCAGCATCAAAATTTATGGCGTACCAAGCGTAACTTCCGTACTGTAAGTCGTAAGGAGCCCGAGCCGAAATGATATAGTAATAGTCTGGCAATTCAGTTGCAAACGAAAATAAATCTTCTTCGTTGCTGCCGTAACCATGAAGCAAAAGTAAAAGAGGGTTTTTGTCTAATTTTATTTTTGGTTCTCTAATTTTATATTCTAAGGATAAGTTCATTGTAATTTAGGATATGTTTTTAAGCCATTTTTGAAAATAAATTCCCAATAAAGGAACCGGTTTTGTATCTCCTTTTATAGCGCTAAAAATACCATAAGACCATAAAACGGAAATGAAAATCCACATGGGAGCTGATATCATTAAACTGTCAAAATTACTGATGATTAAACCTAATGATATAAAAGTGAGTGTAATTCCCAGTCCTTGGCGAATATGAAAACTGGCAAATTGATTTTTATCTTCGGCGTTCATAGACATGGCTATAAATACGCCAATTCCTAAAATATAACTGGTAATTGCAGCGGTTTTTCCCGTTTCAATAGTATTGTTCATGATTTATTTTTTTAAAACCAATTGGTTTTGATTTACAATTCCGTATACTTTTCCTTTCATTGGATTTCCAAGAAAAGCAGAATTTTTTGATTTTGATAAGATATTTTCTTTTGCAAAAATACTTTCTCCTTCGGGGTTGAATAGTGTTAGGTTTGCTTTTTGTCCCTCTTGAACAGTATTTGTTTCTATACCAAAAGTAGTTTTTCCGAGCGTTAATTTTTCAATTACCGTTTCTAAAGGCAATACCGTCAGCAAAGAACCAAAAGCACTTTCTAAACCTATAGTGCCAAATTTTGCTCCGTCAAATTCCATTTTTTTATGTTCAATATCAATCGGATTATGGTCGGAAGTAATCATATCAATAGTTCCGTCAAGAATTCCTTTGAGTAATGCTTGTCGGTCTGTTTCGGTTCTTAAAGGAGGTGAAACTTTATATCTTGTGTCAAAACCTTCCAGTTTTTCATCAGTCAAAACCAAGTTGTGCACTGCAACACTGCAGGTAACTTTTAGCCCTTTGGCTTTCGCTTCTTGTATTAATGCGGTTGATTTTGCTGTCGAAATAGTTGGCAGATGTAATTTCCCGCCAGTATATTCTAATAGAAATAAGTTTCTGGCGATTTGTAATTCTTCGGCTAAATTTGGAATCCCTTTTAGTCCTAATCGTGTTGAAACAATACCTTCATTTGCTACTCCGTTTCCTTTTATTTTGTCGTCTTGTGCAAAAGCTATGACCAATCCGTCAAAATCTTGTACATATTGCAAAGCTATTTTTAGCAAATTGGCATTATCAATACTTTTGGAATAATCGCCAAAAGCAACTGCTCCTGCTTTTTTCATATCGAATAATTCTGCCATATCTTTTCCTTGACTTTCTTTGGTCAAAGCGCCAATTGGAAAAAGTTGTGTGGCAAAACCATTGGCTTTATTGAGTACAAAATTCACTTGCGACTGATTGTCAATAACCGGGAAGGAGTTGGGTTGTAAAGCAATGGCTGTAAAACCGCTTTGTGCGGCAACATTGAGTCCGTTTGCAATCGTTTCCATGTCTTCAAAACCTGGTTCTCCAAGCGAAACACTAGAGTCAAACCATCCTGTTGAAAGATGTAAATTATCAAGTTTTATCTCGTCACTATTTTCGGTATTAGGAAGTGAAGCACCAATTTTTTCTATGAAACCATCAGTTATTAAAATATCTAAAGTCTGGTTGTGAAAAGGACTTTTTGTGTCGATAATTTTGGCGCTTCGGATGATTATTTTCATGATGATAATTTAATTATTTTGCTAAAGTATACTTTGTTGAACGATAAAATAAAAAGTCAAAAATGGGCTGTTTTCATTTCTTTAAACAACACTAAAATTTTATTTTACAAATCGGATGATTGCCATTTCTGTTGCTAAAAATAACAATGCAAATATAAGAAACCATTTCCAAATTTGATTGTCCGTTCTGTTGGTTTGTATGGTGTCAAAAACACTGGCAATTGAATCAATGATTTTATACTCGGAAACAGCATCTTCATTGGCGGAAGCCAAATTACTTTCGGTTCTGTTATAATTAAAACTGATGTTTTCTACCCAGTCTTTTTTATTGTAAATTCCGTAATTTCCAGCTTGTTCAGGATAATCATTAAAAACAAGTTGCACTTTGTTGTTTAGAATTTGTTGAATAGGAATAAATTGTTCTTCATTACCTTTTACGGTCAAAATTGCATCTTTTGCCAATAAAGCATCCGCAAAATAAGGAGTTGTATTGCCAATCGTGAGTGAATTTATTCCTGTGTTTTGATTGCTCACGGCCATTTTGTAAAAAACAGGAACAATTAATGGAGACTGTTGAAAATTAGAATTAGCTGTATTTATTGATGCAGTAAAAACAAAAACTCCGCCGATTTTATTTTGTAATGCAATCAAAAAGGCACTTTGATCTTCATAAGACAAAGCCGATGGTTCTGAATTTGCTGTTAAAAATGAATTTTTTGTTTTTGGATATTGAAAATTATTAATTTTATTTTCGAAAACGCCACTAAATAATGGATGATTAAAATTGATTTTCGTAATCAGTTTTTCTCTGTTTTCTAATGCTTTGAATTGGATGTTTCCAAAAGATTTCAAAAAAGTATTCGTATTTTCAATCGTTGCCGAAGCCGAAGGAATGACAATCAAATTCCCGCCTTTAGAGACAAAAGAGTTTAAGGTAGTTTGTAAAGCCTGTGGAATTTCGTTTAATTCGTTGACAATAATCGCGTCTTGTTTATCAATGCTGTTGTAGTCTAATGCCGCTAAATCAAAGTTGCTGTAATTGAATTCATCAGGAGTGTAAATTCGGGGCATGAAACGGCTTTTTTCGGCAGTACCAATACTTAAAATGTTGGTTTTTTTAGTTTTAGAAATACTGAAATAGAGTGTGTTATCGTATTCTAAACCTGAATCAACAATAGAAACAAAACCATGAAAAGCTTGTTTGGGAATGGTGAAATTGATGTTTTTTTTCTTGGTTTCTAAAGTTGCGACCGTTTTAGCAATAAGCTTATTTTGATTGTATAATGACAATGAAACAGGTTTTAAATTTTCGCCAAAACCAGTTAATACAACACTTATTTCATAAAAATTATCTAATGTTTGGTGAATAAAAACACTATCAATCGAAATGTTATTTTTTTGTTCCGCTTTTGGAATTATGAAATAAAAAGAATCGTTTTTGTCAATGTTTTTAAGATTTTTTTGCTCTAATCCTACGGCATCGGTTATAATTACAACATCTTTTTTGAAGGGTGAATGGTGTGATTTTATTTGTGCTATCAGATTTTCTAATTGAAATGGCGATGCGCTGTATTCAAGGTTTTGTAACTCATTTTGAATGGTTTTGATATCGGTATTCCAATATTTTTCAGTGTTGGTGAGCAACGAAAAGGTACTGTTTGCAGGAGTTTCTTCGAGTAATTCTTGTACAGCACGTTTTAATAATTCCCCTTTTTTGCCTTTGGCTTGCATGCTGTAGGAATTGTCTAAAATAATGTACATTTCATTGTTGGCATTCTTACTGTCTTTGGCATCAAAAAAGGGTTGTGCAAAAGCAATGATAATACAAGAAAGTAATAGAATTCGACAAGTGAGAAGTAACCATTTTTTTATTTTGGAACTTTTTCTGGTTTGAATAGAAAGTGTTTTCAGTAAACGAACATTAGTGAAATACTCTTTTTTAAAACGTCTCAATTGGAATAAATGCACCAAAACAGGAACAATCAGGAGCAGTAGAAAGTATAAAATTTCGGGATGTTTAAAATGCATTCTAAAGTTTAGTTTACTTCACCAGATTGTATTTTCAATGGATTTCATTGAAATTTATTTTCAAAAATACGAATTTGTATACAGTTTCTGATGATGTTGTTATAATTTTTCAAAGGAACAAACAAATGATATTCGTTATGAATATATTATGTATTTTAGCTTTTCTATAAAATTATACCATTATGAAAAACAAGGTTTTTATTCTTCTTTTAATTTCAATATTTACAACGGTGCAAGCACAAAAAAACACACTCAATTTAATTGTTGGAACGTATACAAATAACTGCGACAGTAAGGGGATTTATGTATATGATTTTGATACTGAAACTGGAGATTTTAATTTAAAAAATACTTCAGAAAACACCGTAAATCCGAGTTATTTGACACTTTCAAAAGACAATAAATTCATTTATTCCGTAAACGAAACCGGTCCTGAAAGTACGGTAAGTGCTTTTGGATTTGATGCTAAAAGCGGAAAGTTAGACTTAATTAACAAACAAAGTTCAAAAGGAGCAGATCCTTGTTATATTATCAATGATGATAAAAACGTGATTGTTGCTAATTATTCAGGGGGGAATATTTCAGTTTTCGGAAAAAATAGTGATGGTAGTTTAACGGAAGCTAAGCAAGTAATACAGCATTTTGGAAAAGGAATTAACACACAAAGACAGGAGGGTCCACATGTGCATATGGTTCATTTTTCTCCGGATAATAAATATGTTTTAGCGAATGATTTAGGAAATGACAAAGTGTATTCTTATGCTTATAATCCAAATGCTGCAACTGATATTTTACAAATAAAAGATAGTTTAGCCGTAAAATCGGGTAGTGGACCAAGGCATTTGACTTTTAGTAAAGACAAAAAATTTGTTTATCTTTTGCAAGAACTTGATGGAACTTTATCTGTTTTTAGTTATGCTAAGGGCTTGTTGAAAAAGATTGATGAAACAACTATTTTGGCCAAAGATTTCAAAGGTACTTTTAGTTCCGCAGACATTCATATTTCGCCTGACGGGAAGTTTTTGTATGCTTCAAACAGAGGTGAAGCAAATGATATTTCTATTTTTAAAATACTAAAAAACGGAAAATTAGAAGCAAAAGGACACATAAGTACTTTGGGGAAAGGACCTAGAAATTTTACGATTGATCCTACTGGAAATTTCCTTTTGGTAGGACATCAATATACGAATGAGATTGTAATTTTTAAAAGAGATAAAGCGACAGGAAGTCTTGCTGATACAGGAAAAAGAATTGCGTTATGCGCTCCGGTTTGCTTGATTTTTGGTAAGAATTAAACACGATTTTCTTATTATAACAAACGATTTTTAATGCAGATTTATAAAAAAAAACTCCTCAACTATTAATTGAGGAGTTTTTAAGTTTTGCAGTATTGTACTTTAATTAGTCATTTACAATGACCCATTCTCCTGAAGACAATAGACTTTCTGCTTTTTTGTATTTCATGCTTTCGGTTTTTCCGGTAGCAACTTGTTTGATTGTAATGGTGTCATTACGGTTTATTTTTGGCATATCTCTAACGATAGTTTCCGTAATTTGACGTTGTTGTGTTTCGCCAGCTTCGTGATTTATAGCTTCACTGTTTGGAATTTCGTCTTTGCTTAATTTGTAATCTTCTTTTTGACGAACTTCTTTAGCTTCTTGAATATTAGGAACGCTTTGAGCTGGTAAATCACCTTTAAACAAGAAAGAAATAACGTCTTTATTGACATTGTCCAGCATTGAACGGAATAAATTAAATGCTTCTAATTTATAAATAAGCAATGGATCTTTTTGTTCGTGAACGGCTAATTGAACCGATTGTTTCAATTCGTCCATTTTACGTAAGTGTTTTTTCCAAGCTTCATCTACAATAGACAACGTGATATTTTTTTCGAAATCAGCAATCAATTGATTTCCTTCTGTTTCGTAGGCACGTTTCAAATCAGTTACCACATTCAAGGTTTTGATTCCATCTGTAAAAGGGACTACGATACGCTCAAATTGATTGTTTTTTTCTTCGTAAACTCCTTTAATAATTGGGAAAGCTTCACGAGCACTTCTTTCCGTTTTTTGAGTATAAAATTCTAAAGTTGCTTTATATACTTTACCGGTCAATTCAATTTCTGATAATTTACTGAACTCACTTTCAGAAACCGGTGAAGTGATTGAAAAGTAACGAATCAATTCAAATTCGAAATTTTTGAAATTATTAGATCCTTTATTTTCATCTACAATCAATTCGCAAGTATCATAAAGCATATTGGCGATGTCTAATTTTAAACGTTCCCCAAACAAAGCGTGACGACGGCGTTTATAAACCACTTCACGTTGCGCATTCATAACATCATCATATTCTAACAAACGTTTACGAACACCAAAGTTGTTTTCTTCTACTTTTTTCTGAGCACGTTCGATAGATTTGGTCATCATAGAGTGTTGAATCACTTCTCCTTCCTCCAATCCCATTCTATCCATTACTTTGGCTACTCTTTCGGAACCAAATAAACGCATCAAGTTATCCTCAAGTGAAACATAAAATTGAGAACTTCCTGGATCTCCTTGACGACCGGCACGACCACGTAACTGGCGGTCAACACGACGTGAATCATGACGTTCTGTACCTACAATTGCTAATCCTCCAGCAGCTTTTACTTCGGCTGATAATTTAATATCCGTTCCACGTCCTGCCATGTTTGTTGCAATAGTAACTACACCTGGTTTTCCTGCTTCTTCAACAATTTGGGCTTCTTGCTTGTGCATTTTTGCATTCAATACATTGTGAGTAACCCCACGCATTTTTAGCATTCGGCTCAATAATTCTGAAATCTCTACAGATGTTGTACCAATTAATACGGGTCTTCCGGCTTTAGATAATTCGGTTACATCTTCAATTACAGCATTGAATTTTTCACGAGTCGTTTTGTAAATAAAATCCTCTTTGTCTTTTCTTGCCATACCTCTGTTGGTAGGGATTTCAACTACATCCAATTTGTATATCTGCCATAACTCACCAGCTTCTGTAACAGCTGTTCCGGTCATACCGGCCAGTTTGCTGTACATTCTGAAATAGTTTTGTAACGTTACTGTTGCAAATGTTTGTGTAGCAGCTTCGATTTTTACATTTTCTTTGGCTTCAATCGCTTGGTGTAATCCGTCCGAATAACGACGCCCATCCATGATACGACCCGTTTGTTCATCAACAATCATGATTTTATTATCCATGATTACATATTCTACATCTTTTTCAAAAAGGGTATACGCTTTCAATAATTGAGTCAAAGTGTGAATTCGCTCACTTTTGATACCAAAATCTTGAAACAATCTTTCTTTTTCTTCCGCTTCTGCGTCTTTGTCTAATTTTTTCTTTTCGATTGCAGCGATTTCTGTTCCAATATCCGGAAGTACAAAAAAGTCAGAATCAGTATCTCCAGAAAGGTATTTAATACCATTGTCTGTCAATTCTACTTGGTTATTTTTTTCTTCAATTACAAAATACAATGCTTCATCAACTTTGTGCATTTCGCGATTGTTATCCTGCATGTATTGATTTTCAGTTTTTTGAAGCAATTGTTTGATTCCTTCTTCACTCAAAAACTTAATCAATGCTTTGTTTTTAGGTAAGCTTCTGTATGCTCTCAACAACAAGAATCCACCGTCTTTTGTGTTTCCTTCTTTGATTAATTTTTTAGCCTCAGATAAGAATCCATTAGCCAATTGTCTTTGCAGTGCCACCAAATTTTCAATTTTTGGTTTCAATTCGTTAAACTCATGACGATCTCCTTGCGGAACTGGACCGGAAATAATAAGTGGTGTTCTGGCGTCATCAATCAATACAGAATCGACCTCATCGACAATAGCATAATTGTGTTTTCTTTGCACTAAATCTTCTGGCGAATGTGCCATATTATCTCTTAAGTAGTCAAAACCAAATTCGTTATTAGTACCATAAGTAATATCAGCATCATACGCTTTTTTTCTTCCTTCAGAGCTTGGTTGGTAATTGTCGATACATTCAACAGTCAATCCGTGAAATTCAAACAATGGAGCTTTCCAAGTGCTGTCACGTTTGGCTAAATAATCATTCACGGTTACTAAATGTACACCGTTTCCTGTCAAGGCATTCAAATATAAAGGCAGAGTTGCAACCAATGTTTTTCCTTCACCCGTTTGCATTTCAGAAATTTTTCCTTCGTGCAAAACCATTCCGCCAATCAATTGTACATCATAGTGAATCATGTCCCAGGTAATTTCTTTCCCTGCGGCATTCCATGAATTCGCCCAAATGGCATTGTCACCTTCTAAAGTAATGTAGGGTTTTGTAGCCGAAAGTTCACGGTCTTTTGCAGTAGCGGTTACTACAATTTGAGTATTGTCTTTAAATCTTCTGGCCGTTTCTTTCACAACAGCAAACGCTTCCGGAAGAATTTCCATTAATGTTTTTTCCGAAATATCGTAAGCTTCTTTTTCTAAAGCATCAATGGCAACATAGATATCTTCTCTTTTGTCGATATCTTCTATTTTCTCCACTTCTAATTTTAATGCCGAAATTTTAGCATCTTTTTCAGAACGGGCTTGTTTTATTTTTTCTTTAAAAAAAACGGTTCTGCCTCTTAACTCATCATGAGATAAGGATTGTAGCGGAGTCTCGAAAGTCTTTATTTTGTTTAAATAAGGTTGTAAAGCTTTGACGTCTTTTTGTGATTTATTACCAACAAAGACTTTAATAATACTGTTTATGAAGCTCATGATTTATTTGTATTTCTGTTTTATATAACTCTGTAAATTTAACCAAAAAAAAAGCCTCTTTTGAGACTTTTTCTTGGGTTATTTTTTAATATTCATCCTCATTCCAAAGATAATCTTCGTCTGTGGGATAATCTGGCCAAATTTCTTCCATTGATTCATATATCTCGCCTTCATCCTCAATAGATTGAAGGTTTTCTACTACTTCTAATGGAGCTCCTGCTCTAATAGCGTAGTCAATAAGTTCGTCTTTGTTAGCAGGCCACGGTGCATCACTTAAATAAGATGCTAATTCTAATGTCCAATACATTTGTTGTCGATTTAGTTTTGTGCAAAAATAAATTTTTTACTGAAAAAGACAAGTAAAAATCGATTTATTTTAATAAAAAGTTAAGAACGTCTTTTTTTGTTTAATGTTTTAGCCTTAAAGTATCAAATTGTAATCTGAAACTATTTTCTAAAACCCTCAACTATTTCCTTGGAATCCATTTGACTTCTTCGGCGTTCAAATCATGAGACAACTTTCGTGCCAACACAAAAAGGTAGTCAGAAAGTCGGTTTAGGTACTTAATTGCGATTTCGGCAACAGGTTCATTATGACTTAAATGTACTGCTAAACGCTCTGCACGGCGGCAAACACATCGTGCAATATGACAATATGACACAGTTTGATGTCCGCCCGGTAAAACAAAATGAGTCATTGGCGGAAGCGCTTCTTCCATTGTATCTATTTCAGCTTCCAATAATTCAATATCAGACTCTACAATGCCTAGTTTTTGCAACCGAAGTTCTCCATTTTTTTTAACCTCTTTTTCCGGAGGTGTAGCAAGAATGGCTCCAATGGTAAATAATCGGTCTTGAATTTCAATTAGAATTTCTTTGTAATGCGCATTCATTTCCTGATCGCGTATGAGTCCTATATAGGAATTTAATTCATCGACCGTTCCGTAACTGTCAATTCGTGCATGGTCTTTAGGAACGCGAGTTCCTCCAAAAAGCGCTGTAGTTCCCTGATCACCAGTTTTAGTATATATTTTCATTTTTGTATGTTTAATAGATTAAACGTTTAACCCAATAAACTATTTTGTAGTATCGCTTTCGATTAATCCATCTCTCAAACGAATAATTCTATTGGCATAAGCCGCGATTTCTTCTTCGTGAGTAACTAAAATAACCGTGTTTCCATTGGCATGAATGTCGCCAAAAAGCTTCATGATTTCAACCGATGTTTTACTGTCTAAATTCCCGGTAGGTTCATCGGCAAGGATGATAGAAGGTTTGTTGACCAATGCTCTCGCAATAGCTACACGCTGGCGTTGTCCTCCCGAAAGTTGGTTCGGTTGGTGATCCATTCTGTCCGAAAGATTTACTTGTTCTAAAACTTCGGTAGCTCTTTTGTTGCGTTCTGATTTAGAAAAACCGGCATAAATCATAGGTAATGCTACGTTATCAAGAGCAGTCGTTCTTGGCAAAAGATTGAAAGTCTGGAAAACGAAACCAATTTCTTTATTTCGGATTTCGGCTAATTCGTCATCTTTCATTTGGCTGACATCTTTTCCGTTCAAAATGTATGTGCCCGAAGTAGGCGTATCTAAACAACCCAAAAGATTCATTAAAGTTGATTTTCCGGAGCCGGAAGGTCCCATCAATGCAACATATTCTCCTTTATTTATTTGTAAATCAATACCTTTTAGTACATATACAATTTCGTTTCCGAGCACAAAATCTCGTTTAATATTGGTTATTTTTATTAGTGGTTTTGCCATCGGAATTTGCTGTTGCAGATTTATGTTTTTTAGATTTTAAAAGTACAAAAGACTTTTGAATTAATCATAAGTAGCTTAAAATACATTTTTGTTACATTTCTCTTGGTGTAAAAAAGGTAGTTTGATATGACTGGATTTGATATGACCGGTTTTTTAAATGGAGACAGACACAATCCTACACTACTTATTTTTATTTCATAATTAACACGATTGTTTTCATAATTTTTGGTTATCTATTGAATATCAGGTGTGTCAAATTACATTTACCGTGGTAATCATTTAAAATTAGAAAATTATGAAAAATACAAAATTGTTTTTAGGAATTGCGTTAGTCGCTTTAGGGTTTGCTTCTTGTAAGGATGAAAAAGAAACAGAAGCTCAAAAAACGGTTGACACCTATGTAATGTATGTCGATTCGTTAGGTAATGTTGCTTCATTAGACGCAAAGGGAAACTGGCAGGCTATTGATGCCGATTATCAAATGAGAAGCGTTGAGGCAGATGCTGCTTTGGCAAACTTGAAAGATAAAATTGCAGCTCAGGAACGTATTGATGCCAGCAGAGCAAAATACCTGGAATTGAAAGCTAAAGTAGAAGCAGATTTAACTGCTGATCAACCGGCTGCAGTGGTTAATCCTAAACAACAATTGCGTAATGCTTTATTTGGCGAAGGTAAAATAGGGGATGATATGAACTTTAACTGGGTAAATGCATCGAATATTCACCGTGTATACCAACAGTTTATTCATACTGCTGAAGACCGTAAAGACAGCTATTCTCGTGAAGATTGGGATGAAGTAAAATTGATGTATGAAGCATTAGACAGTCGTAAAAATACAGTAGAAAAAGAAGGACTTACCGCTGAAGATAACAGAAAAATTGCAGGTTTGAAATTTAAATTTGCACCAATGTTGAAACTAAACAGAATGGGAGCAAAATCAGAAGAAATGAAAGAAGCTAAACAATAAACAATTAACTAATTCAATGAGAAAGCGACAGTCAGTAATGGCTGTCGCTTTTTTTTATGCTAAAGAATTTCGGATTTAGAGTAGAACTTTAGCTTAGTTTGTTATTTTGTAAATCTTTGTAATGTCTTTTAATATCTCATCAAAATCTATTTTTAGGTCGACTAATTTTCCGGTATGAATATCAAAAATCCAACCATAAACTTTTAAATTCCGTTCTGTATTTGCTTTTTGAACTTCGGCAGTTTTAATGACATTGATGCATTGTTCCTGCACATTCAATTCTACTAATCGTTTGTATTTTTCGCCTTCGTCTGATATCGAATCAAGTTCTTTTCTGTGAATTCGGTACACATCCCGAATGTTTCTTAACCAAGGATTTAAAATACCTAAGTCTGATTGTTGCATGGCAGCATGAACACCGCCACAACCATAATGTCCGCAAACGACGATATGATTCACCTTTAGATGCATCACGGCATAATTGATAACTGACATCGAATTGAGGTCGGTATTCGGAATCATATTGGCAATATTGCGGTGTACAAAAACCTCTCCCGGTTGTAAACCCATTAGTTCTTCGGCTGAAACACGACTGTCTGAACAGCCAATATATAGAAATTCAGGTGATTGTCCTTTGGCTAATGTGTCAAAATAATTTTCATCTGCCAGTAGTTGTTTGGCAATCCAATTTCGGTTGTTTTCGAAAATTTGTTTGATGTCCATGAGTTTTTTTTAGTTTAAATTTATAAAGCTATACCCTGATTATAAAATGTTCTTTTTCTTGTTCTCTTCTGAAAAATACCAGCCCCCATTGAAACGTATCAATAGTGACAGCCACTTTTGGATGTTTTTTTATAATTTCCCAAGCTTCTTCCATGTCAGGCGACCAATGAATATCATCAAAAATCCAGACACTTTCATTGGTAATCGTTGGCAATAAGGCCTCAAAATAAGCTAAAGTGGCAATTTTAGAATGGTTGCCATCAAAATAGATTAGGTTTTGTGCTTTGGGTTTTGTGCTTTGAGTTTTGAAATATTCGGAAAATTCGGTTACAATAGATTTTACAGTATTGATATTCAATACTTGCAATTGATTTTTTGCAATTGCCATTGTATTTGGACAGCCTTCTAAAGTCGTAAGGGTTGCTTTTGGATTTCCCAACGAAAGCGCAACAGTTGCCAATCCTAAGGAAGTTCCAATTTCTAAAATAGAGTCCGGCTGAAAATAATTTGTGATTCGAAATAATAATTCGGCACGTTTTGGACTAATTCCAGCGGTTTTGGCAATCTTATTAATTTCTCTGGTATTGGATTTAAAAACTTTGGAACCCGCACCAAAATCAGTGACTTCAATCGTGTTTTTGTTTTCTAAAAGGGATTGGCGGTAGCTTTTTAGAATTGAATATTCCGATTTCGATTTTTTGTCATAAAAACATTTCGTCAACAAACTAAATACAAAAGGCGAATGCACCGCATGCTCATTTTTGGAGTGCCAAAGAAATTGTAGGTATGATTTTATTTGAAACAGCATAGGAATCGTTGCAATGAGAGGACGAAGATACTAAGATAATAATCGAAAGGCAAAAAGCATCAAGTAGAAAATTATAAAGTAAAGACTTCGGGCTTGATGACTTTGAAATGGATAAAACTTTAAAAAGGCTATATTTGCTCCCTTGGAATATCTACCAAGAGAAATACCTGTTTTTTATGATGGTGAATGAAGGAATAGAGAATAGTACTGCCATAACTTCGGAAGAAATTGACCGATGCATTGCTATTTTGGCACAATTGAATACAGATACAGACCAAATATTTGAGATTCCAAAAGAACAACGAACTGCTTTAATCAAAGCGGCAGGGCAGTTTTCTCGTCCGGATCGGGAGGAGTTTGCCAAAAGAAAAAAGGACGGAAAAGCAGTAGCCAAACGAAAATTAGAAAAACGAGACAGAACCGCCCGCAAGGAAACCGGAATTCGTCACGCCCGTGAAGCGAGTGTATTTGTAGCGCCAAAATTATTAGCGATGCATGATCTTGCACTCAAAGAACAATTAGAACTCGAAACGCCCAGAAACTGCTATGTCTGTAAAACCGAGTTTACCAGATTGCATCATTTTTATGATACGATGTGTACGGATTGCGGTGATTTTAATTATGCCAAACGCTTTCAAACCGCCGATGTAAAAGGACAAATCGCAGTCATTACCGGCTCTCGCCTCAAAATTGGGTATCACATTACATTAATGCTTTTGCGTGCTGGGGCAACTGTTATTGCAACGACTCGCTTCCCAGTAGATTCTGCTTTGCGGTTTGCTCAAGAGGCTGATTTTATGGATTGGGGACATCGCTTAAAAATTCACGGACTCGATTTGCGGCACATTCCCAGCGTAGAGATTTTCTGTAATTTTATAGAACAAAAATACGAGCGATTGGATATTCTGATTAATAATGCAGCACAAACAGTGCGAAGACCAGCAGGTTTTTATACGCATTTAATGGAAAACGAAGAACGCTCTATAGCATCTTTGCCCAAGCAAGCGCAAGAATTGTTGTTGGACCACACCAATTGCCTCGAAGAATTAAAAGTACTCACAACAGGCGCTTCTTCTAATCAAAATATGCCGGTGACTTGGCACGGACCGGAACCGGGAATTGGTTTAAGGGCTTCCGCCAAATTGTCCCAGATTCCGTATTCGTTTGATAATGCTTTGGTGGCACAAGAAGTTTTTCCGGAAGGAGAACTCGATGCCGATTTACAGCAAGTCGATTTGCGAAAAATAAACAGCTGGCGTTTGAAGTTGGGTCAAATAGAAACTACCGAAATGATCGAAGTACAACTGGTCAATTCCGTGGCACCTTTTGTGTTATGTAACCGTCTTTCGGAAGTGATGAAAAAGGACAATACAGGTAAAAAACACATCATCAATGTTTCGGCAATGGAAGGGAAGTTTTACCGAGATTTCAAGGAAGACCGTCATCCGCATACTAATATGGCGAAAGCCGCTCTGAATATGTTAACGCACACCGCAGCAGGAACCTTGGCCAAAGACGGAATTTTTATGAATGCTGTTGACACCGGTTGGGTAACCGATGAAGATCCTGCCGAATTAGCCAAAAGAAAACAGGAAGAAGAAGATTTTCAGCCGCCATTAGATATTGTTGATGGTGCAGCACGGGTTATGGATCCCTTGTTTGACGGTATTAATACGGGCAAACATTGGTGTGGAAAGTTCCTCAAAGATTACAATCCGATAGCTTGGTAAAAACTTCAGATTTGTAAAATAAAAAACCACAACAGAATCATTTTGTTGTGGTTTTTTTGTTTTCTGTAAGTCGGACTTGAATAGCCTAAGGATTTAATCTTTGAACGCCTTTTTCGATAACATGTTCCGATACTGCAAAGGTGTCTTTTTTGATTTTCCAGAAATTTTTGATAAACGATGCAATCTCATTTTCTAATTCCTCGTGCTCGCTTCTGAATTTATGAGAATCATATTTAAAAGGATCATCAATTAGTTCGGCCAGATGAGTCAAATGTTTAGACGTTTTCTCCAGCAGTTTGTCACAGTTTTTGACGCTTTCAGACAAATCAGACGCTATGGTCCTCATTCCGTCCAGATTTTCTTTGTTGACCAGCCAAATGAAATATTTATCAATGAGATGGTACAAAAAACGCAAATCACTTTTATAAAATTGTAAATCGGACTGCCAATGTTCTGTGAGAACATATAACTCGCGATATTCGGCAGTCCAGATAAAATCGCCTTGTGGTCTTAAACTAAAATTTATCATGATAACTAAGTATAAGATGAATAATTAGAACTTTTGTAAAATTAATTAACTGTTTGAATATCAGTTGTAATAGAAAGCGTGCTCCTGTTCTAAGTTGGGATAGAAGCTATCAAAATCTACTATAAATTTAAGGCTTTTATTTTAAAGAAAATGTTTTTTGCCTTGATTTTATATCTAATATAACCTAAAAATTTAAGTACAATGACCGAAGATTTTGGGTCGTGGACCTAAAATTTTACGTATGGCTACGTAAATTTTTAGGTTGTCAGCGTAAAATTTTACGTCATGAGGGGTAAATTTTTAGGTCTCTAAGGTAAAATTTTACGTACCATGGGGTAAAAACTTGGGTTGTTAGCGTAAAATTTTGCGTAAAACTACTTATAAATAGAGGAATAGCACTATTTGTTGCATTGTGTTTACGTACAATTAATATAAAAAAGGAGATTAAATAATAAACCCTATGAGAGTTTGAATTCTGATAGGGTTATATAATTCAGTGTTACCGCAAAAAGTGTTGAGGTTAGTAATAGAGTGGTTTATCCTTCGATTTTGGCCGAAAGTTCAAACCAGCGCTCCTCTTTCTCTTCAATTTTATTGATGATGTTTTTCAATTCGTTGGCTTTTTTCTCGATGGCTGACTCTTCAATTTTTCCGTCAGAGAATAATTGCTCGATATTTGTTTTCTGGATTTCTAAATCTTTGATTTCACGTTCAATTTTCTGATATTCTTTTTGCTCGTTGAAAGTCAGATTTCCGGTTGGATTATTTTGTTTCCAATCTTTCTTATCCGCTTTATTTTCTTCTTTTTGCGCTACATCGGCGCTGTCTTCATAAGCTCTGAAATCAGAATAATTCCCAGGGAAATCTTCAATCACACCATCACCTCTAAAAACAAATAAGTGATCTACAATTTTATCCATAAAGTACCTGTCATGCGACACCACAAGCAAACAGCCGGGATAATCTAAAAGGAAACTTTCGAGTACATTTAAGGTTACGATATCCAAGTCATTCGTAGGCTCATCCAGAATCAGGAAGTTTGGATTCTGAATCAAAACCGTACATAAATATAAACGTTTCAATTCACCACCGCTTAATTTTTCGACAAAATCATATTGTTTTTTGGCATCAAAAAGAAAACGCTCCAACAATTGCGAAGCCGAAATAATTTTTCCTTTTGTTAACGGAATGTATTCGCCGTATTCTTTGATGATGTCAATCACACGCTGATTCGGTTTCGGATTGATACCAGTTTGTGTGTAATATCCAATTTTTATGGTTTCACCCACTACAACTTTTCCTCCGTCAAGCGGAATTGTTCCAGTCAATAAATTCAGGAAAGTCGATTTTCCGGTTCCGTTTTTACCAATAATCCCGATGCGTTCCCCACGTTGAAAATCAAAACTGAAATTGTCTAAAATGACATGGTCTTTAAACTTTTTGGAGATTTTGTGAAGCTCAATAATCTTGCTTCCCATGCGCTCCATGTTAATTTCCAGTTCTACTTTGTTCTCTCTGCGGCGACTTTGTGCTTTTTCTTTGATAACATAAAAATCATCCTGACGTGATTTTGATTTAGTTGTTCTCGCTTTTGGCTGGCGACGCATCCATTCTAATTCTTTTACGAATAAGTTTTGCGCTTTGTCGACACTGGAATTTTCGGAGGCAATTCGTTCCTCTTTTTTCTCTAAATAATAAGAGTAATTTCCTTTGTATTGGTATAATTTTCCGTTGTCTAATTCAATGATTTCGTTGCAAACACGTTCCAGGAAAAACCGGTCGTGTGTCACCATAAATAAAGTAATATTTTCTTTGGCAAAATAACTTTCTAACCATTCAATCATCTCTAAATCCAAGTGATTCGTAGGCTCATCTAAGATTAATAAGTCTGGGCGATTGATTAGGATTATAGCCAGTGACAAACGTTTTTTCTGTCCGCCTGAAAGATTTTTCACTTTTAATTTAAAATCTTCCAGCTTCAATTTGAACAAAATTTGTTTGAATTGCGTTTCAAAATCCCAAGCATTGTGTTGGTCCATTTGGTCAAAAGCTTTTTGATACGCTTCTTCATCTTCTGGGTTTTCCAATGCTTTTTCGTAGCGCTCAATCACTTTCAAAGTTTCATTATCCGAAGCGAAAATACTTTCTTCAATCGTCAATTCATCCTGCAATTGATGATCTTGTGACAGGAATGCCATTTTGATTTCTTTTCTCAAAACCACTTGTCCCGTGTCCGGCTCATCTTCGCCATTGATAATTTTCATGATGCAGGTTTTCCCCGAACCATTTTTGGCTATAAAGGCAATTTTTTGGTCTTTGTTAATTCCAAAAGAAATGTTTTCAAAAAGTGTTCTTTCCCCAAAAGATTTTGAGATATTTTCGACAGATAAGTAATTCACAAGGCTAATTTTTTTGCAAAAGTAATCTTTTTGAAGCGAAACTTTGTTACTTTCATTCTTTGCGACTTTCCATCTTAAAATATATCTTTGAAAAATGCAACTATCCGTCATCATTCTCAATTATAATGTTCGCTATTTTCTCGAGCAATGTGTTTTAAGCGTTCAAAGCGCCTTGGAAAACATTGACGGCGAAATTATTGTTGTCGATAACAATTCTCCCGATGACAGTTGCTCCATGATGAAAACGCGATTTCCAAACGTTAAACTCATTCAAAACAACGAAAATTCAGGCTTTCCAAAAGGGAATAATATAGGAGTTGCCCAAGCTCAGGGCGAATATATTTGCATTCTCAATCCGGATACCGTTGTTGCCGAAGATACGTTTAGTAAAGTACTGGCTTTCGCCAAAAAACAATCTGATTTAGGCATTGTAGGCGTTAAACTCATTGATGGAACCGGGAATTTCCTCCCCGAAAGTAAACGAGGAATTCCAACGCCTTTTGTTGCTTTTACCAAAATTACCGGTTTGTACAGGATGTTTCCAAAGTCAAAAATCTTCGGGAAATACTACGCAGAACATTTAGACGAAAACCAAACTGGAAAAATCGAAATTCTCGTGGGCGCTTTTATGCTGATGAAACGCGATTTATACCTTGAGATTGGCGGTTTTGATGAAAAATGCTTCATGTATTCGGACGATATTGATTTGTCTTACACTGTTTTGAAGGCTGGAAAATCGAATTATTATTACCATGAAACGACCGTGATTCACTATAAAGGAGAGAGTACGGTGAAAGATGGGACGTATATGAAACGGTTTCAGGAAGCCATGCAGTTTTTTTACCAAAAACATTTTAAGGTTTCTGTTTTATTTTCCGCTTTTATGAAAGTAGGAATTGTCTTTTTTTCTTTGGTTAAACTATTTCAGGGGCAACCCAAAATTAAAACGCCTCCAAAATCTTTTGTTCTTTATTCCTCCAGCGAACAATTAGCTAATAAATTGGTGTTAATTTTGCAAAAAAAAGTAGTATTTCACGACTTAAAAACAGAAAAAATGGTACTTTCGTCACTGCTTAAAGAAGGTGCCGGAACCGAAATTATTCTGGACAACGAATTCGTTTCTTTCAAAGAAAGTATTGCCGTTTTAGCGTCTTTAAAAAACAAAGGATTTACTTTTAAAATTGTACCCAAATATTCTGATTTTTTAATTGGGAGTAATACAAATAGCGAAAGAGGAGAGATTATAGAAATAGAGCGATAAATTGCGTTTAATGTAATTTATATTTAAAATATTTAGTAAATTCGCAAACTGAAAATCAAAATCACCTTTTAGGGTAATAATATGGCAAGATTTGAATTAAAACTTCCAAAAATGGGAGAAAGTGTTGCAGAAGCAACAATAACCAATTGGTTGAAACAAGTTGGAGAAAAAATTGAAGCCGACGAAGCAGTTCTCGAAATTGCTACTGATAAAGTAGACAGCGAAGTGCCAAGTGAAGTTTCGGGTGTTTTAGTAGAACAATTATTTGGTAAAGATGATTTAGTTCAAGTGGGACAAACCATAGCTATTATTGAAACCGAAGGCGATGCAGCTCCTGCAAAAGTAAAAGAAGAAGTTGCTGCTCCAGTTGAAGTAGACACGATTGAAAAAACAATTGCAGCTGTTAAAGAAACTGTTGCGGCTCCGGTAAATTTCTCTGAAAGTGATAAATTCTTTTCGCCTTTAGTAAAAAATATTGCCAAAGAAGAAGGTGTTTCAATGGCTGAATTAGAAAGTATCAGCGGTTCAGGAAAAGAAGGACGCGTTACTAAAGAAGATATTTTGAATTTTGTTGCCAATAAAAAAACAAATCCAACAAAGGTTCAAGAGTCTAAAGAAATAGCATCCCAACCTCAAAAAATAGCAGTCAAAACAGTATCGTCAACAGCCGCTCCGGTTTCTGTAAACGGTGGTGATGAAATGGTAGAAATGGACAGAATGCGCAAGCTGATTTCCGGTTATATGATGGCTTCTATCCAAACTTCAGCACACGTACAATCTTTTATAGAAGTTGATGTTACAAATATTGTAAAATGGAGGGATAAAGTAAAAACAGCTTTCGAAAAAAGAGAAGGTGAGAAGTTGACGTACACACCAATATTCATGGAAGCAGTGGCAAAAGCCTTGAAAGATTTTCCGGGAATGAATATTTCGGTAGAAGGAGATTATATTATCAAGAAGAAAAATATCAATCTTGGAATGGCGGCAGCATTGCCAAACGGAAACTTAATTGTTCCTGTAATTAAAAATGCAGATCAATTGAATTTGGTTGGTATGGCCAAAGCGGTAAATGATTTAGGAAATCGTGCTAAACTGGGAAAATTAAAGCCAGATGATACACAAGGAGGAACGTATACGGTTACAAATGTTGGTTCTTTTGGAAGTGTTTTTGGTACACCAATTATCAATCAGCCGCAAGTTGGGATTTTAGCATTGGGTGCAATTCGTAAAGTGCCTGCGGTTATCGAAACTCCGGAAGGTGATTTTATAGGCATTCGCCAAAAAATGTTTTTATCGCACAGTTACGATCATAGAGTGGTTGATGGTGCGTTAGGAGGAAGTTTTGTAAAACGAGTAGCCGATTATTTAGAAGCTTTTGATGTAGACAGCGATTTTTAATTGTAATCTATTTTAGTATACAAACCCTTTTGGAGTGCTAAACTCTGAAAGGGTTTTTTTTATGAAAAAGGGATTGTTTTTGACAACTTTAAACCGCAAAATTTAAATCAGATTAAACTCAAATTGATATATTTGTATCCGTATAAAAAATAAAAATGGAACTCAAACTCAATAGGCCAATTTGCTTTTTCGACCTGGAAACTACAGGAATTGATATCGGAAAAGATAGAATTGTAGAAATTTCAATATTTAAAGTATATCCTAACGGAAACAAAGAAAGCAAAACATGGTTAGTGAATCCAACTATTCCAATTCCGCCACAAACAACAGCGGTTCATGGAATTACAGATGAAAAAGTAGCCAATGAGCCTACTTTTAATGAGTTGGCATCACAGGTGTATAATATGGTTAAAGACAGTGATTTGGCTGGGTTTAATTCGGATCGATTTGATATTCCTCTATTAGCGGAAGAATTGCTGAGAGCCGGAGTTGATTTTGATATGAAAGGCAGAGTTTCTGTTGATGTTCAAACGATTTTCCATAAAATGGAGGAGCGAACCTTGAGCGCTGCGCTTAAGTTTTATTGTGATAAAGGCCTTGAAAACGCCCATTCTGCGGAAGCGGATACGATGGCTACTTATGAAATATTAAAAGCACAATTAGACCGGTATCCGGAATTGGAAAATGATATGAAATTGCTTTCTGAATTTTCAACTCGGAAAAAGATTGCTGATTTTGCAGGAATGATTGCTTTTGATAAAGATGATGAAGAAATTTTTGCTTTTGGAAAACACAAAGGAGTTAAAGTGCATAAAGTTTTAGAAACTGAACCAGGCTATTTTAGTTGGATTCAGAATGCTGATTTTCCGTTGTATACCAAAAAGGTTTTGACAGCCATTAAATTAAGAAAACTAAATACAAAATAGGTATTGGGTACTGGGTTTTAGGTATTGGGAGTAACATTCCTCTAAAACCCAAAACCCAAAACCCAAAACCCAGAACTCAAAACCCAAAACCCAGAACCCAAAACTCAAGTTATGAAAATAATCTGCATCGGTAGAAATTACACCAACCATATTGAGGAATTACACAATGATAGGCCTACGGAACCAGTGGTTTTTATGAAGCCGGATTCGGCAGTTTTGTTAAAACAGCATCCGTTTGTGATTCCTGAATTCTCGGAGGATATTCACCACGAAATTGAAATTATTGTAAAAATCAGTAAAGTTGGAAAGTATATCGAGCCTAAATTTGCTCATAAATACTATGATGAGATTAGTGTGGGGATTGATTTTACCGCAAGGGATTTGCAAGAAAAATTAAAAGCGAAAGGATTGCCTTGGGAAAAAGCCAAAGCATTTGACGGTTCGGCAGTTATTGGAGAATTTTTGCCTAAAAATCAATTTAGTTCATTAGAAAATATTACATTTGAATTAACTAATAACAATATTACGGTTCAAAAAAGTAATTCAAGTTTTATGTTGTGGAATATTGATGAGCTGATTTCATATGTTTCACAATATTTTACACTAAAAATAGGTGATATTATTTTTACAGGAACGCCGGAAGGAGTTGCTGTTGTAAAACCGGATGATGTTTTAGAAGGATTTTTAGAAGGACAAAAATTATTTAGAATACAAGTAAAATAATGGCTTTAAAATACAACCTTTCCAAAGTGTACGCACTTTCAGACAACGATCCAGAATTTGTAAAAGAGATTTTGACACTGTTCGTTACCGAAGTTCCAGACGATTTATTACAAGTTAAAGAAGGAATAAAAAAGAAAGATCATAAACATGCGTATGCTTATGCTCATAAAATAAAACCCAGTTTAGATTTGTTAGGTTTAAATGTAGCTTTTGAAGAAATTCTGCAAATAGAAGCCTGGACAAAAACTGAAGGGAAAAAGAAAGATATTAAAGAGACCTTCAAGAGTGTTAAAACTCAAGTAAGTGATGCAATCAAAGAAATAAAAAAAGACTTTGATTTGTAGTTTTTTACTTCATTCGTAGCAAAAAAACTCCCAATTTAATACAAACAATAAAGATTCGCCATTTTGGTTTTGAGTCTTTTTTTTGTTTGTGTTTACTTTAAAAACAACAGGTTATCAATCCTGATAAATACTTCCAAAAATGAAAGCAACCATAATTACTATTGGCGACGAAATTTTAATAGGACAAATTGTAGATACAAATTCTGGTTTTATAGCTAAATCATTAGATAGAATTGGAGTAGAGATTCATGAAATGATTTCGATTTCGGATAATAAACAGCATATTTTAGATACTTTTTTGAAGCTTCAAAATGCGGTTGATTTAGTGATTATAACCGGAGGTTTAGGACCGACAAAAGATGATATTACCAAAAAAACATTTTGTGATTATTTTGAAGATGAATTGGTTGTTAATCAAGATGTTTTGACTCATGTAACACAACTTATAGAAGGTTTTTATAAACGTACTATAACGCAAATCAATAAAGATCAAGCGCTTGTTCCTTCAAAATGCACGGTACTTCATAACCAAGTGGGAACCGCTCCGGGAATGTGGATGAAAAAAGAAAATACAGTCTTTATTTCGCTTCCGGGAGTTCCTTTTGAAATGAAATATTTGGTTGAGAATGAAATAATTCCCAAAGTAGTCAAGGAATATAAGCGACCTTACATTATTCACAAAACAATTCTTACTTATGGACAAGGCGAAAGTATGGTCGCTGAACGTATTGAAGAATGGGAAAATAACCTTCCTGAGTTTATTAAATTGGCCTATTTACCTGCGCCGGGAAGAGTTCGTTTGAGGCTTTCTGCACGAGGTACTGATAAGGAGAAGTTAGAGGCTGCTATTGAAGCAAATGTCAACTCATTGGATGCAATCATCCACGATATAATTGTTGGTTTTGATGATGACGAAACGATTGAAGTTGTGGTAGGAAGATTGTTGAAAAAACAACTTAAAACCATCGCTACAGCAGAAAGTTGTACGGGTGGAAAAATTGCGGAAGTTTTGACGTCGGTTCCGGGGGCTTCAACCTATTTTAAAGGTAGCGTGGTTTCGTATGCAACTGATGTGAAAATTAATGTTTTAGGTGTGTCAGAAAGTTTAATACAAGAGCATTCTGTAGTTAGTGCAGAAGTGGCTTCGGCTATGGCTTTGCGCGTAAAGCAAATGATGCAAACAGACTATGCAATTGCCACTTCAGGAAATGCCGGACCTACAAAAGACGATACAGATGCGGCGGTTGGTTCTGTTTTTATAGCATTGGCTACGCCAAATGAAGTAATTGTTGAAGAATTTAATTTTGGCCAACCCCGTGAAAAAGTGATAGATAGAGCGACGATTAAGAGTTTAGAAATGCTGCAGAAAGAAATTTTAAAAAATGTATCATAATTTTTTTGCTTCATCCGTTTATTTTTCTTTTCTTTGCACCCTGATTTTGAATAACGATAAAAGATAAGTATAATGTCAAGAGTTTGTGACCTTACAGGTAAAAGAGCGATGGTAGGAAATAACGTTTCTCACGCTATGAATAAGACTAAGAGAAAATTTTCTGTAAACTTAGTTAAAAAGCGTTTTTATCT
This sequence comes from Flavobacterium lacustre, assembly GCF_027474525.2. NCBI lineage: Bacteria > Pseudomonadati > Bacteroidota > Flavobacteriia > Flavobacteriales > Flavobacteriaceae > Flavobacterium > Flavobacterium lacustre. The sequence goes on from NZ_CP114882.2 coordinate 2,049,881, forward strand.
TCCAGAAGAAGATAGATGGATTACTCTAAGAGTAGCTGCATCTACGATAAAAACAATTAACAAAAATGGAATCGCTGCAGTTTTGAAAAAAGCGCAGTCAGAAGGATTTATTAAATAATCTTTTCCAAAATAAATATATAGCAAGATGGCAAAGAAAGGAAATAGAATCCAGGTAATTTTAGAATGTACTGAACACAAAACATCAGGTGTTGCAGGAACTTCAAGATACATAACAACAAAGAACAAAAAAAATACTCCAGACAGATTAGAGATTAAAAAATTTAATCCAATCTTGAAACGTGTAACTGTTCATAAAGAAATTAAATAATAATTAGTCATGGCAAAGAAAACCGTAGCATCGTTACAAACCGCTTCTAAAAGATTATCAAAAGCCATCAAAATGGTGAAATCTCCAAAAACTGGTGCATATACATTCGTAGAATCTATTATGGCTCCTGAAGCAGTTGATGAATTCTTGAAAAAGAAATAATTCATAATTACATTATATAGAAAAGCTACTTTCATTCGGAAGTAGCTTTTTTATTTTCTATATTTACCGTTCTAAATTCGTAAGTGTTTTTTAGATAATTAAAAACAAACAATTGGATTTTTGAATTCCCAAATCTCCATTCGTAAATCTCAAATCAAAATGAGTTTTTTCAAAAGAATATTTTCATCAGATAAAAAAGAAACATTAGACAAAGGTCTTGAAAAATCTAAAACAACTTTTTTTTCCAAGTTAACCAAAGCGGTTGCGGGGAAATCTAAGGTTGATGACGAAGTTTTAGATAATTTGGAAGAAATACTTGTTTCTTCGGATGTTGGAGTGAATACTACTCTTAAAATAATTACCCGTATTGAAAATCGTGTTGCTTCAGATAAATATTTGGGCATAGACGAATTGAATCAGATATTAAGAGAAGAGATAGCTGGTTTATTGTCTGAAACCAATACAGGAGAAGCCACAGAATTTGTAATACCTATTCAAACGAAGCCTTATGTTTTAATGGTTGTTGGTGTCAACGGAGTTGGTAAAACGACCACCATCGGGAAGCTGGCTTATCAATTTAACAAAGCGGGTTATAAAGTAGTTTTGGGTGCTGCGGATACTTTTCGTGCTGCGGCTATTGATCAATTACAGATTTGGGCAGACCGAGTAGGTGTTGCTATTGTAAAGCAAAATATGGGGAGCGATCCAGCTTCTGTTGCTTTTGACACGTTGCAATCGGCAGTGGCGCAAGATGCGGATATTGTTATTATTGATACAGCGGGACGTTTACACAATAAAGTTAATTTGATGAACGAATTGACTAAAGTAAAACGAGTAATGCAAAAAGTAGTTGCGGATGCGCCACACGATGTATTATTAGTTCTGGATGGTTCTACAGGTCAAAACGCTTTTGAACAAGCCAAACAATTTACTGCTGCTACTGAAGTTACTGCTCTTGCCGTAACAAAGTTAGACGGAACGGCAAAAGGTGGTGTTGTCATTGGTATTTCGGATCAATTTCAGATTCCGGTAAAATATATTGGTGTTGGTGAAGGAATCGAAGATTTGCAAGTGTTCAACAAATATGAATTTGTGGATAGTTTCTTTAAATAAAAAATCCTTGTCAAAGTTTTGAACTTTGACAAAGATTACTTTAATAATAGTACAATGAATTTCTCTTCTTTTAAAAATAGTAATCCTATTTATTTTTATTTTGCCAGTATTATTGCTTTTGTTTTATCCAATATTGTAAGAGACAAAAATCTCAGTATTTACTATGTTTTATTGATACTTGGATTGGTTTTCTTTGTTTTAGGTTTTATGAAACGAATGAAAACGAAGTAGTTTTTATTGGTACAAAGCACTGATTTTTGTCCATAATTCTGCGTCAAAACCTGATAAAGCAAAAGTTGGGTTTTCAGGATTGGCTACATCTCCCATGCGAATTACTACCATTTTTTTACTCGGAATCACATAGATTTTTTGGTCGTTTTTGCCTAAAGCCATGAACATATCGTTTGGTGCAGTAGAGATTAAACTACCGTTAAATTGCAATTGAGTTTGTGGCAAATGATAACTTGATTTTCCGTTTAACCACCATAAATAGCCATATCCAAGATTGATGGATTGCGATGTATTGGTTGCTTCGTTGAAGTAATTTTCATTCAGAATAACGGTATTGTCCCATTTTCCTTTGTTGTACATAAGTAATCCAAAACGAGCCATGCTTCGGGTTGTGCTCCAATAAACATTGTTGTTGTCTAGCTGAATCCAAGTTCCTGACATCCCTATTTTATCTCTCAATTTTGTATTGAAATAACTCGACCAGGTTTGTCCTGACGCTTGCGCAATGACATCTTGTAATTTTACATATACATTATGGTAGGCCCATCGGGAACCGGCATCGGCTTTGTAGGTTAGTTTTGCAGGAGTGACATCATCACCATTAGCAATATCTTCAATGCCTGAGGTCATGCTGAGCAAATGCTTGTTAGTGATTAAATTTTCTTTGGCTAATGGCATACTGGTCCAGCCGGTACCAATGTAATCTGAGACTTTATTATTGATGTTTAGTAAACCTTCTTGTTGTGCAATTCCTGTAAGGGTTGCCGTTAATGTTTTTCCGGCACTTGCCCAATACCAACCTGTTTCTTGCGTGTGTCCGTTGAAATAATTTTCCATTACAATTCGTCCGTTGACGAGAATGATGAATCCTTTTGAGTTTTTGAGTTCCAAATAATCTAATAATGGCTGAACTGCAGCTTGATTCCATCCTAAACTTGAGATGGTTTTAGTTTCCCAAACCGTACCTGTTATTGGGGGGAAATAGATATTTTCTGTTGGAGTTGGAGTGGGATCTGGAGTTTCGGAAGCACAACTGATACAAAACAATGCAATTAGCAGGGGGTAAACTTTTCTTGCCATGGTTTTTTGGTTTTTAGTTAAGACCAAAAATATAGAAAATAGTTTAATGTGTTTTTTAATTTTTTTTGTTTTCTTTGAATTGAATAAGACTAACTTTGTGGGATTGAAAAAGGGCTCTTTAATTGGAATGTCCTAGCCCTGATGGAAGCGGCATCCTTTTTCTTGTGATTCTGACGAAGGAAGAATTACAAGAAAAAGATATAGTGTACAGCAGGAAACAGCTCCCGATGATTCTGATATTTGTAAGGAGAGGACGTAATTAAATAATAAATTTTATATGAAAAATGTATTTAGGATTCTGATTGTATCCTTGTTTTTTGTGGCTTGTCAGCCAAAAATAAAACCTGCCGAAATAGTAAAACTAAATGGGTATTGGGAAATTGAAAAAGTTGTACTGGCGGAGGGGAAAGATAAGGAGTATAGCATGAATGAAAATTTTGATTATTTTGAGATTGATAAAACTAACAAAGGGTTTCGGAAAAAAGTAATGCCTCAATTAGACGGTACTTTTTTAGTCAATGATACGTATGAAAATGTGACGGTACGATTTGCTGATGACAAAGTTTTTTTAGATTATGCTACGCCTTACATGAAGTGGAGTGAGGAATTGATTGCGCTGTCTGATGATGAATTAGTGCTTAAAAATAAAGAGAAAAAAGAATATCATTATAAAAAAACAGGTTCGATAAATCTTCTGGATGATGGCAAAACGACTAAATAATCAAAGTACGGTTGGGGATGTTCTGAAACAAATTATCCAAGTAAATAAGTTGCAACCCGGAATGGATCAAATTGATGTGAAAGAGGCTTGGAAAAACCTTATGGGCAATGGGGTAAACAGTTATACCAGAAATGTGGTTTTGAAAGGGACTACTTTATATGTTGAACTTACATCTTCGGTTTTGCGGGAAGAATTGAGTCATGGTAAGTCTAAAATTATAGCTATGATCAATGAGGAATTGCGCCGTGATGTGGTGAAAGATGTTATTCTGCGATAATTAATTACCGTTTAAATTATAGTTTAAAAAAATCCAGTTTCAATTTTGAAACTGGATTTTTTTATTTGTAATCTGAATACTAGAATTGCTCTCTTCCTGAAAAATGGAAAGCCCCTTCGATAGCTGCGTTTTCATCACTGTCAGAACCGTGAACGGCATTTTCTCCAATTGAAGTGGCGTATGCTTTACGAATGGTACCTTCGGCAGCTTCAGCAGGATTTGTAGCTCCTATTAACGTTCTGAAATCCTCTACTGCATTGTCTTTTTCTAAAATAGCAGCAACAATTGGTCCTCTTGACATAAATTCTACTAACTCTCCGTAAAATGGTCTTGCAGCGTGAACGGCATAAAAAGCTTGAGCATCAGCAACTGTTAATTGTGTTAATTTCAAAGAAACGATTTTGAAACCTGCAGTAGTAATCATTGCCAGAATGTTTCCGATGTGCCCGTTTGCAACCGCATCAGGTTTAATCATTGTAAATGTTCTATTTGTAGCCATTTGTATGTGTTTGTTAAATTTTGTGCAAAAATAGACTTTTTTTGTTGATTTATTTTATCAAAAAAACAATTTTAGGCACATTATGTGTTATTTTCGAGATTGCTCTTGGACTTTAAACTTTAAAAATCAGTTTGTTTTTATAGGTATATCCTATAAAATAGCCTTGCTTATGGCAAGGTGATAATTTTGAAATTACTTTCTAAAGGGTGTAATTGCTTGATGAGTTCAGGAATCAAAGCGGGACCGTTTTCGATATAAAACTCCGAAAAATTAGCTTGACGTTCCTGTAAACTTGTATTGGGAAACAACTCGTTTTGCAAGTCGGTTATGCGTTCTAAAACATCGTTTAATTTTCTTTTTTGGGCTTTCAGCAATCGTTTTTCAAGATTTTCTAATCCTTTTATTTGTTTGGTTTCTTGTGCTTTTACCGCTCCTGCAAAGGATTTGTCTGTTTGATTGGAAATGGCATGTAAGGATTCAAATTGTTTACGCAATTGCTCTTTCAAATGAATTAAATCTATTGGAAATTCGGATAATTCTTTGGTTTTACGGTTGACCAAATCCGTTTGTTTGGCAAATAAATCGTTCCAGCTTAAGTGGAGTTTGTCTGCTTTTTTGGCTTGTTTTTCGGTAGCCAAAAGCGCTGAATTTCGAAGTAAAAGTATCGGAAAAGTAACGTTTACTTTTTCAAAAAAAGATTTTAGTTCTAGCCAATATGCAATTTCTCCGCCTCCGCCAATGTAGCATAAATTAGGCAAAATCACTTCCTGATACAACGGACGCATGATGACATTGGGGCTAAATTTCTCCGGATGATTTTCCAGCAGGGCTAAAATTTCGGTGGTGGTAAACGTAATTTTTGTGTGGTTTACTTTATAGATTCCGTTTTCAAGAATGATGCGCTCCCGAATAGTATCTTCAATATAAAACAAATTGATTTCCCGCGGATTCACCTGAATGGTGTAGTCTTTTAGTTTTTCGGCGGTTTTCATTACTGCTTTATACGAGGATTGGTGTAGTAATTCCTCTTTTATATAAGGAATAAAAGTTCGTTTTAAATCGGCATTATCGGCATCGAGGATCACTAATCCGTAGGCTCCAAAAAGGCTATTGGCTAAATAGCGTGTGGCATCGGCCAAGGTATCGTGTTGCAGATACGAATCTTCAAATAGTTTTTTGATGGCGTTTGCATTCGTTCCAGCTCCTATTTCTAATGCAAAAATGGCTAAAAAATCATCTAATCCTTCGGTCGAAAGGCGGCCTACAGGTCCCGAACTTTCTTTGTTCCATCTGAATTTTTTGCCTTTAAAATTAAAATAATTTATTTCTTCAAAATCATGGTCTTCTGTTGCCATCCAGTAAACGGGAACAAAATTTGACGCAGGATATTTCTTTTTCAATTCGGTGGTCAAATTAATGGTCGAAATGATTTTGTACAGAAAATACAAAGGCCCGCTGAACAAATTGAGTTGATGTCCTGTTGTTACCGTAAAAGTATTTGCAGCAGCAAGAGCGGCAATGTTTTGATGGGTCAAAGCGGAAGTTTCCAGATTTGAATATTGTTTTTCTAATGCTGCAACAAGTGTTTGTCTTTTACCATCGCCATCGGCATTGAAATTGAGCTGCTTCTCGGCGATTTGCTTTTCAAAGTTCTCCAGGGTGGGAAAATGATTGTATAAAGTGTCTAAATCCGGTTTTTGATCTAAATAATCATTCATCAAAGCAGAAAAATATCCGGAATTTTGATAGCTGATACAGTCGGTAGGCATAGTTTTGAGTTTCTAAATTTGATGCTAAAATAAGAAAAAGTAAAGGTATGTTTTTTTGGTTTAAGATATGTTTAGGAAAATAGTACTTATCGCTTTAAGCTGAAATGGCCTCTATACTCTTTTCCGTCAGCTCTGGTTACAACAAACCAATAATCAGTGGCGAAAAGTTTCATTCCGTCATAAGTTCCATCCCAACTATCTGCATTGGAATTTAAAATTTTAATTATTTTACCAAATCGATCGAATATTTTTGCTGTTAAATATACTTCTTTATCCGAAAAATTGATTTTCCAAGTATCATTATATCCATCGCCGTTTGGGGTGAAGAATCTTGGAAACATTAATAAATAAACTTCATTGGTTGCCGTTCCACAGCCGTTTTTGTCTCTAACGAGAACATTATATTTTCCGCTGATTATTCCTGTAAATTGATTGCTGGTTTGATAGTTTACGCCATCAATTGAATATTCATAATCTCCGTCTCCGGTAGCTAAAACGGTTATCACATTCTCGTTATCCGTCCAATCTTTGGTTTCGATGGTACTAATTATAGCTTTATTTGATTTTTTCACCAAGAAGTTTTTGGTACTCGAACACGAAAGGGTATTGTAAGTATCAGTTACTGTTACTGAAAATTCTCCTGGATTTTCTACTGTTATGGATTGTGTTGTTGCTCCATTGGACCACAAATAGCTGTCAAATCCATCACCGGCATCAATCCTAATACTATTGTTTTCACATATTGGTACAATATCCTGAATATTAATAACTGGTTTAGATAAAAGAGTCAATTTTATTTCGGTAACAGCATAACAAGACGTATTTGAATTGATGCGAACAAAGATTTTATTTTCTCCTGTAACTAATTTGTGACTTAAGAAATTAGTTATTTTATTGGTTGCCGTTTCATTTTCTGCACCGGAAAAGGAATTGAAATAAGTGAAACTATAATCAGTTGTATTTGAAATGAGGTTAGAATTATAACTGCTCAAATCCACGGTTTCAGTTCCATCATTCAAATCATCACATAATAATTCAGCATAATTATTTGCAGGTAAAGTAGAAATAAGTGCAACAGTTATGGATAATCTGGTTGTACTTTCACAACCATTTAGTGTTTGTGTAGCATAATAAGTTTGTCCGTTTAACAAAGGAGTTGAAAGGGGTAAAATGTTTCCTGAAGTTGAATTATCATACCACTTTATATTTGTTCCAGTAGTTACAATAGTATTTAAAGTAGGATTTTGGCTGGTACAAAAAGTTTGATTTGAATTTCCTGTTGGAGTTGTCGTATTTTGGATGTTTACTAAGACAGGAATTCTTTCGCTTTCACAGCTGCTAATAGTTTGCGAAGCGTAATAAGTGATTCCGTTTTGTAATGGAGTTACAGTTGTTAATAAATTTCCATCAGTCAAAGCATCATACCATTTTATATTTTGACCAGTGATCGTGATTGAACTTAAATTTGCATTTTGTTGGATGCAGAAGTTTTGGGGAGAAGTTGTAGTTGGTAATGGTTGACTGTTGATGATAACTGTTTGGTTTTGAGTAGCTATGTTTCCATTTCCATCGTCATAGTTCCAATTGATAGTATAAGATCCTGGTAAACTATAAGAAAGTTGATTTGCAGTTGTTGCTATAATTACTCCAGCACAAACATCTGTTGCAGTTGGGATTGTAGTGACTATTGAGTTGCAATCGCCGGTTAATATGGGAAGTGTTGTTAAATCTGGAATTGGAGGTAGTTTATCTTCGATGACAACAATAAAATCTAAAATACCATCGCATCCGCCTATAGTTCCTGTTATTTTACAACTGTATTGACCACTATTTGATGCGATTGCATTGGGTATTATTGGATTTTGTTCAGTTGAAGTAAAGTTGTTCGGTCCAGTCCAAGCATAATTGGTACCACCTGATGCTTTTAGTTCTAGCGTATTTCCTATGCAGATTGGGGAATTGCTGGATGCTTTGGCTGTTGATGAGCAGTCTTTAAATTTCACAAGAAAATTATCCTGATTATCTCCAATTGTAGTTTGATATGCCCCGGGAGTAGCAATACCTGATGTACTTCCATTGGTAATACAATACAAATAAATATTTTGTTGATTGTCAAGATGAATTGTAGACAATTGTTCTGTTCTATTTCCTCCATAATAAGTTCCCCATACTCTTTGCCCTAAATTGTTTAACTTTATGAAATATACTTTATATAAATTGATTTTATTTGGCATATAGCCATCAGGAGTTGCAATACCATCATAAAGGCTTGTTTGCCCAGAAAAATAGGTTTCCCCAATGTTATTTACGTCAATACTTCCCATTTCTTCTATGAAATAAGTTCCCCAATTCTTTGTTTGTGTTTTAACATTAAATGAAACGATATAGCTATTTTCTTCAGATGATAGATGCGAACCATTCCAACTAGTATCTACGGTTTGAAAACTTTCATAAAAGGTGTTCGGAGTAGCAATTGTTGTTTTGTTTGTAGTTTTACCCATTAAAAACAAATTATCTCCTTGAAGTTTTGCTCTAAAAATGAAACTATTATCACAAATATATGTTCCCCAAACACGTTGCCCATCGAGAGTAAATTTTACAATCATACCTCCATAATGATTATCATTATTAATTTCTTGGTAGGCACCTGGAGTCGCAATATTAGCATTACTGCTTTGTATTCCAGTAGTATATAAAAAACCGTCGTTTGAAATTGAAATATTGTAAAATCTTTCTGCGCCTAACCCACCATAAAAAGTTCCCCAGAGTCTATTTCCAGAAGAATCAAATTTTGCAATAAAACCATCGGTACTGTTATTATTGTTTGCATTATTGACTTGATGTGCACCTGATGAAGACATCACATCTGTACTATTAGTTTCTCCGGCAATGTAAACATTGTCAGAATTATCAATAGATATTGAATGTGCCTCTTCATTACCATTCCCTCCATAATATGTAGCCCATTCTCGAATGCCTACATTGTTTAATTTTACAAGAATAACATCAATATAATCATTTTTAACTGCCTGAAAAGCTCCAGGAGTAGCCATATTTGTACTATATTGCTCTTCCGCTGCGAAATAAAGATTGCTGTTAGAATCTGTTTTTATTATAGCTGTATGTGAGTTCCAAAGGCCCATATCTGTATAAAAATAAGTTCCCCAAATGTGATTTCCATTGGTGTCGAGTTTAGCAAAGAACAAATTAGTAGTACCTATTAAATTTGATGAGTTTGTTCCAGTTGTGGCAATATTTGTTGTGCTCCAAGTTGCACCAGATATAAAAACATCATTATTGCTATTGGTCGTAATATCAGAGGTAAATTCCATACCTTCTCCTCCGTAATAAGTACCCCAAAGTCTTATAGGCACAGGATCAATTATCACCGTTTTATTAGAAACGTTTTCATTACTTCTAAAACCATAAACGTCTTTTTTGATTTTGGTGTAATCAACAGTAATCTCCTTTTTGTCCTTTCCGTTTTCTGTCCAACTCATTGGCAAGGTTTCTTCCATTGCGCCAAAGCGAACCTGCATTCGGATTTTATTGTTAACCAACTCGGTTTTCGCACCGTTAAATTTCAATTGGATATCCGATATTTTTCCATAAGGATGAACCACAAAATTGTATTCAACAGCTTTTAGACTGTCTTTTGGAATGGTGAAAACAACATCAATATTGGGATAAATATTTTTATAGGTAATTTGCTTGTATTGATGGACCATCAAAACGCCATCGGGTTTATTGGGTACATTGTAATAATTGTTATAATCCTTTGATTTCTCTTCTGTAATAAGTTCTACTCTGGGATTAGAATTCACAAAATCGATGTCTATTCTGTGATAAATGTACTCTAATTTATAATCAGGAACTTTTCCTTTGTCAGTTTCTGGAAAGGTAGCAAAAAGCGCTTTTTCTTTTTTGGTGTATTTTATTGGGCGCTTTTTGGTTTCATAAATGTCATAAGAAAACCCATTACTTTTAATCTGGACATTCAATCCATTAGTGTTCAATAGGTATTTTACTTCAGTATTGGGTTTTCCTTTCTGGTCAATAATCTGTCCTTTGTTTTCTTTAAAGCCTATTGATTGGCTTTTATTTTGGGCAAATATATTAGATGCAAAAAATAAAATTATTAGGAGTAATTTGTATTTCATTTATTTTAAGTTTCAAAGTTGTAAATGTAATTAAATATCTACAAATTAAAATAATAATAAAGTTCCAAATAGTAAAAAGGAGCATTCATTTTTTTTATCTAAAAAACAATAATTATCCCTTATTTTTGCACAAAACATTTCCTTTTGAAAACCAAACTATTCCTTATCACGCCACCGTTTACCCAACTGAATACGCCGTATCCGGCCACTGCTTATATCAAGGGGTTTCTGAATACCAAAAACATCGAGTCGGTTCAAGCCGATTTGGGTATTGAAGTGATTTTGAAATTGTTTTCGAAAGAAGGGTTAACCCATATGTTTGCTTTAGCAACAACCAACACCCAACACCCAACACCCAATACCCAAAACCTAACTCCCAATACCCAAAGAATTCTTGCTTTACAGGAGGAATACATCAAAACTATTGATGCTGTAATTGCTTTTCTTCAAGGCAAAAATCCAACCTTGGCGCTCCAAATTTGTCAGGAAGATTTCTTGCCGGAAGCGTCCCGTTTTGCGCAATTGGAAGAATTGGATTGGGCTTTTGGGACTATGGGAACGCAGGATAAGGCGAAACATTTGGCGACTTTATACCTCGAAGATATCTCTGATTTTATTGTGGAATGTGTTGATGCTAATTTTGGGTTTAGCCGCTATGCAGAACGTTTGGGACGAAGTGCGAATTCTTTTGACGAATTGTATGAAGCCTTACAACAGGAACCTACCTATATTGATACCGTTCTTCTTTCGATTTTAAAAGAAAGAATAGAAACGATTCAACCCAAATTATTTCTGATTTCTGTTCCGTTTCCAGGGAATTTATATTCGGCTTTTCGTTCGGCACAATGGGTGAAAAAGAATTATCCTAATATTAAAATTTCAATGGGTGGCGGTTTTCCCAATACGGAACTGCGCTCGCTTTCGGATGTTCGTGTTTTTGAGTTTTTCGATTATATTACCTTGGATGATGGCGAAATGCCAATAGAGGAGCTTATTAATGCTGTCACTTCGAGCGCAGTCGAGAAGCAATATAAACGAACCTTTCTTTTAGAAAACGGAAAAGTAGTTTACAAAAACAATTCCCTAAAACACGATTACAAACAATCGCAAGTCGGCACGCCAGATTATTCGGATTTGCTTTTGGATAAATACATTTCGGTTATCGAAATTGTGAATCCAATGCACAGGATGTGGAGCGACGGAAGATGGAATAAGCTTACTATGGCACACGGCTGTTATTGGGGGAAATGCACGTTTTGCGATATTTCTCTAGATTATATAAAGGTGTATGAACCCGTTGCGGCGAGTTTGTTGTGTGACCGAATGGAAGAAATGATTGCCCAAACGGGTCAGAATGGTTTTCATTTTGTAGATGAAGCCGCACCACCGGCTTTGATGCGTGCTTTGGCTCTTGAAATTCTTCGCAGAAAATTAGCGGTTACGTGGTGGACCAACATTCGATTCGAAAAAAGCTTTACCAAAGATTTGTGTCTGCTTCTAAAAGCTTCCGGTTGTATCGCCGTTTCCGGTGGTCTCGAAGTCGCTTCGGACCGATTATTAAAATTGATTGATAAAGGCGTAACGGTCGAACAAGTTGCGAAAGTTACTCGGAATTTTACTGAAGCGGGTGTTATGGTACATGCCTATTTGATGTACGGTTATCCCACACAAACGGTTCAAGAAACGATTGACAGCCTCGAAATGGTGCGACAATTGTTTGAAGTTGGAATTTTACAATCGGGATTCTGGCATCAGTTTGCTATGACGGCGCACAGTCCGGTGGGAATGTATCCGGAAAAATTTGGTGTGATAAAGGAAACCGAAACGATTGGAGCTTTCGCCAATAATGACATTAATTATACCGATATTACAGGAATTGATCATGATAAATTCAGTTTTGGACTCAAGAAATCCTTATTCAATTTCATGCACGGAATCTGTTTTGATTATGAATTGCAGGATTGGTTCGAATTTAAAATTCCGAAGACAAAAATCTCTCCCGATTTTATTTTTGATGCCTTACAGGAAACTGAAGATTTTAATACCAAAGCGACAGCCAAAATAGTTTGGTTGGGCGGAAAACCTTTGACGGAATATTTTACCAAATCTAAAAAAGGGAATTCATGGGAAATGATGGTATTGACTTTTCATGATAAAAAAGAAAGTTTCACTGTTCAAATGAATAAAAGTGAAGGCGAATGGTTGGTGGCAATTCTCCAGAAAATTACGGTTTCTAATAGCAAAATATATACCTTTCAAGAACTAAAAGCCGATTTTGAAACCCATTTAGAAGATTTTGAATTGTTCTGGTACTCAAAACCAGTTAATACATTGAGGGAATTCGGGTTACTGATATTGTAAAAAGAAATTATTTTTACATAACTATATCAATTTAGCATAAATCTTTCTTTTTTCATTTACGAAAACGTTTTCTTTACCTAATTTTACCACCATAAAATACAGGCAAATGGATATTGGTTATAAAGTAAATGTAAACGACACTTTTCATTTTGATTTAGAAAAGAAAAGTATTTCTCAATTAGATGCAGTAAAAAGTGGAACCAATACATTTCACATACTACACGAAAATAAACCCTACAAAGCAGAAATAGTTGTTGCTGATTTCAATCAAAAAACTTATACGGTCAAGGTAAATAATAACACTTATACGATCGCTATTTCAAATCCTTTAGATATTTTGATTAAAGAAATGGGATTTGAAGTTGGTTTGAGCAAACAAGTCAATGCCATAAAAGCGCCCATGCCGGGATTGATTCTGGAAATAAGTGTAGTTGTGGGACAAGCGGTAAAGGAAAATGACAATCTAATTATTCTGGGCGCTATGAAAATGGAAAACAGTTTTGTTTCGCCGCGCGACGGAGTGATTAAAACTATAGCAGTTAACATGGGAGACGCTGTAGATAAAGGACAGTTGTTAATTGAATTCGAGTAAAGAGAAAACAAAGAAACAAGAAGAAAGAAAGTAGTTAGAGATAATTATCAGCGAAGCAGTCTCACTTCTTTTATCTATTTAAAATATGAAAAAAATATTAGTTGCCAATAGAGGGGAAATTGCCATAAGGGTGATGAAAACCGCCCAGAAAATGGGGATTAAAACCGTAGCAGTTTATTCAACAGCCGACAGGAATGCACCTCACGTAAAATTTGCCGACGAAGCCGTTTGGATTGGAGAGGCGCCTTCAAGTCAGTCTTATTTATTAGGAAATAAAATCATTGAAGTGGCCAAAATTTTAAACGTGGATGCGATTCATCCTGGTTATGGTTTCCTGAGTGAAAATGCAGAATTTGCGGAAGAAGCAGAAAAAAACAATATAATTTTTATTGGTCCAAAGTCCAAAGCAATAAAAATCATGGGAAGTAAATTAGCAGCCAAAGAAGCCGTTAAAAAATACAATATTCCCATGGTTCCCGGTTTTGATGAAGCTATAACCGATGTTGAAAAAGCAAAAGTAGTAGCCCAGGAAATTGGTTTCCCAATTCTGATTAAAGCTTCTGCAGGCGGTGGCGGAAAAGGAATGCGTGTGGTAGAAAGCGAAGCTGATTTTGAATCTCAAATGGATCGTGCCATCAGTGAAGCGATTTCCGCTTTTGGAGACGGTTCGGTTTTTATCGAAAAATATGTAGGCTCACCACGACATATCGAAATTCAAGTTATGGCGGACAGTCACGGCAATGTGTTGTACTTATTCGAAAGAGAATGCAGCATTCAGCGTCGCCATCAAAAAGTGATTGAAGAAGCACCTTCTTCGGTTTTAACGCCGGAATTGCGTAAAAAAATGGGAGAAGCTGCTGTTTTGGTAGCCAAATCGTGTGATTATTTAGGTGCCGGAACGGTTGAATTTTTATTGGATGAAAATAATAATTTCTACTTTCTGGAGATGAATACCCGTTTGCAGGTGGAGCATCCCGTTACGGAATTGATTACAGGAACCGATTTGGTAGAACTGCAAATCAGAGTGGCGAGAGGAGAAGCATTAGCCATCAAACAAGAAGATTTGAAAATAAAAGGACATGCGATGGAATTGCGTGTGTATGCCGAAGATCCGATGAATGATTTTTTACCAAGTGTAGGACATTTGGACGTATATCAATTACCTGTTGGCGAAGGAGTTCGTGTTGATAACGGTTTTGAGCAAGGCATGGACATCCCTATTTATTACGATCCCATGTTGGCCAAATTAATTACCTATGGCGCAACTCGTGAAGAAGCGACTCAAATGATGATTAAAGCAATTGACGGTTATCTGGTAGAAGGAGTTCAGACGACTTTGCCTTTCGGGAAATTTGTTTTTGAACATGAGGCTTTCCGTTCCGGGAAATTTGACACGCATTTTGTAAAGAATTATTACAGTGCCGAAATGTTGAAAAACCAAATCGCAAAAGAAGCTGAAATTGCTGCTTTGGTGGCTTTGAATCAGTATTTTGAAGACCAAAAGATAGTACGATTACTAAATTAAAAAATGTTCCCATTTGTTTCATTGGTTACTAAAAATTAGTTGTTAAAGAAAAAAGTATGCAAGACAAAATAAAAATATTAAACGATAAAATTGCAGAAGCCCATTTGGGTGGCGGTAAAAAACGTATCGAAAAACAGCATTCCAATAAAAAATTAACCGCCAGAGAACGCGTTAATTATTTAATGGATGAAGGTTCTTTTGAAGAAATTGGAATGTTGGTAACACACCGAACTTACGATTTTGGAATGGAAAGCGAATTGTATTACGGAGACGGTGTAATTACAGGTTACGGAACCATTCACGGAAGATTAGTCTATGTTTTTGCACAGGATTTTACAGTTTTTGGAGGTTCATTATCCGAAACACATGCCGAAAAAATCTGTAAAGTGATGGATATGGCTCTAAAAGTAGGAGCGCCAATGATTGGTTTAAATGATTCGGGCGGTGCTCGTATTCAAGAAGGAGTTCGTTCACTTGGCGGATATGCGGATATTTTTTATAAAAATGTACAAGCATCGGGAGTGATTCCTCAAATTTCGGCAATTATGGGGCCCTGCGCCGGTGGTGCGGTATATTCTCCAGCCATGACCGATTTTACGATGATGGTCGAAAACACCAGTTATATGTTTGTTACAGGGCCCAATGTGGTAAAAACCGTAACCAATGAAAGTGTAACTTCGGAGGAATTGGGAGGCGCAAGTACCCATTCCAGTAAATCGGGTGTGGCACATTGTACTTCGGCAAATGATATTGAATGTTTGGAAGATGTGAAACGATTGTTGAGTTATTTGCCACAAAGCAATAAAGAAAAACCACTTGATTTGCCTTATGAACTCAATGATGAGGTACGCACAAAATTAGCCAATATAATTCCTGATAATCCCAATAAACCGTATGATATGCACAGTGTGATCGGTGGGATTATTGATGAAGATTCGTTTTATGAAATTCATAAAAATTATGCCGAAAACATTCTGGTTGGTTTTGCCCGATTGGGAGGAAAAAGCATTGGAATTATTGCTAATCAACCGATGGTTTTAGCAGGTTGTCTGGATGTAAACAGCTCGAAAAAAGCCGCTCGATTTACTCGTTTTTGTGATGCGTTTAATATCCCGTTATTGGTATTGGTGGATGTGCCTGGTTTTTTACCGGGAACCGACCAAGAATGGAATGGGATTATTGTTCACGGTGCAAAATTATTATACGCTCTGAGCGAAGCAACCGTACCGAGAGTGACCGTGATTACCCGAAAAGCTTATGGTGGAGCATATGATGTGATGAACTCAAAACATATAGGTGCCGACATGAATTTTGCTTGGCCAACTGCTGAAATTGCAGTTATGGGAGCTAAAGGCGCCAGTGAAATTATCTTTAAGAAGGAAATTGTCGAAGCCAAAGATCCGGCAGCAAAATTACTGGAAAAAGAAGCTGAATATGCCGATTTATTTGCGAACCCGTACAACGCAGCTCAGCGCGGTTTTGTTGATGAGGTAATTCTTCCGCAAGACACTCGTCGGAAATTGATAAAAGCATTTAGTATGCTCGAAAACAAAGAAAGTGTAAATCCAAATAGAAAACACGGGAATATTCCTTTGTAAGATTTTAAAAAAAACAAAAAAACACCTGATGAAAGGTGTTTTTTTGTTTTATATTTAAGTCAAAAAAAGAGTCGTTTTTTTTTAGTATTATTTGACATTTTAGTATCTTTCAAAAGTGACTAAAGACTTAAATTTGATTAAAAAATAGATAAATGAAATACAACAGATGTGGAAAAAGCGGTTTATTATTGCCGCAAATATCTTTAGGTTTGTGGCATAATTTCGGTTCAGTAGATAATTTTGAGAATGGAGAAAATATTGTCAAAGCTGCTTTTGATAAAGGAATTACGCATTTCGATTTGGCTAATAATTATGGTCCGGTTCCGGGTTCTGCCGAAACTAATTTTGGAAAAATATTAAAGAATAATTTTCAAGGAAACTTGCGTGATGAAATCGTAATTACAACTAAAGCCGGTTACACGATGTGGGATGGTCCTTATGGTGACTGGGGTTCTCGGAAATATTTATTATCGAGTTTAGACCAGAGTTTGAAACGTATGAATCTGGAATATGTAGATATTTTCTATTCGCATCGTTTTGATCCGGAAACACCTTTGGAGGAAACCATGATGGCGCTTGATTATGCCGTACGAAGCGGAAAGTCTTTGTATGCCGGAATTTCTAATTATAATGCAGAACAAACGAGGGAAGCTACTGAAATACTGAAACGATTGGGAACACCTTGCCTGATTCATCAAGTGAAATATTCGATGTTCGTTCGCCAACCAGAATCAGGTTTGTTAGATGTTCTGGAAGAAAAAGGAGTAGGTTGTATTGCTTTTTCGCCTTTGGCACAAGGACTTTTAACGGATAAATATTTGAAAGGAATTCCAGAAAATTCCAGAGCTTCGAATCCAAACGGGCATTTAAGAACAGATGAAGTTTCAGCGGAAAGAATCCAAAAAATCATTCAGTTGAATGCCGTTGCTCAACAACGAAATCAATCTTTGGCACAAATGGCATTAGCTTGGTTATTAAAAGACAATAGAATTACTTCGGTACTTATTGGTGCGAGTTCTGTAGGACAATTAAATAATAATATTGACAGCTTACAAAACTTGGGTTTCTCTCAAGAGGAATTAGCTGAAATTGAAAGTATTTTGGGATAAAAAAAAGAATTCATCTCAAAATATAACTTGATATGACTCCTTTTTATTGAAATTAATTTAAAATCCCTAACTTGCGCAAAGTTCTGATTTACAAACTACACTATAAAATTTGCCTTTTTTAATTTTCATTAATTCCATGAAAAGAATAGTTAATCTAAAAACATATTACAAATTATTGATGTTGATTATTTCAACAAGTGTGTTTTTTTTCCTGCTTTATGTTTCACTTTACCTTTATACCATTCATGAAGAAAAACAATTTTATAAAACCACTTATAATCAATATAATAGTGAAGTAAAATCATTGTTTGATCTTAATTCAAAAACCCATGCAGCAACGATAATCGATGTGACGTTTTGGGATGAATTAGTAAAATTCACAAAAACAAAAGATGATATTTGGTACAAAAAATTTATTGAAAGTCAATTTGAATCTTATGATGTTGATTATATAGGGATTTATAATTTAGACAAACAGTTAATAAATAAAACGACTTCTCCTGAGATTAAAACGACTGATTTTATTCCCAAAAAAGTAATTGCTAATCTGTATAATTCTAAATATACCCGATTTTACATCAAGACATCCGATGGTGTTCTTGAAGTTTTTGGAGCAACAATTCACCCTTCAAATGATCCTAAAAAAAACAGATCAAAACCTTCCGGCTACTTTTTTATGGCCAGACTTTTAGATAAAGACTTTCTTAATAAACTGGGAAATATAAGCAGTTCTGAAATTAGTTTAGTGGCAGATAATTATTTATATAAAACGGAAGATGATTTTGTAAAAGTAAGTTTAGATTTGAAGGATAGCGAAAATAAAAGTGTTGCAAAACTAGTTTTCAAAAGAGCCTTTAATTTGAATTACAGAAACACTAAAGAAATTCTCTTTATTGTTTTTATGGCATCGGTTATAAATATTCTCTTTTATCTTTATTTCACAAAAAGATGGGTTTATAATCCTTTAAAATTAATCACAAGTGTTTTAGAAACCGGAAGTGAATTTGCCATAAAAAGCTTGAAAAAAACTAGAGGAGAGTTTGGATATATTGGAAATCTTTTTGAAGAAAATAATAATCAAAAGAAACAATTAGAGATTGCTAAGAAAAAAGCAGAGGAAAGCGATAAGCTTAAATCGTCATTTTTAGCAAATTTATCTCATGAGATACGAACGCCAATGAACGCGATTGTTGGTTTTAGTGATTTGCTTGATGATCCTAATCTTAGTGAAAATGACAAACAGGAATATTTAAAGATTATAAAAAATAGTGGCGCAAATTTAGTTTCAATTATTGAAGATTTGATTGAAATGTCAAAAATTGATGCCAAACAAATTCTTCCTAAATATGAAGGTGTTGATGTAGAAAAATGTATAAAAGAATTATATAATTCAATACAAGTTACAATTCCAAAAGAAAAACAAATTGAATTTTACATTCTGGAAAGTGCTAAAAAAATAGAAGGAAAAATTCTAACTGACGAAATTAAATTGAAACAGATTCTGATTAATTTAATTACAAATGCTATAAAATTTACAGCTAAAGGATATGTGAATTTTGGATATACGGTGAATAAAAAGCAAAACGTTTTAGAATTTAGGGTTGCAGATTCTGGATTGGGAATTGATGGAAATAATTTAAAAGTAATATTCGACAGATTTCGCAGAATTGAAGATGAGTTTTATGTGGAGTCAAGTGGTTTAGGATTGGGATTATCAATCACTAAGGCTTATGTAGAAATGTTAGGTGGTACAATATCTGTAGAGTCTAAATCAGGAGAAGGTTCTGTTTTTTTATTTAACATACCACTTAAATATGATTTGGTAGAGAAAAAGACTAATCCGGTTTATCAGTTTAATGTTTCTAAAAATTCAGGTAATCAAACCATTTTGGTTGCTGAAGATGACAGCATTAATTTCTTATTGCTTAAAAAGATTTTAGAACTAAAAAATTATAAAGTTTTAAGAGCTTCAAACGGACAGGAAGCAGTAGATATGTGCAGTAGTAATCCCAATATAGATTTGGTTTTCATGGATATTAAAATGCCAATTTTGGATGGTTATAAAGCGTTCAAAAAAGTAAAAAAGAATAGGCCAAATCTTCCTGTAATTGCTCAAACTGCCTTTTCTTCGGCGGAGGATAAAGAAAAAATCAATAATGCCGGGTTTGCGGATTATATTACAAAGCCTTTGAATAAAGAAAAAATATTTGAATTGTTAGAAGACATATTTGCTCAAAAAGAGACAGCCACATCAAATACTGAAAAAAACAATGAAGGCTTTCTTTTTTAGAAAGCCTTCCTATTTATAATCTTAAACTACATATTCATCAGCTATTAATAATGCTTCAGAAATAATAGCTAAACCCTCATCAATTTCTTTATCGGTAATACACATTGGCGGTGCTATAAAAATATAACCCCAACGCACAAAAGTGTATAACCCTAATTCTCGCAGTTTAGCGCCAACTTTGTTCATGCATTCCATTTGGGCGGCATTAGCATTAAAAGGAGCCATTAATTCGTAGGGTTCTTTACTTTTTACAATATCAAGGCATCCCAATAATCCTTTGTTTCTAAAATCACCAATAGAAGGATGTTTAGCGCGCATTTCTTCTATTCTTTTTTCTAAATAAGCGCCCATTTTATTCGCGTTTTCAATCAGGTTGTCATTTTCGTAAATGTTAACAACAGCAAGTGAAGCGGCAAGTGACACAGGATGAGAATTATAAGTTAATCCCAGCCATAACGGAGAATCATCATATTTTGCTGCAATTTTATCAGAAACCATAAGGCAACCCAACGGGAGATAGGAGGAAGTAAGCCCTTTGGCCATACATATCATATCCGGAATAATATCGCTGTGTTCAAATCCAAACCATTTTCCGGTCCTTCCAAATCCACTCATAACTTCATCGGCAATGAATAAGATTTCATATTTTTCGCATAATGCTTTTATTCCTTTTAAGTATCCTTTTGGATAATGTAAGCAACCGGAGGAACCACTTTCGCCTTCAAAAATAAAAGCGGCAATGGTATGACCACCTTCGTAACGGATAATTCGCTCCACCGAATCTAAGCTCCATTTTAATCGGGTTTCTTCGTCTTGATCGCTAAGTCCATAAAAATCATACGGATCATCAAGATGAAAAATATTAGTCGATTGTTGTGCATCAGTATATTGTTTTCGGGGATCACCGCCCACAGTCATACTTGCCGATGAATTTCCGTGAAAACCTCTGTATCTGCCAAATATTTTATGTTTTCCTGTATATAAACGGGCTAATTTTATACCGTTTTCAATAGATGAAGCGCCGCAAAGAGTAAAAAAAGCTTTGTTTAAATCTCCGGGGCATATTTCGGCCAGTTTTTTGGATAATTTTGCTCGGATTTCGGTGGTACAAGAAGGCGTTACATAACTCACTTTTTGCATTTGCTCGACAACAGCATCAGTAACTCTTTGGTCGCCATGACCAATGTTCACAGACATAAGTCCGCTCGAGAAGTCTATGATTTTTTTTCCACCTACTTCATATAAATAAACTCCTTCTGCTCTTTCTATGGCAATAGGATTGACGTTTTTTTGGGCGACCCAAGTAAACAAACTGTATTGTTTGCTATCACTTATGATTTGTTCTTTACTTAACATGCTGTTTTTAAATTATAGTTTTTTAAATTATTTGAGTGTTAAATCATAACTGTACAAAACTTCGTTCCTCACAAAACCCATTTTGTGATACAATTTTTGTGCTATGATATTATTTTTTGCCGTTCTTAATCGGATTGTTTTTGTTCCTAATTCTTTTGCAAATGCAATGGTTTCGAGAATTAGTTTTTCTCCGGTTCCGTTTTTACGAATTTCGGGATCAACAAATAAATCATTCAGAATCACTATTTTATTTAAAGCTAATGAAGAAAACGTAACATAAATTAAAGCAAAACCAATCGCTTTATCCTGATTATTTTCGTCAAAAGCCAAGAAAACAGTCGCTTCATTATTCTCTAATCTTTCTTTTAGATAGGCTTTATGCTTTTCATAATTAGAAGGGTTTTTATAAAAAACAACATATTCGTCAAATAAACGCGTTACTTGATCTAAGTCTTGTAAAGTAGCTTTTCGTATCATAATTGGTTAGATTTAAATGATTTGAATGTTAAAATACAAATTATTTTTCAATACTTTATCTGTTTTGGTCAAAATCCTCTAATTTTTAAATCTGTTTTAACTCATCCAATTCGTTCCTGCTTCAGGATTCCACTTGGTTGTTGTTTTCTTTTCTTTGGTAAAAAAGCCAATTGAACTTTTCCCGGTTATATCACCTGACCCAAATCTGGATTCATTCCATCCACCAAAACCAAAAGGCTCTCTGGGAACCGGAACGCCAATATTTACACCACACATTCCTGCCGAAGCATTTTCGGTTACATAATTTGCTAAACCGCCACTTTGTGTAAAAACAGAACAAGCATTTCCGTATGGATTGGCATTTTCAATGGCCAAAGCTTCGTCAATAGTATTTACCCGAATGATAGCTAGAACAGGTCCAAAAACTTCCTCTCTTGCAATTTTCATATCGGCTGTGGCATAATCTATAATGGTTGGGCCTACATAAAAACCATTTTCTTTTCCGGGAACAATTGTGTTGCGGCCGTCTAAAATGATTTTAGCACCTTGTTGTTCTGCCTCGGTGATATAATTTTCGATTCGCTCTTTAGCCGTTTTCGAAATCACAGCTCCCAATGTAGTTCCGCATTGAATCTTTAAAGCATCATCGACTAACTTATTCAGAATCGCATCACAATTTCCAACAGCAATTAAAGTAGCTGCAGCCATACATCGCTGTCCGGCACAACCGCTCATGGATGCCACAATATTAGAAGAAGCCATTTCAGGATGCGCATCAGGTAGTAAAAGGATATGATTTTTTGCTCCGCCAAGTGCTAATACTTGTTTTAAGTTTTGACTGGCTCTTTGGTACACAATTTTGGCAACTTTGGTAGACCCAACAAAAGTAATGGCATTAATAGCAGTATGATCACAAATATTTTCTACTGTAGTTTGTGTCCCATTTATAATATTGAACAAGCCGTCAGGAAGTCCCGCTTCTTTCAAAAGTTTTGCGGTGTATTGACTGCTTACCGGAACTGCTTCCGAAGGTTTTAAGATAAAAGCATTACCAAGCGCAATGGCATTTACAATAGTCCAATGCGGAACCATAGTAGGGAAATTAAACGGAACAATTGAAGCAACAATTCCTAAACCAACTCTGGTTGAAGAACAAAAAACACCTTTACTGACTTCCATGTTTTCGCCGGTAACTAATTGGGGTAAGGAACAGGCAAATTCAGTGAGTTCGATTGCTTTGTCAATTTCGGCTTTTGCTTCACCGTGAATTTTTCCGTTTTCGCGGTAAATAATTTCGGTTAGCTCTTCGCTATTTTTTTCTAATAATTGTTTGTATTTATAGAATACTTGTGCTCTTTCTTTTAAGGTTACTTTTTGCCACGCCTTTTGAGCTTTTTGGGCAAAAGTTATGATTTCATTCAAATCTTCCATGGTAGATTCATTAAAAGTGGTTAATTCACTTCCGTCTAAAGGAGATATTACAGTATGAATTTTGTTGGAGCTTCCTGATTTAAACTCCCCATTTATAAAGTTTTTTACTTCGTTATATAACATAATCTGTGTTTTTAATTTTTTCAAATATACAATATTTGATAAAAATACAATAATATTTTTTGCTTGTATCAAATATATTGTTAGATTTACAAAATAATCACGTTCAATTTAACTTATTTACAAAATTAAGATTTGTTTAAAAGTGAGGATTGTGAATTTAAATACTAACCAATTTAGATGTAATTTTTAACCAAAACCAAAAACAATGAAATCAATCTCAACCATTATTGGAGTCGCCTTATTATTTCTGGCAGGACTTTGTTATTTTATCGACTGGTATGCTTTAGTGCCGGCCTTTACTGTATTAGGTATAGCAATTATTACCAGAAAAGCATTAGAGCCATTAATTATTGGTTGTACTATTGGTTTTGTATTATTGGCCATGCAAGGTGGATCCGAAGAATATTTTCCGGAAGGAAAAGGAATGATTTTCCCATTGAATATGTTTGATGGAATGTTCACGTCGATTGCCAGAGATGCGCATGATCAAGGATTAATTTGGGTAATATTAGTGTGTATATTATACGGTGCTTTTGTACAATTATTAGGAGCTTCCGGCGGAATTAAAGCCGTAGGGAGATATTCTGAGAATCATGTAAAAAGTAAAAAACAGTCCTTAATAATGACTTATTTCTTGAGTTTTTTCTTCTTTTTGGATGATTATTTAAGTGCTCTATCCGTTGGCAATACCATGAGACCTATCACGGATAAGTTTGGTGTTTCAAGAGAAAAATTAGCATTGGTATTGAGTTTTGTATGTGTTCCATTGACAGTTATATTTCCTATTTCAACTTGGACTATCTTTTATGGTTCACAATTAGCAGCTATCGAAGGAGGTGTTTTAGATAGTGCAGGAAAAGTGATTACAAGTCCTATTGAAGCCTTTTTAGGAACGATTCCGTATAATTTTTCGGCATGGATTTCTATTATATTAGGCGCTTTGGTTGTATTTCATTTGGTTCCGGATTCTAAAGGGATTAAAGAGGCTGAATCCAATGTAAAACCTATTGAGCCTATAGTAGCAAAAGTGAAGAAAAACCCGGGCAAAGAAGGTAAATTAGTTTATTTCATTTTGCCTTTATCGGTTTTGATATGGTGTACTGTATTTCCTTACCCTTGGGATATGGATTATTGGGGAAGTATAACTCCATCAACCGAAGTGATTTTTGGTAATATCGATGCATTGCGTGGAATTGTTACAGCTGTAGTTTTTACCTATTTGTATTTCTTGATTTTTAAAGTGATAAAATTTAATAAAATTTCAAAACATTTTGTGTTAGGTTTAGAAACGATAACATTCGTATTAACAGTTTTAGGATTTACTTATTTGTTGAAAGACGTTCAAAATGCATTAGGATTTAATGAGTTTGTAGCATCACATTTACAAGGAATCAGTTGGTTGAATGGTTCAACTTTGCCATTCATTATATTTGCTTTGGTATCATGGATTTGCTGGGCAACTGGATCAAACTGGGGAATTTATGCAATTTTAGTACCAACAACAGCAATAATGTCGCATACTTTAGGGGCTGACTTCTGGTTGTCTCAAGGAGCATTGGCATCAGGAACAGTTTGGGGAGCAGCAGCATGTTTCTTCTCGGATAACAGAGTGCTTACGGCGCAGTCTTGTAAAGTAGATATGATGAAACATGGTATTTCTCAATTTCCATATCAATTGGTAATCTTTGGAGTATCATCGGTAATGTATTTAGTAGCCGGGTTTATTTTATAATTTTTTTATCGTGCCTATGATAAGTAAAAGTGTTTTAGAAAATCAATTTCTGATACGGAATGCCACTCCTGACGATGTGATTCAAATGGAGTATGTGCAGTCGCAATGTTATCCCACTTTGCATCCATCGGAGATATTAGACAGAAATCATTTTGCGAATCATATCAAAGTTTTTCCACAAGGGCAACTTGTTATAGAAGAGGATGGTAAGATTATTGCTTCGGCCAGTACGTTTAGATGTAATTTTCCGGAACATGACAGTACTTTTCTGGAAGAGACGGATAATTTATGGATTACCAATGTTCAGATACCAAACGGTGATTGGATGTATGGAATCGATATGGGGGTTTTGCCTGAATACAGAGGTTTAGGACTTTCAAAAGAATTGTATAAAGCCCGTCATGAAGTGTGCAGGATCCTTGGATTAAAAGGCCAAATTATAGCAGGAATGACCATTGGTTACGGAAAATTAAAAGACAAAATAACCATCGAAGAATATTGTTACGCTTTAGAAATAAATAAATATACCGATCCTACGATTACGCCACAGCGAAAGGCAGGATTCAGATGGATTCGGCCGTTGTATAATTATATTAATGATCCCGAAGCTGGATATGCAAGCATTTTGATGTATTATCCGGTAGATGAAAATTACAGTATTAAAAAAGAGTTTTTGAAATAAAACCTTCGAATAAAATAGAATAGATTAAAAATTAAATAAAAAAAAATGGGAACTCAAATTAAAAAAGTATCAGAAATTCCTGGACCAAAAAGCAAAGAATTATTAGCAAGAAGAGCTGCCGCTTTACCGGCCGGTTTAGGTAAATCTACCGAAGTTGTTGTTGAAAAAGCAGAAGGAGCTTTGGTTTGGGATGTAGACGGAAATCAACTAATTGATTTTGCAGGAGGTATTGGAATGGTCAATTTAGGACACAGACCAAAAGCTGTCGTTGATGCTATTAAAGCGCAATTAGACAAATACATTCACACCGGAGCGTTAGTAACGACTTTTGAACCGTATTTGGACTTTGCCGAAATGTTGAATAAAATTACTCCTGGAGATTTTGCCAAAAAGACTTTATTGTCTTGTTCGGGGTCTGAAGCAGTTGAAAATGCTGTTTCGGTGGCTAAATATTATACCAAAAGACCGGCAGTTATCTGTTTTGAAGGCGCGTATCACGGAAGAACAATGCTAACATTGAGTTTAACCAGTAAATATGGTTTGTTTAAAAAAGGATTTGGAACTTTTGCACCGGATATTTACCGTTTCCTTTCTCCAAATCTATACAGAAAACCCGATAGTATGACTGATGATGAATACATTGATTATTGTATCGAACGTTTTGATCAAAACTTAATTTCACATGTTGATCCTTCGGCTGTGGCAGCTATTATTATTGAGCCAGTTCAGGGTGAAGGCGGATTTATTCCGGTTCCAAAACGCTTTTTAGAAAAAATCAGAAAAGTATGTGACGAACATGGTATTGTTTTCATTGCCGATGAAGTTCAATCTGGAGCAGGTCGTACAGGAAAATTCCTTGCTATTGAGCACAGTGGAGTGATTCCGGATATTGTAACAATGGCAAAATCTATCGGTTCCGGTATGCCAATAAGTGCTACTACCGGAAAAGCTGAAATTATGGATGCACCGCATTTAGGTGGAGTGGGAGGAACGTATTCTGGAAGTCCGCTTGCTGTAGTTGCTGCGCATGAAACTGTAAAACAAATCAATACACCAGAGTTTTTAGATAAAGCAACTCACGTTGGTAATATTATTGTAAGTCGTTTGAAAGCGATGAGCGAAAAATTTCCGGTAATTGGAGACATTCGCGGATTAGGAGCAATGCTTGTAGTTGAGTTTGTAAAAGACAGAAAAACCAAAGAACCGGATATGGATTTTGCTATGGCAGTAATCAAAAAATCGGTGGCTAATGGAGTGATTTTAATCAGAGCCGGTTTGTATACAAACTGTATTCGTTTCTTGCCTCCAATTGTAATTACTGACGAACAATTGAATGAAGGATTGGATGTAATTGAAAATGCAATTCAAGAAGTGATCAACGAAAGAGCGTAGTTAAAGGTTGATTTTGAAACTTTAGACAAAATAAAAATGGCTTTAAAACTGATTTATAATGCTTCTATAATTACCATGGACGCTGCTTACCCCAAAGCAGAGTCTATGGTGATTAATGATTTGGGTAAAATTGAATCCATTGGAACAGAAAGTGAAATGTTAAATCAATTTGATTCTTTTTCGGAAGAAATCAATTTTCATGGCAAAACAATTGTTCCCGGTCTGAACGATGCTCACATACACGTATGGAAAATAGGACATCTTAGAACTTATATGTTAGATGTTCGCGGTGTGAAATCTATTGTTGAATTTAAAAGTGTTCTCAAAGAATTTGCCGATAAAAATCCAAATTCCAGTTGGATTATGGCTCGTGGTATCAACGAAATGGTGGTAGAAGAAAAACGATTACCTACCAAAGAAGATTTGGATGAAGTTATTCCGGACCGCCCCGTTTTTGTAATCAGAACCTGTGCTCATATTGGTATCGCGAATTCAAAAGCAATGGAAATTTCGGGAGTCACAGAAGATACAGAAGTTCCTTTTGGAGGAGAAATTCGCAAAAATGAGAACGGAAGTTTACAAGGTATTTTTACCGAAAGAGCTTTGGGATTAATCATGAATACCATTCCGCCTTTTACTTTCGAGGAATATAAAAACATGATTCTTGAAGCACATAATTATTTATTAAGCCTCGGAATTACCAGCGCAACAGATCCTGCTGCCAATGAAGAATTACTGGCCGCTTATATTCGATTAGACAAAGAAGGATTGTTGAAAGTGCGTATGAATGTTTTTCCGTTGCGAATTCCTGACGGGAGTGACGAAATTCAGGTGCTTCCAGAGTTATATGAATCGGAATTTTTGCAGATAAAAACCGTGAAGTTTTTTTCTGACGGAGGTCTAAGTTCAGCTACAGCTGCGTTGAATGTTCCTTACAAAAATACGAAAGGTTATAAAGGAGTACTGCGATTGGATTTTGAAAAATTTTACCAAACGGCAAAAGAGGCTGTCGACAAAGGATTTTCGGTTGCTACACATGCAATTGGACATCAGGCAATCGATTTGACGCTGGATGTATACCGTAATTTGTTTAAAATTAATCCAACTTTAAAACACAGAATTGAACATGTTGGGTTTTTATCCAATGAAAATATAAAAGATTTCGTAGCTATGAATATAACTGCGGCTATGCAGCCCATTTTTATTTATGAACTGGCTAATAATTTCAAAAGTACTTTGCCGGATGAATTACTAGAAGTCGTTTATCCTTGCAGAACAGTGGTAAGTAACCGAATTAATTTAGCCTTATCGACTGATGGACCGGTGGTTAAAGAAATTAATCCTTGGGTAAACATGGAAACAGCTGTTTCTCGAAAATCGGCTGATGGTTCTGTCATTGGAGAAAATCAAAAACTAACTCTAAAACAAGCGTTACGCGCTTACACTGTAGGAAGTTCCGTTGCGGATAATTTAGAACATATAAAGGGAAGTTTGTCTGTAGGTAAATATGCCGATTTTATTGTTTTAAATAAAAATCCATTTGAATTAGAAGATATTTCTACCGTTGAAACAATTGAAACCTGGAATAGCGGAAATTTATATTACAAAAAATAGGTTTTAAATCAGTAAATAAAACAATAATATCGATATTTATTGTAAAATAATTAATTATATTTGACTCGTTATAAAATTATAAAAATAAATTAAAATGAGTGCATTAGATGATGAATTAGATTACCAAATATTGAAACTGCTTCAAAAAGACGGCAGAATGTCATTTACTGAAATTTCAAAAGAAATAAATGTTGCGGTAAGTACGATACGGCACCGTTTCATCAATTTGGTTGAAGATGGAACTTTGAAAATAATTGGGAGGGTTGACCCCAATAAAATTGGTTTCAATGCTTATGCTAGTGTGTTGATTTCGGTAAAACCAAAATCGCACCTGAGTACCATTTTTGAAGAATTGACCAAATTACCAGAAATTAGTTTTCTGGCATCCGTTTCTGGAGATTACGATATTGAAGCCAATGTTATGTGTCGTGATATGGAGCATTTAAACGAATTATTAGGCGAAAAAATTCATGTTATGGAAGGTGTTTTTGATACCAAAACTAATATGTATATGAAAATATACAAATTCGCACAACCTGATTTAGAATTAGCAAAATTATCAAGCAAACAAAATGAATAATACAGACAGTTTATACGAAAGAAGGAAAAAAAGTATCCCTAATGCTTTAGGAATTTTTAATCCATCTAGTATTCAATCAGCAAAAGGTGCTATAATTATTGATGCCGATGGAAGAGAATTAATTGATTTTGCAGGTGGAATCGGTGTGAATAATGCAGGACACGGTGTTCCGGAAATTATTGAAGCCATTCAAAAACAAGCAGAGAAATTTATTCATGCATCGTTTAATGTTTCAGTCTATGAGCAATACATGGATTTGACTGAAAAACTATGTGAACTGCTTCCTCACGGAGATGCAACCAAAGCAATGCTAACATTATCTGGAGCTGAATCAGTAGAAAATGCTATCAAAATTGCTCGTGCAGTAACCGGAAAAGCAGGGATTATTTGTTATGATGGTTCCTTTCACGGACGAACCATGATGGCAATGACTTTGACATCAAATGTAAAATATAAAGAAGGTGCCGGGCCATATGCTCCCGAAGTCTATCGTTTAGAATACCCGTATTACAAACCGAGTATGTCTTCAAGAATGACTCAGGATGAGTTCGATGATTTAATGATTATGAAATTGCACAAAACATTTTCATCAACAGTTTCAATAACTCAGACTGCGGCAATCATAATGGAATTGGTTCAGGGCGAAGGCGGTTTTACTGTTGCGTCTAAAAAATACGTACAGTATTTACGTAAATTCTGTACTGAAAATAATATCCTGTTGATTTTTGATGAGGTACAATCCGGTTTTGGGCGTACCGGAGCTTGGGCAGCGTATGAGCATTTTGATGTGACTCCGGATTTGTCTACATGGGCAAAATCTATGGGTGGAGGAATGCCTATTGGAGCCGTTATTGGTAAACAAGAAATTATGGACTCCATTAAACCAGGACTTATAGGCGGAACGTATTTAGGTGGCCCGTTGAGTTGTGTGGCTTCATTAGCAAGTATTAATTACATGCAAAAAAATAACATTAATGCCGCTGGTGCAAAAGTGGGTAAAATTGTCCATGATAAATTTACTGAATTACAGCGTTTGTATCCGGATAAAATTACAGATGTTCGTGGGTTAGGAGCTATGTTAGCTATTGAATTTACTAATCCAATCACTAGATTTCCTGATGGTGTTTCGGCAAAAGCAATTGTAGATAAATGTCTTGCAAAAGGCTTAATTGTCATCACTTCTGGAACCTACGGAAATTGCATCCGAATTTTAAGTCCTTTGTTTATAGAAGATGAAGTATTAGCAAAAGGATTGTCCATTTTAGAAGAAACGATCAAGGAAGTTTTGATATAATAGCACTTTGTCAAAGTTCAAAACTTTGATCAAATAATTAACAAATAAAAATGAGAAAGCAATATATAAACGGAGAATGGTGTGATGCAATTGATGGTGGAGTTTGGAATGTTCAAAGTCCGTCTTCAGAAGAAATAATTGATACAGTTCCTTTTGGAAACACCGCAGATTGTAAGTCGGCTATTGCTGCAGCAGATGCTTCTTTCAAAGAATGGAAAAATACAACGCCTTATTTTAGAGCTGAAATTTTAAAAAAAGTAGCCAATTATATGCGTGCCAATGCAGAATCTTTTGCAAAAGAAACTTCCTTAGAAACAGGGAAACCAATGCTCGAATCAAGAGGCGAATGGCAGGTTTCGGCTAATCTTTTTGAATGGTATGCCGAGGAAGGAAAACGCAATTATGGACGAGTAGTACCGACCAACAGAGCCGATAAACGTTCTATGGTAATTTACCAATCTCTTGGTGTTGTTGGCGTGATTACGGCTTGGAATTTTCCGGCTTATAATCCGGCACGTGCTGTAGCCGCTGCTTTGGCTGCTGGTTGTAGTGTGGTTATGCGTGGTTCTGAATTTACACCTTTGTCCAGCTTTAATATGGCCAAAGCCCTTGATGAAGCCGGAATTCCTAAAGGTGTTTTTAACTTAATCAATACAGAACCGGTTTCTACAGGATTAGAAATGATTGAAAACCCGTTGTTGAAAAAAATAAGTTTCACGGGAAGCACTCGTGTTGGAAAAATATTAATGGACGGAGCTTCAAAAACATCCACTAAATTATCACTTGAGTTGGGCGGAAATGCACCTGTAATTATTGAAAAAGATATAGATGTTGAAGTGATTGCAAAACAAGCTTTGGTTGCCAAATTAAGAAATTGTGGTCAGGTTTGTGTAGCACCGCAACGTTTTTATGTGCATTCTTCTATTTTCAATCAATTTGTTTCAATTGTAAAAGAGGATATTTCAAAATTGAAAACGGGAATAAATGGTGGTGATATTGATTTTATTGGACCATTGATTAATAAAAAACAGCAGGAACATTCATTAGCAATGCTGGAGAAAGCAAAAAGTGAAGGCGCTATAATTCATATTGGAGGCGAAGTTTCTGAGAAAGGATTTTTTGTGCATCCGGCTTTAATTGAAGCAAGACAGCATCAATCCTTTATCAAAACAGAAATTTTTGGTCCGTTGATGATTGTTATTCCTTTCGAAACTAAAGAAGAAGTTTTAGAATGGGCTAATGATACTGAATATGGTTTGGCTTCGTATGTGTTTACAAATCACATTAAAACTGCCAATTTTTATGCTGAAAATCTGGAATTTGGTATGGTTGGAATCAATGAATGGGCTGCACACGGAACAGAATTGCCTTTTTCCGGATGGAAAAGCAGTGGTATCGGTCATGAATCTGGTTCAGAAGGATTGAAAGAATATTTAGAATTGAAATTAGTCAGTTACGGAAATATGTCTTGAGACTAAAAAACCAATTGCTATTAATAAAACCAACAATTTACAATTATGAAAAAGACAATTTTAGGAAAATATACCTTGCAAACTCCTTTGCCGGAACATGCAAAACAGCAAGCCGAATTGCAAGCAATTGTATTTCCAACCTTGTCTGAAGAAGAATTAATTACGGAAGAAAAATACAAAAGACATTTGGAGATTTTTCCCGAAGGACAATTTATAGTTTTAGATGGCGATCGGGTTATTGCTTCTTGCACGACTTTGCGTCAAAATTACCACAAGGGACATCATACTTTTCTGCAAATTTCAGATGATTTATGGTTAGGAACTCATGACCCAAAAGCAGATTGGATTTACGGATTGGACGTTTCTGTTCATCCCGATTATCAGGGAAAAGGAATTGGTAGAGAAATTTACAATGCCCGTCAGGAAGTCGCTAAAACATTAGGTTGCAAAGGACAAATGACTGCAGGAATGCCTATTGGATTTGACAAAGTAAAAGAGCAAATGACGATTGCAGAATATTGTGATAAGCTGATAAAAGGCGAAATAATTGACCCTACAGTGACGGCGCAAACTAAATGCGGGTTTATTCTTGTTGAACCTTTATTCGATTATTTAGATGATCCACGCAGCGGAAATTGTTCGGTTTTGATGTATTGGCCTTTAGATCCAAATACAAAATTAAGCGAGAATCATTAACTCTTTTAGAATTAATAAGCCTTAAAGGTTCGTAATTATTACAAATAAATAAAATGATATTCAAATCTATAAATCCATTTTCGCAAGCTGTTATTGCGGAACATGAAGTTTTGACAAATGCACAATTAACTCAAAAACTACAATTAGCCGAAAGTGCTTTCAAAAACTGGCGTACCACTACTTTTCAAGAAAGAGCAGATAAAATGCAAAAGTTGGCGGATATTTTGCGTGCCAATAAAAACGAATTAGGATTGTTGATTACCAACGAAATGGGTAAAATTTTATCCGAAGGAATTGGAGAAGTAGAAAAATCAGCAGGAAACTGTGATTTCTATGCAGAAAATGCCGAGAAAATGTTGAAAGACGAGCACTATGACACGCCTTTCAAAAGCATGTCTGTTTACGATCCGATGGGAGCTGTTTTTGCAATTATGCCTTGGAATTATCCTTTTTGGCAAGTTTTACGTTATGCAGCTCCGGCAATTATGGGAGGAAATGTTACGCTTTTAAAACATGCTCCAAACGTAATAGGTTGTGCTAAAGCTATTGAAAATGCCTTTTTGGAAGCCGGTTTTCCAGAAGGTGTTTTTCAACAAATAAATATTGATATTCCACAAGTCGAAAGTGTTATCGCTTCGGATATTGTACACGGAATTACCTTGACAGGTAGTGAAATGGCGGGTTCGTCAGTGGCGGCATTGGCAGGAAAACATATCAAAAAATCAGTTTTGGAATTAGGGGGCTCTGATGCTTTCATCGTTTTGGATGATGCTGATGTTGAAAAAGCGGCAACCGTTGCAACGCAATCCAGAATGCTTAATGCCGGTCAAGCCTGTATTTGTGCAAAGCGTTTTATTGTTACCGAAAAAGTAGCGGAAGAATTCTCTAGTTTATTTGCTAAAAAAATAAATGCCTTACAACAAGGAAATCCTTTGCAGGAAGGCATTCATATGGGACCTTTAGCTCGATTAGATTTAGCGGAAAAATTGAGTCATCAATTGGAGAAATCCTTACAACAAGGCGCAAAAATAGTGGTAGGAGGAGAACGTGAAGATTGTAATTTTCAACCCACATTAATTGATTTTGTCGACGCTGATAATATTGCTTTTCAAGAGGAAACTTTTGGACCGTTAGCTACAATTGTGAGAGCAAAAGATGAAAAAGATGCTATTGCTATAGCAAATAACCATCGTTATGGTTTGGCTTCGGCGATATGGACAGAAGATCGCGAAAAGGCATATAAATTGGCTAGAAAGATTGATGCCGGAAATGTTTTTGTGAACTCTTTGGTGCGTTCTGATTCTAGAATTCCTTTTGGCGGAATCAAAAAATCGGGCTATGGACGAGAATTATCTGAAATTGGTATAAAAGAATTTTTGAATATGAAATCCCTGATTATTGAATAATATAGAATAACTAAAACCAAATTAATAACTAAAACCAAAGTAGACATGAAAAAAGTAATTTTAATTTTAGTAGTAATGTTGACAAGTAGCTTGACATTTGCTCAAGATGCTCCGGCTGCAGAACCAGCAGTAGAAGAAGCAGAACCTAAACTTACAGCAGCAGTAGATGTAGTATATCCGTATTTATGGCGAGGGGTAAAATACTATGGAGATAAAGTAGCTTTCCAGCCGTATTTGAATTATGCTGTAACTGATAAATTATCTATTGGACTATGGGCAACAACTAACTTTTCTAATGCTGCGGATGCTTATAATGAATACGATTTGAGTATTTCGTATCAAATTTCTCCGGTTGTAAGTGTTGTTTTGGCAGATTATTATTGGCCGGCAACCAAAAATAATTTAGATTGGGAGAGAAGCAGTTATTTCGATTATTCTGACGGTTCTGCTAAAACATTAGACCTTTCGATATTATTAGACTTTTCAGAAAAAGGTGTGCCATTAGATTTTACATGGAGTACTTTTATTGGAGGTGGTGATTATAAAGATGATGCGGATGGAGGAAGATCAAGAGCTTATTCCAGTTACGCAGAAGTTGGTTATACACATTCTTTCGAAAGTGCTGGAATTGATGTTAGACCATTTGTAGGAGCAGCTGTTATAAACAAAGGCGGGTATTATGGAACAGATGCTAATGATGAAGCAGGATTTACTTTTTCTAATGTAGGAGTAAATGTTTCTAAAGAAATTAAAATTTCAGAGAACTATAGTGTTCCTGTATTTATTAGATATACCAATAATGATTATGGTGTGCCAAATGATAATTTAACAAAAACAGTTAGGAATTTCTTTTCGGCAGGAATGACTTTTACCATAAAATAATTCTTTATTATAATTTCTTAAAAGTGTCAAAGCATGAATTTGTTTTGGCACTTTTTTGTGTTTAAAAATGGAGTGTTTAGATTTTGTGTTGTGTGAAATTTAAATATATTATTTTTTATTTAATTTTTATTGAAGGCTATTTTTACAGGGGGTAATGTTTTTTATTTTGTTTTTAAAGTTGAATTTTAAATGTTTTAGCATGCTTATTTTGCTTTTTGTTGTCTTTTTTATGGGGGTTTGATTAAAAAATGCATTATTGAATTTTTAAAATACTTGCTTTAAAATATGAAAAATCCATTTTTAATCGATGTTTTTTCGGTATCGATAATTCTTCTCTGAAATGGGCAAAAAAGTAATTATTCTTTCTTTATCTTAAATAAAAGTTAATAAATTCGCCTCAATGAAACGCTGATTTATCAGCAAAAAGTAATGGTTTTATGAGTTGTGAGAAAAGAATATAACAGCTCTAAATTTGAAAAATAAACCCATTAATATCAAAATGAGATTACCATAACTAAAATAATTACCAAACGAGATTACTAATTAAAACTAAATTAAACATGAAAAAAGCAGGACTAATTTTAGCATTAATGCTAACAACAACTTTGACATTTGCACAAGAAACACCAGCGCCAGCTACCACTTTTGCAGGGTCAGCAGACATGTATTATAAATATGATTTTTCTAACCAACAAGGTAATGGATTAACAAGTTTTACAGGAGCGCATAACTCATTTCAGTTAGGTATGGCTTCTATTGAGGCTTCTCACAAAATGGGAAAAGCATCGGTTTTTGTAGACTTAGGTTTTGGAAGCAGAGCAAGTGAATTTACTTATAATGATGAAGCTAATACTTTCATGATTAAACAATTAAACTTCACTTATGAGTTTTCTGATAAATTTAAGGTAACTGCAGGTAGCTTCGGAACTCACATTGGATACGAATTATTAGATGCAGTAGACAACAAAAACTACAGTATGTCTTATGCATTTACAAACGGACCGTTCTTTAACACGGGAGTAAAAGCACAATATACTGCTGGAAAAGTTAGCTTTATGGCAGGAGTTTCTAATCCAACGGATTTCAAATCTGCGCTTGATGCAGGTTCTACTCAAAAAACATTTATCGGTCAAATAGGATATGTTGGAGGTACAGGTAGTGCTTATTTCAATGTAACTTCAGGAAGTGTTAATCCAGTTTCTGATAAAAATGTTACTCAATATGACATCGTAGCATCTAAGAAAATTACCGATGCGTTCTCTTTAGGATTTAATGGAACTTATGCTTCTGTAGCTGATGATTTTGATAGCAGCTTAGATGGAGAATGGTTCTCCCTTGTAGGATATGCTAGCTATGCCGTTAAAGAAAATGTTACTTTAGCGTATAGATTAGAGTATTTTGATGATAAAGATGCTCTTTCAGCTAATGCTATTGGTGGTAATATTCTTGGAAATACATTGTCTTTGAACTATAAATCAGGAAACTTAACGTTTATTCCTGAGATTAGAATAGACAGTTCATCTGTAGATACATTCTCTGATAGTGATGCACTTCCTACAGGTTCAAATGCATATATTTTACTTGCTACGACGTATACATTCTAATACATAAAAATATTTTTTTTACTGCCAAGACACTCTTTTTAGTGTTTTGGCAGTTTTTTTATGTCTAAATCTTTTTGTAAAAAACAAAAAAGCGGTTTTCTGAATTATCAAAAAACCGCTTCCTATTAGATTGTTTTAACTATTGCTTCTTGTAAATACTATAGATGGTGTTGATTGTTTTTTCATCCAAAATATCATTAACTTCGGTTTGTATGTAATGCAATTTGAATGCGGTAATGGCAGCCGAAAGATTCTTGGTGTTATAACCAATAATTCGTAATGCTAATTCAGCATTGAAATCTGCAGGAGCAGTTTCTAAAACTAAATCTGGCCAAATGCCAAATTCCTTTTCCGCTAAAACCTGCCACGGAAACAAAGCACTCGGGTCTTTTTTTCGGGTAGGCGCAATATCCGAATGCGCTATAATATTTTGAGCCGGAATATTGTAGTCTTTTTTTAATTTAGTTAAAAGCGAAAGCAGACTGTTTATTTGTAATTGCGAAAAAGGTTCTGTTCCGTTGTTGTCCAGTTCAATTCCTATCGAAGCGGAGTTTATATCCGTGTTTTTTCCCCAAGTTGCATTTCCTCCATGCCAAGCACGTAAATAATCATTCAACATTTGAACTACCCGACCATCATCGCCAATCACATAATGCGCACTTACTTGAGGTTTAACCAAAGTAAATGTCTTTATGGTTTGTTGTATAGAATCTTGTGCGGTGTGGTGAATAATAATAAAGTTTGGTTTCCGTAAATTGAAATTTACGGTACTTATCCACTCTGTATTTTTTCCGTTTTGTAAAGGAATAGACTCTTTTTTTAAGAGGTTTGCTTTAAAAATCTTCAATTGTTTCTGATAAGACTTCTCGCTGGTTCGATATGGATTTGAGGCGCATGAAGTAACTACTAATGCCGAAATCAAATAATAAAGAGGTCTTTTCATACTTTAGATTTTTATTCTTCAGATTCTTTTTTAGACTCTTTTTTAGATTTTTTATCGGCCTTAGACTTTTTTGGGTTTTTCATTTCTTCAGTAAAAGCCAAATATTTTTCTTTTTGATCTTTGTTTAATAAAACCATCACTTTTGAATCTGTAATTTCAGAAAGTGCTTTCATGTCTTTTATTTTATCTACTTGGCTATTTTCTTGTTTGATAATGATTCCTTGTGATCTCAAACTTTCTGTTAAAATATTTGATATGGCAATTACTTGCAATTCGTCAAGATTAACAGCCGTTTTTAATCGCTCAATTATTTTACCTACTGTAACTTCAACAGGAATTTCTTTTGGTTTTTCTCTTTCCTGACTCATTCCGCTATTCATTTGGCTCATTCTGCCGCCATTACCATAGCCATTTCCTCCATAACCATTACCGTACCCGTTTCCGTATTGTGCAGAAATAGTGTTTGCGGATAATAATAAAAAAGCACTTACTAATAAAATTTGAATAGGTTTCATATTATATGTTTTTAGAGTCAAAAATTTTAAAAAAAAGATATTATAAAAAATTAAGCAGGTTCTCCGTATAAATCAAATTCAGTAGCTTCAATGATTTTAATCATAACAAATTCTCCTGTTTTTACATAATGTTTTGAAGCATCAATTAAAACCTCATTATCTACATCCGGACTGTCAAATTCTGTTCTTCCTACAAAATGACCACCTTCTTTTCGGTCAATAATACATTTGAAAGTTTGACCTACTTTTTCCTGATTCAAATCCCATGAAATTTGAGATTGTAATTCCATGATTTCGTTAGCACGATCTTGTTTTACATTGTCGGGAACATCGTCTTCAAGCAAATAAGCATGAGTATTTTCTTCGTGAGAATAAGCAAAACAGCCCATTCTGTCAAATTTCATTTCCTGAACAAAATCTTTCAAGATATTAAAATCTTCTTGGGTTTCTCCTGGATAACCAACGATAAGTGTTGTGCGAATTGCCATTCCCGGAACTGCAGCTCTAAAATCTTTCAACAATTGAGTCGTTTTTTCTTGAGTTGTTCCACGTCGCATCGATTTCAAAATAGAATCAGATATATGTTGCAACGGAATATCAATATAATTACAAATCTTAGGTTCGCGTTTCATGATTTCCAGAACATCCATCGGGAAACCGGTAGGGAAAGCATAATGCAAACGAATCCATTCAATTCCTTCTACTTTTACTAATGCTTCAAGCAATTCACCAAGCGCTCTTTTTTTGTAAAGATCAAGGCCGTAATAAGTTAAATCCTGTGCAATCAAAATCAATTCTTTTACACCATTTTTAGCCAATCCTTCCGATTCTTTAACTAATTTTTCTATAGTTTGAGAAACGTTTTTTCCACGCATCAAAGGAATAGCGCAAAAACTGCAAGGTCTGTCGCAACCTTCAGAAATCTTTAAATAGGCATAATTTTTAGGAGTAGTTGTTAAGCGTTCTCCCAGCAATTCATGTTTATAATCTGCACCTAATGCTTTCAATAATTGAGGCAATTCTGTAGTCCCAAAAAACTGATCTACATTTGGAATTTCTTTCTCTAAATCAGGTCTGTAACGTTCAGATAAACATCCGGTTACAAAAACTTTATCCACTAAACCTCTTTCTTTTTTATCTGCATATTCCAAAATCATGTTTACCGATTCTGCCTTCGCATTATCAATAAAACCACAAGTATTGATGACAATAATGTTTCCTTCCTCTGCTTCAGGCGCTTCGTGAGTCACCTCTTTTCCGCTCGCACGAAGTTGACCCATTAAAACTTCGCTATCATACACATTTTTTGAACACCCAAGAGTGATTACATTAATTTTGTTCTTTTTTAAAGACTTCGTTCTCATAGTATTATAATCCCGATAATTTGGGAAGTTTGCAAAATTACGATTTTTATTTCAACTGAACTTGTTTCAGTTTCTAAAATATGTCTGTTTTTACCTTCTTCAAAACAGATTAGGAGCACTACTTTTTGTTTGTTTAAGACCGTTTGTCCCGCTATACGCTATATCCACGCAAAAAAGCGTGGGATGCCGCTGCTATCGGGGCTAGATTACACTTTTTTATTTTTTCATGACTTATTCAAAGAAAAAAGCCATTTCAATTCCAGAAATGGCTTTCAATTTTAAACAGGGACAATTGTTCAAAATATAATTTTATAATTCAAACAATACAGTAAGTGATACCGTATTATTTTTTGTATTTAAGTTGGCGCTATCAGTTAAACCTTGACTAAAAAATCTTTGTTGAGAATCTCTTTCGGCATAGGAATAAGCCAAATCTACTTTGGTAGCACCAAAATTGTAGCCCAATCCACCGGAATATCCGGTTAAATCACCAACAGTCATAGTGTTTTTATACGGACTTTGTTCGTAACGATATCCAGCTCTTAAACTCCAAGCCTCAATTTTATATTCTGCTCCAATTCGTAGTTCGCCTGTTTTGTCCAAAAGGGCGTTTATGTCACTGTTTAATCCATTAAAATAGGAATCGTTTTCGGGTTTAAATTTAGTATTACTGTAATCTTTCAGCGCATAATCAACACTAATTAGTCCTGTTTTACCAAAAACATACGCCAAACTTCCCGTTAATTTACTTGGTGTTTGCAATTTGTAAGGTGCATAATAGTTAGTAACTCTAGGATCAACATCATCCGGAAGTAATTCTTCAATGGTATTGGCGCTTACTGCAACTAATCTTTGTGATAATTCATCACTCAGTTTATACCAAGTCGAAGATTCGTAAGCTAATCCCGCTCGTAATTCAGGAGTGACTTTTGCAATAGCACCTAGTTGAAAAGAAAATCCGGTTCCATAAGTGTATAAATCATTATCAAAGCGCAATCTGCTAACTGTATAATCTGCTGTTAACGGTGCTTCATTGTCTTCATAAAAGCTGGAGGATTGCTTGTAATCTGTAAAATGAGAGTTTAAATTAATCCCAATATACAATTTATCTTTGTAAGAAGTAGCAGCATTAAACGACAGTTTGCCGTTGTATCCATTAGAAATTACGGAGTTTTCTTGGTAATAATTTCCTCCC
The DNA here is from genome assembly GCF_027474525.2 of Flavobacterium lacustre. Taxonomy (NCBI): domain Bacteria; kingdom Pseudomonadati; phylum Bacteroidota; class Flavobacteriia; order Flavobacteriales; family Flavobacteriaceae; genus Flavobacterium; species Flavobacterium lacustre. The sequence goes on from NZ_CP114882.2 coordinate 2,090,454, forward strand.
GCAGGAACATTAGATGAAAATTGTGAATTTGCGGTATTATCATCCGGGCTTATGATAAAGCCTTGGTAACCAAGCATGGCTTGTTGAGCAGTAAAACCGTTTAGTCTTGGATATTGATTATTGGGTAGGTTGTTTCCTAAATAAGAATATAAATCAGAGATAGTTTCTCCGGAAACGGTATTCACAAATTCTTGAGGAACGGGTGCTCCGTTATTTCCATTGTTTCCATAATAAAGAAAATAACCGTCAATGGAATTATTCTGATTGGTTCCGGCAGCAAATGTTGAGTTGTTTAAATTGTTTATATTGTCATAATTTACAGCAACGGAAAACTTTTTCCAATTGCTATTTGAATTTTGATTTTTAAAAACAAAAACACCACCAGCTTGATTTAAATCAAACGAATTGTCTTTTTTGGTTGTTGGAGTGCCAAAATAAGTGGCATTGTTTTTTGTGTCATAATTGCTAACGGTTACTGCAATTTGATTATTAGAAAAAACAGCAGAACCCGCCGGATTTACATTGATAGATGATAAATCTCCTCCAAGAGCGCCAAAAGCTCCGCTCATAGCTTTAAAACGAGCAGTTCCATTCAAATTATCTTGCGCATAACGCATAGCATCTTGGATCTCTTGTGATTGAGAGACACTAAAGGTAAGTCCTGTAAATAGTAGGAATAGGTATTTTTTCATTTTGCTAAGTTTTGTGTTTTTGTAAATCTAAATAATATCAGGTTGTTATCCTCTGCTTCTTCCGCCACCTCCGCCAGAAGATCTTCCGCCGCCACTGTTTCCGCTAGAACGGCTTGGGCTATAGCTGTTGTTTGAATTATTAGATCTTGATGGTGTATAGCTTTCGCTTCGTGTAGTATTTGTGCTCGTATTTACTCTTGTTCGTACAGGATTAGTAGAGTTATTCCTGGTTTGTGATTGCGTACCTCTGGTAAATGTAGGTGCCGTTCTGTTTAGCGTAGTACTTGAGTTTCTTCTGAAATTAGTACTGTTGTTATTTCGGCTGACGGTATTGATTTGATTTTGTGAATAATTTCTGCTGGAATAGTTTCTGTTACTATTTGCTCTGTTAGAATAGGAAGAACCTCTTCTGCCAGGATTATAGGTATAATAATTGTTTGTGTAGCCATAACTTGGATATCCCCATCCGTAATAAGGATAACTCCATCCGTAACTTGGATATCCCCAGCCATAATATGGGTAACCCCAAGCTCCGTACCAGTTATTAAATCCAAAACCAAATCCCCAGTTCGAACCATACCAGTTTGAGCCATACCAGTTATTCCAACCGGTATCGTAAACGGTAACATTTATATCTTGAGGGTTGCTTCCCCAGCCTGAATATCCTGAATTTGTTACTTGAATAGAATCGTTAACGGTGTCGTAATTACCATAAGAATCAACATCGGTAAATATTTCTGTAGGTTGATTGTTGTTTTGAAGTGAGTTGAAATATTCTTTGTAAGGGGTGTTCGGATTGGTTTCAACTACTCTTTCGGTAGTTCTTACAATAGTTCTGGTATCGGTATTACCGTATATTCCGTCACTATCATAATAAGAACTGTTTTGATATGATCCGCAAGAATAAAGTAGAATGCTTAAAAATCCAATAAAGGAATAAAGGAATGTCTTTTTTTGGGAAATAGTATTAGTTTTCATATCTATCGGATTTTTTATTGTTGCACATTACAAAAATAGTTAGTTTTGCGGAACTATTTTAGTTAAAAAAAATAAAACAAAATTTGTGCCAAACTATTCAATATGAGTAAGAACCTTACTACAAGATCAGAAGATTATTCAAAATGGTATAATGAGCTAGTTGTAAAAGCTGATTTAGCCGAAAATTCAGGAGTTAGAGGCTGTATGGTTATTAAGCCGTACGGATATGCAATATGGGAAAAAATGCAAGCAGAGTTGGATCGCATGTTCAAAGAAACAGGCCATCAAAACGCTTATTTTCCTTTGTTTGTTCCTAAAAGCATGTTTGAGGCTGAAGAGAAAAATGCCGAAGGATTTGCAAAAGAATGCGCCATTGTAACTCATTATAGATTAAAAAACGATCCGGACAAGCCAGGTAAGTTAATGGTTGATCCAAATGCAAAATTAGAGGAAGAATTAATTGTTCGTCCTACCAGTGAAGCGATTATTTGGTCAACTTATAAAGGTTGGGTTCAGTCGTACAGAGATTTGCCATTGCTTATTAATCAATGGGCAAATGTAGTGCGTTGGGAAATGAGAACCAGGTTGTTTTTACGTACTGCAGAATTTTTGTGGCAAGAAGGGCATACTGCACATGCTACACGAAAAGAAGCTATTGAGGAGTCAGAGAAAATGATGAATGTATATGCTGATTTTGCTCAAAATTTCATGGCAATACCAGTTATTAAAGGATTGAAAACAGAAACAGAGCGTTTTGCAGGAGCAGAAGAAACATATTGTATCGAAGCCTTGATGCAAGACGGTAAAGCTTTGCAGGCAGGAACATCTCACTTTTTAGGTCAGAATTTTGCAAAAGCTTTCGATGTTAAATTTGCTAATGCCGAAGGAAAACAAGAGCATGTCTGGGGGACTTCATGGGGAGTTTCTACGCGATTAATGGGAGCGTTGGTTATGACACATTCGGATGATAAAGGATTGGTTTTACCTCCTAATTTAGCGCCAATTCAAGTGGTTATTGTTCCAATTCATAAAACGGATGAGCAATTACAGGAAATTTCAAATGAAGTGAATGTCTTAACGGCAGCTTTACGAAAATTGAATATCTCTGTTAAATATGATGATAGAACGACACAAAAACCAGGATTTAAATTTGCAGAATGGGAATTAAAAGGAGTTCCAGTTCGAATTGCAGTTGGACCAAAAGATTTAGAGAACGGCACTTTTGAAGTGGCAAGAAGAGATACTTTGACAAAGGAAATTATTTCAAAAGATGCAATTGTAACCTATGTAAATGATTTATTAGCTCAAATTCAGTCTGAGTTGTTTGAAAAGGCATTAAATTATAGAGAAACACATATTACTGAAGTGAATAGTTTTGAGGAATTTAAAACAGTTCTTGAGACTAAAGGAGGTTTTGTATCAGCACATTGGGACGGAACTGCCGCAACAGAAGAGAAGATTAAAGACTTGACTAAAGCGACCATTAGATGTATTCCTTTAGACAGGGCGGAAGAAGCGGGAAGCTGTGTTTTTACAGGGGAAAGTTCAGTAGGTAGAGTGTTATTTGCGAAGGCGTATTAAATTTTTTTATTTTTTTTAATACCAGCTATTGTACGTTTCAAAAATAGTTGTATTTTTGCATCCGCATTAGAGAAGCAGGGCCCGTTCGTCTATCGGTTAGGACGCATGGTTTTCATCCATGTAAGAGCGGTTCGATTCCGCTACGGGCTACTATTTTTTTTGCATGTTAAAGTTTTCCTGAACTTAGAGGGAAAAATGGCCCGTTCGTCTATCGGTTAGGACGCATGGTTTTCATCCATGTAAGAGCGGTTCGATTCCGCTACGGGCTACAATTTCAATTTCAGATTGATAAAAAACTTAGGAGGATATGGTCCGTTCGTCTAGGGGTTAGGACGCCAAGATTTCGTCTTGGTAACAGGGGTTCGATTCCCTTACGGACTACAAATAAAATAGTAAAAGATAAAAAAATAATAAAATGGCAAATCATAAGTCAGCTCTAAAAAGAATCAGAAGTAACGAAAAGAGAAGAGTATTAAACAGATACCAACATAAAACTACTCGTAATGCTATTAAAGCGTTAAGAATAGCTACTGATAAAGTGGATGCTACATCTAAATTATCTAGCGTTATCTCTATGATTGATAAATTAGCTAAAAAGAATATCATTCATGATAATAAAGCTTCTAACTTAAAATCTAAGTTGACTAAGCACGTATCTAAATTGTAATAATTTAATTTACACAAATAAATAAAAAAACCTCCTAATTCAGGAGGTTTTTTTATTTATAAATAATTGTTATAAGAGTTTGCTTTTTAAATACTCAAGCATAGATGTTGTTATTGGTTTAGACAAAAAATCTATTATTACAGGATGTTTTTTTGCTCTTTCTAAATCTTCTGGATCTATCGTGGAAGAGAGTATTATGACCTTCGTTTCGCTGAATTCAGCATAAGCGTCGCTTGTGAAATGATCTAAAAATTCCCAGCCTCCCATTATTGGCATATTAAGGTCTAAAAAAATTAATTGAGGAATTTTATCTGTTATTTTTTTTGTATTGTCGTACTTGAGTGTGTTGAAGTATTTGAGTGCTTCTTCACCGTCTTGAGCAGTTGCAATCTCGTTAGCGAAGCTGGATTTTGCGATTACTTTTTTGCATAACATAAGTGTTATGGGGTCGTCATCAACGAATAAAATTTTATCAAACATTTCTATTTGTTTTTAAATGTTAGTGTAAAAGAGGTACCTTTATTAACTTCACTTTCTATGCTAATGGTTCCTTCCATAGTTTCGACTTGTGATTTTACTAAATACAAACCAAGTCCTTTGCTGTCAGGATAATTATGGAATCTTTGGTAAAGCCCGAAGATTTTATCTCGATTTCTTTCTAAATCAATTCCAATACCATTGTCTTTAAAAGTCAAAACAATTGAATCGTCAACTTGGCTTGCTTTTATAGTTACTTTTAATTTTCGGTTTTCTGATTTGTATTTTATGGAGTTAGCTAAAAGATTTAGCATTATACTTTCCATGTAGGCTTTATTAATGTTTATTACGGAGATTTCTTCGAAATCAATTTTTATGATAGGCTTGTGGGATTCAATTTGAAAACTAAGTTGACTAAAAACATTTTCAAAAACGTCTGTCAAAGAAACATCTTCTTTTTGGATAGAAGGATTGTCTTTTATGATAATCACTTTTACCAAATCATTGATGGTTTCATTTAGTAAATGAGTAGATTTATTAAAGCCGTTTAAAATTTCTTCTAACTCATCGTTTTCTATGGGAATTTCTTCAATTAAATGTAATAAACCGGTAAGATTTGATAATGGTGCTCTAAGGTTGTGGGATATAATATAAGAAAACTGTTTTAAGTCTTTGTTATTTTGGGTTAATTCCCGAATAAGTTGTTCTTTTTCTTTTTCTCTTTTTTTCTCTTCAGAGATATCTCTTTGTATAGAAATCCAGTGTGATAGTTGGTTTTCTTCATTATATACTGGTATCATGGAGAAGCTTATCCAATACTCTTCATTGTTTTTGGTGTAACTGATAGTTTCAATTTGGCACTCTTCTTTGTTTTTTATTGCTTCTAATAGTTTTTTAAGTTCGTTATCATCAGAATTTGGGCCATTAAATAGATTTGGTGATTTTCCAATTACTTCTTGGGATTCATATCCTGACATATTAGAAAAAGCCGGATTTACATATATTATTTTAGGGATTTGATCTTCATCAGAATCTGCCTCAGTTATGATGACTGAATCTCTGGATTGTATAATTACCGTTTCTAATAATTTAAGGCGTCTTTCTTCCTCTTTTTGTTTAGTGATATCTTGTATAGCTCCAATCATTCGGATTGCTTTTCCGTTTTCGTCCTTCAAAAGAAAACCTCTGTCGAGTACATATTTGTAGGTGTTGTCAGCGCATCTGAAACGGTATTGATCTTGCCAGTTTTCAGTTTTTTGTTCTATAAACGAATATAGTTTAATGGACATTTTGATACTGTCTTCAGGATGAATTTTGTCAAACCACCAGGTTGAACTGTTGCCTACTTGTTCTTCTTTGTATCCAAAAACGCTTTCAATTCCTTTATTCCATGAAATTTGATCTTCTTGTATTTTCCAATCCCAAATGGTATCACTTGTCGCTTTTGCTACAATATCATACTTTTCGTTAGATTCTTTAATTTTATCGTTCGTTTTTTTGAGTTTCTCAAAAATAGAAATATTTCTATTGTCGTTCTTTGATAAAATAAATTTAAACAGTAATCCTGAAAAAACTATAAATCCGATATCTTTTGTAAAATTGAAAAAGCAGTAATTAGAAACAGAAGTGTATTGTTGTAGTAATTTATGACTAATAATAGCCATAAAAAGCGATATTAGAATGTAAATTGTGGTTGTTTGATTGGTTTTGCTTTTCATTACTTCAAATGTAATTAATTATTGCGAAAATATTAAATTTCATTTAAAACTTATTTATAAGGTTTCTTTATAATACTTGTTTGTGACTCTAATTCGTTAACAATATGTAAACTATTGCAGAAAGATTTTTTATATCAAAATAAAGTGTACCTTTGCACCCATTAAAAATCACAGATGGAATCTATTAGAAACATTGCAATTATTGCCCACGTCGATCACGGTAAAACAACTTTGGTTGATAAAATTATGTATCACTGTCAGTTATTTCGTGATAACGAAAACACAGGTGACTTAATCCTTGATAACAACGACTTAGAGCGTGAAAGAGGTATTACCATTACTTCAAAGAATGTTTCTGTTCAATATAAAGGAACAAAAATAAACATTATTGATACTCCTGGTCACGCCGATTTTGGTGGTGAAGTAGAGCGTGTATTGAATATGGCAGATGGTGTTTGCCTTTTGGTGGATGCTTTTGAAGGACCAATGCCACAAACGCGTTTTGTATTACAAAAAGCGATTGACTTAGGTCTAAAACCATGTGTTGTAATCAATAAAGTTGATAAAGAAAACTGTACTCCTGAAGAAGTTCATGAAAAAGTTTTTGACTTAATGTTTGAATTAGGTGCTCAAGAGTGGCAATTGGATTTTCCAACTGTTTACGGTTCAGCTAAAAATAACTGGATGTCTGACCATTGGGAAAACGTAACTGATAATGTTGAGGCATTGTTGGATATGGTTATAGAAAATGTACCAGCTCCTAAAGTTTCTGAGGGAACTCCACAAATGTTGATTACATCATTAGATTTCTCAGCATTTACAGGTCGTATCGCTATCGGTCGTCTTGAAAGAGGTGTTTTGAATGAAGGTATGCCAATCTCATTAGTAAAAAGAGATGGTACTGTAATAAAATCTAGAATTAAAGAGCTTCATACTTTTGAAGGTCTTGGTCGTAAAAAAGTACAACAAGTTATTGCTGGAGATATTTGTGCAATTATTGGTGTTGAAGGTTTTGAAATTGGTGATACTATTGCTGATTTTGAAAACCCAGAAGCATTGAAAACAATTGATATTGACGAGCCTACAATGAGTATGTTGTTTACAATTAATGATTCACCATTCTTTGGAAAAGAAGGTAAATTTGTAACTTCTCGTCATATTAGAGAGCGTTTGACAAAAGAATTAGAGAAAAATTTAGCAATGAAATTGGGTGAAACTGATTCAGCTGATAAATTTATGGTTTTTGGTCGTGGTGTACTTCACTTATCTGTTCTTATTGAAACAATGAGAAGAGAAGGATATGAATTACAAATTGGTCAACCACAAGTTATCATCAAAGAAATTGATGGTAAAAAATGTGAGCCAATTGAGGAATTAACTATCGACTTACCTGAGAATCTTTCTGGAAGAGCAGTGGAATTTGTTACTTTACGTAAAGGTGAAATGCTTTCTATGGAAACTAAAGGGGATCGTATGATTATTAAATTTAATATTCCATCTCGTGGAATTATCGGATTGCGTAATCAATTGCTTACTGCTACTGCTGGTGAAGCTATTATGGCACACCGTTTTATTGGATATGAGCCTTACAAAGGAGAAATTGCTGGACGTAACAAAGGTTCATTGATCTCTATGGAAAAAGGAAAAGCTATCCCTTACTCTATTGATAAATTACAAGATCGTGGTAAATTTTTCGTTGAGCCAAATGCTGAAATCTATGAAGGTCAAGTTATTGGAGAGAACTCTCGTGGAGATGACATGTGTGTAAACGTAACTAAAGAGAAAAAACAATCTAACGTTCGTTCTTCTGGAAATGATGAAAAAGCAAGAATTATTCCTCCGATTATTTTCTCATTAGAAGAAGCATTAGAATACATTCAAAAAGATGAATATGTAGAGGTTACTCCAAAATCTATTCGTTTGAGAAAAATCTATTTGACAGAAACAGATAGAAAAAGATTTAAAATCTAATTCTATTTTTTATATCAGAAAAGCCATTCGAAAGAATGGCTTTTTTTATACCTTTTACTTTTTCAATAAAAATTCTAATGGAATATTTAGTCGCTCTTTCCAAGATTTTTCAGAATGGTCTTTACCGGGAAAGAATTTCGTTATCCAGTTTTTTTCTGTAAACCCTCTTTGACGCATTGTTTCATCTACCTTTTTTTGTAAAGGCGGATACAAAGCATCTAAAGTTTGGTCTCCGTAATCAAAATAAATGCTATGGTTTTTTGGATTTGGAAGATTTTCTTTTAAATAAAGAACAAATGAATCTGGAATAGGATTGTTTTCTACTAAAAATATACCCGGCCAATGTGTTGATAAACAAGCTGCACCTCCAAATATTTTTGGATATTCACAAATAGCATACATAGAAATTAAGCCGCCCATACTTGAACCCGCAATAAAGGTGTGTTTTTTATCTCTTTTTGTATTAAATGTTTTGTCAATAAATGGTTTTAATTCAGTCACTAAAAATTTTAAATATAAATCCGAATAAGGTTTGAAAACTTCTGTAGTTTTTCCTGATTTCATTAGTCTTGCGGTAACAGTATCTTTTTGAATTTGGGATAGACTTTCATAAGGTTTTTGCGGGAAATATTCAGGATGGCGTTTTGCTCCATTATTCCAAATACCAATAACTATAAATTTTTGAGTTTTTCCTTCTGAAATTAATTTTCCTGCCACTTCATCAACTTCCCATGCTTGTTTGTTCCAAGTACTTTCAGCGTCGTACAACATGTTTCCGTCATGCATATACAAAACGGCATACTTTTCATTATTAGAATAATCATCGGGTAACCAGACATCAATATTTCGGGCATCAATAAATTGAGATTTAAAATTAGAAAATCGCATGACTTTTCCGGCGCTAACTTTTACTTCTTGTGCATATACAGCACTAAGCAGTAATGAAAATAGTAAAGTGAAGATTTTTTTATTCATAATAGTTTATTTAAAAAGTCTTTTTGTTGTAAAGGATTAAAAGTTTAAATGAATTTTGTGATACTGTTTTCTTAGCGTTTCAGACTAAAATGACCTTTCGTTTCTCTTCCATCTTCTAATTTCACAGTATACCAATAATCATCTGCAGGAAGGAGTACTCCGTTTAGCGTTCCGTCCCATCCTCTACCTGAAGGATCAATTTGTAATAGTAATTTTCCGAATCGGTCAAATATGTAGATAATGGCATTTTTATTTAGATTGGTATTAGCTCCTTTCATATTCCAATAATCATTATAGCCGTCATTATTTGGAGTAAAGTATTTAGGCATTCCAACAACTGCGATAGTTTTGCTTGTGGTACCACATTGATTTTTATCATTGATAAATATTTCATGAATTCCTGTTGATACATCATCAAAGAAATTTGAATTTTGGAATGGTCCATAAGGAGAATTTAAACTGTATTCGTAATCTCCTTGTCCAGTTACATTAACGGTTACGGTGTTAACAGCTGTCAAATCATCAACAATGACAGATTCAATATGGGCAGCATCGGAAGCAGTTACATTAATGGTTCTTGTTCTGCTGCATCCACTGGTTGTTTTTACTTCTACTGTATAAATTCCCACATTGTTTACTGCTAAAATTGATGCGTTTGCATTAGTTATAAGTATTCCGTCTTTTTTCCAGCTGTAGGTGTAATTACTTGTTGAGGAACCATCTGTGATTCCGGCATTAAGTGTTACAAAAAAATCAGGAAGGTTAGAGCAGACTAGTCCATCTTCAATGTGATCTTCATTAGTATCAATGTTTGGCAGTTTTTCAACGTTTAAAGTGATATAAGGACCAATTCCAAAACAACTGTTTTCTAATTCGCTGTCTATGCGACCCCAAATTTGTTGTGTATTAGGATATCCAGTATTTCTGTAATTTGATGTATTCGTGATAGCATTAGTTTCTTCAAGAGCATCAGCTTGATTTCGATAGTATTTTATGGAGTAAATTGCATTTGAAACAGGAAGCAAACTTTGAATTTCGTTTGTTACGCTGCTAAAGTTGAAAGTCGAAATTCCATCTTCATCATTTTCAGTTGCATTTATAAAGTCATCACAAACATAAAATGAACGGTTAAAATTAGAAGCAGAAATGTTAGTGGCTTCAACTTTTAAATTTAATTGGGCAACAGAAAAACAATTAGTGTTATTGTTTTCAACTCTCGACCAGACAGTCTTAGCACTAGGTGTTTGGTTTATGAAAGATAATGGATTCGAAATCAAATCAGCAGAATTCTTCGTTTCGGCTCCTGCTAAAGAATTATAATAGGTAAAGGTTTCATTTGTGTGATTAGGCGAAATAGCATCATTTTTAACCGTTAAATTAAAAGCAGTCATAGCATCTAAATCATCATCACATTGAATAATGGTTACATCAGAAACTATCGGTACAGGGTAAACAGTCAAATCAGCAGGTTCCGAAAATAAACCGCAAGAATTACCAGTTTTACTTAAAACTACCCGGTATTTAAAGCCATTCATTGTGTTTTTGACCTTGTTTATTATCAATGTATTAGTTGTTGCTCCAGAATAAGTGGCATTGTCAATAATTGTATTCCAATTGATTCCATCATCAGAAACTTCCCATTGATAAGAATCCAGAGGATTTGTTACAATCGTAAATTCTGTATTTTGGAACTCACATTCTATTCGATTTTCGGGTTGCGAAGTAATCAAAATAGGTGCCGAAAGAATATAATTACTGCCTGGATTTGTATAACCATCAGCAGCATTGGTAATTACACCATTTGTGTTTACTATTGCGATAGTATTTCCTAAAAAAGAATCCATGTTTCCGTCAGAAAATCCAGCTTCGATTACATCTGAACACGAGTCATTATCATTGTCTGTCTCTATAGTATTATTGATGGTATCCCCATCCGTATCTTCAATTGTGTAATTGATTATTCCTGAATTGAGTGTAGTTTCTAAGGTGTTATAAAGTCCATTTTGTCCAAAGCTGATTGGCGTTCCATCAATAATCCCATTCGAATTATTATCAGGCGCTTGGCTTCCTGATTCTAATAAATCATAAATTCCGTTATTGTCGCTGTCCAAATCTAAATAATTAGCTATGCCATCATTATCACTGTCTATCGGAGTTAATCCAAATTCATAAATATCGTCTAAACCATCGGCATCAGAATCTATATTTGTTTTGGATTTATATGGATTTTGAGCTTCAATGGTATCAGGTACACCGTCATTATCACTGTCTAAATCCAGCTGATTAGCTATTCCGTCTCCATCAGAATCAAGAGGAACGCAAGTGGCAAAAAGAGCAAAAGTAGCCTTGTTTGCTTGAATATCGGATGTGTTTTTTTGGATGAAAGTAAGGGAATTCGTTAAGTAAGACCGAAAGCTGAACGTTCCTGTTCCAGCAGCCAAAGGAACTGTACTGTTTACTCTGAAACGAATTTCAAAAGACGAATATTCGGTAATTCCACTTTCAAAAATTCCATCATAGTTGGTGTCAATTAATAATTGATTATTTGGATTCAGGACGGTAATCGTGGTGTTGAATGGCGATTTTACAATGAAATCAGCATTAGAATTAATTAAATCACCTACAGCTGCAGTTGTAACATATTCTAAAGCTATTGACAAAGGTTGATCAAAATGCATTTCATATGTTATCGAATTTCCTTTTCCCGATGGAACTTCAGTAATAAAATCACCATTACTTTTTCCGATAAATGGATTTACAACTGCCGGAGAAGTTCCCGCAGTTATGACAGTTCCTGTAAATGAGTTCGAATAATTCCCTATTTGTATTGAACCTGCAGTAAAATTGGAAGTGTTGATGCTTAAATTTCCATAGGATTCTGCACAATTAGTAATTCCATCTTTATCATTATCAACATCCATATTGTCGATTGTTACATCATTTCCCATGTTTGAAGGACAGTCACTTACCGGAATTTCATCTGAAATAAACGTTGTGCCACATGTAGAAATGGCCGCAGATACATAGTAATATCCTGGTTTAGTTGGATAATAACTGTTTGAATTTGCATTTGAAATAGCTTCTTTATTAAAAAACCATTGATAAGTATCAAATCCTAAAATTTCACTAACCGAAAGTTTTGTATTTGGAATACAACTGGATTGTGTTATATTAATTTTTTCAAAAGTGATTTGAGGTTTAAATATAAATCCAGAATAGAAACCACCATAAGTTGATGCGCCACTTGAACCGTAATAGGATAAGTAAACTGAATTTGTGGACAGTACTGAAATGTTTCCTGATAAACCTTCAAAAGTATACGTTTCATAACCGCTATTTCCAGTTACCGCCAATGGACCTTTGAATGTTATACTCGAAGGTAATGTATAAAGGGTATGTGATGTACCGTTTATTATAAAATTCAATGTAGCATTTTTTTCAGTAACAATGCATACAGTGCCAACAAAATCAGTAGTATTTCCCACTTTATTTATAAACGGAATATTATTGATGATTTTTGGTGTTTCACAACTCAAAGGCGGAACAAAATGCATATTTTGATTGGCTTGCGAATCAGTTCCTCCAATGCTTTGATAAGCAAATACATTTTTTGAGGTTTGTACATAAAGATTTCTTTCGTTAGAAAAATGCGACCCATCAAGTGCAAGATATTCTCCGGAATCTAATGTTGTAAATGGAATGCTGCTGCCGTTTAAATAAACAATGGTATTATCTTCATTGGCAACAATCAATGGACGTTCAATAATATCTGATCCGCCACCTTTGATAAAAATATATTCTTTTCCGGTTCTTTCAGCAGAAACAATTTGGTCAAAACCTAAATCTAAATTACTTAAATCTCCATTGGTTCCCGCAAAAGATCCGCAGTTTACCGCAACGGGTTTGTCAGAAGTAATTAATGCTCCAATCATACCGTCTCTATTGGCATTATTGGGGCCTTGAACCGCAATAACATAACTTTCGCCAGTATTTAAAATAAAGTCTGAAGGACTGTTTCCTGCTGAAGCATTATTTAGTATTGAGATACCGGGTTTCAAATCGCTGAATACTATTTTAGTGTTGTTTTCGGTGGCCAAAATCGAAGCAAATGTGTAGTGATTATCAGTAGTGCTTTCTACGCTGGTATTGGTAAAAGCACCAATTCTGAATTGTGTTCCTAAAGCTGCTAATCCTTTAGAAACTAATCCGCCAGCTTGGTAGTTTTGAGGAGTTGAAGTAAGACGAACAGTTACATAAACTAAATCTTCGGCTTCAATAATATAGCCTTTATTTTTTTTTATTTTACTTACATCCGATGCGTTTACTAATAGTTGGGTATTAAATCCTTTACCAATATTCAAAACATAGGGCAGGTCTCTTGAAACGGTCCCTTTAATAGTAGTACTTCCAATTTGAATTATTTTAAAATTTACTGCTTTTAAACTTGGACAGGAAATATACATATATTGTCCCTGAGGTTCCTGACTGTCAGAATTAGATAAAGGTGGTATGTAATGTGTTTTGCTGAATTGTGCGAAGCAACCAATGGATAAAAAAAGAAATAAAAAGAGTACCGTTTTTTTCATCTTATAAAAATAGCAAAATAAAATTTATCGCTTTAACGAAAAGTGACCTTTTATAGTTCTATCGTCTAAGATTAACTGAAACCAATAATCATCAGATGGTAAGGTTAAACCATTGAAAGTTCCATTCCATCCATTACTCGTAGCAGAAAGTTGTTTTAATAATTTTCCATAACGGTCAAAAATAGTCACAATGGCATTTGGAAATAAATTAAGGTTTTTAATTTTCCATAAATCATTATATCCGTCACCGTTTGGAGTAAAATAACGGGGATAATCCATGACATAAACGGGATAGGGAATTGACAGTCCGCAACCATTTTTATCACGGGCATAAGCCAAATAACTTCCTGCAAGAACGCCGTCGAAAACTGGACTCTCCTGAAAATAAAGTCCGTCAAGCGAAAACTCATAATCGCCAATACCAGTATATTGTATCGAAACTGAATTGACATTTCCGTTAAAATCAGTAATTATAGAATCGGTTATAATTGCTGTTTCGGAGGGAATTACATTAAAATTCTTTGTTTTTTCACAACCATTTAAATCGGTTACTTTTACAGAATAATTTCCAGAAGTTGTGATTGTAATCAAATTTGAAGTAGAGCCGGTGTTCCATAAATAACTCGAAAAACCATCCCCAACACTTAAATCTACAGCGCTGTTTTTACATAATATCAGATTTTCATCTTCAAAATTTGGAAAATCAAATGTATATGTTACCAAAGTAATCGCACTGATTCCGTAACAATCAGAACCATTTATAATTCGTGCAAAAAGGGTCTGTTGATTGGGAATTGAAGTCGTAAATAAATTTGGCAAAGGATTTTTTTCTAAAATAGCATCGTTTTCATTCAAATAATAATTCACCAATAATCCGGAAGGCAATCCATTCAAAATTTGTGGTGTTATTTGTGAATTAAGATCAAATTCATGTAAACCATCTTGTAAGCCATCGGAATCACATGTTGCAACAGTTTGAGAGGTAATTGTATGATTTGAAGTAGTTAAAGTTACCTCCGCAAAAGCAGGACAACCTAAAGCATTAGTAACTCTGACAAAAACAATTTGGTCAGGAACGGTGTTTTTATAAGCAGTCGGATTTGGTATAGGATTAGTTTGTCCTTGCGCGGCAATCAAAGATTCAAAATATTCTAAATTACTTAATCCCGAAATTCCATTTTTTATTACGGAATCTATTTTGGTTAAATCAAAAACAGAAATTCCGTCATTATCATCGTCACATTGTATTAAAAGGGCATTTTTTAAATCGATTTTTGGGATATATTCAATTTTAATATCTTCGGTTGCTGTACACCCTGCAGATAAAATCACATCAACTGTATAAATTCCCGGAGCAGTTACAGTGTAGGAAGGGTCTGTCGCCAAAGGTATTTCTACACCATCTTTAAACCATTTATAGGAATAATTTACAGGCAATTTCGTGTCAATGATGAAGCTTTCGCCAAAACAAACCGCATTATTATTGGCTAAAAGTCGGTCTTGTCCCAAATCGATTTTCGAAGAAAAACTTCCAGCCTCTAGAAATACCACAGAGTCATAATATTCTTCTTCATCATCAGCAATTACCAGTTTTATGTGATAGGTTTTATTAGGTATTACATAAGTTTGTGCAGTCAAAACCTTAGTTTGACCACTGTAATTAACGGGGCTATTAAAGGAATTATATCCGTTGAAATAGGTTTGGTTTATAGCAGGACAACCACTTATAATACCGGATGAACTGTTGAAATTATTAATTAAAGGATGAACGTTTGTAGACGAAACCGGAGTTGTAGTGCCTGGTAAAACAGCAATATTCTCATAATTTGTTGAACTTCCTGCTTCTTTTATCAAAAATGCAAATCCATCGGAGTATTCACAAGGAAAATAATCCTGATATTCATTCGAAGCAAAAATATAATTAAAACTGATGAAGTTAGTTAAAGGCGTAAAATCAAATTCTAATGAAGTGGCATTAACGCTTTTAATTTCTATTGTTTGGTTTAAATCCGCATCACCTTTCCAAGACGTATCTCCGCCTCCCAGATTTCTTATGAAAGGACCAACAGAATTTGAACTGCTCCAAGTGCTCAAAAGAACTCCTTCTGTAAAAGGAAAATTAGAGGTTCCTGAGCTGAAAGCGGCATAACTTTTTTTACTCCCAGACGACAAATCTCCAGAGACACTAAAGTTAGAAACATTGGCACAAGAACTGTTTACCAAAATATCTTCGGTGAGTTGTTGGGCATTTTTTGTTTCATCTACAGTGATATATTGTGCTTTAGCAGCATAAAAATTACCAAAAATAAAAGCAGAAAATAAAATTATTTTAAGACCTTTCATAGCCTACAAATATACTATAAATCTCTATTTTTCAGTAATCTATGCGACAGGTAAATGAAAATAAAAGTCCAAAACAAAACAATTAAAAGTCCAGAAAAAGGTACGCCATAATCTTTACTGTTTTCAACACCAATTTGATTTCCAATGGTTTTCACTATTGAAAGTCTTGTAAAGGGTTCCACTATTAAATTAGACATTGATTCCAAAGGAAAAAATTGGGTAATTTGGCTTGCAATTTTGCTTTCAGGAAAGATTTTAAAAGTTAAAATTCCTTTGATAATGCCTTCAATAATATTCCAGACAAACAAAAATCCTAGTGCAAAAGCAGAACGTTTTACCAGTATTCCTAAAAACAAACAGAAAGAGAAGAATCCAACCAACTTAACAAAAAAGGCTAAAAGATATTCTAAGTTCGAAAAAACAATTCCTATTTCGGTGTAGGATGAAAATCCATAACCTAAAATCAAACTTAATATAAAAATAAAAACAGTCGATAAAAAGGCAAAAGCGACCACGGTCAAAAACTTAGAAAGTATGAATTCTTTCTTACTCATTCCATCAATAAGATTTTGTTTCAGTGTGCCGTAACTGTATTCATTTGCCATCATTGAAACAATAACTATGGCTAGAAATAGTTTTAAAATTGCAGCAATAAAGGTATTGAAATGCCAAATAAAAGGAAAATTAAAAATCCCCATTTCAGCAAGATGGAATTTAAAAATACCAAGGTCAAATTTTATTGAGGCAATCAATGCAATAAAAGAGAGTAAAATAAAATACGTTAATGTCAGCACTCGGCTGGCTTTGTTTAACCAAATTTTTTGTAATTCTATAGAGAGTAATCGTTTCATGTTTGTGATTTTATATTTTGTGATTTTAGAATTGAAAGGTTCCGGATTATTTATTTTCCGTTAATTCCAGAAACTGTTCCTCAAGACTGTTTTTTCGTTTAACCAAATGGCTTACACTAATGTTTTTCTCAAAAAGAAACCGATTCAAATCTTTTGCTTCTAATTCTTCTTTTAAATAAACTAAAACTTTTTCCTCTTCTTTTTTAATGTTTTCTACTGCCGGATGTGTTTTTAGAACAGCAATTAAATGTTCAATATCATCGGCCTGCAATTCGAAAAATCCTTCGTTAGCTGACATTCCGTCGACTAAACCGGTATATAAAATTTCGCCTTTTCTCAAAACCAAAACATGGGTACATACTTTTTCTACTTCATCTAATAAATGAGAAGCGAGTAAAATGGTAGTGCCTTGAGAAGCAATTTGTTTAATAATATCTCTAATTTGATGAATTCCCTGAGGATCTAAACCATTAGTAGGTTCATCAAGAATTAAGATTTCAGGATCGTTTAACAGGGCAGAAGCAATTGCTAAACGTTGTTTCATTCCTAAAGAAAAAGTACTGAATTTACTGTCTTTACGTTCATTTAAACCTACGAGTTCCAGTTTTTCCTGTATCTTAGAATAGTTGATGTTTTTTATTTTGCAAACCAATTTCAGATTTTCCTCTGCCGTCATGTACGGATAGAAATTGGGTCTTTCAATGATAGCACCTACTTTTTTTAAGGCTTCATGAGTTTCTATTTTTCCGTCAAACCAGTTGTAATTTCCAGAAGTTTTATTGACTACATTCAAAACGATGCCCAGAGTCGTTGATTTTCCGCTTCCGTTTGGGCCTAAAATTCCATAAACATGTCCTTTTTTTATTTCGAAAGAAACATTTTTTAAGGCTTGTATGCGGCCATATCTTTTGTTGAGGTTCTGAATTGTAAGTATTGTTTCCAAAATGATTTTTTTTGATTTCAGATAGGACGAACAACAGTCAATTTTGTTACTGTAAAACTATAATTTAATGTAAATTTGTATCAAATATTTTCAAAATGAGCGAGCCTTTAATGCTTTTCAAAAAACCATCTTATCCTATAAATCCATCACTTTTAGATTATTTGGAGCGATTTGACCGTATCTCAAAAGTGCCAATTTCTTATGATGATTTGTTGCGTTTTTCGGGTTCTATAAATGTATATGATAAAAACGAACATGATACACTTTGGATTCGGGTGTATTATAATGAGTTTGAAAGGAATGAAATTGATTTGACTTTAAAAAAAATCTATTCTCTTTTGCATTCAGATGGTAATCTTGGGATTATTAAATTTTTGAATGTCGATTCTATCGATTATTGCACTTTTGGAAACTCAAAGCCTTTTCGAATAAAAGTAAGGAATATTCTCAATGATAATTACACGCATTTCTACATCAAGAAAGCCGATGCTTCAAGGGTTTACGGGCTAGAATTGGAACATATTTTATCTCCTGACAAAATCAATTTTTTGGTTTTTCAAGATACTTTAATCGAAGAACACATCATGGGAATTGCCGGAGATGTATTCATTAAAGATTATTTGAAAGAGTGCAGCGAAACCGAAAAATCCCAAATTGCAAAGGAATTTGTTAAGTTTAATGAGCGAAGTATGATTCGATTATTAGGAGACATGCGTGCCTATAATTATGTAATTGTACCAATTCATGATTTTGACCAAGTGGTTTACCGAATTCGGGCTATTGATTTTGACCAACAATGTTACGAAGGAAACTTTAAAGTCTATAGACCTCAGTTTTTCAAGGAAAATTATCCAATGGTAAAATTGGTAAAAGATAAACTTCAAACCAGTTCTATTGAGCAGTATAAAGATGAAGAACGGGCAGTTCTGGCAAAAAGAATAATTTCGGCCGAAAACAGGATAAAACGTCTCATGAAAATTATGGGGAATGATGTTATTTCGACCACAGAACATTTGGAACAATTAAAATTAGAATTGTATCGCTATACTAATGATTTAAACTTCAAGAAGGCACAATCTATGGGGAATATCATGAGCGCAGCGTTTGAGTTTATTACCAGAAATTTCAAAAACACCAATTTATTTAAATAATAAAAATAGCAGTTTTCATCTCAGAATTACTTCGGATTTTAGAGGTATTTAATTAAAAAGCGATGCAAATCATTTTATGAAAAAGTATAGTTCCATATTTCTTGCTTTTGTTGTAATGGCTTGTCAACAAGATTCAGGTTCAATAACAACACTTTATTCTTTGCCTAAAAAGCTAAAAGAAGTTTCGGGAATTGTATATTCTGAAAAAACGAATTTACTTTGGACATTAGAAGACAGCGGCAATGCTAATGCCATTTATGGACTGAATGCTGAAAACGGAAGTCTCGAAAAGATAATAACTATCGAAAATATCCAAAATAAAGATTGGGAAGACATCACAAAAGATAGCGAAGGCAACTTGTATATTGGTGATTTTGGAAACAATGACAATGACAGACAAGATTTGTGTATTTACAAAATAGACAAAAATACATTAGACAAAGAAAATACAACTCCGGCGTATAAAATTTCGTTTGCTTATCCCGAACAAAAAGAATTTCCTCCAAAAAAGAAAGCATTATTTTATGATGCAGAAGGCTTTTTTGAATTTCAGAATAATTTTTACCTCTTCACCAAAAACCGAAGTAAAGGATTTGACGGAACCGCTTTTTTATATAAAATTCCCAATGCAGCAGGCTCTCAACAAGCTATTTTGGTAGGAGAATTTAAAACTTGTGCAAATTATAATCATTGTGCAATTACCAGTGTATCCATAAGTCCTGATGCTTCAAAAGTGGTTATCCTTTGTCACGATAAAGTATTTTTATTCGAAAATTTTAAAGGAGACAATTACTTGAAAGGAACGCAAACCGAATTAAATTTGGATCATTTTTCTCAAAAAGAAGCCATTTGTTTCAAGGATAACGATCTTTTAATTATTGCCGATGAGCGAACAAAACAAATAGGAGGAAAAGTATATCAAGTGTCACTTAAAACATTAAAATCCAAATCCTAAACCAAAAGCAATTCGGGCTTCTTCCTCTTCCAAACTTTTGAACCACGTTATTCTTGCTGTAATCACATTCAGTCCGTTGAGCCATAATCCGCCACCAAATGATTGGTGCCATTTGTTTGAATTTTCACCTGTTGCCCAAACTCTGCCGTAATCAAAACCGCCCAAAATCCCATATGACATAGGGGCAAAGCTTCTTTTTATCTTACCTAAATTCCAGCGAATATCACTGCTTTGGTAAAAAGACTGTTTGCCTAAAAAGCGTTCGTTTCTAAATCCTCTCAAATCATAATCGCCACCTAATGTTGCTCCTTGGTAAAATTCAAAATTATCATTGAACAGTATTTTTGCCTTTATGTGTGTGGCCAAAACTATTTTTCCGTAGGCATCAAGTTTATGATTAAAATTGATTTTAGTATCTAAAGCTGGAAAATTTCTTTGGGTCTCCTGAAGATTCATTTTCCAACTTCCCGCTGCTGAAAATCCAAATCCCATCGTTGGCAGTGAAGGAATATCGTAATTTTCAAAACTGTATTTTAGTGTTGCTCCGGCATATTGTTGGCTTTCAAAAACAGCTGAATGAACTGTTTCCGGGATATTTATAAATCGATTAGAGGTTTCTTCAACTTGAATTTTTTCGAAAATTGTAGAGAAATAAATTTCACTTCCGAATCGTCCCATTTTTTTGATTGATGGCGATACATTTAAGGTTCGGAGGCGAACACGATTGTAATCCATTCCTAAAATGGCATCATTGTTTACGGTTTCGTTTCCAAAACCAAAATAGTTAACAGTAAAATTAGGACTCGTAAATTTTGATTCTAAATCTATATCCCATTTGCCATAAGCTTTTGGAAAATGTCCGTTGTAAAGCAATTCAAATCCATCTGTAGCAAAGAAATAATTTGCTTTTAGAATGTGTTTTTGAGTATATGGATTCTGATTGAATTTATTCACCGTGTAATTGGCAATAAAACCTAATTTTACACCATCATCAGGATTATAGCCGCCAAAAGGGAGCCCAGAAAAGACATTATATTTCGGTTTTTCATAATCATACAAATTGGTTTCGTATTCGTCTGTCAAAACAGTTTTTGTTTTTGTATCTAATGAGTATGTGTTTTCTCTGGATTTAAAATCATATATTTTTACTTTTTTTCCATTTGTTACAGTATAAGAATCGTTATTTTGTCCGCCAATTAATCGGAGATTTATAGCTGCTTTGGCATTGCCCTTTACTTCATAAACATCATCATCGTCTAAACCATAAATCCATAGATTTTTCGTTTTTCCAGCTGTAAATTTTTTGGTGTAAACCAATTCATTACCCTCTTTTTTGATGCGATATACAGCTACTTCAACAGTGTTTTTTGTATTGTGAGTAATGATAAATTTATCTTTTTTATCCGTTCCAACAATTAAAACAGTCTTTTGCAGTACATTGTAATAATTTGATGCATAGAGTTGTAACTGATTTTTTCGTGCTTTTAATTTATGTTTAATGCTTTCAATGGTTTCATCCTGAACTTCTTTGGGTAAAGTCTGAAAAGCAGCATCAATATCAGCATCCGATAGGTGTTCCTGTATGTATACAGCTTCTTTTATCCAGTCGTTTTCATTGGCTGTTTTCAAGAACGCAATATCTTGAGGATACGGCTCACGGTTGAACCATTTTACATTTCGAATATTATCTTTAAATGTTTGCATGTGACGCAATGCCGGCATATTCATCAAGAGCGAAAGTAAGGCTCCGTCATATTTTGTAAAAGCTTGATCTCTGTCGCGCGGAATGGGTTTGTAAACGATTTTACCCTCTGCTTTGTATTCGCCCCAGCGCCATTGATCACTGTGTCTGTCCCAATCGCCAATGAGCATGTCAAATAGTCGGGCTTTGATATATGATTTTTCATCAACCGAATATTTCTCATCTTTGTGAATGTTTTTCAATACGTCATCGGTGCTGATAATCGCATTTGGTTTACCAAAACTTGCAACTTCTTTTTGACTATCTGTCGGACGTTCTTCTACCATATACAATTCATTTCCAAAAGTCATATTGAACTCTTTTAATGCTTCGTGTTTCGGAATATAATATAAGGTCGGGTTGGTATGGGCAACACCAATTTTTTCGGCTAAATCCCCCACAATAAATGGAGTGTAAGGATGTGAAGTCGTGTAGAAATCAAATAAAAAATCTTCAGCATATGTATCTTCAAATTCATTTACAACAAATTGATCTTTAAATGCTACCGCTTGTAAAAAACGGGAAGCACTTTTTTTTAAGGCTCGCATTACATATTCTTTTCCGTTTTTGTCTACGAGTTGTAAGGATTTAGATTGATGTCCGCCACCTGCTCTTTTCGGTTTTAATCCGCCAAAAAGGGTATCGATAGTTGCGGTTTGTACTTGGATTGGAGTGTTATATATTTTTCTGTAATGTTGTCCAAAAAGAAACCTATAAAAGGCATTTTTATGAGTTTGTTTATAGGAATAAATTGCGGCAGTTGTGGTTGTATCAAAAGAAGAAGATGTAATTGGGGTGTATTTGTCTTTTGAATTTATAACTGTAGTTTCAAAAAGTAATTTTTCTGCGTTCTTTTCATTGCCATAAAAAGAGGCTTTTGCGGCTCCGTTTTCATAAACAGTCAAAGCTGTGAAACCATTTCCTCCATAAGAAAAATCATTAGGAAAAACGGCTTTTGCAGCTTCTGATTTTGAACCTGCACCACTAATGATTTGTTTGATATTGTCTTTTTCAATGTATTGTAAATTATGGTCATGACCCGAAACAACGATAACATTTTCCTGACTTTGTAATAGTGTTTTTACCCTTTTTATAAAAAATGTATATTGTTTATTTTGAATATCTTGTGGACTGATACCGGACGTTTTTCGGAGTAAATTGAATAGTGAACCAATAACAGGAAGCGGAATTTTTTGTTCCAAAGGAAAAAGTTGTTTTTCTATCGAAAATTGTCCGCCGTGTGTTCCGTTGCTCATCAACGGATGGTGTAATGCCACAAGTATTGTTTTGTCTTGGTTTTTATTCAAAACATTTTCTAATTCTTCAAAAAAAGCATCTCGCGTTTTGATGTCACAATCGTCATTGATAGTTGGACTATCATTCCAATCTTCTAAAAACCATTGGCTGTCTATGACTATTAAAGTGATTTCATCATTAATTTTCACATCATCAATTCCGCAACTTTTTCTTGGCAAAAATGCTTTTGCATCATTGAGATATTCATTTACAAATTTAGCTTGGCGTTCTAATCCTTTGATGCCACTGTACCAATCATGATTTCCCGGGATAAAAATAGTTTTTCCTTTAAAATCTTTCGATAAATTCAATTGGTCGGTGAGTTTTGTTTCTGCCAAAATTCGTTCCTCGGGATGGTCAGTATTGGGTAATCCTTTTGGATAAATATTATCGCCAAGAAATAAAAGAGTACTATTTTTGTCCGATTTTTTTAATCTGTTTTCGAGTAATTTAAGTGTTTGTTGCGCTTTATCTTCATTAGCATTTCCGGCATCTCCAATTAAAAAAAAAGTATGGACAATTTTTGAGCTGTCAGTTGCGTTTTGGGATACAGGATTTTCTATGTTTTTTCCAAATTGTACTTTATGTGTCGCACAAGATTGCAAGAGCAGAAAAAGAAGAATAAAGCCAATAGTTGTTTTATTCCGGTTTATAAAATGGTTATCCAAAAACAATTCCATAATTTAGTAGTATAAAAATTTGTTTATGACCCTTATTAATCAAGCACAAGATTTTGTTTTTAATTTATTCAAAGATAAACTTTCTAAAGTTTATACCTATCATAATTTGAATCACACAATAGGTGTAGTTAAGGCTGTAAATATACTTTGCGAAAAAGAAAATGTAAGCCCAGTGGATACAGAAATTTTAATTCTGGCAGCCTGGTTTCATGATACAGGATATATTAATGGTTGTACGAACCATGAAGAATACAGTAGTGATATTGCTGCCGATTTCTTGAAAAAAAACGAAAAATCCGATGGATATATTGCAAAAGTTGCCGATTTAATCAAAGTCACCGTTAAGGAAAACGTGCCTCAAACACTTTTTGAAAAAATAATAAAAGATGCGGATTATTACCATCTTTTGAGTGAGGAATATAGCAATTCTTGTCAAGATTTGAGAAAAGAATGGGAAAACACAGAAGGAAAATCATTTTCGGATATAGAATGGAGTGCAGAAAACTTAGATTTTCTAAAAAATAAGCATCGTTTTTATACTGATTTTGCTAAAGAAAATTGGGAACCATTAAAACAGAAAAATATTGAACAAATTCAAAATATAATTGATTCAATTGAAAATAAGAAGGGTAAAAAAGTAAAAAAAGGTGCTAAAAAGAAAGATAATGAGGAAAAACCAGAACGAGGAATCGATACTGTTTTTAGAGTTACATTAGGAAATCACACTCGTTTGAGTGGCATTGCAGACAGTAAAGCTAATATTTTATTATCAGTAAATGCTATTATTATTTCGATAGCTCTTTCTACAATTATTCCAAAATTAGACAGCCCCAAAAATGCTCATTTGGTGATTCCAACTTTTATTATGATTATGTCCAGCGTAATTACAATCGTTTTTGCCATACTTTCAACTCGACCAAAAGTGACAAAAGGAATTTTTACCCGTCAAGATATTGAAGATAAAAAAGTGAATTTGCTTTTCTTTGGTAATTTCTATAAAATGCCTTTGGAAGAATACCAATGGGCAATGAACGAAATGATGAAAGACAGAGCTTATATTTATAATACAATGATTAAAGATTTGTATTTTTTAGGGGTTGTTTTAGAAAAAAAATACCGTTTATTGCGTATTGCTTACAACCTTTTTATGTTCGGTATTGTACTTTCGGTGATTGCTTTTGTAATCGCTTTTAAAACTACCGGAGCTTAATTCAGTTCATCTAATAAATCCTGATAGGAATAATTTTTAGTTTCAGAATTTAAAATGTCATTTACAACTTTTACTCGAATTGCTCTTAAACCGGACACGCCTTGTAATTCTTCAACTTCAAATTGCTCTATTGTTGGTTCTAATATTTTCTTGAATTGCAGGTATTTGATGTATTTTAGATATTCGGTTTCCTCGGTTTTGTGAGAATACACAATAGTGATTTTTTCTTTTTGTGTAATTCGTTCTTTGGTTCCTTTAATATTCGCTTTATCAATTCGTTTTTTGACTACTTCGTAGCGTGCATTGTAAGTTCCGTCTACATCAAATCGTTTTTCATCCATTCTAAATCGTATAGAAATAGGCGAACTAAACACTAAAATCAAGGAAGTTACCTCTAATTCATACGGTAAAGAGGATTTGAGTTGATGGTGTTCCAGTTCCATTTCGCACAAAGTTTGCAACTGCCATAACCTTAAATTATTAAGATATAGCATATCAAAGGTCTGATTTGGCGTAATTGACGCGCCAATATACAGGTTGTGTTCAACACCATCGGTTTTAAACCGTTCGTAATAATGAGGATAAATTTGTTGTGCTTCGATTTGTTTTTTATCCAAAATGGTCGCCAGTTTTTTATTGATAATTGACATGGCACTATCAAATTTCTTTCTGGAATGATAAAACATACCCGACTTTTCATCCAGACTTTCAAAATAATTTTGTTCTAATGCTTTTCCAATCGCATTGGTTTTGGTATTCCTTAAAATCGGATGAATTTCATTAGCGATATAATTCTGAATTTGTTGTTCCGTATCTGCTTTTAGTGGAAAATCAAGTTCTTTACAAAAGGATTCTAATTCAAATTTTCGTTGCTCCAGTAAAATAAGATTTGTAGTCGATTCTTGGTTTTCAAAGATTTTTACCAGCGTAGACAATTGGTTTTTCAAATCTTCTTTTACCGTTTCATTTCTATGTTCAGAGGAGCCTTTAATGTCTATTTGCCCATACAAAGGATAGACTTCCTTGAACACGATTTCTTTAAAAATATAGTCTTTATTTTGATTGTTCGTCTGGAAATATTTGCTTGCTTCTCTGCGAAATTTCCAATATACACTAGAATGAATAGCGGTATATTCCCGCTGAATTATGGCTTCAATCTGATTCTGCATGTCTGTATTATAGCGTTCTACCGTATCTACCAGATAAGGTAAAATCAAATCAAGTTTAACCGCATTGATGCTGTTTAGTTCTCTGGGACTGGCCGAAACAAGTTCTACAACACCTAAAAGAATATCATTTTTTATAATTGGTGCAAAAATACAACTGTGAATATTTTGTTTTAATAAATGGTTTCCAAGAATTTCATTTCCAGCTTGTAAAGCAAATTTTTCAACATTAGAAATGCAGATTGGTTTTTTGTTTTCCAATAAATTTTCGAAAGAGCAATTCAAAAGAGCATTTTTACAATCTATTTCTTTTTCAAGCGGAAGAATAAAACTTGCTGACGGTTGACCATTAAAAATAGGTTTTATAAATTTATTTTCTTCTTCATTATAAAAAAGATATCCTCCTTTTAGATCCGCTATTTTAAATATGGAACGGAAAATAGCTTCAAAGTTTTCGTTTAAGGTTATTTTTTCTTTTTCAGATTTCAAAAGATTACTTTTCAATTTAGAAATAGCACTTTCTGTTGTTGAATCAAAAAGACTTACGATACCAAAACCTTTTAAAATCCAACTTTCGTTAGGAAATTTTTCTTTCCATAGATCAATATTTTCATAATTGTCTATCAAAAAATCAATCTCATCCTGAGTCAGTTTAGGTGCTTTTTCTGTTGGAATAATTTCGATAAAATCAGCATTATACAAAATTCGATATTGATTCATTATCGCTTTTGCATTTGGAATCTCGTAGAATAAGGGTTTGTTAAAATCAATTTTTTGATCATAAAATGCATTCAAAATCAACGTGCAACTCATGACATAAAACTGGTGTTCGTCAAAATCACGAATGGCCATATCAAAACTGATACCTGCATCAGCCACAATTTTTTTTAATCTTTCGGTATAATTGAAGCTGAAATTTTGAAACGGAATAGTAACTGCTTTAATTTCGTTATTTGTTAAAGCTGTTGGAAATAAGTCAGCCAATAAATGTTTGATTAATGTTTCGTTCTCTAAAATCAGATTTAAATCCTCAACACCGCTTCTAAACTCCGGGAAAGGAGCTATTTCCTGCAATAATGCTTTAGCATAATTTGAGCGATAATCGACATTTGTTGCTGCAATCTCCTCAAAATTTTCAATAAGTTTATGAAATGAAATTAAAGTTTTGAATGGGCTGTCTTTAAAAAAATTATGATTCATTTTTGCGGGGTATTAGAAAATCAAATTTACAAATAAACCCAATTTCACGTGTTTGTTTTTATTTTTATTTTAAAAAATAATCCCCAACTACAGTTGTAATTGAGGATTAGGAATCGTGTTTTTTTTAATTTAAATATTAACTTTTTTCTTCTTTATTAAAATAAACTAAGTAGTAATACATTTGTTTTTCTTCGTCCCATCCTTTTTCAACAAATTTCTCTGCACTTTCAGGGTTGATAAAATCCATTTTTATCTGTATGTGCGTATCTAAATTAATCACGTTTTTGATTGATTTTCTTGCATCAGAAACTGCGGCATTTGCAATAGGGAAAGTAGTTACATCCTCAATGCTGTATTTTTCGCCTTTATCTATTTTGTAGTTTTTAAATTCCGGAATCAAATCAGGATTGTCTAAAACTTCATTCAAGAAATTGGTTTCTTCAAATTGGTCATTTTTGGCAAAATAATTTACAGAACGATTCATGAACATTACTTCTTCTTTCTTGTCTTCGGCAGGAAAAACGACGTCTTTGGCAAAGTTCTGACAGAATTTCAGATATTTTTTGGTGATGAAATTTTCATCCTCGAATGCATCAACACATAAAAAATGTTCCAACCAATATCTGGCATCATAACGATTGCTGTCTACGGTTAAGATTTTGTATCCTTCTTCTTTTTTGTAATTAAAAATCAAACACCCTTTGTCTAATTTATTCAAGCTCACTCCATGTTGCAAAATCATTTCTAAATGCGTTTCTTTTTCTTCAAATTGTAAAAAGTCCGCTTGAATTTCACTTTTAAAAATCCCAATCGCATCTACAACCGTGTTGTCAATATTTACATTAGTCAAATACGTAATATAAACTTCACCATTCTTGATGTGCGGATGATTTGATTGTTCAAATAAATGTTTGGTGATTTTTTTTGAACCGTCGTGCAACGTATTTGGATTCTCAAAAATTTCTGTAGCAAACTTAAACATATCATTGTAGTCTAAATCTACTTCGTGTGCAAATTGAAAATAATTTTCTTCTTTTTCCCGAAAAGGCTTCAAGAAAAATTCTTTCATCAGCGGTACAATTTCATCATTTAAATTGAAAGGTTGTTCTGATAAAAAAATAGCTTCGTTGCGGCTTTTGTTTCCAACGCGATGTATGGATAGCGTCTCGATGTGGGTGTTGAATAAGTTGATCATTTCTTTATTTTTTTTATTTTAGATGAAAAAGCCAAGATAAAAGAGGAATGTGAAGTCTTTTATCTTGGCCCTTGATTCTTAATTTCTTAATTTTCTAATTCCAATTTTCTTCAAATCCGTAATCTTCAAAGCTGTCGTCGCCCTCAAACATATCAAGGTCTTCTTCGTCTATATCATCTTCAAATTCTCCGTAAATATCGTCATGCATGTCCGCTTCAAAGTTTTTCTCCATAGCTTCATCAGGCATTTCTCCGTGTGAAAAAATAGTTTCCGGATACATATTTCCTGCAATAGGATCTTCAATAGCGGCTAGTTCAACCAGAAATGTCCACATGTTGATGAAATCATAAACGTAGATAATTTTGGTATTTTGTTCATCTAAA
Source organism: Flavobacterium lacustre (assembly GCF_027474525.2). NCBI lineage: Bacteria > Pseudomonadati > Bacteroidota > Flavobacteriia > Flavobacteriales > Flavobacteriaceae > Flavobacterium > Flavobacterium lacustre. Next base: position 2,119,213 of record NZ_CP114882.2, read on the forward strand.
ATATCAGACAATTGGTAATCGCTCATGACTTTTTGTTCACCTGGTATATCACCGGTATCAAAAAGCGAAATTTCATCTTCCTGATTCCAAGTTTCATCACAAGTGTAGAAAGAAGCGACTTCCATACCGTCAAAACCAAAAGAATTGAAGATTGCATTGTGTAAATCTTCTAAAGTGTCTTCTTCAAGAATGGCAATGTCTCTAAAAACATCTTCTTCTGCATCCAGAATTACTCGAAATTTATAAACCATAATCTTTGTTTTTATTGAAAAGCCAAAGGTAAAATTTAATTTTGATTTAATTTTTCAGATTGTTGATTTGTTGAAAAGATTATTCAGGTAATTGTATCAGTTTTGAAAACTGCCCGAATTCTCTTTTTTATTTTATGATACTTTTTATGATTTGGATATTGTCTTTTCGAAGTCATATTATTGAAAATTAACGCTGCTAAAAGTAAAATCAACACACCAATTAGTACCGGAGATAATAGATAAGTATATCCAAGCGCTTTTATTTTATCGGAACCAATAATAGCGATAAGAGCCGTTGCGCCTCCCGGCGGGTGCAAAGTTTTGGTAATTTGCATCAAAACAATAGAAAGTGAAACTGCCAATGGAGCCGCAATCCAAATAATATCAGGAACTAATTTGTGAACGGTAACACCTATAAATGCAGAGATTAAGTGCCCGCCAACCAAGTTTCGGGGTTGCGAAAATGGACTTTGGATAATACCGTAAACTAACACACTCGATGCGCCAAAAGAGCCAATTAAATACACCGCATCATTTCCTGAAAAATGGATAGATTGGATATAAGCTAATATTCCGATAGCAACAAATGAACCTATGAAAGCCCAGAAATGCTCTTCAAAGTCAACTAAAGTCTCTTTATAAAGAATATATTTTGTTTTACGATAGCTTCGTTTTATTTTCTGAATTGGCATAGATTATTATTATTTTGATAAACTGGGAGAATAGGAATAAACGGTAAATGGACAGATTAATTTTGCTGTATATTTTGAGATGAGACAAACCGCTAAAATGGGAATAAATAACGTGTAATCATTCGTTAATCCGCAGACTAAGAAAATAGCAGTAAAGGGAGCGTGAATACTGGCGCTCAAAACAGCTGCCATACCAATGACCATAAAGTTAACAGGAATTACATTTGCGTTTAAATAGGTGTTTAAAATCAGAGCAACCAGCAATCCTAAAAAAGCACCAATGAAAAGGCTTGGCGCAAATACTCCTCCGTCGCCACCAGAAGCAAGTGTTATTGAAGTTACAATTGGTTTCAAAAGTATAATTCCAATAAAAGTAAATGCCAATGAAAAAGATAACGGGATTTCATTTGAACCTGCAAATAAAGTTTTGATGGCATGATAACCTTCGCCATAAAGTTGAGGAAAAATAAATAAGGAAATACTCAAAAGGAGAGAACCTGTAAGGATTTTGAAATATTGAACTTTTATTTTTGAAAATTGGGATTTGAAAAACAGCACACAACGCGTGAGATAAACTGAATTTATTCCGGCTAAAATTCCCAAAAGTATAAAATAAGGAATCGCTCTTAGATGCCAAGTTGTAATCGTTACTATAAATAAAGGCTTTTCATTCAGTAAAAAAACAAGCCCGAAAGCTGTTGCAACAGCAATTAGATTACTGATTAAAAAAGCACGGGTTACTCTTTTTGAAATAACCTCTAATGCAAAAAGTATTCCTGCAACGGGACTGCTGAATAAAGCTGTTATTCCTGCTGCAACTCCTGCGCAAATCAATTCTGTTTTGTATTGTCGGAATACGTTTTGTTTTCGTTGCGCTACAGCCCCTATTGTAGCTGAAGCGACAACTGTAGAAACTTCAATTCCTGTTGAGCCTCCAAAAATTACAGTTAGTAATCCGTTAATGAAATGAGATGGAATTTTATAAAGTGGTAGATTTTTAGATGTAGAATTTGTGCTTTCAAAAACTTCCTTAATACCTTTATTTTCTTTTTTTCTAAAAAGATATTTGCGAAGGAAGTAAATGATTGAAAGTCCAAAAACAGGAAATAAAATAAAAAACAGCGGATTTGATTCCGTTTGATTAAAAAAAATATCCTCGTAATATTCTGTTATTTTTTTTAACGAAATTCCTAAAAATGCTGAAAGAAACCCAATTAGAATGGAGACAACAATAAGTTTTTGCCATTTAATTCTTAGGTAATTTTTTTTAATCCAAGTGGTGTTATTCATTTTAAAATAAGTTAACTCTCCATTGATCAAAGGCCTTAATAAAACAATTTGTCAGAGTGTTACAAATTTAAATAAACAAATTTAAAATGAAATTAAAAAAGGAGTTTTTTATCTTTTTTGTGGTTTTGGTCTTAATTTTAAGATTTTACAATTCAAAATTCTTTTATTTTTCATAAAATTCTATTGGTAAATCATCTGGGTCGGCAATAAAAAAATAATTTTTCTGTGTATGAATATCCATTCGGATTTCTTCCGCATTAATGTTTTGTGAGGTAAAATAATTTCTAGTTTCCTGAATGTTATTTACTTCAAAAGCTAAATGTCTAAGTCCGGTTGCTTCTGGTGCGGAAACTCTTTTTGGAGCATTTTTGAACGAGAATAATTCAACAATAAAAGTACCGTTTAGTGCCAAATCTAATTTGTAGGATTCTCGTTCTTCCCTGAAAATTTCTTGAACAATCGTCAAACCTAAAGTTTCAGTATAGAAGTGCTTTGATTTTTGATAATCGGAACAAATAATGGCAATATGATGGACTTTGTTTATAGAAAGCATGGTTGGTCGTTTAGAATTGTAATTTTATTTTTCGGAGCATAACCCAACAATTTCATGAAAAATATCATGCACTTCGTTTAAGGTTTTTGTTATTTCCGCATTTGTAGTTTTAGCCAGAATCATTTCGTGTAAACTTTTTGTTTTCAATTGCAGTTTTTTGATGGATTCAAGCATTGCTTCAGTTTTGAATTCTGTTGGAATTGTTGCAGTTGATAATGCAGTTGCTTTTTGAACCATTTCCTCAGAACGCAATTTAATAGGTTCTAGATTTCCTTCTTCAGCAGGATGAAAGGTTTGCGAAATTACCTCGTGAAATGTTTTTATGGACTGCCACTTCTCAAAAGTAGATTGCGCCGATGTAGTATTTGCGATAAATAGAAGTGCAAAAAATGTAATTACCTTAAAGATTTTCATAGCATATTATTTTTAGGGGTTTAAAACAAAAATAAGGTTTTATTCGTTTAGTTTCCGAATCACTTTTGCAGGATTTCCTACAGCCAATGAATTGTCTGGAATATCCTTAGTCACCACAGAACCAGCCCCGATAACGCAACCGTTTCCGATGGTTATACCCGGACAAATCACAGTGTTTCCGCCAATCCAGCAGTCGTTTCCAATGGTTATTGGTAGCGCATTTTCAAGCGTTTTTCTCAGTTCAGCATCAAGCGGATGGGTTGCTGTGTATAATTGAACTCCGGGTGCAAAAAACACATTAGAACCTATTGTTACTTTGGCACAGTCTAAAACAACACAATTTACATTGAAATATACATTTTCTCCACAACTGATATTGTAGCCGTAATCACAGAAAAAAGGAGGTTCAATATAGAGATTTGGTCCGGCATTTGGAATTAATTCTCGGAGTATTTCGCGGGCTTTTTTGGTAATTCTATATTCAATGACGTTTAATCGATGCAGTAAATTTTTCGACCTTCGTCTGTCTTTTACCAAAACAGGATCGCCTGCCAAATAATAGTCTCCCGCAATCATTTTTTCTTTTTCTGTATTCATAATAAAAGGTCATTTTAGTAAAAGGCTTCAAAAGTAAAAATAGCGCATCCTTTTCTTTTTTGAAATAAAATAACAGAAATTTATTATTCTAAAAAAAAACTTCTGTTTTTAAAGCGATTATTTCTTTACAAACAGAAGGTTTTTTAAACTGATTTTTAATTATTGTACAGATACCACTTTTCCGGTATGAATGTCATATAACATCGGAATTACTTTGATTTCTTTTTGATTTAGGAATTCATTTTTCAAAATTAAGTTTGCAGAATGCTTGATATTTGCAATAACACATTCTTGTAAATGAGCTTTGTGTGGTCTTGGCACTTTATTCTCTTCATCTTCCGCTTTCAGGGTGTTAATAATGTCTTCGATGTGGTCGTGTTTTAAACTTTTGGTTTCAGTTTCGGCTGTGACATTTTCGACAAAAGCTTTTACAGCACCACATTCGGTATGCCCAAGCACAATTATCACTTTGGTTTTTAAATGTTCCACTGCATATTCGATGCTTCCCATATCTAAATCCGAGATTAAGTTTCCGGCATTTCGCACCACAAATAAATCGCCTAAACCTTGATCAAAAACAATTTCGGGACTTACGCGACTGTCTGAGCAAGTAATTACGACTGCAATGGGGTGTTGGGCTTTTTCGTTGTTTAAAATAGCATCTTTATTTTGATGCGGATGAAGTTGTTTGTTGTCTAAAAAGCGTTTGTTCCCGTTGGCCAGTTTTTCAATGGGATTGGTAGCGTTGTCTTCATTAATTTGTTCTTTACAGCTTGATAAAAAAAGGCTAACAAGCAAAAAGCTAATGTAAAAGGGTTTCATTTTTTTTAAAGTTTTAGTTACGTTCAAATTTAAGGATTTTGTACGTATTGGCTTGGCTTTGCGCAGTAGTAATAGCCCTTTTTTTGTACCGAAAAGGATATTTATAAATGGTCTGAATAAAGTTAAAAAGAGTGCTTGTTTTTTACAAATGAAAGAGAAAATATGAGGGAATCACAATTCATCCTACAAATTCAACAGTTCGGTAATGCCTTTTTCTCGTTTATGTTTTTGTGGAAGATATTTGCTTCATCAAAACCGAAATATTATGAAGACTATTTTTACTCTTGCTGTTCTTTTTTACTCGATTACCATTTTTTCGCAAGCGACACTTTCGGGTAAAGTGGTTGATGAAAAAGGAAAACCTGTTGCAGGAGCCAATATTTATTTAGAAGGTACTTATGACGGAACTTCCAGTGACGAAAAAGGAGATTTTAATTTTAGTACGACGACAACCGGGAATCAAATTTTGGTAGTGAGTTTCTTGATTTATGAGACTTCAAAAATGGAGATACAGGTTGCTGATTTTCAAAATAAAACAATCAAATTAAAAGAAAGTGTAACGGCGCTCGATGCTGTTGTTGTTACAGCTGGAACACTGGAATCTGGTGAAAAAGCGAGAGTTTCTGTTTTGAAACCATTAGATATAGTCACTACCGCAGGTTCTGCAGGAAATATTATTGCGGCTTTGCAAACGTTGCCGGGTACGCAAAATGTAGGGGAAGACGGAAGGCTGTTTGTTCGTGGTGGTGAGGCAAATGAAACTCAAACATTTGTAGATGGTATCCGGGTAGCGCAGCCGTATGGTGCCAGTACTAATAATGTACCAACACGCGGGCGTTTTTCACCGTTTTTATTTAGCGGAATGGCTTTTTCAACTGGTGGATATTCTGCAGAATATGGAGAGGCTTTATCGAGTGTTTTGTTGTTGAATACACAAGATGAACCGGATCAAAATAAAACAGAAGTATCTGTAATGACGGTTGGTTTGGGAGTTGGTAATACTCAAAAATGGAAAAAAAGCGCTTTGAGTGTAAATACCGCTTACCTTAATTTAGCTCCGTATCAGGCTGTAGTTCCTCAAAATGTAGATTGGAACAGCCCGTTTCAATCTTTGTCCGGAGAAACGGTTTATCGCTACAATTTCAACAACGGAATCCTGAAATTATACGCTGCTTTTGATGCCTCAAAATTTGATATTAATCAAGAAAATAGTAATTCAGAAGAAAAAATCAGAGTTAATTTAAACAACAATAATTTCTATTTTAATACTTCTTATAAAGGCGTTTTTGGAGACAATTGGCAAATTACTTCGGGTTTGAGTTATGCTTTAAGTAAAAATAAAATAGATATTGATTCAGATGTTGTTGCTAATGATGAAAAAGCGGCGCATTTGAAATTAAAATTGAAAAAAAGTTTCTCAGATCGATTCAAATTGTCCTTTGGAGCTGATTATTTTACGACTCATTTCAATGAAAATTTCAAAGAAAATCTAGGAACAATAAATACCAGTGGATACAACTCAAACATCGCTGCTTTTTATACTGAAGCTGATGTTTTCTTTTCTAAAAAACTGGCGGCAAAAGTAGGTTTAAGAGCTTCAAATAATGATTTGTTAGGGGAAACGGCTATTTCTCCAAGAATTTCATTCGCATACAAAGTGGCTAAAAATAGTCAGTTTTCATTGGCCTACGGAGATTTTACACAAACGCCGTCGGTTGATTATATCAAATATGCTAAATTTCATCAGTTTGAGAGCGAAAAAGCGTCGCATTACATTGTGAATTTTCAATATAATGAAGCAGGAAAAACCTTTAGAGCCGAAGCATATTACAAAGACTACAGCAATTTAGTGCAATATGATACGCCGTCTGTTCAATATAATTCTGTTTTTAGTAATGGCGGTTCCGGCTATGCGAAAGGATTGGATTTGTTTTGGAGAGACGGAAAATCAATTCAGAATTTAGAATATTGGGTTTCCTATTCGTATATCGATACGGAGCGACTGTATAAAAATTTTAGCGCCCAGACAACGCCAAGTTTTGTCGCCGATCATAGTTTATCTGTTGTCACTAAATATTGGATTTCGGATTTGAAATCACAAATCGGATTCACTAATTCCTACAGTTCAGGACGTCCCTATAACAATCCGAATGAAAATCAATTTATGAACGAAAAAACAAAATCATACCATAATTTGAGTTTTAATTGGGCATATTTGTTGTCCTCACAAAAGATTTTGTATTTCTCCGTTTCTAATGTTTTGGGCAGTCAAAATGTATTTGGCTATGATTACGCGAAACAACCGGATGCGACAGGTTTTTATAAAAGGACTGCAATTACGCCTACTGCGGATCGCTTTTTCTTTGTTGGTTTCTTTTGGACTATCAGCAACGACAAAAAAGACAATCAACTTAAGAATCTTTAATTCTATTCAGAGTTACTGAGGGTTTTATAACTTTCTGCAGTAATGACAATTCATCTCTCAAAAATGACAGTTCAGTAAGTATAAATTTTAAAAGTTGAAAAGCAGACATACTTTTGAAGTATAATTATTTGAAGTTTCAATCATCAAAATAACTAACATTTAAAACCTAGAAATCATGACAAAAATTAGTATCGCAATCGCATTTTTTATTTGCAATTTGTTATCCGCACAAGGACAGTTTGAACAAGGAATGGGAAAAGCTTTCCAGTTATGGGGAGAAGGAAAAAGCACCGAAGCTTCAGATGTATTTGAAAGAATCGCCGCAGCCGAAAAAACGAGTTGGTTACCCAATTATTATGTTGCATTAGTCAACACTACTTCGGCTTTTGGAACAAAAGATAAAGATAAAATAAACCTGTTGTTGACCAAAGCGCAAAATGCATTGGATACAGAAATGGTTAAAGACCAGAATAATGCAGAGCTTTTGGTGTTGCAAGCAATGATTTATACGGCTTGGGTTGCTTTTGATCCAATGACTAACGGACAAAAATTATCAGGAAAAGTGATGGAATTGTATGGAAAAGCTCAAGTAATTGCGCCTGAAAATCCAAGAGTTGTTTTTGGGAAAGCCGAATTTGAAATAGGTGCAGCCCAATTTTGGGGAACCGATACTAAACCAATGTGTGCTCAAATCGAAAAAGCTATCGGACTTTTTGCTACTTTTAAACCTGAAACGCCTTTTTCTCCAAAATGGGGTTTAGAACGAGCGCAAGAAGCACAGAAAAACTGTAAGTAATTTAGCTATTTTAATAAAATAATTCCTAAGATGAAAAATGATTATGTAAAAGAATTTCCAAGAGCGTTTTTTATTGGCTTAAGTATCTTTGGGTTGCTTAATCTAATTCAGATTTTGAACGGAGGAAGTGTTTCTTTTGATGAACATTTAAAGTTAATGTTTTTGTATACAATGCTTTATAGTTTTGCGTTGCATATCGCCAATACTTATTTATTTATCTCATTAGATAAAATTTTTGTCAACGAAAGATTTTCAAAAAAGAGAATATTTATTGGTTTTATTTCTTCGTTTTTTCTTTCACTATTTGTTATTTTTCTGTTGAGACTTTTTATCTCGGTTTTAATTAAAAAACAGTCTTTTACCGTTTTTGTTGCCAATGAAAGCGCCTCAGATTATATTGTGGCTTCTGTTTTTACTTTTGTGGTGTTGTTGATTGTTCATTTTATTTATCTCTATAAAGGATATCAAGAGAATAAAGTCAAGGAGCAAAAAATCATAGCAGGAACCGCAAATGCTAAGTTCGAGAGTTTAAAAAATCAAATAGATCCTCATTTTCTTTTTAACAGTTTAAATGTTTTGAGTTCTTTAATTGAAGAAAATCCTGAAAATGCGCAACGATTTACCACTTCATTATCAAAGATTTACAGGTATGTATTGGAACAAAAAGATAAGGAATTGGTTACTGTTGAAGAAGAGCTTTCTTTTGCTAAAACATACATGAATTTGCTAAAAATGCGTTTCGAAAACAGCTTGTTTTATGAATTACCAACTGCTTTTCATAATCCTGAAGCTAAGGTTGTGCCGCTTTCATTGCAGCTTTTATTAGAAAACACAGTAAAGCACAATGTGGTAAGTGAACAAAGGCCGTTGCATATTCGCATTGAAATTGAAGGGGATTATTTAGTAATTCAAAATGATTATCAAAAGAAAGAAGTATTACAGGAACGTCAAGGTGTTGGTTTGCAAAATATCATCAATCGCTACGGAATTATTACTAAAAGAAAAGTGCTGATAGCGCAAAACGAACAAACATTCACCGTTAAAATACCCATTTTAACCAAACAAATTACGGTTATGGAAACCAGTACAGATTACAATTCAAATAACGCTTATTTCAGGGCAAAAAAAAGAGTGGAAGAGTTGAAAGGGTTTTATGGAAACCTAATTTCGTATTGTTGTGTAATTCCAATTTTGATTTTCATAAATCTTACATATATGCCACAATTTCAATGGTTTTGGTTTTCGGCAGCTGGTTGGGGTTTTGGTTTAGTGATGCATGCTTTCAAAGTATTTGGATACAGTTCGAACTGGGAAGAAAGAAAGATTCAGGAGATTTTGAGTAAAGAAGACACTAAAAAAAGTTGGAAATAATGTTTAATAGAAATGTAAAACAGGCATGATGGGAGATAACTTTGAAAATGAAGAACGCTATTTTAAAGCGAAAAAAAGAGTAGAAGAGATTAAAGGATTTTACGGAAATTTGACCTCGTATGTAGTGGTAAACTGTGTTTTATTTGTTATAAATATGGTTACGTCACCACAATATTTATGGTTCTTTTGGCCATTGTTAGGCTGGGGAATTGGGGTTGTTTTTCACGGGATTAAAGTGTTTAATTACATGCCATTTCTGGGAAAAGATTGGGAAGAAAGAAAAATTAAAGAATTTATGGAAAAAGAGGAACAAACAAAGTCCTCTTGGCAATAACTTAAAAATAAATTACAATGGGAAGATTGAGAAAACAGCGATTAGAACGCTTTCAAGCAGAAGGTTTTAATCCGGATGAACGCTATGAATTAGCGTATAAAAGAGTAAAAAGAATCAAAGGATTTTACATTCATGCATTGGTTTATGTTCTTGTGAATGCTTTTATTCTGATATCAAGCTTTAATAAATGGGAAGGTGATACGGTTTTTTGGCAGTGGGAAACGTTGAATACGGCATTGTTTTGGGGAATTGGATTGGCTGCTCACGGATTATCTGTTTTTGGTAATGCTATTTTCTTTGGTCAAAACTGGGAAGAAAAGAAAATTCAAGAATTGATGGATAAAGATAAAAGTGAAAAATGGGAATAGAAATTTAGTCGTTAATCAAGTTGCCCCATTCAATTTTAAATAAATAATTCAATTAATGATTCCAAATTACATGACCACAATAATAATTGAAGATGAAAAACCAGCCGCCCGTTTGCTACAAAGAAAACTGGATAAATTAAATGTAAAAGTAGGAGTGATGTTGCATTCTGTTGCAGAAGCCATCGATTGGTTTTCGAACAATGAGCATCCGGATTTGATCTTTCTGGACATTCAATTATCAGACGGATTATCGTTTGAAATTTTTGATAAAATTGAGATTAAAAGCGCTGTAATTTTCACAACTGCTTATGACGAATATGCTTTGCGGGCATTCAAATTAAACAGTATAGATTATCTTTTGAAACCCATTGATGAAGATGATTTAGAAGTGGCAGTTTCAAAATTTAAAGTCCGTTTGCCAAAGAAAGAAAATGAAACTCAAAACTTAAGTTTGGATTTTGAACAGATTAAAAAAATGCTTTCGAATCCTTTTGAGAAGAATCATAAAAAACGCTTTACCGTAAAAATAGGACAACATTTAAAAGTGATTTCAACCGATGAAATTGAATGTTTTTTCAGCGAAAATAAAGGAACTTATTTACACACTTTTGACAATAGAAATTATCTGATTGAAACAACTTTGGAGCTTTTGGAACAAGAATTAGATCCAGTTGCATTTTATCGCATCAGCCGAAAATTTATCATTCCACTCAAGGCAATTAAAGAAATTGTGGTCTACAGTAATTCCCGTTTAAAGATTATTTTGCCTTCTTATAAAGAAGATGAAGTGATTGTAAGCAGAGAAAAAGTAGCTGATTTTAAAACTTGGATTGGGTAAAATAAATCAAAAATTAAGTTTAAGTGATTTGTTTTAAAATACTGATAAATAATTATTTGATTGTTCATTATAGATTATTTCTATACTGATTTTAAACCTTAAAAACCACTTTTCTGATACCAATAATCACGAAGATCATTAAGGTGTACACAATAAAAAACGGAACAATGTATTCTATCAAATTTAGCGGAAGCATGATGGCAATAATTAATAATTGAAAGCCGAGTCCGTAAATAGAAAGTAGTGTCATAAACCAATTTGGAAACGTTTTTACTTTATAAGCATCCTGATCTAAGGTGTGAATTATTTTGTCAAAAGTACCATAAACAACGGTGTAAATCAGAAACAAAATATCGACTGATTTTTGAGTTTCTCCAGGCAAAGCACGAGGGGATTTGTATTCAAAAATCTTACTGGTCGAATCTCCTCCTACTGATTTATTTCGTAAAATAACATAGTAATAATTGTATAAAGTTCCTTGTAATTGTATGCCGATAAAAGCTAAAAGGGTGAGCCAGATACTAGTTTTAGATACGTAACAAATGGCCATCAAAAACATAAAATTAAGGGTAATATCAAATACGCTGTCTAAATATCTCCCTACATATGAAGGCGTGTTTTTTAGTCTGGCTAACTCGCCGTCGGCGGCATCAATTGCAGATTTTAAAACAATAAAAAAGGCGGCATAAAAGTACTGATTTTGCAAAATGCAAAACATCGCTATAAGTCCGGAAAGTCCAAAAAGTAGTGTAACATGAATTGGAGTAAATCGGGTATTTTTTAATTGATTAGCAAAAAATTTTCCGAAGGGTCTTCCATAATCGGATAAATCTAAAAATTTATCTTGAGCAGCAAGTTTAGACATTTAAGTTAGTGAACAAAGAAATGCGACAATATAGTCTGGTATTTATTTTATTATTTAGATAATCGGTGTAATGTGAACGTCATTGCCGAAAGTAAAAAGAAAGCCATTATTTGATGTGCTAATCCTAACCAAAGCGGAACGCTGTAAAGCAAAGTAAAAACGCCTAGGCCAAATTGCAAAAACACAATAATTACTAAGGTATTGATTCCTTTTTTCTGTAAAGAGGAAAGTAAATATTTTTTGCTTTTGAAAAATAACAATAGGATGAGTCCAACTACAATATAAGCCATGGTTCTGTGTACAAACTGCACGCCGCTTTTTCCTTCGACAAGATTAAGAAACAACGTTTTTTGTTCGATAAAAACACTCTCGTGAATAAACTGTCCGTCGCTCATTAAAGGCCAATGATTGTGAATTAAACCAGCATTTAAACCCGCAACAAAACCGCCATAGATGATTTGTATCAATAAAAAAACCAGAGCGATACGCGCGATTTTCTGTAACGGAAGTATAACAGTTGTTTTATTTGGATAAATTAAATCTAAAGCAACCCAAAGAGTATAAGCAAAAGTGATAAAAGCAAATGTTAAATGCAATGAAAGTCTAAAATGACTTACATCCGGATTGTCAATTAAACCGCTTCGTACCATAAACCAACCCAAAAATCCTTGAAAACCGCCCATTCCTAAAAGAACAACACATTTTTTTATAGTTTCGGTCGAAAGGCGTTTTTTGAATAAGAAGTATACAAAGGGAACGATGAATGCTAAACCAATTATTCTTCCTATGAAACGGTGGAACCATTCCCAAAAATAGATGAATTTATAATCGCTGAGCGTAAAGTCGTTGTGGATATTAATCTTTTGATATTCGGGAAATTTCTTGTATTCTTCAAAAGCTTGTTCCCATTTGGCTTCAGAAAGCGGAGGGAAAGTATCCGTTACTAAATGCCAATCTGTCATTGATAATCCTGAATTGGTCAATCGTGTAATTCCTCCAACAACAACCATCATAAACAATAATAAACAACCGGATAACAACCAGGTAATAACGTAATTATTCTCTTTTTTCATTATTTAAACATTATTTTTTGCAAAGATATTTTAAATACACTTAAATAGTAATTCAACAACCGTTAATCTTTAATCCTAATCTTTCTGCTCGCTTTAACATAAAAGCATAAGCTTCATTATAATCGTTGGCGATCTCGCCTTCTAAAATAGCTTCTTTGATGGCTTCTTTCAGCACGCCGATTTCTCTTGATGGTTTCAATTGGAATATTTCCATAATTTCTTCCCCGGTTATTGGCGGTTGAAAATTACGAACATGATCTCGCTCTTCAACTTCGACAATTTTCTTGCGTACAATTTCAAAATTATTATGGTATTTCTTGAATTTATTTGGGTTTTTTGTAGTGATATCCGCCTCACACAAAGTCATTAAGTTTTCTACATCTTCCCCGGCATCAAAAACTAATCGTCGCACAGCGCTATCCGTTACGGTATCTTGAGATAAAACAATAGGTCGCGAACTCATCATCACCATTTTTTGCACAAATTTCATTTTGTGGTTCAAAGGCATATGCAATCTTTCAAAGATTTTCTTTGCCATTTTTCCGCCCAAAAATTCATGTCCATGAAAGGTCCAGCCTTGTTTTTTATTAAAACGTTTGGTAGGAGCTTTTCCAATGTCATGTAACAAAGCCGACCAGCGCAACCAAACATCATCTGTATTGGGGCAAATATTATCTACGACTTCCAAGGTGTGATAAAAATTATTTTTATGTGTATGACCTTCAATTTCTTCTACTTGATTCAGCGCTGTTAACTCAGGAAGAATAATGTCTAAAAGTCCGGTTTTGAATAACAGTAAAAATCCAACCGAAGGTTTATCGGTAGAAAGTATTTTGTTCAGTTCATCTACAATTCGTTCTCCAGAAATAATCTTAATTCGTTCCGCATTTTTAGTAATCGAATTCAAAGAGTTTTCATCGATTTCAAAACCCAATTGTGTTGCAAAGCGAATGCCTCTCAACATGCGTAAAGGATCGTCAGAATAGGTAATATCAGGATCAAGCGGTGTTTTTATGATTTTGTTTTTTAAATCCTGTATACCATTGAAAGGATCTAATAACATTCCGAAATTATCTTTGTTTAGCGAAAGTGCCAATGCATTGATGGTAAAATCACGACGGTTTTGGTCGTCTTCAAGTGTTCCGTTTTCTACAACCGGATTGCGGCTTTCCTGATTATAGGATTCTTTTCGGGCGCCAACAAACTCAATTTCAGTGTCTTCAAAACGCAGCATTGCAGTTCCGTAAGTTTTAAAAACTTGTACTTTTGGTTTTTTGGGAAGTAGTTGAGAAACTTTCAATGCTAATTCGATTCCGCTGCCAACAGCAACAATATCAATATCTTTTTTGAAATCTCTGTTTAAAAGTAAATCACGAACAAAACCACCAATTACATAGCTTTCTACGTTAAGTTCTTGTGAAGCTTGTGAGATAACTTCAAAAATTTTATTATGTAAGGCTTCTTTATACGAAGTTTTAATACTCATTTTTAAAATGTTTAAAGCTTAAAGCTTAAAGTTGCTAAACTGAAAACTGAAAACTGAATGCTGAAACTATTTACGAATCACTTTTACCTGAGAATCATTAGTCAACTTAATGATCGTTGATGGTTTTCCACCAATTTTTTCGCGATGCAAATTTACAACATAGTCTACACCTTTTATAATTTCCGGACTAATATCTTTGAAGGCAATAGGAGTAGGTTGTCCAGAGATATTTGCTGAGGTAGAAACCAATGGTTTTTTCATGCGTTCTAATAATTTAAAGCAAAACGGTTCCTTAACAATGCGTATTCCTAAAGTATTATCCGCCGCTATTAAATTTGGCGCTACATTTCTGGGCTTGTCTAAGATTAAAGTAGTTGGGTTTTCGGATAAATCCATGATTTGCCAAGCTACTTCCGGGATGTCTTTGAAAACATTGTACATCATTTTTTCGCCATTCATCAAAACAATCATGCTTTGGGTTTCCGCTCTTTGTTTGAGTTTATAGATTTTGGCCACAGCCTCAGGATTAGTAGCATCACAGCCAATTCCCCAAACAGTATCAGTGGGATATAGAATGATGCCGCCGTTTTTGATTACTTCGTAGGCATTATGGATTTCTTGGTTCATTATATTTTAGGTTTTAATAAATAACTTTCTATTTTTGTGAAGATTAATTATTTTACAAAGATAGCAATAATGAGAAAAACAAAAGCGATTGCAATTCTAACTACTCATTCTTTTGGCTATATTGATTTTTTGGTAGACAAACTTAATTTGAATGAAGATGTTGATTTGACTTATATTAACATCGATGCGATTCCTTTTAGCTATAAAAATAAAGGTTCCAGAATTGCCAATTTTTTTCTAAAACTATTTTTATTTCCAGGTTTAAAAGAAAAAAACAGAACAGAATTCATAAAAAAAGCATTTCGAAAGAAGCCATTATTTGATCAAATATTGGTTATTCGTCCGGATAAACTTCAAAAAGAGGCTTTGGTTTTTTTGAAAAAAAGTACCGTTAAAATGGATTGTTTTTTATTTGATGGAATTGAAAACTTTAAAAATCAAAAAAAAATACTTTCCTATTTTGATACCATATTTAGTTATGATAAAAGAGATGTTGAGAAATACAATTTTCGCTTTTTGACTAATTATATCTTTGATGATGAAATAGAAAAAAATCAGATAACAAATACTGCTTTTAATATTTCTTCATTTGATAGCCGATTTCCATTCTTAGAAAAATTAGCGAATTATTTATCAGAAGCACAAATCTCTTTTCGTTTTATCGTAAAAAAGAATAAATGTTGTAATCATGATACGATTGAAATTTGTACTAAATATTTACCTATAAATGAGGTTAAAGAAATTATATCCAGTAGTTTAGTGATGATTGATTTGCAAAAAGAGAATCAATACGGATTGAGTTTTCGTGTTTTTGAAGCGCTCGGATACAAGAAAAAATTGATTACAAATAATCAGGATATTACTTCGTACGATTTTTATAATGAGAATAATATTTTTGTGATTACCAATGAAAATTATCAAATTCCACTTGATTTTTTTGAAACGGATTTCGTTGAAATAGATCCAAAAATTATAGATAAGTATAAATTAAAAAATTGGATTTTTGAAGTTTTTAATATTGAATGCAATCAAATTAAGGACTTGTAAAACTGATAATAATTCGCTTCCATTACACTCAAATCATGATTTTTTTCAACCAGATTAAACGCATTTGTTTTGATTTTTTCTTGTAAATCGGCGTTTGTTAGTATTTCTAAAACATATTCAGAAAGGGCTTCTGAATCTTTGATTTCAGTCAAAAAACCAGTTTCCCGGTTTAATACTACTTCGGGAATTCCTCCCGCTTTTGTGGCAACAACAGGAACTTTGCAGGCAAATGCTTCATAAACCGTCAAAGGTAATCCTTCGGTAATTGAAGTAATCAGGAAAACATCAAATTCAGGAAGTAAATCGGTTACATTATTTCTGAAACCGGTGAAAAAAACATCATGTTCTAAATCAAGTGATTTGGTATAAGTAACCAAATCATTTTTTAAAGGACCGTCGCCAATAAGAACAAATTTTATAGGCAGATTAGTCTTGTTTTTGTCTTTAATTTTTTTTGCGGCAGCGATAAAAGTATAGATGTCTTTTTGATGGGTCAGTCCGGCGATATTACCAACAATAAGGGTTTCTGGCGAAAAATTAAATTCTTGGTGCAGCAGGTTTTGAGATTTTTTATCCTTAAATTTCGAAACATCAATTGCATCATAAATCGTTAATAAACGTTCTTTGTCAGGGATAATATTTTCGAAAATTGCTTCAACAGCTTTAGAAACACAAACAATTTTCTTGATACTCGGATGTGAATATTTGTATCTGTTCAAAAATTTATTCTTTATTCTATTGTTTCTTTTTCGACTTAAAATTAATGAAGTTTTTTTGTTTAAAAATTTCATTGCAAGTAATCCGGCATTTAATGCGGTAGAATCATGAATATGAATGACAGAAATTGATTCTTTCCTGCAAATTTTCACAATAGCAATAACGAGATTGATGAGCTTCAGTTTATTCTTTTTATAAGTAAAGAATTGGGCATTATCTTTTTTACAAATTCCGGCAAGTACAGAATCTTCAGGACATAAGATATATTGTTTCAAATCACTTTTGTCTTTTAGAAGATTATAAACGGTATACATCTGAGCGTCACCGCCTCGCAATTCCGTTATCGATGTGATATTTAATATCTTCATTGTTTTAAAAGTGTTTCTTTTTGTAATTAAATCCTGAAAAGCCCGACAAAAATATACCTTTAATACTATTTTTAATAAAATTATGTGATTTATTACAAGTCTAAAAAAGCATTTGGTTATTTTTGACCCTTAGAAATATTTAGTTTACAGCACATGTCAGTAGTCATTAATAAGGAATTTAAATCAAAGGAAATCGAATTAAGAAATTACATTACTAATTTCAATTCTTCCGGTAAACTCTTTGGTGACGGACAAAGAAATAAAATAAAACTTTTTGAATTAGAAGGGAAAATGATAAATATCAAATCCTTCAAAATCCCAAATCTAATCAATAAAATTGCCTACAAATATTTCCGAAAGTCTAAAGCCAAACGTTCTTTTGAATATGCCACGACTTTGTTAGAGAAAGGAATTGGTACGCCACAACCCGTTGCTTATCTTGAAAATTACAGTTGGTTGGGTTTAAAAGACAGTTATTATGCAAGTGAACATCTTGAAACTGAGTTGACTTTTAGAGAATTAGTAGAAATTCCGAATTATCCGGATCATGAAAATATTTTAAGACAGTTCACTAAATTTTCTTTCGATTTACATGAAAAAGGAATTGAATTTTTAGATCATTCTCCAGGAAATACTTTGATAAAAAAGACAGCTGACACACAATATAATTTCTATTTAGTAGATTTGAACCGAATGAATTTTCATGATAAAATGGATTTTGATTCGAGAATGAAAAACCTAAGCAGGCTTACGCCAAAGAAAGAAATGATTGCTGTCATGAGCGATGAATATGCAAAATATTATGCACAATCGAGTAGTGTAATTTTCGAAAAAATGTGGCAGGCTACAACTGAATTTCAAGAAAAATTTGCCAAAAAACAACGATTAAAAAAGCAATTAAAATTCTGGAAATCTTAAATTCGATTTTATTTTTTTTAATTCCTGAAAGCGAACAAAAACACTCAAAGCGTTCAGATAACAAATAATAATTCCTTTTTTGCCATCAAGGATTCCGAGTCTCACCAAGTATTGATATAAAAATTGATACAACGGACGAATGTAAAAATGGAAAAAATTAGGTTGCGTTCCCTTATTCAATTCCTCTTCGGCTTTTAATTTCCCATAAAGAATCATTTTTTGTTTGTAGCTGCAATAGTCTTTATACGAAAAATGAATGA
Organism: Flavobacterium lacustre; assembly: GCF_027474525.2. Lineage (NCBI taxonomy): Bacteria > Pseudomonadati > Bacteroidota > Flavobacteriia > Flavobacteriales > Flavobacteriaceae > Flavobacterium > Flavobacterium lacustre. Next base: position 2,137,325 of record NZ_CP114882.2, read on the forward strand.
GTTTGTTTTTTAATTTCCCGATTGTTCCTTTTACAATTAGTTTTTCATGCACAATCTTTTGTGTAGCATAATGTGCTTTGTCTTTTTGAAAAAGCCTGAATATTTTATCGGTTTGCCAGCCACTAAAGTGTAGCTTTTTGTTTTTGAACATAAAGGTCCTGTCGAAAAAATAGGCTGATGGACCTTCTTTTTGAGCAACAGTTTCAATGATTTCGTCCCTAAGTTCAGTGCTGATTCTTTCGTCAGCATCCAGAAAAAGAATCCAATTGTTTTTGGCTAAACTTATTGCAAAGTTCCGCTGTGCAGCATAATTTTCGAAAGCATGTTGAACTACTTTCACATTTTTATGTGAAGAAGCAATGGCTGTGGTTTGGTCAGTACTAAAAGAATCAATTACCACAATCTCCTCTGCAAAATCTAAATCCTTGATTACAGATTTGATATTTTGTTCTTCATTATACGTGATGATTAAAGCGCTTATAGGCACTTTATTTTGATGAACAGTAATATTTGGTTTTTCGGTATTGTTTAGATTTTGGTTTAAAAAATGTTCAATCTTATCCTCAAACAAATCAGGTGTAAATTCTTGGTATAAAGAAAGCGCTTGTTTCTTGAGTTCCTTTTCTGTTTTCGAATGAAATAATTGAGGCTTAAAATCATTCAAATGCACAGACATGTGTTGTATTCCGTCTTCAAAAGTAGCCCAGATTTTCTTTTCTATCCAAGGCGAAAAAATAATAAAAGAAGGTTTTTCTAATGCTTTTGCCATATTTATAGCACCACCATCATTACCAATAATCAAATCACATTGATTCATAATGGCAATAAATCCTCTTAAATCTTTGGCTAATAAGTCAAAATAGATTTTTTCTTTTGTAGACGTTTTACAGGCATTAAAAATAATTTTAGCATCCTCAATTTGCTTTGGAAAATAATTAAAAAGAATATTCACATCTTGATTATCGGCTATTGTATCAACTACTTTTGCCATATATTCCAGAGGATAAGTCTTTAGTTTTTCACTTCCCAAAAGGCTTATTAAGACTGTTTTTCTGTCTTTTTTTACTTTATGCTGCTCAAAAAAATCTAACGCTTCTTGATTTTCTTTTTCGGTTACAAATAATTTGGGTAATGGGTCAATCTCAATAGGTAAATCTAAAGGTTCTAATAACGAAAGTCTTCTTTCAATTGCTAAACCTAGATTCGTTTTTGGAAAAGCGGCAAAAGGAACATTGTCCGTATATAAAAAAGTGCGGCCTTTCTTCTGGTATGATATTTTTCTTTTGGCACCACTTAATAAAACGATGAGCCAACTTTCTAATTTCGAATACGCATCAATAAGTAAATCGTATTCATTAGCTCGAATTTGAAGGGCTAAGTTGAAAAATTCTTTTTTGCTTTTGCGATGTTTTTCCTGAAAGAGAATGATGTTGTCAATACTTGGATTTCCTTCTAAAACGGGCGTTGTAGACTCATAAACCAAATAATCAATTTGAGCTTCGGGATAAGCCATGCGCAAATTGTTGCATATAATGCTGCTTATCAAAACATCGCCAATCATTTTTTGTTGTATAACCAGTATTTTCATAACATAAAAAAACCTCCCGTTGAAGGGAGGAATATACAATATTTTTTTATTATAAGAATATTAAACTGCTACGTCATATTCGCGTAAAGCATTATTCAAAGAGGTTTTTAAATCTGTTGAAGGCTTACGGGTTCCAATGATTAAAGCGCAAGGAACTTGAAATTCACCAGCAGCAAACTTTTTAGTATAACTTCCAGGAATCACTACAGAACGGGCAGGAACATAACCTTTCATTTCAACAGGTTCGTCACCGGTTACATCAATGATTTTTGTTGAGGCAGTCAAACAAACGTTTGCGCCTAAAACCGCTTCTTTCCCCACGTGAACTCCTTCTACAACAATACAACGAGAGCCTACAAATGCTCCGTCTTCAATAATAACTGGAGCTGCTTGTAATGGTTCAAGAACTCCACCAATACCAACACCGCCACTTAAGTGTACGTTTTTACCAATTTGAGCACAACTTCCTACTGTAGCCCAAGTATCAACCATCGTTCCTTCGTCAACATAGGCCCCAATATTTACATAACTTGGCATCAAAATAACACCACTTGAAATATAAGCTCCGTAGCGTGCTACAGCATTAGGAACTACACGAATTCCTTTTTCGGCATAACCTCTTTTCAATAACATTTTGTCATGATATTCGAAAATTCCAGATTCTAATGTTTCCATTTTTTGAATAGGGAAGTACATCACCACCGCTTTTTTAACCCATTCGTTTACTTGCCATCCGTCACCAACTGGTTCCGCAACACGTAATTTTCCGGTGTCTAATAATTCGATAACTGCTCTAATAGCATCTGTTGTTGTAGTTTCTTGTAACAAAGCTCTGTTTTCCCAGGCTTGTTCTATAATTGTTTGTAATGGATTCATGTTTTTGATAATTTTCCACAAATATAATTCGATTTTTTTTAAAACAAACGCTGTTTATATAATACTAACAGATTTCTTGTTTTTGTTTAAAAAATCAAAAAAAGGGAATAATGTTTAAAAGAAATCTTCACGAATCAGTAATTGATTCTTGATGTGGATAGCATTTTTTCTTTACTTATCTTTGTCCAATAATAACTAAAAAAATGCCAAGAATTCTCGCCATAGATTACGGACAAAAACGCACCGGAATTGCTGTTACCGATGAAATGCAAATTATCGCTTCGGGCTTGACCACCATTCCTTCACAGACTGCCATTGCTTTTTTAAAGGATTATTTTGCCAAAGAAAAAGTAGAAGCAGTTCTAATTGGTGAGCCTAAACAAATGAACGGGCAGCCTTCAGAAAGTGCTTCTGTTATTAAAGGATTTGTCACTCATTTTACCAATCATTTTCCGGAGATGAAAGTTATTCGTGTCGATGAACGGTTTACTTCAAAAATGGCTTTTCAGACTATGATTGATAGTGGTTTGAGCAAAAAGCAACGCCAGAATAAAGGACTTATTGACGAAATTTCGGCTACTATAATGTTACAGGATTATTTGACTCGAAAAATGTTTTAAAATCCTATATATTGTTTTATCTGTAAGATATAACTCCTTTTAAATTACCACTTTTTAACAATTGTTTGTTATATTTTTTTTGAAAAAATGAAGTAAATTTGCGGCTTTTAAATTCTTATTATGCCAGATACAACCATTCGTTTAAATTCAGAAGTAGTTCTTATTGGTGCCGGAATTATGAGCGCCACAATTGGAGTGATTTTAAAAGAATTACAACCCGATATAAAAATTGATATTTTTGAAAGATTAGATAGTGCCGCAGCAGAAAGTTCTGATGCATGGAATAATGCCGGAACAGGTCATTCTGCATTTTGCGAACTTAATTATACTCCAGAAAGTGCTGACGGAACAATAAATCCAAATAAAGCAATCAGTATTGCCGAACAATTTGAAGTCTCCAGACAATTTTGGGCTTATTTGGTTAAAGATGGAAAACTTCCAACTCCAGAAGATTTTATAAAAAGCATTCCTCATATTAGTTTTGTTTGGGGAGATAAAAATGTTGATTTTCTAAAAAACAGGTTTGAAGTTTTGCAATCAAATCCGCTTTTTGCTGAAATGATTTTCAGTACAGATGTTTCTGAATTGCAAAAATGGATGCCATTAGTAATGGAAGGAAGAAATTCAGACGAAAAAGTAGCCGGAACTTCAATGAAAATTGGTACCGATGTGAATTTTGGTACATTGACCAGAAATATGCTGGATTATTTAACCAACTTGGATAATGTGACTATACATTACAGCCATGAAGTTAAAAAATTAAAACAGAGAGATGACAAATCCTGGAGAATAAAAATTACCGATTTGGCTTCAGGCCAAAAGAAGAAAGTATACACCAAATTTGTTTTCATAGGTGCAGGTGGAGGCTCATTACCATTATTGGAAAAAGCAAATGTGCCCGAAGGAAAAGGTTACGGAGGCTTTCCGGTTAGCGGTCAATGGCTAAAATGTACCAATCCCGAAGTAATAGCAAAACACCAAGCAAAAGTTTATGGTAAAGCTAGTGTAGGTGCTCCGCCAATGTCTGTTCCTCATGTAGATTCCCGTATGATTGATGGCGAAAAAGCATTGCTTTTTGGACCGTTTGCAGGATTTTCAACTCGATTCCTAAAAAACGGGAAGTATTCGGATTTGCCGCTGTCCATAAAACCAGACAATGTAATCCCGATGATTGTTGCCGGGTATAAAAACATCCCGCTTACTAAATATTTAATCGAGCAAGTTCGTCAATCTCCAAAGGATAGAATGAACGCTTTGCGCGAATATGTTCCTAATGCCAGAACCAAAGATTGGAAACTGGAAAGAGCCGGGCAGCGGGTTCAAGTGATTAAAAAAGACGAAGAGCTAATTGGAAAATTAGAGTTTGGAACAGAAATTATCAATACAAATGATGGAACTTTGGCTGTTTTACTTGGAGCCTCTCCTGGAGCTTCAACCGCGGTTTCAATTATGGTTGAGTTAGTAAGCAAATGTTTTCCAGAGCAATTTAATTCTCCGGAATGGCAAGAAAAATTGAAAATGATGATTCCGTCTTTTGGACAAATGTTAAATGACAATCCGATTTTATTAGATGAAATCAGAAAAAATACCGGAGAAATCCTAAAACTGAATAATTAGATTGTTAATGAAGATTAAGGTGTTGTATTTTAGATTTTATTCTAATTGCAGCACCTTTTTTGATTTAAATGTGCATTAATAATTGCGTATTTTTTACAATATTTTCCGATAAATTAGTAAGCCAGATTAATTGTTCAATGACCAATTGCGCTTCTTGCATTTTTTGTAAATATGCGTCTTCATCGATTGGATTTCCTTCTTTTAACTCTCTGCTTCGAATGTTTTTTAATTCGGTAAAACGAAGCGCCAAATCATTTTTTGTAATCGTATTGTTTAAATCCAAAGGTGTTTCTTTTAAAAGAGATATTGCATCATCCAGATTTTTAATCACGGTATCAACCACTACATTAAACGCTTCGGAAGCACTTGTCGTTTTATGCGATTGAATATAAGTTCCTAACGATGCGGAAGAGGATAATAAGGTGTGATTAAGCACAGCCAATTTATAAACCAAAGGCAGTTGTTTTTGTTTCGATTTGGGTTCTTGTACCATTCTTTGGAACGAAGCCATTAGATTCCCAATTTCGATAAAAGCATTTTTTCGGGCTAATCGATACGCTGTAGAAACAGTTCCTTTATTATTGTAAAAAAGAGAAATTTCTTTTAAGTAATTCTGATTTGCTTGTATTGATTTCTTCAAATAAACGGGGATATTCAAGAATTCCCAAGAAGGCCACAGAAAATGATTGGCCAAAAAAGCCAAAATTGCACCAGCCAAAGTATCTAAAATTCGATATTGAATTACAGCACCAATATTTGGAGTAAGTATTCCGTAAATAAAAACGATATACATAGTTACAAAAGTGGCGCTGATTTTATAATTGGTTTGAGTAAATGAAAATCCTAAAAGCATAGAAAGAATTGCAAAAATACTGATGGCAATGCTATTATGTATCAGAAATAAGATGCCAAACGCGATTAATCCTCCTAGAATAGTTCCGAAAATACGTTCGAAAGAGCGGTTTTTTGTCAGTCCGTAACCAGGACGCATAATCACAACAATGGTCATCAAAATCCAATATACGTTTTGAAAAGGAAGTATTTTCCCTATAAAGAAGCCTATCATAATAGTGACGGTCAGCCTTAGCGAATGCCTGAAAAGCGTCGATGAAAAACTTAAATTTTCCATTAAAGTGCTCCAGAGATAATATTGTGGTGTAATGAATTTTTCTAAATCTTTATCTTTTCCTTTAAAATCACTCGAATGTTGTGTAAAAGAAAAAGCCCGTTCTACAATTTTGATTTTTTCGACTTGTTTTTCCGCATATTGTAACATGGTTGTCAGCATGAAAACGCCTTCGGAGGCGGTTACTTTTCCTAAATCATTTTCATAATCAATTATGGCCAGTTCCAAAGCATTCAAATCTTTAATCAGATTGTGTTTTGGGATGTATTTGTGTTTGCTTTTTACACTTTTAGACAATTGTTTTAAGCTACTCGCAAGATTATAGGCTAAGTTCTGGTAGGTATTTAAAACATTTGGATGATTGCTGAATTTTAAATGCAATTTATTGTGATCAAATGCAGTTGACAGTGCCAGTTCTAATATTTCTACCAATGAAATAAAAACGATAAGTAACTTTCGGTTTTGATTGGAAGAACTGGAATTAGCATGATTGCTAATTAGTACTTCCCGTATGTTTTGATGGATGGTATTAAGTTCAACCTGAAGGTGTAATTGTTTCTCAATAATCGCTTTCCTATCAGCATCTGGCGACCAGAGATTTCCTCTTAGTTTCAAATATTTTGCTGTTAATTGGATGCAGGTTATCGTTTGTAACTCGGCATAGCGAAAAGGTTTTACATAATGAAAAAGTAATGAAATAAGAAGGTAAAATACTCCGCCAATGAGTATCAATACCGCATGTTGAATCATCGCCCAACCGGTGTTTATATGAGCAAATGCTAATGAAACCGACAATAAAGCCGAAAACGAAACCATTGTTGCCCGCTGACCATAAACAGAAAGCATTGAAAGAAAGAAAATAAGTAAAGCCAGAAAAGGATAAAAAATCCAAGCATACGGATAAACAATATTGACTAATAAATTAGTTCCGGAAACTAATAAAGCGGTAATTAGAACCCCATTAATTTTATGTTTCAGACTGCTGGGAATATCACTTGGATACGTGAAAAAAGCGCCAAGTGCAATGGTAAATCCTATTTGAAAATTTCCGAAAAAAGAGAACAATAATACAGGGATAACAGCTGCTATTGTTATTTTTGAAGCATTGGTAAAATTAGTGCTTTCGGTAAATTTATGGATTTGATTAATCATACAGTAAAGATTATTCGCAAAGGTAAGAATTGTAATATTTGTATGTGGGATAAACGAGTTTGATTTGAAAACTAAATTTAATTCTCGATTAGGAATAATTGAGTTGCATTTTTTTACTATTTTTGCGGACTGAAATAAAGATAGAGAAACTCTGAATTTAAAGAGGACAACACTTAATATAAGAATAATGATTTTACCAATTATAGGATATGGCGATCCCGTTTTAAGAAAAGTTGGAGAAGTTCTTTCACCGGAACATCCCAATTTAAAAGAAACAATTGCTAATATGTACGAGACTATGTATAATGCTTATGGAGTAGGTTTAGCTGCCCCACAAGTTGGTCTTGCTGTTCGTCTATTTGTAATCGACACCACACCTTTTAGTGATGACGAAGATTTAGAAGAGACTAAACAACAAGAATTGAAAGGGTTTAAAAGAACCTTTATCAATGCAAAAATGATTAAAGAAGAGGGAGAAGAATGGAGTTTTAACGAAGGATGTTTGAGTATTCCTGATGTTAGAGAAGACGTTTATAGAAATCCAACTATCACAATTGAATATTGCGAGGAAGATTTTGTGATGAAAACCGAAGTTTTTGACGGATTGATTGCCAGAGTGATTCAGCATGAATACGATCATATAGAAGGAATTTTGTTTACCGATAAAATCTCATCTCTTAAGAAACGTCTGATTCAAAAGAAGTTAAAAAATATTTTGGAAGGAAAAACATTCCAAGAGTACAGAATGAAGTTTTTTGGTAAAAAAGGAAGATAAAATGCATTCTTAATCAGGCCAACTTGGTATGATTTTTGGGTTTAAAAGAAAAAAATAATTGAATTCTTAATAATAAGTAAACAAGCATGAATTTAGAAAAAATATTAGCCATTTCTGGGAAACCAGGTTTATATGTATTAAAAGTACAAACTCGTACCGGTTTTGTTGCCGAATCATTGTCAGACGGAAAAAAAATCACTGTAAACTTGAAAAGTAATGTGAGTTTATTGTCAGAAATTTCTATTTATACCTATGAAGCAGAAAAACCTTTGGCCGAAATAATGTCAAACATTGCCAAGAAAGAAAACAATGGAGAAGCCATTTCTCACAAAGAAGATAATGCTAAATTAACAGCTTATTTTAGAGAGATTTTGCCGGAATATGACGAAGAACGAGTGTATCCATCAGATATTAAGAAAGTATTAAATTGGTACAATATGCTTCAAAGCAAAGGATTAGTTACAGATGAAGCACCTGCTGTTGCTGAAAGTGATGAAACACCAGTTTTAGAAGAAGCTGCAGCAACTGAAAAGCCTAAAAAAGCAGCAGCCAAAAAATAATAAATTTTATATTTAAAATATATTTAGTCCTGTTAAGATGATTTCTTGACAGGATTTTTTTATTTTTACAAAAACCAAAATAAGCAATGAATTCAAGACCACAACAACTTCAAGCCTTTGAAAGATTATTAGATATCATGGATGATTTGCGTGAAAAATGTCCTTGGGATAGAAAGCAAACCATGCAAACTTTACGGCATCTCACGATTGAGGAAACGTATGAATTAGGCGATGCTATTTTAGACAATGATTTAAACGAAGTTAAAAAAGAATTAGGCGATGTATTATTGCACATTGTTTTTTATGCCAAAATAGGAAGCGAAACACAGGATTTTGATATCGCCGATGTGTGTAATGAAATTTGCGAAAAATTAATTCACCGTCATCCACATATTTATAGCGATGTTGTTGTAAAAGATGAAGAAGAAGTAAAGCAAAATTGGGAAAAACTGAAATTGAAAGAAGGCAAAAAATCAGTTTTGGAAGGTGTACCAAAAAGTTTACCGGCATTAGTTAAAGCAAGCAGAATTCAAGATAAAGTAAAAGGAGTGGGGTTTGATTGGGAAGAACCACATCAGGTTTGGGATAAAGTTCAAGAGGAATTACAAGAACTACAAGTTGAGGTTGAATCAGGCGATCAGGATAAAATTGAAGCCGAGTTTGGCGATGTTTTATTTTCGATGATAAATTATGCCCGTTTTTTAAATGTAAATCCGGAAGATGCTTTGGAACGAACCAATAAAAAATTCATCAAACGCTTTCAATATCTGGAAAGTAAAGCGGGGGAATTGGGGAAACCTTTAATGGATATGACTCTTGCCGAGATGGATGTTTTTTGGAATGAAGCAAAGAAACTGTAGTTTTTTATAAAACAGTTTCATTTCATATAAAAAAAGATAAGTGTATTAATCTGCTATCTTTTTTAGTTTACTGATATCTTTTAAAATAATTTTTTTACCGGATAATTCTATTAATCCTGATTTATTAAAATCGGATAATAAACGAATACAGCTTTCGGTGGCTGTACCAATCATACTGGCTAATTCATCTCTGGAAAGTTGTACTTTTAAAGTATTGTCTTCGTTTTTTCCAAAAGTATCATGAAGATAAATGAGTGTTTCTGCTAATCGTTCTTTTACGGTTTTTTGCGCCATGTTGACCATTTGATCATCCGCTTCTTTCAAATCTCCACAAATAGTTTTCATCACATTCATCGAAAACTGATTGTTTTTATCGAAGAATCCCATGACTTCACTTTTTGGAATAAAACAAACTTGCATGTCTTCGAGAGCAACAGCAGTTAAGTTTACAGGTTCATCACTAATCATGGAACGTTGTCCGAGTAATTCTCCTTTTTTAATTAATTTTACGATGTGATCTTTTCCGTTTGGACTTAATTTGGTTAATTTACAGATTCCATCTTTCACACAGTAAATACCATTTATAGTATCTCCTTCTTCAAAAATCACTTCTCCTTTCTTGACAATATGTGATGTTTTACAATCGGAAAGTTTTACGAGCTCTTCTTTATTGAGGGCTTTTAAAGAACTAAATTCTCTAACGATACATTGTTCACATTTACTCATTTTAGATTGGGGATTAATTAGTCCGACAAATTTAAACATTTATATGACATTTGTCATATTTTTAACTCATTCAATTTGTAACCTTTGTTACAGGTAAAATGAGCAAAGATTTATGGACACACAAAACTGTTTCCATTGTGGTTTAGATATTGTAAATACGGAAGAAATTATTTTTGATGACAAAGAATTTTGTTGCAATGGTTGTAAAACTGTGTACGAAATTTTCAGTCTCAATGATATGACTTGTTATTATGATTTTGAAAAATCACCTGGAGCAACCCCGCAAGAAATTAATGGTAAATACGATTTTTTAGACAATGAAAGTATTGTTTCAAAGCTTTTGGAATTTCAAGAGGATACAACCGCAATTATTTCACTTAACATTCCTCATATTCATTGTAGCTCGTGTATTTGGATTTTGGAAAATCTACAGCGTCTTCAAAAAGGAATAAATACTTCTCAAGTTAATTTTCCCGAAAAGAAAGTACGTATTACTTACAATCCAGAAACGGTTTCACTCAAGACTATTGTTTACTTGTTGAGCTCCATTGGTTATGAGCCATATATTAGTTTAGAAAATTACGAAACTGGAAAGAATAATGTTGACAGGAGTTTGACCTATAAACTCGGAGTCGCCTTTTTTTGTTTTGGAAATATAATGTTACTCTCCTTTCCGGAATATTTCGAAGTTAAAGAATATTGGCTGGATCAATATCGAGGTTTTTTCCGTTGGTTAATTTTTGCTTTGTCTTTGCCAAGTTTCTTTTATTCGGCAAGCGGGTATTATGTTTCTGCTTATAAAAGTATCAAATCAAAAATGCTTAATATCGATATTCCTATTGCTCTTGGAATTGTCGTAATGTTTGTGCGAAGTACGGTAGATATCCTTATGGATTATGGTTCCGGCTTTTTTGATAGTTTGACCGGTTTGATTTTCTTTATGCTTTTGGGAAAAATGTTCCAAATTAAAACCTATAGTTTTTTGAACTTTGAAAGGGATTTTAAATCCTATTTTCCAATTGCAATAACCAAAATTAATGCAGATGCAACAGAAGAAAGTATTCCTGTTTATGATATTCAAAAAGGGGATCGATTACTCATTAGAAATCAAGAATTAATACCGGTTGATGGAATTTTGATTGCTGAAAAAGCAGAGATTGATTATAGTTTTGTTACTGGAGAAGCTATTCCGATTACTAAAAAATCAGGAGATAAAATTTTTGCCGGCGGAAAGCAAATAGGTAAAGTGATTGAAATGGAAGTTTTGCACTCGGTTTCACAGAGTTACCTGACACAATTGTGGAGTAATGATGTGTTTCAGAAGAATGTAGAACAGAAACATAAAACCATCACCGACAGGATTTCCCGTTATTTTACTCCTATATTATTACTAATTGCTTTTGCGGGATTTGGATATTGGATTTTTACCGATACCAATACTGCTTTTAATGTTTTTACGGCTGTTCTTATTGTGGCTTGCCCTTGTGCATTGGCTTTGACAGCGCCGTTTACGACCGGGAATGTGTTGCGAATTTTAGGAAAAAAGAAATTTTATCTCAAGAATGCTTTAGTCATCGAACAATTGGCGAAAGTGGATACGATAGTTTTTGATAAAACTGGAACGATTACCACAAATAAAAAATCGAATATTTCATATGAAGGTGAAGCACTTTCTGAAGCGCATTTAATGGTTATAAAAAATGTACTTCGCGCTTCTAATCATCCATTGAGCCGAATGTTATATGATTTTTTGCCAGATGTTAAAAAAATAAAAATAAATGAATTCGAAGAGATTACAGGAAAAGGAATTTTAGCTCAAACTGAAGATGTTGAGGTTAAAATGGGTTCTGCAGCTTTTGTGGAATTGTCGGATGAAGACACGAGACAACAAACGTCGGTTCATATAAAAATTAATGGAGTCTATTTAGGGAAATACGTTTTCAATAATCAATATAGGGAAGGTTTAGCACAGCTTTTTGATACCTTGAAAAAAGGATATCAAATTAAGGTTTTGTCGGGCGATAATGAAGGAGAGCGTTCTACTCTGGAAGTACTTTTGCCTAAAGGAACAGAATTGGTTTTTAATCAAAAACCAGAACAAAAATTGGAGTTCATTAAGAACCTGCAAAAAGAAGGTAAAAATGTAATGATGGTTGGTGACGGGCTGAATGATGCAGGAGCTTTGGCACAAAGTAATGTGGGAATTTCCATTTCTGAGAATGTGAATGTTTTTTCTCCGGCTTGTGATGCAATCTTAGATGCCAGCGAGTTTCAAAAACTGAATTATTATATGAAATTGTCTAAAAAAGCGATTACAACTATCAAAATGAGTTTTACACTTTCGTTGTTATACAATGTAGTTGGGTTATCCTTTGCTGTGACCGGAAATTTATTGCCTTTGGTCGCTGCCATTATTATGCCGTTGAGTACCATTACGATAGTGAGTTTTGTTACAATTATGAGTAATTTCTATTCAAAAAGGCTGAAATAATTAAAACTGAAAAGATTGATTTTTATTCATAAATTTAACATAAATGTTTAAGCATGATAAATGTCATATTTTATAAAAATTTCTGAAAGTATTTTTGTTAACATAATTTTAAGGTATGAGTGTCATTTATTTATTAATCTCCATTAGTATATTGGTTGCTATTGGCTTTTTTATTGCTTTTATAAGAGCAGTAAAAACCGGTCAGTATGACGACGACTATACGCCATCGGTCAGAATGCTTTTTGACGATGAGCTCAAAATTGAAAATCCAAAATCAATACAAACAACAGAAGAAAAACAAATTTAATTATGGAAATGCAACAATTTTATTACGACAACAAAATTGTAAAGAAATTCATTTACGCCACCATTGTTTTTGGTGTAGTGGGGATGTTAGTTGGACTTATTCTGGCTATTATGTTTCTTTTTCCAAACATCACCGACGGAATTTCGTGGTTGAGTTTTGGTAGATTGAGACCTTTACATACCAATGCAGTTATTTTTGCCTTTGTGGGGAATGCTATGTTTGCAGGGGTTTATTATTCACTACAACGATTGCTGAAAGCAAGGATGTTTAGTGATTTTTTAAGTAATCTTAACTTTTGGGGATGGCAGTTAATCATTGTCGCCGCAGCAGTCAGTTTGCCTTTAGGATACAGTACATCAAAAGAATATGCTGAATTAGAATGGCCAATTGATATTGCTATTGCCTTAATCTGGGTAGCATTTGGTATCAACATGATTGGGACCATGATAAAAAGAAGAGAGCGTCATTTGTATGTTGCAATCTGGTTTTATTTGGCAACATTTGTTACTGTAGCAGTTTTACATATTTTTAATAGTTTAGAATTGCCGGTTTCTGCAATGAAAAGTTATTCTGTATACGCAGGAGTTCAAGATGCTTTAGTACAATGGTGGTATGGTCATAATGCTGTTGCCTTTTTCTTGACAACACCATTTTTAGGATTAATGTATTATTTTGTACCAAAAGCAGCTAATCGTCCTGTATATTCTTACAGACTTTCTATCGTTCACTTTTGGTCTTTAATCTTCATTTATATTTGGGCTGGACCTCACCACTTATTATATTCTGCATTACCGACTTGGGCACAGAATTTAGGAGTTGTTTTTTCTATAATGTTGATTGCTCCATCTTGGGGAGGTATGATTAACGGATTGTTAACTTTGAGAGGAGTTTGGGATAAAGTGCGTGAAGAGCCAGTTTTAAAATTCTTCGTAGTAGCAATTACCGGTTACGGAATGGCGACTTTTGAAGGGCCTATGTTGTCTCTTAAAAATGTAAATGCTATTGCGCATTATACGGATTGGATTATTGCTCACGTTCACGTTGGTGCATTAGCTTGGAATGGATTTATGGCTTTTGGTATGATCTATTGGTTGATTCCAAGAATGACAAAAAGCACTTTATATTCTACTAAATTAGCCAATTTCCATTTTTGGATTGGAACATTAGGAATTATACTTTATACACTTCCGATGTATGTTGCCGGTTTTTTACAGGCATCTATGTGGAAACAATTTAATCCAGACGGAACTTTAACGTATGGTAACTTCTTAGAAACAGTAACTCAAATCATGCCAATGTATTGGATGAGAGCTGCCGGAGGTACTTTATACTTAACAGGAATGTTAGTATTAGTGTATAATATCATTCAAACAGTAAGAGCTGGCGCTGCAATCGAAGATGAATTAGCTGAAGCACCAGAATTAGTGAAAATTAGTTCAGGAAGAGTAAAAGGAGAGAAATTCCACCCTTGGTTAGAAAGAAAACCAATTCAATTGACAATTTTAGCTACAATAGCAATTCTTATTGGTGGAGTTATTCAAATTGTACCTACGATTATGGTAAAATCTAATATTCCAACAATTGCTAGCGTAAAACCATATTCTCCATTAGAATTGGAAGGTCGTGATTTGTACATCCGTGAAGGTTGTGTGGGTTGTCACTCTCAATCAGTTCGTCCTTTCCGTAGTGAAGTGGAGCGTTATGGACCACAATCTAAAGCAGGAGAGTTTGTATATGATCACCCTTTCTTGTGGGGATCTAAACGTACAGGTCCGGATTTATTAAGAGAAGGTGGTAAATACAATGATAATTGGCATTTTAACCATTTCTGGAGTCCTCAAAGTATTTCTGCCGGTTCAATTATGCCTGGATATAAATGGTTGTTTGATAATGAGCCAATGGATATTTCTTTGACTCAAGATAAAATGAAAGCCATGGTTGCATTAGGGGTTCCTTATTCAGATGCTGAAGTTGCTAATGCTCAAAAAGATTTGAGAGCACAAGCGTTACTAATTGAGGAAAGTCTTAAAAACGATCCTGACTTTGTAAAAAGTTACGATGACAGTAAGAAAAAAGCTGAAGCAAAAGGGGAAAAATTTGTTCCAATGAATGAAAGAGAAATTGTAGCCTTGATTGCCTATATTCAAAGACTTGGGACTGATATTAAAGTAAAAGAATAAATAATAATAGTTATGTTCGAACAAATAAAACACAATATGGAAACCATCGCGGGAGTTGCGATATATCCAATACTATCGTTATTAATTTTCTTTTTCTTTTTCGTGGGACTTGGGGTGTGGGTTTTCTCATATAAGAAAGAAAAAATTGATGAGATGAGCCAAATTCCATTGAAAGACAATCAAATAGTATAATTTTTTAAAAATTTAGAAAATGAAAAAATTAATTCCTGTATATGTAAGAGTTCCACTTATTTTCTTTGCTGTTTTTGCCGCAATGGAATATTTTATTGACTCTGGAGATAGACCTGCTTTTATAAAATTTCCGATGGTTTCTCTTTTCTTGTTTGTTTTTCTTTTCCTTTTGATAGCGATAGAAATTACGATTAGCGCCATTGATAAAATTACATATCAATTACTTACTGAGGAACAAAGAGCAAAATTAGAAGCTGCAAGTTCTGTTGGTTTCAAAGACAGCGAATGGTATAGTAAATTGCTGAAAAAATTAACAAAATCAGAACCTATTGAAAACGAAGGACAACTTTTGTTAGATCACGATTATGATGGTATTAGAGAGTTAGATAATAATTTACCACCATGGTGGGTATATTTATTCTATGCTTGTATTGTATTTGCAGTTGTATATCTTGTGCGTTTTGAAATTATGGGTGCAGACAATCAAGAAATGGAGCTTACAAAAGAAATGGCTCAAGCCAAAATTGAAGTTGCTGAATACATGAAAACAGCACCTGACTTAATGGATGAAAAAACAGTAACGTTATTGACAGATGCTGCTGCTTTAGCAGAAGGAAAAACAATTTTCACAACCAATTGCGCTGCTTGTCACAGAGCAGATGCAGGAGGACAAATTGGACCAAACTTAACAGATGATCATTGGATTTTAGGTGGAGGCATCAAAAATGTATTCCATACTTTAGTAAATGGTGGACGTGATGGTAAGGGAATGATTTCTTGGAAGGGTACTTTAAAACCAAAAGAAATGCAGAAAGTAGCCAGTTATGTTTTATCTTTGAGAGGAAGCAATCCAAAAGATCCAAAAGCTCCAGATGGAGAAATATGGGTTGAAGCTGCTGCAGCAAAATAAAAAGTAAATAAAGACCAATTTTGCACCCGCAAGATTGGTCTTTAAAATTAAAAATAAATGTCAAAAATACCAGACGAAGCTTTTAGAGATACCATCGGAACGATTGATGAAGAGGGGAACAGAAAATTTATTTTTCCTAAAAAACCTTCAGGCAGGTTCTACGATTACAGGAAATGGGTTAGTTATTTCTTACTAATTATACTTGTTGCTAATCCTTTTATAAAGATTAATGGCAATCAGTTTATGATGTTTAATGTGTTAGAAAGAAGATTCAATATTTTTGGATTTCCTTTTTGGCCACAAGATTTTTATTTGTTTGTCCTTTTTATGATTGTTGGAGTCGTTTTTGTGATTCTGTTTACCGTAATTTTTGGTCGAATATTTTGTGGCTGGGTTTGTCCTCAAACCATATTTTTGGAAATGGTTTTCCGTAGAATTGAATATTGGATTGAAGGAGATCGTGGTGCTCAAATTCGATTAAGTAAACAAGAATGGAATGTTGAGAAAATTAGAAAAAAAGGAGTAAAATGGATTATTTTCCTAATCATTTCTTTTTTTATTGCTAATATTTTTCTGGCGTACTTGATAAGTAGCGATGAATTGTTCAAAATGATTGAAGAAGGGCCGGAGAACAATGTTAGTACATTAGTAGCATTGCTTATTTTCACAGGTGTATTCTATTTTATTTTTGCATGGTTTAGAGAACAAGTTTGTATTATAGCTTGTCCTTACGGAAGATTACAAGGCGTTTTATTAGACGATAAATCGATTAATGTTGCATATGATTTTGTTCGCGGTGAAAAAGAAACCGGAAGAGCAAAATTCAACAAGCAAGAAGATAGAGCAGCAACCGGAAAAGGAGATTGCATTGATTGTAAACAATGTGTGAATGTTTGTCCAACTGGTATTGACATTCGTAACGGAACGCAGTTAGAGTGTGTAAATTGTACCGCTTGTATTGATGAATGTGATACAATTATGGATAGTGTCGGTCTGCCAAAGGGATTAATTCGTTACGCATCTGAGGATGAAATTGAGAAAAAATCCAAGTTTAAGTTCACAGCTAGAATGAAAGGCTATTCAGCAGTATTATTTATTCTAATTGGTATTTTGGTTGGTTTATTGTTTTTGAGAACTGAGGTAGAAGCTTCTATTTTGAGATTGCCAGGACAATTGTTTCAACATAAAGGAGACAATATCAGTAATATTTATACTTTTAAAATTATCAATAAAACCAATAATGATTTCAATGATATTCATTTTAAATTAGTTGGAATTAAAGGAACCTTAAAAGTTGTTGGAAAACAGGATTTGAAAGTACCAAAACAAGGCATGAACGGAGGAACTTTGTTTATTGAAATCAATCAATATTTATTAGAGAGTGACAAGACTAAGTTGCGAATTGATGTATATGACGGCAACAAAAAAATTGAAACCAGCACAACCAATTTCTTAAGTCCAAGAAGTTTTGATTAATAAAAGTATATAAATTTTAAAGTAAAAATAATGAAAATAAGTTGGGGAACAGGAGTTATAATTGCGTTTGCATTATTTATGACTTTCATTTTATATTTTGTTTTCACAGTACAATCGAACTCAAAATACGATAATGATTTAGTTGTAGAAGAGTATTATAAGCACGATGCTCATTTTGGAGACGAAATGGTTAGAATTCAAAATGCTCATGATTTAGCTCAAAAACCTTCTTTTACATCTACTTCGGAAGGAATTATTGTTTCTTTCCCTGAGTTTTTTATTCCTAAAAATATAAAAGGTAATTTGTCCCTATATAGGCCGTCTAACAAAAAGCTGGATTTTGAAGTTCCAATTTCGCTATCCGGTTCCACTTTGCTCATACCTAAAAAAAGTTTGGTAGACGGTCGTTGGGATATTAATATGGAATGGCAATACGAAGGAAAGTCATATTTAACAAAGGAAATTATTTATATTAAATAGTCAAAAAGTCACAAATCATAAAAGTTAAATGAGTTAATCGTTTGTCTTTTATGATTTTTGTCTTTTTGACATTACTTTTGAAAAATGTTATATTCTGCTTTTATCTTTGGTTTAATCAGTAGTTTGCACTGCATTGGTATGTGTGGGCCTATTGCTCTAATGTTACCTGTTGATAGAAATAATCCTGCCAAAAAAACAACTCAAATCATTACTTATCATTTAGGTCGATTAACCGCTTATGGTACTATTGGTCTTATCTTCGGATTGTTAGGAAAAGGTTTTTTCTTAGCGGGAATTCAACAACAATTATCAATATTTATTGGTATTGCCATGATTATTATAGTCTTGGTACCTGAAAAAATTTTTGCAAAATATAATTTTTCAAAGCCAGTTTTTAAATTGATTTCTAAAATAAAAACCACTTTAGGAAGGCAATTTAAGAACAAGAGTTACAAATCATTATATACAATTGGTTTACTCAACGGATTCTTGCCCTGCGGGATGGTTTATGTCGCTTTATTTGGAGCAATTGCCATGCAAAGTGCCAGTTATGGTGTTCTATATATGATTCTTTTCGGATTAGGAACTGTTCCTCTAATGAGCAGTGTGGTTTATCTCAATTCGTTTTTAACGCTTTCTTTCCGTAACAAAATTCAAAAAGCAATTCCGTATGTAGTCATACTAATTGGAATATTATTTATTTTACGTGGTTTGGGATTAGGAATTCCTTATGTTTCACCAACCAATATGAGTTTGTTTGTTCAAGAAAACCCGAATTGTCATTAATTCAATTCAGAAAATGACATTAAACAGTCATCGAAAACAAGGCCGTTTCTGGAGCTTTACGTTTTAAAAGTAAATCAAAAGCCATGCAAATGTTTCGTACAAATGGTTTTCCAGCTTCAGTAACCTGAATTCCATTTTCTTTAAACACAACTAACCCGTCATTTTGCATTTCTTCAAGTTGACTCAAAACAGTAGGGATTTCTTCAAAATAAGTTGAATTGTCAGCCCAAGAGGTTTCAAATTGGCACATTAAATTTAAGATGTGTTTTCTAATGATTAAATCTTCATTGGTTAACAAATGCCCTCTAAAAACAGGTAATTTATTCCATTCTAACATTTGATAATAATCTTCTAAATTTTTTACATTCTGTGCAAAACTATACCAGCTGTCACTAATGGATGACACGCCCAATCCTATCATTAATTGTGTTTTTGAAGAACTGTAACCCATGAAATTACGGTGTAATTTTCCAGTTTCAAATGATTCAAAAAGACTGTCCGTTTTCAAAGCAAAATGATCCATACCTATTTCATGGTAATCGTTTTCATATAAAAGCTGTTTTCCTGTTTCGTATAAAAGTCTTTTTTGATCATCTTTAGGGATATCTTCATCGTTAAAACCACGTTGTCCGTTACCTTTTATCCAAGGCACGTGAGCGTAACTGTAAAAAGCCAAACGATCCGGCTGTAATGATTTTGTTTTTTCAATAGTATCAATTACATCATCAATTTCTTGAAAAGGCAATCCAAAAATGATGTCATGTCCAATAGACGTATAACCAATTTCTCTAGCCCAAAATGTCACTTTTGCCACATTATGAAAAGGTTGTTCGCGATGAATTGCCTTTTGTACTTTTTCTGAATAATCCTGTACACCAAAACTTACGCGTCTGAAGCCTAAGTCATAGAGTTTTTGCAAATGAGCATGCGTAGTATTATTAGGATGGCCTTCAAAACTGAATTCGTAATTATTAGCTTTGTTAGCATGAGAAAATATACCGTTGATTAAGTCTTCTAGGTTTTTTGTAGAAAAGAAGGTTGGAGTTCCACCTCCCAAATGAATTTCTTTTATAGTTGGTTTCTCACCTAATAAATTGCAATACAGAGTCCACTCCTTTAATACGGCTTCAATATAAGGGTTTTCTACATCATGATTTTTTGTAATACGCTTGTTACATCCACAAAAAGTGCACATGCTTTCGCAAAAAGGCAAGTGAATATAAAGACTGATTCCTTCGGAATTATTGCTTTCTATAAATGATTTTTTCAAGGTCTCTGCCCAAATTTCATACGAATAATCAGTTTCATTCCAGTAAGGAACGGTTGGATAACTAGTGTATCTTGGACCAGGAACGTTATATTTTTGTATCAGTGAATTTTTCATAGCGGAGTCATTTTCAATATTCAAAAGTAATCCGACTTCTAATATTATCAAATGATAATTATCATATTTAAAATTAATGGTATTTAGGAGACATCAGACTCAATGAAGCCTCTTTTATTTGTTTTATTTGACTTAATTTAAAATAGAATAGTTTGTTATAATGTTCTATTTTTTCATTCGTTTAAGCCTTTTATAAACGAATTTTTTCTAATAGATTTATAGGAATAATTATTATTATATGGTAATTCATTGCATAAAAAAACCTCGAACTATTTAAGAACGAGGTTTGTATTTGTGATATTTTAAATAAAATTATTCTTGATTTAAATTTCTCAATTGTTTGAGTTTTTCTTTCCAAACATCAAGGCTTTCTTTATGAATTGCAATATTTTTTCGAACTTCTAAAACTATAGAATTTTCTTTTTTTGCATTTCTGGTATTGGTAAAAAATTGAATATTATTTTCCAATTGAAAAATTTCATTTTGAACTTCATCAATTTTACGCATTAAGAAAATCTTTTCGTTATCTAATTTTCTGGAATCATTGCTTTCAGACAAATGCCCCATTCTGTTAGAGAAGCGCATCATTTCCGAATCTTTTTTGCTAAGACTCAATTTTTCAAAAAGAGCATCCAGGATTTTATTGAATTTTCCTTCGATATGTCTTCTTGGGAAAGGAACTTTTCCAAAGTTTTTCCAAGTTTCAATATGCAATTTTATCGCGTCCAAGTCCGTTTTATGATCTCCTGTTAATTGAAACTCTCTCAACGTTTCTAGGTAGGCTTTTTTATTATCAAAAGCTTCTACTTCCTCACTGTTTTCCTCATTTTTTTGCTCTTTTAATTTATCAAAATAATGATTACAGGCATCTTTAAATTCTTTCCAGATTTTATCTGAATATTTTCTTGGAACATGACCAATTTGTTTCCACTCTTCCTGAATTTGTTTCATGATTGGAGTAGTGGCTGCAAAATCAACACTTTCTTGCAATTCTTTGGCTTTGGCTACAAGAGCTGTTTTTTTGTTTAAATTATCAGTCTGATCTTTCTTGATATCTTTATAAAATGAATTTTTAAAGGTATTGAAGTTTCTAACTGCGGTTTTAAAAGCGGCCCAAGTTTCTTCATTAACTTCTGATGGAACTTTCCCGGCAGAGAAAAAAGCAGTTCTTAAAGCTTCTACTTTTTCTATTTGAGATAACCATTGTGAATGTGCATTAACTTTCTCGGTTGCTAGAACTTCTATTTTAGCAATAATTTCTTTTTTCTTTTCTAAATTTTCAAGTTCGGTTCCTCTTAGATTTTCAAACAAAACTTCGCGTTTATCATGCATTTGTTTCGTTAAATCACTGAATTTATTCCAGATTTCATCACGATGTTCTCTTGAAACGGGTCCAATATCTTCTTTCCAGATGCGGTGTAAATCTTGTAATTCTCGGAATGCTTTATTAATATCAGCTTCGTTGATTAATTCTTCTACACGTGCTACAATTTTTTGTTTTTGTTCTAAATTGTGTTTGAAATCTAAATCTCTGGCTTCTCTGTCTAAATGCAAATAATCGTAGAAATTTTCAACATGAAAATGAAAATTATTCCAAACGTGATTGTATTTGTCTTTTGGGATTGGTCCGGCATTTTTCCATCGTTCTCTTAAATCATTAAAATGTTTTAAGGTATCCTTGATGTTTTCCTGCGGATTTATAAGTTCTTTCAATTCTTCAACAATTGCCAATCGATTTTCTAAATTCGATTTTAGATTGGTTTGCAAGCTCTTGAAATGGGTATTTTTATTTTCTTTGAATAAAGAATAAACCTGATCAAATTTTGTTTTTAATGGGGAATGGTATTGAAATTCCTCGTTTGGATCTTGATTTTCGGCTAAATATTCTTCTTTTTTCTCTTCGATGAGATGATTGTATTTTGCTAAGAATGCTTTTTTAATTTCCTCCACATGCTCTTTTACAGACATTACTTTTTCATTGGAAACTAAATTCTGCAATTCATCTACAAGCGATTCTAATGAGAAAGTATCGTAATCTTGCATCGGAATATCATGTCGTTCCTTGAGTGTTTCGTCTTCACTTTCTTCGGCATTCGTATCGGCAATAGCATCAACTATTGTTTGATTTTCGGTTTCAGCAGCATTAGTATCTGCTAAAGGTGTTTCCTCCGAAATAGCTTCAATAGGAACTTCAACGGATTCTTGTTTTTCAGTAGTATTTGATTCTGTTGTTTCAACTGTTTCTAAAACCGGAGTTTCAGATTGCGTTGTTTCTAAAGAATCGTTTCCTAAATTTCCATCTGCTTCTTGCAGGTTATCATTCTTTTCTTCTAACATTATTTCAATGTATAAGGTTTCTATTTTATCGAATGCGAAAGATAGTGAAGGACTATGAAATTACAAAATAAATCACTTATTTATAATTGATAAAGTAAGAAAAGGTATGTTTATTTGTGGTTTTTTTCAAAAAAATATATTTTTCAAAAAAAAATAGAAATATTAATATTCAAAAAAAACGGACTAGATTTTGGTTCTTATTCTTTGAATTTTGAAAAGAAAAAAAATCTTTTTATTTTTTTACTGTTTTAGAAGTTGGATTAATTTTTAATTCGATTTTATTAAAATAAGTTAAAGAAGTTTCAGCTCTAATTTTCTTGTTTTTTGTCTTTTAAATCAAAAAAGCTACAACTGGTTGGTTGTAGCTTTTTTGATATATCTGAATAAGAATTTATTTATTCCAAATTTCCCATGCTTTCTCCGCTTGAAAAATAAGCATGTCTAACCCGTTTTTAATTTGTGCACCTTGCGCTTTGGCTTTCTTTAGAAATTGCGTTTCTGCAGGATTATAAATCAAGTCATAAGCAATGTGTTTTTTAGTAAAAAAATTATATGGGATTTCAGGATAAGCTTCAGTATTTGGGCTTGTTCCCACAGGAGTAGAGTTGATGATGATTTGATATTCGTCAAAAACTAAATCGGTAATTTGATTGTATCCCAACACTTTCTCACCGGCTTGTCGCGAAACAAAAGTATACGCAATACCTAATTCATCCAAAGCATATGCGACTCCTTTTGAAGCGCCACCTGTACCAAGTATTAGTGCTTTTTTATGATGTGATTGTAATAGTGGTTCTAATGATTTTTTGAAGCCGTAATAATCCGTATTGTAGCCTTTTAGTTTTCCTTTTTTTGTGAATTTAATAGTATTTACAGCGCCAATTACAGCCGCCTTTTTGGATAATTTAGTCAAAAAAGGAATGACAACTTCTTTATAAGGAATTGTTACGTTAATTCCTTTTAAGTCGGAATTGTTTTTTACGAGTTCGGGGAAAGAACTGATTTCGGGAATATCAAAATTTTCGTAAGTACAACCTTCAAAGTTTTCGGCATTAAATTTATCAGTAAAATACCCTTTTGAAAAGGAATAATTTATGTTTTGCCCCAGTAAACCAAAGCGTTTTCTTAAAATGTCAGTCATTATTATTTTTTATGTTTCGCAATATAATTTTGTACCATTTTTCGTGTCCAAACCACCGGAAATAAATCTTCGATAATCAC
Organism: Flavobacterium lacustre; assembly: GCF_027474525.2. NCBI lineage: Bacteria > Pseudomonadati > Bacteroidota > Flavobacteriia > Flavobacteriales > Flavobacteriaceae > Flavobacterium > Flavobacterium lacustre. The sequence continues at coordinate 2,160,989 of NZ_CP114882.2, forward strand.
GTAATTATCAAAATTCAATCGCATAGCATTACTCAAATGGAATTTAGCTTTTGTTGTGTCTTGAATCATAAAGTATAATCCTGCCAATCTATATTCGACTTCGTTTTCTTCCGGAAAATATTCTGATGCTTGTAATAAAGTTTGAATAGCACTTTCGAATTCGCCTAAAAACTGAAGAATGTCCACCCAAAATAACCAAGTGTCCAGCTGGTAATCACCAAATTCAACTGCTTTTCTATATCCAAATTCAGCTTCTTCAAAAAAGTTCATTTGTTTGTTTATTGTAGCAAATCGTTTCCAATACAGTCTATTTTGATTGTCAATGGCTAATGCTTTATTGACATAGAATAAGGCTTTCTGAAAGTTTTTTTGACGTACATAGAAATCGGTAATTGCAATCCAGCCTTTGTCTAAAAGCGGATCTTCATGAACTGTTTTATTAAAATATTTTAAGGCTAATACTTTGTTTCCTAATTTTTCATAGCATTTTCCAATTCGCAGTAAAGCGTATGAAGTAGCATCATCTAATTCGATAGTTCTGTTGTAACTTTCGATGGCTTCTTCATATTTTTTTAATCGTTCAAAAGCTTTGGCTCTTTCCATAAAAGCGCCAAGAAATTCGTCGTCAATCAATGTGGCATAATCAAACGCGCGAATCGCATTTTCATATTCTTTCACGCCATAATACAAGCGTCCCAATTGATGCCAAGCGATTTCACTGTATGGGTTTTTGTCAATGTATTTGTTCAAGTAGATTATTGCTTCTTGGTTTTGATCTAAAAACTCAAAACAATACACTACATTATATAATGCAGATTGGTCTTCTAAATCTTCTTCTAAGCATTTTATAAAGCTCTCTTTTGCCATTTCAAGATTATCCATAAAGAGGTATTCCATGCCTATTAAATTATAAACATCGGCATAATCATCTGTATATTGAAGGGCGATTTTAAGTAACTCTACCGCTTTTTCGTGTTGGTCTCTTTTAGAACAAATATTAGCTTTTTGAATGTAAATTTCTTCATTAGTTGGTTCTATAGCAAATAACTCATTCAATAGCTTTTCGGCCAATTCGAGTTTGTCATCATAAACTAGCATTTCTACTTGAACTAATTTAAGACCAGTAGATCTTGGGTGCTGTTCCAGAGCTAATTTTAATGCTTTTTTTGCTAATGAGGCTTTTCCCATATCAAGATAATGAAGAATAATTTCTTCAAATTCTTCAGAGTCAAAAAAGAGCACTTTGTTGGTTTTCAACATGGACTCAAATTTCGACAAGGATAAGTTATAGTCTTCTTCTTCGTTGCTTAATTGCATACTGTGTGAGTTTAATTTGGCCTAAATAAATTTAGGGAATCGTGTGTGTTCTGTGAGGAAAAGTTACAATTGTTGTGAACAATTTAATTAACAAAAAAAGCGTTGATTTATACGGATGCCATTGCCCCGATTACTTCTCTATTCTTTTGTTTTACTTGGAGTTCAGAGAACTTCATTTGAAGTGGAAATCTCACGCTTTTCGCGTGGATTGTATCGTATAGCGGGGAATAGTTCCCAATTGCGATATTTTTTAATAATTAATTCTTGTTCAAAATTTCATCCATTACTTCTAGTATGATACTGCAACCTTCTCGTATTTCTTCTTCAGAAATGGTTAGCGGTGGCGTTATTCGGATGGCGCATCCTTCAAACAGTAACCAGAATAAGATAAGTCCTTTGTCTTGACATTTGAGAATCACTTCATTAGTGATGTCTGCACTTTTTGTCATAGCGGCCAGCATTAATCCTTTTCCTCTAATTTCCTCTATCAAAGGATGTACCAAAAGCGATCTAAATAGTTTTTCTTTTTCTATTGCTTTGGACATTAAATTCGTTTCAGTTATTTCCTGCAAAGTGGCTAAACAGGCTGACGCAATGACAGGATGACCTCCAAAGGTGGTAATGTGTCCCAGTTTTGGATTCTCGCTTAATAAATCCATCATGGCTGAAGAGGCTGTAAAAGCACCAACCGGCATTCCGCCACCCATACCTTTTCCCATTACGACAATGTCAGGAACGACATCGTAATTTTGAAAACCGAAAAGCTTACCGGTTCTTCCAAAACCAGGTTGAATTTCGTCGAGAATCATGAGGGCTCCAACTTCGGTACAACGTTCGCGAACTTTTTTAAGAAAATTATTCTCCGGTTGAATAAACCCGGCTCCACCTTGAATAGTTTCAAGAAGAATACCAGCGGTTTTAGTGGTGATTTTTTGTAAATCGTCTTCGTTATTAAAAGTGATAAAATCAACATCAGGAATTAAGGGACGAAATATTTGTTTGCGTTCTTCAAATCCCATAACACTCATCGAGCCCATTGTGTTTCCGTGATACGCATTGTGACACGAAATCAATTGGCTTCTTCCGGTGGTACGTCGAGCAAGTTTTAAAGCACCTTCAATGGCTTCAGTTCCTGAATTGACTAAATAAGTTTTGTCTAACGGAGCGGGCAGGAGCGAGGCTAATAGTTTGCAGTATTCAACAGCAGGACTTTGAGAATATTCGCCATAAACCATGACGTGTGAATATTTGTCCAACTGATCTTTGATCGCTTGATTAACTCTTGGATGTTGATGACCAAGCGGGCATGCAGAAACTCCAGCTACAAAGTCTAAATATTTTTTGTTGTTTGTGTCGTAAATATATGAGCCTATAGCGTGAGAAACTTCCATTCCTAAAGGATATGGAGAGGTTTGTGCTTGGTATTTTATGAAATCGGTATTCACGTTTTGTTTGTTTAATCGTTTATTGGTTTAAATGCTAATTAAAACCTGTAATCTATAACCTGAAAACTACTTCTTCCCTTTTTTCTTATCGTAATTTAATGTTTCTTTTCGAATTTTCATGGGAACATTTTTCTTTGCTTCTTCTGCTTTAGTTGCTTTGGCAATCTTTTCGTTATCTACATTTTCTTCGGGAGGAAAAATATCGTCTTTAGACTTTATCCGTTCTTCTCCACGCCAGGCAAGTCCTCGTAGCTTTCGGGCATTTTCGGGTAAATCTTTTTCGGGATAAATATCACCATCAACTTGTTGAAAAAAGGTAATGGTTTCGACTGCATTTTTCTCTAAAATAAGATTGATTTTACTACTTACATTTTTGTTGATACCAATGAGTTCGTGTGCGTCATTTCGCATGTAATAAATGACTTCGGTGTTTTTTATGATGTCTACATCGTGTAGTTTTCCTTCCAGAAACTTCCCAAATAGATTTTGCCCTTTTACTTGATTATAACCTGTTCCCAAAGTATCTTTCGAGACCAGAAAAGTATTGTTGAGGACTTTGAGGGAATCCAGTTTTTGGGTCGTATTATTCCCGATAAGGTGCATAATATCCCCCGTTATTTGGTTTTCACCATTCCAAAGAATTGGGTTTCCAATTAGTTTTGTCAAAGCTATTTTTGAACTGGAATGAATCGAATCGCATTTGCCACTCATATCTGTTTTGAAAAATCGAACATTATTAAAAGCACGGATAATTCGGTTGCCTTCTTTTCCGGTTACCATCAATTTTTTACCATGAATATAAACAGAGTCATTTTCGACAAAGTTCACTGCAACAGCTCTTTTGGTAACAAAAACGGAATCCTTTTTTTTATATAATTCGGCATAATGCCCTTTGATAATTCCACGATTGATTGAATCTGTGATTTTTACATTTCGGCTGGCAGAAGCAAACTCCCGGTTTCGGTCATAATACAAACTGTCGCCTTTTATGATTCGGTCATCGTATTTGATATAGGATTTATTGAGAAAATGTGCCAGATTTTTTTTAGTGTCATAAAATCCTTTTTCGGTATAAATATAATTGGCTTTACTGGTTATTGTTGAAGGTCCAAAAAGATAGGAATGTCCCGAATTGCTGTAATAATCCAAATGATTTGATTTTATCACATAAGTAGGATTGGTAATGGTAACAGCAGTCAGGAACTGGAATTTTTTTTGTGCAACATAATACCTTCCGGAGTTGCTGACTAAAGTATTCTGCAGGTTTGTGATAGTCCCTTTTGTATTATAATATACTTCTTGAGTGTTTCGGTCAAAGTTGATGGTGTCTGTTACCAAAGTCGCATCAGGCGATGTCATTACAGGATTTCCGGTAGCGAATGCTTTTTTTACATTTCCGCTATATTCAGCATATTTACTGTTCAAAAATAAAGTATCTCCTTGAACTAATTGTACGTTTCCAAAAGCTTTAATGTAGTTTTCTTTTTGAAAATAGTACGCTTTATTACACGTCAGAACAACTCCGTCATGATTTACCCTCACGTTTCCGGTGAGCAAAAAAGCATCTGGAATTTCAACTTGATTGACATCAGCAAAATCAGAATGCTCGACAATAATTTTTTTTGGGGCTTGTGCCAAAACCAAATTGCAAAAAGAAAAAAGCAAACAGCAAGCAATGAAATATAAGGACTTCTTCAATGGATTTAATTTTTGTCAAATTTATGAAAAAGGAAACAATCCTAATCCATATTAGGATTTATTTATAATTGTATAAAATGGGCAAAAAACGTTTGAGTTGGTCTTATAGTTGTCAACAAAAAAAGGAACTCTTTCGTTGTAGTTGCTATTTCTGAATCGTTAGTGGTTGCTGATTTCTGAGAAATATCAAAAAAAACATTAAATTTATAGATTGATGTTCAAAAAAATAGGATATCAATAAAAGAATTCAAATTACCTTAAATAATTTTTTGTATGATAAAAAAAATAACTATTGTTGCAGGAATAAGCATTATGCTTTTGGCGACAGCCTGTAAAACGAAAGATTTGAAAATGAGTGCAGATAAGAAAGAGACCGTCTCCGATAAAAAAGTAGTTGTATACCAAGTTTTTACTCGGTTATTTGGTAATACAAATACCAATAATAAACCTTGGGGAACCATCGAAGAAAACGGTGTGGGTAAATTCAATGATTTTACAGATAAAGCGTTGCATGAGATAAAGGATTTAGGTGTTTCGCATATTTGGTACACAGGAGTTCCGCATCATGCTTTGATTCATGATTATACGGCAATAGGAATTTCAAATGATGATCCGGAAGTGGTGAAAGGTAGAGCAGGTTCGCCTTATGCTGTGAAAGATTATTATAATGTAAATCCGGATTTAGCCGTAAATCCTGTAAATCGTCTGAAGGAATTTGAAGCTTTGATAAAAAGAACGCACAAAGCAGGATTGAAATTGATTATTGATATTGTTCCAAACCATGTTGCCCGTAAATACGAAGGCAGAAATAATCCGAAAGGAGTTCGTGATTTTGGTGCAGATGATGATGTAACGGTTGAATATAAGCGCGATAATAATTTTTATTATATTCCAAATACTCATTTTGAAGTTCCAGATACTGCTAAACCTTTAAACGGCGAAAAGAATCCGCTTGTTGACGGGAAATTTGAAGAATACCCTGCAAAATGGACGGGAAATGGTTCTCGTTTAGCCAAGCCGGATAAGAATGATTGGTATGAAACCGTGAAAGTAAATTACGGAATTCGTCCTGATGGTTCCAAAGATTTTCCTGAACTTCCTACTGGATTTGACACGAAATCATATCAAGAGCATTTTGATTTTTGGAAAGGCAAAGAAGTACCTAGTTCTTGGATTAAATTTAGAGATATTGCTTTGTATTGGACCGCTAAAGGTGTTGATGGTTTTCGTTATGATATGGCCGAAATGGTTCCTTATGAATTTTGGAGCTATATGAATTCGGCTATTAAGGTAAAAAATCCCGATGCATTTTTATTGGCAGAAGTCTATAATCCAAATGAATATAGAAATTATATCCGTTTAGGAAAAATGGATTATTTGTATGATAAAGTAGAATTGTATGATAAATTGAAGGAAATTGTGCAGGGAAGAAGCCAAACGGATCCTATTACTACCATACAAAATGGAATGGCAGATATTGAGCATCATATGTTACATTTCCTAGATAATCATGACGAACAACGTTTGGCAAGCCCAGAATTTGCTGGAACACCCGAAAAAGGGAAACCATTAATGGTTGTTTCTGCAACGATTAGCAGTTCGCCTACTATGATTTATTTTGGACAGGAAGTCGGGGAGGCCGGAAATGAAAATGGAGGTTTTGGAACACATTCCAGAACATCTATTTTTGACTATGTTGGCGTACCCAATCATCAGCGTTGGATGAATGAGGGCAAATTTGACGGAGGACAATTATCTCAATCCGAAAAAGACTTGCGTGATTTTTACAAAAGGCTTTTAAACTTCACTTTGAATAGTACTGCCTTGATGGGACAATACCAAGAAATACACGGATTAAATCGCTACGCAACAGAGGGATATTTTCCTGAAGTGTATTCCTATGTTCGTTGGTCTGATACTGAAAAATTAATTATAATAGCTAATTTTTCATCAGAACACACCAGCCATTTTGAATTGAAAATTCCTAAAGACATAATTCAAAAATGGAATTTAAAAGACGGTAACTACACTATTACAGACCAATTATACGAAAAAAGTAGTTTGCAATTACAAGTTATCAATGGAGAAGGGAAGGTTCAAATTACAATCGCTCCATCAGAATCATTTATATATAAGTTATAATTTAGAAGTAATAAAAAAAGGGGAAATATGAATTCATATTTTCCCCTTTTTTTATGTTGAATACTTATGAGCCTTTATATTTTTATAGTTGCATCGTAGTTCTCTTCTACTTTATTCCAATTAATAACATTAAAAAAAGCATCAATATAGTTTTTTCTTTTGTATTGATAATCTAAATAATAAGCGTGTTCCCAAACGTCTAATGCTAAAATAGGTGTTCCTTGGATAATTGCATTTCGCATTAATGGATTGTCTTGGTTTTGAGTGCTGGTAACTTGCAATTTTCCAGAACGGTCTACAACAAGCCAAGCCCAACCAGACCCAAATTGAGTTGTTGCTGCGTCTTTAAATGCGGTTACAAAATTCTCAAACGAACCAAAATCTTTAGTAATAGCATCCGATAAAGCACCTTTGGGTTGTCCCCCAGCTTTTGGACCCATGCATTTCCAGTACATGGAATGATTGTAAAATCCACCGGCATTATTTCTTATAGCATCATCATTCAAGTCTAATCGAGACAAAACTTCCTCAATGGTCAGATTCTCAAGCGGTGTTCCTGCTATAGCTTTATTTAGATTGTTGGTGTACGTTAAATAATGTTTAGAATAGTGCATTTCTAATGTCAAAGCAGATATATGTGGAGCTAAGGCATCGTATCCGTATGGTAATTTTTCTAATTGAAAGGCACCATCTTCTGCTTTTACATCATCAGGTATGCCTACAGAAATTTTTTCTTGTGCAGTAGGTAGTGGAACCTCCACAACTTCAGTATATTTTTTTTTGTTACAAGAAAGTAAAGCAGTAAATACTAGGAAGTAAATAATTTTTTTCATGGCTAGTCTATTTTGTCAACAAGGAATTTATGATTTCAATATACTGTTCTTTGGCTTCATCAATGGTTAAATGACTAATCTGAATCCAGGCATTTGTTTTAAATGCATTACGTAAATCAAAATTATCAGACAGATTGTATTTAGCAGTACCAAAAGTCGCCTGTTTGTAAAAGGCATAAAGGCGCAATTGAACATCTTGTGGTAAAGATGCCTGTGTCATCTTTGAAGCAATTTCTACAGCTTCTGTAAATTGTGTATCTAAATCTTTTTCAATCATTATTCTTTAATAGCAATAATAGTTTTTCCGCCAATGGCTTTTTGATTTAAAACTACATTCACGGGTGTGCCTAGTGGCAAAAATAAATCTACTCTTGAACCAAATTTTATAAAACCGGCATCTGTACCTTGTATCACTTGCATTCCTTCTTCTGCATAATTTACAATACGTCTTGCCAAAGCTCCTGCGATTTGTCGGTATAAAACAGCTCCAAATGTTTTGTTTTCTATGACAACTGTAGTTCTTTCGTTTTCTTCGCTCGCTTTTGGATGCCAAGCTACCAAAAATTTACCGGGATGGTATTTGCTGAATTTCACCAATCCACTAAGAGCATAACGGGTTACATGTACATTTATTGGAGACATAAAAATAGAAATCTGCAATCTTTTGTCTTTGAAATATTCTCCTTCATATACTTCTTCAATCACAACCACTTTGCCATCAACAGGGGCAAGAATATGATTGTCATTAAGAACGAAAGTCCGTTGCGGATTTCTGAAAAATTGCAAAATAATAATCAATAGCAATAATGTTATTATTTGGATTCCTTTTTTTATCCAATCGGTATCAATAAAAGCATCTGCTAATAGTAGTACTATAGCGGTAAACAATGTACCGAATAAAATGCTTTGGGTTCCTTCTTTATGAAACATAGTTTAAAATTTGATAAAATAAATATACAATTGGTGCTACAAATATAACACTATCCAGTCGATCTAGAATGCCTCCGTGTCCAGGCATGATTTTTCCGCTGTCTTTTATGCCAGCAATACGTTTAAATTTGGATTCAATTAAATCACCTATGGTGCCAAAAACTCCAACAATTAATGCAATTGTAGTCCAGATTAATATTGATTTTTCGCTAAAACTTGGACTTGCTTTAATGTATAATTTTGAAATTAAATAGCCAGTAAAAATAGCAAAAACTACTCCGCCAATAAAACCTTCAATGGTTTTTTTAGGAGAAATTCGTTCTAATAATTTATGTTTTCCAATAGATTTGCCTACCAGATAAGCAAAGGTGTCATTAGTCCAAATCAAAATGAATAGTCCGATAATTATTTTAGGATTATAGTCTTTAATTCCAAATGAAATTTTAACGATAAAAATAAAAGGTAATAAGATGTAGCCTAATAAGTACAGGTATTTTGATGGTGTGGATATCGATTGGACTCTGTCATCAAATAGAAAAAAAATACATTTTACAGATACTATTAAGGTTGTAATTAATAGTATTGTGTTGACCAGATTGATGTCTATAGTCAATGTGATATTTTTATTTTGAATGCTGTTAATGTAGTTTTCAGTCTCAATTTTATAAAAACTTATCAGAGAAATAGTTGTATAAAAAAGAGAAACAAATAAAATCGGGAAAATTTTATTCAGCTGAACCAGATTACAAAATTCGTACGTTGCAATAATTAGAAAAACTCCGAACAGAATAATAAAACTTTCAGTTGAAAATTGGATAGAAGTTAACAACAACGCAATATAGACGGCGCCTGAAATTCCTCTTTTGAGTGTTTCATTCATCTTAAAGATCCTCTAGAAGCAATAAATATAGATTTTTTGCAGAACTTCCGTATTGCGTAAAGTCTTCTTCTTTTGCTTTTTCGAAATATTTTATGGTAGTAATATTAGTAGGGTAATCTCTTTCGTATTTCTTTTTTATAGCACTAAGCCCATCACTTTTCGCAGCAAGAATTTGACTTGTATTTGCTAGAATGATGATATTGGTAGGTAATTCGTTAGGTTTGTTTTGTTTAATTTGTTTTGAAGAAAATAAAATGGCACCTTCTTCAGCGATTAAATTTTCGCAACTGGCAAGAAGAAATTTAGGGTTTGCCGGTTTAATATAAGTAAGTTTGTTTTCATCTAGCATTTGAAAAAGTGAAGTTTCATAACATAAGACTTCGCTTTCAAACCAATCATTTTCTTCTAAGATGTTTTCAAATTGTTCTTTTACTTCATCAGTATTTTCGCAGTATAAAAATTTACCTCCATTTTTCTTAAAATTATAGATGAATTGTTCATCTATAGACATATTAGCGTCAGGAAACGATTTGCTGTATTCTCTTTCTTTTTCTTCTTCTGAAGCGGGATTACTTGAACCAAAAAATTTTCTAAAAAGACTCATATGCTAATAAACTACTTAATTTGTTATTTGAAAACGTTCAAAGATAAAAAAATCTTAATTCAAAAGTAGTTTTTGAATTAAGATTTTAAAAATAATTAAATTATGTAGGCTTATTTTATGATACTACTTCTTCCAGATTTTTATCAAAAGTTCTTTTTCCAAATATAGCTTCTAAATCATCTTTGAAGATTACTTCTTTTTCAATTAGTATATCGGCTAATTGATTTAATTTATCTTTATTTTCTTCAAGAATTTCAATTGCTCTTTGGTATTGACTTTCAATTAGTAACGAGATTTCTTCGTCAATAACTTTTGCAGTTTCTTCAGAATAAGGTTTTGAGAAACTGTATTCACCTTGACCAGTAGAGTCATAATAAGTGACATTTCCTATTTTGTCGTTCAATCCGTAAATCGTAACCATAGCACGAGCTTGTTTGGTTACTTTTTCTAAATCACTCAAAGCACCAGTTGAAATTCTGTTAAAAGTTACTTTTTCAGCAGCTCTTCCTCCCATTGTAGCGCACATTTCGTCCAACATTTGATCCGGACGAACAATTAAACGCTCTTCTGGTAAGTACCAAGCAGCACCAAGGCTTTGACCTCTGGGTACAATAGTTACTTTAATTAAAGGTGCAGCATGCTCTAACATCCAACTAACTGTTGCATGTCCCGCTTCATGAATTGCTATTGCTTTCTTTTCTTCGGGAGTAACAATTTTATTTTTCTTTTCTAAACCGCCTACAATTCTATCAACAGCATCAAGGAAATCTTGTTTGTCAACAGCAGTTTTATTATTTCGGGCAGCAATCAAAGCAGCTTCATTACATACATTTGCAATATCGGCTCCTGAAAAACCAGGTGTTTGTTTGGCTAAAAAGTCGGTATCTAATCCTTCAATTTTTTTCAAAGGAGCAAGATGTACTTTAAAGATTTCGGCTCTTTCTCTAATGTCTGGTAAGTCAACAAATATTTGTCTGTCAAAACGACCTGCACGCATCAACGCTTTGTCAAGAACATCAGCTCTGTTTGTAGCGGCCAACACAATTACATTTGAATTAGTACCAAAACCATCCATTTCTGTCAGTAATTGATTTAATGTGTTTTCACGTTCGTCATTACCGCCTGACATATTGCTTTTTCCTCTTGCTCTACCTACAGCATCAATCTCATCAATAAAAATGATTGCAGGTGATTTTTCTTTGGCTTGTTTAAACAAATCACGTACACGAGAGGCTCCAACTCCTACAAACATTTCTACAAAATCAGATCCTGATAAAGAGAAGAAAGGGACTTGAGCTTCGCCGGCTACGGCTTTTGCCAATAAGGTTTTTCCGGTTCCAGGAGGTCCTACAAGTAGGGCTCCTTTGGGAATTTTTCCTCCAAGATTGGTGTATTTTTCAGGATTTTTCAAGAATTCAACAATTTCTTGAATTTCTTCTTTTGCTCCTTCTAAACCGGCTACATCTTTGAAAGTCGTTTTAATATCTGTTTTTTCGTCAAAAAGTTTAGCCTTCGATTTTCCGATATTAAAAATCTGTCCGCCACCGCCACTGCCACCGCCGGACATTTTTCTCATGATAAATATCCAAACAGCAATTATTATAATGATAGGCAACAAGCTAATAAGAATGTCTGACCAATTGTTTTTTTGTAAGAAGTTGAAATCTTTTAATTTTCCTTCTGCAACAGCTTTCTCTAATTTAGTTTGAAAGATTTGATCATTACCAATTTCTAAAGTGTAATGTGGGCCTTTGTTAGGTCTGTCAAAAACGTCTTTAGCTAATTTTGAATGAATTTTTTCTTTCAAAGCAGCAGCAGTCAAATATACTTCAGCTTCATTTTTGTTGTAAACAATGACTTTTTCAATTTGACCTTTTTCTAAATAATTATTAAATTTAGAAGAGGTTAATTGCGCAGGTTCCTGTAAACTGGTTCCTCCTGTGGCAAAACTGATGAATAAGAATATCAATAGTATTGCGGTATAGATTAACCACGGGCTTACTTTGAATTTATTCGAATTGGGATTATTATCTTTAGCCATTACAAGTGTGTTTCTTTAGTATTTGTTTTCAATTGTAGTAATTTTTGCATCACCCCAAAGACTTTCAATATTGTAATATTCACGAATGTGTTTTTGAAACACATGAACCACAATATTTACATAGTCCATTAATACCCATTCGGCATTATCAGTACCTTCAACATGCCAAGGCTTGTCTTTTAACTCTTTTGAAACTGTTTTTTGGATGGAGTTAACAATTGCGTTAACTTGTGTATTCGAATTTCCGTTGCAGATGACGAAATAGTCGCAAACAGCGGTGTCTATTTCTCTTAAATCCAGAATGTCAATATCATTTCCTTTTACTTCCTCGATTCCTTTGATGATATTTGCCAATAGCACATCATTATTTATAGTCTTTTTCGCCATGAATTATTTTTATATAAGTTTGTAAAGTTACCATTTTTTGTGATTATTTTTGAACCTTAACATAATATTAAATTCTGTTTCACAAAAAAACGTATATGCAACTAATCAAACTCGATGCCATAGATTCTACTAATGAGTTTCTAAAAGGGTTATCGAACAAACAAAACCTCGAAAACTTTACTGTTGTAACTGCCGAAAGCCAGACCAAAGGAAAGGGGCAAATGGGTTCTGTATGGAGTTCTGAAGCTGGTAAAAATCTAATAATGAGTGTTTTGGTTAAGGGTTTTTTATTTGATATTAATCAGATTTTTACGCTCAATATTGCCATTTCTCTTGCAGTTATAGAGACGCTGGAGTCAATTAATATTCCTGATTTAAGTATAAAATGGCCTAACGACATAATGTCATATAATAAGAAAATCGGAGGGATTTTGATTGAAAATAGCATTAAAGGCGAAGATACAATCACTTCTATTGTCGGTTTAGGGTTGAATGTCAATCAAACTAATTTTGAGAATTTGCCCAAAGCTTCTTCTTTGGCAGTAATTGCGAACACCACATTTGATAAAGGTGTACTTTTAAAAATGATTATTAAGAATCTGGAATTGAAGTTGCAGCAATGGAATCAATTTTCAGAAATGTTTTGGAGTCATTATACAGATCGGTTATTCAAAAAAGGAGTTCCAATGCCTTTCTCAGATCAAAACAACATCAATTTTATGGGAATTATTCAAGGTGTTTCTACCATTGGGAAACTTCAAGTCCTTTTAGAAGATGACAGTATTGCGGAGTTTGATATAAAGGAAATTCAGATGTTATACTAAAAAAAGCGGTTTAAGATTGAAAATACAAATCTTAAACCGCTTTATTATTTTGGTTTTATGTTCTATAATTTGGTCATATTCACAGCCAAAGTTTCTATAAATTTACTTATTGGGCCTTTTATCATCATGGCCATCATTGGGTTAAAATCACCTTCAAAATCTAATTTTACGGCACTTGAATTTGCAGAAACGCTATCAATATTTGCCACCAAAGTAAAAGGAAGTTTATCGCTTGCAGCACCTAAGACAATTTTGTTTGGAGCTGTTTTTTCTTTCATCTTCAATTTGATTTCAGGCATCCCTTTTAATCCAAAAATAAAAGCATCGTCACCAATAACCTCAAATTTAGCAATATTTTCAGGCATTAATTTTTCGAAATTTTTTACGTCGCTCAATAAATCAAATAATTCTTGTGCAGATTTTTCGACAGTAACTTTTGGGCTTTCTAGGTTCATCTTTTTTATTTTTATGGCAATATAAAATGGCGATTATTCATTCTGATCTTTTCAAATTCAGAAAGTAATATGCTGTTATTTCCCCCAAGTCGATGGGCTTACGCTCCATTCTCTCAAGGTTTGTTCTTCTTCCTCGGTGATGTATTTTTTGGCTACAGCCAAGTTCAAAAGATTCTGGTAATTGCTTAAGGTAAACAAATCAATATGGGCATTTTTGAAGTTTTCTTCGGCCACACCAAAACCATAAGTGAATATGGCAGCCATCCCTTTTATGTTGGCTCCAGCTTCTCTTAAAGCTTCTACGGCAAGTAAACTGCTGTTCCCTGTACTGATTAAATCTTCTACTACGACTACGTTTTGTCCTTTTTGCAAGAAGCCTTCTACTTGGTTTTGTCTTCCGTGTTTTTTAGGTTCTGGGCGAACATACACAAACGGAAGTCCTAAACTTTCGGCTACTAACATCCCAATTCCTATTGCTCCGGTAGCTACTCCTGCGATAACATCTGGTTTGCCAAATTGTTTTTCTATATTTTTGGCAAACTCATCGCGGACATAATTTCTTATAGCTGGAAATGAGAGGATTAATCTATTATCGCAATATATTGGCGATTTCCATCCAGAAGCCCATGTAAAAGGATTTCTTGGATTCAATTTAATTGCATTTATTTGCAAAAGCAATTCGGCTGTTTTTTCGGCTGTATCTTTATTAAAAATCATAGTACAAATGTATAAAGTTTTTGTTAACGACAAACCACTTTTTTTGACAAATCAAATCTCTAAAGAGACCGATTTTCAGATATTTTTGCTGGAAAGCATTGATATAAAACAAGTTATAGTAAAAATATTTCAAAATAAAATTCAAAAAGCGTGTCTTTATCATCCCGATGAAAAGGAGATTATGAAAACTTTGAAAGCAAAAATCCCGGTTTGCAAAGCAGGAGGCGGTTTGGTTTATAATAAAAAAGGCGAGGTTTTATTCATTTTTAGAAACGGAAAGTGGGATTTACCCAAAGGCGGAATAGAAAAGGGAGAAGAAATTGAAGCTACTGCCATGCGAGAAGTAGAGGAGGAAACAGGAGTGGATTTGTTGACAATTACCAATAAACTTCAAAAAACCTATCATGTTTTTAAACGCAACGGAAAATATAAATTAAAAATTACTCATTGGTTTGAGATGCAATCTACTTTTGAAGGTACGCCTCAAGGCCAATTGGAAGAAGGAATTGAGAAAGTAGCCTGGATTAAACCAAGTGATATTCCGGAAGCCTTAAAAAATTCCTATGAGAATATAAAATTATTGTTTGAAGATAAAAAGCTCCCAGTATAGGAGCTTTTTTTTATTTCAAAATGCGATAGATTGGATATTGTAAATGAGCCTTTTCATAGTAAACAGAATGCTTGTAAATCCAGTCTAATTGCGCTTCGGGATTGGTGCTAAACGAAATGTCGGTTTGTTTTTTAGTTTCGAATTCTGCTTTTAAATTTGTGTTTTCTTTTAAAATTTGTGCAGCTGTATCTTCAAAAACATAATCAGAATAACCTTCTTTTTGTTGCAGCATTGTGTCGAAAAAATTCCAATTAAAAAAAGAATCTACCGCTTCGGGTTCTAATGTTTCCAATACATATTTTACTCCTTTTTGTTGCGTTGAAATGATGTAGTCTCCTTTTGCGAAAGCCACTTTTTGTAGGTTGGATGTTACGGTAGTATTGCGGTGTAAATAGTGTCCTTCGTAAGCGGAATTAGTTGTTTTAAAATCTGCAATTTTATAGCTTTCCACTTCAATCAGGGTGTCTTTTTTTAAGGTATTACAAATGATGTTATTGCTTTTTAACAGCTCAATAACTGGCCAGAATCCTTTTGAAATTATATAGTAGTTTGGAATAATAATTTCTTTTGCCGACTTGAATTCTTTGATATAAGGGATGTCTTTTTTGAATGGATTTGTCCGGTCATAAAACAATCGATTTCCCGTAGTTGCTTCGCTCTTTTTATAACCGGCTTCATAGCCCAAAAACGGAAAAGTAGTTGTTTTTGTAGTATCTATTTCCCATTTGATGGTGTATGATTTTTGAGGTTGGTATTGTTCCTCATTTTTTAAACGCAGTTGTTTTATTTTTTGATAATTAGCATCGGTAAAATCAATTGCGGAACGCATGTATTCGTATGTCACTTTGACGCGCTCTGCATATTTCTTGAGCATATGAGTTTCTACCACAAATCCGATGGTGTTGAATAAGGAAGTATAACCGGTCGCAAATCTTGGGCTGTCAAAAAATTGACCAAAACCTTTGTCGGGAGTATCCTCAAAAGAGTTGACATAAGGAGTGGTTTCGATATTCTTTTTTTGTAAATTATGGACTATTTCAGGCATCATTTCCGTGTTCATAAAATCACCCAAGACGGTACCCAATTTGTTGTGTTGGGTCATAATATACGTCAGTTTGTATTGGTAATCAGAGCCGTTACTTACATGGTTGTCAATAAGAATATCAGCATTTATTTTTTGAAAAATTGCCACAAAACTCTTCGTGTTTCGTGTGTCTGATTTAATGAAATCCCGATTCAAATCATAGTTTCTGGCATTACCACGAAAGCCATATTCTTCCGGTCCGTCCTGATTGGCTCTTGTAGTTGAGTTTCGGTTTAGAGCGCCACCGATATTGTATACCGGAATACAAACAATAACGGTGTTTTTAGGTGCTTTTACTTTGCCTAAAGCTAAATCCCGATACAACTGCATAGTTGCGTCAATTCCGTCAGGTTCTCCTGCATGTATGCCATTGTTGATGAGAATGACTGCTTTAGTTTTCTTAATTTTTTCAAAATCAAATTCCTTTTCAGCGTTGAAAATAACTATATGTAACGGTTCACCACTGTCGGTTAATCCCATTTCCTGTATTTCGATTGTGGCAAAATCATGAGCCAGGAGTTGGTAATATTTGATGGTTTCTCGATAATTGGCCGATTGGTTTCCGTTGCCTTTTTCAAAAAAAGTATCGTATTTAGTGTCTTTTTGTGCAAAGGAATGGATTGAGAATACTAAAAAAAGGAATGTGAAAAATCTCATATTTCGGTTTTTAAATGGAATTTCAAATGTAGTTTTTTTCGAGAAGAATAGCTTTTGCATTTTGATAAAAGTAGTAGCCTGTTTAAAAAATGAAAAAATCGTAATTGGGAATTCCTAATTCGTAATTCAAAGAACTATCTTTGCAAAATGAATAAGAAACACCATTCCAACAATATACTTTTGAATTTAGGCATCGAAAGCCTGAATGAGATGCAGGAAGTAGCGCAAGACGCTATTTTAAATGACAATAATGTTTTATTGCTTTCACCAACGGGTTCCGGAAAAACACTAGCTTTTTTATTACCTGTTTTAGAAATGTTACAACCTGAAATTTTATCGGTTCAATGTTTAATTCTGGTTCCATCACGTGAATTGGGATTGCAGATTGAGCAAGTTTGGAAAAAAATGGGAACGGATTATAAAGTAAATGTGTGTTACGGCGGACATTCTATTGATACCGAAATCAAAAATTTAAGCAATCCACCGGCTGTTTTAATTGGTACTCCGGGACGAATCGCAGATCATATTGACAGAGGCACTTTTCGTGTAGATAAAATTCAAACGTTGATTCTGGATGAATTTGATAAATCATTGCAATTGGGTTTCCATGAGCAAATGTCATTTATCATTGGGAAACTAACCAAATTGAATAAACGGGTTTTAGTTTCGGCAACTTCTGATATTGAGATTCCAAGATACACGCGAGTGGTGAATCCAACCATTTTAGATTTTATTCCGGAGCATAAAGAAGAAACGAATCTTGCTATGAAAATGGTGGTTTCGACTGCAAAAGACAAGATTGGCAGTTTATTCAATTTGATTTGCTCCTTGAAATCACAATCGGCTATCGTTTTTTGTAATCATCGTGATGCTGCGGAACGTATTAGTGACACTTTAAACGAAAAAGGAATTTATTCGACCTACTATCACGGCGGAATGGATCAGGATGAAAGAGAACGCGCTTTAATTCAATTTCGAAACGGAAGTGTGAGCTATTTAGTTACCACCGATTTAGCGGCTCGTGGACTGGATATCCCGGAAATGAATCACGTTATTCATTATCATCTGCCAATGAAAGAAGATGAATTTACCCATAGAAACGGACGTACTGCTCGTATGTTAGCTTCGGGAACCGCTTATATCATTGCTCACGAAAGCGAGAAAAAAATGGAGTATATTGATTATGGAATGAGCGTTCTAAAAGTAGATCATGCTACAACATTGCCAAAACCTCCCGAATTTCAGACTATTTATATCAGTGGCGGAAAGAAAACCAAATTGAATAAAATTGATATTGTCGGGTTCTTTTCTCAAAAGGGAAAACTCGAAAAAGGGGATTTAGGTTTAATCGAAGTGAAAGATTTTATCTCGTTTGCCGCAGTGAAATTCAATAAAGTGAAAGATTTACTGCATGCCATTAAAGACGAAAAAATGAAAGGCAAAAAGTTTAAAATTGAAGTCGCCAGAAAGGTGATTAAGAAAGAGGAGGAGTAGGTAGTGGTGAATAGTGAATTGTGAAAAGTGAGTGGTGAAAAGTGAAAAGTGAATCGTGAGAAGTGAAGAGTGAAAAGTGAAAAGTGAGTGGTGAAAAAAGTACTGATTCCTTTTCTGGTGTTTTATAAAAAAAATCGTTAGTAGTAAAACTTTACTGCTAACGATTTTTTATATTAAAAATGATTCTTTTGGAGGTCAGTGTACGTCTGAACTATTCACCACTCACCACTCACGATTCACTTTTCACTAAAAAAAGAATTATATTTTCTTCACGTATTGTGTGATGATTACAATTTGTTGACCATCTACTTTTCCTTCGATGTATTCGGCATTTTCGTGGTCTAGTCTGATATTGCGCACTGCAGTACCTTGTTTGGCTACCATGCTTGATCCTTTTACTTTCAAATCTTTGATTAAAACGACTGAATCTCCGTGTTCTAAAATTACGCCGTTACTGTCGCGGTGAATCACTTTGTTCTCATCATCTTCTCCTTCACCGGTTGCTTGCGCCCATGTTAAAGTGTCTTCGTCTAAATACATCATGTCTAACAATTCTTGCGGCCATCCTGCTGCACGTAAACGGCTTAACATTCTCCAAGCGACTACTTGAACCGGAGTTTGTTCGCTCCACATGCTGTCGTTCAAACATCTCCAGTGGTTCAAATCAACTTTGTCCGGATTCTCGATTTGGTCAATACACGTACTGCAAGCAAAAATGCTTTCGTCCAGTCCGCCTTTTTTGGTAGGTAAAACGATATATTCTTTTAGGTTTTCGGTAGCAGCACACAATTCACATTGACCGCCACTTCGTTTGTTTAATTCTCTATCTAAACTCATTAGTTCTATTTTTTGGCGAAAGTAACGCTAAATCACGCTTTTCACAAATTTATCTTTTTTGGTTTGTCTTCGCTTGGTAAAATTGATTTTGAATTATTTTACTCTAACGGCTTCGGGGACTAACATTTCATATTCGCCATGGTTGCGGATGACGTCTCTCACGATGCTGGAACTGATGTAAGAGGTTCTCGCAGCTGTTAATAAAAAGACAGTTTCTATTTTTGACAAACGGCGATTGGTGTGTGCAATGGCTTTTTCGAATTCGAAGTCGGCGGGATTGCGCAAGCCACGCAGAATAAAGTTTGCATCTATTTTATGGCATAAATCAATCGTTAGTCCTTCGTAAGTGATGACTTTTATTTTGGGTTCATCTTTGAATGTTTCTTCGATGAAGCGTTTTCTTTCTTCTAATGAAAACATGTATTTCTTTTCGGCATTGACACCGATGGCAATTACTATTTCGTCAAACAGGGAAATGCCTCTTTTGATGATGTCTTCATGTCCTAAAGTGATGGGGTCAAAGGAACCCGGAAAAATGGCTTTTCTCATTTTAATATTTTTAGGCTAAAGCCAATTCGATTGCATTGGTAAACAAATCCTCTAATGAAATTCCGGCTGCTTTGGCTTGTTGCGGAATCAAACTTTCGGTGGTTAATCCTGGAATGGTGTTCATTTCGAGCATGTGAGGTTCGCCGTCAACGATGATGAATTCGCTGCGGGAGAAGCCTTTCATCTTTAAGACTTCGTAAGCGCGTTTGGCTATTTCGCTTACTTTTTGAGTCATTTCATCTGAGATTCTCGCAGGTGTTATTTCCTGTGATTTGCCTAAATATTTAGCTTCGTAATCAAAGAAATCATTTTCGGAAACTATTTCGGTTATTGGTAAAACGGTTACGGTTCCTTTGTAATTGATAACTCCTACAGAAACTTCGGTGCCGTCAAGGAAACTTTCTATGATGATTTCGTTGTCTTCTTGGTAAGCCACTTCAATGGCGATTGGCAATTCGGCAGCGGTTTTTACTTTTGAAATTCCGAAGCTCGAACCTGCTTTATTGGGTTTTACAAAACAAGGCAATCCTACTTTGGCAACAATTTCATCAGTATTTATTAAGTCTCCTTTGTTTAAGTAATAGGAAGTGGCGGTTTTGATTCCGTAGGGTTTAAGTACCGAAAGTAAATCGCGTTTGTTGAATGTTAATGCGGCTTGGTAATAGTCGCAGGCGGTTTGCGGGATATTCAGCAATTCGAAATAGGCTTGCATGAGTCCGTCTTCGCCGGGAGTTCCGTGTATGGCGTTGAACACACAGTCGAAACTGATTTTGTTACCCTCAACAGTTACTGAAAAATCATTTTTATCGATTGGGAATTCTTTGTCACTGGCATCTACATAGACCCATTTTTCTTTGAAAATATGAATTCTAAATCCGTTGTATTTTGTTTTGTCCAGAAATTGGTATACGACGTTTCCGCTGATAAGTGAGATTTTATATTCGCTGGAATATCCGCCCATGATGATGGCAATGTTTTTCATTTTTTAGGTATTGGGTGTTAGGTATTGGGTTTTAGGTGTTGGTGTTAGGTTTTGGTTTGTTTTTTAGCCCCGATAGTAATGGAAATCCTTTTTATCAGCTTTTTCGGCTGGTAAAAAGATTGTAACGAATAGCGGGAAACAGCTTCAAAAAGCATTAAACAAAATTATCATTTTTTTTGAAATGAAATAGCTTTATCTTTGCGACATATAAAAATAAATTTATGAGTTTACGTAAGTATCTTACCAGCCGTGTATTTTTTGGACAATTGTTGATTGCTCTTGCTATTATTGCTGTTTTGGGTTATTTGTTTATGCATTGGTTGACGTTTACAACGGATCACGGGCATGAAATTGCGGTTCCGAATTTGAGTAAATTAACGGAGGAACAAGTAGAGGAGAAGCTGGATGAGCTGGACTTGGACTATGAATTGCTGGACAGTGTTGATTTTAGAGGGGATTACCCTAAGTTTACGGTTGTGGAGCAAGATCCTTTGCCGGGTACGAAAGTGAAAGTAGGCAGAAAAGTATATATAAAAATTAATTCATCGGGGTTTTCGTCTGTGCGAATTCCTGATTTGATTGAAAAAACATATCGTGAAGCGGTGCCAACCCTTAAAGCGTTGGGACTTGAAGAAGGAACGATTACGTATGTGCCCAATCTTGGAAAAGATATGGTGCTGGAAATGCGTTACAAAGGCCGAAACCTAAAAGTAGGCGACAGAGTACTGAAATCATCTAAGATTGATTTGGTTTTGGGCGATGGAAAAGTGAGTTATGAAGAGCAAACCCAAGTCGATACTATGACGGTAGCTCCAACAGAAGAAGAAATACCAGTAAATGAACAATAATATAGAACCATTAGATTTAGAAGAAGAATTATTTGAACATTTCAGGTTTGAAGTTCCAAAGGGTCAGGCGCCTTTGCGGATTGATAAATATTTGATGAGTCTGATACAAAATGCGACTCGGAATAAGATTCAGAATGCGGCTACGGAAGGGAATATTTTTGTGAATGATGCGATTGTAAAGTCGAATTATAAAGTAAAAGCCTTTGATGTGGTTCGTGTAATGCTTTCCCACCCTCCTTATGAAAACCATATTATTGCGGAAGATATTCCGTTGAATATTGTGTATGAAGACGACGCTTTGTTGTTGATTAATAAGGAACCCGGTATGGTTGTGCATCCCGGTCACGGGAATTATATGGGAACGCTGGTACATGCTTTGGCGTATCATTTTGATAATTTACCCATGAACAGCAGCGAGCGCCCGGGATTGGTGCATCGAATTGATAAGGATACTTCGGGATTGTTAGTGATTGCGAAAACGGAGGCTGCGATGACGCATCTTGCCAAGCAGTTTGAGGCGAAAACTTCGGAACGGGAATACATTGCGCTGGTTTGGGGTAATGTGGCAGAAGAGGAAGGAACGATAGAGGGCAACTTAGCCAGACACTTGAAAGACCGTATGCAAATGGCGGTTTTTGCGGATCCCGAAATTGGGAAACCTGCTGTGACGCACTATAAGGTGTTGGAGCGTTTTGGGTATGTGACTTTGATTTCGTGTCAACTGGAAACGGGAAGAACCCATCAGATTAGAGCGCACATGAAACACATTGGGCATCCGTTGTTTAATGATGAGCGTTACGGAGGTCATTTGATTTTGAAAGGGACTACGTTTACCAAATACAAGCAGTTTATTGATAATTGTTTTAAAGCGTTGCCAAGACAGGCTTTGCATGCTAAAACATTAGGATTTATTCATCCGGTTACGGGTGAGATGATGCGTTTTGATACGGAACTTCCGGATGATTTTAAGGATTGTATCGAAAAATGGCGCAATTACTCGAAGTCGCATCATACGGACGAAGAGGAATAACAGTTTGCTGAATACTTGCCACTGATGCCTACTTGTTTTGTAGTTGTATTGTTGGTCACTGCTATAATGAAAGCCCCTTGTTTGGGGCTTTTTTTGTGGGGGATTCTAAAAATGCATACGAGAATCGTGAATGTGCATCCGAGTATCGTGAATGTGCATGCCAATATCCTAAATGCGCATAGGAGAATCGTGAATGCGCATGGCAATATCGTGAATGTGCATGGCAATATCCTAAATGCGCATAGGAGAATCGTGAATGTGCATGGCAATATCGTGAATGTGCATGGCAATATCGTGAATGTGCATGGCAATATCCTAAATGCGCATAGGAGAATCGTGAATGTGCATAGGAATATCGTGAATGTGCATGGCAATATCCTAAATGCGCATAGGAGAATCGCGAATGCGCATTGCAATATCCTAAATGCGCATAGGAGTATCGCGAAATGCATAGGAGAATCGTGAAATGCATACGAGTATCGTGAAATGCATACGAATATCGTGAAATGCATACGAGTATCGTGAAATGCATACGAGAATCGCGAAATGCATACGAGAATCGCGAAATGCATACGAATATCGTGAAATGCATACGAGTATCGTGAAATGCATACGAGAATCGCGGAATGCATACGAGTATCTACAGGTAGGAGAATCGCAACTGCAGCCCCGAGAATCTTAACTGCAGGTAGGAGAATCGTAACTACAGCCCCGAGAATCGCAACTGCAGGCACAAGAATCTTAAAAAAGTGTGGCTTTTACTTATTATGGTATTGCCGGAGCATTGTTCCGATTGGCCACGGATGACACCGATTTGACGGATTAAAAAACGGATTTTTTACGTGGTTTTTAGTATTTGGTGGTTGGAGCGGGGAACTAAATTTAGCTGCCCCTTTCCTTTTTAATTCTTCTTTAGCTATAAAAAAAGCGATACCTTTTTTATGGGTATCGCTTTTCTGACTGGTGTTTTCTGGACTTGTTTTTTGAGTATAGAATGGAGTTTTACTTGAACGATTGTGTATATCTGTGTAATCGGAAACTTTACTTCAAATGTGTATTATTATAAATCACTTTTACTTTGTGTATTCGTTAATTGAAATTTTTAAATATTCCAATTCTTTAAATTCACAATTTTTAGCTAACCTGTAAACAAATGTGGATAGATTACTTTGTGAAAATTTAAAAATTTTTTTTAGTTTGAAATTTAATATATTTAAAATATATTTTCCGGGAATGTAAATCAAACCATTATAAATATCCTTAAAATGAATTTTTAGTTTTTTTATTTGGGTTGAATATTTTAATCTTGGTTTTTTCTTTTTTAATTCTATTTCTATTTTTTTATAAAATGGAATAACAAACGAGGGTTTTAAACATAATGGATCTAAATTGCAATCTCTATAAGATTCTATTTTTAAATATTTTATACCTAATTCATATTTATTAATTAATAATAAGTTGCTAGAAAGTTCACTTAAAATATTATGGCATTCTCTATAAAACTGTTTTAAAACAAATTTTCGGTTCACTTCTGAAGTTTTTATTTTAGTGTTTTCTTCTTTTACGAACTCAATTATTGCGTTTTTTTCAACTAAATAATTTTCTATACTATATTTTTCTAAATAGAAAATATTTTCATAAACTTCCTTCTTATTTAAAACTTCATCAAAATCTAAATCTAGAATAAAAACTTTTTTATTGTTATTTAATGATTTCTTTGCTTTTTTTATAACGGGCTCTTTTCCACCAAGCGGAAAAATTTTACTTATCTTAATACTTGGGAATAATTTTTTTAGAATTTGTAGATAGAAATTTTCTTGATACAGATCTTCAACGTAGAAATTTATTTCATTAAATTGAGACCAAACTACATCTTGTCCCTTTAAATAATTCTCTCTTTTTTTAGGGAAACTTTCTTCAATGCTTATCATATTTAATTATTATAAGGTAATAAAACTGTACAAAACTCTTCTTTGTCTCCAATTACTTCTGGTGAATGTGTCGCAATAATTAATTGTGATTCATTTGGCATTAATTTTTCTACTGCATCAAGAAACTCTCCTTGCCATTTTGGATGTAGAGATAATTCTGGTTCGTCAATAATAAATACGTTTAGGTTTCTATTATATTTAATATATGTTAGTAAAATTAATATCTGTTTTTCTCCTGAAGATAAATTTTTAATGTCTCTATTGTCATCAATCTTTTTTCCATCTCTATTCAAAATATTAAACTTTACTTCTGAATTTTCTTTATCAAAATAAAGTTGCTTTGCAGAATCTATGAAGAAATTATTTAATGTATCTAAAAATTCTTTTAATGGAAAATATACTTGTTGAGTATCGTTTTCAAATTTTTTAAATTCTATAATGAGATCATTAATTTTTTTAAACTGGCTTATATTAGTAATATAAAGTAAATCATATTCGTTATCGTTATTTTGAGATTCTTTCAGAATTAATTTTAAAGTGTCAAAATAATTATTTATTTTTTTAATTGAAAATTCAATATTTTTTCCTTTTTTGTATTTTAAATTTTGATTCTCTCTCAAAAAATTTACAACCTGTTCTTTTAAAATTTCAATTGTATTTACAGATGGTTTTGGCTCTTTTAATAATGATTTAATATTAGTTTTTGTAAATATTTTGTCAAAAGCTGAAAGCATAATCTTTTCATTTAAAGAGCTATATAGCTCTAAAACATTATTTCTGTAAATATTATGTTCTGTGCTTAATAATGATTTTACTTTCTCTAGCGGAGAAAAATTATTAGATTTATTTCTTCGAGTTGTTCGCTTATTTTCGATTGTATTGTATTCAGATTGAATTCTAATCTCTTCTCCCTCCTCTGTAAATAGATTTCTGTCTAATCCTATGACAATTGGTTTAGGTATATTATTAAATAAAAAAGACCAAGTTTCTTTTTCATGATCTTCTGGTCCTAAATTTTCATACGCTCCTTGCATAGATTCTTTTAGTAGTTCATTCTTTGTTAGTTTATTCGGGTGAATTTTAAATGTAGCTTGGATTTGATTGTATTTTTTAGCTTTTGTAATATTTTCTAAATCAACGGTTATTTCTACCTTATTTTGATTACATATTAGTATGTATTTATCTTCTTTAAATTTAAAATGAAGAGAAATTTTTTCGAATTCAATTAGGCACAACTCGGATAAATTTGGTTTTAGTAGCCAATTAATAATATTAAGAACGCTTGTTTTTCCAGAACCATTTATTCCAACTAAAATTGATATTTTGTTGTTGAATTCAATTTCTTTGTCAATAAAACCATAGAGTTTTTTTATTGAAATTTTTTCTATATACATTTCTATTTTTTTAATATTACTTCTAACTTCATATTCATAATTTACTTCAATCCACTTTAAAACGGACAGTATTTTTGTAAAACAAATACTTTTAAGTTGAAAAACGAAAGTACAAACCT
The DNA here is from genome assembly GCF_027474525.2 of Flavobacterium lacustre. Lineage (NCBI taxonomy): Bacteria > Pseudomonadati > Bacteroidota > Flavobacteriia > Flavobacteriales > Flavobacteriaceae > Flavobacterium > Flavobacterium lacustre. The sequence goes on from NZ_CP114882.2 coordinate 2,186,797, forward strand.
TTTCTTACACTACAATATTATTTTTAACTATATGCTTATTATTTTTAAATTATAAGTATTTGTAAATCAAAAAAAAAGACCGAAGCCTTAGTGTTTGTTGGTGTTGGCTTTGACCCGAGCCTGTAGTATTTTTTTTAGTAAAGTGTCGGGAATTGGCTTTTCGGGGGTGAATTGTATGGTGCCTGCTGATGTTTTGAAGTCTTTTAACTCGGTTTTGAAGTCTTCGACGGTTTTAGAATCCCAAGGGAAGTAGCTGCAGTGTTTTTTGAAAGCGGCAAAACCACATAACATGCCGTGATAGCGGTAGGCTGGCATTTTGTAACTGATGAATTCCTCGACTTCGGGAACTAGTTTTTTGATGGTTTGACGTAGTTTTTCGAGTGCTGCTCTTTGGTCTTCGGGCAGTTGTGCGAGGTATTGGTTTACGGCTTCGCTATTGTTTTTGGTTGTTTCTTTTTTCATACTTCGAGCTTTACTTCTTTATAAAGGGATCCCTGAATGATTTCGCGGCGTTCTATTTCTTTCTCGATATAGGCTTGAATGTTGGATTTGGTCAACCCCCAATTGGGTGCTATGAGCAGGTTCCAATCGGATATTCCAAACAAGCGCTGAATGACGATATCGGGACGCAGGAGCGGGATTATTTCGCAAAGCAAATTAGTGTATTCTTCTAAAGTGAAGAGTTTGAACGGGTTTTTCTTGTATTTGACTCCCATGATTGAGCCTTCGACGATGTGCAGGTGGTGGAATTTCACGAATTTGATTTGGGGAAAACGGTTGATTTCGTGAATGTAGTCCAGCATCATTTCGTGTGTTTCCCAGGGGAAGCCAAAAATGGTATGGACGCACAAATCGATGGGGCTGTCTTGCAGCAATTGAACTGCGGCGACAAATTCGGCATGGCTGCATCCTCGGTTGATTTGCTCGAGGGTTTCGTCATAAATGGATTCCATTCCCATTTCCAGGTCTACGTCAAAGCGATTGCAATAGCTTTCGAGCAAGGCTACTTTTTCGGCATCGATGCAATCCGGACGTGTTCCCACAGCGAACCCGACAACGTCTTGGGTATTGATGGATAAGGCTTGGTCGTACATTGTTTTTAAGTACGAAACAGGCGCATAAGTATTGGTATTGGGCTGAAAATAGACAATGTATTTTTCGGCTTTGTAGTGGTTTTTGGCGCGTTGCATTCCGTCTTTAATCTGGGCTTGCATGGTTGTTGCGGTTCTGGAAATTTCGGGGGTATAGGAATCGACATTGCAATAGGTGCAACCGCCGTATCCTTTGCTTCCGTCTCTGTTGGGGCAGGAAAATCCGCCATCAACAATTACTTTATAGACGCGTTGTCCGTTGTATTTTTCACGCAAGTGTGTGCCGTAATTGTTGTATCCTTTGGTGCTGGGTGGGGGTGTTGTGCTCATGTCTCAAAAATACGAAATTCGATTCAGAGCACGTGGTTTGGTATTTGGTTTATTTTGCCAATCGAACCGGTTTTTGTTGGAATTAATTCAAAAACGGCGGTGGGTTTGAGAGTGGGTTCTATGCGGTGGGAAACGTACAAGATGGTCATGTTTGTTTCCTGTTTTAAAATCGTGATGAGTTGAATGACCAGTGCCACATTCTCATCGTCTAAGCCTTCTACGGGTTCGTCGAGAATGACTAAAGGCGGGTGTTTGAGAATGGCGCGAACGATTAAAACGACTCTTTGCTGCCCGATGGAGAGTTTGTTGAAGGGTTTGTTCTTTAGGTGACTCATGGCCACGACTTGCAACCATTGTGCAGCGATTTGTTTTTGCAGGGTGGTTGGTTCGATGTATAAGCCGATGGAGTCAAAGAAACCGGAGAGTATCATTTGTTCTACGGTTTGGTTTCTTTTGAACAAATCGGTCATGGCGGTAGAGAAAATACCTATTTGTTTTTTGAGTTCCCAGATGCTTTCGCCGCTTCCTTTTTTCTTTCCAAAAAGGTATAATTCTTGTCCGTAGCCTTTGGGGTTATCTCCCGTAATCATGGATAATAAAGTGCTTTTTCCGGAACCGTTAGGACCAATGAGCTGCCAGAATTCCCCTTGTTTGATAGTCCAGGAAATGCGGTCTACAATTTTTCGGTCTTCGTAACTCACGGAAACCTCTTTCATTTGAATCAGAATGTTTTCCTGTGTATCAAAGGGTTTGAGGGGTTTTGGGATTTGTACGGGGATTTCGTTTTTGGGTTGGTTTGGTGTTGCGTCTATTTCGTGAAGTACAAAAGAATTATCGGTAATCCGTGCTTTGTTTGGGATAAAAGAAAGGACATCGGCAACACGATTGACTACTTGTATGATGCAGACCGTATGGGCCAATTGTTCTAAAGAGTGTGCTAAGGCTACCCGTGACGCTTGGTCTAAATGATCGAAAGGATTGTCGAAAATAATGTAATCGGGAGTTTGCTTGAGGCAGTATTGTAAAAACACTTTTTTTTGTTCGCCCGACGAAAAAGTGCGCAGTTTTCGGTTGGATTCCGGTGCGGTTTCGAGTATGTCGTACTGGTCTTCTTTTTCGATGAATTTCTGAATCGAAATATCAGAAAAAAGGATTCCTCTGCGGGAATTGAGATAGCTTAATTCCCCTGTGGCAGTTCCGGAAAGCAGGGTTTCTATAAAGGCATTTTTATGCACTTGATTTGACAAAAGAATGTCCCAGTGGGTGTTTTTTTTCATTTTGATGAAAATGATATTAGCATTTATAGGTTTGTGTTTTCAGAATAATTTAAATCGGTATGAAAGGTTTCTTTCAATTTCCAAAGGGCGATTGCGGCAATGATGAACAGCAGCAGTCCTACTATCATTCCCGCCAGAAGGATGTCCCCGTTGAACATACGGTCTCTGAAAAAACTGTAGATAAGGATAATCAGCGGTAGTGCGCCCCGAACAAAATTAGGGACGGTTGTGGTTACGGTTGCCCGAATATTAGTGCCAAACTGCTCGGCAGCGATGGTTACAAACAGCACCCAATATCCCACAGAGAAGCCCATGATGGCGCAGAGTATGTAAAATGTTGTTGCAGAAATACCAAAAGCATTCAGGAAAACAAAAATCATAATGCAGTTGAAAACCAAGAAGCCGTACATGATTTTTTTTCGGCTTTTGCACCATTGGCTTAGTAAACCACTGGCGATATCTCCAAAAACCAATCCCGTGTAACAGAAGGCAATTGCTTTTCCGGCAGCAATGGTTTCAAATCCTTGTACGCCTAAAACTTTGGCAAACTCCGGTGAAAAAGTAATGAGTACCCCGACCAAAAACCAAATGGGAATTCCGATAAGAATGCATTGCAGGTATTTGAAGAAGCGTTTTTTATGGGTGAACAAAGAGAGAAAGTCACCTTTCTTTTCTTGGCTTTGCTGTACTTTTTTGAACATTCCGGACTCGGAAATACTGATTCGTAAAAACAATAAAAGGATTCCCAGAACGCCACCGGCATAGTAGCACAAGCGCCAGTCCTGAAAAATCTGGTACACTAAGTAAGCGACTACAGCTCCCGAAACACCTACTGTGGCTACAATCATGGTTCCGTAGCCTCGTTTTTCTTTGGGCAGACTTTCGGTAACGAGTGTGATTCCTGCGCCCAGTTCTCCTGCAAGTCCTATTCCTGCAATTAATCTCCAAAACGCGTAGGCATCGACGGTGGTTACCATTCCGTTTGCAATATTGGCGACCGAATAAAGCAGGATAGAGCCAAACAAAACAGAAATACGTCCTTTTTTGTCGCCTAAAATGCCCCAAAGGATTCCTCCAAAAAGCATTCCGAACATTTGCATACTGATGAGGTATTCGCCTTGATTGCGGATGGCATCGCCTGTAATTCCTAAATCCATGAGACTATCGGTACGGACGATTCCAAAAAGCAGTAAATCATAAATGTCGACAAAATATCCCAGTGCCGCTACGATTACGGCAGCATTAAGGATTTTAGTATTTTGGGGAGTTGCTGTAGAAATGCTATCTTTCATCGGGTTGTTTTTGGTTTTTTATTTTTCTTTGGATTTCAAAAATACACAAATAAACGAGATGCGATTTGAATTATCTATTCCGTTATTTAATAATTTAATTTATTGGTAACTTATTAATTCATTTCAATTTGTACTTTTGAAACTAATTAATAACCGCCCCCAGCAATTAGGATTATCTATGAAAATCGTTATTTCGCCAGCCAAATCATTGAATTTTGAAAAAGACCTACCCACTTCTTTATACACCGAAGCTTCTTTTTTGAAAGAATCCAGACAAGTCCATAAAGTTTTAAAACAAAAAACACCTAACGAATTAGGGGAATTAATGCACATTTCGGATGCTTTATCCAATTTGAATTGGCAACGCAATCAGGCTTGGAAAACTCCTTTTACGACTGCTAATGCGCGTCCTGCTATTTATACTTTTGACGGTGATGTTTACATTGGGTTGGATGCCTATTCGATTCCAACAAAGAAATTAGATGTTTTACAAGATCGTCTGAGAATTTTATCCGGTTTGTACGGTTTGTTGAAACCATTGGATTTAATTCAGGCCTACCGATTAGAAATGGGGACTAAACTGCCTATTGGCGAAAGCAAAAACTTATATGAATTTTGGAAGCCAACGGTTACCAAAGCCTTGAATAAAGAACTGGAAAAGGATGAATTGTTCGTTAATTTGGCCAGTACCGAATATTTTTCGGCCATTGATGTGAAAGCGTTACATGTTCCTGTAATCACTCCGGAATTTAAAGATTATAAAGACGGGAAACTGAAAATCATCAGTTTTTTTGCCAAGAAGGCGAGAGGTATGATGGTTCGTTATATTATTGATACGAATGCGCAAACCATAGACGATTTGAAAGGATTTAATTATGACGGGTATCAGTTTGATGCTAATTTATCCGAAGGAAATCATTTGGTTTTTACGAGATAGAATCGTTAAACAGCATTAGTTATTTATAAAAGAAAAGCCGATTTCAATTGAAATCGGCTTTTTTTATGTTAATGCATGGCGTCTGCCGGATTGACTTTGTTTTTCCCTTTTTTGATTAATAAAATAATAGGAATGCAACATAAAAACATAATCCCCAGATAGAGGAAAATATCCATATATGATAAAACCGTGCTTTGTTTCAGTACCGAATAATCGATGACTTGATAGGCTTTCTTTAAGGCTTCGTTGCTGCTAAATCCTTTAGACATAAATCCTTTTTGAAGCATAGCAACACGTTGTTGTACTTCGAATTTGCTTGCGTCTAAATTCGAAATTAAATCAATTCGATGCTTTTGAGTAAATCGGGTGATGAATGTGGTAATAATTGCAATACCAAATGAACCTCCCAATTGTCGCATCATTCCGGTAAAAGCGGCTCCTTCGCCAATATTTTTTCCTTTTAAGGTAGAAAGTGACAAGGTTGTGATGGGTACGAAAAGCAATCCTAAACCGATTCCTCTCAAGATTAATGGCCAAAATAAATGTTCTACACCCGTGTTTGGCGTCATTCTGTCGTACATCATCAAGGTGAAGAAAAAGAATATTAAAAAACCAACGCCAACCATGTATCCTTGCGGCACTCCACGCTGAATCATTTTACCAATAATAGGCATCATAAAAGCGGTAGTGATAGAACCCGGAATCAATAATAAACCGGCATCAGTTGCGGTCCATCCCAGAATAGACTGGGTGTAAATGGGGATGATTAAAGTAGAACCATAGAGTCCGAATCCTAAAATAAAACACATTAGGACTCCAATTCGCAGGTTTCCGTCTTTTAAAACGCTCAAATTTACGATGGGATGTTGGTATGTTAACTCTCTCCAAATGAATAGTATCAGGCCAAAAACAGAGACAACGCTCAAAACAACAATAGTGGTATTATTGAACCAATCGTCTTGCTGTCCGTGTTCTAAGACAAATTGCAGCGAACCGATGAAGGCCGTAAGAAGGAAAATCCCCAACCAATCGACTTGATTTGCTTTTAGTTTCGCTCCATATTGCGGACTTCTTACAAAAGAAATCGCCAGGATAGTAGCTATAATTCCAAGAGGAATATTGATGTAAAAAATATAAGGCCACGAGAAATTATCTACCAAATATCCGCCCAAAGGTGGTCCTAATGTAGGTCCCACGATAACCCCCATTCCGTAAATGGCTTGCGCCATACCTCGTTTTGCAACGGGATAACTCTCGGTAATGATGGTTTGTGCGGTTACCAATAACGCTCCACCACCTAAACCTTGTATGAATCGGAAGGCGATGAGTTCCCAAATATTGGTAGCATTTCCACATAAAAAAGAAGCTGTGGTAAAAATAATAATAGAAGCTACAAAATAATTTCGTCTTCCAAATTGTTGGGACAGCCAGCTTGTCATTGGGATTACAATAACATTGGCGATAGCATAAGCGGTAATCACCCAAGCCACATCATTTAATGTTGCACCCAGGCTTCCTCTCATATTGGTTAACGCTACATTGACAATGGTCGTATCAACGATTTCGAGCAATGCACAAAGCACTGCCGTTATCGTGATTAAAACCCGTCGGTAGCCGTATTCTACTAAATCGTCTTCTGATTGTGTCATTTTAGTTTAAATGTACGTCAACATCAACATTCATTCCCGGACGTAATAATTTAATTTTTTCTGGATCGTTTGAGGCATTCAAACTTATTTTTACCGGTAATCTTTGAATGGTTTTTACAAAATTTCCGGTAGCATTATCAGGAGGAAGTAATGAAAATCTAGATCCTGTAGCCGGAGAAAATGAGGTAATTGCCCCTTCAAAATCATAATCAGGATAGGCATCTACTTTGATGGTTACTTTTTGCCCAATAACCATTTTGTTTAATTGCGTTTCTTTGAAATTAGCCACAACCCAAGCTTCTTTATTGTTAATGATATAAAACAACGATTGTCCTGGTTGTACTAATTGTCCCGGTTGAATGTCTATTTTAGAAACCTGACCGTCAATAGCGGCCGTGATAACAGTATAGCTTAAATTTAATTTTGCCGCATCAAGCATGGCTTTTGACTTTTTGATATTGGCAGCAGCCACTTCTGTTTGTTTGTCAGAAGCTTTTGACTTGGCTTCAATCACTGATTTTTGAAAACTGGTAGCTCTTTCTTGCTGTTGCAAAATGCGTACTTGATTTTCTGCTTCTTGTTTTGCAGCCAAAGCTTGTTCGTATTGTTGTTTTGTAATCGAATGATTTTTGTACAAGTTATTGTATCTGTTGTAATCACTGGTAATACGACCCAATCTGATTTTGGCTGATTCGATATTTCCTCCAGCAGATTTCATGTTGGCATCAGAAACCGCAATATTAGCAAGTGCGCTACCGATATCTGCTTTAGAAACTTCAAAATTTCCTTCGGCTCCAATTACAGCAGCTGCAGCTTCTTCTATTTTCAAGACATAATCTCTTTTGTCAATTGTAAATAAAGTATCGCCTTTCTTTACAAAATCATTGTCTTTGATGTACACTTTATCCACATATCCTGAAACACGCGGGATAATTGGGTTCATTTTTTTCTCAATTTGCGCATCATCTGTTCCTTCGTGGGACAAAGAGTGTACATATTTGTAAGTTCCGTAAGTTCCTCCTAACACAATCAAAACCGTTAGGATTAGTATGAATTTGGTATTTGTTTTTTTCTTTTCCATTTTTGGGCTGGTTATATTTTTGAAAGGTTGAAGGTTTGGGATAGTTGTCCGGTTACAGATAGTAACTCATAATATTTTTGAATGATATTCGCTCTTGCTAATGCTTTATTGATTTTTGAACTCAATTGGTCTAAATCGGCTTCGAGTAAATCATTGGTATCCGAAAGACCGTTTTCATATTTGTCATTTACAATTCTGTAATTTTCCGAAGATTGCTCTACGGCTTGGCTGTATACTTCATTTTGTTTCAGGGCTAAATCGTAGTCTTCTATTGCTTTTTGGACCTGAACCTTGATGTAATCTGTTAGTAAAGCTTCGGAGTTTTGTACTTCAAGTGCTCTGCTTTCGGCTAGTTTTACAAGTGCTCCGTTTTTTAGAATCGCACTTAAATCATAAGAAACGCCTACGCCAAAATTCATTGCATTTTGTACCGTAACCACATTTTTCAGGTCTAATGAAGTGTAGCCTCCAATAAGTGCAATTGCGGGATAATAAGCACCTCTGGCCATTTTTACATTGGCTAAACTTGCTTTTTCCTGAAACTTAATGGCTTGTAAATCTTTACGATTTTCCATTGCCGGTTGGTCATTTTCAGGGACATTAGTCATTTGAAAATTGTTGAAATCACTTTCCCGAACTTCTAATTTGGTTTCCACCGGTAATTTTAGCAGGGTGACCAAATGAAAATTGACAATATTCAGATTGTTATTTGCTTCGTCAATTGACAATTGGATTTTTGAAACCTGTAATTGTGATTTCAATAAATCATTTCTTGGAATAACCCCGTTTTTTTCTAACTCGCTAAAATCGTAAGCCCGTTGTTTGGCTGTTTTTTGATTCTCTTTTAAAAGTTCAATCGTTTTTTGCGCTTTGTAAAGACCGGCGTAATAATTAATCACTTTCATGGCTACTTCCTCTTTGGTTTGAGTAGCTGTAGCGGTTTCTGCCTGGTAAAGATTTTCGGAAATTCGAATGCCGTTTTGTATTTTAAAACCAGAAAAAACAGGAAGAGTTGCGTTTACCTGACCAATCATTAATTGATCTACAGCAGGCATCGGTTCAGCGGAAGAACTGCTGTTTTGATTGATTTTCAGATTCACCGATGCATTTGCTAACCGCTGGTATTGACCGGAGATTTTGAAATCAGGGTATTGGTTGTTCTTTGCGGATTGTAATTCGTACTTTTTAGAACTAACCTTGGTATTCGCTAACGAAACTTCATTACTTTTTTCCCAAGCCAAATGAATGGCTTCATCCAGCGTTAAACTGGTTTTTTCTTGTGCTTCTAAAGTTGAAATCCCGATAAAGAAAATCCCAAAGAGCATTAATTGATTAATTTTCATAGATCAGAAGGGCTTTTATTGTTTGTTGGATATGCTTTGTCAAATTGGTTTTTACGTAGTTGTTGTATAAATCTTCTGTTTTTAAATTCAATAAATTTTCAAAGAAAGGTTTGTTCATGTGAAAGTGAAAAAACGTACCCAAAATAGTTGGAGTAATCAGCGGAATAATAACATCTTTCCTGAAAACACCTTTGTTTTGTCCTTCCTGAATAATGGCTTCTAATGATTTTAAATTTCCTTTTTTTAATTCGGAAAACGCCAGCAGATTTTGATCTCTTTTTTTAGCCGTAAACTCAAAATGTAAAATTCTGTAAATTCCACGGTTGCTGTTGATCCGGTTAATATACAATTCAATCAGCTTGTTTATTTTTTCGATGGGTTCGAGATCTTCGTGTAATAAGTTTTCTAATTGATTTTTAAGATCGGAAGTCCGGTAGAAAATTAAAGATTCTAATAAACGTTCTTTTGAACCAAAATAATAAGAAACCATGGCAATATTTATTTTTGCCTCTTTTGCAATGTTTCGTATGGAAGTTCCATCAAATCCTTTCTCGGCAAAAAGCAACTCGGCTACTTCGAGAATCTGAATTTGTTTATCTGTAAAAGTGGTTTTCAATGGATTTTTATTTGAATTGAGTACAAAATTAAACACTTGTTTAATTTAAACACTTGTTTAGTTTTTGTTTAACATAATTTTAACAAAAATAAAAAAGACATTTTTGTTGTATGAAAACAGATAAAAAGGCTGATAAGGCTGAGATTTCGTGTTTTTTGAACTGAAAATTTATTCTTTCGCTTGTATGGGAATTCAAATTTATTCTTCAGAATTGGGATTCACTTATCGAATGGATTTTTTCATACAAACACTGGTTACTACATTTTCATATTGGTCATAATTGGGAATTATGGCAAAACCAGATTTATGATAAAGTGCAATAGCATCCGGATTATTTTTCCCGGTTTCAAGTATAAAGGCGTTATAATTTAATTCGGTTGCCCATTGCTCTAAAGCATGTAAAACCGCACTGGCAGTTCCTTTTCCGCGAAAATCAGGATGTACAAACATGCGTTTGATTTCAACAGTATCAGCATCGTATTCCTTGAATGCGCCGCAACCCACTGCCACATCTTCCTGGTAGCAAACCACTACGTTTTTGATGTTATCGAGCGTGTCAAATTGGGCATAGAATTCATGGTCATCACCATCCAAAAAGGCTAAATGACGGTCTAATAAAACTACCAGATTTTTAAAATCAGGATCTTCGGAATTTGTTCTTTTGAAAATTGCCATTTGCAGAAAAATATTTAGTTTAGAAAAACAACGAATTTAAGACCTTATTTTGAATTGTGAAAAATTAAAGTGCAGATAGTCAGACGGCTTTTATGAAGTTTTCATTTAGATGAATTGGCATCACAAAGAGGGCTGAAAATATAGTCCGAAATTGTGGATATCTATTTTGGGATTGCTGATTTTTTTTGGTTCTAAAATCTATCTTTGACATCCTTAAAAAAAAAGACATGAGCACAATTTGGTATGAATGCAAAGTAAAATACAGAAAAATAGATGAAACTGGAGGACAAAAAGTTACGACGGAACCGTACTTGGTAGACGCTTTATCCTTTACGGAAGCAGAGCGCAGGATTAATGAAGAGATGTCGGCTTATATCAGTGAAGAATTTAAAATCATGAATATAAAAGTGGCGAATTATGCCGAAATTCATCCTTTTGAAAATGCAGATCGTTGGTTTCGTTCCAAAGTTTCGTTGCTGGCGTATGACGAAGAAAGTGGCAAAGAGCGCAAAACCAACATGTATTTATTAGTACAGGCGAATGATGTAAAAGAAGCTTTTGATAATACCATCAGCGCTATGAAAGGAACAATGGGCGATTACACGATTCCTGCAATTTCGGAATCTCCTATTTTGGATGTTTTTCCTTATTTCAGTGGGGAAGAGGGCGAACTGGAACAACTGGAAAGGTTTAATGCACTCAAAGCTTCGAAACCCGAAGTAGCTGCCGAAATTGTGGATCGTATGGAATTTGAGACGGCTCCAGAAGAAGAAGTTGTAGTTTAAGACAACTTAAAAAAACTAACCGCAAATTTGCAAATTATAACAAGCATTCAATGCTTACTAATTTGCGAGTTTACGGTTTTTCAATTTTAACCAGTTTTCTTTAATTAAAACTTTTTCGAATGCTTTTCTGGGGCTTCCTCTAAAATATACTTCACCACAATAGCTATAACCTAAGTTTTCAAAAATTTTCATCATGGGGATATTGTCAAAATTAGTGTCCGCTTTTACACTGTAAATGTTGTTGCTTAACGCAAAATCTTCTATTTTTTTCAGCATCAATTTCGCCAATCCTTTGCCTAAATACTTTTCAGAAATGGCTACGCGGTGCATGACAACAAAATCATCATTCGTCAGCCAATTTCCTTGAATGTTCTCATAAGCAGGTTCGTCATTGATGAGTAACGCACTGTAACCAATGATAGTTTCTCCTTCAAGCAAAACAAATCCTTCTCCTTTTTCAATATCTTTTTGTACTACTTCAGGATTTGGGTAGCCGTCTTGCCATTGCTGACTACCGTCTTCTTTTCTGCGTTGTATAGCTTGTTGTAAAATTTCCCATATCGGAGCTATTTCAGATAGTTCTGCTTTTCTAAAGTGATAATTCATTATTGAAGTTTGAGTTTTTTAGTCAATGAATGTGCTTTAAAAGTACAAAACAAACTTTGAATTTTGAATAATTTACATTGTAGGATGTATTTATTTTAGAAGAACACTTTGCGGAGTAGGGAGTTGGATATTAATATTTATATCCTAATGATAATGAAAATATTTTATTTTTGATATTCAAACTACTCATTGGTTCATTATTGATATTAGCTAAACCAAGATTGTAACGAAAATTCAAATATAAATTTTTTGATACATCGTAATTAGCTCCGAAACTTAAACCAAAATCAATTGATTTAAGATCATTTTTTATATCATATTCTGATTTAGATGTATATAATGTTGGTAATGCTCTGTCTGAACTATATTTTACTTTTGCGCCTAATAGCAAACCTATTTGTGGTCCAGCCTCAATGCTCAGTTTATCTATAATATAATATTTAGCTATTACGGGTAAATTTAAATAAGTTAAGTTCTTTTTACCATCATAATAATAAACTATTACTGAAGAATTATCATACACAGGTATTTTAATTTTGTTTCCTTGTGTAGAAAACAATAATTCAGGTTGGATTGCAAATTTATCAGTAATTTTTATCTCGGCAAAAATACCTGCATTAAAACCAGTTATAGTGGAACTATCGGCAAAATCTCCTGTTAAATTTGCTAGATTGAACCCTGCTTTTGCACCAAATTTGACTTTTTGTGCATTTGCTGAGGCAAATAAAAAAACTATTACCGCTGTAAAAATATATTTTTTCATCTTTTTTTAATTAATTTAAACTATAAAATTGGAGATAAAGGTTATCAAATTTTTTTGATTTCATATCAAATATATAAAAATAATCTTATAAATAACTAGATTTAAAATTGATTAAACCATAAAAAAACGACGTTTAAAGTGAATTTAACGCCGTTTACTATTTACATAGAAATATTTTCTTATCGAATTGCTTTTACAAATTCTTCAATTTTTCCAGTACCATTTTCGGTTAAATGTGTAATGAATGCGCTACCAATAATTGCTCCTTTAGCAAATTGAGTGGCTTGATTGAAGGTTTCTGCATTGTTGATTCCAAAGCCTATTACTTGTGGATTTTTCAAGTTCATTGCGGCAATGCGTTTGAAATACTCTTCCTGAACGCTGCCAAAACCAGATTGTGAACCCGTAACACTGGCGGAACTTACCATATAAATGAATCCATCGGATACGCTGTCTATAAAATGAATGCGCGCGTCAGATGTTTGTGGTGTGATTAAGAATATATTTTTCAATCCGTATTGCTCAAAAGTCGCTTTAAATTCATCGGCATATACATCAACCGGAAGATCAGGAATGATTAATCCGTCGATGCCAATTTCGGCACATTTTTTACAGAAATTCTCTATTCCGTATTGTAACATTGGGTTGAAATAGCCCATGATTACTAACGGAATTGATACCGTTTTACGAATTTCTTTTAGTTGGTCAAACAACACTTGAGTCGTCATTCCGTTATGCAATGCTTGAGTAGAACTTGCTTGAATGGTTGGTCCATCGGCCAAAGGGTCGCTGAACGGTAATCCGATTTCAATCATGTCCACACCGCTTTTTTCTAAATCCTGAATGATTTGTACCGTGTCATTCAAGTTGGGATAGCCTGCAGAGAAATAGATGGAAAGGATCTTTTTGGTTTCTTGTAATTTTTGATTTATGCGATTCATTGTTGTCTGTTTTTATCAGATTGAGCCTCTGTTTTTTGAGTTTGTACTAATTTAGGTGGTCGCGGTATATACCCAAGCCGTTTGATTGGATTGCAATTCCACTTGAATGCGTTTGTAATGTAATCCTTCATAAGTATCGGCTTGTTGCAGTTGTATTTCGGTTAGTTCATACAGTATTCCGCTGATGGTGTCTTCCGGATTATGGGTTGGCGTAATGATTGGATACTGTGCAAATCCAAATTCTTCTTCGATATGAATTTCATTGATAACATAACCAACTAATGTTTCGGGAGTTCCTTTGAGTATTCGGCCAAAAATAGTTTCTTGAATGTCTTTGTCTTTTAGGGTACCGTAAGCAAATAATTGTTCCATGTTTTTTTGTTTTGAAAAAGTTATTTTAAATTCAAATCGTTTCGTTTAGCATTGCGCGTTAGGGATGGAAGCAGCATCCTTTTTTGTCCCGTTTTTTCGGGGCAAAAAAGATAGAGCGTACAGCCCGACCCTTGTGGTAACGCCCTGAAAAATTCAGGATAAACCGAACTACAATTTGAAATAATCAATATAAGTATTCAAATCTTTGTCGCCGCGACCGGAAAGATTCAAGACCACGATATCCTCTGGTTTGAATTTCATTTCGTCCAGAACAGCAAAGGCGTGCGCACTTTCGATTGCCGGAATAATTCCTTCCATTTTTGAAAGTTGCAATCCCCAATTCATAGCTTTTTCATCGGTTATTGAAATGAATTGTGCTCTTCCTGTGGCAAATAAATTAGCGTGCATCGGGCCAACTCCAGGATAATCTAAACCTGCCGAAATAGAATACGGTTCGGTGATTTGACCATCTGTAGATTGCATCAACAAGGTTTTACTACCGTGAATCACACCAATTTTACCAAGGGCAGAAGTTGCGGCACTTTCGCCTGAATCTACGCCTAAACCGGCTGCTTCTACGGCAATGATGTTGACGTCTTTTTCGTCCAAAAAGTGATAATAAGCCCCGGCAGCATTGCTTCCGCCACCTACGCAGGCAATCACATAATCAGGATTTTCACGGCCTTCTTTTTCTAATAATTGGGCTTTTATTTCCTTAGAAATAACACTTTGAAAACGCGCCACCATATCAGGATAAGGATGCGGTCCTACTACAGAACCAATGATGTAATACGTATCAACGGGATTGTTGATCCAGTCTCGAATGGCTTCGTTTGTAGCGTCTTTCAGCGTTCGTGAACCCGACATCGCAGGACGAACTTCGGCACCTAACATTTTCATACGAGCCACGTTTGGCGCTTGACGTTTAATGTCAATTTCGCCCATATACACAATACATTCCAGTCCCATCAAAGCACAAACGGTAGCCGTAGCCACGCCGTGTTGTCCAGCACCGGTTTCGGCAATGATTCGTTTTTTACCCAAACGTTTGGCTAATAAAATCTGTCCAATCGTATTGTTTACTTTATGTGCTCCGGTATGGCATAAATCTTCTCTTTTGAGGTAGATTTTAGTATTGTATTTTTCAGATAATCGAGTGGCAAAATACAGCGGAGTAGGGCGCCCTACATAATCTTTTAGCAAATCATCAAACTCTGCCTGAAATTCTGGTTCAGCAGTAATTTTTAGATATTGTTGGCGTAATTCTTCTACGTTTGGATATAACATTTCAGGAATGTAGGCTCCTCCAAATTCTCCGTAATAGCCTTTTTCGTTGACGTTGTAACTCATTTTTTAGGTTTTTGATTCTGGGTTTCAGGTTTTGGGTTGTTGATTTATGCTACAACTCAAAACGTTCAACCATTAACTTTAATAATTCGATGTTTTTTAATCCTGATTCAATTTCAAATTTACTATTTATATCAATAGCATATATTGGCAGATTAGTTTTTGAAATTTCTTGTATTGATTTGATTTCCTCTAATCCGATTCCGCCACTCAGGAAGAACGGTTTTACAGAAGGATAGTTCTCTAATACTTTCCAGTCGAAAGTGGTTCCGTTACCTCCCGGTAATTTTCCTTTAGTGTCAAAAAGGAAATAATCACAAACGGTTTCAAATGGTTTTAAAACTTCAAAATCGAAGTCATCAGCTACCGAAAATACTTTGATGAATTCTATTGAAGCGTGTATTTTGCTTTTTAAATCGGAACAAAATGCAACCGATTCCTGTCCGTGTAATTGAATGGCTTGTAAATCATATTTTTGGGCTTTCGCCAAAATTATATCGGTGCTTTCATTGACAAAAACGCCTACTTTTTTGATTGATTTTGGTAAATCAGGCATTGTTCCATCAAAATACCGAGCCGATTTCTCCCAAAATATAAACCCCATATAATCGGGTAGGAGCGAACCTACTTCGAGTATATTATCGGGATATTTCATGCCACAGATTTTGAGTTTCATTTTTATAATTTTGATATAAATTCGGTTGCTGCTTTACCTGCATTATCGGTTTTCATAAAGTTTTCTCCAATCAAAAATCCTTTGTAACCAAAAGGTTTTAATTCATTAATGGCTTCCACAGACGAAATACCGCTTTCGGAAACTTTTACGAATTCGTTTGGAATTTGGTCTGCTAATTGTTTACTGAAATCCAAGCTTACTTCAAAAGTTTTTAGGTTTCTGTTGTTGACACCAATCATGTCTAATGTTGGCATAATTGATTTTTCTAATTCTTCTTGATTGTGAACTTCTAATAAAACTTCCAGTCCTAAACTTTTGGCAAATTCAGATAAGGATTTGATTTCGTCTCGAGTTAAAACTGCGGCAATCAGCAAAATTAAATCGGCTCCATGCGCTTTGGCTTCTAAAATTTGGTATTCATCAACAATAAATTCTTTTCTCAAAAGTGGAATATTTACTGTGGCTCTTGCCAAAAGCAAATCGTCTAAAGAACCACCAAAATACTTACCGTCTGTCAATACCGAAATACCGCAAGCACCAGCATTTTCATAACCTTTTGTTACTTCTTCAACGGTAAAACTATAATTAATTTCCGCTTTGGATGGCGAACGGCGTTTGTGTTCGGCGATAATTCCTGATGTGCTGTTTCTTAGATTCTGACTCAAAGAAATAATTTTTTTTCCAAAGAAAACGGATGCTTCCAATTGCGAAATCGGAATAATGGATTTCTTCAGAATAACTTCTCTTCTTTTGTCAATTATAATGCTATCTAGAATGTTCATTTTTTTAATTTAAAGATTGAAAAATTTAAATAACTTTAAATTCCCCACTATTTTTATTTGCTTAACTCTTTTAATTTGTTCAAAGCTACAAGTCCTTTTCCGGATAATAAACTTTCTTTCGCTATTTGAAATCCTTCTAAAGGAGAACATTTTGTTACTGTTGCAATTGCCATGGCAGCATTTGCACAAACTACGTTGTTTTGAGCTTCGGTTCCTTTTCCGGAAATAATATCGGTAAACATTTGTGCAGATGCTTCGATGGTTGTTCCGCCTTCGATTTCGCTTTGCAGCAAAAGCCGAACTCCAAAATCTTCAGGTTTCAACATTCCTTCCATAGCAGGGGTGATGATTTTAGTTGGACAAGTCAACGAAACTTCATCATAACCATCTAATGAATGTAAAATGGTGAAATTAGTATGGGTGTTTTGATACAAATAAGCATACATTCTGGCCAATTCTAAATTAAAAACACCGACTAATTGATTTTGTGGAAACGATGGATTTACCATTGGTCCCAACATATTGAAAAAGGTTTTTACGGCTAGTTCTTTTCGGATTGGCCCAACATTTTTCATGGCAGGGTGGAAAAGAGGAGCGTGTAAAACACAAATTCCCGCTTGGTCGATACATTTTTCCAGAAAATCAGCATCATTACTGAACTTGATTCCCATTTTTTCCATCACGTTACTAGAACCTGAAATAGAAGAAACTCCGTAATTCCCGTGCTTGGCCACTTTGATTCCTGCTCCGGCTGCCACAAAAGAAGCCAAGGTCGAAATGTTAAAAGTGTCTTTTCCATCACCACCTGTACCACACAAATCAATCGTGTTATACGCAGATAAATCCACGTGAATACACAATTCTAATAACGCTTCTCTAAAACCAGCCAATTCATCAATACTAACGCTTCGCATCATATAAACGGTCAGAAAAGCGGCAATTTGACTCGTGTTGTAACTTCCGTTGGAGATATTAACCAAAACGTTTTTGGCTTCTGCTTTCGAAAGCATTTCGTGATTGATAAGTCTGTTTAATATATTTTTCATTGAAAAAAGTATTCTTAAATGTTATAAAGTCTTTTGATAATCGGATTAATTTTTAACCCAGTTTTCTAAAATCTTTTTTCCGTTAGGTGTCAACACACTTTCCGGATGAAATTGTACTCCACGAACATCGAACGTTTTGTGACGTAAGGACATGATTTGACCATTTTCGTCTAATGAAGTTGCTTCAAGAACCTCCGGCAAATTAGCGTCAACTACCCAGGAATGGTAGCGTCCCACTTCAAATTCATTCCCTAATCCTTCAAATAAAAGTTCATCATCAACGACCGTTTTTACATTTGTAGCCACGCCGTGATACACTTTATCTAAGTTAGAAAGCGTTCCTCCGTACACTTCTCCAATGGCTTGTTGTCCTAAACAAACACCAAAGATACTTTTTGTAGGACCATATTTTTGAATCACTTCTTTTAATAATCCTGCTTCATCCGGAATTCCAGGTCCAGGAGAAAGCAATATTTTATCGAAAATTGCAATTTCATCAATATCAAATTCATCGTTTCGGTACACCGTTACTTCGCAATCTAAATCTTCCAGATAATGCACTAAATTATAAGTGAAACTATCGTAATTGTCTATGACTAGTATTTTTTTCATGTTTTTATCTTTCGTCTTGTCTCTTTCGTCTTTTTCTAAATGGTTTCGGCTAAATCTAAAGCGGCATTCAACGCTCTTAATTTATTGTATACTTCCTGCATTTCACTTTCTTCATCTGAGCTGGCAACAATTCCGGCTCCTGCCTGAGAATGCAATTGATGGTTTTTACTTAGGAACGTACGAATCATGATGGCGTGATTAAAGTTCCCTTCAAAATCCATAAAACCAATGGCGCCTCCATAAAAATTACGATTTGTTTTTTCATAATCTTCAATCAGTTGCATTGCTCTGTGTTTTGGCGCGCCGCTCAAAGTTCCTGCTGGAAATGTGTCGGCTACCACTTGCATGGTTGTTGCTTTTTCGTGCAAATGTCCTGTCACTTTTGAAACCAAGTGAATGACATGAGAGAAGAATTGTACTTCTCTGTATTTTTCTACATTCACATTGTGACCGTTTCGGCTTAAATCGTTTCGGGCTAAATCGACCAACATGACATGTTCACTATTTTCTTTTTTATCGATGGCCAATTCTTTGGCAAGAATAGCATCTTTTTCATCATCACCCGTTCTTTTGAAAGTACCTGCAATAGGATGAATTTCGGCTTTACGGTCTTTTACAATAATCTGTGCTTCTGGCGAAGAACCAAATATTTTGAAATCGCCGTAGTCAAAAAAGAACAAATAAGGGGAAGGATTAATGCTTCTTAAAGCGCGATACACATTGAATTCATCACCTTTAAAACCTTGTGTAAATCTTCGGGATAATACCAATTGGAATACATCTCCTCTAAAACAATGCTTTTTGGCCAAAGCCACATTGTGCTTGAACTCATCGTCTGTCAAATTCGAAAAACCTTCTCCATCTTTAGTGAATTTATACGAAGCAATGTTTCGGGATTGTAATAGTTGTTCAATTTCGGCAATATTATTTTTCCCGTCTAAGCTGTGGCAAAAAATATATGCTTCATTTTTGAAATGATTAATGGCAATAATGTTTTGGTACACGGCATAATACACGTCCGGAATTGTATTGCTATTTTCTTTTTTGGCAATGCTTACTTTTTCAAAATAACGAACCGCATCGTATGAAATATAGCCAAACAAACCATTATTTATGAATTTGAAATCATTTTTCTCTGATTTGAATTGCCCTGAAAACTCCTGAATTACTTCCGGGATATTGGTATTGGCATCAATGGCAATGTTTTCAGAACTTCCATCAGGAAATGTTTTTGAGATGATTTCGTTCTCTATTTTTATTGAAGCAATCGGATTGCAACAGATGTAAGAGAAACTATTGTCATTCCCATGATAGTCACTACTTTCTAATAATAAGCTATTCGGGAATTTGTCGCGAATTTTTAAATATACACTTACCGGAGTAATGGTGTCGGCAAGTATTTGCTTGTATTTTGTATTTAGTGTAAAAGATTTCAATGGATATGTATTTAAATGTTGTGTACTAATTTTAATTTAAAACAAAAAAAAGGCCTGTCGTGATGACAAGCCTTTTATATTTATAGTTTACTAATACTATAGGAGCTTTGTTCACGACGACTGACGTAAATTGTTCCACCACCAAGTATTGTTTGTTATTGATTTCATAATGATTTTTGTTGCAACAAATATATAAAGGATATTCGATTATTCAAATACAAAAAAACGAAAAAAAATATATTTTTTTCGTTTTTTTGTTAAATTACAGAGTTGAATCAGTGGTTTTATTTAGCAACCAATTCGTTTTGATTTCGGAATACTAATTCGCCATCAAAAGCATCCAAAAGAATAATACTGTCGGTTTTGATATGTCCTGCCAAAATTTCTTTAGACAATTTGTTTAAAACATCTCTTTGTATTACCCTTTTTACTGGCCTTGCACCAAATTGTGGATCGTATCCTTTTTCAGATAAATAAGCAATTGCTTCCGGTGTTGCATCCATTGTTATGCCTTGTTGGGCTAGCATTTTGGTAACGCTTTTTAATTGTAAACCTACAATTTGACTAATATTTGCGTTGGTCAATGGCGTAAACATTACAATTTCATCAATACGGTTAATGAATTCCGGACGTACGGTTTGTTTTAATAAACTTAGCACTTCTACTTTAGCAGCTTCGGTAGCGGCTTCAAGACCTCCTTTTAAATTCTCAAATTTATCTTGAATAATCTGGCTTCCCATATTCGAGGTCATGATGATAATTGTGTTTTTGAAATCAGCCAAACGTCCTTTGTTATCTGTCAATCGTCCTTCGTCAAGTACTTGCAATAAAATATTAAAAGTATCCGGATGCGCTTTTTCAATTTCATCCAATAAAATAACAGAATATGGTTTTCTACGAACGGCTTCGGTCAGTTGTCCACCTTCGTCATAACCTACATATCCCGGAGGCGCACCAACCAATCGGCTTACACTGTGGCGTTCCTGGTATTCACTCATGTCAATACGCGTCATGGCATTTTCATCGTCGAATAAGTATTCGGCTAATGCTTTGGCCAATTCGGTTTTTCCAACACCGGTAGTTCCAAGGAAAAGGAAGGTTCCCACCGGTTTTTTCATGTCTTGTAAACCGGCACGGCTTCTGCGAACGGCGTCGCTCACGGCTTCAATCGCTTCTTCTTGGCCAACAACCCTGTGATGCAATTCATCTTCGAGTCGAAGTAGTTTTTCTCTTTCGCCCTGAAGCATTTTCACCACAGGAATTCCGGTCCATTTGGCTACTACTTCGGCAATATCTTCACGGGTAACTTCTTCTTTTATCAAAGAAGTTCCAGATTGATTTTCTTGCAATTGTTTTAATAAAACGGCTAATCGTTCTTGTGATTCTTTTATTTTACCGTAACGAATTTCGGCTACTTTTCCGTAATCTCCTTCACGTTCTGCACGTTCTGCTTCGTATTTGAAGTCTTCAATTTCTGTTTTTACCGCTTGAATACTATCGACAACATCTTTCTCTGATTTCCATTTGGCATAAATCTCGTTTCGGTCTTCTTTGAGGTTGGCCAAATCCATTCCTAAAATTTTGAGCTTGCTTTCGTCTTTCTCTCTTTTAATGGCTTCAATTTCAATTTCCAGTTGCATGATTTTTCGATCCAAAACATCTAATTCTTCTGGTTTTGAATTGATTTCCATGCGCAATTTCGAAGCAGCTTCATCCATTAAATCAATTGCTTTATCCGGAAGAAAACGATTGGTGATGTAACGCTGGGACAACTCAACTGCAGCAATAATAGCCTCGTCTTTGATTTGAACTTTATGATGTGTTTCGTATTTTTCCTTGATTCCACGAAGGATAGAAATGGCACTTTCGGTATCTGGTTCTTCCACCATTATTTTTTGAAAACGTCTTTCGAGTGCTTTGTCTTTTTCAAAATATTTTTGGTATTCGTCTAAAGTTGTTGCTCCAATAGCACGCAATTCACCACGAGCCAAAGCCGGTTTCAAGATGTTTGCCGCATCCATAGCGCCTTCGCCACCTCCTGCACCAACCAAAGTGTGAATTTCATCAATAAATAAAACAATATCGCCTTCGGCAGAAGTCACTTCTTTTACGACAGATTTCAAGCGCTCTTCAAATTCTCCTTTGTATTTAGCTCCCGCAATTAAGGCACCCATATCTAAGGAATAAACAATTTTATCCTTCAGGTTTTCTGGAACGTCACCATCTACGATACGATGCGCTAAACCTTCGGCAATGGCAGTTTTACCTACGCCGGGTTCTCCCACAAGCATTGGATTATTTTTGGTTCTTCGGGTTAGAATTTGCAAAACTCTTCGAATCTCTTCATCACGACCAATTACAGGATCGAGTTTTCCTGTTCTGGCCAGTTCATTAAGATTTTTGGCATATTTGTTCAAAGAATTATAGGTTTCTTCGGCAGATGCAGAAGTTACTCTTTCTCCTTTTCGCAATTCGTCAATAGCAGCTTTCAATCCTTTTTCGGTAACGCCTTGATCTTTTAATATTTGTGCTACTTTACTTTTTGAAGCAAAAATGGCCAGAATTAGATGTTCAATAGAAACGAATTCATCGTTCATTTTTTTGGCTATAATTTCGGCTTCGTTCAATGTTGTATTCGCAATTCGGGACAACATGATTTCTCCGCCGGAAACTTTTGGAAAACTTTGAATAGTGCTGTCTAAAATTTGTTCAAACAGCGGCACATTTACATTCAGTTTTTTCAAAATAAAAGGGGCAACATTTTCATCAACTTCAAAAATAGCTTTGAAAATATGTTCGTTTTCTATTTGTTGCTGACCAAAACCTTGGGCCAGTTGTTGTGAAAGCTGAATCGCTTCCTGTGATTTAATTGTAAATTTATTGATGTTCATGATTACAGTGTTTTAAGATTATTATTTCTGATTAAATAACTAACTTTGCATACCAACCATCAATTGATATTCCATACCTTAAAGTTACGACAAAATGTCTGTATAATAGGGTTTTAAGAAGTAAAGATTAAACTAAAATAAGACAAAATGAGCCTATTTAATTCCGTTTTTGGCAATTCGAAAACGCCGGATAATTCAAAAAATAACATTAACTGGATTCCATTAACCGATTTAGGTCAGTTGAATGAAATTATTGAATTATCGAATGAAAAACCGGTCGCTATTTTCAAACATAGCACCCGTTGCAGTGTGAGCAGAATGGCCTTAAAACAATTTGAAAATGAATTTAATAGCGCAGATTCCGTTGAAACCTATTTTCTGGATTTGATAGCTTATCGAGATGTTTCAAACGAAATTGCCACTCGATTTCAAGTGGTGCATCAATCGCCTCAGTTGGTATTAATAAAGGAAGGAAAGTCAGTTTATAATGCTTCGCACAGTGATATTGATGCTCAGGAATTAAAATCAAAAATATAAAAAAAGTAATTTTTCAGGAAATAAAAAAGGATGCCGTTTTGACATCCTTTTTTTATTTATAAAATTTTCAGGCTAATATAAATTAGGAAATTTAGCTGGATTAACTTCATTCATCATCGCATAGACTTTTTCGAAAATATCTTCGGCAGATGGCTTAGAAAAATAATCTCCATCGGTTCCGTAAGCTGGTCGGTGGGCTTTTGCAGTAAGTGTTTGCGGTTTACTATCCAGATACGAATAGGCGTCTTGTTGCTCAATAATTTGTTGTAAAATATAAGCTGAAGCACCACCTGGAACATCTTCGTCAATAATCAATAATCGATTGGTTTTTATAATACTTTTTACAATATCGTGATGAATGTCAAACGGGAGTAAGGATTGTACATCAATAATTTCACAGTCTATACCGATCTCTAATAACTCTTTGGCTGCTTGTTGTACTAATCTCAAAGTAGATCCATAGGAAACTAATGTAATATCTGTACCTTCTTTTAGGGTTTCAATTTCACCAATCGGCGTCTTGAATTCGCCATAATTTAACGGCATTCTTTCTTTCAATCGATAGCCATTAAGACATTCAATTACAAGTGCGGGTTCGTCACATTCTAACAGTGTATTGTAAAATCCGGCCGCTTGAGTCATATTTCTTGGAACCAAAACATGAATTCCTCTTATGGCATTAATGATCATTCCCATTGGGGAACCAGAATGCCAAATACCTTCTAATCGATGCCCACGAGTACGAATAATAAGAGGTGCTTTTTGTTTACCAACGGTTCTGTATTGTAAAGTAGCCAAATCGTCACTCATGATTTGAATGGCATACAATAAATAATCTAAATATTGAATTTCGGCAATTGGGCGAAGACCTCTTAAAGCCATTCCTATTCCTTGTCCAAGGATAGTTGCTTCTCGAATACCAACATCGGCAACACGAAGTTCTCCGTATTTTTCCTGCATGCCTTCTAAACCTTGATTCACATCACCAATGTTTCCCGCATCTTCTCCGAAAACTAATGTTTCAGGATATTTGGTAAAAATAGCGTCGAAGTTATCTCGCAAAATCATTCGGCCATCAATTTCTTCCTTGGTGTTCTCGTTGTATTCCGGAAGCACTTTTTTAGACGATAAAACATTTGATTCCGATTCTGAAAACAAATGACGACTAAACTTTTGTTGCGTTTTATCGGTGTATTTTGTTATCCATTGTGCTAATTCATTTTGACCTTCTTCATTGATTAACAGGCGTAAAGATTTTCGAGCTGTAACTAATATTTCCTTTTTTAAAGGGTCTTTAATTCGATCTAAATTAGCAGAATACTGTAGAATTTTATCTTTATTTTTACTGGAAAGAGCAATGTTCTCCAAGAGTGCAACCAGTTCTTTTTGTTCTTCAATTATAGGCTCAATAAAGGCTTTCCAAGCTTCTTTTTTGCTTTCAAGGACTTCTTTTTTGGTTGCCAAATCGATTTCTTCGAGCTCTTCAGGCGAAGCAATATTAATGGCAATCATCCATAATTTCATTTGACGAACACAATCAAACTCTTTTTCCCAAGCCAGTCGGGATGCATTTTTATATCTTTCGTGTGAACCGGAACTAGAGTGTCCTTGTGGTTGCGTTAACTGGTTTACATGAATTAAAACAGGAATGTGATTCTCGCGGGCAATTGTCGCTGCTTTTTCATAAGTAGCCACTAAGTCTACATAATCCCAGCCTTTTACGGTTAAAATTTCGAATCCGTTAGTTCCTTCTTCTCTTTGATATCCTTTCAAGATTTCAGAGATACTTTCCTTAGTTGTTTGGTGTTTGGCATGAACAGAAATTCCGTATTCATCGTCCCAAACACTCATCACCAATGGCACTTGTAAAACGCCTGCTGCATTTATAGTTTCGAAGAAAACGCCTTCAGAAGTGCTTGCATTTCCTATGGTTCCCCAAGCAATTTCATTTCCTCCGATAGAAAAATTGGAAGCATTTGTTATTCCTGAAACCTGTCTGTAAATTTTTGAAGCTTGTGCAAGTCCTAATAAACGGGGCATTTGCGCAGCTGTTGGAGAAATATCGGCACTTGAATTTTTTTGTTTGGTCAAATTTTTCCAAGTTCCGTCATCATTTAAACTGTGTGTTACAAAATGACCTCCCATTTGTCTTCCTGCCGACATAGGTTCTTGCTTAATATCGGTATGACCATATAATCCGGCAAAAAATTGTTGAACAGTCAATTGGCCAATAGCCATCATAAAAGTTTGATCTCGATAATATCCAGAACGGAAATCACCATTTTTAAATGATTTTGCCATTGCCAGTTGTGGAACCTCCTTTCCATCACCAAAAATACCAAATTTTGCTTTCCCTGTTAATACTTCCTTTCGTCCTAACAGGCTACATTCTCTGCTGGTTATGGCAATTTTGTAGTCTTTTAAGACTTCGGTTTTGAAATCTTCAAATGTCAATGCGGAATTGGTTTTTTCTTTTATCATAATTGAAAGGATCACTTATTGGGGCAAATTTACTTAAAAACTCGCTATTTTCATAATTGATTGCAGAAAATACAATTTTATTATTTACAATCAATTTCAAATAAAATACTTATTTATTTAAATTAAATTTAATGAAAAAGGTCTTTTTTAGAGAATAGTTTAATAATAGGTGGTTCTTTCTATTGTATTAAAGCCATTTTCTGGTAAAAAGATTAATTAATGTTTTAGGAGAAAAAGTAACAACAAAGCGTATTTTTTCATTATAATTCTTTTGTGCTATTTTCCATCCGTTATTTGAGTATACTGGGAAGTACAATTCAAAATAGTCTGTTACCAGATTTAAACGCACACCGCTGTCATAAACAAATTTTTCATTTTGTTGTTTATTCTTCAACAAACCAATATCGCCGTAGACTTCGAGCCAATTCCAAATATTAAAACTGGCATTCAAAGTTGTCATCCATTGATTGGCGAAGGGAGTATTTAATTTAGATTTGAAACCGCCTTCTGCCTGAATGTATTGTTGGCTAAAAAAACCGGTACTTTCTGATCTTCCATAATAATTATAATCAAACATGTAATCTGTTGGTCGGTCTAATGCAAAGCTAAAATAATCAGAAGCAGTTTTATTGTATAAAAAACTCCCTGCATAGAACCGTAAATTAATCTGACGGTTATTTTCAAAGAGTTTTCTAAACTCCATTTCTGTAGCTATTTTTCCAAATTTACCCGAAATTTGGACTTCTGAATTAAAATTGAAATGATTGATGACTTCCGTTCTGGTGTTTACATATTTAAGGTTAAAAACCGAATAATTTTCGGCTGAATTATCAATTATAAATTCGCTTTTTTCACGATTCACGACTACTTGACGCATGAGAATCAATTGTTTTCTATTGTCTCTAAAATTGCTTTCACGAATTCGTAATTGCACCATTGGATTGATTCTCATGTAAGAAGCATCTGGCGCATAATGAAAATATGAGCCCGAAACCGAATATCTTACATTAAAAAGGTTGCTGTTTCTGTAATTTTCGTTGACAACAAAAACCGCAGATCCCGATAAATTACTTGATTTTGTTGAATACGCCGGATTAATATCAAAAATAAAAGGCTTGTCTAAAATAGTTTTATTGTGGAGTCTTATTCCAGGAGAAAGTCCATCATAAAAATTATAAGTGAGTGTAGGAACATAAAGGACTTGGTTGTAATAGGGATCTTCTAAGTCTTTCATAAAGACAAATTTCACCGGTCTGTTGTTGGGAAAAAAACCATCTAATTTTTTCCAGTTGTTTCTCAAATTGTATTCCGGTACTTCATTTTTATAATTCAAAACAATTTTGTCAGCATTTTTTCGTGCCAATGTAAATGTACTGTCGCATTCTTCGATGTCTAACCATTGTTTAAAAACAACTGCACCTTTTTTGGTACCATAAACCGGAATTGGAATCGGAGCGCCAGTTTTATTTTTTACAGAAAAAGTAATGCTGTCTTTTGTTCTGGTGACATCGGTAAATTTATAATCAATAATGTCACGAGAATCAATAATGGTAGTAAAAAACCAATTGATATCCTTAGTAGTATTTGATTTTAGCAGAGTTTCAAAATCAGTTCTTGACGTTTGTTGTGCCATATTCAGCGCATAAAATTGGCGAATACTCGTTGTGACTGCATTGTTTTGCAAGTATTGGTCTAAAAATCGAATGCTTAAACCAGCTCTGTATTTACTTGCAATTTGTTCGTTAAATTTAATTAATGCCGTTTTTGAACTTCCCAATGGTTGGTCCAGATTTTTTCGGGCCATAAGCATGTAAAAATAGCTGTATTGCTCATTAAAATCTAAGTTGGTCAAATTATAGCTTTTTAATAAACCTATATTTGAGGCACTGCCAAGCATCTTGCTCTCCGGATGATGCTCTTCTATATATTTCATCATCGCATAGACTTGAATTCCATCATAAATCCAATTGTCTTTTCTAGGATCCAGACGCAGACTGTTTTTCAAATATATGTTCAAATAGGTTTTCAGGAATTTAATTTCATACATAAATTCATCTGAAAACGGACTAATAAAAGAAGGCAGTTGATTCAACCCATAAAACGGATTTCGTTCATAATCTGCTTGCGAAACGACAATTTTTTCATGCGGGTATTTCCCAATTAAATCAGTAGCGAAATTTACGATTCGATCTACAACAATAGCCTTTTGAATATCATCTAATTTGTTGTTTTTCATGTTCGTCAGCACTTCGGTCGAACTGTTTTTGTAACTGTAAAAACTCAATTTTGGCTCTATAAAAAGACTGAAATCGGTTCTGTTTTTACCCGTTAATTGATAGGTAGAAAAAGATTTGCTTTGGGATTGTGGTCCGTGATTCAAATCAGTTGTTAGAGCAGTATTTCTAGGGATTTTTATGTCAATGTCAAAATCTGAAACCGCATTCGCAGCATCATCTAAATTATTGTTGCTGTAGGTAAGGAACGCATTATTTTCATAACGGGCAGGAGTGATGAACCAGTCTTTCAGATTCATTCCGCCTGCATCGGTGTAGCCGTATTTAGTAAATTTATCGCTCGGAACTTTGACCGTGTAGGTTAGATATAAAGTAATTTTTTGTTTTGGAGCTAGTTTTTCTCTCAATTCAACTTCAATATAATCCGGATTTTTTTTAGTTCTTTTCCAGTTCAGAAATAACTTGTTTGGAGCAATGATGGTCAGGTTTTTTGTACTTCCGCGCTCTTCTTCCTTGGCTAAATGAAATCCTCTGTAAAATTCATCAGAAAAACGTCTTCCCAAAGGCGTATTTTTATCGGAATAAGCATTGTTCCAATTATTTAAAATAATAGCCGTTAAAGAATCATTTGATTGATTAAAAAACGTGATTTCTTGTTGAATATTTAGTGTTTTATGCTCCAGATTCACTTCAACCGAAAGTTGGGAATGGTGCTGGGCAAACTGTTTTCCAGAAGCCAAAAAAACAAGAAAATAGAATGCTATTTTATAAATTGATTTCAATAAGTTGAATTTTAAAAACTAAAACCAATATACGTATTATTGCCTACAAAAAGAATAAAAATTACTCTTAAAACAGGTTTTATTTTAAACAGCTCAATCGTTTAGAAATTAGGACTTAAATCATATTTTTTGTAGAATTTATCCAGAACAGCAACCACTTCGTCTTCGGTATCTACAATTTTAAATAAATCTAAATCTGTAGCGCTTACTGTTTGTTCTTTTTCAACCAAAACCGTTTTTATCCAAGAAACTAATCCGGACCAAAAATCAGTTCCAACTAAAATAATAGGGAATTTTCCAATTTTTTTCGTCTGAATCAAAGTGATGGCTTCAAACAATTCATCCATAGTTCCAAAACCGCCAGGCATCACAACAAATCCTTGTGAATACTTAACAAACATGACTTTTCGAACAAAAAAGTAATCAAAATTCAGATTTTTGTCGTGGTCAATATAAGGGTTAAAATGCTGTTCAAAAGGCAACTCAATATTCAATCCCACCGAAGTTCCGCCCCCCAAATGAGCTCCTTTATTTCCGGCTTCCATAATCCCCGGACCACCGCCGGTAATCACGCCATAACCCGCTTTACTGATTTTGTAAGCAATTTTTTCGGCCAATAAATAATAAAAATCTCCGGGTTTTATTCGCGCTGATCCAAAAATAGTCACACACGGTCCAATGCGTCCCATAGCTTCGTATCCATTGACAAACTCAGCCATAATTTTAAAAATTGCCCAGCTGTCATTGGTCTTAATCTCATTCCAAGTTTTTTGTTTCAATCGGTCTTGAATGATTTTATCTTCATCATTATCAAAATCTTCTAATCTCATTTTTATCTTTTTTTGGAGCTATTTCCAGCTATCCGTTACAATCTTTTTAGTCCTGAAAAAATCAGAACTAAAAAGGATTTTCACTACTATCTGGGCTAGGGCATCCTGTTTTAATTCCACATTTTTATTAAAATTACATAAAGTAATGAAACTAGAGTAATTCTTTTTTCAAAAACTGTGCTGTATAGCTTTTCTTGTTTTTTATAATTTCTTCAGGTGTTCCTTTGGCAACAAGTTGTCCACCGCCTTTTCCACCCTCAGGTCCAATGTCTATGATGTAATCCGCCAGTTTAATGACGTCCATATTATGTTCGATAATCAAAATTGTATTGCCTTTGTCTACCAGTTTATTAATCACCTCCATCAACACTCTGATATCTTCAAAATGCAGTCCGGTTGTAGGCTCATCCAAAATATAAAACGTATTTCCGGTATCTTTTTTAGACAATTCACCAGCCAGTTTTATTCGCTGCGCTTCACCACCCGAAAGCGTGGTACTTTGTTGTCCAAGTGTAATATAGCCCAGTCCAACATCCTGAATCGTTTTTACTTTTCGATAAATTTTCGGAATATTTTCAAAGAAAGGAACTGCTTCATCAACCGTCATATTCAACACATCCGAAATGGATTTTCCTTTATATCGAATTTCCAAAGTTTCTCTGTTAAAACGCTTACCCTGACAGGTTTCACATTCTACATAAACATCTGGTAAAAAGTTCATTTCAATCGTTCGTACTCCGGAACCTTCACATGTTTCGCATCTTCCGCCTTTGACATTAAAACTGAAACGACCCGCTTTATAACCTCGAATCATACTCTCCGAAGTCATTGTAAACAAGTTTCTAATTTCGGTGAAAACTTCAGTATAAGTTGCCGGATTTGAGCGTGGTGTTCTTCCAATCGGGCTTTGGTCTATATCAATTACTTTGTCAATATGTTCTAAACCTTCAATTTTTTTGTACGGTTTTGGAATTTTTACGCCATTAAAATAATACGCATTCAAAATCGGATACAGCGTTTCATTAATCAAAGTCGACTTTCCACTTCCTGAAACTCCGGTCACGCAAATCATTTTGCCCAAAGGCAATTCAATCGAAACATTTTTCAGGTTATTTCCCGTTGCTCCGGTAAGTTTTAGGGATTTTCCATTGCCTTCCCGACGTTTTTTTGGCACTTCAATTTTCATTTCGCCATTCATGTACATCGCTGTGATGGTATGCGCTGCAAGGATTTCGGCCGGAGTTCCTTTACTGATGATTTCTCCGCCATATTTCCCCGCTTTTGGACCAATATCAATCACATAATCCGCGCGTTCAATCATGTCTTTATCATGTTCTACCACAATGACAGAATTACCAATATCGCGCAATTGTTCCAGAGAATGAATCAATTTATCATTGTCCCTTTGGTGTAAACCAATACTCGGTTCATCCAAAATATATAAAACGCCAACTAATTGTGAACCAATTTGCGTCGCTAATCGTATGCGTTGTGCTTCACCGCCTGAAAGTGATTTTGAACTTCGGCTTAAAGCCAAATAATCTAAACCAACATTCATCAAGAAAGCCAATCGGTCTTTAATTTCTTTAATGACTTCGGTAGCAATACGTTTTTGTTTATCGGATAAATGGTGGTCTAAATCCAGAAACCAAGCCGTCAAATCCGAAATGTCCATATCACATAATTCAGTAATGCTTTTTTCGTTGATTTTAAAGAACATCGCTTCTTTTTTCAATCGGGAACCTTCGCAAACCGGACATTTTATTTCGTCCATAAATGCGGCAGCCCAACGTTTTATAGTTGTTGAACCACTTTCGTCATGTTGGTTTTTGATAAAATGCGAAATTCCTTCAAAATCAATTTTATATTCTCGGGCGACTCCCAAAGCGGTTGAATTGACAACAAACTTTTCTTTTCCGCCATTCAAAATCATTTCCATCGCTTCTTCCGAAATATTTTCAACTGCATCGGTTAATTTGAAGCCATATTTTTCGCCAATAATTTCTAATTGTTTAAAAATCCAAGACGATTTATATTCGCCCAAAGGAGCAAAACCGCCATTTTTTATAGTCAATTTTGGATTTGGAATAATCTTTTTGATATTGATTTCATTCACCGTTCCTAAACCGTTGCAATGATCACAAGCACCTTTTGGGGAATTAAAAGAAAACAAATTGGGTTCCGGATTCTGATACGAAATTCCTGTTGTTGGACACATTAAATTCCTACTGAAATAACGTACTTCGTCAGTATCTTGGTCTAAAACCATCAATACATTTTCGCCGTGATGCATGGCAGTATTGATACTTTCGGATAATCGTTTTTCATTATCTGGCGTGTTTTCAATAAGCATTCGATCCACCACAATTTCGATATCGTGTGTTTTGTATCGGTCTAATTTCATCCCTGAAACCAAATCCTGAATACCGCCATTCACGCGAACTTTCAAAAATCCTTGTTTGGTAATTTGCTGAAAAAGTTCAGCATAATGTCCTTTTCTGGCGCGAATAACAGGCGCTAAAATATTGATGCGTTTTCCGATAAAATCCTGAATAATCAAATCCTTGATTTGCTCATCGGAATAGGAAACCATTTTTTCGCCGGTATTATAACTATAAGCATCTGCACCACGGGCGTAAAGCAAACGAAGGAAATCGTAAATTTCAGTTATGGTACCAACAGTTGAGCGCGGACTTTTGCTGGTTGTTTTTTGCTCAATGGCAATAACAGGGGAGAGTCCGTCAATTTTATCCACATCGGGCCGTTCTAAACCACCAAGAAATTGTCTCGCATAAGCCGAGAAAGTTTCTACATAGCGGCGTTGTCCTTCGGCATAAATAGTGTCAAATGCCAGTGATGATTTTCCAGAACCCGAAAGTCCGGTAATCACAACCAGTTTTTCACGAGGAATGGAAATGTCTATATTTTTAAGATTGTGTACTCGGGCACCTTGAACGTCAATCGTATTGTCTTTGTCTAACATAATTTTTGCAAAAAAGCAAAGTTACCATTTTGATTGATTCTTTCGGTACAACAGTTTAGAAGTTTATGTTAAAAGAAGTATTAAAAATTA
The DNA here is from genome assembly GCF_027474525.2 of Flavobacterium lacustre. Lineage (NCBI taxonomy): Bacteria > Pseudomonadati > Bacteroidota > Flavobacteriia > Flavobacteriales > Flavobacteriaceae > Flavobacterium > Flavobacterium lacustre. The sequence goes on from NZ_CP114882.2 coordinate 2,219,282, forward strand.
TTCTATCGTCATTGATTTTAGTTTGGTTCTGTAGGCTTCCAGAGCTATAGATTTTGATATGAAACCAAAATATTTATCATTTTTGAGTACGGGTAAGAATGCTTTTCTTGATTTTTCAAATTTGTTCATGACTAATTCCATGCTGTCATCCGGATGGATAATCTCAATTGGTTGAACCATTATTTCTTTGACCAATGTATATTTTACTCTGTAAGTATTGAATATAATTTCTCTGATATCATTAAAATGAACAATGCCCAACAACCTGTTTTCATCGTCTACAACGGCAAATATGACTTGGTTGGAATGCGAAATCAAATCAACTAATTTTGTCAGGTTTTCATTTGGAGTGACTGTTAAATAATCCGTTTGGATAATCGAATTGGTGTCCAGAGTTGATAAGATATTTGTGTCTTTATTACTGGTAAAAGCATGTCCTTTTTTGGCTAAGTTTTTAACATCCATTGAATGTTTTTCAAAGCGTTTAGAGATAGCAAAACTGATAGAAGAAACAATCATCAGCGGAATCATCAAGCTGTAACCACCTGTAATTTCTGCAATAAGGAAAATAGCTGTCAAGGGTGCATGAAACAAACCGCTTAGGATTCCGGCCATTCCTACCATTGTAAAATTACTGATTGGCAATTTTGTCAAACCAGTTAAGTTTAGAAATTTAGAAAAGAAAAAACCAACATACGATCCCAAAAACAGAGAAGGAGCAAAATTTCCTCCGTTTCCGCCACTACTTAATGTGATTCCTGTGGCAAACACTTTTACCATCATGGTACAACCCACAAAAAGTAAAAGTACCCAACTGTTATTTCTGAAATCGCTGAATAAAGTGTTTTCTAATAATCGTCCCGGATCATTTTGCGATAATACTTTGATACTTTCGTACCCTTCTCCAAAAAGTGTTGGAAAAATAAAAATGAGAATTGCCAGAATTGAAGAACCGAATAATGCTTTTTTGTAAGGTCTGAGTTTTAAACGGCCAAAAAAATGTTCAACTCTTTGAAAATTTCTGGAGTAATATATGGATATGATTCCTGTGAATAACCCCAATAAAATATAGAAAGGAATGTTGTGATAATCAAAGTTTTGTTGTTGTTTGAAAGACAATAAAATTTCCTCGTCCAATAGAATTACCGAAACTAAAGCTCCTGTCGCTGCCGAAATCATAATTGGAGTAAATGCTGAAATACTGACATCAACCAATAACACTTCTATTGCAAATAATACCCCGGCAATTGGCGCATTAAAGGCGGCGGCAATCCCGGCGGCAACTCCACAACCAATGAGAAGCGTTCGGTCTTTATAGCTTAACTTATATTTTTGGGCATAATTAGATCCAAAAGCGGCGCCCGTAATTACAATAGGACTTTCTAAACCGGCAGAACCTCCTAAACCTACAGTAAGGGAACTGGTAACGATTTGGGCATACATTTGCTTTTTTGGAATAATACTTGCTTTTTTGGCAACAGCATATAAAATCTGAGAAGTTCCTTTTTGAATTGTTCCTCCCAAAACGCGTTTGATGACCAAAACGGTGAGCAGAATACCGATTATGGGTAAAATACTATTCAGAAAACCCAGTTTCAAAATACCGCTGACATAAGTAGCAAAAGAAAATACCCAATGCGCAAAAGTTTTTAAAACAATTACAGCAAAAGCAGCAGAAATACCAACTAAAACAGCTGATAAAAATATAAACTGCTTTGGCGTTATTTTTGTTTGAGACCAAGCAATGATGCTTTCTAACTTGTAAATAAACTTTTTGAACATTTGTCTTTAATGAACGCGCTAAATTACTACTATATTAATTTATCTGATATTTTTTAAAGCTTCTTTTTTACTCAATGGTTTTAAATCGCTGTTAAGAACAAAATTCCGAATCGCTTCGGGATTTGTTTTTGCATATTCGCGTAACGCCCAGCCAATTGCTTTTTGGATAAAAAATTCTTTCGAATCTTGGTGTTTTTTACAGATTTCTTTTAGTAAATCAAAATTGGTTTTCTCTTTATAACCCAATTGAAATAAAATAGCACTTCGGTTCAACCACTTATTTTCTGAACAGGAAAAACCATCAATTACTGAATCAATTTCTGCGGGGAATTCCATTAAATATGTGCCCAACATGTATTTTGCAATCGTATCGACACTATCCCACCAAGAGTTGGTTATTATAAGTTTTTCAATAAATTCAATGTCTTTTTTAGTGTAATTTCCTTTGAGTTCTTTTATTAATATTTCAATGGCGCAATAATGAAATTCGCGTTCTTGTTTTGAATATAATGTTTCAGCAATTGCTCTTGCGTTTGCTGAAACTTCTATTTTGTTTTCTTTCCAAATTGCCGAGAAAATACGTCTCCGTTCGTCTGTTTTTATTCCAAAAAAAGGAAAATTATTCTTCATGTATTTTGACATGGCAAAAGCATTTTCCGGATTTTTATTTGCCGCAAAAGCGTTTTCTAAAGCAATTATAAAGTTCATACATTTTTATTTCAAACTGTTCTAAAATCCTACAGCAGTATCATCGCCTCTAAAATCTGCGCCACCTTCAATTTTTCCATTAGGTAAAACTAAAATAGCATCTACTTTCCCGATTACCGGAGTCGTTTTTTCGTTGATTATATATCCTTTTGATTTCAATGAATCAAAGGTTCTATTGTCAAAAGTATTGGGCTCAAAAGTGATTAAATCCGGTAGCCATTGATGATGAAAACGAGGAGCGTTTACTGCTTCCTGCATACTAAAACGATATTCATAAACATTTAAAATCGTTTGTAACACCGAAGTAATAATGGTTGAACCTCCCGGCGAACCAACAACCATAAATAATTTTCCGTTTTTTTCAACGATGGTTGGAGTCATCGAACTTAACATTCGTTTTTGTGGCGCAATGCTGTTGGCTTCGTTTCCTACAAGTCCAAACATATTGGGTTCTCCGGGTTTCGCACTAAAATCATCCATTTCATTATTTAGAAAAAAGCCCAATTCATTACAATAATATTTAGAACCATAACCATCATTTATTGTCGTAGTGGCTGCAACTGAATTCCCAAATTGGTCTACGATTGAATAATGTGTCGTTTCGGTACTTTCGTTATAATTTACTTTACCTTCCTTAATTTCCGATGATAATGTGGCTTTTTCAAAACTAAAATTAGACATGCGTTGTTTTAAATACGCATCATCCATTAATGCTTTTAGTGGAATTTTTACAAAATCAGGATCTCCTAAATAATAACTTCTGTCCGCATAGGCTCTCCTTTCGGCTTCTACAATAATTTGAATGGCTTCTGCTGAATTATGTCCCATTTTGGCTAAATCATAAAGGGCAATCATCTTCATAATCTCGGCCAGACAAATTCCACCGCTGCTGGGAGGAGGCATCGAAATTATTTTTAAATCTTTATAATTGAAAGTCAAAGGCGTTCTCCATTTGGCTTCATATTTGGATAAATCTTTTCGGGTGATTATAGCTCCTTTTTGTTGCAAATACTTTACTAGTATTTTGGCTGTTTTTCCTTTATAAAATTCGTTTTTCCCTTTTTTTGAAATTCGTTTTAAAGTTTCAGCCAAAGCAGGATATTTGATGGTGTCATTTTGTTTAAAAACAGTAGCAAACAATGTTTTATCTCCGTTAACTTTGATGATTTCGGCTCTGTAATCATTTAGTCTTCGTTCTTGTCTTCGGGTAACAATAACTCCTTTTTCGGCTAATGCTATAACGGGTTTCAAAATTTCGGACATGGGTAAGGAACCTAATTTTTTATGTACTGCAAATACTCCGGCAATGGTTCCGGGAACTCCTATAGCAAGAGGAGATTCAGTGCTTTTACCCTTTATAACTTTTCCGTTTTGATCCAGAAACATATCTTTTGTGGCTGCCAAAGGTGCTTTTTCGCGATAATCTAAGGAACCAATTTCGCCATTTGCTTTGCGGTACACCATAAAACCGCCTCCGCCAATGTTTCCGGCATAGGGGTAGGCTACTGCCAAGGCTAATTCGGTAGCAACCATGGCATCAAAGGCATTTCCACCTTTTTTCATGATTTCAACACCAATTTTTGAAGCTTCTTCTCGTGCCGAAACTACCATTGCTTTATCGGAAATTAACCCGGTTTGTGCAATGGTTTTATTTGAAATTAGGAAAGTTAAAAAGCAAAGAATCAGCATTGTTTTTTTCATAGGGACTTTAATTTCATTAGGGATTGATTCCTTAATTCTTCGAAGAAAAGGGTAAATTCAGCTTCAAATTCCGGATAGTATTTTTCAAGTTCGTTGGTTGAAAACCGCATTTTGGATTGATTATTAGTACGGCTGTCCATTTGAGTCAAAATGCGATTAATTCCTTCAACAGTTTGGTAGCTTACTAACCAATTATATTTTGTCATGTAAGGCAATAAGTTTTGGGTTTTGAGCGTCAAAATAGTTTGATTCTCCTGAAGGGATTTGTAAAATCGTTCCGTGTAGTCTTCTAATTTTTCATCGGAATAAAGATTCCAGTTTTTCGCTAAAAAATGATCGTAAAAAACATCTACGATTACTCCGGCATAATGGTGATAATTTTCGTGCAACTTCTTAGTGCTTTGTCGGAAAACAGGATGTGCATCTGTAAAAGTATCAATGAACCGATGCAAAATAATTCCTTTTTGAATCTCAGGATGATAATTTTCAAACTGTTTTCCGCGAATACCATCAGCCATAAAATTGCCGATTTTAATCAAATCATTATCTCCCGAAAGATAGATGTGGGCTAGAAAATTCATTTTTTAAGCTGGGATTAGGTACAGTACTAAATATGTTTTTGTAAATATAAAAAATACAGAACGCTTTAGCTGATAAATCTAAAGGATAAAAAACGGTTTTAAGAAATAATTAGTTCTTTCCTTTTTTTGTAGCATTAAACAATTTGACAAATCGCTCTGCAAGATTTGTTTTTGTAGAATAGGAATTGATTAAAACAGGTTGTTTAAGTTTTAAAATGCTGTCTATCACAGATTGAATTTTCTTATCTGAATCTGAATCTGCCAAAGGAAGAAAATGAAAATCTTGGTTGTAATGGCGCATGATTTTAGTTTCTTTTTCAACCAAAACTTTATCTATTTTTTGATCCATTATACAAACTACATTTTCTATTTTTCCGGTTAATATAAAACCAAAATATTCATCGTCTGTTGGGTACGGAGTGTAATAAATGTGTTTTTGTAGTTTGACAATTTTTCCGCGCTCAAAACTTTTTAAAGTATCAATATTATTAGAACCGAGCTCACTTTTAATTTTGATGGCGCTATTTTCATTTTCTATTATGTTTTTAAAAACATTGGCTCTGTCTTTACCAAGATAGCAATGAACATAATATTTCCCTTTAAAAGTTCGGGCGATATCCTGAATTTTGAGGATAGAAGTATTATTGTCATCAATCCAAGGAAGCATAGGAATCGAAATTAATTTCATTTCAACTTCAGTAGTATTTTTGATTTCTTTTTCCATCAAAATGGGTTCTGCCGGAATAACCATTTTATTCAATAATGAAATAATTGCAGTGTAATTTTGATCTTTTAGTTCTGCAATTTTATCGGCATCAGGATAAGGTCCAAAATGGAATTCTGCGTTAGCACTTTTATTAAAATCGGTGTCGTCTGCGCTTGAATTAATTAAGAGTTCCGGTTTAAAACTAAAAATATATAAGGAAACCAACAAGGCAATTCCGGAAAACACTAACATTAAGTTTTTACTGGAAGTACTTTTGGATTTAATAAAGAAACGATTCACAAAGATGGTTAAGAATAAAACTACCACTAAAAAAAGAAGAACTACTATTTTTTGAACGGTACTTTCATTTGATTCAGTCCAGTTTTCGGCCGCTGCTTTCTCAGCAATCATTCGTGTTGGACCTACAGTTAACATTAATAAACCTAAAGGGAATACTAAACTTAAACCAAAGAAAGAAAAAAGTATTACGCTTTTAAGTTTGTTGTTTCCGGTATTTTTATTGCTCATAATTGATTGTTTACTTTTCTTAATTTTTTTAGAAAACAGTTAAATTCTTATTCATTGGAATATTACTAATAATTTTTGGAATCTGTTTTTCAGTTCAAAAAAGGGTAGGGCACCTGTATTAATTATTAAAAACGCCGTTAAAGCATATATTGTAAATTTACAGAAATGTTTGTTTCAGTTTGGTATTTACTCGGAGTATATTCTTGTCTGTTGAAACCTGCTTGAACTCCCAAAATTATTTTTTTATAAAGTACTTTGTTGTATCCAGCTCCCATTCTATAGGAACTTAACGAAATCCTTTCGTCAAATTGCGATATGGTTTCTCTTTCATCCGGGGATGTTCCGTAACCTGCGTTTACAGAAAAATAATCAAATCGGGAATTAAAATAATATCTATAGGTGGAAGAAAAAGAAGGATAAGGTTTCTTTTGACCCAGTTGCATGTAGGATTTAATATTTAACCAACCTGGTCCAATGTATTTTCCAATACCTATTGCGGCAGAATAATTCTCATTATTTATGGTTTTGTTGTATCGCATACCCAATTCGCTTTCCCAACCTTTCCCTAAATTTTGAAAAAAAGAATAGCTTAATCTTACTTTCGGAAAAATACGATCGTTGCTTAAACCAATATTAAAAAAGGAATAATTCTTTTTAGAAGTTTTATAATAAGTTTCAAACTCGTACATCGAACCCGAAAGTATACTTTGATTATTCGATTGTCTGTCGTTGTAATTGTATCGGCCTATTAAGGTTAAATTTTTAAGTTGTTTGACGAGTTGTAAACTCGTATAATTCCATGGACCAACTCCTGGTCGATTAAAAAAAGTTGTCGTGTTGCTTAAACCGATTCGGTCAGAAAAAGAAACCAGCTTGATGTCATATAATTGATCTTTCAGGCTACTGTCATCCGGATATTTTGTTATCAAAAACTCTAAATAATCAGCAGATGTTTTTGCATCATTTTCTAAATTCAAAGCACGAAGTTTCAGTAAATAAAATTCTTTTTCTTCCGGATAAAGTGCTAATCCTTGGTCAATTGTTTTTACTGCTGCACTGGCATTATTGCTTTCAATTTCTAATAGGGTCAAATACGAAAACGCTTCTTTGTATTTTGGGTTTTTAATGATAACATGATTAAAATAATAGCGCGCACTGTCTATTTCATGGGTCATTTTATAAGCTCTTCCTAATGCAATATGAAAATCCAAATAATTGGGCGCATTCTTAATTCCTAAATGACCAAGTTCAATTGCTTTACTATAATTTTTTTCTACAGAAATCAATTTATTAGTTACAACTAATAGACTATCAGTATTGACTTTTTTTTGAGCAAATGTATAAGTGTTTGCTAACAATAATGCCAAAAATAAGAGGTGTCTAAATTTCATATTATAATTTATTACGTTGTTTTTATCAAATACCAATGGTTTAGTTTTTTATTAATTCAAAAAATTGAATTGTTTTGCAGTCAACTGCTTAAAAAAAACAATTGTAATTTAGTAGCTACGGCTTAAAAAATAAATATGGGTAAACTAAATAATTAATTTCACAAAGTACTTTCAAAGATGCCCGTTCTATTTACAATTTCTAAACAAATTATGTATTTTAATACAAAAGTAATGATTTTTACATTAAATGACTTGATATGTTCTTCATGAATTTTAAGTAGTCCTTTTCTTGTGTCGAATCAGGTAAAACTTTAAGTATGCAATATGTCTTTTAATTAAAAATAAAGACAGAATTTTTTAAAACATGTTTCATAAGTCTGAATACAACTCAGTAACTTTTTTATATTTGTATTTTAATACCTAAACAAACAACTAAATGACTTTAATAAAATCTATATCAGGAATTCGAGGAACAATTGGAGGGAAAGTTGGTGACAACCTAACGCCACTCGATGCCGTGAAGTTTGCTTCGGCTTATGGAACTTGGCTAAAAAATTATGTGGGGAAAGAAAAACTTACAGTTGTTGTAGGTCGTGATGCCCGAATTTCGGGACCTATGATTCATAATTTAGTAGTGAATACCTTGATAGGTTTGGGAATCGATGTTATTGATTTGGGACTTTCTACAACCCCGACCGTTGAAGTTGCTGTTCCTCTTGAAAAAGCAGACGGTGGAATTATTTTGACCGCTTCTCACAATCCAAAACAGTGGAATGCTTTGAAATTATTGAACGAAAAAGGAGAATTTCTAAATGGTATCGAAGGAGAAAAAATCCTTAAAATTGCCGAAGATGAAGCATTCGATTTTTCGGATGTGGATAATATTGGCGCGATTATGATTAATGATGCCTACATGGATATTCATATTGATGAAGTCTTAAATCTACCTTTGGTTGATGTTGATGCAGTAAAAGCAGCTAAATTCAAAGTGGTGGTTGATGGCGTGAATTCTTCTGGAGGAATTATTATTCCAAAATTATTAGAATTGATGGGTGTTGAAGTCATAAAATTATATTGCGAACCTAACGGACATTTTCCCCATAATCCGGAACCTTTAAAAGAGCATTTAACTGATATTTCAGAATTGGTTGTTAAAGAAGGCGCCCATTTAGGAGTTGTAGTTGATCCGGATGTGGATCGTTTGGCTTTCATTTGTGAAGACGGAGAAATGTTTGGCGAAGAATATACTTTAGTCGCTTGTGCAGATTATGTTTTGAGTAAAACGCCAGGAAATACGGTTTCGAATATGTCTTCTTCTCGTGCATTGCGTGATGTAACGAACCTGCACAACGGAAACTACGAAGCAAGCGCAGTTGGTGAAGTAAATGTAGTGGAATTAATGAAAAAAAACAATGCTATCATTGGTGGCGAAGGAAATGGCGGAATTATTTATCCGGAATCCCATTATGGTAGAGACAGTTTGGTTGGAGTGGCTTTGTTTTTAACCCATTTGGCGAATAAAAAAATGTCGGTTTCGGCTTTGCGTGCATCCTATCCGGAATATTACATGAGCAAAAACAAAATCGAATTGACACCCCAAATAGATGTTGATGCGATTCTTGTTGCGATGACCGAAAAATATAAAAACGAAGATATTACCACTATTGACGGCGTGAAAATTGACTTCGCTGAAAATTGGGTTCATCTAAGAAAATCAAATACAGAACCAATTATACGTATTTATACCGAAGCTGCTTCGCAACAATTGGCAGATGATTTGGCATTGCGAATTATAGACGAGATAAAAGCAGTAGCCGGAATCTAAAACTATAATGCAATTTAAATTAAAAACCCTTTCAAAGCAGCAGTACTTTGAAAGGGTTTTCTTTTAGTAAATAATCCTTTTATTCATTCCTTTTCTTTAACATTTTTAAACAATTATATCCATTCAAAAATCAATATCTTTGAAATCAAATTCAGTATGCAATGATTACCAAAGAAACTTCAACCCAATTAGAGCAGTATTTTCAACAATTTCGAAAGAATATTATCGGAATTGATCAAGATTTTGAATCTCCTTACGGAAAGCAAAAAATCATTTATACGGATTGGACTGCCAGTGGTCGATTGTACCGCCCGATTGAGGAAAAATTGATGAACGAGTTTGGTCCTTTTGTCGCTAATACACATACTGAAACTACCGTTTCCGGAACGGCCATGACAAAAGCGTATCATAAGGCTAGAAGTATCATTAAAGAGCATGTGCATGCCAATAGTGATGATGTTTTGATTAATGATGGAACCGGAATGACTGGCGTGGTGAATAAATTCCAACGTATTTTAGGATTAAAAGTGCCTGAAAACCTGAAAGATTTCATCAATATCCCGGACGAAAAGAAACCAATTGTTTTTATTTCGCACATGGAACACCATTCCAATCAAACGTCTTGGTTAGAAACTATTGCAGATGTTGAGGTAATTCCTTCTTCGGAAGACGGACTTTTTAGTATAGAAAATCTTGCTATTTTATTAGAAAAATACAAAACGAGAACCTATAAAATAGCATCTATTACTTCTTGCTCGAATGTTACCGGAATTCGCACCCCCTATCACCAAGCAGCTAAATTAATGCATCAAAATAATGGAGTTTGTTTTGTGGATTTTGCCTGTTCAGGTCCTTATGTTAAAATAGATATGCATCCTGAAGATGCTGAATCCTATTTGGACGCAATTTTCTTTTCGCCACACAAATTTCTTGGTGGTCCAGGAACTTCCGGTGTTTTGGTTTTTAATAAAAAATTATACAACAACATGATTCCGGATTGTCCCGGCGGAGGAACTGTTTCGTGGACAAATCCTTGGGGCGAGCATAAATATATTGATAATATTGAAGACAGGGAAGATGGCGGCACTCCTGGGTTTCTTCAAGTGATTAAAACCGCACTGGCGATTCAGTTGAAAGAGCAAATGGGAATTGAGAATATCTTGAAACGAGAACATGAAATTGTGGATTATATCTTCTCAGAATTAGGAAATGTTACCAATATTAAAATTCTGGCCGGTCAACATCGCGATCGACTGGGTGTGATTTCATTTTTTGTTGAAGACTTACATTTTAATTTGGGAGTGAAATTGCTGAACGATAAATTTGGGATTCAAACGCGTGGCGGATGCAGTTGTGCCGGTACTTACGGTCATTTCCTGTTGCATGTTGACCAAGAAACATCACATCAATTGATTGACGAAATCAGTCTGGGTGATTTAATCCGAAAACCGGGCTGGATTCGAATGTCAATTCATCCAACCACTACAAATGCCGAAATTAAATGGGTTTGTGACAGCTTAAAAGCATTGGCACAAAACCATAAAAAATGGGCTTTGGATTATGATTATAATAAAGATACGAATGAGTTTATAAACCATCATCCGCAAACATTTGAAGATGAATTGGTGAAAAAATGGTTCGCTTTATAGCACTTATAAGATTAAGAAAACTACCTTTTGTGTTTCCATCGTTTGTGCGTCCAGAAATAATATTCGGGCGCTTCAAGGATTTGTTTTTCGACTTCTCTTAAAAACACATTGGTGATTTCAAAATCAGGTATTGATCTTGGATTATCCGTAATTGGAACAAAAGTAGCTTCATAGAAACCTCTTTTTACCTTTTTTACTTTTACAAAAAGAACATTCAAATCATATCTTTTGGCTAGCATTTCGGCTCCGGTATGCACCGGAACTTCTACTCCCATGAATTTGTCCCAATGAAATGCTCTATTTAGTTTTGGCGATTGATCACTGGCTAAACCATACATGCTCAGGATTCCTTTCTCTTGGTTTTCGGCGATTAACGGAATGGCTCTTTTTGTTTCCACTAATTCGGCTTTGTATTTAGAACGAATATCCCGAATTAATTTGTCAAAGTATTTATTGGCGATTTTTTTATAAACGCCTATTCCTCTGAAAAGTGTTTTTTCGTTAAGAGTCAACAACCATTCCCAACTCGCATAATGAGAGGCTAACAGAATCGTGCTTTTTCCCTTTTTTTCATATTCTTTGACTACTTCAAGATTGGTGATGATGAATCTTTTATTCATTTCTTCGGGAGAAATAGTCATGGTTTTTATCATTTCCAGAAATATATCGCACAAATGGTGGTATGATTTTTTTTCGATAACGAGTCGTTCTTTTGCACTAAGATTTGGAAAAGCCAAAGCTAAATTCTCTCTGACCGTTTTTTTGCGATAGCCAATAATGTAATATAAGATCAAATACACAAAATCTGAAAACCAATAAAAAAGGCGAAACGGCAGGATTGAAATAATCCACAGAAATGGGAAGGCAATGATAAAAACGAGAAATTGCATGCAGTATTTTTTTATGCAAATATAACGCAAAAAGAAACAACGATATAAATTTTGACACTGAACTGTATCAAACTTGAGTTTCACTATCTTTACGATTCCTAATAAAACAACTGTATGAATACCATTTTAATAGCTATAATTGTCGTTAACGTTTTAATAAGTTACAAAGGTTTTAATGACCTTTCTTTTTTTAGAAAATATGAATTTCATGTCGGAAGTATTCGGGCCGGAGAGCAAATCCGGATGTTGTCTTCGGGATTTCTTCATGCAGATATGACGCATTTAATTTTTAATATGTTGACACTTTGGTTTTTTGCTCCGGTGGTAATAGGCTATTTAGGTGATTTTTCATTCGGATTGGTTTATTTCGGAAGCTTAATTTTCGGGAGTTTGTTGACGATGGTTTTTCACAAAAACGATTACAGTTATAGAGCTGTTGGTGCTTCGGGTGCTGTAACGGGTGTTTTATATTCGGCTATATTATTGCAGCCGGACATGATGTTGGGAATCTTTTTTGTTATTCCGATTCCGGCCTATCTTTTTGGAATTCTGTACTTGCTGTATTCTATCTACGGAATGAAAGCTAAAAATGATAATATTGGTCATACGGCACATTTTGGAGGTGCTGTTGGCGGTTATTTGATTACACTTATCAAAGAGCCACAATTATTTGCAGAACATACTTTGATGGTTATTTTATTGGCTATTCCAATTGTGATTCTTTTTGCAATGGAAAAGATGGGAAAATTATAATGGCACAACTTTTGAAAGAGAAATGATACAAAACAATTAAAACAATAATTCAAATGAAAAAAGCAGCATTAATTTTAGCCATTATGTTTATGTCAATGACATACGCTCAGGAAATTAAACAAGTTCCACAAATAAGCGTGAACGGAGAAGGAAAAATAAAAGTAGTTCCAGACCAGGCATCGATTGCTGTAACGGTGGAAACAAAAGGGAATAATGCTAAAGATGTAAAAAGGCAAAATGATCAAAAAATAGAAGCTGTTTTGAAATTCATAAAAAAAATGAACCTGTCTCCTGCAGATTATAAAACACAACGTGTTGCATTGAATCCGGAATACGATTATGAAAAAAAGAAACATAATTATAACGCGACTCAAACTATCGAAATTCTGTTGAAAGATTTATCTAAATATGATGAATTAATGGAAGGTTTGGTTGACGAAGGAATTAACAGAATTGATGCGGTAACGTTCCAATCTTCAAAATTAGCGGAATACCAATCAGAAGCCAGAAAATTAGCAATGAAAGAAGCGAAACTAAAAGCACAGGATTATGTTTCGGTATTGGGGCAAAAAGTAGGTAAAGCGATGACAATATCAGATAATTCACAAACCTATTATCCACAACCGGTTTATGCAGCTATGAAAACAATGGCAATGAGCGATAGAGAAGCTGCTCCGAGAGAAACATTGGCTGTTGGAGAAATCAATATTACGGCTAACGTAAGCGTAAGTTTTATTTTGGAATAAATCCAAAAAGCATTAAAAAGGCTGTTCAGGGGAATCTTGAACAGCCTTTTTTAGTTAATAATGGGATTATAAATGCTGATTGACTTCAACGCCTAATCCCTTAGCAATTCCTGCTCCTAAACTGGAATTGACTCTAAACCAATGGTACAATTGACGGTTGATGATGAGGTCTTTTTTGGGGCCTTCAATTCCTGACATTGCACCTGTAATATTATGTATTGTGTTTTTTTGTTGCTCTGGCGTCATGATTTGAAATAACTTTCCGGGTTGTGAAAAATGATCGTTTTCTCCTTCGCAATTTCGGTCATACCAGTCGGCCATTTTTCCAAATAGATCTATTGGCGGTTCTTTATAATTCATGTCTATTTCAATTTCATCAAAACTGTTAGGGAAATAATTTGGATTCTGCCCTCCATTTCCATCCACACGCATTCTTCCGTCCCGTTGGTAATTATTAGTCGCAAACGGACATCGATTTACTGGAATCTGTTCGTAGTTTGCACCCAATCGGTAGCGCTGTGCATCCGGATAGGATAACAATCGGCCTTGTAACATTTTATCAGGCGAATAACCAATTCCGTCTACAATGTGGGCAGGTGCAAAAGCAGCTTGTTCAATATCTTGAAAGTAATTATGTGGATTTTGGTTTAATTCTAAAACACCAACATCAATTAAAGGATAATCTCCATGGGGCCAAACTTTTGTCAAATCAAACGGATTAAAATAATAATCCTGAGAATTGGCTTCTTCTTCGGTCATTACTTGAATTTTAAGGTCCCATTTCGGGAAATTTCCGGCTTCAATGTTTTCGAATAAATCGCGTTGGGAAAAATCCATATCATGCGCTTTCATTTTGAGCCGCTTCTTCATTGGTGAAATTTTTAATTCCTTGTGCTGTTTTGAAATGAAATTTGACATAAGACCTTTCGTTTGCAGCATTAAGCATAGAAAAAGTGTGACTGCCGTATCCATTCATGTGGCGATAGCCATAAGGAGTTCCTCTATCAGACATTAAAATCAGAACTTGATGCAAGCTTTCTGGATTCAGAGACCAATAATCCCACATCATAGTCGGGGATTTTAGATTGGTGTGTGGATCTCTTTTTTGAGTATGAATAAAATCGCCAAATTTCTTAGGGTCTTTTATAAAGAATACCGGAGTATTATTGCCTACTAAATCCCAGTTTCCGTCTTCGGAGTAAAATTTTATGGCAAAACCTCTTGGATCTCTTTCAGTATCCGCCGAGCCTTTTTCACCGCCCACTGTCGAAAAGCGAAGCAAGACTTTTGTTTCTTTTCCAATTTCAGAAAACAATTTAGCTTTGGTATATTTAGTAATGTCATGGGTTACCGTAAAAGTACCAAACGCGCCGGATCCTTTTGCATGAACGACCCGCTCCGGAATACGTTCTCGGTTGAAATGAGCCATTTTTTCATGAAGAATGTAATCTTGCAGTAGCAAAGGACCTCGCGGACCGACAGACTGTGAATTTTCATTTTCTACAAAAGGTCTTCCGGACGCTGTTGTAAGTTTTTTTTCTGATTTCATAAGTGTAATTTTTAGTATTATTTAAAATCGAATGCACTTAGTAGAATAAAAAACGACAAATTTTTTATCTTGATGGTAAAAAAAACTATTAAAAAAAGTATTTGTACAGAAGAAAGTAGGAATGGGGAGATGTAACAATTTGTTTTTAACCGCTGAATTTCAATAAAAATTAAAACAGTTAAAAATAAAGTATTAAAGGTAAAAAAACTTAACGTATCATCAACAAAGTAATAACACAATATTAACAACAAAACAAGAACTTCTGTCCGACCTTTGTAGGGTAATAAACTGGTTATTTATTATTTTGGTTTTGGTTAGTTATAAGAATGCCGGCATCCTTTTGGATACCGGCATTTTTTATTTTGTAGTGTTTATAAACGAAAGCACAGCAGCATTAAAAGCATTGGGTTGCTCCACATTTACGACATGACCGCTATTTTCAATCACAAAAAGTTTAGATGATCTGTAATGACTCTCTACAACTTTTCGAACTGAAGGTAAAAACATATAATCTTCTTCGCCCATTACATAAAGTGTCGGGATATTGAGTTCAACTTGTCGAAACCATTTGAGTACAGGATTGATTTCGGCAGTTAATTTAAACCATTTTATAAATTCTTTCTGGTATAGTTTTTTGGCTTCATTTATAAAAAGCAATCGCGATTGTTTATGACTTTTTTTAGGCATAATTACAAACGCAAAAAACTTGTATAAAACCAAATAAGGTAAAACATATTTAAACATATTACCCAATCGCATCAAAACTTGTGAACGAAAATTCATTTTCAGAATTGCACCGCCAAGAATCATGCTTTGTACACGTTCCGGATACATTTCGGCTAATTGTCGGATTAAAATAGTACCTAATGAAATACCGACAAAATGCGATTTTTCTATTTTAAGATGGTCTAAAACTTCCAAAATATCGTGGGCAAGTGCCGCAAATGTATATTTTTGTTTAAAAGCTGTTTTTAGAGTTGGTTTAGATTCTCCGTGACCGCGTAAGTCTAATAATAATACATTATAATGTTTTTGAAAATCTCTGATTTGTTTGAACCAAATTGAAGAACTTCCGCCTGCACCATGCACAAAGGTTACCCATTGGGTGTTGTTTGGATTCTTGTAGATGGTGTAATTGATCACGCTTTTTTTTTGTAAAAATAGAACTTTAATTTTAAATCGCAATCTTAACAAAAAGTATTGCCGATTTTTGAGTTGTAAAACGTAAATTTGCAAAAAAATTGCACCCCATGGAAGGATTATTGAAAGAGAAAAGTGAAATAGAAAAATTGCAAAGAGAATTTAAAATTCTTTCGGAACAAATCTCAAAAATTAATACCACTATTGCACAAACTGCAATCCCGGCAGAAGAATTAGTTTTAGAAGAGTGTGAGGCTTAGTCTTTCATGTATTTTTCTGAAATAGGGAATGGCTTTTAGCAAGCGGCTTCCGTGCCAGGAAAACATTTCCCCATCTACAAAAATAGTTTTAGCATGATGTGTAAAACGCCCAATTTCAAAAGCATCTTCTTCCTTAAACGGGAACGGTTCCGATGACAATAAAACCAAATCCGGATCCCCTTCTAACCTAATTTTCTTTAATTCAATTTCAGGATAGCGCCCTTTCGTGCCATAAATATTCTCAAAGTGATTCAGTTTCAGTAAAGCATCAATATACGTTTGGGAACCCGCAACCATATAGGGATTCTTCCAAATAAAATAGGCCACTTTTTGTAACGGTTTGTCTTTGATAAAGGTTTTAAAATCGCTCAAAGCAAAAGCCAATTTATCATTCCATTTTTGTGCTTCGGTTCTGCAATTAAAGAGTTGACCAAAATCAGTTATCATGTTGAAATTATCTTCAATAGTCAGAACATCAGTTACCCAAACAGGACAAATGGTACTTAATTCAGTCACCATATCTTGCGTGTTTTCCTCTTTGTTACAAATGATAATGTCGGGTTGCAGCGCCTTTATTTTTTCAATGTGAACTGTTTTTGTCCCGCCTACAACTTTCTTGGTAGACTTAAAATGAAACGGATGCACACAAAATTTAGTAATACCAACAATTCGTTCCTCCAGCCCCAAATCATACAATAATTCGGTTTGTGACGGAACAAGTGAAATGATGCGCTTCGGTGCAGTGGCAAACGAATGGGAAATACCGAGTTGGTCTTGAATTGTAATCATTTATTTCGGGCTATTGCATTTATAAAGGCGTTAAATTACTTAAAACCGTTGTGTCTTGAAGCATTCTTCTCCTATTTTTTATTTATCTTTACGATATGAAAACAATTGTTAAAATAGTATTTCTGTATTGCATCGTTTCTACTTCATTAAGCGCACAACCGCTTGTTAATGTCAGATTACAAAAAAATAGTTCTTTAACGATTACTGGTACAACCAATGTAATCTCTTTCAAAATTTTTCAGGATGGTGATAAGCTTGCCAACAGAAAATTATCGGTTACCACTTCACAAAACCAAAATAAAATAACACTTAGCGACAATAAACTTTTGGTAGGAGTAAAGGACTTTACCTCTAATAATAAAATGGCTTTAAAGGATTTTTTGAAGTTATTAAAATCCGATACTTATCCCAATTTACAAATACAAATCAACTATTTAGATTTAGCTCCTGACGATAAAGGCGAATCAAACAGTGGAAACGCAATTGTCAGTATCACGATTACAGGCGTAAAAAGACATTATTGCATCCCAATTTCATTCAATAACGACGGAGAAGTATTAGTTATCAATGGCAAAAAGAAACTCAGTATTCGGGACTTCGGATTGACTCCGGTCACCCAAATGATGGGCTTAATCAAAGTAAGCGAATGGATAGATATTGATTTTCACATGATATGTAAAATCACCGTTACCGATGAAATCTAAACCTTTCGCCTTTGCTTTTTTTCTTTAGTCAGCTAAAATTGCAGCCATTTCCTGTTGCATTTTCAACGCTTCTGCTCTTGCTTTTTCAACAAAATCAGTTCCTTTTGAAGCATAAATAATCGCTCTTGAGGAATTAATCAGCAATCCAACATTCGCATTCATTCCGTATTTACACACTTCAGATAAACTTCCGCCTTGCGCGCCAACTCCGGGAACCAGCAAGAAACTGTCTGGAACAATTTTACGAATTTCAGTAAAATATTCCGCTTTGGTAGCACCAACAACATACATCAGGTTTTCGCTGTTTTTCCAGGTTTTAGACGTTTCTAAGACTTGTTTGTACAATTCTTTAGCTTCGCTCCGTTCGGCTCCGCCTCGGGTTCCGTCAACGTTCAACGTCTGAAAATCAAACGCCCCTTCATTAGAAGTCAAAGCCAACATAATGGTATGTTTATTTTCGAAAGCCAAAAACGGCTCTACCGAATCTTTCCCCATGTAAGGAGCCACGGTAACACTGTCAAAGTTTAAATCTTCAAAAAAAGCTTTCGCATACATCGATGAGGTATTACCAATATCGCCACGCTTAGCATCGGCAATCGTAAAAATATCCGGGAAATTTTCGTTGATATAATTAATGGTTTTTTGCAACGAAATCCAACCTTTGATTCCGTAAGCTTCATAAAAAGCAGTATTCGGTTTGTACGCCACCGCTAAATCATGGGTTGCGTCAATTATCGCTTTATTAAATTCAAAAATAGGATCTTCCAGTTCTAATAAATGCGGTGGAATTTTAGTCAAATCAACATCTAATCCTACAGCTAGGAATGATTTCTTGATTCTGATTTGGTTTATTAATTCTGTTGTAGTCATTATTTTTAGCTGTTAGGTTTTAGGTCTTTGGTTTTAGTATTGGAATTAAACTTGGGAATCAACATATTTTTTTAGGGACTGAATTCTTTTTTGAATTACATTAAGCTCGGAAATAATTTCTAAGTGTAAAGCTAGATTTACAAAACCAATTTCTTTAGCAATCTCAATTTGAGTCTCTAATTCAAAGGCCGAACCTAAACTGATTTGTAAAAATCGGGAAAAATCTTTTTGAGAAGTTCTGGAACAACCTTCGGCAATGTTAGAAGGGATTGAAACGGCGCATCTGTTAATTTGAGAAACCAGTCCGAATTTTTCTTCGTTTGGGAAAGCGCCAGTTATGATGTAAATTTTTTTAACAAATAAAACAGAGCTTTGCCAAACTTCTAAATCCCTAAAGTTTCTCATATATTAAAATTTACAAACCAACACCCAAAACCCAGAACCCAAAACCCAACACCCAACACCCAAAACCCAGCACCCAACACCCAGAACCCAGTACCCAACACCCAATACCCAACACCCAACACCCAGCACCTATTTAAAATACCTCGCTTGCCTCTTTCAATTTCTCCATGTTGTTCACCAATTGCAATTCGTCAACAATTTTCTGGATATCACCATTCATGATATTTCCCAAATCGTACAATGTCAAACCAACTCTATGGTCAGTCACACGACCTTGAGCATAATTGTAGGTACGAATTTTTGCCGAACGGTCACCAGAGCTTACTTGAGAAGTACGTTTCGAAGCATCTTCCGCTTGTTTCTTGGCTAATTCCTGTTCGTACAAACGAGAACGCAAAACGCCCAACGCTTTATCTTTATTCTTATGTTGTGATTTCTGATCCTGACATTGCGCCACCAAGCCAGTTGGAATATGCGTCAATCGAACCGCTGATTTCGTAGTATTTACAGATTGTCCACCAGGTCCTGACGAACAAAAGAAATCCACTCGCACATCATTCATATCAATCTGTACATCAAATTCCTCTGCTTCCGGCAATACCATAACAGTCGCTGCCGAGGTGTGAACACGACCTTGCGTTTCCGTTTGCGGTACACGTTGCACACGGTGAACACCCGCTTCAAACTTCAAGGTTCCATAAACATCCTCACCCGTAACTTCAAAAATCACCTCTTTAAAACCACCCGAAGTTCCCTCATTCATATCCACAACCGATGTTCTCCAACCTCGGTTCTCACAATATTTCGTGTACATACGGAACAAATCTCCGGCAAAAATACTCGCTTCATCCCCACCGGTACCGGCACGAATTTCCACCATCACATTTTTGGCATCTTCGGGATCTTTAGGAATCAACATAAACTTGATTTCTTCCTCCAGTTCCGGCAATCTTTCCTTTGCTTCATCCAGTTGCATTTTGGCCATTTCGGTCATATCGGCATCACTGTTATCGGCAATTATTTCGTTGGCTTCATCAATATTCGCCATGAGTAGCACGTATTCATCGCGCTTTTCGGCTAGAGCTTTTAAACTTTTATACTCTTGATTCAATTGCACATAACGCTTCTGATCCGAGATAACATCCGGCTGAATAATCAAATCCGATATCTCATCGAAACGCTGTTTTACTATTTGAAGTCTATCTAACATTTTCTTAGTCCTTTTATTGGAGGGCAAAAATACAAAAAACTATTGCAGTTTGCAAGGCGCTCCATTCGCTATTTACGACCAAATAAAAACTTCAAAATCACAAACACAGTAAGCCATGGTATGACCAGAAATACTTCGGCAGAAACTCTAAAACAATTAACCAGTTAACCAATTAACCAATTAACCTTTTTAACCAGTTAACCTTTTTAACCAATTAACCAGTTAAACAATTAACCTTTTTAACCAGTTAACCAATTAAACTCTTTTTTAGGAGCTGTTTCCTGCTGTCATTCCAATCTTTTTTGATAAAACTTGCTTCGCGTTTTATCAAAAAAGGATTTTCCCTTCCATCAGGGCTAGGCGTTTGGGTTAAAATAATTGCGTTTACGGTTTTCCGTAAAATCCTTGATGCAAAAGAACTTACTTTTGAAAAGGACTAAAAACTGAACCAAGAACTTATATGATTTCTAATCAAAAAATGAAACTAAAATCACCAAATTTCACACAACTATGAAAAAATTAACTGTAAAAAATCTGATTGAATTTCGAGGAAAAAATAACCGGACGAAAATCACATTCGTAAATAATCTTAATAAAGAGAAAATTAAGTCAGGTGATAATTCTGGTGGAGGTGATTATTGGATTAGTTGTTTAAGTGCAATTAGAAATACTTTCAAATTTGGTAATGTCAATTTGCTAGATGATAAAATTACTTTTTTACGAGATAAAATTAAATCATCTGAAATTAACAGAATAAAAGATCAATTTCAAAGAAACATTGACATCATAAGTAATTTTAAGGATTACGATTTTCAGCATTTAAAACCAAATGTTAATTTGACTTTTATAACACAACAAAAACATCAAGCGATTCTTGATATTAAAGGACTTCCTGTTGAAGCAAAACCATGTCATATTTTTACATTTTCCATTAATAATAGCGAGGAAATAGGAGGGATTTGGTTTGTAGCACAATTAGAAGGTTTTCCAAAAAGTGAATTAGGAATGTTTACTGATATACTATATAGATATTTAGATAAACATCACTCAAAAGATTTCTATATAAATCCAGCTTATTGTATTGCAGTTGACCTTTATAATGGTCAAGAAGTAAATTACAAGGAAATTCAAAACGGAAAAATTCCGATATTAATTGATTCAACATTGGAAGATTTAAAGAACTATAAATAATAACACAAATCCTTTTTGGTCGCTTTGCACCCGATATAAGAAGCGGCTTCCACTTTCAAAAGTCTTTCTATTGTTATTTGAACTAGCATATTTGTGTTAAAAAAGATATTTTCCAATTTTCCATAAAACACTTGATTTAAAAGAAGTTAGTTTTAGGATGAGATTTGAACTTAATATGTTTTTGTCGGTATTTTCGGCATTAGTTTATATATTTGGGAAAACAATAAACACTGCCGTTTATCAGACAAAACGACCCAATTAAAGGGGCATAAGTCGGACATCATTATATGAAAGTTAGGCGTCAGTTTGTGGAAACACATCGTTAAATATGAAACTATCTAAAACATGCAAAAACAAAAAAGTGTAACATTTCAGCAAAATCCAAAAATAGATTTCTTATTCGGCTATTTTGGTAATTTAATTGTTCCAACTAAACAAGATGGATTTAAACCTATTGATCTTATCGAAACCAATGAAAATGGAGAAGAAACTGTGTTAAAAAATTTCTATTTGAAAAATCCAGAAACTAGTTCAGTTATAAAATTCAGGGAATACATTCAAGGAATCGCAAAAGAAAAAATTTCTAAAAATAATAGAATAAACAAGCCTCATAATGTACAAGTTCATTTATCCATATCAATCACAGAAAAACGATATTATGAAGTTGATGTCGATAATCTTGCAAAAGCAGTTTTAGATTCATTAAATGAGATTGCATTTGAAGATGATTCGCAAGTTTCATCCCTAATTGTTGAAAAACACATTCATCCAATGAAAGTTAATGGTATTCTAATTGCAATTACAAAATTAACTCCCGAAAGAAAAGGATTGGAATTTACTTGGTAAAAAAAGAAATAAATACAAAAATAACTTCTTTCGTTTTTTAAACTTTGAATAAAACTAAAACTAATTTTAAAAATTAATAATCCTCGAATTTGAACTACTGAATCGTTTTTAACTTATTCATATTTAGAAAGTCTTGCTTTTAACAATTCTATTTGCTCTTCTAATAAAGCAATGTATTTCGATTCTAAAGTAATATTTGTTTCTACTTCTTCAATTGGTTTTTTGTGATTAATTGATTCATGTCCTATTCGTGTTTCATTTGATTTTTCTGAACCTACTAATTGCGATAATTCTACTTTCCACTCTTTTATCAATTTATCTAAATAGAACAATCTTGATTTAGGTATAGCTTTTCCCTGTTCCCAATTAATAATAGTTCTTCTATTTACACCCAGATGATCTGCTACATATTCCTGGCTATAACCCATTAATTTTCTATACTTTTGTAAATTTTCCGAACAGCTATTAGGCTCTATTGTAGATAAATTATATTTCTTTCCTCTGATATTTTTTCTGTTTGTCGTAGTAAATAAATCGGGCTCAATCGGTCCTGTTTTTAATTTACGTAAGCCCTTTAATTTACTTTCCTTTTTAATAAATTCACTAGCCAAAATTGTGTCTATGATATTTGCAGCTAATGTTGGAAGACAGCCGTTTTTCTCAAACTGAGTAATAATCATTTTGTCTACTCCTAATAGAAGTCCCATTTTTTCTTGGGTATAACCCTTTTTTACCCGGAATTCTTTAAATTCTAAAAAGTTCATACTAATGTCAATTAAATTAATTTTATCGTTTTTTTGAGTGTTTATGTTTTTTTTTATAGGATAAAGTAAATTAGATTCACTGAGTTTTCCTTTAGACGTAAAAAACTCCTGAATTTCTAGGTTATCAGCTTCAATTTTTTCTGCATATGAAATTGCATTTGACTTATCCATTTTTTAAGAATTAGATTAATAAATAGTAAATATAAGTTATTATAAATCTTTTGCTTTGAGGTTTTCCATAAACTAATTAATTTATTTGTGATTAAAATAATTTAGTACATTTTAAATATGCATAAAAAGGAACAGCTAGAACGATACATCCCGCTCACCCCCATAAACAAAACCAACAAAAAAACCACTCCAACAATAGCTACAGAAAATATTTTTTGTAGCTATTTTGCATATACAAACAGAAAAACAGCAATCTTTGTGGGCATTATTACAAACACCAATAAAAGCCAATGATAGTTTCCATCACTAAAATCGAGTTAAATTCATACCTAAAACTGATTCCTTTTTTTAAGTTCAATGGGCAAATCATAGCAGAGCTGCAACAAGCCAACTGCAACAAGCACAAATTAACAGGCAGTTGGAACGGAAGAGTTTGGTACACTATGACATTATGGGAAAACGAAAATGACATTAACGCTTTCTATCGCAATGGAACCCATCTGGCAGCGATGAAACAATCCGGAAAATTCTCGTCCAAAATTGAATCCCGTCGCATCCAAAACGAAGATTTGATACCTTGGAAAGAAGCAAAGAAATTGTTTACAAACAACTAATCCCAAACGCCCGTTCGTTTGCAAAGCGTTTTTTTTAATACTTTTATGAAACCAAAAACTCCTTTTATTTAAAAAAAAACAAATAAAATGAATCCCAAAGTTGATGATTTTATAAGCGAAGCCAAAAAATGGCAGGCAGAAATAAAACAGTTGCGAACACTGCTACTGGATGGCGGACTAACCGAAGAATTCAAGTGGCGAACGCCTTGTTATAGCTTTCAAGGAAATAATGTGGTCATCATAGGCTGTTTCAAAAACTATTGTACCCTTAGTTTTGTCAAAGGGGCATTACTCCAAGACAGCCATAAAGTGCTAAGCAAACCCGGAGAAAACAGTCAGGCAGTTCGGTTTTTTAAGTTTACAAATCTGGAAGAAATCACTGAACAGAAACCAACCATCAAAGCCTATATATACGAAGCCATTGAAATAGAGAAAGCAGGCTTGAAAGTCCCTTTCAAAAACAATACTGAACTTGAATGGGTAGCAGAATTGCAAATGGCTTTAGACAAAAATCCGGCGTTAAAAACCGCTTTCAATGCCTTAACACCCGGACGACAACGCGCATACAATCTCTATTTTTCGGAGGCCAAACAATCCAAAACCCGCGAAACCCGAATAGAAAAATACACTCAACGTATTCTTGACAGAAAAGGAATCAACGATTGCATTTGTGGATTGTCCAAAAAAATGCCCGGCTGCGACGGTTCACATAAATTCATTCCCAAAGCCTAAAGTATTTTGCAAAATGCTCTAAATAACCATTAATCCCAATCGAATCCCAATTGATGTAACGAAAACAGCATTCAACAATGAACGAAACCATTACAACATATAACGACTTACAGTCCCAGGACGACAAAGCAATTGTCGACATGCTCGCTCAGACTATCGACAACGAATTGACCGAAGCCGAAAGTAAAATTTGGCACGCGCACCCCGTTTGGTTTCTGGACGGTAACCCAATTGTGGGCTACAGCAAACAAAAAGCAGGATGGCGTTTGATGTTTTGGAGTGGTGCCGACTTTGAAGAACCCGCTTTAAATATAAAAGGCAGTAAATTCAAAGACGCCTCCATTTTCTTCACAGCAGTAGAACAAATCAATACCATAGACCTCACTCATTGGCTGAAAAAAGCAAGAGATTTGCAGTGGGATTACAAAAACATAGTCAAAAGAAAAGGCCAATCAATAAGGTTGAAATAAATAGCGATAAACCTTAAAACACAAGGAATGAAAAACACCAATCATCACGATGAGCGTATCGCAAAAATGACATTCGCCACGGTATATCCACTGTATCTCGCCAAAGTCGAGAGAAAAAACAGAACAAAAGAAGAGTTAGTTCAGGTAATCGAGTGGCTGACGGGCTATGATGAAAAAAAACTGCAAGAACTCATAGAACAAAAAGTATCCTTTCAAGAATTCTTTCAGTATGCGACACTAAACCCTAATGCGCACCTGATTACGGGCGTAATCTGCGGATATCGGGTAGAAGAAATCCAAAATCCGCTAACACAACAAGTCCGATATTTAGACAAACTCGTAGATGAATTGGCGAAAGGACGTAAAATGGAGAAGATTTTACGACTGCCATAAAGCAACCCAAAAACAACGAGATAAATTGCAGTACCCCACAACCCCACAATAGCACAACCCAACAAAATCCGTTTTTAATCCGTTAAATCCGCGTCATCCGTGGCCCAATCGGAACAATTACGGACAAAGTCATACCAGTAAGATTCTCGTATGCATTTCACGATTCTCGTATGCATTTCACGATACTCGTATGCATTTCGCGATACTCGTATGCATTTCGCGATACTCGTATGCATTTCACGATATTCGTATGCATTTCGCGATACTCGTATGCATTTCGCGATATTCGTATGCATTTCACGATACTCGCATGCATTTCGCGATTCTCGCATGCATTTCACGATATTCGCATGCATTTCACGATTCTCGTATGCATTTCACGATACTCCTATGCGCATTTAGGATATTGCCATGCGCATTCACGATATTCCTATGCACATTTGCGATTCTCCTATGCGCATTCACGATATTGCCATGCACATTCACGATATTCCTATGCGCATTTGCGATATTGCCATGCGCATTCACGATATTGCCATGCACATTCACGATATTCCTATGCACATTCACGATTCTCCTATGCGCATTTACGATTCTCGGATGCACATTCATGATATTCCTATGCGCATTTGCGATATTGCGATGCACATTTACGATTCTCGGATGCATTTTGGGGAAACACCCGTTCATAACTCCTAAAGATTTCTTTTTAATACCAATTTCTAAATTCCTAATTTGCACCCTTAAACCAGAAGGAGAAAATGAAGGTCTGTATTGCCGAAAAACCAAGTGTAGCCCGCGAAATCGCATCCGTTTTAGGAGCCAATACCAAGCACGATGGGTATTACGAAGGCAACGGCTATGCCGTAACTTACACCTTTGGCCATTTATGCACCCTCAAAGAGCCCAACGATTACAAACCCCACTGGAAAAGCTGGGATTTGAACAACCTGCCCATGCTTCCCGACAAATTCGAAACCAAAGTGGTCGAAAATTCAGGAATCCAAAAGCAATTCAAAATCATAAAAAGCCTGTTCGACAAAGCCACCTTGGTCATCAACTGCGGGGATGCCGGGCAGGAGGGAGAACTCATTCAGCGCTGGGTCATGAACGAAGCCCAGTACAAAGGCGAGGTGCAACGCCTGTGGATTTCATCCCTGACCACCGAAGCCATCAAAGAAGGGTTTCAGAACTTAAAACCATCTGCCAACTATGATAATTTATACTACGCCGGATTTTCCAGAGCCATTGGTGACTGGTTATTGGGGATGAATGCCACCCGTTTGTACACCGTAAAACACGGCGGATACAAGCAAGTGTTGTCTATCGGAAGGGTGCAAACCCCAACCTTAGCCATGGTCGTGGACCGATTCAAAGAAATCGAGAATTTCAAACCGCAACCCTATTGGGAATTGCAAACCTTGTACAGAGAAACGCTGTTCAGTTATGAAGAAGGACGCTTTCTAAACAAAGAAGATGGTGAACTCTTGGCCAATAAAGTCAAAGAAAGTGAGTTCGAAATTATAGCTGTCGAAAAAAAGAACGGCAATGAGTTTGCACCAAAACTCTTTGATTTAACAGGCCTGCAAGTCTATTGCAATACTAAGTTTGGCTTTTCAGCCGATGAAACACTTAAGATTGCACAGACACTGTACGAACAAAAAGTAGTCACCTATCCCAGAGTCGATACCACGTTTTTACCCAATGATATCTATCCAAAAGTGCCAGGCATTCTGAAGAACTTGACGAATTATGCCGCCTTAACGCAACCTCTTTTAGAAAAGAAGATTAAAAAATCGCCCAAGGTTTTCAACGATAAAAAAGTAACAGATCACCACGCCATAATTCCTACGGGGATTCAAACCAACTTGCAATACAACCAACAGCAAGTCTATGACATCATTACCAAGCGATTTATTGCTGTGTTTTATGACGATTGTTTGGTGGCCAATACTACCGTAATCGGTAAAGCCGCAGATGTTCTCTTCAAAACCACGGGAAAAGAAATTCTGAAAAAGGGATTTCGCGTAGTTTTTGAAGACCCAAACGCCAAAGAAAAAGAAGCCGACATCTTACCGAGTTTTGTCATTGGTGAAAAAGGACCACACCAACCTTCATTCTTAGAAAAGGAAACCAAACCCCCGAATCAGTTTACCGAAGCTACCTTATTGCGCGCCATGGAAACCGCAGGCAAACAAGTAGATGATGAAGACTTGCGCGAATTGATGAAAGAAAACGGTATTGGGCGTCCTTCCACACGAGCCAATATTATTGAAACCCTTTTCAGACGCCAATACATCGTTCGGAACAAGAAACAGGTATTGCCAACCCCCACAGGGATTCAACTGATTGACACCATTCAAAATGATTTGGTGAAGTCGGCTGAACTCACTGGTTCTTGGGAAAAACAGTTGAAAGACATCGAAAAAGGAACCTTTACTGCGGGTTCGTTTATCAATAATATGAAACGCATGGTCGAAGCTTTGGTCTACGAAGTCCGAAGCGAAACCAGACGCGCCAATATCTCCCATGCGGGAAATGTGCAAAAAGAAGTCGCTAAAGTAGAGCAAAAGAAAGCCGCAGGAATTTTGGCGGAAGCCTGCCCAAAATGTAAAAAAGCAACACTCATCAAAGGGAAATCTGCCTTTGGTTGCGCGGATTACAAAGCGGGTTGCACGTTTCTGTTGCCTTATACTTTCGCCGATAAAAAAATATCCGAAAACCAATACTTGCGATTACTTCAAAAAGGATCAACCGTAAACCTGAAAGATTTCAAAACCGATGCTGGCGTTGTAGAAGGTTTATTGCGCTTTGACGAAAACTTCAAACTCGTATTGGAACCCAAGAAAACAGAACCAAAAACCATCCCCGACACATTAACCTGCCCAAAATGCCAGAAAGGAACCGTGCTCAAAGGAAACACCGCGTATGGTTGCAGCCAGTATAAATCGGGTTGCGATTTCAAAGTCACTTTCGATACGGTCCGAACAAAACTAAAAGACCAAAAACCATCCAAAGAACTGGTTTATGCCATCTTAAACGAAAGTAAGTAAGTACAATCATCGCTATTTTCAGGAGCTTTTTCCAGCTATCCGCTCTATCTTTTTAGGATTAAAAAATCCTAAAAAGGATGCCGCTGCTATCTGGGCTAGTTCAAAACCAAACTGCTTTCAAAACCAATAAAATAATTAGACAGTGAACTAATCTTTTTCATAATTTTGCAGCTATGAGAAAGACATTCACAATTTTGGTCCTGCTTTTAGTAGTTGCTGCCTGCAAAAATTCAGATTCAAACAAAAACGATAAAATCAAAGCATCGCAATGGCTTCTGGGTAAATGGCAAAGCAAATCCCCCGACGGATATTTACAAGAAACTTGGAAAAAGGTAAACGACAGCACGTTTCAAGCAACTTCATATTATATAAAAGAAGAAGACACCTTGCATTTTGAAACCATAACCTTGCAACAAAAAGGGGAGGAGTTAACGTATAGTGCAGCCGTAAAAGGTCAAAACGATGATAAACCGGTTGCTTTCAAATTAACAACCGCCACCGAGAAACAATTAGTGTTCGAAAACCCAAAACACGATTATCCTCAAAAAATAAGTTACACCCAAACAACTCCGAACAGTTTGGTCGCTAAAATTTCAGGAATCCAACAAGCAAAACCCACCTCCGAACAGTTTTCGATGAAAAAAATCAAATAAATTTTTAACATATCGACTTAAATTAGTGCCTTGTTCTAAAAAAACAAGGTTTTTTTATGTTTATAAAATATTGATTTTTAGAGTTTTGAAAAGTATCTTTATTTGTTGTTTATATTAAGTCTAAATAAGTTTTGTTAATTCAAATGTGGGTTTTATATTTGCACTGTTATTTTTAATTATTCCAAATAAACGATATGAAATATATTTTGTTCCCCACGTTAACCTTATTATTTAGCTTGTCAGTTTTCGCCCAAGAAACTGCAAATGTATCTGACGATAGTAAGTATGATGAAACTGTAACTTCCCCTTTTGATACTGTAAAAAATAAAAAAGGCCAAGTTCTTAAAGAAGTTATTGTTACTGCGAATAAAGAGAAAAAGCCGGTTTCTGCTCTAAGATCAGGTTTGAAACCAATGGATACTCCACAAAGTGTACAAGTAATAGGCGCTGAAATTATTGGACAACAACAAAGCATCCGATTGAGTGATGTCGTAAAAAATGTAAACGGTGTGTATGTTGGTTCTGCTCGTGGTGGCGCACAAGAATCGTTTTTTTCACGCGGATATGATATGTCTGCCAATAATATGTTTAAAAACGGATTCCGCTATAATGCAGGTTCTATTCCTGAAGTTTCTTCCTTAGAAAAAGTCGAGGTTTTAAAAGGGAGTGCTGCTTTATTATTTGGAAATGTAGCTCCGGGAGGAATATTGAATATGGTGACAAAATCACCTTCTTTCAAAAAAGGGGGAGAAATCAGCATGCAAATGGGAAGTTATTCGTTTTACAAACCTTCAATAGACATCTACGGTCCATTAAATAATACAATTGCCTACCGATTCAATGGTTCTTATGAAAATTCAGAAAGCTTTAGAGATGTTGTAAAAAGAGAACGTTATTATGTTAATCCGTCGGTTCTTTTTAAAGTGAGCGGTAAAACGGAAATTACTTTGCAAGGAGATTATTTACATGACGATTGGACGCCTGATTTTGGAACAGGAATCATCGGTAAAGAAATTGTTGATCTTCCTCGTAACTTATATTTAGGTGCGAATTGGTCTAACGGACAAACAAAACAATCATCGGTTTCCGGATTGGTAAATCATGAATTTAGTAAAAATTGGAAATTGAATTTCAATACTTCTTTTCAAAATTACAGCCGAACTTCAAAAGGAACTGAGCGTGTTCAACCTGCCGCAAATGGTGATTGGAGCAGACCTCTTGGACAAAACAAAAATTTAGAACAAATCATTGGAGAGCAATTGAGTTTACAAGGATGTTTTACTACCGGAAAAATCAAACATCAATTATTCACCGGTGTTGATTTTGAAAACTCTTTTGCGCAAGCGTACACATTCACTTTTAGCCCGACTATATACGGAAGCGGGAATATTTTTGATTTCGAAAATTTTAATCAAGGAACCGGAATTCCTGACGGGACGAATACCAGAATAGTAAAAACAACAACCAATCGTTTTGGAGTTTATGCTCAGGATTTAATCTCGATTACTGAACAGTTCAAAGTATTGGCAGGATTGCGTTGGTCTTGGCAAGAAGCTCAAGTTGATACGCACGATTTGACTAAAACTCCGGTGGTTATCACGGAAGCTAATAAGCTTAAAGATCTTGCTTTTTCTCCAAAATTAGGACTTGTATTTCAACCTACAAAAAACATGTCTTTATTTGCAAGTTATGCCAACTCTTTTACACCAAACACAGGAACAACGGTTCAAGGTGATGCAATAGAACCTTCTATCATTGACCAGTTTGAAGTTGGGGTTAAAAAAGATTTTTGGAGAGGAATCTTGAGTACAAATGTTACTTTATACCAAATTGTAAACAGCAATTTAGCTCAAACTGCCCAATTTAAAGCAGACGGTTCAGACAATACGGATACCTCAATCAAAGTTTTGAGTGGTGAAACAACCAGCAAAGGAATTGAAATTGACATTACTGCTAAACCAACAGCTGGTTTAAATATTACCGCAGGTTACAGTTATAATGACATGCGTTACACTAAAACTTCGGGATTAAACGGCAGCTTTATCGAAGGAGACCGCTTGGTTAGAACTCCAGCAAATACAGCTAATTTAAGCTTTTTCTACACCTTGCCTTCAGGGGTTTTAAAAGGGGTGTCTTTTGGAACTATGGCTAATTATATAGGGAATCGAGTAGGAGGATGGAACAGTCAAATTGTAATTAATCCAACCACTCAGGTGCAAACTATTAATGACAGAGAAATTCCGCTTGAAGGCTACACAACAATAGATTTGTCTGCAGGATATGAGTGGAAACAATTTTCGATTTTGTGTAAACTATCCAATATTACTAATGAGTTGAATTATACCGTACACGAAAATTATAGTGTGAACCCAATTGCACCTCGCCAAGTGATGACCAGCATAAAATATAAATTCTAATTGCCCCCTTATTATTTATAACTGCGTCAACCATTAGAAAAGACTAATCTTATTAAACATGAAAAAAATTAACTTTCGGAATTTACATCGCGATTTAGGGTATTTCTATATCGGACTCATTGTTTCTTTCGCTTTCTCCGGACTTTTGATGAACCACAGAGAAGCGTGGCATCCTGATAAATATACGACTCAAACCAAAGCGATTGAAGTCAAATTGCCTGCCGAAAGTGAAATCAATGAGCAGTTTGCGGAAGATTTAGGAAAACAACTGGGCATTCAAGACAAAATGAGACGGCACATGGTTAAGAAAGGAGAATTTAAAATATCCTTCGAAAACAATGACGTTGAAATTGATATGAAAACCGGAAAAGGGGAGATTGTCACTTTTATAAAAACGCCAATCATCAGTCAAACAATGAAA
Source organism: Flavobacterium lacustre (assembly GCF_027474525.2). Lineage (NCBI taxonomy): Bacteria > Pseudomonadati > Bacteroidota > Flavobacteriia > Flavobacteriales > Flavobacteriaceae > Flavobacterium > Flavobacterium lacustre. The sequence continues at coordinate 2,251,194 of NZ_CP114882.2, forward strand.
CTACACAAAAGCACCTCTAATTTCTGGATTTACTATTCTGATATTTTTGCGATAAGCCTTATCATCATTGCGTTGACTGGTACGATAATGGTAAAAGCCGGAAAATTCAGTTGGAAGCAAAGAGGATGGAAACTAGCAGTTGCCGGAGTTGTTTTTCCTTTATTATTCTTAATTATATTCGGTTAAATAATAGGTTTTTGGTTTGTTAAAATCCGTGGTGACACGGATTTTTTTTGTTTAAATCCATCTGGAATTTCTAACTTCTAATAGTATTCAGTTATTTGGTGGCTTCTTTATTGATATTCATTAATCAATTGGTACTTTTTATCAATTGATAAATACTAAGTGCTTATTTATTAATGTTTTTTATTAAAATATAGAGGGTTAGTTGTTTATTTTTTGATGAATTTCAATTGAATTTTAATGAGATTTATATATGCATTGATGAATTTCATCAATTGATAGGTAGTTTTAATTGATTTTTAAATGTTGAATAAAAAAAATCCCATCTCCTTTTACAGGAAATGGGATTGTTAATTCTAAAGGTTTTAACGGTTATTTCAACCCCGCCAAACTATGTTCTATTGTTTCAATTTTTGCCAAAGCATCGGTTTCTTTTTGTCTTTCGTTTGCCAATACTTTCTCCGGCGCACCAGCTACAAATTTCTCATTTGCGAGTTTATTTTGAACTGATTTCAAGAAACCTTGCGTGTAAACCAATTCAGCAGTAAGTTTAGCAATCTCCGCTTCTACGTCAATATTTCCAGTGATTGGGATGAAATACTCATTCGATTTTACACGGAAAGATAACGCACCGTCCACTTTATCCGAAACATATTCTAGTGAAGTGATGTTTCCTAATTTGGTCACAACCGAATCAAAATAAGTCGAAACGTTGTCATTATTCACCACCTTCAATTCAATAGTATCTTTGAACGGAATGTTCTTGTCTTTACGAATCGTTCTAATTCCGGAAATCACTTCGATGGTGTTTTCAAAATCAGCAATTAATCCTGCATTAAATGGTTTTATTGCTGGCCAATTCGAAACGATTAAAGCTTCTTCCGGCGTTCTTTCGGCAAGAATTTGCCAAATTTCCTCTGTCAGGAACGGCATAAACGGATGCAATAATTTCAAGTTATTTTCTAACATTTCAATGGCTTTCGCCAAAGTTACGCTGTCAATTGGTTGTTGGTAGGCCGGTTTTATCATTTCAAGGAACCAAGAACAGAAATCGTCCCAAACCAATTTATAAATCCCCATCAACGCATCAGAAATTCTGTATTTCTCGAAATTATCTTCAATTTCAAGAAGGGTTTGTTGCAATTTTGCTTCATACCATTCAATTGCCACTTTTGAAGATTCCGGTTGCGGAATTGTTTCCGAAACTTCCCAACCTTTGATTAGTTTAAAAGCATTCCAGATTTTATTGGTAAACGCTTTTCCTTGATTACACAATTCTTCGTCGAACATAATATCGTTTCCTGCAGAAGCGCTCAAAAGCAATCCTACACGAACTCCGTCTGCTCCAAATTTCTCAATCAAATCTAAAGGATCAGGAGAATTTCCTAATGATTTAGACATTTTACGACGTTGTTTGTCACGAACTAAACCAGTCAAATATACATTGGTAAATGGTTTTTTGCCCGTATATTCATATCCTGCAATAATCATTCGCGCCACCCAGAAAAACAAAATATCTGGTCCGGTCACTAAATCATTCGTTGGATAATAGTATTTAAAATCTTCGTTTTCAGGATTCATAATTCCTCCAAAAACAGACATTGGCCACAGCCAAGACGAAAACCAAGTATCTAATGCATCAACATCTTGTTTTAAGTCAGCAGTTGTAAGGTGTAAGTTTTTAGTTCTTTCTTTGGCTAAAGCCAAAGCATCTTCTATGTTTTCGGCAACCACGAAATCTTCTTTTCCATCGCCATAGAAATACGCCGGAATTTGTTGTCCCCACCACAATTGACGGGAAATATTCCAGTCGCGAATGTTGTTTAACCAATGCGCGTACGTATTATTAAAACGTGCCGGATGCAATTTGATTTCACCGTCTTCTAATACCGATTTAATTGCCGGTTTCACCAAATCTTCCATTTTCAAGAACCATTGGTCTGATAAACGAGGTTCGATTACGGCTTTGGTTCTTTCGGAAGTTCCTACTTTATTTAAGTGTGTTTCGGTTTTGGCCAAAGCGCCGATGGTTTCTAATTCTTTGGCGACAGCCTCACGAACCACAAAACGATCTTGTCCTTGGTAGTGTAATCCAAAACTATTCAGCGTAGCATCTTCGTTGAAAATATCAATAATCTCCAAATTGTGTTTTTCGCCTAAGGTTTTGTCATTCATATCGTGAGCCGGAGTCACTTTCAAACAACCAGTTCCAAATTCGATATCAACATATTCATCTTCGATAATTGGAATTACTCTTCCACAAATAGGCACAATCGCTTTTTTACCTTTCAAATGGGCAAAACGTTCGTCATTTGGATTAATACAAATCGCGGTATCTCCAAAAATAGTTTCCGGACGCGTTGTTGCAATCGTCAAGAAATCTTCACTTCCTTCGATTTTATATTGTAAGAAATATAGTTTTCCTTGTTGTTCTTCATAAATTACTTCTTCATCAGACAAAGTCGTTTTGGCTTCGGGATCCCAGTTTACCATTCGGTATCCGCGATAAATCAATCCTTTGTTGTATAAATCCACAAAAGAACGAATTACTGATGCTGACATATCAGGATCCATAGTAAACTTGGTTCTGTCCCAATCACAAGAGCATCCCAATTGCTTGAGTTGTTCCAGAATTACTCCTCCATATTTGTCTGTCCATTCCCAGGCATGCGCCAAAAATTCTTCCCGAGTCAAATCATTTTTATTGATTCCTTCGGCTTTTAACTTCGCTACAACCTTAGCTTCTGTTGCAATTGAGGCGTGATCTGTTCCCGGTACCCAGCAGGCGTTGAAGCCTTTTAGACGCGCTCTTCGTATTAATACATCTTGAATGGTGTTGTTCAACATGTGTCCCATGTGTAAAACGCCAGTCACATTAGGTGGTGGAATTACAATGGTATATGGTGTTCTATGATCTGGTTCTGAGTGAAAATAATTGTTTTTCATCCAGTAGTCATACCACTTGTTTTCAATAGTCTTAGCGTCGAATTGTGCAGGAATTGTCATTTTATTGTGGAATTTGATGATTCGGTTAATTGGTCAATCAGTTATATAATTAATAGATTAAACAGTTAGCCATTACCTTTGGTCTGATTTTTGTATTTTATTGGGCACAAAAGTAAATAATTAAGTACAGTATAAAAAGAGAAATAAAAATTTGTGCGTTAATTAAAAGAAAGTAACTTTACTAAATCAATTAAAAAAAATGAAATGAAAAAAATAATCACTTTAATAGCATTCGTATTTATCAGTACTATCAGTTTTGCTCAAAATGGACCGAAAATTGAATTTTCCGCAAAAGATAATACCATTGATTACGGAAAAATTTCAAAAGGAAGTGATTCTGGTATGCGAGTATTCGAATTTACAAATACCGGAAATTCGCCCTTGATTATTACCGATGTATTATCAACTTGCGGATGTACTGTTCCTACGAAACCGAAAGATCCAATTATGCCTGGGAAAAAAGGAAAAATTGAAATCAAATACAATATGGCGCCAGGTCCAATTCGTAAAACCATTACTGTAGAGTCTAATGCAGTAAACGTTGATGGTGGTAGAGTGGCCTTAAAAATAAAAGGTGAAGTAATTACCAATTAATTTTTCAATACAAGATATTAAACGCTTTTTGATTTTTCAAAAGGCGTTTTTTTTTTATAAAATATCTGTCAGCAGGAATTTGAATGATAAAATTTGACTGTTTCGTTCCACTTCAATAGTAATCCATTTTTCTTCTTCGGGTTTTAAAAGTGAATTAATTTCCTGCAACGTGTATCTGTAGGCTTTGACTTTATTAATGCTGACAATGATATCCCCTTTTTGCAAACCGGAAAGCGCAGCTGTAGAATCTTCCCTTAAATTTAAAATCTGATACACCGGTTTCAATTCAAATTTATATCTAAAATCATTTGTAATACTGATAGCTCCGGGATCAATATCTCCAGCATCACTAGGAACTGTTTGTAGTTTAACTGTTTCCTGAACCCATTGTAAACCATGATGTTGTATTTCGATGCCACTTTTATTATAGGTAAAAGGGGTGTAGAAATCATTGTTTTTCTTCAGATACAGGAATTTATTCGGATAGTCAAAAACCAAGGTAAAGCGTTTCAATATTTCACCACCAACAGAACCCAAACGGCCCGGTATCATTTTTACGTTTTTTATCGAACTGGTATCCGGAAAAGCCACTATAGGATTTTTAAATTCAAATCCATTCAAAGAAAATTGATCGATTCGGGCTCTTTTTCCAAAAACTTCACCACTAAAACCTTGTCCTAAGTAATCTTCAAAATTTTTCTCGGGTATTTGTATCGCTTTCGAAAGATTCTGAAAAAGCCAAAGTGCATCGCTGTTGCCAATATCAATTAATAATTTAGCCGGTAATTCAACTTCTTTAAGAATGATTTTAGTCATTAAATAAGGCTTGTTTTTTTCAAGGGTAATAGGGATTTTAGTGTACTTTTTTGCTGATTTATTTCTGTTTTTTTCGTTGTTGTTATAAATGACAACTTTCTTTTTTTCGTAGTTAATTTCTACTAAATTATTTTTTAAAAAGTTGTAGCCTATAATCCCATTTACAGGGATTCCCACATGAGAAGAAAGATTAAAATCTTGATTTAAAATGACGTAAAGGGTATGGTTTGTAGATTTTATTCCGTGGGATTCTAATATATTGCGGGTTGATTTTAGGCCTTCAACAGCATCTGAACTGCCAAGTCCTCGTAAGGTTATTTTTTCAACATTAAAAAAACTGACTTCTTTTTTGTCTTCCAGACCAAACAAAATGGTTTCTTCGACTCCGGAATCCAGCAAGAAATTCAATTCTATACCATTCACTTTGATGGGGATAAAGATGAGATTGTTAATTAACTTAAAAGGAATACTGACCTTTTTATTTTGGCTGACAAAATGAAATTCATCCTGAGCTAAAAGGGGTAGGGCAAAAACAAGTAGGAAAAATATTGAGATTGTATTTTTCATTTGGAATCATTTTAATAAAATTACACAAAAAATGGATAAATTGTATGGATTTTATAACAAATACGCTTTGGTTTTGCAGAAATTTTCGAAAAAAAAATGCAATTTTGCACTTCAATAATTGAAACATGCCAGAAATATCAAACAGAGGCAAACAAATGCCTGAGTCACCAATACGAAAATTGGCCCCTTTTGCTGAAATGGCAAAGAAAAAAGGTCATAAAGTATACCATTTAAACATAGGTCAACCTGATATAAAAAGTCCAGAAGCAGCCATTCAAGCCATCAAAAATATTGACTTAACTATTATTGAATATGGTCCTTCAGCTGGTTATGAAAGTTACAGAAAAAAATTAGCTGAATTTTACATCAATCAAAATGTAAAAGTATCTTTTGAAGACATCATGATCACAACAGGTGGTTCTGAAGCGCTTCTATTTGCTTTGGGAAGTATTATGGATCAGGGAGATGAAATCATTATTCCGGAACCTTTTTATGCTAATTACAGTGCGTTTTCAGCAGAATCCGGCGCTACTGTAGTTCCGGTAGTTTCAACTATTGAATCCGGATTTGCATTGCCTCCTATTGAGGAATTTGAGAAATTGATTACGCCAAAGACCAAAGCAATTTTGATTTGTAATCCAAGTAACCCAACGGGTCATTTGTATTCTGAATCAGAAATTTTACAATTGGGTAAGCTGGCGAAACAATACGATTTGTTCCTGATTGCAGATGAGGTTTATAGAGAATTTATATACGATGACGATATTCATTATTCTGTGATGAATCTTGAAGGATTAGAACAAAATGTCATCATGATAGATTCTGTATCTAAGCGATATAGTATGTGTGGGGCAAGAATTGGTTGTATGGTTACAAAAAATAGAGAGGTGATATCGGCAGCAATGAAATTTGCTCAAGCTCGTTTGTGTCCGCCAACAATTGAACAAATAGCTTGTGAAGCAGCAATAGATACTCCGCAGCGTTATTTTGACGAAGTAATTTCAGAATACAAAGAGCGAAGAGATACTCTAATTTCAGAATTGAATAAAATTGAAGGTGTGATTGTAACCAAACCTAAAGCTGCATTTTACTGTATTGCACAACTTCCTGTTGACAATACAGATGATTTTGCACAATGGCTTTTAGAAAGTTATGATTTGAATGGGGAAACTGTTATGGTGGCTCCCGCTGCCGGTTTTTATTCGACACCAGGAATGGGACTCAATCAAGTGCGTATTGCTTATGTTCTTAAAAGAGAAGATTTAGTAAGTGCAGTTCGTATACTTAAGGAGGCTATTCCGGTATACAATTCAAGAAAGAACTAAGAAATACCGAATATACATTTACAAAATCGGTCCGAAAGTACTTTTCGGACCGATTTTTTTATTAAAAACAGTTCAATTAATGAAATGTACCATCAACATAAAACCAACTCTCGTTTTCGAATATAAAAGTAGATTTTTCATGATGAATGTATGATTGTTGTTGTTCGCTATTTAGATAATAGGCTTTGAATTCTACTGTATTTTCAGTTGTTTTCAGAATCTCTAATCGCAACCATTGATTAGCAGTTGCCCAATCTAAAATGTCTTTTTTAGAATGGTGTTTTCTTTGCAAAATGTGTGTTGTAGCGACTAAATAATCGGCATTATGAGTGGCATAAGCAGCGTATCTGGAACGCATCAAAGCTTCGGCGGTTGGTGCTTTTTGAATTCCGTTTATATAGATTTCGCAGCATTCTTTGAACGCTTTTGAAGCTCCACAATAGCATTTTTTAGAAATCATTTTGTTTTTAATAAATGAAGTTGAATTTATAAGCCAAATTGTCCGTCTAAGGCAATCATTTTTTGTTGCAATTGATTCAACAGTACTTGATATTTACTGATTTCGATCAAGTCTTCATCCTCTTCAGAATGATCCAACAGTTCATCTAGTTCTTCACTAACATCTACCAGCTTGTTATTTGCCTCTTTGTAGTTTTTATGAGCAATCAAATCAATGATTTCCTGAACGCCGTTTTTGAATTCGCTGAATTTATTATTTTCCATTATATATTGCTTTAATTGTTCTCTGAAGCTTTAGTTTCGTTAAATTTTTTAACTATTTGTTTCAACTTTTCTTTACGAAGGATTTCGGCATTTTTTACTTTATCTTGTGCTTTATGCAACTTATCGTTATGCTTTTTTATATTTCGTTCGTTATTTCTGCCCATGGTATTTATACTTTTATTTTTTAATCAATAGGGCAAAGGTAGAAATTAGTTCTGTTGTTTCTTGTATTGGTTTAAATAATAGAAAAAAACAGGGTAAAATACAGTTAATTATCTAGCTTCTCTATTATTTTATTGCTCAATACGTATAAGGAATTAATAAATTTCTTAATTTTAAAATATTAATATAAAATTTTGGTTTAACAGTATTTAATAAATATTTCAGTTGCTGAAAAATTATATTTGTAAATTAGCGAATAATCAGCTTTGCCCTAAGCCTATCAAATTAATAAATGAGTACCGAAACTAAGTGGTCAAATTTCGTAGATTGGTTTGTAATTAGACCTAAAACTTCAGGATTTTTAATTTTCCTGGTTTTTAGTGTTGGAGTTGTTTTTCTCAATACACTTCGGTATCAGATATTGAAAGACAGCGAGCAAAATGAAATGAATATTATTCTTAAAAATATTCATCAAAATATTGAAGAATCTCTTAGAACCAGTTACGGAACAACAGTTTCATTAGCACTTTGTATTGATGACAATGGTATTCCACAGAATTTTGAAGAGATATCACGTAAACTTATAGAATCAAATCCAGTTGTAAGTGCTGTTGAATTAGTGCCAAACGGAGCTATAAAGTACATCTATCCATTAAAGGGAAATGAGGCCGCATTAAATCTAAATATTTTAGATTCCTCAACACTTCAACAAGAAGCTAGAAAATCAATAAAAACCCAACAAATTTATTTTGCCGGTCCGTTAAAGTTAAAACAAGGAGGAATGGGCATTGTTGGTAGAATACCTGTTTACAATCAAAATAAGTTTTGGGGATTTACCGCTGTAGTTATTAAATTTGAAACGTTACTAAATACTGCCGGAATCAACTCTCTAGATCAAACCAAGTATTATTTTCAGTTTTCTAAGGTAAGTCCTATTACGAATAAAGAAGTATTTTTTCTGCCGATTCAAAGTGATTTGTCTAAAGACCAGTATGTTTCTTATGTCATGCCTCAGAGTGATTGGAAGCTTTATTTGATCAAAAAAGAAACAAATAGTTTTTTGCATATTTTTATATTACCATTGCTTTTTGGGATTATTATTGCCGCTTTTTTAGGTGTTTTGACCACTAAGTTATTAAATAAACCAAAAAAATTACAGCTTTTAGTTGATGCCCAAGTAAATGAACTTCAGAAAAATGAAATGAAGTTTAAGTCTATATTTGATCAAGCCACTGTGGGTTTTGCAATTGTTGATGCAAATTCGGGTGATTTAGTTCAGGTCAACGAAAAATATTGTAGCATGTTAGGCTATTCTGAAGAAGAGATAAACAAGAAAAACCTAACTTTATTTACGCATCCGGATGATGTTTCGATAAGTTTATTACATTTAAAAAACCTCAGGGAGGGTGTTGTTCGAGAGTACTCTTCGGAAAAGCGATATGTGACAAAAACGGGAGAAATTATTTGGGTAAGTTTGACGGTTTCTCCACTTTGGAAAGTAAATGAAAAACCTACAGTAAATATTGCTTTTATAAAAGATATCACAATAACAAAACAAGCTCAGGAATTAATAAAAAAAAGTGAAACACGATTTAGATCCCTTTTTGATAATTCGCTTATGCCGTTATGGGAAGAGGATTTTTCTGGAGTGAAAAACTATCTTATTGAGCTGGATTTAATGAATAAAAGCCCCGAGTATGTTTACTCTTTTTTTAATGAAAATCCAGATGAATTTTACAAATGCATTTCGTTAGTTAAAATTATTGATGTTAATTATGAGTGTTTAAAACTTCATAAAGTCAAAGATAAAGCTACATTAATGGACAATCTAAGTCAATTAATTGACTCTGGGTCGTTTGATGAAGTAAAGAAACAATTGGTTGCCATTTCTCAAAATGCGAAACAATTTAGTATTGATTCGAGAATAAAAAATATGAATGGAGAATATCGCGATATTAATTTGAGATGGAGTGTTATTCAAGGTTACGAAGAATCGTTTGAAAGAGTAATCCTTTCTACCGAAGATATCACAGAGCGAAAAACTTCTGAAAAAATAATTATTAATTCTCAAAAAAATATAAAATCATTAATAGACACTATTGATGGTATTGTATGGGAATTTGATTTAGTAACTGCTACTTTGACTTTCATCAGTAAAAAAGTGGAGAAAATATTGGGCTATTCTGTAAAAGAATATTTGTCATGCTCCACTTTTTGGGAAGACCACATCTATTCTGAGGATAAAAAATGGGTTTTAGAATACTCAGCATCTTTAAATAAAAAAGGTTTAAACCATGATTATGAATACCGAATGGTTAATAAAAAAGGCGAAATAGTATGGATTAGAGATATCATAAATTTTGTTTTTGAAAATGATGTGCCAGTAAGTTCTCGTGGAATTATGATTGATATTACCAAAATGAAACAGGCCGAAAATGATTTAAGCAGCTCTTTAGATTTAGTCACAGAACAGAACAAGAGATTACTTAATTTTTCTTATATTGTATCTCATAATTTAAGATCCCATTCCAGTAACATTGAATCTATAACTTCATTGATAGAATTTTCGGAATCAGAAGAGGAAACGTTGGAAATGGTACAATTACTAAAAAAAGTTACCCAGTCGCTTAATGATACCATGCACAATCTTAATGAAGTTGTTAATATAAAAGCAAATATAGATATTGTATACGAATCTTTGAATTTGAAGCAATATAGTGAGGAAGCCATTGCCATTCTTACGGAACAAATTGCGATAAAAGATGTTCAAATAATAAATAATATTCCATCCGATGTTGTTGTAATGTACAATCCGGCTTATATGCAAAGTGTTTTTCTTAATTTGATTTCAAATGCTATTCGGTACAGTCATCCGGATCGCAAACCAGAAATTACAATTGATTTTTATACGGAGAAAGATAAAAAAGTGCTTCAAATCACGGATAATGGAATTGGGATTGATCTTCACAAAAATGGAGATAAAATATTTGGTATGTACAAAACATTCAGCACTAATTCTGATTCAAAAGGGATTGGGTTGTTTATCACCAAAAATCAAATTGATGCTATGGGCGGTAGTATCTCTATAGAAAGCGAACCCAATATAGGGACCACATTTAAAATCTATATTTAATGAAAAAAAAAGAGATATGGATAGTTGATGATGACAATATATACCAAATAATTGTCCGTAAAATCATTAGTAAAATAGAGTTGTTTTCATCTTTTTCTTCCTATAAAAACGGAAAAGATGCTATTGATGCTTTGAAAAAAGCAATCGAAAACAACGAAAATATACCAGATGTCATTTTATTAGATATTAATATGCCTATCATGGACGGATGGGAATTCATGGATGAAATAGTATCCTATAAATCAAAACTAAAGCAAAAAATAGCCATTTATATAGTTAGTTCATCAATTGCAGTTCAAGATAAAGATAAAGCTAAAACGTATACCGAAATTTTAGGTTTCTTGTCAAAACCCATTACTATGGATGCTTTGTATGAAATCGTATCCGAAATTTAAGCTACTTGTATTTCTCTTTTTATTTCTTCTAATGTTTTATTGGTAAAAATTAGTTCTTCAATGATTTGTTGTCTCAAAACAGTTAAATCATCATATTCAAAATACTTAGCCCAAGAAGTCAGATTTTGTAAATTTCTAATTTGTTTGATTCTTTTTGTCGTTTCAAAACTGGTGCGAAGTAATGCTTTATGATCGTAGTTGGGATTATTTTTGTGTTGGTAATTGACTGTGTTTTTTAAATAATCCGCTTCTAAATAATACAATTCTTCCAGAGCATTATCTGGATAAAATTCTGTCCAAGCGGCAAAACCTACTTTTGTTTTAGAATCTGTTTCGGGTTCCATTGGTTCTAAACGCCATTTGCTGTTAGCCAATCGTCCCCAATGATTTGATAATCGGTACATTCCGATTGTGGTGTAATAATAGCAACTGCCAGATTTACTTTGGAATTGCAATTTTAAATTCTCGATAGATTTTAAGTTTTGTTCCTTAAAAACACAAAAGGTGTTTTTGAATGAATTAGGGTTGGGTCGAAATGTTTTTTCCATAAAACAAAGATAATGAGAAAGCCTGAAAGCGCATAAGAGAAACAATAATTGATTAACTTTGCAAAATTAAATCTTTAAATTAAATTGATTATGACCAAGCCTTCTCATGAAAAAATGTTACAAAAAGGAATTTTTACCGGAATAATGGAGCAAGATGAAAACGGCAATTTTTTTTGTGGTGAATATCTTTTAGACTATAAGATGGCACAAGCCCATACTATTGGAGACTGGATTACAATAAAATCAATTATCGAAAATCCAAGCGATATCAGTTACAATAAATACCCAAAAAAGTCAAAAAACTTCGATAAAGCCAATAATAAACCGCAACAGTAGTCTTTTTTTTTATTCCAAAAAGAGTTCAATTTTCGATTATTTTTTTTGGATAAACTAAAAAGTTAAAAAAAAGTGTACCTTTGCAAAAAATTTGTCGATTTTGAATTTAAATGATATTGAATTCATGTTAAAAGACAAGTAGTTACCTTATTTATGAAAAAAATAGTTGAATACCGCAAACTGCTAAATGTAGACAAAACTGCTGAGCTTAAAGATTTAAAAACGATTTACCGTAATGCGATGAAAGAAGCGCATCCGGATAAATTTCAAGGCGATGAAATCGGATTGAAAGCTGCTGAAGAAAACAGTAAAAAAATTATTGAAGCATATCATTTCTTGGTAAGCATCAATCCTGAAACAATCAAACAAAACTTACCTGAATACACAGAAACTATTTCAACTTCTACCATTACGGATTATAAATTCGTAGAAGGAAGATTGATCATTAACTTTTCTAACGGTAGTGTTTATGAATACATTAGTGTTCCTAAAGCGACTTACGTGAAAATGGTAAATGCTGATTCTCCAGGAAGATTTGCAAAAAGACATATCTTAAATTCTTTTACTTGGAGAAAAACAATCAACCAAGACTAAGCTGGTTTTTTAGATAAAAATTCAAAAGCACTCCTTAAAAGAGTGCTTTTTTTATGGGATGAAAGGCTGTTTTTTACTTTGAGAATAATTTTTAGAAAATACCCACTTTTAGTGATTGTGTAATTCACTTGTTTTTAGTATTTTAGCCATTTATTCGACCCCGAAACCTAACCAGATTATGAACAGCTCTTTCAAACTATACCAATCTCAATACAAGAAAGCCAAGGAAACTCTTGATATGTTAAAAATGCAAAAGGATGAAATTGATTTTAAATTACAATCAAGTCCTATTTGTTCTGATTTGCACAAAGCATTGCGAATGGTCAATCTAGATATCAAAATTACATTGAATGAAATAGAACATGCTGAATCAAATATCAAAGCATGTCAATTGAAAAATAATTTTTCTGATACGGAATCCCAATCTGTATAACTATAATTTAAGTTGCGGATAACGCTTTTCAGCTGTTTGTCTCTTCCTTTTTTCCTTGTTTAACAACTTACTCTTATTAACAATCTATCATTAAATTGGCTAAATAGGAAATAGTATCTTCAAAACAATTAAAAAATAAAAACTATAACAAAAATTTAGGGTATAAAATTATTGATACTTTATAATTTTAAATACTTTTGCAGACTTAAATCAATTAACTAATTTATAATGAAAAAAATAATTTTATTACTTTCTGCTACTGTTGTTTTATTTTCTTGTAGCAAAGTGGGCAAAGATGAATACATCATTTCAGGTACTGCAACAGGAATCGAAAATGGTAAAACAATTATCTTAGAGACTCAAGATGCTAATGGTATGGGTTTAGTTGCCAAGGATACTGTAAAAGTTGAGAATGGTAAATTTGAAATGAAAGGAAAAATCACTGAGCCTTCATTTTACACTATTCAATTAGAAGGAGCACAAGCTAAAATACCGTTTATTTTAGAAAATGGAGAAGTAACCATCGCCATCAATAAAGACAGTATTGCAAAATCTAAAGTTTCAGGAACTTACAATAATGATGAGTATGCTACTTTTAACGAAGAAATTACTAAAGTTCAAAAGAAATTAATTGATTTTCAAACTAAGAATACACAATTAATGAATACTGCTCAACAAACTAAAGATACTGCTGTAATCAATGGTTTGATGAAAGAGTTTTCTAAAATTCAACAAGAAGTTGGTGAAGCTTCAAAAGCGAAATATTTGACTTATGCTGAATCTCATCCAAAATCATTTATCACGGCTTTAATCGTACAAGGAATGCTTAATGACCCAAGTACTGATGTGAAAAAAGCTGAAGCAATATACAATGGTTTGGAAGAATCATTAAAAAATACTAAACCAGGTAAAGCGATTAAATTGAGACTTTCTGAATTGAAAGGTTCTGGCGTAGGAGCAACTGCACCGGCACCAGCTCCAGCTGAGAGTAAATGAAGAACGGATTTTTCCGGACCTAATCCAGAGGGAAAAACCATTTCTCTGAAGGAAAGTTTAGGAAAAGTTACTATAGTTGATTTCTGGGCTTCATGGTGTGGTCCTTGTCGTCAGGAAAATCCAAATGTAGTGGCTATTTACAAAGAGTTACATGCTAAAGGACTTAATATTATTGGTGTTTCTTTAGATAAAGATGCAAAAGCTTGGAAAGAAGCAATTGCAAAAGATAAATTAACTTGGAATCATGTTTCTAATTTGAAATTTTGGGATGAGCCTATAGCTATTCAATACAAAGTAGAATCTATTCCTGCGACTTTTATACTTGATGCGTCTGGTAAAATTGTAGCAAAAGATTTAAGAGGCGATGCGCTTAGAGCAAAAATTATTGAACTTTTGGCTAAATAAATCCTTTCTTACTATTTAAATATAAAAAATCTCCCTAGTGGAGATTTTTTTATTTTATTCAAAGCCAACTGATTAAAAATAATACCAAAATTAAGTGCAAATTTAATTTGGAAACCCGAAAACAGTTTTTATATTTGCACCCGGTTAGCCGAATAAGTTTACTTATTTAGTCTTGGGGAGATACTCAAGCGGCCAACGAGGGCAGACTGTAAATCTGCTGTGTAAACTTCGCAGGTTCGAATCCTGCTCTCCCCACTAAAACTCTTCAATTTACTTTGAAGAGTTTTTTTTTGTACTAAAATTAAAGTTGATTTTAGAAACATTTTAAGTGAATAGTGAAAAATTCTAAATGGGCATGGTAATATCGTAACTGCAGCCACAAGAATCATAACTACAGATAGGAGAATCTTAACTTCAGGTACAAGAATCATAATTACAGGTAGAAAAATCGTAACTGCAGGTAGAAGAATCATAACTACAGATAGGAGAATCGTGACTGCAGCCACAAGAATCGCAATTGCAGGTACAAGAATGGTAACTGCAGGCAGGAGAATTCTCCCTTTTCCATTTAGGAATATCTTAAATGAATATACTGTCGCATTTTTGGTTTTAATAAAGAGATGTGATCCTTGTGGAGAGCGGTGTAGTTTTGTCTCTAATATGGAGCTGAAATGGAGTTTTGGTGGTGTTATCAAAAAGTTAGTCTGTGTATTCTAACAAATCCCCGGGCTGACAATCTAATGCTTTACAAATGGCCTCTAATGTACTGAAACGAATGGCTTTTGCTTTTCCGGTTTTTAAAATGGAAAGATTAGATAAGGTTAAATCTACCATCGCAGAAAGTTCGTTCAGCGAAATTTTACGTTTTGCCATCATTACATCTAAGTTTACTATTATTGCCATAGTTTAAATTGTTAGTTCGTTTTCTGATTGAATTTCAATTCCTTTTTTGAAAATTGCTGCTATGACATAGACCACAGCTGCCATCAAAATAAACGCCTGACTGTCAATCCAAAATTGATTTAATTGGTCGATTTCGTATCCATGCTGCTGCAAGTTTTTAGCAGTTTCTCTCGCTATGTAGCTCAAAAGTCCAATAGAAAAAGTGAAATAGCTAATTTGTGTAATTTGTTTCGAAACATAATTATTGAATGGTTTTTCCAAATCGAGTTTACTGATGAGTCGGATAACGATATAAAATAAGATGGCTTTCAGGATTGAAATGACTAAAACAAAACTATACATACCGTAGAAAGCCCATTGGCTGCGATTGTACAATTCGCTTAAATCCATTTTTTGATATAAATTATGGACCATTTCAGGTTTGAGAATACTGAATATAAAATTGACTATTAAACCTCCGGCTTCAATACATAAGCCAACGAAAATGATCCAAGCCACAATACTCAGAGCTTTAAATACGAAGTTATTTTTTTTTGACATCATTGTTTCAGATTTTTAAAGTATTTGGCTAAAATAATAAATATTTATTGATAAACAATAAATATGTACTGATAAAAGTAATTTTAAAAACTCTATAGAAAGAATTGTATGTGTTTTTTGAAATAAGAAAGCACGGATATTCATCCGTGCTTTCTACTTATTAATGCTTTTTTTAAAGGGTTTGATTTATGATTTTATGCCATTTTACACTTATTTCGATTTCATTTACTAAAGACATACTTTGGTCTTTGTCGTAAAATTCTAAACTGACATTGGGTTTGTTTTTGTCATAAAATTCCAGTTGTAATTTCAGTTTGCCGATTGCTCTATTTGTGCTTTCGGTTCTGACCAAATTGCATTTTTGTATTTGTGACAAATCAATTGTTTTATAAATGGCTGCACCATCTGTTTTTCGGGTGAAGAAAAGCATTTTGTTTGATTGGTCGATTCCGATGGCTGTTAAGTGCCAAAATTCACTTTTTTCGATGGTGCAATTGTTGGTTTTTGCGGTGTCAGAAAGATGTTGAAGTGTTTTTTTTCGTTTTTTGTTATTGTTAAAACCGATTAAAATAAAGGGTAAAATGCATATTGCTACTATTATTATGCCTATGATTGAGGTTCCTAAATCCATTGTATTTTGTTATTTAAGGTATGTAAATTGTTGTTTTGTACTTGAAAAGCAGTCGTTTTCAAATAGTAAAAAAAAAAGGGTTTGCGTACGCAATTTTCGCGGATTTACATTACCAAAAATAGTGGAAAGGGAAAATGATATCGGTTTGTTTGAACCGGGCTAAAACATTTTTTGCATAAAAATTATATTGCGTGTAGGCAATATTAAAAATCCTTTCGATTGTTTTGGTATGGACAAAAAAGGAATTATGAAATGTTTTGAATGAAGTATTCGGATTGTTTTTGGAAAAAGAAAAAGGAACGTTTGTTCGGGTTGACAAAACGATACAATCTTTTGAAACAAATGATTTTACTTTTTGTTTTTCAGGGAATTCGGTATGTGATTCGGTGTGAGTTTTTAATTCGGAAGCTCCTTTGTTTGTACTTAAAAGAAAGTAAAACAAAATAGAAAAGATAGATAGGAGAACTATTTTTAAGGGCTTTTTCACCCGCCAAAGATAGTGTTTATTTGTGATTCTATATAATTGCGAGGTACGAAGTCGGGAGACTTCGTACAGCACATCTAGCTTTTAAGAACGTTTTTTTTTGGAAGCTGCGTTTTGACTTTCTATTTGGATAATAAATTATTCTCGTTTACTGTTTTTATTTGTAAATTATTTCTAAAGGATTGAATTTCCATACGAATGTTGAAAAAGCGGTAAAAGGGTTTCTGTAAATGATATAACTATTGTTTGTCGTACTCACACTTCCGATACCCCAAGCATTGTCATATGCGTAAGGAAAAGAGGCCAATTGTTTCCAATTATTTGTATCTAAATTCAATTCATAGATATCATAAAAAGATTCATGGCCCGGATAATGGTAATTATGAGCGAGACCAATATATACTTTGTTGTTAATAACGAAGCTTACAACACTTTGGCTTTTATTTCCGGGATAGGTTGCTTTGTACTCCCAACTGCCCGTTGAAGTGTTGAACCTACGAATTTCGAAATTTTTATTAATGGCATATATATTCAAGTTTGTCTGGAAGGTATTGATGAATTCTTCCTCCACATAACTAGATAGTTGCGTAAATGAATTTGTACTTACATCGTATCGGTAGCTTTTTCTTGTATCGAAAAAATAACCAATATCATTTACTTGTCCACCAAAATATTTTGTATAATTATATAAATTTGTTGTGCCAAGGTTTTCCCAATTATTTGTTTCTGAATCGTATCGATAAAGGTCTGTTGAATCAGAAGATTTAAAATAACCATACTTACCAATTGTAAAAATACCATATTCTACCCCTGTATTTCCGGACAGTGGAAAAGGTGATTTTTGTGTTAATACTGATTCATCTTCAACGCTATAAAAAGAGTTATTTTGAAATATAATATATGGTTTATTATTAATTGAAACTCCAAAAGATCTGTCGTAACCTGTGTCATTTTTAAAGATAGAAGCACACCAAGGCGAAGGAATAAATGACTTAAGAGCGGTAAAGTATTCTAGTTTTGAAGTACAAACCGTATTATCTGTAGTAGTGATTGTAGCTTTAATTTCATACTCCAAACCACAAACCAGTGAATCCAAAAGAATAGTATTTAAATTATCTGCCAGAGGTTGGGTACTTTCGATAGTTCTTTTTTTGAGATCGCCCACCACGCCATATGTTATACTATAACTTTTTACATTGGCAGTTTGCATATTTGCTTCAATAGCTAGACCGATATTTAGTCCTTTTTCATTGTAATCCAGAACGGTGGGTTTAAGGTTGCTAAAGTATTCACAGCTGATTAGTGGCCCGTTTGGAACTGGGGTTTCTTCTTGACCGCTTTCACAAGATATAAATGTTGTGACTAACACAATCAGAATAAGTATTTTTTTCATTGGTTTTGTATTAACGATTCGTTTTTAAATTGCTGCTACATTCTGGTAATATAGCGGATTTGGTACTAAAGTAAGCTCATTATTCGGATTTAGCAAATCATCCCAAATACAAAATCAACTTTCCATTAAGCCAATTGCCAAAATCTATTATAGTAGCTTTTAGCGATAGTGTTTTTAATTTAATTGTTCAAGTTTTGCAATGAATTTTACAATTTTTTCGACTTTCTGATTTTCAGTAGCGGCTGAATTTATATTTTGAATTATTTCATTTTGTTCCTCAATTTTGAGTTTTTTGAATGTTTCTAATACTTCAGCATCTTTAAAGCATTCATTAATCATTTTATTCTCATTCTTTTTTTCAGTGTTTTCATTCACAAGATAAAGCGTAACGTTTACAGATTCTCCACCGCCTTTTCCTATAAAATTTCTTATTTCCGAATTCAAAGACATTTTTTTGTCTGAATTTTTTAAAGGAGCTAAATTTTTATTATTTATTTCATAATCATCAATTTTTCCTGAGACTTTTAAATCGCCCCATTTTCCTTTTATATTTTTAGTATTTGGTATTATAAGGTGATAAGTCCAAGCGCCATTTCCAGGAATATATTGAATCTCTAATTTTTCATTTTCTACTATAAAATTCATAGTTCAAATTCAAAGGGTTTAAGTTTCGTTTTTTTGTGATGTTGAGGAAACGGAACTGCTAACTATTTATAAGCGAATAAAACAACTGTTTTTTGTACTAATTTGGACTGTTACATGTAAGTTTTGTTCTTATTTGCGCACATTGTTTTTAGTAACGCCATACAAAAATAAAAATATTTCTTACATGTCAAAGGGGGCGAAAGTGTTTTTTAAAGAAGAGCGACTCTTTTATTTACTTGATTTGGAATGGGTTTTATCCAGTGGAAGTATTGGTTCTTTTTTGCCAGGATGCCCGCGTGAGGGATAGCAGCAAGTACCGCAGTACTGCGTATAGCCCGACAGCAGTATAAAAAGGGGCGATTAGCACTGTTGTGGAGCTGCCCCTTTTTATAGTGGTGGCACGCCCAAAGGAGAATTGAAAATGTCATCTTGTCATATATTTTTACGACAATTTTAACAAAAACTGACAATTTATGGACTGTCATTGTATTGGCACAGTGATTGACTTATCGACTTCGAGAAGTTAAAACGAGTATACAATAAAATTAAATATATTAAAAATGGGTAAAATAATCGGAATTGATTTAGGTACGACCAACTCTTGTGTTTCTGTAATGGAAGGTAATGAAGCAGTTGTTATTCCTAACGCAGAAGGAAAAAGAACAACGCCATCTATCATCGCTTTTGTTGAAGGTGGAGAAATTAAAGTAGGAGATCCTGCTAAAAGACAAGCGGTAACCAATCCTACCAAAACGATTGCTTCTATCAAACGTTTTATGGGTCATTCTTTTGCTGAAGTAACTGCTGAAGCAAAAAGAGTTCCTTATTCAGTAGTAAAAGGAGACAACAATACGCCACGTGTGGATATTGATGGTCGTTTATATACTGCTCAAGAATTGTCAGCAATGACACTTCAAAAAATGAAAAAAACAGCTGAAGACTATTTAGGTCAAACTGTTACGGAAGCAGTTATTACTGTTCCTGCTTACTTTAATGATGCACAACGTCAAGCTACGAAAGAAGCTGGAGAAATTGCAGGTCTTAAAGTAATGCGTATTATCAACGAGCCTACAGCTGCTGCACTTGCTTATGGTCTTGATAAAAAAGGTAAAGATCAAAAAATTGCTGTTTACGATTTAGGTGGAGGTACATTTGATATTTCTGTTCTTGAATTAGGAGACGGAGTTTTTGAAGTATTGTCTACTAATGGTGATACTCACCTTGGTGGAGATGATTTTGACCAAACTATTATTGACTGGTTAGCTGACGAATTCAAAGCTGAAGAAGGTATTGATTTACGTTTGGATCCAATGTCATTACAACGTATTAAAGAAGCGGCTGAAAAAGCTAAAATAGAATTGTCATCTTCTGCTGAAACAGAAATCAATTTGCCATATGTTACTGCTACTGCTTCAGGACCAAAACACTTAGTGAAAAAATTAACAAGAGCTAAATTTGAGCAATTGTCTGATTCATTAGTAAAACGTTCTATGGAGCCTGTTGCTAAAGCACTTAAAGATGCAGGTTTATCTACATCTGATATTGACGAAGTGATCCTTGTAGGAGGTTCAACTCGTATGCCAAGAATTGCTGACGAAGTAGAAAAATTCTTTGGTAAAAAAGCGTCTAAAGGAGTTAATCCTGATGAGGTTGTTGCTATTGGAGCAGCTATTCAAGGTGGAGTTTTATCTGGAGATGTAAAAGATGTTTTGTTACTTGACGTTACACCTTTATCTTTAGGTATCGAAACTATGGGTGGTGTTTTGACTAAATTAATTGAGTCTAACACAACTATTCCAACTAAAAAATCTCAAGTTTTCTCTACAGCTGCAGATTCTCAACCAACAGTTGAAATCCACGTTTTACAAGGAGACAGAGCTATGGCAGTTGACAACAAAACTATCGGTCGTTTCCATTTAGATGGTATTCCACCAGCTCCAAGAGGTGTTCCACAAATTGAAGTAACTTTTGATATTGATGCTAATGGTATCATCAAAGTTTCTGCAACTGACAAAGGAACTGGTAAATCTCATGACATTCGTATCGAAGCTTCTTCTGGATTAACAGCTGAAGAAATCGAAAGAATGAAAAAAGATGCAGAAGCTAATGCTGATTCTGACAGAATTGCAAGAGAAAGAGTAGAAAAATTGAACGAAGCTGACGGAATGATCTTCCAAACAGAGTCTCAATTGAAAGAACTTGGTGCTAAATTATCTGACGAAAACAAAGTTGCTGTAGAATATGCATTAACTGAATTGAGAATGGCTCACCAATCTCAAGACATTCCTGCAATTCAAACTGCTCTTGACAACATCAATGCAGCTTGGAAAAAAGCTACTGAAGCAATGTACGCTCAAGGAGAACAAGGTCAAGCGGATGCACAACCTCAAGGGGATGCTGCTCAAGGAGACAATGTTGAAGACGTTGAATTCGAAGAAGTAAAATAATTTTGTAGAGATGCACTGCGGTGCATCTTTACGATTGATTTAGAAAACCGTTCGCCATTGGTGAACGGTTTTTTTTATGCGTTTCTATTTTTTAGTCAGTTTTGTGCCAAACATGTTAGTAATCACTACCGCATGTGGAAAGGTTATGGCGGCCAAAAAGGAGAAAAACAAAGCATTAAAAACTTGTTCCTCTCTACATATATAATAGATTAGTGTAATTCCGACTATAGATATTAACCAATAAATCCCTGCCGCTTTGCAATAGGCAATAAAATATTTTATTGAAAAGGAACCATTCAGAAATTTAATTTGGTCAATTATTGAGGGTATGCTGTGCCACAAGATAAAATAAATAGCAAATCCAAATATAAGACTAGAAGACTTAAAAAGGATTGCAAAGAGAATTAAATAAAAAAGTTCTAAAAGCATCTTTTTTCTAATTTTTTCTTTTTTCCACAATAAATAAATACCTAAGCTAATTAAAGTGATACTTGAAGTTTGTAGTAGTAAACTAAAATATGGGTATGGTATATTGATGTTTGCTATATTTAAGATTATATTTTGTACTTCGAATGAGTGAAAATTAAACAGTAATAATAGAATAACAAATCCGTATAAAAATTGAAACAATATTACGTTCCATTTTGGAAAGTCATGCTGTAGATCCTCCCATTGTTGTTCTCCAAAATGATAGGCACTCACAATAATGAACAGTAGTAGGGCAACTTGAGGAATTGTATAAAACAATAGTATGCCTATCAAAACCACCACTACATAATACCCTAGAATTTTAAGTCCTGAATTGGATTGTTTTGTAGTATTTATATTTTTTATTAAAAGTAGATCATTTGCGCCATGCAAAATTCCAAAGGTAAAAATCAAGAAGAAACCTAATAGTATCTGAAATTTAGTCGAAAGAAATGAATCCATCCACAACCCGAAAAAGCTTGCTACAATTGCAATATTTGAATAATTTTTCATAAATTTTAATTATTGTTTAAAATTAGTCAAAAAAAATTAAACAAAATTCATTTTTATTGTTTAACATTTATTATATTTGGATAAACAAAAACAATTTAATTTATTTATTTATGACAAATTTTATGTTTATTTCAGGTTTAATCGGAAAATTATCCCCAACAGATTATGTAGGGTTTACTTTTTTTGTAGGCTGTATGGCAATGATGGCCGCTTCAGCATTTTTCTTTTTATCCTTAAGCCAGTTTGATAAAAAGTGGCGTACCTCAGTTTTGGTTTCAGGATTAATCACTTTTATTGCTGCGGTACATTATTTCTACATGAGAGATTATTGGGCCTCATTTGGTGAATCCCCAACTTTCTTTCGTTACGTTGACTGGGTGTTAACTGTGCCGTTAATGTGTTTAGAATTTTATCTGATACTTAAAGTAGCAGGTGCAAAGCAATCGTTGCTTTGGAAAATGATTATTTATTCGATAGTAATGTTAGTTACAGGTTACTTTGGAGAAGTAGTATTTACAGATAGTGCTGCGCTATGGGGATTCATTTCGGGATTAGCTTATTTTGCAATTGTATATGAGATTTGGTTAGGTGAAGCTGCAAAATTAGCTGCATCAGCTGGTGGCGAAGTACAAAAAGCGCACAAAATCTTATGTTGGTTTGTTCTTGTTGGATGGTCAATTTATCCATTAGGGTATATGATGGGTACAACAGGATGGTACAACGGATTTATACCAGCCGGTAATATTGACGTGGCCTACAACATTGCTGATGCGATTAACAAAATTGGTTTTGGTTTAGTAATTTATAGTTTAGCAGTTAAGTCTCAAAAAGATTAATTTAATTTATTTTATTTTATTTAAAAACCGAACTAGTAATAGTTCGGTTTTTTTAGTTTTGGTTAATTATTGAAATTAAATTGAACAACAGTGCGTCTCAGTAACTTTCGATTCGTAATAAAATTAGGTTATATTCACAAACAATAATACAGATAAAGGAAAATAGGTATAATACCTTACCCTTTTTTTTGTTTAAATTATTTAGGGTCTAATGCTTCGTCAATTCTGGAGATTAAATCCAGTAAATGAAACTTACTCATTCGGTCCGTTGTTTTTGATGCGGCTGTTTTGATTTGGTTTTTTAAACTAATCAATTGTCCTCTGGCTATTGATGGTAAATCGGTTTGGCTCAGATTCACTGTTTTGGTTGTGAAGCCATAAGTTACTCCTACAGGAACAGATCTTACGGTTGTAGTACCTGGTTTTAATAATCCGATTACTTTGTCAATATACAGTTTTTGAATGTTTCGTCGGTACATATCGATCGCGGCACTGCTTTTCAATTCTGAAAAAATACCGTTTTTAAGATCTGTCAGTAATTCATCAACAGAATAGTTGTTTTTGTTTGCCGAAGAAGCCTCCAGAAGACGCACCAGTCGATCTCCTGCCAAAAGATTACTTAGTGTGGCATCTTGCATGCTTTTTATAGATTCTACGCCATTTTCGGGATTGATTTTAGCAAGGATGTTTTGATCCATTAACCATTTTGGTGTAGCAAATAATTGTACGTTTAAGAAGGCAACAGCGTCTTTTTGAATCGCTTTTGGAACAACTTCAAATTGATTTCCGGTCATGTCATAGGTTTTTGGCGTGTCATATACACCGCCTACGTTTTTAGTAACATGTCCCATATATCTTCTGAACTGTCCTGTCAATGCATTGTAGAGTTGCTCTAGTTCAGCATAACTTTCGCCTTTTTCAGCACTCCATCCCATTAAATTAGGGAGAATTCTTTTTAGGTTTTTGATTCCGTATTCCGATGCTCGCATGGCATTGTCTCCAATGTCTTCTGTTTGGTATCTCGGGTCGTACGGACTGGTTTCTGTTCCAAACCATAAGCGACGATTTTTGTAGGCTTCCTTCGTCATTTCGTTCAGGATAGCTTTTTCTTCTTTTTCGCTTTTGGCATCATCAAAATAGGAGTAACCCCATTTAATAGCCCATTTGTCATAGTCCCCAATTCTTGGAAAGAATGTTTTTACTCCATCTTCCGGTTGTGCCACGTAGTTGAAACGGGCATAATCCATGATAGAAGAGGTATGACCGAATTTATCCTGAAAATCTTTATCTCTCAATTTCTCGACAGGAGTGGCAGAACTCGCTCCCATATTGTGGCGTAATCCTAACGTGTGTCCCACCTCGTGTGAAGAAACAAATCGGATTAATTCACCCATAAGATTGTCATCGAATTTTTTGGCTCTGGCAGCAGGATCAACAGCGGCGGTTTGAATCATGTACCAATTTCTCAAAAGGCTCATAATGTTGTGGTACCAGCCAATGTGACTTTCTAAGATTTCTCCTGTTCTGGGATCATTTACATTTGGACCATATGCGTTTTGAATTTCAGCGGCAAAATATCGCAATACCGAAAATCGGGCATCTTCAAGACTCATTGTTGGGTCATTTTCAGGCCAATATTCTCCTCGAATGGCATTTTTCCAACCAGCATTTTCAAAAGCAACCTGCCAATCATCAATTCCTAATTTGATGAATTTTTTCCATTTTTTGGGAGTAGCCGGATCAATATAATAGACAATTGGTTTTTTAGGTTCAATTAACTCTCCGTTTTTTTGTCGCTTAGCATCTTCTTCGGATTTGGGTTCTAAACGCCATCTTACGGCAAAAACTTCAGTATCAGATTTTTGGGATTCTTCTTCAAACAGTTCGTATTCATTGGCAAAATAGCCTACACGCGCATCAAATGTTCTTTTACGCATTGGGTTTTTTGGCAATAAAATCATGGAAGTATTCAATTCTAATGTAATCACTCCGGCATCTAAAGCCGCAGGAAGATTAGTACCGATTTTCGGTGTTGGATTCAGCGATAATTGTGGTGCTGTGGTCGCAAATGTTTTTACAGTTCTGATTTCGGTATTGATAGGGAAACTACTTATTTTTTGGATAAAAGACCTGTCTTTTTGAAATCCTTGTATGTTTAGCAATTGTTTTTTTATGGGGTCTAAAGAGAAAGTCTGCAAATCAGATTCGAATGTGCCGGTTACATCTATCACGTATCCAATATCTTTTTTTCCGGTGGAATCTTTTTTGATTGCCAAGATATCATAGTTGGCTATTATGGGGTCCGAAGTGGAGTTTTTGACAGCCTGCGCCATTGGTTTATCCTCATCAGGAGTCATAATGACATAAGTAACAGAACGCAATAACAGGTTGTTATTTAATCCTTTTTCCCATTTTACAACTTGTCTGTTGATTTCTTCTCCACCAAAAATTCCACCACCTGCCGGTGTTTTAGAATATCGGGTTGTGGTCATGATTTCACTTCCAAGGAGTGATTCCGGAATTTCAAAAAGGTATTTTTCTTCAACTTTATGAACATCAATAAGCCCTTTTTGGGTGACTGCTGTAGAGTCAATAACTTTATTGTAGGGTTTTGGTGCTTTTTTAGCATCGGGTTTTGGAGTGTCTGCGGCTGAAACGGAATTTTTATCTTTTCCTTTCTTTTTTTTGCTTTGAGCAAATGTTCCTTGATTGATACAAAAAAGCAAACAGGTAATAATTAGGGCAAGTTTTTTCTGCATGTAAGAGCTGGATTAAAAAGGTTAATATTAAATTTTTAGTATATAAAGAGAAAATGGTCTTTTAATGTATTGATATCCAAATTTATTGATATATTTTTAAAATAAATACCCTTTTGACTTATAATTTTGAATTAGTAACAATATTTGAGAATTTACTCTTATTCTGTCATAATATGATTTATCTCATAAAAGGAGTTATTATTTCTGCCTATTTTTGCGGTATTGTAAGTGATAATCCAAAATGTACTTTCATTTTCGAGAATGCCAAAAGAGGTAAATAGCGAGATTTTTGCAAAAAAAATTCGTAATATTACTACATAAATCCGTTGGAATGAGAAAAATTAAATACAAAAAAGGAAGAAAACTGCACCCCTATAATTTAGAATATACGGGAGTTCATAAAAGCAACGAATCGGAGATGCAGTTGTTTGTGTATGATGATTTGAATCTTACAGAATATGAAGATTTTAAGGTTTCGGATTTGGATAAATTTATTAATACCAAAGAAACGAATTGGCTTAATATTCACGGGTTAAACAATATTGGATTTTTACAAGCGATTGCGGGTTATTTTGATATTGATAATTTCATGTTGGCGGATATTTTAAATACCACTCGAAGAACTAAGTTAGAAGAGTCTCAGGATTGTTTGTTTTTTAATATAAAATCGCTTTTACCGGCGGAACATTCGGATAATATCAGTGTGGAGCAAATTAGTTTTTTGATGAAAGATGGCGTTTTGATTTCTTTTCAGGAAAAACGAAGCGATTTTTTCACTCACATTCGGGAACGAATACGGACACATTCGGGAATTGTAAGGGTTAAAAAAGCCGATTATTTATTGTACATTCTTTTGGACGCTATCATGGAGAATTTTTATATCACCATTGAGGCGGAGGAAGATAAAGTGGAAGATTTGATAAACCTTTCTAAAAAAAGTGCTGATCCGATAATCTTGGAGAAAATTGAAAAGCATCGCGATAATTTTAATTTTTTAAAGCGTTCCATCATTCCGCTTCGGGATTCTTTATATGATATAAAAAGCATAAAAGATGACAATGTTTTTAATGCAATGGAAATGGAAAATTTTAGTTTTTTTGCCCGTTTGCATCAAAAAAGTTTGGAACTTTTAGAACAAATCGAGTCGGATATGGGCTCGCTTGAAAGTGCTTCGAATTTCTTTTTCTCGGCGCAAACGCATAAGATGAATGAGATTATGAAGACGTTGACTATTGTTTCGGCTATTTTTATTCCGCTCACTTTTATTGTAGGTGTTTATGGAATGAATTTTGAAAATATGCCGGAGCTGAAATATCAAAATGGGTATTACACCATTGTGGGAATCATGGTAGTGCTTGTTCTCGGGATGATATACTATTTTAAACGCAGACGTTGGTTTTAACAATTGGCAAACAAACAGAAACAGAATACTTTTTTATTATAATTTAATAATACAAACATGAATAAGGCCATTTATATAGCAACAAGCGAACAGAATTGTGGGAAGTCCATTATTAGTTTGGGCTTGATGAGTTTGCTTATTGGTAAGACTGCCAAAGTTGGTTATTTTAGACCAATTATAGAAGATTTTGAAGAAGGCGGTCTCGACAATCATATCGAAACCATCATTTCTCATTTTGGTTTGGATATCGAATTTGATGATGCATATGCCATTACAAAAAGCAAGCTGATCAAAAAGAAAAACAAAGGAAAACTGGGTGATGTAATCGATTTGATTATTGAAAAATACAAACGTTTAGAAGAACGATTTGATTTTGTTTTGGTCGAAGGAACCAGTTTTACCGGAGAAGGAACAGCAATTGAATTGGATATTAATGTTTTAATTGCCAAGAATTTAGGGATTCCAACTATTATTGTGGGTTCTGGAGTGGGCAAAACCTTAGAAGAATTAATAGACAGTTTGTATCTGGTTTATGATTCATTCAAAGTAAAAGAGGTCGAAGTGCTGGCGATTATTGCCAATAAAGTGCAACCGGAAAATGTTTTATTGGTCAATGAAGGCTTGAAGAAAAATCTTCCGAATGGAGTTTTAATCAATTCGATTCCGGTAATATCCAGTTTAAATAACCCTACAATTCAAGAAATTGTAAATGAGTTAAAAGCCACCGTATTATTTGGTTCGGCATATTTGAACAATCAAACCAGTAATTTTAGTGTTGGTGCGATGCAGTTGTGCAATTATTTGGTGCATTTAAAAGAAAGCAGCCTTGTAATTACTCCCGGCGATAGAGCAGACATAATTTTAGGTGCTTTACAAGCCAATGAATCGGCTAATTATCCCGCAATTGCAGGAATTGTATTGACAGGAAATATACTACCGGAAAAAAGTATTTTAAAATTAATAGAAGGACTTTCGACAGTCGTACCTATTATTGCTGTAGAAGAAGGAACGTATTATATTACCAATAAAATAGGTTCTATCAAATCTAAGATTTACGCGAACAACAAACAAAAGATTGAAACATCAATAAGTACTTTTGAAAAGTATGTAGATTTGGATACTTTGGCACAAAAACTAATCACTTTTGAAGCGGAAGGTATGACACCAAAAATGTTTCAATACAATTTAGTAAAAAGAGCCAAAGAACATAGAAAACACATTGTTCTTCCGGAAGGAAATGACGAAAGAATTATTATTGCCGCTTCCCGATTACTAGCCATGGATGTTGTGGATATTTCTATTATTGGAAACAAAAAACAAATTGAAAATAAAGTAGCCGAGTTAGGTTTAGACTTCGATTTCTCTAAAGTCAATATCATAAATCCAATAGAGTCAAAATGCTACGATGATTATGTAAATACGTATTATGAGTTGCGAAAAGCCAAAAATGTTTCTATGGCTATGGCCAAAGATTTAATGGAAGACGTTTCATATTTTGGAACCATGATGGTGTACAAAGGCCATGCGGACGGAATGGTTTCCGGAGCAGCGCACACGACGCAACATACCATTTTACCGGCATTGCAGTTCATTAAAACAAAACCAAACTGCTCTGTGGTTTCCTCTATCTTTTTCATGTGTTTAGAGGATCGTGTTTCGGTATTTGGCGATTGTGCTATTAATCCGAATCCTTCAGCAGAACAATTGGCTGAAATTGCAATATCTTCTGCCGATTCCAGTTTGGCCTTTGGAATAGAACCAAAAGTAGCAATGCTTTCGTATTCATCAGGTTCATCAGGAAAAGGAGATGAAGTCGATAAAGTGAGAACAGCAACAGAAATCGTGCGTCAAAAACGTCCTGATTTGAAAATTGAAGGGCCAATTCAATATGATGCCGCCGTTGACTTGGAAGTAGGACAAAGTAAAATGCCAAATTCTGAAGTAGCAGGTCATGCCAGCGTTTTGATTTTCCCTGATTTAAATACAGGAAATAATACGTATAAAGCGGTTCAAAGGGAAACTGGAGCATTGGCAATTGGACCAATGTTACAAGGTTTAAACAAACCCGTAAATGATTTAAGTCGCGGTTGTACCGTTGATGATATTATAAATACTGTCGTAATTACGGCTATTCAAGCACAAGGATTGTAGTTTTTCAATCTTATAATCGTATAATAATTTTTTTAATGAAAGTAGTAATTATAAATTCAGGAAGTTCTTCTATAAAATACCAATTAATTGATATGCCGGAAAATGCAGTGATTTGCAGCGGTATGATTGACAGAATTGGATTAGAAACATCAAATTTAACCTATGTAACCGATAGCATCAAAGTGCAGGAAACGTTGCCTATTGCCAACCATAAAATTGGGTTAGAAAAAATTGCTCAATTGTTGATGGACGATAAAGTAGGAGTGATAAAAAGTACTTCGGAAATTCAGGCTGTTGGACATCGTGTGGTGCATGGCGGCAGTTCTTTTACAAAAACAGTCGTGATTACCGAAGAAGTAAAAGAGAAAATCAGACAGCTTTTTGATCTAGCACCTTTACACAATCCGGCTAATTTAGAAGGGATTAATGTTGCCGAAGAAATCTTTAATACCGCACAACAAGTGGCTGTTTTTGACACTGCTTTTCATCAGACTATTCCTGTTGTGGCTCATAAATATGCGTTACCAAATTACCTTTTAACGGAAAATAAAATTCGTTTGTATGGTTTTCACGGAACCAGTCATAAATATGTTTCGGAAAATGCAATTCATTATCTAACACAGAATTCGGTTACCAAAGGGTCTAATATCATTACCATACATTTAGGAAACGGATGTAGTATGACCTCTGTAAAAGACGGTAAAAGTATTGATCATACGCTTGGTTTTGGTCCAATGAACGGCTTGATTATGGGAACCCGAAGTGGTGATGTCGATCAGTCTGTGATATTTTATTTAGTTAATTCGTTGGGGTATTCTTTGGATGATGTCAACACGATGTTGCAAAAACAAAGCGGAATGCTGGGGCTTACCGGATTTAGTGATTTGAGAGATATTGAAGCCAATGCAGAGAATGGAAACGTAGAATGTCAGTTGGCATTAGATATGAATGCCTATCGAATAAAAAAATACATTGGTGCTTACACAGCAGTTCTAAACGGACTTGATGCCATAGTTTTTACCGCGGGAATTGGAGAGAATTCGTCTTATATTCGAAAATTAGTTTGTACCGATATGGATTATTTCGGACTAGAATTGGATCACGCTAAAAACGAGGTTCGTTCTAAAGAAATCAGAGAAATCAACACACCGGATTCCAGAACGAAAATTTTGGTTATTCCTACCAATGAAGAAATCGAGATTGCCAATCAAGTGTATGAATTACTTTTGAGTTAAAATTAAATAATGTTCAAGAAAAAGCTTCTGTATTCAGAGGCTTTTTTTGTGCTTTATATTGAATAAATGTAATTATATTTGAAGATAAATCCACACGTTTTGAAAAGCAAACTACTCTACATACTGTTTTTTATTTTAGCTTCTGTGCAATTGTATGCACAAGAATTACTCCCTTTTGTAGAAAATTACAATAAATCTGATTATCAGGGTGATAACCAAATTTGGAGTGTTGCACAAGGAAATGATTCCGCCATGTACTTTGCCAATAATTATTATTTATTGCGTTACGATGGTGTAAAATGGGA
Organism: Flavobacterium lacustre; assembly: GCF_027474525.2. Taxonomy (NCBI): domain Bacteria; kingdom Pseudomonadati; phylum Bacteroidota; class Flavobacteriia; order Flavobacteriales; family Flavobacteriaceae; genus Flavobacterium; species Flavobacterium lacustre. Next base: position 2,282,122 of record NZ_CP114882.2, read on the forward strand.
GAAATACAGCTTGCCAAATAAGACCATAATTCGTTCTGTAATGGTAGATGGCGACCGGATTTATACTGGATCTTATAAAGAATTTGGCTATTGGTTCCGAAAAAACGGAAAGATGTATTATGTATCCATTTCCAATAAAAGTAACGTTTTTGATGACAGTGATAATGAAGAGATTTGGAAGATATTTAAATTCAAGAATGAAATTTATTTCCAGTCTTTTAATGGAGTTTTTCTGTATGACGGAAAAATAATTAAAGAAAAAAAATTCCCTTTTTTAGTTTCTTATTGTTTTGGTGTAGACAATCAGTTGTTGGTTGCTTCTGTTGAAAAAGGAATTTATAAAATGACCGGTTCTGGTTTTGAAAAAATAGAAGGTTGGTCTATTTTAGAGAATAATGTTATTCATGCAATTGAAAAACACCAAAACAAAACCTATATTTTTACTAAAAAAAATGGCGTTTATGTTGAGGAAAAAGGTGTTCTGAGCGCTTGGAATAATGCGTTGAATGCCATTCTGAAAACAGCGAATATCAATGTGGCCAAGTTTATTAAAAACAATAAATTAATCATAGGAACAGCCAATAAAGGGGTTTATATTTTTGATTTAAATTCTGGTTCTTATAAAAATATTAATCGAAATAATGTACTGATGAACAACTCAATTTTGAGTATTGGTCAGGATAAAGAGAATGATTTGTGGTTGGGTCTGGACAACGGAATTGCTCATGTTGAGGTTAATTCTCCAATTTCTATTTTTTATGATAATTCGGGTATTTTAGGTTCTGTTTATTCTGTGGTGAGTACTCCAAAAGGCTATTTGATGGCTTCAAATCATGGTGTTTTTAAATACGAAGACAAGCAACTTTCTTTAATTCCAAATACACAAGGTCAGGCTTGGAATATTAATAAAATAAACAATAAATACCTGATTGGTCATAACGAAGGCACTTTTGTATATGACAACGGACTGTTTTATAAATCAAGTCCAATAAATGGAGGTTGGAATTTAACCAAAAGCAGTATTAATAATTCGTATTTACAAGCCACATACAGCGGTGTAACTATCTATAATAATGCTACTGATTTGAAGCAATATATTGTTATAAATAAAATATTGAAACCGATAAAATATGTGGCTCAAAACAGGAAAAATGAAATTTGGGCTGCCGATAATAATAGAGGTTTGTATCGAATTCAGTATAACGATGCTTATGAAACCACTAATGTTGAAAATGTTACCCAACGCAGTAAAATTGCAAATGATTTTGGAGTAAAGATATTCGAGTTCCGAAATGAAATTCTTTTTTTGGTTAACAAATCATGGTACACTTATAATTCAATTTCTAATAAATTGGAAGCGAATGAATTGTTTAATGCAAATTTCAAAAACATTTCAAACATTGTTTCTATTGATGAAAATCACTTCTTGGTACTTCAAGAAGGACTTTTGTATCACATTTATGCACATGATAATAAATTCATACGCACTATTATTCAAGAGAAATATTATAAGGGGAAAATCATTAATGACAATTTAAAAGTATTCAAAAACAATGAGAATTATCTTTTAAATCTGGATGATGGTTTTATTTCGTTGCATCTCAAATATGCCAATAAGAAAAAATCGAATATAAGTATCGAAGCCTTTGTTGATAATACTTTAGTTAAAAATAAAGAGAAGATTAAATACAATTCGGAGCTTCGTATACATGTGATATCTGGAGTTTTTGGGGCAACAAGGCCTAATTTGTTTTATAAAATAAACGGAACCAAAGAATTTATTCCTGTAAATGAAGGTTTGATTGTTTTGAATAATTTAAATAGCGGTTCCTATGAAATCACTATTTACCTTCACGACGGGTTGCATTATGATAAAATTTCTAACTTCCAATTTATCGTGGCAAAACCGTGGTATTTTTCTTTTTGGATGATTGCATTGTATTTTATTATTATAGGGGTGATACTCTATTTGTATTACAAATGGAATAATTTGCGATACATTCAAAAAATGAAATTGCAGGAAGAAGAACTAAAGCATCAAAAGAAAATTCTGGAGATGGAGTTAAAAGCCGAAAATGAATTGAACAGTCAGGAATATGAAAAACATATTTTGGAACTCGAAATACAATCCAAATCATCTGAGGTTGCCGGAAAATCACTCTCTATTGCAAAGCAAAGTGAAATGATTGAAAAAATACAAGGGATTCTGGACACAGAAACCGATTTTAATAAACTCAAAAGTGAAATTAAAAAAGCAATAAAAATCAATTCAGTGAATAAACACGAGTGGGAAACTTTTGAAACAAACCTGAATCAGATACACAATGCATTTATTGTTAATCTCTCTAAGAAATATCCTAACCTGACTCCAAAGGATATTAAGCTTTGTATTTACTTAAAAATGAATCTTTCTTCTAAAGAAATTGCACCAATGATGAATATTTCTTTCCGTGGTGTTGAGTTGCAACGCTACCGATTAAGAAAGAAATTAAATCTTGTTCAAGATGAGAACCTTTCTAAATTTTTATTAACTGTATAAAAAACAAAGTTTTTTTGTAGATAATTCAATTTTAATATTATTTCATTGCATAATTACAATACATCATTACTACATCATTGTTAGTCGTGCACTACTTCATTATCTTTCTCTTGAGGCTTTAAAACATTGGTTTTTCTATCTGTTTTAGTGTTTTGATGTATGCGTGTAGTAGTAGTGTTTTCGTTACTACAACGTTGTAATTATCTAATTTAGCACAACTAACTTAAACGTTTAATAACCCTATGAGAAATTTTATTTTTAGCTTTTTAGCACTCATTCTACTTCCAGCGTACATGTCTGGTCAAGTAATCAAAGGAAAGGTATTAGATCAAAATGGAATTGGAATTCCCGGAGCATTTATTGTTGCGTCCGATTCTAAGACGACTGCTGATACCGATTTTGATGGAAATTTTAATATCAACGCCAAAGAAGGCGAGATTTTAAAAATTAGTATGGTCGGTTTTGATGCTTTATCCATTAAAGCAACTTTGGCACCGATGAATATAAAATTGCAAGAATCCAAAGACACTGAATTGAAAGAAGTAGTTGTCATTGGGTACGGAACCAGAAAAAAGATTGATAATACGACTGCCATTACTTCATTAAAAGCAGAAGAAATATCAAAAACCAAAGTGTTGAATGCTTCTCAAGCTATACAAGGTAAGGCTGCGGGTGTTCAAGTAGTTTCTTCGGATTTACCCGGAAGTACTCCTTCGGTAATTATTAGAGGTTTAGGTACCGCATTAGGAGGACGAACTCCTTTATTTATTGTAGACGGTATGCCTACGGAAAATATTAATAATATTAATACCAATGATATTACATCATATGAAATTTTAAAAGATGCGTCTTCATTAGCCATTTATGGTACAAGAGCTGCAAATGGTGTAATCATTATTAGTACTAAAAAAGGAAAAGGCGACAAAGTTTCTGTTGAATTTGAAAGCTTTGCCGGTTTCAGAGAGCCTTTGAAGAAAGTAAAAATGGCAGGAAGTAATAAGTATTCTCATTATTCTAATGCTGCGTTGCAAACCACTACTTTCTCTCAAGATCAAACGGTTAACACGGATTGGTTTGATGAAATTACCAGAACAGGATCGTATATGCAAAATAACGTTTCTGTTTCCGGATCAACAGAAAATATTAAATACTTCTTCAGTATTGGAAATTATCAAGAAAAAGCTATTCTTAACGGATTAGATTATAGTCGCACCACTTTTAGAAATAACAATGAATACAAAATTTCTAAAAAACTGACTTTAAATCAAAATTTCAGTTTTGGTTCAACTAATTCGACTCCAAAACCATTGAGCGCTTTTACAAACGCTTACAAACAATCTCCAATTGTTCCGGTTCGTTTTTCAAATGGGCAATATGGCGTTTCTTGGGTAGGTGATGACGGTTTCGCAGGAACAACAGGTTCTTCGTTTAATAATGTTGGAAATCCTGTGGCTCAATTAAATTATTTTGATGAAGAGCAAAAAAGCATCACATTACAAGGTGGTTTGAAATTAGACTATGAAATTGTAAAATCATTGAAATTCACTTCTCAATTCAACGGTGAATACTATTCTTGGAAAAATTATAATTTTGATGATACTAGAGCAATCTGGCAATCTAGTAATAATCCGGGTCAGTTAAGCACAATTGTTTATCCAGCGGATAAAAACAACAACTTATTGACCAAAGGTAGAAATCAATATTTCAATTGGAATCTATCCAACTATTTAACGTATAACAAAGTTTTTGCTGATATTCATGATATTGAATTAACTGCAGGTATCGAAACTTCTGTAAAAGGAGCAAGAGAACAATTGACTGTTGCCAGAAAAAACGTAAATGTTGATTCTAATTATTGGTCATTAGCCGGTGTTGATTATGTAGGATCTGTTACCAGCTATAAAGATGAAGTTTTCAATGCCAATAAAATAGCTTCTTATTTTGGTCGTTTCCAATATAAATTAATGGACAGATACTTGTTTACAGGTACAATCAGACGTGATGGATCATCAAATTTTGGTAAAGATTACCGTTGGGGAACTTTTCCTGCCTTTGGTTTAGGATGGGTTGTTACCAAAGAAGATTTTATGGCTAATGTAAAAGGGATTGATCTTTTGAAATTAAGAGGAGGTTGGGGTAAATTAGGAAACCAAAATGTTCCGCTTAACAATCAAGCGTATTCTTCAGGATTGACCAGTTATTTAGGAGGTTCTATATTAAATGAAGGAACGACTATCAATTCTCAAGTAGATCCAAGTTTATCATGGGAAATTACCGAAGAAACATCTGCAGGTATTGATTTTGAATTATTGAACAACAGATTGAAAGGATCGTTTGATGTGTATGATAAAACAACAACAAATGTTATTTTGAACACCAAACCATACATGACTTCCGGTATCAGTAATTCTTCACCAGCACACGTTGGAGAAGTTTCTAATAAAGGGTACGAGATTGCTTTGCGTTGGGATGATAAACTGACTGATAATTTGAGTTACTGGGTTGGAGGAAATTATTCTAACAACAAAAATGAACTTACCGGTCTGAAAGATGCAACATTGGCTCCAATTCACGGAGGTGATTTATCAAATGGACAGTGGACAAAATTATTAGATAATACATCTATTGGTAGACCATTAGGTAGTTTCTATTTATATGAATATGCTGGTTTTGATGCTGCAAATGGTAAAATGTTGTATTATACTGCAACAGGTGCCAAAGTGACTCAAGATGCTTTGGATGAAAATAAAGATAAAAAGTATGTGGGGTCTATTTTACCAACTTCTACTTATGGAGTTAGTTTAGGATTAAACTATAAAAACATTGATTTTTCAGTAGACGGATACGGAACTTCTGGAGCAAAAGTGTACAATGGTAAAAAAGCACAACGTTTTACAGGAGAAAATATAGAAGAATCATTGGCAACAAATTTTTGGACAGTAAATAACACAACGGCTTCAAACCCGGCTCCGTTCAATTTGGTTCCAGCAGCTTCTACTTATTATTTAGAATCAGGTGATTTCTTTAGAATCAACAATATTACGTTAGGGTATAAAATTCCTTTGAAAGGAGAGTTTTTAAATTCTTGCAGAATATATGTGAACGCTATAAACCCATTTATTACTCAAAAATTCTCCGGTTTTTCACCAGAATTAAATGGTAATGGAGACCCTTATGGAACTCAAGGTATTGAGTTGGATGCATACCCAACATTAAGATCATTCGTTATCGGAGCTAATTTAAAATTTTAATACAATGAAAAAGATATATATATCAATGTTTGCGCTATCCGCCTACTTTTTCTCAGGATGTTCAAACGATTATTTAGATGTAGACCAAACGGAATCTATTTCTACAAAAGATATTGAATTATTCAATAATGATGAAGGAGCAGCCACTTTTGTAACCGCAATCTACAGTAAATTTTTAGATTGGAACATGACTTCCTTTTCTTGGATTGGGTTGTCAAGCATTGCTTCAGATGATGCTGATAAAGGTTCATCTCCTGGAGATACCGGTTCCGATAAAGATTTAATGGATGCTTTGACTTATAATGCTTCAACGCCATCTACAAGTGAGATTTTTGCCGCTAATTACGAAGGAATTAACAGATGCAATCAAGCGCTAAGTATTATCCCGCAATTAGACAAAGCAGATTCGGCTTTGCGTGCACGATTATTGGGCGAAGCTAAATTCTTGAGAGCTTTTATGTATTTTACTTTGGTAAAAACTTATGGTGGTGTTCCGATTATTGATCATTTGCCAAACCCATCTTCTGAAGAAGACAGAGTGATGCAACTAACCCGTAAATCAAGCGAAGAAGTATATGCTTATATCGAAAATGATTTGAATGATGCTATTGTTGCTTTACCAAACAAATCAGCATACCCGACTTCAGAAAGAGGAAGAGCTTCAAAAGGTGCTGCTTATGCTTTGTTGGCAAAAATAAATTTATACCAAGAAAATTGGCAAAAAGTAGTAGACAACTGTAATTTGGTTACAGGATATTCTATTGTTTCAGATTATGCTTCCATGTATAGATTAGCCGGAGAAAATGACGCTGAATCTATTTTTGAAATTCAAGGTACAGGTTCTGTTCCGGCCAAAGGAATCTCAGGATATTCTAATACACAAGGTGCTCGTGGTGCCGGTGGTTGGGGTTGGGGTTTCAATACACCATCAGTAAGTTTAGTAAACGCTTATGAAGAAGGGGATGTTCGAAAAGGGGCAACTATCATTTTTGCAGGAACTACATTATACGATGGCAGAGTAGTGCCATTAACGGTTGAAAATCCGAGATACAATTATAAAGCGTATTCTTCTGCTTTTACAGATGGTTGGGAAACCGATACAAATATCAAATATTTGAGATATGCTGAAGTATTATTGATGAAAGCCGAAGCATTAAACGAATTAGGACAAACTACTGAGGCTATTCCTTTGTTGAACCAAATTAGAACAAGAGCGGGATTAGCAAACACAACTGCTGTTTCGCAAGGTGACGTGAGAACTGCAATCTGGAAAGAAAGAAGAGTAGAAATGGCAATGGAACATGATAGATTCTTTGACTTAGTTAGAACAGGTCAAGCTCAAGCTGCTTTTGCCGTTGACGGAAAAACATTTGTTACCGGTAAACATGAATTGTTTCCATTACCACAAGCTTTCATTGCACAAACAGGTGGATTATCAACACAAAATCCTGGGTATTAATTTTTTAAAAAACAGTAAAAATGAAAAAAAATAAATATATTTTCTTATTTGCTTCTGTTTTGGTTTCACAATTTTTTGTGAGCTGTAACGAGGACAGTATAGATAAAGTTAATGCCCCAATTGCTTATGAAGCAATTGGAGGGTATGAAAGTTCAGATGATGTTGCGGCCGCTAATTTAATTAGCAAATTCAGTTTTGAAGATAATATTTCAGATTCAAAAAACGGAATAACCGGCGGAGTAGGAACTAATGTAACTTATGGAAACGGAATCAAAGGCTTGGCTTATAAAGGTTCTACAAGTTCTTTTATCGCTTATAGTACTGTAGCAAATTCTTTGGTTGATGTAAAAAGCATAACTGTTTCTATGTGGATTAATACTAACCCACACACAGGAGGCGCACAATCACTATTTATGTTGCCCAAAACAACTGATTTCTGGGGAAATATTTTCTCTTTGGTTGAAGGTACAGGTCCAGCAGCAACAATGTTAATGAAAAATCACGTTCAAAAAGATGTAACTCCAAGTATTGCATGGTCAGGTCAATTTATAGAACATACAGGAGACAATCTTTTGAAAAATATGTTTGGAACATGGAAACATGTAGTATGGACTTATAGCGGAGCCAGCTCTACTTACAGCATGTACATTGATGGGCAAAAGCTTGATTTACCTACATCAATAAGTAAGAGATACGCAAGTGATCCTCTTACCGGAGGAGTTGGGTATGGAGACTTGGCTAATTCAAATGTTTCAAAATTCATTATTGGTGGATATCAACAACATTTAGGTGCTCCATGGGGCGCTCCAGATGGTTGGATGTTGAATTATACAGGTATGATGGATGAGTTTAGAATTTATAATGCGGCGCTTTCTGATAATGAAGTTGTTGCTTTATATAAATTAGAAAAAGACAACAGATAGAAGGTTCTTTTACACACCTGGTTTTCTGAAAATCAGGTGTGTTTTTTAATTATTAATGCCTTTATTTTATAAAAAATGAAAAGCTACTTATACGTACTAATTTTTTTGAACCTTTTTATATCTTGTTCATCCTCATCTCCTGAAGGAAAAGGCAGTGGTACGCCATTACCTACAACTCCAACAACACCTGTAGTTCCTTTAACGGATGCCGAAGTGTTAGATCAAGTTCAAAAAGATGCTATCAAATATTTCTGGGAATATGCAGAAACCAATTCAAAATTAGCCAGAGAACGCTATCTTACTGATGATCCTGGTTTTGAAGCTAATGTTATTACAACTGGAGGTTCCGGATTTGGGTTAATGACACTTGTTGTAGGTGTAGAACGAGGTTTTGTTTCTAGAACAGAAGCTGTTTCTCGTCTTACAACAGCATTGACTTTTTTGGAAAATGCAGATCGATTTCATGGCGCATGGTCGCATTGGATAAACGGTACAACGGGAAAAGTAATTCCTTTTGGAACAAAGGATAATGGTGGAGATATCGTTGAAACTTCCTTTTTATGTCAAGGATTATTAACGGTTAGAGAATATTTTAAAAACGGAAATACAAAAGAGAAAGCACTCGCTGCCAAAGCAGATGATTTATGGAAAGGTGTAGAATGGGATTGGTACACCAAAGGAGAAAACGCGATGTACTGGCATTGGTCTCCAAACTACGGTTGGGAAATGAATTTCAAATTAGAAGGTTACAACGAATGTTTAATTACTTATGTTTTGGGAGCTGCTTCGCCAACACATCCAATACCTGCCGCTGCTTATCATGAAGCTTGGGCTCGTAATGGAGCTATTGTAAACGGAAGTTCTCAATATGGTTTGCCGGTAGTTTTAAATTATAATGGCGCTACAGGAAATGTTGGTCCTTTGTTTTGGTCCCAATATTCGTATTTGGGAATGGATCCTCGCGGATTAACGGATGCGTATGCTAATTATTGGACATTGACACAAAACCATTCTAAAATCATCAATAAATACTGTATTGCCAATCCAAAACAATGGACGGGTTATTCCGATAAATGTTGGGGACTTACAGCAAGTTATACCAGAAATACGGATGGTAGCACCGGATATACAGCACACCAACCCTTGAATGATACTGGAGTAATTTCGCCAACGGCAGCTTTGTCTTCTTTCCCTTTTACACCTGTTGAAAGCATGAAATTTTTACATTATCTGTACGATGAAAAAAAGAGCACTTTAGTGGGAGTTGCCGGACCGTATGATGCCTTTTCGCCGCATTATAATTGGGTAACGCCACGTTATTTAGCTATTGATCAAGGAACAATTGTTCCAATGATTGAGAACCATCGTACTGGATTAATTTGGAAACTGTTTATGCAGGCACCAGAAGTAAAAGTGGGCTTAAAAACATTAGGTTTTTCATCCACTCAATATGGATTTTAAAATAAAAATCAGATGAAATGTAAGTTAGCAGTAATCACGCTATTATTTTCCATTGTTTCTTTTGGACAAAGTGATGTAAACGGAAAAATAAAAACCGAAATCGTTCAGAAATACGAATTGGGGTACGCTTTACATATTCCGGAAAATACCAAAGAAAAAAAGCCTTTAATTATTTTTCTTCACGGTTCCGGTGAAAAAGGAACGGATATCGAAAAAGTGAAAGTTCACGGACCTTTTAAATATTTAAAAACCCACGAACTCGATGCCTATGTTTTGGCACCACAATGTCCGGAGAATGAATATTGGAACGAAGAAGTATTGTACCGTTTGATTCTGAAAATTCAAAAAGAGAACAACATCGACAGCAACAGAATTTATCTTACAGGCCTTAGTATGGGCGGTTGGGGAGCCTGGAATCTGGCTTTTGCACATCCTGAAACCTTCGCGGCTTTAGTGCCCATTGCAGGATTTGTAGATCGGGTTCCAATGATTGAAGACTGTAAAATAAAGGATATTCCAACCCAAATTTTTCATGGTTTATTAGACGATGTAGTAAATGCCGATTATTCTGTTACAATCTATAAAAAATTAAAAAGCTGTAACGCCAATGTTCAATTAACGCTCTTTGATGACGCTAATCACGACAGTTGGTCACGGGTATATGACAACCAAGAAATTTATGATTGGATGTTTCAACAAATAAAAAAATAACAAATGAATACGAAATTAATACTAATACTACTTAGTTTTTCAGTCCTTGGCTACAGCCAAAAAAAGGAAAATAAGAAAGCAGTTAAAATTAAACCTAAAACTGAATTTGTCTCTGAGTTATTATCTAAAATGACTTTGGATGAAAAAATCGGACAGTTAAACTTACCTACTTCAGGCGATATTACAACGGGTGCAGCCAATAGTTCTAATGTGGCTAAAAATATCGAAGAAGGTAAAGTTGGAGGTTTATTCAACATCAAATCAGTTCAGAAAATAAAAGAAGTTCAGCGAATTGCTGTTGAAAAAAGCCGATTGAAAATTCCATTACTTTTTGGGATGGACGTCATTCACGGGTATGAAACTACATTCCCAATTCCGCTTGGATTATCCTGCAGTTGGGACATGAAACTGATAGAAAGAAGTGCCCAAATTGCTGCAAAGGAAGCGAGTTCAGATGGAATTAATTGGACTTTTTCACCTATGGTTGATATTTCTCGTGACCCTCGTTGGGGAAGAGTTTCTGAAGGTTCGGGTGAAGATCCGTTTTTGGGAAGTCAAATTGCCAAAGCGATGGTCATTGGATACCAACAAAATGATTTGTCAAAAAACAATACCATTTTAGCCTGTGTAAAACATTTTGCTTTGTATGGAGCGCCAGAAGCAGGACGTGATTACAATACGGTTGATATGAGTCACATCAGGATGTTTAACGATTATTTTCCACCTTACAAAGCTGCTGTTGATGCAGGTGTAGGTTCGGCAATGGCTTCTTTCAACGAAATTGACGGAATTCCTGCAACTGGAAACAAATGGTTAATGACCGATGTATTGAGAAAACAATGGGGGTTTAAAGGATTTGTGGTTACTGATTTTACTGGGATTCCAGAAATGACGGAACACGGAATGGGCGATTTGCAAACCGTCTCCGCTTTGGCATTAAATGCTGGAGTTGAAATGGATATGGTGGGCGAAGGATTTTTGACTACTTTGAAAAAATCATTAGACGAGAAAAAGGTAAGCATCGAACAAATTGACAATGCGGTTCGTCTTATTTTGAATGCCAAATATGATTTAGGATTGTTTCAAGATCCGTATAAATATTGTGATGTAAAAAGAGCTAAAACTGAAATTTTCACGAACAATCACAGAGCAGAAGCCAGAAAAATTGCCTCACAATCATTGGTTTTATTAAAGAATCAAAATCAGTTGTTGCCTTTGAAAAAATCAGGAACTATTGCTGTTATTGGTCCATTGGCTGAAGCCAAAGAGAATATGGCAGGAACTTGGAGTGTGGCTACAAACATGGAAAAATCAATTTCATTAGTAGCTGGAATCAAAGAAGTAGCCGGAAGTGCAACGAATGTACTTTACGCCAAAGGAAGCAATTTAGATTATGATGCCGCTTTCGAAGAAAAAGCCACCATGTTCGGGAAAACCTTGCATCGCGATAACAGAACTTCGGCTGAATTATTGGCGGAAGCCTTGAAAGTAGCCAATCAATCGGATGTGATTGTTGCAGCGCTTGGTGAATCAGCAGAAATGTCCGGAGAAAGCAGTAGCAGAACGAATCTAGAAATTCCGCAGGCTCAAAAAGACTTATTGCAAGAATTATTAAAAACAGGAAAACCGGTTGTTTTGGTTTTATTTAATGGACGTCCGTTGGTTTTAAACCAAGAAAACGAGACCGTTCCAGCCATTTTAGATGCTTGGTTTGCAGGAAGTGAAGCGGGTACTGCTATTGCCGATGTTTTATTTGGAGATGAAAATCCTTCGGGTAAATTAACGGCTACTTTTCCAAGAAGTGTAGGACAGCTGCCTATTTATTACAGTCAAAAAAATACGGGAAGACCACTTGGCAACAAAGAGGGGAAATTCGAAAAATTCAAATCTAATTATATTGACTTGAGAAATGAACCATTATTTCCTTTTGGTTTCGGATTGAGTTATACCACTTTTGAATATTCGAATCTAAAAATATCTTCGGATAAAATGACTGTTACTGACAAAGTAACCGTTAGCGTTGACGTTACCAATACTGGAAATTTTGACGGAAAAGAAGTCGTACAATTGTACATCAGAGACTTGGTTGGTTCTGTTACCAGACCAATTAAAGAACTGAAAGGCTTTCAAAAAATAGCCCTGAAAAAAGGAGAAAAACAAACAGTGACTTTTGATATTTCTGTTGAAGAACTGAAATTTTATAACTCGGATTTGCAATTTATTGCTGAACCGGGAGCTTTTCAAGTTTTTGTAGGCACAAATTCAGATGCGGACAAGATGGTAACTTTTGAGTTGATTAAGTAAATTTGGTTAGTTTATTTGGTGAAACCCTTCAGTTAAATACTGAAGGGTTTTTTAACAAAAAAACGAATATTTGTGGCGCTTGAGGCTTAATAAAATATAGATTTTAACTATATTCGTCCATTAAAAAAACCAAACCAAATGAAACATTTATTTTCTCTTTTATTCCTTTTTACCTTAAGTGTATTGAGCGCTCAAAGTGTTCAGTCGCCTTCCGGTAAAATTGCCGTAAACTTCAAATTAGCAAGTAACGGACAACCCGTTTATTCCGTAAATTATAAAAATAAAGCAGTTGTTCTGGAAAGTGCTTTAGGAATAAAATTAAAGGAAAAACCGGCTTTAGATGCCAATTTTGAAATATTGGATTCAAAAACCGCTACTTTCAACGAGTCTTGGAAACCTGTTTTAGGCGAACAAGCATCGATTGTAAATCATTACAATGAATTAACGGTGTCGCTAATTAGCAAAGAATCTAAAGTTAAAATGAATATCATTTTTAGAGTTTTTGATGAAGGGGTTGCTTTTAGATATGATTTTCCAAGACAGGCTGAACTAAATTATTTCATTATTTCTGATGAGGTTACTCAATTTAATTTGACCGAAAATAACAAAGTTTTCTGGCTTCCAGGAGATTTTGACAGCAACGAATACGAGTACAACGAAACGAAATTATCTGAAATTGATAATTCAAAAATAAACATGAATAACGGAATTGGAGTAAAATCGATTCCGGGAAAATACATGGTTCAAACGCCTTTGATGATGAAATCACCATCTGGAGTTTATCTTAATATTTTTGAAGCAGCGGTTGTGAATTATCCGGTAATGCATTTGAATGCCGATGTGACCAATTACAAACTCAAAGCACAATTAGTTCCAAACGCGATTGGAGATAAAGCTTATTTGCAAGCGCCTTGCGTTTCACCTTGGAGAACGATAATGGTAAGTGATGACGCCAGAGATATTGTAGGTTCCAGAATGATTTTGAACTTAAACGAACCTTCAAAAATTGATGATACGTCTTGGATTAAACCTATGAAATATGTCGGGATTTGGTGGGAAATGCACGTTGGTAAATCAACTTGGGATTATGCCGGATCACAAAATGCAACGAACTTTGGAACCAAATTAGAATCATCAGGAAGACATGGCGCTACTACAGAAAACACGAAACGTTATATTGATTTTGCTGCCAAAAATGGTTTTGACGGGGTTTTAGTTGAAGGTTGGAATGTAGGTTGGGAAGATTGGTCAGGCAACTGGAAAGAAGATGTTTTTGATTTCACAACACCGTATCCGGATTTTGATTTGGCTGCAATTTCGGCTTACGCCAAAGAAAAAAATGTCAAAATGATTATGCATCATGAAACATCAGGTTCAGTGGGTAATTATGAAAGACATTTAGACCGCGCTTTAGAATTAATGAAAAAGTACAATTATCCAGCTGCAAAAACAGGTTATGTTGGCAAAATAATTCCGCGTGGTGAATTTCATGACGGGCAATCGATGGTGAATCATTTTAATTTTGTTGCCAGACGATTTGCAGATAATAAAATGATGTTGAATTCTCACGAATCTTCAAGACCAACAGGTTACAGTAGAACGTATCCAAATTATGTTGCTGCCGAAGCTGCTCGTGGTAATGAATTCAATGCATGGAGTGTTGGAAATCCGCCAATGCACGAAACGATTTTGCCATTCACAAGATTATTGGGAGGCCCAATGGATTATACACCGGGTATCTTTGAAATCAAAATGAGCTATTATGATAAAAACAAAACGGAGCAAGTTCACACGACTTTAGCCAAACAATTAGCTTTATATGTGACGATGTATTCTCCTATTCAGATGGCGGCAGATTTATTAGAAAATTATGAGAAATACCCAGATGCCTTTCAATTTATCAAAGACGTTGCGGTTGATTGGGATGATTCCAAAGTGCTCCAAGCAGAGCCGGGAGATTTCTTGACGATTGTCAGAAAAGCAAAAGGAAAACAATCTTGGTTTCTTGGTGCCATTACAGATGAAAACGCCAGAAAATCAGAAATAAAATTAGACTTCTTAACAAAAGGCCAAAAATACAAAGCCATAATTTATGAAGATGCAAAAGATGCCGATTGGCAAAAAAATCCTATCGCTTACAAAATAAGAACGATAGTGGTTACAAATAAATCAAAAATCAATTTGAATTTGGCACCAGGAGGAGGAACAGCGATAAGCTTTGAACCGATTAAATAATTAAATCATATCCTGCAAGTGTTTCAAAACTTGCAGGATTTTTTTTAGAGTTAATACTATTAAAATATAATTGAAGTGCCATACTAATAAATTTAAATAATTATGATAAAAAAAGGTATCTATTTAGCAGTCCTGTTTCTTAATGGAATTAGTCTTATCGCACAGACCAATAACGAGCAAACGTTTAAAGAAATTTACAAAGCAGCATTAACTAATGCTAAATGTTATACTTGGTTAGACTATTTGTCTAATGACATCGGTCCGCGATTATCCGGTTCTGCCAATGCCGAAAAAGCAGTTCAATATACTAAATCTCAATTGGAAACACTGGGGTTAGATAAGGTTTATCTTCAAGAAGTAATGGTTCCAAAATGGGTTCGGGGTGAAAAAGAAACGGCTTATATTTTGAAT
Organism: Flavobacterium lacustre; assembly: GCF_027474525.2. NCBI lineage: Bacteria > Pseudomonadati > Bacteroidota > Flavobacteriia > Flavobacteriales > Flavobacteriaceae > Flavobacterium > Flavobacterium lacustre. The sequence continues at coordinate 2,297,416 of NZ_CP114882.2, forward strand.
TATAAAACAAAAATGAACGTGCCAATTTGTGCTTTGGGAGGTTCTGTTGCCACGCCAAAAAATGGACTTACAGCCGAAGTTATTGAAGTACATACTATTGCGGAGTTAGAAAGCTTAGGAAGTAAAATAAAAGGTAAAATTGTGTTTTTCAATAGACCAATGGATCCTGAAAATATTGAAACATTCAAATCCTATGGAGGTTGTGTGGACCAAAGATATGCCGGAGCGATGGAAGCTTCAAAGTATGGAGCTGTAGGAACTATTGTTCGCTCTATGAATTTAAGATTGGACGATTTTCCGCATACCGGAACTCAAAGTTATGGTGATATTCCAAAATCAGATTATATTCCGACTGCTGCTATTAGTACAAATGGGGCTGAATTATTGAGTAAAACATTAAAAGAGAATCCAAAACTGCAATTCTATTTTAAACAATCCTGCAAGCAAATGGAGGATGTTTTGTCTTATAATGTCATTGGAGAAATAAAAGGCAGTGAGCATCCGGAAAAGATTATGATTGTTGGCGGACATTTAGATTCTTGGGATTTAGCCGATGGTTCACATGATGATGGAGCAGGAGTAGTTCAAAGTATGGAAGTCTTGAAAATCCTAAAAAATATTGGATACAAACCTAAAAACACTATCCGTGTAGTTCTTTTTATGAATGAAGAAAATGGAGGAAGAGGCGGAGCCAAATACGAAGAATTAGCGAAAACAAATCATGAAAACCACATTTTTGCTTTAGAAAGTGATTCGGGAGGATTTAGTCCAAGAGGTTTTTCTTTTGAAACCGATGATGCTAATTTTAATAAAATAGTGAGTTGGAAATACCTGTTCGAACCCTATCTGATTCATAGTTTTGTGAAAGGACACGGTGGTTCAGACATTGCGCCGTTGACATCAAAAACACTTGTAAAAGCAGGTTTGAAACCAGATTCACAACGATATTTTGATTATCATCATGCTTCAAATGATACATTTGATGCCATTAATAAAAGAGAATTAGAATTAGGCGCAGCAACAATGGCTTCACTAATGTATTTAATGGATCAAAATGGTATCGAAAAGAGTAATTAAGTTCATTTTAGACCAATATACAAACTGCAAGTTAAGGCTTGCAGTTTTTTTTTGATTAGGTTTTTCTTTTTTCATGATTTCCATCGCCTAGTAGCAACGATAGTGTTTTCAGACCTTCAGTTCGGTCGGCTATTAATTTTATAATACTAATAAACGGAATAAATAAAATCATTCCGGCGGCTCCCCATAAAATTCCACCAGCAGTTATCATAATGATAATGACAAGTGTATTAATTTTTAAGCGACTGCCTACCGCAAAAGGAAATATAATATACGCCTCTAAAGCCTGAACAACAGAGAAAACCAAAATTACTCCAAGCGGATACCAAATAGAATTGAAAGTAATCCAAGAAACGGCAATGGGAAGGAGTGATGAAATCATAATTCCGACATAAGGAATAAAAGTCAAAATGGAAGCAATAAAACCAAATAGAAAAGGATGCGGCACGCCAATAATCAGTAATCCAATACTGTTTAAAAGTCCAACCGTTAAATACACAACTAACATTCCTTTGATGAAATTGTAATAGGCATGAATCGTTTCTATCAAAATTTCATGAATGGTTCCCTTTTTGTCAGCTGGAAATATTTGATATAAAGTATTGGCCAGTAGTTGACGATGGTAAAGAATTAGTGCTGAAAATACGGGGATAATCAGAATGAAAAATACCGATTCAGAGAAAGAATATGCAATGGCTCTTAAAAATGCAATTAATTGTGAACCAGAATTATTAATGGAGTTTTTGAGTAAATCCAATTGTTTTTCGGTACTAATATTGAAACGTTCAGCAAGAAAATCACTCAATTGATTTATGGCTTCTAAGAGTTTTATTTTGAACGGTTCCCATTCATTCGAAAAGGCAGTTATTTGAACAATCAGCAAGTAAATAAAAAGTGCAAAGAACAACGTGACTGCAAAAAGAGTAATGGCAATTGCTATGCTTTGCGATGTTCCTTTTTTTTCTATCCATTTGCAGACAGGATAAAGGATAAAACTGATGAGTAACGAAAAACTAAGCGGAATAAATAGAGTTTTTCCAAAATAAAGGATAAAGGCTGTCAGGACCGTAAATTGAAGTATTTCAAGGGTTGAAAAAGGACTGTTTGAATATGGAGAAACGGGTGTTTTTGCTTTCATAATAGTTTTAAATTAACAACAATTATATATTTTGCAATGCCTTTATTCTTTTCTTACTAAACGGAAATCTTCAAATTTGTGAATTTATGATAAACAGATTTTGATTTAAACAGTTGTATTTTGGATTTAATCCTTAAATGAAATTGTAAATTTTGCTCCTTCGTTTATTTTACTTTCTACGGTAATATGGCCACCTAAACTCGTGACATGGTTGTAGACTAAATACAGTCCAATTCCTTTGCTGTCAATGTGGTTGTGAAACTTTTGATGTAATCCGAAAATTTTATCTTTCACAACTTCCATGTCAAAACCCATTCCGGTATCAGAAACAATTAATTGGTTAATTCCGTTTACTTTTTTAGAATAAATAGAAATTATTGTTTCAGAATCGGGTTTGGCGTATTTTATAGAATTGGTAATCAAATTTAAGAAAATACTTTCCAGATATACTTTATTAAATTGAATCGTTTCTACCTCGAAAAAATCAATATTAATTACTGCTTTTGAGTTTACAATTAATGAGCCAATGGAACGCAATACGGTTTGTAAGCATTCATTTAGGTCTAAAACTTCAATATTTGAATTCTCAATTTCTTTTTGTGTTAAAGTATCTATTGAATTATTCAGGGTTTGCTTCAGACTTTCGCTAGTTGATTTTAGCATATCTATCAACTCAAGTGTTTCGGTATCAGTGATTTTTGAAATGTCTAAAATATTAAATATAGCGAGCAAATTATTTACCGGAGATCTTAAATCGTGGGAGTTAGTATAGGTTAATTGTTTTAAATCTTTATTGTTTTTTGTGAGATTGGTCAGCAGTAAATTGCGTTCTTCTTCCTGTTTCTTTTTATGTGTAATGTTTTTGGCGATGGCAAAGACTAATTGATCATTTTCTACGGGCATAGAAGTCCAGGACAACCAAACAATTTCACCGCTTTTTGTCAAATAACGATTTTCAAAATTTAAGAGAGGATTGCTTTTTATTAAGTCATCACGATGCTTCGCTGTAATAGTTTTGTCTTCATGATAAATAAAATCACTGATAGGTCTTGACAGCAATTCCTCATTGGTATACCCTAATAACTTAGACACAGCAGGATTTATTCGTTTTAAATAACCATCAAATCCGGCGATACAAAATAAATCTGCCGATAATTCAAAAAAATGTTCGAATTTATAATTGTCGCCTATGTTATGATTGGAATTTTTTGTCATTTTTTCTTCAGAAAAAGGGGCTGTTGTTTTTATGCTGAGTAAAAGCGAATTCGTTTTGTATGCGAACAATTTTTAATAAAAGATTATAGATTTTAAGTTTGTCATTTTTACTGTAAATAAAACAAGTTTGTTTTTTGAATTTTTAAACAGCTCGTTTTTTAAATATATTTTAAACAATACTTATTTTTGTTGTCTAATTTAGCAATAAAATATCATATAACAGCCCATTATCATAAAACAAATTGTTATAAAAGGTTAGGCTAACAATTTATTTTGTTATGAGGAAAAAAAAGGCTGCCAAAAATAGACAGCCTTTATAAAAATGTATTTGCAAAAATTAAATTTTGAAAATCCCTCCAAAAGCAATGATTTTTTGAAAGAAGAAAAAATCTTGAGACGCACTGTCTTCGGCACTTATTGTGGTGCGAATGTCAGGCATGTTGATGTAACCTCCTTTTAATTCGCCCTGAATATAAAAATGCTTGAAGAAGGTGATGTTTAATCCTGCTTTAAGAGAAGTACCATAACCCGAAATGTGAAAATCATCATGGCGTTCTTTTCCTAGTAGCTTGGTATTTGTTTTTGGATAAAGGAACCCAACTCCAAAACCCTCGGTTAAATTGACTTGGATTTTGTCGGTATTTTTTATTTTAAAGACAGATGAAATATCATCATGTCTTGAAAATTCGGTATTGATGTAATTTAAACCATCCGTATGTTCGTAAGTCAAAAAATCTTCTGTCAACAAAACTTGATTGTCTGGCAAAATTTCTCCATAAGTTCCTGCATCAGGATAGTTCCCAGTTATATTGACCGTTCTGTCTTGAAACATTACATATTTCATGTGATCTACGCCAATGGTTATGCTGTAATGATCATTTACAAAATAACCTAATCTAAAGTTAGTTTGAGGAATTGTCATTTTGACCGGATTGATATAATCAATATGCCAGCCTTTTGGTTTATCATGCGCCTGAATGTTTTCTAGCGTAAAATTATAATCTTTCCCACGAAATGTTACATCCGATTTAGAATATGTTTCTCTGTTTCCTCCCCATGTAATAAAGAATTTTCCTTTGTTTTGGGCAGTGTATTTATCTTGAATTTTTAATTGTTCTTGTGAAAAAACGTTAGTTGTAAATAAAAGTATTAGTAACGAAAAAGATAAAAAAATAGGTTTCAACGAATTGTAATTGTTTTAATCTTAAAATTGATTTATTGTTTTTCTGATGGCAACTAATTTTGTCATTAAAGCTTCAAAATAATCTAAATGTAACATGTTTGCTCCGTCACTTTTGGCATTAGCCGGATCAAAATGAGTTTCAATAAAAATTCCGTCAACGCCTACTGCTATTCCTGCTTTGGCAATAGTTTCAATCATATCAGGTCTTCCGCCAGTTACACCGGCAGTTTGATTCGGTTGTTGTAACGAATGTGTTACATCAAGAACCGTTGTCGCGTATTGTTGCATAGTAGGAATTCCTCTAAAATCAACAATCATATCTTGGTAGCCAAACATAGTTCCACGATCCGTAACCATTACATTTTGGTTGTTACAATCCAATACTTTTTGTACAGCATGTTTCATACTTTCAGGACTCATGAATTGTCCTTTTTTCAAGTTTACCACTTTTCCGGTATTGGCCGCAGCCACAACTAAATCCGTTTGGCGAACTAAGAAAGCCGGAATTTGCAATACATCAACATATTCTGCAGCCATAACAGCATCTTCATTGGTATGAATATCAGTAACGGTCGGAACACCAAAAGTTTCAGATACTTTTCTAAGAATTTGAAGTGCTTTTTCATCACCAATTCCGGAGAAACTATCAATTCTGGAGCGATTTGCTTTTTTGAAAGAACCTTTGAAAACGAATGGAATTTCTAGTTTATCGGTAATGCCAACTAATTTTTCTGCAATTCGCAATGCCATTTCTTCGCCTTCAATAGCGCATGGTCCGGCAAGTAGAAAGAAATTACCGCTTTCTGTATGTTTGATCTGTGGAATTTGTTGTATGTTCATAAAGGATGTTTTTTGAAAGTGCAAATGTAGTTAGGAATTAGGAATTAGGAATTAAGATTTAACAATAATTTTGAGTTTTAGAAAGACTTAAAATTAAGAATTAAAAATAAATTGCCTTGTAATTAGCCCTTTTTTTGATATCCGTTGCTCTGCTAAAAGACAAACCCCAACAATTACTTGATGGGGTTTTGTATATTATTATGAAAATATTAGAATTTCAAAGCAACTTCTAATTCAAAATCATCATAAATTGCTTTGTCTCCAATGCTTTCGAAAAATGATTTAGAATTGTATTTAATATCGTATTTAGTTCTGTCAACATTGAATTTAGTTGTAGCAGTATTAGCAGTTGTAGCTAAATCAAAAGTAACTGGTTTAGTAATACCTTTAATTGTTAAATCAGCAGTTACAGCATATAAATTAGCTCCTTTAGTAGCTATTTTTTTGAAAACTAAAGTTGCAGTTGGGAATTTTTCAGTTCCAAAAAAGTCATCTGCTTTCAAGTGTCCGTTTAATTTTCCTTGCCATTCTCCTTGAAGATCAGTAGCAGTCAATGAAGTCATGTCTACAACAAAAGTTCCACCTGTTAATTTTTTTCCTTTGAAAACGATTGTACCTGATTTAAGATTTACTGTTCCGTTGTGTTGTCCGGTAACTTTTTTACCAACCCAGTTGATTGAACTGTTTGCTGCATCTACTTTTTTAGTTTGAGCTGTTACTGATAAAGTAGATAAAACTACTACTAATGCTAATGCAATTGATTTGAAATTTTTCATGTGTTTAAAATTTGGATTTAATTAATAATTATAGTGTAATAAATAATTCTTCGTTTGATTTTCTAACTTTTTTGTAGTGCTGAGTTGCGTCCTCATCATGTCTATAGCCTAGGGTTGCAATTAATGTGGCATTAAGACCTAATTTTTCTAAACCTAATATCTCGTTTACTTCGGCAGGAACAAAACCTTCCATTGGAGTAGCATCAATTTTTAATTCAGCAGCAGCATTCAATAGATTTCCTAATGCTAAATACGTTTGTTTTGCAGTCCAAATATTTTTTACGTCTTCCGGTAAAGTTGAAATTTTAGATTTCATGAAATCACCAAAACCGTTTAAAGCTTCAATTGGAGTATTTCTGGTTTCACTGATGTTTTTTAAATAACTATCGATTGTTATATCGTTAACATTAGTTTCATTAGCAAAAATAATTAAGTGTGAAGCTTCAACAATTTGTGATTGTCCCCATGCAGAAGGTTGAATTTTAGCTCTTAATTCAGGATTTTCAACGATGATAACTTTGTAAGGTTGTAATCCGTAAGATGATGAACTCAAACGAATGGCTTCTTTCAAAGTGTTTAAATCCTCTGTTGTTATTTTTTTTGTAGCATCAAATTTCTTTGTTGCGTATCTCCAATTTTGATTTTCTAAAAAAGTATTCATAGTGTATTTGTTGTTTTATTTTTATTGATTTCTGTATTTTTCTAACAATTGATTTAACAAATTAATTTCCTCAGCATTCAAATTTTTTGAAAAAGACTCTTCATGTTGCGTTACTTTTGGATCTAATTCTTTCAAAACATCTAATCCTTTTTGTGTAATCAACACTTCAATTTTTCGTCTGTTTTCAGGACAAACTTTCCGAGTCACTAATTCTTTTAATAATAATTTATCGACCAATCGGGTTGTATTACTTGTTTTTGCCAACATGCGTTCTTGTATCATACACATATTTGCAGGATTTCCTTTTTGTCCCCTTAAAATTCGTAAAACATTATATTGTTCGCCCGATATGTCATAAGGTTTCAATATTTCATTAAAATTTTCTGCAACTACATTTTGTGTATACAAAACATTCAGAATAATTTTTTTTGAATTATCCATTGGTACAGTTGATTTTAAAATATCTTCAATTTTCATGCCTTTATGAATCTTATTTGTTGGTACAAATGTAACACATTTTATATTTGTATATACAAGTGTTACGTTATTTTTTTGTTAAAATTATTTTAACTCTAAAAATAGATTAAGCTTTTTTTAATTTAAGTATCTGTAAATCATAATTTTATAAAATAAAAAAGCCGAAACATTTGTTTCGGCTTTTTATATTGATTGAAGTGTTATTTTAATCTTTTACTCCTAATTTTTCTAAAATAGTTTCCATCAAACACCATTTAGTAATAGCAGATTGCAGCAAATTAGCACCTACAAAAGCTGTAAACCACAACCAATTTTGATTTACATATATAGCCAAAAGTAAACTGATTAGTATAAAACTTCCGGCAACGCCTCTTACAATTCTATTTTTCATGTTTATAAATTTTAAATTAATTTGATTTTTCGATGTTCAAAACGGCGATGTGAATATGCGATAGCGTTTCTTGTTTATTATTAAAGGAAGAAACTAAATCGAATAACGGATCTACATTTTCCTTTTTTACAAAAGCATAAAAAAGGATGGATTCGGTTTCGTTTATTTCGCTGGCAAACCAATTGTTTTCAAGAGCTTCTTCCGAAATGTCTTTATATCCTTTTACTTCTTTGTAACTAAAGGTTTTTACTTCAGCTTGTTTCAACATTTTTTTGATATCTTTTTCAAATGCTGAAATGGCGGTTATGATGAGTAGTTTCATGAGATTTTAGTTATAAGTTAGGAATTAGGATTTTTTTCATCGGTTGCACTAGAGGTTGATTCCCATTTTTTTCTCTCCGTTATGTAATAAATCAAAGGCACAACAAGTAAGGTCAATACAGTCGAAACTATTGCTCCGGCTACCAATGAAATCGCTAATCCCTGAAAAATTGGGTCAAACAAAATGATAGAAGCTCCAATAACAACCGCTCCAGTAGTCAATAGAATAGGAGTAGTTCGAACTGCTCCAGCTTCAATAATGGCTTGTTTTAATGGCACGCCATCGTTTAGTCGAATCTCTATAAAGTCAATCAGCAACACCGAGTTTCGAACCATTACACCCGCTAAAGCAATCATACCAATAAAAGAGGTTGCGGTGAAATAAGCGTTCAATATCCAATGTCCCAATACAATTCCGATTAATGAAAGCGGAATCGCCAACATCATTACCATTGGTGTTTTGAAGTTTTGAAACCAGCCTACAATCAGCATGTAAATGATAACAATAACCACCATAAATGCTACTCCTAAATCACGGAAAACTTCCAAGGTAATTTGCCATTCGCCATCCCATTTAACGGTAAAATCACTTTCATCCGTTGGTTGTTCCATGTACAATTCATTGACTTTGTAACCTGCTGGCAGTTTCATTTTAGCCAATTTTTCATTCATTCCTAAAATAGCATATACAGGACTTTCTAATGCTCCAGCCATATCAGCAGTTACATACACCACGCGTTTTTGGTCTTTTCTATAAATGGTTTTTTGTAATGTATCGCGAACTACTTTTACTAAATCACTCACCGGAATCATGTTCCCTTGACTTCCTTTTATTTTCAGGTTTTGAATGTCTTGTAAACTCGTTTTGTCTTTATCGTCAAGCGAAAGAACGATGCCTACATTGTCATTTGAATTTTCATCATATAAATTTGAAACCGGATATTCTTTCAATAAATACGTCAAATTTCCAACGACTTGTTGTGGCGCAATACCGTTCAACATGGCTTTTTCTTTGTCGATTTCCAGTTTATATTCCGTTTGATTGTCTTCCACCATCCAATCGATGTCCACAATATCCGAAGTGTTTTCTAAAATCGTTTTCACTTGTTGGGCTACTTTTATTTGGTCTTCATAATTTGGACCATAAATCTCAGCAACCAAAGTCGATAGAACAGGAGGTCCAGGTGGCACTTCAATCAATTTTACATTTGCGCCATATTTTTTGGCAATTTTCTGGATTTCGGGACGCATGGATTTGGCAATCTCATGACTTTGTAAATAACGCTCTTCTTTATGTAATAAATTCACCTGAATATCCGCCATGTTACTTCCGCCACGCATATCATAATGGCGTACCAATCCATTGAACGTAATAGGAGCAGAGGTGCCAATATAATTTTGGTAATTCACCACTTCCGGTTTGGTCGATAAATACTGAGCAATTTCTTTAGTAACTGCCGAAGTTCGTTCCAGAGTTGTCCCTTCCGGCATATCAATTACCACTTGAAATTCATTTTTATTATCAAAAGGAAGCATTTTTACCACCACTGATTTGGTGAAAAACATTAATACCGAACCCAATAATAAGACCACGGTAACTGCCAAAAGGACTCTTCTTTTTATGCTGCTTTCTAAGAATGGTCGTTCCAGTTTGTTGTATATTTTATAAATACTGCTGGTTTCCATTCCTTCGGCATGTTTGTGTTCTTGCTCGTCTTTTTCTTGAAGCAAATGATACCCTAAATAAGGTGTCACTGTCAAAGCCACAAACAAAGATAGAATCATCGCAATCGAAGCGCCAATAGGCATCGGACTCATGTAAGGTCCCATCATTCCGGACACGAAAGCCATTGGTAAAATCGCTGCAATTACTGTAAACGTTGCTAAAATTGTTGGATTTCCGACTTCGTTTATCGCATAAATCGCTGCTTGTTTAAACGGAAGTCGCTTCATTTTGAAATGTCGGTGCATGTTTTCGGCAATGATAATACTGTCGTCCACCACAATTCCTACGACAAAAACCAAGGCAAAAAGCGTAATTCTATTTAAAGTATAACCCAATAAATAATAAGCAAATAAGGTCAAAGCAAAGGTTAAAGGAACGGAAAAGAATACGACTAATCCACCGCGCCATCCCATGGCAAGCATTACTAAAACGGTAACAGCAATAATGGCAATTCCTAAGTGTAATAATAATTCGCCTACTTTGTCCGATGCGGTTTCACCATAATTTCGGGTTACTTCTACATGAACATCATCGGTTATAATAGAGTGTTTTAAATGCGCTACTTTTTCCAAAATCTTTTCAGAAATCTTCATTGCATCGGCACCTTTTACTTTCCCAATAGAAATGGTTATAGCCGGATATTCTGATTTAGCTGTTTTGAATTTTTCATTGGCTTTGCCATAACCAAAAGATACATAACTTCTAGCGGTAGAAGGTCCATCTTGTACCGTTGCCACTTGTTTTAGATAAACAGGCATGTTTTTATTCACACCCACAACCAAGTTTTCTATATCTTCCGCATTCGATAAAAACTGTCCGGTGGTAACCAGATATTCTTGGTCATTTTGTACAAAACTCCCTGATTGTGAACTCCCGTTATTCGCCTGAATCATTTGCATAATGCCCAATGCATCGACACCATTTTCGGCCATTTTGTCTTTGTCCAAAATCACTTTCAGTTCGCGATTGCTGCCACCAATTTCTTTGGTAATGGCAACGTCTTTTACTTTTTCAATTTCCGAAGTCACTTCTTCGGCAATTTGGCGTAACTGAAAATCATCTTGTTTTTCGCTCCAAAGCGTAATTCCTAACATAGGAACATCATCAATCGAACGCGTTTTTACCATCGGTTTGTAAACGCCCTGCGGAAACATATCTTCGTGTTTCGCCAATTCGTCATACAATTTCACATACGAACGCTCCACATCCTGACCCACATAAAACTGTACTATCAACATCGCTTGGCCGTTCATCGCCATGGTATGCACGTGTTCAACGCCTTTTATATTCGAAATAATTTTCTCTAATGGCTTGGCCACACGACTTTCTACTTCCGTCGGACTCGCTCCCGGATAACCCACCATAACGTCAGCCATCGGCACATTAATCTGTGGTTCTTCTTCCCTTGGAATCAAAAACGAACTGTACACACCAATAATCATCAAAGCCACCATCAACAAAATGGTTAATTTCGAATTGATGAAAAAATGGGCTATTTTACCTGAAATACCTTCTTGCATTTTTTGTTTGTTTAAGGTTTAATTGTTTAAAAGTTTAAAGTTGTTCCTCAAAACTCAGTACTGATTTAACTTTATTGAATTTTATAACTATTTTTTTTACCACATAGAAACATAGTTTTTATAAACTTTGAAAGTCGTTTCACTCTATTGGAGAAAATCATAGTTATGTGAACCCAAGAATGGGCTATCCAACTCTTTTTTTCTATGTTTCTATGTGGTTAAAACTATTTACTAATAACTGAAAACTTATTACTGAATACTCACCAAAGCTCCGTTATATAATTTTCCTTCAGCTGAAATAATATATTGTTCATTTGCTGCTAAGCCGGATAATACTTCCACTTGATTGCCAAAGTTTTTACCTGTTCGCAACCACCTTAAAATGGCGGTGTTTCCTTCTCCAATGGTATAAATTCCAGTTAATTGTCCTTGTTGTACCAAAGCCGTTTGAGGAACTAATATTCGATCCGTTTGAAGAGCTTCTGTTTTATTTTCAATAGGAAATTGAACGTTGACAAACATTCCCGATAACACGGATGAATCGGTTTTGTCTAAATTGATTTTTACTAAATATTGTCCACCGGTATTTTTAGCAGATGAACTTACTTCATTTACTTTTCCCGTAAGGGTTTTGTTTGATGATTTTACCAAAACTTGTACCGGCATTCCTTTTTTGATGGCCGCAATATCATTTTCCGAAACCATCGCGGTAACTTGTAATCTTGATGCACCTTCTACGCTCACTAAAGGCATTCCTGGATTTGCCATATCGCCTTCTTTTACAAAAGTATTGGTCACCGTTCCCGAAAAAGGAGCTGTAATATTCGAATACGAAAACTGCGCCATTACTTCGTTTCGCATTTGTTTGGTACCTTCTAAACCGGCTTTTGCCATTTCGTAACGTGCCGTCATATCATCTAGTTCTTTTTGGGATGCACTTTGTTGTTTGAATAAATTCACAAAACGATCGTAGTCTTTTTTGGCATTATTATACCCTGCAGTTGCTTGAAGAATACTGGCATCTACTTGCGCTTTTTTGGCTTGCAAATCGGTGTTGTTGATGCTCACTAATAATTGTCCGGCACCTACTTTTTGTCCTACTTGTACGTGAATTTTAGTTACATAACCCATCATTCTGGTGCTTAGATTAGCACTGTTTTCGGCTTCAATTTTTCCGCTTGCGGTAACAAATGGACTATTAGTGTCTGCCGAAATTCCGCTTACTTTCACTGCAATTGCAGGTTCTGTCTTAATTGGTTCTTTTTTGTCGCCTCCGCATGAGGTTAAGAAAACTGCCGCTATGGAAAGGATTGTTATTATTTTTTTCATGATTTTTCTATTGATTATTTTGTGTCTTTTCAATTATTATTTGCTACTCCCTTTTCAACTACTTCGTTAAAAACTGTACATATTCCTGAGTGAAATTGTACTCAAAAACAGCTTGCAGGAATTCCAATTCTTTTTGGGACATTTGGGTTTCGGATTGTAATAAATCAGTTGTTTTTTCGAGTCCTTGTGAGAATCGGTTGCTACGGATTCTATACGCTTCTTGTGATTGTTCTAAAGCTAATTTGGATAAGTTTACTTTGTTTTCTGCATCTTTCAACTGGCGATTGGCTTTGTTCAAATCCAATTGGCTTTGTGCTTTGTATTGTTGGTTTTCTATTTCAGATTTTTGGAAATCGGCTTTTGCTTTTTCCATTTTTCCAATGGATTTGTAACCGTCAAAAACGGACCATGATAGTTGTGCTCCCACTACATATCCTTTGGCATTGGTTCCCAAAAAAGTATCATCATACAATTCATAACTTCCAAAAGCATTCAATCTTGGCAGGAAATTCATTTTGCTGGATTGTAGCATTTTTGCGTACGCTTCGGATGATTTGTCCATAGCTTGAATGTCTTTTCTATTGGCGGGAAGTGTGGTATTGATGGTTTCAATAACAATGCTGTTTTCTAAAGCTTCGATGGGTTTGTAGACTTTATTTGTTGTGTCTTCATTGAGAAGAAAACCTAAATAATCGGATGCGTTTTGTACATTACTTTTGGCATATTGCAATTGATTTTTGATTTCATTCACCCGTACTTGAACCGAAAGTAAATCGGTTTTTTGAAGGATTCCTTGTTTGAAATAATTTTCAATCAGTTTTAAATTGGCATCCCCCGTTGCATTTGCTTTTTCTAAAACTGCCACCGCTTTATATCCCAATTGCAATTGCATGAACGCTTTGTTGACTTCGAGTTCCAGGTATTCTTTGGTGCGCTCTGTTTGCAATTGAAAGGCTTCCATTTTTGATTTGGCTGCTTGTCTTCCGTAGAATCCATCAACATTAATCAGTGGTTGTAAGACTTCGATTTTGGTAGCGAAGTTTTGTGTTTTGGCTGGATTGTTCAATAAATCCGGATCGAAATCTGCGGCTGTTAAAATTTCCTGATTCAATTTGGATCCAAAAGCCATCAACGGATTAGTCGTTGAAATTGCGGTATGCGAAGCCGAAATACTTGGTAAAAACACGGCATTGGATTGTCTGTAATCAGCTTGTGCCGATTTGAAATCCTGATTGGCTATTTTGATTTGCAGGTTCTTGTCGGAGGCTTTTTGCCAAATTTCTTTTTTAGAAATAGCCAAAGTATCCTGACTAAATCCTGCGGCAGCAACCGAAAGCGTACCTAAGAGTAGTAGTGCATTTATTTTCTTCATGATTGTTTTCTCTAAATTGATGCAGCAAAGATAAATTCTGAAAAACGGGTAGTCAGTAACAAAAGTCACAGTCGTTTGATAAAAATGAAAAAAGCATCTTTAAATGATTTGAACGGAGAATTTTAAAATTGCATAGGAGAATCGTGAATGTGCATAGGAGTATCGCAAATGTGCATTGCAATATCGTGAATGCGCATAGGAGAATCGTAAAGTTGCATAGGAGTATCGCAAATGCGCATGGCAATATCGTGAATGTGCATAGGAGAATCGCAAAGTTGCATAGGAGTATCGTGAATGTGCATGGCAATATCCTAAATGCGCATAGGAGAATCGTGAAATGCATGCGAGTATCGCGAAATGCATAGGAGAATCGCGAAATGCATGCGAGTATCGTGAAATGCATGCGAGTATCGCGAAATGCATAGGAGAATCGTGAAATGCATACGAATATCGTGAAATGCATGCGAGTATCGCGAAATGCATAGGAGAATCGTGAAATGCATGCGAGTATCGCGAATTGCATACGAGTATCGTGAAATGCATAGGAGAATCATAACTAAAGGTAGGAGAATCGTAACTGCAGGTAGGAGAATCGCAACTGCAGCCCCGAGAATCGCAACTGCAGGTAGGAGAATCGCAACTGCAGGTACAAGAATCACAACTGCAGGTAGGAGAATCGTAACTAAAGGCACAAGAATCATAACTACAGGTAGGAGAATCTTAACTAAAGGATCGAGAATCGTAACTGCAGGTAGGAGAATCGTAAGTGTAGCCCCGAGAATCGCAACTAAAGGTAGGAGAATCGTAACTGCAGGCACAAGAATCATAACTAAAAGTAGGAGAATCGTGGTTGTGGGTTAGTGTACCCAATGCGCTAATGCTGTTATGTACGAAAAGTTCGCAACGAATTAAAAGCCGGCTTCATGATTTGTAGAAAAAAAGAATATATTTGTTTGAAAATAAAGTCTGACGTTTGTCAGACCTATCTACCCAATTTCGGGGTGATAAGTCTTACTTTGTCAGACCTATATACTAGTTAGGCGTCAGTTTAACAAAACGAAATCTAAAAATATGGTAGATATATAAAGAAGAAAAAAATTAGCATATCATCTTAGACATTTATCTATTGGATTAATAAGTAATGATGAATTTGAAGACTATATAACAGATGATGTGAGTTTTGGATGGCTTCCAGAACAATACTATAGATCTAAAGAAGCTAAATTTGATGATGGAATAATCCAACCAATACTTGAATTAAGTTGGTGCTTATATAGTGACTTAGAAGAACAGAAACTAAAAAGCAAAAACAAACTTTCAGAAGAACAATTAAAAGAAATAGCTAAATATATTTTGTTCTTAAATTCTGATATTGAATATCAATGGCCCTATTTTGACGCAATAAATCCAACAATTAGGTTTTCATTTAGTGAACATATTTCCAATCTATTATCCTTTGGAAAATATTATAAAAACAAAATGAATGAAAAAGAAAGAGAACTAGTTGAAATGAAAAAAAGTGGAGATTTTGATTATTGGCCATTCATAAATAAAGAACAATACGAAGAACAATTAAAACATCATCCGTTCTTAGCGGAAAGAAAACCGAACGCCTAACAGCTACTACAACGGATTTGGGCAATTGTCTTAATGGAAAGATGGTTTTGTATTTGGGATAATTTGGCAAATCCGAAATTAGAGCTTAATTTAGTCCCAAACCCGCTGTAGTACCCGAACGTTAGCGGTCAGTTGAAACCGAATTTACGCAAAAAAAACTTTGTAAGAGATTGATTTTGTTTAACGCAGGAAAACCGAAAATGAAATCGTGAAAAGTATAAACTTGAAAGTCAAATTTTTAAAACTTGAAAATATAAATATTGGAAGTTGAGAATTGAAACTTGAAAAGCAGAAGTTTGAGAAAGCTTTATGAATTTGAAAATGGAAAATAGAAACTTGCTGAAAAGAAAATAAATGATGAAATTCAACCAAAGAATACTTTTAATCATCTTATCAATATTAGTATGTATTTTAGAATTGACATTGCTAGTAAACTTATTTCCACAAACAGGTTTAAGTCGAATTGTCTATATTCCTTTTTGGATTATTATAGTTTTCTTTATTACATTATCGCTGACAAAAAGCAAAAAAACATTAAAGAAAGTACTAATCAATTTGATAGTAATACACTTAATATTATTTCATCTTATGATTTGGAGTTGGCCTCAATCATCCGCAATACAGAAAAACTTGGTAAAAGAGTTTTATCAAATGGTTTGTACATAAACAACCGAACCGCTAACACACGCTACAAGCAATTTGGGTATTAGGCTTAATTTGAAATTGGTTTCGTATTTGGAAAAGTAGAGATAATCCGAAATAATAGATTTATTTAGCCCGACCATCGCCTACTAGCAAAACGTTACTTGCAAGTCTACCGCACGAGAGTAGAAAATTGAACATAAACTATGAAAGACAGAATAATAGGATTTGACATAGCAAGAGCATATGCAATTTTTGGAATGTTCATTGTTAACTTTAATTTTAGTTTTGGTTCAGTAATGAATCCAACTGACAATGTTGGACATTTTCTAAATATATTTACAGGAAATTCAACTGCAATTTTTATAATTTGTGCAGGAATGGGCGTTTCATTAATGACAAACAAAACAGACTATACAACTCAAGAAAAAACAGAACTTAAATCGAAAATTTTGAAACGAAGTTGGTTTCTATTTGTATTAGGTTTATTGCTTTTTAATTGGTGGTCGGGCGACATTTTACATTTTTATGGAGGTTATATGCATATAGCAGCTTTTTTATTATTTATTCCTAAACGATATTATTTATTAGGTGCAATCATCGCAATTTCAATTTTTAATTTATTACTATTAGTCATTCCAATTACTACAAGTTGGGATTTTACAAATTATAGATATTTAGACTTTTGGTCACCTTTGGGGTTTTTAAGAAATACATTTTATAATGGTTGGAACTCAATATTTCCTTGGTTTTCTTATTTTTTAGTTGGTATGTGGCTTGGAAAGTTAAATTGGCAATTAAAACATACAAAACGCAATATTTTCATAGTCGGATTATTAGTTTTCATTTTCATACAAGGATTACGTTATATGGTCAAACGACAATTTTTTAGTCCATTTTGGAACGACTATATTATGGCTGAATATTTTCCACCTTACTTACCTTTTATTTTAGTAACAATGGCTTTTGCATTTATGGCAATTTCAGTTTTTATGTATATTGGCGAAAAATATTCAACTAACAGAATTGTTTTGGCGTTACAGAAAACAGGACAAATGACCTTATCACACTATGTTATTCATTTGACTTTGGGAATGATAATATTGGCAACATTGACAGGGAAAAATTACACAGGTTTACTTGAAGATGAACAACCGACATTGCCAATTTATATACTTGCTTTTTCCTTTATATTTTACATTTTCTGTATTCTATTTAGTATTTTGTGGAGAAAGAAATTTGAAAATGGTCCATTAGAAACATTAATGAGAAAAATATCGGGATGACAAAAAGCCCAGCAGGTAACATCGGTTTGGCAATATGGCGGCTGAAGTACTTCTATGAAACATTCGGCAAGGTTCAACAGCAGTATTTCTATTGAACTTTAGTGCTAAAATCCGCCACATCGCCAAGCCGAAAAACGTTAGCGGTAATGGTACCTCCGAAGATACTAATCAGCTACATACAAACAAATTAAACCTCATTTTGAATACAAAAAAAATCAATTTGGATACAAAGAAGCTTTATTAACTGCTGAACTTTGCACTTCATAATTAAATAAATAAAATGAAGTACAAAATTTTAGGAAATACAGGTTTGAAAGTTTCAACCCTTTGTTTAGGTACAATGAACTATGGCGGAAAAGGATTTTTTGGTTATATGGGAAATCTTGATCAAAAAGCTGTTGATGAACAAATCAAAAAAGTAACCGAAGCAGGTGTAAATTTTATTGACACAGCTAACATCTATTCCGAAGGATTATCGGAAACAATGATTGGCCAAGCAATCAAAAATTTAGATATTAACAGAGATGATTTAGTATTGGCTACAAAGGTTAGAGGTACAATGGGTAAAAGTCAAAATGATCTTGGACTTTCTAAAAAGCACATTATTCAGCAAGTTGATGCCAGTTTAAAAAGACTTGGAACTGATTATATTGACCTTTATCAAATTCACACTATTGACCCATTAACTCCAATTGAAGAAACGATTAGAACTTTAGACGATTTGGTAAGAAGCGGTAAGATAAGATATTTTGGAGCGTGTAATACTACCGCTTGGCAACTAATGAAAGGGTTGAGTTATTCAAAATACAATCATTTAGACAGATTTGCTTCTCTACAAGCCAACTATTCATTAGATGTTCGAGACACAGAACGTGAAATTGTTCCTTTACTTTTAGACCAAAACGTTGGGATGCTTATTTGGAGTCCATTAAGCGGCGGACTATTGACAGGAAAATACAAAAGAAATGGGCAAAAAGAAGAAGGAAGATTAAACACTTTTCCTTTTCCACCTTTTCACGAAGAAAGAGCTTATGATGTTTTGGACATATTGAAACCAATGGCTGAACAAAAAAATGTATCAATTGCTCAATTATCGTTAGCTTGGTTACTACACCAACCTGTTGTAACAAGTGCGATAATTGGAGCTACAAAATTACATCAGTTAGAAGATAATTTAAAAGCAGTAGAAGTTGCTTTTACAAACGATGAATTGGCACAATTAGATAATGTCAGCAAATTACCCATTGAATATCCTGGAAATGTTCTTGAAATAATGACAATGGATAGAAGCGCAGGAGTTGATTTTCAAAATGCTTAAATTTACAAACTAATACAGCAGGTAATAATTTATTATTGCCTGCAAATTTTAAATTATGAAAAATTCACAACCAAATATCATAAAAATAAATTCAGTTGTGGCTTTGCACAATTTTTTGGGTTTTCCAAGTCCATTGAATCCCCTAATTACAATTATTGACCATTCTAAAACGACTAATAATAATCAATCTCAAAATCAGAAAATGTTATTAGACTTTTACAATATTTCCATAAAAAGAAGTTTTAAAGGTCAATTAAAATATGGTAAAAATTATTATGATTTTGATGAAGGAACTATGTCATTTATTGCGCCAAATCAGATTATATCTATTGATAAAGATGAAGACAAAAATAATGATGGTTGGTCGCTATTATTTCACCCAGATTTAATAAGACAATATTCTTTAGGTCAAGCCATTAAAAATTATGGTTTTTTTAATTACGAAACTAATGAAGCACTCCACCTATCTGAAGAAGAAGAAAAAACAATTGAAATCATAGTAAAAAATATTCAAAATGAAATCAATTCACGTTTAGACAATTTCAGTCAAGATGTTATTGTATCGAATCTTGAATTAATTTTGAGTTATTGCAACCGGTTTTACAGTCGACAATTTCTAACAAGAAAAATGGCTACAAATAATTTACTCACCAATTTTGAATTTGTTTTAGAAAACTATTTCTCTAAAAATTCAGAAATACTATTACCTACAGTTGATAAATTAGCCAAGGAACTTAATGTTTCATCTGCATATTTGAGTGATATGCTACGAAATTTAACAGGTCAAAATACTCAACAACACATACATAATAAATTAATAGAAAAAGCTAAAGATATTTTAACAACCACAGAATTGAGCGTGAGTGAAACTGCTTATTTATTGGGTTTTGAATATCCACAATCATTTAGTAAACTATTCAAAAGTAAAACTAACTTGACACCAAGTGAATATCGACACAGATGTAACTAAAAACCACTACCGCTAACGCACGCTACAAGCAATTTGGGCATTTGGCTTAATGGGAAAATGGTTTTGTATTTGGGATGATTTGCAAAATCCGAAAACCGCTTTTGGATTTACTTTCGGTTTTGGAGAAAATACAGGTAAAAAACGCCTATTTTGTTAATTATAATCTGATTAGAAATGGATTGCTAAATCCTTATGTGATACAAATAAATTATTTTGAGTTACTCTTAATGGTTTTTATTAGAATATTTTTACTACATTTAAACTGTAAATCAATGTATTGATAATTATTTATTTTATAATATGAGTGAGGGTAAACCAACATATGAAGAATTAATAAAAAAAATAAAAAATCAAGAGTTAGAAATTGATCGTTTGCTCGGTCAAAAACAATCCATGGATAATTTTGAATTCTATCTCAAAGAATCTCAGGATTTAATTTGCATAGTTGGAATTGATGGCTTTTTTAAGAAAATCAATCCTGCTTTTGTAACAATGTTAGGCTATACGGAACACGAATTACTACAGAATCCTATAGTGTCCTTTATGTACCCCGATGATATTGAAAAGTCGAGTTCCGAATTTGAAAAGGTATTGGGGGGACAAACTTCAATAGCTTTTGAAAATAGATATCTAACAAGAAATAATGCAATTATTACTATTGAATGGACGGTTACTTTAGCTATCAGTAAGGATTTTATGTATGCCATTGGCAGAAATATTCAGGATGTGATTTTGAAAAAGCAGGCTGAGGATGTACTTAAGGTCAAAGAACTTGCCGAAGCTAATGATAAACTTAAAATACTGGAAGAAGAAAGTAATTTGAAGTTTAAAACCTATATCGAAAATGCACCTGACGGAGTTTTTGTATTGGATGAAAAAGGAAATTATTTAGAAATAAATAAAGCTTCTTTGGAATTTACCGGGCATTCTAAAGCCGAATTGCTTCGTATGAAATTTGGAGATTTGACTATTCCTGAATTGAAAAAAGAGGCGGAAAAAAAGTTTAAAATTCTTTTGGAAACCGGAAGTTTAAAAGGGGAGACCAAGTCAATTACTAAATCGGGAGAGATTAAGTGGCGGTCTTTTAATATTTTAAAAATTTCGGAAAATCGGTTTTTGGGATTTGACCGGGACATCACCGAGAGTAAAAAAGCCGAAGAACAACTGAAAGCCGAGAGGGATAAGTTTGTAAAAATTGCTGCTACTTCGCCGGGGTTAATTTATTCGATGCGTCAAAATAAGGATGGTTCTTTTTGTTATCCTTATGCCAGTAATGCTATTGATGAAATCTACGGTTTTACTCATGAAGCTATTGAGAATAATCCGGATAAGATATTCTACTTGATTCATCCTGAGGATATTGGGCAGGTTACCAATAGCATTTTTGAAACTAAATCAAAGTTAGTTCCGCTCAAAGGGAAATACCGTTATCACCATCCTACCAAAGGATTGGTATGGCATGAAGTGAATTCGTTGCCTGTAGTGGAGCCGGAAGGAACTGTAATTTGTCATGGAATTATCACTGATATTACGGAGCGAATTCAGGTTGAAGAGAAATTGATCAAAGCAAATAGGCTTTATTTTTTCATCAGTCAGATTAACCAAATGATTGTTCGGACTCCGGATGAGGAAACTCTTTTTAGAGAGGCTTGTAACATTGCGGTAGATTTAGGGAAGTTTAAAATGTCTTGGATAGGATTAGTTAATGAAAAGACGAAAAGAATAATACCTACGATGATTGCCGGCGAAGAGCAAGGCTATCTTTCGGTGATAAAACCTATTTCACTAGAAGATGTGCCGGAGGGAAGAGGACCAACGGGGACAGCGTTACGCAAAGGGAAATATTTTTATTGTAATGATGTAGAAAATGATTTGAATATGTTGCCCTGGCGTGACGAAGCGATGAAGAGAGGTTACTTGTCATCGATGTCGCTTCCGATACTAAAATTTGGAAAAGTAATTGGCGCTTTTACTTTCTATGCGGGGGAGAAAAACTTTTTTGATGCTGAAGAAATTGCGTTATTAGAAGAAGCCACGGGAGATGTGTCTTTTGCGCTTGAAAATTTAGAAAAAGAAAAATTAAGAAAAAAAGCAGAAGCGTTAGTTTTAGAAAGCGAACAACGGTATCAAAAACTTACCGAAGTATCCCCAGTGGGAATATTTCGTACTGATGCATCCGGTAAAACGACTTATGTTAATAAACGCTGGTGTCAAATTGCAGGAATTACTTTTGAAGAGGCTATGGGTAATGGCTGGCTTAGAGCCGTTCATGTTGAGGATAGCGCAAAGTTATTTGTCAATTGGCAGGCTGCAACCTTAAAAAAAGAAAGGATACTATCCGAATATCGTTTTGTTCGTCCTGATGGTTCGGTAGCATGGGTAATGGGTCAGGCGATTCCGGAGTTGAATTCAGAAAATAAGGTTATAGGATATATTGGTACCACTACTGATATTACGGAACGAAAACAAGCCGAAGAAGAGTTCAATAAAGTACACAAAAAGATGGAAGCGGTACTTGATGCCATTCCTGATTTGCTTTTTGAAGTTGATATTTATGGACGAATTTATAATTATCATTCCAGACGGGATGATTTGTTAGCCATGCCAGCCGAATTGTTTTTGGGCAAAAAGTTTTCGGAAGTATTGCCTCCAGAAGCTGCGGATTTGTGTATGCTGGCCACTAAAGAAGCCTCAATAAAAGGATTTTCAACCGGAAGACAATATTCATTACAATTGCCGGATGGCTTGCATTGGTTTGAACTTTCGATAGCGCCAATGACAGAAACAGAGGATCACGATACGCATTTTATATGTCTTTCAAGAGACATTACAGACGCCAAACAATCTGATTATGCATTACAGCAAAGTGAGGAAAGATACCGGGGTCTATTGAATAATCTGGATGCGGGGATACTTGTTCATGCAGCAGATACTTCTATTATTTTTAGTAATCAGAAAGCAGCAGAACTGCTGGACTTGAAGGATAATCAATTTGTTTTATCAGAAGGTAGTTTTTTGAATGAAGATAACTCTATCATGCCATTAGAAAAATATCCTGTAAACGAAATTATAAATACAAAGTTGCCTGTTAAAAATTTCATTTTAGGAGTGAACAAAAAATTGAAGGACGATACTGTTTGGTTGTTAGTCAACGGGTTTCCTATTGTTGATGAAAAGGGAAAAATTGTTGAAGTCGTAATTAGTTTTGTTGATATTACCGAACGTAAACTGCTGGAAATTGAAATCACCAAAGCCAAAGAACAAGCCGAAGCCGCCAATAAAGCCAAAACGGATTTCTTGGCCAATATGAGTCATGAGATCAGGACTCCGTTGAACGGCATCATTGGTTTCACTCATTTATTGATGAAATCAAATCTCGAAGATTCACAGTCAGAATACATGACTACGGTAAATGAATCGGCTAATTTATTGATGCATATTGTCAATGATATTTTAGATTTTTCGAAAATTGAATCCGGAAAATTAGAATTGAATATTGAATCGATAAATCTTTTTGAACTTAGTAATCAGGTAGTCGATTTATTTAAATATCAAGCCACTCAAAAAAAGTTGGACTTAATACTTTCTATACATGATAATGTTCCGCAATACATACAAGCGGATGGTGTTCGATTAAAACAAGTATTAGTAAATTTAATGAATAATGCAGTAAAATTTACCAGTATTGGTGAAATACGACTGGATATTCATAGTATAGATTCTTTGGAAGAAGAGTTTTCAACGATAAAATTCTCTGTAAAAGATACGGGAATCGGAATCAAAGAGATTAATAATCAAAAGATATTTAATTCTTTTGTGCAGGAAGATAATTCTACCAATCGAAAATTTGGAGGAACAGGATTAGGGTTAGCAATTTCAAATCAGCTTTTGAAACTGATGAACAGTAAATTGCAATTAGTGAGTCATTATGGAGATGGAAGCGATTTTTTCTTTGTCATTAGATTTAAAAAATCAGATCATAAGAAAAATAAAGATTCTGAATTAAAAAGTATCGAAGGAGAAACAATTGTTCCCGAAGAAAGTATCAGTGATAAAAGGGTTTTGATTGTTGAGGATAATAGAATTAATATGCTTTTGGCCAAAAAATTGGTGCATACTATCATTTCAAACTGTACAATTATTGAAGCAACAGATGGAAATGAAGCCATAGAAGAATATAAAAAAGAAAAGCCGGATATTATTTTGATGGACATTCAAATGCCAAATAAAAACGGGTATGAAGCTACAGATGAAATTAGAAAATTAAAGGAATCTGATGCAATTCCTATCATTGCAATTACAGCCGGAATTATGGTAGGTGATAAAGAAAAATGTATCGAAGCCGGAATGAATGATTATTTGCCCAAACCAATTATTCAATCTGATTTAGAAAAAATATTACGTAAGTGGGTCTATAAAAATTAATTTTTTTTGAACCTGGTGACAAAAAAGTGCTTCTTTTTAGAAGCACTTTTTTTTGTTAAATTATCTTGATAAAACATTAAACATTGAGCAGTTTTTAAAAGTTGTTATTTTAGCTATTTAAGAGTTTTTGTAGTAAAAAGTGTTAATTTTCTTTGTAAATTTAAATATAACAAATAATTTTTGAATCAAAATTGAGAATTTGTTGATTCAATTAAAAAAATAGTTGTAATTTTATTTCATAATTTTAAAAATTGTTTCAAGTAAATTTAAGAATTGTTTAAGGTTGTTATTGAAGTATAAAATTCCCCAAACCGATATAAAAAAATAATCCGAAAAGAAAAATAAATAATGAGAAATAGATTGATATTAGCTTAATGATTTATTAGATTTTTTTGATGAATCATATTTTCTCAACTCCTATTAGTTTTATAATAGTGATGTAATAAGTGATTCTGTATTTGCAAATTTTTTAGGTAGCCCCCTCCAAAAAAAGAAGTAATTGAATCTCCATTTTCAAATGGTTGTCTGTCAAAAAGAATGTTTTTTTGTCAGAAGAGATTTCATTTTACTTCAAAAAAAAATCCTACTAATTATGATGTCTAAAAATGTGTTGACCTAAAAACGGTTTACAGGATTGATTTTGCCATTACATAATTTATTAAAAAATAGAATAAAATGTAATGTTTTGATAATTAGTGAAATAGTGTTTTTTGTTGGTGAATATGAATTATAGATTGGGATTTTAAAATTAAGTTTAAGAAATTGGCTGAGAAAATTGTTTCTTAATCTTAATTTATAGCTTTTGAAAACTATTGTGATGCAATGAAAGTAGTAAAAAACAACACCGTTTTATTGTCGGCTGAGAAAGTGGTAAAAGCCAGTGCTGATAAAAATGAATTTCCAATTGTTGGGATTGGAGCATCTGCGGGTGGTTTAGAAGCATTAGATCTTTTTTTTAAAAACATGCCCGAAAATACGGGTATGGCTTTTATTGTTGTTCAACATTTAGCCCCAAATTACGTAGGGATTTTACCGGAATTATTGCAACGAAATACAAAAATGAAGGTTTTGCAAGCTAATGATGAACTTAAAGTAAAACCGAATCAGGTTTATGTCATTCCGCCAAATAAAAGTTTATCCATATTAAATGGGACGTTACATTTATTTGAACCTATAGAATCTCATGGGCTTCGTTTGCCTATTGATGTTTTTTTTCGTTCTTTAGCCATAGATAAATTAGATAAAAGTATAGGCGTGGTTCTTTCCGGAATGGGTTCCGACGGAAGTTTAGGAATCAAAGCCATTAAAGAAAAAAACGGATTAGTTCTAATTCAAGATCCTGCTACTGCAAAATTTGCTGGAATGCCCAAAAGTGCATCCGAAGCAGTCTTGGCAGATATAGTAGCACCGGCTGAAGAACTACCGGCAAAATTGATTGATTTACTCCAATATATCCCAATAATTCATAACGATACCGAGATCGATACTAAAAATAAAAGCAGTCTGGACAAAATTATTATTCTGTTGCGAGAGCAAACAGGACATGATTTTTCGTTTTACAAAAAAAACACGTTGATGCGGCGTATTGAAAGACGAAAAGGAATCCATCAGATTGATGAAATACACAACTACGTTCGGTTTTTACAAGAAAATCCTAAAGAAATTGAGTTACTGTTTAAAGAATTACTTATTGGTGTAACCAGTTTTTTTCGAGATACCCCAGTTTGGGAAAAATTAAAAACCACCATTCTCCCCGAATTATTAAAAGTACAACCTGACGGAACAGTTTTGAGAGCTTGGATTCCAGCTTGTTCTACTGGAGAGGAAGCTTATTCTCTGGCTATTGTGTTTAAAGAAACAGTGTCTGAAATGCCCAATCACAGGAATTTGACTTTACAAATATTCGCCACAGATTTAGATGTTGATGCGATAGAAAAAGCACGCAGAGGTATTTTTAATTCGAGTGTCGCTTTAGATATTTCACCTGAGCGGATAAGTAAATTTTTTACTGTTGAAGGTGATGACTACCGTGTGAGCGCCGCTATACGTGAAATGATTATTTTTGCACCCCATAATGTGATTAAAGATCCACCTTTTACAAAACTCAATATATTAATGTGTCGTAATATGTTGATTTATATGGAACCTGTTTTGCAGAAAAAATTAATGGAATTATTTAATTATTGCTTGGTTCCAGGCGGTATTATGGTATTGGGCTCTGCAGAATCTCTTGGCAGAAACAATCAAGAGTTTGAAATACTGGACTCTAAACTTAAAATTTTTAAACGCACTCAATCCATAGTTACCCCTGAACTTAGTGATTTCCCGAGTGCCTTTTCCTATCATAAAAAAACAGCAACAGAAAATAAAATCATGCCCAAATCTATTGAGAATATTCAAACCCTAGCGGATCAAATTTTAATTCAAAACTTTTCCCCTGCCAGTGTACTGGTCAATGACAAAGGAGATATTTTGTACATCACCGGACGTACCGGTAAATATCTTGAACCAGTGGCCGGTAAAGCCAATTGGAATATTCATGCCATGGCACGTGAAGGGTTGAAAAATGAGCTCCCAAGTGCTTTTCGCAAAGCTTTACAAGATAATAATCCGGTGGTTCTTCGAAATGTTAAAATAGGAACTAATGGAAATGTCAATTTTGTAAATGTAACCATTCAACGTATAGAAAATCCTGATGCAATGAAAGGTATGGTAATGATTGTTTTTACCGATTTGCCAATGAAAAAGGAGCAAGACACTTCCTTTCCAAAAAAAGAAAATCAAAGTTTTTCAGGAAGACAAGAAGAACTTGAAGCAGAACTGAAGCAAAGTAATCAAGATTTACAAAATTCCCGCGAGGAAATGCAAAATTCGCAGGAAGAACTAAAATCAATAAACGAAGAACTGCAGTCAACCAATGAAGAATTGCAATCGACCAATGAGGAATTGACCACTTCAAAAGAAGAAATGCAAAGTCTTAATGAGGAATTACAAACTGTAAATGCAGAACTTCAAAGCAAATTGAGCGATTTTGAGCAGGCAAATAATGATATGAAAAATTTGCTCAACAGTACCGAAATTGCTACGCTGTTTTTAGACAAAGAATTAAACATTCGACGATTTACAGATTCTGTGACTAAAATATACAAGCTTCGAGGAACAGATACTGGAAGGCCTTTTACGGATTTAGTTACCGATTTGCAGTATCCGGATATGGGAGTTCATGCCAAACAGGTCATAAAAAACCTGACCCCTATTCAAAATACTATAGCAACAAATGACGGCAGATGGTTTTCGGTTAGAATTATGCCTTATCGCACATTAGATGACCGTATTGATGGCCTTGTAATTACATTTACTGATATCACTGCAGCCAAACAAGCTGAAAAAGCACTAGTATTAGAAAATCAATACCGACGTCTTTTTGAATCAGCCAAAGATGGAATTCTTATCCTCAATGCCGAAACCGGAAAAATTATAGATGTTAATCCGTTTTTGATAGAAATGTTAGGCTATTCCTACGAACAATTTGTTGAAAAAGCCATTTGGGAAATTGGCGTTTTAAAAGATATTGTAGCCAATAAAGATAAATTTTCCGAACTCCACGAGAAAAAATTTGTCCGTTATGAGGATTTACCACTCGAAACCGTTGACGGCCGAAAGATTAATGTTGAATTCGTGAGTACACTCTATTCTGTCAATGGGAATAATGTAATACAATGTATTATCCGCGATATTTCAGATCGAAAACTCATTGAAGGAGCCTTGGCTTTTTCTGAAATTCGATACCACCATCTTTTTGAATATGCCAAAGAAGGAATCTTTTTTTTAGATTCTCAAACTGGAAAAATAACAGATTTGAATCCATCATTGATTTCTCTTTTGAATTGTAAAAAAGAAGAATGTACAAAGAAACCAATCTGGGAGATTGAATTTTTTAAAAACATAGTGAGCAGCAAAGAACAATTTAATGAATTGCAACAAAAAGAGTATGTTTCTCATGAAAATATAACTACTGAAATGAGTAATGGTCGAAAATTAAAGGTTGATTTCACAGCCAATACCTATCAAGTAGATGGTCAAAAGGTTATTCAATGTTTTATGCGAGACATTTCAAATTATAAACAACAGTAGTAGAACATAAGAATTAGATAGTAAATAGAATAAATCAAAGCAGTCATAGAATAAAGAATTTTATATAAAATGAAGTAAACAAGATCAGGCAATAAATGTAATTTTTAAAAGTGCGTCAATCATGAAAAATTCAGGAAATAAGGCAGGAAGAGTTACTACCATTCGAGAAAAAGCAGAAGAAATACACAAAAAAAATCAATTAAAATCTGATTCTGAGTTTTCAGAAGCCAAAACATTACAACTAATTCATGAATTAGAAGTTCATCAAATTGAGCTTGAAATGCAAAATGAAGAACTGTTATTGGCCAAAGAACAAGCTGAATTGGCTACGGAAAAATATACTGAATTATATGATTTTTCGCCATCAGGATATATTGTCCTTTCTTGCAAAGGAGAAGTTCTTCAAATCAATCTGACCGGTTCCAGGATGCTAGGCAAAGAAAGGTCAAAGTTAATAAACAGCCAGTTTGGATTTTTTGTGTCTGATGAAACAAAGCCCATTTTTAACCATTTTTTAGATAAAATTTTTACCACCAAAATTAGTGAATCATGTGAAGTCACTCTTTTGGTTAAGAACGAAGTTTTTTATGTTTATCTCACCGGAGTCATCAATGTAGAAGATTGCCAATGCCAGATTACCATGATAGATATCACTGATATAAAACTCATGGAAAAGGAAATCGTAAAAGCAAAAGAACAAGCCGAAGCTGCAAATAAGGCTAAATCAAGTTTTTTGGCCAATATGAGCCATGAAATCAGAACTCCTTTGAACGGAATTGTTGGTTTTACGGATTTGTTAATGAAATCGGATCTTGATAATAATCAACTCGAATACATCAGTATCGTTAATGAATCTGCCATTTCATTAATGGGGATTATAAGTGATATTTTAGATTTTTCTAAAATTGAAGCCGGGAAATTAGAATTAAATATTGAAGAAATAGATCTGTTTGAATTAGTTCATAAAGTGATTACTCTTTTTAAGTATCAAGCCAGTTCAAAAGACATAGATTTAGTTTTAGAAATAGAAGAAAATGTGCCTCAATTTATCTTTGCTGATTCTGTACGGCTAAAACAGATAATTGTAAATTTGATAGGTAATTCTTTAAAATTCACTAAAAAAGGAGAAATAAAATTAAAAATTACGGGAGAAATAGCCTCAGAAGAGAGTTTCTCAACTATAAAATTTTCTGTAAAAGATACCGGAATTGGAATAAAAAAACACAATCAAGAAAAGATATTTCAATCCTTTGTTCAGGAAGATACTTCTACCACTCGAAAATTTGGAGGGACAGGTTTGGGATTAGCCATTTCGAATCAACTGTTGGGATTAATGCAAAGCGAATTGCATCTTGATAGTGAATATGGTCAGGGAAGTAATTTTTATTTTTCTATAACAGTAAAAAAGGCTGATGCTCATATAATTCCAGAACTTTCATTTGTGGATCATTGTGATGAAATTGCAAAAGAGGTAGCCGAAAAGCTTCAAAATGCAAAAATATTGATAGTTGAGGACAATAAAATCAATATGCTTTTGACAAAGAAATTAGTAAAAAAAATAATTCCGGATTGTCATATTATGGAAGCTTATGATGGGAAAGAAGCTATAAAATTATTTAAAAAAGAAAAGCAGGATATTATTTTGATGGATGTGCAAATGCCCAAAAAAAACGGATATGAAGCTACTGCTGAAA
This sequence comes from Flavobacterium lacustre, assembly GCF_027474525.2. Classification (NCBI taxonomy): domain Bacteria; kingdom Pseudomonadati; phylum Bacteroidota; class Flavobacteriia; order Flavobacteriales; family Flavobacteriaceae; genus Flavobacterium; species Flavobacterium lacustre. The sequence continues at coordinate 2,327,528 of NZ_CP114882.2, forward strand.
TTAGAAAATTAGAAAATTCAGAAGAAACTGTTATTATAGCATTAACCGCAGGAATCTTAGCAGAGGAAAAAGAAAAATGTTTGGAATCGGGTATGGATGATTATGTTTCTAAGCCTATTAATCCAGATGATTTACAAAAAGCATTAGGTAATTATCTAGCGAAAAAAAGAAGATAAAAACAGGGTTTTTCAAGACATTATTATTTTCTTTTGGTTTCTCCAAACCACCATTTGGCTTTGTATATTTTTTTCTTTAAACCAAATTTTTTGATGCTATATTTCTTAATATGTTCTACTAATTCCTCCACGGAATCAGTTACAAAAAGCAACTTCATATCTTCTTGACTGATGCTTTCATTTTTTTCCATGATTTTAATGTGATGCCATAATTCTTTATGATATTTTGTGTCAAAAACAACCAAGGGGAATCCATTAATCATTTTGGTCTGAATTAAGGTTAGCGCTTCAAATAATTCATCTAAAGTTCCAATTCCTCCCGGCATAACAATAAACGCATAGGAATATTTGACAAGAATCACTTTGCGCACAAAAAAATAAGGAATGTAAATCCATTTGTGTAAATAAGGATTGGGTTTTTGCTCAATAGGCAGAATGATATTACAACCTACAGAGTAACCACCTGCTTCATAAGCTCCTTTATTTGCTGCTTCCATGATTCCGGGGCCTCCACCTGTCATTACCGTAAATCCAAGTTTTGCCATTTCGGCTCCAATTTTTTCTGCATTTTGATAATGTGCAGTTTCAGGACCAAAACGCGCCGAGCCAAAAACAGTGACACAAGGTCCGATAAAATGCATTCTACGAAACGCCTTGATAAAGTTATATTGAACCTTGAATGTAAAAAGCAGGTTTTTAATTCGAGTCAAAGGTTCTGTAACGAATAATGACTCTGATTTTGATAGTCGATATCGAGGTGAATTTTTCATAAGCTATTATAAAGTTAGCTAACTTTTTTATAACTCCAAACTGCTAAACCATTTAAAATAAAAGCGTACATGAAAATTATAAAAAATTGAAACGATATATCCGAAAAAGTGGCGCCTTTGAGCATAACCATCCTGATGATTTCTACAAAATACCGAATAGGGTTGAACAAAGTTATATTTTGTGCCCATTCCGGCATACTTTCTATCGGTGTAAATAAACCGCTCATTAAGATAAAAATCACCATAAAAAACCAAGCAATAAACATGGCTTGCTGTTGGGTTTCGGTATGGTTTGAAATGAATAAACCAATGCCTAAAATTACCAATAAATAAACAGATGTAAACATATAAATCAGACCAATATTCCCCAAAATTGGAACATAAAAAACGATTTTGGCGATGGTTAACCCTACTGTTAAAATCACTAATCCCAACACCCAAAAAGGGAATAATTTGCCAATAATAAATTGGTGTTTTTTGATTGGCGTAACATTGATTTGTTCCAAAGTTCCAATTTCTTTTTCCCGTACAATATTCATCGAAGACAGAAAAAGTGTAATCATCGTAACCAATAGCACTAAAATCCCCGGAACCATAAAGGTTTTATAGTTCAACGTATTGTTATACCAAAAAGAGGGAATAGTAACAATGTTTTGAGGTTGCACCAAAGTGCCATCAGTATATTGAAACAGTTTGGTTTGCAAATTCTGATTGAATTCGGTGATAATCTGTGAAACATATACATTTTCTATTCCTGCAGCCGCACCATCAATGGCATTAATACTTACAGATAGACTTGTTTTTTTCTCTTTGATGAGGTTGCGTTCAAAATGATTTGGAATTTCGAGAATGACATCGACTTTTCCTTTTTGCATTTCTTGATTGGCTTTGACTTTTGAATCAAAACTTTCAATTATTTTGAAATAACTAGATGCTTGAAATTTAGAAATTAATGCTCTTGAAGCTACGGAATGATCGTGGTCAATATATGAAAATTGGATGTTTTTGACCTCAAAACTGGCGGCATTAGACAATATCAATAATTGCATCAAGGGCATGACAAATATAATAGGCAGCATTGCTTTATTTCTAAAGATTTGTCTGAATTCCTTTTGGACGATAAATAGTATTGTTTTCATTTTTATATCGCTAAAACATCAAGTTTTATTAATTTATAAGCACATCTCACTTTTCACATCTCACTCTTCACATCTCACTCTTTAAAATTGTCATTCTAATCTGATTTTATATTTTTTAATACTCAATACAATGAAAAACACGGTCATTCCCAATAAAATCAATGTCTCTTTCCAAATCACGGCAATCGATGCCCCTTTGAGCATAATGGCTTTGATGATGATGATAAACCATTTGGCCGGAATAATATTGCTGATAATTTGCATTGGTAATGGCATGCTCGATATTGGAAAAATAAATCCCGAAAGAATGATGACTGGCAGCATTAATCCCATGAGCGAAATCATCATCGCGGTTTGTTGTGAATTTGAAACCGTAGAAATCAATATTCCTAACGAGAGTGCCGAAACGATAAACAAAATACTTTCGAAAGCCAGTAAAAGTAAGCTTCCTTCAAGCGGCATTTTGAAGACAAAGAACCCTAAAAGTACAATTATTGTAGCATTGATTATCGAAAGAAAAATATAGGGAAATACTTTACCAATGATTACTTGGAAAGGTTTTAAAGGCGAAACCAACAGCACTTCCATAGTTCCCAGTTCTTTTTCTCGGGTGATCGAAATTGAGGTCATCATGGCCGAAACCAACATTAAAATTATGGTCATTACACCAGGAACAAAGGTGAAAACGCTTTTCAATTCGGGATTATAATACAATTGAGTTTGGGCTTGTATTTGATAATTTCCTGGAGTAGTTTTATTTATTTCCTGTGTGTAATTTTGTAAAATGGCATTCACATAATTTGTGATTGTATTGGCAATATTGGGATCTGTAGCATCTGTTATGACTTGGACTTTTGCCAGTTTTTGAGTTTGCAGATTTTTGATGAAATGGTTTTCAAAAACAAGGACTGCTTTTACTTTACCTTTTTTGAAAATGCTTTCAATTTGGTTTTCATTCGTAATTTCCTCTTGAATATTAAAATACTTGGAAGCATTGATTTTATTTATTATTTTTTGCGTTTCAGTATCTTTTGACTGGTCTAAAATAGCAATGTTTACATTGTTGATTTCATTGGTAATGGCAAAACCAAAAAGCATAATTTGTACTACGGGCATCCCAAAAAGAATGAACATAGTGCGTTTATCCCGAAAAATATGGTAGAATTCTTTTGTTACAAAACCGATGAATCTTTTCATTGCTAATTTTTTTTGGACTTCAATAGTTTGCTGTTTTATTCGATGTTTCTCGCTAATTTCAAAAAAACATCGTTCATTGAAGCCACATCGAATTGTTTTTTTAAGTTTTTTGGCGAATCCAAAGCCTCAATTTTACCTTCAACCATGATAGAAACGCGGTCACAATATTCGGCTTCATCCATGTAATGTGTCGTTACAAAAATGGTTGTTCCTTTATTCGCTTCGGCATAAATCATTTCCCAAAATTGTCTTCGGGTTATGGGATCCACGCCACCTGTTGGCTCGTCCAGAAATACAATTTTAGGTTCGTGTAATAAAGCAACAGAAAAAGATAATTTTTGTTTCCAACCCAACGGTAATGCACCAACTAATTTATCAGCGACTTCTTCGAGTCCTAATTCCCGAATCAGTTCGACTGTTTTTTGTTTAATTTGAATGCGGCTTAATCCATAAATTCCGCCAAAAAAAGTAATGTTTTCTTTAATGGTCAAATCATCATACATAGAAAATTTTTGACTCATGTAACCAATGCTTTTCTTCACCATTTCCGACTGCATTTTGATATCAAAACCCGCAACTAAAGCTTCGCCTGAAGTAGGTTTTGAAATTCCGATAAGCATTTTCATTGCCGTAGTTTTTCCGGCTCCATTAGCGCCTAGAAATCCAAAAATCTCTCCTTTATTGACTTCAAATGAAATACTGTTGACCGCGGTGAAACTTCCAAAAGTTTTGGTGAGGTTTTTTACGGTTATGATTTTTTCTTGGCTCAAAATTACTGTTGTATTGCTGTCAAATCCATGAATACGTCTTCGATTGTCGGATTTGAAATGTGAATTTCTATTTCGCTGTGCTTTTTATTTTGAAGATAATCCAGTAGTTCCTCGCTATTAAAATCTGCTTTTTTATCGATATAATGAATGTATTCTCCAAAGGCAAAAACGCTGTATTGACTTGGATACTGTTTCAAATCCAGAATAAGTTGATGCATGTTTTTGGCCCGAATATCATAAATAGTTTTATCATAATTGCTGATGATATTTTTCGGACTGTCAATTTTCAGGATTTTTCCTTTTTGGATTAAAGCGATTCTGTCACACAATGCAGCTTCGTCCATGTAAGGTGTAGAAACTAAGATTGTAATTCCTTTTTGCTGTAAGCGCTTGAGCATTTCCCAAAATTCTTTTCGCGAAACGGGATCAACTCCTGTGGTGGGTTCATCCAGAAACAACACTTTTGGTTTGTGTATTAAAGCGCAACATAAAGCCAATTTTTGTTTCATTCCTCCCGAAAGTGCTCCAGCTCTTCTCTTTTTGAAAGGCTCAATCTGAATGTAAATTTCTTTGATTAAATCGTAATTTTCTTCAATCGTAGTCCCGAAAATAGTGGCAAAAAACGTTAAGTTTTCTTCTACAGATAAATCTTGGTACAACGAAAATTTACCGGGCATATATCCCACAGCATTCCGAATGGATTTATACTCTTTAACCACATCAAAACCCGCTACAGAAACGGTTCCTTGGTTCGCCAATAATAGCGTAGTCAGTATCCTGAAAATAGTGCTTTTCCCTGCGCCATCCGGTCCTATTAGTCCAAATAATTCACCTTCTTCTACGGTAAAAGAAATATCCTCAACCGCTTTGATGTTGTTGTAGGATTTAGAAATATTTTGGACAATTATACTCATACAATGATAATTTCAAAAAATCAATTTAAATTTCCCCTCCTTTTTAAGTTTAAAGGGCTATCCACATTTCAGCAGGCATTCCAATTTTTAAACTCCCGTTATTTTTTACCTTCACCTTCACAGCATACACTAAATTGGCACGCTCTTCTTTTGTTTGAATGATTTTTGGCGTAAACTCAGCAGTTGATGCAATCCAAGAAATAGTTCCCGGATACGATTTCATTTCCTTTTCGGCATCTATTTTTACTGTAACCGTTTGTCCAACTTTTATTTGTGCCAATTGGGTTTCGCTGACATAAACACGCAAAGTCATTTCGGAAATATCGGCAATTTTATAGAGTGGTTTTCCAAAAGCAGTTACTTCATTGGGTTCAGCATATTTGGCTAAAACGGTTCCCTTTATCGGATTTATAATTTTGCTTTTCTGAATTTGATCATCGATTTTTTCAATCTGTATATCAATTGATTGGGCTTCATTTGCAATCGGTGCGTTTTGCGTTCCAACGCTTTTTATTTGCTCTTGCAAAACATTTACTTTTCCAATGACTTCATCCACTTGACGTTTAGTAGCAGCATTTTCGGCAAACATATTTTGAATCCTTTTTTGTTCTGTCAAAGTCGTTTTGAGTTGCTCTTTCAAGACATTAATTTGAGACAATACATTGCTTGATTTAGAAAGAATGGTACTTTTTGAAGCGATTAATTGTTGTTTGTTAAAATACAATTGGGTGGTATCGACTAATCCAACTTGCATATTGGGCTCCAAAACATCACCTTCTTCGAGTTTTAAATAATCAATTTTTCCGTTGGCTTCCGCCGAAATGGTTACTTCTGTAGCCTCAAAATTGCCATATCCATCCGCTTTTTCATTGTTCTTAGAGCAAGAAATCAGACTGATTAAGATAAATAATGTAAGTGTAGTTTTCATTTTTTTTGAGTATAGATTTCAATATTTTAAATTAATTTCCTTTAGTAATCTGATAATTTGCTTTGGCCAAAGCCAACTGAATTTCATGTACTTTCTGATTGATTTTGGCTTCGAATAAGTTCGTCAATTCTACTAAAAATTCAGAGGAAGTGATGACTCCGTTGCGCAATTGTGCGTCCGATGATTGTACTACAGCTTCTCGTAAAGCAATTATTTCAGCATCGGCGGTTATAATGGCATCCGCTTTATTAATCTCATTTTCCATTTCCTGTAATTGCAAGTTGTTATTTAACAGAAAGGTTTCTTTTTCGGTAGTCACAATTTCTTTGGAGATTGAAAGTGCTTGTTTTTCGGTTTTCGATTTGTTCCAGTCAAACACATTCCAATTCGCTTTTAATCCAAGCATATAAAAGGTTTGAAACGAATTATCCAGCATATTTAAACCGGGATTTCCGTAACCTGCTTGTCCAAATGCGTTTACTTTTGGCAGATTATTTTTTGAAATCACTTCTTTTGAAATTTCAATTTGTTGGTTTTGTAAATCGAATAATTTCAATTCCGGACGCGAATTATCTTTGGTAAAATCAGATGAAATACTGGGTTTTTCTAAAGCTGTATTTTCATTTAAAGGAGCTGAAATCAAGGTAGCTAAATTTGCGGTCATTCTTTTTTTATCAAATTGAATTTCGGTGAGTTGTTGTTTGATTTTTAAATTTTCGGCTTCCAAAACTTTTTCTGACGATGGAAGCAGCGCACCAAATTTAACTCCCGATTTTACTTCTTTGATTTTTAAATTCAGCTGTTCTTGTTTCGAAATTAAAATTGCTTTTCGTTCCTGTAATACTAAAACAGCAAAATACAACTGATTGATTTTGGTCTTAATTTGATACAAATTGACTTCAACCTGTTGTTGCTGAGTTTTGGTTTGAGCCACTTTCAGTTTGGCATTTGTGTCAATCATATCGCCATTATATAATAATTGATTCACATCTAAAGTTGCTCTGTATTGGTCTTTATTCAGTGGAGTTACGTTAGGCATAACAATGGGTAAACCGGTCACATCAGATTGATACGTTGCTTGGGCATTTACATCTATTTTAGGCAATTTCCCTTTGTTTAGCGCTTCAATTTCATAATTTGATTTCTGTTGTAATAATTCAGTTTGTTTGGCTAACGGATAGTTTTTATTGGCCAAAGCATAACAATCTTCCAATGTAATTTTCTGTTGTGAATACGAAAATTGGATGATAAAAATTAAAAAAAGTAGACTTAATCGTTTCATTTTTTTATAGAATTAATGATTTGTTCGGCAATGCTGGTTTTTCGTTCCTCCATCAATTGATCAAATTCTGAATCGGAGATTTGAATGATACTTTTGACCATCATTTGCGCAGCAAAAGGAAAAACGGTCATCGAAAATATATCTAATACTAATTGTTTTGGTTGAATGGGTTTTAGAATTCCCAGCGCGATTTCTTTTTCAATTTGCGAAATCAACAAACTTGGATTCGGTCTGTTATTATGATTCATAAATTTCATGACAAATTCCGGATTATTGTTCATTTCCTGAATGACAAATTGGGGTATGAATGGGTGATCAATTACAAATGAAATGTAGCTGAATGTAAATTTTCTTATTTTTTCGAAAACACTTTCATCCGAATTAAAAATCATATTTATCTGTGGTGCTAATTGGCTGAATACTTTCATAAAAACGGCTTCAAACAGCAATTGTTTGTTTTTGAAACAATAATGCAACATGGCTTTGTTGATGCCTGCTTCGTCTGCTATTTCTTGCATTCGCGCTCCGGCAAAACCCTTTTTCTGGAATACGATTCGAGCAGCATCAAATATTTTTTCTTCGGTTGTCATTGTGATTTAACTATATGGTTTAACCATTTGGTTAACAAAGGTATTTAAAAAAAGTATTTAATAATGAAATACTTTTTATTTTTTTTATAATTTGGCTTTTATTTCCAATTCAGTTGAAGCGCAAAACTGGTTTTCTCTTCTTTGGTAATACTGAAAATCGTAGTCTCGTCTGCGGTATTTTCATGAATTACGACTTTATCTTTTAAAGATAATTCTTTGAGGAAATTCATCTCAAAGCTTTTGATTCCTTGTTTTAAAATTAATTTTTCGTCTACCAAATCCAAGCACCATTCTAAGTATTTTACATTATTGGCATGATTGACAATGTCTAAATCCGATAAGAAAACAGTTCTTTCAAAAACCATTTCTTTCTCGTGAGTAATATTAATTTTCGAAAAAGTTGCTGCAGTTGCTTTGTTATCGGGATACAATTCAAAATGCTCGTAAGGCAAAGCCAAAGGTTCTGGTCTGCGTTTTTCGGTATTGAAAACAGCCCAAAAGGTTTCGGAACCCACAATCTTTTTACCATTTACATACATTTCTAAAGCCCGGACAGAACGTGAATTTTCTAAGGAATTAATCCATGTTTTTACGGTAACCGTGTCACGCCATTTTGGTAATTCGGTGATTTCAACGCGCATTCGGCTCAATACCCAAGCCTGATTGAATTCCTGCATATCCGAAAAACTGATTCCTCCAATTTCAGAGTGGGCCGCTGCGGTTAGTTGTAATAGATTACATAATTCAGTGTATTTTAAGTAGCCATTTGGAGCGCATTGTGTGAAGTTTATTTCCCAATCTTTGCTTAAAATGGAGGTGAAATTTGGTGAAATTGGCATAGGTATAATTATGAATTATGAATTTTTTCGGTGATATACTTTATAATTTTATTTCTGTCCTCCAGATAATCAAACCATTTGGTGTTTTCGGTTCGTTTGAACCAAGTGAGTTGACGTTTAGAGAATCTTCGGGTATTTTTTTTGATTTCTTCTATGGCAAAAGGCAAACTGAAATCACCGTCAAAATAACTGAATAATTCACGATAACCTACGGTTTGTAAGGCATTCAAAGTTTTGTTTGGATATAGTTTTTCGGCTTCCGCCAAAAGGCCTTCGTTCATCATTATGTCCACACGTTGATTGATTCGGTTATAGATAATACTTCTTTCGGCTTCTAATCCGATGAGAATAGGAGTGAAGTTGCGGTTGTTTTTCTTTTGGTTTAAAAAAGAAGAATACGGTTTTCCGGTTCCGATGCATACTTCTACAAAGCGCATCATGCGTTGCGGATTTTGTAAAGTTTGTGGATTTTCGGCATTTATTTTTTCAAAATAGGCAGGATCTAATGTCTGGAGTTGGTTTTGCAAATAGCTGATTCCTGATTTTTCGTAATTTGCAGTTACATCTAATCGCACAGAAGAATCAATATCCGGGAATTCGTCAAAACCTTTGAGAATGGCATCTACATATAAGCCGGAACCGCCTACGAGAATTGCATAATCGTTGGTTTGATACAGTTCGTTAAGTTTTGTAATGGCTTCTTTTTCGAAATCACCTACAGTATAGTCTTCGAAAATCGATTTGTTTTGGATGAAATGATGGGTCGCTGAAGCTAATTCTTCGGGAGAAGGAACTGCGGTACCGATGGTCATTTCTTTGAAAAACTGACGGCTGTCACACGAAATAATGTCGCATTTGAACTGTTGTGCCAGAGCGATGCTCAGGGATGTTTTCCCGATTGCTGTTGGTCCGATAATGGTAATTAAGTATTTCATTGTTTTTAGCCCAGATAGTAACGGAAACCCCGCAGGAAGAAAAACATCTTTTGTGACGAGGAGTTACAGTGTATAGCTGGATTAGCTTCAGGTTATTAATTATTTTTTAATTCTGCACCGCAATGATAGCAGAATTTGGCATTGTATTCATGACCTTCTGTTCCGCAGGAAGCACAAGGATTTAATTTATCGGGAGCTGAATTTTTAGTGTTATTTTTTGAGAATTCGGCCGTGACAATTCCGGTAGGAACGGCGATGACGCCATACCCCATAATCATCACTAACGATGCGATGAATTGCCCTAAAGGCGTGATGGGCGAAATGTCTCCGTAACCTACTGTTGTGAGCGTGACGATAGTCCAGTAAATGCTGGTGGGAATGCTGGTAAAACCACTTTCTTTGCCTTCAACAACGTACATTATTGAGCCGATTAATATGCTGCTGATGATCATAAAATAGATGAAAATGAGGATTTTTCCTCTACTGGCAATCAAAGCTTCTTTGAGATGGATGGATTGGCTGGAGAATTTGGGATGTTTTAAAATTTTGAATAATCGCAGCAAACGCAAGGCACGAACAACGGTTAATATGCTGGCTCCAACAAGAAAAAAGGACAAATACATGGGTAATGTGGCGATTAAATCGATGATGCCATAGAAACTGAAAATGTATTTGATTGGTTTTTTTATTGAGATGATTCTCAATAGGTATTCGAGAGTAAAAAAAATGGTTATAATCCATTCTAAAACAATAAGTTGGGCGTGGTATTTTGTATCAAAACCAGCGACTGTTTCGAGCATAACGATTAATACGCTGATGAGTATTATTCCTAAAAGTACGAGGTCAAACAGTCTGCCTGAAGCGGTATTTGTTCCGTATATTACCGTGTTTGTTTTTTCCCTGAAAATTTCAAATTTTGATTTTATTTTTTCCATATTTATTTGATGATTAATAAAATACGATTAAAATTTCAAGATTTTTAATGTTTTGCTTTTTCGGATATGACCTTGAATAATACTTTTTACATCCCGGTTATTTTGCATCGGAATCAGGATGTTTTTCAGGATTTCGATATTGGTGATTTGGTAATTTAAATTATAAAAAGCATAGCCTTTGTAGATTCCGTTTTCAATTAAAACTGCGGAGCGTTCGTTGACGGTTCTGCCTCTGTCGATTAATACCATATTTTGGTTTTCGAAACTGTTTTTGTCAATGAATTCCTGAATTCTGGCATTGTATTCTTCGGTAGAGATTTTGCCAATGCAAGCGCCGTCACACTCTTTTATTTTATATTGAAAACAGTCTTTTTTGGTTTGATATAATCCGGTTAATTTTTGGCATAAGTGATACTCAGCAGTAATTCGGAACAATGAATTCTTCCCTTCCTGCAAAGTAGTAAACGAGGTTATTTCTTTTTTCCGACCGTCGGCTTTTTGTAGTTTTAAATTCAAATAGCCGTTAGTATCTTTTTCGGCATACAAAGCCCATTCAAAAATGCTCTTGCGTTGCGCTCTGTTGTGTATGGGTTTGTTGATTTTTATTTCTTCACTTTCCTTCAAAAGAGCTATCAATTCGCTTCCGGTTTCTTCATAGGTTACTGCAAAAACTTCGGTTTGAATTTTTTTGCATTTGGTTGTAGTTCCTGTAAAATGTTGGTTGATGCGTTTTTTGATGTTTCGGCTTTTGCCAATGTAAATCAGCTTTCCTTTTTCATTATGCACATAATAGATTCCAGTTCTTGAAGGCAAATGTTCTACAATGTCGAGTAATTTGGGCGAAATTCCTTTCTCGATTTCAAGTTTAATGAAATCTTTCACAATTTCTTTGGTCAGATCTTTTTCTAACAACATCTGGAAGAGCTTTGTAGTTGCTAAGGCGTCTCCACTTGCTCTGTGCCTGTCTGCCATAGGAATTCCCAAAGCGCGAACTAATTTTCCTAAACTGTACGAAGGTTGTTCCGGTATTAATTTTTTGGAAAGTTCAACGGTACAAATGGTTTTAGCTTGAAAATCATATCCTAATCTTCGGAATTCTGTTCTCAAAATTCGGTAATCAAAAGAGGCGTTGTGCGCTACAATCACACAATCATTTGTCATTTCGATAATGCGTTTGGCCACTTCAAAGAACTTTGGAGCGGAGCGTAACATGGCATTATTTATCCCAGTTAGTTTTACTACAAATGGCTGAATTGGAATTTCAGGATTGACTAAACTAATGAATTGATCCACAATTTCATGACCATCAAATTTATAGATGGCGATTTCGGTGATTCCTTCTTCGTTAAATTGTCCTCCGGTGGTTTCTATGTCGAGTATTGCGTACAAATTCAGTGTTCGGTTTACAGTGTTCAGTTTTAGTAGCAGTTTTTAAATCTGAAATCAAAAAAAGGTACTTTTATCAAAAATCAAATTATCGTCCCCCAAATATACTACTTCCTATCCGAACCATTGTACTTCCGCAGTCAATAGCGAGTTTATAATCGCCAGACATTCCCATAGAAATAGTGTTCAGTTGTAAGTTATCAGTCTCCGTGGATTTTAAATTATCAAAGATAGATTTCAAATGGGTAAATTCCTTCTTAATTTGGTTTTGATTATCTGTAAAAGTAGCCATCCCCATTAATCCAACAATTCGAATGTTTTTATAAACTTCGCTATTTTGTGTGATGAATTGAATAACTCCATTTAATTCATCTTCATCTAGACCAAATTTACTTTCCTCTTCGGCAATATATACTTGAAGCAAACAATCGATAATTCTATTGTTTTTTTGTGCCTGTCTGTTGATTTCGTGTAGTAATTTCAAACTATCCACGCCGTGAATCAAACTTACAAAAGGCGCCATAAATTTGACCTTGTTCGTTTGTACATGACCAATCATGTGCCATTGAATATCTTTGGGCATGGCTTCCCATTTTTCGGCCATTTCCTGGATTTTGTTTTCACCAAAAATACGTTGTCCTGCTTCATAAGCTTCCATCAAATCCGAAATGGGTTTGGTTTTTGAAACAGCAACTAGCGTTACTTGTTCCGGTAATGTTGCTTTTATGGCAAGTAAATTTTGTTCTATAGACATGTGTCGAAAGTTTTTTATGAGCTGTAAATTATATAAACTGCTTGGCAATTTTTTCGGCTTTTTTGCTTGCCGAATAATCGTAGAAACCTTCACCAGATTTTACTCCCATTTTGCCAGCTCGGACCATGTTTACTAATAAAGGACAAGGTGCATATTTTGGGTTTTTGAATCCATCATACATCACGTTTAGAATTGCCAAACAAACGTCTAATCCAATAAAATCAGCTAGTTGTAAAGGTCCCATAGGGTGTCCCATTCCCAGTTTCATTACGGTATCAATTTCATAAACGCCAGCTACTTTGTTGTATAATGTTTCTATGGCTTCATTAATCATAGGCATCAAAATTCTATTGGCTACAAAACCTGGATAATCATTAACTTCAACAGGCGTTTTTCCTAATTTTTCGGAAAGATTCATGATGATTTGAGTCACTTCGTCACTCGTGTTGTATCCGCGAATGATTTCAACTAATTTCATAATTGGTACCGGATTCATAAAATGCATTCCAATCACTCGTTCCGGATGCGCTACAACCGCTCCAATTTGGGTAATAGAAATAGAAGAAGTATTGGTAGCTAAAATAGTATTGTGTGAGCAAGCTTCATTTAATTGTCTGAAAATATTCAGTTTCAATTCTACATTTTCGGTTGCTGCTTCAACGACCAAATCAGCACCAACAACACCATCTTTAATGTCAGTGTAAGTGATAATATTAGTAATTGTTTTTACAACATCGTCTTGAGTAATGGTTCCTTTGGCCAACATTCGATCCAAATTTGCAGCAATAGTTGCCATTCCTTTGTCTAATGATTTTTCGGAAACATCAATTAATTTTACGGTGAAACCACTTTGGGCAAACGTATGAGCAATCCCGTTACCCATTGTTCCTGCACCGATTACGGCTATTGTTTTCATTTGTGTTTTTGTTTAAAGTTAAAAAAGTTTAAAGTTTAAAGTTCCCTAATGCAACTTTAAACCTTAAACTTTGAACCAAATTTTAAATTTATTTTTTGAAACAATCAATAATTTGATAAGCAACTTTTAAAGCATCAGTTGCTTGATCTAAAGTAACAACTGGAGTTGTATCGTTATTGATAGCGTCTGCAAAGGATTCTAATTCATCCAAAATAGCATTGTTTTGTTCTACATTTGGATTCGAAAAGTAGATTTGTTTTTTAACGCCTTCTGCATTTTGCAAAATCATATCAAAATCTCCGGGAACTTCCGGCGCATCTTTCATTTTTACAACTTCACATTTCTTTTCGAGAAAATCAACGGAGATATAGGCATCTTTTTGAAAGAATCTGGATTTGCGCATGTTCTTCATCGAAATTCTGCTGGCCGTTAAATTAGCGACACAACCGTTTTCGAATTCGATTCGGGCATTTGCGATATCAGGAGTTTCACTGATAACCGAAACACCACTGGCATTTATATTTTTAACTTTAGATTTTACGACACTCAAAATAGCATCAATATCGTGAATCATCAAATCGAGCACCACAGGAACATCGGTTCCACGCGGATTGAACTCTGCTAAACGATGTGCTTCAATAAACATGGGGTTTTCAATCATGTTTTTGGTAGCAATAAAAGCAGGATTGAATCGTTCGACATGACCCACTTGTCCTTTTATATGATATTCTTTTGCCAAAGCGATAATTTCTTCGGCTTCTTCAACAGTGGTTGAAATAGGTTTTTCAATAAATACGTGTTTCCCGGATTTGATGGAAACTTTCGCACATTTGTAATGAGAAAGAGTAGGGGTAACAATATCTATAACGTCAACAGCATGAATTAATTTGGCAATAGTATCAAATTGTTTGTAACCAAATTCAGCAGCAATTTTAGCCCCGTTTTCTAGATTTTCATCATAAAATCCAACTAATTCATATTTTTCAGATTGTTGCAATAAGCGCAAATGTATTTTTCCTAGGTGGCCGGCACCTAATACTCCAATTTTCAGCATAATGATGTAATTTCTACAAAAATAGCAATAAATTGATTAAATAATTATCGATATGGAACAATTATTTATCCAATTTTAATTTTAAAATTCAGTATTTAAAATTAGAATTTGTTTTCTATTTTTACCAAAATAAAACATCAAAATTTTGAAAGACACAGCCAAACATCAAGGACTTCGGAATCAATTAGTAAGCGTTTTGCAACAAAAAGGAATTACCGATACAACTGTTTTGGATGCGATAAAAAAAATCCCCCGTCACTTGTTTCTCAATTCCAGTTTTGAAGATTATGCCTATCAGGACAAAGCATTTCCTATTGGTGCCGGCCAAACGATTTCACAACCTTACACGGTTGCATTTCAATCTCAATTATTAGAAGTAAAAAAGGAACATAAAATATTAGAAATTGGAACAGGTTCCGGTTATCAAACGGCTGTTTTGTGTACTATGGGAGCCAAAGTGTATAGTGTAGAACGCCAGAATGAACTGTTCAAAAAAACATCGGTATTGTTTCCGAAACTAGGAATTCGTCCCAAACATCTTTCTTTTGGTGACGGCTACAAAGGTTTACCGAGTTACGCTCCTTTTGACAGTATTATTGTTACTGCCGGAGCTCCAATTATTCCTCAGCCGTTGATGGCACAATTAAAAATAGGAGGAAGGTTGGTAATTCCTTTAGGTGAAGATGTTCAAATTATGACTTTATTAATTCGTAAAAACGAAACTCAATTCGAGAAACACGAGTTTGGAGAGTTTCGTTTTGTTCCTTTATTAGAAGATAAAAATTAAACTAAAACCCGCTGCTGTATTGGGTTTTTATTGACTAATAATACTGATGTAATGTTGTAAACTTTCTTTTTCTGTTTGAGCAATAAATAGTATAAAATCTTCTTTATTGTTTTTTATTTGAGCTGTTTCTAAAGCTTTATAATATTTGGTTTGGGTGTCATAATCTCCTTTGATATTAGCAATAACATAACCATTTTGTAATAAAATCAAGTTCATTATCAAGCGGGATGTTCTGCCGTTGCCATCAATGAAAGGCTGAATGGAAGCAATACGTTCGTGCATTTCGGCAGCTAAAATGACCGGATGTACTTTGTTTTTATTGATTTCATACCAAACAAAAAAATCTTCCATTTCTTTGGGAACTAAGTTTGGTTCTGGAGGCACATGAGTACTTTCGTTTATCAGCACCTGGATTTTTCTATAGCGTCCGGCATCTTGCGGAATGATTCCTCTCAAAATCAAATTGTGAATAGTCAACAGATCACGTTCATTTAAAATACTATTTTTTTGCACAAAATCTTTGATAAAAGCAATGGCTTCTTGGTGATTAATCGCTTCCAGATGTTCACGCATGCTTTTTCCGGAAATGGTGAGTCCTTCGTTGATAACCAAATCAGTTTCGTCAAGTGTCATCGTATTTCCTTCTATTCTATTACTTTCAAAAGTATATTCTAATGCTAAAACTTTATTAGTTTTTAAAGCATCAACCTTTTTGTAGGTTTCCAGTTTTGATTTTAAGGAGTCAATTTCATTCAGGATTTTTTGTAAGGACGACGAAATCTTTTTACTTGAAATAGAATTGTTGTATTTAATTTCTTGTTCGGCAACCATCAGTGCTTTTAAGGCAAATTCTTCTTGACCAATTTCGTAAAGGATTTTTTCTTTTAGCCAAATTACCATTAGTGTTTCAAAATCAATTTCTAATAAGGAAGCCAGTTTTATAATTTGATCTTTGGTTGGTTTTCGGGTGCCACTTTCAAACTTACTGATTAAGGCTTGATCAATCCCAAGTTTTTGTGCTACTTCTCGGGTTTTCAAACCTTTTTTTTCTCTTGCATTTTTGAGGAGTACTTTCATTTAAGAAGGAGTAAAGATTGTCTTGACAAACTTAGTCATTTTTTTTAAACTAAAAAAAAACAACACTTTAATAGGTATTGTTTTTTTGAATTTATTCCGCTAAAAAATTTTTAATAAATCATCTAAGAATTTTAGAAAGCAAAAACTATTTTTTGGGAAGTGAACCGTCTTTTCTCATTTCATTAATGACGGTTTCCATGATTGCATCTACTGTTTCACCCACATTAGTAATATGAGCGGATTTAGTGGTTCCTGTCCAAATTAATTTATTTCGTTTCAATGAAAAGATATTCGTCTCTACCAGATAAAAAGTAGTTTCCTGAAAGTATCCCGGATCATAAAAATGAGGGGAATACATGCCGTACCAATTGCTAAAACCGTATCCATACATTCCGCCATACATGCCTCCCATACCTCCATAATAAAGGGAAGTATTGGTTCCAGGAACATAATGGGTTTCTTTTTCGATGCTTACTAAACGCATGGTGACCACACCATCGAAATTTTCGCTGTTAAGAATTTTTAGTTTTTGTTCCTTGGTAAGGTCTAAGTTGGTTCCGTTTAGATAGTTGTAGGAAGTTTTGAATATAGGATTCCGTAATGCGATTCTGGTTTCTATAATTTTTCGGGTAGTTTCGTCTTTAACGAAAGCGACAACTAATACTTTTTTAAATTGCTCTTTTGCAATGGTGGTTTCCGGATCTCTCCAACTTTTTACAATTGAAGTAGTACTTCCGCAACTCAAAATGAAAATACAGGATAATAAAAGAAAGAACTGTTTCATAACTTTAATTTATTAAGTTTATTAAGTAATAAAATTAACAAATAAATCAATGATATATTGATTGTTCCCCTTAAATAATGAGTACTAAAATGATTTTTTAATTCGGTCTAAATCACGTTTTGTATCTTGTTCCTTAAGCGATTCTCTTTTATCGTAGGTTTTCTTTCCTTTACAAAGGCCAATTTGAAGTTTAGCCATTCCTTTTTCGTTCGTGAATAATTTTAAAGGAATTATAGTTAGTCCTTTTGCCTGCACACTTCGGGCTAAACTTTTTAATTCTCTTTTATTCAGCAAAAGCTTTCTTTCGCTTCTGGCTTTATGGTTGAATTGGTTCCCAAAAGTATATTCTTCGATGTAAGTATTGATGGCAAAAAGTTCATTATTGCTGAACTCGCAAAAGCTTTCTGTAATGTTTGCTTTTCCTAACCGAATTGATTTTATTTCGGTTCCGGCCAAAACAATTCCTGCAGTGAAAGTTTCAATTATTTCATAATCGAATCGGGCTCTTTTATTGAGTATGTTGACTGTTTTTAGCATAGATTGACAAATGTATAATAAAAAAGAAAAAATGTAAAGGATTAATCAGGAATAAGACGAAATAATTTGAAAACATGATTTATATCAGTTTCTATTGAAAAGGAAGCACTTAGTTTTGTTTAATAATTTAAAACCAAACCCAGTATGAAAAAAGTAATTTTTGCCTTTTTGGCAGTGTCATTTTTGACATTAAATGCTCAAACCAAAGAAGAGAATAAAACACAGGATTTTAAAAAATGGCAGGCTCGTTTAAGAGGAATTGCAGTGATTCCTTATGAGAGTGCAAAAATTGGAGTTATTGGCGGAGACGTAGCAATTTCTAATACTTTTGTTCCAGAATTAGATTTTACTTATTTCTTTACAGAACATTTTGCTGCTGAGTTAATTTTAGGAACTACAAAACATGATGTAAATACAGTAGGGTCTAATATCTCTGCAATTGGAGGCCCTACAAATTACAATGTTGATTTAGGAAGTGTTTATTTATTACCTCCAACATTAACGGCTCAATATCATTTTTCACCTTTTGCCGAAAAAGTATTCAAGCCATATGTAGGAGCAGGGGTTAATTATACGATTTTTTATAATGTAGATGAAGGTTCAACTGTAAAAAATATTTCTTACAAAAATAATGTAGGCTATGCTTTTCAAGTTGGATTTGATTTGATGTTGAATGAAAAATTCTTCATCAATGTTGATGCTAAAAAGTTATTCTTAAAAACAGATGTAACTGTTGATGCTTCAAATTTAGCACCGGGATTAAGTATTCCTGCAGATGTAACCATCAATCCATTAGTATTAGGAATGGGTGTAGGAATGAAATTCTAGATTTAGTTAATTTCAAATTAGAAAAAAGTCATTATCCATAACATAATGACTTTTTTTATGCCATTTTTTTAGGTATTTAAAGGGCTGGTAAACTAAATTCGAATTAATTTAGAATTTACTGTTTGATGATTTAGTATCTTTGCAAAATGGAAAATTTAAAATCAAAAGACCCGCTTCACGGAATCACGCTGCAAAAAATCGTTGAATATTTAGCGGATTATTACGGATTTGATACCTTGGGCGAATTGATTAAAATTAAATGTTTTAATGAAAATCCAAGTGTGAAATCCAGTTTGACCTTTCTAAGAAAAACAGATTGGGCCAGAAAAAAAGTCGAAGAATTGTACCTCAATACGATTACAAAGAATAGAAATTAAATCAATTTAAGCGATACGAAATCATAACGCCACCTCTGTAAGGCAACCATTCTCCGCTTTTATTGTAATCTTTAGCTTTATCGTATCGTTCGCCAGTACTGATGTAATACCCTTTGTAAAAGCCTTGTTGATTTCCGCCACCCAAAAAGCAATCTAACCCAAATTTATCGTTAATCTTGGTTTGATATCCAATGGTTGCTCCCATAACATATCCAAATCCTTTTTCGTATTTACCTGTATTCAAATAGTTCCATTTTTGAAAATTGAACAGCGTCGCACCAAGGTGAGCACCAACATAAAAACCATTGTATTTTTCATGAAAATGATACCTGTATTCAGGAATAAAAGTGTAAAACTGTCTTGGATTTCCTTTGATTGATTTCCATGGTGAAGCTAAAATATCAAATTGAAAGGTTGATTTTTTACCAATACTCGTTTCAATACCTACATTTGGAATCGTCAATAAAGTTGTAAATGCATTTACTTTTAGATTAGTTTGGCTTTGTATTTGAACCGAAAAAACAAGAATAAAGAGGACGAAAATCTTTTTCATAAAATGGGGGAATAAATTGGACTGAAATTCTCAGCAAATATAGAGATATAGAACATATGAAATAGGTTCTTTTTCAGTTCCGTAACTTTTTAATAATCTCATTTATTTAAAAGGGAATAAATAACACTATCTAAAAAACGACCTTCAAAAAATTCATTTTCTTTCAGATGTGCTTCTTTTACAAATCCATTTTTCTCTAAAACTTTTGCGGAAGCATTATTTTCAGGATCAATAACAGCTTCAATCGAATGCAGTTGCATCCCTTTAAAACCATATTTGACAACTTCTTTTACAGCCTCAGAAATTATGCCTTTTCCACTAAATTCAGGAAGCAGCATATAGCCAATTTCTGCTCGATAATGTTCTGGTTTAATTCTGTAATGTCCAATAACACCAATTAGTTTTGGATTTCCTTTTTGAGTAATCGCCCAATTGATGCCTTCGTTATTTTCTATTTTAGCATCCATCATTGCAATATGTTCAAGCGCATCTTCAATAGTTTTTACCAAAGGTCTTGGTATATATTTCATCGTTTCTGGATTCGAACGCAACGCAATTATTTCGTTTACATCTTTTACATCGACTCTTCTTAAAAATAAACGTTCGGTTTCAAGATTTGGAAAAGGAGAAAAATTAATGGCTAGCATATTATTTTTTTTAGCGTATTAAAGAATTTCAATACTGAATTTAGCTTGAAAAGTCTGGTCTTTGTCTAAAACCTGAATGCCTTCTTTTTCAAATAAATTACCCGAGTTTTCATTTGTGTCTGAATATCCAAACCATGGCTCAATGCATAAAAAAGGCGCATTCATTTTGGTCCAAATCCCTAAACTTGGAAAATCTTCGAAATGAATGGTTAATACAGGATTTGAATCCTCTAAAATGGTCAATGCATTCGATTGTAATTTTTTGAAAATTAAGGCATCATTTTCAAACAAATCATATGTCAACGGAATTTGCTTCTGTTTCGGTTGAATGGTTGCCGTCTTGTTCGAAATTAAATCATTTTCTAAAAGATAATATTCTAAAGGCTCTTCTTTTTCGAATGCAATTGAATAATTTTCGAAATTTCCCGCTAAAGCAAAAGCCGGGTGAGCTCCGATAGAAAAAGGCATTTTTGATTTTCCGGTATTAATTACTTTGTATTCAATGTCTAAATTTGAATTATGCAGTGTGTAAATTAATTGCAATTCAAATTCAAAAGGATATTTTTTTAAAGTTTCCATTGAAGATTTTATGGAGAAAGTGGCACTGTTTTCTTTTTTTTCAATTAACTCAAATGTCATATCTCTGGCAAAACCGTGTCGGGAAAGATGATATTGGGTTCCTTCATATAAAAACGAATTGTTTTTTAGAGTTCCCACAATTGGAAACAAAACCGGAGAATGTTTTCCCCAAAAATCTGGATTTCCTTCCCAAATGTATTCTTTATTATTGTTGCTTTTCAAAGAGATTAATTCCGCACCAAAAGGATTAATTTCAGCCGATAGATTCGAGTTTTTAATAGTTGTAGTCAAAATAGGTTCCGGTTAATTTTAAAAATCATTTATAGCGTAAATATATTTGATAATTTTCAATAAAAGCGGAGATTACTTCAAATTTTGTTGTCTTAAGATTTTCTCAATTTTTATAGAAATAGTTTAAAATCCTCTTTTTTTTCATTTATTTGTGAAATAAACAAAATATAATGAAAAACACCCGTTTCACAGTCATTTTACACTTGACTTTATTAGTAGCAATTTCGTCTGTTTGGGCGCAAGAAACACCTTTAAACCCAGCAAACAACTCTGTTTCAAAGTATGATTATCATGATGCTTTTGCGCCATTTTTTTATACCAAAAATGGAACAAATACCCGTTCAGCCAGCGGACAGCCCGGAGCTGAATATTGGCAAAACAGAGCCGATTATCAATTGACGGCTAAATTGAATGAAAAAAGCAACGAAATTTCAGGAACCGGAATTATAACCTATACCAACAATAGTCCGGATAAAATGAATTTTGTTTGGATGAATTTAGATCAAAATTTATTCAAATCAGATTCCCGCGGAAATGCACTTGTTCCTCTTACCGGTAGCCGAAATGGTGCGCAAGGTCAAGTTTTTGATGGCGGACACAAAATAAAATCGGTAAAAGTGATTTCAGTAACTAAAGGAAAATCTACTGAAACGGAAGCAAAATTCACGATTAGTGACACCAGAATGCAGGTTTTTCTTCCGCAAGAATTAAAATCTAAAGGTGGTAGTGTAAAAATTAAAATTGACTTTTCATTTATTGCTCCTTTTGAAGGATCGGATAGAATGGGAGTTTTGGAAACTAAAAACGGCAAAATTTTTACCATTGCCCAGTGGTATCCTCGCATGTGTGTGTATGATGATGTAAGAGGTTGGAATGTGAATCCGTACTTGGGTGCTTCGGAATTTTATCTGGAATATGGCGATTTTGAGGTGAGCATTACAGCGCCTTCAAATCATATTGTAGTTTGTTCCGGTGAATTGACAAATCCTGCTGCAGTGTACAGTATTGAAGAGCAAAAGCGTTTAGCTCAGGCAAAACTAAGTGATAAAACAGTTTTAATTCGTTCTGCGGATGAAGTGAACAGCCTTTCAAAATCAGTTTCCGGGGCTACAAAAACTTGGAATTATAAAATAAAAAATGCCCGCGATATTTCTTGGGCTTCTTCTGCAGCTTTTATTTTAGATGCTGCCAAAATCAATTTACCAAGTGGGAAAAAATCATTGGCAATTTCGGTTTATCCTATCGAAAGTGCCGGTAATGATGCTTGGGGACGTTCTACAGAATATACAAAAGCATCGATAGAAAATTATTCGAAAAGATGGTTAGAATATCCTTATCCGGCCGCGACAAACGTAGCAGGGAATGAAGGTGGAATGGAATATCCAGGAATTGTTTTTTGTGGTTGGGAGTCAAAAGGGGAAGATTTGTGGGGTGTTACCGATCATGAATTTGGACACATTTGGTTTCCAATGATTGTGGGTTCAAACGAGCGTTTATTTGCTTGGATGGATGAAGGTTTTAATACTTTTATCAATTCATTGAGTTCGGTTGATTTTAATAATGGTGAGTACAAAGCAAAACCATCCGATTTGCACGAGCAAGCGGATTATTTTACAAATCCAGAAAATGAGACTATAATGAGTTCTCCGGATAATATGAAGGAAGCTAATATTGGTCTTTTATGTTATGCTAAACCAAGTTCAGGATTGGTCATGTTGAGAGAACAGGTTTTAGGACCAGAACGTTTTGATTTGGCTTTGAGAACTTATATAGAACGTTGGGCTTACAAACATCCACAACCGGATGATTTTTTCAGAACCATTGAAAATGTTGCAGGAGAAGATTTAAGTTGGTTTTGGAGAGGTTGGTTTCAATACAATTGGCGTTTAGACCAAGGAATTAATTCGATAAAATATGTCAAAAATGATCCTAAACTAGGTGCTGTAATTTCGATTGAAAACTTTGATAAAATGGCCATGCCAATAATTTTAGACGTGAAAACGAAAAGCGGAAAAATTACTCGCATAAAATTGCCGGTTGAAATTTGGCAGCGAAATATAGATTGGTCTTTCAAACACAATTCTACAGAAGAAATTGAAAGCATCACAATTGACCCTGATCATGTGTTTCCGGATTATAATGAAAGTAACAACACTTGGTCTGCTGACAAAGGGTTAATCGAAAAAGATATTATTCTTGATGGGTATTTAGGAATATATTCTACAAAAATGGCACCTGTAAAAATTACTTTTTCTGAGAAAAATGGTGTTCTCAATGCTTTGATAACTAATTATCCAGGTTTTTCGGTGGAATCAATTGGAAAAAATACTTTTGAATCGAAATTGGCAGGACTTAAATTTGAATTTAACGATAGTTTAAACGGATTTGATATGGTTTTACCTGATGGTAAAAAGATACCGTTTACAAAAGATAAATAGTAATTGTATTTCATAAAAAAAAAGACTTGTAGTACTATGCTACAAGTCTTTTTTTTTATGGATTTTATTTTTTAGTTCTGCGTCTATTCCGGAATTTGTTGACTTAAGCAGTGTAAAGTTCCAAAACCCCAAATAAAATCTACAGCACTAATTCCGATAATTTCTCTATTTGGAAAACAATCTGCCAAAATATTTAAAGCAATTCTGTCGTTACTGTCGTTGAAAGTAGGAACCAAAACGCAAGTGTTCAAAATCAGGAAATTTGCATAACTGGCCGGTAATCGTAATCCATCAAAATCCAATCGTTTGGGCATAGGCAATTGAACTATTTTTGGTGATTTTCCGTTTTCTAATTTTGCATTTTGTAAACGTTTTAAATTGTCCTGTAAAGGTTTGTAATTGCTGTCATTTGAATCTGATTCTACAATGGTCACAATCGTATCTTCATTTACAAATCGACATAAATCATCAATATGTCCGTGTGTGTCGTCACCTTCAATACCATCGCCTAACCAAATTACATTGGTAATCCCAAGATATTCTTTGAAAACCGCTTCGTAATCGGCTTTAGTGAAATTTGGATTTCGTACCTGAATATCTGGATGCATCAAACATTCTTCGGAAGTTAATAAAGTCCCGCAGCCGTTTGTATCAATAGCGCCACCTTCAACAATCACAGGTTTTCCTTTATATAGTACAGATGTGACAGGGATATTTAGAAATTCGCCCACTTTTGCAGGAACAAACTTGTCTAATTGAATGTTTTTATATTTTGCCCAACCATTAAAATTAAAATTCAAGGCTTCTCTTTGGTTTCCGTTTTTTACGATTATCGGACCAGAATCACGCATCCAACTTCTGTTAGTTTTGTGTATAATATAAGAAACATTTGCTAATGCAACATGAGCGGTCTCCAGCATGGTGTTGACTTTCTCTTTTTGGTTTTCATCGGCAACAACCAAAAAAACTTGTTCAAAAGTGGCTACCTTTTTGATAAATTCAACAAAAGCCCATTGTACGGCTTCGTATTTTCCGGGCCAGTCTTTGCCGTTGTGCGGAAAACAAAGTAAAATACCTTGTTGTTTTTCCCATTCAGCAGGAAATCTTCTATTAGATGTGCTCATAAATTAGTTCTAAATATAAAGGATGCAAATATAATCAATCATTAGATTCAAAGCCATACTAGAATGGTTCAATTATTTTAGAATTGAGTTTTTAAATTTAGTACGAATAGTTTTAGTAAAGATTACATAATATAGGCTTAATTGACACTTAAGTCTCACTAATTATTTTTGGTAAAATTTAAAATTAAAATTATGATAAAGTATGGTTTAACATTATTTACGGCTGTTATGGTATTGTCAAGCTGTGAAAATGAAAATTCTCAAGTAAATTCAGAAAATGTAATTAATGAAAACGCAGCCACTTTCAAAGAGATTGGTACTATCACTATTGGTGCAACTGGAGCTGCTGAGATAAGCGCTTATGATGAAGTGAGCAAAAAATTATTTACAGTTAATAATAGTGGTACTAATAAAATTGATGTTATTGATTTATCAAATCCGTCTACTCCGGTTCTTCTGGCTAGTATAGATTTAGTAACATATAATGGAGCCGCAAATAGTGTTGCTACTTATAATGGAAAATTAGCGGTTGCGATGGAATCTACTGTAAGCAAACAGGATTCAGGGAAAGTTTTGGTTTTTGATACCACTACTTATAGTTTAATAAAACAAATTACCGTAGGTGCTTTGCCGGATATGATCACTTTTTCTGCTGATGGGAAATTTATTTTAACGGCAAACGAAGGAGAACCAAATGATGATTATTCAAAAGATCCTGACGGAACTGTATCTATAATTGAAGTTAGCAACAATTATGCGGTTACGACTTTAGATTTCAGCAGTTTTAGCAGTCAATTGAGTACGCTTAAAGCAAATGGGTTTAGAATTGCAAGTCCAACAAATAATTTCGCCTCAGATATTGAGCCGGAATACATAACTATTTCATCTGATTCTAAAACGGCTTGGGTAACTTTGCAGGAAAATAATGGTGTAGCTAAAATTGATTTGACGACTAAAAAAATCACAAATGTTTTTCCATTAGGGTTTAAAGATTATAATCTTACCGAAAACATAATGGATATTAGCGATAAAGATGCTGGGTTTTTGCCTAATCCTTGGAAAGCAAAAGGGATGTTTCAACCTGATGCAATCAGCAATTTTGAAGTAAATGGCACAACTTATTTTGTTACAGCCAATGAAGGTGATGCAAGAGAATACAGTGCTTTTGTTGATGTAAAAAGAATTAATGATGTTTCGGTTATTCTTGACCCAACGATTTTCCCCAATGCTGCAACACTAAAAGTTGATACTAACATGGGAAGATTGAATATTAATACTAAAATGGGCGATACAGATGGAGATGGTGATTTTGACGAATTAGTTTCTTTTGGAGCACGATCATTTTCAATTTGGAATGGAAGTACAGGGAAAATAGTATTTGACAGCAAAAATGATTTAGATAAAAGAGCACAAGATTTAGGCGTTTATGATGATAAACGTAGTGATGACAAATCGGTAGAGCCAGAATCGGTTGTTGTTGTGAAAATGGGAACTAAAAATATACTGTTTGTAGGTTTAGAAAGAGCCGATGCATTACTGGTTTATGATGTGACTAATCCAGTTTCTCCAGTGTTTTTACAAAGTTTAAAAACCGGAGATGCTCCCGAAGGATTACTTTTTATTCCTGCTGAAAAGAGTCCTACCAAAAGAAGTTTGGTTGTTGTAAGTAGTGAAGGAGATGGTTCTGTTAAAATATTTCAACCGGATTTGAATTAATATTCCTTATTTAAATATAAAAAGCCTGTTAAGTTAATACTCAACAGGCTTTTTTATTGGTTGCAAGAACGGTTTAATCAATAGCTCTTTTTGTAATATCGCCAAAAGCATCAATTCTTCTGTCTCTGAAAAACGGCCAGTTCTGACGTACATTTTCCTGTAAATCTAAATCAACTTCGGCAATCAAAATTTCTTCTTTGTCATGTGAGGCTTGCGCCAAAATTTCTCCTTGTGGTCCCGCAATAAACGAAGATCCCCAAAACTGAATTCCAGCTGTATCCGGCAAGTATTGCTCTAAACCAATTCTATTTGCTGCCGCAACATATACACCATTGGCAACCGCATGACCTTTCATCACATTCATCCAAGCGCCATGTTGGTTTTCTCCGTATTGTTCTTTTTCTAATGGATGCCAACCGATTGCTGTTGGGTAAAACAACACATCAGCACCTTGCAAAGCCGTTAATCGGGCTGCTTCTGGATACCATTGATCCCAACAAATCAGGGTTCCTATTTTTCCTTTATTGGTAGGAAAGGCTTTAAAACCTAAATCACCTGGCGTGAAATAGAATTTTTCATAAAAATGAGGATCGTCCGGAATATGCATTTTGCGGTACAATCCAGCTTCGGAACCATCAGTATTTATAATGTAAGCGCTATTATGGTAAATTCCGGCCATTCTTTTTTCGAAAAAAGGAACGATGATTACTACTCCTAATTCTTTTGCCAAAGCGCTGAAAGCAATAAAAGAAGTGCTGTATAATGGCTCTGCCAAGGCAAAATTATCAACATCTTCGCTTTGACAGAAATAATGACTGCTGTATAATTCGGGTAACGAAATGACTTCGGCTCCTTGATTTGCAGCATCACGAACCCAACTTAAACATTTTTTTAGGTTGTTTTCGGCAACATCATTGAGATTCAATTGAATAACGGCTATTTTGTATTTCTTGTTTGGCATAAGGCAAAAATTTAGAGTGCAAAAATAGGTATTTTTATAAAGAATAGGGATAATGCGAATTGGATTTTTTATGAATTACTGTTCAGGAGAAGTATTTTCAGAACTTGAGATTTTGAATTATACACCATTTTATTTAATGACAAACCTCCATTAAAAGAAAAAGAGCGGTGCTGATTTCTTTTTAATGGAGGTAAGTGAATTAGCATTTAATGCTGGCGTACCTTAATAGTACTGCAGGATTATCTGAAGTATGAAAAAGTTTCTTCGTTTTCTATCTTCAATAGTGTTTCATAAATAAGTTTGATCACGTTTTCTACATCATCGCGATGAACCATTTCTACAGTGGTGTGCATATAGCGCAAAGGAAGCGAGATCAAAGCCGAAGCTACACCGCCATTGCTATAAGCAAAAGCATCGGTATCTGTTCCGGTAACACGGGAAGAAGCTAATCGTTGAAACGGAATTTCTTTTTCCATTGCGGTATTCAAAATTAGTTCTCTCAAGTTATTTTGCACTGCTGGCGCATAAGTCACCACGGGACCTTTACCTATTTTAGTTTCTCCTTCAATTTTCTTATCAATCATGGGAGTTGTGGAGTCGTGGCATACATCTGTAATAATAGCAACATTTGGTTTGATGGTTTGCGTGATCATTTCAGCACCTCGCAAGCCTACTTCTTCTTGAACAGAATTGGTGATATAGAGTCCAAAAGGCAGTTTTATATTGTTTTCGTGAAGCAAACGAGCTACTTCGGCAATCATAAATCCTCCCATACGATTGTCTATGGCGCGACAAACAAATTTATTGTCGTTCAGAATCATAAATTCATCAGGATAGGTAATGACACATCCTACGTGAACGCCCAATTTTTCTACCTGATCTTTTGTCTCGCAGCCTAAATCTATAAAAATGTTACTTGTTTTAGGGTTTTCTTCTTTGTCTCTATTGCGGGTATGAATCGCCGGCCAACCAAAAACACCTTTTACAATTCCTTTCTTGGTATGAATGTTAACGCGTTTAGAAGGTGCAATCTGATGGTCTGATCCTCCATTTCTAATTACATAAATCAATCCGTCATCAGTAATGTAGTTCACATACCAAGCAATTTCGTCGGCATGACCTTCAATAACAACCTTATAAGGAGCCTCTGGATTAATTACCCCAACTGCAGTTCCATAAGTATCCGTGATAAAAGTATCAACATAAGGTTTCATATAATCCATCCATAGTTTTTGACCTTCAGCTTCAAAACCAGTTGGTGATGCATTATTAAGGTAGTTTTCTAAAAACGTAAGGGAAGTCTCTTTTAATATTGATGCTGTGCTCATAAAATTATTTTTTTGCTAAATTATAAATTTGGCATTACAGTTGTATATATAATGTATAATTTTGGCAATTAAATTTTTCAATATGAAGATCATTAAACTTCTCTTATTCTTGTTTTTTATTTCTATATCGGTTAATGCACAAGTAACTCAAAAGGATACTATCAAAATGGGATATGTCCTGACCGAAAATGATACCATACTTAATGACACAATTTTATTGCCTGAAATTATAATTCACAAGGAGAAACTCGATCCTGAAGGCAAAAAGCAATTTTTGATTCTTCAAAACAGAGTCTATAAAACCTATCCTTATGCAAAACTAGCTTCCGAAAGACTGGCATCCTTAAATAGAGGGATGTCAAATCTTAAAACAAGCAAAGAGAAAAAGAAGTATTTCAAAATAGTAGAAGACTACCTTAGTAATGAATTTGAAGCTAAACTCAAAAAACTATCCCGCAAGCAAGGACAAATACTGGTAAAGTTGATTCATCGTCAAACAGGAACTACAACTTATGAACTAGTAAGCACACTAAAAAGTGGATGGAAAGCCTTCTGGTCTAATGCCACAGCACGAATGTTTGATATCAATTTGAAAACTAAATACGCACCATACGAAGTAAACGAAGACTTTTTAATAGAAACAATCTTGGTTAGAGCATTTGAATCGGGTCGTTTGCAAAATCAAAAACCGGCCACAGCAGTAGATTATGACGCATTAATGGATTCTTGGCAATCCAAGAGCGACGCATTAAAAAAATAAATGCAATCATGGCGTTTCCTTATATATAAATAGGAGTGTTTCAAAAAAGAAACACTCCTATTTATATATAAGGTCGGGCTATTCGCTACAAGTCCTCGTCAAGTTGCGTTTCACTCCACTTGTCTGTGGGCTTTTCACTACTATCCCTAACGCATATAGCAATAGCCATTATCTTTAAATAACCCAAGATAATGGTTATTGTAACAGAAAGATTGAAGTTTTTAGCCTAACATTCATTTAAAGTAGGGTACTGTTTAAAAAAAGACAAAAAACTTTAGGTCTCAAAAAACTTCATATCAAGTAGTTAAACAAAAAGTTAAGAAAACATCAAAAAAAAGGATTAAAAATGTTTGTAAAAGCGGATAAAGGTGTTACTTTTGCACCCGCAACAGCGCATAGGTTCATTAATAAGTTGACAAGTAAAAGGAATAAAACTAGAAGATTTATTTTCTAAAAAAGATTCAAAAAAGCTTGTAGAATTAGAAAAGAGGTTGTAGTTTTGCACCCCGTAAACGGGCTAAGTTCATTGAGAGACTGATAAGGGAAAGAGGAGAAAAGGGGATTAAAATAATCTCAAAAAAACTTCAAAATTTTCTTGCCAGTTAAAAAGATAATTTATACTTTTGCACCCGCTTCGAGAAACACGCTAAGTGAATTGAGAAGGGAAAAATAAGATAAGACACGTTCCTAGACATATTGAATTGACAGCCGTTTTGAAAGAGATTTCAAAACAAATAAAATAAGAGTAATAGAATCGATAGATTTGAAAAAACCACTAGAATTTGAGTCGAATAAATAAAGAGAGAAGATTTATCTAATCTCAAACAATATACGATGAAGAGTTTGATCCTGGCTCAGGATGAACGCTAGCGGCAGGCTTAACACATGCAAGTCGAGGGGTATAGTTCTTCGGAACTAGAGACCGGCGCACGGGTGCGTAACGCGTATGCAATCTACCTTTTACAGAGGGATAGCCCAGAGAAATTTGGATTAATACCTCATAGTATAATGAGTTGGCATCAACACATTATTAAAGTCACAACGGTAAAAGATGAGCATGCGTCCCATTAGCTTGTTGGTAAGGTAACGGCTTACCAAGGCAACGATGGGTAGGGGTCCTGAGAGGGAGATCCCCCACACTGGTACTGAGACACGGACCAGACTCCTACGGGAGGCAGCAGTGAGGAATATTGGACAATGGGCGCAAGCCTGATCCAGCCATGCCGCGTGCAGGATGACGGTCCTATGGATTGTAAACTGCTTTTGTACAGGAAGAAACACTGGTTCGTGAACCAGCTTGACGGTACTGTAAGAATAAGGATCGGCTAACTCCGTGCCAGCAGCCGCGGTAATACGGAGGATCCAAGCGTTATCCGGAATCATTGGGTTTAAAGGGTCCGTAGGCGGTCAGATAAGTCAGTGGTGAAAGCCCATCGCTCAACGGTGGAACGGCCATTGATACTGTCTGACTTGAATTATTAGGAAGTAACTAGAATATGTAGTGTAGCGGTGAAATGCTTAGAGATTACATGGAATACCAATTGCGAAGGCAGGTTACTACTAATGGATTGACGCTGATGGACGAAAGCGTGGGTAGCGAACAGGATTAGATACCCTGGTAGTCCACGCCGTAAACGATGGATACTAGCTGTTGGGGGCAACTTCAGTGGCTAAGCGAAAGTGATAAGTATCCCACCTGGGGAGTACGTTCGCAAGAATGAAACTCAAAGGAATTGACGGGGGCCCGCACAAGCGGTGGAGCATGTGGTTTAATTCGATGATACGCGAGGAACCTTACCAAGGCTTAAATGTAGATTGACCGGTTTGGAAACAGATCTTTCGCAAGACAATTTACAAGGTGCTGCATGGTTGTCGTCAGCTCGTGCCGTGAGGTGTCAGGTTAAGTCCTATAACGAGCGCAACCCCTGTTGTTAGTTGCCAGCGAGTCATGTCGGGAACTCTAACGAGACTGCCAGTGCAAACTGAGAGGAAGGTGGGGATGACGTCAAATCATCACGGCCCTTACGCCTTGGGCTACACACGTGCTACAATGGCCGGTACAGAGAGCAGCCACTGGGTGACCAGGAGCGAATCTACAAAACCGGTCACAGTTCGGATCGGAGTCTGCAACTCGACTCCGTGAAGCTGGAATCGCTAGTAATCGGATATCAGCCATGATCCGGTGAATACGTTCCCGGGCCTTGTACACACCGCCCGTCAAGCCATGGAAGCTGGGGGTGCCTGAAGTCGGTGACCGCAAGGAGCTGCCTAGGGTAAAACTGGTAACTAGGGCTAAGTCGTAACAAGGTAGCCGTACCGGAAGGTGCGGCTGGAACACCTCCTTTCTAGAGCTTTAGTGTTAGCTTAATGCACGCTAAAGAAAGAAGACGAAAAGACTATTGGAAACAAAAAAGGACATTATATTACTCTTGCTGTTAGTTCAAATAATACACGTTAGAGACGTTGCAAAGCAGCGGCTTTATTTTTAAGAAAAGAGTGTCTCGTAGCTCAGCTGGTTAGAGTACTACACTGATAATGTAGGGGTCGACAGTTCGAGTCTGTCCGAGACAACTATTTTAGACTTAAAAAAAGGAAATTTTAGAAGTATGAGTATGAATTACTGTAATTCAAAATTCAACATTCATAATTTAAAATTAGAAATGGGGGATTAGCTCAGCTGGCTAGAGCGCCTGCCTTGCACGCAGGAGGTCAACGGTTCGACTCCGTTATTCTCCACAATATGCTGAAATAAATTCAGCATAAAAGTTCATTGACATATTGAGATAAGAAATAATAAAAAGTAGAAAGCATTTTTTGCTTGTTTATCATTAGACAAGTAAAAGAAACGGCACATTTTAATTAATGTGTTGGTACAATAAGCAAAATAAGGGCGTATGGGGGATGCCTTGGCTCTCAGAGGCGATGAAAGGCGTGATAAGCTGCGAAAAGTTACGGGGATTGGCACACACGATACGATCCGTAAATACCTGAATGGGGCAACCCACTATGTTGAAGACATAGTACACCGATAGGTGGGCAAACCCGCTGAACTGAAACATCTAAGTAGGCGGAGGAGAAGAAAACAAAAGTGATTCCGTAAGTAGTGGCGAGCGAACGCGGATTAGCCCAAACCAGTGTTGTTACGGCAATACTGGGGTTGTAGGACCACGATATTTGTTGCGGATAGAATTAGAATCTACTGGAAAGTAGAGCCAAAGAAGGTGATAGCCCTGTATAAGTAATAGAAGATAACGATAGTGGTATCCTGAGTAGGGCGGGGCACGTGAAACCCTGTCTGAATTTGGCGGGACCATCCGCTAAGGCTAAATACTCCTGAGAGACCGATAGTGAACCAGTACCGTGAGGGAAAGGTGAAAAGAACCGTGAATAACGGAGTGAAATAGATCCTGAAACCATACGCTTACAAGCGGTCGGAGCCCTTTCGTGGGGTGACGGCGTGCCTTTTGCATAATGAGCCTACGAGTTAACGTTGCTGGCAAGGATAAGTGGTTAAGCCACGGATCCGTAGCGAAAGCGAGTCTGAATAGGGCGCTTTAGTCAGTAGTGTTAGACGCGAAACCGTGTGATCTACCCATGGGCAGGATGAAGCTGTGGTAACACATAGTGGAGGTCCGAACCGGTTGACGTTGAAAAGTCTTCGGATGACCTGTGGGTAGGGGTGAAAGGCCAATCAAACTCGGAAATAGCTCGTACTCCCCGAAATGCATTTAGGTGCAGCGTTATGCGTAAAGTTATATAGAGGTAGAGCTACTGATTGGATGCGGGGGCTTCACCGCCTACCAATTCCTGACAAACTCCGAATGCTATATAATGTTTCATAACAGTGAGGGCTTGGGTGCTAAGGTCCAAGTCCGAGAGGGAAAGAACCCAGACCATCAGCTAAGGTCCCCAAATATATGTTAAGTTGAAAGAACGAGGTTTGTCTGCCCAGACAGCTAGGATGTTGGCTTGGAAGCAGCCATTCATTTAAAGAGTGCGTAACAGCTCACTAGTCGAGCGGACGAGCATGGATAATAATCGGGCATAAACATATTACCGAAGCTATGGATTTGTAATTTATTACAAGTGGTAGGGGAGCATTCTAACAGGGTAGAAGGTGTGTTGTAAAGCATGCTGGACTGGTTAGAAAAGAAAATGTAGGCATAAGTAACGATAATGCGGGCGAGAAACCCGCACACCGAAAGACTAAGGTTTCCACAGCTATGCTAATCAGCTGTGGGTTAGTCGGGACCTAAGGCGAACCCGAAAGGGACAGTCGATGGACAACGGGTTAATATTCCCGTACTAGTTATTACTGTGATGGGGTGACGGAGTGATGAAAGCGCCGCGAACTGACGGAATAGTTCGTTGAAGTACCTACCTATAAGCTGCGCAGGCAAATCCACGCGGCTTGGGGAAATACGATAGTACTCGGAGTCTTCGGACAAAGAGATAGTGCGCCTAAGGGCTTCCAAGAAAAACCTCTAAACTTCAGGTAATAAGTACCCGTACCGCAAACCGACACAGGTAGTCGAGGAGAGAATCCTAAGGTGCTCGAGAGATTCATGGCTAAGGAATTAGGCAAAATAGACCCGTAACTTCGGGAGAAGGGTCGCCAGCAGCAATGCTGGCCGCAGTGAAGAGGTCCAGGCGACTGTTTATCAAAAACACAGGGCTCTGCAAAATCGTAAGATGAAGTATAGGGCCTGACACCTGCCCGGTGCTGGAAGGTTAAGAGGAGATGTTATCTTCGGAGAAGCATTGAATTGAAGCCCCAGTAAACGGCGGCCGTAACTATAACGGTCCTAAGGTAGCGAAATTCCTTGTCGGGTAAGTTCCGACCTGCACGAATGGTGTAACGATCTGGACACTGTCTCAGCCATGAGCTCGGTGAAATTGTAGTAACGGTGAAGATGCCGTTTACCCGCAGTGGGACGAAAAGACCCTGTGCACCTTTACTATAGCTTAGTATTGACCTTGGATAAATGATGTGTAGGATAGGTTGGAGACTGTGAAGTGGCGTCGCTAGGCGTTGTGGAGTCATTGTTGAAATACAACCCTTTGTTTATCTGAGGCCTAACCCCCAATCGGGGGGACATTGCTTGGTGGGTAGTTTGACTGGGGTGGTCGCCTCCAAAAGAGTAACGGAGGCTTCTAAAGGTTCCCTCAGTACGCTTGGTAACCGTGCGTAGAGTGCAATGGCATAAGGGAGCTTGACTGAGAGACATACAGGTCGATCAGGTACGAAAGTAGAGCATAGTGATCCGGTGGTTCCGCATGGAAGGGCCATCGCTCAAAGGATAAAAGGTACGCCGGGGATAACAGGCTGATCTCCCCCAAGAGCTCATATCGACGGGGGGGTTTGGCACCTCGATGTCGGCTCGTCACATCCTGGGGCTGGAGAAGGTCCCAAGGGTTGGGCTGTTCGCCCATTAAAGTGGCACGCGAGCTGGGTTCAGAACGTCGTGAGACAGTTCGGTCTCTATCTACTGTGGGCGCAAGAAATTTGAGTGGATCTGATTCTAGTACGAGAGGACCGAATTGGACAAACCTCTAGTGTATCTGTTGTCACGCCAGTGGCATGGCAGAGTAGCTACGTTTGGAAGGGATAAGCGCTGAAAGCATATAAGCGCGAAACCCACCACAAGATGAGATTTCTTTTAAGGGTCGTGGGAGATGACCACGTTGATAGGCTATAGATGTAAAGGCAGTAATGTCATAGTCGAGTAGTACTAATAACCCGTAAGCTTATGTACGCTTTTCCTGCCGAGCAATCGGCAGGAAGAAACTTTCTTAGGTCCTGAATCAAGTTCAGGATAAACTTTTTATTTTCTTTATCTCAGTATGTTAAGATATTTGCTCGACGCAAGAGCAGTCCAAAGACGAAAGTCAACAGTCCAAAAGGCAACTTTAGACTTTAAGACCTTCGACTTTAGACTAACAACCTTAAGGTGGTTATTGCGGCGGGGCTCACCTCTTCCCATCCCGAACAGAGTAGTTAAGCCCGCCTGCGCAGATGGTACTGCAGTTATGTGGGAGAGTATGTCGTCGCCTTTCTTTTGAAAGCCTATCTGAAAAGATAGGCTTTTTTGTTTTATAGGAACGACGTGTTCGGCTAAAGCCTCGGTTCGTCGCCTTTCTTTTGAAAGCCTATCTGAAAAGATAGGCTTTTTTGTTTTTAATAAGTTTTAAAATACCTGAAGCCCACTGGGCTTCCTCCTCTTACTATCAAATGTCGCCTTTCTTTTGAAAACCCTATTCCTATCGGAATAGGGTTTTTTGTTTTATAACTGTATTTTATCTCATTGCGTTTTTTGTAGATAAAATAAGGGATGTAACTTTATGAAATAACAATTTTGTAAGTTTGTATCTAAGCATTATAGCTTTATTCAATTTGATTATGGGAGAAACACTTCGTCTTAGAACTGTAAATGTTACGAGATACATCACTCCGCTGCGGGAAGGAGGCTCTTTGCCTGCGCTCGCTGAAGCTGATGATGATTTTAAATATGTATTGAAATTTAAAGGTGCCGGTCATGGCGTTAAAGCTTTGATTGCCGAATTGATAGGTGGCGAAATTGCCCGTGCTTTACATTTAAAAATGCCTGAGCTTGTTTTTGCTCATCTCGATGAAGCTTTTGGACGTTCGGAAGGGGATGAAGAAATTCAAGATTTGCTTCAAGGGAGTCAGGGGCTTAATCTGGCTTTGCATTTTTTATCCGGTGCTATTACTTTTGATCCCGTTGTAACGGTTGTTGATCCTGAATTGGCTTCTCAAATTGTTTGGTTAGATGCTTATATTACTAATGTAGATCGTACTTTCAGGAATACGAATATGTTGATTTGGCATAAAGAATTATGGTTGATTGATCATGGTGCTTCGCTTTATTTTCATCATTCGTGGAGTAATTGGAAGAATCATGCACAAAGTCCTTTTGCATTGATAAAAGATCATGTGTTGTTCCCTCAGGCTTCTTTATTATCTGAAACGGATGTCTTATTTAAAAAAATATTGACTGCCGAAGTATTGCACTCTATTGTGGATTTGATTCCAGAGGAGTGGTTACTTTGGGAAGATACTGATGAAACTCCAGAAGCTATTCGGGAGGTGTATTTTCAGTTTTTGATTACGCGTTTGAATCATTCCGAAATTTTTATAAACGAAGCACAAAATGCAAGAGAAACACTTATATGAGTATGCCGTAATCCGTGTTGTGCCAAAGGTAGAACGCGAAGAATTCCTCAATGTGGGTATTATTCTTTTTTGTAAGAAAGCGAAGTTTATACAAGTACTTTGTTCTATTAACGAAGCTAAACTCCAATTGTTTTCGGGGGATTTAGATTTGGAACAACTGCATTTTAATTTACTGGCATTTGAGAAAGTGGCACATGGTGATAAAACGGGAGGACCAATTGGTCAGTTTGATATTCCTTCCCGGTTTCGTTGGTTGACTGCTATTCGTAGTTCTGCGATACAAACGTCTCGACCCCATTCTGGTTTGTGTGATGATTTGGAACAAACGGCGCAACGATTGTTTGCAGAACTGGTTTTGTAATTGGTTGTCTCTTTTCTTATGATTGTATATGCGATTCTATTTTTTTCTCTAATACGATAAATTCTAAAGGTTCTTTTGCAATTGCACTATGTGCGTGGCTTGCCGGAAAGGGTTCTCTTGCTCCGGTATCTTGATAGCCGTTGCGTTTGTACCATGCTATTAATTCTTCCCGAACGGATATTACGGTCATTACTATTTTTGGTAAACCTAGTGCCAAAGCCTGTGTTTCGGCTTGGTGTAAGAGTTGTTTTCCTATGCCGCTGTTTTGTAAATCGGGGGAGACGGTCAGCATTCCTAAGTATAATTGTTGCTCTTTTTCAATGAGTAGCACACATCCTATAATTTGTTCGTTCTGTGTGAACTTGAGGATGGTATTTTTCTTGTCTTGTATGGTTTCTGTAAGTTCTTGTTCGGTGGTTCGGAGTCCTTCGAGCAGGTTGGCTTCGGTGGTCCATCCTTTCTTGGATGTTTCTCCCCGGTAGGCTGAATTGATTAATTGATTTAGGGCTGAAACGTCTTTGAGTGTTGCTTTTGTAATCATGATTCTTCTTTGTGTTCCGATTTTTTTTGTGTTTTCAAAGATAAAGAAAAGGATAACATGATTGTGTTTTGAACTTGCGCTTCTGTGTGAGGATGAGTGCTTCTTTTGCGGCTGTAATTTGGTTGTTTATTCTTATATTTAAAAGTTAAAGTATTGATAATCAAAGTATTTTATCGATTGGTACTGAATTTTTTTTAACTTTGGATAAAGAAAATTATAACAATTTAATCCGTATCATTATGAGAAATTTAAATATTATTTGGGTGATAGTGATGGCTTGTGTATTGAACATGACGCCTGTATTTGGACAATCGGAAGCTAAAAAGAATAAGATTATTGCTGACAGTCAAACGGCGAAAAAGGAGTTTATTAAGAGTGATCCTTTGATGAAAGCCCTTTTTGATCAGGCTTATGGTTATGTTATTTTTCCTAATGTGGGGAAAGGTGGGCTTGCGATAGGCGGGGCAGCCGGAAACGGTGTTGTTTACGAGCATAATAAAAGGATTGGTATGGCGAAGTTGTCGCAATTGAGTATTGGGTTTCAAGCTGGCGGACAAGCGTATCGGGAGGTTATATTCTTTGAAACAAAAAATGAGATGGAACGTTTTAAAGAGAGTCGGTTTGAGTTTTCTGCACAAGCTTCGGCAGTGGCGGTCACGGAAGGGGCTTCTGCAAATGTAAAATATACCAATGGTGTCATGGTGTTTACCATGCAAAAAGGCGGACTTATGTATGAAGCATCGATTGGTGGACAAAAATTTAAGTTTAGTTCTTTATAAAACTCTTTTGCGGATAGGAAAATTACAAATGTGCATGAGAGAATCGCAACTGCAGGCACAAGAATCACAACTGCAGCCCCGAGAATCGCAACTGCAGGCACAAGAATCGTAACTGCAGCCCCGAGAATCGCAACTGCAGGCAGGAGTATCGCAACTGCAGCCCCGAGAATCGCAACTGCAGGCAGGAGTATCGCAACTGCAGGCAGGAGTATCGCAACTGCAGCCCCGAGAATCGCAACTGCAGGTAGGAGAATCGTAACTGCAGGCACAAGAATCTTTTAAATAAAAAAGGAGTTTACTGTTAGTAACTCCTTTTTTGTTTGTTTATAATTTATGTTTTAATTGGATGTCTGGAATTGTGATATCCCGTGTTGTGTTTATTTTATGAATGTAAATTTTATACCACTGATTTGTTTGTACTCCGGACTTGTGGAACCGTAGAGGGATTTTATGTAGTTCTTGACATCTTTGGCGGTGTCTACAAGCCCTGTGATTGGGGTGTAAAGTGATTTGTTTCTGGCAATCATGGCGTTGCTGTATGGCGTGTATGTGGCGGTTACGGAGGCGTTTGCTGTTTCGAGTTGGGTTATGTATGTAGTGAGGGTCACTACTTTGATTGGGGTTTCGTTTGGGATGTATTTGGGTTCTGTTTTTACGAGTTCTACTAAGTTTTTGAAATGATCGATTCTCATATCATAACTTTGTTGGGAGGTCGAGATTGTTTTGGCGGCTGCTTCTCCCTCTGCTGTTGCTGTGCCGGTAGCGGCGCTTTTGCCTTGTATTTTTTTGTTGATGGTCTCGGCGTCTTTGAGCAGGGTTACTGGGGCATTGACTGCTTTTAAGGCTCCCAAAACTTTGGTTGCTAATGGTTTTAGGGGTTTGAACGCCAGCATTCTCACTCCCTCGGCATTGTCTGCGGGAACTTTGGTTGTTTTTACGGTTTGAATGGTTGCTTTTGCACTTGTTTTCATTGTATTGAGTGCTGCCAGTGCTATGCTGGTGTTTGAGGGGTTGTAAGTTGCGCCGTAGCCTGTGCAAAAAGAGATGAGTGTCTCGAAGTTTGCCACGTTTTTTGTGTGTCCTGTTTCTGATGTAGAAGCCATAATTTTGAGGGTTTTAAATGTTTAATTATATACTCAAAATAATACTATTCCTACTTATTGTGCAATACCCACTTTTAGTGATATTTCATTTATTTTTTGGGGAGGGTTTGGGGATGAAACGGATTTAAAACGATTTTCGCGGATTTGTTTTGGTGTTTAAGAGCGGGATGCTCGCGCTAGCGTTACTATTTAGCTATTTGTATTCTTTTTTGACTGTAACATTTGTAGGTTTTTTTGGGAATCAAAATCTTTTGCTATTCCGCTGTCGATTCCTTCTTGAATTGCAATTCTTAGAGCAATAACTTTATTTTCTTCTTCTTCAAGCATTCTGAGTCCGGCACGAATGACTTCGCTAGCATTTTGAAAACGACCTTTTGAAACACTTTTTTCGATAAATGTTTCGAAATGATTACCTAACGATATGGATATGTTCTTTCCCATGATAATTGTATCAAAATTTTGTAATTGTTGTAGGTTACTCTCGAAAATTTGAGATAACGTTCAGGTCCTACAGCGGGTTTGGGACTAAATTAAACCTATTCTTCGGATTTGCCAAAATTCCCAAATACAAAACAAACTTTTGATTAAGTCAATTGCCTAAATCCGTTGTAGATGTTGGAAGTAGTTACGATAAGGCTTTAATTTTTCTCCATTGAATTTCAATAATAGTACGTGATGACTTAATTATATTTTCTCGTATCTGTCTGAATTTCCCAATATTAAAATCTTTATCTGTAAGCAATAAAATATCTAACATGTCTTGTAAATAGTCATGAAAAATAGCATATTCTTTTTTGTTTGGATTGATTAACATTTCAAGCTTGGCTTTAGTGTATAAAAATTTTTCATATATCGGATGAGTTATGTCATCTTTAACTGGACTTGAATCATCCGGCATAAGGATAGTTGAATATGAAATGAAATCACTCACAGAATGGCGGAATTCGTTGATCCAATCTTGACGATTTTTTGTTGCTATTGTTGACTTGAATTGGGTTAGAGTAATTTCTTTAGCGTTTTCTATTTGCTTATTCATATTTATTTCGTTTGACTTACGTAAACAATGTGCAATTATTAAATTGATAACGGCAGAAGCCACTCCGATTAACAAAGCAGCTATCCAAGGCATATTATTATGATAAAAACTTTCAGATTCTTTACGAACAGTCACGTCTTTAATTTCAATTGGATTTTTAGAATCAATAATGAAATTAGTTAAAGTTATTTCTTTCTCCTTCAAATTTTCTTTTGAATAAATATTGAAAAAAGATAAAAATATTATATGAACGAGGAGAATTTTTCTCATAAATGTTGGCGTTTTAGCTGTTGTTCGTAATTTTTATTTTAATGTCTCTATTATATGTTCAATATCCTTTAGGTCTAATTCAAACCATTCTCCTCTTAATCTTTTTTCCGAATATGTTTCATGTAATGCCTTTTCAATACTTTCTGCTATTTTTCTAATTGGAAATTTCTTGGATACAATTATTTCGATTGTTGGTTTTTCACTTTGTAAAGTTCTTTCTCTATATTCTGGTTTGTTAGAAATTCCTATTTTGTAATAGTTGTTACTTGTATCGTGCATTAAATAAACAGAACAAAAATCTGTTGTTATTTCTTTAACCATTACTGCTTGTTTTAATTCAGTTGGTTTGTAATCGGGTATGTTTTTCTTTACGAATTCGACATATTCTCTTGTAAATTTTTTAATTACTATTTGAATATTGTTTTTCGTTGAATAAAAGTCATCTCCACCAATTTCTCCACCTAAAATATCTCTTTTATCGCTAACTAGTGAGATTTTCCATTTAATGAAAATAGAATTTGAAAATATTTCAAGTTCAGTTTTTGTAATTAATCCTTTGTATTCTAAAATTTTTTCGTTTAGGCTGTTTTTCGATGATATTGGGTTTTCATGTAATTCAAATTGAATTTGTTTTCCATTTTCAAATAAAAATAAGACTTTATCAGATTGCCTTGGTCTTATTTGTTTTGGGTTAAAATGAAATATGATGTAGTCATTGTTATCAATGTAATTTAAAGTAAAAAGAAAATCTGTTATAGAGTCATCAGATTTTGTTTTAATACCTGTATTTCTTCCAAATCTTGAGCTGACTGTATGCCAATTAATTATTCTTGAGTTAGTAAATTCGTCAACAATAAGATTAGGTATGTTAATGAATCGCTCACTAATTCTTTGCTCATCACTATTTCTAATTATATATATTAACTCATAGTCTTTTAAAAGAACAACCTTGCAAGGGTCAATTTGAAAAATGAAGCCATCTTTTTTTGAATAGTTTGTCTGCTTTTGACGGTTTGAATCATTGTATGTAAAAATTGGTTCACCAATTTTTACATATGCACCATCTTTGACTAACCATTTGTCAAACGAATAGTTATAACTAGGACTTTTAAAATATTCTTTAAACTCTGAATTTTCTATCGAATTTTCATTTTGGAATTCTCCTTTTGGATGAAGTTTGTAAAAAAAAATTCCATTAGAAAGGATGTCGTCTTTTTTTAAAGTATGTTCTAAAATTCCAGATCTTGAAGCAATTATACTCGCTGATGTGAAGTTAAATCCGCTTTTTTCTCCAATACGAATTATACAAATTGGCTGGCCAATTTCAATCCATTCTCCATTCGGTTTATTGTATTCGTAAAAGTAAAAGGATTTATTTCTATCATTTTCTGGAAAGTCATTTATTTCAAATTCACCAAGACCAAATTCAGACGATTTATCTGTTTCGTTTTCAGAAACATTTTCAATTTTTTTCTGGTCAGATTTAAATATGTTTCTAAAAAAAGTCATTTTTGGTTAGGTTTAAGTTTCTTAAAATTACTCACAACTAATATATTGTGTATTAGAGTTGCAACTGGAAACACTAATTAGTTAGCTTGTCGCTATTACTCCTTTGCTTAACAAACGTAATGATTTTACTTACATATAACTAATTTTCGTAAAAAAAAACCGACTGAAATAGTTCTCAGTCGGTTTATATGGTGTTTAGTAGTTTTGCTGTTAGGCTAAGAAGGCTTTGAGTTCTTCGTAGGTTTTGATTTTTACGCTTACTTTCTCTTTGTTAAGCACACTTTCGATTTGTGCCGGGATAGGTAGTTTTACGTTTAATGTAGGTTCTACGGTATCGAGAAACTTGATAGGGTGGGCAGTTTCTAAGAAAATACCAAGTGCATCAGGATGGTTTTGTAATTCTTTTTTCAATCCCAAATAGCCTACTGCTCCGTGAGGTTCTGCAATGTAGCCATCGGTATTGTAAATGGTTTTCATGGCTGCAAGGGTTTCTTCATCGGAGAAAGTGAAAGAAGAGAAGTCTTGTTTGAACTGCTCTAAATCGTTTTGGTACATTTCCTGAATGCGGATGAAATTACTTGGATTCCCTACATCCATTGCATTTGAAATGGTGGCAATAGATGGTTTTGGATCGTATAATCCGTTTGCCAAAAAGCGTGGTACAGTATCATTTGCATTGGTAGCGGCTACGAAATGTTCGATAGGTAATCCCATTTTTTTGGCGATGATTCCGGCGCATATGTTTCCGAAATTCCCACTTGGGCAAGAGAAAACTAATGGTTTGTTTTGTTTCTTTAAGGCTTTGTAAGCAAAGAAGAAGTAAAACATTTGTGGTAACCAACGGGCTATATTGATGGAGTTTGCCGAGGTTAGTTTCTGGTGTTTTAAGCTGTCGTCTAAAAATGCTTTTTTGACCATGTCCTGGCAGTCATCAAAAACGCCATCGACTTCGAGTGCTTTGATGTTTTGTCCTAAAGTGGTTAATTGACGTTCTTGTATGTCACTTACTTTTCCTGAAGGGTATAAAATTACGACTTCGACACCGGTAACGCCAAGGAATCCGCTGGCTACGGCGCCTCCTGTATCACCAGAAGTGGCTACGAGAACGGTATTTTTATTGTCTTTTTTATCTTTGTTGAAGTAGCCTAAACAACGGGACATGAAGCGGGCGCCTACGTCCTTGAAGGCCATGGTTGGACCATGAAAAAGCTCTAAGGAATAGATTCCTTTTTCGACTTCGACCACCGGAAAATCGAAACACAGGGTTTCGGCAATGATTTGTTTTAGGGTTTCTGCCGGAATTTCGTCGCCTACAAATTGTTGGATGGCTTCAAAAGCGATTTCTTCGTTGCTCTTATTTTCGATATCTTCAAAAAAAGAAGGGGCTAACGGGGTTATTGATTCCGGGAAATACAATCCTTTATCGGTTGCTAATCCTTGTATTACGGCTTCTTGGAAAGAAACTTTCGGTGCGTTATGGTTTAAACTGTAATATTTCATTTTTACTAATTTTAGCATCCTAAACGCTCCCTAAAGGGAAGGGAGGCGAAAGGGATTCATCCTGTGTTATTGTGTGTTATCTTCCTTTAATGCGTGGGAATTAGATGATTTTCATTCCTTCGTCATTTACTTTAGAAACGTGAATTTCATACGGTAAATTCATTTCTTCGTAGACAGCGCTCATGGCTTCGGCTATTTTTTGTGCGGTTGCTTCCCCTTTGCTTAAAGCGAAAATAGAAGGACCTGAGCCTGATATTCCTGAACCTAATGCGCCGTGTTCGTAGGCTGTTTTTTTGATTAAATCGAAACCCGGAATCAAGACACTGCGTAAAGGTTCTACGATTTCGTCATGAAGGGAACGGCCTATTAAGTCGTAATCCTGAGTGTATAATCCGGCTACTAATCCGCCTACATTTCCCCATTGCGTGATGGCACTTTTGAGGGAAACGGTTTGTTTTAAAACCGAGCGGGCATCCGAAGTTTTTAACTCAATCTGAGGATGTACTACGGTTGCGTATAGTTCCGGTGGGCTTTGAATTTTGATAATGTCTAAAGGATTAGAACTGCGCACCAATGTAAATCCGCCTAAAAGGGCAGGAGCGACGTTATCGGCATGGGCGTTTCCGCTGGCCAGTTTTTCGCCTTGCATGGCAAAAAGCACTAATTCTTTTCGGGTGAATGGTTGTCCCAATAATTCATTGATACCAAAAACGGCACCTGCAGCACTTGCAGCACTACTCCCAATTCCGCTACCGGCTTTGATGTGTTTGTAGATTTCGATATCAAAACCAAATTCGGTATCTATTGCTTCTAACATTGCCAAAGCGGCTACACCAGCTACGTTTTTTTCGGTTTCTAAAGGCAAGTCGGCACCTACTATTTTAGTGATGCGAACGCCTTTTGTAGCTGATTTTCGAATAATCATTTCGTCACCTGCCGTTTCTAAACACAGTCCGAGGACATCAAATCCGCAGGATAGGTTGGCGATTGTGGCGGGGCAAAATATTTTTATTTCATTCATAATAGTAGTCTTAAAGTCTAAAGTCTAAAGTCATAAAGAGGTAAAGTCTTAGGAATGAATATAAAATCAAGTGGTTAACTTTTAGACTTTATGACATTCGACTTTACGACTTATTTATACGTTTCCAATTCTGATTACATCAGCAAATATTCCTGAGGCTGTAACTGCTGCTCCGGCACCTGCACCTTTTATCAATAACGGTTGGTCTACATAACGGTCTGTGAAGAATAAAACAATGTTGTCTTTTCCTTCCAGATTGTAGAACGGATGCTCTTTTGGAATGAATCTTAAACCAACGCTTGC
This sequence comes from Flavobacterium lacustre, assembly GCF_027474525.2. Taxonomy (NCBI): domain Bacteria; kingdom Pseudomonadati; phylum Bacteroidota; class Flavobacteriia; order Flavobacteriales; family Flavobacteriaceae; genus Flavobacterium; species Flavobacterium lacustre. The sequence continues at coordinate 2,372,518 of NZ_CP114882.2, forward strand.
TTTTCCGTTTTCGAATTGTGCTACATATTTCAAACGGGAATCTTTGCTTAAGGCTTCTTTGTAAATGGCATCAAAATGCGCGGCATGTTCGATTAACGATTCAAAGAACGCTTCGTTTGAAGTGGTTTGTAAGCAGGCAGCAGGCATAAACGATTCATTGGCAATGGCATCGATTTCCATTTTATATCCACTTTCACGGATTAGAATCAGAATTTTTCTGGCTACGTCAATTCCGCTTAAGTCAATTTTAGGATCCGGTTCCGTAAATCCTTGCACACCCGCTTCTTTTACCACATCATGGAAAGAGTTATTTTCGTCGAAATTGTTGAAAATAAAGTTTAAACTTCCAGATAAAACGGCTTGTATTTTATGGACTTTATCGCCAGAAGCGATTAGGTTTTTTACGGTATCAATGATAGGTAATCCTGCACCAACATTAGTTTCAAACAAGAAAGGCGCGTTGTACTGACGGGATAAGTTTTTCAGGTTTTTGTAGTTGTCATATTCCGAAGCACATGCAATTTTGTTACAAGTTACTACGGCAATGTTTTGTTTTAAATACTGCTCGTAAGTTTTAGAAACGCTTTCGTTAGCAGTGATGTCTACAAAAATACTGTTGCGTAAATTGAGTGATTTTACTCTTGAAATGAATTCCTCTTTATCTGCAGGTTCTCCAGTTTCTAAAGCAAACTGCCATTCTTTCAACGGAATTCCGTCTTCGTCAAAATACATTTTTCTTGAATTTGACAATGCAATAACGCGCAGGTTTATTTTTAGATTCTCTTTTAAGAATTTCTTTTGTTGGTGAATTTGCTCGATGAATTTTTCGCCTACATTTCCAACCCCCATTACAAACAGGTTCAACTGTTTTGTGTTTTCTTCAAAAAAGTTCTCGTGTAATGTATTCAGTGCTTTTTTTACATCTCTTTCGTTGATAACTGCAGAGATGTTTCTTTCGGAAGCTCCTTGTGCAATGGCGCGAATGTTGACGTTGTTTTTACCCAAAGTGCTAAACATTCGACCGCTAAGCCCTTGATGATTCTTCATGTTTTCGCCTACCAAAGCAATAATGCACAGGTTTTTCTCTACAATACAAGGATCGATTTTGTTTTGCAGGATTTCATTTCCAAAGGCTTTATTGATGGCGTTTTCTGCTGTTTCAGCATCGGAATTTTGAATACCGATACAAATAGAATGCTCAGAAGAAGCCTGAGTAATAAAGATTACGTTGATGTTTTCCTGAGATAATACCTCGAAAAGTCTTTTGGAAGAACCTGAAACACCAATCATTCCCGGACCTTCAAGAGTTAGTAATGAGATGTTATCGATATGACTGATTCCTTTGACCGGATTGGTTTGAGAAGAAATAGTATTGGATATTAAAGTTCCTTCTGCTCCCGGTTCAAACGTGTTTTTGATCAGGATAGGAATATTTTTTCTCAATACCGGTTGAATGGTTGGCGGATACAATACTTTGGCTCCAAAATGAGATAATTCCATTGCTTCCTGATAGGAAATAGTGGCTATAGGTTGTGCTTGTTTTACAATTTTTGGATTGGCAGTAAACATTCCGTTTACGTCTGTCCAGATTTCTAAATCGGTTGCCTCTACCGCAGCAGCAATAATAGCCGCAGTGTAATCTGAACCGCCACGACCTAAAGTAGTGTTGATTCCGTCAAGTGAGGAAGCGATAAACCCAGGCATGATTACAACTTGGCTTTCATTTGTGGCAACGAAATTTGAAATCAATTGATTTGATACTTCAAAATTTACGGCTGCTTTTCCGAAATTATTGTTGGTTTTTATCAATTCGCGACTGTCTTTGTAGGCGCTGTTTTTGAGGTGTTGTTTTAATGCTTCGGCAATGATGTAAGACGACAATAATTCTCCGAAACTTAAAATAGTATCTGATGTTCTAGGGGATAATTCTCCTAAAAGGAAACAACCGTCTAAAAGGGTTTCCAGGTGATTGACGATTCTTTTGATGTGGCTTAAAAGGCTGCTTTGTTCGCTTACGGGAATAAGTTCTTTTAAGGCGTCTAAATGTTTTTTCTCGATTAAGGCTACGATTTCTTTGAAGCTTTCGTCGTTTGCGGCAGCTTTTGCGGCAGCGAGTTGCAGTAAATCAGTCACTTTACTTAAAGCAGAAACTACTACGATTACTTTTTCTTCTTTTGCTTTATGTAGAACAATATCTAAAACCAGTTTTATATTTTGTGCATTGGCTACCGAAGTTCCGCCAAATTTTAATACTTTCATTTTGTTTGTTTTATTTTAAAAATGCAAATGTTATTTATATATCCAAGACCTTTCTTCCGTTAGGAAAAGTATAAAATAGGATTATATGTAAAATGTATACCCCTAAGGGGTAGTTGTAGTTGTTGTAGTAAATGTAACAGCAGAAGCAACTCTTTTTGGAGTTGTTATCGAAGATTGATATGATGTGCTGTTGTTTTTCATTTGATTCCCCAAAAGTACAGTTTTTTATAAAAAACAAAAACCATAATTCGGTTTTTGCGAATATTTTAAAAATATAGCGCTAATTAATTGAATATTGGTTATTTGGTAACAGATGTGTAGGATGGTTGTTAGATTCTTATTTTTAGACGAAATTAAACGGAATGAAAAAGGGATTTGCTAACTGTTTTATTTAATGAAATTTCCTGTTTTGACGGGTTTGGATTTGGTTGCAGTGCAATTAGCGCTGTTTGCAGGAAAGAAATCGTTTGGATTATTAGTACTTTACCATCACTTAAAGTGTGTGGTGTAAACGGTTTAGGATGGAATTGTTAATCTTTGAGTCTGTTTAATCGTTGATTTTAAATTATTATCAACAAATGTTGCTTTTTAATATTGATTTATTGAATTTTGGGTATTCAAATACGATACAAATGGATAATACACATTACATAAGCACACAAGTACTTTCGTTGGAAAACGTACAGGAAATTATTGCGCATGATAAAACATTGGCATTATCAGAAGAAGCTAAGGTAAATATCCAGAAATGCAGGGATTATTTGGATAAAAAAATGGCGGCCCAATCTACTCCTATATATGGTATCAATACTGGTTTTGGTTCGCTTTGTAATGTGAAAATTTCAAATGAAAACTTATCAAAATTACAAGAGAATTTAGTGAAATCGCACTCTTGCGGTACAGGTGATGAAGTGCCAAGCGAGATTGTTAAGCTGATGTTGTTGCTCAAAATCCAATCGCTGAGTTACGGGCATTCGGGTATTCAATTGCAAACGGTTGACCGATTGATCGCTTTTTATAACAACGGTATTCTTCCTGTTATTTATACGCAAGGTTCTCTTGGTGCTTCGGGTGATTTGGCTCCATTAGCGCATTTGTCTTTGCCTTTATTAGGCGAAGGCGAAGTTTATTTTGAAGGTAAAAAAGTGCATTCGAGTGTGGTTTTAAAACAGTTTAACTGGGAACCTATTGTTTTGCAATCTAAAGAAGGATTGGCGTTGTTGAACGGAACGCAGTTTATGAGTGCTTATGGTGCGCATATTTTGATTAAAACCAATAAGTTTTCCTATTTGGCAGATTTAATTGCAACGATTTCTCTAGAAGGATTTGACGGACGTATTGAGCCTTTTCATGAATTGATTCATTTTATCAGGCCTCACAAAGGACAAATTGTAACGGCTAATCGTGTGAAAGGTTTTCTGGAAGGAAGTGAAATCATCGAACAATCAAAAACACATGTTCAGGATCCGTACTCTTTTCGATGTATTCCGCAAGTGCATGGCGCTTCAAAAGATGCGATTGATTATGTGAAAAAAGTATTTAAAACCGAAATCAATTCGGTAACAGATAATCCTAATATATTTATAGAAAGCGACCAGATTATTTCCGGAGGGAATTTTCATGGACAACCTTTGGCTTTAGCCTTAGATTTTATGGCAATTGCATTGGCAGAACTGGGAAGTATATCCGAGCGCAGAACGTATCAGTTGATTTCGGGCTTGCGCAATCTTCCTGCTTTTTTAGTAGACAATCCGGGACTGAATTCCGGTTTGATGATTCCGCAATATACAGCCGCCAGTATTGCGAGTCAAAATAAACAATTGGCTACGCCATCAAGTGTAGACAGTATTGTATCGAGCAACGGTCAGGAAGATCACGTAAGTATGGGTGCTAATGGCGCCACCAAAGCGTTGCGAATTATGGATAATTTAGAACGGATTTTGGCTATTGAATTGATGAATGCTTCACAGGCAATTGCTTACAGGCGTCCGTTACAATCCAGTGATTTTATAGAGCTGTTTTTGAGCGCTTACCGAGAAGAGGTCCCTTTGGTAGCAGAAGATCGCATCTTGCATTATGACATAGAAAAAACAGTATCTTTTTTGAATAGTTTTCAAATTGAAGACGATTTGTTAACAATGGCTTAACATTGGCTTAAAATAATGAACTAATTTTGTAACTCTAAATTTAATAAAATGTCGATAAATAGTATTTTCCAATTTTTAGTTCCAAAAGACAAAAAATTCTTTCCTCTTTTTGAAGAAGCGTCTAGTAATTTAATTGAATTAGCTTCTAATTTGCATGAAGCTGTAAACCTTCCTTTGAAAGAAAGAGAAGTTCTTTTTCAGAAGATAGATGCATTAGAGCAAAAAGGAGAAGACATTACGCGTCAAACCAATCTGGAATTGAGCAGAAATTTCATTACACCATTTGACAGAGAAGATATTCACTCTTTGATTACTTCGATAGATAATGTTGCGGATAATCTTCATGGTGCGGCCAGCAGAATGCGTTTGTATCAAGTAGATAAGATTACAAAATCAATACGAAAATTGACAGAAATCAATCTTGAAGCATGTCAAAATATTGATGTTGCCGTAAAAGAATTGAAAAACCTTAAAAAGATTAAGAATATTACAGATGCTTGTGCAAGAATCAGTAAGCTGGAAAATAAATCGGATACGGTTTACAATAAAGCGGTATTTGAAATTTTTGAAAATGAAACGGATGCCAAAAACATTATTAAATATAAAGAAGTGTTGTCCGTTTTAGAAACAGCAACTGATAAATGTAAAAGTGTTGCCAGTGTTTTAGAATCAATTTCGGTAAAACATTCTTAATTCAATCAGTTTATACTGAACTATATTTATGGATTTCACACTACTTATTATAATCATAGTTTTAGCATTAATTTTTGATTACATCAATGGTTTTCATGATGCAGCTAATTCTATAGCGACGATTGTGGCCACTAAAGTATTGACACCTTTTCAAGCGGTACTTTGGGCAGCATTTTTTAACTTTTTGGCCTATTGGGTTTTTGGTTTTGGAGTGGCTGATACCGTTGCAAAAACAGCTCATACCAGCAGTATTAATTTAACCGTAATATTAGCGGGTATTATTGCAGCAATTATTTGGAACTTATTCACTTGGTGGAAAGGGATTCCTTCTTCTTCCTCGCATACATTAATTGGCGGATTTGCAGGTGCAGCTATTGCACACGGATTTTCTGGAGTAGTTCAGGATCCGGAACATTATGGACTTAAAATAGTTAGTTGGTTAAAAGCCGCAAAAGAAGGAGAATTGTTGCCTTCAGGTGTTTTAATTGTAATTTTATTTATTGTTTTTGCACCATTGTTGGGAATGATTATATCGTATTTCATTTCGTTATGGATGATGTATTCATCAAAGAAAAACATATATCCGAAATTACTGACTGTAGCATTGATGCTTTTAGTTGTTTGGTTTTTATCATCGGTGTTAATTCCTTACGCAGAGATAAAAAAGCCTCGATTTGAAAGTCATTTTTGGAGTGTTATTACTGAACCCCACAATATAAAATGGTTTTTGGTTGCTTTCATCTTTTTTAGTTTAGCGATATTTAATTTGTTTTTTAGTTCTTTTTCTACCTCACAATCAGAGGCTGTATTGAAAAAGATGCAATTATTATCTTCAGCAGCTTTCAGTTTGGGACATGGAGGAAATGATTCACAAAAAGTAATGGGTATCATTGCAGCAGCAGTAGCTGTTTATATCAGAATGAATCCGCATGTTGACTTATCAGGAGGATGGTTAGATTTAAATGTAATTTTACCAGATGAAGATAAAGGTATTGCGGCTAATATGCCAAGTTGGATTCCGTTAACTTGTTATTCTGTTATTGCTTTAGGAACATTGAGCGGTGGTTGGAAAATTGTAAAAACAATGGGTTCAAAAATAACAAAAGTGAATGCTTTTGAAGGCGTTGTAGCAGAATCTGCCGGAGCATTGACTTTATTTATGACCGAACATTTTAAAATTCCGGTTTCAACTACACATACTATAACAGGATCTATTATTGGTGTTGGTGTAACCAAAAGAGTTTCAGCAGTACGCTGGGGTGTTACTGTAAGATTGATTTGGGCTTGGATTTTAACCATTCCAGTTTCGGCAGTTTTGGCAGCCATGGTTTACTCGTTACTTAATATGATTTTATAAAATATAATTAGACTTCATAAAAAAACCACTCAAATTGAGTGGTTTTTTTATGAAGTCTAATTTTGAATCAAATTTTTATGAATGCGTCTTCGTTTATAATGCGTTTGCCTAAGATTATTTTCACCTGAAATGATACTAATATTACCGTCAATTTCTAACATAGCTAGTTTTACATCTTTGAAATATTCGACACCATGTTCTCTCATGGCTTCTTTTAATTCGTCGGAAGTAATATTTAATTTACTTAATATTTCAAAATCCAGATTGCCGTTATGAATTAGAATTTCGGGTTTTTCCTGCATGAAATCACTAAACTTTCGGTATTTGTACATTAATTTCTTTAGTATAAAATTAATGGCAAAAAGTACGGTTGCAGCTGCTAAACCGCCCCAAAGACTGGTGTTATTGCCAACCATGGCATTTTGAACTGAATTACTGATCAGTAATATTAAAATGACATCTGCAGTATTGAGTTGGGATAGTTCTTTTTTACCAAAAATGCGTAAAGCGATTACCATAAAAAGATAAACGGCCGCACTGCGAATGATGATTTCAAGATAGGTGTTTATCATTTTGTTTGGTATTTAGAAGATGGCTTTACACTTTTTTGTTATTTCTAATTTAAGATTCTAAAACTGAAATACAGATTATAGCTTAAAGTTTTTTTCAATGGCTTTTATCATTTCGCCTGCAATATCTTTATTCGTAGCGCCTTCAATTCCTTCGAGTCCCGGTGAAGAGTTTACCTCGAGTAGTAAAGGCCCTTTTGAAGAACGAATAATGTCAACTCCGGCTACTTTTAAATCCATGGCTTTTGCGGCTTTAATCGCAATCTTTTTTTCTTCTGGTGTAACTTTTATGATAGAAGCCGTTCCTCCTAAATGGATGTTTGCTCTAAATTCTCCGGGCATTGCTTCACGCTGAATTGCCGCAACTACTTTCCCGTCTATTACAAAACAGCGAATATCTTTTCCATTGGCTTCTTTGATGAATTCTTGGACTAAGATATTAGCATTTAAACTTTTGAAAGCATTGATTACACTTTCTGCTGCTTTTTTAGTTTCGGCTAATACAACTCCTTTTCCTTGGGTTCCTTCCAGTAATTTTACAATCAAAGGAGGTCCGCCGACCATTTTTATTAAATCATTGGTGTCCAAAGGGGAATTAGCAAAACCAGTGGTAGGAATTTCTACACCATGATTCAGTAATAATTGCAATGAAAATAATTTGTCCCGAGATTGTGTAATTGCTGTTGATGAATTCAAACAAAACACTTTCAGGGCTTCAAATTGTCGGGTCAGGGCACAGCCATAAAAGGTGATGCTAGGACGGATTCTTGGTATGACAGCATCAAATTCATTTAATATTCGGCCACCGCGATAATGAATTTCGGGATTTTTTGCATCCAGTTTCATGTAGCATTCTTTTATATTCAAAAAATGCATTTCATGTCCTCTCATTTCGCCAGCTTCCATGATTCGTTTGTTGCTGTACAATTCCGGATTACTGGCCAATAAGCCAATGCGTAAACCAGAACTTGCTTTTTCGGAGTTTTTATAAAGTTCTTTTAGACTTTCTGGAGTTGGTTGTCCTAAAAGGTATTTTTGTTCCGGATCAACCAGAACTCTTCCGCTCATGGCTTCTCTTCCTAAAAGCATTCGAAAACCCATAGAATCTCGATTGGTCAATGTCATTTCTATTGGCCATTTAGAGTCGCCAATTTTTAAATGTGTCTGAATTACATAGCGTTGTTCTCTGAATCCACTAGAACTTTTTACGATGCGTTTGTCTATTAATGGGGCTTCACAATGAATAACTGTTTTGAGATTATTCTGAATTGGGTTAATGTCAAATTTTACCCAATTGGATTCGTTTTTTATGAAAGGGGCGATATTTATAGCGTGTAACGCTGATGTTTTGGCGCCTGAATCTACTCGTGCTTTTATGGTTGGAATTCCTAATTCAGGGAAAGAACACCATTCTTCGCTACCTAAAATAACTTTATTATCGGACATAGATTAATTGTATTGGATCTGTTTTTATGAGGGTCAAATGTAAATATTTGTTTTTAAAATAATATGGGATTTACTATAAAGAATATACCCGCTATGTTATGAAAACGTAACGGGTATATTTTATAATAGTTAAACTAAAGAATTTATTGGTTTGTTGGTTCTTCCGCTTTATGAACTTCAACGGTTAATTCTTGTGAACCCTCTTCAATATCCATGAAAATTTCGTCTCCGGATCCAATTTTTGAAGTGATAATTTCTTCGGCGAGTGAATCTTCCACATATTTCTGAATGGCTCTTTTTAATGGTCTTGCGCCAAATTGTTTGTCAAAACCTTTCTCGGCAATAAATGCTTTTGCTTTGTCTGAAAGGCTTAATTTATAACCCAATTCAGAAACACGGGCATACAATTTTTTTAATTCGATTTCGATAATCAAATCGATGTGTTTTTTTTCTAAAGCATTAAAAACAATTACATCATCAATTCTGTTAAGGAATTCCGGAGCAAAAGTTTTCTTTAAAGCGTTTTCAATAATACTTTTCGAATTATCATCGGCTTGAGCTACTTTGGCAGCAGTTCCAAATCCAACTCCTTGTCCAAAATCTTTTAATTGTCTGGCTCCAACATTAGAAGTCATGATAATTATAGTGTTTTTGAAATCAATTTTTCGTCCTAAACTATCGGTTAGATAACCATCATCAAGAACTTGTAGCAACATATTGAAAACATCAGGATGGGCTTTTTCAATTTCATCCAATAGTACAACACAATATGGTTTTCTTCGAACTTTCTCCGTTAATTGACCACCTTCTTCATAACCCACGTATCCCGGAGGCGCTCCTACTAAACGGGAGATTGCAAATTTTTCCATGTATTCGCTCATGTCAATGCGGATTAACGCATCCTCAGAGTCGAATAATTCTTTTGCTAATACTTTTGCCAATTGGGTTTTACCAACTCCTGTTTGACCTAAGAAAATAAATGAACCAATTGGTCGGTTTGGATCTTTTAATCCAGCACGATTTCGTTGTATAGAACGGGCGATTTTCATTACCGCTTCTTTTTGTCCAATAACTTTACCTTCAATAAGTTCAGGAAGTTTAGCTAGTTTATTGCTTTCCGTTTGAGCGATACGATTCACGGGAATTCCTGTCATCATAGAAACCACATCGGCTACATTATCTTCGGTAACTTCAATTCGGTTGTTTTTAGCGTCTTCTTCCCATTGTTCTTGGGCAACAGCTAACTCTTTTTCAATGCGTTTTTCATCATCACGAAGTCTTGCCGCTTCTTCATATTTCTGTTTTTTAACGACTGCATTTTTCAATTCTCGAACATCTTCTAATTGACGTTCTAAATCTAAAATTTGTTTCGGTACTTCAATATTAGTTATATGAACACGAGAACCGGCTTCGTCTAAAGCATCAATAGCTTTGTCCGGCAAGAAACGTTCAGACATATATCTGTCAGTTAATTTTACACAAGCTTCAATTGCTTCCGCTGAATAAGTCACGTTGTGGTGATCTTCGTATTTGTTTTTAATGTTATTCAAAATGGTAATTGTTTCCGCAACAGAAGTTGGTTCTACAATTATCTTTTGAAAACGTCTTTCAAGAGCGCCATCTTTTTCTATATATTGTCTGTATTCATCCAGCGTGGTTGCGCCAATACATTGTATTTCGCCTCTTGCTAATGCAGGCTTAAACATATTTGAAGCGTCTAATGAACCCGTAGCGCCGCCAGCACCAACGATAGTGTGAATTTCATCAATAAAAAGAATAATATCATCATTCTTTTCTAATTCGTTCATCACGGCTTTCATGCGCTCTTCAAATTGTCCACGGTATTTTGTGCCGGCAACAAGACTCGCTAAATCTAAGGTCACGACTCTTTTATTGAATAAAATTCTGGACACTTTCTTTTGAATAATACGCAGCGCTAAACCCTCGGCGATTGCTGATTTCCCCACACCTGGTTCTCCTATCAAAAGTGGATTGTTCTTTTTTCGACGGCTCAAAATTTGTGAAACACGTTCGATTTCTTTTTCACGTCCAACCACAGGATCTAATTTTCCCTCTTCGGCCATTTCTGTTAAATCTCTCCCAAAATTATCAAGAACGGGTGTTTTTGATTTTTTGTTTGATTTGTTGGCGGGATTATTAAAATTTCCTTCTTTAAGACTGTCATCTTGTCCTGAATCGTCATTGTATGATTCATTTCTTGGCAAGTTTTCTAAAAATTCTTCTTCGCTTGGAGTCATATTTAAATATTGTTCTTTAACTACATCATAATCAATTTTTAATTTATTGAGTAGTTTGGTTGTTGGATCGTTTTCATTTCTTAAAATACACAACAATAAATGTGCGGTGCTAATCGAGGAACTTTGAAATACTTTTGCTTCGAGAAAAGTTGTTTTTAGTGCTCGTTCTGCCTGACGGGTCAGGTGTAAGTTCTTTTTTTCAACGCTTATTTCAACGCTGGGGCTTGCGGGGCTTAGAATTTCTACTTTTCTGCGCAGATGATCTAAATCCACCGATAAGTTATTCAATATTTGAATTGCTTTCCCGTTACCGTCTCTTAATATGCCTAACATCAAGTGTTCGGTCCCAATGAAGTCATGTCCCAATCGCAAAGCTTCTTCTTTGCTGTAGGTAATAACATCTTTTACTCTTGGTGAAAAATTATCATCCATAATATATATTTGATACTGTAAATTTAGTCAATTAGTGATTGAAAAACAAAAATCGTTCCCTTAAGAACTTATGTCAGCTAATTGACAAAAAAATCGTTTAAATCAAAGTTAAATATTCTTTAATTTATTAACTAAAAAGCGGAGTTGATTTGTTAATAAATCAAGTAAATTTATATCAATATATGTCCTAAAAATGCTCAGGAAAGGTTATATTAGCGAGATTTTTTAAAACAAAATAATTTTAATTTAAGTATATATTATGTCTGACGGAGAAAAGTTAATTCCTATTAACATAGAGGACGAAATGAAATCAGCTTACATCGATTATTCGATGTCTGTAATTGTATCAAGAGCACTTCCTGATGTGAGAGATGGATTGAAACCAGTACATCGAAGAGTATTGTACGGGATGTATGATTTAGGAGTTTTTTCTAATAAAGCCCACAAAAAATCCGCCAGAATTGTTGGGGAAGTTTTAGGTAAATATCACCCTCATGGTGATACTTCTGTCTATGACGCGATGGTTCGTATGGCTCAGGAGTGGAGTATGCGTTATTTATTAGTGGATGGTCAGGGTAACTTTGGTTCTGTTGATGGAGATAGTCCGGCAGCGATGCGTTATACCGAAGCCAGAATGCGTAAGATTTCGGAAGAAATAATGGCAGATATCGAAAAAGAAACTGTTGATTTTCAATTGAATTTTGATGATACTTTATACGAGCCAAAAGTGATGCCTACCAGAGTTCCTACTTTATTAATAAATGGAGCAACCGGTATTGCAGTAGGTATGGCGACTAATATGCCTCCTCATAATCTTACAGAGGTTATCAATGGTACATTAGCTTATATTGATAATAATGACATTGAAATTGATGAATTAATTACTTATATCAAAGCACCTGATTTTCCTACCGGTGGAATCATATATGGTTATGAAGGCGTTCGTGAAGCTTTTAAAACCGGAAGAGGAAGAGTCGTAATTCGTGCTAAAGTTGGTTTTGAAGAAGTAGACGGCAGAGATTGTATTATTGTTACCGAAATTCCATATCAAGTTAATAAAGCGGATATGATTAAGCGTACAGCTGATTTGGTTAATGATAAAAAAATTGAAGGTATAGCCAACATTCGTGATGAATCAGATAGAAACGGTATGCGTATCGTTTATATCCTGAAACGTGATGCAACTCCAAATGTGGTTTTAAACACCCTTTATAAATTTACACAATTACAATCTTCTTTTAGTGTAAACAATATTGCATTAGTAAAAGGTCGTCCACAAATGTTGAATCTGAAAGATATGATTCACTATTTTGTAGAGCACCGTCATGATGTGGTGATTCGAAGAACCCGATTCGAATTAAGAAAAGCCGAAGAAAGAGCGCATATTCTGGAAGGATTAATTATTGCTTCGGATAATATTGATGAGGTGATTGCTTTGATCAAAGCTTCTAAAAATACTGAGGAAGCCAGAGAAAAATTAATCGAAAGATTTAAATTATCAGATATTCAGTCACGCGCAATTGTTGAAATGCGTTTGCGTCAATTGACAGGTCTTGAACAAGACAAATTGAGAGCTGAGTATGAAGAAATCATGAAATTAATTGAGCATTTAAGAGCTTTATTAGAAGATGTAAATTTAAGAACTGCTTTGATTAAAGAAGAACTTACTGAAATTCGTGAAAAATACGGAGATGCCCGTCGTTCATTAATTGAATATTCTGGTGGAGATGTAAGTATCGAAGATTTAATTGCAGACGAGAATGTAGTAATTACGATTTCGCATGCAGGATACATCAAGCGTACTAATTTATCAGAATACAAAACGCAAAATAGAGGCGGAGTTGGTCAAAAAAGTGCCGGAACAAGAGATCAAGATTTCTTAGAGCATATGTTTGTGGCCACTAATCACCAATATATGATGTTCTTTACTCAAAAAGGAAAATGTTTCTGGATGCGTGTTTATGAAATCCCAGAAGGTAGTAAAACCGCCAAAGGAAGAGCAATTCAGAACTTAGTTAATATAGAAAGTGATGATAAAGTTAAAGCTTTCATTTGTACTCAAGATCTAAAAGATAAGGATTACATCAATAGTCATAACCTTATCATGGTTACCAAAAAAGGTCAGGTTAAGAAAACATCTTTAGAGAAATATTCTAAACCCAGAGTAAATGGAGTTGCTGCAATTACCATTAAAGAAGGTGATGAATTATTAGAAGCAAAATTAACTAATGGTGAAAGTCAAATTATATTGGCTGTAAAATCCGGTAAATTAGTTCGTTTTGAAGAAACTAAAACTCGTCCGATGGGAAGAACTGCTTCCGGAGTTCGTGGAATCACGCTTAAAGATGATACGGATGAAGTAATTGGTATGGTTACTGTTAATGATATGAATAGTGAAATTCTTGTTGTTGCCGAAAACGGATATGGAAAACGTTCAAGTCTTGACGAATACAGAATCACAAATCGTGGTGGTAAAGGAGTGAAGACTTTGAATATTACTGAAAAAACCGGAAAACTAATTTCTATCAATGCCGTTACCGATGCAGATGATTTAATGATTATCAACAAATCTGGATTAACGATTAGAATGGCAGTTGAAGATTTGAGAGTTATGGGACGTGCTACTCAAGGTGTGAAATTAATCAATATAAAAGGAAACGATTCGATTGCGGCTGTTACAAAAGTAATGAAAGATGATGTTGCAGAAGTGGTTGTTGATGAAGATGGAAATGTTATAGAATCGGAAGCTATCGAAAGAGTAAAACCTGTTCTTGAAGTTCTTGAAGATGAGGGTGCAGCTGATGACGATGACGATGATGATACGGAGGTTGAAGACGAGGACGAAGATGCTGAAGACGAAGATGATTCGGATGACGAAGCATAATTAGAATACAATTAATCAATAATAAATTTAAATTAAATACCATGAAAAGTAAATATGTAATACTTGCGTCAGCCATGCTGATATCAGTAGCTACTTTTGCGCAAAAAGATCAAATTAAAGCAGCTGAAAAAGCATTAAAAGGAGGTAATTCTCAAGAGGCATTGACTATTTTACAAGGGGCAGAATCTCTATCAGCAACTGCACCGGATGCTGAAAAAGCACAATTTTTCTTTGTAAAAGGAAATGCTCTTTTGGACTTAGCCAATAAAAATGTTGAAACGGGAAAAAATCTTTCTTTAGCTGCAAAAGCTTACCAAGATTTAATAGCTACTGAGAAAGTGTCCGGTAAAATGAAATATTCGACTCAGGCAGCAACTTCAATTACAGAAATAAAATATAAATTAATTAATAGTGCGATAGCAGATTCTAAGGCAGACAAGAATTCTGACGGTGCAATGAAGTTATACGACGCTTATTTGTTGGATAAAAAAGACACTATCAATTTATATTATGCAGCTTCTACTTATATTAATGCAAAAGATTATGATATGGCTTACAAGCTTTATGATGAGCTTAAAACATTAAATTATTCAGGAAAAGGAACTAGTTATTTAGCTGTAAATAAATTAACAGGAGAAGAAGATTTTTATGCAACTGCTCAAGAAAGAGATAAGTTTGTAAAATTAGGAACTCATGAAAAGCCAAGAACAGAAGTAATTCCATCAAAAAAAGGAGAGATTTACAAAAACATGGCGTTGATTTTAGTTCAAAACGGAAAAACGGAGCAAGCTAAAAAAGCAATTTCAGATGCCAGAATAGCAGATCCTGCAGATACTTCATTGATTTTGACAGAAGCTAATTTGTATTTGGAAACGAAAGATTTTGATACTTACAAAAAATTAATTGCTGAGGTTTTAGAAAAAAATCCTAATGATGCCGATTTGATATTCAATTTAGGAGTTCTTAGCGCTAATGCTAAAAATCCGGTTGAAGCTGAAAAATACTATGCTAAAGTAATCGAAATCAATCCGAAATACATCAATGCTTATATTAACTCTGCGGCTTTAAAGCTTGAGAACGAAAAGGTGATAATTGACGAAATGAATAAATTAGGCACTTCTACTAAAGACATGAAGCGTTACGATGAATTGAAAATTAAACGTCAAAATTTATTTAAAAGTGCAATTCCTGCGTTACAAAAAGCAGTTGAATTAGATCCTAAAAATCTAGATGTTGCAAAAACTCTTTTGAATGTTTACAGTGCATTAGAAATGACAGCAGAATACAAAGCTTTGAAAGCTAAAATGTAATAGCTTGTTTTTTAGAATTAAAAAAACCTGTCTGGATTCAGACAGGTTTTTTTTATATAATTTTTTTGATTACTCGCAGTTTGTGAGTATGCTTGTTAATTTCGGCATTGTAAATTCCAAGATGGTCTAATCGATCTATTCTGACCTTTCCGCTGGCATGAATGATGTAATTATTTTCCATAATAATTCCAACATGAATTATATTTCCTTCGTCATTATCAAAAAAAGCTAAATCTCCAGGTTCACTTTCTTCAATAAAGCTTAAGGGTTCTCCTTGTGTAGCTTGTTGGGAAGCATCCCGGAGTAATTTGTACCCATTGAGCTTGTAAACCATTTGTGTAAAACCGGAACAGTCAATCCCAAAAGGTGTTTTTCCTCCCCATAGATAAGGAGCGTTTAAATACATAAAAGCCGTATTTATGAGCTCTTTTTTTGGTTTTATACCGCTAATTTTAGTTCCTTCAAAATCAAAATTCACAGTGTTTATTTCACTATGATTCAAAAAAGATAAAGAAGAAGCAAGTGGTATTGGAATTAATAGGTTATTTGGAGCAGTAATGTATTCAATCAAATCTGCATTCAAAATGATAGCATCTTCGGATAATTGATTGAAATTAGATTCTGAAATTGGTTGAAATTGTTTTGAATCTACCCATCCTTCATAGTCGTCATATTGCATTTTAATTCGGGCCCATTGTTTGAATTGTTCTAAAATTTCAAAATGTTCCCCAAATAAAACTTGAGAAACAATTTCACTTTTGTCACTGGGTTCAAATCGTAAAGGGATAATAGCTAGATTGCAAATTCCGAACATTTAGGCTGATTTATTGAGTTAAGAGTTAAGAATTATAGGTTAAAAAAAACATATAATTCTTAACTTATAATTATTTATGCTTTTTCGATGATAATAGCTGAAGCGCCACCTCCACCATTGCAAATTGCTGCAGCACCAATTTTACCATTGTTTTGTTCTAAAACATTTATTAGAGTAACGATGATTCTAACGCCAGAACAACCTAAAGGATGTCCTAGTGATACTGCACCTCCATTTACATTAATTGTATCGTTATTTAGGTCTAAAATTTTAGCATTTGCTAAACCAACAACGGCAAAAGCTTCGTTAAATTCAAAATAGTCAACATCGCTAACTTTTAATCCCGCTTTTTCTAATGCTTTTGGAATTGCTTTAGCCGGACTTGTGGTAAACCATTTTGGTTCTTGCGCCGCATCAGCATATCCTCTGATGTAAGCTAAGGGTTTTAATCCTAATGCTATTGCTTTTTTTTCAGTCATTAATACAACTGCAGCAGCTCCGTCATTTATGGTTGATGCATTAGCTGCGGTAACGGTACCTTCTTTTGTGAAAACAGGGCTTAATGAAGGAATTCTGTCTAATTTTACATTCGTAAATTCTTCATCTTTTGATATTATAATGGGATCTCCCTTTCTTTGGGGAACCGCAACAGGAATAATTTCATTATCAAATTTACCGGATTCCCAAGCTTTAGCACTTCGTTCGTACGACTGAATTGCAAAGTTATCTTGATCTTCTCGAGTGAAGTTGTATTCAGAGGCGCACAAATCGGCACAAACCCCCATTGCATTATTATCATAAGCATCTGTAAGGCCATCTTTCTGCATTCCGTCTACCATTGTGCTTGGGCCAAATTTAGTTCCGTTTCTCAAATGCATATAATGAGGAATCAAACTCATATTTTCCATTCCGCCAGCCACAACAATTTCTGCATCGCCACACAAAATAGCTTGCGCTCCAAGCATCACTGATTTCATGCCGGAGGCACATACTTTATTGACGGTTGTGCAAGCTACTGAATTTGATAAACCGGCAAATATTGCTGCTTGTCTGGCGGGAGCTTGTCCTACACCAGCCTGAACTACATTACCCATAAATACTTCGTCAATTAAATTTGGATCTAAATTTATTTTATCTAAAGCTCCTTTTATAGCAACCGCACCTAATCTTGGTGCAGAAACAGTAGATAATCCACCCATAAAACTTCCGATGGGAGTTCTAACGGCAGAAACGATAACAATTCTTCTGTTCATGATATTATTTATGTTGATTTATTAAGCAAATTTAATCTTTTTTAAGCAATTTCAAATTTTGATTCGACTATTCTATTTTTTAAAGATTATGTAATTTTTATTTTTCTGTATATGTTTGATAGTGAAGTGTTTTTAGATAAACATAAAAAAAAACATAAAAAAAGGCGCTAAATAGTTGTGAGTAATGTAAAGTTATCTTAAATTTGCAACCGCAAAACAAGACACGTTTCTTTGAGCTTGGAGGGGTGCCAGAGTGGTAATGGAGCAGTTTGCTAAACTGTCATCGAGCAATCGATGCCAGGGTTCGAGTCCCTGTCCCTCCGCTTATTGTTTTTGTTTTACGGGGTGTAGCGTAGCTCGGTTATCGCGCCTGCTTTGGGAGCAGGAGGCCGCAGGTTCGAATCCTGCCACCCCGACTAGATTTTTTGATTACTGACTTAATAAGTTAGTGTTTAAATTAACTAATGGAGGCATAGCTCAGCTGGATAGAGCACCTGCCTTCTAAGCAGGCGGTCGAAGGTTCGAATCCTTCTGCCTTCACAAAAACCTTCTCTTAATTGGGAAGGTTTTTTTGTTTTTACTTATTCCATATAATTATCCAAATTATACTATTTTTATAAAAAATAGTAGTTATGAATTTTCAACCGAAACCATTTATTCTTCTGTGTTCTCTTTTTTGTTTTATTTCCTGTAAATCTCAAGTTGCTTTTTCTGAAACAGAGTCCTTAAAAGCAGTCAGTGATACCACATTTGTTAATTTGAAAGAGTACAGCACTGATTTTGTCTATGATATGAAATATGCTACAGAAGATAATTTTTTAAAGGCAAAAGTCTATGATTGTGCTGAATGTTTCTTGCGATTAAAAACAGTAGAAGCATTAATTGAGGCCAATAAAAAATTCATGAAAAAAGGCTTTAGAATAAAACTGTTTGATTGTTACCGCCCTTTAGATATTCAGAAAAAAATGTGGGAAATTGTGTCTAATCCTGAATATGTTGCTAATCCAGCCAAAGGCTCCATTCATAATAGAGGAGCAGCAGTGGATATTACTTTGGTTGATAGTGAAGGAAAAGAATTGGACATGGGAACCTCTTTTGATTTTTTTGGTAAAGAAGCTAGTCATAATTATCTCAGTTTTTCAGATGAAATAATGAGCAATAGAAAATTATTAAAAAAAATAATGATCAAAAAAGGGTTTAATTCCTTTGATTCTGAATGGTGGCATTACAATTTTAAATCAGGCTTAAAAGACAATGTTTCTAATGTGAAATGGGATTGTAATTAGCTTATTCAATACATTTTATAGTATTGATAAAATAAGTTTCCGGTTGATAAATTTCATTGTTTAATTCAGATGTAAATTCTTTTTTTAGTACATAATCTTCAGTATCTGTTAAGTATTTGATTCGCATCATTGAAATTGGAGAGCTTTTTAGTTGCTCAAAACTATCTTTCATAAACATGAATTCTCCGGTAATGACCCTGTTGTCATATCCTTTATCATCTCGTATCATGGTGCCACAATTTTCTTGATCCACATGCAAAAGTGTGATGATTTTACCGTTGTTTAACTGTAAAAATAATTTAGAATTTTTGTCAAAACAATTTGCTTTAAGGAAAGATTTGCTTTTTTGAATCAATTGTACATTCAAGGTAGGCATCCCGTCAGTTGATAGTAATGAAAAAAAGATATAGCTAGAAGTTCCTGCAAAATTCTTTTCACAAATCATGTATTCTCTAGTAGATTTATAAGTTCCTAACGAATCGGTCACGTTTGTGCTATAGTCACATGGTTTTTGAGCAAATACAGTACTGCATATGACGAATAAAGCGATTGTAATTATGTGTTTCATTATTTATTTTATTTTGGTGCAAATTAAAACTATTTTATGATTATTTTCATCAGTTGTAAAAAAAGTATACTTATTTCCGCCGTCTTTTATTTTCCATTTTTTTCGAATGTTTTCTACTGTATCAGGAAAATTTCGAGTCGTAATATTAGCCTGTTTGTTTTCAAAATGTATTTTCATCTCTGACTTGCTGTATGGAATTGAATTTTCAATTTTAAAAACTCTTCCAGGAAATAAAATCAAATCTTTTGATGTATATAAATGGGAGTGTTTATGAAGTTTATTTAAATGATAAAAAGAACCAACGGCATCAAATCCTCCTGATTTCATAATAGCGCTATTGGGTTCATATAGGTATTTTTCGGGCTGACTATAGTTTGTAATTTCAGATTTTTGATTTAAAATGTAATCAAAAATCTCAAAGTTTTCTTTTAAAATATTAACGGTTTTTAGTGTAACAGGACCTGAATAATCCTTGTGTAATTCCCATAAGAGTTCTTTAACTTCGTTTTCTAAAGCTACTATATGTATGTTTTTTACATTTTTAAGTTCTAATAATCCCGCAGAAATATCGAGTAAGGGCGCTGTTTTTATTAAAATAGAATCTGTTTTTTTGAAATAAAAATCAAGATTTTCAGGAACGTTGGGCAAGCAATCCTTAAGCATAAATACTTTGCCTTTAGCATCGTTTCGTCTTGAAGGATCAATGTAAATCCAATCCCATTTTTGATTTAAAAATTCTAATGTTTTTTGGCTGTCTCCAGCATAACAAATGCAGTTTTTTACGTTCAACTGTTCAAAATTATGCTTTACAATATTTGATAATTCCGGATTGATTTCACAATGGGCAACTTCTTTTATTCTTTTTGAAAAATAGTAATCATCCACACCAAAACCACCTGTTAAATCAATTAAACTGTCACCTGAAATTATGGTAGCTTTATATGAGGCTGTTTTTTCAGACGAGGTTTGTTCAATCGAAATTTTACTTGGATAGACAATAGATTTAGTGTTAAACCAAGTCGGTAATTTGTCTTTAGCTTTTGATTTGGCTTCAATTTGGTTTAAAATAGAAATCCATTCTACAGCAGGAAAAGGATTTTTTTGAAAGGCTAATTGCGCTATTTTTTTGTCAACGTTTGCATCGATGAATGCTTGAATTTCAGCACTTAGAATAGTAAAAACCAAAATTAAATATCTTTAGTTAGTAATTGTATCACTTTATTTTCTGGGAAAAATTCTTTACCAATTACTTTTATTATGGTATACAAAGGAACGGCTATGACCATGCCTAAAATTCCAAAAAGAAAACCGGCTATTAATATGACCAGAAAAATTTCCAGTGGGTGAGAACTAACGCTTTTTGAAAAAATGATGGGTTGGGAAAGATTGTTATCGATAACTTGTACAATCCAAAATCCAATTAGAACATAGATAGTGGTAGGTAGAATTTCAGTCTGAAAATCACTTCCTAAGTTACTTATCATAGTTAAAATGGCGGCTAATACAGAAGCAATCAGCGGACCAATGTAAGGGATGATATTTAAAACAGCACATAAAAAAGCAATCACAAGAGCATTTGGAACTCCAAAAATGATTAAAACAATGATGTATAATAGGAAAACAATGAATAACTGAATCAGCAATCCAATAAAATAGCGGGATAACAAATGATTTATTTTTTCTAATGAATTTAAAATTTGATCTTCGTAAGTGTCCGGTATTAATTTTTTTGCACTTTTAATAAAAAGTAATCGGTCTTTTAAAAAGAAAAAAGTAATAAATAACACGGAACCTAATCCTACCCCAAAACTGCTGATGGTTGACAGAATAGAGTTTAAAAAATTTGGAATAAAATTGAAATTTATTTTAGAGGTAATATTAGCTTCTTTTAGCATTTTAGAAGAATCAATATTATGACTTTCTAAAAACGCCGCTATTTGATTGATTAATTGAAGGGTGTTTTTTTCTATTTCGGCAGTATTTAAAAGCGATAAGTTTTCTCCTTGTGATAAAATTAAAGGAATAAACATCATTATAAATCCAGCAATGAGTAAAATAAAAATGAGGAGTGTTGCTATAGTTGCAAATATATGGTTGAATTTTAAGCGTCTTTTGAAAAAATCTAAAATGGGATTTCCGATTAAGGTAAGTACAAAAGCTACCAAAAGATAAATAAGTACCGACTGAATTTGGTATAAAAAATAAAGAAATAAACTGACTATTACTAAGAATCCTATGGCTTTCAGAATACCGTTTGTTATAATTTTTGATGTAATCATTTATTTATTTTTTGGATATAAAGATAAAAAAAACTCGCTAACAAGTAGCGAGTTTTAAAATCTAAAAAAAACTAAAAAAAAAATTATATTCCGAATGCTGCTCTTGCACCACCAGTAACAAATATGGCAGCCATTCTTGTTTTTTGACCATTAGAGAACATATACATTCCTCTATCATCAGTATAATCCATGTAATTCATAGTCATTTCTACTGGAGTTCCAGTACATGTGCTAAGATGCGGATAAGTAGGAACACCGTAATTTGCTGTATTGTGTGTAGGTGTATCAGTAACTAAATCACTTCCACAAGTCGCATCTCCCCATATGTGACGTAAGTTCATCCAGTGACCCACTTCGTGAGTTGCAGTTCTTCCTAAATTGTAAGGGTAGCTTGCTGTTCCTGATAATCCAAAATATTTAGAATCAATTACAACACCATCCGTAGCTGAACTTCCTCCAGGAAACTGTGCATAACCTAGAATTCCACCACCGATTGTACAAGCCCAAAGATTAAGTTTTGTAGTTGGAGAAGTTGGGTCTAAACCACCTTGTTTTGTTTTTTTCATTGTATCTCTGGTTCCCCAAGATGTTTTTGTTGTCGCTTTTCTATTGATTTTTTCTAAAACGAAGGTGATTCCAATATTTGCAGCAACCCCTGAAAATAAAGTAGGAACACTGCTAAAATCTGAATTTGCAGCATTAAAATCTTGATTCAGAACGTCAATTTGAGTTTGGATTTGTGCGTCAGATATATTTTCTGCAGCAGTTCTGTAGAGAACATTTACTATAACTGGAATTTCAACTTTTCCATTTACTAAACGACCATTTGTCATTGATTTTTGTGTAAAAGCTTCTATTTGATTCATGCGGATTGCTAAGGTCGGGTCTGCTTTTAATTGAGCTTCCAATACTTCTTGAGAGGCGCAACTACGTTGAGTAATAGCATTTGTTACTAAATCGGTTGCTTGTGTTTCTTCGTTTTGACAAGAAAAAAGCAACATAACTGCTAATGTGCTTAAAATAATTTTTTTCATAATAATGCCGGGGGTTTGTTATAAATAATGGTTTTAGGTTAATTGTTTAACAATTTTATAACAAATTATTGAATTAAAAAAATAATTTTAAAAAAAATAGCGATTTTTATACCTTTAGTGTTAATCTCTTAATTTTTTGTGGGATTATGATTATTTGTTGTTGATAATTTCATAAAGTGCTATGCTGGTAGCTTGAACAACATTCATACTGCTATTTTTTCCATACATATTGATATGTACAATTTGGTTCGAAATGTTTAAAATCTCATCACTTACACCATTGATTTCACTACCTACAACTAAAGCCATTTTTTTTGATATAGGAATTTTTAACTCCTTCATCGGTTTGCTGGTGTCTGTGATTTCTAATGAAATAATTTCATAATTATTCGATACTAAATATTCAATACAAGCATTGGTTTCTTCAATTGCAATATGCGGAACATGTAAATGTGTGCTTCGAGATGTTTTGTTTATTTTTCTGGGATTTAAAGGAATATCCGCTCCTATGAAAATGATTTTTTCAACACCAAAAGCTTCACTGATTCTAAAGAGCGAACCAATATTTTGTTGAAAATAGATGTGATCACAAACTAATATGACAGGAAATGATTTTTGCTCAAATTCAATATCCTCATGTTGGAGTTGTATCGTTTTCAATTAATTAGAAAAAATATAGTTTATAATATTTGCGCCCATTTTTAAAGCTTTTTCGCGTACTTCTAGAGGATCATTATTTACCTCTGCATCTTCCCAACCATCCCCTAAATCGCATTCATACGTATAAAGCAGCACTAATCTGTTGTTTATAAAGATTCCGAATGCTTGAGGACGTTTCCCGTCATGCTCATGAATTTTGGGTAAACCATTTGGGAAAAGGTTAGGTTTTTGAAAAATGGCATGATTTGCAGGAATTTCAACCAAATCATTGGCTGGAAATATTTTTTTTATCTCTTTTCTAACATATTGATTCATTCCGTAATTATCATCGATATGAAGAAAACCTCCGGCAAGCATGTACTTTTTGAGATTACTTATGTCAGTATCATTAAAAACGACATTTCCATGACCTGTTATGTGAATATATGGATAAGAAAATAAATCAGGACTTCCAGGTTCTACGGTAGCTGGTTTTGATTTTATTTTTGTATTGATAGTTGCATTGCAATATTGTATCAAATTGGGCAATGATGTAGGATTAGCATACCAATCTCCGCCACCACTATATTTCACAAGGGCAATTTCTTGCGAAAAGCAATTAAGAGATAGAAACAGAAATGTTAATACTATTTTTTGCATAGATTTGCCAATTAAAAAAAGTTTAATTTTCATTAAAAAAAACAACGCTGTGGCAAGCGACAACTGCCGCCGTTTCTGTTCGCAATCTGGTATTTCCTAATGAAACCGGAATGTAATTGTTTTTGAGAGCCAATGCGATTTCTTTTTCAGAAAAATCACCTTCAGGTCCTATTAATAAGGTTACATTTTCGTTTGGTTTCAAAACAGATTTTAGAGTTTTCTTGTCCGTTTCTTCGCAATGGGCAATCAGTTGTAATCCTTTATTTTGTTGTTTTATGAATTCTTTGAAAGTAACAGCATTGTTCAACTTTGGAAGAAATAATTCATTAGACTGTTTCATTGCCGACAAAATAATTTTATCAAATCGTTCTGCATTGATCACTTTTCGTTCCGAACGATCACAGATAATAGGTGTTATTTCGTGAATTCCAATTTCAGTTGCTTTTTCCAGAAACCATTCAAAGCGATCATTCATTTTAGTAGGCGCAACGGCTAAATGCAATTTGAATTTTGACTCTTCTTTTTTCTCAAAAGAAATAATTTGGACCGTACATTTACTATCAGAAGCCAAAGTAATTTCGGTTTTAAACAGAAATCCCAAACCATTTGTCACAAATAAAATATCGGTATCTTTTTTACGTAATACTTTAATAATGTGTTTGCTTTCTTCTTTATCAAAAGAAAAATATTCGGTCGTTTCGTTTATGTTCGGATTGTAAAATAATTGCATAGTTTAGAATTGAATTCGTGCTTTGGAAACAACAGATGAAGTTTCGAATTTTTGTGATAAAAACTTTTGATAACCTACAATTCCAATCATTGCAGCATTATCGGTGGTGTATTCAAATTTTGGAATAAAGGTTTTCCAACCGTATTTATTTTCGGTTTCTTTTAATGTATTTCTAATACCGGAATTAGCAGAAACTCCTCCGCCAATAGCGATTTGCTTGATTCCGGTTTCTTTTACGGCTAATTTCAGTTTGTCCATCAAAATTTCGATAATGGTATGCTGAATAGAGGCACAAATATCATTCAGGTTTTCTTCTATAAAAGCAGGATTTTCTATTTTTTTCTTTTGGATAAAATATAAAATAGCGGTTTTTAATCCTGAGAAACTAAAATCCAAACCGGGAACTTTTGGTTTTGTAAAAGTAAAAGCTTTTGGATTACCCAATTGCGCATATTTATCTACTAATGGTCCGCCAGGATAAGGAAGTCCCAGTATTTTTGCACTTTTATCAAATGCTTCTCCTACAGCATCATCTGTAGTTTCGCCAATAATGGTCATGTCAAAAAAACCATCCACTCGCACAATCTGCGTGTGTCCGCCACTTATGGTCAATGCCAAAAAAGGAAAATTAGGTTTGTCAAATCCTTCTTCATCGATAAAATGTGCTAAAATATGGGCATGCATATGATTGACAGAAATCAAAGGAATTTGTAATGCCAAAGCCAATGATTTTGCAAAAGAACTCCCTACAAGAAGCGAGCCCATTAATCCTGGACCTTGTGTAAAGGCAATTGCGGACAACTGTTCTTTTTGTATATTTGCTTTGCGAAGCGCGGCATCAATAACGGGAACAATGTTTTGTTGATGTGCTCTTGAGGCAAGTTCAGGAACAACTCCTCCGTATTGATTATGGATAAGTTGATTGGCAACAACATTTGACAAGACTTTGTCGTTATGTAAAACGGCTGCTGCGGTATCATCACAAGAACTTTCGATAGCAAGAATAAAAACCTCGGGATTTTGCATATAAAGGCACAAATTTTGAATTATATTTGACAATCTGTTTCAACAAACAGAGAAGGGACCAAAATTAAAGAATTTTTATCAAAGGTCTTGCCGTTTCTTTGGGCAAATTAGAATTTCAAAAAATTAAAATAATATTTCAAGTATCAAAAAAATTAAAAAAATAGTATTTCGCTCTCTGCTCGTACTGATCCTGCTTTTGTTGGTTCTTGGGATTACATTAACATTGCCTTTTGTTCAAACTAAGATTGCGCACTATTTCATGCGAAGTATCAACAAGGATTTTGGAACTCATATTACTATAGATGAAGTTGCAATATCTGTTTTTGGAGGGGTAAAATTCAAGAAAGTCTTAATTCTTGATCATCATAATGATACTTTAATTTATTCAAACAGGATTAAAACCAGTATTATAGATGGAACAAAATTGCTGGATGGCGATTTGATTTTTAGTGAGTTGCGTTTAAATGGAATGTTGTTTAATTTAAAGACTTACAAGAACGAAAAACTAACCAATTTAGATGTTTTTATTAATGCGTTTGGAACCAGTAAAAAACCGTCACAGAAGCATTTTCTGTTAACGGCTAAAGATGCATACATTACAAACGGTCATTTTATTTTAACAGATGAAAATCGGGCAGTTCCTAAAGATGTTGATTTCACAAAGCTTAATGCCTATATATCTGACTTTAAATTATATGGTCCTGATGTAAATACAATCATTCATAAAATGTCGTTTCTCGATCACCGAGGTTTGTATGTGAAAAATTTAAGCTCCATATTTAGTTATACCAAAAAGCAAATAAAACTCGATAAATTAGATTTAGTTACCAAAGAATCTAAAATAAAAGGGACAGTTGCTCTAAATTATAAGATTGAAGATTTTGCTGATTTTAATAATAAAGTCAAATTTGATGTAAAGTTAGAGCCGTCAATATTGGCGTCTAATGATATTCGTTGTTTTTATAAAGAATTGGGTAAAAACCAGCTTTTTTATGCCAGAGCAACGATCAAAGGTACTTTGAATAATTTAAATTTGACAAAATTGCGTTTGACCGATTCGAGAAAATCTCAAATAATAGGAGCAATACGGTTCAAAAATCTTTTTCCAAAGAAGGAACAAAAATTCTATATGAATGGAAAATTTGACAAGCTTTCTTCCAGTTATGACAATTTGGTTGTTTTGTTGCCAAATGTTTTGGGTAAAAGACTCCCCGTAGAATTAAAAAAATTAGGCAATTTTAATCTTGTTGGAAATTCTCAAATTACGACAACAGCTATCAATGCGAGTTTTATGATGACGACAGCTTTGGGAAAAGTAGAATCGGATTTAGTCATGGAAAACATTGATTTTATTGATAAAGCTTCTTATGTAGGAAATGTTATTTTGGATGATTTTGATATTGGAACTTTTTTAGACAACAAAGATTTAGGTAAAGTGACTTTAAATCTGGATGTTGACGGAAAAGGATTCACGAAAAAATATTTGAATACCGCCATAAAAGGCGATGTATCAAAGATTGATTATAACAAATATACCTATCATAATGTAGTGCTAAATGGGAATTTTAAATTACCATTATATAAAGGACAAGTTTCTGTAAATGATCCTAATTTAAGTATGACATTTGATGGTTTAGTGGATTTGAGCAAAAAGGATAGTAGATTTGATTTTCATATTAATATAGAAAATGCCGACTTACATCAATTGCGATTTGTAAAAGATACAACTTCACTTTTTAGAGGAGATGTTACGGTTCAAGTATCCGGAAATACGATTGAAAATCTTCAAGGAGATATTTTTATCAATAAAACGACTTATCAAAATACAAAATCTACCTA